>NZ_JBUBHN010000001.1:0-2348144 GCF_057197985.1 Lactobacillus sp. WILCCON 0059
TTGTTCGATTTAGAAAAATTCTGGGATAGCTTCAACGCTGAAATGCGGTCCGAATTTAACGAAGTATCCTATAATGCCTGGTTCAAAAACACCAAGCCCGTCTCCTTCAACAAGGACACCCATGAATTGGTAATCTCCGTCCAAACCCCCGTGGCAAAGGGGTATTGGGAGCAAAACATCTCCGCTAACCTGATCCAGTCGGCTTATGCCTACGCGGGAATCGACATCTACCCGGTTTTCGTCGTTAAGAACGGCCCGGCAGCCAGCAGCGAAAGAATGCTGGAGCCCCAGCCGCAGGCCAAGCCCGAGAAAGCCCGGCCGCAGGGCCGGGAATTCACCAAGGACCTGCGCTTAAACGAGAAGTACACCTTCGAAAACTTCATTCAAGGCGAGGGCAACAAACTGGCTGCCGGGGCCGCTTTGGCGGTTGCCGACAACCCGGGGACCTTCTACAACCCCTTGTTCATCTTCGGGGGCGTGGGCCTTGGTAAAACCCACTTGATGCAGGCGATCGGCCACCAGATGCTGGCGGAAAGACCAGATGCCAAGGTTGTCTACATTCAAAGTGAGACTTTTGTCAACGACTTCATCAATTCCATCAAGAACAAGACCCAGGACAAGTTCCGGGAGAAATACCGGACTGCTGACCTGCTCTTGGTCGACGACATCCAGTTCTTCGCCAAGAAGGAAGGGATTCAGGAAGAATTCTTCCATACTTTTGAGACTCTCTATAATGATCAAAAGCAGATCGTCATGACCAGTGACCGGCTGCCAACGGAAATTCCCGACCTGTCCGAGCGGCTGGTCTCGCGTTTTGCCTGGGGACTGCAGGTTGAAATCACCCCGCCAGACCTGGAAACCCGGATCGCCATCCTGCGCAAGAAGGCTGAATCCGAAGGCCTGGAGATCGATGAAAGCACCCTGGACTACGTGGCCAGTCAGGTCGATACTAATATCCGGGAGCTGGAAGGGGCCCTGGTCAAAGTCCAGGCCCAGGCCACCATTCAAAAGCAGGACATCAACATTGGCTTAGCCCGGTCGGCTTTAGCTGACCTCAAGCTGGTCCAGAAGAGCAGGGGACTGCAGATTTCCAAGATCCAGGAAGTCGTGGCCAACTACTTCCAGACCTCAGTGCCGGACCTTAAAGGAAAGAAGCGGGTAAGGCAGATCGTCATCCCACGCCAGATTGCCATGTACCTGTCCCGCGAGCTCACCGACGCCAGCCTGCCGAAAATCGGCCAGGAATTCGGGGGTAAGGACCACACGACCGTGATGCATGCCTGCGACAAAATCGCCCGGCAGATCAAAACGGACACTGAAATCAAGTCCGCTGTTTCCGACCTGCGGCAGATGCTGGAAAGATAGGTCCGTTGAAAACTTGTGGACAAGTCCTTGATTTATCCACAACTTTTCAACTGGCAAAAGTCCGAATTACCGGGCTTCCGGTTAGTTATCAACAGAATTCACAGGACCTACTACTACAACTATCTATATAATAAATAATTAAATAAAGAGAGCAGCAAACTAACCAAGGAGGATCAGATGAAATTTACTGTACAGCGCAATCTTTTTATCAATGACTTGAATTCCGTTTTAAAGGCAGTTTCCTCAAGAGCCCAGATTCCAATTTTGAGTGGGATCAAGCTGGACTTGACCGAAACTGAATTGATCATGACAGGCAGCAATGCCGATATTTCCATTGAATTGAACCAGCCGGTTTCTGATGACCTGCGGGTTGAATCAACCGGCTCTATTGTCGTGACCGCCCACCTGTTCAGCGAAATTGTCCGCAAGTTGCCGGGCAGGGAATTTACTTTCGAAGTCAAGGAAGGCAACCAGATCCAGATCACCTCTGACAAGGCTGACTACACCATCAACGGCCTGGATGCCAGCGCCTACCCGCGCCTGCCGGAAATTGCCGGAACTTCCTTCAGTCTGCCGTCCAAGACCCTGCGGGAATTGATCACCCAGACTGTTTTCGCCGTATCTACCGAAGAAAGCCGGCCAACTCTGACCGGGGTCAACTTCAGCTTCAAGAACGGGCAGATCAAGGCCGTGGCTACTGACTCCCACCGCCTGTCCCAAAGAATCGTCGACGTTGAAGCCGGCCCAAGCGAAGACCTGTCCCTGATCATCCCGGGCAAGAACCTGCAGGAACTGGCTCAGATCATCGGCGACGCTGACCAGGACATCAAGGTTTACCTGGGCGACAGCCAGATCCGCTTTGAATTTGAAAACCTGTCCTTCTACACCCGCCTTTTGGAAGGAGCCTACCCGGACGTTGACCGACTTTTGCCAACTGAATCAACGACCAGCGTCCAGTTCAGAGTTTCTGACTTGATGCAGACTTTGAGCCGGGCCAGCCTCTTGACGCACGCCAACCGGACCAACGCTGTCCAAATGACGCTGAACGTGGCCGACCAAACCGTCCTGGTTTCCGGTAATTCACCAGAAGTAGGGAAGATTGAAGAAGAAGTCGGCTTCAGCAGCCTAACTGGCCGGGACTTGACCATTTCCTTCAACCCGGACTACATGGCCGCTGCCCTGCGGGCCTCAGTAACTGACTCGGTCATCATCAACTTCACGGAAAGCCTGCGGCCATTCACGGTCGTGCCAAATGACCAGTCAATCGAATTCGTCCAGCTGATCACTCCAATCCGAACTTTCTAAAACAGACTGCCAATAATTTACAAAAGCCACTCTCCGGAGTGGCTTTTTTTCGACCATTTTTTCATACAAGCGTTTTTTACGGCTTTTAGCCCAGAATACTTGCTTTATGTACCACGATACTAAATAGGCAAATGAGCGCTCAGAGGCCCTAAAAATGGCCTTCTTGATTGAGTTTCCTTGGAAAAAAGACTATAATTTATAAGTGGAATACTAGTTTTAGTTTTACATTGTTGAAGGTGAAGACTATCGAAACTTTTGCGATTAATGGTGAATTCATCACCCTCGGTCAATTTTTGAAAGATGAGTGTATCGTTTCCTCGGGCGGGCAGGCCAAGTGGTACCTCAAGGACAATCCAGCCCAAGTCAACGGGGAAGAAGACGACCGCCGGGGCAGGAAGCTCTATCCTGGTGACCGCTTGACCATTGCCGGCAAGGAATACGAGCTGGTTCAGGGGCTTTAATGTACCTGGGCCGGTTTAAGCAGAGCGGTTTCCGCAACCTGGCTCCCCTTGACCTGGAATTTGACCCGCACGTGAACGTTTTTCTGGGTGAAAATGCCCAGGGCAAGACCAACCTGCTGGAAGCAATCTACTTTCTGGCCCTCAGCCGGTCCCATCGGACCAGCAATGACCGGGAGATGATTGCCTTCGGCCAGGACTTTGCCAGCCTGGCTGGCCGGGTCCACAAGCGCCAGCTGGACCTTGACCTGCGCATCGTCATCAGCAAGAAGGGCAAGAGCGCCTGGGTCAACCGGGTCGAGCAGGCCCGGCTTTCCAAGTATGTGGGCCACCTTAACGCCATCCTCTTTTCTCCGGAAGACCTGGAACTGGTGAAGGGGGCCCCTTCTTTGCGCCGGCGCTTCATGGACCTGGAATTCGGCCAGATCAACCCGGAATATCTCTATTTCGCCAGCCAGTATCGGCAGCTGCTCCAGCAGAGAAACAACTATCTCAAGCAGCTGGCTCGCCGGCAGGCCAGTGACCAGGTTCTGCTCGGGGTTTTGACCGAGCAGGTGGCCACCGCGGCCAGTGAACTGATCTGGCGGCGCTACCGCTATTTGGCCGACCTCAACCGTTACGCGGCCGAGGCCTACCGGGCCATCAGCGGGCAAAGAGAAGAGCTGCGGGTCCTTTACCGGCCCTCAGCCAAGGAAATTACGGATGAAGACCAGCCGGCCCAGATCAAGCAGAAGCTGCTGGACCGCTTTGACCAGATCGCTGACGATGAGCTCAGACGGGCCACGACCCAGCTGGGCCCCCACCGCGACGACCTGGAATTTCAGCTGGACGGCAAGAATGCCCACCTGTTTGCCTCTCAGGGCCAGCAGCGGACCATTGCCCTCAGCCTGAAACTGGCGGAAATCCAGCTGATCAAGCAGCTGACGGGAGAAGAGCCGATCCTGCTTTTGGACGACGTGATGAGCGAACTGGACCAGAACCGCCAGGCGGCCCTGCTCAATTTCATCCATGGTCAAACCCAGACTTTTATTACGACAACCGATCTGGATGGTATTTCCCAGGAAATAGTCAAACAGCCGCGAATTTTTTACATCCATTCCGGCCAAATTATAGAAAAAGAGGAAGGATTAAATGGCAGACGAAGATAACAAATTGAAGAAGGCCAAGCAGTTTGAAAAAGAAGCTGACAAGTACAATGCCAGCCAGATTCAAGTCCTTGGCGGCCTGGAAGCCGTACGCAAGCGTCCGGGGATGTACATTGGCTCAACCAGCTCCCAAGGCTTGCACCACCTGGTCTGGGAAATCATCGACAACGGGATCGACGAAGCCCTGGCGGGCTTTGCGACCAAGATCGAAGTCACCGTCAACGAAGACAACAGCGTGACTGTTCAAGACGACGGGCGGGGGATCCCGGTCGACATCGAAAAGAAGACCGGCCGGCCAGCCGTTGAAACCGTTTATACGGTTCTGCACGCCGGTGGTAAGTTCGGCGGTGGCGGATACAAGGTTTCCGGTGGTCTGCACGGGGTCGGGGCTTCAGTTGTCAACGCCCTGTCCACCAAGCTGAACGTGACGGTTATGCGGGACGGCAAGAAGTACCACATTGCCTTTGACCACGGCCGGGTCGTTGAAGAGCTGAAGGAAGTCGGGACCGTGCCTTTGACTGAACACGGGACCATCGTCCACTTCTGGCCGGACCCGAACATCTTCACGGAAACCACGGTTTTTGACGACAAGATCTTGAAGAACCGGATCCGGGAACTGGCCTTCTTGAACAAGGGGCTGAAGCTGACCTTCACTGACAAGCGCAAGGATACGGCGGAAACCGACGTCTACCACTTCGAAGGCGGGATCAAGGAATACGTCTCCTTCCTCAACCGGGGCCAGGAGGTGCTTTTTGACGAGCCAATCTACGTGGAAGGCAAGTACGAGGGCATCGACGTTGAAGTCTCCCTGCAGTACACGACCGGCTACAAGACGACTTTGATGACTTTTGCCAACAACATCCACACCTATGAAGGCGGGATGCACGAGGCGGGCTTCAAGACAGCCTTGACCCGGGTGGTCAACGACTACGCCCACAAGGCCAAGATCTTGAAGGAAAACGACGACAACCTGTCTGGGGAGGACATCCGGGAAGGGATGACGGCCGTGATTTCCGTCAAGCACCCGAACCCGCAGTTTGAAGGGCAGACCAAGACCAAGCTGGGCAACTCCGACGCCAGAACTGCCGTTGACCGGGCCTTCTCTGAAACCTTCTCCACTTTCTTGATGGAAAACCCGCAGGTAGCCCGCAAGATCGTGGAAAAGGGGCAATTGGCCGAAAGAGCCAGAGTTGCCGCCAAGCGCGCCCGGGAAGTTACCCGGAAGAAGTCCGGCCTGGAAATCGCCAACCTGCCAGGCAAATTGGCCGACAACACTTCAAATGACCCGAACATCTCCGAACTCTTCATCGTCGAAGGGGACTCCGCCGGCGGCAGCGCCAAGCAAGGGCGGAGCCGGCTGACCCAGGCCATTCTGCCAATCCGGGGGAAGATCCTGAACGTGGAAAAGGCCTCAATGGACCGGATCCTGGCCAACCAGGAAATCCGGACCTTGTTTACGGCCCTGGGGACTGGCTTTGGGGCAGACTTTGACGTCTCCAAGGCCCGCTACCACAAGCTGATCATCATGACTGACGCCGATGTCGACGGGGCCCACATCCGGACCCTGCTCTTGACTCTCTTCTACCGCTACATGCGGCCGATGATCGACAAGGGCTACGTTTACATCGCCCGTCCGCCTCTGTACCAAGTGCGCCAGGGCAAGCTGATCAAGTACCTGGACACTGACGAAGAACTCCACGACTACCTTGGGTCATTGCAGCCAAGCCCGAAGCCAATCGTGCAGCGCTACAAGGGGCTGGGGGAAATGGACGCTGAACAATTGTGGGAGACGACCATGGACCCAGAAAACCGCCGCCTGGACCGGGTAGACCCGGAATACGCCAAGGACGCGGATGAAGTCTTTGAAATGCTGATGGGCAACGAAGTTGGCCCGCGGCGGAAGTTCATCGAAGACAATGCCCAATATGTTGAAAACTTGGATGCTTAATGGGAGGTAGGAATGGATAACGAAAATCAAGGACAAGACCGGCGGATCAGAAATGTCGATCTGACGCAAACGATGCGGAGCTCCTTCTTGGACTACGCCATGTCCGTCATCGTGGCGCGTGCTTTGCCAGACGTCCGCGACGGCTTGAAGCCGGTCCAGCGGCGGATCCTGTACGGGATGAACGAGCTGGGCGTGACTCCAGACAAGCCTTACAAGAAGAGTGCCAGAATCGTCGGGGACGTCATGGGTAAGTACCACCCGCACGGCGACTCCTCCATTTACCTGGCCATGGCTCACATGGCCCAGGACTTTGCCTACCGCTACATGCTGGTAGACGGGCACGGCAACTTCGGTTCCGTTGACGGTGACCGGCCGGCTGCCATGCGTTACACTGAAGCCAGAATGAGCAAGATTGCCGTGGAAATGCTCCGCGACATCAACAAGAACACGGTTGACTGGCAGAGAAACTACGACGACACGGAAAACGAACCGACCGTCCTGCCAGCCAGAATTCCTAACCTTCTGGTCAACGGTTCCAGCGGTATCGCGGTCGGGATGACCACCAACATTCCGCCGCACAACCTGTCTGAAGTCATTTCCGGCATTCACATGCTGATGAAGAACCCGGACGTGACGACCAAGGAACTGATGAAGGCCATCCCAGGGCCGGACTTCCCAACCGGTGGGATCTTGATGGGCCGGGGCGGGGTCCTGCACGCTTATGAAACTGGCAAGGGCAATATCGTCGTCCGGGCCAAGACCGAAATCGAAACGGAAAAGAGCGGGCGGGAAAGAATCATCGTCAGCGAGATTCCTTACCTGGTCAACAAGGCTGAATTGGTTCAGAAGATTGCTGAATTGGCCCGCGACAAGGTTATCGACGGCATTACCGGGGTCCGAGATGAATCCGACCAGAGCGGGATGCGGATCACGATTGACGTGCGCCGGGATGCCAGCGCCAGCGTGGTTTTGAACAACCTCTTCAAGGAAACCCAGATGCAGTCCAACTTCGCCATGAACATGGTGGCGATCGTGGACGGGGCACCGAAGTTCCTGACCTTGAAGCAGATGCTGCAGTACTACCTGGCCCACCAGGAAGAC
Source organism: Lactobacillus sp. WILCCON 0059 (assembly GCF_057197985.1). Taxonomy (NCBI): domain Bacteria; kingdom Bacillati; phylum Bacillota; class Bacilli; order Lactobacillales; family Lactobacillaceae; genus Lactobacillus; species Lactobacillus sp. WILCCON 0059. The sequence continues at coordinate 7,323 of NZ_JBUBHN010000001.1, forward strand.
GTAATCACCCGCCGGACCAAGTTCGACTTGGAAAAGGCTGAAGCCAGAGCCCACATCCTGGAAGGTTTGCGGGTAGCGCTGGATCATATCGACGAAATCGTCAGCCTGATCCGGAACTCTGAATCAAGCGACATCGCCAAGGCGGGCTTGATCAGCCGCTTTGACCTGGACGACCGCCAGGCCCAGGCCATCCTGGACATGCGTCTGGTCCGCCTGACCGGTTTGGAAAGAGACAAGGTCGAAGGCGAATACCAGGAGCTTTTGGTCAAGATTGCTGACTACAAGGACATTCTGGCCAAGCCGGAAAGAATCGACCAGATCATCTACGACGAGCTGCTGGATATCCAGAAGCGCTTTGGCGACAAGCGCCGGACCCAGATCACGGCCAGCGAAGTGGTCACGATCGAAGACGAAGACTTGATCGAAGAACAAGACGTCCTTTTGACCTTGACCCACCAGGGCTATGTCAAGCGGATGCTGATCGACGACTTCAAGACCCAGAACCGCGGCGGCAAGGGGATCAAGGGGATGGGCGTCCAAAAGGGCGACTTCATCGAGCACCTGCTCTACTCAAGCACCCACGACTACCTCTTCTTCTACACCAACAAGGGCAAGGTCTACATGAAGAAGGCCTACGAAATCCCGGAATACGGCAGAAGCGCCAAGGGCCTGCCAATCGTCAACCTCCTGCAGCTGGAGAAGGGAGAGCACATCCAGACCGTGGTCAGCGTGCCGCAAGGGCATGAAGACGACTACGCCTTCTTCATCACCAAGCTTGGGACGGTCAAGCGGACCAAGATCAAGGAATTTGAAAACATCCGGACCAACGGTCTGATTGCCTTGACCTTGAAGGACGGCGACGAACTGTCCAACGTTCTGACCACTGACGGTCAGCAGAACATTTTGATTGCCACCCACCAGGGCTACGCCGTGACCTTCAATGAAGACGACGTCCGGGCCATGGGCAGAAGCGCGGCCGGCGTCCGGGGGATCAACCTCCGCGAAGGCGACTACGTGGTTGGCTCCGGGATCTTAAAGCCGGAAGATGAAGTTCTGACCATCTCTGAAAAGGGCTACGGCAAGCGGACCGCGGCCAGCGAATACCCGGTCAAGGGCCGGGGCGGCAAGGGGATCCAGACCGCCAAGATCGGCGAAAAGAACGGTCCTCTGGCTGGCGTGGCCGTGGTTGACGGGCAAAGCGACATCATGCTGATCACCACTGACGGGATCATGATCCGCTTCAAGACCAGCGATGTCTCCCAGACTGGCCGGTCAACTATGGGCGTTCGCCTGATCAAGGTAGCTGACGGCAATGCCGTGGCAAGCATGGCAGTCGTACCGGCTGAAGACGAAGACGAAGCTGAAAGCGAGCCGGAAACGGAAGCCTAAGAAGCAAAAACAAAAAAGTAAGATAAAATAAAAAATTACCAGCATTTTTGGCGTAATAGTTAGTGGGAAGAAAATCCCGGATCACGTGTAAAAAATGTTTGGTAATTTTTTTATTTTGTGCTAAAATTAGGCATTGCGAGTAATTAGATCAATTACTCCTTGTTCTTGATTTTAGCAAGAACCATTTAGTCCAAAAGGAGGTGCAATAGTCTATGACAACCAAGTACGAAATTACTTACATCATCAAGCCAGACGTTGACGATGAAGCAAAGAAGGCCATTATTGACAAGTACACTAAGGTGATCGCTGACAATGGTGGTGAAATGGTTGAAGCTAAGGACTGGGGCAAGCGTCGTTTCGCATACGAAATCGAAAAGTATCGTGAAGGTAGTTACTACATCATGACCTTCACTGCTGACGACGCTGCTGCTGTCAACGAATTTGCCCGTTTGAGCAAGATCGACGACTCAGTTCTGCGTTCAATGACTGTCAAGTTAGACAAGTAATTGTAGTTTTCCGTAATACAGGAATAGGAAGGAAATAAGTATGATCAATAATGTTGTACTTGTTGGCCGTTTAACACGTGATCCTGAATTACGTACTACTGGGAGCGGCATCTCGGTTGCTACGTTCACTTTAGCCGTTGACCGGCAGTTTACCAATGCATCAGGCCAGAGAGAAGCGGACTTCATCAGCTGCGTGATTTGGCGCAAGGCTGCGGAGAATTTCTGCAACTTCACCAGCAAGGGCAGTTTGGTGGGCATCCAGGGCCGGATCCAGACCAGAAACTATGATAACAAGGACGGCCAAAGAGTTTACGTGACAGAAGTCCTCGTGGACAACTTCTCACTGCTCGAATCACGCCGCGAGCGTGAAAGCCGTCAGCAAAACGGCGGGTTTGGCGGCTACGGCCAAGGTCAAAGCCAAAACTCCGGCTTCAACTCCGGATTTGGCGGCGGCAGCGGCTATGCTGGCAATAACGCCTTCGGCAACCCAGCCCAATCAAACGGGGCTGCTAATGCCGGATTCAATGAAGATAACAAGAAAGACGGCTTTGCCGGCGGAGATACGAATGCCAACCCGTTCGACAGCTCTGACGGTGCAATCAACGTCTCAAATGACGATCTTCCATTTTAAAATTACACAAGAAAGGATCTGAAGACATGCCTCAACAAAGAAGAGGTGGTCGTCGTCGCCGCAAGGTTGACTTTATCGCAGCCAACCACATCGACTACGTAGACTACAAGGATGTTGATCTGTTGAAACGTTTTATCTCAGAAAGAGGTAAAATCTTGCCACGTCGTGTCACTGGTACTAGCGCTAAGAACCAACGCAAGGTTGCCAACGCTATCAAGAGAGCCCGGATTATGGGCCTTCTGCCATTCGTAGCTGAAGACTAAGCAGCAGGATCAATAAGCAAATAAAGAGACCGAAAGGAGCTGGACTCCTCCCGGTCTCTTTTTCTTTTCTGTTTTGTGGCGGCCGGCAATAGGTTATAATGGAGATAGTTTAGTCTGCTTTAAAGATGTGGAAGAATTTTATGAAAAACTTTTTACGCAAACTTGAATTGCCAGAATTCGTCCGGGATTCCAGATTGATCATTGCCTTCTCAAGCGTCGCCTTCTTGACGGTGCTGAGCACGGTTGTGGCTTTCTTCATCAACCGGATCTTCGGGGTGGCGCTGTTGCTGGTCCTGATCGTGGATGTCTTTTGGGTCGTTTTCGGCGTTTACATTCTCGCGAAAAATACCAACAATTACGCGGCCAACCTCTCCTACCGGATCAAGCGGGGGGAGCAGGAGGCCATGATCAAGATGCCGCTGGGGATCCTCCTTTACGACGAATCCCGGCACATCCAATGGGTCAACCCCTACCTGCAGCTCTATCTGGGCGACAAGGACGCCATCGGCAAGACGATTACGGCAGTCGACCGGAAGCTGGGCAAGCTGGTTGAAGAAGCCCTTGAGGCCCAGACTTCTGAAAGCAAGGTGGTCAAGTGGGGGGACCACCAATTTGAAATGGTCGTCCAAGACAGCATCGGGGTCATTTATCTGCTCGACATTACCCGCTATGCTGACTTGGCTGACAAGTACCGGGCTGAGCGCCTGGCTATCGGCCAGATTTTTGTCGACAACTACGACGAGCTCAGCGAGCGGATGCACGACCAGGAACTGGCCAGAACCAGCACCTACCTGCAGACGACCTTGAACGACTATGCCAAGAAGTTCAAGGCCTACCTGAAGCGGATCGATGAGGACCACTTTTTGCTTCTGGCCCACTTGCAGGACCTGGAAGCCATGGAAGAAGACAAGTTCTCAGTTTTGGACAAGATCCGCCTGGAAACCAGCCGGAACAACACTCCTTTGACCTTGTCGGTCGGGATTGCCTACGGGGGCGAGTCACTGAGAAAGATCGCCAACCAGGCCCAGGCCAACTTGGACCTGGCCTTAGGCCGGGGCGGGGACCAGGTAGTTCTTAGGGAACTGGGCCAGGTGGCCCGCTTCTACGGGGGCAAGTCCAACCCAATGGAAAAGCGCACCCGGGTCCGGGCCAGAATGGTTTCCCAGGCCTTGGGCGAGCTCTTCAAGGATGTTGACCAGGTCTTCGTCCAAGGGCACCAGCGGCCTGATATGGACTCTGTCGGCAGCGGGATCGGGGTCGTCAAGATCGCCCGTCTGCACGGGGTCAAGGCCCACTTTTTGCTGGACACGGCCCACTGCAACTATGACGTTGACCGCCTGGTCAAGAAGATGCAGGCGGCTGACCCCCAGCTGGACCTGTTTGTCAGCCCGGATGAGGCCAACGCGGTCGTGACGGACAACTCCCTTTTGGTCATGGTGGACCACTCCAAGTACTCCATCACTTATGACCAGAAGCTCTATGACCGCTTGAAGAACCGGATCGTGGTAATCGACCACCACCGGCGGGGGGAAGAATTCCCGGAGAACCCGATGCTGACCTACGTGGAGCCATATGCTTCCTCAGCCAGCGAACTGGTGACGGAAATGGTCGAATACCAGCAGCCAGCTGAGGACAACCGGGTCTTGACCAACCTGGAAGCCACGGCCATGCTGGCCGGGATCACGGTCGACTCCAAGGAATTCTCCCTCAGAACGGGGACCAGAACCTTTGACGCGGCCAGCTACCTGCGGTCGATCGGGGCGGACTCCTCGGTGGTCAGCGAGCTTTTGAAGGAAGACATTTCCAGCTTCCTGGTCAAGAGCCACTTGGTGGCCAGCCTGCAGATGCTGCGGCCGAAGATGGCGGTCATGCAGGGGCCGGAGGACAAGGTGATCGACCCGATCCTGACCGCCCAGGCAGCCGACACGGCCCTGGATTTGGAAGGGGTGTCGGCATCTTTTGCCATCACAAGAAGAAGCAGCGACAAGGTCGGAATTTCGGCCCGGTCGATGGGTCATATCAACGTCCAGGTGATCATGGAGAAGCTGGGCGGGGGTGGCCACTTGTCCAACGCGGCGACCCAGATCAAGGACGTGACGGTGGAAGAGGCCTGTCAGCGCTTGCTGGCGGCCATTGACGAATATCTGGAAGAAAACAGTTAAAGAAGAAAAGGAGCTATGAAAGATGAAAGTTATTTTTATGCAAGACGTTAAGGGCAGAGGCAAGCGGGGCCAGGTCAAGGACGTGCCAGACGGCTACGCCCAAAACTACCTGATCAAGCGGGGGCTGGCCAAGGAAGCCAACAAGGGCAACCTGAACACCCTGAAGCGGGTGGAAGCCAACGAAAAGGCTGAATACGAAGCGCAAAAGGCAGCTGCCCAAGAGATCAAGAAGCAGCTGGAAGCTGACGAAACTATGGTTGAACTGAAGTCCAAGGCCGGCAGCGACTCCCGCCTCTTCGGTTCAATCTCCAGCAAGAAGATCATCGAAGGCCTGGACAAGCAGTTCGGCATCAAGCTGGACAAGCACAAGCTGGAACTGCGGGAACCAATCAAGGTTCTGGGCTACACTAATGTGCCAGTCAAGCTCTTCAAGGGTGTTGAATCAAAGGTCCGGGTCCACGTTACCCAAGAAAATTAAGAAGCTGAAAGAAGCCGTGATTGATGGATAATCTTGTCACGCAGCAGATCCCGCATGATTCTGCTGCTGAAAAAGCCGTTTTAGGGGCGATTTTCATTGATCCCGAAGTCATCAACGAAGTTAGCTCGGTCTTAGAGCCGACTGATTTTTATGAACATGCCAACCGCCTGGTCTACAGCGCCCTTTTGGCCCTCTATGACGAGAGCAGGTCAATCGACCTGGTTACCCTGCAAGAGGAGCTCAAGCGGCGGGGACAATTGGAAGAACTGGGCGACATGGCCTACGTGTCAGAGCTTTTGCTGGCAACGCCAACTGCCTTTCACGCCAAGGACTATGCCCGCATCGTTCACCAGAAGGCCCAGCTGCGCAACCTGATCAACGCCAGCCAGAAGATCATCTCCAGTGCCATTCAAGGGTCTGACAGCGTGGATGAGATCCTCAGCAACGCTGAAAATGAGATCATGAACGTCTCCAATGAAAAGGGGAGCGGGGGTTTTCACCAGATTGAGGACCTGGTTGCCGGGGCCTTGGAGCAGATTTCAAATAATGCTCAGAACCAGGACGCGGTTACGGGTCTACGGACGGGTTTTGCCTACCTGGACGAGATGACGACGGGGCTGCATGATGACGAATTGATCATTTTGGCGGCCCGGCCGGGTGTCGGGAAGACCTCTTTTGCCATGAACATCGCCAAGAATGTGGGCGTTACTGAGAAAAAGCCGGTAGCGGTCTTCTCCCTGGAAATGTCTGGTGAGCAGCTGGTGCAGCGGATGCTGGCCTCAACGGGCCTGATCGACTCCCAGCACCTCAGAACGGGGATCCTGGACCAAAAGGAGTGGAAACAGCTGGAAATGGCGGGGAATGTCTTGCGGCATGCTCCGATTTATATCGATGACACGCCGGGGATCAAGATCAGCGAAATCCGGGCCGAGTGCCTGGCCCTGCAAAAGGAGCGGGGCGACCTGGGCTTGGTCGTGATCGACTACCTGCAGCTGATTGAAGGGCCAAAGACTGAGTCCCGCCAGCAGGAAGTTTCCGCGATCTCCCGCCAGCTCAAGAAGATGGCCAAGGAATTGCACGTGCCGGTAATTTCCCTGTCGCAGTTGTCGCGGTCAGTTGAGCAGCGGCAGGACAAGCGGCCAATTTTGTCAGACTTGCGGGAATCCGGGTCAATCGAACAGGACGCCGACATCGTTGGCTTCCTCTACCGGGACGACTATTACCGGGATGAGGATGACGACGGTGAGGAACCGAAGGACGATCCGGAAAACGTTGAAGTTGAAGTTATTATTGAAAAGAACCGGTCAGGCCGGCGGGGATCAGCCAAGCTGATGTTCTCCAAGCCTTACAACCGCTTCTCCAACCTGGACCCAGGCCATGAGGCCCAGGGGTAGGGGGAAAAGAAAAAGAAGTGCGCAAAAAACGCACTTCTTTTTTAAACTTGCAAAAATAAAAAGAAAACCCTCCGTGTTGAAGGGGGAGGAAATTCATGCCGCCTTAGCATGACCAGGTTTTACCTGCTGAGTGGTTAAATTCGCCATTTTGACATCGGCATAGCGTCGGGTATCGGGCGGCCCATCCTGCTTAGATAGCAGTTAATTAGAAGTCAGATTTGCCTCATTTGTTAACCTACATTTATTTTAGCACAGAGGATTTAAGATGGAAAACTTTAAGTTTAATAGCTATTATGGTGACATCAGAGATTTAGATATTCCTCGAAACTATCATCTTCCTAACAAGAAAGAAATAGATTTATTGAATAGATATTCTAAATCTATTCAAAAGGCAGTAAAATTCTATGATGCTATTTCTGGAAAGAATATGAGGGTAAACTATGCTTTTAAAGACGATAGAGGCATTTCAATTCTTCCAGTTCGCTTTAAAAAAGAGAATTTTGAGCATTTACTTGGACTAAAATATTTGAATATTTCAGCTAGTCAAGTTTTTAAGCGATTCAAAAAGGGTTATACGCCAAGGCGACCACTATGTCTCGAAAACTATGGTTATACATTTGAAAAGTTGGCAGTATTGGATAAGCTAGAGAAAATTACAGATGCAGATACCTTGATTATTACTGACTTGAGCAAAGTTGGACAAGCAAAGACGATCAACTTCAATCGAGCACTGAGGACAGAGGACCGGGATCTCATGCTCGCATTGAAGGATTTTCAAGTTAATCTGTACTCACCTAGAAGTCTGCTGAGCCTTGCTTCTGAACGGGCTAAAGAAAAGTACAGTCATGTTAGGGAAAAAGATTGTGTTATGGTATATAACTCTGAAAAGACCGATAGAGGGGTACGCACTAATGTTATTTCTACAAACCATAATGTGGAAATAGATTTGTCTAAAACAACTGAGTTGATGGTTGCAATCGCCCAACAAGCCGAAAAGGAATTTCAAGAAGAAAACCGGAATAGTTTAGCTAGACGTCGGAAGGGAATCTAGCGAAGACCGGATAGATGAAAGCAGAGGAGTCCTATTTGCGTTGCTTTTAAGTACTTTTGTTTGATAAAATAGAGCAAATTTTCATATAAGGAGGAGCATGCAATGTATAACGGCATGATCACGGAGGAAAATCACGCGGCTATAACCAAGATGTTGGTTGAGGCCATGCAAGAAATGGCTTTGTCGCGGAATGACAGTATTGAAAGCCCCGTTTCTCTAAGCTTGTTTTTACTGGAAATGGGGGTCAATGATCCTACGGTAGAGGATAAGCTAGTGAAGAAGACGGTTGATATGGTCTTTTCAGCCGAAGATGCGATGAAGCTGACAACCCAGGACTTTCAAAAGGAATTTGCCAGAATCTCGCCGCTAATCGCGGATGAAGGATCAGTCAAGTATATTGTACGTTGGATCGGCATGTACTTTGTTCCAAAGGTCTATCCAGTATCTTTCAATTTGCTTTAGCCAGCAAAAAAGCGCGAATCGTTGCTGATTCGCGCTTTTTGTTATTCTTGCTTGATGTCGTAGGCCTCAAAGAAGATTGGCCCTTTCTTTGAGTCATTGAAATTAGGCCGGTCCTTGTAGGGATCCTCGCTTTTGTTGAAGGGCAGGGTAAGGCTCTGCCGGGTCGTTTCAATAATGTTGTTAAAAATCTGCCGGAAGATAGTCCGCATTTCCGGATCCATGGCAAAGTATGCCCGGCCAAAACGGTAGGTGCCGGTAAAACCGCTGATCTGCTTGATCTTGGTGATGTCCAGGCTGCCAAAAGCTTCAAAAAGAGCGGACCACATCTGCCCTCTTTTTTCCGCGGGAATCTGGTGGTTGAAGGCGATCAGGGAGTGGCGGATCACCCGGGCTGTAGCCGTAAGGCCTTCTTGCGCCAAAACATAGCTGTCCCGGCCAACGCTCCAGGTTCTTGGGTCGTGCTGGTTGAGTGCTGGCTGGGTGCACTTGACGACCAAGACGCGCTCAGTATGGTCCAGCATGCAGCCGACGATGGAGCTTTCCGGGATGTAGGTCTTCATCTTTTTGATATTGTCTTGGAAGCCGCTGGTCCCGTAAATCTGGTGCCGGTAGCCAGGCCCATCAAAACTGTAGGACTTGATGACCCGGGCTTGAATCTGCGGATCAGCAAAGGCCAAAGCGTAGTGGGCGTAGTTGCCCCCCTTGGAGTGGCCGGTGATGTAGATCCGGTCATTTGGGTAGGCCTGGCCGATCTGGTTGAGATATTTAGCGGCCAGCTTTTGTCCGGTAATTTCCGGTGTATAATTCATGACCATGTCCTCGCTCCAGCCGATCATGGACTGGTCGGTGCCCCGGTAGGCGACCAGGATGGTCCGGTCGTCCAGGCGGAAGGCGCCAGCGTTGAACTGGATGGGTTCGGGCTCAATCTCCATCTTGTTGACCCAGTCCAGGACGGTCAAGTCAGCCAGGCGGGGGGATTTGGGCAAGAGCAGGAGTTCAGTTTTGTCCAAGCCCTGCCAGTCATGGCCCTCTCGCTGGTAGACGGACTGGCAGACCTCGCCTAAGCTGTGGCCAACCGTGCTGCCGTCAAAGGGAAGGTAGGCCAAGGATGCCATTAAGGAAGCATCCAGGCTGTTGAAAGGGCAAGCTTGAAAAGGCAGATCGCCTCGCCAGCGCAGATAGTCTAATGTTGATGCCATCGCAAAAACCTCCTTAGCTAACATTGTACATTATTGCGCAAAAAGCGGGGCAGGGAAGGCTTTTATTGATTTGATGTAATTCTTTATTTACAAAAAAACTTTAAAGGTGTATGATTACGGCATAGAATGAAAAGGAGATGAGACGAATGAAAGTTGTAACAGTTAAGTCAATCTGGCTGACCTTGCTCACGGTCTTGAGCTTTGTCCTGCCATTTTGGGGCTGGCTGCCACTGGTGTACTTGTACAGTCAACGGCAGGATCCGGCCATGCAGGGGATGGAAAAGACACTTAAGCTCGCGGCCGGCGTGCAAGTGGCGTACTTGGTGATTTTGGCGGTAATCTTCTACTTCTTTGCCCCGATTCACGGTTAAAAACAGATAATTTCAATTTTTTTGGTAAAAGCTCTTGTCAAGGACACGTTTTTATGGTTTAATTAATAACTGTGTTAAGGCACAAGAGTCGCTGACTTAGCTCAGTTGGCAGAGCACTTCACTAGTAATGAAGGGGTCGGAGGTTCGAATCCTCTAGTCAGCATATATAAAGAAAATGACCTTTTTTAAGCAAGGTCATTTTTTGTTGCATTCAGTTTCAACATGACAGACCGCCGGCGACGGACGGCAACGGAATGGGCAATGCCTTGATCAAAATAGGCGATGCCCTTTTTTTCATCGTAATTTTGCACTGCATCCAGGTTTATCAAGCTTTGCCGGTCAGCTGGAACCAAGCTTGGATACCTTTTTTCATAATCCTTGAGGGTGCCCAGGCAATCGAAGACCTTATTTTTTGCATAAACCCGCAAGGTCTTGTACTTCTTCGGCTGAATACTGATGTAATAGAGGTCAGCAAGTGGAATTTTTTCAACGAAATTGCGGATTTTGCTGTAGGTAAAATAGCTTGTCTGCTTTGCCGAAGTCATGGTCAGTCGGTAGCGCTTATACGCGGTATCAACTGTTTCATAGATTCTGTGCTGGATTTGCGCGGGAGCCGCGTCTTTGGTGATATAGTCCAATGGCTCAACGTGCCGCTCAATGGTTAGCCGCAAGGCCGTCGCGTCGGCAGTAACAAAGACGATTTGGCTTAAAATACCGATATTTTTGATCCGGCTGGCGACTTCAATGCCGTCCAGACTGGTCTTCAGGTCAATATCCAAAAAGGCCAGGTAGTTCAGGTCTTGATGCTCCGCGATATAAGCCAATACGCTGTGAGGATCACCGGTACTCAAGACGACACGGGCATCATAAGCAGCAGGCGTCGGGTTGATCTGGATTCTGTTTTCAATCATTTGCTGAATGATTTCACGTTCAGCGGTATTGTCTTCCAAAACGATGATGGCTAGCATTTTTCTATCCCTTCTGAATAACTAGTTCAAATGAAATTTCGCTGGGGCTTTGCTCAATTTCCAAGGACAAATAAGGGTCACTGTTGACTATTTCGTTGACATTATCAAGTCCCAGGCCATCATGGTCCTGCTTGCTCGTTACCCTTGGCTTCAGAACTTGGGCAAGATTAACTGGCTGGGAAATCGTATTTTGCACGATCAAGGAGTAATTGTTGCCCGAGTATTTGGTCAGCAGAACGCTGATCTGCCCGTCTGCCTGTGACTGGCAGGCTTCAATCGCGTTGTCCAAAAAAATGCCAACGCAGCGGATGATGTTCACGATATTCACGGGCAAAGAGGCAATTGGCTTGTTGATTTCAACCCTGGTCTTGATGCCTTGGTCTTGGGCCTGCTGCAGCTTGTCGATGATCAAGTATTTCAGTTCCTTGATCTGCAGATTGGCTAGTTCCAAAGTCATTGAGTTGGCCGCTTCTTGCAGGCGGTTGCTGCCTGCGACCAGTTCTTCAAGGTACTTGCTGGCCCCGGCGACATCGTCGGTCAGCAGGTAGCCGTTTAAGGCCAGGAGGCTGTTTTTGTAATCATGCCGCGCCTTGCGCAGGGAGATATTCGCCTCTTCCAAGCGGGAGGAATATTCCTGGATCTGCTGGATTTCTGCTTTTTGAACCCGCGTGGCCATAATTTCCTGGTTCTCTTGAATCGCCTGGTAGAGATTGAAAAAGAGGACCGTGATCAGCAAAAGCACGATAGTCATCAAGCCCAGTTCCACCAAGGGGGCGATATTGAATACCTCAAGCATGACCCAAATCGCGTAGGTGACCAGCAGGAAGGACCAAATGATCCAAACCAGCAAGTTTAAAAACTTGGGATTGCCTTTGACGTCAGCAGCAGTTTTTTCCAGATTTAGGGCGAAGTGCTTTTTCAAAAAGTAAAAGAGCAGGCAGATCAAGATTTCCGGAAGGAAGCAAACTAAATTAATGGCCACGTGATCAAGCAGGTGGTGAGTAAAAAAGTAGAAGAGCAGTTGGACGATCCAGCCGAAGAGCTCACCCAGGATGGGGTAAAGGATCAAGACCAAATAGTAGAAGAAGAGTCTGCTCAGGATTTTGCCCTGCCCGCGCGCGAAAAGCTGAGAGATTAATTGAACGGCAATGATTGCCGCCAGGACATATTGGTAGCCAAAGAGCACCGGGAGTAGCAGGAGAGGATAAAGGAGCAGGTCAGACCTTTTTAGGCGGGCAAGGGTAAAGGCCAGAAGGACCGAGAAAAGGTAAGGGTTAAAAGCTAGATTGTTGAACAAGCTGTTGATCATTTTTTTATTTCCTTGAAAATACACGTGTTACAGAACGGTTGTTATTTATCTTAAAGCAGCGTCTGGCAAAGTTCAACGCTGGCAACGCTCAAGGCTAAAAATTCGACGCTCAAAAATTATTTTTACGCGGGAGGCTGGAAAGGCATATAACAAGAGGCATAGATCTTAAGGGAGGAAATAACTATGAATACAGATACTCAAAATTTTCAAACAGAAAATAATCCAGCATTGAATTTACAAGGAATTGCTACAAGTCTTCGGGCTAAAAAGCGGCGAAGCACAAGAGGTGGCAGTCACAGCAATATTAGTATTCTGTGTGATCAGATCCATATCAATATTTGGCCTTAATGATTGAATTAGGACAGAGATTAGAGATCTTAAGGGAGGAAATACTGATGGGAAATTATATTCTGATGATCGAAAAAGAGCTGAACCAGGCTTTCAAGGAATTGGAGCAGCCAAGAAGCAAGCATTGGAATTGGCACAATTCCTACAGCCACATCAGCATCATGTGCCCAAACAGCCACAGCCACTTTTCGTTTAAAATCCGTTAAGCCATGAAGCTGCTAAAGATCACGCCACGCTTGCTCTGGGGCATCCTGCTGAGCATAATTGCCAGTTTGCTGAATTTGTATCTGCCCCTGCTGGTTCGCCATTTTATCAACCTTAAGCAGTTCGCCTGGTCAGGACTTTCTAAAAAAGTCTTGCTGCTGGGCGGGGCGATCCTTATTGGCAATCTCCTGGTCAGCACTATAAGCGACTACTTGATCAGCAGTGAAGGCGATCGCCAAGTCCGCCAGCTGCGCCTGCGTCTCCAAAAGCAGGTCCTGCGCCTGCCACAGAAATATTTTGATCAGCAGATCAGCGGCAATTTGACCAGCCGGATCATCAACGATGTCAACGTGCTGAGAAGCTTTTTGACCGAAACGATCCCGGCGGTGGTTACGGGCAGCTTGACCATCTTGGGCACGATGCTCATCACCTTCTCTTTGGACTGGAAGCTGACCCTGCTCATGCTGCTGGTCTTTCCTATTGACGGACTGGTGACGGTTCCTTTAGGAAAAATCAGCGAAGTGATCGCTGACCAAACCCAAAGCAGCCTGGCGTCTTTGACCGGGGTCACCAGTGAAAGCATCAAGCAGATCAAGACCGTTAAATTGAACAAGGCGGAAGAGGACGTTTTTGCCAAAAATACCAGGGAGATCAACAAGCTCTACAGCCTGTCCCTTAAAAGCGACCGAATCGCGGCGGTGATTGGGCCCTTGCAGTCGCTGCTGTCTTTTTGCCTGATTATGGCCGTCGTTCTTTATGGGACACTGAGGGTAAAAAGCGGTTCTCTGTCAACTGGGACCCTGGGGGCCTTTATGATGTACTTTTTTCAAATCATTGCTCCCATCAACAATGTCGCGCTTTTTTATTCTGACAGAAAGCAAATGCTGGGCGCCACGCGCAAGATCAGCGAAATCATTAACGAAGCTGCTGAAGAAACGGCTGGCAAGGAGCAGCGGGCAGTCGCGCAAGGCAACAGCCTGCTCAAGCTTGACCAGGTCAGTTTTGCCTACCAGGAGCTGCCAGTCTTGGAAAAGGTCGATTTGGAAATCAGAAGCGGTGAAAAAATCGCCTTGGTTGGGGCGACGGGGGCTGGAAAGACCACCTTGGTCAACGTTATCACGCGCTTGTATCCGGTTGACGCGGGCCGAATCAGCTTAAACGGCCAGGCAAGCACGGATTTTTCCCTGGAGCAATGGCGGGGCTTTTTCAGCGTCGTGCTGCAGGAAAACACGATTGTCTCGGGGAGCATCCGCGATAATTTGACTTTGGGTTTAAACAGAAAAGTGACGGATCAGGAGCTTTGGGATGCTTTGGCCCTGGTGCGTTTGGAGGAATACGCGAAAAAATTGCCGAAAGGGTTAGACAGTTTGCTGGGAGAGAGCGGAAAGCAGCTCTCCGGCGGGCAAAGGCAGAGGCTGCAGATTGCCCGGGCCTGCCTGCGCGACTTTAAATTTTTGATTTTGGATGAGGCAACATCGAATTTAGACGCGGATACTGAAAAAATCATCATGACCGCCTTGGACCGATTGAAGCGGACCAAGAACTGCGGCCAGATCACGATCGCGCACCGGCTGGCCACGATCGCCAACAGCGACCGGATCTATTTCATCAAGAATAAAACAGTTGTTGCCAGCGGCAGTCATGAGGAACTGCTGGAAAAAGTTCCCGACTACCGCCGTTATGTTCATGAACAGCAGCTTAAGGAAAAGAGGTAGGCAGGCATGTTGGAGGAGCAGATAAAGTATTTGGAGGCGGCCCGGAACAGAGGCAGCCTCTTTTACACCCGGCAAAAAGGGGAGGAAGAGCACTTTTTTACGCGTAAAGACCGGCCGGACGCGGCCTGGCTGGAGAAAAAGACCGCCAATTGGCATTACGTCCTGTATGAACCAGATGAATTGCCGGTTCAGGGCTGGAAGATTCACTTGAGTGCCACGGTTAAGCAGGCCCAGGGGATGCTGGATGCAGTAGCGCCGTGGCTGATCAAGCAGAAAGTTTCTTTCAAGTTTCAAAGCAGCCTGGAGCAATACGTTGAATCTAATTCCAAGTACGCTGACCGCGGCGAAAGCGGGAAGTTTATCACGGTTTACCCGCGCGGCGAGGAGGAATTTGCTTGCCTGCTGGCAGAATTGCAAAAGCTGACGGAAACTTTTGCTCTGGGACCATATATTTTGAGCGACCAAAACTGGCAGGAGAGCAACGTTTATTTCCGTTATGGCGGCTTTAAGCCGCTTTATCTGGTCAACGCGGCTGGCGAGCGGGTGCCGGCAATATATGACCCGGCTGGAAACAAAGTAGAAGACCAGCGGCTGCCTTATTACCAGAAACCTGATTTTGTCAAAGACCTGCCAATTTTTGGCAAAAATACTTTTCCAAAGCAGGCAGCTTTCGCCCCTTTAGAGGAGTATCAAGTCAAAGAAGCCCTGCACTTCAGCAATGCTGGCGGGGTATATTTGGCCTTGTATGAGGGGAAAAAAGTAGTTTTAAAGGAAGGGCGCCGGCAATCAGGCCTGGATGCCAATCTGAAGGATGGCTTTGCCAGAGTTGAAAATGAAGCTGAAATCTTGCGGCAGTTGGCGGACCTGCCAGGCGTGGTGAATTATCTGGATGATTTTACGTCCTGGCGGCACCACTTTTTGGCCGAGGAATATATTGCCGGGCAAAGCCTGGAAGAGCTTCTGGCCACGGAATTTCCTTTTGTCGTTGGGGATCTTGAAAAAAAGGCCCGCTATAAGGCCAAGGCGAGCAAAATTTTAGAGCAGCTGAAGGAGCTGCTAAAGCAGATTCACGCCCGTGGTCTCGCCGTTGGCGACCTGTCCTTAAGCAATATCCTGGTTACAGAAGATGGGGACGTCCGCCTGATTGACCTTGAAAACGCGGGCAAGGCTAGGGAAAAGTATGTCCCGGGTCTGACGACGGTTGGCTTTGTTTCTCGGGCGGCCAAGACTTACGCGGAAGCTGACGATTTTGCCTTGGCGCGGATTGCCTACTATCTTTTCCTGCCGGTCATTCCAGTTGCTGATTTGGCGCCGGATATAATTGCCAAGCAGGAAAAATGGATTGGGGGCTATTTTGGCCAGGATGTAGTCCAATTTTTACGGGAAATTGCTGGAAACATGCAGGCGTCCGTACCGATTTTTCTGGAAAAGCCCCTGGCTATTCCAGAGAAAGATCTGAGCCGGCAGACCGTGGACTTTTTTAAAGAAGGCTTAACTAGGGGGATCCTGCGGCATTCGCGCTTTGATCAGGTAGGATTAGTGCCAAATTTATATGAGGAAAATGCCGATCCTATGGGGCTGTTGAACTTAGCTCATGGCGCCGCGGGCATTTTATGGGCAGTTGGCCAGAACACGGACCTGCAGGCTTGGGTAGCAAGAAATCAAGGGAAGATAATCAAGATTGCGGAAGAGTCTGCGGCAATTGGCTTGTTCAACGGAACGGCTGGTTTGGCAAGCGTCTTGGAAAAGCGGGATTTTCCGGACTTGGCCAAGCAGATGAGGCAAATCCTGCGACAAAAAGTTGATCTGAATATGACTGACAATTCGCTGGCCACGGGCTTGACCGGGATTGCCCTGGCCTTGCTGGAAGAGGACCCGGCAGTAAGCGAAAAAATCGCGGAAGAGCTGGCCGGCAGATGGGAGCAGGTGGATTTTGCCAATTTCGCGGATGAGGATGTTGGCCTGCTGACAGGCTGGGGCGGCGTGAGCTGGCTTTTTTGGCAATTAGGGCAAAAAGAAGCGGCGGAAGAAATCGTTTCGCGGATCTTGCGGGACCATGCTGAAGAAGCAGAGACTTTGACCATTAGCGATCAATCGCGCGGCTTTGCAAGGCTGCTTCCATATTTGGAAAACGGAAACTTCGGCCTGGCCCTGCTGATGCATAAATTCATGAGGGAGGATCCGGCTTTTAAGCAGAGATATCAGCTCTTGTTTGATAAGCTGAAAAAGTCTTGTTTGACCTATTGCACCTACATGGAGACGCTGGTATCGGGTTATAGCGGCGTGCTTCCGCTGGCCAAGAGTCTGGCTGGCGATGGTGACTATGCGCTGCTGGATTACGCTTTAGCTGCTTTGAACCAGTATTTGGTCGCGGGCAATGACGAAATTTTGGCGCCTGGAAAATATGGCTACAAGCTGAGCTTGGACTTTTCAACCGGGAGCGCGGGATTGTTGACCCTGCTGAAAGATCTGCGGCAAGGCGATGAGTTCAGCTGGTTGCCGCTTTGACAGGCAAGGAGACAGAAGCATGGACAATGTAATTTTGAATTTTGAAAAAATGGTTGAAAGAAATGCTAAGCGACTGTCCCGTAAAGAGATTACGCCTGCCAGCAGTCTCAGCATTCTTTGCACGGGGCATGACGTCAGCAATTTTGGGATCGGTGAGCTTCTTTTCAAGCTGTTTAAGTAGTGAATGAAACAAGATTATTTTTTTATTAAAAGCGTATTGACTTTCTCATTTTGAAGCACTAGAATATCGGTATAAATAACGGTGAATAAAATCATTAGAAAGGAGATGTGGGAAATGCGCGTTGAATTTAGCAACAGTGATAGAATCGGTTGGCGTAAGGGCTGTGGTACAAGATAGCTTAGTTTTGAGGCGTCAAGCACTAATTGTGTTTGGCGCTTTTTGTATATGGAGGAGAAAGCATGGATTTACGTATAAAAAGGACCTTACAACCTCTGATCAATGGAGATCAAATTGTATTTGGTATCGGGAATAAAGGATTAATCAGAAAAGTGCCGGATACCGAATTGAATGAAAAAGTCATTAAATACTTAAACGGGGAACTGGACAGAAAAGACTTGAAGATTTCAGATCAAGAACTGATCAATATAATTGAGAAATTTCGGTCTTTAGGCTTAATTACTACTAATTCGTATAGCGATAACTCAAAATATTCCAGAAGTATCAGCTTCTTTGAATGGATGGACACGTCTGACAATGTTGATCCAAATATATACCAAGAAAAATTGCAAAAAGCAAAAGTAGCTGTGTTTGGAGTTGGTGGGATTGGATCTGCAATGGCTGAATACCTGGTTAGAGCAGGAGTAAAGGACATAAAACTGGTTGATTTTGATACAGCGGAAGAATCAAATCTCACGAGACAAACTGCTTATGTGGAAAGCGATGTAAATAAAGCTAAGATACTGGCATGTTCAGATTACTTAAAGAAGATAGACAGCACTGTTAATGTGGAGACTGTACATTGTAAGATTACAGGTACGGATGATATCGAAGCGAATATTGATGCTGAAACTGATCTGATTGTAAATTCGATGGATCAACCAGCAGAATTAGACAGCTGGTTTGATGAAGTTGCTAATAAGACTAAAAAAGCTGTGATATTTAGCAGCTACGCTTCAACTGCAGCAAATGTGTATCCTAAAATTCCAGGTGTAACAAGAGATTACAGTGAATTTTTAGGTAAGGAACAGATTACAAAAGACTGCATAATTGACAACAGTTTTCCAATGGCTGCAATCTCATCTGTAACAGCAATGGCCGCGGGCATGGCTAGTTACTACGCAATTATGTTTCTAACTGGAATTCGAATTCCGAAAGATGCTATTCAGATAGATTTTGATGGATGGACAATCTTGAAGATTAATGTTTCTGTAGCGGGATAAGGAGGAGTAAATTGCTAAAATTGTGGCTGAAAGCTAATCGGCCGCGGGCAGCCGTATTGCTGGCGCTGAGCGTTTTGTTTCAAGCTGTGTCAGCCTACAGTCTGTACTTGATCAGCCCGCAGCTGAACAGCTTGATTGGTGGAAAATTTACTTGGCTTTTCGGCCTAGCCCTGCTTAAATTAGCTTTGGATTTGTTTGGCAACCTGCTTTTGGCGGTAAACAACTACTTGTTCAGCCAGCAGA
Source organism: Lactobacillus sp. WILCCON 0059 (assembly GCF_057197985.1). Lineage (NCBI taxonomy): Bacteria > Bacillati > Bacillota > Bacilli > Lactobacillales > Lactobacillaceae > Lactobacillus > Lactobacillus sp. WILCCON 0059. Next base: position 25,925 of record NZ_JBUBHN010000001.1, read on the forward strand.
GTCAAGCAGCGAGCGACAGCTACCGGCAAAATTTGCTGCAGGCCTACTATGGCAGCAATGATCAGTGGCCGACAGCTGATCTGCAGAATGACTTGGTCAATAATTTGCAGGTGATCAACCAAGATTATTGGCAAAGCATCTATTATTTCGTCAACAATGTGCTCTACGCCTTTTTTGTCAGTGTGGCAATTCTTTCCTTTAATTGGCAACTGGTTCTTTGTGCTTGGGCAATCGCTATTGTGGCTCTTTTTGTGCCGAAGCTCTTTGAAGAAAAAAGCAGCGCGGCAACTGAAGCCGTGGTTAACCGCAATCAAAAGTATCTGCAGGCACTGGACCAGTGGCTGGCAGCGATTGAGGAACTGCGGCGTTTTTCTTTAAAAAAGGTACTGTGCCGGCAGCTTGGTGAGGAAAGCCAAAAATTGGAGGACGCCCGGATCAAGCGGCAAGCTTGCCTGTCAGTCGCGGAATTCACGCAAGAAATAGTCGACAATATCGGGATCGTGGGAGTCCCTTTTCTGGCGGGAATACTGTACTTTAGAGGCCAGGTGGCTTTCGGGGCAATCATCGCTGCTGGTTATTTAGCCAATGGCGTTTTCAGTTCCCTGCAAGAAGCTTTTTCGGCGTATATTTCAGCAAAATCAACGACTAAGCTGAATGAAAACATGCTCCAGCATTTGCAAGTTCAAGCGACCACGAAGACTGAAGATCCCCAAACGATTGTCGGCCGGGGAATAGAAGCGAACTTGGGCGGGCAAGTGATCAAATATCCTGATTTTACGATCAAGGCAGGGGAGAAGGTCTTGCTTACCGGGCCGAGTGGCTGCGGGAAAAGCAGCTTGCTCAAACTCCTGCTTGGCCAAATTAAACCCAGCAAAGGCCAGTTGACATATTTGGATTCTGAAGGAAAGGAAATCCCAAATCCGGCCCGGTCTTTTGAATATCTGCCGCAGGCTGGCTGGATTTTTCCAGGAACGGTCGCTGACAATATCACCATGTATGATGGCAAAAAGCAAAGTGAATTGGCGGAGGTACTGCAAAAGGTTGGCTTAGACCGGGACTTTCCCAAGGCAGCTGACCTCGGCCGTGAAGTCGGTCCCCGGCAGGCAGACCTGTCCGGCGGGCAGAAGCAGAAGATTTTCCTGGCCCGCGGACTCTTGCGCCATAAAAAAGTATCTTTGATGGATGAACCGTTGAGTGCGCTTGACCAGGCCAGCCGGCAGAAAATTTTGCCACTTCTGCTGGCCCGGAAGCAGACTTTGATTTTTGTTGGGCATAATTTACCGCTCGAAGAGCGGGAGCGATTTGATCAAGTGATCAATCTGAAAGAAGGGGAAGATTTTGCAAATTAAAGATTTGTTTCGGCTAAATCCCGGCCGCTTTCCGGCATTATTGTTGGCCCGGGCATCGACGGCTTTGCTGACGGCATGGGCGGCTTTTGCCTTGACCTGGGAGTTCAGCGCGATAAAAGACCGGCATTTTCAGCAGTTTCTGCTGTTTGCAGCTCTGCAGCTCTGCTTGCTCCTGCTCGGCAGCCTGCTTGACCAAGTGACCGATTATTTCTGGGAACTTCACCTTGAAAAGTATTTTCATCAGATCCGGCAGGAGGTTCTTGCCCACGCTTATGCTGAAGCGGCTGGGACAAAGGAAAATCTGCAAAATGAATTGACTAATGACTTGGAAATGCTGAAGGAACAGTACGCTGATTCTATTGGCGGTATCGTTCATTCGGCCGTCTTGCTGGCCCTGGTTGCCGGTTCTCTGGCATCTTTCCGCTGGAGCCTGCTCTTACTGGTTATTGTCGTAAGCGTCTTGCAGATGTACTTGCCGCGCGTGCTTGATGAGCCGCTGCAAAAAGCTACTGACAAAATTTCGGCCAGCAACCGGAAATATTTGCAGACCCTAGCAGACTGGCTCAATGGCATTGATACTTTGCGCCGCTACGCGGTCGGGGAAAAATTCTTAAGCAGTATTCACGCTGACGCCCGTGAATTAGAGTCTGCTTATGTGAAGCAGCAGAAAGTTGACCAGGAACTGGAATACCTTAATCAAGCTATTTATTCTTTGGGGAACACGCTGATTTTCCTGCTGACTGCTTATCTGGTAGCGCGCGGGCAGCTCGAATTCGGCTTGATTGCCTCGGTAAATGACTTCAGCTTGTACCTGTTTGGCTCTTTGATGAACATTGCCAATTACCGGGGACAGCTGGTTGCCAGCCGCGGCTTGCAGGAAAAGATTCTGGACTTGCGGCAGCCACTGGCTCAAGCAGAAGAAAAGGGGACAGCGCCAGCAGCCTTCTCTGTAAAGGATCTTCGGCTGACTTTTGCCAATGGACATGAAATCAAGTATCCAGACATCCAAGTCAAGCCGGGTGAAAAAGTACTTTTGACCGGGGCCAACGGGACTGGTAAGTCGACGCTGTTTAAGCTTCTGGTAGGGGAAGCAGTCGCCAGCGGCGGCCAGATCAGCTTTTTTGACCAGGCTGGGAAAAGGGTGACGCCTGACCGGACTAAAATCGGCTACTTGCCACAGGAGGCAATTTTATTGCCAAGTAGCGTTATGAATAACATCACTATGTTTGATCCAGATCTTGAGTCAAAGGCAGAGGCCAGCGCGGCCGATGCCCAGCTGGCTGAGGCAGTTGATAGTTGGCCTCAAGGCCTGAAAACGCCAGTTGACTTGGCGGGGGACAATTTGTCTGGCGGACAGAAGCAGAAAGTGGTGATGGCCCGCGCGGAAGTTCATGACAGCCAGCTTCTCTTGATTGATGAAGGGACCAGCGCGATCGACCAAGCAGCTGGCCGGAAAATCCTAGACAAATTGCTTCAATCCAAGCAGACGGTGGTTTTGGTCGCGCACAATCTGACTAAGGAAGAGCGGGACCTGTTTGACCGGGAAATTAAACTGCCCGCCTAAAAAAATCAACTTTTTTCGCGAAAGCTCTTGTCAAGGACACGTTTTTATGGTTTAATTAATAACTGTGTTAAGGCACAAGAGTCGCTGACTTAGCTCAGTTGGCAGAGCACTTCACTAGTAATGAAGGGGTCGGAGGTTCGAATCCTCTAGTCAGCATATTTTAACCGTCACCTGCAGGGTGGCGGTTTTTTCTTGCCTAAAATCCTTCAAGCTTTTATAAAAAATGTTTCATCCGCTTTGGACTATAATGTAAATGTAGTATGAAAATTACAGAAATCAGGAGGAAGAAAATGGCACTCATTGAACTCAAGCAGGTGTCCTACCAGGCTGGTGACCAGAAAATCCTGCAAGACGTCTCCTTTGCGGTGGAGGAGGGGGACTACCTCACCTTGACCGGGCCGTCAGGCAGCGGGAAAAGCACGACTTTGAAGCTGATCGCGGGCTTGATCTCGCCTAATAAGGGGGAGATTTTTTACCAGGGGCAAAATCTTGATAACCTGGACCTGGTCCAGTACCGCCGGCAGGTGTCCTACTGCTTCCAGCAGCCAACCTTGTTCGACGAAACGGTTAAGGACAACCTGGCCCTGCCTTTTGCCATCCGCAAGCAGGACTTTGATGAAAAGCGGGCTAAGGTTGCCTTGCAGCAGGTGGATCTGCCAGCTGACTATCTGGACAAAAAGATTACCACCCAGTCTGGCGGGGAGAAGCAGCGGGTGGCTTTAATCCGCAACCTGCTTTTCCGGCCGGAGGTTCTCCTGTTGGACGAGGTGACGACAGGGCTGGATGAAGAGAGCAAGCAGATCGTCCACCAGCTGATCGCCCGGGTACACCAGGAGGGGACCACGATCGTGCAGGTGACCCACGACCAAGAGGAGCTGGCCGCTTCCAAGCAGCTCCTGCACATGGAAAAAGGAGGAGTGCTCAAATGAAATCAATGGCTGTCAGCGATCTGTCATTAATCTTGTCTTTTGCCCTGGTCCTGGTGTCCGTGGCGATTTCCTGGAAGGAAAAGCTGGGCTTGACCAAGGACATTTTTTATAGCGTGGGCCGGGCTATCGTCCAGCTGGTCATCGTCGGCTACGTCTTGAAGTTCATCATGCAGGTCAACAATGCCATTTTGACCCTCTTGATGACCCTGTTTATCATTTTTAACGCGGCCTGGAACGCTAACAAGCGGGATCCCAACCCGAACCGCCAGCTCTGGCAGTCAATCGTGGCTCTTTTGATCGGGACTTACATCACCCTAGGCGTGCTGCTGCTGACTCAGACGGTGAAGTTGAAGCCGATGCAGATCATTCCGATTACGGGGATGATCGCCGGCAATGAGATGGTGGCGATGGGCCTGTGCTATAAGGCTTTAGCCACGGGTTTCCATGACCAGCGCCAGCAGGTTTTGGAAAAAATTGCCCTCGGGGCTGACGTGAAGACGGCCAGTATGACCATCCTGCGGCGGAGCATCAAGACTGCCATGCAGCCGACGATCGACTCGGCTAAGACGGTGGGGCTGGTCAGCCTGCCGGGGATGATGTCAGGGTTGATTTTTGCCGGCGTGGACCCAGTTTACGCAATCAAGTACCAGATTATGGTCACTTTCATGCTTTTGTCAGCGACTGGCCTGGGCGCCGTGATCGCGGGCTACCTGTCCTACCGCAATTACTTCAACAAGCGGAGCCAGCTGCGGGAAGAGGAGTAGGAGCGATGAGTGCATGACTTGACGCGCATTCAGTAAGAAATATTATAGAGAAGAAAAGCTACATTAACTCACATCACACAGAGTGAGTTAATGTAGCTATTTGTTTAAAAAAATTAGTCGTGCCTTAGCTTCCGGCCAACGGTGCTTTTGGACATGCCAGTCAGAATTGCCATTTCCCGGATAGTGAAATTTTCTTTTTGCAGATCGTGAAGTTCTGGTGAGTGGCCGGTTACACTTTGGTAGATATTTTGCAGGTATTTAGCTGGATCTGCTTGGATGTTGCTGAAGGTTACGGCAGTTTCAACCATCTTTTTCAAGTCACCAGGGAGGGGGATCCTGTCTCCGTATAAAGCAATTATCTTCTTAAACAGCCGGATATTTTTCGCCAGACCCTGGTACTCTTGGTAAACGTTATTCATTATCGCGACAGCTACTTCGGTCAAGTCTTCCTGGCTGTACTGGTCAAAATTGACAATTAACTTAAAATGCAAGCTCAATGGCAGCTTGAAGGACTCAATCGAGTTTGCCGTGGCAATTATAGTAAATCCGGGCAGCAGGTTATCGAGTCCTTTTAGAAAAGCGTCCTGGTCTGAAGCAATTGCATCGATTCCCTCTAAAAGAACGATTATCTGGTTAGGGTAGGGATAGTTGTTGATCTCATAAAAGGCTTGAGCGAGATTTCTTGGAATTTGGCCAGTTTTTTCGCTGATTAAGGATTGGCAGTCAACTTTTAGCAACTTGCGGTTAAGGATCTTGGAGATTGTTTTGGCAGACGAATTTTTTCCAGTACCTGGCTGGCCTTTAAAAAGGAACTTGTTCACGTTCATACTGTTGTAGACCGCGTTAACGATCCATTCAAGCTTGTCAGCAACTTTTTCCGGTAAGGGCAGCTGGCCAACTGGAGTTGATGGAACTTCTTCTAGGAAAGTCAGAGAAGAAGTTTGCGGCACAAAAATATTGGCTTTGGCGACTAAAGTATCTATGTAGTTGCCGAGTTCTTCATCTCCTAATTTCCGAAAGTCATCGGCGATTTGCTGAGCTTTTTCGGTAAAGGCATAATCATTGCATTCTTCGTGATATTTGATTAGATCGACTATGTCCTTCTTCTTCATGTGTACCGCCTCTCGTCTTTGCTTGCTGAACCTATTATATCGCAGGCGGGACAAAAAACACTATTTTGGGACAAGGAGGCTGGAATACTTAAAGACGGTGTACCAAGTCATGACTAGAGTAAAATATGAAGTAGGATGGCAAGGGTAGATAAGTGTCATAGAGGAGTAGCATAATGAGCGATTCAAAGTCGACTTATTCAGAAGCTTCTGAGTATTATGTCAATGTTACCGTGCCGCAAAATGATATTGATCGGGATAGGTATCTCAGAAGCAAGGATCGGGAAAAGAAGTGGAACCAGGATTGGCTTAAGAACAAGGTCAATGTTAATGAGGTTGTAGATCGCTTTGTGCCTAAAGGAGATCCAAATAGGTCATTTCATACAGAGGGTGGAGTGAAATTTGATTTCGAGGGTACCAGATATAAAATCAAATGCGATAAGGTTGCCGGCTACTTGCGCATTTTTGACAAAAAAGTAGGAATGTTTTGTAAATTAGACGGAACACCATCAGATGATTTAAAGGTAACACACTTTAAAATTATTAAGAGAGAGGAAATGTAGAATGAGATTACAAGTTGCGTTGGATGACCGGGCTCTGAAGTACTACAAGGTGCATTATGTTGATGGCGAGCCATCAGTTGAGTATTACTTTGATGAGAAGACGGCTCAAGCTTTGGAAGATGATGGCTTCTTAACTGAGATGTGGCATAAGTTCGATGCCTTGTTTGACTGGGGGGATTACGACTTCTTTGAGCCCGACAAGTGTGTGAAATTTCGTGAATGGTTGCTTGACCGGATGAAGCGGCCAATGAACGATACGGTTCGTCCAGTGTACGAAAAAATGCTGGAGTATGCTAATTTGGCAATTAAATGCAATACCGGGATTGCTTTTAACTTTTAGGAGGCATCAGTGAAGAAGTCATACTCTTTGCTTACGATACATTTAGACCGGCTGCCGATGCCGGCTAAACCACTTCGTTTGGTGTCTAGCGAAACCGCGTCTGATGTTTAAGGGTTAGATAAGTGTCATAGAGGAGCAACATAATGAGTGATTCAAAATCGACGTATTCTGAAGCTTCTGAGTATTACGTCAATGTTACCGTGCCGCAAAATGATATTGATCGCGGCCGGTATATCAGGAGCAAAGATCGGGAAAAGGAATGGAACCAAGATTGGGTTAAGAACAAGGTAAATATTAATGAGGTTGTAGATCGTTTTGTACCTAAAGGAGATCCAAAGAGGTCATTTCATACAGAGGGTGGAGTGAAATTTGATTTCGAGGGTACCAGATATAAAATCAAATGCGATAAGGTTGCCGGCTACTTGCGTATTTTTGACAAAAAAGTAGAAATGTTTTGTAAATTAGATGGTACGCCATCTAGGAACTTAAAAGAGACTCACTTTAAAATTAAAAAGAGAGGAGAGATGTAACATGTGGTTGTTAGTTGCGTTAGATGATCGTGCATTAAAGTATGACGAAGCGTACAAAATCCATTATGTCGATGGTCAGCCAGCGGCTGAGTACTACTTTGATGAGAAGACTGCCCAGGCTTTGGAAGACGATGGCTTCTTGACTGAGATGTGGGATAAGTTTGATGCCATGTTTGACTGGGGGGATTTTGATTTCTTCGAGCCCGACAAGTGCGTGAAATTTCGAGAGTGGTTGCTTGACCGGATGAAGCGGCCGATGAATGATACGGTCCGTCCAGTTTATGAGAAGATGCTGGAATTTGCTAATCTGGCGATTAAGTGCAATACCGGCATTGCCTTTGACTTTTAGGAGGCATCAGTGAAGAAGTCATACTCTTTGCTTACAATACATTTAGACCGGCTGCCGATGCCGGCTAAACCACTTCGTTTGGTGTCTAGCGAAACTGTGTCTGATGTTTTAGAGTTAGGTTCTGTGTACTGTCTGTTTGATTATCCGGTTTGTCAAAGGAAGCTTTCTGCTTCAAAAATGTTGCAGACAGAAAGTTTGCTGAAACTGAGAAATTTGGTTGAAGTTCAGCCGGAATGTACAAATTTAGTTGTTGAGCTGGATCTTAATTGTTATTCAGAGATCATGAATTTGCTCTTTCTCAAACGTTGCGTTCAAGCTATACAGTATTTAAAGACAGAATTTCCTGCCTTGACAGTTTTGCTAGCTTGTCCTCACGAGGACATGAAAATGTGGTCGGATGTGATGGAACAGTTACTTCCGAAGCCATGACTTTTAGTTTTCTGTCTAAAAACTTGTGTAAATAGCCGGCAAAATTAACTCAATATGCTGCGATTAACCATAATCGATGCAATCGAAGCGCGACGATTAGCCATAATCGATGCAATCAAAGCGCGATGATTAGCGAAATCGATGCAATCGAAGTGCGACGATTAACGGAAATCGTGCTAAAATGAATGATATGATTAAGAGAAAAAGTGTCGTTTAAAGTGCTACGATTGGGGTGATATGGATGAAAGAAACACGGACGATGGAGTACAAGGAGAAGGTAACAAATACATTCTTGAAGACGGTCAGTGCTTACTCTAATTACGGAACTGGACAGATCGTCTTTGGCATTAATGACGCGGGTGAAGTAGTAGGCCTTGATGATCCGGAAAAGACCTGTCTGGATGTTGAAAACAAAATCAATGACAGCATTAGTCCAAAACCCAACTATACTTTGCAGGTTACCCCGGAAAAAACTGTTGTTTTAGAAGTAAAAGAGGGTTTGGATAAACCATACTTGTATCGTGGCAAGGCATATAAAAGAAATGATACTTCATCAATTGAAGTTTCCAGGGGAGAATTAAACCGCCTAACCTTGCAAGGGACAAATCAGAGTTTTGACGAGCAAACCAGTAGTGCTGATTCGTTGTCATTTGAGCAGCTGACGCGGGAGTTGCAAGAAAAGGTTGGTATTGAGGCGGTTACCAAGGATATTCTCAAAAGCCTGAATCTCTATTCTGACCGGCGCGGCTATAACCATGCTGCTGAATTGCTGGCAGATGAGAATACTTTTCCCGGCATCGACATGATTCGGTTTGGTAAAAGCATCAATGAAATCATGGATCGCCGCACGATTAAACACTGCTCCCTTTTGACTCAGTATCATGAGGCAATCAAAGAATTTCAAAAATACTATGAGTATGAAGTGATCGAGGGCAGCCAGCGGCAGGTCAAGTGGCTGATTCCGATGACCGCCTTCCGGGAAGCAGTAGCTAATGCCTTGGTTCATCGGGCTTGGGACGTGCCGGCTAACATCCAGATAGCTATGTTTGAGGACAGGATTGAATTGACTTCGCCAGGTGGTCTGCCCTTCGGTATCAATGAAGAAGAATATCTGGACGGCTATGTCTCCGTTCCGCGCAATCCAATTATTGCCAACGTTTTTTATCGCTTGAATTACATCGAGCTGTTCGGAACAGGAATCAGAAGAATTCAGCAAGCTTATGACCAACTGCCCATGCAGCCACGCTTTAAGGTCAGTGGCCAGTCAGTACGGGTCATCTTGCCGTTGGCTCAGCAAAATATGCAGCTTAGCCCAGATGAAGAACTAATTTTGCAAAGTCTGGAGCCTAACCAGCCCCTTGCCAAAAAAGAGCTGGCTGACATGACTGGGATCAACAGCAGCCGTTTGAGCCGCCTTTTGCGCAAGCTGACTGACCGGCATTTGCTGACTAAGGTTGGCGCTGGTCGGGGGACTAAGTATTACCGCTAATTTTCATCATAAAAAAAGCTCTAACTGCCTCTGTGGCAATTAGAGCTTTGTTTGTTTCTAAAATTAATTCGCGGTCCGGCTTACTTCACGTTGGCAGCCTTGATGTAACGGCCGACGTTGATCCGGTAGTAAGTCTTGCCAGCAATCTTCCGCTTGCCGCCGTAAGTGAAGACTTGCTTGCCCTTCTTCAAGGTAGCAACTGACTTCACCCGCTTGCCCTTGCTGTTGTAAGTCCAAGCATTGTGAACCAGCTTGCGGGCAGTACCGTCAACGTTGTTAGCCTTGATGTACTGGTTGGTCCCGATCTTGTAGTAGTTGCTGCTGCCGATCTTGACGATCCCGCCGATCACGTAAACGTAAGTGTACGCGCTCTTGTAAGCACCGGTTCTCTTGCCGGCGGAAGTGTAGACGTAAGACTTAGACATGATCTTCTTCTTAGTCTTGCTTACAGGTGCTTGACTGGCTGGCGTCTTAGATGAGCTGGAGCTTGATGAAGAACTGGATGATGAGCTTGAGCTGATTGACAGAGGCAGAACTGAGATGTTCCCGTCAACGTTCAGACCCTTCCAGTTTTCAGTGAACTGCCAGATGATGACCCCGTTCATTGACGGGAAGTATGAAAAGTCTGGCGCGTCGATCCGGCCTGAGCTGGTGTAGTAGGCTACCCACAGTGAGTTAGGGTAGCTTGCCGTAACCGTGCTCGTGTTGACCGCGTTGTTCAAAAGGTAAGAACCAGAGTAGAGCAATGGCTGGTAGCCGGCGGCCTTGATCTTCTTCATAAAGGCCATGATGGCGCTGGTGTTGGCACTCTTGCTCCCGCTGGTTGAGTTGCCGCTGCTGGTTTCCCAGTCACAAGCCAGGTATGAGCCTGCTGGCAGGCTGACAGCCTTGGCGCTGGCGATAGCGTAGTCCGCTTCGCTCTTGGCTCTGGATGAGCTGGAACCGAAGTTGGCGAAGTGGTAGGCCATTGGCAACAGGTTGTTGGCCTTGGCGCTGGCTACTTGTGCCTTGGCGTTTGGATTCCGGTAGCTGGTGCCTTCGCTGACTTTGACAATGACGAACTGGGCGCCCGCCTTGCTGTACTTGGTCGTGCTGGTTGGCTGGTAGCTTGACACGTCGACCCCATAAGAACGGCTGCTGGCGCTGGTCGTGCTGGCCTGTGCCAGGCCGGCAAAGCTCATGCTGACAGCTGCCGTCAATGTGGAGACTAATGCAAGCAGTTTAAGGTGTTTAAGCTTCATGTAAGGTACTCCCATTAAAAAATTGTGTTGGCTTCAAATGCTCAAAATAAGTGGTTTATTTTGCAACAATTCTCATTATATAACTGTAATGTTACAAAACCTTGACACAGACTTTTCTAATTTTTAAATAATGTTACAGCTTTTTGGTACTGAAAAGGCTTCACTTTAAGCAGATCGTTTGAGCTTGTCCGCCTGTTTATGTAAAATACCCTTTGTCGTTGTCATGAACCAGCAATATAGATAAGGAAGCGATAGGAAATGCAGATCAGAAAAGCAGAACTGAAAGATTTTGACCAAGTGATGGCGATCCTGCAGGACGGGCGCAACCAGTTGGCGGAAAGCGGGATTGACCAGTGGCAGGGGGACTACCCGAACCCTGACCACGTCCGCGAGGACATCGAGAACGGCTACGCTTACTTGGCCAAGGCCGACGATGGGGAAACCGTCGGGACTTTGACCATCATTCCAGCGCCGGACCACGCTTACGACCAGTTGGACGGCCACTGGCAAGTCGACACGAATGACTACGTCACTGTTCACCGGGTAGCTATCCACTCCGACCATACCGGCCACGGCTATGCCTCACAGCTCTACCAGGCCGTGATCAATTACTTTACCAGCGGCTTCAATGACGTCAAGTCCGTCAGAGTCGACACCCATGAGGACAACCTGCCGATGCAGCACTTGATCGAAAAGAGCGGCTTCAAGCGGGTGGGCACCCTGCACGGGGTCTACCGGGAAAGTGAAATCAGCTACGTCTACGAATTAGTCACGGCTTAAATTATACTTACTAAGTAATAAGTAAACAATATAAGCAAACAGTTTAAAAATAATAGTTGTTTTGAAATTCGTAAGGAAAAGATCATAATTCCATCACAACTATCTTGTATATTAGATTCGTAGCTTGAGGTTGTGGAGAGCCGCAAGTTGCAACATCCAAATTTCTTTTATTTTTCTTTCCTCAATGTAACATTGCATTGAATTTTATACATACACAACACATTCCTAACCAAAGTCAGCTGCTCTTCTAAGCAACTGGCTTTTCTTGTGCTCTGAAAATGAAAACGTGCGTGTTATACTAGTTATTACCAGATTAGAAAAAAGTCAGCACGAATTGCTTTCATATTTTTTAAGCAAGCATATAATAGAGCTTACTGAGCAACAAGGAGGGGCCAAAAGTGAAATCAGTCTTGATCAGTCAAGATCTATCCTGCGTTGGTCAAGTCTCGCTGGCGGTCGCCTTGCCCGTGTTAGGGGCCAGCGGCCTGCAGACCGCGGCTTTGCCAACGGCAATTTTGTCTACGCATACGGGCGGATTCGGGGAGAACACCTTCCTGGACCTGTCGGCCAGTCTGCCAGATATTTGGGCGCACTGGGACAAGGAAAATATCTCTTTTGACGCCATCTATTTGGGCTACCTGGGCCAGGCAGCCAGCCGGGTCTGGGAGAAGGGGCTGGAAGAATACAGCCGGCAGGGGAAACTGATCTTGCTGGACCCGGCCATGGCTGACCACGGCCGTCTCTACCGCGGCTTTGATGACAGCTATGTTGTCCAGATGCAGCGGCTGGCCCGGCAGGCAACGATTTTGACGCCGAACTTGACTGAAGCCTTGCTGCTCTTGAATGAGCCGGTCGACTTTACTGAGGTTGACAGCCACCGGGCCTGCGTGATTACCCAGCGCCTGGCCCAGAAGTTTGCCCTGTCCCAGGTGGTTTTGACCGGGGTGCCCCTGGCCGACAACCGGATTGGGGTTTACGGGCTCAGCCGGGGCGGCCGGGTTTGGGAAAGAACCCAGGACCGGATTCCGCGTAGCTATTTTGGTACCGGGGACCTTTTTGCCAGCTGCCTCTTGGCCGGCCTGCTTCACGGGCTGGACTTGGAGCAGGCGGCTGGCGTGGCCGGAGACTTCGTGGCCAAGGCAATCCTGGCGACTGATTTGGACCAGGACCAGCGCTTCGGCCCTAATTACGCGGCGGCCCTGCCTTGGCTCTTGCGGCAGTTGCAAAATTAGTGCATTGATCATCTATTTTTAGGAGGAGAAGAAAAATGCGCGATGAACAGAATTCTTTAAGAGCAGTCGTGATGACCGGCTTGTTCGCGGCCATGATTTATATCGGCATCTGGGTCCTGCGGATCCCGCTGCCGGCAGTCGTGGGCCGGCCTTTCATCCACTTCGGCAACACCTTGACGGCCGTGGCAATTCTCTACCTGGGCTTCCGCAATGGGGCCTTGGCGGGGATCATCGGCCTGGGCGGCTTTGACATTCTCAACGGCTACGCGGCTACCAGCTGGCTGACCATGCTGGAAGTCGTAGTCGTGGCTGCCGTTTTGTCAGCTGTCTACAAGGGCATGAAGTACAACGACAGCAAGAAGAACATCATTATTTTGGCGGTCATCGCCGGGGTAACCAAGATTTTTACCTCTTACGCGACGACGGTCGTGGAGGCCTTGATGGCCGGGACGGCTTTGCAGCCGGCCCTGGTAGCGGCCTTCTTGAGCCTGCTGGCCACGGTAATCAACTCCTGTTCAACCGCGGTTTGCACGCCAATTCTCTACTTTGCATTGAAAGATATTACCGTCCGCGTCATGAAGCGGGCACACTAAAAGGCTTCCCGGCTGGGAAGCCTTTTTAATTGCCAAAAAGCTGGTCGGCGATTTTGGCCGGCAGGGGATCAGGCAGGACCAGGTCCAGGCCAACCGCGCTCTTGCCCTTGAGCTTAACCTCGCGGACCGTGGCAGGATCAATTTTTGCCGAGCCCAGGTAGTAAAACTTCGGGCCGTAGGCATCAGCCCGCTTGACGAAGACTGGAATCCGGGTGACTTGCTGGCCGGATTCCGTGCCCCGCAAGAGCTGCTGGACTTCCGGAGAAGACAGGTGGCGGGGAGTTCTGGTGTACCAGGCCAGGCGCTGGCCGCGGGCTTGGTTGTCGTAGCGGGCGTTTCTTTGCTCCTGGTCAGTTTTTTGATAAGTGATAAAGACCGGGCAGACGTCACCGGTCAGCCGGTAGCCGTACATGGGCCGGCTGACATCTAGCGGCCAGTTGAGCAGGCGGCAGACCTCCTTGCGGTCGTAAGCCGCGTAAAGGGTGAAGTCTTGCGCTGGGTCTTTTTCTTTGGCGAGGAATAAGCCGGTTTTGACCGCGTCTTTAAAAAGGCGAAGGAAGTCCGGACTGCCTTGGACAATTTTGGAGTTTAAAGACCAGCAGCCGTCTTTTAAGCAGGCGACAGGCTCGCCGCCGTACTTGGCTTTTTGGGTAGTCGAACCGCTTTTGACATCATAAAAGTCCAAGGACAGGATGGCTGCTAGAGATTTTTCCAAGGCGGGTGAGTCGTAGGCCCCGTATTTTTGCAAAAGAGCTTGGAAATCAGTTTGCCTGATTTTGCCTTTTTGCAAAAGAACCTGCAAAAGCAAAAGCTCATGCGGCCGTTGACCCGGGGTCAGTTCCTTGGTAACGAAGGAGAGAAGCTGGCTTTCGTAAGAGGACAGCTGGCAGGGCTGACCCATTTTGGCCAGGAAGGCCCCGTAGTGGGGCAGGGACTTGCTGTCCAGCCAGAGGCGGGGCGAGACTTGGCCTTTTTTGGCAAAATCCAGCAAAAGGGGCGGCCGGCCTAGCTGCTGGGCAAGGTCACCGTAGGCTTCTCGCAGCTGCTTGAGTGAGTCCAGCTTGACCTTGTCCAGGGAGGCTAGGATCTCCTGGCTGGCGATCCGGCTGAAGTTGATGGTGGACAGGCCGGCAAAGCTGACGGTTTGCAGCTGGTATTTCAGCTGGTCGCGGGAGAGCTTTTTCCCGGCTAAGGCCAGGGGAATCAAATAGTTGTTTTGGTAGTTGCCGATGAAGTCCAGGACGGTGACGAAGTCTTGGCCCGGGTAGAGGCGCAGGCCCCGGCCCAGCTGCTGGATGAAGACCGTGGCTGACTGGGTGGCCCGGAGCATGACGATTTGGTTGAGGGCGGGAATGTCCACGCCTTCGTTGAAGAGGTCGACCGTTACCAAGTAGTGAAGGCGGCCGTTTTCCAGGTCCTTGACCGCCTGCCGGCGGACAGCTGGAGAATCCAGGTTGGTCAAGGCCTGGGCTGGCTGGCCCTGGTTCGTGAAAGCTTCTGCCAATTGCCGGGCTTCTTCCTGCCGGCTGCAGAAGACCAGGCCGCAGGGGCGGGGACCGCTATAGCCGTAGTAGTCCAGTTCTTTAAGCAGGTAATTGGCCCGCTCTTTTGTGCCCAGCCAGCGGAGGTCGCTGAAGTCATCAGAAGTCTGGCCGTCAATTTCGTAGTCGCGGATGCCGATATAGTGGAAGGGCGTGAGCATTTTGCTTTCCAGGGCATCGGCCAGGCGGATCTCGTAGGCTAAATTGTAGTCAAAGAGAGCAAAAATATCCTGCTGATCCATCCGCTCCGGCGTGGCCGTCAGGCCCAGGCAAAAGACCGGGCTGAAGTGGCTGAGGACTTTTTGATAGCTGGGGGCGGCGGACCGGTGGGCTTCATCGATCAAGATGTAGTCATAAAAATCAGCAGCCTGACTGGCCAGGAACTGGTCCTGGGAAACGGTCTGGATGGTCGCGAAGGTGTAGCGGGCCTGCTGGTGGCTGGTCCCAGTCAAAAGGGCGAAGTCGCTGTCCTTGCCGCCGATGACTTTTTTGAAGGTCTCCAGGGCCTTGCGGGCAATCTCTTCCCGGTGGACCAGGTAGAGGAAGCGGCGGGGGGCAAAGTCTTTGACCGCTAAAGCCGCCAGGTAGGTCTTGCCTGTCCCGGTAGCGGAAACCACCAGGGCCCGGCGGGCGCCGCTTTTGACTATGGCTTGGAGATTTTTTAGGGCGGCTGCCTGCATCTGGTTGGGAACGATCTTTTCTTGTTTCACGTGTAACACAGGCTTGGCTGGTGGCTGCCAGCTTTTTTCATAGTCGGCCAGCCAGAGGCGGGTCAAGGGCTGGCTTTTGGCCATCAAGTCTGCTAAAGCCGCGGCTAGTTGCTGGGTCAAAGCCGAATCGTTTTGAGAGTCGACCTTGAGGCACCATTCCTGGTTGGCCAGAAGGGCGGATCGGGTGAAGTTGGCGCTGCCGATGACGGCGGTCTGCCAGTCCCCGTGGTCAAAAAGATAGCCCTTGGCGTGGAAGGGGCCGTCTACGATCCGGACTTGTAGATTTGGAATTTTTAAGAGTTCGGCGAAAACCCGGGGCTGGTTGAAGGCCAGGTAGGTCCCGGTGATGATGGTGCCCTGGACTCCGCTGGCTTGCAGGTCTTCCATAACCAGTTTGAAAGCTGGCAGCATGTCGGCGGTAATGAAGGCCACGGTCCAAGTGAATGACTGGCAGGTCAGCAGCTGCCGGCGCAGGGTTTGCCAGATGTTTTCTTGCTGATTGCTGACGAGCCGGGGCGGGCTCAAAGGGGAAAGTTCCATGGAATCGACCTCACTGTGGAAAGATTTTTTACCATCATAACATACGCTGGCAGCAGGGCAGATAGGAAAAGAACTATGTTACATGTGAAACAATCAGCGCTATAATAATAGTGAAAATAATAAAAGCTTTTTTACAGAGGAGTGAACAATGAAAGCGAAGGAAATCCGGGCTTTGGCCCGGGAAAACTTGAAGCAGATCCCGAAGAAGGTCTATATGCCGATGGGTCTGCTGCTGATTGTGGCAAATATCATACCGAATGTCGTTGACCAGGCGACCGATTCCAAGTCGGGAGCCGGAGCCAATATCATCTTTTTCCTTTTGGAAATCGCGGCCGCGCTGTTGACGGCTAACGGCTACATCTTCTTTGACCGCTGGCGGAATAAGATCCAAAAGGGCGGGGAAGAGCCGAATGCCTGGTGCGGCTTGACCGGCCAGCACATTGCTCGCTTGCTCATTTATGGGGTGATTGAAGCCTTGATCATCGGGACCGGGACCGTGGCAATCGCGGCCGCGGTAGTTGGGTCAGCCATTCCGCAAGTGCCGGTGGTGGCAGGCATCATTCTTTTGATCTTGCTGGTCGTTTTGCTGGTCTGGATCGAGCTGCGGCTGACCTATGTTGTCTACGTGATCGACGAAGACGTCCAGGCCGGGCAGAAGCGGTCAGTCTGGGCGGAAATCGGCGTTGGCTGGAAGCTGACCAAGGGCCGGGTCTGGAAGCTGCTCTGTTTGAACCTGTCCTTCTTGGGCTGGTACATTTTAACCGCCTTTACTCTGGGAATTTTGGGGATCTGGCTGATGCCATACTATAATTTGGCAATCGCGGAAACTTATGAGCTGAGCAAGGATGAGAAATATTAATATAGTTAGGACTGACTCAAAGACGCGCTATGGCGCGTCTTTTTTTACGGGCGGGGAAGAATAGCTTATAATTTTTATAGAAAGGACGTGAGGCAGATGGAACAAGCCCTATATATCAGCGAGGTGCACATGGACCTGAACGAGTACACCAGGATGGCCATGAAGGTGACGGAAAAAAGCCGGCGGCGGATCATCATGATCGCGGAAGCAATCTGGATCGCGGCCGGAGCGGTGGCTTTCGCCTTGAAACAGTACGACTTCACGGTCATGTTTGCCCTGGTGATTGCTTTTTACCCAGCGGCAATCGTCTACCTCTATAAGCGGCGGTTGAAGAAAATCTACGCGGGCATGCCGGCCATCAAGGATGACTACGTGCGCTACGAATTTTACCCGGACCACTTTTTGATTTTGACCAACCGGGGGGACGGGGAATACCGCTATGACCAGATCACCCGCTATATTGAAACTGACGAGGAAATCATCATGATGCCGGCTTCAGACCAAGGCATGCTGCTCTTGAAGAAGAACTGCAGCCCGGAACTGATCGATTTTTTGCGGGAGAAATGCCAGCAATAGTTTCACGTGTAACATGGCAAAAGTGGCAAATCCCGGAAAAAGCTGTTAAGATTAAGAAAACAGGCTTTTTAAAAAGGAGCTGGTAAGAAATGAAATTTTCCCATAAATTGAGCGACGCGGTCCACCTGCTGGCCTATATCGAGATTTTTCCCGATGGCGACCTGTCCAGCCGGGCGATCGCAAGCAGTATCGTGACCAATCCCAGCATGGTGCGGAGCCTGATGATGGACCTGCGCAAGGCAGGGCTGTTGAAGACCAAGCAGGGGAGTGCTGAGCCGGAATTGGCCAAGCAGCCGGAAGAAATCAGCCTCTATGATATTTTCGCGGCAGTCGACATGGATCACCACTTGCTGCACGTTGATGAAGACACGGAGCAGAAGTGCCCAGTTGGCGGCAACATTCAAGGGCCGCTGGCCAAGGCCTACGCGGAAGTGGAAGAGGCAGCTTTTGCCAAGATGCGGGAGATCAGCCTGCAGGAAATCGTCAAGCAGATAAAAGAAGAAGGGCAACTTGCCTAATTACGTCAGCGAAAGCTGGCGTTTTTTTATGGGAAAAGGTGTTGACTTTAAAAATACACGTGCTAGAATAATTGTAGATTTAAAAATAACAAGTAAACAAAACAGAGAAAAAAGAAAACTAACGGAGGCAATTATGAAGTACGCTATTTCAGCGGCTACTGGCAACTTTGGCCAGACCGCGGTCAAGAAGCTGGTCGAAGCAGTTGGGGCAGAAAATGTAGTGGCGATCGTCCGCGATGAAGAAAAGGGCAAGAAGCTTTTCCCGGGCGTGGAAATCCGCCAGGCCGACTACGGCGATGAAACAGCTGTAGAAAAGGCTTTGGACGGCGTGGACAAGTTTCTCTTCATTTCTTCTCAGCCAGGCGGGGCAGTAACTAGAGCTGACCAGCACAAGAACGTGGTAGAAGCTGCTAAGAAAGCCGGCGTTGGCTATGTGGCTTACACCAGCTTCCCGAAGGCCAGCGAAAGCGACAACTGGCTGGCAGCTGACCACAAGCTGACGGAAAAGCTGCTTAAGGAGAGCGGGATCAAGCACTCTTTCCTGCGCGACAACTGGTACTTGGAAAACGATCTGTCATTCCTGGCTCCAGGTCCAGCCAACCGTCTTTACTGGGCAAATAATTTTGCCGGCTGGGCACTGGAAAGAGAATACGCGGAAGCAGCGGTCAAGGTTTTGACTAGTGACGATCCAAAGGAAGTTTATGAATTTGCCGGCCCAAAACGGAGCTACGAGGATTTGGCAGCGGCTTTGAACGCGGCAACTGGTGAAGACACTGCAGCTAAGCAGGTCAGCCAGGACGAATACGTGCAGGTCTTGGAAGGCGTGGGCCTGGATCATGACACGGCGGCAATGTACGCCAGCTTCCAGCAGCCAATTGATGATGGCTCATTGACTGAAGAAAGCAGCGACCTGGAAGAAGTTCTGGGTGGCTTGACTCCACTGGACCAGGCAATCAAGGAACTTTTGGCAAAGTAGCTTTGGCGGGGTGCTTTTTCTGAAAAAGCAGGTATAATGTAGGAAAAGTTACTTGTTTTTGAAAAAAGGAGCAGAACAATGCCATTTGTACACATTGAACTCTTGGCTGGCCGTACGCCAGAACAACTGGAAAAGATGATGAAGGACGTGACCCGGGTGATCTCAGAAGACACTGGCGCGCCAAAGGAACACATCTCTGTTATTGTCAGCGAACTTGGCAAGCAGCAGCTGGCTCAAGGCGGCGAATGGAGAGAACCACAAGCCTAAGAATTTGGACTCACCCAGAGCGGGTGGGTCTTTTTTTCGGGAAAATAACAGGTGGGAAATAATGTGCAAAGTGAATCAAGAGAGGAAAAAGGCTAGAGAAACAAAAGGTGAGGGGACTTTTTTAGAAGAAAAAATCTTAGTAAAATTAGTATAAGAACTGACTGAACTCGGTATAAGTTTTGTGATAAGATAATAGATGAAAAGTGAGTAGAAAACAGCGACTGAGGCGAAAGCGGAAGATAAAACGCAACACAGCACAGCGAAGCCAGCACTGACAAGGAAGGGTCAGGGCTGGCTTTTGTTTTCGGAAAGAAAAGAGGGCTGGCGGCTGCTGCGCTGCCGATTTTCCATTACGACTAAATCGTAATAAACAAGAAATCGCGCCAGACCGGCCTTTTAGCGCTGCCGGCTGCAAAAAAAGTTCGAGACACAGATAATGTGTCTCGAACGGAGGTAGTAAAAATGATTACCAGTATCAAACTTTTGGAAGCCAACCAGATCCTGGCCCAGGTCTTGGACAGCGAGAGGGGCAGTGAGATCAACGTCAAGAAGTTCTGCAAGCTGGCTGCCTGCTCCCGGCCAACCTTTTATGCCCACTATGGCAGCATGCGGCAGCTCAGCGCAGAATTGCTATTAAAGAAGCTGGACCAGCATTTGTACTTTGCAAGCGGTGATTACGCCAGCGGCTTAAAGAGACTATTGACCTATATGGAAAAAGACCGCTGTTTCATTTTGAACTTGGTGGCCTTGATTGATGCGGAGAAGGGGAAAGCCAAGGGTAAAGAGTTTGCGGCCCGTTTTCCACGGAAAGTAGAATGGCTGCTGCGAAAGAAGACAGTTTGCTACGTTGATGCCCATTCCTTAAGCGGGGACTATTCGATTAAGACTCTGAATAATGCAGCTCACATTATCTATGCGATCCTGTACGAGTGGCTGGCTGAAGGACTGCATCTAAGCGCGCGGGATGTTTATGACCGCTGCCAATTGGCAATTGAGATTGTCGAAGAACAGACAAATAAGAAAGCGCTTTTGTAATTTGGAAAAGAAAAAGCAAAAAACTTTTAGAAAAAATATCAGCCAAAAAATCACCTTTTTCCGAACAAAGAAAACAGAAAGAAAGCAAAAATGCCAACTACACTTGATATTGCCGAACGAGATCAGGCTCCACCTTATCACAACTCTGCCGGGTGTTCATAATGTAAACCGGATGAAAAGCTTGATTTGACCTTTCAAAAATAACGAGTATACTAATATTTGTTGCCGCGTGAGACAGGAAGTTCTCGCGGAGGCAAAAAAGAAAATATCGAAAACTTGTTGACAAGAATCAAACAAGCGAGTAAGATATAAAACGTTGCGTCACTTGACGCAAGTTGGTACTTTGAAAACTGAACAAAGTTTCGCAGTGTGCGGGTCAAACATTGTTTGATCCAAACAAATAAGCGAAGTCAATTCGCAAGCAAATAATCTGGAGCAGATTAAAAAGGCTCAATTTTCAAATTGAGAGTTTGATCCTGGCTCAGGACGAACGCTGGCGGCGTGCCTAATACATGCAAGTCGAGCGAGCTGAATTCAAAGATTCCTTCGGGATGATTTGTTGGACGCTAGCGGCGGATGGGTGAGTAACACGTGGGCAATCTGCCCTAAAGACTGGGATACCACTTGGAAACAGGTGCTAATACCGGATAACAACATGAATCGCATGATTCAAGTTTGAAAGGCGGCTTTTAGCTGTCACTTTAGGATGAGCCCGCGGCGCATTAGCTAGTTGGTGGGGTAAAGGCCTACCAAGGCAATGATGCGTAGCCGAGTTGAGAGACTGATCGGCCACATTGGGACTGAGACACGGCCCAAACTCCTACGGGAGGCAGCAGTAGGGAATCTTCCACAATGGACGCAAGTCTGATGGAGCAACGCCGCGTGAGTGAAGAAGGTTTTCGGATCGTAAAGCTCTGTTGTTGGTGAAGAAGGATAGAGGCAGTAACTGGTCTTTATTTGACGGTAATCAACCAGAAAGTCACGGCTAACTACGTGCCAGCAGCCGCGGTAATACGTAGGTGGCAAGCGTTGTCCGGATTTATTGGGCGTAAAGCGAGCGCAGGCGGAATGATAAGTCTGATGTGAAAGCCCACGGCTCAACCGTGGAACTGCATCGGAAACTGTCATTCTTGAGTGCAGAAGAGGAGAGTGGAACTCCATGTGTAGCGGTGGAATGCGTAGATATATGGAAGAACACCAGTGGCGAAGGCGGCTCTCTGGTCTGCAACTGACGCTGAGGCTCGAAAGCATGGGTAGCGAACAGGATTAGATACCCTGGTAGTCCATGCCGTAAACGATGAGCGCTAGGTGTTGGGGACTTTCCGGTTCTCAGTGCCGCAGCAAACGCATTAAGCGCTCCGCCTGGGGAGTACGACCGCAAGGTTGAAACTCAAAGGAATTGACGGGGGCCCGCACAAGCGGTGGAGCATGTGGTTTAATTCGAAGCAACGCGAAGAACCTTACCAGGTCTTGACATCCTGTGACAAACTTAGAGATAAGTCTTTCCCTTCGGGGACGCAGTGACAGGTGGTGCATGGCTGTCGTCAGCTCGTGTCGTGAGATGTTGGGTTAAGTCCCGCAACGAGCGCAACCCTTGTCTTTAGTTGCCATCATTAAGTTGGGCACTCTAAAGAGACTGCCGGTGACAAACCGGAGGAAGGTGGGGATGACGTCAAGTCATCATGCCCCTTATGACCTGGGCTACACACGTGCTACAATGGGCAGTACAACGAGAAGCGAACCTGTGAAGGCAAGCGGATCTCTTAAAGCTGTTCTCAGTTCGGACTGCAGGCTGCAACTCGCCTGCACGAAGCTGGAATCGCTAGTAATCGCGGATCAGCACGCCGCGGTGAATACGTTCCCGGGCCTTGTACACACCGCCCGTCACACCATGGAAGTCTGCAATGCCCAAAGTCGGTGGGATAACCATTAGGAGTCAGCCGCCTAAGGCAGGGCAGATGACTGGGGTGAAGTCGTAACAAGGTAGCCGTAGGAGAACCTGCGGCTGGATCACCTCCTTTCTAAGGAAAGACACACAATCAGAGAGTGGGAACACTAATAGACGATTGTGAGTTACGGAAGCACACTGCAAAAGAAACTTTGTTCAGTTTTGAGAGTACCAACTCTCACTTGTACGTTGAAAACTGAATATCTTAATTCCAAGAAAAAACCGAGAATCATTGAGATCAATGAAAACATTGCAAAGCGACCGAGAGAGTTCGAAAGAACAAACTTGCAAGGTCAAGTGAAGAAGGGCGCACGGTGAATGCCTTGGCACTGGAAGCCGATGAAGGACGCGACTAACCGCGAAAGTCTTCGGGGAGCCGTAAGTAGGCTTTGATCCGGAGGTCTCCGAATGGGGGAACCCAGCATGTGCAGACATGCTATTCTTGTGTGAATACATAGCACAAGAAAGGAACACGCAGTGAACTGAAACATCTAAGTAGCTGCAGGAAGAGAAAGAAATATCGATTTCCCAAGTAGCGGCGAGCGAACAGGAAAGAGCCCAAACCGGCAGATTTATCTGCCGGGGTTGTAGGACTGAAACATGGCACTTCAGAGGATAGCAGAAGCGTTTGGGAAGACGCGCCAGAGAGGGTGAGAGCCCCGTAAGCGAAATCCAAAGAAGGCCTATCAGTATCCTGAGTAGGGCGGGACACGTGAAATCCCGTTTGAATCCGCGAGGACCATCTCGCAAGGCTAAATACTAACCAGTGACCGATAGTGAACCAGTACCGTGAGGGAAAGGTGAAAAGAACCCCGGGAGGGGAGTGAAAGAGAACCTGAAACCGTGTGCCTACAAGTAGTCAAAGCCCATTAACGGGTAATGGCGTGCCTTTTGTAGAATGAACCGGCGAGTTGCGTTAGTCAGCAAGGTTAAGTCAGAAAAGACGGAGCCGCAGCGAAAGCGAGTCTGAAGAGGGCGAGCAGTTGGCTGACGCAGACCCGAAACCAAGTGACCTACCCATGACCAGGTTGAAGGCGCGGTAAAACGCGCTGGAGGACCGAACCCACGTAAGTTGAAAATTGCGGGGATGAGTTGTGGGTAGCGGTGAAATTCCAAACGAACTTGGAGATAGCTGGTTCTCTCCGAAATAGCTTTAGGGCTAGCCTCGCAAAGAGGATGCTGGAGGTAGAGCTCTGTTTGGACTAGGGGCCCGTCAAGGGTTACTGAATTCAGATAAACTGCGAATTCCAGACATTTATGTGCGGGAGTCAGACTGCGAGTGATAAGATCCGTAGTCGAAAGGGAAACAGCCCAGATCACCAGTTAAGGTCCCAAAATTCATGCTAAGTGGAAAAGGATGTGGAGTTGCGCAGACAACTAGGACGTTGGCTCAGAAGCAGCCATCATTCAAAGAGTGCGTAATAGCTCACTAGTCGAGTGACGCCGCGCCGAAAATTTACCGGGGCTAAGCATGATACCGAAACTGTGGATGTGCGCAAGCACGTGGTAGGAGAGCGTTCTAGCGGCGGTGAAGCATGACCGAGAGGACATGTGGAGCTTCTAGAAGTGAGAATGCCGGTATGAGTAACGAAAGACAGGTGAGAATCCTGTCCGCCGCAAGACTAAGGTTTCCTGGGGCAGGCTCGTCCGCCCAGGGTAAGTCGGGACCTAAGGCGAGGCCGAGAGGCGTAGTCGATGGACAACAGGTTGAGATTCCTGTACTGCACCGAATCGTTATGAGCGATGGAGGGACGCAGGAGGCTAGCAGCGCGTGGTGCTGGATACCACGTTCAAGCGTCAAGTCTGAGAGCGAGTCAAATGCTTGCTTTCATAAGGACAAGGCGTGATGAGGAGCGAAATTAAAGTAGCGAAGGCTGCGACGTCACACTGCCGAGAAAAGCTTCTAGCCAGAAACGGTGCACCCGTACCGCAAACCGACACAGGTAGTCGAGGAGAGTATCCTCAGGTGAGCGAGAGAACTCTCGTTAAGGAACTCGGCAAAATGGCCCCGTAACTTCGGGAGAAGGGGCGCTGGTCGCAAGATCAGCCGCAGTGAAAAGGCCCAAGCAACTGTTTATCAAAAACACAGGCATCTGCAAAATCGTAAGATGAAGTATAGGTGCTGACACCTGCCCGGTGCTGGAAGGTTAAGAGGAGAGCTTAGCGCAAGCGAAGGTTTGAATTGAAGCCCCAGTAAACGGCGGCCGTAACTATAACGGTCCTAAGGTAGCGAAATTCCTTGTCGGGTAAGTTCCGACCTGCACGAAAGGTGTAATGATTTGGGCACTGTCTCAACGAGAGACTCGGTGAAATTATAATACCCGTGAAGATGCGGGTTACCCGCGACAGGACGGAAAGACCCCATGGAGCTTTACTGCAGTTTAATATTGGGTATCTGTCAAGCATGTACAGGATAGGTAGGAGCCGGAGAAGATAGGACGCCAGTCTTATCTGAGGCGCTGTTGGGATACTACCCTTGCTTGACGGATGCTCTAACTCAGGCCTGTGATCCAGGCCGAGGACAGTGTTTGACGGGCAGTTTGACTGGGGCGGTCGCCTCCTAAAGTGTAACGGAGGCGCCCAAAGGTTCCCTCAGAATGGTTGGAAATCATTCGCAGAGTGTAAAGGTAAAAGGGAGCTTGACTGCGAGAGAGACAACTCGAGCAGGTACGAAAGTAGGGCTTAGTGATCTGGTGGTACCGCATGGAAGGGCCATCACTCAACGGATAAAAGCTACCCTGGGGATAACAGGCTTATCTCCCCCAAGAGTTCACATCGACGGGGAGGTTTGGCACCTCGATGTCGGCTCGTCGCATCCTGGGGCTGAAGTCGGTCCCAAGGGTTGGGCTGTTCGCCCATTAAAGCGGCACGCGAGCTGGGTTCAGAACGTCGTGAGACAGTTCGGTCCCTATCCGTCGTGGGCGCAGGAAATTTGAGAGGAGCTGTCCTTAGTACGAGAGGACCGGGATGGACGCACCGCTGGTGTACCAGTTGTCTTGCCAAAGGCATCGCTGGGTAGCTATGTGCGGACGGGATAAGCGCTGAAAGCATCTAAGTGCGAAGCCCCCCTCAAGATGAGATTTCCCATTTCTTCAAGAAAGTAAGACACCTCAGAGACGATGAGGTAGATAGGCCGGGAGTGGAAGAAGCGTGAGCTTTGGAGCGGACCGGTACTAATCAGTCGAGGACTTGACCAAAAGAGCGAAGCAATGAGGTTTTGACTTGGAAGAGATATTCAGTTTTGAGCGTGCAAGCTCAAGCAAGAGTGCGGTGGCAATGGCAAGAAGGATACACCTGTTCCCATGCCGAACACAGCAGTTAAGCTTCTTAACGCCGAAAGTAGTTGGTGGGAAACTGCCTGCGAGGATAGGAAGCTGCCGCGCGAGACAAGAGTCAGACGGAAGTCTGGCTCTTTTTTGATATATTGAAAACTTTTTAACAAATTTCTGCTGACTTTTTGGCTCTTTTGCTGAATAATTGTTATAGTGGAAAATTAGTTGAGAAGACAAATTTTTTGATTCAAACCGTAAACAGGAGATGAAAGAAATGAGAGAGACCCCGAAATACGTCCTGATCGCCAACCAGCTTAGGCAGGAGATAGCTGAAGGCAAGTACGCTCCAGGCGACCAGTTGCCCCAGGAAATGGCCATTGCCAACGACTTTAACGTCAGCCGGATCACGGTCCGCAACGCCCTGCAGCAGCTGGAAAATGATGGCTTGATCTACCGCATTCAAGGGGCCGGGACCTTCGTCAAGGATTCTGAGACTAATACCGCCAGTCAGCTTGATTATGATGATTTTGAAATCATCGATTTTGACCGCTACCAGGTCAAGCTGCTGGACTTCCGGGTGGCTAAGCCAACCAAGGCCCTGCAGGACAGTCTGGAATTGACCAAGTTCGACCTTTGCTACCAAATCAAGCGGGCAATTTATTATCACAGCGACCTGGTCGGGATTCAGAAGCTGGCCATGCCGGTCAAGGTAGTCCAGGGATTGGGCATGGATGCCTTGACTCAGTCGATCTATACTGTCCTGGAAAATGAGCAGGACTTCAATATCAGCTCAGCTGAACGGGAATATACTCTCGTTGACGCCAATGAAGAACTGGCCAAGGATTTGTCTTGTTCTATCCATGACAAATTGCTGATGGTCGAGCAAAAATCCTACCTGGCCACCCAGCAGATCTTCGAGTATGCTCAAACTTACTTTAAGACCGCTGGTTTCAGCATCAAACGGATTCTCCGCTACAAGCCGACCAAGGCAAAAAGTTAAAGACAAATACAAGAATGCAGAAATTTGTATAACTCCTGCAAACCCTTGAAGGATCAGCCTTCAAGGGTATTTTTTTATCCCTTGGCAAAATATTTGTAATAACAAATCATAAAAGGTATTGACATTATGAAAGGGCTTGCTAGAATATAGAGTGTAAACGTTATCAAGAATTGAATTTGTTAGTACAAATGTTTTTTGGGAGGAATAAGTATTATGACTAAGAAGATTGCGCTTTTCTGCAGCGGTGGTTTTTCAACCAGTTTGGTAGCTAAGAAGATGCAGGACGTCTACACGGCTGAAGGTGCCGACGTCAAGGTTGATGCCTACGACCTGGGCATGGCTGACGAACTTGGCGACGACGTTGATGCAATCGTTCTGGCACCACAAGTTGCCTGGGACGAAGACTCAATGAAGAAGGAACACCCGGACACCAAGGTAGTTGCCTTGACTATGCAGCAATTCGGTTCAATGGATGGGGCAACGATCGTTAAGGCCTTGAAAGAAGAAGGGATCTAATAATGACTGGTTTACAAAAATTCCAGGCCAATTTTACCAAAGTAGCTGGTAAGATCGCGGCCAACAAATTTCTGCTGACCCTGCGTGACTCCTTTATCATCGTAGCGTCCACTTCCATGATCGCTGGTTTCGCGATTATGCTGCAAAACGTCTTCATTGACCCAATCAACGGGCTGATCTTCGGTAAGCAAGGCTTGCAATTGGGCCGGATGATTGCCGGCTCCTGGTCAGCTTGGGAAGCCAATGGCTTCTGCAAGGCTCTGCAGAACTTCGCCAACTTGATCGGCTTGGTCTCAAACGGTTCTTTGAACGTCTTCGCCCTTCTTTTGGTCGTGATCTTCGCCAACACTTTCTCAAGAAAGTACTACCCGAAGTCCAAGGAACACATGACGGACGTCCTCTACGCTTTAGGGGCCTTCTTCATCTGCCTGCCATGGCACTTCTCTTACACGCCAACCGGTTCGAAGAAGGCGATCGATGTTTTGAACTACATCGATACCTCATTCCTGGGTACTAAGGGTGTCTTCGCTGCCCTGCTGATCTCCGCTTCGGCGGTTTGGATCTACAACAAGATGCTGGCCAAGAATATCACCATCAAGATGCCGGACTCAGTTCCGCCAGCCGTTGCCCGCTCTTTTGAATCATTGATTCCGGGGACCGTGACTCTGGGCGTCTACATCATCTTGACTGGCCTTTCAACTACCCTGGCTGGGCAAACCATGCCAGAACTGCTTTTGACGCTTTTGCAAAAGCCGGCTATGGCCATCTCCTCAACTGGTGCCTTCGCCTTTGTTTCTCAAACTACCTGGAGCTTGCTCCAATGGTTCGGGATTCACCCGACTTCCATCTGGGGCCCGATCTTCGGTTTGACCTGGAACATCAATGACACGCAAAACATGCTGGGCCAGGCACACCACATCTACTCAACCCTGTTCATGAACTTCTCAACCATCGCGGCTGGTTCATGTTCAGTAGCCCCAGTTTTGGCCATCAAGCTCTTCTCCAAGAGAGTTGCCGCTAAGAAGATCTCCAACATCGCCTTGATGCCAGCCATCTTCAACATTTCTGAACCAATCACTTTCGGTTTGCCAATCATCATGAACCCGATCTACTTCGTTCCATGGCTGCTTTGCCAACCAGTAGCTTTCTACATCGGTATCTTCTTTACCAAGATCGGCTTCATCGCGCCAATCGTCAACAACGTTCCATGGACGGTGCCAACCCTGATCTCCGGCCTGCTCTACACCGGCAACATCAAGGGCTTGATCGTCCAAGCCATCATCCTCTTCGTATGTACCGCTCTCTACGTGCCATTCGTCAGAATGGACAACCGGCTGAATCCGGACGAGCCAATGGATGAAATGGCTAAGGCTGTTGCTGAATAAGCTAGGAATCAGGATTAATAGAAAAAGAATCAAGAAGGATTTTAATTATGGATGAAAAACAACTTGCCAAGGCAATGCAACTGATTTCTTTCGCCGGCGACTCCAAGTCGGCATCAATCCGGGCCATGAAGGCCGCCGAAGACGGCGACTTTGCCGCCGCTGAAGACTTTTTGAAGCAGGCTCATGACTCCCTGCACCAGGCCCACAACATTCAAACCGCCTGGATGTCAGCTGAAATGGGCGGCGAAGAAGTGGAAAAGTCACTCTTGCTGATCCACTCACAAGACCACTTTATGGCCGCGGACATCATGATGACTGTTGCTGAAAAGCAACTCAATTTGCAAAAAGAAGTCAAAGCTTTGCAGGAAAAACTGCAATAAGATTGCACTAGGTGAAGAAAAATGACGGGCAAACTTTTAGCGGATATTTTTCAAGACGGCATGGTCCTGCCAATTTACAAGGACTTCCGTTTAGGCGGGCAAACCGCCAGCGGAGCAGTAGTTACGGTCAATTTTGCCGGACGCCGCTACCAAGGCAAGGCCGATGAACAAGGCCACTGGCAGCTCCTTCTGCCGGCATATGACAAACAGGAACTGGCTGAACTGACGGTAGTCAGTCACGGGCAGACGCAGACTCTGAAAAATCTGCGCTTTGGCCGGGTGATCCTCCTCAGCGGCCAGTCCAATATCGAATACCGGCTGAAAGATGACGCGGAATTTGCCCAGGCTAAGGCCGCATTAGCAGCTGGAAGCCATCCGAACCTTTACTATTACAACTGCCCGCAGATCGACTACCGTGACCCGGAAACCGGGGCGGTAAAGCCGGATGTGGCTGAAGAAAAATGGCATGAAGTGAATGCCGAAACGGCCGGCGAAATGTCGGCCATCGGCTTTTACTGCCTGGCCAAACTGCAAGAGCTTGACCCAAGCCAAATTTACGCGGCAGTGGACTGCTTCAAAGGTGGTACCTCAGCCTCCAACTGGCTGCCGGTTGACCTTTTGAAGGAAGATCCGGAACTGAAGACGGCCTTTATCGACCCATATGAAGCAGCCGTCAAGGGCAAAAGCTGGGCTGATTTCGACGCTGAAACCGCCAAGTGGCAGGCGGCTGTCGACCAGCACAATGTGGACCTCAAGCAGTACCTGGACCAGCATCCGGAAAGCAGCTTGAGCCAGGCCAAGAATATCGTTGGCCACACGCCATGGCCGCCGCCAATGCGGCCGGACAGCTACCTGCGTCCAGGTGCTCTTTATGAGACGATGGTCAGCCAGATCCAGGATATTACCGTGACCGACTGGGTCTGGTACCAAGGGGAAAACGACACTGACCGGCCAAGATACTACTCCAAACTCCTCAACTTACTGCTTAACACTTGGCGCCGCGTGCTCGCTGACCCCTCTTTGCCAGTCAAGCTGATCCAGCTGCCTGGCTATGCCGACAATCCGGAAAACAGCGTGGCCATGATCCGGCAGACCCAGCTGGAAACAGCTGCCAGCCGACCATACGTTGACCTGGTTTCCATTGCCGACCTGGGCGAGGCCCACAATATTCACCCGACTCACAAGCGGGAAGCCGGCCAGCGGCTGGCCGCCTGCATGTCCGGGGCATCCTACCCGGCAACGCCAACGGCAGTTGCTTTTAAGAAAGAAGCTGGCCGGCTCAGCTTTAAAGTGATCAACAGCTTCCAGCTGGAAGTCACCGGCGAAGTCAAAGTCAGCTTTTTGACCAAGGACAATTGGCAGCCATATCAAACTGTCAAGGTCCAGGTTAAGGGGCAAGAAGTCAGCCTGGATTGCCCAGATGACGCGTTAGGTCTGCGTTATGGCTACGCCAACTATCCGGACTTGGCGGTCTATAATGAACTCGGTGCTCCTTTAGCACCATTTGAAACAAAACTATAAATAAACACTCTAAAACTTTTTCAAGCTAAAGATCCTCGAAAAAACAAAAGACATATTTTTTAAAACTACTAGACATACTCTTTACGCAAGCGTATAATGTGTTTTGTAAGCGATAACACATATCCGTGAAGAGAAGTTCTAGGAGGTAATTAGAATGGCTGAAAAAACGATTATGCTGTGCTGCTCAGCAGGGATGAGTACCAGTATGCTGGTTAAAAAGATGCAAGAAGCTGCCGCTAAGGACGGCTTGGACTACGAAATCTTTGCCTGTCCAGCAGCTGAAGCTGATTCAAACCTGGAAAACAAGAACATCTCCTGCATCTTGCTTGGGCCGCAAGTCCGCTACATGCTGGCTGACTTCCAAAAGAAGGTTGAAGGCACCGATGTTCCGGTCGATGTCATTGACATGGCTGCTTACGGCATGATGAACGGAGAAAAGGTTGTTCAACAAGCTACTAAGGTAATGAGCAAGTAAAGAGCTTTTGCGTTTGTAAATCGAGGAAAAAGTGATGAGTACAGAAACTACAAAGCAGGGTGGATTCAGTGCTTTTGTCAATCAAAAGATTCTGCCACCAATCATGAAGTTTGTTAACACGAAGGCCGTCAAGGCTATCCAAGACGGGATGGTCTACTCGCTGCCATTTATCATTATTGGGTCGATCTTCTTGATCATGTCCAACTTCCCAATTCCGGCAGTTTCCCAGGCCTTGTCCGACAGCGGCTGGTCAGCCTTCTTTAGCCAGGCTTACACGGCCAGTTTCGGGATGATCTCCGTTTGGTCAGTTGTCGGGATTGCCTATGTCTATGTCAAGAATGAAAAAGTTGAGCCTCTCCCGGCCGCTTTGACTGCTCTGTCAGCCTTCCTGCTTTTGCAGTTCATGCAGGTCGACAGCCCGCTTAAGTCAGCTGAAGCCAGCGGCATCAGCAACGCGGCCGGCAAGGTTGTCTTGTCAGGCTCAGCCGTGGCCCAGAACATCGACAAATTGCCGCATGCTCTGCAGACCTTCCTGGCTTCGCCAGTCACTAACGTTTTGAACATTACCTGGTTTGGCGGCCAAGGGATGGTTGCTGCCATCATCATCGGCCTTTTGGTCGGCTGGAGCTACAGCGCCATGATGAAGAAGGGCTGGAAGATCAAGCTGCCAGAACAAGTGCCATCCAGCGTTTCCAAGCAGTTCTCAGCCATGATTCCAGCCGGTGTTGACTTGACTGCCTGCATGCTGCTGTTTGCTGCCTTCAAGACTTTTGGCAACACTGACATGCTGCAATGGATCTACCAAGTTCTGGAAATGCCGATGCAGGGTCTGTCTGACTCATGGGGCGGGGCCATCGTTATCGGCCTGGCCGTACCATTCTTCTGGTTCTTTGGCGTTCACGGCGGTTTGATCGTCGGTTCAGTTGCCGGCGCCTTCCTTCTGCCAAACACCGCGGCCAACGCTGCTTTGTACCACGCGGGCAAATTGTCTGTTGCCCAAGGGGCTCACGTTATTACCAACGAATTCTACAACAACTTCATCAACTTGACCGGTTCTGGTATCACTATCGGTTTGGTTGTCTTCACGGTTTGGTTCGCCAAGTCCCAGCAGATGAAGGCAATTGGTAAGATCGAACTCGTACCGTCAATCTTCAACATCAACGAACCATTCCTGTTCGGTTTGCCACTGGTTATGAACCCATTCCTGGCCGTGCCATTCTTCTGCGTGCCGCTGATCGTCAGCCTGTCAACTTACGGCTTGATCCGCTACGGCATCCTGCCACCGCTTAACGGTGTTGCGGCACCATGGACCACGCCAGCTGTTCTGTCTGGTTTCTTCATCGGCGGCTGGAAGATTGCCATCTGGCAGTTCTGCGTTTTGGTAATTTCAACTTTGGTTTACTTCCCATTTGCCAAGCGTTACGACCAAGTTTTGCTGAAGCGGGAACAAGAAAACGCTGAAGCTGAAGCAAAGGCGTAAATCGACGATAATTTAGATTGAAAAAGGTTAAAAATAATGAGTGAAGAAGAACAAACTATGCAGTCCGTCATGGGCTTGATCGTCAACGCCGGCAATGCCCGGGCTTTTGCCAAGGAAGCCATTGACGCGGCTCACGAAGGTGATTTTGAAAAGGCACACGGCAAGCTTAAGGAAGCCAACAACGCCTTGGTAGATGCTCACAACTCGCAAACTGCCATGCTGACCAAGGAAGCCAGCGGTGAACATATCCAGCTGACCTTGCTGGTTGTGCACTCGCAAGACCACTTGATGACCGCGATTACTTACATCGACCTGGCAAATGAACTGGTTTCCGTCTACGAAAAGATGGCAGAAAAGAAGTAAATCCAGCTGGCGACAAGAACTGAAAACATGTGGCTCATAGTTGAAAGATGTCGTCCAAGCTGACCTGGTTAGGCCAGTCATTTAACAAACAAGGTGATCAAAGAATGAATTTAGCAGCAATCGACATTGGCGGCAGCACAATCAAGTTCGCGACCTGGGAAGACGGCCGCTTGCAAAAAGTGCACGCTCTGCCAACCCCGGACAATCTGGAAGACTTCTACAGCCTTTTGGGCGGAGAAGTGGCCAAGATCAAGGCGGAAAGCGCCGTGACCGGGGTAGCCATCTCCTCACCAGGTGCCGTGAACAAGCAAAGCGGGGTCATTGAAGGGGCCAGCGCTCTGCCTTACATCCATAATTTCCAGATCGTGCCGAAATTGGAAGAAATCTTCGGCCTGCCAGTAAGCATCGAAAATGACGCCAACTGCGCGGCCCTGGCTGAACTGGCTGACGGTGCCGGCAAAAACAATTCCTCCCTGGCCTTTATGGTCATCGGTACCGGCGTCGGCGGGGCCATCATCTTCAATCGGCAGATCTGGCATGGAGCCCACCTTTACGGGGGCGAGTTCGGCTACCAGACCACGGCTGAAGCCGGTATGACCTTGAGCCAGGCCGCTTCCCCGGTCCAAATGGCTGAACGTTACAGTGAGGCCAGCGGCCATGAAGCTTCCGGCAAGGAAGTCTACGACCTGGCCAAGGCCGGCGATCCTCTGGCTCTTAAGGAAAGAACCCGGTCGATCAAGGCTTTGGCAGCTGCTATTTTCAACCTGCAGCACGGCTTTGACCCGGAAAAGATCATCATCGGCGGGGCGATTTCCAACAACCCTGACCTGCTGGGCCTTTTGAATGAAGAAATTGAACGAATCCGCCAAGAGGTGGGCATTGCCACCGTCAAGCCGGACCTGGCCGTGTGTGAATACCGCGGTGAAGCCAACTTGCGCGGCTGCGTATATGATTTTGAACAAGAACATGGAGAAGAATAATGCTGAAGTTTCCAGATGATTTTGCCTGGGGGGCTGCCTGCTCAGGCCCGCAGACTGAAGGCCGCTTTAACAAGCGTCACCGTAACGTTTTTGACTATTGGTACGACACTGACCCGCAAGCTTTTTACAATGGGGTCGGGCCGGACACGGCGTCCAACTTTTACAATGACTACAAGAAGGACCTGCCTTTGATGAAGGAAGCCGGCATCAAGCACCTGCGGACTTCAATCCAGTGGTCCCGCTTGATCGCTGACTTTGAGACGGGCGAAGTTGACCCGGACGGGGCCAAGTTCTACAGCGACCTGATCGACTGCATGCTGGAAAACGGCATTGAACCTTACATGAACCTCTGCCACTTCGACATGCCTTATGAACTGCAAAAGAAGTACGGCGGCTGGGAAGACAAGCACGTCGGCGACTTGTTCGCCAAGTTTGCTGACAAGTGCTTCGAGCTCTACGGCGACCGGGTCAAGCACTGGTTCACCTTCAACGAGCCTAAGGTTATCGTTGACGGGGCTTACCTGTACAAGTTCCACTACCCGCTCAAAGTTGACGGCCCGCTGGCTGTCCAGGTAACTTACAACATCAACCTGGCTTCCGCCAAGGCTATTCAAAAGTTCCACACCCGCTTCAATGACGACGAGCACACGGTTGGGATCATCTTGAACCTGACCCCAGCTTACCCAAGATCAAACGAGCCAGCTGACCTGGAAGCAGCGGAATTTGCCAACCTTTGGTGCGTTGACCTTTGGCTTGAGGCCGCCATCAAGGGGACCTTCCCGGAAAAAATCGTCAAGATCCTGGCTGATGATGGCGTTCTCTGGGATGCTACTCAAGAAGAACTGGACTTGATCAAGGAAAGCACGATCGACCTGCTGGGCGTCAACTACTACCAGCCAATGCGGGTTCAAGCACCAGCCATCTCTCCAAAGAGCCTGCAAGACTGGATGCCGGACATCCACTTCGACAACTACGAGATGCCAGGCCGGATCATGAACGTCGACAAGGGCTGGGAAATCTACCCGAAGGCCCTCTACGACATCTCCGTCAACCTGCGTGAAAACTATGATAACTTCCCGTGGTTTGTTTCAGAAAACGGCATGGGTGTTTCCAGAGAAGAACGCTTCCTGGACGACAAGGGTGAAGTCCAAGACGACTACCGGATCAACTTTATCCGCGACCACTTGAAGTGGCTCCACAAGGGGATCAGCGAAGGCAGCAACTGCAAGGGCTACTTCCTCTGGACTGCCATTGACAACTGGTCCTGGATGAACGCCTACCGGAACCGCTACGGCTTGATCCGCGACGACATCCACACCCAAAAGAAGACTTTGAAGAAGTCCGCTTACTGGTACCGGAAGCTGAGCGATACTAACGAACTCGACGCTGATTAAGAAAGCGGTCGACAAGCCTTGCCGGAAAGGTTTACAATGGAAGCTGTAAAGAAAAAACATGTTTTTTAAGGAGAAGCAAAACAAATGGCAGAACCATTATTTTTGGAACCAGTTTTTCATGAAAAAATTTGGGGCGGCACTGGCTTAAAAGACGAATTTGGCTACCAGATTCCCAGTGACCACACCGGTGAAGCTTGGGCAATTTCCGCCCACCCGCACGGCCCGGCGACCATCAAGAACGGCCCTTACAAGGGGATGAAGCTGAATGAGCTTTGGGACCAGCACCGGGAACTTTTTGGCAATGCCAAAGGGGATGTCTTCCCGCTTCTGACCAAGATTTTGGATGCCAACCAAGACCTGTCCGTGCAAGTGCACCCGGACAATGAATACGCCAGAATCCACGAAGGGGAATTGGGCAAGACTGAATCCTGGTACGTGATCAAGGCCAAGCCAGGCGCTAAGCTCTACTACGGCCACAATGCCCAGACCCGGGAAGAATTCGCCGAAATGGTGAAAAACGGGGAATGGAAGAAGCTCTTGCGGACCGTTCCGGTGCACGAAGGTGACTTCTTCTACGTGCCGCATGGCATGGTGCACGCTGTCGGCAGCGGCATCATGGTTTTGGAAACCCAGCAGTCCAGCGACACCACCTACCGGATGTACGACTTTGACCGGGTGGACAAGAAGACCGGCAAGCTGCGGGAACTTCACCTGCAGCAGTCAATCGACACGGTGCAAGTGCCGTTTGAGATGCCAAAGCTCAACCATGAAGAATGGGATGTTGGCGACGTTCACGTGACCCAGTTCGTTATGGCGGAATACTTCGGCGTCTTCAAGCTGGATGTTCACGGCAAGGGCGACTTTGAGATCAAGGACGGCAAGTACCGCTTGCTGTCAGTTTTGGACGGAGCTTGCGACTTGACGGTCGACGGGCAGACTTACCCGCTGAAAAAAGGTGATCATCTGATTTTGCCAACGACGATTTCCTGTTATACTTTAGATGGTCAAGCTACGATTATCGCTTCCAAACCAGGCGATGAAGCTTAAAAGACAAAATCGAAAGTTAACAGAAGCATAGGTGAGAACATGACAGATACTTTTGTAGGCAGCATTGAAGCCGGCGGCACCAAGTTCATCTTAGGCGTGCAAAACGTGGAAACTGGGGAAACGACGGCAACCAAGCGGGTGCCAACCACGACTCCGGCGGAAACTTTGGCAGCCTGCCGGGACTTCTTCAAGGAGAACCCAGTCAAGGCCATCGGGATCGGCTCTTTTGGCCCGATCGACATCGACCCGAAGTCAGAGACTTTTGGCTACATTTCCAAGACCCCAAAGCCAGGCTGGTCAAATACTGAACTGAAGGGCTACTTTGAAAAGGAACTGGGCGTGCCAGCCGTTTTGACGACTGACGTCAACGCTTCCTGCTACGGGGAATACATTGCCCGCGGCCGGGATGATGAAAAGACCTACCTTTACATCACCATCGGGACTGGCGTTGGGGCCGGTGCCATCCAGCAAGGCCACTTCATCGGCTACACCAACCACTCAGAAATGGGCCATATGCGCATTCCTAAGCGGGCGGACGACAAGTATGAAGGCGGTTGTCCTTTCCACCACGACGCCTGTGGGGAAGGCCTGACGGCTGGTCCGACCATCAAGGGCAGAACCGGGATTCCTGGTGAAGACCTGGACCGCAGCCACCCAGTCTTTGACTTGATTTCCTACTACGTGGCGGAGATGCTCTACAACATCTACCTGACCATCCGGCCAGACGTCATGGTTGTCGGCGGGTCAGTTTTGAACGAAGGCGACATGCCAACGGTCAGAAAGTACTTCGCGGAAATGAACAACGACTACGTTGCCTTGCCGGACTTGGACGAACTGATCGTGCGGCCAATCGTTGCCAACAACGGTTCAGCTACCCTGGGCTGCTTTGAAATGGCCAAGGACCTGCTTAAGTAAAAAGCGGAAAAACAAGATAATAGCACTAAAAAACCAGCTCAAGCGAAAGCTTGGGCTGGTTTTGTTATGGATTGAATTTTATTTCAGTTCCCCGTTTTCCAGGGTCAAGGTTCGGTCATAGACTAAGCCGGGGATGTCATCGTGGCTGGCAACGACGACGGACTTGCCTTCAGCTTTCAGCCGCTCAAGCAGGTCGACAAACTGCTTGACCCCTTTCTTGTCGATGCCCCGGGTTGGTTCGTCCAAAAGAATGATGTTTTGGTCTTCCATGATAGCCTGGATGATGCCGACCTTCTGCCGCATGCCGATGGAGTATTTGCCAACGGCTTGCCGGCTGTCTGGGTCCAGGTCAAAGTCGGTGAGCAGCTTTTTGACCTTGTCTTCCTGGAACTTGTGGTGGACATTGGCCAAGAAACGCAGGTTGGCCCAGGCGGTTTCATATTCCAAAAAGCCCGGGTTTTCGATCAAGGCCCCGATCACGTCGCCGGAGTCCAGGCTGACCGTGCCGCTGTCGGCCTTAAGCAGACCAGTGATGATCTTGAATAAAGTTGACTTGCCGGATCCGTTGACCCCGACGATGTGGATCAATTCGCCCGGCTTGACAGTTAAAGAAACGTCTTTTAGGACGTCGACGTCTTTGAATTTTTTGCTGACATGAGTAACCTGTAACATTTTTCCTCCAAAAGCAAAAATCAGAAGTAGATATAGTGAGTGGCCCGGTATAAGGGGTCAAAGATAATACTGTACTTGGACAAAAGGGTGGACTGCTCCAGATTGTAGTGATAGAGCATGATCACGGCAATGGCGATGATGAAGATCAGCCAGGGGTGGCTGACTCTTAAGCTCAAAATCATGAAAAGGACACACAGGGTAAAGCAGAGCAGGTGCAAGAAGAGGAGCAGACTGCCCAAGGCCGGACTGCCCCATCTGAAGTAGTGGCGAACGCCCAGCAGGTAGGGGATGGCCAAGCCAACCGTCATGACCAGGATGTCCAGCAGGATCAGCTGGAGCAGCTTCTTTACCAGTCCAGTTTCAGCCTGGCGGATGCCAAGAAAGACAGCGATGGGGCGGACTTTAAGGATCTGGCTGAAAATGATCAAGAGGACAAAGGTCTGCAGATATAGGGAAAGCAGGTTGTTGTATAAGAAGAAGTAGACAATATCTCTTTCCTTTATAGCGTGCAGTGTATAGATGCTGGCAGCAGCAGACAGGATGAAGATCAAGGCCAGGCTAAGTTCGCGGAAGCGTTTAGTTTGTGGCAGAAGCTCGAGGTCAATATCAGCCATTTTGCACCTTCTTCAGATACCAGAATCTGATTAGGCCGGCAGCTATCAGCAGGCAAGTGGCCAGGGTCAAGAAGTAAAGACCATAGACATTGACGGGCTGGTGAGCATTTACGAATGATAACAGGCCTGGAGACATGATATTTGGCAGGAAAAACATATCTGACAAGATCAACAAAGGCCATCCCATAGCAACAAAAACCGTTGGCAACAAGATGCATAGTAGCATGATGATTGATCCACTTATCAGATACAGGCTGTTTTTCTTGATCCAAAGGCCCACTGCGAGGATAAGCAGAGAGAAGCTGCCCCAGCCGATGGCAGACATTGAGACATACAGAATTAAAGCTAGCAAGCTGTTCTGTGAAAGAGAAACGCTGGATTTGTCCCAAAGGTAAAAACTAGGATTTTGGTAGACAAAAGGACTGTAAAAGAGACTGATGATGATCATCTGATAGACGTTGATCAGAATAGCCAGACCAAAGCCAGTGACAAAGGCTCTTAGGCAGGCAGTTTTAAGATAGCCGTGATAGCCCGACCGCTGCTGGTAGTTTGAAAACGAATTGTTGTTTTTGGTAAAGACGGCGAGCGTTGATCCTATTACAGGTATCAGTGAAAATCCAAATAGGTATAAATAAAAGGGATCGTCTAATACGCCGCCAAACTGAATACCGAAAAACATATACAGAAAATTATCAGGATCAAAACGGACAATCTTATTTTGATTGATTTGGTAAAAAAGCTGGCCAGTTATCAATAACAGATAAAGACAAACCAGAGAGATAGCGATTTTTCTTGAACGACTCAATTTTTTGATTCCTTCCAAAAATAAAAGGGAGGCTGAGCGCCTCCCGTGCATTACTTGTAATCGGAACTAAAGTGCAACTTTACTCTGGTCGTACTTAGCTCATAACTTTGAGAACGAACGTCTGCGTAATAGTAATAGTTCTTTTTCCCGGAGTTGTTGCCTGCCCGTGTCGTTTGATTTAATTTCAATGGCACAGTGTTAGATCTAGTCGCGGCGTTGCTGTTGATCAAATGAACTTTATAACCAAAGGTAGCTGGCAAGGCATCTCCATTAAATGATGCATAATTAGAATTGGTCATTTTCTTGTTGGGACTGCCATAAGAGCTCCAGCGGCCATGGTCACTGACAGTTTCTTCACTGATAGTCCAGTAAGGCTTTCCAGAGGCTGAAACAACAGTAACGCCTAATGCAAAAATGGTGGTTAAAGGAACTAAAATTTTTACTAAAAGCTTATTCATTTCGAATATCCTTCCCTTTCATACAATTTGATGTTTTTTATGATAGCAATGTGAAAACGGTGTGTCAATAGAAATTTGACTTTTTCTTGACGATTTTGAAAAAAATGCAAAAAGACCAACCCAAGATGTCTTGAGTTGGTCTTTTAAAGAGTGTTATTTCAGTTCCCCGTTTTCCAGGGTCAAGGTCCGGTCATAGACTAGGCCGGGGATGTCATCGTGGCTGGCAACGACGACGGACTTGCCTTCAGTTTTCAGCCGCTCAAGCAGGTCGACAAACTGCTTGACCCCTTTTTTGTCGATGCCCCGGGTTGGTTCGTCCAAAAGAATGATGTTTTGGTCTTCCATGATGGCCTGGATGATGCCAACTTTCTGCCGCATGCCAATAGAGTATTTGCCAACGGCTTGCCGGCTGTCTGGGTCCAGGTCAAAGTCGGTGAGCAGCTTTCTGACCTTGTCTTCCTGGAACTTATGGTGGACATTGGCCAAGAAACGCAGATTGGCCCAGGCGGTTTCATATTCCAGAAAGCCCGGGTTTTCGATCAAGGCCCCGATCACATCGCCGGAGTCCAGACTGACCGTGCCGCTGTCGGCCTTAAGCAGTCCAGTGATGATCTTGAATAAAGTTGACTTGCCAGACCCGTTGACCCCAACGATGTGGATCAATTCGCCCGGCTTGACAGTTAAAGAAACATCTTTGAGAACGTCGGCGTCTTTAAATTTCTTGCTGACATGAGTAACCTGTAACATTTTTCCTCCAAAAGCAAAAATCAGAAGTAGATATAGTGAGTGGCCCGGTATAAGGGGTCAAAGATAATACTGTACTTGGACAAAAGGGTGGACTGCTCCAGATTGTAGTGATAGAGCATGATCACGGCAATGGCGATGATGAAGATCAGCCAGGGGTGGCTGACTCTTAAGCTCAAAATCATGAAAAGGACACACAGGGTAAAGCAGAGCAGGTGCAAGAAGAGGAGCAGACTGCCCAAGGCCGGACTGCCCCATCTGAAGTAGTGGCGAACGCCCAGCAGGTAGGGGATGGCCAAGCCAACCGTCATGACCAGGATGTCCAGCAGGATCAGCTGGAGCAGCTTCTTTACCAGTCCAGTTTCAGCCTGGCGGATGCCAAGAAAGACAGCGATGGGGCGGACTTTAAGGATCTGGCTGAAAATGATCAAGAGGACAAAGGTCTGCAGATATAGGGAAAGCAGGTTGTTGTATAAGAAGAAGTAGACAATATCTCTTTCCTTTATAGCGTGCAGTGTATAGATGCTGGCAGCAGCAGACAGGATGAAGATCAAGGCCAGGCTAAGTTCGCGGAAGCGTTTAGTTTGTGGCAGAAGCTCGAGGTCAATATCAGCCATTTTGCACCTTCTTCAGATACCAAAATCTGATTAGACCGGCAACTATCAGCAGGCAGGTGGCCAGGGTCAGGAAGTAAAGACCGTAGACATTGACAGGTTGGTGAGCATTCACGAATGATAACAGGCCTGGAGACATGATATTTGGCAGGAAGAACATATCTGACAAGATCAACAAAGGACCACTGTTGGCAGTTATAAGTGTAGGAGTTAAGATACAGATCAACATAATAATAGTACCGCTTACCAGATACAGGCTGTTTTTCTTGATCCAAAGGCCAACTGCAAGGATAAGTAAGGAAAAACTGCCCCAGCCGATGGCAGACATGAAAACGTATAAAACCAGTGCTACCAAGCTGTTCTGTGAAAGAGAAACGCCACCGGAATTGTCCCAAAGGAAAAAACTGGGATTTTGGTAGAC
Source organism: Lactobacillus sp. WILCCON 0059 (assembly GCF_057197985.1). Lineage (NCBI taxonomy): Bacteria > Bacillati > Bacillota > Bacilli > Lactobacillales > Lactobacillaceae > Lactobacillus > Lactobacillus sp. WILCCON 0059. Next base: position 67,212 of record NZ_JBUBHN010000001.1, read on the forward strand.
AAAAGGACTGTAAAAGAGGCTGATAATAATCATCTGATAGATATTGATCAGAATAGCCAAACCAAAGCCAGTGCCAAAGGCTCTTAGGCAGGCAGTTTTAAGATAGCCGTGATAGCCCGACCGCTGCTGGTAATTTGAAAACGAATTATTGTTTTTGGTAAAGACGGCGAGCGCTGATCCTATTACAGGTATCAATGAAAATTCAAGTAGGTATAGAGAGAAGGCATCGTCTAACACGCCGCCAAACTGAATACCGAAAAACATATAAAGAAAATGATCGGGATCAAAACGTAACATCTTGTTTTGACCGATTTCATAAAAGATCTGCCAGGTTACCAATATTAGATAAAGGCAAACCAGAGAGATGGCGATTTTCCTTGAACGACTCAATTTATTACTCCTTCAAAAACAAAAGAGGGGCTGAACACCCCTCTTACATTATTTGTAGTCCGCGCTGAAGTGCAGCTTTACTCTGGTCGTATTTGGCTCATACTTTTTAGAGCGAACATCGGCGTAATAGTGGTAGCCCTTCTTACCAGAGTTATTATTGGCTCTTGTCGTATGATTCAGTTCCAATGGAACTGTACCAGATCTTGTGGCTGCCTTGTTATTGATCAAGTGGACGTAATAGCCAAAGCTTGCGGGTTGCGCATCACCGTTGAATGACGCGTAATTGGAGTTAGTCATCTTCTTGTTGGAACTACCGTAGGAGCTCCAACGACCATGATCGCTAACGGTTTCTGAACTGATTGTCCAATATGCTTTGCCTGAGGCAGAAACAACAGTAACGCCCAATACAAAGACAGTGGCTAAAGGAACTAAGACTTTGAGTAAAAGCTTACTCAATCAAAACATCTTCTTTCTTAAAACCAACTCAATGTTAGCACGGTTGAATATTTTGTCAACCTTTATTGCGTTTTTTGTGACTTTTTTGAATTTTCAGCGAATAAAAAGACCAACCCAAGATGTCTTGAGTTGGTCATACTTTATTCTTGATAATGTTCCGACGTAACGATATACACGAACGAGCTCTTTTCTTGACTGGCCAGCCAGCGCATTCTGATCTTGAATTCCAAGCCGCCGCTTTCATAACTGGCCGAAATTGCCCGGTCCTTCCCCTGGCAGCGGTCCATCTGCTCTAACAGGAATTTATCCACGGCCGGCAGCTTAGCAAGAGTCTCAGCCGAAACAGCTTGCCCGTTCTCTGCTATTGCCAGCAAACGTTTCAAGGCGTGGTTGAAGTAAAGGTAGCTTATGTTATCCCCGTCTTTTTCAATGATGGCCATCGGCACGTCGATATTTTCACCCAGGCTGGAATTCTGTTCTGCCAGGCTGTGGGTCGGGTTGGACAAAACGTTGACCCGGTCGATCTGGCTGTAGTAGTCGCTTAAGCTGATATCTTCAAGCTGGTCGCCAGCTTTGCCCAGGAACTGCCGCAATTCCTCCGGCTCCATGGAAGCCGCGAAGAGATAGCCCTGTTGGTACTGGCAGCCGATCTCCTTGAGGAAATCTGACTGGCTCCGGTTCTCGATCCCCTCGCATAAAGTCTCGATCCCCAGCCGTTTGGCCATGTCGACGATTTCTGAAATGATGATCTTGCTCTGGGAGTTTGCGGTAAAGTTTTCCAAAAAGCCCATGTCGATCTTCAGCAGGTCAAAGTCAAAGTCCTTCAAGTTGTTCATGCTGGAGTAGCCGCTGCCAAAGTCGTCCATCCAAATCTCATAGCCCAAATCATGCAGCTGGGCGATGATCTCCTTCAGCTGGTCCGGGGCACTGGCAATGACTGATTCCAAAACTTCAATCTTCAGATACTTGCTTGGAACCTGGTACTGGGTCCTGATTTTCTCGATTTCCGCGACAATATCACAGGAGTTGAAGTCAACTGGTGAGATGTTGACGGAAATCACCGGGATCGGCAGGCCCATCCGCTGGCAGCTCTGCTGCAATTGGCAGACCTGGCGGAAAATCTCCAGATCCAGCAGGTGGATTTGCCGGGTCTCTTCCAGAATTCCAATGAACTGGTCGGGCGGAATTGCCCCCCGCTGACGGTCATTCCACCGGGCCAGGGCCTCAAAGCTGCGGATCTGCCCGGTCAAGCTGCGGATGACTGGCTGGAAGAAGGGCTTGATGTCGCCATTTTCCAAGGCCTGCTTGAAGTTGATCAAGACGAAGTCCCGGCTGTCGTAAACTGCCTGAACTTCCGGCCCATAAACGCAGTAGACCCGCTGGCGGTCAGACCCGATCAGGCGCATGGCCCGCCGGGCCCGGTCGACCGTGGCAATGACGTCTTCTTTGCCATCTTTGGTCTGGTAGATCCCGGCCTTGATCCCAATCGAATCAATAGCCGTTACCTTTTTGGAGATGTCCCGGATCTTTTGCTTGGCCTCAGTCAAGGGCGTGCAAGTTAAAAGGACGAAGTTGTCTTCCGTGTAGCGGACTAAGATGTCATCTTCCTGGTCAAAAAAGTCCCGCAAAACCCGGGAAACTGTCCGGAGCAGGTCGTCGCCGCCTTGGTAGCCAAAGCGGTCGTTGTAGCTGTGCATGCCGGAAATGTTGAACAGGATAACCAGGGGATGCTGGTCTTTTTTTGCCAGCTTCTTAAGGAAGTTTCCCGCGAAATTATGGAAGTAGTTGGCATTTGGCAGGCCGGTGATTTCGTCGGTAAAGAAGTTGGCTGCCCGGTCCCCGGTCTTCATGGCCTGCTTCTCAGCGTACATCTTGCTGTCAGCCTGTTTCAAGAGGTCAGCCAGGGGAGTTTTTTCTTTAGGCAGGTGGATGTAGCCGGTAGCTACTTGCGGGGCGGATTGCAGCTTGTCGACCTGACTGTAGTAGCTGATCCTTTCTCTGGTCAGCTGCACCAGCTTGTCAGCCTGCTTGTCGTCAGTGACCGTAATGACCGCTAAAAATTCGTCGCCCCCGTAACGGCAGACGATCCCGTCATTGCCAGTCTGCAGGACGTCGTCCAGGGCCTGGCCGATGGCCCGGATGGCATGGTCGCCTTCCACGTGCCCGTAGACGTCGTTGACTGATTTAAGTCCGTTCATGTCAATCATGAACAGGTAGTACTGGTCACTTGTACCCTGCTTCCAGATATCGTCGATGTATTCCCTGAGGTTTTCTCGGTTTCTCAAGCCCGTCAGACTGTCGATAGTTGCTTCCTTAATAGAGGAGTTCAGCTGGTAAAGGAAGTTGAAGGTGAAATAAAAAGTTACCGCGTAAGAGTAAAGGGGCAGGGCCGTGGACAGCATGACTTCGATGAAGCCGAAGACCGTCATCAGAACTGGATAGAAGGTCAAGACCAGGTAGTAGTGGCCCAGGCCGTTTTTCCGGTTGATTATGGCATTATAAGCCGTAATCACAAAGACGAAGGCAGAATAACTGATCGGCAGGAAAAGGAAAAGGCCTGAGAAAAATGGCGTAAAAGCATTGATATTATTGGTAGAGAACATCAGCTGGGGCGCGAAAATAGCGCAGATCAAGTCCACGGCTGAGATCGCGATCGGCAGGGCCAGTACGAACCGGCTTTGCCTTTTGTCAGTGGTCAAGGGCAGCTCAATCTTGTAAGCCACGAACATCAAGGTGGTATAGCTGAGGATGTTCAGAGTGATCGACAAACAAAGACTGGTAAAATTGACCAGAAATTGGTTGCTGGGCAGGATATGGTTCATCAACAGGGTCCGGGTTCCGTCTAAAAAGAGGTAAGCGGCCTGAATGCCCAAACTGATATTGAACCAGTGATGTTGGCGGTTGTGGCGCTTGATCTGCAGAGATGATCTTAACAGCAATAAGATCATAATAACGCAGAAATATTCCGAGACCGCGTAGGCAAACGCTCGAGTAATTTGCATGGCTTGCTCCCTATAAAATATGATATGTTCCTTAATTAATATAATAACTCATTTGCCTTAACAAAAGGGACTGGAGGGTTCAAAACAATTGATTAAAAAATTAGATGTTAGCGCTTTTAATTCACGCGCGAATATGTTATATTTTTAACTTGGAATGGATAGTCTTAATTCTTCATAATATAAGTATTATCCACAGTTAATCAGGATGTTTTAAATACAGGAAAAGGAAAATGGGAGAAGTCGAAGAGGCACTTAAGCGGCAGCTGGCTGGCCGGGTTTGGTCAGCCGGCTTGCGCCGCCAGCTGGAAAGCAAGGATATTTGTTTAAGCGATTTGCTGCTGGACAAGCAAAGACTGAACGTGATCAAGTCAGCTGACGTCCCTTTAATCCGCCAGGCCCTGGACGAATTGCAACAGAATTTCCGCGAGGCAGTCAAGCAGGTTCTGCAAACTGAAATAGGAGCTACTTCTGACGCGGACCGGCTGGCCTGGCTGCTCCTGCAGCTTTTTGCCAAGAAAAGGAAAAGAGTCCGGGACCTGACGGTTGACCAGCTGGCTCTCCTGCAGACTGAGGAAGCTGAGAAATACGTCTTTTTTCATGGGCCGCGGATCTATTTCCGCAACAACGCCTGCTTTTCGACTAATATTTTCCCGGCAGACCTGGTCCACATCAGTGAACTTGCCGGCCTAAAAAAGCAGCCAGCAGCTTTTTCCTGCCTGCTGCAGGGCGAAGAAGTGGACGGGGAAGAACTCAGAAGCTGGTTTGACCTCTTTGGCCCCTTGTATGAAGAAAAGTACTTCGGCAAACACTACGGCCCGGGCGTGGAACTGGCGGGTTTTCAAATCTCTAGCGGGAGAAAAGATCCCCGGATCTATTATGTCCTGCGCTACCTGCTCAAGGATAAAGAGCCAGAGTCAAAAGCAAAAAGTCTGGCTGCAATTCCTTTAAAGACGATTCTAAGGCGGAATTTAATCTGCCATGAGGCCTTCAAATGATGACGGTCTACAGCCGGGAGTACTACCAGGCAGGATTAGCCGAAGGAAAAATCGAGGCCAAGAAGCTGGACAGCTACCGGCTGGGGCCGGACTTTGTTATGGCTTATGACCTGGGCCCGGCTGCCCCTTACCGGACCTTGCTGGTCGACCGGAAGCAGGGGGAGATCGTCTTAAAAGCAACGACCAAGACCCTGCTGGCCCACTTCGTCAACGAAGACCTGCCTGGCGGCTATCCCTTGCAGGAAAAGCTCTACCAGCTCCTGGAGATCCGGGAGCAGCACGTGATTTCAGCGGGGCACGGGGCGCTTTTTTCTCCGGAATCCTTTCACGCCGGCTTGGTCGATCTAATCGCCCTGCAGCGGATGCGGGGGATGGAAGCCTGCCAAGGCGGGATGCTCATGACCGATTTGGCCGGGGTCAACTGCTATTTCTTTCAGCTGAAGCGCGGCTATGCCAACGCCAGCCGGCAAGTGGAAGAAGCAGTTGAGCACAATGCCCTCTACTGCAGCCTTTTTCATGGTCTGGCTGGTCAAGTAGGCTGCCCGGTCTGCCGGCAAGGTGACTGGAACCTGCTCTACGGACCCAGCTACCAGCAGGCGGTTGAGGCAGAACTGGCCGGCAAGCTTCCGTCTTTAAGGCAGCTTTTGAGTGAGATCCGGGCAGAAAAGGCAGAGGCTTTTAAAAAGGTCCTGCTGGATGAACTCGGCCTGCCTGTTTTGCCAGCTGATTTAGACTATGCCTTAAAGCAGGCAGAGAAAAAGTTCTTGTTCAGAATATAACGAAAAGCCCCCGCGCTCGCGGGGGCTTTGCTTTGCTTCCTTATAATAATTCAGACTAACTGCCGGCGGAGTTTCTCCAGGGCCTGCTTCTTGATCCGGCTGGCCGTCCGGTAGGGGATGTTCATCAAGTCGGCCGTTTCCTTAAGGCTGCGCCCAGCGAGGAGGTTCTGGCCTAAAAGCAGCTTTTCGCTAGTCGACAGTTTCTTCCAGGCTTCCTTAAGAAGCAGATTGTGCTGGTCGGCCTGGCCAACAAAGGCGGCGGCCAGCAGCGGTTCATCGTGGTCTCTTTGCCGCTTTCTCTGCCGGAGCAGGTCAAGGACCCGCCAGTAGACCTTGCGGAAGGCCAATTTGTCTGCTTCTTCCCGCGGCTGGTCAGCCATTTCCCGCAGGCATTGGGCGTAGACGATCAAGCCTTCTTGAAAAAGATCCTCGTAATCGGCACATTTCCGGTAGACATGGGCCGTTTTCAAGGCTCCGGCAACTAATTTCCGGTTTTCCCAGGCTTGGTCCATTGCTTGATTGATTTGCATGTTCATTTTTTCGCACTCCTTAATTTTTTCTTGCTCGGCGCCTTGCAAGTATTAGCTTAGGATCTTTGCCAAAGGAGTGCTGACCGGAAGCGAGGGGGCAAAAAGCCCGTTTTTCCGCCCTTTACACTTTGAAGAAAATGTAAGAACGGCTGTTTAAGGGCAAGTTTAGGGGCTGAATCCAGGTAAAAAATAAAACTTTTCCTAGGAGAAAAGCAAGAAAGTCGTCATAGATCATTCATACTTCCCCCGTATCATTTAAGCCATAGATCAAGAGATCTTGATCTATGATTCCATACCTTTTTTTATTCTTTCCAAGACAAGCAAACCCGCGGCCTCCGGGCCGCATCTATATCTATTTTTTTACGCGAAAAAGCGCTGGACGTCGCGGTCCAGCGCTTTTTTCTCTTGTGTTCAGTATTCTTCTTATTAAGCCTTTAGCTGAATTAGAAAGTCAGCTTCAAGAAGTACTTGACGAACAGGGCAGCCAGAACGGCACCGGCAAATGGCGCGGTACCTGGCACGATCAAGCCGTATTGCCAGTCGTTGTTGGCCTTGTTCTTGATTGGCAGGATTTGGTAAGCCAGACGTGGCCCCAAGTCCCGGGCTTGGTTCATGGCGAAGCCAGTAGTACCGCCCAGGCCCATACCGATCGCCCAAACCAGCAGACCAACCAGAAGTGGAGTCCAGCCGAGCTTTTCAAACTTGGCAACGATGGCCAGGATACCGCTCAAGAAGATGGTAGTGGCGATCATTTCGACCATCCAGTTCCGTGGCAGGTTGCGCAGGTTAGGGTTGGTGGAGAAGATGTTCCGGGTAGCCACGCCGTCGATGGTGTCTTCGGAAGCCTTGAAGTGGTCAGCATACATGAAGTAAGCCAGAAGAGCCCCGGCAAAGGCACCGGCGAATTCAGCCAGAGTGTAAGGGATGAAGCTGGACCATGGGATCAGACCCAGGATAGCCTGGCAGAGAGCCATGGCTGGGTTCATGCAGACGCCGCCGAAGATGAAGAGGCAGGCAGTGATCCCGAATGACCAGGTCGTAATGGCGAAAATGTGGCCTGAGCCGTGGTACTTGGTCTTGTTCAAAACGTCATCGCAGTGCACGCCAACACCGAAAAGAATCATGAGCCCGGTAGACAGGAACTCATTTAACAAGTTGTGCATCAAAATTCTGTTCTCCTTGCAGTAGATAATTTTTAAGGTACATAACAGCTAATAATTATATACCTATAGCCGGCAAAAAGATATAGGGAATCGTGATTTTTTGAACATGAATGCGCTTTTTTAGCTAGATTTAACAAACTTTCTAGGGAAAAGTAAGTGAATTGTTCACGAATCCGGGCCAACTGCTGAAAAACAAAAGTGCTTCGGCTTTTTGCCTATGGAAATTTCACTGAAGGGAAGAATTAGCATCATAGTTTGTTCAAATTTACTGTGTACTATAAGAATCGTAGACGAGCTGAAAGAACTTGTCTATAACTCATATTTCTTATATTTTTCTTTCCCTGATATACACAACATACATATACACTACCTAAGAAGCAGCTAGCCATAAGCAGCTGCTTTTTTGGTGTACAGGGATATTTTTTGTTTTCATAAGTCCAAAATGGCTGTTATGGCTTTTTCGTAATATATATGCGTAAAGTTTTTGAAAAAGGACATTAAAAGATGTTAAAAAGGCTTGCACGTGAAAATGAAAATGATTATCCTAGAATTAGTGAAAGTTGTACCAGTTAGTAGTGGACTGGGTCAAGAGTGTATAATCCAGGCCATTTTTTGGAAATGAAAGGGAAAGAAAGAGAGATGCAAGAAGACAATAATAAACGCAAGCTTGAATACCAAGCTTTTTTGCCCTACGCCGCCCTGCTTTTGCTAGCGGCGTATTTCTGTTACCGGCAGATGCGGACGGGGAACGTCATCATCGGGTCGGACACGATTTTCCATTACAACCGCTTCTATGAAGCTGCTGAGCAGATCAAGCACGGCAACTTCAACTGGTTCATGACCATGTATGGTTTCAGCCATTCTGGCCGGGTGATCAACGCCCTGTACGGGCCGCTTTTTGCTTATGCCAATGGCTTGCTCTTATTGCTTGTTAAAAGCTGGTACCGGTATCAGCTGGTCAGCTCCTTTATCGTCTACGCGGTTGGGGGAACCGGCATGTACTGGGCCCTGCGCCGCTTTGACAGCCGGCGGTCAGTTGCCACGCTTTTGGCCGCGTTTTACATGACGATCGGCTGGCTGCCCCGCTGGCAGGAAGGGACCAACTTCTCCGGCATTGGGGCGGCGATGATGCCTTACGCCATCTTGGTGGCCGCGGACATGATTCTGGACAAGGAAAAGCCAATTCACTGGGTCAAGCTGGGCCTTTTGATGGCTATCGCCTTGGAAGTGCACCTGCTGACGGCCGTGATGTACGTGGCCCTCTTGCTTCCAGCCTGGCTTTATGCCATGGTCCAAAACAAGTGGTCCCGCCAGCTTTGGCTGGAGACTTTTAAAGCAGTCGGTCTTGCTGTCTTGCTGTCTTTGAACACCCTGGCCCCGCTTCTCTGGATATCCAAGACCAATAAGCTGGCCGCCCCGTCGACGATGGACATGATGGATCAGTCCTTGCATCTCAGACACATTTATATCAGACACAATCCTTTAAACATCGTCAATTACAGCATGCGGGGCAGCCTGCCTTACTGGCTGGCCTACATCTTTATTGGCCAGCTGGTCTATGCCCTTTGGCGGCGGAAGGAAAACCGGCTCAACTGCTGGGTCAGCCTCTATGGCTGCTTCTGGCTGCTGGTCTCCTCCCGGATGCTGCCTTGGGGCCATATTTCCAACCGCTTGCCGGTCCTGGCCCGCTTCCTCCAGTTCCCGTCCCGCTTTATCTGCCTGGCTTATCCTTTGATTTTGCTGGGGATAGGGATGTCGGCGGAAATCATGCTAAAGAAGTCCAAGCACTTCGCCTGGCTGATCTACGGGCTGGCTGGCCTGTCTCTGGTCATCAGCGTGAACAGCCTGGTCTACTACATGAATGTCGATGCTTGGAATGGCTATTTGACCAATGTCGGTCACAATGCCATCACCAATTTTGGCCATGAAGTCACTGATCCGGGCAAGCACAAGATCAAAAAGACCAAGAAGGGCTTGATTGCCTTGACTCCCGCCCGCAAAGAAGCCATGCGGCAGGCTAACGCGGCCACGCACTCTAAAAACCTGCATAAGTTTTTGACCTTGACCAAAAAGCCAATCGCCGACTACCTGCCAGTTTACAAATTTGACCCTAAGCCGGTCATTACCGGCTGGTCAGATGCTTATAAGAACAAGCAATATTGGCAAGAGCAGACCGACAAGGCGGCCAGTTCCTACAACAAGACGGTTTTGAACCACAAGGTCAGAAAGCCGCTCAAGATCAAGGCCGTCAAGGGCGGAAGAATCAAGCTGACCTGGAAGAGCAAGGGGAAAAAGAAGCGGCTGCCAGTCGTGACTTATGCTCAGTCCAAGCTGACGGTCAACGGCAAAGTTTTGCATAAGTATGAAAGAAGCCGGATCGGCGCTCCCTTGGTGGCCAGCCAAAAGGGCAAGAACGTGGCCTATCTGGAATTCGTGACTCCTTTCTGGATGAAGCTGCTTTTGGCAATTTCCCTGCTTTCCTGGCCTGGCTTTATTTGTGCCGGCTTAGGGGTTAAACTTAGAGATAAGAGACAAGAAAGGGAAGGAAGATCTGAAAAAGAATGAAAAAGATTTCAATTATCGTGCCTTGCTACAACGAAGAAGCGGCTTTGCCCCTTTTTTATCCTGTAGCTCATGAGGCGCTGGAAAAACTGCCCGACGACTACGAGCTGATTTTTGTCAATGACGGGTCCAAGGACAAGACTTTGGACATTCTGCGCGACCTGGCCGCTAAGGATCCCCATGTCTTTTACATTTCATTTTCAAGAAACTTCGGCAAAGAATCCGCTATGTACGCGGGCTTTGTCAACGCCAGCGGGGACTACGTGGCTGTGATGGACGCCGACTTGCAGGATCCGCCGGCCCTTTTGCCGGAAATGATCAAGATTCTGGACTCCGGTGAATACGACAGCGTGGCCACCAGACGGGAGGACCGGAAGGGTGAGCCGCCGATCAGAAGCTGGTTTGCCCGCAAGTTCTACCAGATCATCAACAAGATCTCTGACGCTGATGTGGTCGACGGGGCCCGGGACTTCCGCTTGATGAAGCGGGATATGGTCGACGCGATCGTGGAAATGAGTGAGTACAACCGCTTCTCCAAGGGGATTTTTGGCTGGGTCGGCTTCAAGACCTACTGGCTCCCTTATGAAAACGTGGAAAGAGTGGCCGGGGAAAGCAAGTGGAATTTTTGGAAGCTGTTCAAGTACGCCATTGACGGGATTATCAACTTCTCTCTGGTGCCGCTGAACCTGTCTTCTTGGATGGGCTTCCTCATGACCGGGGTGTCCTTTATCATGCTGATCGTAATTGTTCTGCGCAAGTTGATCAAGGGCGACCCGGTAGCCGGCTGGGCCTCCTTGATCTGCGTGGTGATCTTTATCGGGGGTCTGGTCATGCTCAGCCTCGGCGTGATGGGTCAGTACCTGGCCAAGATTTACATGGAAAGCAAGCACCGGCCCCACTACATTTCCAGTGAATCAAATATTAAAGATGTTAAAAAGATCGACTAAGGTCGGTCTTTTATTTTTGCCTGTTTTTTAAAGTTATAATTCCATAGCAATTATTCTTTGGGATAAAAAGACCTTTCAGTGTTATTGTTATAACTTTTGTGTCATAATTAGTAACACTGAAAATAAGGAGCAGTTAATGAGCAGCAAGTACAAAATGCGCCGTGGGGATTACATCTTTTTAACGACCGTCTTTATCGGCTTGATTCTGGTGCTTTCTTCCATGGGAAAGTGGAGCTACCAGCAATTTAAGAGTACAGAGGAAAACCGGGCTCTGCAGACAGCTGAACTGGTGGGCAGGTCTTTTTCTCCAGCTCTGGAACAGGCTGAAGACTTTAGCCGGGAATTAGCACAGACGACTATTGATGACAATGGTCAGGTGACCAATTTTGCCAAAAGAAGCCGGGAAATATTGGCAACAGGTTATGTACAGGGCAGCTATCTGGTTACCGTGCAAGGGAACTGGCAGGCCAACCCCGGGCTGACGAATGAACTTAAGCAAGCTTATCAGCGGTTCAGCCGCGGACATTGCCGGGCATATGCCGTGAGCAAGAAGAAAACCATCATGCAGGGACCCGTCACCCTCAAGGGCGGAGAAAGCGGGATGATTTTTTACCGGCCGTTTTTCGTCAAAGGACAGCTGTGGGGCTTCGCGGTCGTAGCGGTCAATGCCAAGCAGCTGCTAAAGGCCAGTTTAGGCAATTTGAAGCATGGGGACTACAACTACCGCCTCTTGAGAAGTCCGGTTGACAGCAAGAAGTACAGTCTGATGTCCAGATCAAAGGCAGCTGTCGTCAGTCCAGTGGCCTACAGCTTCAAGCCCAGCAGTTCAAGTGGCAGCTGGAAGATCTACGTTTCACCAAAAGGCGGTTGGACTTATGAGCAAAGAAGCAGCCGGGTGATGGTCTTATTCAGTTTGCTGGCGCTTGGGATCTTTTGCCTGGCGGTAGCCTTGGTCAGGCACCAGGCCCGCACGAGGCTGTTAAAAGAAGAAGCGACCGTTGACCCCCTGACCCAGATCAACAACCGCCTGGGCTTCAATGAGCAGCTGAAGCGCAGCTTAAAGGGGCAGGAAGGTGGCAAGTTTACCCTGGTCATGGTTGACGTCGACGACTTCAAGCTTTTCAACGACTTATACGGCCACCAGATCGGGGATGAAGTCTTGAAGCAGGTGGCCAGAGGGCTGCAAGAGGCTGTGGGAAGCCGCGGCGTGGTGGGCCGGACTGGCGGGGACGAATTCATGCTGGCCTTGCTGGGGCTGGACGCGGATGACTGCCAGACGGTGATCCAGCGGATTCTGACGGCCGACCATCAGATCACTTATTTTGGCCACAAAGTCAAGTACAGCTTGTCGATCGGCTACGCGGACAGCCCGCGGCAGGGGAAGAAGCTGGAAGGCTTGATCAGCCGGGCTGACGAGGCTCTCTATGAGGTCAAATTGAGCGGCAAGAGCGGGGCCCAGTACTATTCCGGGGAAACCAGCAAGCCCCTTAGATCCCAGCTGGGCTTCACCCTGCATGACATCGCGGCCAATATTCCTACTGCTCTGATGATCTACAAGCCGGAAAATGGCCATATTCTTTTCGTCAATCAAGGAACCCTGCGCCTTTTAGGCTATGACAATCTGTGGGACTTTTTTGGCCGGGTGAACACCCAAGCCGGACATGTCGTGGCTCCGCGGGACATGGATTTGGTCGAGGTTTGGCTGAAGAAATTTACGGCTGAAGCTGAGATTGGCGATATCCATAAGCTGAACTATCACGTCATCAGTCAGAGCGGGCAGGAAATTGCCGTCAAGTCCAACTTCAGCATGGTCGACAATCCCCATTACGGGAAGCTGGTCTACCAAACGCTGACAACGGCTTGAGGAGAGTAGGAGAAAACGATGCAAACAATGGTTGGCCGTGTCTCTCAAAAGGGACAAGTTGTTATTCCGGCTTCAATTCGAAAGGAATTGAACTTGACCAAAGGTAGTGAAGTCACCTTTGAGATTCAAGATGATAAAATCATGATTAAAAAGCTGCCAAGTGCTTTAGATTGGGCCGATTTGATCGATCAAATTCCAGAAGAAGGCGTTGACTTTGACGAAAATGGCCATTATGATCCTAAGAACTCACCAGAGTTTTATGACTGGATGGTTAATGGCTAATGCGTCCAATGAAAGTGTAAATCTGTTTGAATTTATTCAGAAAAATCAGAAGAAATAGTCAAAAGGACATCCTGGCGGATGTCCTTTTTTGCGTGCTCTTTTACTTTTCTTCCTGGCTGGTAAACTGGGCGAAGTATTTGTCCAGGTAGACCTTGTAGCTGACGGTCATGATGACGTTGCGGAGCATGGTCTTGTATTCCCCGTGCTCGTGGCCGATGTCGGCCAGTTCGCCTTTAAAACCGAAGACGTAGGCCAGGACGTTTTCCAGCTCATCAACCATGTAGTTGTAGGCCGTCTCGGTGTCGTAGCTGGACCGTTGCAGCTTTAAGGCTTCGCGCAGGTCAGCCAGAGAGAGGACGTTTTTAGAAATGGCAATGAAAGTCAGCTCGGCAATCTGCTGGCGGCTGTAGAGCTTCTTTTTAGGCGAGGCAATCAAGTCGTGCTTGACATAGTTGCTGACCATGGAACTGGTCAGGTGGACGTTTTCCAAGGGGGCCAGGGCCTCATTGATATAGGTCGCGGTCTGCTCCAGGTACAGGCCCATCTGGGGCAAGTCTTGGTAGCGGGGCAGGTGCAGGCCGGCCAGGGAACGGGCAATTTTTTCCATAAAAACCTCCTGTCAGCTGATACAAAAGATACAGGCAAAATGAAATTCAATCATCCACATTATAGCAAATCGGCTTAGCGGTTTTCAAAAAACTTGACATAGGGACTTTCCTGCTATAGACTTAAGCAAAAGTTTTTAAGAAACCGATGACGAGGATTATAAAATATGACGATTAAGATAGTGACTGATTCCGGGGCCAACATGACGGCGGGGAATTTGGGCGGCTGCCAGTTGGAAGTAGCGGCCTTGAGCTTGATTCAAGGGGACAAGACCTGGGCGGACGACGCCAGCTTTGACCAGGTGGAATTCAATGAAAGGGCTAAAAGCGGGATCGCGGCTTCTTCAGCCTGTCCTAGTATCGCTGCCTGGCTGGATGCTTACGCCGGGGGCAGTGAAATCTATGTTTTGACCATCTCTTCAGTCTTGTCCGGCAGCTACAATTCTGCTGTCCAGGCGGCAAAGATCTACCAAGAAGAGCATCCAAACGTCTTGATTCACGTTTTTGACAGCAAAAGCGCGGGTCCGGCCCAGTTTTTGGCGGCAGAAAAGATCGCGGAACTGAAAGAAAAAGGGATGCAGTTTCCTAACCTGGTAGAGACCGTGAGCGACTACCTGGAAAACCATATCCGCCTCTTTTTCGCCTTAAAGTCGATGACCAACTTAGCCAATAACGGCCGGGTCAGTCCGGCAGTAGCCAAGATTGCCGGCCTTTTGAAAATATGGATCTACGGCTGGGCAGAGGAAGGCGAAATCAAGCCTTTGGGCAAGGCCAGAGGGGAGAAGAAGACCCTGGCTGCCCTGCTGAAAACTTTGGAAGAGAAAGGCTATACGGGCGGCCGGGTCAAGATTGACCACGCTGACAACTTCGACAGCGCGGCTGAGCTCCACGACCAGATCAGAAAAAAGCATCCAGAGGCCAAGGTTGACCTGGGCAACTGCCATGCTCTATGCAGCTTCTACGCTGAAGAGGGCGGGCTGATGATTGGGATTGAAATTTAGCAAGTAAAAACTCAGCACCGGTCCGGGTGCTGAGTTTTTACTTCTTGTCTTGTCTTGTCTTGTCTTGTCTTGTCTTGTCTTGTCTTGTCTTGTCTTGTCTTGTCTTGTCTTGTCTTGTCTAAGTAATGGCCAAAGTTGTTGATCGCGCAGACGTACATGTCCCGGTCCTGGTAGTTGGCCAAATGGCGGACCTCGATAGAGCTGTAGTTGTCCAGCATGCCGTTGACGGCAGCCTTGGCCTTCTTGCTTCTGCCCATCAGATTGAGCAGGAGATTCTTATAAAAAGCCGAATCATTGACGATTTCCTGCCATTCTTCTTGATCCAGGTGGCGACGGGTCAATTCGTCCTTGTAGGCAAAATTGGTGAAGTAGTAGATCAGCTGGTCGCCGCTCCGCCGCTCGATCAAGGCCAGGGGCATTTCCAGGTGCTTTATTCCCTGGGAAATATGACTGACCATCGGGTTGACCAAAATGTTGGTTTCACCGATCGTATCATAGTAGTTGTTCATCTCTTGCGGCTCGTAGTGGTCCGCGCCATTCTTTTCGATCAAGGCCAGCATTTCTTCCTCTGGCAGGGGCTTGGAGAAGTGGAAACCCTGCAGGCGGTCGCAGCCGATGGCTTTGAGGAAGTCGGCCTGGTCTTTGGTCTCGACCCCTTCGCAAAGGGTATGGATGCCCAGATGCTTGGCCATGTCGACGATTTCCCGCAAAATAATATGGCTGCGGGAGTTGGTCTTGAAGTTCTTCAAAAAATCATATCGATCTTCAAGAGGTCAAAGTCGAAGTCCTTCAAGTTGTTCAGACTGGAGTAGCCGCTGCCGAAGTCATCCATCCAGATCTGGTAGCCAGCAGCGTGGAACTTGTCCATAGCCTTGTGCAGCTGTTCCGGCACCGTGGTCAAGGTTGATTCCAGGATCTCGATCTTCAAGTAGGAGGTCGGGATCTTGTGCTTTCTCCTGATAGCATCGACTTCCGCAAAAATATCACAGACCTGGAAGTCGACCCGGGAGAGGTTGACAGAGACGGGCTGGATCGGGATCCCCCGCTTGTAGCAGGAGGACAGCATCTCACAAACTTGGTCGATGATCGACAAATCCAGGCGGTTGATCAAGTGGGTATCTTCCAGAATACCGATAAAAGTCGCCGGGCTGAGGACGCCTTCCTTAGGATCGATCCACCGGGCCAGGGCCTCATAGCCGCAAACCTTGCCGGTCAAGCTGCGGATTTCCATCTGGTAGTAAGGCTTGATCCAGCGCTTGTCCAGGGCTTCCTGGAAGTGGGTCAAGACGTAGTCGCGGTTGACGTACTTCTCCCGGACGCTTTCGTCAAAAACATGATACAGTTGGGTCAAGTCATCTCCGGTATACTGGAGGGCCTTCCTGGCCTTGTCGATGGCCGACTTGATGCTTTCTCTGGGATCAGTGTAGTAGCAGATTCCGGCCTTGATTCCGCCGACGGAGTAGTTGCGGAGAACGAATTTCTGCAGCTCTTTGATTTTGGCGATATAATCGGTATCGGTCGACAAAACCACGAAACGGTCGTCATTGTAGCGGATGACCAGGCCGTCGGGGAAGAGGTTTAAGAGTTGCTTGCTGATCTTGACCAAGAAGCGGTCGCCTGCCAGATAGCCGAAGTGCTCATTGTAGCCGTGCATCCCAATAACGTTAAAAAGAATGACCCTGGGCTGGTCGCCGGCCCGCAGCTTGCTGACCAGATAGTCCTTGCCGAAACTAGTCAAATAAGCCCCGTTGAGCAGACCGGTCAAATTGTCCTCATACTGTTCATTGGAAGGAATATGGCTGATTTGAATTGGCTGGGTGTCGACCGCATCTTCCCCAATGTTCAAATACTCCACGAAAAGCAGGCCTTGGCCGGAAAAATCCTGCCTGCTTAAGTGCAGGAGAACGGTTTGGTAGCTTTCGGTCAGCTTGATCCTGCAGGTCAAAAGATCTTGTTTGGCCTTGAGCATGTTGCTGGTGATGTAGCTGATGTCTCGCAGGTGGTTCAGCAGGTCTTCCCGGCTTAACTGGTAAAGCCGGCAAAGGCCGTCAGAAACCAGGAGGGGAATAAGCTTGCCTTCGTACTCTTGAAAGACGGCCAGGGCGAAATTCAGTTGTTCATAGCTTTCGCGGTTTGCCGCGGAAAAGTGGTAAAGTTCTGTCATGTCTCGATCCTCATGGAGCAACTGGCGGAATATAAATAAAAAACTGTACGATGATTTTTGTTAATTATAAGCTAAAAACTATAAACTAGGCTAGTACCATATTAGCACTCGTTCCCCTTGTTTGTTAAGCCTTTTCAGGGATTGCTTTCAAAATAATATTAGTGGTAAAAAATAACAAATGCTTTAATGGCATAGAAAGGTAAAAATGCGAATTATATTACTTGGCGACAGCATCTTCGCCCGAAAAGAAGGCCTGGACCAGCCCCGGATCAACTGGACCTTGAAAGAGAGAAAATCTGACCTGGAAATCGACAATACGGCGGTGTCCGGCATCAATTCCGGCGCCCTGCTGGCCTTATTAGGCGACCTGGCCTTAAAGCGGCCCCGGGCTGACCAGCTTTTCTTAATGGTGGGGATCAATGACGCGGCCAGCCATAAGCAAGTACCACTCAATCAGTACCGGCAGAACCTCCAGGCCATTGTCTCCGCCCTGGTCTGTTTTTATCCAGGGGTCAAAACTGTCCTGGTCTCCGGGCCGGCAGTAGATGAAAGCAAGCAGCGGGGGCGGACCAACGCAAAATTGGCAAAGTATGCTAAAGTAATGGGGGAAGTCGCGGCTGAATACCAGGTCGCCTACGCCGACTTTTTCACGGCCATGCTGAAGGAGGGGGACCTTGCAGACTTGTGCCGGGGAGAACTCGATGATGGCCTGCATTTTGGCTCGCGCGGTTATCAATTGCTGGCAGCGGAAATGATGAAGCAGCTGCCCAAGGAAGAGGTTGAACAATGAAGAAGATCTATGTGGTTCGCCATGGCCGGACCTATTTGAACAAGTACCAGCGCCTGCAGGGCTGGTCTGACGCCCCTTTGACTGAAGAAGGGATCGAAGGTGCCCACCAGCTGGGAAAGGCCTTGAAGGACCAGCATTTTGACTTGGTGGCCTCCAGTGACTTGAAGCGGGCCGCTGACACCCGGAAGATCATCGTTTCAGAAAATGACAACTGGGAGTCAACCAAGATGACCCAGACCGCTGACTTGCGGGAGCTCTTTTTCGGCTACTACGAGGCCTTCCATGACACGGAAGGGGTAGCGGCAGCCTTTAAGTCCACCAAGTACCCCCGCCTGGTCGACGCGGTCAAGGACGGCTACACCTGGCGGGAAATCGGGGACTTGTTCCACGCGGCTGACCCGGAAGGGGATGCTGAAAGCGGGAGCGAGTTTGAAGAGCGCCTGAAGCGCGGGATCGACTATCTGGTCAACTATGATGAGTCAGAACGGATCCTTTTGGTTGGCCATGCCTGCGTCATTCACTGCCTGGCCTGCATCTACGGGGGCAAGCACCTTAGAACGGAATTGCCTAAGCACAACGAGATGACGGTCTTGAATGTCGATGACAACGGCCAGGTCAGCCTGGAAGAATTTGGTCGGCCGATGTACTGATTTTTTGCCAGCAGGCCTATAATAGGATGTAGAAAAAACAGGGAAAGATCTATCGAAAATGGTAGGTGAGACAGATGATTAGTAAAGAAAACAAGTTGCTGATCCGGCGCTATCTTTACGCCATGATCAACATGTACGGCATTATTCCGCTCAGACACGCGTACCACATTTTCAGCCACCAGAACCCCTTGCTCAATATTGACGAGGACGACTTCTGGGAATTCACCATGCTGGACCAGAGCGACCAGGACTACAATATCGCTGGTGAAGGGGAGCTGCTGGTTGAAGACCGGGGCGAAGACGAGGATGAGGAATTCTACCTTTACGGCGACTGGGTCTTGATGGATCTGCCGCAGGATTTCAAGCAGATCAAAAAGCTCCAGCACAACCGCCTCTATTACGTGCCGGAGAAGGATGAATTTTTGCGCCGGGAAAACGAATGGTACTATGAACGGACCACGGCGACGGAAGAGTACCGCCAGTATCTGAAAGACAGCAATCCTGGCCTCAGCGACGACCGGCTGGAAGAAGCCTTCTTTGAGGCGCTGACCCAGCTGCACTCGGTCAGCTACGGCAAGACGGTGGAAGAGACCATCAACGCCGTGCCCCGGTCTTTGCGCTTGATCGGCTTTACTGTTACTGATGAGCAGGAAGACGAGCTGCGGGACCTGCTCAGACGGATGCTGGACGGGACCCGGCAGGAAGCTTTGCGAGGGAAGATGTACAAGTACCACAAGCTGCCGACTACCTTGGAAATCATCGAAACGGAAGGCTTGACGCCGGAAAACATCTCCCGGATCCACAGCGGGAAGATCGACGCCATGGAGTTGGTTCCACAGATCGAGCTCAAGCAGCCTGACCTGGCCCAGCAGCTGGTCACGCTTTACCAGCAGTAAGGCGAAATTGAAGAAAGTAAAAGACGAAGCTCTAAGAAGAACTTCGTCTTTTTGCATGCTTTCTGACAGCTTATTTTTGATAGCCGCGGCTGACCTTGCCGGCGTAAGTGGCAAAAATCGCTCGCAGGCGCGGGGCCAGGGCGACAACCAGGGCCAGTTTGGCCAAAGTCGTTGGCAAAAAAGGCCAGATAGCAGCGCTAGCCGCGGCCGTAAATGGTAAGTGGCTGATCCAGGCTAGCCAGGCCGCGCCCAAGAGCAGCTGCAAAAAGAGGGCAATCCCGGCAGCCAGGGTCAAATAAAATCTGTTTCCTTTAGCCAGACCCGTGATCAGGGCCAGGGGCAAGAAGCCCCAGAGAAAGCCCCCGTTAGGCCCGAAAAGAACGGCGATGCCGCCACTGGCCCCGCTGAAGACGGGGAGGCCGGCGGCTCCTAAGAGCAGGTAGAGGGCGACGGCGCCGGTTCCCAGCTGCCAGCCAAAGGCAGCCGCGATCAAAGGAATCACCAGGGTCTGCAGGGTAAAAGGGACCCCGCCCGGCAAGGGGACCGCCAGCTGGCTGCCGACAATGATCAGGGCCGTGGACAAGGCTAAAAGACAAAGCTGAAAAGTATTTTTTCTGGACATGTTTCTCCTCCAATCCAGTAAAACTATTGCTTACTTGATTAATATAGTTTTACTGGAGCTTTTTGTCAATAAGATATTTTATCGAGTACACGTATAGTAATTATTACGAGAAAACTAAGTCTAGTGGCTAAGTGCCGGGGATGCTACTAGATATACACAACTTCCACAGAAGTTATCCACAAGATATCGTAGTTGCTTGTCGGAGTAAGGCCCAAGATGTGGAAAAGAGAAAAACGGGGGTAAGATAAGTTGAAGACAATTTTTTGCACTGGCCCAGCTTTTTGTCTATAATGGAAACTTAATACGCCTAATAGAAACAAGTAATGTAACAGAAAATAAGGAGGCCACATGCGCTATCAGCAAATTATCCTGGACGTTGACGACACCTTGCTCGACACTGAAGCAACGGTGCACGATTCCCTGGTTCAGCTCTTTAAATCCCATGGCTGGGAGATCAGTGACGAATTTGAAAAAGAATTCCACGCCTATAACCAGGGTCTCTGGCGCCGGCTGGAAAAGGGCGAGCTGACCTTGGACCAGCTCTATGAGATCATGTTCCCGGACATTATCAAAAAGTATTGCGGGGTCGAAGTTGACGGGATGGAGACGGCTGACGAATTCCACAGTTACTTCCATACCGGCCACAAGCTCCTGCCTGGGGTCAAGGACACCCTCCGCTATGCCAAAAGACTGGGCTACAGCCTGGCGGTTTTGAGCAACGGGGAACAGTTTGGCCAGGAGCACCGGCTGGAATTAGCCGGGATCAGGCACTACTTTGACCTGGTCGTGACCAGCCAGGAAGCCGGGGTGCAGAAGCCAAACGCGGAAATTTTTGACTACTTTTTTGCCAGAAGCGGCTACAGCCCCAACCAGACGGTCTTCTTCGGCGATGGCCTGTCCTCTGACATCATGGGGGCGGAAAACTACGGCTTTGACAGCATCTGGTACAACCACCGCCACCGGCAAAAGACCCTGCCGGTCCACCCCCTCTTTGAGGTGGACAACTACGCCCAGTTCCAGCGGATCTTGAAAAAAGATTTCGCCCCGACCGCTCTGCGTTAGTTTCCGTGTATACTTAAAGTAAGTAAACTTTAAGAAGGACTTGGGGAAAAATGGAAAATTACTTTTTTGATTTCGACGGCACGATCTGCGAATCGCGCCACATCTACGCGGCCAGCGTGCAGAAGGCCTTTGAGGCCCGGGGAGTCAAGGTGCCAAGCACTGAAGATATTTACCAGGCCATGGGGATTCCGATCGATGTCTCAATTGCCCGCTGGGCCCAGGAAGGGCACAGAAGCGACCTGGCCCAGACCCTGTTTGAGGAAAGCATGGCGGAATATGCCCTGCTGGAGGACGACCAGGTCCGCCTTTTTCCAGGGATCGTGAAGACCTTGACCCAGCTGAAACTGGCCGGCAAGCAGCTCTTCGTCTGCTCCAGCAAGACCCACCCGGAAATTGTCCACAATCTGGAAAATCTGGGCCTGCTGGATCTGTTCACCGACTTTGTCGGAGCTGATGAGGTGGTCAACCATAAGCCGGCCAGCGATGAGATCGACCTGTTGGCCAAGCGGCATGGCTTGGATTTGAAGGAATCGATTATGCTGGGGGATGCCAAGTACGACATCCGGATGGGAAAGAACGCCGGCTGCGCGACCTGTGCCTGCACCTGGGGCGCCTTTGACCCGGCCAGCCTCAAAAAAGAAAAGGCTGACTATACGGTCGACTATCCCCTGGAAATTTTGAATATTTAAGAAAAATAAAGCGTAAAAAGCAACAGAGAGTAAAGAAAAACAGAAAGTGAAGATAAAATGCGACTGATTTCTTGGAACATCGACTCATTGAACGCGGCCTTGACGGGGACCTCCCCGCGGGCGGAAATGACCCGGGGGGTCTTGAAGAACTTGCATGACCTGGATCCAGACGTCCTGGCTCTGCAGGAAACCAAGCTGCCAGCCAGCGGCCCAAGCAAGAAGCACCAGGCTGCCTTGGCTGACCTTTTCCCGGAATACGATTTCGTTTGGCGCTCCAGCATGGAGCCAGCCCGGAAGGGTTACGCGGGCACGATGTTTTTATACAAAAAGGGCCTGGATCCGGTGGTGACCCGGCCGGAAATCGGGGCACCGGAGCCGATGGACTTTGAGGGCCGGATCCTGACCCTGGAATTCCCGGACCTTTACGTGACCCAGGTCTACACGCCAAATGCCGGCAACGGCTTGGTCCGCTTGGGCGACCGGCAGGAATGGGACAAGTGCTACCGGGCCTACCTTGAAGAATTGGACAAAAAGAAGCCGGTTTTAGCTAGTGGGGACTTCAACGCTGCCTACCAGGAAATCGACTTGAAGCATCCGGAGTCCAACCACCATTCAGCCGGCTTTACAGATGAAGAAAGAGCCGGCTTTGGCCAGCTTTTAGCAGCAGGCTTCACGGATACCTTCCGCCAGATCCATGGCCAGGTTGAAGGGGTCTACTCCTGGTGGGCCCAGCGGGTGCGGACGGCCAAGGCCAACAATTCCGGCTGGAGAATCGACTACTGGCTGGTTTCCAACCGCCTGGCCGACCAGGTGGAGAAGTCGGAAATGATCGCGACTGGGGAAAGAGCGGATCATTGTCCAATTTTATTGGAAATTAAGCTGTAATTCGGTTACAATTAGAAGTTAGAGGATGAAAAAACAAAGAACTTTTAGCAAAGAATTTTAGTATTAGTATATGAGGCGTATGTGTATATGAAGAGATTAGAAAAAGGGGTCATCGGTCTGATCCTGGTCATTTTTGCCGGCACGGCGATTATGGCCTTTAGCAGCGGTGGCCAGAAAGCAGAAAGCAGTTCAGACGCCTTCGATACCTCAGAGTACCAGAAGGCAGTCAAGTCAACGGACAACCACCACTTCAAGAACTTGAAGGTGGAATTGACCGGCAAGAAGAGCAAGATTACTGGCATCCTGCCCAAGTCACCAACCACGATCAGCCTGCTCAAGCAGTGGAAGAAGAAGAAGGTTGACTTGAATTTCAAGGCCAGCAAGAAGGACGGCTTGCTCGTCAGCACGCAGAAGGTTAACCTGCCAACCCCTAAGGGGCAGGAATTGACCCACGCCATTACGGGCGAGATCGGCTATGATCCAGCCAGTGACAAGCTGCTGATTTTTGCCAGCGACAAGAACTACAGCCAGGGCTTCTACCCCCTGGGCCGCTTGAAGAGAAACGGCCCAAGCTCAGTATCTTTGAGCGCTGGCCAGGATCCGCTGGAATTCAGTTTTACAGATTAAGCAGAAGGACTTTCATTTTTATGGAAGTCCTTTTTCTTTTGCTGTGACTTTCTTTTCATAATTTTTAACCAGGTTCAAACTTTTTTAATTAAGTAAAGCTTGCACTTTGGCCAAACTTGTTTTATTGTTAATTATGAAAAAATAATTGACGATATATTAAAAAGCAAGGAGGAATCTTTGATGAGAAAAGTAGCAGTGATCGGCATGGGACACGTTGGGGCCACGGCAGCCTTTATTCTCTTTACCCACGGGGTAGCAGACGAATTGGTCTTGCTGGACAAGAATGAGACCAAGTGCCAGGCTGAATGGGGCGACCTGCGCGACACCCTGGGCAGAAATGACTTCTACGTCAACGTCAAGTGGGGCGACTGGAAGGAATTGGCGGACACCGACTTGATCATCACCGCTTTTGGTGACGTGGCGGCCTCAATCACGACTGGTGACCGTTTCGCGGAATTCCCGATCAACACCAAGAACGCGGTTGAAGTTGGCCAGAAGATCAAGGACAGCGGCTTCAAGGGCGTCATCATCAACATCTCCAACCCTTGCGACGTGGTAACTTCTATCTTGCAAAAGGTGACCGGCCTGCCAAAGAATCAAGTCTTTGGGACCGGGACCTTCCTGGATACTTCCAGAATGCAGCGGGTCGTCGGGGAAAAGTTGGGCCAGGACCCAAGAAACGTGTCCGGCTTCAACCTGGGCGAGCACGGGTCCAGCCAGTTTACGGCCTGGTCAACCGTCTGGGTCAACAACCGGCCAGCCAAGGACCTCTTCAATGAAGAAGAGAAAGAAGAAATGGACCGCTTGAGCAAGGACAATGCTTTCAAGGTTGGCAAGGGCAAGGGCTACACTTGCTACGCTGTTGCTACCTGCGCGGTTCGTTTGGCCAGAGCAGTCTTCTCTGACGCCAAGTTCTACGGCCCAACCAGCTGCTACGTTGAATCCTTGGGGACCTACATCGGCTACCCGTCAATCGTTGGCAAGCATGGGGTAGAAGAAGTACCAGTTTTGGATTTGCCAGCTGATGAACAGGCCAAATTGGAAGCTTCCGCCAAGAAGCTGAAGGACAGTCTGGCCAGTTTGGAATAAAAAATCAAAAACTTTAAAAGTAAAGTCAAGATGTTAGAAAATCCTCCCGTCAGGGAGGATTTTTGTTATAATAAACTAAATTACAAAAAGTAAGTAACATGTTTGACAGGAGGCAAAAAATGACTTTGCACGGTTTGGAAGATACTTACGAATTGGCCAACGGGGTCAAGATTCCCGTGATTGGTTTCGGGACCTGGCAGACGCCAGATGGCGACGTGGCTCAAGAAGCAGTTGAAGCAGCCTTGAATGCCGGCTACCGGCATATCGACACGGCCGCGGCTTATGGCAATGAGGCGAGCGTGGGCCGGGCCATCAAGAAGAGCGGGGTTAAGAGGGGCGACTTGTTCGTGACCAGCAAGCTCTGGAACGGGTCCCACAGCTATGAAGGAGCCAAGGCCGCTATTGACGACAGCCTGCTCAAACTAGACACGGACTACCTGGACCTGTACTTGATCCACTGGCCAAATCCGGTTGCTGTCCGGGACCACTGGGCAGAAGCCAACGCGGAAGCCTGGCGGGCCATGGAAGAAGCTGTTCAGGCTGGCAAGATCCGGGCGATCGGTGTTTCCAACTTCCGCCGCCACCACCTGGAAGCCCTCTTGAAGACGGCAGAAATCAAGCCTGTGGTCAACCAGATCTGCCTTAACCCAAATGACCTGCAAGCGGAAGTAACGGCCGCTAACAAGGAATATGGCCTTTTGAGCGAGGCTTACAGTCCTTTGGGGACGGGTGGCCTTTTGGGCAATGAGACCATCAAGGCAGTTGGGGCCAAGTATGGCAAGTCCAGCGCCCAGGTTTTGATCCGCTGGTCCCTGCAGCATGGCTTCTTGCCGTTGCCAAAGTCAGTCCACCCGGACTACATCGAGGCCAACGCCGAAGTCTTTGACTTTGAACTTACCGAAGACGACATGACCAAGCTGGATGGCCTGCAAGGGATCGGGCAGCCGGTTTTGGATCCGGACCAAGCTGAATTTTAGCGAAAAACTGAAAATTTTTATGAAAAAGACTGCACAACGTACCAGAAACCTGTCTGGTATTTATGCAGTCTTTTTGTATATATTCGCAAAAGCCGAACGAAAATTGCAAAAATTTTTTTGAAAAAATTTTTTCGGTGGCTGAAGGCTTACGGGGTTTGAATTGAACCGACATACATTTTCTCGTGTTCGCCTGGTTACACGATACTAGATATTGTGTTTCACAGGAAGACTGCTAACATATGGAGTGCTTAGAAAATAATGAGACAAGCAGAAAGGATCTGAGAAGATGAGTGAAGAAATATCGCTCTCGGCTGAATTTGTCGACCGGGTGAAAAAGAGTGTAAAACCCCACTGGGGCAAGCTGGGCTGGGTAACCTACAAGCGGACCTATGCCCGCTGGCTGCCGGAAAAGGGGCGGAGTGAAAACTGGGATGAAACCGTCAAGCGGGTGGTTGAAGGAAACATCAACCTGGATCCCCGGCTCAAGGACTCCCCAAGTCTGGAACTGAAGCAGAGCCTGACTGAAGAAGCTGAACGGCTCTACAAGCTGATCTACGGTTTGGGTGCGACGCCATCTGGCCGGAACTTGTGGATTTCCGGGACCGACTACCAAAGACGGACCGGGGATTCCTTGAACAACTGCTGGTTTGTGGCTATCCGCCCGCAAAAGTACGGGGACAGCAAGATTGTGCCCAGCTATCTTAGCAAGCAGGAAAAGGCTGTCTCCATGCCTTTCTCCTTCCTCTTTGACGAACTGATGAAGGGGGGCGGGGTTGGCTTCTCAGTTGCCAGATCCAACATCAGCCAGATCCCCCGGGTCGATTTTGCCATCGACCTGCAGCTGGTAATCGACGAGACCAGTGAATCTTACGATGCTTCCGTCAAGGTTGGGGCCGTTGGCAAAAATGAATTGGTCCAAGATTCTGACAGCATCTACTACCGCCTGCCGGACACCCGGGAAGGCTGGGTTTTGGCTAATGCCCTCTTGATCGACCTCCACTTTGCCCAAACCAACCCGGACCGCAAGCAAAAGCTGATCCTGGACTTGTCTGACATCCGTCCTTACGGGGCAGAGATCCACGGTTTCGGCGGCACGGCTTCCGGCCCAATGCCTTTGATCTCCATGCTGCTGGACGTCAACGAAGTCTTGAACAATAAGGCCGGCGGCCGTCTTACGGCTGTCGATGCCACTGACATCTGCAACTTGATCGGCAAGGCAGTCGTGGCTGGCAATGTCCGCCGGTCAGCCGAACTGGCCCTGGGCTCAAACGACGACCAGGACTTCATTTCCATGAAGCAGGACCAGGAGAAGCTGATGCACCACCGCTGGGCATCCAACAACAGCGTGGCGGTTGACTCAGCCTTCAGCGGCTACCAGCCAATCGCTGCCGGGATCCGGGAAAACGGGGAGCCGGGGATCGTGAACCTGGACTTGTCCAAGAACTATGGCCGGATCATTGATGGCTACCAGGCCGGAATTGACGGGGACGTGGAAGGGACCAACCCTTGCGGGGAGATCTCCCTGGCCAACGGGGAACCTTGCAACCTCTTTGAAGTCTTCCCGCTGATCGCGGAAGAACAGGGCTGGGACCTGCAGGAAGTCTTTGCCTTGGCGGCCCGCTACACCAAGCGGGTAACTTTTAGTCCTTATGACTGGGAAATTTCCCGGGAAATAATTCAAAAGAACCGCCGGATCGGGATCTCCATGTCCGGGATCCAGGACTGGCTCTTGACCAGACTGGGCAACCGGGTGGTCACTGGCTTCAAGGATGACTTTGACCCGGAAACCCATGAAGCCATTAAGGTGCCAGTCTACGACAAGCGGGCCATCAAGGCGGTTGATCACCTTTACAAGGCAGTGGTCAAGGCTGATCAGGCCTACAGCAAGACTTTGGGCTGCAATGAATCAATCAAGCACACCACGGTCAAGCCGTCAGGCACGGTGGCTAAGCTGGCCGGGGCCAGTGAAGGCATGCACTTCCACTACGGTGCTTACTTGATCCAGCGGATCCGTTTCCAGGATTCTGACCCGCTTTTGCCAGCCTTGAAGGCCTGCGGCTACCGGACGGAAGCAGATATCTACACGGAAAACACGACCTGCGTGGAATTTCCGATCAAGGCGGTAGGGGCGGATAACCCTAACTTTGCTTCAGCCGGCACGGTTTCAATCGCGGAACAATTTGCTACCCAGGCCTTCTTGCAGACTTACTGGTCGGACAACGCGGTTTCCTGCACGATTACTTTCCAGGATTCTGAAGCAGACCAGGTTGAATCCTTGCTCCGCCAGTACCGCTTCATCACCAAGTCGACCTCGCTTTTGCCATACTTTGGCGGATCGCTCCAGCAAGCGCCAAAGGAACCGATCGACAAGGAGACTTATGAAAAGCGCAGCCGGGAAATCACCGGCGACGTGGAAGAGGTCTTTAGCCAGCTGAATAGCGACGTCAAGGACCTGGAACTGGTCGACCAGACTGACTGTGAAGGCGGTGCCTGCCCGGTTAAATAAGACAGGCAAATTAGAAACAAAAGACAAAAAACAAAACTGAAATAAAAAACGGGAGAAACAAACAATGAAAAAGAAGATTTTAGCAGTCGTAGTTGCCTTGGCAGCCTTCGTTGGTCTTTTTGCCAGCCAGCCTGTCCAAAAGCAAAGCGTGCAAGCAGCTAAGACCACCAAGCAAATCAGCGTGACCTATACTTTGAAGGACACGACCAAGGCCAAGAACAAGCAGACTGTAGCCAAGAAGACCTTCAAGGTCAAGAAAGGGACGAGCGTCTTCACTGTTTTGAAAAAGGCCTGGAAGGTCAGCTACACTAAATCTTCATACGGCGTCTTCATCACCAAGATCAAGGGGCTGGGCGACGAAAAGAAGAAGCTCTACTGGACTTACACAGTTAACGGCAAGATGGCCAAGGTAGCGGCTGACAAGGACAAGCTGACCAAGAACAAGTCCAAGGTTGTCTTCACTCTGAAGCAATACTAAGATGCAGACCAAGGAACGCTACCAGCTGCAAAGGCTGACCCTGCTGGCCCTGCTAACGGCGATGTGCGTGGTTTTGCGGATCTTTAAAATTATCGATATCCCCAATGTCCAGCCAGTGACTGATATTATCATGCTAGCCACGCTGGAACTGGGGGCAGGGACGGGGATTCTCCTGGCCGTTTTGGTCATGGTGATCTCCAACATCTTCCTGGGCTTTGGAATTTGGACCTTGCCGCAGATTTTTGCCTACGCGGCCTGCGCCTTGACCGTGGCATTATTTGCCAGGCTTTTGCCGCTGAAAAGCCGGAAATTCTACTGGCTGCAGGAGCTCCTGGTCGGCTTTCTGGGCCTGGAATACGGCTTCTTCGTCAGCCTGGGCATGGCTGGCTGGGGCGGCTGGGCAGCTTTCATCGCCTACTGGGTCAGCGGCCTGACCTTTGACTTGTATCACGCCGCCGGCAACCTGGCCTTTTATCCTATCCTTTATCTGCCATTGATTTTGGGCCTGGACCGGTTTAAAAAGAAAGCAGGGTGGAAGCAAAATGCTCAAAGTCTACACTAAAGTCGGCGACCAGGGGAAAACCAAGCAGGTTACCGGCAAGATGGTTGCCAAATACACCCCGCAGATCCAGACACTGGGAGCTCTCGATGAGCTGCAGTCCTGGCTGGGGGTTACGGTGGCCAACCTTTCTCCGGCCTGCCAGAGATTGGAAGAAAAGCTGATCAAGCTGGAGCGGGAACTGTATGAATTGCAGGCTGACCTGGTGGTCAAGCGGCACCATACGATTACTTTGGCTGAAGTGACTTACATGGAAGAGCAGATTGATGCCTGGACGGAAGAATTGCCGGAAATGAAGGAATTCATCCTGCCTGGCGGGTCAAAGACCAGCGCCAACCTCCAGTATGCCCGGGCACTGGCCCGGACCAGCGAGCGGGTCTGCGTGCTGTATGCGGACGAAAGCGGGGAGGTCAAGAGCGACAGCCTCAAGTATCTAAACCGCCTGTCAGACTACCTGTTCGTCATGGCTCGCTATGCCAACCTTTTAGAGGGCGTGGCTGACGTTAAGAGCAAGCCTGCCCGACGTCCGAAAAAATAAGCAAGCAAATTAAAAAGTGTTGGATGACTTAGAGAGCAAGCATCCAACACTTTTTCTTCTACAAATCAGCAAGCAAAAACCCGCGGGTGAGAAGGCCCCGCGGGTTTTCGTTTTAGCTTTTAATGGATAAG
This sequence comes from Lactobacillus sp. WILCCON 0059, assembly GCF_057197985.1. Lineage (NCBI taxonomy): Bacteria > Bacillati > Bacillota > Bacilli > Lactobacillales > Lactobacillaceae > Lactobacillus > Lactobacillus sp. WILCCON 0059. Next base: position 96,451 of record NZ_JBUBHN010000001.1, read on the forward strand.
TTTAAAAGTATGTGTTTGTAAAGTAATGTAAGTAATTTTTAAGTAGATTGTTGTAAGAAAATCTGTAAGTTTTAAAAAAGGGATTTCTAAGCGGCTAGATTAGCCAACCTTAACTGGAGTTTCAGCTTCCTTGCCTTCAACCAATTCAAGGTTGTTGTCGAAGGCCTTAACTACCATGTTGCGAACAGCGTGAGTAGTGTAGAAAGCAGTGTGTGGAGTTACCAGAACGTTTGGACGAGCGATCAAGTCAGCCAAACGTGCGTCTGGGAATTCCTTGCCTTCCCAGTCTTCGTTGAAGACGCCAACTTCACCTTCGTAAACGTCCATTACGTAACCGAAGACCTTGCCTGAGTCCAAACCACGGATAACAGCGTCAGTGTCAACCAATGGACCACGTGATACGTTAACGATAACTACGTCTTGCTTCATTTCAGCAATTGACTTGTCGTTGATCATGTGAACGTTAGCTGGAACGTCAGGAACGTGCAGGGAAATAACGTCAGCTTGCTTGTACAGGTCGTCAAGTGAGTCTACGTAGTAGCCCTTCTTTTCCAATTCTGGGTTGCGGAAGATGTCGTAAGCGATAACCTTAGCGCCGAAGCCTTCCATGATTTGCATGAAAACTTGACCGATGTGGCCAGTACCTACAACACCGACAACTTGGTCGCGAACTTCACGGCCGATAGTTGGTGCCCAACGCAGGTCGTGACGGGCAACCTTTTCGTCCATACGCTTGTCTTGACGCAGGATGCGGGCAGCTTGGATAGCAGCGTGTTCTGCGATAGCGTCTGGTGAGTAAACTGGAACGTTGGTGATTTGGAAGCCAAGTTCCTTAGCCTTAGCCATGTCGATGTTGTCAACACCAACGTTACGCAGGCTCATCTTAGTGATGCCGTTGTCTGCCAAAGCTTGCAGAGTTTCAGCGGTGTAGTCAAGTTGTTGGTAAACAACAACACCGTCAGCACCCTTTGCCAAAGCAGCAGTTTCTGGAGTCAAAAGCTTGTCAGTGTATTCAACTTCGACGTCCTTGTGAGCGTCTTCCCATTCCTTCAAGAATGGCTTTTCATCTTCACGAATTGCGTAAGCAAAAATTTTAGTCATTAATTGTCCCTCCGTTATTCTTGCTCTTACATTGATAATCTTAGCACAAAATCGCCGGGTAAAAAACTAAAATGTGAGTATTTGAGCAAATATTTTTATTGTAAGCGCTATACTAAGCGAATAGCTTGCCGCTAGTTCGTGAACGTGAACGTTTTTCACAAACTATATTTGTCAAAAAGCTCCAGACCCTTTAAACTGGTTTTAGCAAATAAAGGAGCAAGAAAAATGACAGTGCAAAAAATCATCCACGACCCCCTCCGTTTAAGTCAGCCGGCAGCTAAAGCAGCTGCCAGTGACCGGCAAGCGGCCCAGGACCTGCTGGACACCCTGCTGGCCCACCGGGAAAGCGTTGACGGCCTGCCGCCCGCCGCTGGCCTGGCTGCCAACATGATTGGGGTAAACAAGGCGATTATCGCGGTAAACGCCGGCTTTTTACCTATAGTTATGCTTAACCCTAAGATCGTTAAAAGATCCGGCCACTACCTGGCAAAAGAAGGCTGCCTGTCTTTGACGGGAGAGCGGTCAGTTGACCGCTATGAAGAAATCACGGTCAAGTACCAGGACATGGATTTAAAAGAGCATGGGCAGGCCTTTACAGGCTTTGTGGCGGAAACCATCCAACATGAAGTCGACCACTGCAAGGGCAAATTAATTTAATTAAGGCAGGAAAGCAAAAAGCTGGGCCAAACGGCTCAGCTTTTTTAATCGGTCAAGTAGGAAACCGGCTTGTTGACTTCGACCTTGGTGCCGGAGTATTTCTTGGCGATCCACTTCTGGATCTGCTTGTTATGGTAGAGCTTGCCCAGCTTCTTGTAAGCGGCATTGTTCTTGCTTTTCTTAGCGGTGGCCAGGACATTGATGTTGTTCTTGGTGCTCTGGTCGATCTTTTCGTGGTAAAGGGAGTCCTTCAGCACGTTCAAGTTGCCGGCCAGGGCGATGGTGTTGCCGATGAGGACGGCGTCGACGGACTTGATGACCCGGGGGCCGGTGGTATCATCGATCAGCTTGAACTTGAACTTCTTGGGGTTGGAAACAATGTCGTTGGTGTTGCCGCTGGCTGAGTCAAAGTTTTTCTTCAGCTTAATCAGGCCGGCGCTTTGCAAAAGCAGGAGCCCTCTGGCTTCGTTGGCGGCGTTGTTGGCCAGGGCAATGGTCGCGCCTTTAGGCAGGTCGGAGAGCTTCTTGTACTTGGATGAGTAGATACCCATTGGCTCCAGGTAGGTTGTGGCCAAGGCTACTTGCTGGCCGGTATTGCTCTTGGACTTGTTGTAGGCTTCCAGGTAGGCCCAGGAAGCAAAGGCACTGACGTTGATGCTGCCGTCAGAGGTTGCCCGCAGGAGGCTGGGCCCGTCGGTAAAAGCCTTCACCTTGATCTTAAGGCCCAGCTTTTTGGCCTGGCTGCTCTTGGCGATGTGCTGCCAGACTTGGACGTCGGGGCCGATGGAGCCGACAGTGACGGTAGTCGTCTGGCTCTTGGCCGTTTGCCGGGAAGAAGTCAGGCGCAGGGCGAAGAAGGCGGCAATGATGACGACGAGGGCGATGGCGGCGGCGATGAGCCGTTGCTGCTTTTTCTTTCTTCTCATGATTTTTGCTCCTAAAAATAAAAACTAGTCTTCAACCACGTGGCGGTTAAATGGGTCGTCGCTGATGCCCTTCTTCAGGATATCATTGCACCATTCCTTGGCGCTGAAGAGGGAGTGGTCGCGGTAGTTGCCGCAGCTTTCGATGGTGGTGCCAGGCACGTCTTCCCAAGTGATGTCGTCTCTGATGGCCTTGAGGGAGTCGCGCAGGGCCTTGGCTACTTCAGTGGTCGTGTGTTCACCCCAGGTAATCAAGTGGAAACCGGTCCGGCAGCCGAATGGGGAGCAGTCGATGACGCCGTCTAAGCGGTCGCGCAGGAGGCTGGCCAGGAGGTGTTCAATGGTGTGCAGGCCGCCAGTTGGGATGGCGTTTTCGTTAGGCTGCACCAGGCGGAGGTCGAAGTTGGAGATCTTGTCGCCATTAGGGCCTTCTTCAACGGTGATCAAGCGGACGTAAGGTGCCTTAACTTTAGTGTGATCCAATTCAAAACTTTCTACTTTAGCCATGATGATAATCTCCTTTTTTCTAAAAAATACTGGTTGACTAAATTACTTGAAAAAACGTGACAAAAAAAGTCCCTGAACGAAAATGCTTTCGCTCAGGGACGTATTAGCGTGTTACCACCCATCTTCACGGTCTAAAAAAGACCGCCTTTAAGTACGCTCCGCCTGGGCGGAGTTATACTCGGGCGCGGTATCGGGCGCCTCCCGCGGGAAACTTGCCGGAGCTCGCCTCCCGTATGACTCAAAGACCATGTTCGCCGGGGCCTCTTCAGCGCTTTTCAGCCACCGCGCCTCTCTGAAAGAAGATTTGACCAGCTACTTATCTTTTCCTTGTCAACGTGTTTTCATTTTTTAATCATAATATAATAACGATAGCCGCTTGTCAACCTTTCGCGGCAAAAATTGTCCAAGCCGGCTATTCGTCACGCTTTTGCTTGCCGGAATTAAATTTCCGGTCCCGCAAATAGTCGGCAATCGTCGCGCCAATGAAGATCAAGTCAAAGGGGCCTAGAAGAGCCAGTCCGGCGATGTTCAACATGCTATAGGCTGCCGCGTTGGTAACTACGATGATTCCGATAGGGATCAGCATGTTCCAATAGCCAATCCGGTAACGGAAGAAATCTCTAATTTCTTGCAACTTTGGCGCGAAAGGTACAGCCAAAATAAAGCCCAACAGCAGCCCAGACGCGAAGATGCTGATTAACAAACTGTTTGGAACCATGATAATACCTCAGAAAATTTACTTGTAAATGTGGAATGAAAATCCGGCAGTGTAATTGATGTCAGTATAGATCTTACTCTTTTTGTGTTTCTTATTGTAGTTTAACAATTGACTGCTAAAAGAGTCGACATACATCCCAAAGGCTTCGCCTAATGTCGATGCAATTTCGTGTCCTGTTACTGTTGCGATAGCCGATGCTAAAGATGAAATTGTAGAGACATTTCCGGCTTTCCCGGCAAACCAATAAACGCCTGCATTTGAAGTGAAGTAAACTCTGACACCCCACCAAAAGGCGCGAACATAACAACCACTATGAAGTCGAGCGGCGCCTTTAACACTGGCAGCTTTAGAAACATATAAAGCTTGTGTAGAGAGAGATTTAGTTTCTGTATTGATAACTAGATCATTTTTTTGAATATCAGCATTTACCGTAGCTAATTGATTTTCAACAACTTTCTTAGTATTTTCGGAAAGCTTGCTCTTCCCTGAATCGGATAAAACATACTGATTATTGGAAACATCAACATACTTATCGGCTTGTTTGATTTGACTAGTAGTTAGTTGGGAGTTAGTTGATGCTCCGTTAAAACTATCGGCCTTAACAACTGTGCCAGAAGAGATTTCCCAAAAAAAGTGCGATAGCGAAAATGGCACTAAGCAATAGATGCTTTGGCTTCATATTTTCCTCCTAATATAACAACAGATGTGATATTGACACTTAGAATTATAGTCTCTTGCATGACTGCATGCAAGGGCTTTTTTGTTTAAATATGTTTATTATCCGGAAATAGCATAACAAGAAGGATGTATATTGAAAAAATATTGATAATTATCTATTTTGTAGCTATCACAGATAGTTATTTTGTAATAGCTTGCGGCAAAAATTATCCAAGCCGGCTAATCGTCTTGGCCGTGGTCCTGCTTGGCTTCTTCCTCGCGCTTGATCTTGAGGACTAAGGGGGTCAGTTTGATTACCAGGAACTTGGCAAAGTAGTAGGCGATCACGAAGAAGATGATGATGCCAACCAGTTGGGCAAGCAAGACTGGCCAGATATTGTAAGCTACCTCAGCTAAAATCATTTTTTCTCATTCCATTTCAAAAAATATGTTTTTTACTTTTGACGTTAAGATAATTATAACTCTATATCTTAATTATGTATAAGTTTTTCACACTATATATCAAAACAAAAAACGAAGCCGCTTTAATGTGCGGCTTCGTTTTTGAATGATTAAACTTTTTCTTTCATCATCTGCAAATACTTGGGTTGGTCAGACTTTGGAACGCCCAATGCATCCAAGGCCTGCTCAGCTGATACATTAAACTTTACCATTACGCTCAGAGCATCAGCTGCTTTTGCTTTGTCAATACCTTCATCAATTCCTTGCTTGCGGCCTTCATCAACGCCGAGCTTGTGCTCATGGCGTAAAGTTGTCTCGTATTCCAATCTGTTCGCCCTCCATTCTTGATTATGATTGTAGTAATCCATCTTCTTGGCGATGTCATTGATCAGAGCATTCTTGCGGTCAACTTGTCCATTCATCAGATCCAAGAACTTCTGCATGGTCGGACTGACTTTGCCGTTCACTCCCTTTGAGTTGACGTAGACGACGTGAGTGCCATCGCCAAGTGCCCGGTGTGTTTTCGGACAATACACGATGTAATCTGAAACCCGCTCCTTGTCCCCGAACTGGTCAAAGGGAGAGAAGATAATTACGAACATCGGTGGCAAATCATCATAGTCAGTCCCGGCTAGCAAAGTGGTCATGTCAACCAAAGCCTTGTAATAGCGGCTCCGTTTTGGTTGAAAATCCCGGGAGAGCTGCATTTCGATGTCGTAGATTCGCCCTTGTTCGTCAAAGGCCTGGATATCCAACCGGATAGCCTTGTCTTCACGGCCACCCTTGATTTGTGACTGGGCTTTTGTCGTCACCTTTTTAATCTTGAGTTCTGGCAACAACTCTTGCAAGAGCCGGGTGCAGATCTGTTCATCGCTCATCACCGCGAAAAACATAAAATCGTCAGTAATGCCAATCGGTTCGTACTGGTTCAAATTATTTTCCTTGCTCATATTATAAAACATCCTTTCACTAGTAAGCTATTTTTACCCCTCCATTTACTAGTACGTTTTTTTCGGCAAAAATTTTCTGACAAATTCAATTTATTTGAAGGAAATGGCGAAAAAGCCCCAAAACTCTTTACACTACTTGCTCAGAGTAAAGAAAAAACCGCCAGCCGCGGTTAAATACCAGCGGCTGGCGGTTATTAATTTTTAGCCCAAACGGTTGAGCAGTTCCTTCAAGAAGTCGTAAGTGCTGCCGACGTAGCGGTAGTCTGAGTCTTCGAAGACGATAGCGTTCGGGTTAGTGTTGACGGAGATGATGTTTTCAGCATGGTCAACAGTAAAGGTGTATTGCGGCGCGCCGGCAATCCCCAGGTTGATCAAAACTTGTGGCTTGATCTTGTGGCCGTTGACGCCGAGTTGCTGGCCACGGTTGAAGTCTGAGCCGACCATTGGTCTGGTAACCCCGATTTCAGCGCCCAGCTTTTCAGCTACTTGCTTGGCCAGAGCGATAGTTTCTGGTTGGTTGGCACCGCGGCCCAGAGCCAGAACGATCTTGGCCTTTGGCAGGCCGGCTGCTTGTGATGGGCTGCTTACCGCGTCAACCGCGCCGGCTGGAGTCTTGGCTGCTTCTAAAAGCGGCAGGATCTGGTCAAGGTCAGTCAAGTCAGCCTGCTTTCTTGCCACTTCCTGGCTTGGTACATCAGCCATTTCAGCATTGCTGATTTCCGTGTACATCTTTTCGATCGTGCCTTCAGCGATTTCCATGGCTCTGGCGTCTCTTACCAGGTGTTCTGGGGCAAATTCAGCGCTGTAGCCGTAGCCGCCCATGATTTGCAGGGTCAAGTCGCAGGATTCAACCGCTGCCTTGCTGCCGAAGCACTTGGCCATAGCGGATTGTTCCATGTATGGCAGGCCGGCATCCTTACGGCGGGCAGCTTCCTCGTAAACCAAACGGGTCAGTTCCTTGTTGGTTGCAATCTTGCTGATCTTGTATTGAGTAACTTGCATGTCCTTAAGCAGGGTATTGCCTGACTTGCGCTTAGCCGCGTAGTTTTTGGCAATATCAAGGGCGTGTTCCTGGATCCCAGTCAAAACGGCCCCCATCAAGTAGCGGGCATCATCGTGGGCGTTGTTGGCAATTTCCAAACCTTGCCCCCGCTTGCCCAGCATGTTTTCTGGACCAACTTCGATCTGGTTCATGACAACTTCACCGCAAGGAATCCCCCGCAAGCCGATAAACTTTTCAACATAGCCGAAGGAGAAGCCTGGCATCCCCTTGTCCACGATAAAGACAGAGTATTCGTCAGGACCGGTCTTCACATTGACTGAGTAGACTTGAGCCAGGGTCCCGTTGGTAATCATGACCTTGTCGCCGTTGATGATCCAGCGGCCGTCCTTTTCAACCGCGTAGGACTGGTGCTTGCTTGGGTCTGAGCCGCCTTCTGGTTCAGTGTTGGAGAAGCCAAGGATGGCTTGGGCACCCCAGGCAAAGTAGCGCTCCTTAGCAGCGTCAGTGCCGTACTTGGCCAGCTGGTCACAGCTCTTGTAGTGGCCTTCCAGCATTACGCCGACACTGGCGTTGGCCTTGGCCAGGATGTTGACGATCTTGCCGGCGGTCATGGCAGAGACGTCCAGTCCGCCATATTCCTTGGGAATTTTTGCCCGCAAAAGGCCCAGGTCAACGATCTTCTGGAAAAGGCCGTTTGGCAGCTTGGCCTGGCGGTCGATCTGCAGGTCAAAAGGCGCTACGTCCTTGTCTGCCAATTGCTGAACGGCTTGCAAAAGTTCGGTTTCGTTAGTCATGCTAGTATCCTTATCATTCTTTTATTATATAGAAAAATAGTAATTTTTATTTTGTGCAGTCAAAATAAAGAAAACGCTTTTATAGTTAATATACTATCACGAACTAGTAGCAATGTGCAATAGGAGAATAAAAAAGGCTCACTTTCGTGAACCTTTCCAGGTTAATCAAGTTGAATTTCGCGGTCAAAAAGCTGGCGGCTTTCCGCGGTCAGATTGTGGGCGACGAACATGATCGTTTTATCCGTCTTGAGCAAGCGGGCAATAATCTCCCGCGTGGCGGCCTGGTCAATAGCGCTGGTGCCTTCATCGATCAAAAGCAGCTGGCTGTGGTAAAGATAGCTGCGGGCCAGAACGATTTTTTGCCGCTGGCCGCCAGAAACATTGCTGTTTTCTACGGCAACTCTTGTATCAAGCCCGGCCGGCCAAAGATGCAGGTCCTCACTTAAGTTCACCTGGTCTGCTGTTTGGCGGAGCAAGTCTTGATCGCTTAAATCTGGATTGAACATGGTCATGTTTTCGGCAACGCTGCCGGGGAAAAGCTGGGGATCCTGGGGGAGATAGCCGATTTGACTCAAGTTGGGCTGAATGGCCTGCCCCTTCTGGTCCAGATAGTGAATTTCTCCACTGGCTGCCTTGACTTCACCTAAGAGCAGCTTGAAAAAAGTACTTTTCCCCCGGCCGCTGGCGCCGGTCAGCAAAACTTTTTCTCCAGGCTGCAGCTTGATGGCCGGGTAAACCAGGGTGAGGCCGTTAAAGTCAACGGTTAAAGGACTGCTGGCAAAAGCAGCTGGAGCTTGGCCGGTCTCTTTTTTCTCTGGGACAGCTTCTCTTTGCTTAAGCAGGTCTTGCCGCAGCTGGCGGCTGCCGGAAATTTCGCCTAAGTAGTCAGCCGCGTTCTGCAGATTGCCAAAAAAGTCACTGTTAAAAGAAGCAATGCTGCTGAGCAGGCCAAAAGCCGTCCAGTGTTGGATGACCAAAAAGGCGGTCAAGAGCAGGATCAAGCTGCTGCCAAGAGAATATGCCAGCTGATTGAGGTAATCCAAGAGGGCAGAGACGGCGCTTTTGTGCACATGAGCATCTTCTAGCTCCTTGGCGGCCAGGCCGGCTTTTTCCTTAAACCAGGCTAAGGATAGGCAGCGGTGCAAGTCGCCAAGGCCGAGCAGCCAGTCGCCAAGAAGCTTGAGATAGGCCTGGTTCTGCGCGGCCAGTCTTTGATTGGCATGGTTGAGCTGGCGGTCAAGCAGGCGGGGAAGGTAGATCTGCATCAAGGCAAAGATGAGGCAGGCGATGAAGAGGCTCCAGTGAAAACTGAGCAGAGCGCCGCCGGCAGCCAGGACCGTCATGCCGGCCTTAAAGCTGCTGTAAATATTGCGAAGGTAGCTGACAGTTAGCAGGTCTCCTTCCTTAAGCAGCTGGTTTTGCGCCTGGGCTGGATCGTTTGCTTGGCCATCATTGAATATATGCAGGGCAAGCTCTTGCCGGATCTGCTGCAGGTAGCTTTGGATCAGCTTTTCCAGGGCCAGGTTGCCGTAGTAGGTGAGCAGGGCACTGAAGGCCAAGCAGGCCAGCTGCAGGGCCAGCATTTGGGCAAAAAGCACGGGCTGCCGGTTTCTTAAAGCATTGAATTCCAGGGTCAAGGCGTAAGAAGACCCGACCAGCAGCAAGGAGCTTAAAGCCGCGGCCAGGAAGAGCAGGCTGCTTTTGACTGGTTTGCGGAGGTAAAATTCTTTAAAAGTCATACATGCTTCTTTCTAGCTAAGCTGATTTCCCGGTCAAAGCGGGCTTTTTGTTCAGGGCTTAAATTGTGGGCAACGAAGATGACGGTTGCCGGCAATTGGCAAAGAGTCTGCAAGATTTGGTCCTGGCCAGTCCGGTCAACCGCGCTGAGTGACTCATCCAGCAAAAGCAGGGGAAAGTTATGGCTTAAAGTCCGGGCAAGAGCCAGTTTTTGCTTTTGACCGCCGGACAGGGTCAAATCGTCTGAAGTAATCTGGCGCTGGGGATCAAGCTTAAGGCCGACTTCTTCCAGGTAATCTTTTGGATCAGCACTTAGGCCAGGGGTATGCATGGTCACGTTTTCCGCCAAAGTCGCGGGGAACAGGACCAGGTCCTGGGCCAGATAGCCGATTGAGTAAGGATCCGGCTGGAAGGCTTGGCCAGCAGCGTCTTTAAAAACGATCTGGCCTCTTTCAGCTTGTAAATCACCTAAAAGCAGTTTTAGCAGGGTGCTTTTACCACTGCCGCTGTCGCCAGTGATGAGGATTTTTTCACCAGCATGGATGGTCAAATCGGGGTAGGACAGAAGCTGCTTGCTGCGGGTTAGGGAGACCTGGTTAATCTCGATTTGGGCCATCAAGCTGACCGGCTGCAGATTGTCATTTTTCTTGCTTTCCTGTAGGCGGCTAAGCCGCTGGCGCAGGCTTTTGGTCGAGTTCAGATAAGAATAGCTGCCGGCGATGTTTTCCAGGACGGAAAAAATACTGCTGGCGAAATAACCAGCCGCAATGACGCCGCCTAAGGACATTTGTCCTTTAAAGAAGAGGAAGCCGGCGATGAGGGGGATGCTGACTGTGCCTAAGGCGTTGCTAAGGCTTTGCAGGCACTGGATCTGGCTGTTGATCTTGCGGCGGCTGACTTGCCGGTCGGCCAGCTCTTGGCCGGACTTAAGCAAGGCTTTTTGATAAGGGCTTTTGGCAAAATAGCGGCGAAGTTCTGCCAGGCCGGCAGTCCATTGGGCAATAGTCGCTAAAAAGTGCTGGTTGGCAACTGACAATTGATCAGTGGCCTGGTTGCTGTATTTTTCCAATAAGCGGGCAATCGCGAAGGAAGTCACGGTAGTTAAGAGGCTGGCCAGGAGCAGGAGCCAGTGAAAAGACAAGAGGCTGGCGACAACCATAAGCGCGTTGATAACGTCACAGATCAAGTAAAAGAGAACAGTCGCGTAATCGTAAGTCAAGGTGTCAAGGTCTTGGCTAAAGTGGTTGGTCATTTCGGAGACGCCGGCAGGCTGTTGGTAATAGTGGTCAGCCAGTCTGTCTCTGACACCGTGCAGATACTGCTGGGTCTGCTTGCTGAAGAGGTAGTTGGCCCCGTTGAAAGCCAAGTTCAGTACTAAGGCCAGGGCAAATTGAATCAGAAGCAGGCTACAAAAAATGTTAAAACGGCCGGCGGAAACTTGGTTGACCATTGGCGAGAACAGGTAAGTTGAAGTAACGTCGATGACCTGGGTCATGACCAGCAGGGCAAAGATTATGGCGAAGCGGCCCCGGTTGCTGTTGATTAGTTTACATAAAGTCATGAGTAAAAATGGTGTAGTCTTTTTCTCCTAAAGGATCTTGGGATATGAGTTGCATAACGGTTTCGGCATCTTTTTTTAGACCTAGTTTTGCTAGAGAGGCTGCTAAGATTTGTTTCATTCTTTTTATACCTAAAACATCGCCCAACTGCCGGTATTCTGATAGAGCATCTATGCTGCCAGATATGGCAAGTGAAAAATCTTCGGTCTTGTAGTCAATATAAGCAGCTGTAGCAAATTCTTCAGCTAAATACTCACTGTTATACGCAGAAGTCAGTTTGATGCTGTTTTTTATGATTTCTTTGGCAAGATCATAGTTTTGCAACTCTAGTTCTAATTGAACTTGATTAATTGAAACTTGACTATAGTAACGAACAAGCTCAGAAATCAATGTAGTGTTGGCAGCATCGCTTGTGGTAATACAGCTGCTTAGAATTGTACTGGCACTAAGCAACAGAAGACGGGCGTCTTGCAGATGCTGATAGTGATTATCGGCGGTAGAAATTAGAGCTAGCGCAAGTAAGTTGTCAATAAGAACTAAAGATTCCTCAGTTTGATCTTGAAGAATCATTTTAGAGGTCAAGACTGACATCGTCTTATAAAAATCCTCAGTATTATTAGTACGTTTTAGTTTTAAGACGCACAAGCGATGAAGTATCAGTCTTTGAATTTCAGGTTCCTCTGCTTTATCTAAAGCTAAGTTAAAAATTATTTCTGCTAATCTGGCATCCCTCTCAATACCGCAAAGCGTAGCGAGTTTTACCAAATCGGCTGGGGAATCTATCTGACATAATTCATCTTGCCGGAGTGTGACCACTGAGTGACAAGACGAATAGTAGCCGAGGATCATTACGATAGAATCAATCCAAGTTGCCAGGTCGGAGATATCAATTGTCATGAGCTGGGCTACGATCTCTTCTTCGGTTGGCAAAGTTATCCCAAGCTTTTTGCTGACTTGTTCAATAAAGTAGAATTGTGATGTCGATTTACGCAGTCCGAAGTCCGTTAAGAATTCAGGTGCTTTTAGACTTCTGCTGTGAGCGGGTTTGTTTTGTAAAACTGTTTCTTTTGCGTATTGTATTCTTTCAAACAAAACAGGAGATTCTTGCCATGAAGAATCTCCTGACTTGAAAGAACTTAAAAATGATTCAAATTTCATGCTCTTCCCTTAGTAATTACATTGTGATTCCATGAAAGCACGATATCTGAAAAATAAGAAATCGTGTTGTTGTCTAAATCTTCAATTACTTGTTCCAAATCCATTGTTACCACCTCTTTATCATTTTTTAGTAATTTTAGTCTAATTCTATAGCCTGTTCAACCGGTATAAGCAGAAAACATTAACTATTTTCATCACTATTGCTTTTCACTTCTTGCTCATACTTTGTTAATTTCTTATAAGCTTTTTTGCTCCCGCGGTTCAAGTCCTTGTTAAATTTATATTCTTGCCAGTCGCTTATGAAGAGCAGGTCCAGGTTATAACCTTCTGGATAAAGGTCGGCAGCTTTTCGCCGTAATTTCAGCCGTTTAACGGGAACGACATAAAATTGTTTGTTGATAAAAATTTTGGCTAAGGTTCGGTCTGCTTCCAAAGCGTAGAAAATACCCTCTTTTTCCAGATTGCCCGCGTAGACCACGTCTCCTTTGCAAAAATGTGTTTTGACTATTTTGCCAGTGGCTTTTTCTTTCAAAATGACCGTGCTGCTGTTGAGTGGCAATTGACCGGCTAAAACTTTTTGCGCCTGGTCGATAATTTCTTTTGGCATCCCTACTTTTTGGGCGATCCAAAAAGCCCGGCTCTGGCCGACTTGGTCTAAGAGCAGACGGTATGTTGGGGTGAGAGTGTCAGCATTGAAGTCCATTGACGCGGTCCGGTAATTTGGATGCTTAACGGCATAGTCCTTGATCCTACTGTAGTGGGTCGTGGCTAAAACCAAGCATCCCTTAAGTTGCAGGGTTTGCAAGACGGAGATAGCAATAGCAGCTCCTTCATCAGGGTCAGTGCCACTTCCCAGTTCATCGAGCAAAACCAGACTGCGGCTTTGAGCGTGAGTGACAATTTCGGCAATATTGGTCATTTCTGCTGAGAAGGTCGACAGGGAGTTATCTAGGTCCTGTTGGTCACCAATTTGGCTGAAAATTTGCTGGCTGACAGGAATGTCGCAGATTTCCCGGCTAGGCAGATAAAGCCCAATCTCTGTCATCATGATAGCCAGGCCGCAGGTTTTTAAAGTGGCGGTTTTGCCACCGGCATTTGGTCCAGTAATGATCAAGCCGCGAACTGGTGACTCGATTTCCAGGTCAAGTGGAACGGGATTTTTAAGCAGGGGATGCCGCATCCCCCGTAAAAGCAGCTGATTTGTCTGATTTAATCTGGCCCGCTTGCCATTTAGCTCCCGGCTATACCGCGCCCGGGCCATAATTTGATCAATTGCCGCGACGATATCAATGTTACGTAATAGGCCGTGGCTTTCTTCATAGACGGCAGCGGTCAGTTGTCCGAGTATCATCGCTTCAATAGCTTCAATTTGTCCCTTGACAGCAATCTTTTCGCTGCTTAGTTGGTCCAGCTTGCGTGGAAGAATGAAGGCAGTCTGCCCATTGGCCGAATAAGCGATGATTCGGCCAGCGATTGCCTTTTTAAAGCTGCTTTTGACGGGCAGAGTCAAGTGGCCATCTTTTTCTACCAGCCGCTGTTCTTGCAAACTTTGGCTGACTTTCTTGCTTTGCAGCAACTTACCAGCGGCGTCTTTTATTTCCTGGTTCAGTTCCCGTTCTTGTCGCCGCAGCCGCCTCAAGTCGCGGTCAGCGCTGTCGGCAACTTGACCATGTTCTATTGACTGATAAATCTGTTCAACCAGTTTTGGAAAAAGCTGGAGCTCTTCACCATAGGAATTAAGGATTGGAACCAGATCTTTTTCTCTGCACAAAAAGCGTTGCAGCAATTCACAGACCCGGAGATAATCAGCAACTTTTTCCAAATCATCTGCTGATAGAAGGAGTCCCCTCTGAGCGCGATTGATCAATGGCAAAAGGGAATCTGAAGAAACAAACGGCAGCTGCAAGCGCCGCTCTAAGAGCCGCGTACCTTCTTCTGTTTCGTCGAGTAAGTGGACAACGGCTGCCGGCTTGGTCAATGGCTGGGCTTGCAGAAGCAAGTTTTTAGCTTCGTGGGACTTGGCGTAAGATGCTACTTGGGTAAGGACTTGTGCAAATTGCAATTGGTCGTTTTCAAAAAATTCAGTCATCTAATTTTCCTTTAATCTGATATGCGTAAAAAAACCGGTCTCCAAAAAAGTTGGAGACCGGTTGATATTATGTTGTTTTGACCTAGGCAAAGTTTTCCTGCAGGTCCTTCACGCCGGCTTCTGACAGGGTGGTGTAGATTGAACCCTTAACGCCCTTGAAGGTTTCCAGGCTGAGGTCGATGCTCTTTTCACCATTGCTGCCATCGCTGACTGCCACGCCCAAAAGCTTGTAGGCGGTTGAAGTCGGGTCTGGTGAGAAGTACAGGCGCTTCTTGCCGTCAGTTACTGACTTTTCAGTGTAGAAGTAAACCTTGGCCGGGCTGGACTTGACTGCCAGGTTGAGGTCGCTGGAGTCAACCTTGTTCAAGGTCAGCAATTCGTAGTGCTGAGCCAAGTGACCGCCAACGCTTTGGAAGACAGCCAGGAACTTTTCAGTTGCTTCAGGGTCAACTTCACCGAAGTCGATGTTGTCGTTTTCTTGTACCAATGACAAGATCAATAAGTGCTTAGTATCCTTGTCGTAGTATACGCTGAAGTTTTCAACGCCGCCTGGCCAAGGAGCCTTGCCCTTTTCATATTGGGTGAAGTAGACGCTTGAGTCGTTCTTGACAACCAGCTTGTTTGCGCCGTCAACGGTCTCCAGACTGATGATCGGCATTGGCGGAACATAGCTGTCCTTTTGACGCTGTGCCCACAGCTGGGATTGCTTCTTCTTTTCATTGCGGGAGTTGATGTAGGTACCGACGCAGATGATGATGATTAAAATTAAAAGTATCCAACCCATAGTTGTCTAAACCTCCAGTGTTGGCATTTCTTCCGAGCTGAAAAAATGCTTGATTAATGCTAAGTTAAAATTTATCTGGCTCAAAGCAAAGTGCTAAGCCCGTTTATATCTTTTAATTTTACTACAAAATAGCCGTTTGGCAAACCTTGTATAGGCCGCAAAGTTATTTAAATTAAGCGGGGACGGGATTTTTTAAGAAAAAAGCAGCTGAGCCTTATTAGAAATAAATTAAGTTAGTTTTTAGCATTCTTTGCAATGCTTTCCCTTAAGTAGCCCAGGTACTTTTGCCCGATGGAAGAGAGCTGGTGCAGGCGGTTGGTCAGGTAGCCGATTTCAATGTATTCATCGCTGATCAAAGGCCGGGCGATGATGTCGTCCCCGTTTAAGTCAGCATTGATGATCCCTGAAGAGATGGTATAGCCGTTTAAGCCGATCGCCAGGTTAAACAGGGTGGCCCGGTCACTGACAATGATGGATTTTGGTGAGTGCTGGTCAGCCAGGGTTTCTTCCCAGTAATAGAAGGAATTGTGCTGGCCCTGGTCGTAGCTGAGCTTAGGGTAGGGCAAGAGGTCGGCTAAAGAGATAGATTTTTTGCCGGCCAGGGGATGGTTTCTGTATAAAAAGACATGGGGCCGGGCCTTAAAAAGGGGAGTGAAATTGAGCTCCTTTTCCTGGAAGCTGTTTTCCATGACCTGGCGGTTGTAGCGGCTGAGGTAGACGATGCCGATCTCGCTGTGGAGGTTGGCCACGTCTTCGATGACTTCATAGGTCCGCATTTCTTTGAGGCTGGCCTGGTAGTCGCTCTGGCCGATTTCTTTTAACAGCTGGACGAAAGCGTCAACGGCGAAAGCATAGTGCTGGGCCGCCACGGAAAAAATCTTCGGGGCGCTGGCCTGGTCGCCGTAGCGGCGCTCAAGCAGCTGGACCTGGTCCAGGATCTGCTGGGCGTACTGCATGAATTCCCGGCCATCTTCAGTCAAGCTAACCCCTTTTTTGCCCCGGATTAGGATGGTGATCCCCATTTCTTTTTCCAGCTGCT
Organism: Lactobacillus sp. WILCCON 0059; assembly: GCF_057197985.1. Classification (NCBI taxonomy): domain Bacteria; kingdom Bacillati; phylum Bacillota; class Bacilli; order Lactobacillales; family Lactobacillaceae; genus Lactobacillus; species Lactobacillus sp. WILCCON 0059. Next base: position 112,589 of record NZ_JBUBHN010000001.1, read on the forward strand.
TGATGGCGCTGGACAGGGTAGGCTGGGCGATGAAAAGTTCTTTGGCTGCCTCGGTCATGTTGCCGAGGGCGACGACTTTTTGCAGATAGAGCAGTTGCTGGATGCGCATGGTTGAACCTCCATAGTTTAAATCTATCGATACATGATAAAAATAGCTATTTTCAATCATAACGAGATCTGGCTATAATAACAAGCATTAAGAGCAAATTAAAAACACGATTTAAAAACTTCGGAGGTAATTCAGATGTCATTTCCACGTTACGATATTGTCGGCAGTTTCTTGCGTCCAGCAGCGTTAAAGGAAGCCCGGGAAAAATTTGCCCGCGGCGAAATCAGCCAGGCCGAGCTTACGGCCGTAGAAGACCAGGAAATCAAGGCCCTGGTGCAAAAAGAAGTCGCTGCTGGCTTAAAGGTAGTTTCTGATGGGGAATTCCGCCGCAGCTATTGGCACTTGGATACCTTCTGGGGCTTTGGCGGGGTAGAACATGTACGGGCTGATCATGGCTACTTCTTCCATGATGAAGAAACCCGGCCAGACGCGGCCAAGTTGGTTGGCAAATTGACTTATGAAGCTGGTCACCCGGATGTGGCAGCTTTCGACTTCCTCAAGCCCTTGGCGGATGCGGCTGGCGTTGAAGCCCGGCAGAGTATCCCTGCCCCGGCTCAGCTTTACTGTGAACTGATTTGCCGCAACGATGAATTGATCGCGGCTACTGATGCCGTTTACCCAGACCGGGCAGAACTGGCCAAGGACGTTTCCAAGGTCTACCGGGAATTGATTTTGGACTTGTACAAGCATGGTGCCCGCGACATCAAGCTGGACGACTGTACTTGGGGCGTCTTGGTCAACGACAGTTTCTGGCATGCTTTTGACGAAGGCCACCTCAAGCGCGAAGAAGTCCTGCAGCTTTACAAGGAAATCAATGAAAATGCCTTGGTTGACCTGCCAGAAGACTTGCGGATTACGACCCACATCTGCCGGGGCAACTACGACTCAACTTGGGCTTCAGAAGGTGGCTACGGCCCAGCTGCTCCTTACGTCTTCAAGGAAAAAGGGGTGGACGCCTTCTACCTGGAATTTGACGACGACCGGTCAGGCGACTTCGCTCCTTTGGCTGAAGTGCCGGCTGACAAGGTAGTTGTTTTGGGCCTGGTAACCAGCAAGAAGCCGGAATTGGAAGACCCGGAAGCTTTGAAGGCCCGGATCAAGGAAGCAGGCCAGTACCACCCATTGGCTACTACGGCTCTCAGCACCCAGTGCGGCTTTGCCTCAACTGAAGAAGGCAACCACTTGACTGATGAAGAACAATGGGCCAAGATCAAGCTGGTCATCGACACGGCTAAGGAAGTTTGGCCAGACGCTGAATAATCAATAGGGATGCCTCCTTGCGCGGGGCATCTTTTTGATATTTCCTTTATGCGTATGCTATGGTATCATTTTCTTGTATTCGTATATGTGAATTTCAATTTTTGCTGGAGGAAAAATTAGAATGAGAGCGAGAAAAAGTATCTTAGCAATTTCGGTGAACATGCTGTTGATCGTGGCTGCCTGTTTGCTGATCGACAAATTAGTCCACAGACAGAGCACTTTTTGGGGGATTCTTCCTTTCCTAGCCTTCTATGGGGCCTATGAGTTCCAAATGAGCGAATCCGTACCAAAGAGAGTCCACACAATTGTAAACGTGGTCTTGGGAGTGGCCGCTTTAGCCATTGCCGGCGTGCTCTTATATATCAGTTTCCATAACTAAACAAACAAGATTAGATGCCTCCTTACACGGGGCATCTTTTTGATACTTGGAAAAAGTGTCACATGTCTGATAATTTTTTCAAAAAGTCAGCCGAAGCGCTTTCGCAAAGCTGAATTCTTCTTTATAATAGGACTAGCAAAAAGAGAACATTGAAGAAATGAGGCAACTACTTTGAAGAAATATGCATTTGGTGTTGACATCGGTGGTACCACTGTAAAGATTGGTTTGTTTGAAACCAACGGTGAATTGTCACAAAAGTGGGAAATCCCAACCAGAAAAGAAGGCAACGGGGCCAAGATCCTGCCTGACATCGCGGCTTCTCTGAACGACAAGCTGAAGGAACTGGACATTCCTAAGGAAGAAGTAGCCGGGATCGGCATTGACGTGCCAGGTCCAATCCTGGATGATGAAATCGTCAACCGCTGCGTCAACCTGGGTTGGGGCGTCTTCAACGTGGCTGAAAAGGTCCGCAAGCTGACTGGCCTGGACGAAGTCAAGGTAGCCAACGACGCCAACGCTGCCGCTTTGGGTGAAATGTGGCAAGGCGGCGGTGAAAGCCACCAAAACGTTGTCATGGTTACCCTGGGTACCGGCGTCGGCGGCGGGATCATCTCTGAAGGCAAGATCGTTGCTGGTGCCTTCGGTGCTGCCGGGGAAATCGGCCACCTTTTGGTCAACAAGGATGAAACCCAGCTTTGTGGCTGCGGCAAGAAGGGCCACCTGGAACAATACGTTTCCGCGACTGGTATTGCCCGCAAGGCCAAGGAACTTTTGATGGAAAGCAATGAAGAATCCAGCCTGCGCGAAGTTGAAGAACTTGACGCCAAGGCCGTCTTTGACGCGGCTAAGGAAGGCGACAAGCTGGCTTTGGAAATCGTTGACTTTGTCGGCCAGACCCTGGGCGCGGCTTTGGCTTCCATCTCCTGCGTCTTTGATCCAGAAGTCTACGTTATCGGCGGCGGGGTCTCCAAGGCAGGTCAAATCTTGATCGACACGGTGCAAAAGTACTTCGTTGAAGCAGCCTTCCACGCTTCTGAAGGCACGGAAATTGCCCTGGCCCAACTGGGCAACGATGCCGGCATGTACGGTGCCGTTAAGATGGTTCTGTAAGATAAAGAAGAAAAAATCTTAAAATTCCATAACACGCGAAAAACGAGGCAGGCCTTTCGGCTTGTCTCGTTTTTTGCTTGCTTAAGTTTTATCAAGGGTATATTGCTTAGTATTGAAACCAGAAACAGATTTGCTTTACTTGGACAGGAGGTCAGCAACGTGCTTGCCTGAGTAGAAGCAGTAGCCACCTTCAGTACCTGGCATGTTCGGGCCGTAAGTGTCACCGATCAGCATGCCGGCAGCGTCGTTACCGATAGCGTACAAGCCTTCGATAGCTGCACCTTGTTGGTCAAGAACTTGGTTTTCCAAGTTGACCTTCAAGCCACCCATCGTACAGAAGGCACCGATACCTTGTTCAATAGCGTAGAATGGACCTTCAGCAACTGGAATCATGAAGTCCTTGCTCTTGCCGAAGTCAACGTCTTCGCCCTTGGCTGCCAGTTCGTTGTAACGGTCAACAGTTGCCTTAAGTTCTGGCAGGTTCAGCTTTTCAGCCAGTTCTTCAATGCTGTCAGCCTTGGTCAAGAACTTAGCGTTCCGGCCCAAAGCTTCATCAAGTTCTGCTTGCAGGTGTGGAAGCTTGGTGTCGTGGTAGTCGTAAGTCCCCATTGCCTTGTAGAGACCTTCGTTTTGCAGGTGGTCAATCGTCTTTTGGTCAACGATAGTGTAGAACTTGTTTTGGGTGAAGAGGGCGTTGCCGGCTTCTGAGAAGTTGTCAACAACTTCTTCGTTAACGAAACGTTGACCCTTTTCGTTGACCCAAAGCAGTGATTGCTGGTTGGCTGCACCGTTCATTTCGTCGTAACGGTAGATGTAGCTTGGCTTGTCTGGGTCCTTGATGTAGCCACCAAACAGCATGGCCATGCCCATAGCGTAACGTTGAGCGCCAACGTTCCAAGCCAGTTCCAGGCCGTCACCAGTGTTCTTGCCGGAGTTGCATGGGATCAATTGGTCAGCGTTGTAGTTGGTGTACTTGGCGATCAAGTCCTTGTTGTTCAAGTAGCCGCCAGTTGCCAGGATGACGTTCTTGGCCTTGATGTCGCTAACGGTTTGGTCAGCCAGGTTCTTGACGCGGACGCCGACAACCTTGCCGCCTTCGGTCAAAAGTTCTTCGACTTCGTGTTGAGTAGCGATTTCCCCGCCAAGTTCTTGGAACTTAGGTGCCATAACTTGGTGAATGACAGCTTCACAGCGGCCGTCAAACAAGTGCCAAGTTCTTTCACCGCTGCCCAGTGGTTCAACGTCCAACCACTTAACGCCCAAGTCGTCCAACCATTGGATGATGTCGGCTGAACCGGCGATGTATTGCTTCCAGGTGTTGGTGTCAGCCTTGTAGTGGGAATAGCTCAATTCTTCGTTCAAGGCGTCTTCTTCAGTCAGCTTGTAGTCGTCATGCTTCTTTTGCATGAATGAGTTGACCGCGAAAATACCTTCAACGTGGTTGCCGCTGCCACCGATTGAGTGGCCCTTTTCCAGGATCACCGTGTCCAGGCCGTTGTGGGCTGCTTCATAACCTGCAGCGAAACCGGAAGCCCCGCCACCGACAATTACCAAATCGTATTGCTTCTTCAAAGTCATCTGTATTTCCTCCTTCATGTTTTCGCTTACATTATAGACTGGCTTTGTAGTAGAATTGTAGGTGTAAATAGGTCACCAGATGGACATTGAGGTACGGGTAAATGGATTTGAACCAATTGCAGATGTTTGTAAAAGTCGCCCAGGCAGGCAGCTTCGACCGCGTGGCAGAGGAGAATTACGTCAGCCAGCGGGCGGTTTCCCGCTTGATCAAGCGGCTGGAGGAGGAACTGGGGATGCAGCTTTTTTCCCGGGGCAGCAACCGGATTAAGCTCACCCCAGCCGGTGAATATTTTGCTAAAGAAGTGGAAGACTATTTGACCAGGTTTTCAGACATGGTGACTCTGGCCCAGAAGATCGGCCAAGAGCAGGTCAGCCACTTGAATATTGGCTTTTTCTCAGCTTTTGACGGGGTCTTGCTGCGTGAGCAGGTCTTGAATTACCAGAAAAAAGGCAAGGATGAGATCAAGTTCAATATCGTCGAGGAATCGGTGGAGCATATCTTGTCTGACCTGGCTTTGAAAAAGCTGGACTGCGGCTTCATCAACAACTATGGCCGCTACACCAAGCTCAACCGCCGCCTTTACGACTTTATCGATGTCTATCAAGGGGAGATGATGCTGGCGCTCAGCCGGCAGAACCCTTTGGCTAAAAAGCCTTATCTTGAGGAAAAAGATCTCGTGGGCAAGGACCTGCTTTACTACAGCAGTGAAAATTCCCAGTACATGCAGGATACTTTTTTGGCGACGCTGGGCAGCGATGTCGGCCAATACCAGATTAAGCGGGTCGCGTCTTTGGAAAACCTGCTTTTGGCTTGCTCCTTGGACCAGGGCCTGGCCTATCTGCCTAAGGACCTGCTGGACAAGTTCAGCCAGCCGGATGACAGCCTTGTCTTCAAGAGATTTCACTCGGCCCGGATCAGCCAGAACTATACTATGCAATTAGTCTTCAGAGCTGATGACCAGTCTCCGGCTTTGAAAAAGTTTACTGCCAGCATCGTCGCTGACCGGGAGAAAAAATAGGAGAGAACCAGAGCTATGGTTCTCTCCTGTTTCGTTTGTAGTTTATGCTTTTTTCTGTTTAAGGTAGATATTAAATCCAATAATCAGCAAGGAATAGATAATAAAAATTATCGAAAATAGGTGCTGCCACTTAAGCAACAGTAGGGCGACCAAAATGATCGCTAAAACGATATCGGCCGTTCTTAGGTTGGGGAAGTAGGACAAAATTGGCAGAACTATCAGTAAAATTGCCTCTACGATAACCAAAAACTTGATAAATGTATCGCCAGGTTCTGTAAGGTTTGGAAAACTTGGTACCGCCTCGATCAATAAGAAAAGTGAGCAAGCAAGGCCACATAACAAAAGTAGCAAGTTGAGTGCTTTTTGGGTTGATCTTTTCATATGAGCACCTCGTTAATACTTTGTTACTTTATGTATGCAAGTTGGCTTAAACGTGCCTTTAAACCAGTGTGTAGCAAGATCGTGTGGGCGGACAATCGTACTATCATTATAGGAGGTACGTACAGAAGACTTTGTCGCTCCCCAATAATATGACAATAAGACATACTTTGAACAGTAACTTGGTGATTTATGGATTAAGTTAGAAGTTATCGCATATAAAGGGTTGTCTTTTTTGTACATATGGTTATAAGCATATGTGGAAGCAGCATCTGCATATTTTGGATGGGCTTTAATTCTGTATACAAGAACATAATTGGATCCGCCTGAATGGTGCTTAAAGAAATATTCTTTTGTGTGGTGCTCAGCACGGTGTAGGTAACCAGGCATCTCAAGAACATACTTTGATGACGTTGCAATTGCAGCATGCCCCACATATTTGCCCATTGAGTTAGTTCCATAGCATATTAGAATATCTCCGGCCTTCATGTTATAACCGCTGTGAGCAGCTATGAGATTGGTAAATAAGCTTGAAAATGCAGAGGAATGACTGTCGTTATGTGCACTAACCGTGGTAGGATTATCTTTTGGGCTCAGTTCTGGAACTTCATAATTGTCTTCTGCAATATACTGCGAGAAAGATATAGTCGGGTTATCTTGAACATAAGTTAAATATGCAGGAAAGACAGATTTTTTACAAAGCTGTATAAAATCGCTTTTAGGCATATTATTATCAGTTAATATTCCTTTCTGGCGTCCCTCATTGTATGCTTGTACAAATTCGCTATTTTGTTGACTAGAAGTATCACTTGTTTCTGCAAGAGTTGTTTTAGTCATATTTATACAGCAAAGCAAAGTAACACAAAAAAGTAGTATAAACTTCTTATGCTGTAATCTCATGATATTCCCTCCAAATAATATCTGAAGCAACAGAAAATGTATAAAAAGGTGTTTATCCTTTCTGATTTGCCTCTATTATTGGTCTGTCTCTTTATAATGTCAACAGTGAACTTAAAATTGTTGGCCCAATTAGTACACGCCCAGGAGCTTATACTCATTTGAAAGAGAGATGGAAAAGAAAAAATAGCATACAAAATAAAAAGCATGAAACAAGTTAAAACTTGCTTCACGCTTATTTTGTTTATTCTAAAGAGTCCAGGGTAGCCTTCATTGTCGCGGCTGAAGCCTGCATCTTGGCCAATTCGCTGTCATTTAACGGCAATTCCAGCACGTGGCTAATCCCTTGCCCGTTGATGATGGCCAGGGTGCCCAGGTAGATCTCATCCTTGATCCCGTATTCCCCATGTAATGGAGCAGAAAGAGGCAGGGCCAGGTCGTTGTTTTCCAAAATGGCAGCTACGATCTTGGCCAGCATCATAGCTACGCCATAGTAGGTCGCGCCTTTTTTGCCGATGATCTCGCCGCCCTTTTCCCGGACGTGGGCTTCAATCTCATCCAAGGCTTCTTCCGTCATGCCCGGATATTCAAGCAAGGGTTTGCCGTTGACCACGGCGCTTGAGAAGTTCTCAAAGCTGCTGTCGCCATGTTCGCCCAGAACCCAGGCGTTGACTGATTCAATTGGCACTTGCAGCCGCTTGGCCAGCTCCACCCGCAAACGGGCTGAGTCCAGGGAAGTCCCGGTCCCGATGACCCGCTTCTTCGGGAAGCCGGACAATTTCTGGGTCAAAGTAGTCAAGATGTCGACCGGGTTGGCGGAAACGACGAAGATGCCGCTGAAGCCAGAAGCCACGACTGGATCAACGATGCTCCTCAAGATGGCTTCATTCTTCTTGATCAAGTCAAGGCGGCTTTCACCTGGCTTGCGGGGCACGCCAGCCGTGATAACTACCACGTCAGCGTCAGCCGCGTCGCTGTAGTCGCCAGCTCTGAGCTTGGTTTGGCCCGTGAAGTAGGTCAAGTCTTCCAGGTCCAGGCAGTCGCCCGCGGCCCGGTCCTTATTCAAGTCGCAGATGACCAGTTCGTCCACCCGCGTCGTTTGCAATAAATCGTTGGCAAAGTTGGAGCCGACAGCACCATCGCCAACCAGCAGGACTTTTCTATTCATATTTGTTCCTCCCTCAAGGAAATTCGTTAACCTTATTATAACTGAATTCGGGTCAAATATTTCCCGGGAAATAAAAAACGCGGCCCAGAGGACTGCGTTTCTTAGAAATGTGATGTGATGTGATAAAACTTAAGCTTGCTACGACAAAGTAGTTTGCTTGGCGGCGCCTGTTAGTGATAGGAGTAGAGGCGCCGCATGTGATGAGTAAGGAAAAAATAAGTTTGTCTGTCTGTAAGAGACAGGAACCGAAAAATGTTGAAATACATATCTGAGTTCAGAGCCGGCTCTTGCCTGTAAAAAACAAGTAACATAATAGAAAAGCAAAAGCATGGCAACAGCCGCTCCAGAACCTGTTAAGAGGTTTTACCAACCGGTGGCATGCTCGGATCGCCACCCGTCAGTAGTACCGAAAATTATAACGACTGAAGGAGAAAAAATGAGAAAAATAACTAGCCGCATAACTTTCGAAGAATATAGTACTACGGTTTATCTCAATAATCAAAAAAAATGCCTACTTTTTTGATTATTAAAAAAGCGGGCTTTTTGTAAGCGGTTGGGAGAGAAGAAAAACTGCAGATAATTAAGCTTGTGATCTGGTCAACTTTTCTAAAAGGTAGGTACCAAAAGGAAAACGGCTCCAGCAAGATGGGAGCCGTGACATGGTAGATATTCTAATTCTTGTTTGTTTTCTAGTTTGCTTACTAGTTTTTGTATTTCCTGCCTTAAGCAGCCCGCTTCTTGGCCTGGATTTCTTTGAGGCCTGGCAGGGTGATCATGACCAAGAAACTGATGATGTAGAGGGCGGACAAGAAGCCCATAACCACGTACAGGTTGTAGTGGTCCATCAGGGCGCCGATGATGACGGAAGAGAAGCCCCCAATGGCCCGGCCGGTGTTCATGATCAAGTTGTTGGCAGTGGACCGGATTTCAGTCGGGTAGAGTTGGCTGATTACCGCCCCGTAGCCGCCGAACATCCCGTTGGAGAAGAAGCCGGTCAAGGCTCCGGCCAAAAGCATGGCCCAGTAGCTGGTTACATTGACGATGGCAAAGACCACGACCGCGCTGCCCAAAAGGAAGATGCCAAAAGCCCATCGGGGACCGATCTTGTCCATGATGGTGCCGAAGACCATCATCCCAATGCTCATGCCGATGATAGTAGCGATCATCCAGTAAGAAGAGCCAGAAACTGACAAGCCCTGCTTTTGTTGCACGATTGATGGCAGCCAGTTCATCAAGCCAAAGTAGCCGGCGATCTGTACGATCGTCATAACCATCAGGCCCAAGGTCTGCAAAGCCAGGCGGGGCGTTTCAAACAAGCGGCCGAAGGAGATCTTTTCACTCGTTTCTTCCGCCTTTTTGTGAGCGGCCAAAAATTCATCGCTTTCCTTGACGTGGCGGCGGACAAAGTAGGTCAAGACAACCGGCACTACCCCAAAGAGGAAGAGAGTATTCCAGCCATATGCCGGAATGATCCAGGCAGCCAGAAGAGCAGCCACGATAGACCCGATTTGGCCTCCGATGGCCGCCACTGAGCTGGCCCGGCCGATTTGGTTAGCCTGGAAGTTTTCCGCGATCAAGGCAATCCCGACCCCGTATTCACCCCCGGCCCCGATCCCGGCCAAGAAGCGGAGGGCATAGAGGGCGGTGATGTTGTGGGCAAAGTAGGTTAAGCCAGTCGCGATGGCAAAAAGAAAGATCGTATAGCTGAAAGTCTTGACCCGGCCGATACGATCTCCTAGCAGCCCAAAGAGCGCGCCACCGAAGAACATTCCGAGGTTGGTAAAGGTTCCGATCCAGCCGCCGGCCGCGGAGCTGATGTGCATCTGCGCGATGATTTCCGACAGGGAGAATGACAGGAACATGACGTCCATGTTTTCCAGCAGGAAGCCGGAAGACATGGAGGCCAAAACCCACTTTTGGTTAGTGGACATTGAGCTGGTATTATCCATTATTAACTTGTACCTCCAAAATTAATGCTCACGGACATTACTTATTTTGTATCGTTACCAATTATTTGCGTTTTTCTTAAGATTGTCAAGGACTATTGAAAAACAATCGTTATTTAATCACTCGGTCCGGTCGCTGATGGCCTTTGGCAGGGCGATATTGTGGTGGAGGCTGGGCCAAAGATGCCGGTCAGCTAAAGCAATCATCGGCCCGTTGACCAGGAGGCAAAGGATGGTGCCAATATTGACAGCATAGATTTTGCCAGTAATCAGCCAGCAGATGCCAGTGAGCAAAAGCGGTACGCTGAAGTTGATCAGCTGGGCCCGGACGACCTTGTTTCTGCAGTAGAGAAAGCGGAGAATGTTGGTTGTGTCGTCATTGGGGTGCATGATCAAGTTTGCCCTTTGATAAAAGGAAATGGAGCAGCCTAAAGTCATGATGCCAAAAAGCCCGGCCGCCAGCCGCCAAGGCAAAGGAAGTCCCGGCAGGCCAAGGGCGGAAAAGAGGCTGGTGAACAAATTGATGAAGTAGCTGAAGCAGGCGATAAAGACGACCTCACCCAAAAAGCGGGGCAGGTCGAAGCGCCGCAAGAGCAGCTGGTTGACCAGAGCTACCAGGCAGCCGGTCAAAAACATGGCCAGGGCAATGCTGGTGTGGAAAATATGGGCCAGGTTGACCTCTGACGCCCCCCAGGGAGCCGTGCCGATATTGCTGGAAATGGTGATCCCGTTGCCAAAAGCGTTCAAGACCAGGCCGATCGCCAAAGCTGCCAGGCGGCGGGGCAGAGGGTCAAAGCCTTCACCTGTTTTTGGCTTAAAGGAAGACAAAAGAGTATGGAGAGAAAAGTGAGATTTGCTGATATCCAAAATATGCCTCAATGAAAAAAGTCAACTGATTTAGTATTAACAATTTTAGTCTATTGATTATCATATATCCAATAGAATTTATCTATAAAAGCAAGTGCAAGCTTAGAAGCATTTTCAATAGGACGAATCTATCAATAAAATAAAATTACTTATTATTAAATGTAAGCGGTTTACGGTATACTGAAAAGTGAGAAAAATAACAAAAGGAGTGAAAGCTATGTCAGCTAAGAAGCACCGGTATGCCGCCACGGCCTCTACTGTTTACTTTTCATACTTTATGATGGGGATCGGGATGTCCCTTCTGGCCCAGTTCAAGCCCCAGTTTGCCTCCCTCTGGCACTCTTCAATTTCCGGAGTCCTAAGCGTGGTCAGCGCTGTTGGGATCGGGGGGATCGTCTCCATCTTGATCACTGGCCCTATTTCAGACCACTTTGGCCGCCGGGCCTCAGCCGTCATCGGCCACTTGCTCTGGGCTGTTTACTACATCGGCCTGCTTTACGCTCCGAATTTTGCTGTTGCCTACATTATCGGGATCCTGGGCGGGATCGCCAATTCCTTCTTGAACGCGTCCAACTTCCCGGCCTTGATGGAAATTTTCCCAGAAAGCGCCTCAGTAGCGGGCCTGATGTCCAAGTTTGCCATCAATATCGGCCAATTCTGCCTGCCTTTAGCCATTTTGCTGGGGACGGCTCTGGGTTCTGGCTACCGGACCGTCTTCATGCTGGCTGGTATCTTGTACATCGTCATGGCCTTGATTCTGGCCTTTTCACCATATCCAGACCAGGTCAGCGGTCCAAAAAAGCAGGAAAAAGCCAAGCACGATTTCAACCTGGGCGTCTGGAGCCTGGTTCTGATGGGCTTTACCTCCACGGCTGCCTTCCTGCTCTGGATCAACACCTACCAGGAACTGGCCAAGTCCTACGGGATCGCCAACCCCAGCTCTTTGCAGTCAGTCTACGCGGTCGGGGCCTCAATTGCCGTCCTCTTCAACTCCTTTATCATTAAAAAAGGGGTCAAGGAAATCGACATTTTGATCTGGTACCCCCTGCTCAGCGCGGCTGGCCTGCTTTTGGCCTACTTCATCAAGGCCCCGCAGATTCTCTACCTGACCAGTCTGGCGGTAGGCTTCTTCGCGGCCAGCGGCCTTTATCAGCTGGGCCAAAGCGTCCTGGGTCAGATGTACCCGGACATGAAGGCGACTGTCCAGTCTTGGGGCGGTTTCTTCTCTGCCTTCGCCAATTTCGCCATCATCCAGCTGGCGGCTTCCATTACGGCCCGGACCGGCGCGGCTGCCCCGCGTTTGATCCTGCTTTTGAACGTGGCCAACATGTTGCTTGGCACGGCTTTGGCCTTCGTGGTTAAGCGGGTTGGGCAGAAAAAGCAGGGCAAGACTAATTAATATACTACTTTCAATAAAGACGATCTATTAATAAAAAGACCGGGACTTATTTTTTTAAGTTTCCGGTCTTTTTATAATGAAAGCGATTGTAGAAAAATGATTAGCAGGAGAAGATCTCATGAGCAAAGAAACACTTAAAGCGCAAGCACAAGGCCGTAACGGGGAAATCGACTTTGACATCGAAATCGAAAACCGGGAAATCGCCGATATCAAGGTAACCAAGAGTTCAGAAACCAAGGCTGTCTTCAACCAGGCCTTCGGCCAGCTCCGCGACAACGTTCTGGCTGCCAACAGCTTCAACGTTGACGCTGTTTCCGGGGCCACCATCATGACCAAGGCCATCCTGGAATCCGGCCAAAAGGCGCTGGACGAAGCAGGTCTTGAGCCAGCTCCCCGCCCAGTTGACAGAAGCCACAAGGCTGTTACTTTGGACGTTGACGTGGCCGTTGTCGGCTCCGGTATGGCCGGCCTCATCGCTGCCTGCCGGGCCTTGTCCATGGGCAAGAAGGTCGTCGTTTTGGAAAAGAACGGCTATGTCGGCGGGGCTTCAATCTTAAACGGGTCCAACGTGACCGCTACCGGGTCAAAACTGGCCAAGAAAATCTTTGGCTCTTTAGCTGAAGAAGACTCAGCCCAGCGCCTTTTTGACGATATTACCAGAGAATGCCGGGGGACCAACTACCCGGAAATGTCCCATCTGCTGGCCGACAACATCGGCAAGGCCATCGACTTTATCACTGACTTTGCTGGCTTGACCTACCAAAAGGCGGAAACCCAGACCATTGAACACAGCGTCAACCGGCAAGTGGAAATGCCAAGCCAAAGTTCTTACGAAGTCGTAACCAAGGTGGCTGACGCCTTCAAGGCCAAGGGCGGGATCCTGTTGACCGACGCCCGGGTTGAAGAATTGAAGAAGAACCCTGCCGGCGTCTTGACCAGCCTGGTTGCTGAAGGCAAGCACCAAACTACCACGGTCAACTTCAAGTCTCTGGTTTTAGCAGCCGGTGGCTGGGGCGCCAAGGACTTCAAGGAACACAAGACTGATATTCCTTACTACGGGCCAATGACCTCAACCGGTGACTACTTCGGCTTTGCCAAGGGCATGAACCTGGTTACCCGGAACCTGGACTGGTACAAGGTCTACCCGCACGGCTTGGAAGTTGAACCTGGCATTGCCAAATTGACTACTTACTCAACCAAGGAAGCCAGCGACATGGGGGCAATTTTTGTCAACCGGGCCGGCAAGCGGGTAGTCAACGAAAGCCTGCCTTACACCCACTTCCGTGACGCGATCGCCAATGAAAAGGACAAGACTTGCTTTGTCTTGATGGACCAGCGGATTTGGGACCGCTACTACGAACTGATGCTTAAGTACGGCTTCACTGCTGAAGAAGTCCAAGGCTTCTTTGCCAATGATGGCAAAAAGAGCCCAGTTCTGGTCAAGGGTGACCTGGCCACTGTAGCGCAAAAGGCTGGCATCGACTACGGCAACTTGAAGGAAACCTTCGACCACTACCAGGAATACGCCAAGGCTGGCCGCGATCCGGAATTCGGCCGCGATGCCAAGTTCCTGCATGAACTTGAAGGCGACACTTACTACGTCATTGAACAAAAGCTCCGTTTCTGCACCACCATGGGCGGCTACGAAGCCACTAAGGATATGCAGCTTTTGGACAACGACTTTAAGCCAGTTGCCAACTTCTACGCTGCTGGTGAACTGGTTGGCGGGGCTAACGGCAAGGACTCAATGCCGTCAATGATGAACTCCTGGTCCTACGCTTCCGGTTTCGTTGCTGGTACGGCCGCAGCTGACAATGCCAACAACTACGTGCTTGACGCCGTGACCAGCGCCAGCCACGCTCCGGCTCCTAAGCCAGAAGCAACTTCCGGCGCCAGCCACTAGCATTGCTAACTATTCACAAATTTCCTCCTAAGGCAAAAAGGGGCTATGTGAAAATATACACTTTGTCCTTTTTTGCCGCGGGAACCATCTTCCTTACAAAAACTTGCTAAAAAAGCCCAAGCTGATGCTTGGGCTTTTTCTTGTTAAACGAGTTTATGTTCGTTATTGTAATGCTTCCGGCAGTAAGACTTGATAAATTGTTCGAATCTGGTTACGGCCGGGGTCAAGAAGTGGTCGGACTTTTTCACGACAAAGATCGGGTGAACGCCGACATTGTTTTCAATATGCAAAAGCTTGACCGTCTGCGGGTCCAGCTGGGGCAAATGCGGCACGATAGCTACCCCGTAGCCCCAGTGAACGAAGCCGATGATAGTGTGGTCTTCCATGGATTCCATGACGATCTTCGGCTTCACGCCGGCTTCAGCGAACATCTTGTCCAGGCGCTGGCGCAGGCCGCTTTGCTTGCTGTAGTAGATCATCGGGAACTTGGCCAAATCAGCCAGGGAGACAGAGTCCTTTTTGGCTAGAGGATTGGAGAAGGGGACGACAGCCAGCATTTCCTGGTCAACCAGGTGGGAGATGTCGACCTTGTCCTCCAGGCCAGGCAGGTCAGGAGCGGATGAGACGACCAGGTCCAGGTCATCATTGACCAGCTGTTCAACCAAATCGTCAGTTGTCCCCTGCACGAAGGAGAAGGAAATGTCCTTGGTGTCTTTTTCCTGCTTAAACTTGTAGATCAACTGGGGAATCAAGTCCTGGCCCATGGTAAAGGTGAAGCCGACCCGGATATGACCCCGGTTGACGTCCAGCAATTCGGCAATGTATTCGCCGCCCCGGTCCAGGTCGCTTAAACCGCTCTTGACGTATTCCAGGTAGATCTTGCCATAGTTGGTTAAGCGGATGTTCCGGCCTTCTTTTTCAAAAAGGGGTACGCCGAGTTCTTCCTCAATGCTGCTGATGGCGTAGGAGAGGGAAGGCTGGGAGATGCCCAGCTTTTCAGCGGCCTTGGCCATGTGCTCCGTCTTGGCCAGCTCGACGAAGAAACGCAGATGTCGAATGTTCATATTTGCCTCCAAATCATCACAACAGTTTTTCCATGCCTATATTATACCGTTAAACAAGAACTGATAAAATGCTTTTATCAATAATTTTGCTTTGCCTTATTTATCACGAAGGCTGAAAACGATAACATAATAGTGAATTGAGAAAAAAGTAACTTGTTAAAAGTTTAAAGGAGATTCCAGAAATGGCAGACGAAAGAAACAACGAGATTGAAGAAACGAAGATTCAAGGCGTAAGCGGCCCAATCACCGGCTGGCTTGACGGGCACACGATTTTGGTCGGCTTGATGGCTTACCCGATCCGCCACACCATGTCACCAACCATGCACAACAACGCTTTTGCCAAGTTGGGCTTGAACGGGGCTTACCTTTGCTTTGAAATCGACAACGAAAAGCTGCCAGGCGCTATCGACGCTATCCGGACCTTGGACATGCGGGGGTCAAACGTCTCAATGCCAAACAAGAAGAAGGTCATCCCTTACCTGGACAAGCTGGACAAGACTTCACAAATGTGTGACGCCGTTAACACCATCGTCAACGAACACGGCGTTTTGACCGGCTACACCACTGACGGCATGGGCTGGCTGCGGGCCTTGAAGAAGGACGGCCAAGACGTTAAGGGCAAGGTTATCACTTTGGCCGGTGCCGGCGGTGCCGCTACTCCAATCGCTGTTACTGCTTCTCTGGAAGGCGCCAAGGAAATCCGCATCTTCAACCAGGACGACGACAAGTGGGCACAAGCAGTCAAGAACGTTGAAACCATCAACAAGGAAACTGACTGCGTGGCCAGCGTTCACCACCTGGAAGACAAGGAAGACTTCAAGAAGTCAATCGCTGAATCAGACATCTACTGCGACGCTACCAGCGTAGGGATGAACCCATTGCAAGACCAGACTTTGGTTGAAGACCCATCATGGTTCCACGAAGACATGGTTGTTTCCGACACTGTTTACGCACCACGCAAGACCAAGCTGATGGAAGTCGCTGAAAAGGCTGGCGTAAAGCACATCTACAACGGGATCGGCATGATGATCGAACAAGGCGCTGCTGCCTTCAAGCTGTGGACTGGCAAGGAAATGCCAACCGACTACATCCAGGAAATCATGGATGCCAACAAGTAATCTGTAATTTTTAACCTGCAAATTTAATAGAAATTGGTTTAAATCAATACCTTCTGCAGCTGAATACTCGCCGACAGAAGGTATTTTTGGAAGGACAAAATCATGAAAAAGAACAAGTACATGATGACTGCCTTCATGCTGTACATGAACTACTTCGTGCACGGGATGGGCGTTATCATCATCTCACAAAACGCCACCAATTTGGCTCACCAATGGGGCACGACCGCGACCGGCGCCATTGCCGTAGTCTCCTCTTTGGGGGTTGGGAGAATCATCAACCTTTTGATCTCAGGTATCCTGTCTGACAAGTTCGGCAGAAAGCCATTCGTGCAACTGGGGATTGTCTTCTACCTGATCTTCTTCGTCGGCCTGCTCTTCTCTAAGAGCGTGACTGTGGCCTACATCTTGGGGATCTGCGCCGGGATGGCCAACTCCTTCCTGGACACTGGTACTTACCCAGCCCTGATGGAAATCTTCCCAGATGCCAAGGGGACTTCCAACGTTGTTTTGAAGGCCTTCATCTCTGGTGCTCAGTTCCTCTTGCCATTCATCGTCAGTGGCCTGGCAAGTGCCGGCGCATGGTACGGCTGGTCAATCGTGATTCCAGCTGCCATCCTGGTTATCACCTTCATCTACTTCCTTAAGGGTGCCTTCCCAGACTCCAAGGCAGTTGCTGAAGCTGAAGAAAAGAAGGCTGAAGAAGCTGAAGCAGCAGCAGCTGCTGACAGCGACAAGCCGGCAGTCAAGTCCAACAAGTGGCTGGACGGTACCCTGTTCATCCTTTATGGCTACATTTCCCAAGCTACCTTCTACATGGTCAGCCAAATGCTGACCCAATACGGGCAGTCAATCAGCCACATGAGCGACAGCGCTGCCCACGCCCTGGTTTCCTGGTACTCACTTGGTTCAATCTGCTGCGTCCTGTTTACTGCAGTGATCGGCCGCAAGTTCAAGGAAGTGCAATTGGTGCCAATCTACACTTTGGGTGCCTTTATCGCCATCTTCTTGATGTGGGCATACCCAGCCAGCGCGGTTTTGATGGGCATTCTGGCCTTCGCCGTTGGTTTCTTTGCCGCTGGTGGCGTAATGCAGCTGGGCTTGACGGTTATGGCCGACTTCTTCCCAGCTGGCAAGGGGACGGTTACTGGTTTCTTCTACACTGCCGGTTCAATCGCTTCCTTCACTATTCCTTTGGTCATCAACGCTTTGCCAGGGATGAGAGAAGTTATGTTCTTTGACGTGATCGTTGCCCTGCTGGGCTTCGTGGACACGACCATCATTGCTATCCGTTACAAGCACCTGTTTGGTTCACTGAAGAAGTAATTTTTTTAAAAAAGCAAAAAACAGAAGGTATTAATATGACTACTGTAAAAGTTAGAAACATTGTTTTGGGCGAAGGCCTGCCAAAGATTGCCGTGCCAAACGTTGGCGTGACTGAAGAAGAAATTCTGGCTTCCGCCAAGGAAATCGCGGCTGCCAAGCCGGACATCATGGAATGGCGGATCGACTACTACGAAGCCGGCATCAAGGACAATGAAAAGCTGATCGCTACGGCCAAGGCTTTGCGGGACGTAGTCGGCGAACTGCCGATCCTGGTTACTTTCAGAACCAAGAACGAAGGCGGCGTCCTGGAACTGGGTGAAGACGAATACCTGGACCTGGTGGCTACTGTAGTAACCAACCGTTTGGGTGACGCGGTCGACATCGAACTTTTCCACGATGAAGAAAGAGTCAAGGACCTGGTTAAGCAAGCTCACAACTACAACGTGGTAGTTATCATGAGCAACCACGACTTTGAAAAGGTGCCAGCCAAGGACGTCATCGAATTCCGTTTGAAGAAGATGGCTGAATTGGGTGCTGACGTGCCAAAACTGGCCTGCATGCCGCACAGCGCTGACGACGTTTTGACTCTGTTAAGCGCTACTAACGACGCCCGCAAGGCACTCTCAACGCCAATCATCACCATGGCAATGGCTGACTTGGGCAAGGTCAGCCGGATTGCCGGCCAAGTCTTCGGCTCCTGCCTGTCATTCGGTGCCGTTGGCAAGACTTCAGCACCTGGCCAATTGTCAATCGAAGACTTGAGAAACGCTGAAAATTACTTGGAACTGCACTAATAACCAAGAGAAACGCTTTTCTTGAAAATAAAGCTCCCGTATCACTCGCGATACGGGAGCTTTTTTGGTGGGGAGAGATTGTTTAGTCGCTTAGGTCTTCGCCGTCACTGGCGATAACCTTCTTGTACCAGTAGAAGGAGTCCTTTGGAATCCGCTTGAGGCTGCCTTCGCCCTTGTCATCGCGGTCAACGTAGACAAAGCCGTAGCGCTTGCGCATTTCACCGGTCCCGGCGGAAACCAGGTCAATGCAGCCCCACATTTCGTAACCCATTAGATCAACGCCATCGAGGTTGATGGCGTCGCGCATGGAAGAGATGCACTGCTGCAGGTAGGAGATTCTTTCCGGGTCGTGGATCTTGCCGTCTTCACTGATCTGGTCCTTGACCCCGATGCCGTTTTCCACGATCCAGAGCGGCTTGTGGTAACGGTCCCAGAGCTGGTTCAAGGCGATCCGCAATACGTCAGGGTCGATCGTCCAGCCCCAGTCATTGGTCTTAAGGTAAGGGTTCTTGACCCCCATAGCCAGGTTGCCGCCAGCTGTGTCGCCAGTTTCATGGGTAGTCGTTACGGATGAAGAGTAGCAGGAGAAGCTGAGGAAGTCAGCCGGGTACTGGGCCAGGAGCTCGTAGTCGCTGTCTTCATCGTCCAGCTTGATCCCTTCAGCTTCGTATTTCTTCAAGATCCAGTCTGGGTAGCGGCCGCCGGTCTGGACGTCACTGTAAAAGAGGGTAGCGTCGCTTTGCTTGAGGGCCTTCAATTGGTCCTTCGGGTCAGCCGTCAAGGCGTAGACCGGGCCGTAAGCCAGCATCTGGCCGACCTTGATTTCCGGGTCGATTTCCCGGGCCGCCTTGACCGTCAAAGCGCTGGCCACGAATTGGTTGTGGGCGCCTTGGGCCTTGCTTTGGGCATCATCGGTCAAAATACCAGCTGCCATGTAAGGGCTGAGGCTCATCATGTTGATTTCGTTGAAGGTCAGGTAGTACTTAACCAGGCCCTTGTAGCGCTGCATGACCGTCTTGGCGTAGTTGACGAAGAAGTCGATTAGCTTGCGGCTGGTCCAGCCATTGTACTTGATAGAGAGGTTGAGCGGAGTTTCGTAGTGAGACAGGGTCACCAAAGGTTCAATGCCGTACTTGCGGCATTCCTGGAAAACTTTTTCGTAGAATTCCAAGCCCTTTTCGTTTGGCTCAGTGTCGTCACCATTCGGGAAGATCCGGGCCCAGTTGATGGAGAGGCGGAAGCACTTGAAGCCCATCTCACTCATCAGCTTGATATCTTCCTGGTAGTGGTGGTAGAAGTCAGTTGCCGTATGGCTTGGGTAGTAGTAGCCGTCCAAAACAGCCGGTTCTGCTCCTTCCGGGAAGGTCATTGACTGGCCAAAGGCCATTGGCACATAGCCGCTTTCCCCGGTCTGCGGGTTCTTCCAAGTGATCTTTCTGGCTTCAGTGTGGGAGCCGTTGGTCATTACGTCGGCCGTGCTGAGGCCTTTGCCGTCTTCTAAATAGGCGCCTTCATACTGGTTGGCGGCAGTGGCCCCGCCCCAAAGGAAGTCTTTTGGAAATTTTGCCATGATTTGTCTCCTTATCTGTTATTGCTTTAATTTTTACTAGCTATATTACCTGTGTTTAATGCACGAAAAGATTTGCCGGAGGCAAATCTTTCCATGAACGTTTTTGAGAGAAATATGTATTAGTGTTTTGCCGCTAGGACAGAGCCAGCAGCTGGTCGCCGGCCTTAACCGCGCTAAGTTTGCTGTCGCCAATTTCATGGTAGGACTTGGAATTGGTGATGATGACCGGCGTGGTCAGGTCGTAGCCCTTGGCCTTGATGGCGTCCAGGTCAAACTTGACCAGTGGCTGGCCGGCCTTGACTTCTTGGTCCTTGGAGACCAGGACTTCGAAGCCTTCGCCGTTAAGTTCAACCGTGTCCATGCCGATGTGGATCAAGATTTCCGCGCCGTTCTTGCTCTTCAGGCCAATAGCGTGGCCAGTTGGGAAGACCAGGCTGACCGTGCCGTCAACTGGTGACTTCAAGAGCCCTTCGCTTGGCTTGATGGCAATGCCATCGCCCATAGCGCCGGAAGAGAAGACTTCGTCTTTTACTTCGCTCAGCGGGCAAACTTCACCGGCAACTGGGGCCAGGATAGTTTCACCGGCAACAGTTACTGAAGGAGCTTCTGCTGGAGCAGCTTCAGTAGTTTGAGTAGTTTCTTCTTCCCCGTAAAGGCGAGGAACCTTGGTCATCATGGTCAAGGCAAAGCCCAGGATCAGTGAGATGACGGCGCAGATAGCCAGGTTGATCACGCTGGCAAATGAACCAGTCTTAGGGTTGATGTATGAAGGGAAGGCGAAGATCCCCATACCACCCATAGCGTAGCCGGTAACGTTGGTTAAGCCGCAGTAGATACCTTGGATGGCACCAGCGATACAAGTCATGATGAATGGCGTCTTCATCGGCAGGGTAACCCCGTAGATAGCCGGTTCAGTAACCCCGAAGATTGAGGAAATCAGGGCCGGGGTAGCAAGCTCCTTGACCTTCTTTTCCTTGGTCTTGATCATGATGGCAGCCAAAGCCCCAGTTTGGGCGAAGCAGACGGCAACTGACGGGTTCAGGAGAACTGACCAGCCCTTTTGGGCAAAGTCCATGATAGCCAGAGGAACCAGACCCCAGTGCAGGCCGAACATAACCAGTACTTGCCAGAGTCCACCAAGAACTGCCCCGTAAAGCATTGGGCTGAACTTGTAAATAGCCTGGAAGGCAACCCCAACCCAGTTTGACAGGGTGTTGGCGATTGGCCCGATCAAGAGAATGGATAAAGGTACTGAGATCAGAAGGGTGAAGAATGGAACAGCAAACATCTTGATGTCAGTTGGCATCCATTTCTTCATCCGCTTTTCAACCAGGGAGGCAAACCAAACGGCCAGGATAATTGGAATCACCGTTTGGAAGTAGCCGCCGCTAGGCAGCTTGATCGGCAGGCCGAAAAAGGTAGTAGTCGCCTTAACGGTCGTGCTCAAGGTCGGGTAGAGCATAGCCCCGGCCAAGGCCAGGCTGGTAAATTGGTCAAGTCTGAACTTCCGGGCAGCAGTCAAGGCCAGGAAGAATGGCAGGTATTGGAACATCCCATCGCCCATGGTGTTGAAGATGATGTAAATACCGTTAGTGGAAGCCATCCCAGTGGCAGCCAGGAGGGCAGTCAGACCCTTAAGCATACCGGCGGCACAGAGGACGCCCAGGAAAGGCTGGAAGATGCTGGAGATCAAGTCGACGAAGCGGTCGAAGAGGTTGCCCTTAGGCGCGTCTTCCGCGTCGTCTTCAGCGACTTCCCCAACCCCCTTGATGTGGGAGTTTCTGAGAACCGCGTCGTAAACGTCGGCGACTTCGTTGCCGATAACCACTTGGTATTGGCCGCCGGCTTTAGCAACGGTGATGACCCCGTCCCGCTTCTTCAGGTAGTCGGTGTCAGCCTTGGATTCGTCTTTTAACACAAAGCGCAGTCTGGTCACGCAGTGCTTGAGGGAGGAGACGTTCTCTTCCCCGCCGACGTGCGCGACGATGTCTTTGGCTAGTTCATCGTAATTTTTTGCCATAATCGTTATCCTCACTTTTACAATTTGTCAAAATAAAAACCCGCAAGCCAGGATTCTTCACGTGGAAAAGATAGAAAGAGTCCTGTATATGCTTGCGGGTTCATGCCTAGTCGAACTAGTAACACACCTGGTTTAAGCGAAAAAAAGAACCTATCGGTAAATCAAGTAAGACTGACAAATGATATTGCCAGCGGCTGATTTCGTGATAGGTTCATGCCTGATTTAACAGTAACACGCTTAAGACATTTATTATGATAACGCTTCATAAAAGCGCTGTCAACAGAAAATGCGGAATTTTTTATTTTTTAGCGGTGAGTCACCCGCCAGATGTGAAGAATCAAGTAGGTCTGGTCATCGGCTGACAGGGTCCAGTCATCTTCCCGCTTGAGATATTGGGCAATCCGGTCGACCGTGTCTTTTTCTTTTGGGTACTTGGCAACCATCAGCTGCAGGAGGGCTGGGTCCAGTTCGGCGCTATTTTCCTTGCCGGTCAAGTGGCGGATGATCAAGGCCCGGAGGTGGGTGATGAAACGTTCATAATTGAAGCTGTCTGTGTCCAGGGTGATCCCGTATTGGTATTGGACAATATTGACAATCCCGCCCAAGTAGCGGGTCATCCGCATGGTATCTTGCAGTTTGGAGCCGTCTGATTCAGCATTGATGAAGTGGTAGGTTAAAGATACGGCCTCAGATTGATCGAATTCTAGGTGGACAGTGTCAGAGATGATCTTTAGGGCTTCTTTAGCCGCGGCGTATTCTTTTGGAAAGAGGGTCTTGGTTTCCCAGCTGCCGCTCATTGGGTTGAGTTCCGCTCCGTCCAGGGTCCGCTTGATCATGAAGTCGATGTGGTCAGCCAGGGCAAAGTACTGGTAGCCGGTAAAGGAGATGCCGTACTTGCTTTCCAGCATTTCGCAGACCTGGTCAGTGGCGGCAAAGGACTGGGGATCAATGCCCTTGACGATGTCCGGTTCGACCTGGTCGATTTCGTCTTGAGCTTTAAAGCGGCGTTCGATTTTGCTTTCATCGACAGGCATCCCTGGTTTAAGCCCAAAGCCAATCCCCTTGCCAATTACGACCCAGTCTTTGCCAGCTGAGTCTTTGACAAGGGCAGCGTTGTTGTTGTAGTTTTTGATAAATTCCATAGCAAGTCCTCGTTAACAAATCATAATCGCGTCATTATTCAATGTTAGCGTTAACAGAGAGATTTTGTCAATCCTGCTTTTTACATAGAGAGTTTAGTGGGTATTTTTGAAATTATTGGTAAAACAATAGAAAAAATAGATTGATAAAAGTGGCAGATTGCCTTTCTTTATAGAGTGGCAAGCGCTAGCATATTTTTTAGAGATAAAAACAAAGGACTGAAAAGATGACTGACGAAAGAAGCAATGACATTTTACCGGTAAAAATCAACGGGATTACCGGACCAGTGACGGGCTGGCTGGACGGACATACCATCTTGTTGGGCCTGTTCGCGAATCCAATCAGACACTCAGTTTCACCGACCATGCACAACAATGCCATGGCTAAGCTGGGCTTGAATGGGGCCTATCTCTGCTTTGAGATCGGGCCGGACCGGATTGAGGACGCGGTCAAGGCTCTGCGGACTTTGGACATGCGGGGAGCCAATGTATCTATGCCAAACAAGCAGGCAATCATCCCCTACCTGGACAAGCTGGATCCGGCAGCAAAAATCTGCGGGGCGGTCAACACGGTGGTCAATGACCATGGCTTTTTGACGGGCTATACCACTGACGGGACGGGCTGGCTGCGGTCTTTGCAAGAAGACGGCCAGGACGTGAAGGGGCAGGTCATGACTTTAGCCGGTGCCGGCGGGGCAGCGATTCCGATTGCTGTAGCCGCGGCTATGGGCGGAGCCAAGGAAATCAGAATTTTTAATATCCACGACCGCAACTGGGAACCAGCCAAAGGCAAGGTAGCCGCGATCAATGAAGCGACTGACTGTGTCTGCAGCTTGAACCCAATGGAAGACAAGGAAGCTTTCAAGCAGTCGATCGCTGAATCCAGGATCTACTGCGACGCGACCGGAGTAGGGATGCCGCCACTGGACGACCTGTCACTGGTGGAAGATCCATCTTGGCTGCATGAGGACATGGTTGTCAGCGACACGGTGTATGAACCGCGGGAGACCAAGTTGATGAAGATCGCCAAAGAGGCCGGCGTCAAGCACATCTATAACGGTCTGGGCATGGTGGTCGGCCAAGGAGCAGAGTCCTTCAAGCTCTGGACTGGCAAGGAGATGCCGGTTGACTACATCAAGGAAATCGTCGCTAAGGCGTAAGAAAAGCGGACAAGTTTGGCTTGTCCGCTTTTTTGCTGCTTACTTCTTCTTGAGCAGCTTCTTGTACATGGCCCGGTCTGCCTCGGGGATGCCCAGGAGGTCCATGGCTCCGTCTGGAGTTAAGTTGGTGGTGTTCAGAATGTTGATCAAGTGATCTCTAGTTACCTTCTCGGTCGTTTCTTTAGTCACTTCTTTAGTCACTTCTTTAGTCACTTCTTTAGTCACTTCTTTAGTGACTTCCTTGGTCACCTTTGCAGTCACTTCTTCAGTCGTTTCCTTCTTGGCCCGATCAAGCTTGACCTGGATAAATTGTGGCATTACTTCAGTCATGGTAGTCACCTCGTTCTTATCTCTTTTTTCCAATTCCTTGATTAACTCGTCAAAAGCCTTCTTTCCCGTAGTATACCACCAGCGTGAGCACGGGGTAGAGGGTTTTATTTTCTCCAAAAAATATTTGAATTAGCTGATCTCTTCCTGCAGCTCGGCCGCTTGGAAGGCCTCGACCAGGTCCTTTAAGGCTGGCGAGAGGTCAGCCCCGCGGCGGACGCCGATAAAATAGGTCAGCTTGATCTGCTTGGGATCAAGGGGGTAGAGGTTGATTGGCAGGTGCTCCAGCCGCTTCAAGATGCTGGCTGAGGAGACCGTAAAGCCGACCCCATTGACAGCCAGGTTGGTGGCGGTGATGACGCTGTTGGAGGTCATCCGGACATTTGGCCGGACGCGGAAATAATGAAAGAGCCCATTGACCTGGTGGCGGATGGCGGATTCGCCGTTGCTTAAGACAAAAGGCTGCTGGAGCAGCTCTTTGGGATCATAATCAGCTGGATCGAGGATGAAGCGGTCCTTGAGATAGTATTTGGAATTTTCCGGGATCACAATATAGTAGACCTCCCCGCCATTGATATAAGTGTCAATTCCTTGCGCGACAGTTTCCGGCGTTTGCCCCATATAGCAGTCGACGTCCCCGCCCAAGAGCCGGTCTTCGCTGGTGTGGGGGAAGCCTTCAGCGATCTGGATCTTGACCTGGGGGTGCTTGTCCAAGAAGGCGGGCAGGATTTTAGGCAAAAGGAAGGTGCCCAGGCTTTCCAGAATGGCGATCCGGATGACTTCTTCCTTGTGGTTGCTGAAGCGCTCCAGGGCGTTGGCCAGCTGGTGGCGCTGGGCAGAAATGTTTTCCAGGTACTGGTAGTAGATCTGGCCGGATTCAGTCAGGGTAAAGGGAACCTTGTCCCGGTTGATGATGGTGGTTCCCAGCTTCTTTTCCACCCGCTTGATCAGCTGGGTCAGGTAGGGCTGGGAAATGTAGAGGTTTTCGGCAGCCCGGGTGAAGTTGCTTTCCTTGAGCAGGACTTCCAGGTAGTTGAGCATGATGTCGGGATCGTTCATTTTCTTTTGTCTCCATTTTTTGCTAAAAAAGTCTTGTTTTTACGATAACACAGATGTTATCGGTTGATAATATTAAAAGTCGTTCATTTTTTATCGGGAAAATATTAGAATTGACTTATCAAGTAAAGAAAACGCTAACAAGCTGATAAAAATATAAACAAAGGAGCAAAAATCATGTCAATGAAATCAGGTACCTACAAGGTTAAGGCCAAAGGCCACGGCTCATCATTCATGCCAATGGAAGTCACTATTGAAAACGACAAGGTGGCGGACATCACGGTTGACTCAGCCGGAGAAACCAGCGGGATCGCTGATGAAGTCTTCAAGCGCCTGCCAAAGGCCATCATCGACGGGCAAACCTTGAACGTCGACGCCGTTTCCGGGGCTTCAATCTCCTCACAAGGGGTGATCGACGGGGTCGCCGAAGCGATCAATGAAGCCGGCGGGGATGCTGAAGAATGGAAGAAGCGCGACAAGCCAGCTTCTTCAGCAGCCAAGGATGAAGAATACGACACTGACGTGGTTGTCATCGGTGCTGGCGGGGCTGGTCTGGCCGCTGCTACCCGGTCTCTGCAACATGATAAGAAAGTTGTTATTCTGGAAAAGTTCCCGCAACTGGGCGGCAACACTGCCCGGGCCGGTGGTCCAATGAACGCGGCTGAACCTGAATGGCAAAAGGGCTTCAAGGCTCTGCCTGGTGAAAAGGAAACCTTACAGGAACTGGCTGAAACGCCAACCAGCGAAATCGACCCAGAATACGTGGAAGACTTCGAAAAGCTGCGTGACCAAATCAAGGCTTACCTTGACTCAGGTGAAGACTACCTCTTTGACTCAGTTCTTTTGCACGAAATTCAAACCTACCTCGGCGGCAAGCGGGTAGACCTGAAGGGCAACGAAATCCACGGCAAGTACGAACTGGTAACGACCTTGGTCAACAATGTCCTGGACTCAGTCAACTGGCTGACCGACTTGGGCGTGAAGTTTGACCGCAGCGACGTAACCATGCCAGTTGGTGCTTTATGGCGCAGAGGCCACAAGCCGGTTGAACCAATGGGCTTTGCCTTCATCCACGTTTTGGGCGACTGGGTCAAGGCACATGGGGCAACCGTTTTGACTGAAACCCGGGCCAAGCACTTGATCATTGAAGGCGGCAAGGTTACCGGCGTGATTGCCGAAAAGACTGACGGCTCCAAGGTAACTGTCCACGCCAAGAGCGTGATTTTGACTGCCGGCGGCTTCGGTGCCAACACCAAGATGGTGCAAAAGTACAACACTTACTGGAGTGAAATTGCTGACGACATCGCCACGACCAACTCACCAGCCATCACCGGTGACGGTATCGCTCTGGGCCAAGAAGCAGGTGCTGCTTTGACTGGGATGGGCTTCATTCAACTCATGCCAGTTTCTGACCCGGTAACCGGGGAACTTTTCACTGGCTTGCAAACTCCGCCAGAAAACTTCATCATGGTCAACCAAAAGGGTAAACGCTTCGTTAACGAATTTGCGGAACGTGACACTCTGGCCAAGGCAGCGATCGACAACGGTGGCCTCTTCTACCTGATTGCCGACGACAAGATCAAGGAAACGGCCTACAACACCACGCAAGAATCAATCGACGCACAAGTTGAAGCCGGCACTTTGTTCAGAGCTGATACTCTGGAAGAACTGGCTGAAAAGGTGGGGATGGACCCAGCAGTATTGACCGACACTATCAAGAAGTACAACTCTTACGTTGATGCCGGCCACGACCCGGAATTCGGCAAGAGCGCCTTCCACCTGAAGTGCGAAGTCGCACCATTCTACGCAACTCCGCGGAAGCCGGCCATCCACCACACTATGGGCGGTCTGGTCATCGATACCAAAGCCCACGTATTGGACGAAGAAGGCCACGTCATCGCGGGCTTGTACTCAGCTGGTGAAAACGCGGGCGGCCTGCACGCCGGCAACCGTTTGGGCGGGAACTCCCTGGCTGACATCTTTACCTTTGGCCGGATCGCTGCCGACACGGCCAACGAAGAAGCTCCAGCGGCTGACGCGGTCAGCGGGGCATCCCAGCACTAATAAACGAGTAAAAAGTAATAAAAATACGATTATTTTTTAGGAGAAGAAAGTTGGATGCAACTGTAACAAGTGGCAAAAAGCGCAGCTATTTGTCCACGGCCGTAGCCGTTTACACCACGTTTTTAATGTGCGGGATTATCATGTCAATCTCCGCTCAATACAAGCCACAACTGGCCGCACTTTGGGGCCAGAAAGGCAATATCGCCGCAGTACTCTCGGTAAGCTCGGCTGTTGGGGTCGGGGGGATCATTGGTACTCTGGCAGGCCCGATTTCCGACAAGTTTGGTCGCCGGTTTGCGGCTATCATGGCTTGCCTGTGCACGGTCATCAACTTTGCCGGTTTCATGCTGGCACCTAACGTAACAGTAGCGTACGTCTGCTCTTTGATTGGCGGGATCGGCAACTCATTCATGAATGCTGGCTTGACCCCATCAATGCAGGACGCTTACCCAGATAAGCGGTCAATGCTGACTGTTTTGACAAAATTCTTTGTCAGCTTCGGGCAATTCATTCTGCCATTCGTCATTGTTGCTTTTAACGCCCAACATATTCCTTTCCAAGTTGCTTTCTGGGGCATTGCAATTGTTTATGCAGTGATTGGCGTAGCTTGCTTTTTCCTGCCATTTCCGGAAGTTGGTGGTGACAAGCAAGCTGCTGCTGAGCAAATTGCTTCGGCAGATGTTGCCAAGCCAAAGATGAAAGTAACTCTGGAAGCTGTAATTTTGGGGCTGATGGGTTTCAGTACTACTGCTGTCTTTATGGTGTGGACCAACACCAATCAAGAACTGGGCAAGCTGTACGGCTTATCTAACCCGGCGATGCTGCAATCAGTTTACGCAATTGCCTCTCTGGTCTCAGTTTTGACTACTTCAGCAATGGTGGCTAAGGGTGTCCGTGAATCAACGATTTTGATTGTCTACCCGGCAGTTTGTGCCGCTGGCCTGCTCTTGTCCTACTTTGTACAAAGCGGTCCGCTTCTGTATGTTTTGGCCGCAATCATGGGTTGGTTTGCAGCCGGTGGTTTGATGCAGCTGGCAGTCGCATTGCTGGCTGGCCTTTACCCAGCTCACAAGGCCACTGCCATCTCAATCGTCGGCTTGGGCAACGCTTTGTCCAACTGGCTGGTTATCCGGGCTTGCGGTTCAATCACCGCAACTGCCGGCAGCAACGCTCCTAGAGTAATCCTGCTGATGAACATGGTCATCGCAGTTATTGGGGTTGTCTTCGGCATCATCGTTCGCATCAGCCAAAACAAGCGGGCAAAAAAGAACATTACCAACTTGGAAAGCTAAGAACAGGAGAATAAAAAAATGAGTGAAAAAGACGTAACGATCATGCGGGACGGCCTCAAGTTGGCCGCTAAGGTATCAATTCCAGACAGTGAAGAATACGACCTGGCCATCCTGGCTTACGGTTTTGTGGGCATGATGGACCCGAAGGTCAACGATTTGCTGCCAGTGATTGCGGAAAAGCTGCAGGAAAAGGGCCTGGCTACGGTCCGCTTTGACTTCAACGGCCACGGCTTAAGCGAAGGTCCTCTGGACAATATGTCGATCTTCAACGAACTGGAAGACTACGAAGCAGTCATGAAGTATGTTTCGGGCTTGAAGGGCATCAAGAAGATCTACCTGATCGGCCACTCCCAAGGCGCGGTTTTGTCATCAATGATGGCCGGCTTTTACGCCGATAAGATCTCCAAGCTGGTGCTGATGTCACCGGCCGCAACCCTGGTTGACGATGCAAGAATCGGCACCTGCATGGGTGAAGAGTATGACCCTAACGTCGTACCGGACAAGCTGGACTTTGGCGACTTCAAGCTTAACGGCTGGTACTTCAGAACCGCCAAGTTCATCAACATTTATAACACCGCGGCTGCCTACCGCGGACCAGTCCTGGTTCTGCACGGCGAAGATGACAAGATCGTCAATAACTACGCAGGCCGTCACTACCAGGCCATCTATGATAACTGCGAATTCCACTTGATCTCGGGCAGCGACCACGGCTTGCACCAAAACCGCGATGAAGTCTATGATCGCGTTTTGAACTTTTTGACTGATTAATCCTTTGAATTATGTAGGCTGCTGTTTGGCAGCCTATTATTTTTGAAAAAATGGGTGAGAGCAATGAAAATTTTTACTAAAAAAATCGGCGACCGGGGCGCCAAGGCCAGTTACTACATCCAAGAAGCCGACGCGTCAGTTGATGAAAAACGCAAAGCGCCTTTCCTAATCATCGTGCCGGGCGGGGCTTACTGCTACACGGCCTGGCGGGAGAGAGAACCAATCGCCTTTGAGTTCATCAGCACAGGTTTCTCATGTGCCATTTTTGACTACGCGACTGAGGGAGCAGAATTTTTTGATGGAAATCATGACTATAGCCGCGATCCAGTCAGTGCATTTCCCAATCCCTTGATTGACTTGGCAAAGCTGGTTGCTGAAGTCAGAAGACATGCTGAAGAATGGCAACTCGATCCGGAAAGCATAAATGTGATTGGCTTTTCAGCCGGTGGTAACTTAACGGCTCAGCTGGCTGCCTACTGGCAGACTCCTTGGCTGGCCAAGCTGACAGGCTTGAAAGCAGAACAGATGCGGCCAGATTCAGTAGGCCTTTGCTACCCGGCTATCAAGATGGTCGATTTGAATAATCATAATATTGCAGTTTTGAACAAGGTCAAGGTTAGCGTGGACTTGATCAATTACGCGGCAACTGGCTTGGACCAGTCAGCTGAAAGAATTGCCATGATCAACTTGGATCAGGCAGTGACCAGCCAGTTTCCGCGGACCTTCATTTGGGGAACGACGGAAGATTTAAACTGTCATGTTGGGGATGCGATTAACTTTGCCGGTGACCTAGCCAAAAATAAAGTTCCGTTTGAGTTCCATATGTATCAAAAGGGCAATCACGGAATGTCCTTGGCAGACAAGCGGACTGATGGCCGGCCAGATCATTCTCTTAGCGACCCGCAAGCTGCTTCTTGGACAAAACTCTACTTGGGCTGGCTCAGTGAGAATAACTTGTACCACCTGTTGTAAAACAGACACAAAAAATATTTTAGGATCGGAGTAATACTATGTTCTACAAAAGCCACTTTGGCACCATTTTGACTTCTGTATTGTCCATGTTCATGGGCCTGGTGATGGCCATCTTTATCATCATCTTGAACCACCTGCCATTCAACTGGGTTAACCTGTTTGAATTGACTGCGGAAATCAACTTGATTGTCTTTTTCTTCAGCTTGTTCATCCCTTACAACGCCTGGGGTGACTGGTTTGCCGGCCTCTTCCACTTAAAAGAAGGCACGGTTGCCTTCAAGCTGGTCCAAGGGATTATCCCTTCCGCCGTTTTGAACACGCTCAACACCTTTATCTGTACTGGTGCCAGCATTTTTTACAACGAGTCTATCCCTAAGGCAGCGCGGATGACCGCCTACCTTAACGGCTGCAAGGAAGCCTGGATCCCATGCTTCATCGTATCCTACATCGCTTCTTTCGCGGCTGTCTGGCTGGGCAAGAAAGTTGCGGAAAAATACGTCAAGTAATTGCCAATAAAAAATAAGATCATGAAGGAGCAATTTTCCTTCATGATCTTTTTGTCTCTGGCAAAAATTATTCTCCCCGCCAGCCGGCAATATCCCAGCTGGTGAAGTCATAGTCCAGTTTCTTCTTGTAGATTCTTTCGTAGGCCTGGACCTTCAGCTTGTAATCTTCTTCCATCAAGCGGCTGGCATTCTCGCTGGCCGTCTTGGTCGGGTCCGGGTAAAGCACGTCCAGAACATGTACGGTGTACCGGGTCTGGTAGAAGTGCTCGTTCTTCTTTTCCAATTTTGGCAGGTCCTGGATTTCCACAAAAGTCGAAATCACCGGCACGTTGCACTTGGCCGCGAAGTAGTAGGCTCCGCGCTGCGGCTTGCGGGGCTTGCGGTAGTTCCACCACATCTCCTGCTCCGGGAAGATCAGGACCCAGTGATCCTGATTAAAGGCGTGGTTCAAGTGCTGGATGAATTCCCGGCCCAGGTAGTTGGGACTCTGGGTCAAAGGAATTGAACCCATATTGTTCATGATGTAGGAGAAGAAGCCCGGCAGCTTCAAGTTGGTCTCCTCAATCACGATGTCCATCCGCCGGTGGGCCTTTTGAGCCAGGCGGTTAACAGCCAAAGCGTCGATCTGGTTGAAGTGGTTGGCGGTCACGATGGCCCCGCCTTTTGGCAGGCCACTCAGCTTATCTATACCAGTTACCTTGGTTGAACCAGAAATCGTCTTGGTCAAAGCCTGCAGCAGCTCGTGGCCCACGGCCCCGTCAAATTTTGTCTTGACCTTGTCTTGCTTTTGCCAAAAGTCTTCCACCAGAGCCAGCTTTTCCTCGCTGGTCATCATTGGATCGCCGATTTCTGTCTTGGCGGTAAAGTTCCGTTCGTTCGCGGCCTGCTTGATATTGTGAATCACGTCCAGGCGCTTGTCACCGATAATCATCTTATTCTCCTTAGTTCCTTACAGGGTAACCTTGACTTTCTGTTTCACGTGGAACCAGTTTTGCGGATCCTGCAAAATCTGGCCGACCATGTCGACCATGCCCTGCATCTTGGCCAGTTCGTCCTTCCGGTCCTGGTCGCTGAAAGCAGCCAGCTGCTTTTGCAATTCTTCGTAAAAAGGCGTCTCTTTTGCAGCCTGCCAGAAGTAGCTGCCGTACTTGACTTCTTCAAAGTGCCAAGGCTTGTAGAAGAGGTTGTAGTGGATCAAGTAAGGGCCGGCCATTTCCTGGTCAAAGTCGTTAGGCATGGCGTCCCAGCGTGGGTCCAGCAATTTGATCCGGCCAGAGCAGATCTCGTTTAAGTAGTCCTGGTCAGGGGCGATCGAGTTGAACTGGTAGGTCGACAGTAGCTGCAGGAACTTGTCTAAAAAGCCTTCTTCCCGCATGGCCTGGCAGTTCATGACCAAAACGCCGGAGTTGACGTATTTGTCCG
This sequence comes from Lactobacillus sp. WILCCON 0059, assembly GCF_057197985.1. NCBI lineage: Bacteria > Bacillati > Bacillota > Bacilli > Lactobacillales > Lactobacillaceae > Lactobacillus > Lactobacillus sp. WILCCON 0059. Next base: position 145,197 of record NZ_JBUBHN010000001.1, read on the forward strand.
GATCGATCCCCAGGCAGTCTCTGATGTAGGTCTGCAAGGGCTCAATGTAGTGGACCGACTGGTCATGGCAGGCAGCGACCAGGTTGTTTCCCAATTCCGTCTGGTAGAGGCCGGCGATGTCGGCGTTCACGACCGTGTCAGCATCGATATAAACAGCCTTGTCGTATTCGGGGAAGAGGTCCGGGATGAAAAGGCGGTAGAAGATCGACAGGGTGAAGAAGTCGGCCCGGAGATAGTTGCCCTTTTTATTTTGGATTTGGGCAAAAAGCTGGTCATCCAGCTGCCGGAAGATGATCTTGACATTGTCTTTTTCAAAAGCAGCCAGGGCTTGCTGGTTGGCTGGGCTCAATCCCTGGTGCAGGATGATGATTGTGTAGTCGTTTTGACTTCCGGCGTTTTTCGCCAAAGAGCTCAAAGATACGGCCAGGTAGGGGGTAAAGTCGTCGCTGATGGTGTAAAAAATTGGAATCGTCATTTCTTTCCTCCGAAAGCAGTCTTGCTCTTTTTGTCTTACAGCTGGTCCTTCAGCTGCAGGTATTCATTGAGCAGGTCGTCATATTCGTGCAGGTTGAGCACGCTGTGGACCCGTTTCACGTCCCAAGGCTTGACCGTCTGGGTTCTGAAGTAAGGGAAGAAGCGGAAGCTGGTGGTAAAGTGCTGGATGACCGTGTCGTCCTGGAGGGCGTATTGCTCATTGTACTTGCGCGGGGCAATCCGCTTTTCCTTGGCCAATTTGTTGATGGCCGTCTGGTCAGGCAGGAACATTTTCTGGACCTGCATCAAGTGCCGGACACGTTTAAAGAGGCCAGTCCGCTTGATTTCCGGCATGTTCAAAAGGAGGACCCCGGAATTTAGATAGTCAAAAAGCTTCTTTTGATTGTGGAAGAAGAAGCGGCCGAAGTAGTCCAGAACCCCAACCAGTTCCGTCCCGGCCAAGTCCTGAGTGTAGAACTGGTCAACCGGCCGGCGGATGATCACGTCGTCATCCAGGTAGAGGATGCGGTCGGGAATCTGCGGCAGCTCGTCGGCAAAAAGCCGGAGCATGGCATATGGGGTGAAGCGGGTGCCCATGTTGGCCGTCGGCGGCTCCTTGATGAAGTTTTCGGTGCAGTCGATCAGTTCCAGGCTGCTGTTAGGATTGTCAGCCACGATGAGAGAACGGATGAAGTCAGCCGCGTGCTGGCTGAAGGGCTTAAAGGACCGGTGTTTGCTGTGGGCCTTCATGGTCAGGATGTAGACGTGAATTTCCTCGCCGCGCTCGGCTTTCAGCAGTGATAAAACGGCAATCAGCACGCCTCTTTCAGCGTTGTGGTCACCGCAAAAAAGAAAGTTCATGATTCTGCCTCCTTTTTTAGTAGAAAAAATCCTATTTCCTACTGTCAATTTTAACATACGAGCAATACTCGCAAGTGCTCAGTTTTGCCCGCTCCCGCATGCTTTGAGCAATTTCATCATGCAGCTTTTCCTGGGCCGCCTTCTTGCCCAAATTCTTGTCCGGGTAAAAGGGACCGTCGATGTAGACCGTGATTTTCGGCCGTTTTCTCCAGCGGCAGGGCTGGTAGGTGGTCGTCATGGCAAAAGCCGGGGCCTTTAAGCTGACCGGGAAGTTGAAGCTGGTCGCCGGGAAGGGGCGGATCTTGGTGTAGTAGGGCCAAAGGTGGGCTTCCGGGTAGATGACGATAGCCGCCTTCTTTTCTTCATAGGCGTACTTGACGTCCTTGAGCAGGCTGATGGACTGCTTGATGTTTTTCCCGACCGGCAGGCCGGCCACGGGAATTACGTACTTGCCTAAAAAAGGAATACCCCAGTTGGCCTGGGCAGCCAGGGCATAGTAGCGGTAGGGGTTGACGATGGTCATGGGGGTGAAGGGGTCACCCAGCATCTGGGTGTGGTTGCCGTAGACAAAGTAGCCCTGCTTTTTAAAGGGGCGCAATTTTTCCTTGCCTTTGACTCTGACCAATAAAAAGAGGCGGGAGTAGAGCCAGGCAAAGGCGCAGGCCAGGCTGCGGACTAAACCATTCCAGATTCGCCAGCCAAATCCCTTCCGGAAGACCTGATAGTCGTCTGGGAGTTGGAAGTCCTGCTGGGCAGAACTGACCAGGTCCTCGCTTTCGCTGTGGTAGTAGTAAGTCTTTTTACTCATAAAAAGTCCCCGCTTGCTGTAAAATAAAAAAAGCACTGCGAGTGCAGTGCTTAGGGATGATGGGTCGTCAGGGGATCGAACCCTGGACACCCGGATTAAGAGTCCGGTGCTCTGCCAGCTGAGCTAACGACCCGTGTCAACCAACACTTTTATTATGCCATAAATCTCAGCAAAAGCAATCTCCTTTTTTACATTAATTGTAATTTTTTTAATTTCGCGAACAAATCAAGTATAATAGGGACAGTGAAGGAGGTCTATGATGCCTAAAAAAATTCTCGTCGTTGACGACGAAAAGCCGATTTCCGATATTATCAAGTTTAACTTGACCAAAGAGGGTTTTGATGTAGAGACCGCTTATGACGGCGAGGAAGCTGTCGAGAAGGTTGAAGAATACAACCCTGACTTAATGATTTTAGACTTAATGCTTCCGAAGAAAGACGGGCTGGAAGTAGCCCGGGAAGTCCGCCAGACCCACGACATGCCGATCATCATGGTTACCGCCAAGGGCGGCGAGATTGACAAGGTCCTCGGCCTGGAAATGGGGGCGGACGACTACGTGACCAAGCCTTTCTCCAACCGTGAGCTGGTGGCCCGGGTCAAGGCTAATTTGCGCCGCCGGGACATCGTCAAGAAGGCAGTGGAAGTCAACCAGCAAAAGGAAAAAGAACAGGAAAGCAATGATATCCAGATCGGCAACCTGCTGATCAAGCCGGATGCCTACCTGGTCGAAAAGAATGGGGAAAAAATCGAACTGACCCACCGGGAGTTTGAGCTGCTCTATTACATGGCCCAGCATATGGACCAGGTCATGACCAGAGAGCACCTCTTGCAGACGGTCTGGGGCTACGACTACTTCGGCGACGTCCGGACGGTCGATGTAACGGTTCACCGCTTGCGGGAAAAGATTGAAGACAACCCGGTCCGGCCGAAAATTTTGGTCACCCGGCGGGGTGTCGGCTACTTCGTCAAGCAGCAAACAGAAGAATAATTTTCCAGAGCCACTGTTTGAGGTGGCTTTCTTTATGTGGATGGATTAATGAAGAAAGATAAAAAAGCACGCAAAGAGAAAGTGAAGAGAGAGAAGACCCACCGGCTTAAACGCCTGGTCAGCTCGATCCAGACCAAGATCGCCCTTATCTTCATGCTCCTTTTGCTGGCCACGATTGAAATCATCGGGGCCTACTTTACCCGGCAGATGGAGCAGACCAGCATTGACAACTTTCAAACCACGATTCAGCTGCAGTCGATCGTGACCGACCAGTTGACTACCCAGCTGGTCAAGAATGGCAAAAGCGCTGACCGGAAGATGAATCAGATCATCACCGACTACAGCAATGACGCGATTTCTGAGATCCAGGTCGTGGACAATAAAAACGTGATCCGGGCCGTGTCCAACCTAAATGACAAAAACCGGGTGGGGCAATTGTCCAACAATGGCGATATCCGGGAAGTGATCAACTCCGGCCAGCAGAAGACCCAGATCACTAGCGGCCAGAAGGGCAGCTTCATGGTTCAAATCGTGCCCCTGACCAGCGGGACCAACATCGTTGGGGCAGTCTATGTCCGGGCCAGCATGGCTGACGTCTTCAACAACTTGCGCAACGTCTCGATGATGTTTTTGACGGCCTCGCTTATTGCCGTAATCGTGGCGGCGATTGCCTCCATGTTTATTTCCCGGGCAATAACCCGGCCGATTGAAGAGCTCCGCCAGCAGGCCATCCAAGTGGCTGACGGGGACTACTCGACCCAGGTCAAGATCTACTCAAATGACGAACTGGGCCAGCTGGGGGCGGCCTTTAACACCCTCTCAGCCAAGATCGAGCGGTCCAATGAGCAGTCAGAATCTGAGCGCCGGCGGCTGGACAGCGTCCTGTCCCACATGACCGACGGGGTGATCGCGACTGACCGGCACGGGAACGTGTCGATCATGAACCAGATGGCCCAGGACTTCCTGGACATCAAGGCCGAAGACGCGATCAACAAGCCGATTTCCCAAGTTCTGGGCCTGGGGGACGAATACACTTCCCAGGACTTGATCTCCAACCAAAGCGACATGCAGGTCACGGTCAATGCCGGTACGGATGATGAAATGATCCTGCACGCCAGCTTTACCTTGATCAAGCGGGTAACGGGCTTTGTGTCCGGGGCCGTCTGCGTCTTGCACGACGTGACTGAGCAGATCAAAAATGAAGATGAGCAGCGGCAGTTCGTTTCCAACGTTTCCCACGAATTGCGGACTCCTTTGACCAGCGTCCGGGCTTATATTGAAGCCTTGAATGAGGGGGCCTGGAAAGATCCAGAGATTGCCCCGCAGTTTTTGGAAGTCACGCAAAAGGAAACTGAACGGATGATCCGGATGGTCAATGACCTTTTGGTCTTGTCCAGAATGGACCGGGGGGCCACCAAGCTGGAACCGGAATGGGTCAACTTTACCGACTTTGTTGCCCACCTGCTCAACCGCTTTGACATGATTGTCGAGCATGACCAGGGCGAGGCCCAAAGCGATACCAAGGAATACGTGATCAAGCGGGACCTGGGCAACCAGGCCCTGTGGGTGGAAATCGACACCGACCAGATGATGCGGGTGATCGACAATATCATGAACAACGCCATCAAGTATTCCCCTGACGGGGGGACCATTACGGTCCGCTTGACCCAGAACCAGAACCAGATCCTGCTTAGCATCAGCGACCAGGGGCTGGGGATTCCGAGAAAGGACCTGGGCAAGATCTTTGACCGCTTCTACCGGGCAGACAAGGCCCGGTCCCGGGCCCAAGGCGGGACCGGCTTGGGCCTGGCCATCGCCAAGGAAATCGTGACGGCCCATGGCGGCCGGATCTGGGCTGACAGCCGGGAAGGGCATGGGTCAACCTTCTACATTGCCCTGCCATATGAACCAATGGATGAGGAGGATGAATGGGATGAAGTTTAAATTCAAGTTCAAATTCAATGATTTTCTCCTCCACCTGGCGACCTTGACCGTGATTTTGATCTCAATCGGCCTCTGGGTCACGGTGATGACCAGTGACCAGCGCTTCAGCCGGATCAGCAATGAGTCTTCTTCGCAGAGTTCGGCCTCTTTGACGACCCACTACCGGAATATCCAGACTTTTTACGCGCCGGGCCAGACCTATGTCTTTCAAGACGGGGTCCGCTACCAGGTGCATGACGCCAAGCGGAACCTGCCTTTGAAGTTCGTCCAGTACTTGGAAAAGGTCAAGCTGGGGGTAATTGAGAAGGTATCGGATGATTCTGCCGATTACAAGAAACTGCTGGATGACCAGAACTATATCATGTTTGCCTACCCGGACCAGATCAATTTCACGGTGCTTTTAGGCAAGAAGCAAGCCAATTCCAGCCTGCAGTTCAACCGGGTCTTTGTCCCGGCCAAGAGCAAGATTCGCTATCTTTACTTTGGCAACGACAGCGGCAGCCGGGTTTACCGGGTGAAGATCAAGTCTGGCTCTTTTCAGCAGCTGGTCAAGTACGTAAAGAGTGCTCAAGACAAACAGGAGGTCAGCTTCCTGCATTTGAAGAAGCTTTATGTGCCTTTTTATGCTCAAGCAGTTAAAGTTAAGGAATACAGCTATCTCATCAGCTACCAGTCCAGCAGCTACTATGCCTCCAGGCTTCTGGGCAGCAGCTACCGCAAGTCGGTGGCCAAGAATGGCCGTACGGTCTACACGGCCGGCTATTCCAAGCGCCTGCAGATTCCTAAGGAAGGCAAAAGCAGTGACCACCAGTATCTTTACCAAAACTATCTGACCGGCCAAGAGCGGACGGCCACGCAGCGAATGCTGGAAAGTGCCGCTTATGTCAAGCAGCTGGGCCTGGCTGAGCAGGACCTCCGCTTTTTTGAAAGCAGCGGCAAGACGGTGGCTTATATCAACTATATTGAAGGTTATCCGATTTTTGCCAATGACACCCTGGCCCAAACCCAGGTGACCATGGGAACGGAAACGGTCAGCGTGGCTTTCAGCAGCATGAACCTGCAGATCCCGATCCCTTATGACGGGCAGGCCAAGACCCTGCCTAAGACCGCGACCTTGCTTAAAGAGCTGGACAGCATCGGCATCAAAGAAAGCGAAATCGAGAGGATCACCATCGGCTACCATATCAAGGCCGACAAGAAGCGCAGCGACTTGATCACTCTGGTGCCAACCTACTTTATCAAGGTAGGCGGCAGCTGGAACAGCCTCGCTGGCTGGAAGAAGGCTAAGGCCGAAAATGCTGATCTTTTGATTGACGGATCCAGTTCCAGCAGTTACTCGTCTTCAACTAGCTCCAGCCAGTCCAGCAGTGAGGCAAGCTCAGCTTCCAGCTCAAGCGGCAGCCAAGCGGGCAGCCAGGCTCCGGAAAGCAGTCAGGAAGCGTCTTCCAGCAGCCGCAGCCAATCAGTGTCTGAATCCAGCTCAAGTTCCAGCAGCTCCAGCTCAAGTTCAGCCGTATCATCAAGTTCAGTCAGCTCAGAGGAGGAAGAAAACTAATGGATCATCGCAAAATTGAATGGCTTTTTCTGATCCTCTTCTGCCTGGTCGACATTTACCTTTTGATTGAGCTCTGGCGGGCACCGGTCACTTTGACTTCTTCAACCAGCTCAGTGACGACCTCGACCAGCTTGAAGGCTGAAATGAAGTCGGACAATATCACGGTTCCCTCCCTGTCCAGGAAGGGGGACTCGGGCTACTACCTGGCCACAAGAAGCAAGAGCGACTTGAAAGAAGCCGCCAAGAAGCTCAGCAGCGACGTGTCCACCAGCTATGCTGAAGGGGACAAGACCCTGTACGCGACTATGAAAAACGCGATTTCGCTGGAGCGGATGACGGTAAGTGAATTCAAGAATGACAAAAATTACGTGCTGCATGGCAAGCAGTATGTTTATGCCAAGAACCTTTCCAGCAACAGCAGCTACGTTTACGTGCAGAAGTCCCAGTACGGGCAGGTCTACAGCAGCCTGGCCCAGCTGGTGGTCAACGTCAAGGACAAGAAGATCACGGGCTACTACCAGACCTATTTGAGTGACTTGACCAGCGTGCGGGAATTGCAGGCCACCATCAGCCCCTGGCGGGCAGTCACTAACCTCTATACCACCCGGGAACTGGCCGACAACTCCCGGGTGATGCAGGTCAAGCTGGGCTACACCAAATTGACCGAGGTCCGGGGCAGCGTGATCTTTGTCCCGACCTGGCTGGTCTGGATCGAAAACAAGAGCAGCAAGAGCAGCAGTTTGAAGCGGGTCAACGCCTTTAATGGCCAGCTTTTGCAAAACAGTACATTGGATGATTAAGGGCAGGAAGGGACAAATTTGCAATTCGCGGTATTATCAAGCGGATCAGCGGGCAACTGCAGCTTGCTGATGACTGACCAGCACAAGATTTTGATGGACGCCGGGCTTTCGGGCAAGAAGACCAAGGAGCTTTTAGCCAAGGTAGGCGTGGCGATTGAAGACCTGGACATGGTCTTTTTAAGTCACGACCATGGCGACCACAGCGGAGGAATGGGGGTCCTCATGCGCCGCTATCCCCAGCTGAACGCCTTCAGCAACACGGGCACCTGGAAGTACCTGGAGGAGACCGGCAAGATCGGCCGCCTGCCGGAAGAGCAGATCAATGTGATTGAGCCGGGCCAGACCAAGTGCTATGGGGACTTAGAAGTGACGGCTTTTGCCACCAGCCATGACGCGGCTCAGCCCCAGTACTACGTTTTTTCCAGCGGGGGCAAGCGCCTGGCCTGCTTGACGGACACGGGCTACGTGTCTGAAGAAGTCGAATATGAGATTCAAGACGCGGATGCCTATTTGCTCGAGTTCAACTATGACGACTTGATGCTGAGAAGCGGCCCCTATCCCTGGAGCCTGCAGCAGCGGGTTCGGTCAGATCACGGCCACCTGTCAAACGAGCAGGCGGCTGAGACTCTGGCCAGGGTTATCAGTTCTAAAACCAAGCATGTTTTCATGGCCCACCGCAGCCAGCAGAACAATTTGAACTATTTGGCCCGGGACGTGGCGGAGCAGGTTCTGGCGGAAAAAGATGCCGACGTCTCCAGTGACCTGGAATTGCACGATACCGAGCCGATGACGCCGAGTTCTTTAATTAATTTATAATACGAGGGCTTTAAAGCTTTTAATACGTTTTGTTCATATATACTTCAAAAAGCTTGGATATGATAATGACAACGATAAGGAGTGATAACCATGTCTGAAGAACAAGATAAGCAAAGAAACACGCGCAAGAAGGAAAATAACCGTTTGTTAACTAAAGCGGCCATCATTGGGGTCGTTGCCGGTCTTTTGGGCGGTGGGATTGCTTACGGCGGCTTGTCAGCAGCCAATTTGAACAGCAATTCTTCATCATCCACGGCCAGCTCAAGCAGCAGCAACACTGGTGAAACCGGGTCAGTGACGACTTCATCCAGCGGCACTACTAAGGTCAACAAGTCAACGACCACCAGCGGGACGATGACTTCCGCTTACAAGAAGGTCCAGAACGCGGTTGTTTCAGTCTTGAACTACAAGTACACTTCCAGTTCATCATCAAGCTCTGACATCTACAGCATGTTCGGCTATGGCGATTCAGATTCCAGCTCAGATTCATCCAGCTCCAAGAAGTCTTTGACTTTGTACTCTGAAGGTTCCGGGGTCATCTACACGACGGCCAACGGCAAGGGCTACATCGTCACTAACAACCACGTTATTTCCGGGGCAGCCAAGGTGAAGGTCATCCTGGCTTCCGGGAAGACGATTTCCGCTAAGGTTGTCGGCAAGGACTCAACCAGTGACTTGGCTGTCCTGTCAATCGACTCCAAGTACGTGACCCAAACCGCTTCATTTGGCGACTCCAGCAGCCTGCAGTCTGGGCAGACGGTGATTGCCATCGGTTCACCAGAAGGGTCTGAATATGCGTCTACGGTAACGCAAGGGATCATTTCCTCACCAAGCCGGACGATCACTTACAACTCCAACCAGATGACGGTCATCCAGACGGACGCGGCCATCAACTCCGGTAACTCCGGTGGTCCATTGGTCAACTCAGATGGTCAAGTTATCGGGATTAACTCCATGAAGCTGTCCAGCTCCAGCAGTGGCGACTCAGTTGAAGGGATGGGCTTCGCGATCCCGTCAAACGAAGTTGTGACGATCGTCAACCAATTGGTCAAGAAGGGGAAGATCACCCGGCCGCAATTGGGCATCAAGGTTGCGGCGATTGCTGAACTGAACAGCTACTACAAGAAGCAGCTGGGCATTTCAACCAGTCTGAAGAAGGGCCTGTACGTGGCTAGCGTAACTTCAGGCAGCGCGGCAGCCAGTGCCGGGATCAAGAAGGGCGACGTGATTACGGCTGCTGACGGCAAGACGGTCAACGACGTGGCCACCCTGCACAGCATCTTGTACAGCCACAATGTTGGCGACAAGGTCAAGATCACGGTCAACCGGAACGGCAAGACCATGACCTTCACGGTAACCCTGCAGGCAAGCAACTAATTTAAGAACAAATAATCCAGTGGATCAGCAGATCTGTTGGATTTTTTGTTTTTTTCAAAACAAAAGCGGGGTAAAGCCAAGGTAAAGTTCGGAAATATTTCTTGTCAAGGAAAATTTTTAGGGAAACTTTATCCCCAATCCTGTGGAAAAGACCGTGAATTGTGCAAAAAATGGGGTAAAAAGCTCCTGAAAAGCTGTGGATAAGCTGTGGATTGTGTGTAAGTTCCACGGGCAAAAGTCATGTTAAAACGTCTGTTCAAGGCGGCAGGCCGGGCTTTTTCGGTGATTGTTTGTGAAAATGTCCAGTCCACAGGCGGCTTGTGGAATGGTTACACGGAATTTTAGAAATTTTTTGGCAAAAAGCTAGACCTAGATAGAATTCTGCTCTAGTCCACTAGATCTAGAAAAGGCCTTTCCACAGCTGTGGAAAAAGGCGGTTGATAAATTGTTAATTGTGGGGATAGAAGCAAAAATGGTAAAATAGGTGCATTATGAATATCAAAATTGTTTGCGTTGGAAAATTAAAAGAGAAGTATTTTAAGGATGGGATCGCGGAGTACCAGAAGCGGCTGAGCCGCTTTGCCAAGGTGGAGATCGTGCAGGTGCCGGATGAGAAGGCGCCGGAAAGCCTCAGCCCGGCCCAGATGGAAGAAGTCAAGAAGAGGGAAGGCGAGCGGATCCTGAGCAAGATCAAGGACAAAGAATATGTCTACGTCCTAGCCATTAAGGGCAAAGAGCGGGCTAGCGAAGAGTTCGCCAAGGAACTGAAGGATCTGGGAACCTACGGGCATTCCGACATTACTTTCGTGATCGGGGGGAGCCTGGGGACCAGTGACGCGGTCAACAAGCGGGCCAACGATCTCTTCAGTTTCGGCAAGCTGACCATGCCCCACCAATTGATGCGGCTGGTTTTGATTGAGCAGATTTACCGGGCCTTTATGATCAACTCTGGCAGTCCTTACCACAAGTAGAATAGATTTTTTAGCCTCTCCTGGGAAATATGCAGGAGAGGCTTTTTGTATACGAATTAGTCTAGTGCTAGAATCTAAGGTGAAAGTGTTTTATTAGGGGGAGCTGAATAAAAAATGGAGATCTGTGATTTGCTCAAGCAGACGAGAATAGATTTGGGCTTGACCCAGCAGGGAATGGCGGGAGAAGTCATGTCAGTGGCCCAGTACTCTCGGATTGAGAGCGGAGAGCAGCGGATCAAGGCTGAGGATCTGCTGGAGCTTTTGGAAAGCCACAACTATGATTTGGGCTACTTTTTCACCAAAATGATTTATAGCCGGCGAGAGGAAAAAGAGGCTGACTGGATCAATATCGAGTTCCGGGTGAAGAGCGCCTTTTATGATTGGAACTGGAAAAAGATGAGCTTTTTGAAAGAGCAGGCGGCCAATCTGACGGGGAAGACAGCCCTGCGGGTTGGCGGGGACCTGGTGGCTTATCTGCTGGATCCAGACCTTAAAGATCATGAGCAGCTAAAAAACGAGGTATCGGATTATTTCTTCAGTCTGGACAATTGGATGGACGATACGGAAGCAATTGTTGTTTTTGCCGCGGCGATTCAGTTGATGAAGTTTGATATTGCCTACTTTTGGCTGAGTGAACTGCTAGACAAGTATCAACAGATCGATAATTTTTCTAGAGACCAGCAGGAAGCGGTAGGCAAGGCCTGTGTCAGCTTCTGTCAGCGCTGCAGGAAAGAAGGCATTGCCAAGGCGGCCAAGCCGGCCATAGAAGTTCTAGGACAGCTGTCTCCTTGCCTGGAGTTTGTAGCCTACCGCTTGCTTGGCAAGTATTACGCGGGGCTTTTTTCAGGGCAAGATGAGGAGGCGGAAAGAATCAAGGGGATACTCAGAGAATCTGGACTGGAAAGATTTGTCGATCATTTTCTCTTGTGAAGATTTGCAGATCTGCAAATGCTGATTCATATCTGCAATTTTGCTCTCTAGCTGGAAAAAGCGATGTAGAATAGCCATGTAAACGGATTATGAGTCATGAAAGGGACGATTTAAATGACTAAAACAGAGCATTACATGTGGCTGGCTAATGACCTGCTTTTGACGGCAGCTGCAGTGTCGCTGATCATTAATTTAGTCGGCCAGACGGCTTCCGGTTATGCCTTCAGTGGCAGTCATGGGCAGGCAACAGAACTGCTTTATGATGCCTTTATTTTGCTCGTTGCCGTGGCTGCTTTGGGAGTATGGCTGAGCAAGTGGTTGGCTCCTGCAGCGGCTTGGGTGATTGGCGCCTGCCTTTTGCTGGGCCTTGTAATTGACCGGGTGGTAGGCCTGTATTTCGGCTTGACCTGGTACTGGACTTCGGCTGTTGTTGCTTTGGCGGTCAGTCTGGTTCTGGCCAGCTACCGCTGGCGGGGGAAGGCAGTCTTTAACTATTGGCTGGCCGGCATCCTCTTGGCCGTCAGCCTAATCAGCTGCGTGATGGCCTGGGTTGGGTAAAAACGAAGGTGACAGAGATGAAATTCTTAAAGATTTTAGTCAAAGTGGTTGATGTAATCTTACTATGCTTTTTGACTGTGGTAGTTTGCTCAAATTTAAAGGATTACATCAATGCCCTAAGAACGATCAAAGGGACGGATTTAAAGGTAACGGTTTTGGGCCATGTGGTTTTTATCTTGGTCTTGTTGGCAGAATTATCCTTAGCTGTATTCAGCCAAAAAATTCCCCGTAAGCCGTTCTTGATTATTGGCCTAGTTTGCATCGCCTTGACGTTGATAGGACTGATTACGCCAATCGCTTTTGGTCCGGGCAATTTACCACTTAACTTCTTGGCCTTAGTGTTATTGGCTGTTAGCCGCTTTTTGCAAGAAAACATAGCTCAGAAGAGAACGTTGTGAAGAGAAAAAGTTATTAAACTTAGCAAGAACCACGCGTTAACATATGTAAATCTGGTTGCTGTAATTTTTAACAAAAGCAAAAAATGACGGCTGCCGCAAAAATCACTGCTCCAAAATTTAGCTTAGGTTTATAATATAAGTGAATAGTTTTTTGGAAATAGGAGCGTGATTATGATGAAAAACTTTGCAACTAAGCCAGCCGTCAAAACCGTCTTTCTGCTGGCTGGTATCTGTTTGGCCTTGTTTATGGCGGTTCAGTGGATCTTAGCCTTGGGCGACCCAGGTCCAGTTTCATGGACAATCGCTGGCATGATCGCGATCACCCTGCTGACCCTATTTCTGGGTCTCACGCCCTTGACCAAGCTCAGCCCGGCAGTAGGCTACGTAACTGTTGCAGCATTAGCAGTTATCGTCTTGATTTTTGTCTTCAATATTCATGAATACATCTCAATCGGCATTTTGTACCTAATCTACGCGGCCCTGGCCTGTGGCCTTTTACGGGCTAAAAAATAATAGATAGACAGAAAAATGGCTTCCGGGATTTTCTCCCAGAAGCCATTTTCATTATGCGGATTTGATTAAGCGAAGATTTCTTCAACTTCAACTACTACGGCAGCAGCAGTTTCCGGCTTGCCAACCTTAGCAGCGTATTCCTTGGCGAAGTCGTCGCCTTCGTGGATAGTCACGCTGCCGACCACGCGCACGTTAGTGTGGCTTGGCACGTCAGCAACTACAACAGCAACCTTGCTGCCGTTCTTGATGTTTTCCCACAAGTGTGAGAAGGTAACTTCGCTCCAGACCAGGTGCTTGTCGTCCAAAGCAGTTACGGAACCCTTAGGACCAACTTGTGGGTTGCCGTCCTTGTCAACGGAAGCAACGAATGCCAAAGCGTCGTTAAAGAACTTTTGTTGGTCAGCAGTCAAAGTAGTAGCGTCTAATTTCTTCATAATAGTAATTTCCCTTCTTTTTACTTAAGTAGCAATTTTTTCTCTTGATACTTAGTATTATAGGACCTCCCCAGGCAAAAGAAATTGATCTAGGTCAATTTTATAACTTTTTTACTAAAATTTTTTTGCAACTTTTATGGCAGTAAAAAAGCTCCCAGATTCAAAAGAAGAATGGCAATAACAAAGAGCAGCCAGTCCTTACCAGTCAGCGGCACTTCAACGATCACCGACCGCGGGGCGCCTTCCCGGTAGCCATGGGACTCCATCCCTTGGGCCAGGTTGTCGGCGCTGTTTAAAGCCACCAAAATTGCCTTAAAGTAGAGAACCGGGGACCAAAAGGAGAGGTAGACTCCCCGCATCATCCCGGCCACCCGGATCTGCTTGACCGCGGCCTGCATGCGGGGAATGATGTTCAAAGCCGCCAAGGTCCCGTAGGCAAACTTGCTTGGCAGGTGCAGGTTCTGTTCCAGTGACCGGGCCATCTCTTCGGCCGTGGTCGAAATGGTCAGGCAGGCCGTGGTAAAGGTATATACGAGCACCCGGCTGGAAATGTCCAAAGCATACCAGAGGTCGCGGTGGTCACTGAAGATGTAGCCAGAAGAAAAGACGGTAATTGCCGCCAGGCCCGCCGCCAAAAGCATCCCGCCCAGGGCCTTGGGCTTGATCCGCCGGTATAAAAGGTAGGCAAAGGCCAGGACAATAACGATGATGTTGCTGATGAGGCTGACCCTAAAAGATAACTCCAGTGAAATGATCAAGGTCAGCAAGAACTTCAAGCTGGGATTCATTTTGCTTTTAGTCATTTTCTCCTCCCCCTAGTCTTCTACAAAAGCCAGTTTTTTGTCAGCCAGGCGCAGGTGATAGTCACACCAATCGCTGATTCCGTAAAACTGGTGGCTGATCAGCAGGATCGTCTGCTTGCTCTTTTCCTGGCACTCTTGCAAAAGCTTCACGACTTGCTCAATCGACTTCTGGTCCAGGCCGCTCAAGGGCTCATCGATCAAAAGCACTTCCTGGCCCGACAGAAGCATCAAGAGGATCTGCAGCTTCTTTTTCTGCCCGCCCGACAAGGAGTAGACTACCTGGTCTAAGTGGTCCGCCAAACCCAGATCAGCCAAGGCTTGGTCCAAAACTTCCGGGCTGAAGTAGGGCGAAGGGTGCTTTTGGCTCAAATCCAGCTCCTCTTTGACAGTAATCGCCATGAACTGGTCACTTGCATTTTGAAAAATTTGCGCCACATGCTGGAAGTAGGTCCGCTCCTTGAGCTTGGCCACTTCCTTGCCCTCCCAGGTTAAGGAGCCCTGGTAGTCCAGCAGCTTGGTCATGGCCTTAAACAGGGAGCTCTTCCCGCTGCCGTTTGGCCCCGTGATCAAGGTCACCTTCCCCTTGGGGATGGCTAATTCCTTTTGCTCAATTAAAGGCCGGCCCTGCTTGATGGTGAAATTTTTCATGACAAAAGCCGCTGGCTCGTTCTCTGGCAGGGCAAAATGCAGGCCGATTGGCTCAGTAGCCAGGAGAAGGGCTTGTTCATCCTGGCTCAAGAGTTCCACCTGCCCGCCTTCAAAGCGGTAGACCCCGTCCACCTTGCCCTGGTAGTCGTCAAAAAGGTGGTCGGTAATGATGATGGTCTTGCCCTGTTCTTTCAGCTTGGCTAAGCGGCCGATCAAGAAGCGGCGGGCTGCTGGGTCCACGCTGGCAAAAGGCTCATCCAGCAAAAAGAGATCCACGTCCATGGCGACCAGGACAGCTAAGGCTACCCGCTGCTTTTCCCCGCCAGACATGGTCACGATCTTCTGGTCCAAAAGGGAATCGATTTCCGCGAACTCGCTGGCCTTTTGCAGCCGGTTTTCAAATTCTTCTTTATTTTTCCCCAGGTTTTCCATGGCAAAAATAATCTCTTCTCTGGGCGTGGCCATGGTAAACTGCTCGCCAGCTTCCTGGAACATCATGGCCTGACTCCGTCCGCCCAAATCGATCTGTCCGCTGGTCAGCTGGCCTCCGTATTTCGGGTAGAGGCCGGCCATGATCTTCAAGAGGGTCGACTTGCCGCAGCCAGTTGGCCCGATCAAGAGGGAAAAAGTCCCCGCCGGCAGGGTCAAGGACAGGTCGCGGATAACCTCCCGGTCCCCGTAGGAAAAAGTTAAGTGGTCAATTGTCAGTTCTGCTTGCAAAATAAAAAGTCACCTCAAAAGCAGGGTGACCAGAAGTAAAGTTTCATTTTCCCTTGCCAGCATTACCTGGCCAGGTTCCATGGGTATCATCTCAGCCTTCCGGCACCCCGTTGATTCGTCTAATTGATTCTTATTTTATTATATTGGATCTGCTAAAGCCTGTCTAATTCAAACTTTGTCCAAACTGATTGAAAAAGCCGATTTATAGCACTTTTCTTAAAATAATCTTGGAAGAAGCTTTTACTGGCAATTTTTTAGCTGTATCCTAAAATTAAGGACTTTTAGAATTTAGTGGGAGCGAAAAAATGTCAGATCAACGAAGACGAATAATTACCGTGGCCTTGATGCTGTCAAACGTCATGTCCGGTTTGGACAACACGATCATCAACACGGCCTTGTCGCGGATCATTGCTGATTTGCACGGGATTGAATATACCGGCTGGCTGGTAGCCATCTTCTTATTGGGGACGGCTGTTTCTACGCCTCTGTGGAGCAAGTTGGGCGAGCGGCGGGGGAATAAACTGGCCTACCAGTTGTCAGCCGCCTGCTTTTTGCTGGGGGCGCTGCTCCAAGGCTGCGCCCAGCAGATGTCTTTTCTCTTGACCTTCCGCCTTTTGGCCGGGATTGGCAACGGGGGAATGGTGTCGCTTCCTTATATTATCTACTCTGACCTTTATCCAAATGCCCACAAGCGCTTAAAGGTGCTGGGTATGGTGTCCGCCTTCTTCACCACGGCCACCATCTTAGGGCCGCTTTTCGGGGGCTGGATCGTTGACGTCTTGTCTTGGCGCTGGGTCTTTTACATCAATATCCCGGTCGCCTTGATTTCCATCGTCTTGATCCAGATCTTTTTCCAGGAAGAGGAAAAAGCCCGGTCAGTCCACAAGGTCGACTTGGGCGGGGCTATCTGCCTGTCCTTTGGGGTGGTGGCCCTTTTGCTCGGGACCCAGCTGGTAGAATCGGCGGGAATCGCCACGGCTCTGCTGATCTTCGCGGCGGCCTTGATTTTCATCGGCCTCTTGGTCATTATTGAGCGCCGGGCGGAAGACCCGATTATCCCAGGCCGTTTGTTCAAAAATATCCCCCTGGTCGTCGACTTTACCTTGTTTGTTTTGATCTGGGCTGCTATGTCGGCTTACAGCGTCTACGCGCCGATGTGGGCGGAAGGCTTGATGGCCACGACTGCCCTGGTTGGGGGGATGACCCAGATCCCTGGGGCCTTTACCGACATGCTGGGCTCCTTGTCGGTGGAAAAAATGCGCCGGCGCTGGTCGGCCTACCAGGTCATGCTGGCTACCTGCTGGATTTTGGCGGCGGGCTACCTGATGATGGCGGTGGCCCCGCGCTACTTCCCTTACTGGGGGATTTTAATCGCCGGGATGCTGCAGGGCTGGGGCAACGGGGTCATGTTCAACCAGCTCCAGGTTAAGGTGCAAGAAGACGCGGAAAGCAAGGACGTGCCGGTCGCGACTTCCTTCTCCTATCTGATCCGGATGCTGGCCATGGCTGTTTCTTCCAGCGTCTTCGGGGTCATTTTGAATGAGCACCTGGCTAAAGGGGTCAAGGCTAGCGGGGGCAAGATCACTTTGTCCATGCTCAACCACCTGTCGGATGCCAAGACCCGGGCCAATCTGCCTAAGCAGGACTTGGGCCAGATGGAGAACATCCTCTACGGGGCTATTCACGCGATTTTCTGGGCCGC
Source organism: Lactobacillus sp. WILCCON 0059 (assembly GCF_057197985.1). Classification (NCBI taxonomy): domain Bacteria; kingdom Bacillati; phylum Bacillota; class Bacilli; order Lactobacillales; family Lactobacillaceae; genus Lactobacillus; species Lactobacillus sp. WILCCON 0059. Next base: position 162,497 of record NZ_JBUBHN010000001.1, read on the forward strand.
CTTTATCCTGGTCTTCCTGTCTTTGCTTATCGCCATCTGGGCCCGCTGGCGGGAGAAAAAATTGGCCAAGTTACGGTAATTTTTTAGAAAGGAGAGAGCCGATGACTGAAATTGCCAAGCTGCGGAAAAAATTGCTGGAGGCGGGGGATGCCGCCCTGCCGCTGAACAAAGGAAAAGGTCAGACTGCTGATTGTCAGTTTGTTTTACTAGGCGACAAGGCTGAAGGCTGGAAGACTGACTCTGTGACTGCCTTGCTGCTGCTCGCGGGGACGGGGCGCTTCCGGGCTGGCCAGCAAAAGTGGCAGGTCAAGCCCGGCGACTGGTTTCTCCTGGCAGCTGGCCAATCTTGCCAGGCCAGTTTAAAAGAGGGGCTCTTGGTCCAGCTTGTCTTGCCAAAAGCTTTTGCCATGCAGGACTTGAAAAAGGAGCTTATGCTGGGAGAAGCTGAAGAAGTAGGGACTCACGGCCGGGTGGCGGTTGACGGGCCGGCTGGGGAGGCCTTCCTGGCGGCCTTGACTGAGTACCAGACCAGCGATTCTTTATCTTCAGTCTTGCTCAAAAGCCAGCTGCTGACTGCCTTGGCCCTGGCCCAGCGAGCACTAAATGAAGCGGGCAGCTTGAGTGAGCGGGAGATCCGCCGCTATATTAGTGAAAACTACGTCTCGACCAGCTTGAAGGCGGCCGCGGATTACTACCAGCTCAGTCCCAACTATTTTTCCGACCTGGTCAAAAAGAAGACCGGGCAGAGTTTTATTGAGCTGGTTGACGAGCAGAAGATGGAGGCGGCCGTCCGCCTTTTGGCCCGGCCAGACCTGTCGATCAAGCAGATCATCGGCCTGGTTGGCTACCGGGGCAAGTCCTTCTTTTATGAAAAATTCGGCAAGTACTATGGGATGTCACCGGCGGCCAAGCGCAAGGAGCTCTTCCGCCAGCAGGGCATCAATTTATAAAGAGAGAAAACCGCTGAACTGTAAGTTCAGCGGTTTTTGCATGAAAAGAAATAGAAATTTTCAAATATGAAAAGTAAGGATGCAGGAACAGTTTGAGTGTTAGAATATTAGACAATTATTAACTAAATATGAGGAGGAGAAAGAATGATTGAAATCAACCAGCTTTCTTTTGATTATCGGACTTTTAGCAAGGAACCGGGATTAAAGGGAGCTCTGCAGGATATCTTCCACCGGAAATACCAGCTGGTGCCTGCCTTGAAAGATCTGAATTTGACTATAAAAGATGGTGAAATTATTGGCTTGATTGGACCAAATGGAGCAGGGAAGACGACATTGACCAAACTGCTGACGGGGATTATTCAGCCAAGCAGTGGCAGCGTGAAAGTAGCTGGGCTTATTCCAGGAAGTCGTCAAAAGAAGCTGTTGCGGCAAATTGGGGTCATGTTTGGGCAAAAGTCGCAGCTGTCTTGGAACTTGCCTGCTGTTGACACTTTGAATATGCTGGCGGCCATTTATCAATTAAAGCCAGACCGTTATCAAGCCAGATTGCGGGAGTTGTGCGATTTACTGGATATTGGCGAGATCGTAAAAACGCCGGTCCGCAAATTGTCTTTGGGCCAGCGGATCCGCTGTGAACTTGCTTGTTCCTTGATCCATGAACCAAGCTACCTGTTTCTGGATGAACCAACCATTGGCCTGGACCTATTAACGCAGGAAAAAATCTACAATTTTTTAAAAACTGAAAACAGACTGCATCAGACGACGATTATTTTAACTTCGCACAATGTCCGTGATATTGAGGCCTTAGCCCAGCGTTTGCTGATTTTGAGCAAAGGAGAGTTGATTTTTAATGACAGCTTGAATAAGTTGCCTCTTCAGATCGATCAATCCGATAGCTATTGCTTGAAGTATTGGATCAATGACCAGACTGACGTGCGGGAAGAAATCATTCATGATCCTCAGCAGCTTTTTGTGAAGATGGAAAAATTCCAGCCGGAACAGATCATTTCTTTAAGCAAAAGTGGAATATCAGCCGAAGAGGTCATCTTGAAAATATATCAAAGAGAGAAACAATGAAAAGATATCTGCCTGTTTATTATCTTGGCTTGAAGAACAGTTTGATCTACCGGGCTAATATGATCATGAAGCTGGTCCTGCAATTGGCGAGTCTGCTGGTTACAGTTTTAATGTGGAAGTTTATCTTGGCAGAGTCCGGCAACTTTCAGCAAATGGCCCGTTATCTGCTGGCAACCAATTTGATTAGTTTAATTTTTACAACCGGGCCGGTTTTTCAATTCGCGGACATGGTCGAATCTGGGAATCTTTCCCTCTATTTAACGAGACCTTTATCCTTGTACTGGTACCTGTTCAATTACAATTTAGGCCTGCAGACGCCACTATTGCTGTTGTATTTTATCTTGCTTCTGTTCTTGGTAAAAAGCGCTGGACCAGTGTTTTTGCTCTTGATCTACCTTCTTTTGAGCAGTCTGATGTTTTTCAGTTTGATGATGGTCCTGGCTATGCTCAGCTTTTGGTTGATCAATATGTGGCCGCTTAGAAGCGGAATTAACGCAGTTTACCTCTTGCTAGGAGGATTATATTTTCCTTTGAATTTATTGGGCCCGGTTTACCAGTATTTGAAATACAACCCTTTTTCCTTGGTGACGGATTTTCCAGCGCGCTTGTTGACGGGAACAATAAGCCAGCGCGATTTTTTCGCAAATTGCCTAGCCGTTTGCTGCTGGCTGCTTCTTAGCGTGCTGCTAGGAAAAGCGTTGTTCAAAAAAGGCATTAAAACTTTTGAGGGGGCAGGAGCATGAGAAAGGTCAAGGCTATTTGGCGGCAAAGCTTAGCTGAGTTTATGATCTACCGTGGTACTAGCATTATTACTTTTCTTTTGGCAACTGTCTTTCTGTTGATTGAGCTGCTTGCGGGGCAAGTTTATTTTAGTCAGCGTGAGAACTTGGCTGGCTGGACAGCGAACCGCTACTACGTCATGATCAGTTTCATGAATAGCGCGACCTATCTTTACAATTTGTTTTTCATTTTAGGCCATGAAGGACTGGGTGAAGACATCCTTGAAGGTAATCTCGACTATCTGTTGGTTAGGCCCAGTTCGAGTTACTGGCTGGCAGTTGGCAGAAGTTTGGATATTCCAAGTTTTTTCAACTTGCTGCTTTCGCTTGGATTACTGGCTTATTACCTTACTCATGAAGGGGCAAGTTTTGGCCAGATCATGCTGATCAATTGCATGATCGTTTTACCCGCAGCCTTGATTTTCATTTTGAACCAATTGTGCTTAACTTTGCTTTTTTGGTTTGAGGGCTTAACGGCCTTGGGGGGTATTGTAGAGGACCTGGTCAGTTTGGCCGGACGGCCAAAACAGATTTTCCCCCGAGTTATTCAGCAGTTTTTTACATGGATCATTCCACTTTTGCTAGTCAGCAATTTGCCAGTGGACTGGCTGCTAGGACGGGGAAAAATCCTGCTCTTGTATCTGCTCGTTTTTTTGCCCATCCTTTACTGGCTCTCGGTTAAGTTTTGGCAGCGGGGGCTGAGGCGTTATTCATCGGCTAATTGAGAAATGATTATCTAGAAAGGAGGTGTTGCGATATGGGACGTACTAGAACTGAATTAACGAAAGGCGGACCATTTCTTGTGGAAGGCTTAAATGATGAAGAATTAAACTTCTTCAACGCTTTAATGAGCAGTCCGAAAGAATTATCTGACCAATTAAACAATTTTAAAACAGAAGTAGTTAAGTAGAGTAGAAAAGATCACGGCTAATGGCATCTTTTAGGAAAGCCAATATTGCGTGATCTTTTATTTTATGGAGGGAAAGATTTGCAAATTGAGAGAGAAGTGCCAGATACTGATGCACACACTAATTGGCTTGAGTTAATCAATCGACTGCATTTAACTGCTGACTATAGAATGTGGGTTTCTGCTAATCTAGCCTTGCAAACCGTTCAGTGTATTTTAAGGGACTCAAAAAAGAAACAAGTTTCCGTTGGAATGGGCAAAGGGATGAGTCATATGCCCGTATTAGGAGCTGAATTCGAGAGTATAGAGCATTTGTTTTATAACTCGCAGATACATTCGGCTAAGCAACGAGTGCTTGTGTCGCAGATTATGGAACAAGATCTTGATTTTTTGGATGATCCAGCTTTAAATCAGCTTTCAAAAAGCACAAAGCTGACAGTAGATTCTTTTGTCGATATCGAAAGCTCAAAAGAAGTCTATTATCCATCCTTTTTAAGCGACGTTAATTTCATAGACGATGGTGTTTCGATAAACAATCATGCCTACCAGTATGCTTCTGATAGTGGTTATGCAAGTGGATCAACTGTAAATGAAGCTTTGCTTCATTCCATTAACGAATTGATTGAAAGAGACAGTATTTCAAGGTTCATCATCAAGTATGGCTTAGGTCTTAAGGAAAACTCGGTAACTGCATTTAAGATAATTCCTAAATCCTTGCCTAAAGATTTGTATAAAATCTATCTAGGACTAAAAGATACGGCAGATACAGAAGTAATACTGGTAAAAGTAATTAATAGCTATCAAATACCGACCTATTTTACCGCTGTTCTATCTCAAGGTAGCGATATTCTCCCAATTTACGGTTCAGGGAGCTCAGTAGATGAGCGATACGCTATAATGAGATCGCTCACGGAGGCATACCAATTAGTATCCGTAAAAAAAGAAAGCGAAAGTCAACAATTACGGAAACGTTTGAACTTGATATGGTCTGAAATCTCTCCTATGAAGAAGATGCTGTCTCTAACTTTTACAAAAAAGTTGGCTAGCGTGAGATATCGTCAATATGATATATATGCAAAAGAAGTTGACCAGATGATCAGCTATGAGAGGGAGAGGCTTAAACAAGAAGGCAGGAAAATTTATTATCGAGTGGTGAAAGAAGATCCGGGCTTTGTACTCGTTCAGTCGTTAATACCTCATTTTGAACGCTTCAATCTGGTTTTTGAAGGTCAAATTGTAACGCCTAGGCTGAGTAGCAACGGCTATCAGTAAACGCTACCCCAATAATCCAATAGTTCACTTACCAAATTGCTTAAGCCAATTTCAGTTAGAGATTTTAAATAAGCATTGATTTCCCGGTCATCGCCGCTTTCCCGGTAAGCCAGCAATTTTTTTAAAAAAACGATTCTGATTTTAAAAGCGGCCATTTGCTGTGGCAAATCAATTGTCAGAAGCTGATTCAAAACGTGGCTTGCGACAGAGTTTTGTTTTTGTTGGATCAAGCTGAAAACAATATTGGTCAGAGCCGTCCAGGCATTCAAATACAGTTCATAGTCTACCTGTTCTAAGTGGTTGAGTTGGTGGATGATTTTACTGCTGTATGAAATGAGTAGGTCAGAGTCAAGCAAATAAACAGAATTCTCAAGAAAACGTAGGCTTTTGAAATCTAAGTACTCGCTATCAAGCAGTAAATCTTTAAAAATCTCTAGGTCAGCTTCTGTTAAACAATTTATTTTAGTCAAAGTAAAATAGCTGTTGGCCGCGGCGACTGCCTTTCCTAAAATATCTGGATCTTTTGTTTGATGAAAGCTGCTGATTTGCCGTAAAAAGATCTGATGAAGCCTCCGGCTGTCTTTTTGCTGGATGAGCAATTGCAGCTCATCATAGTAGGAGTTGTCTAGATATCCTTGGACTTCCGTATACGCAAAAAACTCCCGGGGGGTGACTCCCACCCGGTCTAATAAGGCTAAAAACTTTTTGAGCCGAATATCGTCGACATCATTTTCCCAGCGTGACAAGGCAGGGCTTGAAGTGATATCTTTCGCTGCTTTCTGCAGCGTCATCTTCTTATAATTCCGTAGCCTTTTAAAATATTGTCCGTACATTTTTTCTTTCATCTAATACACATTTTTGAAAAAGGTAGCAATTTAATACGTGCATTATAACAAATAGAAGACGGAAGATAAATATAACTTAAATTTAGGTAGAGCAAAAAAGCTTCCAGAAAAATCTGGAAGCTTTTGTGTTGAAATTACATTTTTTCCAAGCGCTTGATCCGGTCAGCCGTTGGCGGGTGGGTGTCAAACAAGTGGCTTAAGCTGTGCCGTCTGATCGGGTCCTCAATATACAAAGACGCGCTGGCGCTGTTGGCCGCCTGCATGGGCTGGCTGTTCTCAATCTTGGTCAAGGCGCTGATCAAGCCGTGCGGGTTCCGGGTCAATTCAACTGAACTGGCGTCAGCCAGGTATTCCCGGTTTCTGGACAAGGCCATCTGAGCCAGGCTGGCCGCCAGCGGACCCAGGATCAGAACGAAAATAACCCCGATCACGCCGATGATCATCCCAAGCGTTCCGCCTTCCCGGTCGTCGTCATCGTCTCTGTCAATGCCAAAGCCGAACCAGACCCAGTTTTGGGCAAAGTCAGCGATAAAGCTGATGGCGCTGACCAAAACCAGGGCCACCATGGACAGGCGGATGTCATAGTTGCGGATATGGGAAATCTCGTGGCCCAGGACCCCTTCCAGCTCTTCTCTGTTCATCATGTCTAAGAGACCCTGGGTAACAGCGATGGCTGACTTGTCCGGGGACAGGCCGGTTGCGAAAGCGTTGGGGCTCTTGTCCGGAATCAAGTAGACCTCAGGCATGGGAATATTGGCTACTAAGGCCATGTCTTCCACGATGTGAAAAAGCTGGGGATTGTCCTCTTTATTTAAATGCTGGGCATGGTTCATGCTCATGACGACATTGACCGGATCCTGGAAGACCAGGAAAGAGTAAATCAAGGCAATGACGCCGGCGGTCAAAATGCCTGGCAGGGGCTTGTCCCACATCAGCTGGCCTAACCCAGCGCCCACCAGGGCAAAGATCAAAACGAAAACGACCAGGACCCCGGCCGTTTTCCGCTTGTTTTGGGCAATTTGTTGATATAGCATGGCGATCCCTTAATCTTTAAAAGGATACCTTTGGTACCTTGGTTTCTTCTTCAGGGATGTCCAGGTAGTCAACCTTGGTGAAGTGGTGAATGTTGGCTACGATGTTGGATGGGAAGACCACCAGCATCTTGTTGTAGACAGCCGCGCTGGAGTTGAACAATTGCCGTGAGTAGGCAATCTTGTTTTCCGTGTTGGTCAGTTCTTCCTGCAGGTTGGCGAAGTTGGTGTTGGCCTTCAGGTCCGGGTAGCTTTCAGACAAGGCGAAGATGGTCTTCAAGCTGTCAGTGATTTGGTTGGAGACCTTCATGGCCCCTTCGTGGTCGTCAGCCGGAATTTGAGTCAGCTGGTTTCTGAGTTCAACCACCTTGCTCAAAGTTTCCTTTTCGTGCTTGGCGTAGCCTTTGACGGTTTCCACCAGGTTAGGGATCAAGTCGTTCCGCCGCTTGAGCTGAACGCTGATCTGACTCCAGGCCTCTTCAGTGTTAACCTTGGCCTTTTGCAGGCCGTTGTAGGCTGAAATGTAAAAAATAACGATTAATACGACTAAAATAGCAATAATCCAGACTGCCATTTTTTGCCTCCCTTTCTAGGCCCCAGAGGGGCGTGAATTCACTTTGGCCAGATGCTTCCGGCCGTTTTAATAAGATTATATATTAAAAGCTAACTGAGCACTAGTTTTTAAACAAAAAACGCCTCCTAAGGAGACGCTTGAGAGATTTGAAATGTTGCTACAGGTTCAGCTTGACGATGATCCAGCCGATAAGGGAGAGGATGATCAAGCCGGCGATCTGGTAGCCCAGCCACTTCGGGAAGAACTTCTTCTTAGCATCCTTGGAAGCGTGGGCGTAGAAGGTCCGCATAACCAGCATGTTGGCCATGGACCCGATTGGTGACCCGAAGCCACCAATGTTGGAACCTAAAGTCAAGGCTTCAGCGTACTTGGAGAACTTGCCGACCAGGATGGTGGACGGGACGTTGCTCATGACCTGGCTGGACAGGATGGCCGTCCAGTAAGTGCTCATTTCAGTGCCGACCAGGCCGTGGATCAAGGTCACGACAAAAGGAATCTGCTGGATGTCGCTGATGAAGACGAAGAACAGGGTAAAGGTCAGCAAGAGTGAGTAGTCAATGTGGAGCAGGATCTTCCAGTTGACGATCAAGGCCCAGATGATGGAAGCCAGCATTGGCATCCAGATGGGAACGAACTTGAAGACGCCGACGAAGAAGAAGGCGAAGATGACCGTGGTGATCATCGTCATTGGCCAGCTGACGTCGATTTCAACCACTTCCTGGGTTGGGATGTCCTTCTTTGGAATAAAGAAGAAGACGCAGAGAAAGACAACCATGGCCGCGATCAAGTAAGGCAGGGTCCACTTAAAGAAGGTGGCTGGCATCAAGTGGTAGTTGGAGACCACGAAGATGTTGTGGGGGTTGCCCCATGGGGTGAAGGCCGCCCCGATGTTGGCCCCCATCCCGATCAAGGTGGCTGGCAGGATTTCCGGCAACTTGTACTTCTTGGCGATGTTCAAGTACAGGGGAATCATAGTCAAGCAGGTGATGTCGTTGCCCAGGAACATGCCCGAGAAGACGGACAAGAGAGTAAAAAGGAGGATCAGTTTCCGGGTGGAGTCAGCGATCGCCGTCAGTTTATAGGCAATAATATCCAAGACGTGCAGGTAGCTGTAGACCTGGATCAAGACCAGCATGGTCGTGACGGACTCAATCGTGTGCCAGTTCATGTCGGCGCTGCGCGGCCGGGCAAAGAAGAGACTGATGATGGTGATCACGATGGTGATCTGCAGAATTCGGTCGCTAAAAATTTTCTTTAAGACGGTCAAAAAATTATTTGAACTTTTGCTTTTGGCGGCTTCCATATAAATTCCTCTACTCAGAATCATGCTTACAAAATTTACGTAAAGTTAACGAAAAGCGAAAACGGACTTTACTTTCGTGTAGTTCCATTGTCAACCATTTTTCGCTAAATCTCAATAGTTCAAAATTAACGAACAGATGTTATTGAAAGGATGTTGGCAAAACGCACTAGACCAAAAACCCGGCTTTTTTAGCTGCTTGAAAAAACAGAAAAGTTTCAAGAAAGCGGTTTAGTTACTGGTAATACGGGATTTATGCCGGAAGGCAAAAAATGGACTTTGCTGCCTTTTTTAAGCGATTAAAACGTGTCGACTTTTTACAAGGCCACAAAAAAGTCAAAAGCATGCTTTTGGTTTCTGAAATAATGTAAGCGGTGTCGAAAGTGAAAAAGAGAAGCAGTGAGCTGCTAAAAATCCGCCTTAGACGTTTTTGTTAAATCCATTTAACATTTCTGACTGAAGACAGCTCCGCAGTTTTTTGCCGAAAAAGGGCCTGGGGGCAAAGAAATGCCGAAAAGGCTTGCCTAACATAGGGGAAGAGGGGTATAATTACTACTGATTTTCGAAAATCGATGAAAGGATGAAGAGACATGTCAAGAAATATCCACACGGGTATCAACCCACACCGTCGTCCACGTAACGCTTCTAACGCTAAGGAACGCGTTGCTCACGCAGCTGCAGTTGTAAACTACTTGAACCAAGCTGCTAAGGACGAAAACAAGTAATTTGTTTTTGAACAGACAATAAAGGCCCCGGCTTAGCGCTGGGGCCTTTTTTTCGCCCGCTTTTTGCCTTATGATAGGAAAAGCTAAGAGACAAGTAAGTAAGAAAAGAGGATGCAATAATGAAGTTTCAGTGCAGCAGCTGCGGCTTAAGACTGGAATCCCTGCATTTCAAGCTGCCCGGCCTGGTCAACGACCGCCTGACCAGCCTGTGTGACATCTGCCGGCAGCGGGGGCTGGATCCGGCAGCTTACCCTAATCCCGTGGTCAAGCTCTTCGCGGCCAACCTCCTCTATGCCTTTGTGGGCAAGGACGGGGAAGCTGCTGATGACTTTACCCTGCCGGATTTAAAAATCCGCCGGTCCTACGAGGCCCTCATGCAGGACTATGACGGCAATGTCCTGGCCAAGCAGCAGCTCTCCAGATCAGACTTCAACCAGGCCGTGATCAAGGCAGAGGATGATCCCAGCTTCTTTTTACCAGGGAAACTGCCTTTCGCGGAAAAACTCCAAGCTTTAGGCCTCAGCGTTGACTTCCAGTTAAACGAGGTTGACTACATCGACCGGGAGCGGATCCGGGCCAAGTATAAGTACCGCTGCCAGTATTGCGGCCGGCGGGGGCGGAGCGTGGACCATAAGGACCCTGTTTCTGTTTCACACGATAACAGCCTGGACAATCTGACCCTGTCTTGCAGCGAGTGCAACCGGATCAAGTCCAACATGCCCTATGACCTTTTCGTTAAGCTGAACGAAGAATTGCAGCCTTTAAACAAGAAGCTGGTCAAGTACGAGAATGCCCTGGGCCCTTTGGAAAAAGAATTCCAGGACCGGCGGAATCTGCTGGCGGCCAAGGTGCATTTAAAGGGCGTGGTGAATGACCCGGAACTGGCCGCCATTCGCAAGCAAAACAAGCGCCTGCGGGATGCTATCGACAGCTTGGAGAGCGACTATGACGCGGCTCGCCACTTGCGCGAGGACCACTTCAAGTTGGGCTGGAAGCTCTATTTGGCCCAGCAGGACAAGGAAATCATCTAGTTTGGATAACTTAAGCCTTATGAAGAGAGCACTAAAAGTTAGATCGGAAAGCTTTTTGCAGAAAAAATCTCCAGAATGTACAGGCTTACAAAGTTTACAAAAGCGCTACAGAACAACCTGCAGCGCTTTTTCGTTTTGTAATCAGACCGATACATTCTTGTAACAATTGAAAGTTATACTATAGATTGTTAGCAAACAAACCACATGTTAAAGGAGAAAAGAAGTTTCATGAAGAAAAAGAATCTGTTGATGACTGCTTTGGCAACGCTGAGTGCTTCCGGCGCCCTTTTGACCACGGGTGCCAACGCTTTGGCTGACAGCTACACTGTTGTTAAGAACGACACCCTGTGGGGCTTGTCAAAGAAGTACGGCGTTTCAGTAAGCGACTTGAAGAAGGCTAACGGCGTTTCCGGCCACTTGATCTACGTGGGCCAGAAGCTGCAGATCCCAGCCAAGTCAACTAAGGCAGTCAAGGCTGCCAAGACTAGCACGTCTGCTGCAACTAGCGTAAACACTACTGCAACGACCCACACGGTTGTAAAGGGCGATACTTTATGGAGCCTGGCTAAGAAGTACGGCGTTTCCGTGAGTGCCTTGATGAAGGCCAACAACTTATCAAGCAGCACCATCTTGATCGGCCAAAGCTTGAACCTGCGGGCCGGCATGACTACTTACGGGGTGGGCGGCGTAACTACTGGCTCAAGCTCAACTGCTGCAAGCACTAACACTGCATCAACCAGCACGACTGCTTCCAGCCAGGCGCCAAAGGCCAAGAAGACTACTACTAAGACGAAGAGTACCACTACTAACACCAGCACTAGTGCCAAGGCTCAGAGCCAGTCAACTGCTTCTAACACCAGTGCGTCTACCACGACCAACACTAATACTGCAGCAAGCGCTGCTTCAAGTACTACTTCAAGTACTAACACTGCAGCAACTACCAACACCGCGTCAAGCACTAACACGACGGCTTCAAATACCAATACTGCAGCAAGCAGCAGTCAAGCAGTCAGTCAGGCACCAACTGGTTCAACTTCTAGCTCAACTTCAACTTCAACCGCATCAGCCAGTGCCAGCGCGATTACTTCATACGCTTTGACCTTCCTGGGCGTGCCTTACGTTTGGGGCGGGACCACGCCAAGCGGCTTTGACTGCTCTGGCTTGGTACAATACGTTTACAGCCACTTCGGCATCAACCTGGGCCGGACTACTTACACCCAGCAATACGCCGGCACCAAGATCAGCGTAGCCAGCGCCCAAGCCGGTGACCTTTACTTCTGGGGTTCATACGGTTCAGCCTACCACGTAGCCATCGCCTTGGGCGGCGGCCAATATGTCATGGCTCCAGCCCCAGGCCAAAACGTGATGGTCGGCAGCGTGTCCTCCTACACGCCAAGCTTTGCCGTTCGCGTTTTAGGCTAAAATACTCATTGATAGCAAACAGTTCTCAAGCAGCGTCAGCCAGCCGGCTGGCGTTGTTTCGTTTTCTGGGCCACAAGCAAGGGTGTACTATTTTGTTTATAATTGTCAGCTTTTTAATTTTGCTTTTATTATAATATCTACTGAAACTTTTGAATAAAAGCCGCTATAACGGGATTTAGACAGATAATAAAATAATTGTTCGGAAAACGCTGTTAAAATTACTTTTATAACTAGATAGCGTTGCAGCTATAATTTAATAAGCTATCAGCTCAAAAAAACTTTTTTTCAAGCAAATATGGGCTATAATCTAAAGGTAAAAAGGACAAATTAAGGTAGGCAACTTTTAGATTAAAGGGGATCGCGGGAAAATGACAAATACGGCTCTGCTTTACGCGCTGGGGGAATTCTTCTGCATGGCAATCATGCTGATCTTGACCGGCGCTTTAAAGCCAATTACGAACTATGGCAAAAGAGAAAAGTGGCTGGCGGTATCGCTGGTCAGTGAAACCCTTTATTTTTTAGGCGACGCCCTGGACAAGCTGCAAACGGGCGGGGTTCTGCCAGCCAGCCAGGCAGGTCTGCTTTTTACCGGGACGTATAAGCTGTGGATGCTGGACTTTGTCAGTCTGGCAGTCTTTTTCTACATCGATCAATGTGGGGAATTCAGCTTGGCCGACAGCCGGTCCAAGCGGATGCTGGTCTGCTCAGTTGCCCTGCTTAATGGGATCTTTGAACTGTTCGTTCTCTTGATCAACCCTGGCAGGCTCTTAACGGCCAAGCTTCAGCCAACCCTCCTTTACAACCTCCTGCTTTTGCTGGTTCCCCTCCTGTATTCTTTGGCCGCGATTGGTCTGGCCATCAATGGGATCCGGCAGAGCCCTTCCAAAAATATCCGGCAATTTTACCTGACCACGGCCAGCTGGCCGATGCTCCTGGTCATCTTCGGTGGCCTGGACATCTACGTTGATACCTTTCCATTTTACGCCTACGTGGCCACGGCTTGCCTCTTGTTCTTGGCGGTTTACCAGTTTAGAACTCTGGTTGACACCGTGTCTTTGGGCAGCTTGAGCAACATCAAGGGCCGGGAAAAGCTGAGAACCCACCTAAGAAGCATTCAAAGACGGGGAAGCAGCCGTGAATACTACCTGCTTTTAATCGATATGAACGGCCTCAGGTCGATCAATGACATCTATGGCCGGTCAGAAGGCGACCGGGTCTTGTTTGTGGTCAGCCAGGCGGTTGAGAAATTGTCGGAAAAAATGCACGGCTTCAGCTGCCACTATGGCGGGGATGAATTTTTGGCCGTGGTGAAGCTGGCTGATGACGCCGCGGTCAAAAGCTTTTTTGACGACATGCAGGAAGAGGTCAAGCATCTGTCTGATGTGCATGGCCTGTCTGTTTCGCCCCAGCTGGTGACTTCTGCTGTCCGCTTGGACATGGCTGACGGGGATCTGGCGGCGCAATTGCGGATCGCGGAAGAAAAGGTCTACCACCAAAAGCGGGACCTGGATGGGGAAATCCGGGAAAACAACTTCTTCGTCGACAAGGTGACTGGCCTGCCCAACACCAACTACTTCCACAGTTTTGCCCGCTCCTACCTTAAGTCTTGCCTGGAAAAAGGGGATACGCCTGCTGTTGTTTTGATCAATGTCAGTAACATGCAGGCCTACAACAATCGCTATGGCTTTGAGAAGGGCGACCAGCTTCTCTTGCAGATTGCCCAAATTCTGCAGAAGTTTTTTAAGGATGGAGTATTGGTCCGCTTCGCGGAAGACAACTTCCTCTTGGCCACGGACGCGCCCGACCTGGTAAAGAGCCTGGAAGAGGCGGCAGATGAGGTTAACAAGGAGACAGACGCCAGCATCCGGGCCGGGGTCTACCACTATAAAGACGTCAGCGAGGGTTTGATGACGGCGGTCGACAAGGCCAAGCGGGCTTTGCGCTACCTCAACAACAACCGGGCGGTGGTCTGCCAGGTCTACAACAGGGAAGTCCGGGAAGAATTTGAAAGACGGGGCTATGTCCTGGAGAACTTCCAAAAAGCCTTGGACGAGGGCTGGATCCGGCCTTACTTCCAGCTGGAGAGCCGCAGCTTGACCGGGCGGATCTGCGGGGCAGAAGCCCTGGCCCGCTGGGTTGACCCAAAGTACGGGGTTTTGGGACCGAATTTCTTTATTGAGGTTCTGGAAGAGGCCCACCTGGTGCACAAGCTGGACTTATCCATCATCCGCCAAGTCTGCGCTATGCTGGCCAGAAGAAGAGAGGAAAAGAAGCCTTTGGTGCCGATCTCGGTCAACCTCTCCCGGGTGGACTTCCAGGTCTGCGACATTTTTGCCGAGATTGAAAAAATCCGCCAGCAATTTAAGCTGCCATCCAGTCTGCTGAAGATTGAAATCCTGGAATCGACCGTGACCAGCAAACCGCAGGAATTGCGGCAGGCTATCGCCAATTTCCATAAGAGCGGTTATGAGGTCTGGATGGACGACTTCGGCAGCGGCTATTCCAACTTCAATAATTTGGATGAATATGATTTTGACCTTTTGAAGATCGATATGGTCTTTTTGCGGGACTTTAACAGCCGGTCCAAGGTCAAGACCTTGCTGGCCATTGTGGTTGATATGGCCAAAAAGCTGGGGATGCACACCCTTTGTGAAGGGGTGGAAACCCAGGAGCAGTCGGATTTCTTGCGGGAAATTGGCTGCGAGCGCCAGCAGGGCTACTTATTCTCCAAGCCGATTCCGGAAGAAGAATTTTTGGCAAAGCTGGAGGCCGGCCAACTGGAGGATCCTTGCAGCAACCACTACTATGACCAGATCAGCCAGGTTAATGTGCTGTTTGACCCGATGATTGACCGGGGCAGCCAGCAGACTGTGGGCATCAAGCTGCCGATTTGCATTCTGGAGAAGGGGACAGATGCATTTGTCCGCTTCAGCTTCATGAATGAGAGCTACCGGCAGTCCCTAAGGGGCTTCGGCTACAAGCTTGATAGCTGGGAAGCAAAGGCCAACCAGGAATACCCATTCAAGCAGGCTATCCTGGAATTGATGGAAGAAAGCGCCCAAAAGCCGGGCCCAGTCAGCCGGATTTTCAACTTCAGAGGCAAGCAGTACTTGTTGGAGGTCCGCTACCTGGCCCACGACCAAAAGAGTCAGCGCGACGCCTTCGTCTACACCTTTGAAGGCTTGGCCAAGTAGGATAGAAAGAAGATAAGCAAAAGGCTTCCGCGGTAAGCGGAAGCCTTTTCTTGTATTTGTGATTTAGTTGTTAGTGCTACGATGGGTATGATCCAGAATTATCTCCTCCACGATTAGTAAACTTTTCAGTTAAGGCAAAAGCGAAAATAACTATGATAAAAAGCATGAACAGGTCAACAATAATGGCCCATCCTGGATCACTGTCGTACTCTAGCATCATAGTCCATGATGAGGTTAAACCCAGACAACCCAGTTCATTAATGATCAGCTGCAAAAACCAGATAATCTTCTGCCAACCTTGTTTTATCGTGTCTTGTTTGCACTCAAAGAACCAAGTCCAAAGAGCGGCCACTGCAATCATTACCAGCAAAAGCAGGTAGACTAAAAAGAGCGGCCAAGAAATACTTTTGGCGACCCGGTCCATGAAGCCAAAAAAGCCATTGGCTGGTCCAGACAAGCGCCACTTAGCTGAATTATCTACAATCAACCGCAAAGGCCAAGTAGCAAAATACACGTTAACGATTAATTGCAGACCAAATACAATTTTTCTTTTCATCCTTTCCACCTCACAAAGTCCATCTTTCTCGTTAGTGTAATAGCACTACAGTGTTTTTAGTAATGAAGAAACGTGTACAAGAAACATATATCCCTATCATTCTTCAGCACTATCGCAGCAATACACTAGCACAACAAGAAAAGCTCATCATCTCACAAACCTTTCATATAGTTAATTATACTCTTAAAGTACTTTGGTTTGGCATTGAAACATAAATTTAGCTATTTTTTCTTTGATTTTTACTTATTTGTTTAAAAAAGTTTTTTTGAAATGTTTCGATGAACTTCGCAAGAATTTAAATCACGTTATTTTCCGCAAACAGAAAAAAGCAGCCGTGAGGCTGCTTTTTCTATGCATTCATTAAATTTGCGGGCCACGGAAGTTGGCTAAGAACTTCTGGGTCTTTTCGCTTTGCGGATGGTTGAAGATTTCATCCGGGCTGCCTTGTTCAGCCACGTAACCGTCGCTCATGAAGAGGACCTGGTCGGAAACTTCCTTGGCGAAGGCCATTTCGTGGGTAACCACAATCATGGTCAAACCAGTCTTGGCCAGCTTCTTCATGGTTTCCAAAACTTCCCCGACCATTTCCGGGTCAAGGGCACTAGTCGGTTCGTCGAAGAGGAGGATTTCCGGGTTCATGGAGATGGCTCTGGCAATCGCTACTCTCTGTTTCTGCCCACCAGACAATTGGCGGGGCTTAGCGTCGACGTAAGGGTCCATCCCAACGGTCTTCAGGTTCTCCAAGGCAATCTTCTTGGCTTCTTCCTTTGACCGCTTCAGAACCAGTTCCTGGCCGATCATGCAGTTTTGCAAGACGTTCTTGTTTTCAAAAAGCTCAAACTGCTGGAAAACCATGCCGACCTTGGACCGGTAGTGGGGGATGTTGAAGTTTTCATCCAGGATGTTTTGGTCATGGAAAAGAATTTTCCCGCCAGTTGGATCTTCCAGCAAGTTGATGCAGCGGAGCATGGTTGACTTACCGCCACCGGAAGGACCGATGACCGTCATAACCTCGCCCTTGTGGACTTCAAAGGAAATATCCTTCAAAACCTGGTGTTCACCGTAAGCCTTTTGCAGGTGCTGAACATTTAAAATAGTTTCATTGCCCTTGTAATCAGCCATCTTTTACTTGTCTCCTTCCTGCTTGCCGACTTGAACTTGGTTGGCCATCATATTGTAGTTTTCAGGACCTTCGATGTGCTTTTCAATCAAGTTGAAGATCCGGGTGATCGTAAAGGTCAAGAAGAGGTAGATGACCGAGATGACCAGGTAGGTTTGGAAGAACTGGAAGCTCTGGCTGGCAATCGTTGAACCAACGAAGAACAGTTCTGATACTGAAATGATGCTCAATACTGAAGTGTCCTTGATGTTGACGATAAATTCGTTGGTGATTGACGGCAGACAGTTCCGGATGGCCTGTGGCAGGATGATGTTCCACATTCTCTGGTTGTGGGTCATCCCCAAAGCACTGGCGGCTTCAAACTGCCCCTTCGGCGTGGAGATGATCCCCCCGCGGATGACTTCGGCCAGGTAGGCCCCGGTGTTGATGGAGACGATGATCAAAGCGGCAACCGTTCTGTTCAAGTTGATGTGCCAGAACTGGGCAATCCCGTAGTAGATAACCGCGGCTTGAACCATCATTGGCGTACCGCGGAAGATTTCAACGTAGACTGACAAAAGCCACTTGCAGAAGGCTAAAAGGCCCTTCTTGAACTTGTTCTTTGGCTCTGGAATAGTCCGCACGATCCCGACCAATAAACCGATGAAGAAACCGGCAATGGTACCGATCAAGGAGATCAAGAGAGTCATCCCGATCCCTTCCAGGATCATCTGCCCGTAGTTCTTCAGCATGGAGACCAGCCAGTTTTCCTTCTTGGTGTTGGTCTGCGGCTGCTGCTGAACAGCTTCCTTCATCAGCTTGTTTCTTTCTGAAGTGGAAATGCCGGCCAAAACCTTGTTGACCTGACTGAGCAGCTGGTCGTTGCCCTTCTTGACCCCGATGGAAACTTCAGCGTCAGAAGAGGAGACCTTGAAGCCCTTCATCTTGGACAGGTTGACCCCGGTGATGTTGGAGTCGACCATCTTGAAGGAGGTCAGTTCCGTGTCTTCAGCCACGTAACCGTCGATCGTCCCTGCTTCCAGGGATTCCCGCATGGCGGCGAAGTCCTTGGAGGCTGGCTCACGCGTAGCGCCTGGCAGCTGCTTGATCAGGTCATAGTGCAGAGTCCCTTGCTGGGCGGTCAGCTTGGCCCCCTTGAAGTCAGTCAGGTACTTGGCCTTGGCGTACTTGCTCTGCTTGTTGACGATGACCACGAAGTTGGTGGTCCGGTATGGAGTGGTAAAGTTGATGGCCTTCCGTCTTTCAGCCGTTGGGCTCATCCCGGCAATGATCAAGTCGATCTTGCCACTGGTCAGGGCTGGCAAAAGCCCGTCCCACTGGGTCTTTTCCACGATGACCTTCTTGCCCAGCTTCTTGGCAATGATCTTGGCGATCTTGACGTCGTAACCATTGGCGTAGGAGCTGGTCCCGTCGATCTTGACCGCGCCGTTAGCGGACGTGGTCTGGGTCCAGTTGTATGGAGCGTAGTTGGCTTCCATCCCAATCTTCAAGGTGCCGCTGGCTTGCGCCGGCTGGCTCCAACTGACAGCTAAGACAAGCGTCAGGACCGCCGCCATTAAGGCGCTGATCCAGCTGCTGTGCTTTTTCATCTGAATAAACCTCCGATATGCTTTTTGCAAGTTATGAAATACAATAAAAAGCGGCAAAAAAGCCCCATTGCGTGTACAATGAGGCTTGCTTTGTTTCTGTAAAATTCAGTATGAATACCAAAAATTATAGCGCTCCCTAGAAAACTAGGACAGTCTGCAGAATTTTCTCCTGCAGCCCAACCAACAGCGCGCACGACTACCCTGCTGATTTCGGCGATATCCCTTAGTGACAAGGCTCAGCACTGTCAGTGAGCTCCCCTTGCTTTTGTGAACGATCGCGACCTCTATTGTATTGGATAATTTTTTAACTACATTTAGGCTAAATTACTTTTAAGAAAATGTCAAGAAAAAATTAGCTTTTTGAATTTTTGGCGATTGTCAGCGCTTTTCTTATTCACGCCCAGCCATGATCTTCCGCCCAGTCCCGCTTCTTCATGCCAGAAACGTAGGGGTTGCCGGCCAGGTAATAGCGAAGAGGCGCCTGGGCCCATTCCGGGTCAGCTTGGACGATCCCGATTCTAGGGGAAGCGGCGATCTCTTTAGCCGCTTTTTTCTCAGTCAAATCAATGGTGAAAGGACTGTCCGCCAAAGGGGCCAGGTCCCATTTTCTTGACTTGATACCCATGGCCTGCATTAATTTGGCTGGTCCGTTGGTCAAAAGGACCCCGTTTTTGCCGCCCCGGTTTTTGGTCATTTCGTCGATGCCCCAGACTGGCTCAATGGCCCGGATTAAGACCCCCTGGGGGTTGCCTTCCTCCTGGCAGGCCACGTCGAAAAAGACGTACTGCCGCTGGGCATAGATGTAAATTGTCCCGCCTGCCCGCCACAGGCCCTCGTTGGCCTGGCTTCTTCTTCCCCCAAAGGAGTGGGCGGCCCGGTCCTTTACCCCCAGGTAGGCTTCGGCTTCAACGATATAGCCGCCGATTTTTTCCCCGCCGGCTTGATAGTAAAAAGGGCGGCCGATCAAGTCCTGGCAGATCTCGCTGGTGGGCCGGCCGGTGAAAAAATTCCTGTAGTCCATTGCTTAATCAATCTTTCTAACTAAAATAAGAAATACAGTAAAAGCCGTAATAAAAAACATCTTTAAGAGAAAGCGTGCATCTATGTCAACGATCAAAACTGTCCGTATCTATGCCAAAGAGCAGCCAGCTGGCTACCGGATCTTAGTCGACCGGCTCTGGCCCCGGGGGGTCAAAAAAGAAGCCGCCAATTTGGACGAGTGGGAGAAAGAGCTGGCTCCCAGCCGGGAATTGCGGAGCTGGTTCAAGCATGACCCGGACCGGTATCCGGACTTCCGTCAATATTACTTGGAAGAATTAGCGGACAATCCGGAATGGCCGGCTTTCGTGGAACATTTGCAAGAGCTCTTGCAAAAAGAAGATGTCCTCTTTTTGTACGGGGCTAAAGATGAAGAGCACAACCAGGCCATTGTCTTAAAAGAAGCAGCTGAAGCTGCTCTGGCTAAACTTCCTTAAAAACTTCCAAGGCGTCGCCGATCAGCTGCTTGATCCCTTGTGCCGGGATCTCAGTCAGGTTGACCGCCCAAATTTTGGCGTCTTTTGGCGCGTAGCCTAAGAGGCCGGCGAAGGGGTAGACGACGAAGCTGGTGCCGACGATCACGACCAGGTCACTTTGCCGCATTTCCAGGATGGACTGGTTGACATTGTCCGGGTTGATGCCTTCCCCGTAAAGGACGATGCCGGGCCGGATGATGCCGCCGCACTCGTGCTTGTAGCCCTTGGCGTATTCCTCATAGCTGACCTTTTGCTTGCACTTGGAGCAGTAGATGTCGTAGAGGTTGCCATGAAATTCGGTCACGTGCTGGTTGCCGGCCTGCCGGTCCAGGGTGTCGATGTTTTGGGTGATGAGGGCCCCTTTTTCATTGCAGATGGCCGCGATCTTTTGGTGGATCAGGTTCGGCTTGGCGTCCGGGAAGTACATGTTTTGCATGACGAAGTCGTAAAAAAGCTGGGGCCGGTCATAGAGGGTCTCCTCGCTCAAGATGACTTCCGGGGGTTCGCTGACCCCGTTGTAGATGCCAGTTTTGGACCGGTAGTCGGGGATGCCGGAGTGGGTTGACACGCCAGCCCCGGTCAAAAAGACGGGGTGCTTGGCCTTTTTCAGGTCTGCTTTAAATTCAGCAAGTTTTGCTTGGTCCATTTTTTTGCCTCTTTCTTAAGAAAAATCGGCTTAATGCCTTTTGATTCTATTATAAGCGCTTGATTTGCTATAATTAAGCTACTAGTTTCAGAAGATATTATATTTGAGGTGAATCCATGGACACGTTATTTTACTTGGTCGCCGACACCCTGCTGGCGGCCTATGCCGGCTACAGCTGGTACTGCCAGGCTTCGGTGATCATGCGGGCCCGCTGGCGGATGACGGCGGTGATCATGCCAATCCTGCTGGTCTGGCTGGGGGCCACCAGCTGGGGCTATTCGGACATGGGCACTCCTGGCTTTATCATCTTCCTGGCCCTCTTTATTTTGACGGGGATTCTGGAAGCCACGTCAGGCTTGGCCGACAAGCGGGTCGTTTTGAGCGGCTACTTCCGCCGGACCTTGAAATACAGTGAAATCAGCCAGGTGATCCTGACCGCGGCGCCGCCGGAAGTGGGCGACCTGTCGATCGCGGCCCTGGAAACCAGCCGCCACCAGATCTACTACCTCCGCTTCAACAAGCAGGCCAGCGACGTGGTCTCTTTTTTGATGCAGCGCCTGGAACGCGGGGTAAATATTGACGTAAGAAAAATGGGTTAGTCAACTGACTAACCCGTTTTTTGTTCTAAATTGTTCTTGTTTTATCTTCTCTTGTTTTCTTGTTTCTTATTTTTTACAGAATTGGTGATAAAAGGCGGGAGAAGTTCTGCAAGGCGTGCAGCCAGCGGGACTGCTTCTTGATTATTTCCGGCGTCAGAAGGGTTGACTGCTCCATGTCCTTTTCAAACTGGTCGGACATCTCCTTGTTGAAGGCCCGGTCGTAAACGAAGACATTGTCTTCAAAATTGAGGTCATAAGACCGGTAGTCCTGGTTGACGCTGCCGACAGTCGCGTACTTGTCGTCGACGATGATGGTCTTGGCGTGCATGAAGCCGTTGTTGTAGGTGTAGACCTTGACCCCGATCTTGACCAGTTGGTTGGCGTACCATTGGGTTGCCCGGTAGATGAAGGGGTGGTCCGGCATGCAGGGGATCATGATCCTCAGATCAACCCCTGAGCTGGCCAGGATCTGCCAGGCGGCAATCATGGCTTCGTCCGGAATCAAGTAAGGGGTCTGGATCCAGACCCGCTTTCTGGCCAGCATCATCAAGCGGACCAGGCCGTTTCTCATGTATGGCTCGTCATTGTCGGGACCGTCGGAAACAACCTGGACAGCCATATCGCCTTTAGAGATGTCGTTTTCATCCAAATCGGGGAAGAGCTTCTCGTCAAAGCTGATCAGTTCTTCTTCCCGGACGGCGGAAGCGTTCCAGTCCATCACGAATCTTTCCTGCAAAAGCAGGGAGGCTGACCCGACCAGGCGGAGGTGGGTGTCCCGCCAGTAGCCGAATTTTTTCTTCCGGCCCAAGTACTGGTCGCCGACGTTGAAGCCCCCGGTCCAGGAGGTAACCCCGTCGATGACCACGATCTTCCGGTGGAGGTGGTAGTTGATCCGGTTCCGGGAAATCATGTTCCTTGAAGTGATGAAGGGCAAAACGTCCCCGCCGGCGTCAACCAGCTGCTTGAACCAGCTCTTGGAGGCCCCGAATGACCCCCAGGCGTCGTAGAGGACCCGGACCTGGACGCCCTCTTGGGCTTTCTGGATCAAAAGCTTGAGGAATTCGTTGCCGATGGCGTCGTTATAGATGGTGTAGTATTCAACGTTGATGCTGGATTTTGCTTGTCTGATGTCGGCAAAAAGGTCCCGGAACTTGGCATGCCCGTCAGTGTAAAGCTTAAGCTTGTTGTTTTTGGTGATGGGGGACTCTTGGTCCTTGTCCAGGTACTTGATCAAGATGTGGGCGCTAGGGGAGGTGTCATTTTGGTCAATTTTAGCCGGGGCCTCGGTGATCATTTTTTGCACGTTGGAGAGGCCGATGTGCTTTTGCCGGTTGATGGCAAAAAGGTTTTCCTGGGAAATCCCCCGGCCGACGAAGCCGTAGATGATGAAGCCAACAACCGGCAGGATGATCAAGACGATCAGCCAGGCCCAGGAGGTGGCGACCGACCGTTTTCTGTGGAAGACGGTCCAGAGGGCCAGGATGGCGTTGGCGAAGAAGATGATGTGCCAAATATCGATCCAAGAGATGGCAGTCACTTTTAAAGTCCTTTCTTGATTTTGTCTAAGCCTAAAAAACGGTCCAGGATGCCGATGACGAAGGGCTCGTCATGCATCTGCGAGTGCTCGGCATTGTCGCCGCGGACCTCGACTTCCTGGTAGTAGACCGCGTCCGGGGCCAGGATATAGCGGATGCTTTTGGCGGAAACCACGGAGATGAAGCGGTCGGAATTGGTCGTGTCCAAGACGTTGCCGTAGATGTTCAAAACCCGGATGCTGGGGCTGAAGTCCCGCCGGTGGCGGAGCATATAGGAATAGTGCGGGGTCATTACGCTGGGCCGGCCATTTTCAGTCAAGCGGTTGACATTGGGGATGTCGCCTAAATACATGACACCGTTGAAGGGGCCGGCGATCAAAGCGCAGCTGGCCAGGTGGGGGAAGTTTTTCCGCTTGGCATAGCGCATTTCCGTAGCGACCACGCAAGGCGAGCCCAAAGAATGGGCCACGGCGCTGTAGCGGGTAAAGCCGTATTTTTTGCTCAGAAAAGGCAGGATGAAGCTGAGGTAGTAGTTGATGGCCTGGTAGCCGGCAATCCGGTCCTTGAAGGCCAGCTGGATGATTGGCTGCTTGTCACCAGTGTAGCAGCCAGTCAGCTTGATCCGGCCAGTCAAGTCAGCTTCTACTTTCAAGAAGCGGGAGTCGCCCTTTTGCTTGAGGGCATCTTCAACCATCACCTTAGTGGTGTAGTCCCCGCCGCGGAAGCCGTGGACGTAGATGATCGGAACCTGGTCAGAGCCGCTTGCCTGGTTTTCAGCCAGGTCGCTGACCCGCTTGCCCCGCAGCTTCAGCAAGATCCGGCAAGGCGGAAAGGTCGCCAGGATGCCCAAGAAGAACATCATGGCCAGGGAGTGGTCCCGGGGGTCGGGATTTTTGCCGCGCTTTTTTTCAGTTTCTTCAGCATACTTTTTGGAATTAAAAAAGAGCACAGTTGTCCCGCCTTTCTCTGATACAATTGCTTTGTAAACATCATACCATTTTAGCAGAAGAGAGGGAGCAGATGAAATTTTACGTTGTTAAAAAAGGCTACCGGCCAGGAATCTACCACAGTTGGCCGGAGGCAGAGGAACAGGTCAAGGGCTTTTCCGGGGCGGAATACAAGTCCTTCAGCAATATGATGGAGGCCCTGGACTACCTGCAGATGGACCCGGAAGACTCGCTCAAGGCCCTGCAGGGGGCTGAGGACGACCTGCAGGCCGCTATTTCCCGGGTCAGACAGGGCGGAAGGCAAAATAAACAAGCTGAAAATAAGAGCAAAAAAGAATTTACGTCAGCTTCTAAGTACGTCGCCCATATTTTTACCGACGGGGGCTGCCGGAACAACGGGACCCACAAGGGCGGGCACGTACAGGCAGACGACAAGGCAGCCTGGGCTTATTTGATCGAATATGGCGGCCAGAAATTGTCCGCCAGCGGCGGTCGCTTTGGGGCCACCAACAACGAAATGGAAATGACTGCTTTTTTGGAAAGCTTGAAGAAGCTGGAAGAACTGGGCTTAAATAACCAGCCCCTCTTGTTCTCTTTAGACTCCCAGTATGTCATCAAGGCCGTCAGCGACACAGAGCAAGGCCTGGCCTGGATCAAGAGCTGGCAGAGACGGGGCTGGAAGAAGGCAGATGGGTCGGCAGTTGCCAACCGCGAGCTCTGGCAGGAAATCGCCGGGGAAATGGCCAAGTTTGCCCAGCCTGAATTTGAATGGGTCAAGGGGCACGCCAACAGTGCCGGCAACAACTTTGTCGACGGTCTGCTCAACAAGTACATGGACCAGATGTAAGGCAGAGACAGAAAAAGCCCGCGCTTGGCGCGGGCTTTTTGCATGAATATTTTAATTTTTAGATATTGTCCAACTTTTATTGCTTCATTACTTGCCAAAACTGGAGAAGAGACTGGTAAAGAAGTTGACGATGGCGTCCCAGAGCTTCTGCAGGGCGTTGCGGTTTTCGCTGGTATTCAGTTTGGCGAAGATCCCCTTGGCGCTCTTCTGGATAGCGCTCATGGCCTGGCTGGCCTGCTGCTTGAAGGAAGAGGAGTTGAGGGCACCAGAGTCGCGGATTTCAACCAGGATGTTGACGATCTGCTGCTTCTGTTCGTTGGTGATCACGTTGGTCAGATTGTTGTTTTTGATCTGGTTGTTGACGATCGTAACGATCTGGCTTTTGGTGATGTTTGAGCCTTTTTGGGCCATTTCCTTCTTGGCCCCGGCCACGGCATTGTTGAGCTGGGCGTCGGAGTAGCCGTCCTTGCCCTTGTTTTCCTTGGTGATGCCGCTTAAGGTGTTCAATTCGTCCTGGGCCGCGGTGATCTGCTTCTGGTTCAGCTTCTCCCCGCTCTTGGCGTAGGCCTTGTAGATCCCAGCCAGGGCGCCGGAACCGTCGATCGGGGTCGCGGAAGTGACGTAGATGTTGGCGTCAGTGATCCCGGCCGTTACTGCCGCGTTTCTGTACTGGTTGGCGGTAATGGTAGTGATGTTGTTTTGCCCGTTGTAGTTGAGGATGCGGACGTTGATCCCGCTGCCGGAGCTGGTTTTTTCAATGGCAGCGCTGGACCAGACTCCTGAAGAAGAGGTAAAGGAGCTGCCGGACGGGTTCAGGTAGGTAACCAGGTCGCTGCCCGTTACCGTCAAGGTGTTGTAGCTGCTGGAGTCGCTGAGGGCGCCTTTTAAAACGTCCAGGGTGCCTTGCTTTTGGCTTTCAGTTAATGACGTCCCCAGGGTAATGACCGGGGTGGTGTCTTCGGCGGCAGAGACCCTGCCAGCCGCTAGGCCCAGGCCCAGGAAGAGGGCGCAGGCTGTAATGATTTTCTTGATTTTCATGTTCATTTTGCTAAGTCTCCTTGTTTTTTGTTTTCATGCTCCGCCTATAATTATACTAGAGTTTGTTTTGGGGATATCTCTCTTAGCAAAAATTTAAGCAAGCCCGGGCCAGCGGCAGATTCGCGGCGAAGATGATATAATGTAAAGGATAGATTTGGAGAGGGGGATGCGGCTTTGCCAGCAAATGCCGACTTGAAGCTGACAGTCATCATGACTGTCTACAACCAAGAGAAATACCTGGCTCGGGCCTTGGACTATTTGCTTGAGCAGAAGAACCAGCAGTTCAAGCTGCTGGTCATTGACGATGGCTCGACTGATTCGACGGCGGAAATCGCGGCCAGCTACCAGGACCGCTTCCAGTATTTTGACCTGGTCAGCAAGGCTAATGAAGGGGTAGCTGCCGCCCGGAACCTGGGCCTGGACATGGTCGACACGCCGTACTTTATTTTTCATGATGGAGACGACTGGGTTGAGCCGGACTACACTGACTACTTCATCAAGGCTTTTGACCGCCACCCGGATGATGACATGGTGACCTGCGGCTACTACGTCGATCAAGCAGGGGAGCCGTCCGTGCCGATTACTAAGCCAGTTGAAGGTGAATTGACCCGGCTTGAGGCTGTTTTAAAGGTCTTGGGCAGTGCCCACTCGCCGGTGAAGGGCTATACCTGGAACAAGTGCTACAAGACCCAGCTGGTCCGCCGCCTGCACCTGCGCTTTAACGAAGACTTGGACCTAATGGAAGACCAGGTTTTCAATATTGACTATCTCATGCAGACTGAAGGCTGCTACTACAGCTCCGTGCCGCTTTACCATTACTGGCAAAGGGCCGACAGCGCGGTTCATACAGTCAGCTGGGATCACTTCTGGAGCATCGTGGGGGCCAACATTTCGATCTACAAGAGCATTTTTTCCCACTTGTGGAAGAAGCTCCTCAGCAAGCGGCCGCAGACTTCGGAATACCAAGGCAGTTATGTAAGGGAAAGGATCAAAGATGATCATCAAAGTTAATGGAGTCGATCTTTACTACCAAAAGCTCGGTCAGGGCCACCCCCTGATCCTGCTGCACGGCCACCACTTGGACGGGGGGATGTACAGCAAGGTGATTGCTCCTTTGTCACTGTACTACACGGTCTATACCCTGGACATGCGGGGGCACGGCTTAAGTGGCGGCGACGGGGCTGAACACTACCAGACCGAAGTTGAAGACCTGGCCGTCTTCATCAAAGAGCTTGGTTTGGAGCAGCCATACGTCTTTGGCTACGACTCCGGCGGTTTAGTGACCTTGATGCTGGCCAGCCAGCAGCCCGATATTTTGGGCAAGGCGATCGTGGCCGGGGTCTTCATTGATGGCCGGGGAATCCACAAGTACCACTATCTGACTGAAGGTGTCCGGCGTTTTCTCCGCTTTGACCGCGACAGCCGGGTGGAACTTACTGAATCTTATATGGAGCCGGAAAGCCTGGAGCAGATCAAGATTCCCGTTCTCTGCGTGGTCGGGGAAAACGACTGGGTCAAAGTCGAACATGTCCGCTGGTACAGCAGCTTGATTCCAAACGGCCGCCTGGCCTTGATGCCGCGGCAGACCCATGATTCCTACGTGGTGGACAGCTTGAAGATTTTGGACCTGATCAAAGATTTTTGCAAGGAATAATGAGAAAACGGCCGATCAAAGCCGAACCTTTGCTATAATGTTACTGTAGATACAATAGATTCAATTAATGAGAGTGTTTCTAAGGGGCTCATGATGACATCAATTACAAAAGAAGAAATTCATAAGCTGCTCAACCCGATGAAGCTGATCGGGCTCGGCGGCAATCCGCAATTGAACGAAAAGGTAGCCAGCACGCTGGGCGTTCCTTTGATCGAAACGACGGTTCACCACTTCAGCGATGGTGAAATCCAGGTCAACATCGCGGAAAGCGTCCGGGGCTGCGACGTCTTCGTCATCCAGTCAATTCAAGATCCGGTCAATGAAAACTTCATGGAACTGGAAATCGTCCTGGATGCCCTCCACCGGGCTTCAGCCCACACGGTCAACTGCGTGATTCCGTACCTGGCCTACTCTCGCTCTGACACCAAGACCCGGTCCCGGGAACCAATCACGGCCAAGCTGATTGCCAACCTGCTCCAGCTGACCGGGATCGACCGGGTATTGACCATCGACTTGCACGCTTCTCAAATCCAGGGCTTCTACAACGTGCCGGTTGACCACCTGCACGCGATGCCGCTTTTGGGCCAGTACTTCCTGGACAACGGGATCGCGGCCAAGGATGACGACGACGTGGTCGTTGTTTCACCAGACCACAGCGGCACTAAGTTGGCCCGGGTCTTCGGCCAGTACTTCAACGCGCCGATCGCCATCGTTGACCAGCGCGGGGCCCGCTACGATGACAGCGTCCACGACATGATCGGTGACGTCAAGGGCAAGAAGTGCATCATCGTTGACGACTTGATCGACACTGGCACCCGCCTGGCTTCATCAACCCGGTCAGTCTTCGCTGCCGGCGCGACCAAGGTCTACGCGGCTGCCACCCACGCCTTGCTGTCACAAGACGCGATCAAGATCTTGAACGGCTTGCCGCTGGAACAAATCGTGGTTACGGATACCATCAAGCATGAAAAGTATCCTGACCGGATGGTCCGGATCTCAGTTGACCGCCTCCTGGCCAAGGGGATTGACCATATTTACAACGATCGCTCAATTCACGACATTTTTGATGAACAAAACCGCTTCACCAAAGACTAAGGCGCGATCAAACGGGAGACCGCTAGCGGTCTCCTTTTTTGTTTATGTTGATTTTTCTCTTATTTTGCTCTTGTTTTTTAGATTATTTTTGGGAATGTGACTGAAGAAAGCGGGAAAAATAACAGATTTGGGTAAAATCAAGCGTTATCGCTGTGATTAGGCAAGGAAATCTTGCTATAATTTTATTAACTTTACAGAGAGGATGAGATGATCGATGGCAAGAAGAAAGAACATGCAGAGAAGGCGGGAGATTTTGGACAACACCTTCCGCTTGATCAGAGCCAATGGCTTTGACCATGTTTCCCTGCAGATGATCGCGGAGAACTCGGGTATTTCCAAGTCCCTGCTGCAGTCCTACTACCCACACAAGGCAAGATTGATGACAGATATCGTCAGAAACCTGTTCAACACCATGTGGGACCAGGTAGAAGCAAACTATCACGTGCCCAAGAAGAACCCCTTTGCCCGGGTGGATGCTTTGATCTACACGATCGCGACTTTGGGGATGACGGACAAGGGCTTGGACCGGGTAATTACGGAGGCCTTTACTGACCAGACTTCTTTGGACAACTGGAGCCGGATGCTGGATGAGTGGATGAAGTCCCACCATGCTTTTTCTGAATACAGCAACTACCAGGAAATCCGGACCGGGATTGTCTTTATCGTTACGGGGGTCGGCCGTTTGTACCGGGACCGGGAAAAGCACGGTCTTAACGCGACCCAGCTGGCCGACTACTCAACCAGTTCCCTGATGTACAGCTTTTTGCACGCGGATCCGGAAGAAATTACGGCCGTGCTGGAAGAAGGTCACGGAATCATTGACGACAGCAACATCGGTGAGGTCCACAACGAGATCGACACTATGTTTGACGAAGGCAAGGAAATTTACAGTTAGGAGCGAGCGCATGGCAGAAAGTTCCGGAACGCGCAGACGAAGGAACAACTATGAAATCGCGGACAACGCGTTAGAATACAAGCGTCCCTTGGCCTTTATAGCTTTCTTATTGCTCAGCTTATTGCTGGCCACGGGAACTTTTCTGAATCCTGCTTTCATGAAGGAAACCATCAAGACCGACAGCAATACGGTTGTGGTCAGTCAGCAGGTCAACAGCCACTTTAACCGCCTGGCCACGATCGTCAACGGGTCCAG
The DNA here is from genome assembly GCF_057197985.1 of Lactobacillus sp. WILCCON 0059. NCBI lineage: Bacteria > Bacillati > Bacillota > Bacilli > Lactobacillales > Lactobacillaceae > Lactobacillus > Lactobacillus sp. WILCCON 0059. The sequence continues at coordinate 191,894 of NZ_JBUBHN010000001.1, forward strand.
CGATGAAAAGAACCTGATCTCTGACGACCAGGCCAGAGAAGTTGCCGACTTGATCATTGACTACAAGTACGGCTGGCACTTTATCCATACCAGCAATCTTGATCTGGCCAAGGATATCAAGGCCGTGATCTTGAAGAAGGAGCAGACGGACACCGACCAGGTGACCGCCATCCGCAAGAAGCTGAAGAAGCAGAGCAATTCTTCAGTCTATATTGTCAGCAACGCCTTTGACCTGGCCACGGTCATGCTGGAGGCCAACTTGATCACGATCATCCGGATCGTCAACCTGCTGGTGATTCTGCTTTGCCTGGTGGCATTAGTCTCGATTTTGCGGGAGGCTTTCGCCAGTCACACCAAGCGGGCAGTGATTCACGACATGACAGCCGGGCTGATGTGGACCGCCTTTTGGTTCATCCTGGTTTACGGGATCTTGGCCATGGTGCCGATCTTTATGGATACCTCGGTGATTACCGTGGCCGACCTGGGCTACTGGCTGGAAATCGCCAGCGGGGTCTTCCTGGACTTCGTGATCGCCGGCGTCATTTTATATGTTGTCAGCGCCATTCCATGGCAGGCAACTTCAAATTAACATAGCAAAAAGGCAAAGCCAGCGGCTTTGCCTTTTTAGTTTGCTATTTACTCTATTTGAGAATGGTGATCTGCTTGCCTTTGGCGGCGATGTAGCCATCCTTTTTTAATTTGGAGAACTCCCGGCTGAGAGTTTCGGGGGTGATGCCCAGCAGGCTGGCCAGGTCTTTCTTCTTTAGGGGCAGGGTGAAGGTGCTTGATCCGGCTTCATCAGCGTAGTCTTTAAGACTGGCGTAGAGGCGGGGGCCAGCTTCCAGGCTGTTGCGGCGCATGGCGTTCTTCTGGGCACTGACCAGGCGCTTGCCGAACTCGTTTAAGAGGTGCAAGGACAGCTCTGGTGACTTGAGCAGAAGGTCCTGGAAGTCGGAATAGTTGATGGAGCAGGCCGTGCTGTCTTCCAGGGCTTCGATGAAGAGGTCGTCGTTTTCCGTGTCAAAGAGGTTTTCTTCCCCGTTGATGTCGCCCTTTTGCATTAGGCTGAGGACCTGCTCATGGCCGTCGGGGCTGAGGCTGTAGACCTTGGCCCGGCCTGAGTCCAGGGACATGACCGATAAGCGGCCATCGCCCGGGGCATGGATCAAGCTCCCTTTTTTAAAAAACTGCTGGTGGGTCGAAATGTGAACCAAGTCCTGGCGCAGGTCCAGGGGGAGGTTCTTGAAAATCGGCACGTGGCTGATGCAATTTAACTCGTCGTGTTGCTGCATAGTTGTCTGTTTTGCTTTAATTTATACACTTACTTGTTTACTTCTTCTTACTGGATTTTTTAGCAGATTTCTTACTGGTCTTTTTAGCTTTAGACTTGGATTTCTTGCTAGATTTTTTAGATTTAGCCTTAGGCTTAGATTTCTTACCAGACTTTTTCGTGGACTTTTTACTAGACTTCTTGCTGGATTTCTTAGTAGTCTTCTTAGCCTTGCTGGTCTTCTTGACCGCCTTGGCATTGGTGATCTTCTTGCTCTTGACGGTGGAGATCTTCTTGCCGACCTTGTAGAGGTACTTGGCCAGGCCCTTGTTTTGCAGATCCTGCTGGCTGACCTTGTTCTTGCTTTGGGTGCTGGAAGAGGAGACCTTGCTGGAATAAGTCTGGCTGCTGCTCTGCTTGAAGAGCTTGAAGCTGTAAGTAGCCAGGTTACCGGCTCTGACCGTATATTTGTGGCCGGCTGTCAGCTGCAGCTTGCTTGGGTAGTAGGTGATCACGGTCTGGAAGTTGCCGAAGCCGTATTCGCTGTAGTTGGCTACCTGGCTGGCCGTGACTGTCTTACCGGTATCATCGTCAGTAACGGTGATCTTTGGCGTTGAGGTCACGATCTTGTTTGAGAAGTACAAAGACCAGGCGATGTTTTGTCCATTTAAAAGCTCCAGGGGGAAGACCCCGGCGTTTGGATAGGCCACCATTTCCCGGCTGGCAGTTCTTGAGCTGTCGCCTACGTTCAAAACCTGATTGACTGAGTAGCGGTAGCCATTGGTCCCGTAGGCTGCCCCAACTGAGATCTTGCTGAGGCGGGTGGACAAAAGCCAAGCCCGGTGGCCGGTGTCAGAACCTGACAGGTTGTAGCGGTCGGTCAAGAGGTCGGTCACGACATCCCCGGCTGTCTGCGGGCTGGCATTGAAGTTAAGGTTGGCCGAGTTGGAAATATCCTGGGCCAAAAGCCAGTTCTTTTTTGAAATGTAGCTTGGCCGCTTCTCGTTTGGCAGCCCGTGCTGGTTGACGAACGGGTTGGCATTGATGGCGGCCATGACGGCGGCTGTCGTCTGGGCATTCTTGTTGCCCTGGCTGGTCGTCTTGACGGCGGTTAAGCCGAAGAGGTCACGGTAGTAGTTGATGTAGGCGACTTGCTCGTTGATGTAGCTGGTCTTTAAGCTGCCCGCCTTGAACTTCTTCTTCAAGGAAGGCTTGCTGGCATAGATATTCTGCTGGGTGTAGACGGCCTTGCTCAAGGCCTGGTATTCTCTTTGAAAACGAAGCACCTCTGCCTGTTCCTGCGGCGTGAATTCCGCTGCCTGGACAGTCGTAGGCCCCACTGCCAAAAAGATTGTCGGCAGCAAAAACAGTACTGGTTTATGACGCATCTTCATCAACCCCTTTCTAGTTTATATTATAGCTGATTTTTTTCTTTTTTCGCCATTAAGCGCTTTCGCTAAAAAAGCTTAAAATTTGCCGGGAAAGTGCGCCAAAAGCCCGAGTTTTCGGTATAATACAGAGTTGATAAAAGGAGACGAAACAATGACGAAAAAAACACAAGTTGGTTTGATTTTTGGTGGGAACTCCTCCGAATACGAAGTTTCAATCACTTCAGCCGGCAACATCTACAAGGCAATCGACAAGGACAAGTTTGACGTGCACCCGATCTGGATCACGAACTCCGGCTATGTGGCCAGTGAAGCTGATTCATACAAGGTCCTGGAAGAGCCAGACTACATGGTGGAAAAGACCGATAAGACGGCCAACCTTTCCAACTTGATCGAGCTGGCTTCCCGGCCGGAACTGGACGTGCTTTTCCCAATCGTCCACGGCAACCTGGGCGAAGACGGGGTTCTGCAAGGCCTCTTCCGCCTGATCGACAAGCCTTTCGTCGGGGTCGACGTTTTGGCGGCAGCCGTAACCATGGACAAGGAATTCACCAAGATCCTGGCCCAAAGAGCCGGCGTGCCGGTAGCCAAGTGGGTATCCATCAAGCGCTACGAATACGAAGACGCCAAGAACCAAAAGCTCAGCTACGACTGGGTCAGCGGCCAGCTGGGCACCAGCAACCTCTTCGTCAAGCCGTCCAACCAGGGTTCTTCCGTCGGCATCACCCACGTAGTTGACGACAGCAATTACGCTGAAGCTTTGGCTGAAGCCTTCAAGTACGATGACAAGGTTTTGGTTGAAGAAGGGATCGTCGGCACTGAAGTTGAAACTGCCGTTTTGGGCAATGACCACCCGGTAGTTTCCGGGGTCGGCCGGATCATCAACGCCGATAACACTTGGTACAGCTACGAAAACAAGTACAGCGAAGAATCAACCACGACCCTGCAGATCCCAGCCCAGATCCCGGCAGAAACCGCGGAAAAGGTCCGGGAAAACGCCTTGAAGATCTACCAGATCACTGAATGCAGCGGCATGGCCCGGGTTGACTCCATGCTTAGAGAAAGCGACGGGGAAGTCATCTTCAACGAATTGAACGCCCTGCCAGGCTTTACCAACATCAGCATGTACCCGAAGCTGTTTGAAGAAGCTGGGATTTCTTACCCAGACTTGATCACCCGCTTGATCAAGCTGGCTGAAGAGCGCTACGCCCACAAGAAGACCCTCCTGCACAAGCACGACTAAGGGAAAAGTTCTTTGAAAATTTAGTTTTTTGCGAAAGAAAGTCAGAACATGAGTGAGATAAGTGAGCAGATGAAGACCAGTGAAGCCGCCCAGGCCCTTGGGGTCAGCGAAAACACCCTGCGCAAGTATTCGCAGGCGGTGGAAAAGGCCACATCACCCGCTTACTTTCCCCGGGTCAAGAATGCCCGCCGCTACCGGCCAGCAGACTTGGAAAAGCTGAAGCAAATGCAGGACCTGGTCAAGAAGGGCCAGAAGGTCGACCAAGCTGCCCGGGAACTTTTTGCCAGCGAAAAGAAAGAAGAGCCGGTAAAAACCGCCAGGGAAGACCAGCTGGAAGCCGCCCTGGCCGCTAAGGACCAGGAAATTGCCGAGCTGAAAGAGCAGCTGGCCCAGCTGAAAGCGGATAAGGCAGAAAAAACTGCTGAAGAGCAGGCAGCCGACGATGTCCTGGACCTGCCCGATTTTGATGACGGCTTTTTGGAAGAAGAGCCAGTCACCCCGGAACAAAAAAGGGCCCAGGTCGTGGCTGACATGGCCAAGAGCGACCAGGAAGTCCACCGGGAACTGCTCAGCCGGGCCCAGGAGAACGCGGCCAAAGGGGCACCAACTTACCGGACCCTGGCCGACATGCAGCTGGCGCCTAAGAAGACTCCCTGGTGGAAGAAAATTTTTAAATAATGGCGCAAATTGCTAAATTAAGCTTAAATATTAAGGGGGACCGCGAAAGCGGTCCTTTTTTTGCACTAAAATAAAAAGTGCTGAAAACTAAAACAAAAAACAGAAAGGCAAACGCGAAGAGGATGGAAACGAAAAAGCAGCGCTTCTTGGCCGCCCTGGTTCTGCTGGCCGTGGGTCTGGGCCTGGCCGCGCTGACCTATTTTAAGACGACTGGCTACAAGAACCCAGTGGCGGTGATCACGGACACGAAGATCAAGGAACGGCTGCTGAAAAAAGAAACTGATATTTACGGCAACAAGGATGAAGAACGCCGGCAGTACCTCCATGTCCAGGTCTTAACCGGCAAGTACAAGGGGCAGACCTTTGAAACGGTCAATACCTACTATCCTTCCCAGCTGGTCACCCAGAAGTACCGGGCCGGCGAGCGGGTCTTCGTGACTGTAACCGACGGCAGCCTGGCCTTGGTTTCGCCGAAAAGAGACTGGATTCTGGTCATGACCTTGGCCATTACTTTGTCCTTGATGGTGGCCGTGGTCGGCCGGCGGAGCTGGCACTTGATCGTCTCCATGGCCATCAGCTGGATCCTGTTTTACTGCTTGATTCTCTGGGACGTGGCAGTCAACGGGGCCGGGATCATCTGGATGTTCTCTGTGGCTGATATCGTCTTCTCCTTCTTCAGCCTGGCGATCGTGCAGGGGATTAATAAAAAGATGTTGGTCACCTGGCTGGCGACCTTGCTCGGGGTCTTCGTCTCTTTTGCTCTCTGTTACGCCGTTATTAAACTGACCGGGGAGACCTACCTCAACTATGAAATGGGCGACTACGCTACCCAGGACACGCGGGGGATCTTCATGGCCCAGGCCCTGCTGGGGGTACTTGGGGCAGTGATGGACGAGGCAACGGACATTGTTTCCAGCCTGTATGAATTGATCCAGCACAAGCCCGATATCACCGTCAAGGAGCTTTTGGCCAGCGGACGGACGATGGGGCAGGAGATCATGGGACCCTTGATCAACGTCTTGGTTTTGATCTTCATTTCTGAAGCCCTGCCTGAAAGCATCCTGTACTTCCGGGACAACAATACTATCGGGACGACTTTTAACTTCACCATGTCCTTGGGGGCAACGCAGAGCGCGGTTTCAGCGATCGGGATCGTTTTGACCATCGTTTTTGCCAGCCTCTGCAGCCTTCTCTTTTTAAAAAAGCCGGAGAAAGGAGGTAAGCAATAATGAGCAGCCTTGGTGCTTTAATCATTGTTTTGGCCATCTTGATGACCGTCATCGGCGGGGAGACCGGGATCCGCAGCTTCTTCAGCGTATTGATCAACAGCCTCTTGCTGGTCCTGGTGGCCATGCTCATCTCCTGGGGCTTGAGCATCCCCGTTATCACCGCGATCTTCGTGCCCCTCAAGCTGGTCACGATCATCTTCCTGGGCACCCATGACTATACCGTGGCCAAAAATTCCTTCTATGCCTCTTTGATCGTCCTAGGCTTGGTCAGCGTTTTGATCTTAGGCATCCAATATCTGGCGCAAGCCGCCGGTCTGGGGCCGGAAGCCGGGGAAATTCTCTTGGGCCACTCCCAGATGCCGGGGATCAGCTACGGGCAGATCGCCGTTACCGTGGCCATTTTCTCAGCCCTTGGGGCGGTGGCGGAAGCTGCCGTATCGATGAGCTCGGGGATTTTGGAATTGAAGAAGGCCAAGCCGGAGATTACGGAAGAACAGCTGATGAAGAGCGGGGCAGCGATTGGCTACGACGTTTTGGGCACGGCCATGAACACCATCATCTACGGGATGTTTGGCAGTTTTTTGTCCCTCTTTTTATGGTATTACCGCCTGCACTATTCCTTTAGTGAGGTGATTAATGATAAACTTTTTGTAAATGAAGCACTGATTATCATGTATTCTCTGCTCGGTGTGCTGCTGACGGTTCCTTTGGCGACTTTTTTGCTGGCCAAGGGAATGAGCCGGCAAAGTGAGGCAAAAAATGGAAACGAAAAAACTAGAGATCAAGAACTTTAACGGCCGGACCTACCAGCTGCAGACCTATACGGTCAAAAGCAGCCATGCTCCCTTAAACAAGCTCCGCCCCCTGGCTATCGTGGTGCCGGGCGGCTCCTTCACCCACCTGTCAGTCAAGGAAGGTGAGCCGGTGGCTCTGGCCTATGTCAGCCGGGGCTTCAACGCCTGCGTGGTCAGCTACAATCTTTTGCAGGATGAAGGCAAGATCTACCCTGACGCCGGCCTGGACGTCCTCAGCACGGTCAGCTACTACCGCGAACGCGCGGCTGAATACCAGATTGACCCAGACAAGATCATGACCATCGGCTTTTCTGCCGGCGGCCATATCGTCAGCGCGGCCAACTACCTGGCTGACGAAGCTGAATACCAGGAAAAGTATGGCTATAAGGGGGACCAGGTCCGGCCAAATGCCACGATTCTGGGTTATCCTTTGACTGATGTCCACAAGGTGGCCTTTGAAATTGGCGGCCGGGCTGACGGGGCCTTGCCGGATGACCCGAAGTTGATCGACACGGCCTTGGGGGTAACTCCCAAGACGCCGCCGACTTTCATCTTTCAGTCCTGGAATGACCCGATCTGCCTGCCAACCAATGCCATGGCCTACGAGGAAGCCTTGTTCAAAAACAAGGTCAAGTGCGAGGCACACATGTTTGACATCGGCTATCACGGCTACTCCTTGGCCACGCCGGAACTGTCCACGGAAGACATCTTTTGGCAGGGCAATCCCCACACGGCCCGCTGGTTTAAATTGAGCCTGGAGTGGCTGGACCATCTTTTCTCCGGGATCAACTATGACGAAAACAAGGACAAGCTGACCCAGCTTTACCAATAGCACGATAATGTATTTATGAGAGCTGCCCTGGCAGCTCTTTTTCATTTGGTTAGCGGTAACTGCTTGCATCCGCGCCTGTTTTTCCTATACTAAACTTGTAGAAAAATGACAGCGCTTCAGCTGAATTTAGATGAGAGTTTGAGGAAATAAAATGACAACAGAAAAGCAAGAACCATGGTGGAAGCAGGCCGTGATTTACCAGATTTATCCCAAGTCCTTCCAGGACACTAACGGTGACGGGGTCGGCGACTTGCAGGGGATCATCAAGCGGCTGGACTATCTGCAAGGATTGGGCATCGATGCTATCTGGCTCTGCCCGGTCTACAAGTCACCAGGCGTTGACAATGGCTATGACATCGCCGACTACGAAGCGATTGATCCTAAGTACGGAAGCATGGCGGACATGGAGGAATTAATCAGTGAGGCCAAGAAGCGGGGGATCCGGATCGTGATGGACCTGGTGGTCAACCACACTTCTGACCAGCACCCTTGGTTTATTGAAGCCCGGAAAAATCCATCCTCCCCGGAACACGACTACTATGTCTGGGCGGACAAGGCCAATGAGCTCAAGTCGGCTTTTTCCGGCAGCGCCTGGGAATATGACGGCCAGGTCGGCCAGTACTACCTCCACCTTTTTGCCAAAGAGCAGCCGGATTTGAACTGGAAGAACCCGGCCCTGCGGCAGAAGGTCTACGACTTGATGAACTTCTGGATCGACAAGGGGATCGGGGGCTTCCGGATGGACGTAATCGAACTGATCGGCAAGGTGCCAGAAGAAGAGATCACCGCCAACGGCCCTAAGCTGCACGACTACCTGCAGGAGATGCACCGGAAGACTTTTGGCGACCGGGACTTTTTGACGGTCGGGGAAACCTGGGGGGCAACTTTGGCCAACGCTCCCCTTTACAGCGACCCGGACAGAAAAGAGCTGTCCATGGTCTTCCAGTTTGAATTCACGGAACTGGACAAGCAGGCCGGCAAGGAAAAGTGGGACACCAAGCCCCTTAATTACGGCGATTTGAAGAATGTCTTGGCCAAGTGGCAAAAGCTGGACTTCAACCACAGCTGGAACAGCCTCTTTTGGAACAACCACGACCTGCCGCGGATCGTGTCCCGCTTCGGCAATGACCAGCAGTACCGTGAGCGCAGCGCCAAGATGCTGGCACTGCTCCTGCACGGCTTGCGGGGGACACCTTACATTTACCAGGGCGAGGAAATCGGGATGACCAACTGCCCGGTTTCTGCTATCGACGAGGTAGAAGACATCGAAGCTCGGCGGATGTATCAAGAGCGGCTGGCAGAGGGCTGGAAGAAGGAGGACCTGATCAAGGCCATCAATGCTCGCGGCCGGGACAATGCCCGGACCCCAATGCAGTGGGATGATTCAAGCTCGGCCGGCTTTACCAGTGGCCGGCCTTGGCTGGCGGTCAACCCCAACTACCAGAAAATAAACGTTCAAAATGCAGTGAATGATCCTGATTCAATTTATTATTTCTATAAGAAGCTGATTGCCCTCCGCCACCAGGAGCGGATCTTGACCGATGGGTCCTTTGAACTTTTGGACACGGCAGATGGCGTCATGGCCTACCACCGGGAAAACGCCGAAGACAAGTGGCTGCTGGTCTGCAACTTGACTGGCGAGGAGCAGGAAGTCTCCTTGCCGGATAAGGTCAAGGAAGTCCTCCTGGCCAACGTTCCCGTTCCGGAAGACCTGTCCAAGTCTCTGTTACCTCCTTACGCGGCCTTTCTTTGCCGGGTGGAAAAATAAGTCATTTATCTGATTAGTTGAATAGATAATCTAATTTTTTGAAAGCGAATTTTTAAACTTACAAAAAATATACTATTTTGTGTTAGAATCTAGCGTAGGAAGTGAAGAAGGAAAAAGTTAGACTATGAATCCTTGATGGGAGGAAATTTGCTTGAAGAGAACCGCTACTTTAGAAGATGTGGCTCGCAAGGCCCACGTGTCGAAAATGACCGTTTCAAGGGTGATCAACCACCCCGAACTGGTCGCCCCGGAATTGCAGGTGGTCGTTGAAGACGCCATGCACAAGTTGAACTACCACCCCAACAACGCTGCCCGGGCCCTGGCCAAGAACCAGACCAGCGTGGTGAAGTTCGTGATTTTGGAAGACATTGATGAGACTGACCCCTACTTTACCAATGTCTTGTTTGGCATGGCGACGGAATTGAAGAAGAAGAATTATTCCCTCCAGCTGCTCTTGAAGGGGAGCCAGCTGGACCAGGGGGCAGCCGACGGCTACGTGATCACCGGGGCCAGAACCAGTGACTACAGCATGCTCAATGAGCTCAAGCAGCCCTTTGTTTTGTTTGGCGAGAACCGGGGCGGCTATGACTTCGTTGACACCAACAACCTGGCCGGCGAGACCATGGCGACCAAGTATGCCTTGAAGGCCGGCTACCGGAACGTGGTCTTTATCGGCATTGACGTCCGCGAGGCCTTTGAATTTTCCAGAGAAGCCGGCTATGTCAACACCATGCAGCAAAACAAGAAGATTCCCAGTGTCTTCCGGGTGGAAAACAGCTCAGCCGCGGCCCGCGAATTTATCCAGGAACACTTGGGCGAATTTCCCAAGAACACCTGCTTTGCCTGCGCCAGCGACCGGATTGCCATGGGGGTCATCCAGGCCCTGGTAGAGGCAGAAGCAAAGATTCCGGAAGACTTTGGCGTAATCGGCTATGACGGGGTCCTTTTAGACCGGGTGTCATCGCCGACGATCACGACTGTCAAGCAGAACCTGTGGCTGATTGGCGAGAAGCTGGCGGAACTCATTTTAAGAAAAATTTCCCAAAATGGCGCTCCGCAAGGGGAGGTCTTTATCGAACCAAGCTTGAGCGAGGCCGAATCAACCAAATAGTGACTGAAGCATCCTTAGGGATGCTTTTTTCATTGCCTTTTGTTACCGATAACAGACAGGCTATGCTTGTAAGCGCTACAACAAATTTGGTTAAATTTTTACTGGAGGAAAAAGAAACATGACTAAGCAGGATGCATGGCAAAAGAATGCCATTATTTACCAGATTTACCCGAAATCATTTCAAGACAGCAACGGCGACGGCATCGGCGACTTAAACGGCGTCCGCCAGCGGATTCCCTACTTAAAGCAGCTGGGCATCACCGCTGTCTGGCTCAACCCGATCTACCAGTCACCGGGCGTCGACAATGGCTATGACGTCAGCGACTACTACAAGATCGACCCGGTCATGGGGACCATGGCAGACTTTGAAGCGCTGGTCACCGACCTGCACCAGGCCGGGATCAAGCTGATCATGGACTTTGTTTTAAACCACACTTCTGATCAGCATCCATGGTTTAAGGCCGCGGTTAGTGATCCGGCCAGCCCTTACCGGGACTACTACATTTTTGCCGGTAAAGACGGGATCCGGCCAAACAACTGGGGCAGCTTCTTTGGCGGCAGCTGCTGGGCAGCTGACCCGGCCGGAACGGGCCAGTCCTACTTCCACCTTTTTGCCAAGGAAATGCCAGATCTTAACTGGAAGAATCCGGCTGTCCGCGAGGAAATGTTCAAGGCGGCTGAGTTCTGGCTCAAGAAGGGGGTCGACGGCCTGCGCCTGGATGCCTTCATCCACATCGCCAAGGCTGACCTGCGCCAGTCCTACCCAAGTGAGGACGACAAGCCGGTCATCGCGGAAGACTTTTTCGCCAACCGGCCGGAAGTGCAGGAATGGCTGGCTCCTTTCTGTGCTCGCCTGCGGGAAGAATTTCCTAATCTCCTGCTTTTGGGGGAAGCGGCCAGCGCCAGCATCAACCTGGCGGCCGACTACACCGACCCTCAGCGGAATTTGATGGACTCAGTCATTACCTTCCGCTACTTTACGGAAAAAGAAGATTCCGTCAACCCCGACTTCAGCGGCCAATACCAGCCAAAAGAGTTTGACTGGCTGGCCTTCAAGCAAAACCAGACCGTCTGGCAGCAGACTTTGTCGGCCGCGCCAACCTTGTACTGGAGCAACCATGACATGGCCCGCCTGGCGACCCGGATCGCCACGACTCCGGTTCAGCAGCGGTCTTTGGCCATGGCCATGTACCTGGAGCGGGGGATCCCGGTGATTTACTACGGAGAAGAATTAGGCCTGCACAACCTGGAATTTGACAATGTAGAGCAGTTTGCTGATGAAACGGTGGCTGACTTTGTCAAGGAAGCTGGCGAAGCCGGAGTCGATGAAAAAGCGGCTCTGGAAATGGCCAGCCAGACCCATAAATTGCCGGCCCGGGGACCAATGCCTTGGGACGACAGCCAGTATGGCGGCTTTAGCACTGCCAAGCCTTGGCTGACTGGCAGAAGCCGGGACAAGGTCAGCGTGGCCAGCGAAGATGCTGACCCATCCAGCATGCTCAACTTCTACCGGCAGCTGCTGAAATTGAAGCAAACGCCTTTGTTTACCAAGGGCAGCTACTACCTGCTGGATACCAAAGCAGACCTCCTGGTCTACCAGCGGGATTTAGGGGATGACCGGGCTTTAGTGGTCGTTTCCCTCAGCGCCAAGAAGGAGCACTTGACCCTGCCAGAAGAGATGACTTCCGTCTTGACGGCTGGCAGCATCAACCTGCAAGGCAAGGAACTGACCTTGATGCCTTTTGCCGGGGCAGTTTTGCAAAAGAAAAAATAAGCAATAAAGCAAGAAGCAAATAATAAACGTGATGATGATTTTTTAGCGAGGAAACAAAAATGCAAACAGCAGCAGTTAGACACAGACCTGAAAGCGAAGATTGCTACCTGGTGACGACGGAGACCATGAAGCTGCGCCTGCACACGGGCCGCGACGTCAAGGCAGTCTACGTCCACTATTGTGACGTTCACGAACCCTTGACCAACTTGAAGAAGCAGGCCATGGACCTGGCCGGACGCGGCCAAGTAAACGACTACTGGGAAACGGAAGTGACTTTGCCTTTGCACCGGGCCCAGTATGTCTTTGAAATTCACGGCGAAGATGGCGAGGAATGGGTTTACGGCGACCGTGGCTTTAGAAAGAACGAAAAGGAAAGCTACGAGGACCCGAACAACTACTTCAAGCTCCCTTACTTCCATGCAGTCGACATGACCAAGAGCCCGGACTGGGTCAAGGAGACAGTTTGGTACCAGATCTTCCCGGAACGCTTTGCCAACGGGGACAAGAGCAATGACCCAGAGGGCGTCAAGGCTTGGAATCCAAGCGACCACCCAGGCCGGGAAGACTACTACGGCGGTGACCTGCAAGGGGTGCTGGACCACTTGGACTACTTGCAAGAATTGGGGATCAACGGCCTGTACTTCTGCCCGATCTTCAAGGCCAGCTCCAACCACAAGTACGACACGATTGACTACCTGGAAATCGACCCGGACTTTGGGGACAAGCAGCTTTTTGCCCGCTTGGTCAACGAAGCCCACGCCCGGGGGATGAAGGTCATGCTGGATGCGGTCTTTAACCACATGGGCGACTCCTCCATGCAGTGGCAGGATGTTGTCAAAAATGGGCCGGAATCCCGCTTTGCCAGCTGGTTCCACATCAACCGTTTCCCGGTTGAACCATATGACCCGGCCGACCCAAGCTATGAGACTTTTGCCTTTGAAAAGCATATGCCGAAATTGAACACCGCCGACCCGGAAGTCGTGGACTACCTTTTGACGATCGCGACCTACTGGGTCAAGGAATTCGACATCGATGCCTGGCGGCTTGACGTGGCTGACGAAGTTGACCACCAATTCTGGAAGAAGTTCAAGGCAGCTGTTACGGCCATCAAGCCTGACTTCTACGTCCTGGGCGAATCCTGGCACTCCAGCCAATCCTGGCTGAATGGGGATGAATTCTCCGGTACCATGAACTACCCATTCACTGGCCAGATTGCCGACCACTTCCTCAAGGGGACGCAAGATGCCAAGACCATGACTGAACTCTTGACTGACCAGCTCTTCCTCTACAGAGAGCAGAGCAACTCAGCCATGCTGAACGTTTTGGACTCACACGACACTGCCCGGATCAAGACGGTGGCCGGTGAAGATGAAGACAAGGCCCTGCAGGCTTTGGCCTTCACCTTCATTCAAACCGGTTCTCCATGCATCTACTACGGGACGGAAATGGGCATGAGCGGGGACAATGACCCTGACTGCCGCAAGCCAATGGACTGGAGCCAAAAGGGCAGTCCGGTCTGGCAGGCAGTTCAGGCGATCATCGCCTTCCGCCGCCAGCACTGGGAAAGCCTGAGCAAGGGGCAGACCTGGCTGGAAGTTGCCGAAAACGGTTTAATTCACGTCAAGCGGACCGGCAAGGAAACTATCGAAGGCTGGTTCAACACGACCGGCCAAGCTGTCAGCCTAAGCGCGAAAGCCGCTTTGAGCCGGGGCTTGGAAGCTGGCCAGCTGGCTGACAAGGGCTATGTTCTGAGTGTGAAATAGAAGCTGTTAACGGTAACATAAAAATAAAGCTTGTTAGCGTTTGCATATTAGCTGATAATGATTACAGAATGATTTGAGCGAGGAAGAACAGCGATGAAAAGAATTTTTGAAATTGATCCCTGGAAATTGACCAGTCATACCTTTTCAAAAGAAGACAAGCGCCTTCAGGAAAGCATGACTTCAATCGGCAACGAATACATGGGTCTGCGCGGCAACTTTGAAGAAGGCTACAGCGGCGACAGTTTGAAGGGTACCTACTACGCCGGTGTCTGGTTCCCGGACAAGACCCGGGTCGGCTGGTGGAAGAACGGTTACCCGGACTACTTCGGCAAGACCTTGAACGCCCCAAGCTTCATTGACCTGCCGGTGACCATCAACGGTCACAAGCTGGACCTGGCAACTGATGAAATCAGTGATTTCAGTCTTAGCCTGGACATGCACCAAGGCCTGCTTACCAGAAGTTTTATTTATGAAGGCAAGGACTGCCGGGTTCAATTTACTTTCACCCGCTTCCTTAGCTCCGTCATCAAGGAAGCTGCTTTGATCAAGGTCAAGGCCACTGTCCTCAGCGGTGAAGCTGACCTGCAAATTGCCAGCCGCTTGAACGGGAACGTGGTCAACGAAGACAGCAACTACGAAGAAGGCTTCTGGGATGCCTTAAGCGAAGATGCTGACGGCCGCAGCATCCAGCTGCGGACCAAGCCAAACAACTTCGGCACCCCACAATTCACGGTTCTCTTGAAGGAAGTTACCCGGGAAGACGGTCAAATCCTTTCCGGCGACGTGACTACCGCCAGCGGCGAAGTCAGCGAGCACTTCGCCAAGACTTTGGCGGCCGGCCAAAGCTGGGAACTGGAAAAGGACGTCATCGTCATCACCAGCCGGGACGTGGCTGATGAAGAACAAGCAGCCAAGGCCGATGAACTGATGGCCAAATTGACCAGCAAGACTTTTGACCAGAACCTGGCCGACCATGAAGCTGTCTGGGAAAAGCGCTGGGCAAGCTGCGACGTGACGATTGAAGGTGATCCGGCTGCTCAGCAGGGGATCCGCTTCAACATCCTCCAGCTCTTCATGACCTACTACGGCCAAGACCCACGCCTTAACATCGGGCCGAAGGGCTTTACCGGTGAAAAGTACGGCGGTGCCACTTACTGGGACACTGAAGCCTTCATCGTGCCGATGTACCTGGCCGTTGCGCCTAAGGAAGTTACCAAGTCCCTCTTGGAATACCGGCATGAACAATTGCCAGGTGCCTTCCACAACGCCCGCCAGCAAGGCCTCAAGGGTGCCCTCTTCCCAATGGTTACCTTCAACGGGATTGAATGCCACAACGAATGGGAAATCACTTTTGAAGAAATCCACCGGAACGCGGACATTCCATTCGCTATTTACCAATACACCCGTTACACGGGTGATGACTCCTACGTCAAGGACGAAGGCATGGACGTCTTGGTTTCAACTGCCCGCTTCTGGGCTGACCGGGTCCACTTCTCCAAGCGCAAGGGCCAATACATGATCCACGGGGTAACCGGCCCGAACGAATACGAAAACAACGTCAACAACAACTGGTTCACCAATACCATGGCCAAGTGGCTTCTGGGCTACACGATCGAGCGCTGGCCATTGGCAACGGAAGCAGCCAAGAAGCGCCTGCAGGTAACTGACGAGGAACTGGCCAAGTGGCAAGACATTGTCGACCGGATGTACCTGCCAGAAGACAAGGAACTGGGCATCTTCGTCCAACATGACACTTACCTGGACAAGGACCTCAGAAGCAAGGACACCATCCCGGCTGACCAACTGCCGCTGAACCAGCACTGGTCCTGGGACAAGATCCTGCGGTCCCCATTCATCAAGCAAGCCGACGTTTTGCAAGGGATCTACTTCTTGAATGACCACTACACCAAGGAAGAGAAGGAAAGAAACTACGACTTCTACGAACCGATGACGGTTCACGAAAGTTCCCTGAGTCCGTCAATTCACGCCATTCTGGCTGCTGAACTGGGCAAGCAGGACAAGGCGGTTGAATTCTATGAACGGACTGCCCGCCTGGACCTGGACAACTACAACAACGACACGGTTGACGGCTTGCACATCACTTCCATGAGCGGGAGCTGGCTGGCCATCGTGCAAGGCTTTGCCGGCATGCGCTACAACGAAGACGGCATCAGCTTTGCCCCATTCCTGCCAAAGAAGTGGTCCAGCTACAGCTTCAAGATCAACTACCGCGGCCGCATCTTGGCTTTGGCAGTTGAAAAGGACAAGGAAGTCAAGCTGACCCTTCTGTCTGGTGAAGACTTGCCAGTCAAGGTTTGGGACCAGGAAGTAACTTTGAAAGAAGGACAAAGCCAATGCTTAAAGGATTAATTTTTGACCTGGACGGGGTCATCACTGACACGGCCGTCTACCACCTCAAGGCTTGGCAAGACCTGGCCCGCGGCATCGGGATTGAACTGCCGGAAGAATTCGGCGACAAGCTGCGCGGCTTGTCCAGAATGGATTCTTTGGAAATCATCCTGGAATACGGGCACAAGGAAAACGACTACAGCCAGGAAGAAAAAGAAGCCCTGGCGGCCAAGAAGAACGAGGCTTACGTGAACGCGGTCAAGGACATGACCCGGGCCGACATCTTGCCAAAGATGGACGACCTGCTCAAGCAGGCCAAGGCTCAAGGCTTAAAGATGGGCCTGGCCTCAGCTTCCAAGAACGCTCCTTTGATTTTGAAGCAGCTGGATTTGGAAGACATGTTTGACGCCCGGGTTGACCCGGCCACCCTCAAGCACGGCAAGCCGGATCCGGAAATCTACATCCGGGCCCAGGAACTGCTTGGTTTGGAGAAGAATGAAGTAATTTCTTTCGAAGACGCGCCAGCAGGCGTAGCGGCCATCAAGGCGGCCGGCCAGTTCGCGGTCGGGATTGGCGATCCGATCGTTTTGAAAGGGGCCGACTACATCGTTGGTTCAACCAGCGCCTTGGATTTGACCGAGATTGAGAAAGTTTTTGAAGCAGGGAATTAGGTAAGGAAAAATGGTAAAAATCAACTTAAATCACATCTACAAGAAGTATCCAAACGCTGACGACTACTCAGTGTCAGACTTCGACCTGCACATTGGCGATCACGAATTTATCGTCTTTGTCGGCCCGTCTGGCTGTGGTAAGTCAACGACCTTACGGATGGTTGCCGGCTTGGAAGACATCACTGAAGGGACTTTGGAAATCGGTGGCAAGGTCATGAACGACGTGGCTCCCCGCGACCGCCACATCGCCATGGTTTTCCAGAACTACGCCCTTTATCCGCACATGACGGTTTACGACAACATGGCCTTCAGCTTGAAGCTGCGCCACTATGACAAGAATGAAATCGACAAGCGGGTCAAGAATGCCGCTGAAGTCCTGGGCCTGGCCCACCTTTTGGAACGGCGCCCAGCCGACCTGTCCGGTGGGCAAAGACAGCGGGTTGCCTTGGGTAGAGCGATCGTGCGTGACGCCCCGATCTTCCTGATGGACGAGCCTCTGTCCAACCTTGACGCCAAGCTCCGTGTCTCCATGCGGGCGGAAATCGCCAAGCTGCACCAGAACTTGAAGACGACCACCATCTACGTTACCCACGACCAGACCGAAGCCATGACCTTGGCTGACCGGATCGTTGTCATGAACGCCGGCCGGATCCAGCAGATCGGCACGCCAAAGGAAGTCTACAACAAGCCAGCCAACCAGTTCGTTGCCGGCTTCATCGGGTCACCGCAGATGAACTTCTTCAACGTGACCTACAAGGACGGCTACATTGACGATGGTCAAGGCATCAAGCTTAAGGTGCCGGAAGGCCGGGCCAAGACGCTGGACGCCAAGGGCTACAACGGCAAGCCGGTCGTAATGGGCCTGCGGCCAGAAGACATCCACATGGAAGAAGCCTTCCTGGAAACCTGGCCGGAAGCGGTCGTTTCCGCCAAGGTTGTCGTTTCCGAATTGCTGGGTGCAACCAGCCAGCTGTACATGAACGTTGACAAGACCGAATTCGTCGGCGTTGTCAACGCCCGTGACTTCCATAAGCCAGGCGACAGCGTCAAGGCGGGCTTCAACTTGAACAACGCCCACTTCTTTGACAAGGAAACGCAAGTAACGATTACCGATTAATTCCATCAAATATCGGACGCTTAAGAATAATTAATTCAGCTAATCAACTTGCAGCTCGAGCTGCAAGATGATGAAAAAATAAACAATTGTTTGTTTAGGAGGAAAAAATGAGTTTCTTTAAGAAGGCTGCTTTGAGCAGCGCGGCAGTATTGGCTGCCTTGAGTTTGTCAGCATGCTCCAAGAGCAGCAACAGCAGTTCATCAACTGCCGACAAGAAGGCATCACTTACCTTGTGGGTAGACACTGAACAAGTATCATACTACAAGGACATTGTTAAGGACTTCCACAAGAAGTATCCAAACATTACTGTTAAGGTTACCCAAAGTCCTAACGGTTCAGCTAACGCCAAGACTGACGTTGGCAAGGACGCTTCCAAAGCAGCCGACGTCTTTGAAGTTCCAAACGACCAATTAGGCCAAATGGCAAACGCAGGTTACATCAACCCGCTGTCACCAAGTGACACTGCCAACATCAAGAAGAACTATGTCACCCAGGCATACAAGGGCGTTACCTGGAAGGGCAAGGTTTACGCTTACCCATACGCTCAACAAGCCGACACGATCTACTACAACAAGTCCAAGCTGTCAGCCAGCGATGTTAAGGACTGGGACACTTTGACTTCCAAGGGCGTTCTGGCAACTGACTTCACCAACGCTTACACCATGTGGCCAATCTTCTTCTCAGCTGGCACTACCCTGTACGGGGAAAACGGTGAAAGCTTGAAGGGGTCAACCTTCAACAGCCAAAACGGTGTCAACGCTTTGACCTGGATTGCCAAGCAAAAGAGCAACAAGGGTGTAATGCAGACTTCAAACGCTTTGAACCAGCTGAAGAAGGGCAATGCTGACGCCATCATGGACGGTCCATGGAACGCTGCCAACATCAAGAAGATCTTGGGCAAGAACTTTGCTGTTGCCAAGTACCCAACTGTAACTGTTGGCGGCAAGAAGAAGCAATTGGAAGCCTTCTTGGGTATCGAAGGGTTCGCGGTTAACTCCCACACTTCAAATGCCAAGGCCGCTTCACAACTGGCTGCTTACATCACCAACAAGAAGTCACAATTGATCGCCCACGAAAAGGCTGGTCAAATCCCAGTTTTGAAGAGCGCTGTTAACTCAAGTGCCGTACAAAACGACC
Source organism: Lactobacillus sp. WILCCON 0059 (assembly GCF_057197985.1). Lineage (NCBI taxonomy): Bacteria > Bacillati > Bacillota > Bacilli > Lactobacillales > Lactobacillaceae > Lactobacillus > Lactobacillus sp. WILCCON 0059. The sequence goes on from NZ_JBUBHN010000001.1 coordinate 211,018, forward strand.
CAGTTGCCAAGTCAGTTATCGAAATGGCGCAACCAGGCAACTCAGTTCTGCAGCCAAAGCTGCCACAAATGGCAACCTTCTGGGACGGTGCAGCTCCTCTGATCAGCGGTACTTACGACGGCAAGATCAAGGCCAGCCAATACAAGGCTCAACTTGCCAAGTTCTCAAAGAAGATTTCTCAAAAGTAATTTAATTAAGCAGCAACAACTTTAATTAAGCTTGAGAAGGAGAGTAATGAAAAATGTTTAAAAGAAAAGGACATGTTCCTCCGGCAGCCAGCTACAAAGAAGTCTGGTCCAAGGGGGACGCGGCTGACAAGCTGTCCTTCTTCTTCATGGGCGCCAGCGCCCTGAAGAATAAGCAGTGGGCCAAGGGCCTCAGCCTGCTGATCAGTGAAATTGTTTTCCTGGTCTGGTTCATCTTTAGCGGGGCCAGTGCCCTCAGCATGCTGAGCAACCTTGGGGAAAACAAGACCAAGAGAGTCGTCTTTGACCAAGCTCAAGGCGTTTACGTGACTAAACAGCCAGATAATTCAGTCCTGATCCTCCTCTTCGGGATTATGGCTCTCTTCTTGGTCATCGGTTTCATCTGCCTCTACATTACCAACTTGCGCTCAACCCGGGCCAACTACATCAAGAAGCGTGATGGCAAGCACATTGCCACCAACAAGGAAGAACTGGCCAGCCTGCTGGACTCCCGCCTGCACGCGACCTTAATGTTCGTACCTTTGCTGGGGATTATCCTCTTCACTGTTTTGCCAACTGTCTTCATGATTTCCATGGCCTTTACCAACTACGACCGCCAACACCCGATCGGCTTCTCCTGGACTGGTTTCCAAGCCTTCGGCAATGTTTTGAGCGGGGACCTGGCCGGGACCTTCTTCCCTGTCCTGGGCTGGACCTTGATCTGGGCCGTAGCTGCCACGGCAACCACTTTCTTAGGTGGGGTGCTCCTGGCCCTCTTGATTGAATCCAAGGGGATCAAGCACCGGAAAGTATGGCGGACGATCTTCATCATTGCTTACGCTGTACCGCAATTCGTTTCCTTGCTGTTGATCGCGCAATTCCTGGACGCGCAGGGGCCTTTGAACACCCTGCTGCAGAACTGGGGCTGGATTTCAGGACCGATTCACTTCATCGACAATGAAGCTGCCCCTTGGGTAGCCCGGCTGACGGTCATCATCGTCAACATGTGGATTGGTATTCCGGTTTCAATGCTGGTTTCCATGGCAATTATCCAAAACCTGCCACAAGACCAGATTGAAGCAGCGAGAATCGACGGGGCTAACTCCTTCCAGATTTTCCACAACATTACCTTCCCGCAGATCCTCTTTGTCATGGGTCCGTCCTTGATTCAGCAGTTCATCGGCAACATCAACAACTTCAACGTTATCTTCCTGTTGACTGGTGGTAAGCCAATGAACAACAACTACAACGGTGCCGGCTCAACCGACCTTCTGGTCAACTGGCTCTACAACTTGACCTTCGGTCAGCAGCAGCGCTACAACGCCTCAGCCGTTCTGGGCATCTTGATCTTCATCTTGAGTGCGACGATTTCCTTGATCGCTTACCGTCACACCACCGCGTTTAAGGAGGGATAAAATTGAAGTCTTACTCTAACCAGAGAAAAGTATCCCTTTTCTTCAGATATTTATTGCTGACGATTTTGGCAATCTTATGGCTGATCCCCATTCTTTGGATCGTTTTGGCCAGCTTCTCATACAATGACACTGGCTTTATCTCAACCTTCTTCCCTGAAAAATGGACTTTGCAGAACTACATCGGGATCTTTACCAACTCCCAGTTCCCGTACCTGCACTGGATTATCAACACTTTGATCGTAGCGATTATTTCCGCTACTCTGTCAACCTTTATCCAAATCTCAGTTGCTTACGTTCTGTCCCGCTTACGCTTTAAATTCCGCAAGCCATTCCTGCAGATTGCCCTGGTTTTGGGCATGTTCCCTGGCTTCATGTCCATGATCGCCCTTTACTACATCTTGAAGGGGCTGAACATGCTGAACCTGGGCGGCTTGATCATGGTTTACGTCGGTGGTGCCGGCCTTGGCTTCTACGTTGCCAAGGGTTTCTTCGACACTATCCCGCGGTCACTGGATGAAGCAGCTGAACTGGATGGTGCAACCAAATGGCAGGTCTTCACTAAGATCGGCCTGCCGCTCTCCAAGCCAATGATCGTCTACACAGCTTTAACGACTTTCATGGCACCATGGGTAGACTTCATCTTCTCCGGGATCATCCTCTCTACTTCAGGTGACCCAAAGACCTACACGATCGCGTACGGTCTGTACAACATGCTTTCTTCTTCAAAGGGGAGCGCGACGACCTACTTCGCCCAATTCGTGGCTGGCTGTGTCATCATTGCTATCCCAATCACGATCCTCTTCATCATCATGCAGAAGTTCTACGTCAGTGGGATTACTGCAGGTGCTGACAAGGGTTAACACACAAATCCAAACAACATTTCATTCAATCCTTGCCTTCTCAGCGAAAAGAATCTGAGAATATCTCGGATTCGATTAAAGAAAAACAGTGGAAGCTTCATAGCGAAGCTTTCCACTGTTTTTTTGTCTAAAATTGTCTAAAAACTACTGCTTATTTAAGGGGCCGGTAGAAGTCGATGCCGCTGGCGGCAGCGTAATCGCCGGTCGTTTCCAGGATGCTGAGGCGGACAGCCTTGGCGCTGACCCCTCTGAGACCGATGACCTTGTTCTTGCAGTCACTGTTGAACTGGTAGTCAGATCCGTAGCTGGTGAAGTTTTCACCGTCGGTGGAGATTTCAACCCGCATCTTCAAAGGCCGGCCATCCCGGCTGCTGGCTCTTGGCAGGTAGATCAGCTTGTTTAATTCCGTTTGGTCCGGGAAGCTGAAGGTCAAAGTCAGTGGCTGGTCCTCACTTGGCTTGCCCACGCTTTGCCAGTCGGTTGCCAGTCGCCGGTCCAGGAGGTTTTTCAGCTGGTGGCCACGTTCACTTTCTTGGCTGGAAGTGACTTTGACATTGGAAATGATAAAGTCCCGCGGGTCCCGCTTGGTCTTGACCTGCAAGAGGTCGGACCATTCGGATACCTTGTAGCCAGCTTCATAGCGGAGGCGCAGCCGGTAGCCAGTGTTGGCGGCCAGGTCGGTGAAGGTGAAGATGTTCCCGCTGATCCCGGTGTAGAGCAGGCCGTTCAATTCGATCTGGACACTAGGCGTCCGCTGGGCCCACTTGACCGTCAAAGAGTGAGCGCTGATTTTATCTCGGTCGACTTCGACCTTGCCCGGCAGGGGCAGGGCGGCGTCGGTGATCTGGTGAACCAGTTGCTCATTGGCGAAGCGGAAGTTGTTGACCAGGATTTCCAGCTTTTCCTGCTTGATGTCCCGCTCCTGCAACTTGATGATCAAAGCTGGGCGAGGGGTTGAACCCAAGTCCTTGAAGCCTTCCGGCCAGCAGAACTTGTTGTCGTAGTAGAAGCCTTCCTTGGCTCTTTGCAGGGTTTCCGGCGTGCCGTATTCGGTCAAGGTGATGACTTCATTGTCGCCGGCCCGGAGCTGGATTTCATCTGGGTGCTGGTCACAGTATATATAAAGGAAGGTTTTCTCTTTAATGGCCATGTTCGGGTAGTAGCCGGTGGTTGGTTCGATGATCACGCGCAGCTTGCTGTCGGCCACATGGGTGCGGATGACGGTTTGAGCGCTGTTGTGCTTGTAGTCGCTTTGGTCGTTGTCGCTGTAAGTGCTGATGGAGGCGTCGCCTTGCGGGTAGAAAACGAAGCGCCGGTTGCCCAGGTCAAAGATGCTGCCGCCTCTGACGAAGACGGGCAATTGCCAAAGAGGGTACTTGCGCCGGTTGTAGACCCGGCCGCCCATCAAACGGTCGCCGGTAAAGAGGTCGATCCAGACAGTCTGCTTGTCGGGCAGGTAGATCCGGTCGCGGACGCTCATGCCTTGATTGTCAGACTTGCCGTTGACGATTGGCGCGACAAGCAATTGGTCGCCCAGCATGAATTCATCGGCAAAGTCCCGGCCGTAGCCAACCTGTTCATGCGGAAAGGCCATCAAGAGCGGCCGGACCAGGGGCAGGCCGTCTTGGGCCTGGCGGCTGAGGGCATAAAGGTAAGGCTTTAGCTGCTCGCGCAAGCCAAGGTAGGCCTTCATGATCCGGGAGACCTTATTGTTGAAGGCGAAAGGGGTCTTGCTGAGGGGACTTTGGTCGTCGATGACGAAGAAAAGCGGGGTAAAGGTCTTCCATTCCAGGTCGCGGACGGCGACTTGGGCGTTTTCTTGCCCGTGCTTGCCACCAGCCGCTGCCCCAATGAAGGGCAGGCCGGACAAACCAGCACCTAATAAGGTAGAGATTTGCGTTTTGATGCTGGACCAGTCGCCGCTGACATCGCCGAAGGCCAGGGCAGCCTGGCCTTGGTAAGGAAGGAGGCTGTCGCGGACCAGGGTGAGGGGCTTGGCTTTCGGATTTTCCTTAGCCAGGTCGGAATTGACGGCAGTCAAGTCGCTGCTTGGGTCGTCGACCGCGGCAAATTCGCTGTGCCGGGCTAAAGGCTGGCCTTTTTCACTCCAGAAGCCTGGATGGCAGTTGCGATTTTGGGCATAGCTGGCAAAGGCGGCAAAGTCATCAGGCTTGGCCGCGGTTTGGCTTTCATAGTTGGGGATGATCCAGGATAATGGGAAGCCCCAGCGCTGGTAGCGGTCCAGCATGGCCCGGGCGGAGAACTGGTAGTCCTTTTCCCCGTTCAGGCTAGGCAGGCGAGCGCCGGTTTCAGCCTTTCTTGAGTAGTAGCGGTTGTCTTCAAAGCGGACTGCTTCATGGCCCTTGCCGTCAGCTTCTTGCCAGGAGCCATCAAGGAAGTTGCCCAGGTGGCCGAAGGAGAGGGCGTAGCTGGGCAGCATGAAGGGTTTGCCCGTCAAATAATAGAAGCTGGACAGCAATTCTTGCGGAGAGTTTCCTATTATATAGTAGCTGTCAAAGACCGGGGTCCGGTGGCTGAGGATGGTGAGCTGGGAATTTTGCCGGCCGAAGTCGTAGTGGCCAGTCGCGGTCGTGTTGCGCAGTTCGGCAAAGCCAGCGTTGGTCCAGAAGAAAGGCACGGCAGCCAGAACGCCGTCAGCCCCGGTGATGCCATCGGTCTTGATGGTGATTTTTTCGCCCTTGTGGCTGAAGTGGCCGTTTTGAACTCCGCCGCCGTAGTAGTATTCGTTTTGCCCTTGTTTCAGAATTTCGATGCTGTGCTTGCCGCTCAGTTCGAGGGCAGAAGCTTGGACCATCCGTGGCCGGTGGACGGATTCGTCAAAGATGCTGAAGGTGCCGGTTTTCTGCTGGAAAATCAACTTGCAGCTGCCAGCGGTGATGATGAACATGTCGCTGGTCGCGTGGGCCGTGGCCCGGGCGAAACATTGCGGGTCGGGCTCGATGCCTTTGACCAGCATGTCATCTGTTTCGGCAAATTCTTGACTTGGATCCAGCCAGTAGCGGAAGATGCCGCTTGCGATCAAGTAGACGCGGGCGATCTCGCCGGTCGCGTAATGAAGCTCATAGTAATTTTCACGCTTATTGACGCCAACCAGTCTTCCTAATTGATGTCTTGAATTTTGCAGGTCTGCAGTCATAATCTTTTTCCTTTATGTCATGAAATATCTAATCTAATTATAGCCAAAAAGCCGATAAATTGGAAAAAATAGCCTATACCAGTTTGGGTTGCCAGGATGGGTTGCCGGATAAGCTGCAGACATATTTTATTCATAAAAAAGGAAGTACCTGTCTAACAATATTTAGCAAAAAGCTGAAAATACTTAGCGCTTGTTAAGCATAATATATAACAAAAAACTCTTTTTCACATTGACGCAAAAAAACAAATAATGATATAATCAAAAAGAAAAAATAGGTTATTTTTTATAAAACAAGGAGGAAAATGTAATGAAAAAAGCAAAATTATTGACGGCAGGGTTAATTGCAATGTCACTATTATCAGTAACTGGGTTAGTTGGTGCTGCAACATGGACCGCTGGAACAACTGGAGTACCCGGCTGGGGGCAATGGGGTGTAACTCAAAAGTCAAATTTGAAGACAACTAATAGCCAGTACGCGTCATTTAATGGTGATGCTATGCCAAATTCTTTTGGCTATAAAGTTAAATTAGTGAATAATGTTGGTGAAACACGATCAGCGGAAACTAATTTGCAAAAAAATAAAACAACTAGAGGGGGCAATAACACTGGCGTGAAAAATAAGCATTATCGTGCGGCAGTGAGATCTTCTAATTTCGAACCCAACTACAGCAATGTAAGACTGCACTTTAGTGCGGATAAAAAGTAGGTGAAAGGGATGAACTTAGTAAAGAATCGCTATGTTTTCGGTGGATTAGCCTTATTGACACTGGTTGATGCACAGAACCAGCTTGGCGCTATTGAGGCAAATAAGATGCTTAAGCCTAGTTCGAATTTGGCTTGGCAACTGTTTTATAACTCGCAGCTCGCGGGTGGATATGAGTCGATAATTCACTTTGTATTATTTTTGGCCTTATTCCCAGCAATCGTCAGCTGGATGCTAATCTATCAAAAGAACAGCAACTTGGACAGCAGCGCTTTGACCCGTGTAAATAGGAGAAACTATTGGGCCAAGCAGGGGCTGCAGCTTTTTGTGCTAGCTGCCGTGTACCGCTTATTGCTGACCGCTATGGAACTTTTGCTTGTATCAGTCAAGTTCGGATATCTGGATTTTTCTCTTACTTTTAAGCAATCAGAAACTTCTTTTACGCTTTTTAACCAAAATGCAAGCTTACAATTTTTGATTTATACTGTTATTTCAGCACTGGGCTGGGGAATTTGGGCTTTATTGACTTATAGTACTTGTCTCTTTGTCAAACGGACGATTTTGGTGATTCCTGTAGCCTTGCTGGTCAGTTTTGCTGGTTCAGTTCTTCCAATAGTCATTGCTCAAACGAATATTCCGGTTCTCTATGATTTTGCATACGCGCTGCTTTTTGGCAATATACAGGCTCCAGGTGTCATGACTGTTAATGGAAAACTAATGGGAGTTACAATTGTATATCCGCTTGTCAGCCTGATTTTTTATGCTGGCCTTTCTGTTTTGTTTGCGCGTCTTTATATGCATAGAGCAGGGCAAGGACTGCTGGATTAATGAAGCTGATTTTTTGGAATCCGAAAGCCAAGACTGTCTGGGGGATGATGCTCTTTTTAGCGCTTATTGCTCCTGTCATCTCACCGATAAAAAATCTGTTTGGAATTGGTTTGGCGGGCTTTTACACCTACTTAATCCAGCTACCGGCTTGCTTGATCATTTTGGGCTATGACTTGGCTCTTAGAAAGAGCCGGGAGCTAGTCGAATTACGTCAGTCGCTTGCTAAGGTTTATGTAAAAATTCTTCAGTTTAATCTGCTGACTGCTAGTCTCTTTTACGTAAGCCAACTTGCGATTTGTTTTTTGTTTGGAGCCCGCATTGCAGGACCAGCTGAGTTTCGGCTGACGATCATCATTCTGCTGGCTAAGTTTTTGATTCTGCTGCTGACAATGTCCTTGTATGCCTATAGCTTTACGTTGCCAAATGGCTGGCCGCTTTTAGCGGCAGCTACTTTGTTGCCACTTTTATATCACTACTTAATTGAGCTTGGGCCTCTTTATGGTGCGCTTAGAGCTATTGGCAGTTTGTAGGACGATTAAGCTGATAATTTTTGGAGGAAAGAAATGTTAGAAGTTGACCACTTGCAGATGTCTTTTCAAGGGCAGGAAGTAATCAAGGACGCGACCTTTACCCTTGAGCCAGGCGACCTGGCCCACATCACTGGGCCAAACGGTTGCGGAAAATCTACCTTATTTAAAGCAATTACCGGCATCTACCAGGCAACTGGCGGGAAGTGCACTTTGGGCAAAAAAGATGAAATTGGCGCCTTGATTGAAAACCCTGGTTTCTTGGAATTTGCTGACTTGAAGAGCAATTTGAGTTTTCTGGCCAAGCTCAAGCATGAATTTGACTATGACTACACGCAGACTTTTTGTCAAAGACTGGGCTTGGATTTAGCCAGCAAGCAGCGCATGAGCAAGTATTCAATCGGGATGCGGCAGAAGGCCGGGATCATCCAGGCCATCATGGAAAAGCAGAACGTGATTCTGCTGGATGAACCGTCAAGAGGCTTGGACGCGGATTCTTTGCTGGCTTTCGCGGACTTGGTCAATGACCTGGCTAAAGAAGGACGGAGCGTGGTGATTGCGTCCCATGATCAAGTGCCAGGAATCAACTACAACAAGCATTATGTCTTAGAGCAAGGCGCCCTGACTCAAAATGAAAATTAACAAACAATTTCTGCAATTAAGCGCGGTCGTCAGTCTGCTGGAGGTCTGGCTTTTAGAAGTCCAGGGGCCGCAGAAAGCAGCAGCGGCAGGGCAGATCAGCTATGGGATCTACCTGCTCACCCCAGTCACTATCTTGTGTGGCCTTGGCCTTTTGGCCATGCAGCTGTGGATCTTTGTTTCCTGCCAGCAAGACTTGCAGGAAGTGTGGGTCTTCATGAAGGTGCGGCGATTGTCAGCGAAAGAAGAAAACCGCGCCATCTGGCAATTGCTCAGTCCAGGTTTGGCAACAGCTTATTGGCCCAACCTCCTTATTTTATTCTTGGCCTTCAGCTGGCAGCTTTTGCTCGGATTGCTGGTGTATGTTGTGTTAACAGGCTTAGCCGCTTGGGCAGGGATGAAGCTGCAGAAGAGCTGGCTGATCATCCTGCTTTTAACTTTGATTCGGCTGGGCTTTTGCCTGTGTTTATCTTTGGGTTAGATGAAGGCAGATTTAGGGGTAGAATTGTTGGAAAATAAACTAGATGATATTCTGGCGAAAGATGACGAAGAGAATGAAGGCAAATGGTATTACCTTGATTTCTTTCCTGTAACCTTTCAAGCTGGAAATGATAAATTTGATGAGTTTGAGTCATTTATTCAAGAAAAGTACTATAAATCTTTTTCTAAAAAGCTTTCTTTCATTATTTTGGGCCTGGTCAGCTATTATGACGCGGAAATCTATTTGTATGATTGTAGATTACGGTGATGACTGGCTGAACTCCTTGCGCCATCAAGATCTTCTAAGCCGATTAGAATACCCGGACTTGAGCAAGCTCATCAAGCGTTTTTGCGTGAACGAAACACTTGGTTTAAAAATTGCCTTGCAGGATCATGACAAATTGGCATTGATGCTCTTTGAAGGCGGCTTGCGGCTAAGTTTTTACAATTTGACGGATGAGCAGAAGAAAGTTGCTGGAGACCTGGTCCGGTCGCAGGGCTTTTTCTTCAAAAAATCCAATAGCTGATCTTTAACTGCCTAAGACAGGCAGTTTTATTTTTGCTCATTTTTTAGCAAAGCATTGACTAAAAGGCTTACAGAGTTAAGAATAATAGAAGAAAAAGATTGTTTTACTAAGGAGAAAAAATGCGCTATTACATTCATGCTGATCAGTTTTACCTGCCAAATGGCCGGGAAAAAGGTGGCTATTTAGAGATTGTTGATGGTAAATTCGGGGCCTACCTGCCAGAAGGCAGCCAAGTGCCGGACGCGGTGGACTACACTGGCTTCAGCGTGGCACCGGGCTATGTCGATACTCACATCCACGGCTCTGTTAAAGAAGACGTGATGAAGAGCGACTGGGAGGGGATCAACCGTCTGTCTGAAGCCTTGCTGAGTGCCGGGGTAACCAGCTGGCTGCCAACGACAGTGACCGCGTCCAGTGAGCAATTGGCTGAAGTCTGCCGGATGCTGGCTGCTCACCAGGGAGAAGAAAGCGGAGCTAAGATTCAAGGGATTCACTTTGAAGGCCCATTTTTCACGGAAGAACACGCGGGGGCGGAAAATCAAAAATACATGATGGACCCAAGCCCGGCAGAACTGGACAAGTGGCTGGAAGCGTCAAAGGGGATGCTGAAGAAGATCTCTCTTGCGCCAGAACGTCCGGGAACGCCAGCATTCGTAAGCTATGCTGTCAGCCGGGGAGTCAAGGTGGCCTTGGGTCACTCTAGTGCCAGCTACGACCAGACTAAGGCAGCTGCTCAGGCTGGGGCAACGATTTTTACCCACACCTTTAACGGGATGCCGGACTTTTCCCACAACCGGCCAAATATCGCCAACGCGGCCATGGCCTTAGAGAACATGGATAACGAACTGATTGCGGATGGTCACCACGTCACGCCTAGCGCCATCAAGGCCCTACTGGCGGCAAAAGGCAAGGATCATATCGTTTTGATCACTGACTGCATGGAAGCCGGGATGATGCCGGATGGCGACTACATGCTGGGGGAACTGCCGGTATACGTCAAGGACGGGATGGCGCGCTTGAAGGATGGCGACAACTTGGCCGGCAGCGTCTTGCAGCTGAAGGACGGGGTAAAGAACCTGGTTGACTGGGGGCTGGCCGGCAAGGAAGAGGCTGTTTTGATGGCCAGCTATAACCCGGCCCGCAGCCAAGGCCTGCTGGACAAGTGCGGGGCAATTCGTCCGGGCCTGCCTGCTGACTTTTTGATTTTGAAGGATGACATGTCCCTGGCGAAGACCTACTTGAATGGGGAAATTCGCTGGGAAGAATAATAGCGAAGCTCGCTGCTGGTCAGCGGGCTTTTTTGCTGCCATTCACCGGCGCAGATGACCATTCAACGGCATTTGCGGTTTTGGAACTTTTTTTAGGGATAGAATTACGGTGTTGAAACAAAGGAGGATGTAGCGCGATGAAAGGAATAAGTGTTTCTGCCGATCAGATTACGGCGCAAACAGGAGACAAGCTGCTTTTTCAAGATTTATCTTTTCAAGCAAATGGCGGGCAAGCAGTTGCCCTGGTTGGCCGGTCCGGCGCTGGCAAAACCACTTTGCTCAACCTGCTCGGCTTGTTAAGCCTGCCAAGCAAGGGAAAAATTCTGATCAATGGCGAGAATGCCAGCAGCTGGCCGGAAGGGAAAAGGGAGAAATTTTGGCGGGAAAAGGCGGCCTTTCTCTATCAAGATGCTGGAATCATCGATGAAGAAAGCCTGCTGTACAACGTTTCTTTGACTAAGGCGAAAAAGAGCCAGGAACAAGCCTTGCATTGCTTGAAAATGCTTGGTTTAACGCAAGCTCATGAAAAAGCAGCCGTGCTTTCTGGCGGGGAAAAGCGGCGTCTGGGTCTGGCCCGCCTTTTATACAAACAGGGTCAGGTGATTTACGCGGATGAACCGACCGCTTCTTTGGACGCGGCCAACCGCCGGCTGGTCACTGATTTGCTTTTAAAACAGGCACAGGCAGGCGCGCTCGTCTTTATCGCCACCCACGATGAAGACCTGGCGCAAAAGTGTGACGCGCGAATTTGTCTGGGAGAATGACCATGCGTAATAGAATCAACATTGCCGCTTCCAGTTTGCTCTTCGCCCTTGTCTTTCTGTATTCTCTTGGACCCGGCCGCGATGCAGTAGACCGGCTGCCTTTGATCTGCAGCCTGCTTTTATACGTCACAAGCCTGCTTTTGCCTTTGCAGCTTGGCTATCGCAAAGATACTATTCGCCTGCTGGCCGGAATCAGCAGGTTGGAAATCTGTCTGGATAATTTTACCTGTCTCTTTGTTTGGAGCCTTGATGGCAGCCTGCTTGGTATTTTGTTGTTTGGTCTGATTTTTCGTGAAAAAAGTTTTTTAGGCAATTCTGCTCTTTTACTGTTGATTGAACTGGTCTTGATTTTCTGTTCACTGCTGCTGATGAAGCTGCCGGACAAATTTCGCGTCAGCCGCGGTTCTGGAAAAAATCAAGGAAAAATCGCCCTGCGTTGCCTGCAAGTATCAGCCTTGCTGCTGTTAGCCTGGTCCCTGCCGCAAGCGGCCTTACTGGCCAAGAGTGCCTATGAAAATTACCAGTCAAAGGAAAAATGGCAGCAAGTTCCAGCAGCCGTCAGTTTTGATGATGATGGCCGCTTGGACCAAAGAGATCATTACCCGGCTGAACTCGCGCTCATCAAAGATGAAGAGCGGCAAGGCAACGCGGTTTTGTCCCTAATCATGGATGACCAAATGCAAACGTCAAAAGCTGAATTAGGGGGATATGACCACATCGTTTTTGTCAATGACCAGGCTTTAAAGCTGGCCGGTATCAGCCGCCAAGACCTAAAGGAAGTTGCCCTGGCCGACTTGCCAGCAGAAAGCCGGAATTTCTTGCGCAGAATCTTGCCACTTAATACCGCAAAGCGGCAAACCGTGCCGAAAGGGATGCACTTGTTGACCAGCCGGAAAAAGCTGGCCGCTTTAAATGAAACGCAAGATTTTCAACTTTGCCGCAATCCCTTGATCATCTACAGCAAATGGCCCAGCCAGATTTATGACATGCATGGCTTTTTATATCCAGCTTTGTCGACGGGCAATCTCTTCTTTATCCGGTCAGATAAGCTTATTCCTGCCTTAAAGCGGCGCGGCTTGACAAAAATTTACTCGCCAGAGCCTTTCCGCTTGAAGCAGCTCGCCCAAAGCAAGTTGGAGTTGGCCAAGCTCTACTTAAAGAGCTGCTTGTGGGAGTTGCTGAACAGCGCCTTGCTCTTGTTTTTGCTGGCCAGCATCTTGAACTATCAAGCTGCTGCCTGGGTTCAGCTCAACCGGACCAAGGTTTTCGCCTTGTTTACCAGTGGGCACAAGTGGAGAATAATCTTCCCGCCTGCCGCGGTGGCGGCTGCCTTAGCGCTGCTTGTTTGTTTTCTGGTCACGGCTATCTTGCTTGTCCTTTACGCTGCAAGTCCTGCTGGGCTTTTGATCTGCCAGTTTTCCTTTATCCTGCTGTATACTTTGGTATATGGAAAGCTCTTGAGCAAAAAGAGCAAAACAGAAGTTAAACGGATGATTGGCCGGAAAGGGTAGAAGAGGATGAAAGAGGAACTGGGCCTGCGGATAGCGGTTTGCGACGATGAGGAAAAAGAACGCGCGAGTTTGCGGCAGTTGCTGGTCATGGAGCTAAACGCCGCACATGTCGACTGCTACGCGAGCGGGGATGACCTGCTTGAAGCAGGGAAAAAGTACAACTTGATTTTCCTGGACATCGAAATGCCTGGCACAAGCGGAATGGAGACGGCCCGCCGCCTGCGCCGTGATAAGCGCGGCGATTTGCTGGTCTTTTTAACTGCTTATGACCGCTATATGCCTTCCGCCTTCGAAGTGAAGGCCTTCCGCTACTTGCTCAAGCCCTGGAAGAAGGAGGATATTGCCTTGGTTTTGCGGGCTGCTTACCAGGAAATCCTGGCCAGGCAGCTCTTGGCAGTTCCTTTGCCGGACAAGGCAATGACTGCTCTGCCCTTAAATGAAATCCGCCTGCTGGAAAGTTTGGGAGACCAGAGCTGCATCTATATGGCTGACAAAAAAGTAATCAGCCCAGAACCCTTGAAGTATTGGGAAAAACAACTGGACAGCGCCTTGTTTGGCCGGGTGAGCAGGCAATACATCGTGGCTTACCAGCATATCAGTGATCTGAAGCATAATCAGCTCTACCTTGCCGGCCTTAAGCAGCCAATCCTGCTTCCCCGCCGCCAGGTCAAAGCTGTTGAAGCTGCCTGGCTTGACTACCTGCGCTTTTATGCCCAGCCGCTGTGATTTTGGAGCATAATATGAATTTGTCTATCGATGCCGTGACGCTTTTGAACACGGCTTTTATCCTGCTGCAGTTCAGCAAGCTTTATCTGGCTTTTGCCTATCTCTTTGCCGAGAAAATCAGGCCGGCCTGGTTGCTGGGGATTTACTTTTTTGGTTTGGTGGCCTACTGCCTGGCCGGTCCCCAGCTGGGACTTTTGAATGAAGCTTTGATCTATGCCCTGCTTGCTTTGGGACGGACTTTGCTGGGGCCATTAAAGGAAAAAGACCTCAGCCAGCTGGGCAGCTATGCGGTTTTAAGCCTGCTGGATCTGAGTCTAAAGCAGCTGCTCCGCCGTCAAGAAGTTGGCGCGGCTGATCTTATTTTTGAAGCTGCCATAGCTTTGACTTTCGTTTACCTGTTTTTGGCGCCTAAGGTCAAAAATGTTTTTGCCAGCTGGCCGGACAAGGCCAAGTGGCTGTTTGTTTTCCTGGAAATTCTGGCTTTGGGCGCGGCGAGTCTGACAGCAGGTCGTTTTCAAGCCTATCTTCGCCTGCAAAAGCAGCTGCCAGTGCTAGAGGCCTGCTTGGCTGGAGCTGCCGTCTGGCTGGACATGGCTCTTTTACAAGGACAGTTTAGGGTTTGGAAATTAAAAGGCGAGATGAGTGAACAAGAGCAGCTGCTCCAAGCTGAGGAAAACTATTATGAATCGCTTTTGGCCCGGGAGAAAGAAACCAAGAAGTTCCGCCACGATGCCCGCCAGCACTTGGTCAGCCTGCAGGGCCTGGCTCATGCCGGCCAGTATCAGGAACTGACTGCCTATATTGACGACTTGGTTGGTAGCAGCCAGATGACCCGGCAATTGATCGATACTGGTAACAGCGGAATCAATGCCGTGATTGGTGACCTGGCCGCCCGGTATCCGCAGGTTGAAATCAGCTGGACTGGGGTGATTCCCGGCAACTTAGCCTTGCGGCAGCTGGATCTGTGCATTATTGCCGGCAATCTTTTGAAAAATGCCTGCCAGGCAGCCTCACTGGCGGCAGACCACCAGGTTAAGGCAGTGCTGAAATTTTCCGGGAAAACCATGCTTTTGACCGTAGCCAATCAAACGGATAAGGGGGTCAAGGTCGGGCCAGAAGGGGATAGTGTTGCGGCAAACGGACGGACGGGGATTGGCTTAGGCAAGGTCAAATCCTTTTTGGAGCCTTACCACGGCCGCCTGCGGTTAACTTTTAGCCCGAAAATCGCGCTCGCCAGCGGCGGGGGAGAATTTAGAGCCGAAGTCTTTGTGCCAAATGCTTTAAAAGCCCCCCGGGAGTTTTAGAAAAGAGAAAAAGCCTGTCTTCCAAGATTGCGGAAGGCAGGCTTTTTGTTAGATGTAGCTTTTTTAATATACGGCACCTTCGTAGAAGTCGAAGCGCAGCTTGTTGAAGTTGAAGTCCTTCAGCTGGCTCATCTTGATCACGTTGTCGCTGACGCCCCAACTCATGAGGTTGATCGGCTTGCCGTAGTCTTCATCTGGGATAACCAAAAGGACGTACTTGCCTTGGCTCAAGGCGTAACCCAGTTCCATGCCCAGGCCGACGTCTTCTTCGTCAGGGATGTAGACGCCCAGCATGACATCGTTGGTCTTGATCCCGTTCAAGTCGTTGTTGTAGGTGGCTGTAGCCCAAACCTTGTCGTGTAGGTATTCCGGGTGTTCGTCGACCCGGATACCCTTGTACTGGTTGTCCAGGGGAACGTAGCTGTTTTCCAGGTCAATCGTTGGGTTTTCCTTGAGGGCTTCCATGGCTTCCTTGTAGGCTTTGTTTTGGCGGTCAGTGAACCAGCCGGCACCGAAGTAGATCGTCTTTTTTGGCATATCTTGTATTCCTTTCATGTCTGTTGCGAGATATTGTGTTTCTTTTTCTAGAATAACTTTACCATTTTCCGCCCCGGCTGACTAGTCAAAAATTAAGCGCCAGTCAAGTTGGCCAGCGCTATATAGCTTATAATAAGGGTAGTTGTATTTTTAAAAAGGGGTGGAAAAAGTGACTGAAGAACTCTTAAAAGCGGAAAGCTGTTTTGTTTTGCGGGCCGAAGACCGGGCCGACATGTTTGCCCAAGTCTACAAAAAGCTGCTGGAGCAGGGGCTGGTAGCGGCCGGCTTTTTAGACCAGGTGGTGGACAGGGAAGAGGATTTTCCGACTGGCCTGGCCAGCTGCAATCTGGCCCCGGGTCTCCCCAACCTGGCTTTTCCGCATACGGAAGGCTGCTTCGTCAAGCAGCAGCGGGTCGTTCCCATTAAGCTGCTGGACCCGGTCAGCTTCAAGAGCATGGTCGATCCCAGCCGTGAATTGCCAGTTGGCTTTTGCTTCATGCTGCTGGACCAAAAGGCGGACGGCCAAGCTGAACTTTTGGCCAGAACCATGACCTTCCTCAGCCAGGCTGAACCAGAAGCCCTCAGCCGGATTTTTGCCCAGACTGATCCTGCCGGCTTGTACTCTGCCCTGTGGGATGCGGGATTTTAATTCTGACTTTGGTCTAATTGCCCATCCGTCAAATGGTAAATTTTTTGCGGTAAATTCTGCAATAGCAGAGGATCATGACTAACCAAAAGGGTAGTCGTTCCTTGCTTTTGCATTTCTTTGATCAAAGAGATAAAAAGTTGGATAGCTTTAGCATCCAAACCATTCGTTGGTTCGTCCAGAAGCAGCAGATCAGGCTTCTCCATAACAGCTTGAATAATGGCCAGTTTTTGCCGCATGCCTAAGGAAAAGGACTTTACTTTAGAGTCCTTTTTTTGATCCAAGGCGAAAATCTTCATGCTTTCAATAATTTCAGCTTCATTGATGGTATTGTTGATGGCCGCGAGGTTCTTTAGGTTCTCGAGTGCTGTCAAGTAAGGAATAAAATTTGGGGTTTCGATGATTGTGCCGCAGTTTACTGGCAACTGTTGATTAAAACGAACCGATTGCCCGGCTAGCTTGATTTCACCGCTAGTTTTGACAAAGCCTAAGATGGCGCGTAAAAGCATGGTTTTGCCAGAACCGTTGTCGCCAGTGAAAGCAACAACTTCGCCTTTTTCGACAGATAAATTGATATCGTTTAAGACCGGCTGGCCCTTAATTGTCTTGGAAACATGATTGAGAGTAAGGTATGACATATTTTTCCCTTTCGTTTGATTTACAGAAGTTCTGTTTGCAGGTTAATGTAATAAAGAACAGCAGCCAAGGTTAATATCACGATTAATTCTAAGAAGTAGGAAAAAGCAGCGATATTGGCGAGCAAAATTAAGTTTTTCTTACTTACAAGATCCAGGATAGCCAGTCCGCAGCCAATGACGACCGGCAGGGCATAGTCCCTGCCAAGCAGCAATAGACTGGTTAAGAGCAGGTTGAAAGCCAAAAGGCTCAAACTAGCTGGCGCCAAAATCCGCAAAAGCAGCATCCAAGCGGTAAAACCGAAACAGAACAGCAGGGCTAGTGAAAACAGGATATTGTAGCTAACTGTAAACAGCAGCATTTTAATTAGACTGGCTCGAAAAAGACGCCGTCGGTCAGCCTGCCTGACATAAACAAAAGGATTAAGTATCAGCAGGCTGCTCTTCATTTCCGGCAAGAGCAGCAATTCAGCCAGGGCATAGTAGCAGATCCAAGCCAGATTAGCGCTGATAACGGTCAGATCGGGCAGCTGCATTACATCAAATGGATTGCGGTTGCCGGAAAATGGATTGGCTAAATTCCAGACTAGGCAGGCAAACAAAATGCCTGCCCAAAAGAGTTGCCGCCGCTTCAGATTATGAAAATGAAGTCTCATTTGATTTCCTCCTGGCTAAGCAGACAGTCAGCTAAGAACCATAGCAGCAAAATTACGCCCCAGACCAAGCAACTAAAGTAGAACAAAATTTGTGGCTGGCCAGCAAAGGCAGTTCCGGTCAACAGGCTCAGCCAGTTTTTGGAGAAGGCTGACATGAAGAAAAGCCAGGCTGCCAGATAGCATAGGCAAGTCAGCAGGTATAAATTGCCGTGTGGCATGAGCAGCCAGATGACAAGAACTATGCTTTGCGTTAAACAAAGATTTTGCAACAGCAGCCAGATGGAAAGCAGGCTGCTAGCTAATTCGATCTTGCCGCTACTGGAAAAAACAATGGCTGCCAGGAAGGCTGACCAAATTGCACAAGCAAATGATATGAGCAACTGCCAAGTCAGCTTCCAGGTCAGCCAGCGTTTAGGACTTTTCCAGCGAACCCGGGCCAATGGGTCATTTTTTGATGGGAAAAATGCTGCTGTTAAACCGCTGAATAAAGAAATTACTGGAAAAAGCAGGTTGGCTTCCAGTAGCTGAAGGCTGGCAGCAGAGCCGGCTGGTTCGGCAAACAGGAGGGCAAGCAGGAGAAGCGAAAAGACGGCCGCGATGATCAGCAGCCGCCTTTTTTGAATGATTAAGAGCTGTTTAATCAAGAACATCGTTTCTTTCCTTTATTAGGAAACCACCCCAAACTACAGCGAGGATTAAGATGGAATAAACAATAAGTCCAAAGACCGTGAAGGGATATTCATTGCTGAATGTTGGGGTGATAATGCTGGGAATAGAGAGCGGTTCAAAACCGCTGAAGTCGCGCAGAATACTGCTGGTCAGCGTGATGGCAAAAGGAACGATGACTTCCAATCCATTGCGCAGACCAAAAGCTGAAGCAATGAGTGATAGCTGACTCAAGAGACCTGCAAAAATGAAGACGATAAGCAAGCCAAGCAGCCAGAAAACAATTGGATGAGAGTAGAACAGACCTGCGCTCCAGCCGCCAGGGTTGATTGGCGTTAGTTCATATTTTCGGGATAAGGGAGCCAGGGAGTATTGACTAAAGAAAAAGATCCCCTCACAAATGAGCGGCAAAACCGCGATTAAACCAGCAAAAATAAAAGAACTTGCTGAACAGCTGGCAAAGTATTTATTTAATGGAAATCGGCTGAGCTGCATTTCGCGAAAGTGCTGCTTTTTATCTTCAGCAATGGTGCTGCCGGCGGCTAAGGCAGCAGTTAAAGGCAGAATAACATAGTAGCTGCGGCTGCCGAGCCCGGTATAGTCAAAACCAGTTAAATGGACATAGGCACTGTTGATAAAATGCGCATTTGCAGATGAGATAGTCCGGGCCTGCAGGAAAATTATGGCAAAGCCAATGGCCAGGGCAAGCCAGCCCTGCCAGCGCTTGCTGAGCCGGATAAGCTGTTGTTTTATCATGTTGCTCCTCCTAAAAAAGCATCTGGCTTGCCAGATGCTTGGTAATTACTTTTTGTTTTCCCTTATTTTTAATACTAATGTGTATAAGTAATCTAGACTATGTGCAATAATAGCATTTCAAAAAAGGCATGTCAATCTAAATTTTATTTAGCTTATTTCTCCAGGTATATCGTCCGCAAATCCAACAGGTCAGCATTAGAGAGGCCGATCTGCTGGTGAAGGTAGGCATTGATGCTGCCGTAGTCCCGGTTGATGACGTCCAGCAGGTACTTGAAGTAGGCTGGCTGCACGGTCTGCAAATCGCGGAAGGTCGCCAGGAGGCTGTCATCAGCTCCGGCGGCCTTTTCCTTGGCCAAAAGCTGGCTGACAAAGTCCTTGATTACTTCATTAGTAAAGAGGTAGTCCTTTTCAATCGTTTTCATCGGCACGCCCAAGGCTGTCAAGATCAAGATTGCCCCGAAACCGGTCCGGTCTTTCCCGGCCGTGCAGTGGAAAAGCACGCTCTCACCGTCTTTCTCATTAGCCAGGAGAACTTCAAACAAGTGCTGGTAGGCCTTGTTGGCGTTCTTCCCGGTCGCCATGTTCTTGTAGGCCCACAGCATCCGCTGGTAGCCCCAGCCTGGATCCTGGCTTTCTCTTGCCATGTCTGAAATACTCATGGTGGAGTTGGTCAAGTCCTCATCGAAAACGGGGTCGGCAAAGTACTCAACACCTGCGATCTTCCGGTCCGGCTGCTTCTTTCTTTCAAAACTGGTTCTGAGGTCGATGTCATACTTGAGCCCGTAGCGGCGCAGGTATTCCTGGTCTTCGGCCAGCAGGTCGGCCAAGTGCCCGCTCCGGATCAGCTTGTGCATCTTGATCTTTTTGCCGGAAACGGTCTGGTAGCCGCCCAGTTCACGGAAGTTCCGGCCGCCTTTAACGGCCAGCAATTGCTGCTTTAATGAAGTCATGGTTAAATCCTTTCTTATTTATATATATCTGTCTTTTCTGTTTTCTTTCAATTGTTTTTCAATTGACTGATTTTTTCATCCCGCTTAAAAAATGCTCCCTTGCAAGTTTAAGATGTAACAATTTTGCGAAAGCGCATTACTAAACCGTGACTTATGTTAAAATATAGATAAGCGAAATACGTAGATAGTACGGGAGATGAGCACTATGACTGAAGAAAAAATCAAAATTTTGGTACCTGTCGATGGATCTGAATCCGCTGAACGTGCTTTTGACAAGGCCGTGAAGATTGCCGCCAACAACGGCTACCACGTTGATGTTTTGAACGTGATCGACACCCGGCAGTTCATGGGCGAAATGCAGGACACCTTGATCTCAGGCGACACGATCTACCAAATGACCCAAGACTCAGAGGAATACCTCAAGAGCCTTAAGCAATGGGCCCACGACAACCTGGCCTTTGACGACCTTGACTACCACATCCGTTACGGCAGCCCGAAGAGAATCATCTCTTACGACTTCGTCAAGGACCACGGCAACAACTTGATCGTGATGGGCGCCACCGGTTTGAACGCTGTTGAGCGGATGCTGATGGGGTCAGTTACCGAATACGTCAACCAGCACGCCATGGCCGATGTCTTGATCGTCAGAACTGACGTCAACAACATGCCTGCCAAGTAAGCTGGCTGATAAAAGTATAGCTTAAAAAGAGAACGTTTGGAACAATTTCCAAACGTTCTTTTATTTCTTGTTTATTTAACTAGAATTTTACTTTTGTTCGGATTTCAGCCGATTAAGTTAGTAGTTTGTGTAATTTTTCGCTATTTCATTAACTTTTTGTTTACAAAATTGGACCGGATCAATTAGTTTGGGTAAAAAAACCGAAAAAAGCTTGCTAAAACCCGAATATTTCTGGTAGAATTGTTCCAGAACACAGAAGCGAGATTCGCCTAGCTGTCGTTCCGATGAGATGCATGAGTGTGAGAGCCGCCGATAGAGGAAGCTTTTGTGTGTGCCTTCCTCTGGCTGCTTTCAGGCTCATCCCTTATGCTGCTGTTGTACTGTTTTAACTTTCATTAACCATTTTTCAGGGGGAAATAATGAAAAAGTTCAAGAAAGCATTGTTTGGTGCTTTAACTGTTGCTGCTGCCGTGCTGGCAACTGCTTGCTCTTCAAGCAAGTCATCATCTTCTTCATCAAAGGGCTACACTCCATCAAAGTCACACCCTTTGACGATCCAATTTGTTCCTAGTCAAGCTGCTTCCACTTTGGAAGCCAAGGCTAAGCCGCTTGAAAAGATCCTTTCCAAGAAGCTTGGCGTTCCGGTTAAGATCTCAATGTCAACCGACTACAACACGGTTGTCGAAGCCATGAAGTCAAAGAAGGTTGACGTTGGCTTCCTGCCACCAGATGGTTACGTTTTGGCCCACAAGCAAAAGGCTGCTGACGTTCTGCTGCAAGCTCTCCGTTACGGGGTAAAGCAACCAGGCGGTAAGGCAACCAACAAGCTGGTTAAGTTCTACCGGGCAGAAATCCTGGTTAAGAAGGGCTCAAAGATCAAGAGCTGGAAGGACTTGAAGGGCAAGAAGATTGCCGTTCAAAACGCTACTTCTTCAGCCGGCTACATCTTCCCAATCGCTGAATTGAAGGAAAAGGGCCTGGACTTGACTAAGAAGGGCAACGCCAACCTGGTAACTGTAACTGGCCACGACCAAGCCGTGCTTGACGTTCTTAACGGGGACGTCGACGCTGCCTTCACTTTCGAAGACGCACGTAACACTGTTTTGGCAGACCAACCAAACATCATGAAGAAGGTTGTTCCAATCTACTTCACTAAGGGCATCCCTAACGACACTATCTCAGTTCGTTCAGACATGAGCAGCTCCTTCCGCAAGAAGCTGTCCAAGGCCTTCGAATCTCTGCGCGATGACAAGAAGAGCTTGAAGATTATCGAAAGCATCTACAGCCACGAAGGCTACACCCCTTCAAAGGACTCAAACTTCGACATCGTCCGCAAGTACGACAAGATGGCTGCTACCAAGTAGTCATTGATATCACAAAGACTATCAACTGAATACTATAGTGAAATCGTGCCCCGCTTTACGTAGGACACGATTTTCAATGAAAAAGCAAATTTAGTTATTTAAGGAGTTATTATTCATGGCAGAACAGCCGATGATCGAAATGAAGAACGTTACCAAGGTCTACGACAATGGTACCGTTGGTTTGAAGAACATCAACCTGGAAATCAACAAGGGTGAGTTCGTGGTAATCGTTGGTCTTTCCGGTGCCGGCAAGTCCACTCTGCTCCGGGCCATCAACCGCCTGCACGACATTTCTGAAGGTGACATCTTGATTGACGGTGAGTCAATCACCAAGGCCAAGGGCAAGAACCTGCGCCTTATGCGGCGCAAGATCGGGATGATCTTCCAAAGCTTCAACCTGGTCAAGCGTTCCAGCGTTTTGCGGAACGTTTTGGCTGGCCGGCTGGCTTACTACCCAACCTGGAAGACGACTTTCAACCTCTTTACTGACGAAGACAAGCAAAGAGCTTATGAAGCCCTGCAAAGCGTTGGTATGGCTGAAAAGGTCTACTCTCGGGCTGACGAGTTGTCCGGTGGTCAGCAGCAGCGGGTGGCTATTGCCCGGGTTTTGACCCAAAGACCGGAAATTATTTTAGCCGACGAACCAACTGCTTCTTTGGACCCGAAGACTTCCCGCCAGGTTATGGAAGACTTGAAGATGCTGAACGAAAAGTATGACATGACGGTCGTGGCTAACCTGCACTCAATTGAATTGGCCAAGGAATTCGGCCACCGGGTCATCGGTGTCCGGGCCGGGGAAATCGTATATGACGGCAAGATGGAAGACACGCCGCAAAGCGTCTTCGACAACATCTACAATGGCGGCAAGGGTAAGGAGGAAGACTAACAATGTCAGCAACTGACCGCGACATGTTAAAACTTCCAAAAAAGAAGTTTAAGATGTGGAACTGGGTCTGGGTCATCTTGATGATCCTGGGTCTGGTTTTATCTGTTAACAACACGCAGACAAGTCTGCCGGAATTTTTCGCCAACTTTGACCAGTTCGCGGAAATCTTCGTGCAGATGGCTCAGCCGGACTGGTCATACGCCGGCACTGCCATTCCTTACCTGGTGGAAACGATCAAGATGGCCATCATCAGTACGGTTATCGGGTCCCTTTTGGCCTTCGTTTACTCACTCTTGATTGCCAGAAACATTGTCCACAACCGGGTAATTACCGGTGTTCTGCGTTTCATTATGAACATCATCAGAACTATCCCAGACCTGCTCTTGGGTTCAATCTTCGTTGCCATCGTTGGTATCGGCCCGGTTGCCGGTATCTTGGCCTTGATCGTCTTCACCTTCGGTGTTGTGGTCAAGCTCTTCTACGAAGCCATCGAAACCATTGATCCAGGTCCAAGTGAAGCCATCAAGGCAGTCGGGGGCAACGGGATGAACAACATCATGTTTGCCGTTATGCCGCAGATTTTGCCTTACTTCATCAGCTACGCCCTGTATGCTTTTGAAATCAACGTCCGGGCATCTACGATCCTCGGTTACATCGGTGCCGGTGGTATCGGTCTGCAGCTGAAGAACACTTTGGACATGTTCAGCTACAACCAAACGGGGATGATCATCCTGGTTGTCTTCCTGGTTGTTTTGGTCATCGACTTTGTTTCAACTAAAGCAAGGGAGGCTTTGATGCGCTAATGGATACGACAATGAAGAAATTACCACCAAAACCAGTGACGGCCAAGTCCAGAGCCATGAAGTGGGGCGGCTGGATCATTTCCATCGCCATCATCATTTGGTCCTGCACGGGCATCGACTTCGGCGGGATCAAGCCAACTGCCGGCCAGATTACCGGGGCGATCTTCAATGGTCTTTTCCACCCGGACTGGTCATATGTTTATAACGGCAGCGGGGAAGACCTGGTTTCCCAATTGTGGCAGACCTTGTGTATTGCCTTCCTGGGTACTTTCATCTCCGCTATCATTTCAGTTCCTTTTGCTTTCTGGGCTGCCAACACCCGGCACAAGAAGTTCTGGGTATCTGAAAGCGGGAAGATTGTTTTGACTTTCATCAGATCCTTCCCGGAAATTGTTCTGGCCTTGATGTTCATTAAGGCCGTTGGTCCAGGCGCTCCAGCCGGTGCCCTGGCCTTGGGTTTCCACTCAGTCGGGATGCTGGCCATGCTGTTCTCAGAAGCGATTGAAAGCTTGGATGATGGTCCAGCTGAAGCTATTACGGCGGTCGGCGGGTCCAAGTTCAACGTTGCAGTTTTTGCAACCCTGCCTGACTTGATGCCAGCCATCGTTTCCAACACCCTTTACCGTTTTGACGTGTCCGTCCGGTCCGCATCCGTTTTGGGTCTGGTTGGTGCCGGTGGTATCGGCTATCCTTTGATCATCGCCTTGAACTACCGGCAATGGAGCCGGGTCGGGATCATCCTTTTGGGGATCATCGTTATGGTTGTGGTCATCGACTGGATCTCTGGTGCTATCCGGAAGAAGCTGGTCTAAAAAATACTGAATAATAACTCTTTGAAAAGCTGTGGCGGTTGCCACGGCTTTTTTTATTTTTTAAGAGAGGCCAAAAAAGTTAATAGTTAATTCATAAGTTTCAACTTTTTTACATAATTAATTGATTTACCAAGTGACTTAACCTTATAATATATTAAACGGATTATTAAGTTTTTGGAGGGAAACAAAATGTTGAAGCTGCAGAATTTGACTCTGCAAACCAGGCAGCCGATCCTGACCAACTGCAACTACAGCTTTGCTGATGGAGCCTTCTATCAGATTACGGCTGAAAATGGGGCTGGTAAAACTAGTTTGCTGAGAGCGATGACAAATCTGATTCCTTTTCAAGGGCAGATTGAATTTGATGGGCGGCCTTACGAGCAGATCCGCGACCAGGTCTTCTTTTTTGAGAGCAATGACTGGCTGAATCCTAGCTTGAATGCCCTGGACTACTTGAAACTGGTGCAGAAGAAGTGGCATTCTAACGTTGATTTAGCAAAAGAATTGGACTTTATGGGCGTGAGTGCGTTTGTCAAACTGCCAATCAAGAAATACTCTCTCGGTATGAAGCAAAAATTGCTGATTGCGATGTATTTTACCAGCGGGGCCAAATACCTGCTGATGGATGAAATATCCAATGGTTTGGATGAAGCCAGCCACCAGCAGCTCTACCAACGCTTGGCCCAGGAAGCTGGACAGGGGAAGATAATTCTGTTGACATCGCATTATGCAAGTGAAGTCCGCGCTTTTCAAAGCCAGCGCTTGCAGCTAATGAATGGAAGTTTGAAAGAAGTTGAGTCTGATGTCGTACATGATTTTTAGACTGCAGAAAGCGGTTAAAAGCAACTTGACCCTAATCTGCATGACTTTGGCTCTGGCCCTGTCTTTTGGCGTCTTGTATCTGAATGCCAGAAATTCACGGACGTTGACTTTGGAGGTGCAGACAGCTGAAAGCATTGCTCAAGGAAACAATATTGTGAGCAAACAGCAAAAGAGTCTAGAAAAATCTGCGAAATCAAGTGCTAAATATCGGCAGATTAAGGGAGACATAACAGTAAACCAGCAAAAGATTCGTCGAAATCAAGAGCTGATGAGCTTGCTCAAAGAGAAAAAATGGCAGCAAGTTTATGAACATAAACTTGTTGATGTACAAGAAATTAAGCAATCTGTGGATTCGGATCAAGGACAAGATCAAGAGCTAATTGCAGAACTAAATAAGGAAACTCTCTTGTTTTCCTATTTAAAGAAGCATCCCCAGCCTTATCAGACTGAGCAGCCTTCAAAAGGCATTCAGTTCCTGTTTAACTTGAACGAAACCTACTTGCCAATCGTTTTTGGCTTGATTGGTGTCTTTATCTTGTCTCAGCTGGCGACTGATTCTTACCGGCAGAGATATGATTTGACCAGCCTTTTGCCAGGTAGCCGCTTGGCCGGCCTGGGTGAAAAAATTACTGCCAACTTCTTGACCTTGCTTGGCATGTTTTTGCTGATCAACCTTCTGGCTTTTATTCTGGCCAGCCTCTTCTATGGCTTGGGCAGCTGGGATTACCCATACTTGGTCTACCACTGGCATGGCGGAAAAAGCTATCCGGCTTACATTGCCAGCTGGCGCTTGCTGGCTCCATCTCTTTGCCTGCAACTCTTGCTGCTCCTCCAGCTGGCCAGCTTGACGGAACTTATTGCCAAAATCATCCGCGACAAGTTCCCAACTTTATTGATCGTGCTCTTGTTGACGGTCGGTTTGAACCTGTGTGTTTATGTTATTGTGCCGGTGACTAAAGTTGCTCAATGGCTGCCAAGCACTTATCTTAACTGCTTGAGCGTCAGCTCAAACAGCTTGGCCCAGCAGGTAAACAATCAAGCCATCGACTTTAACCATGGCGTTATTACTTTAACAGTGACAATCATCATTACTTGCTTCTTACTATTGTTGCCTTCCTTAGGCAAAAGAAAGAGACTCGCGTAACGCGAGCCTCTTTTCTTTGTTTCTAGTCTGTTGTCTGTAATCTAGTGTTTGTTTTCTATCGCTATTGCTGCTTGTTACTTCAGGTAAGCGTACTTGAAGCTGTAGTTTGCCCCGGCGCCGTTGTAGATCACGCCCTTAACGCTAGGCTTGACCATCCAGGCTTCGATTGGGTGGTAGAGTGGGGTAACCCCTTGTTCTTCCAGCAGAACTTGTTCAGCCTTGGCCAGGTCCTTGAAGCGGTCAGCATCTGAACCAGTCGTCTTAGAAGCAGCCACGTACTTGTCGTAAGTCTTGTTTGACCACTTGCCGTAGTTGTATGAAGCACCAGTAGTCTGCAGGTCAAGGAAGGAGATTGGGTCGGAGAAGTCGGCGTTCCAGCCAGTTGAAACAACATCAAAGTTGCCACTCATCATTCTGGTCAGCCGGGTCTTCTTCGGGATGCTCTGAACTTGCACGTCGATGCCCAGGTTGTTTTCCAGTTGGCTTTGGACGAATTCCGCTGCCTTCTTGGCCGTATCGTCGTCGTCGCCAAGGAGAGTGAAGGAGATCTTCTTCTTGCCGGTTTCCTTCAAAGCTTGCTTGTAGAGCTTCTTGGCTTCAGTGACATTGTAAGTCGTTGCCTTTTCAGTAGCGGCGTTCTTGACCGTGTCAGTGTAGTCCTTGCCGTTAACAGTCGTCATGCCTTCTGGGTCAAAAGTCGTCGCCGGAGTAGCTGCCCCGCCCAGAGTTGAAGCCAGTTCCTTCCGGTTGATGGCCATGGAAATAGCCAAGCGGAGATTCTTGTTCTTGAATTCCGGGTGCTTCTTGGTGTTGTAGGACAGGTACTGGGTCGTGGACATCTTGCGCTGGGTGTAGCCGGTCTTGCCCTTCAAAGACTTGGTGGCTTGGGCATCCAGGAAGGCGGCGTCAAGCTTGCCACTTTGGTAAAGGTTGTAGTCAGTTGAAGGAGTCTTCTGCACGCTGAACTTGACCGTGTCGAGTTTGACGCTCTTCTTGTCCCAGTACTTGTCGTTCTTGACCAGTTTCCAGGTCAGGTTGGACCCAGTCCAGCCGACTTGCTTGTATGGCCCGTTGTAGATCATGTACTTGGATGAGGTTGCGTACTTAGAGCCCGCCTTTTCAATGAACTTCTGGTTTTGCGGGAAGAAGAGCGGGAAGGCCATCAGCAATTTGAAGTAAGGGATCCGCTTTTCCAAAGTAACCGTCAGCTTGTACTTGCCGTCAGCCTTGATCCCCAAAGCAGTTGGCTTCTTCTTGCCAGCCGCGATCGCGTCAGCGTTCTTGATGCCGGAGAACAAATAGGCATATTCAGACGCGGTCTTCGGGTCGATGGTTCTGCGCCAGGAATAGACGAAGTCCTGGGCCGTAACCGGGTCCCCGTTGGACCACTTGGCGTTCTTCCTCAAAGTAAAGGTCCAGGTCTTCCCGTCAGCGCTGTTCTTGGTGGAAGTGGCCAGGGCGTTTTGCACCTTGGCGTTCTTGCCCAAAAGGTAGAGCCCTTCTTCAACGTTGTTGATTTGTTCATAAGATGCTTGGTCGGTTGCCTTGGAGGCGTCCAAAGTCGCCATTTCCGCGGTGTTCATCCAAGTAAGGGTCTGCTTCTTGGCGCTGGTTTGTGAGCTGTTTGACCCGCAGGCGGCTAAGGTGGCCGCGCTGGCTAAGATTACGGCTGAGCTGGCTAAAAGTTTCTTGCTTCTCATGTTTTTTGCCTTCTTTTTCTTATAAAACTCATATATTACGACACAGCCAGATAGATGCAGCTAAACTACTGATCTAAGAGATATTACTAATTATAGCAAATAACTTAAAAAATACCAGATGGACTTTAATTTTTTTGTCATTATTTTTAGGAAGCTCTTTTTATCCTTAAAAAAGCGCTTTGCCCAAGTAAAAAAAGCTATTCCAGACCGACTTTTTGCTATAATTAGGGTAAGATTGCAAGGAGGACAACATGGAAAAATTAACTACCATGGAGCTGGCTGACGAGTTGGCTGAAGCTCAAGACAAGATTCTTAACGGTGAAGCAAAGCTGGATACCGGCCGGGTTTACCAGGCCATCGATGATTTGGGCGTCTTGAACGATCCCATCAGCAATTACTTCGACCGGACCGAAGATGAATACTATGAAACTGAAAGTGACCACTACCTGGCCTTGACTAATCTGACCGGCAAGCTGGGCGACCTGCATGACCGCATCTTGACCAACCACGTGGATGGTTTCGTTGACAAGGACGAAATCAACTTGACCTACAACCACGAAAACGTTTATGTCGAAGGCAACTACGTGCCAAGAACCGACATGCACGTTTTGGTCTACGGGCTCAAGGTCATCGGGGCGGTTGAAGCCATCGCCGCTGCCGACCTGCGCAACGTTTTGTCCAAGGATGCCGTGCTTTCCCTGGGCTTGGCGGCACACGCTTTAGCAGAAAATCTATAATTGAGAGCCGGGGGAGGCCCGGCTTTTTGTGATTTTAGGCTTTTTGGAAGGGTAGAAATGGACCTGTTTAAATACACAAAGGGAATTATTGACAAGGCAGTTGGGGCTTCCAAATTGCGCGCCGTGCAAAAGAATGGCGGCGAGCTCCTGGATCCCATGCAGAAGTATCTGACGGTAGGGGAGTACCATGTCGATGCTCGCGACGCAACGCCTGACGGCCGGCCGTTTACCTTGACGGTCTACCAAGATGACCAGGGCATCCTGCACCAGGCGCTCAGTCCGGAAAACACCGACAGCCTGGCTGCTGAATACGACCGGAAATTCGTGCCGGAACTGAATCGCTTCAAGGCTTTCCGCAGCCGGGAAACGGGCCGGCGCTATGTCGTGGAAGACTACTTGACCCGCTTTGTCTCCGACGTGAAAAAGGAAATCAGGGAAGGCGACGACTCCGTCAATATCGGGGTCATTACCGACACCCACTTCAAGAATGTCGACAGCCTGGACTTCTATGGCTGGAACGGCTTGATGCATGTCAGAGAGTTTTCCTACCTGGACCAGCTGGACATCCTGGACCTCAAATGCCACTTGGGCGACTGGATCGACGGTTCTGATGCCGGCCTCATCAGCGAAAGCGAGCTGATGAAGCTGCGGGACTCCTTTAAGTCCAGCCAGGTGCCTTACCTCATGATCAAGGGCAACCATGATGAAAACGACAAGTTTGACGAGCACCATGACTTAAAGGCCAGCTTCCCGGAGCGGGAGTTTGAGAAGATCATGTGGCCGGAGATGTACCGGCAGCGGGAATTGGGCTATGTTTCCCGCCAGCACGGGGTGGCCTGGTTTGACCAGGGCCATGTCCGGGTGATCAGTCTGAACACGTCAGACATTCCCTACATTTTGGATGAAAAAGGACAGAAAAAGTACGACGTCAAATTGACCCTGGGGGTGCGGGAAGACCAGGTGCAGGAATTGATCGAAATCCTGCAACAGTCAAGCGGCAAGCAGGTCATCCTGCTCAGCCACGCCAACCCGATCAACCGGAAGGGCGGCAATGCCTTGAAGTACAACGGGCGGTCCCTGCATGAGCTCTTAGTGGCCTTCAACCAGAAGGAAAAGGGCCGGATGCACTCCAGCAAGGACGTGCCAGCGGAATTCCGCTTAAGCAATGACTTTGACTTCACCAAGGTCAAGGACGCCCGGATCATCGCCTACTTCTGCGGCCACCGGCATGTGGAAGACCAGTACCGGATCAACGGGATCCAGTACGTTCTGTTCAACTGCTCAGCCTTGATGGGCCCAAGCCACCAGCTGACGACCAAGTATAACAAGAACTTAAACCGAAAGATGGACCACCAGAATGAATTTGCCGGCTACATCGTCAACGTGGACCTTTTCCGGCGGCGGATCAAGGTCTTTGGCTATGGGGCCGCGACCAGACGGAGAATTTTTTTCATTTAAGTAAAGATTGACAAGGACTCTGTAAACATTAGAGCCCTTGTTTTATAATAAGAAGTTGACTTTATAGAAACTAACTAGAATTAAGGAAGAGAAAATATGTGCGGAATTGTCGCCTTTTACGATCCAGAAATCAATGACAAGCAGGCGGCCATCGGCAAGATGATGGCTACCATTGAACACCGGGGACCAAGCAGCGATGGGATGTACACCAACGACAAGGTGGCCCTGGGCTTCAGAAGACTGTCGATTATCGACCTGCGGGGCGGTAGTCAGCCAATCTACAACGAAGACCGCAGCCGGGCGATCATTTTTAACGGGGAAATCTACAACTTCAAGCCTTTGAGAGAAGAACTGATCAAGGCAGGCCACACCTTTACCACCAAGGCCGACACTGAAGTCATCCTGCACGGCTATGAAGAATGGGGGATGGACGGGATCCTCAAGCGGGTCCGGGGGATGTTCGCCTTCATCATCTGGGACGGCAACACCCAGACCATGTACGGGGCCCGGGACTTCTTCGGGATCAAGCCGATGTACTACCAGGACGTGGACGGCCACCTCTTGGTCGGCTCAGAACTGAAGAGCTTTTTGGCCTTCCCTCATTTTAAAAAGGAACTGAACACCGAAGCCGTCAAGCCATACCTGATGAACCAGTACAACGACCTCAAGGAGACCTTCTTCAAGGGCGTCTACCGCTTCCAGCCAGGTCACTGGTTTGAATACAAGGACGGCAAGATGAAGACCCACCAGTACTGGGATGCCGAATACAAGGACAACAACCTTTCCTTTGAAGAAACGGTCAAGAAGATCAACGAAGACTTGAAGGAAACGGTTGACCTTTACCGCAACGCTGACGTTAAGGTCGGGGCCTTCCTCAGCGAAGGGGTTGACTCCAGCTTCCTGACGGCCCTTTTGGACCCGGACGAAGTCTTCTCTATCGGCTTTGACGACAACACCTACGACGAAGCCTCCAAGGCCAAGGCCCTGGCGGACATCAACGGCTGGCACTTCTACGCCGACAAGGTCTACTCAGAAGAAGCCATGCGGGACTTCCCGGAAATGCAGTACCACATGGACGAACCAGACGCCAACCCGTCTATCATTCCTTTGTGGTACCTGTGCAAACTGGCCAGAAAGCACGTGACTGTTGCCCTGTCCGGGGAAGGGGCCGATGAACTTTTTGCCGGCTACGTCAACTACGGGATGCACACCCACAACAATGTCATCAAGGTCTTTACCGACAAGCTGAAGAAGCTGCCAAAGGGCAAGCGGGTTAAGCTGGCCCACAAGATCAAGAAGATGCCGAACTTCCCGGGCAAGGTGCACCTTTACACCAACCTGGCTGAACCAAGCGAATTCTACGTGGGCCAGTCAGTCATCTATGACATGGACTACCCGACCATCTTTACTTCCAAGGATGCTAACGCCGTCTTGCAGCCAAGCTACCGGAACAAATTGACCGTCAACGGCAACTACCAGGAAGACTTCAAGAAGGTCAAGGACCTGGACAATGTCAAACAGATGCAGTACATTGACCTGCACCACTTCATGCTCAACGACATCGAGCAGAAGGCCGACAAGATTTCCATGGCCCACTCCCTGGAACTCCGGGTGCCTTACCTGGACGTGAAGATTGCCGAACTGGCCAACTCTATTCCAAGCAAGTACCTGGTCAACAAGTACGACACCAAGTATGCCCTGCGCAAGGCCTCAGAACAGGTTCTGCCGGATGAATGGGCCAAGCGGCCGAAGCTGGGCTTCCCGACGCCAATCAAGCAGTGGCTGCAGGAAGAGCGTTTCTACAAGCAGGTCAGAGACCTCTTCAGCGAAGATTTCGTCAATGACATTTTTGAACAAAAGAAGATCCTGGACCTGCTGGACGAGAACTACAATGGGGACGGTTCTCACCGCCGGCAGATCTGGGCAATCTACACCTTCCTGGTTTGGTACAAGCTCTTCTTCGTTGACTACGAGGGAACTGTGCGCAAGTACCAACACGTGCAGCCAGAAGTGGCCAGCCTGATTGCTCAAGGCAAGCTGCTCTAATCCAAAAAGAAGAGAGAGAGAATTTAATTACTAATGGCTAAATTTACACCAATTTTGCTGGGCAGCGACATCAACGTCTATGGGATGGCGCGGTCTTTTAACGAAGCTTACGGCATCAAGGTCCAGGCTTGGGCGGCAACGCAATTGGCGGCAACCCGCTACTCCAAGATCGTGGACGTTGAAGTGCACCCTGGTTTTTCCGAAGACCCGGGTTTCATGGAAGTCATGCAGGAAAAAATCAAGGAATACCAGAATCATGAAGAGCCAGTCATTCTGATTGCCTGTGGGGACGGCTACGCGGAACTGCTGGCTAAGCATAAGGCCGAACTGGAAGGGACCTTCGTTGTTCCTTACATCGACTACCAGCTTTTGGAAAAGCTGATCTCCAAGGAAGGCTTCTACGAAGTCTGTGAAGAATACGGCCTGCCTTACCCGAAGACCAAGATTATCAAGCTGGCTGACTACCAGGACGGCTCATACGCCGACGTGCCTTTTGCCTTTCCGGTTGCCTTAAAGCCGGAAGACCCGGTTTCCTGGCTGGACGTCCAGTTTGAAGGCCGGAAGAAGGCTTTTGTCATCAAGGACCTGGACGAATTCAAGGACATCGTGGGCAAGATCTACACCAACGGCTACAAGGAAGACTTGATCCTGCAGGACTTTATCCCGGGCGATGACTCCAACATGCGGGTCTTGAACGCCTATGTGGACAAGCACCACCAGGTCAAGATGATGTGCCTGGGCCACCCACTCTTGGAAGACCCGACTCCGCAGTCAATCGGGAATTACATGGCTATTTTGCCGGCCTATGATGAAAAGCTCTACGAGACCGTCCAGACTTTCTTGGAGAAGATCAACTATGTCGGCATGGCCAACTTCGACATCAAGTACGATGCCCGCGACGGCCAGTACAAGTTCTTTGAAATCAACCTCCGCCAAGGCCGGTCCAGCTTCTACGTGACCTTGAACGGCTACAACCTGGCCAAGTGGTACGTGGAAGACTACGCTGAAGACTCCTTGGCCGGCCAGGAGACCGTCTACGCCAACAAACTGGAAAGCAGCCACATGCTTTGGCTGGGCGTGCCGGAGAAGATCTTCAAGGAATACGCCGTTGACAACGAGGCCAAGCAGGCGGCCTTAAAATTGATCGACGCCGGCCAGGTAGGGACGACCGTCTTCTACGATCAAGACAGCTCCTTTAAGCGCTGGCTTTTGATGAAGTACATGTTCCACAACTACTACAAGCGCTTCAAGACCTACTTCCAGGTCAACAAGGGCCAGTACTTCGATAAATAAGAAATGATGTTACAAGAGTCTGGAGAAAAAGACTCTAACGAATAAAAATATTAGCTGTCCAGCAAGCAAAAAAGGTGAAGCTCGAAATATTACATCGAGTTTCACCTTTTTTATTTATCTAGAGCCTAGTTTTTCCCAGACTCATACCGCGATTGCTCTTTTCATTACCGATTATTCAATTTATCTTCCAACCAGACCAATTGATTTTCTTGCCGGCTGATCGCGCGAGTTAAAATCAAATAATGTCCATATTGTTGATCAATCTGTTCTTGGCTGCTGAATAATGCTTGCTGACGCTTGCGCAGATGATTAAGACTGTCGCTGACCAATTGAATCTGGTGGTCAAACAGTTTTTCTAGTCTCGGATCATTACAGTCATTGATGAAAAATATCTTTAAGGAAAATAGGTCTTTGGATACCGGCAACTTATCAACAGGTTCCATCAACCAACTATTAATAACTTCATAACCTTTAGCTGTTAAATGATAATGTATCTCTTTATCATTACCTTTCATTGAATAGCTTTCAATCCAATGATCTTGTTCCATGCGTTTTAGCTCTGGATAAACCTGACTATGTGATGATTGCCAGAATTCTCCAATGTCAAAGCGAAACTCATCCATAATCTGCTTTCCGGTACAGTCCTTATTAAGCAGAATCCCCATAATAACATAAGGGAGTATCCTTTTTTGCGGCATTTTGCAGCATCCTTTCCGATCTGATTCTGCAAAATATTATATAACAAGCTATTTAGCCAAGCGATGATAATTTTCATCAAAGAAGCTACCATTGCGGATATCGTCGGTCATACCGGCATAAGGAGCTTCGTTGATAACTTCATCATTATCTTGACCAGCATCGCCCATATAGGTAATTGTTGCAAATTCAGGAACCACCAATTTTGGATAAGTCTCATACTTTTCACGTGATTCATGCATTAAATCAATATGTTCATTTTGGAAGCAGACTGTAATCTCTGGATGTTCTTGTACCCATTTTGGAAAGAAGATCGTACCGTTAAGCTTATGTTCATTAGGAACGAAATCCAAGGCAACATCGGTTCCCGTTGGCTCGGTCCAAGCAACTTTATAAATGCCCTCAGTTAATTGATGAATATGCGCAGGCTGATCCTTAACCCAACGTCCAGCAACCATTCCGCCATGAATTCGATAATCGACCGTGTGATCATTCTTAGCGTACCACTCATATTCCCAGCCATTATCATACGTATAAATGAAATGCGTTCCTAAAAAGTCATCCAATGTTTTGAATTGCTTGTCCATGTGATTTAAATTTGCCATAATTATTTTCCACCTTTCATAAATGTTGTTATCGACATAAAACAGATTATCACTTTATGTCGTTATTGTCAAATATTGCCACTTAAAAAAGATTGCCCGCCAGTCTCAAAAAATTTGAGGATGAGGGTACTATACAAAAAAATAGTCTATACGGACTCACTGCGAAAGTCTCCCGCGGTGAGAGACTTTCGTTTGCTAATCGACTGTGTTGAAATATCTAAGACTCTGCTGGCTCAGTTGGCGAAACATAGAACAGTTGTATTCTGGAATTTCTTGATTTTCTCTAGACGTTTTTTCATCTTTTTGAAATTTTCGAAGGACTTTGCCAAAAGGACAAAAATATTTGTCCGAACAAAATATTCTTTTTTTAAAAATATACGGGCCCAAAGTCCCGTGGCAACTGAATTCTGCTCTGTCATTTAACACAAATGCGTCTTTGTATAGACCACAAGATCTGGTATTTTGTGCTATGCTTATCTCATAAACAAAACAAGATGTGGTGGTTATCCACACTTAATCCACAAGATAGTCTACTGCTTGTGGGTAACTCGCTTAACCGGCCCCAGGGGCTGGATGTAAAAAATGTAAAGTATTTTTGAGAGATAAGAGGTTGATTGTCATGTTAAAGCCAGCAGCAGAAGCCGTGAGCCTGGATTTTGCCAATGCGCCAAAGAAGTTCATCAAGCGCGACGGTGCCCCATTTAAATTTGAGCAGTTCAAGCTGGAAATGGTTCTGGACGAACTTGGCCTGGAAGACAGCGAAATCAAGGCTGCCGTTTTGAGCAAGGTTTACGCCAAGCTGGCCGCC
Organism: Lactobacillus sp. WILCCON 0059; assembly: GCF_057197985.1. NCBI lineage: Bacteria > Bacillati > Bacillota > Bacilli > Lactobacillales > Lactobacillaceae > Lactobacillus > Lactobacillus sp. WILCCON 0059. The sequence goes on from NZ_JBUBHN010000001.1 coordinate 246,611, forward strand.
TACACGGTTGACGCCGTTCAGGTCCACGATGCTTTTAAAGCCAGCTTGAACGAACTGGGCTATCTGAATGAAGCCAAGGAATACGAAGCCAAGCGGCAGGAAGACGAAGCTGACTGGAAGGCAGAAACTGACACCAAGCAGCGCCTGGCCAAGCTGGTCGACAAGGACCCAAGCATCGTCCACGAAAATGCCAACAAGGACTCTGACGTCTTTGCCACCCAGCGTGACCTAACGGCCGGGACTGTGGGCAAGACGGTTGGCTTGACCTTGATGCCTCAGCACATCGCCAAGGCCCACCTGCGCGGGGACATCCACTGGCACGACCTGGACTACACGCCCCTTTCACCAATGTCCAACTGCTGTCTGATCGACTTTGACTACATGCTCAACCACGGCTTCAAGATCGGCAATGCCTTCGTGGAAGTGCCGAACTCCATCCGGGTGGCCACCAGCCAGGTAGCCCAGATCATCACCAGCGTTGCTTCCAGCCAATACGGCGGCTGCTCCTTTGACCGCTGCGACGAAGTTCTGGCGCCTTTTGCTGAAAAGAACTACGAAAAGCACCTGGAAGAAGGGCGCGAATTCATCGACGACGAAGACAAGGTAAAGGTTTTTGCCAAGAAGCGGACCCAAAAGGACATCTACGACGCGATGCAGAGCCTGGAATACGAGATCAACACCATGTTCTCCAGCCAGGGGCAGACGCCTTTTACCACCTTGGGCTTCGGTCTGGGGACCAACTGGATTGAAAAGGAAATCCAAAAGGACATCCTGAAGGTCCGCATCGAAGGCCTGGGCCGGGAACACCGGACGGCCATCTTCCCGAAGCTGGTCTTCACTTTGAAGAAAGGGCTGAACCTGCACCCAGGTGACCCGAACTACGACGTTAAGGAATTGGCCCTGGAATGTGCTACCAAGCGGATGTACCCAGACGTTTTGAGCTATGACAAGATCATCGACATCACCGGCTCCTTCAAGGCCCCAATGGGCTGCCGGTCCTTCCTGCAGGGCTGGAAGGATGAAAATGGCCAGGAAGTCAACTCCGGGCGGATGAACCTGGGCGTGGTTACCTTGAACCTGCCAAGAATCGCCATGGAAAGCCAGGGCGACATGGACCGCTTCTGGGAAATCTTCAATGACCGCCTGGAACTGGGCCGGCAAGCCTGCGAATACAAGGCTAAGAAGGTCACTGAAGCTAAGCCGGTCAACGCTCCGACCCTGTACGAATACGGTGCCTTTGGCAAAGGTGTTGGCGATGACGGTGACGTCAACGACTTCTTCAAGAACGGCCGGGCCACGGTTTCCCTGGGCTACATCGGCCTTTACGAAGTCGGCACGGTCTTCTACGGGCCAAACTGGGAAAAGAACCCGGAAGCCAAGGCCTTCACTTTGGAAGTGGTCAAGAAGCTGCACGATGCCTGCGCCAAGTGGGAAAAGGAAGACCCGAACCACTACCACTACAGCGTCTACTCCACGCCAAGCGAAAGTCTGACTGACCGCTTCTGCCGCCTGGACACGAAAAAGTTCGGCAAGGTCAAGGACATCACGGACAAGGAATACTACACCAACTCCTTCCACTACGACGTCCGCAAGCACCCGACCCCATTTGAAAAGCTGGACTTTGAAAAGGACTACCCATACTACGCTGCTGGTGGCTTCATCCACTACTGCGAATACCCGAACCTGAAGCAAAACCCGGCCGCCCTGGAAGCTGTCTGGGACTGGGCTTACGACAGAGTCGGCTACCTGGGTACCAACACGCCAATCGACAAGTGCTACGAATGTGGCTTTGCCGGCGAGTTCAAGTCAACCGCCAAGGGCTTTGAATGCCCGCAATGCGGCAACCACAACCCGGAAACCTGCGACTGCGTCAAGCGGACCTGCGGCTACCTGGGCAATCCTTTGAAGCGGCCAATGGTTCACGGCCGGCATGAAGAAATCGCCCACCGGGCCAAGCACATGAGCTTGGGCATGGTCAGCGAGGAAGCCAGCCTGGAAAAGCAGAAGAACAGCCAATACTAAACGAAAAGAATTATACTAATAGGCAGGAATCTTTCCTGCCTATTTTTTATCGAGAGCAAAGGAGAAGCACGATGCCAGAGAAAGACAAGAATCAGCAAGAAGGCCCTGACGTCCGGGACAACTTGATCCGGATCAGCGTCGGCGGGGAAACGGTCTTTGTTGATGCCAACCAGTACAAGGCTAAAAATGCCGGTCAGACGGCCAAGCCCCGGAAGATGAAGCGCCAGCCCAAGAATCCCAAGCCGGGCGAATGGATCTCAGAAGACTACAGCAAGCACAAGATTGCCGACTACAAGCCCTTCAACTTCGTTGACGGGGAAGGGGTCCGCTGCTCCTTATACGTGTCCGGCTGCCTCTTTGACTGCCCGGGCTGCTACAACCTGGCTGCCCAGAACTTCAACTACGGCCGCCCCTACACCCAGGAATTGGAAGACCAGATCATCGCGGACATCGGCCAGTCCTATGTCCAAGGGCTGACCTTGCTTGGCGGGGAACCCTTTTTGAACACCTGGGTCTGCAACCGGATCATCGACCGGGTCCGGGCCGAATACGGCCACAGCAAGGACATCTGGTCCTGGTCCGGCTATACCTGGGAGGAACTCTTAAAGGAGACGCCGGACAAGGTGGAAATGCTCAAGAAGCTGGACATCCTGGTCGACGGCCGCTTCATGGACAACTTGAAGGACCTGACCCTGCAGTTCAGAGGGTCCAGCAACCAGCGGATCATCGACGTGCAGAAGTCCCTCAAGACCCCGGACCTGCACCCGGTCATCTGGGACAAGCTGCAGAGATAGTTTTTTTGCGAGGAAAAAATGGACGAAGAAAAACGCGCCTTGGTTAACCAGGTTATCTGCCAGCTGCAGACCGTCATCGATCCGGAGCTCCTGGTCAATGTGGTCGACCTGGGCCTTATCTACGGAGTCGACATCGATGATGAGGGCAACTGCCTGGTGACCATGACTTTGACGACGGCCGGCTGCCCCTTAAACGACTACCTCAACCGGGAAATCCGCCAGGCCGTAGGCCAGCTGGACGCCATCAAGCAGGTGGACATCAAGCTGGTCTGGTACCCGGTCTGGACCCCGGACCGCTTAAGCGAGCAAGCGAAAAAGCAGCTGGGCATCAAGGAAGAGCCGGCTCCGGCGGCTAAGGAGATCAACCTCCACCAGCCGATCAAGACTTTCGCTGACCAGTATCCGGAATTTATTGAGGACATGGCTGAGATTGGCTTCAACCGGATCAAGATTCCGGGCATGCTGGACACGGTGGGCCGGCTGATGACCCTGCCAATGGGTTGCCGGGCCATGGGCTTTGACTTGGAAGAGGTCAAGGAGAAGTTGCGCTTGAAGGGATACGAGGTGACTGAGTAATGACCATGTCTTTAAAAGAGCGGCAGGAGAAGCTGCTGGAGATCTTGCGCCTTTTGCAAGAAAAAGGGGACTTTGACCAGGCCAAGGCTATGTTCAATGAAGCTTTTTCCTCAGTCTCGGTCAAGGAAATCACGGAAGCTGAGCGGGCCTTGATCGCCGGCGGCCTCAACCCCCAGGAAATCCAGAACTTGTGCACGGTTCACGCGGAAGTCTTCCGGGGGTCGATCGGCGAGCAGGAAGTGGGGGATGCCTTTGCCCGGCCCGGCCACCCGGTCCAGACTTTGAAGCAGGAGAACGTCGTTTTGACCTCTTTGGTCAACGATGCCCTTTTGCCAGACCTGGCCAAGTATGAAGAGAAGGAAGAGCCGGAACTTTTGGCAAAAATCAAGCAGGAGCTGGCTGACCTGGCTCAAGTGGACAAGCACTACACCAGAAAAGAAATCTCCATGTTTCCCTTGATGACCAAGTACGGCATTACCGCCCCGCCCCAGGTCATGTGGGGGGTAGACGACGACATCCGTGGCTGGATCAAGGAGGCCCGGCAGGCGGCGGAAGCAGGTGATCCAAAATTTTTGGCCAAAAAGGTCAAGCAGGCGGCTAAGGAAGTCACCGAAATGATCTTTAAGGAAGAGGCAATCATGCTGCCGCTCTTGACAGAAGTGGCGACGCCGGCCGACTGGCTCAGAGTCAAGGAAGACGAGGTCCGGGTAGGCTACTGCTTGATCCCTGATCCGCCAGCCTGGCGGCCGTCGGCTGCTGAACTTGCTGAGAAAAAGGAAGCTGACCCGGCAGCGATCGCCAAATGGAACGACCAGATCGGGGCTTTTGCCGGCCAGCTGGGCGGCAACGAAGCCGAAAACTACCAAAAGATGGTGGAAGTCGAGCAGGCGGAAGAAAAAGCCCAGCCGGCCTTGACTGACTCTTTCATTGAGTTCGCGGAAGGCGGCCTCAGCTATGAGCAGCTTTCTGCCGTCCTGGACCTTTTGCCCCTGGACCTGGTCTTTGTGGACAAGGATGACGTCATCCGTTACTTTGGCGGCAGCTGCGGCTTTTATCCCCACTCCAAAAATGACCTGGGGATGAACCTTTTTAGCATTCACATGCCAAAAAGCGTGCCCAAGGTCAAGGCCATTGTGGACGACCTCAGAAGCGGGAGAAAAGACAAGCATGCTTTCTGGTTTGAAGTCCGGGGCCGCTTTGTCTACATCCAATACTTGGCGGTCAGAAACAAGGCCGGGGAGTATCTGGGCGTTTTGGAAGTCCTGCAGGATATTACCGACCTGCGCGCCTTGCAAGGAAAGAAGAAAGAGTTGTAGAATTGTAATAAAGAGAGAAGCCATGACTTGCTGAGTCGTGGTTTTCTTATTGCCTGGAGAATTTTTACTGTTATTTTTTGCTGAATGTAGGGAGGTAATGGAAAAATGAAAACTAAACACGGACAGAGCCAGTTGCCGGAAATCGCGCTGCCCTGGCTGGTCGTGGCCGAACTGGCTACTTGGATCGGGGCCAGCTTCATTTGGCCACTGACTTCCGTTTACTTGAACAAGCGGCTGGGGATCAGCCTGTCGGTAATCGGGATCGTCCTCTTCTGCAACTGCGCGGCCAACATGTTGGGGTCAACCATCAGCGGCCGGCTCTTTGACCGTCTTAACCCTTATCCTTTGATCACGGGCGGGATGCTGCTGGATGCTTTGGTTCTTTTAGCCATGGCCTTCTTCCACGGCTGGCCGATCTACTGGTTCTGGCTGATCTGTACGGGCTTTTTAGGGGGCTGGAACGGCGCCCTGGTCAATTCCATCGCCACCAGCCTGCGCAAGTATCCTGGCCGTTACGTCTTCAACATTCTTTACTTCTCCCAGAACCTTGGGGTGGTTATCGGGACCTTGATCGTCGGCTACCTCTATGACTATTCAATTGAGCTGCTCTTTATCATTGCCAGCTGCCTGTTCCTGATCGGGGCCTTGGTTGCCTTTTTCAAGTTCAAGCCAATCGTGGCCTACCATGCTCGCCGGCTGGAACAAAAGGAGACCGGCCAGGCGCCGCTGAAGGCGGAAAAGATGCCGAAGGCCAACTTCTGGATGACCATGGGCTTCTTCATCACCTTGGGGGTGACCTGGCTGATGTACATGAACTGGGAGTCCAACCTGTCCGTCTACATGGTCAGCCTGGGGATTCCTTTCCACCTCTACTCAACCCTGTGGACGATCAACGCCAGCATCATCGTGGTTGTCCAGCTCATCCTGGCCCGCTTCCCGCGGATCTTCAAGAGCATCTACCAGCAGATCTATTTTGGGATTTTCATGTTTGCCGTGTCCTGGCTGACCTTGATTTTTGCCAAAACCTACCCGGGCTTTGTCTTGTCCATGTCGATCTTGACCTTGGGTGAATCAACGGCCTTTTCCGCTATCCCGGCCTATGTCAATGACATGTCGCCGTATTCCAGCAAGGGCAAGTACCAGGGGATGACCCTGGTGGCCAGCGGGGTCGGCCGGGCCTTTGGTCCGCTTTTCGGCGGGACCCTGATCGACCTCTTCGGCTACAAGACCATGTTCGTGGTCGCCAGCTGCGGCATCTTCCTGTGCCTTTTGGCCCTCTTGCCCTTGAGAGCCAAGCTGAAGGACCAGGTGCAGTTCTTCAAGTAGGATATTTTTAGCGTTTTTGAAAAATAAGGCAGGTTTTGCCAACCAGCCTTATTTTTTTGCACTTTGATTGAACAGGGAAGCAGTTAATGTGTAAAATAAGAAGATAGTGAGAAAAGGAGGAAAAAACATGCTTAAAGTTTACGGGACAAAGATCTGTCCAGACTGCATCGCCTGTGAGGCCAGTTTTAAAAAGTATGGCATTGACTACGAATTTATCAATATTTTCGCCACCATGCCGGATTTCAAGGAATTTTTGCGCTTGCGGGATGCCAGTCCCGCCTTTGCTCACGCTAAAGAGCAGGGCAACGCGGGGATTCCGGCCTGCGTCAAGGAAGACGGAGAAATTTTTACTGACTGGGAAGGCTTCTTAAAGGACCAGGGCTTAGAGCCAATCTGGCCGGAAGCAGCCGACCAGGCCAAGGCAGAAATCAAGGCCCAGTGCGACCTGCGTCAGCACAACTGTTAGCTGAAAAACAAGGAGGAAAAAATATTGAACAATAAATTTGCCGTCCGCGGCGGCAGCGGCGACACGACCGTCGTTGACAAGACTGCCCGCCCGCAGGACAACCTGTATTTGGCCGTTAACTCTGACTATTTGGACAAGCTGGAAATTCCGGCTGACCGGTCCCGGATGGGGAGCTTTGACCAAATCGCTGAAAACGTTGAAAAGAGCCTGATGGCTGACTTCGCGGCTTTTGCCAGCGGGGAAAAGGAAGTCCCGGCCGTGCCGAACCTGGCCAAGGCTGTTGAACTCTACAAGCTGGCCAAGGACTTTGACAAGCGGAACGCTGACGGGGCCAAGCCAATCCAGGCTGACTTAAAGAAGCTGGAAGGTCTGGAGGATTGGGCTGACCTGCAAGGCGCAGCAGCTGATTTGGCTAAGGAAGGCTTTGACTTGCCATTCTCCTTCTCCGTTGACGCGGACATGAAGAACACCAAGGTCAACACGGTCTACTTCGGCGGTCCCCACATCTTTTTGCCAGACACGACCACTTACGAAAGCCCAGACGCGGAAAAATTGCTGGGCGTTTTAAAAGAGCAATCCCTCAAGCTCTTCCAAATGGCTGGGGTCAGCGAAGAAAAAGCAAACGAATACGTGGACGGGGCCCTGGCTTACGACCAGCGCCTGGCCAAGGTGGTTAAGTCCAGCGAAGAATGGGCTGACTACCCGGCTATGTACAACCCGATTTCCCTGGCTGACTTCAAGGGCAAGTTCAGCAGCTTTGACATGAGCCAGTTCTTGGAAGAGTTCCTGGGCGAAGAACCAGAAGTTTTGATCAACACTGAGCCCCGCTACCTGGACCAGGCGGAAGGTCTTTTAAACGAAGCAAGCTTCAGCGAAATCAAGGGCTGGATGCTGGTCAAGTTCATCAACGACGTGGCTTCATCCCTGTCCCAAGAATTCAGAGAAGCTGCCTTCCCGTTCAGCCAGGCTTTGACCGGCCAGCCGCAACTGGCCAGCGGGATCAAGCAGGCTTACCGGATTGCCAACAGCACTTTCAGTGAAGTTGTCGGCGTCTACTACGGGCAGACCTACTTCGGGGCAGCTGCCAAAGAAGACGTTTTGGGCATGATCAAGCGGATGCTGAAGGTCTACGAGGACCGGCTGGCCAAGAACGATTGGCTCTCCCAGGCGACTAAGGACAAGGCCATCACCAAGCTGCAGGCTTTGATCTTGAAGGTCGGCTACCCGGACAAGATTGAAGACATCTACAACCGGCTTCAAGTTACTCCAGCTTCAGCCGGCGGCAGCCTTTACAGCAACCTGCAGGCCGCCAGCCAGGAAAGCATCAAGTACAGCCTGGAGAAGCTCCACCAGCCGGTTGACCGGACTGTTTGGCTGATGCCAGGCAACTTGGTCAACGCCTGCTACGACCCGCAAAGAAACGACATCACCTTCCCAGCAGCTATCCTGCAGGCACCGTTCTACAACGCTGACCAGAGCCGGGCAGCCAACTACGGCGGGATCGGGGCCGTGATTGCCCACGAAGTTTCCCACGCCTTCGACAACAACGGGGCCCAGTTCGACGAATTCGGCAACATGAAGAACTGGTGGACCGAAGCTGACTACAAGGAATTTGCTGACCGGACCAAGGCGGAAATCGCCCTCTTTGACGGGCTCAAGTTCGGCCCGACCACTCTTAACGGCAAGCAGATCGTGTCAGAAAACATCGCTGACCAGGGCGGCTTGACCGCGGCCATGACCGCCTGCAAGGAAGAAGGCCAGGGCCTGGAAGACTTCTACGCCAACTGGGCCAGAGTCTGGGCGCAAAAGTCCCTGGAAGCAGCCATCAAGATGATCGTTTCAGTTGACGTGCACGCGCCGGGCCCGTTGCGGGCAAATGTCCAGGCCCAGTGCCAGGACGAATTCTACGAGACCTTCGACGTCAAGCCAGGCGACGGGATGTATCTGGCTCCGGAAGACCGGGTCAAGATCTGGTAGTTTTTCATAAAATTTCATAAGCAACAAAAAAGCAGTCATTCCATCAATGACTGCTTTTCTGCTGCTGTGTGTTTGTCTAATATATGTGTGTGTAAAAGAGGAAAAGAAAAAGAAAAATTAATTCCTATAGGAGAAGCAATTTCTTGCTTCTGACTATGGTTATATAATAACGGCCCTTTGTAAAAAAGCTGTGATCAATCTGCTTTGCTTCAATGAAAAAAAGTTTGTAATTTTCTAGAGTATTTAAGACTTTCTAAAAGCAAAAACGGCAAGCTTTCGCGCCTTGCCGTTTCTTTATTTGCTTAATTACTTGTTCTTTTCTTTCTTGGTTTTGCCCGCGTTCTTGTTCAGCATGGTCTTGCTGTAGTCGACTGGGGCAACCCGCTTGATTCTTTCAGGCTCTTGCTTGCCCAGGATCAAAGGCACGCGTTCGATAACCGTGTCCGCGAATTCCAGGCCGAACCATTGAGCCGGGTTAGGCGACAGGTTCTGCAGCTGGACCCGGGCCTTGACCAGCCACTTCTTGTAAGAAGACAGGGTGGTCGAAGGTGAGATGACGTCGTTGACGATGACGAACTTGAAGTCGCCGACATCCCGGCCAGGAGTAGTCGTGTATTCCTGTGGCTGGGCCTCGATCGTGTTGTCTTTGATCAGGTCGTGGACGATCTGACGCAGGTAGACGTTGACGCTGGTTTGCTTCTTGAAACCGAGGTAGAGCTGGATGTTGATCACGTTCTTGGTACCAAAAGTGTTGACCGCGTATTCAGCGGTAAACGGCTCGTTGGTCACGTTGACCGTGACGAACCAGTAAGCCCGGGCCCGCTTAGGCCGCTTGTCCAGAATTGAGTAGAGGACTTCACGCTTGATGAACTTGTTGTACTTGACGTTGGCCATGTAAACCAAGTTGTCGGCGTAAGTCGGGTAGTTGTCGTCGTGGCTGAGGTCGGTCAGCATGTCCGTGTATTCATCCAAGCGGACATAGGCATTGCCGGCTTCGTTTTGGTCCCGGACCTTGTTGCCGAAGTACCAAACAACCATGACTGAAGCGATCAAGAGGGTGATCAACAGTGATACGTAACCGCCGTGGGTGAACTTGCTCAGACTTGACCCCATGAAGAGGATGTTGATCGTGCTGAAGAAGATCACGAAGAGCAGGTTGGCCAGGTTGTGGCCCTGCTTGAGCACCAGCCATTCGTAAAGCAGGATAGTGGTCGTCAGCATGGAAATCGTGATTGACAGACCGTAGGCTGCTTCCATGTGGGCTGAGGTTCTGAAGAAGAGAACCAGGGCGATGGTAGTAATGCCCAGCATTCTGTTGATAGCCGGGATGTAGATCTGCCCTCTTTCATCAGATGGGTAGAGGATGTTCATCCGCGGCAGGAACTTCAGGTTGATTGATTCAGCCACCAGGGTGAAGGAACCCGTGATCAAGGCCTGGGAAGCGATGATCGCGGCCAAGGTGGCCAGAACGATTGAGGCCAGCCGGATGTTTTCCGGAATCATGGCGTAGAAGGGGTTGATTTCAGTAGCTGAGCGCATGTTGGTGTTGTTTAAGATCCAGACCCCTTGCCCGAAGTAGTTCAGGGAGAGGCAGACGAAAACAAATGGCCAGGAGCCAATGATGTTCCCCTTGCCGACGTGGCCGACGTCGGAGTAGAGGGCTTCAGCACCAGTAGTGGCCAGGAAGATGGACCCTAAGATCGCGAAGCCCGCCTTGTTGTAAGGACTAAAGAGCAATTTGATCGCGTAGTAAGGGTTCAAGGACTGGAGAATCCACCAGTTGCCGCCAATGTTGATCAAACCCATGGCGCCCAGGAAGGCGAACCAGATAAACATAACCGGGCCGAAAGCCTTCCCGATGATGCTGGTCCCCATCCGCTGGATGGAGAAAAGCACCAGCAAAATAACAATAGTAATGATTAAGACCGTGGTCTGGTTGCTAACCGGGACATTGCCCTTGCCGAATTCCAGGCCCTTCAGCCCTTCAATGGCGGTCGTAACCGTCACGGCCGGGGTCAGAGTCCCGTCGGCCAGGATGGCGGCCCCGCCGATCAAAGCCGGCCAGACCAGCCAGGCAGCCTTCTTTCTGATCAAGGCGTAGAGGGCGAAGATACCACCTTCGCCGTGGTTGGTCGCCTTCAAGGCAATAATCACGGTCTGCACCGTCGTGAGTACAGTCACGGTCCACAGGATCAAGGAAATGGTCCCGATGATCAAGTCGCGGCTGACCGTGTTGATACCGCCGTTGCCGGCGATTACGGATTTCATGACATAGAGGGGACTGGTCCCGATGTCGCCGTAAACAATCCCAATCGCGATCAAGAGGCCGGCGGCCGTCATGCGATTGCGTTTATTTTCTGCTTCCATAGCAATTAAATACTCCTCAAACTTTAAAAAAGCCTGTGATACACTAAAAAACAAATTTAAAGCTGTGCTTAAATTTAACAAGTAAAAAAAGAATGCCAGGAGACATTCTTTTTACTGTAATTTTCTTATATTTAGAGTAAAGTTTCAAGTCTTTTAGGACAAACTGCTTTCGATCGTCGCGCGAATGCCTTCGTACCAGTCGCTCCAGTCTTCGTAAGTGGTCATTGCTTCCGGGTCAACGCCGGTTTCTTCGCTCATCTTGTCGAGGATGGCTTGGAAATTGTGGGCGTGGTCGATCAGCACGTGCTTGACCAGGTTCTTGCGGGAGAATGGCTGGTTAAGCAGGAGGTAGTGGTTGATGTTGACCATGTTGTGGTCTTCGTCAAATTCACTGATGATTTCCAGGTCGTCGCGTTCGAAAGAAGAAACGTAGAAGTTGGCGAAGTTGACCAGGTAAGCCGGCTGGTCGGCAACTTCGCGTGCTGGCATGGTTACGCGTTCTGGTTCAGGCATCACGATCTTGAACATGTCTTCATTGCTGCGGTGTTTCTTTTCTTCTTCTGCCAAAGTTGTAGCTCCTTTTTAAATAAAAGTCCATAAAGTCAATAGTAATTTTAACGGCTTTAAGGCCAGAAAGCAAGCGCCAGGCCCCCATAAATCAAGACCTGGCGCTGAATTATTTCTTATTTGCCTGACTTCAGGTAGCCTTCGACGTCATCCTTGGTGATGGAGTCGATAGTGGTGTGGCCCTGCTGGTAGGCGTAGTTGAACAGGTTGATCAAGTCCTGCGGGCTCCAGCCGGCCGTGCTTTCGCCCAGGTTGTCCAGTTGGTTTCTGATCTGTTGGACGTCCCGGCTGGTCACGGTGCTGCCGCCGACCTTGTCGTTGTTGCTGGTCCCGGACCCTTCAGCTTGGTTGCTGGAAGAGCTGGATGAGCTTGAAGCAGCAGAAGATGAGCTGGAACTGGATTCCTGGCTGCTGGACTTGCTGGAAGAGTCAGAAGAGCTGGATGAGCTTGAGCTTTCAGAACTGGAACTGGAGTCAGCCTGCTTGCTCTTGGCTTCCTTGAGCAGGTCCTTGACGTTAGACCGGACCTTGGCGTAGTAAGCCCCGTTGATGTAAGGCAAGTCTAAGATGCTGCTGTAAGTGGAAACGGCGCTGTCGTAGTCGCCGTCTTCCATGGCCTGGGCGGCCTTCTTTAAGAGCGGCTTGATTTCACTGTCGTAGTTGTCCTTAACGGCCTTAAGCTTCTTGACCAGCTTCTTGGCCTGGCTGGTCATGACGCTGTAGCCGCCATTTTGTTCTTGCGCCTTTTGGGCCAGGTTCAAGGCGCTGGCATACTTGACTGTCGTCTTGGCTAACTTGATGGAGTCGGCCAGGTTCTCCGCTTGGGCCTTGTAGTTTTTGGCTTGGGCAGTTGCCTTAGCCTGGTAGGCCTGGTCAAATTCATCAGCGGCCTGGCTGTATTTCTTGGCCTTTACGGCCTCTTTGCCGGCCTGCATGTGGCTGGAGTAGCTGGAACTTGCCGTCTGCTCCTGGCTCTGCTTTTGCTGGCTGGAGTAGAAGTAGACGCCAGCCCCGCCCAAGGCGAGCACGGCCACCACGATGATGGACCAGATAGTCGATTTTTTCATAAATAACCTCCTCGTTAATATCCTCAATTATACCAGAATCGCCCCTCCCTTTAGCCAGCTGGTCCAACTTGTAATTGTTCTTTAACAAAAAGTGGCCGACTTGAGCCTCCTAAAACGTTAGTATCAGTGCAGGCCCGAGGCGCCGGGGCCGGCCGGAGCGAAGCCCGCAGCTTCGCGGAAAGATTGGATTTTTTAACAGAAACAGGAGAGAAAAAATGAACTTTACTTTAGCTGATCAAAGCATTCAATACACCTTCAAGGCCGACAAGTACGACAAGGGACAGATGCAGCGCAGCCTGCAAAACGTCAAGAAAGATGCCAGCCCGGAAAGCCTGGTCAAGGTGGGCCAGGCTATCAGCAAGCTGCAGGGCGATGAACTGGCTGCCTTGACCCTGGTCCAAAAGCAGAATTTGACCTTGGCCTAACTCTTTGACGCGGAAACTGACAGAAAAAGAATTTTTGAGTAAGAAACAGGAGAAAAAATCATGACTACGACTACCGAATTGCAATTAACCTTTAAGTCCAGTGCCGGCAAAAAGAAGAGCCTGAACCTGCCATACGCGGTCAAGGGCTTGAGCGCGGACGTGGTCCGGGAGGCCGCGGCAGCCATCGCCGGCGAGGGCGTGTTCGTCAAGGAAGGGGAGGTCCTTTATGCTCAGCCGCTGGCTGCAAACTATATTGAACGTACTGTTACGGGTGTGTTTGACGATAGTAATCATTAGGCAGATCTGGCCTCTTTAGCCGGCTGCAAAATTTGTACCCGAGAGGCGGCCTTGGCCGCCTCTTTTCTTTTTCATTTTTGCTTGTTTTCGTGTTTTTATTCACATAATACATGTTTTTTGTCCTTTGCTTTTTAAGGCAAAAGCTTTGGAAAAAGCGGTTTTTTCCTTTAAAAAATGTAATTGCTTAAGTAAATTGTTACTTTTGCTTTACAGAATATGCGTTCGATTGTAACTAGAGCGCTGAGCACATACAATAGAGGTTACGATTGAAATTATTAGGAGGAAATTAATGAAGAGAAGATTTTTGACTGGACTTGCTACCGCAGCGATGCTGACTTCCGTCGCCGTTCCAGTGACCAACAACATGTTTCTCTCAAATCAGGCAGTTCAGGCATCAGCCACCAGTGATGCCTTTTTAAGCAAGGTCAGCCTGCAGGCGCAGAAGACGTCCAAGAAGTACGGCGTCTACGCCTCTTTGATGCTGGCCCAGGCTGCTCTGGAATCCGGCTGGGGGACTTCAACCTTGTCCACCCAGGCCAACAACTTCTTTGGGATGAAGGCTGCTGATACTTGGACCGGGGCAACCTACAGCGTTAAGACGGCTGAACAGACTTCCAGCGGCAAGACTTACTACATCACGGCTGCTTTTAGAAAGTACAGCAGCTACCAGGCCTCTTTTGACGACTACGGCTTGAAGATGCGGACGACTTTGGGCAACGGGGGTCTGCGCTACAGCAAGACCTGGCTGGAAAATGCCTCAAGCGCTTCAGCTGCCGCTAAGGCCATCAAGGCTGCCGGCTACGCGACCGACAAGAATTACGCGACCAAGCTGATCAACCACATCGCGACCTACAACTTGACCAAGTATGACCCGGTTTACTCCGGCACTACTTATACGGCCAAGGTAGCCAAGTCCGGGGCAACTTACCTTTACCCAACTGACCACTCTGTTTCACCGAAGAAGTCTTACGTGACTGCCGGGCAAAGCGTAACGGTTACCAAGACTTACACTTACTACAATGGCAAGAAGCGGATGTACCTCAAGGGCCTGGGCTGGATCAACGGCGAAGACTTGAACACTGGCACTTCACAAGCGCCAAGTGCGGACAATGCCGCTAGCGTTTCCGGGCAAATGAAGGTGTTGATGCACTCAGCTGCTGTCTACACTAGCACTGGGGAGAGAAGCACGGCCAAGTCTGTCAAGGCCGGCAAGAGCGTGACGACTTACGGGTCAGTCACGATCAACGGGGCTAAGTACTACCGGGTTAACTCAGCCAGCGCTGACCAGTTCATCAAGGCAAGCAACTTTGACGGCGCAAGCCGCAAGCTCAAGCACAACGCCTACATCTACAACAACGCGGGCAAGCGGGTCGGCAAGACCAAGTGGCTCAAGGGCAGCACCCACACCGTCTATGGCGGCAGCGTGAAGATCAAGGGCAAGCAGTACTACATTGTTGGCCTGAACCAGTATGTCAAGAAGGGCAACTTTTAAGCAGACGGGGAAGAAAACTGAATGAGATTTAGAAGATTTTTTACCGCGGCAGCGGCAACGGCAGCTTTTGGTCTGGCCTTTACTTTTGGCCAAGGGCAGGCAGCCCAAGCTTCAATCAACAGTGATGCTAAGAAGACGACTTACAGCGGCACCAAGTCACTGGAAACCCTGCTCAAGGCGGCAGGCTTGTCTTACAACCAGTTCAACAGCGTGGCCAACGGCAAGAAATATGGCAGCCGCTTTGGCTACCGGAACGGGGTCGGCAAACCGGAAGGGATCGTTGTTCACGAAACGGCGACTCCAGGGGCTACGGCCTGGGATGAAGGGCGCTACTTCAACAACAACTGGACCAGCGTCTACTCTTACGTCCACGCTGTGGTTGACAACAGCCAGACCATCCAGCTGATGTCGACTGACTATGGTACCTGGGGGGCAGGCCCAATCGCCAACGTCCGCTACATCCAGATCGAGCTCTGTGAAGTCTCAAGCCGGTCCCAGTTCGTGCAGAGCGTGGCCAACGATGCTTACTACATCGCCACTCTTTTGCACCAATACAACTTGACTCCATCCCGGGCAAGCAAGGACGGGTCAGGCACCATTTGGTCCCACAACGAAGTCTCCCAGTACCTGGGCGGGACCGACCACGGGGACCCGGACAGCTACTTTGCTAAATGGGGCTACTCCATGAGCGACTTCTACAGTTTGATCACTTACTACTACAACAAGCTGGGGACCAGCAGCAACAGCGGCAACACTAATACTGGTTCAAACACTGGAGACAACAATAACACTAGCAATAATACCAACAACAGTGGTTCAAGCAGCTCAAGCCAAGCACCAGCTACCCAGCCGGTATCAACCAAGACGGTCAAGTTGATGCGCAACTCCTACAGCTATGATGCTTCTGGCAAGAAATTGTCAATCGCGGCGCTGAAGGCTGGCTCTTCTTTGAAGGTTTATGGTTCAGCCGTAACGATTGGCAACGCCAAGTACTACAAGTACGCAGATGGCAAGTACGTGAAGGCCGGCAACATTGACGGGACTAGCCGGACTTTGACGGCCAATGCTTGGACTTACACCAGCACTGGCAGCCGGGAGACATCAACGGCCAAGCTGCTTAAGGGGACCAAGGTGACGACTTACGGCGGCCAGGTCAAGATCAAGGGCAAGGCCTACTACATGACTGGCTTTACCAGCAAGAACGTGGCTAAGTACGTTAAGGCAAGCAATTTCCAAGCCAAGCCAGTGGAAACTACCACGACCAAGCGCTTGATGCGGAACTCCTACAGCTACGATGCTTCTGGTAAAAAGTTGTCAAACGCCAAGCTGACCGCGGGTACTTACCTTAAGGTCTACGGTTCAGCTGTAACGATCGGCAATGCCAAGTACTACAAGTACGGTACTAACAAGTACGTGAAGGCTGGCAACATCGACGGGACCAGCCGGACTTTGACCCACAACGCTTACGTGTACACGGTCAAGGGAGCCCGGAACTGGAACGAAGCCAAGCGCCTTAAAGGCACGGCCGTCGTAACTTACGGCAGCCGGGTCAAGCTTGGCGGCAAATACTACTACATGGTCGGCTTCTCCGGCCAAACCGCCCTTTACCTCAAGGCCGGCAACTTTTAATTGAAGACAAGGAACGGATTCAGGTTTAGCCTGGGTCCGTTTTTCTTTCTTAATCTGGCGATTATTGTATAATTAGAAAAACTGTAATTAGTGAGGAGATACTTTTTTAGCATGGAAGGACTATCACTGTTTTTAACGGTCTTCTTGGCCCTGGTGATTCCGATCGTCATGGCCCGCCTGCGGGTGACCACGGTGCCGACTGCCGTGGCCGAGATTATTGTCGGGATCCTAATGGGCAAGAGCTGCCTAAACCTGATCACCCAGACTTCTCAGTTGACTTTTTTGTCCAACCTGGGGGTCATCGTCTTGATGTTTTTGTCAGGGATGGAAATCGATTTTGACTTGCTCAGCCCGAAAAAGCACACCCGGGCCCGGAAGTCAGAGAGCGGCAAGCAGGTCAAGCCCATGGTTGTGGCTGCCGTCGCCTTTGGCGGGGTAGCGGTGGCCTCAGTTTTGCTGGCTTTGGGGATGAAGGTCCTGGGCCTCTTTAACGATGTGGCCCTGGCTTCGATCATCTTTATGACCGTGGCCTTGGGCGTGGTCATCGCTACTTTAAAGGAAAAAGAAATCCTGGGCCGGCCGATCGGGCAGACGATTTTGCTGACGGCGGTCATGGGAGAAGTTATTCCCCTGCTTTTATTGACTATCTATTCTTCCGTTAACGGCGGGGATGCCGGTAAGCTCTGGCTGATCATCCTCTTGTTTGTGGCCGCGATTATTCTTTTGCGGCGCTTCAAGCGGCCTTACCTGTGGTTTGCCAAGATTACCAAGGCCACGACCCAGCTGGACGTCCGCCTGGCCTTCTTCTTGATTTTTGCTCTGGTGACGGTGGCGGAACAGGTTGGGGCGGAAAACATCCTGGGGGCCTTTTTAGCCGGGATGGTCATGAAGCTGCTGGAGCCAACCCAGGCCACCAAGGACAAGCTGACTTCCATCGGCTACGGCTTCTTTATCCCGATCTTCTTCATCCGGACCGGGGTCAACCTCAACTTGAAACTGCTCTTTGCCAACCCGCAAGCCTTGATGCTGCTGCCGGTTTTGGTCATCTGCTTCTTCTTAGCCAAGCTGCCGGTTACCTTGACCTACATGCGGGCTTTTAACAAGCGGAATGCTTTTGCCGGGGGCTTCCTGACGGCAACGACGATTACGATCGTTCTGCCAACCCTGCAGGTAGCTCGGAAGTTGAACGCAATTACGGCTACCCAGTCCAGTGCCTTCATCTTGGCGGCGGTCATCGTCTGCATCGCCTGTCCAATCGTCTTCAATTCAACTTTTGCCTTGACGCCAGAAGACAAGATCAAGGAAAAAGTCGTGATCTTCGGCCTCAATGCCGTAACGATGACGGTCTACCAGGACCTGCACGACTCCTGGTACTCAGTCCAGGTCTTGACCTGCCGGAAGGAAAAATACGACACCTACAAGAGCAAGGTCAAGAATCTGAAGCTGCTGCCGGATAAAAAACTGGATACTTTGGAAGAAGCCGGGGCCTTTGATACTGACATCTTCGTGGCCACCTTCACTGATGACCAGGCCAATTTGGAGGTCGGCCGGGCAGCTAAAAAGGCCGGGGTCAAACGGGTCATCGTCAGCCAGAGCCAGGTCGTGGCCGACACGGTCGACCAGCTCAGAGAGGAAGGCATCGAGCTTTTTGCCTTCAACAACTTGCATGGGGCCATGCTCCGGGCCTTGATCGAATCGCCGGCCGTCTACCGGATCATCACGGACACCAACAATGCCCTCTACGACGTGGTGGTCAGAAATTCAGCTTACACCGGCCGCCAGCTGATGGACTGGGACTTCGTCGACCAGATCACCGTTTCCCGGATCCGGCGGGGGGACAAGTGGATTTCCCCGCACGGGTCAACCGTGATCGAGCCGGGCGACGAACTGATCTACAGCGGTCCTTGGCGGGAAGCTGACCGGATCCACCAGCTTTTGAGCCGGGAATAGAAAAAAGATGATATGCCAAAAAATCGCTCTGCCAAACGGCAAAGCGATTTTTCTTGTTTAGTGCTCTAGTTCTTTATTTTTTTCTGTTTTTGCTTTTTTGCTTAAGGCAGGCAGTCCCTGGCGGCTTCCAGGACGGCGATGACCTGCAAGCTGTGGGCGAAGGCCCGGTCAGCGGCGGTCTTGTCTTTTTGGTCAAAGATCCGGATGAATTCGGTAAATTCCGGGATCATCCGGTGCAGGTCTTGGTCAAAGTCCTTGTCAGTCTGCCCGCCTGCTGTTTCCAGCCGGTAGCTTCTGAGGTCACCTGGGCTGCCGCTAAAGCTGATGGCCCCTTTTTCCCCGGCAATCATTGACGGATTGTGGGCAAAAACCTGGGAGTCCTTGGCCGCGGTCAAGCTGGCCTGCTTGTCATCGTAGCCCAGGACCAAAACGCCAGAAGTGTCGACGCCTTTTTGCAGGTTAGGGAAGTAATGGACATCCAAAGGCGCCCCGAAAAGGCTGACGGCTAAGTGGATATTGTAGACGTTCAAGTCCAAAAGGGCCCCGCCGCCCAGGCGCGGATTGAAGGCCGGAGCTATGTCGCCGGCTAAGAAGCGGTCGTAGCGGGAAGAATACTGGGTGTAATTGAGGCTGACCACGTGAACCGGGCCTAAAAGCTGTAAGTCGCCTGCCAAAGACTTAAAGGCTGGCAGGTAGCGGTTGGTGATGGCCTCGGTGATGAGGCAGCCTTTTTGGTCAGCTAATTGCTTGAGCTCTAAGGCTTCTTCAGTAGTGAAGACAAAGGGCTTTTCACAGATCACGTTTTTGCCGGCTTCCAGGGAGTCCAGGCACATCTGATAGTGCATGGAAGAAGGGGTAGCCACGTAAACCGTGTCGACCTGGTCGTCTTTGAGCATGGCCAGATAGTCGTCGTAAACGCGGCTGATGCCGTATTGCTCAGCCAAGGCTTGGCCAGTGGCTAGCGACCGCTTGGTCGTAGCGATAGCGGTTAAACTTAAGCCGGGCAGGGGAAGGGCAGTGAGAAAGTCTTTGACGATCTTGCCGCTGCCAATGATTCCGAGTTGCATTTTTTGCCTCCTTATTTATTCAGCTTGCTGACGTCAACGGAATTCTTGCTGACCGTCTTGGGAATGGCCAGCTTCTTTTGCTGGTTGACCTTGAGCATGGACAGCTTGGTTGAGCTGGTCTGCCCCTTGACCTTGTATTTGGCGTAAATCGCCAGGCCGGTCAGCTGCTTTTTCTGATTGAGATCGATGGTCATTTTAATCTGTTGGAGCTTGGCCTTGGCCATCTGGCTGTCGTTTGACAGGCTGGCCAGGCCGTTAGTTTCCGTGATCTCTTTCCATAAGCGCTGGCTCTTGCCGCTGTAGCTGAGCCGCCAGCCGCTTTTGGCCTGGCTGACGGTGAAGAGCTTGGCACTCTTTTGGCTGAGGGTCAGGGTGTCCATGTCCTTGACCACTTGCTGGAAGTGGGAGATGGTCGTGAACTGGCTGAGCTTGGCCTTGTACCAAGCAGCCTGCTGGCCTTTATAGAACTTGACGTAGGCATAGCGCTGGCCCACCCACATCTTGACATTCTGGTCCCCGCTCTGGGTCAAGTCGGTCTGCATGACGAAAGGAGACCGCTGGTAATTGATCTGGCCGTAGAAACGGACCGGCTTGGCGTTCTCGTAATAGCGCTCGTCGACCTTCAGCTGGAAATTGCTGATCTTGCTCTGCTGGGCCTTTTTGATCAGGCTCTGGGGGCTGGGTTTGGAGCAGGCAGCTAGAAAAATGCTGACCAAGGTCAGGAGGGCGAGCAGGTGAAATTTCTTTTTCTTTGACGGCATAGTATGAATCACATCCTTATTCTTCAATTCTAACAAATCACTGATTAATTGTTAGCGATTGCACTCAGAAAAAGTGCTTTTTTTGCCTTTAGGACTTTGAAAAGGCCGCGAGAGGCCGTATAATAATTAGTGAAACGTTTAATTTGCTAAAGGAGATTTTTTAATGTCTAAATTAGTTTTAATCCGTCACGGTCAAAGTGAATGGAACCTTTCAAACCAATTTACTGGCTGGGTTGACGTTAACTTGTCAGACAAGGGTGTTGAAGAAGCCAAGAAGGCTGGTCGTTTGATCAAGGAAGCCGGCTTGGAATTTGACCAAGCTTACACTTCAGTTTTGACCCGTGCGATCAAGACTTTGCACTTCGCTTTGGAAGAAAGCGGCCAACTCTGGGTTCCAGAAACTAAGACCTGGAGACTGAACGAACGTCACTACGGCGCTTTGCAAGGCTTGAACAAGGCTGAAACTGCTGAAAAGTACGGCGACGAACAAGTTCACATTTGGCGTCGTTCATACGACGTTTTGCCACCAGTTTTGGCTGACGACTCAGAATTCAGCCAAGCTAACGACCGTCGTTACGCAAACTTGGACCCACACATCGTTCCTAAGGCAGAAAACCTGAAGGTTACTCTGGACAGAGTTATGCCATTCTGGGAAGACCACATTGCTCCAGACCTGCTGGCTGGCAAGAACGTGATCATCGCTGCCCACGGCAACTCACTGCGTGCCTTGACTAAGTACATCGAAAACATCTCTGACGAAGACATCATGGATGTTGAAATGAAGACTGGTGAACCAGTTGTTTACACTTTCGACGACAAGTTGAACGTTGTAAGCAAGGAAAAGCTGGACTAAGTCCTCTTTCCTTAATTAAAGCGAAGCTCCGGCTTCGCTTTTTTTGTTGAACTGATTAAGGATTGACAGATGACTTGCTAAGATGATAGCTTAGATAGGAAAGTTGTGCACAGGGATACTTACCGGAAAATATCGTAAGCCTGCTCTACTGAAAATGCCGGCTGATTTTTTACAATTTCAATAAGAAAAAACAGCAGGCAAAAGTTGGCGGGGCTTTTTTGCTATAATACAGACTAATGTGATTTTTTAAGTGGGTATCAACTATATGAAGAAAGAAGACAAACGGGCCTTGCCCGAAACTCGGCAACATGCCAGAAAGCGCAAGCAAAAGACGGTCCGCAACTGGATCATCGGCGTTTTGGCGGTCGTTTGCGCGATTGCTGCCGGAGTGGGCTTGTACGCGGCACATCTGTACAAAACGGCTGAGCAGGCGGCCAACAAGGCTTATGACTCGGAAAACGCCGTCAAGACGACTTATGGCGAATTCAACGGCAAGAAGCCTTTTGCCGTCATGCTCTTAGGGACCGACACCGGGGCTTTGAACAGAACTGAAAAGCGCGGAAATACGGACACGATCATCGTTGTCGTAGTCAACCCTAAGAAGAAGAACTACACGATGGTCTCGATCCCGCGGGATACTATGGCTGACATGGTTGGCGATGATTCCAATGACGTGCAGAAGATCAACGCGGCTTATTCGATTGGCGGGGCTAAGATGGCCATGAAGACTGTCTCTAACCTCTTGAACATTCCGGTTAAGTACTACGCCTTGGTCAACATGGGCGGGCTGATGAAGCTGGTTGATTATGTTGGCGGGATTTACGTGACGCCGCCATTGTCATTTACTTACAATACAATAGTCTTCAAAAAGGGAGTCCGCCAGCACTTAAACGGGCAGGCCGCTCTGGCCTACAGCCGGATGCGCTATGATGACCCGCAAGGCGACTACGGCCGGCAGAAACGGCAAAGAGAAGTCATCACCAAGCTGGTCCAGAAATTGGCCACGGCAGATTCACTGACGAACTTCAGCAAGATCGCCAATAACCTGTCGACCAACGTGAAGACTAACTTGAGCTTCCAGGCTTTGAAGTCAATCCTGGCTAACTACTCAGACTGTACTTCTTCCAGTGACAGCGACTACCTGCATGGCTATAGTGCTTATGTTGGCGACGCGGCCTACCAGATCGCGTCAACCAGTGAACTGCAGCGGATTTCCAACAAGATTAGAAAATTGCTGGGCCTCAAGACGGCTACTGTTTCCAACCGGGAAACTGAGCTGAATACCTTGAACGAGGCCAGCGGCTTCAAGTTTGGCAGCGGCGAGACCCAGAATTATACGATCTATGATCCCGGCACGACGACTGACAGCGTCAAGAGCGGCAAGACCAGCTCCAAGTCCAGCAGCCAGACTTCCAGCAGTAATACTGCTTACAGCACAAATTCCAGCACGAACTACGATACGACTTATAGTTACAGTTATAACTACAATACCAATCCGTTTTCAGGGGGCTATTAAAGGTGCTTAACAAATTTTTGGCAGTAGTCATTGGCTATTTGTTTGGCAACTTCATCAGTGCCATGTTCGTGGGCAAGTATTACTTGCACAAGGATCCGACCAAGTACGGGTCGGGCAACCCAGGTACGGCCAATATGGGGGCGGTTTTTGGCAAGAAGGCGGGGATTTTGACCTGCATCGGCGACCTGCTTAAAACCCTGCTGGCCATTGGTCTGGTCTATGCCATCTACCATCAGCACTTGCTGACAGCCTACACGGGCTTAGGCGTGGTTTTAGGCCACTGTTTCCCGGTCTTCAACCACTTTAAGGGAGGCAAGGCGGTGGCAGTCATGGCCATGACTACGGTTCTCTACGACTGGCGGGCCGGTCTTATCACCTTGCTGGTGGCCTTGGTTTTGACCTGCATCATGCAGAATCTGACTATCCCGCCGCTGGTTTTCATGCTGTCTTTCAGCATTTATGAAATAACCAAGTCGCTGGAAGCTGGCGTGATCTTCTTGATTATCACGGGGATCATGGCCTTCAAGTTCCGCTACGATATCCGGGACTTTTTCACAGGTCATGGCAAACGGGTCGATATTTTGTATACGATCAAGAAGAAATTGGGAATTTTGAAATAATTTCTTGGCCTTTTTTTAAAAAAAGCTGGGTATAATGGATAATGAATTTGCAAAAGAAAGAGAATTATTCCGATATCGATGAGTGAACAAACACAATCCAGAAAAACTCATAATCTGCTGAAGTACGGCTTTCTCGTACTGGCGGCTCTGGTGCTTTTGCTGCAGATGTTTAATTTCAAAACCAGCATGCTGAAAAGCTCAATTACCTATCTGCGCCACCTGCCGCTAATCGTGGAAAGCGTGACCTATTGGTTTATTCCAATGGTCTTCGGGGCAGTTTACAGCAAGCGCAAGCTGCGTTTTAACCAAGGCTTTAAGGCCTGGGCCATTATGGAAGTGACCCTCCTGGTCTACTACCTTGTCTTCTTCATCTCCAAGCCATGGCACTTAAATGCCTGGCGTTTCTGGGGCATCCTTTTCCCGATTTTGACCTCGACTTCCGTTTTGATGACGGGCCTGGTTTTCAGTTTGCTGGTGCAGCCGGTCATCTATGACTGGCAGGAGAAGTTCAGCAAGAAGCAGAGTTTGATCATTTTGATCGCCTTGACTTTGCTGGGCTTTACCCTGTCGGCTGGGACTTTCGAGATGAATTACTCCATCTATGGTCTCTACCTGGCCCTGCCATTTGCCTGGGGGATGTTCTTAGGGAAGGTTGACTTCTCTGTCAAGCAAACGGTCATCTTTATTGTGGCCGGCATTCTCTCCTTGGGGATGGTAATTGTCGGGGTAGCCGGCTTTAACGCCGTTTATTGGTCACAGATCATGTCTTGGCGGGCCAACCCGTCATCATGGAACTACCAGTTCCTGATCAACGTGACCTCACCATTCATCTTCATCATTGCCTTGGCGGCCTTTGCTTTTGCCCGGCCGGCGATCAAGGCTTTGGAAGAAAGGGACCTGGACTTCCTGGTTCCGCTGATCGTCTTCATGCAGGTACCAGACGCCAACTCCTTCATGTCGTCCTTTAAATACGGTACCGGCAGCCGGCAATTGAACCGGATGATCACGATTTTGATCATGCTGGCCATCGCCATTGTCTGGCACTGGCTGATTGAGCGCTACTTGTGGCGCTTCAAGCCGGTTAAGCGGGCTAACCGTTTCTTGTACGAAAGCAAGAGCTTCGGGGCAGCGGCTGAAGGGGCCTTTAACCGCCTGTGGGGCTGGATGAAGTACCACCGGACCAACCTTTTGACTTGGACCTTCTTCTTTATCCTGTCCTTTGCCTCCTTCTTGATCGAATCCGACAACATGCGGATCCAGATCACGACTGCTTCCAACGTTAACGCCGTAGTCTGGCTGGTTGGGACCAAGCTTGGGGCCTTGATTTTGACGACGATCTTTATCGACGCCTTCTTCACGATCCTTTACTTCGTCACGACCAGATACTGGGTTTCACTTATTACGACTTCCACGGTCGTTATCGGCTGGGCGGTTGCCAACAAGATCAAGCTTGACCTCCGGGGCGAGCCGATCTACCCGAGTGAACTGTCTGAAGTAACCAACGCTGACAGTCTGTTGAGCATGATCGGGGGACAGAAGACCTTGATCATGATCCTGCTGGCTTTAGCTGCTGTTATTGCCTTGATGGTCTTCTGTGAGATCAAGTTCAAGGTCAAGAAGCGCGGCAATTGGAAGCGGCGGGGGATGTGGGCCCTGGCCAGCCTGGCCCTCTTCATGACGCCAATGTGGTTCAACCACCAGGGGTCAGCCATCTACCGCTTGAACCGGGCTTTTGACAACAAGCAGTCCTTCCGGAACCCGGAAAGAGACATCCAGGTCAATGGGCCGATCTTGAACTTCCTCAACTACATCGACCTGCAGATCATGGACAAGCCAAGCAACTACTCCAAGAGCCAGATTCAAAAGCTCTATGAGAAGTACCAAAAGGTGGCTGACCAGATCAACAAGACCCGGACCAACGACCTGTCCAAGCAGACCGTCATCTTTAACTTGAGTGAAAGTTTTATCGATCCGACTACTTTCCCGACGATCAAGTTCGCCAAGGGGACCAAGGACCCGATTCCTTACATTCACTCATTGCAGAAGACTACCACTTACGGCAGCATGCTGAGTGCCGGCTACGGCGGTGGTACGGCCAACATGGAATGGGAATCACTGACTGGCTTCAACATGGGGGCCTTCAGCACTACTTTGACGCCTTATGTTCAAGTCGTTCCGCAATACCAGTACTACCCGACTATTGGGGCTAACTTCAACTACTCTTCAGCAGTTCACCCGTTCATCGGGACTTACTACTCAAGAATTGAAGACTACAAGCGTTTCAAGTTCAACAAGTTCGTTTACTTGGGTTCCAAGTACAAGATCGTGGACCAAAAGAAGCTGGGGACCAGTTCCTACAACTCTGACTTCACGACTTACGCCAACGGCTTGCGGCAGATCAACTCCCGCAAGGGCGGCCAGTTCATCAACCTGATTTCAATTCAGAACCACATGCCGTACAACAACTGGTACCCGAAGAACTACTATGCCGGCAAGATTTCCGGTGATCTTTTTGACGACGGCAGTATCAGAACGCAAGCGGCAACCTACATTATGGGGACCCACTACACTGACCAGGCGGTCAAGAAGTTCATCAAGCAGATCGACAAGATCAAGAAGCCAATTACCCTGGTCTTCTACGGTGACCACTACCCGTCAATCGTTTCCCAGTCATACACGTCTAAGTACCCGGTTCAAATGCACTCGACCCGCTACTTCATCTACTCTAACAAGTACGCTCGTCAGCATGGGGCTAAGGCTAAATTGACTTCCAAGACCAACTACGTCAACACCAGTGACTTCATCGCCATGATGCTGGAACAGACCAACAGCAAGGTGACGGCTTACCAGGCACTTTTGACTGAAGTGCACAAGAAGCTGCCAGCCTTGACTATCAGCTACAGCGATGACACCGGCTTTACCCTGGTCGACCAAAAGGGCAAGGAAGTTGACCCGAAGACCTTGACCAGCTCACAGCAAGCTCTGCTCAAGGACTACGAAATGATCCAATACGACATGACGGCTGGTTCAGCCTATGCCTTGAAGATCAAGGGCTTCTATACCATGAAGAAATAGTTTAAACAGCCAGAATACCTGGCAAAAGCAGACTAACTTAGCAGGTTAGCCTGCTTTTTTGTTAAAACGTATTTGATTGGTATGTTACAATTTTTCTAGCTCTTGAAAAAAATAGAGGATTGTAAATATAAAACTAATGAAAAAACAAGTAAAAAATCTTTGGGCTTATCTTTGGCCGCTTTTGGCAGTTGCTTTGGTAACAACGGTGGTTATTTGGCCGCAGCTGCAGGCTAAAAGGGTAATTATTGCTGGAGATGCCCGCTTTCACTTTGGCCGCTTTTATGATGCGGCCATGCAGATTAAGACTGGCCATTACAGCTTTTTTCAAACAAACTATGGTTTCCAGCAAAGCGGCCGGATCATTAACGCCTGCTATGGGCCATTGTTTGCCTATTTTAATGGTGCCTTGCTTCTGCTGTGCGGAAATTGGTTTACTTTTCAAATCATCAGTATTTACCTGCTTTGCCTGTTAGCCGCGGGAAATATGATGCATCTTTTACGCTATAGCGGCGTCAGCAAAATCGCCAGTTTGCTCTTAAGCTTGGTGTACATCAATATCGGCATGATACCCGCTTTTATCAACGCCAGTTCCTTTAGCGGCTGGGGGCAGGCCTTCATGCCCTTGGTCCTGCTTAATGGGGTGCGAATGGTTAAAGACCAGGAAAAGCCGATCGATTGGGTCATCCTTGGGGCAACGATGGGTTTGCTTTTGCAGGTTCACCTGCTCAGCGCCCTATTGGCATGCGTGCTTTTGGCCCCGTTTTTCTTGCTGGCGCTTTTTAAAAAGAGAAATGTTTGGAAAGACTTCTTTAAGGCAGTTGCATTGGCCAGCGCATTGGGCTTGAATACGATTGTTGCAGTTTTTTGGCTGGCTGCCAGCAACAAGATGGCCCACTTGGATGCCTATAATATGGCAGTAAGCGGCTTGAAGCTGGGAAGTTACCAAAACGACCTGGGAAGCAGCTATGGACAGTTGATGCCGATGTTTTTGGCCATAATTCTTTTGAATTTCCTGTACATCTTTTTTAACCGGGCTGCCAAAAGCGTGGAAAAGCTTTTGGCAATGTGGTCTTTAGTACTTATGCTCATTGCATCCAACCGCTTTCCCTGGGGGTATGTGCAAAATAAGTGGCCAGTTCTGGCCAGCAACTTTCAATTTCCATTCCGTTTGGTGGTTATAATCTACCCAATGGTGATTCTGTCTTTTGGCTTAAGCATCCAGAAACTTGCAGCTAAAGGCGGGAAGCCATTCTTGCTGCTTTTATTGCTGGCTTTGCTGCTAGATACGGCTGTCCCGGTAGCGGAAAGCCATCGGAAAAATACTTTTCACGCTAATGGAACGCCTAAAATGGCCCAGGTAGTGGGCAAAGGGCTTAAACCCTTGATTTCTGTGATGAGTTATGGCAATCAGCCGGATTATTTGCCCGTTGTTGGGAAAGAAGACAACTTAGGCCACAAATACCATATGCTGGTAATTAAACGCTGGAAGAAGTTTGACCACCAGGTAATGACTGGCGGCAGGCTTAAATTAAGCTGGACAAGTACTGGCGGCAAAATAACCTTGCCACTTGTTGCATACTCGCAGACAGAATTAACGCTCAATGGCCGCAAGATCCATAATCTAAAAAGAAAAAGCGGCGGCTTCCCGGTTGTGCGGGCTAGAATGGGCAAGAATACCGTGATTATGACCTTTAAACAGCCTTTATGGTGCAGCTTGCTGATTAACCTGTGCTGGTTTTCCTGGCTGCTGCTCCTCCTGCTGCTTTTTAAAAAGGCGCTTGACCCCGGGGCGAAATCATGTTATTTTTATAAAAACGCGACAGCGAAGTAGCTGCCTGGTTCAGCGTTCAGAGAACTAGCGGTTGGTGCGAGCTAGACAGGCCAGGCAGACGAAATACAGCGCGGGGAGGAGAGCCCCGTTAAGAAGCTCCAAAGAGGCACTTTGTGCGAACGTGGGTGGTACCACGGCTAAGACAGAATTTAGTCGTCCCTGGATCTTTTGATCCAGGGACTTTTTTTATCCGGAGGCAGAAATGGCAAATTTTGACATTTTGGAAGATTTGAAATGGCGCGGCGCCATCAACCAGGAAACTGACGAGGAAGGCTTGCGGGATTACCTGGCCAAGCATGACGACCTGGCTCTTTACTGCGGGACTGACCCGACTGGTGACTCCCTGCACATCGGTCACTTGATTCCTTTCATGATCTTGAAGAGATTCCAACTGGCCGGCTACAAGCCAGTCATCGTTATCGGCGGGGGTACCGGGTCAATCGGTGACCCATCTGGCCGGTCAACTGAACGGGTCCTGCAGTCTGAAGAAACGATCAAGCACAATGAAGAAGCGCTGACGGCGCAGATGGTCAAGCTTTTTGGCACGGAAAACTTCCGCATCGTCAACAACCGCGACTGGCTGGGCAAGATGACCTTGCTGGAATTCCTCCGCGACTACGGCAAGCTCTTCCAGGTCAACAACATGCTGAACAAGGAAGTCGTTGCCAGCCGGCTGGAAAACGGGATCTCCTTCACTGAATTCTCCTACCAGATTCTGCAGGCCATCGACTTCTACATCTTGAACCGGGACCACGGCGTTCAAATGCAGATCGGCGGGGCTGACCAATGGGGCAACATCACGGCCGGGATCGACTTGATCCACCGTTTGGAAGGGGCAGACCGGCCAGCCTTTGGCTTGACTATTCCATTGATGCTGAAGGCTGACGGGACCAAGTTCGGCAAGTCTGCCGGCGGCGCTGTCTGGCTGGACCCGGAAAAGACCAGTCCTTACGAATTCTACCAATTCTGGATCAACCAGGATGACCGGGACGTCATCAAGTACCTTAAGTACTTCACCTTCCTCAGCCATGAAGAAATCGACGCCTTGGAAGAAAAGGTCAAGACTGAACCTTGGAAGCGGGAAGCCCAAAAGCGGCTGGCGGAAGAAGTGACTAAGTTCGTTCACGGCGAAAGCGGCTTGAAGGAAGCCCAAACGGTCACTGAGGCCCTCTTCTCCGGCAACGTGAAGGACTTGCCCACCAAGCAGGTAGAAATCGCCCTGGCCAAGGCGCCAAGTGCTGAGAGCGGGGCAGAAAAGAAGAATCTGGTGGACTTCCTGGTTGACACCAAGATCGAATCATCCAAGCGGCAGGCCAGAGAAGACGTTAACAACGGTGCCATCTACGTCAACGGCGACCGGATCCAGGACACTGACTTTGAAGTTGACCCGGCAGCTGCTTTTGACGGCAAGTTCGTCATCATCCGCAAGGGAAAGAAGAAGTACACCTTGGTGCACATCAAGGGCTAAAAAGATTTTAAGAAAGTTTCCAAACTGGAAGCTTTCTTTTTCTTTTTTCTCGCTTTTATCTTTTTGCCGAAAAGAAGCCGGCATGTTACAATTAAGGCGCTGCTGTAGCTCAGGAGGTAGAGCACCGCCGTGGTAAGGAGGAGGTCGCCAGTTCAAATCTGGCTAGCAGCTTATGATCAGCAAAAGTGATTAAATTATTTGCATCGCTCTTCAAAATACTGATATACTAAGAATTATTAGTCAATTGTTATTTTGGAGGGGATCGCATGCAGAAATTTTCGACCCGGCTCTTGGTCATTCGGCGGCGATTCGCCAATTTTGCCAATACGACGGCCATTGTTCTGGTTATTTTTACAGTTGCTTTAGCCGCGATAGAAACCCGGTCACGGGACTTCATAGCTGATGACGGGAAGTTTTACCTGCTGGACGGAAAATACTTGCTGGCCCATCTTTTGATCGCCGGGCTGCTGACGGCTTTGCTGGTTTTGCTCCGCTATTTTTTGCAAAGGCAGAAGCAGCTGGAATACATGTCCAGCCGGGACGACTTGACCACCCTTTTGAACCGGGCGGCCTTTGATGACCAGGTCAATGACTACCTTCGCCAGCATCCGGCTGCCCAGGGCAGCTTCGTCATGCTGGACATCGACAATTTCAAGCTGATCAATGACGTCCATGGTCACAATGTGGGTGACCAGGTTCTGGTGACTTTGGCCCTCAACATGGAGAGTACCCTGGGCAGCGAGGCAATCATCTGCCGCAACGGGGGTGATGAATTCTGTGCGTTCGTTCCGGGCACAAGCGACGACCAGGTCGCCAATCTGGCCAAGCTGGACCAGGTTTTTTCCGCTAAAGAGCAGCAGTATCCTTTTTCCATTTCCCTGGGCTATGTTCACTACCCCCAGCAGGCCATCTCGGTGGCTGATGCCCTGGCTAAGGCAGACCTGGCCCTTTACGTGGTCAAGGACGATGGCAAGCATGGCTGGCGGGAGTACAACGATGCAATGACGCGAACTGACCGGAAGCAGTTTGGCTTTACCTTAAGGGAGGTGGCCGACAACCTGCCGGTTTCTTTCTTCATTTGCCAGGCAGAAGGGGAGAGGGAAATTCTTTTTGCCAACCAGTCCCTTCTGGACATGCTGGGCTTCAAGGGTTTCGCGGATTTAATTGCCTT
Organism: Lactobacillus sp. WILCCON 0059; assembly: GCF_057197985.1. Taxonomy (NCBI): domain Bacteria; kingdom Bacillati; phylum Bacillota; class Bacilli; order Lactobacillales; family Lactobacillaceae; genus Lactobacillus; species Lactobacillus sp. WILCCON 0059. Next base: position 277,244 of record NZ_JBUBHN010000001.1, read on the forward strand.
TACGGCTGGCAAGCTGCTGGCTTTAATCTACCCTTCTGACCGGGCATTGCTTGACTTGGTGGCCGGTGAGGATGTAAGACGGGTACCTGACCGGCCTCGCTGCTTGTCTTGCCGCCTGCTAACCAAGGATGGCGGCTGCGAGAAGGTCTTCAGCAAGACCCGGCTAGTTGAAGACGCCCGCTATGGCAAGGTCTTTTATGTCACCTTGTCATTGCAGAATGACTATAAGATTCTAAAAGAGAACTAGGAACTCTAGTTCTCTTTTTTGCTTGCAATTTTAGAGCCATCCGCTATAATTGAAAAAATAATTAAAGCAAACACGGAGGTAAAAATGGAACGGAAACTGATTGCGGATTTTGTCAAAGAAAACCTGGCCGAAGAAAGAACGGGGCATGATTATTACCACGGCCAGCGGGTGGCGGTTTTAGCTGAAAGAATGCTGCTGGCGGATCACCCGGAGTCTAGCCAAAAGAGCCGGGACATTGCTTATACGGCGGGCTTTGTTCACGATACGATCGATGAGAAGGTCTGCCCAAACCCAAGTGAAGTTTTGGCTAAATTACGGAAAGTCTTCACGGCAGCCGGCTTAAGCCGAGAGGACCAGGAAAACGTCTTTTTCACGATCGAGCACATGTCTTTTTCCAAAAACATTGACCGCCACTACCAGCTTTCTTTAGAAGGAGAGTACGTCCAGGATGCCGACCGGCTGGAGTCTCTGGGGGCGATGGGAATTGCCCGAGCTTTCGTTTACAGCGGCAAGCACGATGACAAGATCTACGACCCGGAAATTCCGCCGATGGAATTGGTCAGTCATGATCAATACCGGAATCATGAAGAAACTACGATCAATCATTTTTATGAAAAGCTTTTTAAGCTGGAAGGGCTGATGAACAGCCAGGCCGCCCAAAAGGAAGCCCGCCGGCGGACAGAATACATGCGAGATTTTGTCCAGGAATTTAGACATGAATGGGATTTAGATTAATTTTAATGAAGTTTACCTCTTCTTAATAAAATACAGAAACATTTAAGCAATCCGTTGGATCATTGTTATACCAATTGCTCAGCCGATTTGCAAATGAACTTTAAATGAAACTATCCTTGCTTTTCTCTAACGTAAACATTAAACTTTTGGTTAGACATGTGAGTCAATCATCAGTATAGATAAGTAAGGAGAAAACACTATGAAAGTTTCCAAGTTTTTAGGAGCTGGAGCAGCGGTAACATTATCTGCTTTAATGCTAGCTGCTTGCGGCTCAAGTTCCTCGTCTTCCAAGTCGACCAGAAAGACCTTGAACTGGACGGTCGCGTCAGAAATTCCGACCATGGACTTGTCCAAGGCCACTGACTCTACTTCCTTCAACCAACTCTCCAACACCATGGAAGGTCTCTACCGCTTAGGCAAGAACTCAAAGCTCGAAAAAGGGCTGGCAACCAGCGAGAAGGTTTCTAAAGACGGCTTGACCTACACTTATACCCTGCGCAAGTCCAAGTGGAGCGACGGGACAGAAGTTACGGCTAAGGACTTCGTTTACTCTTGGAGAAGAACGGTCAACCCAAAGACGGCTTCCCAGTATTCTTACCTTTTCTCCGGGATTAAAAATGCCGACGCCATCGTGGCCGGCAAGAAGTCTGTCAACAGTTTGGGGATCAAGGCTGTCGGCAAGTACAAGCTGGTTGTTACTTTGGAGCGGCGGATTCCTTACTTTGACAAGCTGATGGGCTTCGCGGTCTTCTTCCCGCAGTCTGAAAAGGCGGTCAAGAAGTATGGCTCTAAGTACGGGACGGCTTCCAAGTACATGGTCTACAACGGTCCGTTCGTGCAAAAAGGCTGGACCGGGTCCAACCTCTCCTGGAAGATGGTTAAGAACAAGTACTACTGGGACAAGAAGAATGTCAAGCTGAACACGATCACTTGGAGCGTGCAGAAGACGCCATCAACTTCCTACAACCTTTACCAAAGCGGCAAGCTTGACTACACCAGCCTGGACTCATCACAAACCAAGCAGCTGAAGACGACTAAGGGTTACACCACCTTGAACCAGGGGGCAACCTTCTACATGCAGTTCAACATTGCCAAGAACAAGTACCTGGCCAACTCCAACATCCGCAAGGCCCTGTCCCTGGCTGTCAACCGGAAGGGCCTGGTTTCATCCCTTGGCGGCAACAACGTGGCGGCCAACACTTTGACCCCAACTGGCTTAACCGAAGTCAATGGCAAGGACTATACCAAGCTACTTTCATCATCAGCTGAAAGCCTCTACCCGTCCTCAACCAAGAAGAGCGAGGCGGTCAAATACATGAACAAGGGCTTGAAGCAATTGGGCGTAAGCAAGTTCAGCTTCAAGATCCTGGCTGACGACACTGACTCCGGCAAGAAGACGGCAGAATTGCTGCAGTCCAACATCGAAGCCACCTTCGGCAGCAAGGTCAGCGTCACTGTTCAGAACCTGCCATTCAAGACCCGGCTTTCCCGGTCAACTTCCGGCAACTTTGACGTTGTCATCTCCGGCTGGAGTGCCGACTTTGCCGACCCGATCTCCTTCCTGGACCTGTTTACTTCCACCAACTCTGAAAACAACGGGAAGTGGAAGAACTCGACTTACGACAAGCTGATTGCCGACTCCAAGACCACGTCTTCAACCAGCAAGCGCTGGAGCGACTTGAGCAAGGCTGAAAACATCCTGCTTAATGATGCCGGTGTGGCTCCGCTCTACTACAGCACGACCGCTTCCTTGATCCGGCCGAGCGTCAAGGGCGTCATCCAGAACCGGGGGACTTGGGACTTCAAGAACGCCTACATCAGCAGCAAGTAATTCCGAGCAAATCACAACAATAACAACAAAATTAAAAGAATTTGACAAGAAGCGACCAGGTGGTCGCTTCTTTTTTATCTTTTTCTTGACATTTTTCGCTTATTTTTCGGCAAAAATTTATTTTTCTTTAAGTTAGCCCTTGAAAAGAGTCTAACTTAGAATTATAATCAATTTATCATGTTGACTGAGAGACGGCTTAAAGCTGTGTTGGCCATCTTTTCAGCGCAAACAAATATGTGTTATAAGGAGAAAAAAGATGAAGTTATCTAAGACTTTGAGCGTTGGTGCAACTGTGCTGGCATCAGCTGCTCTCTTGGCTGCCTGCGGCGGCAACAGCAGTAAGGAATCCTCTTCTTCAAAGAAGACTTTGAACTGGACGGTTGCTTCTGAAATCCCAACCATGGACATGTCCAAAGCCACTGACGCTACTTCCTTCAACCAGTTGTCAAACACTATGGAAGGTCTGTACCGTTTGGGCAAGAACTCCAAGTTGGAAAAGGCTTTGGCAACCAGCGAAAAGGTTTCTAAGGACGGGAAGACCTACACTTACACTCTGCGCAAGTCCAAGTGGAGCGACGGCAGCGACGTTACTGCCCAAGACTTCGTCTACTCATGGCGCAGAACTATTGACCCAAAGACTGCTTCACAATATTCCTACCTCTTCAGTGGGATCAAGAACGCTGACGCGATCGTAGCCGGCAAGAAGAAGGCCAACACTTTGGGCGTTAAGGCTGTTGGCAAGTACAAGCTGGTTGTTACTTTGGAACGCCGGATCGCTTACTTTGACAAGCTGATGGGCTTTGCCGTCTTCTTCCCGCAGTCAGAAAAGGCCGTAACCAAGTACGGTTCTAAGTACGGTACTGCTTCTAAGTACATGCTGTACAACGGTCCGTTCAAGCAAACCGGCTGGACTGGCTCAAACCTGTCCTGGAAGATGGTCAAGAACCCATACTACTGGGACAAGAAGAACGTCAAGCTTGACACTATCACTTGGAGCGTACAAAAGACTCCATCAACTTCTTACAACCTTTACCAATCAAACAAGCTGGACTACACTGGCTTGGACGCTTCACAAACCAAGCAATTGAAGAACCAGAAGGGCTACGTAACCTTGAACCAAGGTGCAACCTTCTACATGCAGTTCAACCAAGCCAAGAACAAGTACCTGGCCAACACCAACGTCCGTAAGGCCCTGTCACTGGCTATTGACCGTAAGGGCTTGACTTCATCACTTGGTGGTAACAGTGTTCCAGCCAACACTTTGACTCCAACTCAATTGACTGAAGTTAACGGTGAAGACTACACCAAGCGGATCTCCAAGTCTGCTGAAAGCTACTACCCAGCTTCAACCAACAAGAAGGAAGCCGTGAAGTACATGAACAAGGGCTTGAAGGAACTGGGCGTAAGCAAGTTCAGCTTCAAGATCTTGTCCGACGACACTGACTCAGGCAAGAAGACTACTGAATTCCTGCAATCAGTCTTTGAATCAACCTTCGGCAGCAAGGTCAGCGTTTCAGTTCAAAACCTGCCATTCAAGACCCGTCTGTCACGGTCAACTGCAGGTAACTTCGATGTCGTAATCTCCGGCTGGAGTGCCGACTTCGCTGACCCGATCTCCTTCTTGGACCTGTTCACTTCAACTAACCCAGAAAACAACGGTAAGTGGAAGAACTCAAGCTACGACAAGCTGATCGCTGACTCCAAGACTACTGCTTCAACCAGCAAGCGTTGGGACGACCTGACTAAGGCAGAAGACATCCTGCTGAACAATGTCGGTGTTGCTCCACTTTACTACAACACTAATGCTGCTTTGATCCGTCCAACTGTTAAGGACGTCTACCAAAACCGCGGTACTTGGAACTTCAAGGACACTTACATCAAGTAATCAAGCAAAAAGAAGAGGCTCTGCCTCTTCTTTTTTGTCTGCTTATTTTGATATATGTTTAATTGACTTGTATTTGCTTTGGTATATTTAGATTGATGAAATAATATGACATTTTTTCTTAAAAACGCTTGAAGCTGATCAAGCAGAGAATTATAATGAAAATATCATTAAAGACTGCTGTGGAGTCTTAACTAGCGAGGCGCTGGAACAGTCAGTAAAAGCAAGGAGAAAAAGATGAAATTATCTAAGAGTTTAAGCCTGGGAGCCACGGTTCTGGCTTCAGCAGCATTGCTTGCTGCTTGTGGCAGCAATAGCAGTTCTTCATCATCCAGCAGCAAGAAGACCTTGACCTGGATGGATTCAGCCGAAATTCCAACGATGGACCTTTCAAAGGCCACCGACGCGGCTTCCTTCAACCAGATTTCCAACACTATGGAAGGTCTCTACCGTTTAGGCAAGAACTCCAAGCTGGAAAAGGGCTTGGCAACCAGCGAAAAGGTTTCTAAGGACGGGAAGACTTACACTTATACCTTGCGCAAGTCTAAGTGGAGCGACGGCAGTGAATTGACCGCCAAGGACTTTGTTTACTCCTGGCGCCGGACCGTTAACCCAAAGACCGCTTCCCAATATTCCTACCTCTTCTCCGGGATCAAGAATGCTGATGCCATCGTAGCCGGCAAGAAGCCAGTCAGCTCCTTGGGGATCAAGGCAGTTGGCAAGTACAAGCTGGTCGTGACTTTGGAACGGCGGATCTCATACTTTGACAAGCTGATGGGCTTTGCCGTCTTCTTCCCGCAGTCAGAAAAGGCCGTAACCAAGTACGGTTCTAAGTACGGCACGGCTTCTAAGTACATGCTCTACAACGGTCCGTTCAAGCACGTTGGCTGGACCGGGTCCAACCTGTCTTGGAAGATGGTTAAGAACCCATACTACTGGGACAAGAAGAGCGTCAAGCTCGACACCATCAAGTGGACTGTTCAAAAGACTCCATCAACCGCCTACAACCTTTACCAGTCAAACAAGCTGGACGCTACGGCCCTGGACTCTTCACAAACCAAGCAATTGAAGAACCAAAAGGGCTACACCGAACTTAACCAAGGTGCTACCTTCTACCTGCAATTCAACATTGCCAAGAACAAGTACCTGGCCAACGCCAACGTCCGCAAGGCCTTGTCACTGGCGGTCAACCGGAAGGGCTTGACCACCACTTTGGGCGGCAACAACCAACCGGCCAACACTTTGACTCCAACCCAATTGACTAGCGTCAACGGGGAAGATTACACCAAGCTGATCCCAAGCTCAGCTGAAACTCTGTACCCAGCTAACCCGAACAAGAAGGAAGCTGTGAAGTACATGAACAAGGGCTTGAAGGAACTTGGCGTAAGCAAGTTCAGCTTCAAGATCCTGTCTGACGACACTGACGCCGGCAACAAGACCACTGAAGCCCTGCAGTCCAACTTTGAATCAACCTTCGGCGACAAGGTCAGCGTCAGCGTGCAAAACCTGCCGTTCAAGACCCGTCTGTCCCGGTCAACTGCTGGCAACTTCGACATCGTTGTCTCCGGCTGGAGCGCCGACTTCGCCGACCCAATCTCCTTCCTGGACCTGTTCACTTCAACCAACTCTGAAAACAACGGTAAGTGGAAGAACGCAACTTACGACAAGCTGGTTGCCGACTCCAAGACCACTGCTTCCGCAAGCAAGCGCTGGAGCGATCTGAGCAAGGCTGAAACCATCCTGCTGAAGGATGCCGGGATCTCACCATTGTACTACGACACTAATGTCTGGATGATCCGTCCAAGCGTCAAGAACGTCATCCAAAACCGTGGTACTTGGAACTTCAAGGACGCCTACATCAAGTAAAAACAAGCAAGTTAAAGCTTAGAAGAGAACGCCGGAAGGCGTTTTCTTTTTTGTCTGCTTTTATTTTTAAAAAAAGGGTTGAAAATTAAAAAATCCCCGTTATAATTAGACTTAAGTTATAGCTTTTAATTCTAGTCTAATTTATGTTTGTTTTTTAATTAAACGAGGTGCAATTATGAGAAAAGAGAAGTTATTCGCTACCGGCTCAGTTTTGCTCGCCTCAGCTGCGCTTCTGGCAGCCTGTGGCAGCTCATCAAGCAAGTCAAGCTCATCATCCAAGGCGCAAAAGCTGTCCTGGACTGAAGCTGCCGAACTGACGACCATGGACCCGTCCAAGGCCACCGACCGTTACGACGCTGACCAATTCAACAACGTCATGGAAGGCTTGATCAGGCTTAGCAACAATGCCAAGGCCACTCCAGGCATCGCCAAGAGCTGGAAGGAAAGCTCTGACGGCAAGACCTGGACCTTCAACCTCCGCAAGGGCGCTAAATGGGCCAACGGGGATGAAGTTACCGCCCAGGACTTCGTCTACTCCTGGAGAAGAACGGTCAATCCAAAGACTGCTTCTGAATACGCCTACCTTTTCTCAGGCATCAAGAACGCTGACGCGATCGTTGCCGGCAAGAAGGCAGTCAACACTTTGGGTATCAAGGCTGACGGCAAGTACAAGCTGACGGTGACCCTGGACCGGAGAATCCCATACTTCAAGCTGCTGATGGGCTTCTACATCTTCTTCCCACAAAACCAAAAGTTCGTGGAAAAGTGCGGGGACAAGTACGGTACGGCTGCCAAGTACGTTCTGTCCAACGGTCCATTCAAGATGACCGGGTGGACTGGGACCAACCTCTCCTGGAAGCTGGTTAAGAACAACAGCTACTGGGACAAGAAGAACGTCAAGCTGGACCAGATCAGCATGAGCGTCCAAAAGACCCAGTCAACCAGCTACAACCTCTACCAAAGCGGCAAGCTGGACGAAACCAACTTGAACGCCCAGCAAAGCAAGCAGCTTAAGGGTTCAACCGGCTGGACTGTAAGAAAGTTTGCTTCAACCAAGTACCTGCAATACAATATCGCCAAGGACAAGAACTTAGCTAACGCCAACCTGCGTAAGGCCATCTCCCTGGCTATCAACAAGAAGGAACTGGCAACGACTGTTGGTGCCGCCAACAACCCGGCTGTTTCCTTCACGGCTGCCGGCATTACTGACTCAAGCACTGGCAAGGACTTCTCAAGCGAAGTGCAAACCGCTGCTACTAAGGCAGTTCAAGGCTACGACAAGGCCAAGGCCAAGGAATACTACAAGAAGGCTCTGAAGGAACTGGGCAAGAAGCAGATCACGATCAACCTGCTTGGGGATGACACTGATGACGCCAAGAAGGTTACCGAATTCATCCAAAGTGCCCTGGAATCAACCCTGGGCATGAAGGTCGAAGTTTCCAACGTGCCATTCAAGACCCGTCTGTCCCGGGTATCAAGTCTGAAGTTCGACGTTGTGGCTACTGGCTGGACGGCTGACTTCTCAGACCCGATCTCCTTCCTGGACCTCTTGACCAAGGGCAACGCCTACAACTACGGCAAGTGGGAATCAACTGCCTACAACAAGAACGTTTCCCTGTCCAAGACGACCGGGTCAACCGCAGCCCGCTGGAAGGCAATGGTGGCTGCTGAACGGGCCCTGCTGGAAGACCAAGGGGTTACTCCACTGTACTACACTAACGAAGCTACCCTGGTTAAGACTAGCGTCAAGGGCGTTGTCTTCAACGGTGCCGGTGCTCCTTACAACTTTAAGGAAGCCTACATCAAGTAGTTTAAGTAGTCTGGAAATTACAAAAATAAGTTGACAGATTTTTACGAAAACGGAGCTCCGGCTCCGTTTTCTTTTTTCCCTATATGTTATTTTGGCTATTTCCTGTTTTTTATATTTTTTGATTTGTCACAGGCTGGGAAATATTTTATAATGAGAGAATGATTAGATGCTGATGAATTGCTAAAAGATGTGTTTTACAACAAGTTTTTGACTAAGAGAGAGGATAAGACAGTGAGTAATTTTAAAAAGCTTCTGACGGCAACTGTTGCCGTATCCGGCGCTTTCTTGCTGGCGGCCTGCAGCAAGACCGCGACCAAGTCAGCCAAGCCCGTGTCCAGCAGCGGCTATGAAAAGTCAATCAACTGGATGACGACTTCTGAACTGCAGAGCCTGGACCCGGCCAAAGCCGACGACACGGCCAGTGAGGAACAGATCGCCAACACTTATGAAGGCCTCTACCGGCTGGGCAAGGACTCCAAGACTATTCCAGGCGTGGCCACCAAGAGCACGACCTCTAAAGACGGTCTGACCTGGACCTTTTACTTGAGAAAGAATGCCAAGTGGTCAAACGGGGACCCGGTAACGGCAGAAGACTTTGTTTACGCCTGGCGCCGGCAGGTTGACCCCAAGACCGCTTCCGGCCAGGTCAATAACTATGAGGGTATCAAGAACGCCATCAAGATCTCTGAAGGCAAGAAGAAGCCGTCTAGCCTGGGCGTCAAGGCCGAAGGCAAGTACAAGCTGGTCGTGACTTTTGAAAAGAAGATTCCTTATTTTAAGGTCGTTACGGCTATCAGCTTGAAGCCCCTGGACTCCAAGGCTGTCAAGAAGTACGGCAAGCGCTACGGGACCAAATCCGCCTACGCCGTCTATAACGGGCCTTTCAAGTCCGTGGGCTGGACTGGGTCCAACCTGACCTGGAAGCTGGCTAAGAACCCGTATTACTGGGATAAAAAGGCTGTTAAGCTGGAGACCATCAACTACAGCGTCCAGAAGACCCCATCAACTGACTACAACCTCTACCAGACCGGGAAGCTGGACGCGGCCATCCTGGACACCCAGGCGGCAAAAAGCATGAAAGGCAAGAAGGGCTACCGGGTTCTGACTTTGGGTAACACCACTTACCTCTGCTACAACTACAAGAAGAAAAAGATCTTCCGCAACGCCAACCTGCGCCGGGCCATCTCCATGGCCATCAACCGCAAGCAGCTCCTGTCCACGATCGGTACCTACAACACCCAGGCCAAGACCTTCTCAGCCACCAATGTGGTCTTAGACGGGAAGAATTTTGCCCAGGAAGCTGAAAGTGCCAACTCCAGCGTGAACAAGTACGTGGAATACGACCTCAAGTCCGCCCGCAGCTACTTCAAGAAGGCCTTGAAGGAATTAGGCGTCAAGAAGGTTTCCTTCACTTTGATGGCGGATGACGACGACAGCTACAAGAAGCAGACTGAGTTCATCCAGAGCGCCTTGACTGAGGCTTTTGGCGGCAAGATGACCGTTTCCGTCAACAACCTGCCAAAGACGACCCGGGTTTCCCGGCAAATTGCCAATAATTTTGACGTCGTTTTAGGCGGTTTGACCAGCGACTTCCCAGACCCATACCACTTCCTGGCTTACATGCAGTCAGGGCAGACTTACAACTTCGGCAAGTGGAAGAACAAGGAATACGACAAGGCCGTCCAAGCGTCTTTGACCATGGACAAGACCAAGCGCCGCAAGGCCTTGCTCAAGGCTGAAAAGATCCTGATCGACCAGGAAGCCATCAGCCCGCTTTACCACATGGGCCAGGCTTGGATGATCAGACCAACTATCAAGAACCTGGTCTTCAATGGCGAATACCCTGACTTTAAGACGACTTACGCGGTGAAAAATTAAAATTTAACCGTGGTATAATTGAAAGTTGAGATGTTAGCAATAACGCTCAACTTTTTCTTTATTTCGGGATTTATGTCCGGGAATAGAAAATTTTTGACTAAAAGGAGGGGAGCAGGCGAGGGGCTTCTGGAACAAAAAGTTAAGAAAATTAGCTTTTTGCAGAAAAAAGACTAACATTATTATCTTAGCCGAACACTTATTTTAAAAAGCACAGTCTAAGTTCCAGATAGACTCAAAAAAGAAAAAAGCAAAGTTTAAGTTAGTTGCCAAATGACGGAAAAAACGGACAAAAAGCCCGTAGTGCTTGACTTTTAGGGCTACAGTTTTATATCATCGTATGGTAATTTCTTTATTTTTTGGTATAATAAGAAAAACATTAAAAATGTAATGCTGATTAAAGCGAAAAAGTGTAAGGAGCAATACTATGGCTAAATACTTACTAAAACGTATTTTCTACATGATCCTCACTTTGTTCCTCGTTGCGACGATTACCTTCTTCTTAATGAAGATGATGCCAGGTTCTCCGTACGCCAACGAAGCAAAGATGACGGCTACCCAAAAGGCGATTATGAACAAGCAATACGGCTTGGACAAACCTGTTATCCAACAATACATTACCTACTTGGCAGGCGCCGCCCATGGTGACTTTGGGATTTCCTTCCAATACAGCAACCAGCCTGTTTCTACTCTGATCGGGGCACGTTTGGGCGCTTCAGCTCAACTGGGTCTGCAGGCTCTGGTTGTCGGGGTTATCCTGGGGATCATCATCGGCTCAATCGCTGCCATGAACCAAGGGACTTGGATCGACTCAACCGCGACGATCGTTTCCATCATCGGTAAGTCTGTTCCTAACTTCGTTCTGGCGGTATTGCTTCAATACTACATCGGTTTGAAGCTCGGCTGGTTCCCAATCGCCGGCTGGGGTGAAGTATCACAGACGGTCATGCCGACAATTGCCCTCTCGGTAGGGCCGCTGGCCGAAACAGCCAGATTTATCAGAACGGAAATGGTCGATACCTTGAGTTCTGACTACGTTGAACTGGGCAAGGCCAAGGGCCTCAGCCGGATCGAAGTCATCAGAAAGCACACCCTGCGTAACTCAATGATTCCATTGGTTACCTTGATCGGGCCATACGCAGTTGCTTTGATGACTGGTTCAATGGTTATCGAAAACATCTTCAACATTCCTGGGATCGGGGAACAGTTCACCAAGTCAATCTTGACTAACGACTACCCAACCATCATGGGCGTAAGTATGGTTTACTGCTTCGGCCTGGTGGTAATCCTGCTGATTACTGACATCGTCTACAGTCTGATCGACCCACGGATCAGATTGACTGATTAATGGAAAGCGAGGTTAAAATCAATGGATCAAGATGCAAGTAACGTAAAGATCACACCTGAATCCTTTGAACACGTGGAAAAGGGTGACACGCAAAGCGCGGAACACATTTCAGGTCCCTCACTTTCTTTCATGCAGAACGTGTGGATCAGATTCAAGAGCAACAAGGCAGCCGTGATTTCAGCCGTAATCATCATCGTGATGGTGGTTATCGCTTTTGGCTCCAGCTTCTGGATCAACAACTCCAGCTTGGTTAAGTCAGCTCCGCAATATGCCAACCTGCCTGCCAAGTGGAAGGGCTTTGACTGGCTCAACGGCTTGAACGGTAAGATCAAGCAAAACGGCGTTTGGACTGACGCTTACGCATCAGTGCCAGCTGGCAAGTACTTCGTTGCCGGGACCGACTACCTGGGCCGGTCACTGGCACAAAGAATCATCTATGGTACCAAGATTTCCTTGATTGTTGCTATTGTCGCTGCCTTCTTTGACCTGGCTATCGGTGTTACCTACGGGATCATCTCCGGCTGGAAGGGCGGCATGACTGACAACATCATGCAGCGGATCATCGAAATCATTTCTTCAATTCCAACTCTGGTTATCGTTGTTTTGATGCTGGTTGTTTTGAAGCCTGGTATCACTTCCATCATCCTGGCCCTGGCTATTTCATCCTGGACCACGATGGCCCGGCAGATCCGTGCCGAGACACTGTCTTTGAAGAATGAAGAATACGTTCTGGCGGCCCGGTCCTTGGGTGAATCAACCTTTAAGATCGCTACCAAGCACCTGATTCCAAACCTGTCCAGTATCATCATCATTCAAACCATGTACACCATCCCGAGTGCCATCTTCTTCGAAGCCTTCCTGAGTTTCATCGGTATCGGTATTTCTGCTCCTGAAACTTCTCTGGGTGTGCTTTTGAACGAAGGGCAGAAGAACTTCCAGTTCCTGCCATACCAAATGTGGTACCCAGCTGCAGTCCTCTGCGTTTTGATGATTGCCTTCAACCTGCTCGGCGACGGTCTGCGTGATGCCTTCGACCCTAAGGGCCAAAGATAAGGGAGACGAACATATGGCAAATAGAATTTTAGACGTTAAAAACTTAAAGATCGACTTCCACACTTACGCTGGTGAAGTTAAGGCCATTCGTGACGTTTCATTCCACCTTGATGAAGGTGAAACTTTAGCGATCGTTGGCGAATCCGGTTCAGGCAAGTCTGTTACCACCCGGAGCATCATCGGGCTTTTGGCCAAGAACTCCCAGATCATGGGCGGGCAAATCCTCTTCCACGGCAAGGACCTGCTGAAGATTTCCGAAAAGGAATGGCAGCAAATCCGTGGTAACCAGATCGCCATGATCTTCCAGGACCCAATGACTTCTTTGGACCCGACCATGAAGATTGGCCAGCAGATCGCTGAACCATTGATCAAGCACAAAGGTGCTTCCAAGAAGGAAGCCTGGGCCAAGGCCTTGGAAATGATGAAGGCCGTTGGTATTCCGAACGCTGAAGAAAGAATCAACCAATACCCGCACCAATTCTCTGGTGGTATGCGGCAAAGAATCGTTATCGCCATTGCCTTGATCTGTGAACCGGAAATCCTTTTGGCCGACGAACCAACCACTGCCTTGGACGTTACTGTTCAAGCGGAAATCCTGGACTTGATGAAGGACTTGCAAAAGAGAGTCAAGACTTCTATCATCTTCATCACCCACGACTTGGGTGTCGTTGCCGGGATGGCTGACCGCGTTAACGTTATGTACGCTGGGGAATTTTTGGAAAAGGGGACGGTTGACGAAATCTTCTACAACCCGCAACACCCTTACACTTGGGGCTTGATCAACTCCATGCCGACCCTGACCAGTGAAAAGCTGGAATCAATCCCAGGGACCCCGCCAGACTTGCTTGATCCGCCAAAGGGCGACCCATTTGCCCCGAGAAACAAGTACGCGATGAAGATCGACGCGCAAATGAAGCCGCCGTTCTTCAAGGTTTCAGAAACCCACCAAGCTGCTACCTGGCTCCTGCACCCAGACGCGCCAAAGGTTACTCCGCCTGATGAAATCGTGCGTCGCTGGGCCCACTACAAGGAACTGCAAGCAGCTGACAAGGATTAAAGGAGAAGCAGAATATGCCAGAAGAAAGAAAAAAGATTTTAGAGGTCAAGCACTTGAAGCAATACTTCAAGAACGGGCGCACCGTCACTAAGGGTGTCGACGACGTCAGCTTCGACATCTATGAAGGTGAAGTCTTCGGCCTGGTTGGTGAATCAGGTTCTGGTAAGACCACCACTGGCCGGTCAATTTTGCAGCTGTACAAGCCAACGGCCGGTGAAGTCCTCTTTGAAGGCAAGGATGTGACCAAGCTGCATGGCCGCGAGGAACAATTGGCTTTCCGCCGCGACGCGCAGATGATCTTCCAGGACCCATACGCTTCCCTTAACCCAAGAATGACGGTTGAAGACATTATCGCGGAAGGGCTGGACATCCACCACTTGGTCAAGGACAAGGCAGAACGGCGCAAGCGAGTTGAAGACCTGCTGGAAACGGTTGGTTTGAACCGTAACCACGCTTCCCGTTTCCCACACGAATTCTCCGGTGGTCAGCGGCAAAGAATCGGTATCGCCCGGGCCTTGGCCGTTGAACCGAAGTTCATCGTGGCCGACGAACCAATTTCAGCCTTGGACGTGTCCATTCAAGCTCAGGTTGTCAACTTGATGATCGACTTGAAGAAGCAGCGCGATTTGACCTACCTCTTCATCGCCCACGACTTGTCCATGGTTAAGTTCATTTCCGACCGGATCGGGGTTATGCACTACGGTAAGCTTTTGGAAGTCGGCAGTGCTGATGAAGTTTACGACCACCCGCTGCACGACTACACCAAGAGTTTGATCTCAGCCGTGCCGCAGCCGGACCCAGAAATCGAACGGTCACGCAAGCGGATCGACTACGAATACGGCAAGTTCGAAGGCGACGGCAAGGACGACCAACGGTCCATGCATGAAATCCGTCCAGGCCACTTTGTTAAGTGTACTGACGATGAAGTTGCCTACTACGAAAAGGTTGCCCAAAGCTACGAAAAGTAGTTTGATAAAGCAGATAAAGAAAGAGAGCTCTAGCGAGCTCTCTTTTTGTCTTTCGTCTATTTTTTGTCCATTTTTGTCTGTTTAACTGATAAGGATATCCTTGCTATGATATAATTATGACAAGATAACAGTGCTGCCTAAAGGGCAGCTTTCGAATTCGGGGGTATTTATGATGGAAGATGCAAATGTAACAATTGACCGCCCGGCCTTGAAGGCCGCGGCCAAGAGCAAGCTAAAGGGCAAGTGGGGCTGGGCAGTTGGTCTGACTTTCATGACCGCTGTCTTCTCCGGGATTTTTAACGGGGTACCAGCTGGCTTCACGGCCGTGCAGGGGAGTAACATCAGTGCCGTCTCAGTGAGCACGAGCGTAGTCGGCTCTCTTTTAAGCGCCTTGATCATTGCGGGGGTAACTTATACCTACCTGCACCTGGTCGACAAGGAAGAGAAGACTAATATCTTTACCGGGATTTTTTCCGGTTTTACCAACAGCCGCTTTTTGCCGACCTTTTTAACCACCTTCTTGACCATGTTCTTTACGGCCATGTGGACTCTGTTGCTGGTAATTCCCGGGATTATCAAGGGCCTCAGCTACTCCATGGCGCCATACATCTTGAAGGATATGCTGGGTGCCGGCAAGGAGCCAGAGCCAACTGAGGCGATCACCAAGAGCCGGAAACTGATGGACGGGCACAAGTGGGAACTGTTTGTTTTCGACTTGAGTTTTATTGGCTGGGACATTCTAGCCGTCCTGTCCTTGGGGATCGGCTTCCTCTGGCTGGTGCCTTACTACAATGCGGCTCACGCTGAGTTCTACCGGGCTTTGGCTGGTGACCAGTTCAAGAGCAAGGATTAAGTTCAAAGCAAAAACCGCTCAAGTTCTGTTAGAGAACTGAGCGGTTTTTTCGCGCTTAAAAAGCTAGTATTAAGCCAATGAGTCCCAAGGAGCAAGCTCAACAGGAGTTGAAGAGAGCAGTTCCTGCTGGTCCTTGGTCAAGTACTTCTTGTGGACAACAACTTCGTAGACGTATTCCTTGAACCAGTTGTGGCTCATGACGAAGAAGCCCTTTTCCCCGGACTTGTCGCCCCAGGAGTTTTCCACCTTCCATTGACGGATGTCGCCATTGTCTTCATCAACCCCGACTAAAGTCATGGCATGGGAAACTTCACCAACGCCGGTAGCCAGGCGGTCAGCCTTGGACAAGCTGAGGTCAACGTCAAAGAGGTCATCCAACTTGTAGAGGTCAGTGTCCAGGTAGCCGGTCTTGCGGTCCATTTGGCGCAGGACGTCGTTGCCGAACCAGACAGCTTCCCCGTCCTTTAATTGGGCAACAGCGGCTTGTTCCAGGTATTCCATCGGTACGTTCAAGAAGAGGATCGGGCTGCCGCCTTCAACATTATCTTCAGCGCCCAGGTGGTAGAGCTTGCCGTATTCGTGGTCTGGGGCGTTGGTCAAGACGACGTAGTCGTCCAGGTCGACGTCAAAGTACTTGTTGAAGAAGGAAACTGGAGTCAAGTTCTTTTCCAGGTGGTAGTTCTTGTCGTCGTCTCTGTATTCCAGGTCAAAAGTCTTTGGCGGTTCACCAACGGCGATAGCGACCATCCGGTAGATTTCGTTTAAGAAGGTCTTGCGGGCCTTTTCCAGCCCTTCCTGGTCACCTGCTTGAGCCAGGCGGCGCAAGGCCAGGGCATCTTTTCTTTCCTTGTCAGCCAAGGCGCTGGCCAAGCCGGCCGTAGCGGAAGTGTTGAAGCTCTCAGGCATAGCGTAGCTTGGTACGACACCATACTTCTTGACCAAAGAGATGGCCATGTGCCATTGGCCGCCGTCGTGGCCAGCGAAGTCGAAGTAGCTGCGGACTTCCCGGTCGTCTAATGGCTTACCAGCGGTTTCGATCACTTTTTCATAGAAGAGGTTGGCTCTTTCCAGCTTGTCCCAGAAGAAGTTGTAGCTTTGGGACAGGGTGAAGTTCTTGGCCTTGTGCTTGGCGCCGAAGTTGTGGCGCAAGATGTTCATGGTTGAAAAAAGCCAGCAGCGGCCGGACTGCTTTTGGTTGGTAACGTTGTCCGTCGGCAACTCAGTTGAAAAGACCCGGGTCAGGCGGCCAGCCACGCGTTCGTTGTAGGAAGCTTCCAGAACCCCGCTTCTGGCGGCGGCACGGGCGATGACTTGGTTCTTCGGGTCAGCATTGAAATTGGCACTGAATTCCGCCAATTCCTGCAGAGTTAATTCATGACTCATGTTTGTTTCTCCTTTTATTTTAATATTAATAAGTCAATGTTAACATACCTGCTTAAATCAAGGAATCCCAAGGATTCAGTTCTTTATAAGTGCTAATCAGTACGACTACCGTTATACTGTGGGTAGAGGTGATAGTATGGTTGTTAAAGCAAATAATGAACATAAGCCAATCAAGAAAGAGATTAAGTACGATATCTGGTCAGATTCTAGCTACAATAATCTGGACTATGATCAGTTGATTGCGGAAGAATATCACGATTTAGGCTATAACCCTCGTGAATTAAAGCCTGTTGGAAGGGAATTACCGAAGGATGATTGACGTTCATCAAGGAGATATAATCATCATCGATGCTGAACCACATGCAGGACATGAAATGGGCGGGCATGATCCACAAAAAGGTAACATTAGGCGGCGCTTTCTGATAGTCAGTCGTGATGTCTATAATGCAAGATCAGGTTTAGTAATTGGTTTGGCACTCACGCATGTACATCGGGAGGATCCCTTTAGGTTTCCAGTAGTTGACTTTGCAAGTAGAACCAATGGTGATGCTTTATTGTTGCAGCTATTATCGTATGACTTCTTAGCTAGAAAAGGCAAAGTTATAGGTCATATCCATGATATGGCTCAATTTGATAATATTCTCACGCAAGTTCAAAATATATTTAAGAAAGAATAATTGAAATCGACCAGTAAAAAAGTTGTTAGAACTAATTTGCAGTTCTAACAACTTTTTGCTTATTTAAATCAAAGAATCCCAAGGATCAAGTTCGATCGGCTGACTCTTGAGCAGGTCCAGAATTTCAGCTGGCACGTGCTTCTTTTGCACGGCAACCTCGTAGGTGTATTCTCTGAACCAGTCAGCGCTCATGGTGAAGTAACCCTTTTCCCCGGACTTGTCGCCCCAGGAGTTTTCTACCTTCCACTTGCGGATGTGGCCGCCATCAATGTCGGCACCGACAATAGCCATGTCGTGAGAAGATTCGCCGATCCCGGTCCGCAGGCGGTCAGCCTTGGACAAGTGGGTGTCAATGCCAAGCAAAGCGTCATATTGGTAAAGCTTTAGGTCCATCATCCCGGTCTTCCGGTCCATTTGCCGGAGGACGTCATTGCCAAACCAGACTGCTTCGCCGCCCTTTAACTGCTCAACCGTGGCCTGTTCCAGGTATTCCATCGGCACATTGATGAAGAGGTTTGGGTAGCCGCCTTGGATGTTGTCTTCAAAGCCCAGGTGGAGGACCCGGTTTAGCGGGTGGTCAGGGGCGTTGGCCAAGACAACGTAGTCATCTAAGTCGGTGTCACAGTATTTTTGGTAAAAGGCAAGGGGAGTGAGGTCCTTGTCTAGGTGGTAATTTTGGTCATCGTCCCGAAATTCCAGGTCAAAGGTCTTAGGAGGCTCTCCCAAGGCCGTAGCCATGATTTGGTAGATATCGCCAAGGAAACGCACCCGGGCAGCTTCTAGGGCCTCTTGATCGTCTTTTTGGGCTAATTCGCGCAAGGCTAGGGCATCTTTACGTTCCTTGTCAGCTAGGATTTGGTCTAAGACGGCGGAGTGTTCGCTATTGAAGCTTTCCGGCATGGCGTAAGTTGGGACGACGCCGTACTTTTTAATTAGGGAGGCGGCCATGTGCCACTGGCCACCGTCGGTTTGGCACCAGTCAAAGTAGCCGCGCACTGTCTGGTCGTCTAAGGGGCGGTCAGCGGTCTTGATGATTCGGTCGTAGAAGTAGTTGGCCCGTTCAATCTTATCCCAGAAGAAGTTGTAGCTTTGGGAAAAAGTGAAGTTCTTGTCCTTGTTCTTCTTGCCAAAGTTGTGGCGGACAACATTTAAGGTTGAAAAGAGCCAGCAGCGGCCGGACTGCTTTTGGTTGGTGACATTGTCAGTGTCCAGCTCTAAAGAAAAGGTGTGGTTGTGCTCAGCGGCAGAGTTGTAGGCCGCTTCTTGGAGGCCCGACCGGCTAACAGCCCGGCTGATGACTTGTTTTTTGGGGTCGGCGTTAAATTGCCGGCTAAATTGGTCCAGCAATTCGGAATTTAATTCGTGCTTAGTCATATATTTTCCTTTCTATTTCTTAGTCAATCTTCTTCAATCTTACGGGAAATATTGCGTATTTTCAATGATTGCTAAATAGTAAAAAAGCACTTCAAGACTTGGAGTGCGTTCATTTCTATGAATTTTTAATTAGGTTGTAGTAGTAACCGTGTTGGTCAAGTAAGTCGTTAGGCTTACCTTGCTCTACGATTTCGCCCTGGTGTAGTACTATGATTCGATCTGATTGTTGTGCGGTAGAAAGATGGTGTGCAATAAAGATAATTGTTTTATCTGGAATTTGGAGTAGATTTCTAACAATTTTAGATTCAGTAATGGTATCAAGGCCACTCGTGATTTCATCAAAAATTAAAACAGTAGCTGATGATAAAAGCGCACGCGCAATTGCAATGCGTTGCTTCTGCCCACCGGATAGCATTTTTCCTTGTTCGTCAAGTTGAGTATCAAACTTAAGAGGCAGGTTATCAATATCTTGAAAGATTTCAGCAACTTTACAAGCATCTATTAATTGTTGCTCTGAGATTGAATTAGGTGAACCGAGTAGAAGGTTGTCTCTAATTGTTCCCGAAAAAATGTTAGAGTTTTGAGGAGTATAGTTAATATAATTGCGGAGTAAGTGATGTTCAATTTTCCTGATAGGGTAATGATTAAATGTCAATTTGCCCTTGCTTGGATAATCAAAGCCAACGAGCAGCTTAGCCAATGTAGATTTACCTGAGCCACTCATTCCAACAATTGTAATTTTTTCGCCCTTTTCAATTTGGAAGTTGATATTTCTCAAGGTATCCTTATTAAAATTGTAGTGATAGAAAACGTCTTGGAGCTGAATAGTTCCATCAATTTGATCGCGGGCAGTAATTGTTGTTGGAGTAAAATTTTCTGGTTTTACAGCATAAACTTCATTTAACCTCTTTTGGGCTACTTGAGCTGATTGGATTGTAGGCTGAAGACCTATAATGTTTTTGATAGACTCGAAAAAATAAATTAGTAGAGAGTTGAAAGCTATTAGCTGACCGATTGACATTGAATGACCGATGATGTCTCTTGAGCCAAACCATAAAATTAGCAGAGTTAAAGAAGTTTCGATAAAAGTTTTTATGGTATTTTGATAAGCAGCCATTTTTCCATATTCAAAATTCTTTTGAAGATAATGAAGGTATTTATCGCTGAGATTTTTCAAATATTGTTGCTCTCCATTAAAGGCTTTGATTGTCTCCATCCCCTCGATACTTTCAATAATTGCAGATGAAACTTCCGAATTGCTCTCCATTTGTTCATTATTGAGTCGATCAAATCTTTTACTAAAGCAGATAATGGCTATCAAAAATAGTGGGATTGAAAGAATAGCCAAAATGAAAAGATGTCTATTCTGAAAGAATAGGATAAAGCTGACAGTAATGATGATGGTTAAGTCGAGAAGGAAGGAGACGGTCAAATTAGCTAAAGCTTCAACGATATGTCCAGTGTCAGAAAAACGTGAAGTGATTTCACCGGTCTTTCGAGTAGTAAAAAAGTTTATTGGTAATTGGAAAAGGTGCTCTAGGTATTTGAAATTTAGCTTGTTAGATAATTTTTGCTCTAGCCGAATTAATAGAAGATTTTGCTCAAAAGAAAAAATAGAACTGGCTATATAAGCTGTTAACAAACTACAAGAAAAGATAGTAATTAAATTGGAATTTCCTCTTGGAATAAGAGTATCAATCAGTTCTTGTAAAAAAAGAGAGTTGATAATATCAATTATGGTCACCAGTAGAGATACGGTGATCAACTTAAAAATTAAACTACTTTCTTTTTTATATAATGATGGAAGAAGAGACCAAATGGTAGTGCTTTTTTCGTGCACTTCTTTAAAAGTAGATTGCGGTTTAAAAAGAAGGGCAACTCCAGTCCATTCCTGACTAAATTTTGTTTTAGTAATTTCAATAATTCCGATATTTGGGTCTGGATCAGCAATTAATAATTTTGAGCCCAAATCTTTTAAAACAGTATAGTAATGAAGGAGCTCGTTATCTTTAATTACGTGCACAATTAGTGGATATGTGGTATTTCTAGAATGGAATAATGATAAATCTGCTTTAACAGCAGTAACATCTAAATATAGCTGTTCTGCTGCTTTTACCAAACCAAGTGCAGTGGTACCTTCAATATTTGTTTTGGCTAGATGTCGTAAATGGGCTAAAGTTACATCTGAATGGTAGCTTTTTAAAACCATTGCTAAACAAGCTATTCCACAATCAGTTTCTTCCAATTGAGATATATACGATTTATGATACTTAATAGAATTAAATAGGCTGATCATTTTGAAAAATATTTTCTAAGCATATGACTGTTTTTTCGTGAATAGTATTGAATATCACCGTTAGGGAAGGTGATTTTGTGCGACTGATAATCAATTTCAGCTTTTTTAGGATTAATTAAGCATGATTGACTGATTTGCAAGAGATAAGGTGCCGTTTCCGCAATTTTGCTGATACTACCGATAAACTGACTAATTCCGTTGGTATGAACAAGTTCTAATTTATGGGAGTTGCCAGTAGTTGAAATATAGTAAATATTATCTGCAGCAATTTTCTTTACTTCATATCCAGCTTTATAAGTAAAGAAGTTTGCAGATTCTGAGCTTGAGTTTTCAAAATAATTAATGGCTGATTTTAAGGTGTCTGAAATACGCGTAGTTAACTCTGCTACATTAGAGCTTTTTACTATATAATCGATAGGCCCCAATCGTCTTTGATAAGTGATGATAGAAAGGTCGGCATGACTTGTAACGAAAATAATCTGAGCTTTTGGATCGTTTTGCTTAATGTATTCTGCTAAGTCAAATCCGTTATCTTTACCAATATTTTTACCAAGCTCAACATCTAGGAAATAGATTCCACCGGTAGGTATTGTCTTCTGTAAAATATTGATAGCACTTTTGTATGTTGTCGCTTGCCCAAATACGTTAAAAGTTACCGAATCGTTATCAGATAATCGAAAAGCAGCGATTAATAGCATGTGCTTAAGCTGACCAATTGTATCTTGATTGTCATCACAAATAAATACTTGATACTTCATAGCTAGTCTATTACCTCATCTATTGGCAGGATGGTTAGATTGAAAATAAACCAAGTATCCTTGATATGATAGTCAATTATGACATTGTCGTATTTTTGAGAAAATTGCTTAACGTTTGCTAATCCGAGGCCAGGATGTTGCTTTTTAGTCGTGTATCCTTTTTCAGTTAACTGACTCAAAGTAATATCAGAATTAGGAATTCGATTTCTGATCATAAACTCAAAGTCGTCATGATCTTGATAATACATGGCTTCAATTCGTAAGTCTTGTTTCTGAAGGAAATTGGAGTTAAAATAACCCGTTTCTGCCTCAATTGCGTTGTCAAAAGTAATACCAATCACTCTCACCAAATCAAGTAAATCGATATTTTGGGGAATTTCATAAATTTCGGATTCACATCCAAAGCTATATAAAATTCCTAAACTGTACATTTGTGTCAGTTTGCTAAATACTATACTTTTAAGTTCTTTTATATGAATATGATTTAAGTCTTTGTACTTTCGTAATGCTTCTTCGTTAAAATGACTATTTGTATATTCACTTAATTTGTCAATAACGCCTTTGACATTGCCTTCTTGAGCGTCAATTTTTAAGCTATTAAGAATGTTTTGATAATCATGCTTAAACCTGCGAAGATCATCCTCGTTTTGATCTAGATAAGATGAGTATTCTTCTAGTTCCTGCTTTTCCTGGAGCAGTTCTTTTTGTTGAGTATGGGAAAGCAACTTCTTTTGTATTTCGACTAAAGAAATATACATGATCAAAATAAAAATCGATTGCAAAAACAATAAAGCTAAAGATACAATGATGACCTCGGTTGGTTTGGTATCGCTTAAAACATACGCGTTAAGAACCATCGAACTAATATATATATACGCCAAAACACCAATAAAAACTTTTTTATTGGTGCTAGTTAGGTTAGTAATGATTTTGGGAATAATTTTAAGGAGTAGTAGGTAACTAATAATAATAATCGCAATATTAGTAAAAAAATCTAAATTACTAGAGTCCAAAATGGGAAAGAGAAAAAGAATTAAGTTAGAAAGGATGATAGTAATGGAGTCAAAAATTCCTAGGAAAAGCGCAGCACCTAGAATTAGAAATTTATCTTTTGTGTTTCTTAAACCAAGTAGTGTGAAGAAAAGAATTTCTACAATTGTAATCGAAATATTGACGACTACATTAGACGGGATTAATACGGAGGCTATAAAGCAAAAAATATAAAAAGCAGTGACAAGAATTTTCTGGGATGACGTAAACTTGACCATAGATATTTTGGTAAAAATAGATAAATCTACAATCAAACTTAGTATAATATTGGCAAGTATGCTAAATAATTCAAATGTATTGTTCATTGATATTTACTCATTGCTTTCTAAAAGCTTTAACTAAACTCTTGTATAATTGGTGGCTTTTCTTATCAGTATTAAAGCCCCGTATGTTAATAAAGTTGGTAGTAATATAAGCAGAAAGCTGAGATTGTGTAGTACCGCCCTTAATTTTTTGAAGCTCTGTTTTATCTAATTTTTTCATAAAAAGATTCCTCACTCTAATAAAAAATAGCGTTACCTAGGTAGTTACCTAAATAATACTATTAATGATCAATTTATAGCATTGAAATTACAGAAACAATAATTAAAATAGCGCCAACTAGTGACAAGATGCCTGCTCCAATATATCCACTCCATAGAGCAAATCCCCACCATTGATCATTAGAATAATTGCTACTATTTGTTTTTAACTCAAGATACTTCTTAGTTTGTTTAAAAGCAAAAGCACCACCTACAATAAGTAGCAAGCCAACTACTAACAGAATTACATATTCCATAACCGTGTTCTCCTATTTACAATAGAAAATCTATTTCACTATCTAATAACTCTTTATACTCTGGATTATCAATATTTTCAACAAGATTTTTGGCGCTAGAATACTCGCCAATGTTAATTAGTAATTTTATTAAAGCAGGTATTACTGAATCTTCGGTTCCCTGAGATTCTTCCTCTACCTTGTCAAGATTTGATTCATATTGTCTTAGACACTTGTTGACGAATTTTAAGGTAGACCTGTTTCTGGTTTCATTTAATATATTGCTTGCAGAGATAAATATTGCTAAAAAGTTCGCATCATAGGGAAATTTCTTCATAGCCGCCTTTGAGCATTCTATAGATTCGTTAAGTTTCCCATCTGACATCAGTAAAAGAGCGTATCTTGCCAAAAGATATTTTAGCCATTTGCTGCCTTGAATGTTGCTATCTGAAAAGTTATCTGCTTCGTTACTAAATATAAACTTTTTAAGATGCTTTATATAATATTTTTTAGATATAAATCCAAGCTCGATGTAGTCTTGAGAGATCATTGCAACCCAACGTGGATTATTGGGTTCTTGGTCTATCTGATGCAATAGTAGTTTTGAGTATCTTTTAGCCTTATTAAATCTTACGATTTCTTGAGGGCTGTTTCCCTTGTTTACTATGCAAAGATTGGAGTCAACGATATCTAATTTACCTTTTATGGTTATTAGCTCTTCATGTACGCAACCATGATACCTTATAAAGTCATCCTTTTTGAATAGAACCTTTTTCCTCACAAAGGAATTGCCATTGTATGATTTTATTTTTATAGTACAAACAGGTGCTGAACTAGTTTGATCTAGATAGTATAGAAAATCTTTTAATTCATGACTAGTACAGAGTGAATTATCGAACACTTCGTCAGAATCAATGATAAAAGTCCAGCCTGCTGGAATGAACTTTAAGCATTCGTTTCTCATATAAGCATAGTTTTCTCGCCAAGGAACTTGATAAAGATGAGCTTTAGAGAAATTTTCTTTAACGACCTGAATAGTATTATCAGTAGATCCTGTGTCTACAACTACAATAGAGTCACAGTAATTGTCTATTGATCTTAGTGCCTCTAGAATGTTGTGCTCCTGATTTTTAGTCATTATTAAACCTGTTAAATGAAGATTGTATTCAGAATTGGTTTGATAGAACTCTGTATAATTGTTGGATTCAGGTCTCTTAAATTTGATCATATTATTATTAGTGGTGGTGCTTCCAGTTAATTGAACCTGGCTCTGCTAGTTCACCAATTAGTCCACTGATTCCGTTGGACCACTTTACCCAACTTGGTTGCTTTTTCTTACCGCCCTTGACTTGTTTTAATTCGTCTTCGGACATTATTTTTAGTAACTTTTCCATAGTTAAACCCTCCCGGTCACAAATTGAATTTGGATGATCTTCTGATCACAATTGTTATTATAATGCGATTAATTGAGAAGAAACCAAATTTGCCTAAGCGGTCAATTTTGATGCTTAAATGGCATCTTTTCACAATTTCACAAGTTTTATACTGAAATTTTTGGCAAAAAAAGAAGCCCTCGCGGGCTTCTCTAAGCACTCTGAGCTTATTCGATAGTAATCGTGTCTTTGTTTTCTTCTGGAGCGCTCTTTGGCAGGGTAACCGTCAAAACGCCCCCGTCAAGCTTGGCGCTGATGGCCTTCTTGTCAACGTTCGGCAGGCTGAAGCTTCTGGAAACTGACCCTTCGCTGCGCTCCTGGCGCAAGAGGTTCTTCTTCTTGTCGCTGTCATCCTTGAAAGTGCTGCGGTGGCCGGAAATCGTCAAAATCCCGTCAGTGTAGGAGAGGTGGATGTCATCCTTGCTCATCCCCGGCACGTCGACCTTGACGGTGTATTCGTGCTCATCTTCAGCAACGTCTGATTGCAAAATGTTTCTGAAAGCGTGGCTGTCCAAGAAGTCCTTGGAGTTGTCGAGCCAGCCGCCCATGTGATCGAACAAGTCGTTGTAACGGTTCATTAAATCATTAGTCATAATCTAAAACTTCCCTTCAACAAATTATTCTATTCAAGCTGCTTTTTACAAACAGAGGCAGGAAGAGAAGCGGTGGAGCCGCTTTCTTTCCCGACAACTATATTATAGTCCCTTTTTGGAAAAATGGAGCATTTAGCACTCAACTTTTTTGACTGCTAAATAAATTTTTTGGCAAAAAGATCTGGGCGGGCTATAATGATTTAAAAATAGAAGTGAAAGGCGACTGGCAAGCATGGTATATTATCAAAAAATGACCCCGGAGGGCTACAAGCAGATTGAAGACGAGATCGCGGCCTTGAAGGCTGACCGGCCCCGCCGGGTGCAGAACCTGAAGGAGGCCCGGGCCCTGGGCGACTTGTCTGAAAACACTGAATATTCAACCGCAAAAAGAGAACTCCGCCATTTGGACAGCCGGGTCCGCTACTTGAACAAGCAGCTCAAGTATGCCGAAATCATTGAGATCAAGAATGACGGCAAGGTCAACCTGGGAAAAAATGTCACCATCCGCTATGAAGACGATGGGGAAGAGGAAAGCTACAAGATCGTGGGCCGGATGGAAGAGGCTGTAGGCGATGGCAAGCTGCCCTTTGACAGTCCTTTGGGCCACGCCCTCATGCACCGCAAGGCTGGGGATGTGGTGACGGTTGAAGCGCCGATGGGAGACTACCAAGTCACCATCCTCAGTGTGGAAAATTAAAATGGAAAACCGTCTAGCTCTAAGCTAGACGGTTTTTGCGTGTTATTTTTTGTTGAGCTTGTAGAAGAAGTAGATAGAGTCAATAAAGAAAGCGATCCCAATAAGAGCTACTTCCCAAATGTCTTTAGCAAGAAAACCATATTTTTTCCACAACATAATGTCAGTTGTGGTAATGCCGGTTGCAAAACTAGCAATGAAGGCACAAAGGCTAGTAGCAATTTTACCTTCTAGAATTTCTTTCAGCTTTTTCATAGTACTTTCTTGTACACCCACTTTACAGATTGCAAATGTTTTCTAGCTGAATCCTTATAAGTGTAAGTCTTCCAAGCAGGTTAACAACGTAGATAGTATGAACTTTCCACTCTCAGTTATTTTTCTTACGGATTCGCTATTATATTTCTGAGTATCTAGATAGTAGTATTTTCTTCCAGCATGTCTAAAAGCAACTTTGCCATTTGCGTAGCTGAAGTTGATAAACGGGCTGAAAATACTGCTACTTTGAGAAGACGGTACCTGGCTATTGTTGATATCGATAGAGCAAACTTCATCGCCATCTAAATAGATGGTGTAGATCCCATCTGCATTGGTAATTTTGTAAGAGTGTTCCTCACCGTTGTATCTTACCTTGCCGCTCATTCTTGAAGGATCATCTGGCAAGATTTGCATTGTTTCTCCTGATTTTGTGGTTATGTTTTGCCATTTGTTGTCTGATGATCCCTGTGAAGAATTGTTAGTTGAACTAGTAACTTGCACACTGCTTGTTGTAGTAGATGCATTTACCACGGTTGGAATTGTTGCTTGCAAAAGAGTTGTAGCAGAAAGGCCAGTTGCTAGTCCAATTGCGATTAATTTGCTTAGTTTTTTCACTTTTTACCTCCGAAAAATTACATTTCCAACAAATATAGTATAGCACTTACATTGCGGAAAGGAAGCGCTCTTTTGGAAAGGATATTTTGGAAAAAGTAGGCAATCATCCCAGTGTGGATAACTAAAGTGGAAAACCCGTCTGGCTTAGAGCTAGACGGGTTTTGTGTGTTATTTTTTGTTGAGCTTGTAGAATTCTTCAATTGAAAAGCCAAAAGAGAAAATGGCGATTATGGCCAATTCAATGGTTGGATCATAATTGCTTGTGCTTCTATTCCAAAAGGCGATAGCCCCAACTGCAAAGCCAGCAAATAAAGAATCAGAAAACGCAATAATTCTCAAACTTCCCTTTCCAGTTAAAATATTCCACAATCTCTCTCTAAATTTATTAGTAGTCAACTTGACTTTTACCTTGTTTAACTTGTAGAGCTTGTATGTGCCATAGATACCATAGAACAAGAGGATAAGTCCGCAGATAATAGCTTCGGCTATGGAGCTGTTATGATAACCGCCCTTGAGCCCTAAGGCAACAGTCGCTGCCGCAAAACCAGCTATGAAGGTAGTAGAAAAGGTAAAGATACTTAGAGCGATTTTACCATTTAGTACATCCTTTACGGATTGAAAAAGATTTTTGCTTTTCATGATAAAAACATCTCTTCCAAATAATATTATTTACGCCTCTATGGTAGCACTTTCTTCAAGTAAAACAAGATAAAACATTTTTTGCCAAAATAAAGAACCCCGTCAAAGACGAGGCTCTTAGTAGATATTAATTTTTTACAAAGTCCATGGGTCTTGCAAAACGATGGTTTGTTCCCGGTCTGGGCCGACAGAAACAGTCACGACAGGGATGCCAGTGATTTCACTGATCCGCTTGACGAAGGCCTGGGCCTTTTCTGGCAGGTCTTCCCAGCTCTTGGCACCGGTGATGTCTTCTTCCCAGGCTGGCAGTTCTTCGTAAACTGGCTGGCAAGCTTCAACTTCCTTCAAGTTGGCTGGGTAGTAGTCGATTTGCTTGCCATTCAAGTCGTAGGCCACGCAGATCTTAATCTTGTCAAAGCCGCTGAAGACGTCCAACAGGTTCAAGCTCAAGGCGTTGATGCCGGCTACGCGCTTAGCGTGACGGAGGGCAACTGAGTCAAACCAGCCAACCCGGCGCGGACGGCCAGTAACAGTGCCGTATTCGTGGGCGATGTCCCGGATCTTGTCGCCGGTTTCATCGTGCAGTTCAGTTGGGAACGGGCCGGCACCAACTCTGGTAGTGTAGGCCTTGCAGATGCCCAGGACAGTCTTGATCCGGTTGGCCCCGATCCCGCTGCCGGAAGCGATCCCGCCAGAAACTGAGTTAGAAGAACTTACGAATGGGTAGGTACCCTGGTCGATGTCCAGCATGATCCCTTGGGCACCTTCAAAGAGGACCTTTTCGTCCTTGTCCAAAGCATCGTTGACGTAGAGGGAAGTGTCGCAAACGTACTTGGCGATCCGCTTGCCGTATTCAACGTACTTGTTGTAGATTTCGTCAAAGTCCATGGCTGGCTTGCCGTAAACCTTGGTGAAGAGGGCGTTCTTGCTTTCCAGGTTGAAGCGGAGCTTTTCAGCAAAAGTTTCCGGATCGATCAAGTCGCAAACCCGGATGCCGATTCTGGAAGCCTTGTCCATGTAAGTTGGCCCGATCCCGTTCTTGGTGGTGCCGACCTTCAGGCTGCCCTTGGCTTCTTCTTCATAAGTGTCTTGCATTACGTGGTAAGGCATGATGACGTGAGCGCGGTTGGAGATCTTCAAGTTGCTGGTGTCGATCCCGCTCTTTTCCAAGTTGTCCAGTTCGCCCAAGAGGACTTCAGGGTTGATAACCACCCCGTTGCCGATCACGGCGCCCAATTTAGCCGCGAAGATCCCGGATGGAATCAAGCGCATCTTGAATTCCTTGCCGTCAAAGTCGATCGTGTGGCCAGCGTTGTTGCCGCCGTTGGCGCGAACTGACAGGTCTGCCGTCGTCCCTAAAAAGTCTGTAATCTTACCCTTGCCTTCGTCGCCCCATTGGCTGCCGACAACTGCGATTGATGTCATTTTTTCACCTCAAAAAATATCTCGTAGAACTTACGTTAGAAAGGTTAGCATTAACTTGGCAATTAGTCAACAAAAATCCGAATAATATTTTCAGAATGTTCGTGAATGGTTCGAATAAGCCTTGACTTTTAAGGCAAATGTCAGTAAAGTATCAAAGGTACTTTAAAAAAGGAGCTGGCAAAAAATGAGCAATTATTTCAGCATGGAAGCTTTTGACTATGATGATATCCAACTGGTGCCCAACAAGGCCATCGTGAAGAGCCGGAAGGAATGTGACACGAGCGTCAAGTTTGGAAACCGAACTTTCAAGATCCCAGTCGTTCCCGCCAACATGGAAAGCGTCATTGACGAAGACCTGGCGGTCTGGCTGGCCCAAAACGGCTATTACTATGTCATGCACCGCTTCCAGCCCGAAAAGCGGGCCGACTTCATCAAGATGATGCATGAGAAGGGACTTTTTGCATCGATTTCCGTCGGCATCAAAGACGATGAATATGACTTTATCGACGAACTGGTGGAAAAGGACTTAATCCCGGAATACACCACGATCGACGTGGCCCACGGGCACTCAGTCTACGTGATCGACATGATCAAGTACATTAAGGAAAAAATGCCGGACACCTTCCTTACGGCCGGCAACGTGGCAACGCCAGAAGCCGTCCGGGAATTGGAAAATGCCGGCGCTGACGCTACCAAGGTCGGGGTTGGCCCGGGCAAGGCCTGCATCACCAAGCTCAAGACCGGTTTCGGGACTGGCGGCTGGCAGCTGGCTGCCCTCAGAATGTGCAGCAAGGTGGCCAGAAAGCCTTTGATCGCTGACGGGGGGATCCGCCACAACGGCGACATCGCCAAGTCTGTCCGCTTCGGGGCCAGCATGGTCATGATCGGGTCAATGCTGGCCGGGCATGAAGAGTCCCCGGGCAACGTGATCAAGATCGACGGCAAGACCTACAAGCAGTACTGGGGTTCAGCCAGTGAAGTGCAAAAGGGGGCCTACCGCAACGTTGAAGGCAAGCAAATGCTGGTCCCTTACCGGGGCAGCATCGCTGACACCTTGGAAGAAATGAAGGAAGACCTGCAGTCTTCTATCTCTTACGCCGGTGGCCGGGACCTGGAATCAATCAAGCGGGTCGACTACGTCATCGTGAAGAACACGATCATGAACGGCGACTATTAAACTGAATTTTTGGAAAAGAGGCTGAGGCCTCTTTTTATTTTTGCTTTTATTTTCTGTTTTATTTTTTGTTCGCTTGCTTTTCAGAACAAAAGTTCGATATAATTTATTGGAACAAATGTTCAAGAAAGAAGTGGATTTTGATGTACGATTACCGTTATGAGCCCCACCGGGTTATTTTCATGATCGACAACAAATCTTTCTATGCCTCTTGCGAGGCCCTGCGCCTGGGGCTGAATCCGATGGAAGTCGCTTTAGCCGTCGTGTCCCAGCAGCCGGGGACTGACTGGGGGTCAGGCCTGATTATGGCTGCCTCGCCTTTGGCCAAGAAAAAGTACGGCCTGAGCAATGTCATGCGGGCCAGGGACTTGCCGCCTAAAGACCAGGCCCCGGACCTAATGCTGGTTGAGCCGCATATGAATCTTTACATCAAGCGCAGCATGGAGGTTTTGCAGATTTTTCGCAAGTACGCGGCGGATGAGGATATCCATGTTTATTCGATCGATGAAAGCATGATTGACATGACCGAGTCCTGGCACTTGTTTGGGGATGATCCTTATCTGGTGGCCCGGAAGATTCAAAAAGACATTCACGACAGCCTGGGCCTGTACACGACTTGCGGGATCGGGGAGAACCCCCTTTTAGCCAAACTGGCCATGGACATTTCCGCCAAGCACCGGACTTCAATGATTGCCTGCTGGCATTATATCGACGTGCCCGATACCATCTGGAAGATTCCTAAGCTGGAGGATGTTTGGGGGATCAATGTCAAGACGGCCAATCGCCTGCGCCGGCTGGGGATCAACAATATGTACGACCTGGCCCACAGCGATCCGGCAGTTTTGAAGAAGGAGTTCGGCGTAATCGGCGAGCAGCTTTTTGCCATGAGCTGGGGAGTGGACCGGAGCATTATCAAGCAGAAGTACCGGCCCAAAAGCAAAAGCTACGGAAACTCCCAAATCTTGAACCGGGACTATGAGGACCAGCGGGAAATCGAGATCGTCATTCAAGAAATCGGCGACCAGGTCGCGGCCAGAATTAGGGCTCACCATTTGCTGGCGGGCCGGGTCAGCCTCTATGTCGGTTACGCTGACTATGAAGCTGATCCAGCTGGCTTCAGCATTCAAGAGAAGATCACGCCTACTGATATTTCCAGCGATTTGGTGGCCAAGCTCTGGGCCCTTTTTAGAAAAAAGTGGCGGGGGCAGGCCGTCAGACGGCTGGGGGTGACTTACAGCAATTTAGCGCCGGCCGGCTGCCAGCAGCTGACCTTTTTCCTGCCGCCGGCCGAGCAGATCAAGCAGCAGAAGCGGGACCAGGTAGTCGACAAATTACGGAAGAAGTACGGCTTTGCCAGTGTCGTCAGAGCCTCCAGCCTTTTGCCAGGGGCCACGGCAATCGCCAGAAGCCGCCTGGTCGGCGGTCACAATGGGGGCAACGCCTATGAGTAAGGAGTTTGACCAGCGGGTGACGGATTTTTTTGCTCATTATCAGGACCGGGGGATGAAGAAGTGGGCGGGCTTTTTCCTAAGCGATCACACGGCCATGATCAATAAAGAGACAAGGCAGAAAAGCGTGCCAGACCGGGCGGAGATGAGCCGGGAAGAGTGCGGGAAAGTGCTGGGAGCAGCTTTTGCCAATCAGCACCCAGTCGCTGTCCAGCTGAAGGAAGTAGATGAAAACGGGGAACGGCCGGAGGAAATAGTTGGCTTTGTCCGGGGTTACGCGGAAGACAAGGTGGTTATCGACGAGCACGTCATTGCTTTAGACGACCTGCGCTGCGTCCTGCTTTTAGGCGACTAAGGACAAGATAAAAAGCCTCTTCACTTATTTGGTGAAGAAGCTTTTAGTCTGATTATTAGCAAAAGTTAGTTTTCGTCCAGGCCCTTTTTGCCCTTGAAGATCAAGTTCAAAAGGACGGAAGAGATTGAGGCAATGACAATCCCGTTTTCCAGGAAGAGCTGCAGTTCGCTTGGCAGAGCCTGGAAGATGGTTGGGTAAACGGAGACGCCTAAGCCCAGACCCAGGGAGATAGCCACGATCAAAAGGTTGTGGTTGTCACTGAAGTCGACCTTGAGCAGCATCTTGATCCCCTGTACGGCGATGGAGGAGAACATGACTACCATGGCCCCGCCCAATACGGCCGTTGGCATGATGGTGACCAGGGCGCCGACTTTTGGCAAAAGGCCCATGGCCATCAAGAGGCCGGCTGCCCAGTAGATCGGCCGCTTGGACCGGATGCCGGACAATTGCAGCAGGCCGACGTTCTGGGAGAAGGTGGTGTAAGGGAAGGTGTTGAAGAGGCCGCCGAAGATTTGGGCCAACCCTTCAGCCCGGTAGCCCCGCTTGAGGTCATCTTCCGTGATGTCTTTGCCCAAAAGGTCGCCTAAGGCGAAGAAGACCCCGGTTGATTCAACCATGGAGACCAAGGCGATGATCATCATGGTCAAGCTGGATGACCATTCAAACTTTGGCAAGCCAAAGTAGAAGAACTGCGGGAAGTGCAGCCAGGCTGCCTGGGAAACTGGGGTAAGGGAAACCATACCCAGGCAGGCAGCCAGGAGAGTGCCAACGATGAGGCCGATCAAGACGGAAATTGAGGCGATGAAGCCCTTGGCGAAGGCTTGCAGAGCCACGATCACTAAGATAGTGACGAAGCCGACCAGGAGGTTCTTGGGGTCACCGAAGTCCTTGGCAGTGGCGGACCCGCCGCCCAGGTTCTGGATGCCGACTGGAATCAAGGTCAGACCGATCGTGGTGATCAAGGTCCCGGTGACAACTGGCGGGAAGAGCTTTTTGATTTTTGAAAAGACCCCGGCGATGAGGAAGACGAAGACCCCGGCCACGATGATTGACCCGTACATGGTGCCGATGGAGTACTTCTGCCCGATCATTTCCAAAGGAGCAACAGCCTGGATAGCGCAGCCTAAAACGACTGGCAGGCCGATCCCGAAGTAGCGGTTGCGCATCAGCTGCAAGAGGGTGGCCAGGCCGCACATGAAGATGTCGATGGAGACCAAGTAGGTCAATTGCTCTGAGTTAAAGTGCAGGGCATTGCCGATCAAGATCGGGACAGCCACAGCCCCGGAATACATGGCCAAAAGGTGCTGCAGGCCCAGGACGAAAGAGCGGCCTTGTGAAGGTTCTTGTGTTTGATCCATTTTTATTTGATAACTCCCACTGTCAAAAATTAGTTGAAAATGACTTGCCCGTCGGCGAATTCCTTGATGCTGGCCAAAGCTTCCAGGTGGTAGCCATGGTTGACCAGCCAGTCATGGCCGCCCTGGAAGGCCTTTTCCACGACAACGCCCACGCCGACTACTTCAGCGCCGGCTTGTTCAGCCAGGGAGATCAAGCCCTTGGCTGCTTCACCATTGGCCAGGAAGTCATCGATAACCAGGATGCGGTCATTTGCGTCAAGGAACTTGGCTTCAACGGAAATGGTGTTGGTAACTTGCTTGGTGTAAGAGAAGACTTCCGCGGTGTAGACTTTGTCAGTGACGGTTGAAGGCTTCTTCTTTCTGGCAAAGACCATCGGCACGCCTAAGCAGTAGGCGGCCATGATGCCGGGAGCGATCCCGCTGGCTTCAGCGGTGAGGACCCGGGTGACGCCAGCGTCCTTGAAGAGGCGGGCAAATTCCTGGCCCAGGGTCATCATCAATTGTGGATCGATCTGGTGGTTCAAGAATGAGTTGACCTTCAAGACGTCGCCTGGTAAAACGACGCCATCCTTCTTAATGCGTTCTTCTAAAAGTTCCATGTGACTCCTTCCAAAACAAAAAAGAAAAAGGCTCCTTTTACCAAAACTAGGCAAAAGAAGCCGCGCCGGCAATAGCCAGCCCTTCTTCACCTATAGTCCGGAGTTTACGGCTCCGGGTAGAGACTGCTGCCCGTATCGCAGCGATATATAAGTAGAAACATTTGTTAAGTTATTGCTAAATCTTACAGCAAAAACCGAATTAATTCAATCAGATTCGCTGAAAAATTGTTAATTTGGCGCAAAAAGTCCTAAAAGATTAAAAAAATAAGTGAATGATTCGCTTTTTGTTGACCTGGCGGCGAAAAACGTGTAAAGTTGATTAATTAAAAAGTATCAACGATTGTTTGAAAGGATGAAATCATGTCTTTGTGGGAAACCAAATTTGCTAAAGAAGGTATTACTTTTGACGACGTGCTCTTGATTCCAGCTGAAAGTCACGTTCTGCCGAACGAAGTCGACTTGTCAACCCAGCTGGCACCAAACTTGAAGCTGAACATTCCTTTGATCTCCGCTGGGATGGACACGGTGACCGAAGGCAAGATGGCGGCAGCCATGGCTAAGATGGGCGGCCTTGGGGTAGTCCACAAGAACCTTTCAATTCAAGCGCAAGCCGATGAAGTTCGTCTGGCCAAGAACACTCCGGTAACTGCCGAAGACACTCACGCTGCCGTTGACAAGGATGGCAAGCTCTTGGTAGCAGCTGCTGTCGGCGTAACCAGCGACACTTTTGAAAGAGCAGAAGCCCTGTTTGAAGCCGGTGCTGACGCGATCGTTATCGACACGGCCCACGGCCACTCAGCCGGCGTTTTGCGCAAGATTAAGGAAATTCGCGACCACTTCCCGCACAACACTTTGATTGCCGGTAACGTGGCTACTGGCGAAGGCACCCGGGCCTTGTTTGAAGCTGGCGTTGACGTAGTCAAGGTTGGTATCGGGCCTGGCTCAATCTGCACCACCAGAGTGGTTGCTGGTGTCGGCGTGCCGCAATTGACTGCTATTTACGACGCGGCTGACGTAGCCCGGGAATTTGGCAAGCCAATCATCGCTGACGGCGGGATCAAGTACTCAGGTGACGTGGTTAAGGCTTTGGCAGCCGGCGGCAACGCGGTTATGCTGGGCTCCATGCTGTCAGGTACTGAAGAAGCTCCAGGGGACGTGCAGCAAGGCGCTGACGGCCGTCTGGTTAAGTCCTACCGGGGTATGGGGTCAGTTGGCGCCATGTCCCAGCAGCACGGCTCAAGCGACCGTTACTTCCAAGGCGGCGTGAACGAAGCCAACAAGCTGGTGCCAGAAGGCATCGAAGCTGTTGTTTCCTACAAGGGTACGGTAAGTAACGTTGTTTACCAGATCCTTGGGGGCCTGCGGTCCGGTATGGGCTACTGCGGGGCTGAAAACATCGACAAGCTGATTGAAACCGCCCAATTCGTCCGCATCTCAAACGCCGGCCTGCGTGAATCTCACCCGCACGACGTTATGATGAGCAAGGCCGCACCTAACTACGGAGGTATCGACTTCTAATGGCAAAAATCGACTTAAGCAATTTTGACAAGATCATCGTCCTGGACTTCGGCAGCCAGTACAACCAATTGATCACCCGCCGGATCCGTGACTTTGGCATCTACTCAGAACTGTTGCCGCACACGATTACGGCAGAAGAAGTGAAGAAGATCGCTCCTAAGGGGATCATCTTCTCCGGCGGCCCGAACTCAGTTTATGATGAAAACGCCCTGGACGTTGATCCGGAAATTTTTGAACTGGGGATTCCAATCTTGGGCATCTGCTACGGGATGCAATTGATGACCCAGAAGCTGGGCGGGACGGTGGAAAAGGCCGGTGAAGCTGAATACGGCTCAGCCCACATTGAAGTCAAGGAAGCTGACAGCCCGCTTTACAAGGGTCTGCCAGAAAAGCAGGTTGTCTGGATGAGCCACGGCGACTTGGTAACCAAGGTGCCAGAAGGCTTTGAAGTTCTGGCTTCAAGCAAGAACTGCCCGATCGCTTCCATGGCAGACCCAGCCCGGAAGTTCTACGCCATCCAGTTCCACGCAGAAGTCCGCAACTCAGAATACGGCCTGGACATCTTGCGCCGCTTTGCCTTTGACGTCTGCGGGGCCAAGGACAACTGGACCATGGACGACTTTATCAAGCTGTCTGTTGACTCAATCAGAGAAGAAGTCGGCGACGCCAACGTGATCTTGGGGATCTCCGGCGGGGTTGACTCCAGCGTTACGGCTACCCTTTTGCACAAGGCAATTGGCAGCCAATTGACGGCGATTTTTGTCGACCACGGCCTGCTTAGAAAGAACGAAAGCGATGAAGTTATGGCCGCCCTTAAGGAAGGGCTGGGCGTGAACATCGTCAGAGTTGATGCCAAGGACCGCTTCATGTCCAAGCTGGCCGGGGTAACCGACCCTGAAAAGAAGCGGAAGATCATCGGCAACGAATTCGTGCAGGTCTTCAACGATGAAGCCAAGAAGATCAAGGACGCCAAGTTCCTGGCCCAAGGGACCTTGTATACTGACGTTATTGAATCAGGGACCGACACGGCCCACACGATCAAGAGCCACCACAATGTCGGGGGCTTGCCGGAAGACATGCAGTTCAAGCTGATTGAACCGCTGCGGCAATTGTTCAAGGACGAAGTCCGGGTCTTGGGTGAAAAGCTGGGCCTGCCACACGACTTGGTATGGCGGCAGCCGTTCCCAGGTCCTGGTCTGGCTATCCGGGTGATCGGGGAGATCACTGAAGAGAAGTTGCGGATCGTCCGGGATGCGGACGCGATCTTGCGGGAAGAAGTCAAGAACGCTGGCCTGCAGGAAAGCATTTGGCAATACTTTGTTGCTCTGCCAGGGATGCGGAGCGTCGGGGTTATGGGCGACGGCCGGACTTACGACTACGCTGTCTGCATCCGGGCTGTTACGTCAATTGACGGGATGACGGCTGACTTTGCCCAGATTCCATGGGATGTTCTGCAGAAGATCTCAGTGCGGATCGTCAACGAAGTCAAGCAGGTTAACCGCGTACTGTACGACGTGACGAGCAAGCCGCCGGCAACTATCGAATACGAATAAAATAAGCGGAATTTTCTCCGCCGTGGAAACTACCTGGTTATTGCCGGGTAGTTTTTTTGTTGAAAAAAATGAAAAAATGTACTTAACCTTTTTTATTTTTTTAATATATACTTAACACATGAAAACATGGGGGAGAATTCTTTAAAAAGGTTGTGAGTGTTTTGTATTATTCAGATTTTATCAAGGGCAATCGAGTTAGGTTTATCGCGATTATTCTTTTAGTTATTGGCGGCAGCGCGCTTCTTGCCGGCAACAATGCCTTGCTGACGCTGCTGGGGGACAGCTTGCGCAAAGGAAACCTGCTGCTTTTCGTGTCAATTATCGGGATCAATTTTGTGGTTGATGCTATCGGCAGCGGCCTGTCTTATAGAGCCAATTATTTGTATGATAAACAGACCCAAGAGTATTTCCACAAGCTTCGGTCTGCTGAAGTGGAAAAAATCTACAACAGTGGTAACAAGGCACCGAAAGTTTCTAGCGTTCAAAACAGTTTGACCCAAGATTTAAATATGCTGGGGGAAAATTTTCTGGCTCCATGGCTGAAAATTGCCGCTTGTGGATTGGATGTAGTCCTTTCCTCAATCATCGTCTTTACCTACAGCTGGCTTTTATTGCTGGTAATTCTGCTTCTTGCAGTCTTGATGTTTTTTATGCCACGTTTTTTATCTCCAGCTTTGCAAAAGGCTACCGATGATATTTCTAATAAAAACAAGCGTTATCTCGATATGCTGGAAAAATGGTTTAGCGGTTTGAGCGTTTTGCAGAGATATCATGTCAAGCAGAAGCTTTTGGCAGTGACGACAGCTCAAGGAAAGCAACTTGAAGATGCCAATGTCAGACGGTCTGGCCAGATGCAATTTGCCAGCGGCGTCAACAATGCCGCAAACATGCTGTCACAAGCTTTAATTTTGCTGGTGTCAGGTGTCTTGATTATTACTGGCCGGATGAATTTCGGTGTCTTCTTTAGCATTGGCAACTTTGCCAGCACGATTTTTACTGAACTGGGGGTAGTGGTCAACCAATATACTGTTTTGCAGTCAAGCAAAACTTTAAACGCCAAGCTCAGAGAGCAGCTTGCAGTCCAGACTGACCACTCAGAAAAGATAGAAAGTTTGGACCACTTTCAGTCATTGTCAGTTCAAGCCTTGTCTGTAGCTTTTAGCAATGAAGAAAAAATCACTTATCCGGATTTTCAAATCAAGCGGGGAGAAAAAATCTTATTGTCAGGGGACAGTGGGACTGGAAAATCTACGCTTTTTAAACTGATCCTGCAGGAGTTGCCATTGGCAACTGGAAAGATTTGTTTTAAAAACGAAGCTGATCAGGAAATCAAACAGCCAGACCTGTCTCAAATCGGCTATGTTCCGCAAGATCCGGTTCTCTTTCCGGGTACAATCAAGGAAAATATTACAATGTTCAACTCCAAGCTGAATGACCGGGTAATGCACTTTGTTAAGCAGGTGAATTTGGAAAAAGATCTGGCTAAATTCCCGGCAGGAGTAGATACGGAACTCGATCAAGGCAAGCATGCCCTGTCTGGCGGCCAGCGGCAAAAAGTGGTTTTGGCCAGAGCACAAATCCATGACAGCCAGCTGATTTTCATTGATGAAGGCACTTCAGCCATTGATGCGCATAATGGCTTGGAAATTTTGCAGAATCTGCTGCAAACGGACGCAACGATTATTTTTATCGCGCACAACTTGACTGAAGAGATGCGGCAGTTATTTGACCGGGAGATTCATTTAAGCAATACTGCAGGTTAAACAAAAAGCGGGCAAGTTTGGCTTGCCCGTTTTTTCATTCATTGAAATATTTGCTGAAGGCCTTGCGATATTGGCTGGGGGTCATTTCTTTCCAGGCTTTAAAATTGCGTTCCAAAACTTTGGCCGAAGAAAAGCCGCAGTAATTGGCAATGTAGGCGACGGAATAGTTCGTGCTCAGCAAGAGGTATCTGGCATGCATGAGCCGGACTTGCTTTAAGTATTTGCCTAAAGGAAGTTTTGTCACTTGGCTCAATTCTTTATTTAAAGTCACTTGCGAAACCCTAAAATGTTCAGCGATGCTTTGGGCCGTGATATTGGTGGAAGAGTTGTTGGCGATGTAGGCGATCACCGTGTCAGCCAATGATTGGTTGGGCGGGGTGGTGATGTCCGTTTTTTCAGTATATTCGCTGTCGATCAGGGCTATCATTTGAAAAAATTCGCTCAAAATTAAAAAACGGATGCTGTCACTGATCGGTTGGTCGACGAGTTCAGCGATGGCAATCAGATTTTTTCTCAATTGCCGGTAGCTGGCAGTATCGCGGCTGATATGGCCCATTTTGATCCGCCAATTCTTACTGGAAGGATATTCTTTTTCTAAAAAGTTATTGTCAATAATCATCCCCATAACATAATAAGACCGGTCTTTGTGCCCCGTCGCGGCATGAATCTGTGAGCGGTCAATAGCCCAGATATCACCGGAATTGTAATGGTGGGTCTGGCCGGCAATGACAACTTTGAAGTCTTCCCCAGATACCAGATAATCAATTTCGATCCCGGTATGCCAGTGGGTGGGTGATTTAGGCGCATAACTTGATTTTTTAAAAAATTTGAAGGGGAGGCGGGTGAGGTTGTCGACTTCTTCGTAAGCAATGGGCATGTTTTTCTCCTTTATAAATCGTCCCTAAGTGCTTTAAGAAATGGGGCGTAATCGCTTTCTCCTATGATACCATACTGCTTGTAGGAAAAATATTTAGACGGCAATAAACCTGAACTTACAATTTAGGAGGAAAAAATAATGGCTCATTTCAGAAAAGACTTTTTGTGGGGCGGCGCGGTAGCGGCCAACCAGGTTGAAGGTGGATACAACGAAGGCGGCAAGGGCTTGTCAGTGACTGACATCACCACGGCCGGCTCTCTGGAAAGCCCGCGCTACTTGACTTATACCCTGGATGGCAAGGACGGCAAGGTAGCCGGGATGTTTGCCAGCTCCTTGCCAAAGGGCGCCAAGGGTAAGATTTTTGACAATGAATACTACCCGAACCATGTAGCGATTGATTTTTACCACCACTACAAGGAAGACATCAAGATGTTTGCCGACATGGGCTTTAAGGTATTCAGAACCTCCATTGCCTGGACGCGGATTTTCCCAACTGGCGAAGAAGACAAGCCAAACCAGGAAGGCCTTGACTTCTACCGCAGAGTCTTTGAAGAACTGAAGAAGAACGGGATTGAACCATTAGTTACTATTTCCCACTATGAAGACCCATTGGCTTTAGGTGAAAAGTACAACGACTGGCAAGACCGCAAGATGATTGACCTCTATGTCAAGTACGCAACGACCTTGTTCAAGGAATACAAGGACCTGGTTAAGTACTGGCTGACCTTCAACGAAATCAACTCATCCTTGATGTTCTTGAAGATGGTGGGCGATGGCAACGCATCTGATGAAGATTACCAAAAGGCTTACCAAAAGCTGCACCACCAATTCGTTGCTTCTGCCAAGGCAGTTGTTGCAGGCCACAAGATCAACCCAGACTTCATGATCGGGAACATGATCGCCGGTTCTGTCTACTACCCAGGCACGCCTGACCCAAAGGATGCTATAGCTGCCCGCTACGAAGAAGAATTGGCCCAGCTTTACTGTGCTGACGCGCAAGCTAAGGGTGAATACCCAAGTTTTGCCAAGCGCTTATGGGATGAACACAATGTTCACTTGAAGATTGAAGATGGCGACCTTGAAATCATGAAGGAAGGTAAAGTTGACATGTACACCTTCTCATACTACATGTCAAACATGGTTACCACCCATGATGTTGGCGAAAAGGCTAAGGGTAACTTCGCTGCTGGCGCTAAGAACCCATATCTTGAATACTCTGAATGGGGCTGGTCAACTGACCCAGACGGCCTGCAACTGTACTTGGAAAAGATGTATGACCGTTATGGCATCCCGATGATGGTTGTTGAAAATGGTCTTGGTGCCGTTGACAAGCTGGAAGATGGTACTGTTCATGACGATTACCGGATTGACTACTTGAGAAAGCACATCAAGGCGATGGACAAGGCGGTTGAACATGGGGTTGACCTGCGTGCCTACACGACCTGGGGCTGCATTGACTGCGTTTCTGCCGGGACTGGTCAAATGTCCAAGCGGTATGGCTTCATCTATGTTGACCGTGATGACAAGGGCGAAGGTACGCTTAAGCGTCTTCCTAAGGATTCATACTACTGGTACCAAAAGGTTATCGCTTCAAACGGCGATGAATTATAAAATAAATGCGTAAGAAAAGCGGACAAGGCAAACTTGTCCGCTTTTTTGCTTACTTCTTCTTGAGCAGCTTCTTGTACATCGGCCGGTCTGCCTCGGGGATGCCCAGGAGGTCCATGGCTCCGTCTGGAGTTAAGTTGGTGGTGTTCAAAATGTTGCGCAAGTAGTCTTGCGTTACCTTCTCGGTCGTTTCCTTAGTCACTTCTTCAGTCGTTTCCTTCTTGGCCTGGTCAAGCTTGACCTGGATAAATTGTGGCATTACTTCAGTCATGGTAGTCACCTCGTTCTTATCTCTTTTTTCCAGTTCCTTGATTAAATCATCAAAAGCATGCGTGCCCGACAGGGCATTCATCATGTCCAAAAGAAGCATGATATCTTCTACTGACAGCTTTTTGGCGCTTGGGTGGTATTCTTCACCAGCATTGGTCTGGATGAAGTATTCTGCCAGGCAGAAGAAGGCACTCTTGAAGCGCTTGTCCAGCTCTTGCGCAGACAAATCACTGATCCGGTAAAAAGCTTTGATCTCGTAATCGCTGATCAGTGGCCGAAT
Organism: Lactobacillus sp. WILCCON 0059; assembly: GCF_057197985.1. NCBI lineage: Bacteria > Bacillati > Bacillota > Bacilli > Lactobacillales > Lactobacillaceae > Lactobacillus > Lactobacillus sp. WILCCON 0059. Next base: position 319,521 of record NZ_JBUBHN010000001.1, read on the forward strand.
CTCTTCGGGCAGCTTCTTCATATTGATGTTCCCCAGCAAATTTCGGCTGTAGTTCCAAGCTTCTTTCCCGTAGTATACCACCAGTGTGAGCACGGGGTAGAGCCTTTTGCTTTTGGTGAGCTGGTAGCGGTAGGCCGCGGCATCATAATTCATCACCCGCGCCGGCATGTTCTTGTCCGGTCGGGTTTGGTTCTCAATGCCAATTAGCGAAATAACAAACTTCTTCTTACCGATCGTCAGCAGCTTGGCCACATCTCGGTCTTGGCTGTGAATCTTCCCGCTAGCTTTGTAGTAGCTAAGCGTGTTGGTGTTTGCCAGCATCCCTGGCTTGATGACCTGCTTACCATTAAAAATGAAGCCATTTAATACGTCAGCGAACACTTCATTCTTGTCCAGCAGAATTTTTTCAACCAGGTCATTGGTGCCATGAGTCTGCTGTGATTTTCTTTTTGCCATGGTTTCTCCTTAACTAGGAGGTCAGTTTTTCCCTCCACTTACTAATACAAGAAAAAGTGCCAAATTTTTTATTTTGCAGATTACACTTTTGTTTTTAAGATATAATTGATGACTAAAGAGGCAAAAAATAAACAGGCGTCCAAGTTAATGGACACCTGTTAAGCAGAGATTTTAAATAATTGCCGCTGGTTGAGAATGAGCAGTACCGCTAAGGCGGCGACTTCCAAGGCCAGCAGGCTGATAATTGCCCAGGCCAGGTTGATGCTGGAAATGCTTGTGATCAGAGTGGTGATCAAGGGACTGGCGGCCATTAAAATAGTGTTCAATAGGCCAACGGTTGAAGCCAAAATCTGCCGGTCGACGCTGGTCACCAGCCATTGGGTCATTTTAATGGAAACAGCACTGGCTAAAGCGGCCAAGAGTCCGAAAAGAAGAGCGGTCAACCAGCCGTTTTGGCAAAACAAACTCAGCGTTGTCAGTAGGCTGCACAAGGCAGTCCAGCTGGCTAAAGGGAAAATGCTGATAGAGTGGAATACTTTTTGGCCAAAAAGGCTCCCGCTGGCCGCTCCAATTGCCGCGGCCACATTGGTCAAGGCCAGGGTAAAGCTGTAGCTGGAGATGACCATGCTGCTTTTATGAGCAGCCAGAGTGATTGAAAACAGGGGCTCAATCGCGGTTAAAGAAGCATTGATTACTGCTAATACAAGGACTACGGTTAAGAGTCCTGTCTGCTTTTTGGCTTGCTGGTAGGCCTGCCGCATGGCTGGCCAAAAAGCTGGAGTTTCAGCTGTTTCGGTTTGAACCGGGGCGGCTTGCCGGCCAACTAAGGCAAAAAGGATGGCGGCCAGCAAAAAGGTCAGCGAGTTGATCCAGGCTAAAGCAGCGTAGGAAAGGACCAAAATGAGGCCCGCGCCGGCAAACTGGGCCAGAATGTCGATGATCTGCTTGCAGCCACTGACAAAGCCTTCAGCTTCACCAAAGTCATCTTCTCCGACTAGGTCGACCACAAGCGGAACTATGAGCCCTGAAGAGTAGGAGCCGCAAAGGTCAGACAAAAAGTTGATGGTGATGATGGCCAGCAGGAGCTTCCATTGGTCAGCCCTGGAAGCCAGCAAGAGGGCAGCCAGGGCGTAAAAGAGGCAGCGGAAAAGCGCGGTCAGCACGATATTGCGGAACTTGTGCCGGGTCTTGTCTGCCAGGTATCCGGCAAAGATTTCCAGAAATTTTGGCACGGCTTCAGAAATGGCAATCAGTGAGATGGCCAGGGAGTAATTGCGCAGCTGACTGGCGTAAGTCATGAAGGCAAGGTAGAAGAAGACATCGCCAGCGGCAGACAGAAGACCACCTGTAGCGAAGCGGCGGAAATTTTTATTTTTGAGAAAAGAATTCATCGTTGAACCAGCTTTCGTAAATAGTTTTTTACCAATGATAGGGGACTGGCGGCTGGGCAACGGAAAATGGCATATTTGACTTTGGAGGAAAAAGATGAAAATCGGGGAATTATTGCAAAAATACCGGCTGGAGCAGGGGAAAACGCAGAAGGCATGGGCGGGAGAGGTGATCAGTCCTTCTTTTTATTCAAAAGTTGAGAAGGGCTTGAACCGGATTAGCGCGGAAGACCTGTTGAAATTGCTGGAGGCGAACCAGATTCCCTTGTGGGAGTTCTTTAGTCACCTGGAGGTAGAAGCCGGCCGGCAGAAGAAGTGGGAGAAGGACCTCCGGGCCAGGCTGATGCAGGCTTACTACCACGGCAGCCAGGCCGATTTTCAGGAACTGTTTCAAGAGGTGCAAGCCAGCAATTTCCCGGACAAGGAAGAGCAGCTTTTGATCGTCGCGGGCTGGATGGAAACGGTGAAAGACGATAAAGATGGTGATGAAGCCCTGCGGCAAAGAATTAAGGAGAAGATTTTTAACATCGCCAGCTTTGATAAAAAGAAGCTGATGCTCTACTGCAATTTCATGGATTTCTATGACTTGGACAGCAATCGTTATCTCAGCCGGCAAATTGTGGAAAAGTACCGGCAGACCAGGGATGTGGATATCCAGGTAGCGCTATTGGCGATCATCGACAATCTCTTGTCTGATTTCGCGGACCTGCGGCAGTCCAGTGGGGCGGAGTACTTTATCGAGGCCGGCAAGCAGATTCCGACCAGGCCGGAGCTGTTTTTCTATAAGAACTCCCTGCTATTTTTTGAAAATCTGCTGGCTTACCAAGCGGAGCCTAAGGAAGAAAGGCTGGAAAATTGCCGGCTGGCTGTTAAAAACTGCTACTTGCTGGGGATGCCGGAGTACGGGCAGGAAGTTGAGAAGTTTTTACAGGAACATATGTGAGAAAGTCAGATTTGCAATTTCACTTGCAGATCTGACTTTTTGCTTATATGTCTTTTCTAGCTGGCTATACTAAAATACAAAAGTTGATAAAGAAGAGGTGGTTCTTGAATGAATAGAATTGTATTTGGAGATGAAGTTTGGCGGCATTAACAAGCAGATAAATAGCTTAGGAGGTGAGTTTTATGAGTATTCAAGGCAGAATCAAGATTCATATTGACATTGAGTTTTAATTGCAAAAATAATGTGCCACAGGCTGTTGCTTAAAAAAGATAAGCAGCGGCCTGTTTTTTTGCCTTAAAAAGCGTCGGCAGATTATGATAATAACTTTTAGATAATCAAACCGCTGTTGTATCCGGTTTATCTCATTAGTTTTAAATAATAATTTTCAGCTAATAGTTATAGTGGGCCTGTAAATGCAACTTTTAAGATTATGGTTATAGTGATAACTTGACGGTTTTGCTGGTTAGAAAATGTGTTAGGTTAATCATTATATTTTTGATAAGTTTAAACTAATTAGAAATATTCAAAAATAAATCTTGCATCCCTTTACATTTGCTTTAAATCAGTGCTTTAGAGCAGCTGGATAAGTTAGTGGGCTTAAAGTTTGATAAATCAACGGTTATAGATTCTTGAATACTGAGAAAGAAGCCTCATTTTTACACTGATAAGTAAAAGCTTATAAAAAATACCAAGAAACTATAACTTTTTCCTTAAAACCCTGCTATAATTCTAGTCGAAAGATAAGAGATAACTAATAGCAGAAATTAAGTGGAAATAGGTGATCTATTATGAGAAAGCAAATCACAGTTTTAGCAGCTCTGGCAGCCCTCCTCGGGCTGGCAACCACGACCACGAATCCGGTTTACGCTAAGACCACTACCAAGAAGGTTACCCGGACCATCAAGGTTTACAAGCCAGGCAAGTACAGCCAGGTTAAGCAAACTGCTACTTTAAAGAAGAAGGGCCGCAAGTGGACCACTTCCAGCTGGAAGTCCTACAAGGCTCCTAAGGCTGCCGGCTACAAGGCCAGCACCAAGACTGTCAAGGCAGTCAAGGTAAGCTCAAAGACTAAGAGCCAGACTGTTAACATCACCTACAAGGCTAACAACACCAAGAAGGCAGCCGTTAAGGCCAGCACCGACAGCAGTCTGAGCAGCCAAAGCCAACTCCGTCAGGCAGCTTTGAACGTTGTCAACAGCTTCCGGGCTAAGGCAGGCGTCAAGGCAGTCAAGATGAGCTCCAAGTACAACGCCGTTCTTGACAAGCGGGCTACTGCCAAGGCAAAGCAGTACGTTACTACCGGGACTTACGACCACTCCGGCTACAACTCCCTGCCAAGCTACCTCAACACCTACCCGATCGTTAACGGCAAGATCATCTACCACGGCGGCGAAACCCTGCACGCTTGCTACTACAACGCGCAAAGCGGCGACGCTACGGCTGAAATGAAGTCCAGCCTGACCAGCACTTTCACTGAAAACATGCAGGCAGAAAAGGATGACTACCAAGCAATCGTCGTTAAGAAGACTAGAAAGAACATCACCAACATCAGCGGTACTTACGAACACTACACGATGATGGTCGACTCCGGCAACCACACTGCCTACATCGGCGTAGGCCACTACGGCACTGGCAGCAACGCTATGGTTTGCATCGTAATCGAATTCCACGCTTAGTCATCATCTCAACTTAATCTCTGCATCCAAAAAGGAGCCAGTTCCAATCCGGAACTGACTCCTTTCTTTTGGCAAAAATTTGCTATACTTTAACTTGCTTAAACTGGAAAGGACTAGATTATGATCGAGAAAAACGAATTGCCGATTTTGGAATACGACCCAGTTTCCCAGGAGGTTCTGAAACCAGGCCATGATAATGAAGGCGTAAGGCTGCCGGAAAAATGCCTCTTTGCCTTCTTAGGAGACGAAGTCGATAAGTATGCCGAGCAAGTTAAGGCAACAGTGGCTGACCACTTTATTACGATTGACCGCCTGCGGCCGATCTATGTCATTGAGAACCAAGGTGAGCAGCTGTGCTTATGCCGGGCGCCATTAGGCGGTCCCGCGGCGGCGCAGTTCATGGATGCCTTGATCGCCCTTGGCTGCCGAAAGTTTCTGGCTGTTGGCTCTTGCGGGACCTTGGTGGACATCAAGGAAAACGACTTCTTGATCCCGACCCGGGCTTTAAGAGATGAAGGCACTTCTTACAAGTACCTGCCAGCCAGCCGCTACGTGGACCTTGATCCAGCAGCTGTTGAAAAAATCGGCCAAGGCTTAAAAGAGCAGGGACTGCCCTTTGAACACTGCACGACCTGGACGACTGACGGCTTTTTCCGGGAAACCAAGGACATGGTTGAATACCGGCGCAGCGAAGGCTGCCAGGTGGTAGAGATGGAGTGCGCCTCAATGGCCGCTGTTAGCGCCAAACGCGGCGTTGAATTCGGCCAGCTGCTTTACACGGCTGATTCCCTGGCTAACGTAGAGGCCTATGATGACCGCGATTGGGGCCAAGATTCCCAAGCAAAAGCCCTGCACATCTGCCTGCGGATTATCCACAGCTTTTAAACAGGACAGAAAAATATCATGCAAAAAAGAGGAAACTCAAGTGAGCTTCCTCTTTTTCTTGTGCATAAGTTTATGCTTCTTACTTCTTTTTCTCGAAGTACTGTTCTTTATTGACCCTGAAGTACTTCTGGTAATCCTTGTAGTAGTTGTGGTACATGTGCTTCATCAAGAGCCAGCGCTTGACGTTCATGTCCGGTTTATAGAAGACCGTGGTGCCCACTCTGCCGGCCCGGAGAAGCGCCAATGCTTCCTTTTTGGCCAGGGAGTCGACCGCGTATTGTTCAAAAATCTTAGCTGACACGCCTAACCAGAGCTTGTGCTTGGCCGGATCCTGGTTGCCGTAAACAACCGGCTGGTCCTTAAGTGAGTCTTCCACATAGTCGTCCACATACCACTTGGCCAGGTTGTAGCCGTTCAAAGTGACGTAGAAGCTGGACCGGCCTTGCCGGAGGTTGATTTCAAAGAACTTGTACTGGCCGTCGCGGACGTCGTACTTGATGTCGAAGTTGGCCATGCCCGTGTAGTTGATCTTTTCCAAAAAGGCCTGGACAGTCTGGTAGAGCTTCTCGTCATAGTCCGGCGCGATCACCATGTAGTTGCCGATAGCGATCGGGTCCGGGTCTTCCAAGAGCGGGTGGCCCAAGCACATCATCTTGACCTTGTGGTTTTTATCCACATAAGCATTCAAGACCCGCATGTTGGAGTCGTCGCCTGGGATAAAGTCTTGCAGGATCAAGTCTGCTTTATAGCCATTCTTGTAGATCTTGCCCACAATATCCTTGAATTCCGCCATGTCCTTGATGACAAAAGCCTTCTTCCGCCCTTCAAACTGGACGTCCAGCCAGGAAACCGGGTCCTCCGGCTTTAAAGCGACCGGGAAGGGGAAAGGCACGTCGGCGTAAGAACCGTCCTTGTAAGCGGCCATAGTGATGATCTTGGTCTTCGGGTAAGGCAGGCCGTATTCTTCACAGACCTCGTAGAAGCCCTCCTTAGAGATCAGCTTCTCTAAGAGGGAGTAGTCGATATAAGGAACGATGAAGGCCTCTTCCAGCTCCTGCTTGTGCTTGGCTAAAAGCTCTGAGTAGCCGTCCCCACAAGAGATCAAGATCACCGGTTCCGGGTGATTCTTGTATTCCTTGATCTTCTCGCGCATGACCTTGATGAATTCCGGGTCTTCAGTAAAGCCGGGGTGAACCTCGATGTCAACGATCTTTGAATACCGGGTCGGGGCCAAAGTGGACGCGCCCCAGGCCTGGACCTTGATCCCGTAAGCCTCATGGAAGGACCGGGCCATCCCGTAAACGTTGATGTCGCTGCCTAAAAGAATCGGAGTAAATTGTTGCATGATTATTGCCAGATTTCTATATGGATTGTAATTTTTTGGATGAAAAAAGTCCCTACCTATGTTAGCACGTTTAGGCAGGAACTGAACTGTTTGCTTAGGAATTTTCGCTGATCCGGTAGCGGATGGCCTTGGCCTTGCCCCGCTTGAGGACCAAGCCGCTGTTTTCCATCTGCCGCAAGAGCCGGGTCGCCGTAGCCGGGCTGACCCCTAAGAGCTCCTCAATGTCGCTTCTGATAAATTCCCCATGTTCTTTGCCAAAAGCCAAAACGGCTTCTTCATTGCCGCTTGCCCTGGCCTTTGGCTTGGGAGCTGGGCTAGGGGAGGGGGCAGGCCCAGCCGCCTTTTTGACCGGCTTGGGGGCCGCTTTGACAGCCGCCTCGTAATGGGGCAGGACTACCTTAAAAGAGCTGGGAGCGGCCAAAATCTGGGGCGCAAGGCGGCTGCCCTTGTAGGCACTCTTGATTCTGGCTAACCCTGTTCCGTAAGATTCCACCAGCTTCAGCTGGTAAAAGAGGTCAGCCAGGCGCTTGTTCCGGCAAACTGACAGGCCCAGCTGGATGTCTTCCAGGGTAATCCCGGGCATGAGGCCACCAAAAGAAATGAATTCCACCCGGTCTGTGTATAAGTTGATCAGACTGCTGGCCGGATTGCTGTAGTCCCTGTGGATAATCGCGTTCATCAAGGCTTCTCTTAAGGCTTGCTTGGGGTAGGCTGGCCGGTCTTCCCGGTAAAGGCCCTTGATCTGGCTCTCTACGGGGTTGTGCTTTTCCAAAAAAGCGTAGACCTGCTGGAATTGGGCCGCCAGGGACCCGGTAAACTCCTGCCGGTCCAGGAATTCATCCTGGTCACGTCCCTTAAAAACAGCGCACTTGATCGTATAAGGGCACTGGTCAGAGACCAGGAGGTCGAAATTACTGAACTGGAGGATGCCAAACTGGCTGGACGGCGGGGTAAAGGGCAGACCCTGCTGGTCAAAAAGGGCCTGCAGGGAGTTAAAGGTCAAGTCCTGCCGGGGAGAAAGCTGGTTTTCAAAGCTGCTGGAATCGTTTGGTGTAAGCATGGCGGTCCTCCTTTTTACTAGTTTGAATCTAATCATATTTTAGCGAATCGCGTCAATCTCGTCAATGATGTGATTTGATTAGATTTGATTTGATTGACTTGATTTGATTCGATTCCCCGGGCAAAAAGAAAAGCGCCCGAAGGCGCTCTGTTAAAGGCTGGTCTGCTTTTTCTCCTGATACTTGGCATAGAAGTGGTGGGCGATGTAGCAGAAGATGACGAAAGGAATCGTCGCGTACAAGGCTACCCTCTGGGAAGGGTCAAACCAGATCAAAAGGCAGGAGGCCAGGCTGGCGATAAAGGCAAACCAAGGCGTGAAGGGATAGAGAGGAGTCTTGAACTTGAGCTCGCCTTCCGTATGCCCTTCTTTCAGCCACTTCTGCCGGAACTTGAGCTGGCACAGGGCGATCGCCATCCAGACGAAGACCACCGCCAAGCCGGAGATGGAAACCAGGACCAGGTAGATCGTGTCAGCCGCGTAGACGCTGGTCAAAAGGGAGAAGACCCCGCCCAGCATGCTTACCAGCAAGGCGACAGCCGGGATTCCTCTTTTGTTGGTCTTGGCGAAAACAACCGGGATAGTTCCCTCATTGCCCAAGGACCAGAGCATTCTGGTTGAGGCGTAGAGGCCGGAATTGCCGGCGGAGATGATGGCCGTCAAAACGACGAAGTTCATCAAATCGCTGGCAAAAGGAATCCCCATCATGTTAAAGACGTGGACGAAGGGACTTTCGGTAACGCCGGCCTGCTTGTAGGGGATAAGGCAGGCCATGATGAAGATGGAACCGATAAAGAAGATGATCAGCCGCCATAAAGTGGTGTGGATGGCCTTAGGCAGGGTCTTTTCCGGCTCCTTGGCTTCCCCGGCCGTGATCCCGATCAGTTCTGTTCCTGAGAAGGCGAAGTTGACCGTGAGCATGGTGGTAAAAACTCCACCAAAACCAGTCGGAAACCAGCCGTCTTTAGTCAGGTTGGTCAAGCCTGGCGCCCCCTGGCTGCCTTTTAAAGGAATAACCCCAACGACTGCCAGTCCCCCTAAAATGATAAAAGCGACGATGGCGGTTACCTTGACGGCCGCGAACCAAAACTCGCTTTCAGCGAAAATCTTGACCGAGAAGAAGTTGGAGAGGAAAATCAAAATCATGAAAACCAGGCTCCAGATCCAGACGGGGACGCTTGGAAACCAGTGCCGCATGATGATCCCCGCCGCGGTGAACTCGCTGCCCAGGGCAATAGTCCAGGTCAGCCAGTAGAGAATGGCGACCGTGAAGCCGGTGGCCGGGTTAAGCAGATTTTTAGCGTAAACGTGGAAGGAACCCGTGTAGGGCATGGCCACTGACAATTCACCTAAGCAGAGCATGACGGCGTAAACCAGGATTGCCCCGAAGAAATAGGCAATAATCGTGCCAATTGGGCCAGCCTGGCTGATGGTATAGCCCGAGCTTAAGAAGAGACCGGTCCCGATGACCCCGCCCAGGGAGATCATCTGAATGTGCCGGGCCTCCATCTTCCGCTCGAGGTGGTCGACTTTTTCTTGTTGAGCCATAAAAATACCTCTTCAAAACAGATTAGTTTTTTATTAAAATAAACAGTAACATGATAGCACATGATGGAGGAAAAAACGATGGCAGATTTACCAACTCTTCTGGCCCAAGGCCCGGTGACTTTGGATGGGTCCATGTCCACGCCCTTAGAAGCCTGGGGCGAAGACACCAATTCTGACCTCTGGACCGCCCGGGCCCTACAGGACAACCCCGACCTGGTCTACCGGGTCCACCAGGAGTACTTCAAGGCCGGTGCCCGGGTTACGATCACCGACAGCTACCAGGCCAGCCTGCCGGCCTTCATGAAGCACGGATTAAGTGAGGACGCGGCTCGCGCCCTAATCAGGAAGTCAGCTGCCATAGCCATTAAAGCCAGAGACGACTTTGAGAAAGAGACCGGCATCCATAACTACGTGGCCGGTTCAGTCGGCCCTTACGGGGCCTACCTGGCTGACGGCAGTGAATACCGGGGGGACTACGGCTTAAGCCATGAGAAATACGTGGACTTCCATGCCCCGCGAATTGAAGAACTGGTTGCCGGCGGGGTGGACTGCCTGGCCATTGAGACCCAGCCCAAGCTGAGCGAAGTCAGAGCCATTCTGGACTATCTGGCGGCTAATTACCCGGGCCTGCCGGTCTACGTCAGCTTTTCCTTAAAAGACCCGGCCACTATCAGCGAGGGCCTGCCTTTAGCTGAAGCGGTCCAGGAAGTTGGCAGCTATCCTCAAGTCTTCGCGGCCGGAGCCAACTGCTTCAAGCTGGCCTGGACTGTCGATGTGGTGAAAAATCTCCGCGCTTCCAAATTGCCAATCGTCGTTTACCCTAATTCCGGGGCGGAATACGATCCTTCTGTTAAAAAGTGGGTCTATCCGCCAGAAGCCGCGGACTTTGGCCAGGCAGGGAGTGACTGGCTGGCTGCCGGGGCAAAACTGGTCGGGGGATGCTGCACGACGATGCCGGAAGATATCGCCGGGCTTGCCGCCGCGGTCAAAAAGGTTTATACTGCTTTTTAAAATATTTCTAATCTTAGATTCATCAGCTTTTTGAGCAGAGAAAGCAGGTTAAACAATGGCAGTTGAAAGAGTAAAAGATTTTTTCAAAGATACTGACGTTAAGGTAATTGAACTTCCCGAGTCTTCAGCCACCGTGGCTTTGGCCGCCCAGGCTCTGGATACCGAACCGGACCAGATCGCCAAGACCCTGTCCTTTTTGGTCGACGATGCCCCGATCTTAGTCGTTATGGCGGGGGAAGCCAGGACTGACAACCACAAGTACAAGGCCGCCTTCCACAAGAAGGCCAAGATGATTCCTTTTGACCAGGTGGAAGACTATATCGGTCACGCTCCAGGCGGGGTTTGCCCCTTTGCCGTTAAGCCAGGCGTCAAGGTCTACTTGGACGAGTCCCTCAAGCGCCACGCCGAGGTCTACCCGGCAGCCGGCTCGAGCAACAGCGCTGTCCGCTTGACTATCCCGGCTCTGGAAAAATACTCCGACTACACGGCCTGGGTAGACGTGACCAAGACAGCTTAAAAGAAATAAGAAACAGAGAAACAAAAAACGCGAACCGGCTGGTTCGCGTTCTCTGTGATGTGAAAAATTACACTGATAACAATAACAATTTACCACAGATAAAGTTCAGCGTTTGGTGTGACGCTCAACCTAATCGTAATTTTTTCATCTTTATGATAATACTTTCATTTTATCTCGTAAAGTACTAAGGGTGCTTTTTTTAAAAATACTTGGAAAATAGGGGACTTTTGAGGAAAAACGATGGCAGATTTAAGCAAGCTGCGAGAGCAAATCGACCAGGCGGATCAAGACCTGGTCAAGGCTCTGGTTAAAAGGTACGACCTGGTCATGGAAGTTGGCCGGCTCAAGCGGGAAAAGGGGCAGGCGGTTTTTGACCCGAAAAGAGAAGCGCAGGTTTTAGACAAGGTGACGGGCCTGGCCCAGCGGCCGGAATATGAAGCAGCCTTAAGGGCGGTCTACCAGGAGATTATGGACCAGGCCAAGCGGCTGGAAGAGGACTTTTAACCGGCAAAAATGGTAAAATAGGCTCTTAGGTATCGTTGGTAGATTAGGAGCCGAGTAAACGATGGATTTAGGGTTAAGAGTCAAGAAGATCAATGATTTGATGGCCAAAAGGGGCAACTGCGAGCTCAAGAAGCTGGGCTTGACCTTCTCACAGTTTCACTGCCTGGTTTATCTGGACAAATGTGAAGGCCGCCAGGCGCCTTTAAAGCAGCTGGAAAACCACTTTGAAGTGGCCCAGGCCACCATGGCCGGGATTGTCGGCCGCCTGGAAGGCAAGGGCTATGTCAGAAGCCATCTGGCTGAATGCGACAAGCGGGTGAAGATCGTCTGCTTGACCGAGGAAGGCCGGCAGATCTGCATGAGCGCTAAAAAAGGGATGCACAAGCTGCAAGAAAAGGTGGAGCAGCTCTACAGCCGGCAGGAATTAAGCCAGCTGGAAAAGTACCTGGACCGTTTGTATGAGCTTTTGGCTGAGGAAGACCGCGAAGCAAGTGAGGAAAAAGATGACCAATAAGAAAATTTTGCTGCTGTCGACTGGGGGGACAATCGCGTCCGTAGCGTCAGAAGAGGGGCTGATTCCAGGCCAGTCAGGGGCGGAGCTGCTCCATACCCTGGGCGGTCTGCCTTATGAAGTCGAGGTCAAGGACATTTTGTCTTTGGACTCTTCCAATATCCAGCCGGAAGAGTGGGCTTTTATCGCCGAACAGATTTACAAATTGCGCCGGGGCTTTGATGGCATTGTTGTCTCCCACGGGACTGACACAATGGCTTACACGGCGTCTATGCTCACATTTATGCTGCAAGGGATCGACCTGCCGGTTGTTTTAACCGGGAGCCAGGTGCCCATGCAGGCCATCTTAAGCGACGCGCCAGACAACCTCCGGGTTGCTTTTGCCGCGGCAGCAACCTGCAAGCCGGGGATCTATATTGCCTTTAACCGGCAGATCATGCGGGGCTGCCGCTGCGTTAAGATCCGGACGACCGGTTTTGACGCCTTCAAGAGCATCAATGTCGACCCGGTAGCCATGGTGACCTCAGACGGCATCGACATTAAGCACAAGGACTTTGAATACGTGCCAAGTGAGCACGCCATCTGCACTTTGAACACCAAGGTGGAGACCCAGGTGGCCATGATCAAGCTTTTCCCTGGCTTTGACCCGGCCGTTTTGAGCGCCATGGTTGACAGCGGGGTCAAGGGGATCGTCATCGAAGCCTATGGCCTCGGCGGCATGAACTACATGCGGCGGAACATGGTTAAGGCGATTGGCGAGATCATCAAGCGGGGAGTGCCCGTGGTGGCCTGCAGCCAGTGCCTGTACGAACGGACTGACCTGACCAAGTACGAGGTTGGCCGGGCAGCCATGCTGGAAGGGGCGATCAGCGGCCGGGACATGACCAGTGAAAGTGCCGTGACCAAGCTGATGTGGGCCCTGGGCCAGGGGATGGACTTGACTGACGTCCGGGCCTTTTTCAACAAGGATATTGCCGGTGAGGTAACCATCACCGATTAAGCTGCTGTAAAGCAGCTTTTTTATTTTCTCTTTCCATTTCCTTTTCCATTTTGCTTTTCTTTTCGCTCTTAAAAACGCTATTATGGTGGTAGAAAGATGATGAGTCAGGAGGAAAAAATGATGATCAAATTGATTGCCAGCGACTTAGATGAGACCTTGCTTGGGCCGGGCAACCGGGTAGTGGAGGAAAACCTGCGGGCTATTAAAAAGTGCCAGGAACTGGGCATCAAGTTCGTGCCCGCTACAGGCCGGGGCTTTTACTCATTAAAGCAGACCTTGGCAGAACTGGGGCAGACGGACCAGGCCGGCCAGTACACGATTTGTTACAACGGCGGGGCGGTTTTTGAAAACAAGGGGCCACGCTTGATCTCTTTTACGGGGATGGACGCTGATTTGGTCGAGGAAATCTTCAAGCGGGGGCAGAAACTGGGCCTGGGGATGCACATCTACACCGAAGACCGGGTCTACGGCTATGCCTTGACGCAGGAAGAGATCGACTTTTGCAAGGGGCGGGCGACTTTCTTCGCGCTGCCGGGCGGAGACCTGACTGCTTTGAGAAAAAGCGGGGCCAGGTTTGCCAAGATTCTCTACGTCAACCCGGACTTTGAGCAGCTGAAGAAGCTGCGCGGGAACCTGACGGATCTGGAGGCAGTCAGCGAGATGAGCTTTTCATCCAACCGCTATCTGGAATTCAACCCGCCCAAGGTGAACAAGGGGCTGGGCCTGAAGACTTTATGCGCTGAGCTGGGCTGTCAGCTGGATGAGACCATGGCCATCGGCGACAGCTTCAACGACCTGCCCATGATCCGGGCCGCCGGCACCGGCGTCGGAGTGGCCAACGTCAGCCCGGAGATGCGGGGAGAATGCGACCGGATCACGGAAAAGACCTTTGACCAGGGAGCGGTCGCGGAAGCGATTGAGCGCTGGGTTTTGCCGGATTATGAGTGAGGCGGCCATGGAAAAAATCATGCTGATAGAAGATGATCCGCAGATCATCGAAAACATCGCGGCCAGCTTGAAAAAGTGGCAGTACCAGGTCGTTACGGTCAAAAATTGGCAGCAGGTGGCCCGGGAAACCGAGCAGGCGCGGCCAGCCTTGATCCTGTGCGACATCACCCTGCCCAGTTTTGACGGCTTTTACTGGATCCAGGAGATCCGCCGGGTCACCGACGCACCCTTGATCGTGATTAGCGCGGCTGATATCGATGCCAATGTGATGCACGCCGTTTCAGCCGGGGCGGACGATTACCTAATGAAGCCTTTTTCCGCGACGGTTCTGGTGGCCAAGATTCAAGCGCTTCTCAGGCGGCGGGGCCGGCGCGGCGAGCAGCAGACTTTTGCCGGGGCGACCTTCAACAGCCTGACCGGGGACCTGACCAAAGATGGGCAGACCGTCCAGCTGACCCCGACGGAAGGAGCCATGCTGCAGATCTTCCTGCAGCGGGGGCAGGCGACGGTTTCCAAGCAGGAAATCCTGGAACTGCTCTGGCAGGGCGGCAAGTACCTCAATGAAAACACGCTCAACGTAAACATTTCCCGCCTGCGGGCCAAGCTGGCCCAGCTGGGCCTGAGCGGCTGCCTGATTACGGAAAGGGGGATCGGCTACCGGTTTGAATACTAAGCTTTTTTGGCGGAAATTCTTCCAGAAGCAGGCGGCGCTTTTGGTCATGTATGTCCTGCTCTTGCTGCTGGCCTGGCTGATCAGCCTGCTGTACGGCCAGCCGGCGGCCATGGCGGGCGATTTGCTCCGCTACAGCCTGCCTTTTCTGCTCATATATCTGGCGGCTGACTTCTTCTGGTGCCGCAAGCAGGTCAAGCAGATCGCGGACTGGGACGGGACCGGCGGCCAGGCAGCGGTTAGTCCGGGCGAAACGGCCTTTGAAGAAAAGGCGCGGCTGCTGGCCAGCCGGCACCGGCAGGATCTGGCGGCCAAGGAGCTGGAAGAAAAGGAAGCCGTTGAACAGATGGAGCTGCTGGCTCATGAAATCAAGAACTCCCTGACCGAACTGACGAGCCTGTGCAGCCAGGGCGATCAAGTGCCCAGCGCCAAGCTCCGCCAGCCCCTGGTCCAGGCTGACTACCAGCTCAACCTGCTCTTGAACGGGCAGCGGCTGGCGGCCAGCCAGCACGACTTTGACTTCGAGTGGGTCAACTTGGCCAGCCTGGTCAACGAAGTTTTGCGGCAGAACATGGCCAGCTTTTTGGAGAAAAAGACGGTTCCGCGGCTGGAAATGGAGCCGGTGGCCCTGTTAACCGACCGCAAGTGGCTCCGCTTCATTATCCAGCAGTATTTAAGCAATGCCTTGAAATACGGGACCGGGCCGGAAATCGTCATTTCCTTTCAAGGCCAGACTTTGACGGTTCACAACCAGGGCCCGGAAATAAGGCCGGCTGACTTGGTCCGGGTTTTTGACAAGGGCTTTACCGGCGTCAACGGCCACCGCAGCCAGCAGTCGACCGGGATGGGCCTGTATTTCGTCAAACAGGCGGCCGGCCAGTTGGGCCTCAGCGCCCGGCTGGCTTCAGAAAACGGCGGCGTCAGTGCCCGGCTGACTTTCCCCGGCGACCGGGTCAAGTACCTTACAAAATCGTAAGCTTCTTCGCATTTCCGTAAGTAGGAAAGGGCGGGGAAGCTTTTTATAATGGTATTAGTCAATGAAAGGGGAAAAACGATGACGCTTTTAAAATTGAATCATGTAAAAAAAGTCTACAATGAAAAGTCAGCCAATGCCGTAACGGCCCTCAAGGACGTTTCCTTCACTGTTGAAAGAGGCGAGTATGTCGCGATCATGGGGGAATCCGGAGCCGGCAAAAGCACGCTCTTGAACATCATGGCCACTTTGGACCAGGCCAGCAGCGGCCAGGCAATTCTGGGCGAGCAGAACTTGAACGAGCTGAAGCCCGACGACGCGGCGCGCTTCCGCCGGGAGCACCTGGGCTTTGTCTTCCAGGACTTCAACCTGCTCGACAGCCTCTCCAACCGGGACAATATTTTCCTGCCGCTGGTTCTGGCCAAGCAGCCGGTCTCTGAAATGGAGCGGCGCTTGCAAGACCTGGCGCCGAAATTGGGGATCGAGCAGCTGCTGGACCGTTTTCCGGTAGAAATTTCCGGCGGCCAGCGCCAGCGCATCGCCGTGGCCCGGTCCTTGATCACCCGGCCGGACCTGCTTTTGGCCGATGAGCCGACCGGGGCGCTGGATTCAGCGACCTCGCGGCAACTGCTGGGCTTGTTTGATGAAGTCAACGGGCAGGGGCAGACGATCATCATGGTGACTCACTCCACGGCCGCGGCCAGTTACGCTAACCGGACCCTCTTCATCAAAGACGGGCGGATCTACCATGAGCTCTTCAGGGGTGACCTGGACCAGCGCGGCTACCAGGAGCGGATCAACCAGGCCATGCTGGCTTTGACGGGCGGTGATGACGATGCTGCGTAAACTTGTCGAATCCAACCTGCGCCGCAACCGCCGCTTGTATCTGCCTTACCTTTTGTCGGCGGCCGTTCTGGGCTCGCTTAACTACATCATCTGGGCCATGCTGGCCAACCGCAGCTTGATGAAGCAAAGCGCGGGCGCGATGACAGCCGTTATGCTCAACCTGGGTCAGACCTTCGTCTTGCTTTTGACGGTCGCCTTCATGCTTTACGCCAGCAGCTTCATCGCCAAGCAGCGCGAGCAAGAGATGGGCCTTTACAGCATGCTGGGGATGACCAGCCGGGATCTGACCCGCCTGCTGGCGCTGGAGCAGCTTTTTCTGGCCGCGGCCAGCTGGCTGGGCAGCGTCCTTTTAGGGGGCATTTTTGAAAAAATCGCCTTCCAGGGCTACGCGCGCCTGCTGCAGATCTCCGGCATCAAGGAAAGCTGGTTCTCGCCAGCGGCCGCCGGGAAAACTGCCCTGCTTTTGGCCGGCATCTACCTCTTCTTGCTCATCCTGGGCAGCATCCGCTTGAAGAAGATGACGCCCAAGCAGCTTTGGCAGGCCGGGAAAAAGCCGGTCAAGATCAAGCACCGGACCCCGTACTTCTTCGGTTTGCTGGGGGCTGTCCTGCTGGGCAGCGGCTATTACCAGGCCTTGACCACCAAGCCGACGATGACGGCCTTTACCCGCTTCATGACGGCGGTAGTCCTGGTCGTTGCCGGCAGCTACCTGGTCTTCATTTCCGGCAGCATCGTTTTGCTGAAGTTTTTGCAAAAAAGAAAGAGCTACTATTACCGGCCGAAGCACTTCATCGCCGTTTCGGGCCTGCTGCAGCGGATGCAGGCCAACGGGGCGGGGCTGGCTTCAATCTGCCTGATGGTCAGCGCGGTCATGGTCGTTTTGTTTGGCTCCATCAGTGCCTACAGCGGCGAGAAAGCCACTTTGGCCAACTGGAATCCGACCGATGTCGTCTTGATCAAGCAGAGCCCGTTTACTTCCAAGGACCGGGCCAGCATCCAAAAGATCGGCAGCGAGCACCAGGCGCGGACCGGGCAGGTTTATGACTTCTACAGCAGCCGGCCGTGGTATGGCTACATTTCTGGCGGCAAGTTCACTGGCAAGCAGATCATCAGCCGCAGTAGCGACACGACCTTGATCATGATGGACCAGGCCAGCTATGAAAAGCTCAGCGGCCAGAAGGTCAAGCTGCGGGCCAATGAGGCGCTGGCAATTTCGAAGACGAAGAAACTGCCAGGCCGGCTGACCGTTCTCAACCGGAATTACCGGATCAAGCCGGTCAGCAGCTACCGCTGGTCATTCAATCCTGAACGCGCGATTTTTGAGCCGGTCTGGTTGATCGTCAAGTCCTTGCCGGCAGCCAGCGGGCGGACTTACTACTACGCCTACAACTACCGCCTGCGGGACAACCAGGAGCAAAAGCGGATCAAGTATGAAAGGGCCCTGTCCGGCATTTCCTTTAAGATCTACGCTTCCTCTTACACCACCAGCTCCTCCCTGCTTACGGCAGTCATGGGCGGCCTGATCATGGCCGGGATGATGATCAGCATAGCCTTGATCTTGACCACGGCGGTGATCATCTACTTCAAGCAGATCACGGAAGCTTACGCTGACCGGCAGCGGTTCATTACCATGGAGCAGGTGGGACTGAGCCAGAAGGAAAGCGTGCAGGCCATTCACTCCCAGGTGCTCATGATTTTCTTCTTCCCGCTGCTGGGCGGGATCGTGAACCTGTTGATCGCCGCGCCCGCCGTCTCCGCCGTTTTGTCGGAACTGGGCGTCTACGACCGCTCCCTGCTTTTGCGGGTAGGGGGCCTGGTAACTTTGGCCGTCTTCGCCTTCTACCTGCTGATCTACGCGATCACCACGCGGGTTTACCGGCGGATCGTCAACGAATAGGGGGAAAAATTTCCCCGTCAGCTGTCAACTTTTTCCCGGGAATGATATAATTAGTTCGCTATTTATAGCAAAATAAGCAGTCAGCGATTATATTTTTTCGGGAGTAAAAAATGCCAAAGCGAATTAATTTGCCAGACGGCCAGCAGGCTGTCGAATCTACCAAGGGCTTCTTCGGGGAGTTCAAGGCCTTTATCTCTAAGGGCAACGTGATGGATATGGCCGTCGGTATCATCATCGGCGGTGCTTTCACCACCATCGTCAAGTCCCTGGTAAGTGACATCATCAGTCCTCTTTTAGGTTTGGTCGGCGGGATGAATTTTGACCAGTTCTCACTGAAATTTGCCGGGGTGACCCTGGCTTACGGGAAGTTCTTGACCGCGGTCATCAACTTCTTGATGATGGCCTTCGTCCTGTTCTTGATCGTCAAGGCCTTCAACCGGGCCGGGTCCTTGATCAAGAAGGAAGAGGAAGCTGAAGAAGAAGCAACGACCAAGGTCTGCCCTTACTGCAAGAGCGAGATCGATATCGAAGCCAGCCGTTGCCCGATGTGTACGTCACAATTGGAAGAAAAACTGGCTGAACAATAAAATAAAAGGCAAAAGAAAACGAAGCTGCTCGAGCAACTTCGTTTTTTGCTTATTCAATTGAACTGGTGACTTACTTAAGCTTGTGGTCCTTGATCATCTTGG
The DNA here is from genome assembly GCF_057197985.1 of Lactobacillus sp. WILCCON 0059. Classification (NCBI taxonomy): domain Bacteria; kingdom Bacillati; phylum Bacillota; class Bacilli; order Lactobacillales; family Lactobacillaceae; genus Lactobacillus; species Lactobacillus sp. WILCCON 0059. The sequence continues at coordinate 338,385 of NZ_JBUBHN010000001.1, forward strand.
CCTGTAGGTCAGCCAGGGCAGGAGTCAGGTAGACCGGGTAGCGGTCCGGGTTAAGCAGTCTTTGAGTTTCTTCTGGCAGTTCAGCCAGCTTTTCGTACATGTGCTTTTGGATCTTGAAGGTGTCGGTTTCGATTGACTTGGCCTTTGGGCCGACAACGACCTGGGTCAAGAGGACGGCGTCGAAGTCCTTCAAGTCAGCTTCAGTTTCAGTCATCATTGGGTCCATGTTAATGCCGGTGAATTCTTCTGGCAATTCTTCATCAGCCAGGGCGATGACGTCCGCGAAGGCGTTCTTGGTCCCCTTGTGGTAGAGGCGGTAGGCCTTCTTTTCACCAGGCAGGGTGACCTTTTCCTTGGAGTTGGACAGCTTGATCTTTGGCTGCCATTCCCCGTCGCCAATCTTCAAAGCAGCCAGCTTGAAGACCCCGCTCAGAACTGGTGAGCTAGAGCTGGTGATCAATTGTTCACCAACGCCGAAGCTGTCAAGCGGAGCGCCTTCTTGGAGAAGCGAGTGGATGACGTTTTCGTTCAAGGCGTTGGAAGCGGTGATGGTTGCTTCCGGGAAACCGGCGTCGTCCATCATCTTGCGGGCCTTGCGGGACAACTTAGCGATGTCGCCGGAGTCGATCCGGATACCGAACTTCTTGTGACCCTTGGCGCGGAGCTGCTTGAAGACCTTGATGGCGTTAGGTACGCCGCTGGTTAAGACGTCGTAAGTGTCGACCAAAAGCAGGGCATTGTCCGGGTAGACTTCAGCCCACTTTTCGAAGGCTTCAAGTTCAGTTGGGTAGCTTTGAACCCAGGCGTGGGCCATGGTGCCGGCAACTGGAATGTTGTACTTGGCTGCTGACAAGACGTTGCTGGTTGACCCGCAGCCGCCGATAACGGCAGCTCTGGCGCCAAGAACGGAAGCGTCTGGCCCTTGTGCCCGGCGGGCACCAAATTCCATGACTGGCCGGCCAGCGGCGGCCAGGTTGATCCGGCGGGACTTGGTGGCGATCAGGGACTGGTGGTTGATCAGGTTCAAAACGAAGGTTTCCAGCAATTGGCATTGAATCAGCGGCCCCTTGACCGTCAGGATTGGCACCCGCGGGAAGACCGGGGTGCCTTCTGGAATCGCGTAAACGACGCAGTCGAAGGTCATGGTTTCCAGGTAGGAAATGAATTCATCGCTGAAGAGCTTGAGGGACTTCAAGTAGTCGATGTCTTCCTTGGTGTAGTGGAAGCCCCGCAGCTGTTCAACGACTTGTTCCAGGCCGGCGGAGACGACGAAGCTGCCGTTGTCCGGAACAGTCCGGTAAAAGACGTCGAAGACGGCTTCGGTATCTCTAGGCAGGGTTTCAAAGTAGCCGTTTGCCATTGAGAATTCGTACAGGTCGGTAATTAACGCGTGTGATAAAGACATAGTGTAAAAATCTGCTTTCTCAAAAATATAACTGTTAAAAGTAAAAATAAAAACTTAAACGGTAAAGGTTAGTCGACGACTTCAGCGCCCAGGCAGGACTTGAAGTGGTTCAGTGCCCATTCCTGTCCCGCGTCGTTTAAAGCAGCAACTGCCTTTTCGTGCACCGTGATGTCGTAGCCATGGTTGTAGGCGTCCATGGCGGTGTGCAGGACGCAGATGTCCGTGCAGACCCCGGCCAGGTGAACCCGGCGAACCTGGCGCTCACGGAGGAACAGGTCCAGGCCGGTAGCGCAGAAGGCAGAGTAGCGTGACTTGTCCAAGACAAGGACGTGCTCGTCGTCTTGATGTTTATTATACCAAGTTTGCAGGGGACCGTAGAACTCCCGGCCCCAAGTATTTGGCAGGTTGTGCGGCGGGAAGAGCTTGGTTTCCGGGTGGTAGGGGTTGCCCTTAAAGTGCTTGTCGGTTGGCAGGATGACCCACTTGCCGGCGGACAAAAACTGGTCGGCCAAGCTGACGATCTGGTCAGCCAGGGCTTGAGCAGGTGCCCCGCAGGTCAGGGCGCCTTTGTCATCTACAAAGTCATTGGTATAGTCAATGATCAAGAGTGCTTCATTTTCCATCTTTTTCTTCCTTTTTGTTAAAAGTATAACTTACCTAAAACAGGATAAAAATAAAAAGTAAAATAAACTTTTACTCGCTTGACGTAAACTTTACTCCATAAAAGATTATTTTGCAAGTTTTCTCAGACAATTTACGAGGAATAAACAATTTTTAACCGGGGAAAACGGAACTTTCTTTATAAAAGCCGGGCTAAGATCTATAATTAGGGGTGAAAAGCAGGATAATTATTGATAAAGAAAGAGTGTAAAAAATGAAGAAGAACAGGAAAAATTTGGCCCTGCTTCTGCTGGCGACAAGCTTGCTTGCCGGTTGCGCGGGCCAAAGTCAAAGTGAGCAGCAGTCTAGTCAATCCAGCCAGGCTAAGAGCGAGAAGAAGGCGGAAAATAAGGCCAGCTCTAAGTCGGCGGCTAAATCTGCGGCCAGTTCTGCCGTTAGTTCAGCAAAATCCTCCTCAAGCCAGGCCAACTCTAAGTCCGCGGCTTCCAGCAGCCAAAGTCAAAGTACAAGTACAGACACAAACCGGATAGGGACTTTAACTAGTCAATTAAGGGTCAAGCTGCCGGGGATGCTTTTGCCCGCGGCTGACGGCTTAGGCCAGGGCAGCAGCAACTTGAATATCCGCTACACCAGCTCAAGCAGCCAGAATGTTGTCTACTACAGCGTCGGAAATAGCCCGCTGGCCTTAAACGACAGCCGGATTGCCAGTGAAAAGCCATATGCCGTTTTAACGGAAAATAAGAATGTGGCTGACGCCAGCAGCTTAATCAATTACCAAGAGCCCAAGACCGGCCTGCCGGTAGTTAAGATTGCTGGTAACGTGACTGGGACAGAAGAAGGGGCGGCTGGGTCGACTTATCTGCAGTTCAACCAGGGCCAGTGGTCCTTTGTCGTCCGGGCAAGCAATGTCCAGGGGCAAAAGCCGCTGCCAACGGCGCAAAAGCTGCTATCGCTCTACCAGCAATATGGCCTGCCGGATGTGACGGCAAAGTCCAGCGTACAGGTTGATGTTGGTGAAAGCCTGGGTTCTTTGAACACGGTAATCACCTGGGCCAAAGGATCCAGCGTTTACCAGCTCAAGGCCCACAGCACGGAGACCGCCTTTAAGATGCTTAAGAGCCTTAGCTAAGCTTTAAAAGCAGATAAGTAGCAATAGCCCAGAGGATAAAGCCGGTAAGGACTGCTAAATAGAAGTAGGACTTGCGGACTTTGTGGTGAAAGAGCAGCATGCCCAGGCCGGACCCGGCAGGGGCCAGCAGGCCGCAAGTAAGCAGCAGCCGTTCGGGGATGCGCCAGGCGTGCATCCGGGCTTTAGCCTTGTCGATGCCGTAGAGGGCAAAGGCGATTAAGTTGATAAGCAGCAGGCTGCTTTGCCAAAAGTGATTCATGTCGTCTCCTAGTTATTTTTAATAGAATTAGAGGCCACCTTGCTTAGGCAGGGTGGCTTTTTGCAAAATAAAAGCAAGGCAGTTAGCCTTGCTTGTCGTTAGCCTTGCCCCAGAGGATATTGTTTTGCGTTTTCTTAAGGCGATAGATCTTTGGGGGCCGCCCGCTCTTGTGGTAATTTTTTTGCACGCCCAGCTCGGTAAAGAGGGAGCCGTGGGTTTTGCGGAAGTTGGAGTTGTCGATCTCATCGACTGTAGTCTGGAAGAAGGGGGCGTAGACCTCGCGGGCTTCGCGGAGGGTGAATTCGGGGCCAAGGATCTGCAGGATGCTGGGCTGGTAGTCCAGTTTGTTGCGGATGCGCTGGATGGCCACGGCGATGATTTCGTCATGGTCAAAGGCCAGGGCGTGGGAATTTTCCGCTAATTCAAAGGTCAGGTCCTTGTCAGCGGAAAAAAGCTCATACTTGTGGCCGAAATTTTCAAAGGCGAACCAGGCAACATCGCTGGCTCCGTAACCGGGCCGCAGGTTTGGCATGGCGGGCAGGTAGGTCATGTAGGTTAGGGCCAGGGCCCGCTCGCCGGGCGTCCGGTGGGGGGAGGTAAAGGTGGCCAGCTGCTCGGTGGAAGATTCCGGCAGGTTAAGGCCGATCTTTTCTTTGATCAAACGGACGGCAGCTTGGTCGGCGCTTTCGTTTTCCCGAAGGAGGGTTTCCGGCAGGGCCCAGCGGTCCGCGAAAGGTTCGTCCTTGCGCTTGACTAAAAGCAGCTGAACCCGGTGGGTTTCCTTGTTAAAGCTCCAGATCAGGTTGGTGATGGTGATCAAGGGGCGTTCGACTATCTTTTCTAATTCAGGCATCAAAACGGCTCCTTTCAGTTTTATTACTATTATATCATTGCTGGGAGGATTAGCTGGATGCGGAAGAGGGATGAAAAGATGTGCAGCTTTTTGAAAGAATAATCAACTTCCCTCTTCCACTGATTACAAACAGTGCTAGAATGTAAGCGAAAAAACATTGTTTGATTTTTCATTTATAGGAGGGCTGTACGATGTTTTTTAACAAGAAAGAAAACGAAGCAGAAGAAGCATTTAAGAAGCAATTGGAAACTGTCGCAAATGACCCGGCAGTCAAGGCAAACGCGGCTTTGAGCAAGCTGCTTGAAGCAGCTGTTAAGAAGGCTGAAAAGTCAGAATCAATCCGCTCAATTGCGTCTAACCTGGACACTCAATTGCGGTCTAACTTCGCTGAAAACGAACTGCCAAAGGCCGTTACTAGCTTGCAACTGGACTTGGCCCGCTACTCTGCAGTTGGTGCTAATGGCGTAGTTCTGAAGTAATCTACTGAAAACTTAATCATATTAAAATAAGTGCTGCTGAAGCTTGGTATTCCTTCTTCAACAGCACTTATTAATTTATTTTGAACAAAAAGTGAAAAAAGAGCTACGCTTTGCTCATGATTGGTGCTACAATTGTCGCAAATGATACAGCGTAGTGTTAGCTGTAGTAATCTTTTTTCATAGACTTATGGGAGGAGAAGTAATATGACTATTACAAAAAAGGTAAGCAAAATACTACTATTTAGCTTTGGATTAATTGAGATTTTACTTAATTGTAAAACAGTGAATGCAGCTACCAATGCTGATAGCTCCACAGAGGTTGTTGCAAACTATGAGTTGTCTTCGATTCCTGCAGATACTTTAAAAGAAATGAAAGAAATAGCCAAAGAAGATAGTCTTGTTGATTTTATACAAAAAGGGAATACGGTTACTGTGGAAATATTATTTCCGAACGACAAGGATATAAGAAAAGATGGGACAACGGTAAAAACACCGTTTACAACTTCTTTTATCAGACTACCATCACAGCCTAAACCAAAAGTTATAGACTTTAAGTCTTGGATTGGCTCAATGGATAAGGATAATGGTCAGTCTTCTGTCAGATCAGGAACCATGTTTATCGCTGTTCCTTCGAGCGGTGGTGGATATTCGGGCCAAAATAATGGTGATCGAGTAAAAACTGGTGCACATGTGCATTGTAATAGATTTAATGGGCCGAATAGTGACCATAGATATTGGAAGAAGACAGATCCGCGATCCTGGACAGATTTCTATAGAAGTGACTGCTATTACCATTGGAGTAAATATGGTTGTTCAGATCTAGGGACAATGACTAAGTGCGATGGGCTTGATAGACGCGGAAAAGGCGTTAAAGATTGCTCCTCGTGGTCTGGTGACCCAAAACACAAGAATTGGCCAAAGACTTGTTGGTATCGTTAAAGAAAGGAAGATGATTACGTATGTACCAAGCTTCACGACTTCCACTTTGGGAACGTGTTTTCCATATTGTCGGTGACAGCACGATTATCTGGTTGTGGCACCACCTCTTAATCGTGGCTCTAGGCCTTTTAACCTTGCTTGGCTTGGTGATCTATCTGGTTGTCAGTGGCATCCGGCAAAAAAACGTCGCTAAAGCTGTCTGGCCAGTCATCATTTTCTGTTCCTGCCTGAGCCTGGTCTACTTTGCCATGAGCTGCGCGATTATGGACTAAAATAGAAAAAGAAAAGTGCTGCTAAAGCCTAAATATCCGGCTTTGGCGGCACTTTTTTCTGTTATCTATAGTTTGTTTAGGCATAAATAATACCCCCAAAATTGAAATATGATTTTGGGGGTATGTCAATTTAGGTTACAATTCTTGTTTGATTAACGAGATAACATATTCAAGCCTCGTCCCGCATTCTCTGTGAGTAAATCCAGGTAGTACATTAACTTTGAATTTCTTCATGAATGGTAGCACTAAAAATTGCTGATAGGGAACTCTTGAATCTCTAGAGCCGTTTATAAAAATAGTTTGAGTATTTATTTTATTGTCCCGACATAGAGCGTAAAAATCAAGTGCATTTTCTGAAAGATAGTCCTTAAGCCAAGACCGCTCAGATGAAAACAACTCTTGATAATCAATACTGGTAAACGCACTTATCGCTATAATTTTTCTGAATATATATTCGGCTGCAAACAGACTGGCTAGGTACCCGCCGTAGCTTTCTCCTAGTAAAATCATTTCTGTATTTGGATGTTCTCTTTTATACTTCAAAAAATACTCTTTTAAAAATTGGTAATCACTAATGCCACCGTTGCCATAAATAATGGGGTAGTTTAGCAAAATAAAATTCCGTTGTTCATTGTAGAGCATTGTTGCGAAAGGGTCTTCTTGCCAATTCCTAAGGGTAAAAAAAGGACCTCCATGCAGATAAAAATAGACTTTCTCACAGTCACGACAGAAAATATATTCGACCATTTTTCGCATACTATCTTTCAGCCAGACTTAATGGCATTCTACGTAAAATTATCTGGGCAAAAATAATCATTATAATTGTAAGTGCTAGAGCAATCAATAAATCTTTAATGTCAAATATGCCAAAGGCTACAGTTCTAAGTGCCTTTAATTGGTAGGATAGCGGATTGATATAGGCCAACACTTTAATGATCAGTGGTGAATTATCGCTGAAGACATAAAGCGTTGGCGCGGCATATGCAACTGGTGAAAAGATTAGGGTCATAATGATATCGCGTTGCTGATAGGAAGAAATCCGCGTGCTAATAACGATTCCCAAAGTGGACCAGAACTCAAGTGAGATGATTAATACAAGCAGAGATAGTAACAATAATCCTAAATTGTACACACCACCTGTAGCAAGTCCAAGAACAATCAATACAGCGCTTTGAAATATGAGACCGGCAATTGGGAAGAAGCTCATTCCAGTCAAGTAGTGCCATGGCTGAACACCATTCGTAAATTTAATAGCTAGTAAACCATATTCTTTATCAACTGTCGCCCGGTACATCGCTTGCGACATCTGAGTGGTCATGAAGAAACTCAAAACACCGGTCAATGCATACTGCTTGTAGGGCAAAATTAGTGATTCGTAGTGAACGGAAGCTAAATTTTGATTCAATGCCATGACCAACAAGCCGTAAGTAATAAGCGGTTGCATGAACATTGATAAGAGCAAGCCTTTATTATGCACGAAAGCCCGCCACTCATTGTTGGCGACAATTCTGATCGACCGTAATCCTAAAGATATATTTCTAAAATGTTGCGGATTCATTTTTCTATCGCCTTCCGTTCGTTAAGGTATTTTTCTCGCAAACTCGTACCACTGTCCAAAAAATCAGTAAGTGGACCAAAGTATTTTTGTTCATGATCGTCTAAGAAAAGAACGTGACTCGCGTAGCTTTCCAGCAGAGTTAAGTCATGTGAAGAAGTTAATACAATACTTCCGGCATCAACTTTTTGCTTTAAGTAGGTAAATAAGTTTTCCGAAGTTTCCACATCGAGCCCGGTTGTGGGCTCATCTAGTATATAGACTTGTGGCTCACGAGCAATTTCTCTGGCGATTTGTACTCGTTGCTGCTGGCCACCAGAAATATGATCAACCGGCTTAGCACTTAAATCACTAATATCCAAGAGTTTTAAGGCCTGCTTGGTTGCTTTTTGGGCTTCCTTGGGCTTAAAGCCGGCGAGAAGCGGTCCTTGATACACATTGTCATAGACACTGGTATACCAATCGATCAGCTGGCTTTGGGGACTGAAGCCAACATCGTTGAAAGGATTAACCCGATCAGTTTTCAGTTTCCATGAAATTTGACCTGACACTGGTGGAATGACGCCAATCAAGCTGTTAATCAAGGTGGATTTCCCAGCACCGTTAGCTCCAATTAAAGCGATAAACATTCCTTTATCTAGGTAGAAAGATAAATCGTGAACAACGACTTTATCTTTATAACCAATATTTAAATTATTAGCACTAATCATTGTTTATTTCCTTAAAGTTAGACCGATTTTATGCAAAGTTAGATTGATTATGTTTTTAATAAATGATAAAGTTGTTTCATGAAAAACTAATGCAAAGCACATTTTAGAGAGGAGACATACTTATGTCAATAGAATTCCAAAAATTAATTCAAAAACTTCAGAGTGATCCAATTACTATTGGTAATTTTTTAGCAGATCCAGAGGAATTTTTAAAGTCCACAAAGTTAACAAATCAAGAAAAGAAGACCCTCCTTGCTAGAGATGTAGAGGCACTAAATGACTTAGGTCTTACAACAGGTCAAGCAGTAGGTGCTTTGTCTGGAGCCCACAGCCAACGATGCCCAACTAATCATCCTGCAAGAGGTTAAAAAAATAGATTATATCAAGAGATCGCCGGATGAGAGACTAAAAAAATATTTTAGCCGCTTTATTAAAAGCTATACTAATGAAAAAGACGTCAGTATTGGTTCAGCATCATATTATTTATATTCAAGGTTTATAATTGAGTCGTATAAACTCTCTGTCGAGAACAGATATAGTATTTCGGAAATAGCTAGAAAATTAAAGCAAGCTAATTTTGAGAAAGCAGTAGTAAATTATTTAGTTGTTCGCTATTTAGATGGAATGTACTTGTTGGCTCAGCTTCAATCTAAGGAAGAAAAATTTTGGCCATGAATAAAGAAGATATTGCAATTCAATTTGAATTGTTGCTCAAAGAATACTCAGTCGCTAGGTATGAAGATAGTATATGGGCCTTTCCTAATTATCCGCACCATATAAAGAGTAACTACGGATGGAAAATTCATATTAGTGCTATCCTAACGAATGCTATCCAAATTGCTCGAAAATTTTTAACTCTTAACCAAAAGTATCATTTTGATTTTAAAATTATTTCTTCCATACCGTATTTAGAGCAAATAAATATGGGCTATTTTGGGAATAGTCAAGTTGGCAAATTTATAACAATATATCCAGATCAAAGTGCAGTAACAGAGACTCTAGAACTTCTATATTATTATTTTCATGATGATGTGGGAATTCGAGTGGGCTCAGATACTTCATATAAACAAGGCCTTAATGTCTATTATAGATATGGAACTTTGCTTGATGATGTTGAGAATATTGACAAAAGAGATAAAAAATTAAAACCTAGCTCAAACGTGGAAAGAATTTATGATTATCGTCTCGAGCGTTACAATAGTCTACCCACTAGATATCTTATCTTAAAGGTAATAAAGCAAAACGGTCCTTCAGGAGTATTTTTAGCACTTGATTTACAAACTAAGGTGAAGGTAATTATTAGGTATGCAGAGAAATACTATAATGTTGAGTGTGCCGGAATTGATGAACGAGATCGGTTGATAAGCGCCAGTAGTTTGCTAGAAAAGGATTTTGTGCGAAACAGTAACTTCTTTGAAACAGTAGTAGATGCTTTTTACGTGAACGATGCTTTCTTTGTTGTTACGGAGTACGCTTCGGGCTGTAATCTTGATGAGTTAGCGAAAAGTGGGAAACTTGGCTCATATTCATTGCCAGAACGTCTTGAGATTTTTAGAAATGTTTTAAGAGGGATCTATGTATTAAATGATAATCTGATAATCTTCAGAGACTTATCCTTTAGTAATGTGATTTTATGTCCAAATCATACTATAAAAATTATCGACTTTGGGTATGCAATCTCTCTTTCTGGACTTTCCAGTTTTGCTGGCCTAACTCTTAATTCTGCAGGTACTTATGGCTTTTTTGACCCAGAAGTGGCAATTGGTAAAAAGCAGTTAGACCTGTATAGCTTAGGAAAATTCTTATATTACATTGTTTTTCCACAGTCATATTTAAACTATACGAGTAAAATAAATAGTGATTCAACATACTGGCAAATAAAAGAATATGTATCTGAATCTGAGCAGTGTCAACTGCCTAAAAGAATTGCTGAACTTTATCGTCTTTTAATCAAAGGTGAAAAGATACAGGAGTCGGATCTTAATTATTTAATACAGCACTTTCAATAATTTTTTGCTGGATATAAAAGTCTACTACAAGAAAAAATATATCATAGCATCTGACTACGCGTGGTGCTAGTTGAAGAAGTTGAGTCCATATCTCTGTAGGATGTAGCTGATATTGTAAGTTAGTACGATTATCTCGACGGTTTGTTGGAAACCGTCTGTACTTCTTGCAAGAATATTTTCAATTCCGTAGTACTTTAGTACAGAGAACACACTCTCGATCGTTCGGCGAATTGCCATTAGCTCTCTTTTGTTATGCTGCTTAGCACCTTTCATATTTTTCCGGTAAGGTGTCCACAGTATATAGCCGTTTATCTTGAGAGTATCGTGCAGCTGCTTGCCTATATAGCCTTCATCGCCTAAAATAAAGTGCCCTTCGGGATGGGTAGTGAGAATCAGCTCTTCTGCTTCTTTTGCATCGTGTATTGATGCTTGTGTGATTACATAGCCAAGAACATAACCGTCTTGAGCTACGGCAAAGTGGCCTTTAAAGCCGTAATAGTAAAACTGTTTGGTTGAGTTATAGCCAATGTTGGCAATTCCTTCAAACACTTTAGCTCTGCGGTTTCTGATTGGCTGACACAAAGGCATGGGTAGACTGTCAATGATCATGTACTGATCAGACAGATCGACTCTTGAGTTTAGTTCGTTGACGATCTGAACAGTGATGCCAAGAAGCGCTCTAGCTCTGCGATTGAAACGAGATCTGGAGAGCCCACAAAGTCCCCAACAGCGAGCAAATCTGCGCTGAGAAGATATACCTTCCTCAGCTTGCCAGACAAGTAATGCAATAATTTCGTAGTCTGGAACCTTTACCAGACTGGCATTGCGACGGTGAGTTAACCGAGATGGAGCGTACTTGTAATAAAGTTTCTTGCAGATTTTCGACAAAGTTCGAAATTCCACTTGCAAACGGTGACTATAACGTTTAATCTGTAGTTGGTTCAACATTGTAAGGACTCCTTTCTTTTTTCCAACTAGAGTCTACAATGTTGGACCTTTTTTGTTAAGAAATTGAAACTATATTTCAACTAGCACCACGCGTATCTGACTAAATTCAGATACAATCATAAGCAAAGTGCTGCTAAAGCCTAAACACCCGGCTTTAGCGGCACTTTTTTCATCCCTCCACGTAAAAAGCATGAAACATTGTAAGGCAAAAGTAACCAAAAATATTCATACAAAGGCCAAAAAGGGCCCAATTTCTTTGGTATAATAAGATAATTACAAATGTTTCACGGAGGAGTGAGTGGAATAAGATGAATACGCCACGATCACGCGAAGGTAACCTTGTCCGTTATCTCGTTTATTTTGTAGTTTTTGTTTTCACGGCCCTGGCCGACAACCTAGCCATCAAGAGCCCGTCTATCAGCATCTGGAACGTGATCCTGTTCCTGGTTCTGGCGGCCATGTGCCTGCTTTTTTACATTTACCGCTACAACCGTGAACAGCGCTTCTTCGACTCACGCTTCAACATCCCCTGGCTGAGCAGCTTCAACTTCACCTTGCTCTTAAGCTTCATAGTTGCCGCCGGCCGGATCGGGATCTCCTACCTGCAGCTCTACAAGGGCTTCCCGGCTTCTGGTCTGCAGCTGACTTACGCCTCTCATTCCACCAGTGCCTTATACTGGTTCATGATGCTGGCCAATGGGGTGGTCTTGCCAATCCTAGAAGAGTACCTCTGCACGGGTTTCTTGTTTAACTATTGGTTTAGGACTGAGAAAAAGGGCGTGGCCTACGCTGGCATAATCTGCTCGGGCCTCTTTTACGCCATCTTGACCTTCCAGTTCACTCCAGCAATCTTTGCCTTCAACTTTGCCTTTGGCATGCTTTTCGCCTGGAGCTACCTCAGCACCCAGACCATCTGGCTGCCCCTTTACCTGGCAGCCTTAAACGGGGTCTTGACGGTTGTGACCATCGCCGTTTAACTGAAGAGAGTAAAAAATAAGCGGGGCCGTGTGGCCTCGCTTATTTCTTTGCTAATTTATGGTATAAAAAAAGCGGATAGAGTGAATCGAACCCTCATCTCCAGCTTGGGAAGCTAGCGTTCTACCATTAAACTATACCCGCAAGATGTTTTAAGTATAGCATGTAAAAAAACTTTCGCCAAGTCTTTTTGGAAACTTTTTTCAAAAAGATTCTTCCGGCCCGGCGGGAGTGGTTTAATCTATTTGTTATTTTTGCTAGAATGATAATAATAACGCTGAAATAAATTGAATTAACAAGAAACCAGTACTAGTAAAGGAAAGCGAAAAATGACGAAAGAAATTATTTTGACTGGCGACCGCCCAACCGGCAAGCTGCACATCGGACACTACATCGGCTCCTTGAAGAACCGGGTCAAGCTCCAAAACACTGGCAAGTATGATTCCTACATTATGATTGCCGACACCCAGGCTTTGACTGACAACGCCCGTAACCCTGAAAAGATCCGCAACTCCTTGATCGAAGTTGCCCTGGACTACCTGGCTGTTGGCCTGGACCCGGAAAAGTCTACCATCTTTGTCCAGTCCCAAATCCCGGCCCTGTTTGAACTGACTACTGACTACATGGACCTGGTAACCCTGTCCCGGCTGGAAAGAAACCCAACTGTCAAAGCTGAAATCAAGCAAAAGGGCTTTGGCGACTCCCTGCCAGTCGGCTTCTTGACCTACCCGGTTGCCCAAGCCGCTGACATCACTGCCTTCAAGGCTACTTTGGTACCAGTTGGCGATGACCAGGAGCCAATGTTGGAACAAACCCGGGAAATCGTCCGCAGCTTCAACCGGACCTACAATGTCGACGTCTTAGTTGAACCAAAGGGCTACTTCCCGCCTAAGGGCCAGGGCCGCCTGCCAGGCTTGGACGGCAACGCCAAGATGTCCAAGTCCCTGGGCAACTGCATCTACCTGTCTGATGACGCGGAAACGGTCAAGAAGAAGGTTATGTCCATGTACACCGACCCTAACCACATCCACGTGGAAGACCCAGGCCAGGTTGAAGGCAACACCGTCTTCACTTACCTGGACGTTTTTGACCCGGACAAGGACACCGTTGCCCAACTTAAGGAAGACTACCAAAAGGGCGGGTTAGGTGACGTCAAGATCAAGCGCTACTTAAACAAGGTCCTGGAAGCTGAACTGGCTCCAATCAGAGAACGTCGTCAAAAGTACGCTGAAAACCTGGATGCCGTTTACGACATGCTCTACCAAGGGTCACAAAAGGCCAACCAGGTGGCTGACCAGACCCTGCAGGAAGTCCGTGACGCGATCGGCTTCAACTACTTCAAGAACCGAGGCTAATATGACGCGCAAGCGAATTCCCTGGAAACAGTACTTTATGATGCAGGCCCTGGTCATCGCCCAGCGGTCAACCTGTGACCGGGCCCTGGTCGGCAGCGTCCTGGTCAAGGACAAGCGGATCCTCAGCACCGGCTACAACGGGTCAGTTTCCGGCCAGGACCACTGCGATGACGTGGGTCACCAGCTGGTCGACGGCCACTGCGTGCGGACGATTCACTCTGAGATGAACAGTCTGATTTCCTGCGCGAAAAACGGGGTCTCAACCGACAACACGGAAATCTACGTGACCCACTTCCCGTGCTACAACTGCACTAAGCACCTGCTGCAGGCCGGGGTGACCAAGATCAACTATTACTATGATTATCACGACAGTCCTTTGGCCATTCAGCTGCTGCGTGATAGTGGAGTACCTTATGAACAAATTAAGCTTGACCGCCAATTCGTCGAAGAACTGGCACACAAACTTGAAGACGGCAGCGACTAGGCTGGCCTGGCTCCTGGCCTTAGTCTGCCTTTTTCCCCTGGTAACCGGGGCCAGCAGCTTTTTCGTCCAGGACAATGCCGGCATCATCAATTCCGATACCCGGAAAATGGTTGACCAAAAGAATGCCAAGTACCAAAAGTCTGACCAGCACCCGATCGTGATCGTTGAGACCCTGCAGGATGCCAAAAAGACCCAGCCAGATGGCCTGAGCAAGGCAACCAGAACCCTCTATATCGTGATCAACGTGCAAAAAGACGGGACCAAGAAGGCCTACCTTTACAGCAGCAGCGATCTGCACAGTCAGTTCACGGCCCAGGTCCGGTCCAATATCCTCAGCCACACGGCTTCCAAGATCACGGCTGATGACCCGATCGCCTTCAATGAAGGGGTGCAGGAGCTCTTCAAGATTTCCGTGACCTTGATTGACCAGAGCCTTGGCTTTAAAAAGGACTCCCTTGACCTGTCCAGCGAAGAAGTGAACCGGGTAATTAAGCCGGCTGACCTCAGGGTTCCGATCATGTGCGCCTTACTTGTTTTGATCGTGGCCGTGATCATTTTCCTCCGCTATACGATAAGACGGCAGGCAAGAAAGTAAGACTTTTTCACAGAAAAAACTAAATAACAAGGTAAATTTTACACAAAAGTGGTTTACAAGCTTGCTTTAAGCGTGTATAGTCTTTTATGTAAAGTTGAAAAGAGAGCAAATGAACTGTTAGGTGAGACTCCTACGTGAACACACGCTATCGCCCAGAAACATCCAGAGATGCCAACGGGTTAAATAGAAATTGTCGAAATAAGGCACTTTCCAGGTAGCTAGCATGTGCTTACGTCACGTAGTGTTAAAGCTGAGCGATTAGTCAATAGCGTGGCCTTATTTGGCAAGGTCCCCCTTACGGTTTGTAAGGGGGACTTTTTTGTTCGTTTGCGAAGTTGTCATAGAGGGGAGAACTATTATGCTCAACAAGACAATGAACAAAGCTGCCAGCGAAGACGCAAAGCGGGTTGCAAGAATTGCCCTGGAAAAGCGGAGCGTGACTTTGGCCCAGCTGCATACCAACAGCAACGGCCTCAGCACTGAAGAAGCAGCCAATGTCCGGGAAAAGACCGGGACCAACGAGATCGCGAGCAACAACCAAGCCAGCAAGCTGCACTTTCTGGCCGAAGCTTTCCTGACCCCGTTTACCCTGGTCCTGCTCATCTTGGCGACGATGTCCTTGTTTACCAACTACATCTTCGTCCCGCAAAGTGAAAAGGACCTCAGCACCGTCATCATCATGGTGGTCATGGTGCTGGTTTCCGGGATTACTTCCTTTGTCCAGAACGTCCGCACTTCCAACGCCGTCCAGTCCCTTTTGAAGATGGTCTCAGTCACGACTAACGTGCGCCGGGACGGCAAGGACCAGGAAATCCCGACCAAGGACGTGGTGGTCGGCGACATCATCAACGTCTCAGCCGGGGACATGGTTCCAGCTGACATGAAGCTTTTGTCCAGTACCGACCTGTTCTGTTCAGCCAGTTCCTTGAATGGGGAATCAACGCCAACGGAAAAGAACGCCAACTTCGTCCCAACCCCGGACAAGATGGAAAACTACCTGGACTACCCAAACATCCTGTTTGAAGGCACGACCATCGTTTCTGGCTCAGGCCGCGGGGTGGTCTTCGCCACTGGCAGCCACACCATGTTCGGCAAGATGGCGGCCCAAATCGCCGACACTGAAATGAAGGAGACGACTTTTGACACCGGGATCAAGAACATCTCCAAGCTGCTCTTGACCATGACGGCCATCATCGCGCCCTTGGTCTTCATCGTTAACGGCTTGACCAAGGGCAACTGGACTGATGCCTTAATCTTCGCCATCGCTACGGCGGTGGGGCTGACGCCGGAAATGCTGCCGGTCATCGTGACCACCAACCTGGTCAAGGGCAGCGTGGAAATGAGCAAGCACCAGACCATCGTCAAGAAGATGAACTCCATCCAGAACTTCGGTTCAGCCGACATTCTCTGCACCGACAAGACCGGGACCTTGACCCAGGGCCAGGTCATCCTGGAAAAGCACTACAACCTGGAAATGCGGGAAACTGACCGGGTTTTGAAGATGGCCTACCTGAACTCTTACTACCAGACCGGGATGAAGGACTTGATTGACCAGGCAGTCATCGACGTGGCTGACGACGACCTGGACACCAGCGAAATCCAGCGGGACTACCACAAGATCGATGAAATTCCTTTTGACTTCCAGCGCCGGCGGATGAGCGTGGTGGTTGCCAACTCTGACCAAAAGCACGGCGAGCACCTCCTGGTTACCAAGGGGGCGGCCGAAGAAATGCTGGCAGTATCCAGCCAGGTGGAAATCGGCGGCCAGACCCTGCCTTTGACTGAAGAAAGAAAAAAGCAGATTTTTAAAGACATCGACGACTTGAACAGCGACGGGATGCGGGTTATCGTCTTGGCCTACAAGGTTGACCCGTCTCCAGTCGGTGAATTCACGGTAGAAGATGAAAGCGACTTGATCGTAATCGGCTTCCTGACCTTCCTTGATCCGCCGAAGGAAAGCGCCAAAAATGCCCTGGCCAGCCTCAACCGGGACGGCATTACCGTTAAGATTTTGACTGGGGACAACGAAGCTGTTACCCGGGCCGTGGCCTTGAAGGTTGGCCTTAACATCGACACGGTTTACGGGCAAAAGGACTTGATCGGCAAGAGTGATGAAGAACTGGCCAAGATCGTTGAAGAATGCGATATCTTCGTCAAGCTGTCACCGGAATGGAAGACCAAGATCATCGCTACTTTGCAAAAGAATGGCCACACGGTCGGCTACATGGGTGACGGGATCAACGATGCCCCGGCCATGAAGCAGGCGGACGTATCCATCTCTGTTGACTCGGCTGTCGACGTGGCCAAGGAATCAGCTGACATCATCCTCTTGCAAAAGGACTTGGGTGTTTTGGAGCATGCCGTCCGCATCGGCCGCAAGACCTTGACCAACACCATGAAGTACATCAAGATCACCCTGTCTTCCAACTTCGGGAACATCTTGTCCATCATGGTCGCCTCGATCTTCCTGCCATTCTTGCCAATGCTGCCGCTGCAGCTCTTGATTTTGGACCTGCTCTACGGGACCAGCTGCCTGGCTCTGCCATTTGACAGCGTGTCTGAAGACTACCTGCATGTGCCGCGGGAATGGTCAACCAAGAACATGCCGAAGTTCATGTTCTACTTTGGACCGGCATCATCAATTTTTGACGTCATCACCTTTGCCGTCCTCTTCTTTGTAATCTGCCCGGCTTTGACCGGCGGCAGCTACGCTTCCTTAGGACCGGCAGGGCAGCTGGCCTTCATGACCATCTTCCACACTGGCTGGTTCGTGGAATCCCTCTGGACCCAGGAAATGGTCATCCACGCTCTGCGCGACGAACGCCTGCCATTCATCCAGCAACGGGCTTCCAGCCCAGTCATGCTGGCTACCTTTGGGGCTGCCATCTTCGGCACGGTTCTGCCATTTTCAAAATTGGCCGGGGCCATGAAGTTTGACCAATTGAACGAAGAATTCCTGTGGATTGTGGCTGGCCTCTTGGTTTGCTACCTGCTTTTGACGACAGTCGTCAAGCACTTCTACATGAAGAAGGAAAAATTCCTGATTTAACTGAAAAAAGAACGGTGCTATAAGAAATGTGGAAGAATGTGCGCTTGATACCGGCTGGTTCACATTATGGTCAAGATATTCAATTTTGCGACTATCGCATCATCGATATCTTTACTTCCGACGCCGACATGCCTGGCTGGAACATACCCAGCACATAATATAAGCCTCTGTAGGCTTCCATTTCTCTCACGAGCGTTCACTGCCAAGCTTTCGCATTGACAGCGTGGGCGATCTCTGCACTCGATATGCTCACATCACCTGTACGGCCGAAGCCGCAGACAATGCCTTTATCCGAAGATGAGCAACCGAACTGTCTCACGAGTTCTGAACTCGCTTCTCGCATGTTCTTCCATTTGAGGAATTGCATGCGCGGTCGTAGAAACCGATTCGCTGCCAAAACAACTTATCGGCTTCCCGTCCGGTGAGCCATCTGCACCGAAACAGCCACTTACGCAACTGTTCAAGTAACAGATGGCATTCCGGCCATTAGCCTGCCCGCATGGATCCTTGCGGATCCTTTGATTTTTTACAATGCTTTATTGTATCTTGGATGATCAATCAAAAAAGTAAGATTCATCATCGCGTTCATGTCCCGATCTACAACTTTGTTGTAGTTCGGGCATTTTTTGTTGTAGCACACGTATTCATTGTGCTTGGTGCCGTGCTTCTTATTGCCAGAAAGGGTGATCTTTTCGTCATTTTTCTTGATGTTGCCACAGACTGCACAGCGCTGGGTGCTTGGATAAAAGCGGTTGGCAATCACCAATTTGACCCCGGCTGACTTGCACTTGTATTCAAGATAGCTGCGAAAGCGTCCAAACAGTGCACGGTGCACGCCTTTTGAAGCGACATGGCTCATAAGCATGCCCTTGACGTCCAGATCCTCAATGCAGATTGCATCATATTCTCTGACAAGGTGAGTCGTGTACTTGTGCATCGCGTCATCCTGCATGCGGTGAGCACGCTCGTAAAGCTTCTGAAGCTTGATTCTCGCTTTTTGATAGCTTTTTGAACGCTTCCCGGCAATCTGGCCATTTTCTTCCAGCTTTCTTGCCAGAATCCGCTGCTGGTGCTTGATGTTCTCATAGACTCTTGCCAGCTTGACGGCGCCATTGTTTCCTTTGTGCAGAAAATAGTGTTCTCCTTCTGCATCATTGAAATGGCTGACATTGACGTCAATTCCTGTCTTCTTACCCGTATGCTTGTGAATGTATGGTGGCGTCTCATACTTGTAAGGAACCGCCATGTAGTAATGGCCGTGTTCACGGTAAAAGCTTATCGTCCCAAATTCGGTATTTTTGGGGATTTCAGAAAATCTTATGCTATGCCACTCACCCTTATAAGGTGCTGGGACAGGCAAGGTCAGCTTTCCGTGGTTGCCTTCCTTCGCGAGCACCACGCCTTGATTCAACTTAAAGCCTTGACGTTTGGCTTTCTTAGATTGAAAAACGGGGTGCCCGGCACCATTTTTTACTTTGAGTGCCTTATCTTTGGCAAACTTCTTGAACGATTTGCCCAAGTCAGCACATGCTTGCTGCAGGATACGCGAAGAAATCTGCCTTTCCCATGACTGTTTGCTTGCCGTAAGCTTTTTCTGAATCAGTGCTGCGGTTGGGTAGTAATTGGAAATAAACAGCTCCTGCTCTTCAGTAAATTGCCGTTCTTCTTTTGGCTTCTTGAATTCCGCCAGAATCTCTGGACTAACCAGCATACGATATTCCGAATAGGTAGAATTCCAAAGTTCTAGGGCCTTATTGTAGCAATAACGGCGATAGTCACACCACTGGTCCAAGACGTGAGCCATAGTAGCATCTGGATATAAACGATATACGTGAGTCCTTTTGGTTGCCATTTGTCTTCACCTCTTTTCGACAAGCATATTTTAGCACGTATCCCAGCTCTTTTCCAAACATATGTTTGAAAAAGAGTCGAAAATATGTGTTGCATCTTTTGATTAAAATCATAGGCGCAACACACTTAACTTCTATTAAGATAGAATTGATTTTCTTTCGCAAGCACATTAAGCTATATTTTTCGATATAGTTCTATATTACTTGTTACTAATTAGTAGCTCTTTAGTAAAAAGGCCGTTCTTTTTTGCCCCAAAGCCCGTTAAATCGCCGATCCGCTTTATAAGGTAAGGCTTTTTGTTGTATGATAGAGAGTATAGAATTTTTGAGGAGATCAAGCACTATGGCAGATAACAAGAAAACTTTTTACATTACCACGCCAATCTACTATCCGTCTGGCCGTTTGACCATCGGCAACGCCTACACGACGGTAGCAGCGGACACCATGGCCCGCTACAAGAAGTCCCGCGGCTATGACACCTTCTTCTTGACCGGGACTGACGAACACGGTCTGAAGATCGAACAAAAGGCTGAAAAGCTGGGCATGAAGCCTAAGGCCTACCTGGACGGCATGGTCAAGGACATCAAGGAACTGTGGAAGAAGCTGGACATCAACTACGACAAGTTCATCCGGACCACTGATGAAGAACACGTCAAGGCTGTCCAGAAGATTTTTGAAAAGCTGAAGGCCTCAGGCGACATCTACCTGGGTGAATACACCGGCTGGTACTCAGTTGAAGACGAAGAATACTTCACTGAATCCCAGCTTAAGGAAGTCTTCAGAGACGACAAGGGCAACGTTGTCGGCGGTATCGCCCCATCTGGCCACGAAGTTCAATTGGTTAAGGAACCATCTTACTTCTTTAAGATGAGCAAGTACGCTGACCGGCTTCTCCAGTACTACAAGGACCACCCGGAATTCATCCAGCCAAACTCCCGGGAAAAGGAAATGGTGAACAACTTCATCAAGCCTGGTCTGGAAGACTTGTCAGTTACCCGGACCACGGTTGACTGGGGGATCCCGGTGCCAAGCGACCCGAAGCACGTTGTTTACGTTTGGATCGACGCCTTGGCCAACTATATCACTGCCTTGGGCTACGGGTCAGAAGACGACTCCCTCTTCAAGAAGTACTGGCCAGCTGACGTCCACCTGGTCGGCAAGGAAATCGTCCGTTTCCACACTATTTACTGGCCAATCATGCTGATGGCCCTGGACTTGCCGCTGCCTAAGCAGGTCTTCGGCCACGGCTGGGTCTTGATCTACAAGGACAAGATGTCCAAGTCCAAGGGTAATGCCGTTTATCCGGAATCCTTGATTTCCCGCTACGGCCTGGACCCGGTCCGCTACTACTTGATGCGGGCTATCCCGTTTGGGGCTGACGGTTCCTTTACTCCAGAAGACTTCGTTGAACGGACCAACTTTGACCTGGCCAACGACCTGGGCAACCTTTTGAACCGGACTGTTTCCATGATTAACCAGTACCAAAAGGGCCTGGTTGCCCCAGTTGACCAGGAACAGGACAAGTACGGCAAAGACCTGGCTGCCGTTGCCGCCAAGGCGATCAGCGACTACTACGACAACATGGACAAGATGCACTTCTCCAACGCTTTGGAAAACGTCTGGCAGCTGATTTCCCGGGCCAACAAGTACATCGATGAAACTACCCCATGGGTTTTGAACAAGGAAGGCAAGACTGAAGAGCTTTCCAGAGTCATGAGCAACCTGGCTGAAAGCCTCCGTCTGGTAGCCATCATGATCGCTCCAGTCATGACTGAAACACCAGCCAAGATGTTCAGCCAGCTGGGCCTGGACTGGGAAGACGAAAGCCAAAAGGACTTGAAGTTCGGCGGCTTTGCCTGGGACGTGAACGTCGTTGCCAAGCCAACCCCAATCTTCCCACGCTTGAAGAATGACGAAGAAGTGGCCTACATCAAGGAAGAAATGAAGAAGGCCAAGCCAAAGAAGCAGTCAAGAAGAGAACAAAAGCAGGAAGAAAAGCAGATCACGATCGACGACTTTGACAAGGTCAAGATCCAGGTCGGCAAGATCCTGTCTGTTGAACCAGTTCAAGGGTCAAGCAAGCTCTTGCTGTTCAAGCTGGACTTTGGCAAGACCGGCGAGCGGCAGATCTTGAGCGGGATCCGCAAGTTCTACCCAGATGAAAGCATCCTTTTGGGCAAGAAGGTTCTGGCCGTAACCAACCTGAAGCCGCGCAAGATGCTGGGCCACGAAAGCCAGGGCATGCTCCTGTCCAGTGAAGCTGACGGTGATGTCAAGCTGGCCCTGGTCGGCGATGAACACCCGGTGGGGGCTGAACTGGGCTAATGAAGATCTACGACAACCATACCCACTTAAACGACAAACCTTTTGCCGGAAAAGAAGCCGAGTACATTCAAAAGGCCAAGGATTTGGACGTGGTTGGAATGAACTGCGTGGGCCAGGACCCGGAAATGAACCTGGGCGCCCTGGAATTGGCCAAGCGCTTTGCCAATGTCAAGGCTATCATCGGCTACTGCCCGGACGTGGCCAAAGACTATGACCAGGCAGCTGAAGACTTGCTGGTTGAGCAGGCTAAAAGCGGCCAGGTAGTTGCCATTGGGGAAATCGGCCTGGACTACTACTGGGACGAGTCGCCCCGGGATGTGCAAAGGGAAGTTTTTGCCCGGCAGATTGAAGTTGCCCGCGATTTGAAATTGCCGGTAAACATCCACACCAGGGATGCCTTTGAAGACTGCTGGAAGATCTTGCAAGAAGCCAATTTGGAATACGGGGCGATTTTGCACAGCTACAACGGGGGTCCGGAATGGACGGAAAAGTTCCTGGACTTGAACGTGAACTTTTCTTTCTCCGGGGTCGTTTCCTTCAAGAAGGCCACTGAAGTGCATGAGTCAGCCAAGATGGTTCCCCTGGACCGGCTTTTGGTTGAAACTGACGCACCATTTTTGACCCCGGTGCCTTACCGGGGCCGGCAAAACGAGCCTGGCTATGTCCGCTACGTCGCCCAAGCGGTCGCGGACTTGAAGGGGCTGGACTTGGCCGAAGTAGCTGAGGCAACTTATGCTAATACAATGAGGATTTACGGATTAAATGCAGAAGAATTTTAACGCCGTCGTTGTCGTGGAAGGCAAGGACGATACGATTCGCTTAAAGCAGTTTTTTCCAGGAATTGAGACGGTCGAGACGAATGGCTCGGCCGTTTCTGATGCGGTCCTGGCCAAGCTGAAGAAGCTGGCCCAAAGCCGCGAGATTATCGTTTTTACCGATCCTGACGTCAACGGCGAGCGGATCCGCCGGATAGTGACCGAAGCCGTGCCAACGGCCAAGCAGGCCTTTATTACCCGCAAGGAAGGCGAGCCTAAGAAACAGGGCAGTCTGGGGGTAGAGCACGCGTCAAAGGAAGCTTTGGAGCGGGCCTTGAGCGATTTGCGCGAGGTCCAAGCGGAAAAGGCTGACTTTGACTACGGGGACTATGTCGACTTGGGCCTGGCCATGGGCCGCCAGTCCCGCCAATTGCGGGAGGCAGTCGGGATCAAGCTGGGGATCGGCTATGCCAATTCCAAGCGTTTTTACCAGCGCCTGCGGACTTTTGGCATCAGTCTAGCTGAACTCAAGCAGGCAGTAGAGGAGGCGGAAAATGACCAACAGAATTCCAATCGCTAGTCCGGTAAGGACGGCGGCCATCGTCAACCGTTACTTTGTGCACGCCAAGAAGAACCTGGGCCAGAACTTCCTGGTTGACCTGGATGCTGTCCAGGGGATCGTTAGGGCCGCTGGGATTGAGCCCGGCGACCAGGTAGTAGAAGTCGGCCCGGGGATCGGCTCTTTGACTGAGCAGCTGCTTTTAGCCGGGGGCAAGGTGGCGGCTTATGAAGTCGACCAGAGCCTGCCGGAAATCCTGGCTAACGAACTGCCGGAAAAGGTGGACGGCGAAGACCTGGACCAGCGCTTCAAGCTGATCATGAAGGATGTTTTGAAGGCAGACTTTGCAAATGATCTGGCGGGATTTTTTGACTTAAGCAAGCCCGTCAAAGTCGTGGCCAACCTGCCTTACTACATCACCACGCCGATTATTTTCAACCTGCTGGAATCCAGCCTGGACTTCACCAGCCTGACCTTGATGATGCAAAAAGAAGTCGCTGAGCGCCTGGCTGCCCAGCCGGGCTCTAAGGCCTATGGCCCCTTGTCCATTGCCGTGCAGACTCAAATGAGCGTGGACCTGGCCTTGGAAGTAGGGCATGCTTCCTTCATGCCCCAGCCAAAGGTTGACTCAGCTGTGGTTGTTTTAACGCCGCTGGAAAATCCGGCAGACGTTGGCGACCGCAAGCAGTTCAACCGGGTGGTTAAGCTCTGTTTTGCCCAGCGGCGCAAGACCCTGGCCAACAACTTGAAGGCTTTGGTTCCGGACAAGGAAGACCGGGAAAAGCTGCTGGCTGACCTGGATCTGGACCCGCGCCAGCGGCCGGAACAACTGGCCATCGGCGACTTCATCAGAATCAGCCAGGCGGTAGCGGAACTGAATAAATAATTCAATCTTGATTTGAATAGGAAATTATGTTACAATGTTCTGATAAAGGAGTGTCATAATTGCCAATCAATATTCAAGACATTAAGCAGAAGTTAGATGCCCACCTAGGCGAAGAGCTGACAATCGTTGCCCAAGCGGGTCGCAAGAAGGTAACCAGACGCCGCGGCGTTTTGAAGAACACGTTTCCTGCCGTGTTCGTAGTGGCTCTGGACCAGGACAGTAATAATTTTGAACACGCATCATACAGCTACACTGATGTTTTGACCAAGAACATCCTGCTGGAATTTGATGACGAAAGCGATGCAGAGTAAAAATACGAATTTTTGCACTAACATTTCTTGAAAATGTTAGTGATTTTTTTTGCCCTTTAGAGTATATTAGTATAAGTACAAAAACAGACATTAGGAAGGAAAGAGAATGAAACGTTCTGAAAGATTAGTAGACATGACCAAGTTTTTGATGGAGCGCCCGCATACCTTGATTGCTCTGCCTTTTTTTGCCAAGCGCTACGGGGCAGCGAAGTCATCGATCTCTGAAGACCTGGCCATTCTGAAGCACACCCTGGCCAGCAACGAGGATGGGATCCTGGAGACCGTTGCCGGGGCAGCCGGCGGGGTCCGCTATATCCCTTTTTTGGGCCAGAAGCCGGCTGAGAAGTACCTCAAGGACCTGGCAGGCCGCATCCAGGACTCCAGCCGGATTCTGCCGGGTGGCTTTGTCTACCTGTCAGACATTTTGGGCGGGCCATATGATTTGGAGATGATCGGCAAGCTGATCGCCACCCGCTATGCTTACGCTAATATCGAAGCTGTCATGACGGTGGAAACCAAGGGGATTTCTTTGGCCAACGCCGTGGCCAGCTACTTGAACGTCCCAGCGGTAACCGCCCGCAAGCGGTCCAAGGTGACGGAAGGGGCTACTGTGTCCGTTAACTACATGTCCTCATCAACTTCCCGGGTAGCCAAGATGGAATTGCCGACCCGGGCCCTGGACAAGGATACGAACGTTCTGATTGTGGATGACTTCATGAAGGGCGGCGGCACCCTGGACGGGATGCGGCAACTGGTCAAGGAATTTGACTGCCAGGTTGCCGGCGTCTGCGTCCTTTGCGAAACTGAATACGAAGAGGAACGCAAGATCAAGGACTACGTTTCCCTGGTCAACATTGACCAGATCGACAGCGAAAAGGAAATCATCCTGGCTCAGCCGGGCAACTTTTTGACTAGAACTAACTTCGACCGTTTCTAAATGTTACAATATAAGCTAGCCAGGAAGGCTAGCTTATTTTGATTGAGAAGGTTACAAAACAGATGGAAAAATATGTCGTAGTTTTGGCTGCCGGCAAGGGCACCAGAATGAAATCCAAGCTTTACAAGGTTTTGCACCAGGTTTGCGGCAAGGCCATGGTTGAACATGTCGTTGACGCGGCCAGAGCGGTCAAGCCAAGCAAGATCGTGACTATTGTCGGCCATGGGGCAGAAGACGTGGAGAAAGTCTTGGCAGGCAAGTCTGAATTTGCCATGCAGGAAAAGCAGCTGGGCACCGGCCACGCGGTTATGCAGGCTGAAGGCCAGCTGGCTAATTTGGAAGGGGCAACGCTGGTTGTAACCGGGGACACCCCGCTTTTTACCAGTGAAACTTTTGAAAAGCTCTTTGCCTACCATGAAGAAGAAGGCAACGCGGCCACGGTTTTGACTGCTGAAGCTCCGGATCCTTTTGGCTACGGGCGGATCATCAGAGACGACCAGGGCAATGTTTTGCGGATCGTGGAACAAAAAGACGGCAAGCCGGAAGAACTGAAGGTCAAGGAAATCAACACCGGGGTCTTCTGCTTTGACAACCAGGACCTGTGGGCTGCTTTGAAGCAAGTCGGCAACGACAACTCTCAAGGCGAGTACTACTTGACTGACGTTTTGGAAATTTTGCGCAAGGCCGGCAAGAAGGTCGGGGCTTACAAGATGCCTGACTTCAGCGAAAGCCTGGGGGTAAACGACCGGATCGCCTTGGCTGAAGCCACCCGGATCATGCAAAGAAGAATCAATGAAGGGCACATGCGGGATGGGGTTACCTTTATCGACCCAGCCACGGCTTACATTGATGCTGACGTGGAAATTGGCAATGACACGGTGATTGAAGGCGGCGTGACGATCAAGGGCCACACTGTGATCGGGTCTGACTGCTTGATCACTTCCGGGTCAAGAATCGTTGACAGCCAGATCGGCAATGGCGTGACGGTAACTTCTTCCACGATTGAAGAATCAATCATGGAAGACAACACGGACATCGGGCCAAATTCCCACTTGCGGCCAAAGGCTTTGATCAAGCGGGGAGCCCACCTGGGCAACTTCGTGGAAGTCAAGAAGGCGGAAATTGGCGAGAACACCAAGGTCGGTCACCTGACTTACGTTGGGGATGCTACTTTGGGCAAGGACATCAATGTCGGCTGCGGGGTCATCTTCTCCAACTTTGACGGGGTCAAGAAGTTCCACACGACGGTTGGCGACAAGTCCTTCATCGGGGCCGGGTCAACCTTGGTTTCCCCAATTAATGTGGCTGACCACGCCTTTATCGCGGCTGACTCAACCATTACCAAGGACGTTGGCAAGTATGAAATGGCCATCGCCCGGGGCCGGCAGGTCAACAAGGAAGACTACTGGCACAAGCTGCCTTTGTCCGAAGACGAAGAATGGAAATAATTTTGAAAAGGAGCTCAGGCTCCTTTTTTAATAAGCAAAATGCATCCGCTTACAGTTGACTTAAGGAAAAATTGCCTTTCTTTTGAGAACTTTAATAAGCAATTTTTAAACAGAGGGTGTATAATCTAGGCAATGTACAAAAAGAAGCAAGAAAGGTTTGCATATCGATGAAGTTTACTAAGAAAATTGCTTTTGCATCAGCATCATTGGCTTTGACTCTGGCTACTCCAGCAGCACTGCTTACTCAAAACGCGGCTTTTGCCAAGACTACCACGGTTAAGCAGGCAACCAAGGTTAAGGTAACTAAGAAGACCACTCCTTTTTACCACAAGGACGGTTCTAAGTTCACCAAGAAGAAGCCTTACGTTTACGGCGACTGGAAGAGCACTGTAGCTTACAAGAACACCAGCTACAACGTAGTTAAGACTGTAACCATCAAGGGTGCTAAGTACTACTACATCGGCAACGACGCTTATTTGAAGGCCAGCGACGTCAAGGTAACCGCAACTAAGACGGTTAAGTCCAGCTCAACTTCAAGCTCAAAGAAGGCAAGCACTACTTCAAGCAAGACTAGTTCCAAGAAGACCAGCTCAAGTTCAAGCTCAAAGAAGACTAGTTCTACTTCAAGCAGCTCAACTTCAAGCTCAAGCACTTCTTCCAAGAAGTCCAGCTCAAAGAAGACTGTAACTCAAGTTCAAGTAACTAAGAAGACCACTCCTTTCTACCACAAGGACGGTTCCAAGTTCACTAAGAAGAGCCCATACGTTTACAACGGCTGGAAGAGCACTGTAGCTTACAAGGGCACTAAGTACAAGGTTTCAAAGACCATCACCATCAAGAACAAGAAGTACTACTACGTTGGCAACAGCGCCTACCTTAAGGCCAGCGACGTTAAGGTAATCGCAAGCAAGTAATTAGGAAAAAGCTTTGACGGAAGTCAGAGCTTTTTTCTTTGGAAAACAGACGATTTTTTCTATCTACTAAAAAATAAAAGGCTTTCTTGCTTTTTGACCAGGTTAAAACATGCCTGTCAGGAATTTTTTGCTTAAAAACTGAACACAAATGCCTTTTTTCCAACAAAAGAATGCCGGATTTTGTTAGAATAGAACTGGTAAATGCTGTTTTTTTCGGAGGGAATTATGTCTTACAAGGACAACATCAAGCTTTTTGCGCTTAACTCAAACAAACCGTTGGCAGAAAAGATCGCTAAGCGGATGGGGGTAAAGCTTTCAACTTCAAGCGTCGTTCGCTTCAGCGACGGTGAAATTCAAGTCAACATCGACGATTCTGTCCGTGGCAAGGACGTCTTCTTGATCCAATCCACCAGCGCGCCGGTCAACGACAACCTTATGGAACTTTTGATCATGATCGACGCTGTCCGCCGGGCCAGTGCCGCTTCCGTAAACATCGTCCTGCCTTACTACGGCTACGCACGTCAAGACCGGAAGACCCGGGCCAGAGAACCAATCACTGCTAAACTGGTCGCAGACATGATTCAAGCTGCCGGGGCTGACCGCGTCCTCTCACTGGACCTGCACGCTCCGCAAATCCAAGGCTTCTTCGACATCCCTGTCGACAACCTGATGGGCGCTCCTTTATTGGCTGACTACTTCCTGAGCAATCACCTGGAAGAAGACGCTGTTGTCGTTTCTCCAGACCACGGTGGCGTTACCCGGGCAAGAAAATTAGCTGAATTCTTGGGCACTTCAATTGCCATCGTCGACAAGCGCCGGCCAAAGGCCAACGTTGCCGAAGTCATGAACATCATCGGTGACGTCAAGGGCAAGCGGGCTATCTTGATCGACGACATGATCGACACTGCCGGTACTATCACTTTGGCTGCCCAAGCCTTGAAGGACGCCGGTGCTACTGAAGTCTACGCCTGTGCTACCCACGCCGTTTTGTCCGGCCCAGCCGTTGACCGCTTGAACAATTCCGTAATCAAGAGCCTGGTTTTGACCGACTCAATCCAACAGCCAGCCGAAAAGAACCTCGACAAGATGATTCTCGTTTCCGTTGGGCCTTTGATGGGTGACGCTATCAAGCTGATCATGGAACACAAGCCAATGAGTCCGCTCTTTGACACTCGTTACGACGCTAACAAGTACAAGGACAAGTAAGGATTTATAGACTATACGAAAAACAACCGTTGCATGTGCAGCGGTTGTTTTCTTTTGCAAATTATTCTTTTGCTTTTATTTTTTCGTGAGCAATTCCCCGTTTTTCAGGTACTGCTGAAAATCCGCCTGCTTGAGCATGGCGACCGGGAAGAAGAAGCGCTCATCGCCCTGCAGGGTCCCGTTTAAGGCCTTGACCAGGGGGCTGAGCTGGGACAGCTCGATTAAGCTGCCGTCTTCCTGCATGATCTCAATTTGGCTGTTGGCGTTCTTGCCACTTGGCTTATAAGCGTCATATGGCTCGTCAAAAGCTGACCCCACCCCGGTGTAGTAGTCAGGGTCAAAGCCGGCATCTTTGATCAAGTCCTTTAATTGCGGCAAAAGCTGCTTGCTTTCTTCGTTGATCTTCACGCTGGCTAAAGGCCGCCGGAAGAGGTAGCGCTTGGTTAAGTCCGCCAAAACCGGGTCGCTGGATTCAGTCCACATGCTGAAGTTGGTTTCCATGACCCCGTCATCCATCTTCAAGTAGTCCTGCAAGTCCCAGGTCCCCGCCAAAAATCTGGCTAAGCTTGGCGTAACCGGCAATTCTTTTTCCTGGTAAAGGTACTGGGCCCGCTTTAGCAGGTGGTGAAGGATGACCTCCATGGACCGGTTGACCCGGTGGTAGTAGATCTGCTGGTACATCTGATAGCGGGAGACGATATAGTCTTCAACGGCATGCATCCCGTTAGCCGTAAAGCAAACCCCTGCTTCATAAGGGCGGATGACCCGCAAAATCCGGGACAGGTCGAACTCCCCATAAGAGGCACCCGTAAAGTAGGCATCCCGCAAAAGGTAGTCCATCCGGTCAGCGTCAGCCTGGCTGGAAATGAGCTTGACCACCTGGGGGTTAGGGTAGGTCTTGGCGATCACGCTGGCCACCGCCTTTGGGAAGTCCGGGTCGACCTTGCTCAAAGCCTGGTTGACCTCAGTGGAAGGATCCAGAATGATCTGCTGGCCGATCTGCTCATGGTTGGTGCCGAAAAGGTGCTCAAAGGTGTGCGAGTACGGGCCGTGGCCGATGTCATGCAAAAGGCCGGCCATCTGCACCAGCAGGTTCTCTTCGGGGTCCCAGAGCCCGTCGCCGGTACTTTGACTAGGGTATTTGTCAGTAAAAAGGTTGCTGATCCGGCGGGCCAGTTCATAGACGCCCAGGTTGTGCTCAAAGCGGGTATGGGTGGCACCGGGGAAGACGAAGGCTGTCGGGCCCAGCTGCTTGATCCGCCGCATCCGCTGGAATTCTTTCGAGCGGACGACTTCCAGGGCCACTTGGGTGTCCAGGTGGATATAGCCGTGGACCGGGTCACGGACGACGACTTCGCGGGCCAGTTTAGGACTGTCAAATTTTGTCAAAAGTAGATCCTCCATTCTTATTATTTTATATTTTTGCCGAAACATAGTAAGATATGCTTGACTAGCTATAGAAAATTATAGCAAAAGTTGCCAGGGGCCGCTGCTTGTGGCCATTGTAAGGAGAATTATTTTTTTAAAAGATGAGCAAAATTAAAATCGATTTGACGAGCAAGATCACCCAGGGCGAGCAAACGGAAACCATCCGCCAGCAGGCAGAAGGTGAATTGCGGGAAGACGGCGCGGTTAAAAGAATTTTTTACGAGGCAGAAAAGGTGCCGGTCAAGATGCTCTTAAAAGAACAGGAACTCTTGATCCGGCGGGGGACTGACCACAGCAACTTCTCCCAAATGCATTTTGTCTTGGGCGAAAAAGGGCAGTGCAAGTACGTGGTTGAGGGCCGGCAGCTGGATCTTTTGTCGGAAACCAAGCGCCTGGAATTGAAAGAAAATGCCGCTGGCCAGCAACTTGAAGTTGAATATGACCTCTTTAGTGGTGTAGACTTAATTGGTAGTTATGCCGTCTCGTTGATTTTTGCTTAAATGACGTGTAAAATAGACAAGATTGAATAGAGAGGACGTTCAACTGTGGGATTAGCTGATTTTAAAGACGTGGATCGCAACGAATTGTCAATGATTGAAGTTGCGCACGCAATTTTGGAAGACCGTGGCGAAAGAATGGCTTTTGCCGATATCGTTAACGAAGTGCAAAAGTACTTGAACAAGAGCGACGAAGAAATTCGCCAGCGCCTGCCGCAATTTTACACGGACATGAACACCGATGGCCGCTTCATTTCCATGGGTGAAAATGTCTGGGCCCTGCGGACCTGGTTCAAGTTCGAAGCTGTCGATGAAGAAGTCGACCACCCAGAAGACGATGGCGACGAAGCATCAACTCGCAAGCACCACAAGAAGGTCAACGCCTTCCTGGCCACGACTGAAGGCGACGACGTGATCGACTACGAAAACGACGACCCAGAAGACGAAGACTTGTCCGACGACAGTGACGCTGACGAAGATGACGATGACGACAACTCCGGCGACGATTACGACTACGATGACGATTACGACGACAATGAAGACGACGAAGATGACGACTCATTGCCAGACGGGATCGAAGGCCAGCTGTCACAAATGGATGACGACGACCTTGATGACGATGAAGACGAAGAATAGGATTTTGTCCTTGACTTGCGGCTGAAAAGTCGTTATTATTTTGCTTGGGCACCCTATGTGCGTTTAGCTCCCTAATTGCTAGGGAGCTTTTTTATTATTTTTCAAAGGAGAGCTCAATGACCAAATATATCTTTGTGACTGGCGGCGTTGTTTCATCATTGGGGAAAGGGATTACTGCATCAAGCATTGGTCGCTTGCTGAAGAACCGCGGCTTGAAAGTTACCATGCAAAAGTTCGACCCATACATCAACATCGACCCCGGCACGATGAACCCTTACCAACACGGTGAAGTTTTCGTGACTGACGACGGTACGGAAGCTGACCTTGACTTGGGCCACTATGAAAGATTGGTCGACGTTAGAACCAGCAAGTACTCTAACGTGACGACTGGCAAGATCTACCAGGAAGTCCTGCAGCGTGAACGGCGCGGCGACTACCACGGCGGCACTGTACAGGTGATCCCGCACGTAACCAACATGATCAAGGAAAAGGTCATGCGGGCAGCGCAAATGACCGACACTGATGTGGTTATTTCTGAAATCGGCGGTACGGTCGGCGACATGGAATCAACTCCGTTCATGGAAGCCATCCGGCAAATGCGGCGGGAAGTCGGCTCAGAAAACGTCATGTACGTGCACGTTACCTTCGTTCCTTACCTGCGGGCAGCCAAGGAATTGAAGAGCAAGCCGACCCAGCAGTCAGTTTCCATGCTGCGGTCAATCGGGATCCAGCCAAACATGCTGGTTCTCCGCTCAGAAATGCCAGTTCCGCAGGAAATGAAGGACAAGATCTCCACTTTCACCGACGTTCCAGTCGACTACATCGTGGAATCTTTGGACGCGCCATCTCTGTTTGACGTGCCGCTGTCCTACCAGGAACAAGGCGTTGACCAGAAGGTCGTTGACTTCCTCCACATCGACAGCCCGAAGCCGGTTGCCGACATGGATGAATGGCGCCGGATGGACGAACGGGCCAAGAGCTTGAAGTACAAGACCAAGATCACCCTGGTTGGCAAGTACGTTGAACTGGAAGATGCCTACATCTCCGTAACTGACGCTTTGCAGCACGCCGGTTACCTGTACAACAGCAAGATCGAAGTTGAAAAGATCCAGGCTGAAGACATCACTGAAGACAATGTGGCAGAACTTTTGAAGGACACCCAGGGCTTGATCGTGCCAGGCGGTTTCGGCACCCGGGGTCTGGAAGGGATGATCACTTCCATCAAGTACGCCCGCGAACACGATATTCCATTCCTGGGGATCTGCCTGGGGATGCAGATGGCCAGCGTGGAATTCGCCCGCAATGTCCTGCACTTGGAAGATGCCAACTCAGCTGAAGCAGAACCAAACTGCAAGAACAACATCATTGACTTGATGGCTGACCAGCGTGACCAGGAAAAGATCGGCGGTACCTTGCGTCTGGGCCTGTACCCAGCCATGCTGAAGGCCGGCACCAAGACCCGGGAATGCTACGACGGCCAGGAAGTTATCCAGGAACGTCACCGTCACCGCTACGAATTCAACAACAAGTACCGGGAAGCCTTTGAAAAGGCCGGCATGACCTTCTCAGGCGTTTCACCGGACAACCACCTGGTGGAAATCGTTGAAATCACGGACAAGAAGTTCTTTGTTGCCGCTCAATACCACCCAGAATTCTTGAGCCGGCCAAACCGGCCAGAAGGGCTCTTCAAGGGCTTTATTGGGGCAGCCAGCGGTTTGCAGGTCGACAAGTTCTAAATTTTGTACGATAATAATAGATAGTGACAAGAGAAGAGAAACCTCTTCTCTTGTTTTTTTGACGAAGATCTATTAACATTATTATGATAATTTGACAAAAGAAAAGGACTACTTTCCCAAATGAAGCAAATGATAATTCACGGAGGGAAACCCCTGCAAGGCGACATCTGGATTGGCGGCGCGAAGAACTCAACGGTAGCGCTGATTCCGGCCTCAATCCTGTCGAGAACGCCGGTGACCCTGGAATCAGTTCCGCGGATTGCCGACGTTGACAATTTGATGGACTTGTTGAGCGAAATGGACGTGCACTGCGATTTCCGCGAAACGACCCTGCAAATTGACCCGACCGACATCAAGATGAGTCCCCTGCCAGCTGGGAAGATTAAGAGCTTGCGCGCGTCTTACTACTTTATGGGCGCTTTGCTCGGTCGTTTTGGCAAGGCGGTTGTAGGTTTTCCTGGTGGCGATGACATTGGCCCGCGGCCGATTGACCAGCACATTATGGGCTTTCAATCCCTCGGCGCCGACGTTAGATATGAAAATGAGCAGATTGTAATTACCGCGCCTGATGAAGGGTTGAAAGGGGCCCAGATTCACCTGAAGATGGCTTCAGTTGGGGCAACGATGAATATCATCATGGCCTCAGTCACGGCCAGTGGCCGGACGGTGATCGAGAACGCGGCCAAGGAGCCGGAAATCATCGACCTGGCTACCTTCTTGAACAACATGGGGGCCAAGATCCGTGGGGCGGGGACTGACACCATCAGAATCGACGGGGTTGACCGCCTGGAGGCCAAGGTGCCGCACACGATCATCCCTGACCGGATCGAAGCCGGGACCTACATTTCCATGGCAGCCTGCATCGGCAACGGGATCCGGATTCACAATATCATCGCTGAACACCTTGACGCCTTTTTGGCCAAGGTGGAAGAAATGGGCGTGGTGATCGACACTGATGAAGACTCTCTCTTCGTTTACCCGGCTGGTGACCTGCGCATGGTTCAAGTCAAGACCGGGACCTACCCGGGCTTCGCGACTGACCTGCAGCAGCCAATCACGCCGCTTTTACTGACGGCCAAGACTGGTGAAGGGGTCATCATCGACCCGATCTACCCGAAGCGGACCCGGCACGTGCCGGAACTGCAGAAGATGGGGGCTTCCATCACTGTCGTTAACAACATCATCCTGGTTCATCCAGGCAGCCACCTGCATGGGGCTGTGGTTCACGCTGACGAAATCCGGGCCGGGGCCTGCTTGATGCTTACTGGCTTGATGGTTGACGGCGAAACAGTAATCAACAACGCCGGCAACATCCTGCGCGGCTACGACCGGGTGGAAGAAAAGCTGCGCCAGCTGGGAGCTGACGTGGTCATCCGTGACGTGGAAGATTAACTTGAGCCCTTGTCAAACGGGCTGGATAGTGGTACTATGTTAGAGTTAATCGATTAATCTATGGCCTGCAGAGGGCTATGGCAAAGGAGTTTTAGAATTATGAAACAAGGTATTCACCCAGATTATCAAGAAGTTTGCTTCATGGACTCAGCAACTGGTTTTAAGTTTGTTGCCGGCTCAACTTTGAAGTCATCAGAAACTGTTGAATTCGAAGGCAACACTTACCCATTGATCCGTGTTGAAATCTCATCAGATTCCCACCCATTCTACACTGGCAAGCAAAAGTTTGCCGCAGCCGATGGTCGAATCGAACGTTTCAACAAGAAGTACGGCTTCAACAAGAAGAACTAATCGTTCTCTTTACTTTAAAAGCAGCCCGCTTGGGTTGCTTTTTTTATTGCGAAGAGCGCCAAACAACGTATAATATACTAAGTGTTAATTTATTCTCAAGGAGCAGTATTGGAAT
Organism: Lactobacillus sp. WILCCON 0059; assembly: GCF_057197985.1. NCBI lineage: Bacteria > Bacillati > Bacillota > Bacilli > Lactobacillales > Lactobacillaceae > Lactobacillus > Lactobacillus sp. WILCCON 0059. Next base: position 373,369 of record NZ_JBUBHN010000001.1, read on the forward strand.
GAAAATGCAGTTGGCAGAAATCGCCCAAGCCTTAAATACCAGTTGTGAAGGGGACGCGGAAACGGTCATTACCTCAGTAGCCTTTGACTCAAGAAAGATCAGCCAGGGCGCCCTCTTTGTCCCGATCAAGGGGGAAAGAGACGGCCATGACTTTGTGGGTTCAGCTATTGCGGCCGGCGCCAGCGCTACTTTGTGGGAGGCAGGCCACCCGGGCAAGCCGGAAGGCATCGCGGTTCTGGAAGTTGCCGACACTTTGAAGGCCATGCAGGATCTGGCCCGCTACTACTTGCAGAAGGTCAACCCGACTGTTGTTGGTATCACCGGCTCAAACGGCAAGACTACGACCAAGGACATGGTGGCGGCGGTTTTGGCCAAGCGCTTCAACGTCTACAAGACCCAGGCCAACTTCAACAATGAAATCGGCGTGCCGATGACCATTTTGGAAATGAAGCCGATCACTGAGATCTTGGTTTTGGAAATGGGGATGGACCGGGCTGGCCAATTGCATGAACTGAGCCAATTGGCCCGGCCGGACGTAGCCGTGATCACCATGATTGGGGAAGCCCACATCGAATTCTTCGGCAGTCGGGACAAGATCGCTGACGCCAAGATGGAAATCACGGACTTTTTGCAAGAAGACGGTGAATTCATCTACAACGGTGATGAACCTCTCCTGGCGGAAAGAGCCGCCAAGCTTTCCCAGGACAAGTCCACCTTTGGCTTTGCTGACTCTGACACCATTCATGCCAGTGACCTCCGCAGCACCATGCACCATTCCTTCTTCAAGGTCAACGGGACTGACCGGGAATTCTCAATTCCGATGATTGGCCGCCACAACGTGGCTAACGCCATGGCCGCTATCCTGGTTGGCCGCCACTTCGGGGAAAGCGACGAGGAAATCGCCGCCGGTCTGGCCAACTTCGTGCCAACGGCCAACCGGATGGAATGGGAAAAGGGCGACTGCGGCGAAGACATCATGAGCGATATCTACAACTCCAACCCAACGGCTGTTAAGGCCGTGACTGCCTCCTTTGGCCAGGTTCCTGTAAGTGAAGGCGGCCGCCGCATCGCGGTTTTGGCCGACATGTTGGAACTGGGCAGCCGGTCAGCCGACCTACACAAGGGCCTGGCTGCCTGCCTGGACCCGGAAAAGATCAACGTCCTTTACCTTTACGGGCCGGAGATGAACCACCTTTACCAAGCCCTGCTGGACAAGTATGACCAGCAGAATCTGCACTACTACCCAGAAGATGAGATGAGCCATTTAATCGATGATTTAAAGAGCGACATCCACAGCCAGGACATCGTTTTGCTGAAGGGGTCCCACGGGATGCACCTGGAACGAGTCCTCGACAGACTGAAATAGGAGAACAATTTGAAATTTACTGAACTAGGATTGAACGACAATATCTTAAAGGCAATCAAGCGGTCAGGCTTTGAAGAAGCCACCCCGATCCAGGCCCAGACCATTCCTTTGGCTCTGGCTGGCCAGGACGTGATCGGTCAGGCCCAAACCGGGACGGGGAAGACGGCTGCCTTTGGTCTGCCAATCCTGCAAAAGCTGGACAAGCAGGACCACGCTATCCAGGCCATCGTAATTGAACCGACCAGAGAACTGGCCATCCAGACCCAGGAAGAACTTTTCCGCCTGGGCAGGGATGAAAAGGCCAAGGTCCAGGTCGTTTACGGCGGGGCTGATATTGGCCGGCAGATCCGGGCCTTGAAGAAGGTGCCGGAAATCCTGGTCGGGACACCGGGACGGCTTTTGGACCACTTAAAGCGCAAGACCATCAAGCTGGACGGCGTCAAGACGGTTGTTTTGGACGAAGCTGATGAAATGCTGGACATGGGCTTTATCCAGGACATCGAAAGCATTTTGACCTATGCTGAAAACCGGGACCAGACCCTCTTGTTCAGCGCGACCATGCCAAAGCCGATCCAGGCTTTGGGCGAAAAGTTCATGCATGATCCGCAGGTCGTGAAGATCAAGGCCAAGGAACTGACAGCTGATTTGATCGACCAGTACTTCGTCCGCGTCCGCGAAAACGAAAAGTTCGACACCATGTGCCGGCTGATCGACGTGGAAAATCCGGACCTGGCCGTGGTCTTTGGCCGGACCAAGCGCCGGGTTGACGAACTGACCCGGGGCCTGGTTGCCCGGGGCTACAACGCGGCCGGCATCCACGGCGACCTGACCCAGGCCCGCCGGATGCAGGTGCTCAAGCGCTTCAAGGAAGGGCAGCTGGACATTCTGGTAGCTACTGACGTGGCTGCCCGGGGCCTGGATATTTCCGGGGTTACCCACGTTTACAACTACGACATTCCGCAAGACCCGGACTCCTACGTCCACAGAATCGGCCGGACCGGCCGGGCCGGCAAGAGCGGGATGAGCGTGACCTTCGTGACGCCGAACGAGATTGGCTACATGCGGACCATCGAGGATTTGACCAAGAAGAAGATGTCTCCTCTGCGTCCGCCGACAGACGCCCAGGCCTTTGCCGGGCAGATGAAGCAGGCGGTCTTGAAGGTAGACGACCTTTTGAGCGGGGATTTGAGCAAGTACGACGACGCGGCGGAAAAGCTGCTGGAAAACTACTCAGCTGAAGATATCGCTGCTGCTTTGCTGAAGGAACTGTCCAACGACAGCGAGGTTAAGGTTACCATCACTCCTGAAAAGCCTCTTCCATACCTGGGCAAGCACTCAGGCGGCAGGGGCCGGAATGGCCACATCCGGGGCGGAAATAAGAACTTCAAGGGCAAGCGTAATTTTGACAAGAAGAAGCGCAAGCCTGGTTTCAAGATCCACGGCCGGAAAGGCTGATTTTTTAAAAAAGTAAAAAAGACCGGGCTTTTGACCCGGCCTTTTTCTATCTGTGCTATTATTTAAACAGCGTGAGGTGGAAAGATGATCAAAAATATCGGTGTGGATCAGATTGAGGTGGACCGGATCGCCAAGGTCGTTGACCGGGGGGACGGTTTTGCCAGAAAGGTTCTGACCGACCGGGAATTTGCCCAGTACCAGGAATTGACCCATAAGCGGAAGATTGAGTACTTGGGCGGCCGCTTCGCCGTCAAGGAAGCCTTCTCCAAGGCCTGGGGAACCGGGATTGGCCAGGCAGTTTCCTTTGAAGACGTGGAAACTTTGAGGACCGAGTCAGGAGCGCCTGTAACGACGTCGCGGATTTTTACGGGGCGGATTTTTTCCAGCATCGCGCATGATGATCACGAGATCGTCGCCGTGGTCGTGCTTGAAGAGCCGGCCGGCTGGCGCCGCGCGATCGGCAAACTATCGCACCTGTTATCTGGGAGGAAAAAATGATCACAGCAGTTAATCGACCAGCAGCCTTGCACATCAACGTGGCTGCTATCAAGGAAAACACCCGCCAGGCCAAGGCTCACTTGAAGCCGGGCCAGAAGCTCTTTTGCGTGGTTAAGGCCAATGCCTACGGGCATGGGGCAGCGCGCCTGGCGCCGGTGATGGAAGAAGCCGGAGCAGACGGCTTCTGCGTGGCCATGCTGGATGAAGGGCTGGAACTGCGCCGGGCGCAAGTCGTCAAGCCAATTCTGGTCTTGGGCCTGCAGCCGGCTGAAGAAGCCGCCCTGGCCGCGGCCAACGACATTTCTTTGCCAGTCTCCAGCCTGGACTGGCTCAAGGAGGCGGAAAAAGTTCTTCGCAAGGAAGGTCTTCAGCTGAAGATCCACCTGGCCATCGACTCAGGGATGGGCCGGATCGGCTTTAGTGAAGACGAGGACTTCAAGGCGGTCAACGAATATCTGCAAGGCAATGACGCCTTCTTCGTGGAAGGGATGTTCACTCACTTTGCTTCAGCTGACTCCGCTGATTCCAGCTACTTTGACTACCAGGTCAAGCGCTTCAAGCACATGGAAAGCCTGCTGACGGTCAAGCCGAAGTGGATTCATGTGGATAACACGGCTGCCAGCCTCTTTGACAAGGACGTGGACAGCGACATCGTCCGTTTTGGGATTGGCCTCTACGGGCTCAACCCGTCTTCAGCCCCAGGCAGCCAGGACTTAGAGCCGGCCTTTGCCCTCAAGCCGGCCATGTCATTTGCCAGCGAACTGACCTATGTCAAGCAGATCCACAAGGGCTACGGGGTCGGCTACGGGTCAACCCACATCGCTGAAGAAGACGAATGGATCGGGACCGTGCCGGTTGGCTACGCTGACGGCTGGATCCGCAAGTTCCAGGGCTTCAAGGTCAAGGTCGGGGACACTTACTGCCCGATCGTCGGCCGGGTCTGCATGGACCAGTTCATGGTTCTCTTGCCAAAGGAAGTGCCGGCTGGCACGCCAGTTGAATTGATCTCAGCTGATCCGGCAGCGCCAAACAGCCTGCGCCGGGCAGCTGACTGGCTGGACACCATTCACTATGAAGTGGCCTGCCAGTTCAACGACCGTCTGGACCGGATTTACGACAACGAATAAAAGCAAGAAAAAACCTCCGAATTTTGCTTCGGAGGTTTTTAATATGTTTTTGCTTATTCTTCGTTCAAGAAGACGCCTGGCTTTTCTTCGCTCATGATGTTCATGCCGGCAGCCAGGTCTTCAACGGCAACGACAGGGAATCCCTTGGCCTTGAGCTTCTTGCAGATGGCCTTCAGTTCAGTTTCCGTGGTCCCTTGCGGCAGGGTGAAGAGGGTCCGGCGGACGTACTTGCCATCAAATTCGCTGGCTGGCGCGTCCAGAGTCATGGCCCCGGCCAGGTTGACGTACTTGGAGATGATCTTGGTCATCTTGGTCAAGTTGCCGCTGTCGTTGGTTGACAAGACAGTCAGGACGTAGGCCCCGGTCTTGACGTTCCAGGCTGAAGACAGCATGTCCAAGAGGCGGGCGTGAGTCAAGATGCCGTAGAAGGTGTTGTCAGTGTCCAAAACGGCAATGTAAGGCAAGTCCTTGATGGTAAAGAAGACTTGGAAGAATGGCGCGTTGATCTTGATGGTCTTGGTGGCGTTCTTCAAGAGGTAGGTTACCGGCAGGCTCATGTCCCCGCCTTGGGACTTGTGGCGGTAAATGTGCATCTTGTAGATGTTGCCGCGGAAGATCTTGCCGCTGTCATCCAGGATTGGCACGCAGCGGTAGCCGGAGCTTTCCAGTACCTTCAAGGCTTCTTCCAGGGTGGCGTGTTCGTTGACAGTCGTCAGGTAGTCTTTCTTGATGACCAGTGATTTGATTAACATAGGAGAACCTCCGTTATGTAGCTTTACATGTAAATGTTTTCTTGTCTCATACTTTCACATTATAGCATGCAGAAAATAGAAATTAAAGACAGGTTAAAAGGCGGGAAAGCGTAAGATCTTTGCCAGTTGTGCTAAAATTATTAAGATACAGCAAGTGAGGAGACTTTTGATGAAATTAATCGTTGCTTTGGGCAATCCCGGCCTTAAATATGAAAAAACCAAGCACAATACCGGCTTCATGGCCCTGGACCACTACTTAGAAGAAAAGGGCCTGCGCCTGGACCGCGACAAGTTCACGGCCCTCTACGCCAAGGAGAAAGTGGCAGGCGAGGACGTGATCTTCATGGAACCGCAGACTTATATGAATGAATCCGGCAGGGCCGTAGGCGCGGCTGCCAAGTTCTTCAAGATTGATCCTAGCGATATTCTGGTCATTCACGACGACATGGACATGCCAATCGCCAAGCTGCGGATTCGTGCCGGCGGCAAGTCGGGCGGCCACAATGGGATCAAGAGCATTATTGCCTGCCTGGGGACTGAGAAGTTTAACCGCCTTAAGATCGGGATCCGCCACCCAGACAAGCAGAGCGTGGTTTCCTGGGTCCTGACCCCCTTTAACCCCGACCAGCAAAAAGAACTAGAGGCCAGTTTTGCCAAGGTCGACCAGATCATTGACGACTTTATCGCCGGCAAAGACGCCCAATACTTAATGAACCGTTACAACTAAAGACAAGCACACGAACATGCAAGTAATTGATTTTTTGAAAAAAGATCAAGCAGTGACTGCTTTTATCGCGAAAACGTCCCGGATCAAGAACTCCCTGCTCACAGGAGTCGAACGGGGCGCTTTTGCTGTCCTCATCCAGGCGTACTTAGCCCAGGTGGGCCAGCCCCTGCTCTTGATCGAAGAGAATGAATACAAGGCCCAGGAGCGCTATAACGATTTGAGCCGGCTTTTGGCCGATGATGACCTGGAGCTTTTTGCCCTGGACGGTAACCTGGCCACGCAGACGGCGGTCAGTTCACCGGATGAGTTAAGCAGCCGGGTTCAGTGCTTGAACCTGCTCTTAAGCGGCCGGCCTGGCGTCGTGATCGCGACCCCGCAGGGCCTGCAGTATCCTTTAAGCGACCCGGCCCTGTTTAAAAAGGGGCAGAAGCATTTTGCCGTTGGGGATGAAATTGCCTTGCCCGACCTGGCCCAGTGGCTGAACCAGGCTGGCTACCACCGGGAAAACCTGGTCGTTAAGCCGGGCGAGTTTGCCATGCGGGGGGACATCGTCGACCTTTATCCTTTGGACCGGGAAAGCCCCCTGCGCCTGGAATTTTTCGGCGACGAAATCGACACGATCAAGACCTTTGACTTGACCAGCCAGCGCAGCCTGGAGGAATTGCCGGAAGTAACCGTGCCGGCAGCCAGTGACCACGTCTTTACGGCCGAAGACTTGGACCGGGCGGGCCGGGATTTGGCAAGCGACCTGCCAAAAGAAGCGGCTGCCAGCCTGGAAATGGCCCAGGAGGCCTTAGCTGACGGGCAATTGCCGGATGACTATGACCGCTACCTGGACTACCTTTTGCCTAAATCTTTCAGTCTGCTGGACTACCTGCCGGCTAAAGGCCTGCTTTTGTTCAACGACTGGCAGCTGATTGCTGAAAGCGTCAAGAATATGGGCGCTATCAACGATGACTACCTGGCCAGCCAGATCGCCAGCAAGATGATGACCAGCCGGCAGAAGCTGCGCCTTGACTTTGAGGCGGTGCTAAAGGCAGATGGCCACCACCGTCTCTATGTCAGCTTGATGGCCCACTCCATGGGCCGGCTGCGTTTTGGCCAGCATTTGGCCTGGGACAGCCGGGAAGCGCAGCAGTTTTTCAGCCAGATGGAGCTTTTGAAAACGGAGCTGGACTCTTATGCCAAAAAGGGTCAGACCGTGGTCTTGCAATTGTCCAGCCGCCGGCAGGCTGAGGAATTCAGCCGGAGCTGCCATGACTATGACATCTACCTGCCTTTGGCGGAAGCAGACGGCTTAAAAGAAGGCCGGGCCCAGCTGGTTATCAGTGGCTATGCCAGCGGCTTTGTCCTGCCCGACAGCGACCTGGTCTATCTAACTGAAAAGGAGCTTTTTAACCAAAGCAAGCGGCCGAAGAAGCGGATCAAGACCTTGGAAAACGCCCAGCGTCTGCGCAGCTATACAGAACTCAAGCCTGGCGACTATGTGGTCCACGTCAACCATGGTATCGGCCGCTTTGAAGGCATCCAGACCCTGGAGACCGATGGGAAAAAGCGGGACTACATCACCATCACTTACCAAAAAGGTGACCAGCTCTTTGTTCCAGCTGACCAGCTCAGCTTGGTGCAAAAGTACGTGGCTTCAGAAGGCAAGCAGCCCCACGTCAACAAGCTGGGCGGCAGCGAGTGGGCCAAGACCAAGAAGCGGGTTGCCGCCAGAGTCGAGGACATCGCTGACGACTTGATCGACCTGTACTCAAAAAGAGAAGCGGAAAAGGGCTTTGCCTTTTCCCCGGATGGATCAGACCAGGCTGCCTTTGAAGCTGCCTTTCCTTACGAGCCAACCCCTGACCAATTGCGGGCCACTGCGGAAATCAAGGCTGATATGGAAAAGGCCAAGCCGATGGACCGGCTTTTGGTCGGGGATGTCGGCTTCGGGAAAACAGAAGTGGCCATGCGGGCTGCTTTTAAAGCCATCTGCGACGGCAAGCAGGTCGCCTTCCTGGTGCCGACGACCATCCTGGCCCAGCAGCACTACCAGACCATTAAAGACCGCTTTAAGGTCTTTCCGGTGGAAATTGCCAGCCTCTCCCGTTTCCAAGGCCAGGCCGAAAGCAAGAAGATCGTGGCTGGCTTGAAAGACGGCAGCATTGACTTGGTAGTCGGCACCCACCGGATTTTGTCCAAGGACGTCCAGTTCAAGGACCTGGGTCTGCTCATCATCGATGAAGAACAGCGCTTTGGGGTAGCCCACAAGGAAAAGCTCAAGCAGCTGAAGACCAATATCGACGTTTTGACTCTGACAGCCACTCCGATTCCGCGGACTTTGCACATGTCCATGATCGGGATCAGAGACCTGTCAGTCATGGAAACGCCGCCCCAGAACCGGTATCCGATCCAGACTTACGTCCTGGAGCAGTTGCCGGGTACGGTCAAGGAGGCCTGCCAAAGGGAAATGCAGCGGGGCGGGCAGGTCTTTTACCTGCACAACCGGGTTGGCGACATCGAGGAAACAGTGGCCCGCTTGGAGCAGCTTATGCCCCAGGCCCGGATTGCCTATGCCCACGGGCAGATGAGCGAAAACCAATTGGAAGATATTTTGACCCGCTTTTTGGACCGGGAATTCGACATTTTGGTCACCACGACCATCATTGAAACCGGGATTGACATGCCTAACGTCAACACCATGATCATTGAAGATGCCGACCACTACGGCCTAAGCCAGCTCTACCAATTGCGGGGCCGGATCGGCCGGTCAGCCCGCCTGGCTTACGCCTACTTCCTCTATCAGCCAAACAAGGTTCTGACGGAAGTGGGGGAAAAGCGACTGGACGCCATCCGGGACTTTACCGAGCTGGGGGCGGGCTTCAAGATCGCCATGCGGGACTTGTCCATCCGCGGGGCCGGCAACATGCTGGGGGCCCAGCAGCACGGCTTCATCGACAGCGTCGGCTACGACCTCTACTCCCAGATGCTGGCTGACGCCATCAAGGAGCGGCAGGGAAAGAAGCCGGTCAAAAAGAGCAATGCCGAGATCGACCTGGGTCTGGAAGCATATATTCCAGAAGACTACATCGCCGATCAAGAGCAGAAGATCGAATTTTACAAGAAGATCAAGGGCATCGGCAGCCTGCAGGACCGGGAAGACATCGAAGACGAGCTCCTGGACCGCTTTGGCGACTATCCGGCAGCTGTTGAGAACCTGCTCAATGTGGCCAGCTTGAAGGCCAGCTGCGACTTGGCTCAGATTTTGACCCTGGTCAAGGAAAAGGACCAGATCCGGGTCATTTTCAGCGATTCCGGCAGCCGGGAAATGGAAGGGCCAAACATCTTCAAGGCCCTGGAACACGTGTCCTGGAAGGCCCGGATCGCTCTTGGGGCCCAAAAGCGCCTGGTGGTTACCCTGCTTTTGCCAGACAAGCTGACCCGGCGGGCCATGTTCGCGGAACTGGGCACTTTTGCCAAGGACGCGGCAGAGATCATCCAGCGGTAATTTTTTAAGAGTAAAAAGCTAAGTATTAACAGACAGGAGACAAATATGAGAATCGACAAATTTTTGAAAATTTCCCGCCTGGTCAAGCGGAGAACGGTGGCAAAGGAAATGGCTGACCAGGGCCGGGTAAGCGTGAACGGCAAGACTGTCAAGTCCAGCTACAACGTGGTTGTCGGCGACGTGATCGCCGTAGCTTACGGGACCAGGGTGATCAAGGCCCGGGTCCTGGACTTGCGGGAAACGACCAAAAAGGCGGAAGCCGGGGACTTGTACGAATTAGTCGACTAATGACTTTTTCCACCAAAGCTGATATACTAAATCTATTATATGATTTTAGGATAAGGGTAGACAGTGATGGGGAACAACAGAGGAAATCAGCAAAACGTAACGCCGCTGCGGCCGGACCAGGATGTCCGCCGCCTGAAGAAGCGGCAAATCAAGTTCAGAGAAGTGCACCGGGTCCGGCGCAACCGGATCGTGGCTTTGATCCTGCTGGTCTTTGCAGTGCTGGGCTTCCAGCTGGCCATGACCAAGGCCCGGACGGCCAAGATCCAGAAGCAGGTCAGCCAGAACCAGGCAACTTTGACCAAGATCAAGAAGAACAAGGAAAAGCTGACCAACGAGCGCGACGACATGAAAGACAGCGACTACGTGGCCAAGGTGATCCGCTACAAATACAAGTACACTAAAGATGGCGAGCGGGTCTACAACATCAAGGAAAAGGGCGATAACTGATGAACTACAAAGTTGGCCAGCGCCTTGACGGTGTAATCAACAATGTGACAGATCTGGGCATCTTCGTGACCCTGCCCAAGCATAAGAGCGGCTTGGTTCACCGCAATGACTTTGGCAGCGACTGGCCAAGAGAGCGTCAGCGCTGGCAGGTGGGCGACCAGGTCAGAGTGGTGGTCCAGAACCTGCGCAAGGGCCGGCTGGACTTGTCCATCCGCCGGGTCAACGATCCGGAACTGATCGATCCGGCCAACCAGTTCAGCCAGTTGCAGGCCCGAGATTTTGACCGGGTCCTCAACCAGGTTGACCAAGAGGCGCGAGCAGAAATAAAGCAGCTGGAAGCTGCCTTGAAATAAGAACGGCCCTAGGGGCCGTTTTTTGCTTGTATCTGTAGTTTTTAATCTGGAATCTTTCCTTTTTGCCAAGAAGAGGGAGTGATGGCTCATGGACATTGAAAAAAGACTGGCAGCCTTTTTCGCCGAAGAAGGCCTGCCTTTGGAAGGAAATTTCCTGGTCGCGGCCAGCGGCGGTCCGGACTCAATGGCGCTGCTTGATTTGATGCGGCGCTTGCCGGGAAATTTTAAGCTCTACGCGGCCCATCTTGACCACCAGATCAGGCCAGACAGCCAAAAAGAAAGCCAGGTGTTAAGGGCTTACTGTCATAAGTACCGGCTCCCTCTGTATGAAAGCGTCTGGCCCAAGTCCCTTCATCCAGAAAACGGCCTGGAAGCAGCAGCCCGGGACTACCGCTACGACTTCTTGTTTGAAGTGGCCCGGCAGGTTAAGGCTGACTACCTGCTGACAGCCCACCACGGCGATGACTTGCTGGAAAATATCCTGCTCAAGCTGGTCCGGTCAGGTATTCCCCGGGAAATGAACAGCCTCAAACCCGTCAGCCAGCGGGGGAAGGTCAAGCTGGCCCGGCCGCTTCTGGCTGCCAGCAAGGCTGATCTGTTGGCTTATGTCAAGGAAAGAGGACTGGAATATGTCGAAGACGGGACCAACTTTGAGGGCATTACGGTCCGCAACCGCCTGCGCCAAGAAGTAGTCCCGCTTTTGAAAAAGGAGAGCCCGGATCTTTTGGAAAATGCCTGGCGCTTCAGCCGGGAAATGACGGCGGAAGAAGACTGTTTTGCCCAGGCAGCCGGCAAATTGCCTGAGCCGGAATTTCTCTTTGGCGGCTGGCGGATCCCCCAGGCAGCCGGGCAGGCGGAAACCGAGCTCTTCAAGTTCTACCTGGAGAATTTTATCCAAAAAAAGTACAATAAAAGAGTCCAGCTGGACCGGGTTTTACTGGCGAAAGGGCAAGGCCAGGAAAAAGGGGGGCTTCACCTCTGCTTTTACCAAGGGCATTACTGGCTTTACCCGGCCGAGCAGCCAGCTCCCAGTCCCCTAAGGCAAGTTGAGGTCGGCCAGCCTTTCTTTTTCAGAGGCCGCTGCTACTTATTAAGCGAGGAAAAAAAGGCAGAAAGTCCCTTGGCGGAAATATCATTTCCCGGGAAATTATTTGCCGGCAGTCTACCGGCTGGCCAGCGCCTGCTTTTAAAAGACGGCCGCCATGCCAAGAGCAAGAAACTTTTCGCGGCGGCGGGGATTCCGCTGGCCTTGCGGGGCAACTGCCTTAGCCTCTTTGCTGGACAAGAAGCAGTTTATGTTGAGGGCTGCTACCAGCAGCCAGTCAAAGAAGAAAAAAGGCCGCTGTATTTGCAGCAAGTGAAAACATGCAAGAAAGACAGGTAAAAGTTTCGATAGTTGCCGGCTTTTATGTTAAAATTTGGGGAGTAATTCTTCGATCTGACGGAGGTCATTTATGAAAAATAATCGGAATCGACTATTTAGCAATGGTCTATTCTACATAGTCGTATTTTTGCTTCTCCTCTGGGGAATCAATTGGGCCCTTGGCGGCAGCAGCAATTCTGGAGCAACTGAAACCATCAGCTACACGGAATTCGTGAAGAAGCTGCGCAATGGCGAAATCAAGGACTTTAACGTGCAGCCGTCCAACGGGGTTTACTCCGTAACCGGTAGCTACAAGTCAAGTCAAACTAAGTCATCCTCAAGCTCAGATATTTTTGGCGGCAGCAGCTCCTCCAAGGTGACTGGCTTCTCAACCACGATGCTGGAAAACGACTCCAGCGTCAAGAAGGTCCAGGACCTGGCCCAGTCTGAGAACGTCAAGATGAGCACCCAGGGTGAATCACAGTCCAGCAACTGGATCTCAACGATCATCATGCTGGTGCCAACCGTCCTCTTCATTGTCTTGATGGTCATGATGATGAACCAAGGCGGCAGCCGCGGCCAAGGCGGCGGCATCATGAACTTCGGCCGCTCCAACGTCAAGCCGCAGGACCCTAAGAAGAACAAGGTCCGCTTTGACGACGTGGCCGGTGAAGAAGAAGAAAAGCAGGAACTGGTGGAAGTTGTTGAATTCTTGAAGAATCCGGCAAGATACACCAAGCTGGGGGCAAGAATCCCGTCCGGTGTCCTGCTTGAGGGGCCTCCGGGTACTGGTAAGACCTTGCTGGCCAAGGCCGTTGCCGGTGAAGCGGGCGTGCCATTCTTCTCCATCTCTGGTTCAGACTTCGTTGAAATGTTCGTCGGGGTCGGGGCCAGCCGTGTCCGTGACCTGTTCACCAACGCCAAGAAGAACGCGCCAAGCATCATCTTCATCGACGAAATCGATGCCATCGGCCGCCAGCGTGGCAATGGCCAAGGCGGCGGCAACGATGAACGTGAACAGACCTTGAACCAGCTGCTGGTTGAAATGGACGGTTTTGAAGGCGACGAAGGCGTTATCGTCATGGCCGCTACCAACCGGTCTGACGTCCTCGACCCGGCTTTGACCCGGCCGGGCCGTTTTGACCGGAAGGTCCTGGTTGGTCGTCCGGACGTCAAGGGCCGTGAAGCCATCCTGCGCGTTCACGCCAAGAACAAGCCGTTGGCTGACGATGTCGACTTGAAGGAAGTCGCCCGCCAGACTCCTGGCTTTGTCGGGGCTGACCTGGAGAACGTCCTTAACGAAGCTGCCCTGGTAGCCGCCCGCCGCAACGGGACCAAGATTACCGCGGCCGATATCGATGAAGCTGAAGACCGGGTAATTGCTGGTCCTGCCAAGAAGGACCGGATGATTTCCAAGAAGGAACGCGAACGCGTGGCCTTCCACGAAGCCGGTCACTCAATCTGTGGTCTGGTCTTGAGCGATTCCCGTACGGTCCGCAAGGTTACCATCGTGCCTCGTGGCCGGGCAGGCGGTTACAACATCATGCTGCCTAAGGACGACCAGTTCATCTTGACCAAGAAGCAGCTCTTTGAGCAAATCGTTGGTTTGATGGGTGGCCGGGCCGGTGAAGAAGTCGTGGTTGGCGACCAGTCAACTGGGGCCTCAAATGACTTTGAACAAGCTACGGCAATCGCCCACAGCATGGTGGTCAACTACGGGATGACCGATGAACTGGGCATGGTTGAACTGGAAAAGGAAGGCGAGGGCACTCCTTACGGCTTCAAGCCTTACAGTGAAGCAACCGCGGCCAAGATCGACGAAGCAGTCAAGAAGATCCTGGACGAAGCCCACGCCAAGGCGGTTGAAATCGTTGAAAACAACCGGGAAAAGCACCGGATCATCGCTGAAGCCCTGCTGAAGTACGAAACTCTGGATGAAAAGCAGATCTACTCACTCTACAAGACTGGGAAGATGCCTGAAAAGTCCAGCGAAGAATTCCCATCTGAAGCCAAGGCCTTGAGCTATGAAGAAGCCAAGGAAGCTGCTCAGAAGCGGGCAGAAGAAAAGGCTGAGGAAAAGGCGGAAGAAGACATTGCTGAAAAGCAAGCTCTGGCAACGCCGAGCGAAGACGCGGTCAAGCCGGAAACCGACGCCGCCAAGCTCGCTGAGCCAGATGATTCAGCAAGTCAAGAAGACTCTGCTGATGCTCTGCCGACGCCAAGCGAAAGCGACCTGTCAAAGCATCCTGAAAAGGACAAGAATGACGCTCCTAGTCAGAAGACTGAACAAACAGACGATTCAGACAAGGATGAATAGAAGAAATAGAGCCGGCAACGGCTCTATTTTTATGGAGGAAAATCATGAACGACTACTTAATCAAAGCAATCAATGCCAGCAAGGACCTGCGTCTTTTGACCATTAACGGCAAGGACCTGGTCGCTGAAGCGCAAAAGCGGCACGACACCTGGTCAGCTTCCTCAGCTGTTTTGGGCCGGAGCCTCTTGGGTACGCTGCTTTTGGCTGGGGCAGAATTAAAAGGTGACCAGGAACTGACTTTGCGCCTGTTGGGCGATGGCCCGGTTGGGGCAACCGTGGTTACGGCCAAGTCAGATTTGACTGTTAAGGGCTATGTCCAAAACAACCACGTGGCCTTGCCGGCCAGAGAAGACGGCCATATCGACGTTAAGAAGGCTGTCGGCAAGGGCTGGCTGCAGGTAACCAAGGACCTGGGCTTGAAGCAGCCTTACACTGGCGAAGTGCCGATCGTATCTGGGGAAATTGCTGAAGACTTGACCTACTACCTGGCTAAGTCAGAACAGATCCCGTCAGCTGTCGGCCTGTCAGTTTTCGTCAACCCGAACGACACTATTGGGGCCGCGGGCGGCTTTTTGCTCCAGGCACTGCCAGGGGCCAGCGAAGAACTGCTGAAGGAAACGGAAGACCGGATCAAGGCCTTGCCGCAGCTTTCATCCGCCTTTTTGGACGGGATGACGCCAGAAGACTTGTCCAAGAAGATCCTGGGCGATGACTGCAAGATCTTGGAAAAAGACGAGGTCTCCTACCACTGCGACTGCTCCAAGGAAAAGTATGCCGGCATGCTGGAAACCTTGAAGGGCAGCCAGCTCAAGGAAATGATCGAAGAAGACCATGGGGCTGAACTGGTCTGCAACTTCTGCGGGGACAAGTACAATTTCACTGAAGCAGAACTGCAAGCCATTTTGGACAAAAAGCTGCAAAAATAAGTTTTTGTCCCTTGACGAAAAGTAAGAATTACTTTATGCTCTAATTATAGTTAAATTAAGCAAAGCTTAAGAAGATGAGTAGTCAGGGGAAGCCTCTACAGAGAACTGTTGGTGCTGAGAAACAGGGGGCGGAAGCTGGCGAAGATGGTCTTGTGTTGGCATGGTCCCGGCGAGTCGCTGATAAGCCGGACCCGCTTAACGCCCGTTAGCGCGTTCAGATCTTCTGACTGGAAGACTTTAAGGGCCCTGGCCGTGAGGCGGGGCTGAATAAAGGGTGGTAACGCGCGAAGACGTCCCTTGGCCTCTGGGCCAAGAGGCGTCTTTTTTTCTGGCAGAGCATCTGCTGAGGAAGCATTTTTTGCTTTGAACGATGGGTGGTAACACGCTAATAGCGTCCCTGAGAGTTGATCTCAGGGGCGTTTTTCTTTTTAAGCTGTGATGTTAATAGTTGTTGTTTTTAGTAAAAACGGAGGAAATCATGACCTTGAAGAAAATTACCGCTGCCGGTCTTTTGACCGCCTCAGCCCTCGTTTTAGCCGCCTGCGGCCAGCAAAAGAGCTCCCAGTCCCAAACCAAGCAAGTCCTCAACTGGACCGAAAGTGCCCAGATCTCAACCCAGGACCCGTCACTGACGACTGACTCCACTTCCTTCCAGGCTCTTTTGAACACCCAGGAAGGGCTCTACCGCCTGGACAAAAAACAAAAGCCCCAGCTGGCCCTGGCCAAGAGTGCCAAGGTTACTGATGGGGGCAAGACCTATACTTTTGTCCTCAGAAACGCCAAGTGGTCCAATGGCCAGGCGATCACGGCCAATGACTTTGTCTACTCTTTCAGAAGAACCTTGAACCCGAAGACCAAGTCTTCCATGGCTTTTTACCTCTACCAAATCGTAAATGCCGAAGCCATCAATGCCGGCAAGAAGTCTGTGACCAGCCTGGGCGTCAAGGCCTTGAGCAAAACCAAGCTGCAGATCAAGCTGGTCCGGCCTGTCTCTTACTTTAAGCTTTTGCTGGCCTTCCCGCTTTTCTTCCCGGAAAACCAGCAGTTTATTGAAAAAGCCGGCAGCAAGTACGGGACGGCGGCCAAGTACACCATTTCTTCCGGTCCTTTCAAGCTGACCAAGTGGACCGGGTCTAACAAACAGTTTACCCTGGTTAAGAACCAAAACTACTGGGACAAGAAGAACGTGAAGCTGGACAAGGTCAACGAAACCATCAGCGAAACTTCTTCAACTGCCTACAACCTCTACCAGGCTGGCAAGCTGGACGAAACTTACCTGACTGGTGAACAAGTCAAGGCCAACAAGGGCAAGTCCACCTTCTACGACCGGCCGGCTTCCGCTATCCAGCGTCTGGAATTAAACCGCAAGAAGGTCAAGGCTTTTAATAACTTCAACATCCGCCGGGCCCTGTCCTTGGCCATTGACCGGGGCAGCCTGGCTAAGGTCTTGAGCGACGGGTCAGTTGCGGCAAAGGGCTTCGTCCCATCCGGCATGGGGAACAACCCAACGACCGGGGAAGCTTTTTACAAGGAAGCCTATGTCAAGGAAGCAGTCAGCTACAACTTGAAGGAAGCCAAGAAGTACCTGGCCAAGGGCTACAAGGAACTGGGGATCAAGTCCCTTAACCTCAACTTGACGGTCAGCGACACTGACTCTGCCAAGCAGGTGGGCGAATTCCTGCAAAGCAAGCTGGGCGAACTGCCAGGCGTGAAGATCACCGTGACGACACTGCCGTACACGACCTTAATCGCCCGGCAAAGCGCCGGCAACTACCAATTGACCATCAAGAACTGGCAGGCTATCTTAGGTGACCCGATCAACTTCCTGGACGTCTTTGAAAAGGACTCCAGCTACAACACCAGCGGTTTTGCCAGCAGCAAGTACGACCAGTTGCTCAATGAAGCCGAAAACGTCTACGGCAACAAGCCGGTTCAGCGCTGGAAGCGGCTGGTGGCAGCTGAAAAGCTGTTGATGAATGAACAAGGGACTATCCCGCTGATCCAGACGGCTCACCCGCAGCTGGTGCAAAGCTACGTCAAGAACGTGTCCTACAACCCGCTGGGCATCCCTTACGACTTCAAGCTTGTTTACATCAAGAAATAGGAGGCAGGCATGGCTTTTTCCGATCTTGATTTTTTAGAAAAAAACTTCATCCACTATGCTAAAGAAGACACCCAGTCCAAATACGCCAATAAAGACCAGGTCCCGACCACGCCTAATCAGGTCAAGATGATGAAGGAACTGGCTGACCAGGTCAAAGACTATGGCCTGGAGTCTTATTACAATGAAAAAACTGCCTTTGCGATCGGCCGCCTGGCGGCTAATACAGAGGGCGTTGCCCCAATTGGCTTTTTCGCCCATGTCGACACGGTTGAATACGATGACCGCTTCCCTATCCGCCCTCAAGTCCACCGGGACTACCAGGGGCAAAAGCTGGTCTTGGATGAGGCAAACGGGATTTTCCTGGACCCGGAAGAATTTCCGGACCTGCTGAATTTAAAGGGGCAGACCTTGATCACCAGCGACGGGAAAACCATTCTGGGAACTGACGATAAGGCTGGGGTGGCTGGCCTGCTGGCGGCACTCAAGTACCTCCATGAGCACCCGGAAGTTGAACATGGCGATATCTATGTGGCTTTTGGCCCGGATGAAGAAATCGGTTTGGGCGGCCAGCGCTTTGACCCGGCTGATTTTCCAGGAGTGGAATTTGCCTATACTTTGGACAATGGCCGGCCAGGCGACTTTGAATACGAGACCTTCAACGCCTCAGCCGCCGATTTGACGATCAAGGGGACCGTGGTCCACCCGGGTGAAGCCTACGGGCTGATGGTCAACGCCACGACGATCATGACGGAATTTCTGGCGGCTTTGCCCAAAGACCAGGTGCCGGAAAAGTCCCGGGGCCACGAGGGCTTCATCATGGTCACGGATGCCCAGAGCAGCGTCGATTCAGCTCACGTCGGCTTGATTATCCGCGACTTTGACTGGGATGAATTTTTGGCGAAAGAAGACCTGGTCAAAAAGCTCGTCGCTTCCTTAGGGGAAAAATACGGGTCAGACCGCTTCAAGCTAGACCTGCGCCGGCAGTACGAGAACATCTACAACGGGGTTAAGGACCGGCCTTATGTGGTCAACCTGGCCTTAGACAGCTATGAAAAAGCGGGCCTTACGCCAAATGTGCAGACCTTCAGAGGGGGAACCGACGGGAATTTCATCACCAAAAAGGGAATCCCGACGCCCAACCTCTTCAATGGCGGCGGCAACTACCATGGCCGCTACGAATACGTGACGGTTGAGCAGATGGACAAACTGGCCGAAGTCTTAGTGACGATCGCGGCTGAGCATGCCCGCCAGAGTAAAGAGGGGCAAGACGACCGACCCCTGGAAAAATACTGGTAAAGATAAGAAGAGCATCCTCTTTTAACGGGGGATGCTCTTTTCGCGGGCTTTTGGTTTGTTCTTTGGGCATAATCTTGTTATGATATAAAGTTGTAGTTATTGAAAGGAAAAAGGTGGCAATGGACACTACTTGGAAGATACGCGAAATCGAAATTCCCAACCGGGTAATGGTAGCGCCGATGGCCGGCGTTTCCAACATGGCTTTTAGAAAAGTCTGCAAGGAATTCGGCGCCGGCATGGTTGTCTGCGAAATGATTTCCGACCATGGGATCATTTACGGCAACAAGAAAACCTTGAGCATGCTGGACGTCGACCCGGGCGAGCACCCGATGAGCATCCAGATCTTCGGGGGGACGGAAGACAGCCTTTTGCAGGCGGCCCAGTACATCGACCAGCACACCGATGCCGACATCATCGACATCAACATGGGCTGCCCGGTACCAAAGGTGACCAAGACTGACGCGGGTTCCAAGTGGCTTTTGGACTCAAACAAGATCTACCAGATGGTCCACAAGGTTGTCCAGAACGTGGAAAAGCCCGTTTCCGTCAAGATGCGGATCGGCTGGGATCGCAAGCACATTTTTGCCGTCGAAAACGCCCTGGCTGCCCAGGAAGCCGGTGCTTCCATGCTGGCCATGCACGGCCGGACCAGAAAGCAGATGTATCAAGGCGAAGCTGACTGGGAAACCCTGCATGAAGTAGCCCAGGTCATGGACATTCCTTTCGTGGCCAACGGGGACATTACGACTCCGCAGCTGGCCAAGAAGGCCCTGGACGAGATCGGCTGCACGGCCGTCATGGTTGGTCGGGCCGCTCTGGGCAATCCTTGGATCTTAAAGGAAATGACCCACTACCTGGCAACGGGCGAAGAACTGCCAAAGCAGACCGTCCGGGAAAAGGTGGAGACCGCCAAGCATCAGCTCGACGGCCTGGTTCAGCTGCATGGGGAAAAACGGGCCGTGCCGGAATTTCGCCAGCAGGCAGCATATTATTTGAAGGGAATTCCCCGTTCAGCCCGGACTCGTGCTAAAATAAATGAAGTCTGGACGCGTCAGGAGGTTTATGACCTGCTTGACGAATTCGTCGAAACTTACGAAAAACGCGCGCGGCAGAAGCGTGACCGCGCTGCTGATACCCAATCTATGTAAATGGAGGAAAAACACGTTGGCAAAGAACGAAATTAACGACCAATTGCTTGTTCGTCGGCAAAAGCTTGAAGAACTTAAGGAGATGGGGATTGAACCCTTCGGCCGCAAATATGACCGGGAAGCCCTGGCCCGCGACCTGGACGAAAAGTACTTGGGCCTTGACAAGGACGAACTGAACGCAGATATGCCTAAGACCAAGATCGCCGGCCGGATGCTGGCCAAGCGGGGCAAGGGCAAGGTCGGCTTTGCGGACCTCTATGACCGTAGCGGCAAGATCCAGATCTACGTCCGCAAGGACATGGTCGGTGAAGAAAACTACCAGATCTTCAAGAAGGCCGACCTCGGCGACTTCCTGGGCGTTGAAGGCGAAGTCTTCAAGACTGATTCAGGCGAACTGTCTGTCCGGGCCCAGCACGTGACCTTCCTGTCCAAGGCTCTGCGGCCACTTCCTGACAAGTACCACGGCCTTAAGGACGTTGAATCCATTTACCGCCAGCGTTACCTGGACTTGATCACCAATCACGAAAGCTACCAGCGTTTCGTTAACCGGACCAAGATCATCCAGGCTATCCGTGACTACTTGAACGGGCAGGACTTCCTGGAAGTTGAAACTCCGGTTCTGCACAACATCCCAGGCGGGGCTGAAGCTCGTCCGTTCATTACCCACCACAACGCCCTGGACATCAACCTTTACATGCGGATCGCTTTGGAATTGCCACTGAAGCGTTTGATCGTCGGTGACATGGAACGGGTTTACGAAATCGGCCGGGTCTTCAGAAATGAAGGGATGGACCTGAAGCACAACCCTGAATTTACTGAACTGGAAACTTACGCTGCTTACTACGACTTCCACGATGTCATGGATGAAGCTGAAGGCATCATCCGGGCAGCTGCCAAGGTTGTTTCAGAAGATGGCAAGATCAACTACCAAGGCACTGACTTGGACTTGGGCAAGCCATTCCGTCGGGTGCACATGGTTGACCTGATCAAGGAATTAACTGGCGTTGACTTCTGGCAGCCAATGACTCTGGAAGAAGCCCGGAAGGTTGCCGCTGAACACCATGTTGAAGTTGAACCTTACTGGCAAGTTGGTCACATCATCAACGCCTTCTTCGAAGAATTTGGTGAAAAGTCAATCGTTGACCCAACCTTCGTTTACGGTCACCCGGTTGAAGTTTCACCGCTGGCCAAGAAGAACGCGGATGACCCACGCTTCACTGACCGTTTCGAAATCTTCATCATGGGCAATGAATACGGCAACGCCTTCTCAGAACTGAACGACCCGCTTGACCAGCGGGAACGGTTCGAAGCCCAAATGGCTGAACGTGACGCCGGCAACGACGAAGCCGACATCATCGACGAAGACTACCTGCGGGCCATGGAATATGGTATGCCGCCTACGGGTGGTCTGGGCATCGGGATCGACCGTCTGGTCATGCTTTTGACCAACGCGGCTTCAATCCGCGACGTCCTGCTCTTCCCAACCATGCGGCCGGAAAAGATCGTCGACGACGAAAAGAACATTAAGCTGGACAAGTAGTCCAGATCAATAAATTTAACTCTCCGGGCTTGGCCTGGGGAGTTTTTTATTGAAAAAATAAAACGAATCGTTTTCAAGATATAAATGTTAAGGAATTTTTGCTAGAATAAAGGCAATTAACTTGAGAGTTGCTTTTAGAAAAGGTGAATTTTTGCCAATCTACAGATACTTATTGTCGATTTTAACCACCATCTCCGCCTTGGCCGGGGCCTTTTTGGCTGCCAGCAGCGGCTTAGCGGCTTATTTGGCCAGCCAGCCAGTCAAGGCGGGGATTTTTGCCGTCCTCTGCCTTTTAGAGGGGCTTAGCGCCTACTTCCTCTGGCGGCCGGGGAAGCGGGTATTAGCTATTTTAAATAGCTGCTTGCTGGCGTCAGCCCTGCTCCTCTTTTGGCAGGGAGAGGGACTGGCGGCTGGAGCTGCTCTGTCTTTATTGGCGATCAACTATCTGCTGAAAAAAGAAGAGACTTGGGCCTTGACTCTGGCTTTGGTCTTGAACCTGGTCTTTGCCGCTTTGACCATGTTGCCCCACCAGTTCATGTCTTTCCCGGCAGCTTAGTTTTCACGAAAGAAAAAATAGAATGAATTTGGATAAGATCAATTATTACGGGTTCAGCCGGGCGGGGGGCAATGTTTTGCTGGCCCGGTCTTGACTTTGGACGAAAAGCTCGTATACTTTAAATACAGATTAAGTTTTGCTGGGAAAGTGCTTTCAGCGGCTTAGTTTGGTGAATAGGACGATCAACCAGGGAATCACTGCCATGATTTCCTGGTTTTTGTTTGCAGACTTTTTAGCAAAAAAGAATTGACTTTCAGCTGGTAGCTGATATACTTAAAAGCAAATTAAGGATTAATGAAGAAAGGAGAACCACCATGGAATTCGCTGCTAAGAATTGTCAAATGCAAGTCATGTCAATGAACATGCTGATGTACAGCATGCCTTTTAGCGTAGAAACGAATACCTGTGGTTCACCATCCTAAGATCGTTACTGTATTGAAGATAGTAAAGGCCGCCTGAACTACTGGTTAGTTGGGCGGCTTTTTTACGAGGTAAGGTTCATGTGCAGGAAACGATATCAACAGACGAAACGCTGGCTGATCCTCTGGCGGGGAGCGGCGATTGGGGCCAGCTACATGTGCCGCTTGTGTTTTTAACAGCAATATTTCAGCAATCTAATCATTTCCAACAACTAAAAAATATTACACAGCAACAACACAAGCGAGGTAAAAAAACAT
Organism: Lactobacillus sp. WILCCON 0059; assembly: GCF_057197985.1. Taxonomy (NCBI): domain Bacteria; kingdom Bacillati; phylum Bacillota; class Bacilli; order Lactobacillales; family Lactobacillaceae; genus Lactobacillus; species Lactobacillus sp. WILCCON 0059. The sequence continues at coordinate 395,802 of NZ_JBUBHN010000001.1, forward strand.
GAGTAAAGAAGCTATCAGCAACGAAGGTTTGTCATTTGAAACTTTGCAGGTCCACGCCGGTCAGCCAATTGACGAAACTGGCGCCCGGGCAGTGCCAATCTACCAAACCACGTCCTATGTCTTTGACGACGCTGACCAGGCAGCTGGCCGTTTTGCCTTGACCGATGCCGGCAACATCTACACCCGTTTGACCAACCCGACCACGGCGGTTTTTGAAAACCGGGTAGCAGCCCTTGAAGGCGGCACGGGTGGCGTGGCCCTGGCAACGGGGGCGGCAGCGATCACCGCGGCTATCTTGAACGTAGCTGGGGCGGGCGACGAAATCGTGGCTGCTTCCACTATTTACGGCGGGACCTACGACCTTTTTGCCCAGACTTTGCCGCCATTGGGCATCAAGACCCACTTCGTTGACCCAAGTGATCCGGCCAATTTTGAAAAAGAAATCAACGACCATACCAAGGTGGTTTACGCTGAAACCATCGGCAACCCTAACGCCAACTTGATCGACATTGACGCGGTAGCAGAAGTGGCTCACAAGCACGGCGTTTTGGTCATTATCGACAACACCTTTGCTACCCCTTACCTCTACCGGCCATTTGAACATGGGGCCGACGTGGTTGTCCACTCAGCTACCAAGTTCTTCGGCGGCCACGGGACGACCATGGGCGGGGTAGTCGTGGAAAGCGGCAAGTTCGACTATGAAAAGTCCGGCCGCTACCCAAGCTTCACTAACCCTGACCCGTCTTACAAGGATGTGACTTGGGCCAAGCTGGGGGCACAAGCATTTACGACCAAGATCCGGGCAACGGTTCTGCGTGACACCGGGGCCAGCCTCAGCCCATTCAACGCCTTCCTGCTTTTGCAAGGCCTGGAAAGCTTGTCCTTGCGGGTTGAACGCCACGTCTACAACGCTCAAAGAGTGGCTGAATACCTCAGCAAGCATCCAAAGGTTGCCTGGGTCCGCTACCCGGGCTTGGCTGACAGCCCGGACCATGCCTTGGCTGAACGGGACTTCCCGAAGGGGGTTGGCTCAATCTTCACCTTTGGCCTGAAGGGCGGGGAAGAAGCCGGCAAGCAGCTGATTGTCAACTTGAAGCTCTTCTCCCTTTTGGCCAACGTGGCTGATGCCAAGTCCTTGATCATTCAGCCAGCTTCCACCACCCACGCCCAGCTGAATGCCGAAGAACTGGCCAGCGTCGGGATTACCCCGGACTTGATCAGAATCTCTGTTGGGGTGGAAAATATCGACGACCTTTTGGCCGACCTGGACCAGGCCCTGGCCAAGCTGTAATTTTTGAAAAATCTCCTTATGTTAAAAAACGTTTCCTGCTAGAGGAAACGTTTTTTGCGTCTACATCTTCTTGCTGGCCTCCATATAGTTTAATCGAACTTGCCGCAGAGAAAAATGCTATTTTTATAAAAAAGCCCTTGCCAAGACCCGGCTTTTAGATTATCCTAATAGATGTGTTGCGGAAGTAGTTCAGTGGTAGAACATCACCTTGCCATGGTGGGGGTCGCGGGTTCGAATCCCGTCTTCCGCTTCTTCGGGAATTAGCTCAGTTTGGTAGAGCGCTACGTTCGGGACGTAGAGGTCACAGGTTCAAATCCTGCATTCCCGATTAGCCAATGTGTGATCAAAGCGTTGCTTTTTATAGCGGCGCTTTTTTCTCATTTATGGGCAAAAAAGACTGTCAATAACTTGGGATAATGTCCCGTAAAATTTAAATTATTAGCGGGGAATTTTCCCCGCTATTTTTATGTGAATCTGTGATACTTGTGCGCTTTTTCCTGCTGCTCAATGAACGAAGCCCGCTTCCAAGGATGGGACATCGGTGGAATATACTTTTTCCGCGGTTTCTTCTTCTTGGTCTCAAAGTCGAGATCCGGAGAGACCTTGGCATTCTTCGGAATCTCGGTTAAAGCATACACTTTCTCGTCAACGGTGACCAACAACTGGCCATCTAACGCTTGGATAACCAGGCATTTAGTGCCTTTGGCAAAGCAAATAAGCTTGTTTGAGGCATCTGTGGCTTGATAATAGTGATTCTTGTAGGAGATAGCCGAGCCGCTGTCAAACGTGCGTGGAGATAGTACTGCCAGCGTGTAGTTGATCTTCTCGCCATCAGGGCTGTCGTCGAAAGCTGATTCAAATTTGCCTACATCTTGTCCAAACTTCTCGTTGAATTTTGGCACAAAAACCTCCCGGAGATACTTGTTGGCATCTTCGATTGTAGTAATATTGTGAAGCCTCAGTTCGGGCTTCAAACGGCTCTGTACGGTCTGATTCGCCCGTTCTACCATGCCTTTGGCCTGTGAGACGCTAGTGGTTACGATATCTGTTCCGAGGGTCTTGCAGGCATAACCAAATTGCGTAAGTACATCTTTGTGCTCTGCCTTGGTCTTAGCCGTCTCGTAGTTGAAAACAGTCCGATTATCGGTCTTGAATCTAAGAGGGATACCGTAATCCACGAGAATCTGCTCATAGACGTGGTAGTATGCATTCAGAGTCTCCTGCCAGTCGAAGTAGGCGCCGACCAGGTTACCTGTGGCGTTGTCTATGGCTAGGTGCAGGTGAGCCTTCTTATCGCCAAACCAGAGCAGGGAAGAGGCATCCATTTGAATTTCCTCACCGAAGTACTTACAGCGCTCATGGCGAGGATGTGCGTCTTCCAAGGCTACCTGGTGGTCGATAACCTCTTCGGAAACTTTGGTTGTCTGCTTTGGGTGATCCCGGTACCACTTCTTTTTGGCCATTTTCCGCTTAGTTTGCCTCCAAGGCTTTGGCGAAAGGATGTAATTGTCCTTAAGCAGGTTATAGACCTTGGTGTAAGAAACAGAGATGTGCTCGATTTCTTCAAGTAGCTCAACGAAGTGAGTCAAGTTGCAGTCTTGATATTTGGTGCGATATAGAGTTACAATTTGTTTGTTAATTTCTGTGGTGAGACAATTAACAGGTAAGCGACCGGCGTTCCCATGAACAAAGGCCGCTTTTCCTTTGCTTCGATACTGGTTGATTCTTCTGTTCAGCTGTCTGACAGAGATCCCCAAGATAAGGGCAGCTCTTTTCTTGTTTCCGCCATGATCAACCAGCTCTTTGATGATTCTGTATTGTTCTTCGTACTTCATAGTTAACCTAACTTTCTTCATTGTCCGTAACCTCCGATATATGGAGATTATCTCAGACATTTACCTTTTTGGGACATTTTTCTCTGTTAATACTTAAGACATTATCACTTGTTAAACACATTTTTTCTCATTTATGGGCAAAAAAGACTTGCAAAAGAGAAATTTTTTGGTAAACTAATAAATGTATCGCGGAAGTAGTTCAGTGGTAGAACATCACCTTGCCATGGTGGGGGTCGCGGGTTCGAATCCCGTCTTCCGCTTCATCAAAGACTCGCTAATTAGTAACAAGTAATATAGAACTATATCGAAAAATATAGCGTAATGTGCTTGCAAAAGAAAACAACTTCTATCTTAATAGAAATTAAGTGTGTTGCACCTATGATTTTAGTCAAAAGATGCAACGCATTTTTTTTGCTTCTTTTTTGAACGTGTGTTTGGAAAATAGTTGGAATAAGTGCTAAAATATGCTTGTCGAAAAGAGGTGAAGACAAATGACAACCAAAAGGACTCACGTATATCGTTTATATCCAGATGCTACTATGGCTCACGTCTTGGACCAGTGGTGTGACTATCGCCGTTATTGCTACAATAAGGCCCTAGAACTGTGGAATGCGACCTATTCGGAATATCGTATGTTAGTCAGTCCAGAGATTCTGATGGAATTCAAGAAGCCAAAAGAAGAACGGCAATTTACTGAAGAGCAGAAGTTATTTATATCTAGATACTACCCAACCGCAGCACTGATTCAGAAAAAGCTTACGGCAAACAAACAGTCATGGGAAAAGCAGATTTCTTCGCGTATCCTGCAGCAAGCATGCGCTGACTTGGGCAAATCATTCAAGAAGTTTGCAAAAGATAAGGCACTCAAAGTTAAAAGAGGTGCCGGACGCCCCGTTTTTCAATCCAAGAAAGCCAAACGTCAAGGCTTTAAGTTGAATCAAGGCGTGGTGCTCGCAAAGGAAGGCAACCACGGGAAGCTGACCTTGCCTGTCCCAGCACCTTATAAGGGCGAATGGCATAGCATAAGATTTTCTGAAATCCCCAAAAATGCGGAATTTGGGACGATAAGCTTTTACCGTGAACACGGCCATTACTACATGGCGGTTCCTTACAAGTATGAGACGCCACCATACATTCACAAGCATACGGGTAAGAAGACAGGAATTGACGTCAATGTCAGCCATTTCAATGATGCAGAAGGAGAACACTATTTTCTGCACAAAGGAAACAATGGCGCCGTCAAGCTGGCAAGAGTCTATGAGAACATCAAGCACCAGCAGCGGATTCTGGCAAGAAAGCTGGAAGAAAATGGCCAGATTGCCGGGAAGCGCTCAAAAAGCTATCAAAAAGCGAGAATCAAGCTTCAGAAGCTTTACGAGCGTGCTCACCGCATGCAGGATGACGCGATGCACAAGTACACGACTCACCTTGTCAGAGAATATGATGCAATCTGCATTGAGGATCTGGACGTCAAGGGCATGCTTATGAGCCATGTCGCTTCAAAAGGCGTGCACCGTGCGCTGTTTGGACGCTTTCGCAGCTATCTCGAATACAAGTGCAAGTCTGCCGGGGTCAAATTGGTGATTGCCAATCGCTTTTATCCAAGCACCCAGCGCTGTGCAGCGTGCGGCAACGTCAAGAAGGACGATGAGAAGATTACTCTTTCTGGCAATAAGAAGCATGGCACCAAGCACAATGAATATGTGTGCTACAACAAAAAATGCCCGAACTACAATAAGGTTGTAGATCGGGACATGAATGCAATGATGAATCTTACTTTTTTGATTGATCATCCAAGATACAATAAAGCATTGTAAAGAATTGAAGGATCCACAAGGATCCATGCGGGCAGGCTAATGGCCGGAATGCCATCTGTTACTTGAGCAGTTGCGTAAGCGGCTGTTTCGGTGCAGATGGCTCACCGGACGGGAAGCCGATAAGTTGTTTTGGCAGCAATCGGTTTCTACGACCGCGCATGCAATTCCTCAAATGGAAGAACATGCGAGAAGCGAGTTCAGAACTCGTGAGACAGTTCGGTTGCTCATCTTCGGATAAAGGCATTGTCTGCGGCTTCAGCCGTACAGGTGATGTGAGCATATCGAGTGCAGAGATCGCCCACGCTGTCAATGCGAAAGCTTGGCAGTGAACGCTCGTGAGAGAAATGGAAGCCGGCAGAGTCCTATGTTATGTGCTGGGTATGTTCCAGCCAGGCATGTCGGTGCTGGAAGTAGAGATATCGATGATGTGATAGTCGCAAAGCTGAATATCTTGACCATAATGTGAACCAGCCGGTATCAAGCGCACATTCTTCCACATTTCTTATAGCACTCGCTAGTTACAATGTCATTAAGTTAAGGGATTGACAACAAGAAAGAACCGTATTATCCAAAATTTGGGTAGTACGGTTCTTTTGACTTTTGTAGGATTCGGAATAAAAATAAACGTGGAAGTGTCATTAGCACTCCCACGTTTTTCGTAAACAGTAGAAATATATTGAAAGCTGTGTAAACTATGAAATCTCAATCTCTACCTGTAAATATTTTAGCTCTACTTGATTCTATTATCAATGAAGCGGTATCCAAAATTTCGGAATTTACCACCAAACCAACTGCTTTTAGCAGACACCGTGTGATTGACGTTTCTAAGCTGATTATGTTGATCATCAATATGCAGTCCGAGAGCATTCAGAAGGAGCTGTTCAAGAACATATCGCTTTCTGGCTGTAGTATTACAGCTTCCGCTTTTGTACAAGCCAAAGCTAAGCTTAAACCTGACATATTCAGATACATTTTTGACCAGCTTAATATGAATCTTACGAGTCTAAAACTATACAATGATGAATATAGACTGTTTGCCATTGACGGCTCAGACTTTAATCAAGTATGGAATCCTAAATCTGAAAATATCGTCCGTTTTGAAGGCGCCAATCGCAAACCTTACTGCCAGGTTCATCTTAATGCCCTGTACGATCTTGAAAATAAGATCTATCAAGATTGTGTGATTCAACCTAAGAACAGGATGGATGAACGAAAGGCAGCCGTTGAGATGCTTTCTAGGCTTGATTGCGGAAAATATATCGTCTTGATGGATCGCGGATATCTATCCTTCAATATGATTCAGCACTGCAACGTAAACAAAGACTGCTACTACGTGATAAGGTCAAAAACGGGTTTCACTGCGATCAAGGAAATCAGCCAGCTGCCCGATGAAGAATATGACGGTATCCTTGACTGCTGGGTAACTACATCTAACCATTTCTATACCCAAAACAAAGATCATCTCAATATACATCTGGTAAACCATGTAAATCATCAGTACAAGAAGTTCAAATCCAAGAATAGTAAGGACAACAGCTGGGACTTTAAACAGTTTTGTCATGTGAGATTCCGTGTATGCAAGTTCAGAATCAACCCTGATGATGCTCCGAATAAGGAGCAGTGGGAAGTCCTGGTAACTAATCTTGACGCAGATAAGTTTCCGCTCGACAGAATGAAAGAACTATACAATTTACGCTGGGGAATTGAGAAGTCTTTCAAGACACTTAAGTACGATGACTGCGGAATCCAGTTCCATTCCAAGAAAGACGAGTTTGTAAAGATGGAGCTGTATGCCCATCTGATTGCCTACAATGTGATAATGACCATGGTGAACCAGGCTTATGCTCCGCATCCTAAGTCAAAATCTGACAGCCCATACCAGATAAACCTATCCATGGCGTTCTTTTTAGCACATTATTTACTAGGTGCTGGATGGCTAAAGAAGAATTATGAGGAGTTACTGTATATGATTTCGATGTATATCGGGATGATTAGGCCAAACCGAAGTTACAATCGAAATATACATCCAAGAAGTGCAGTAGTTTTCAATTACCGGCTCTAATTTTGTAAGGTTTGCATAGCTTTCAAGTCCTACTAAGGACTATTTTGTCATGCGTAGAAACAAAAAAACTTGTTCAAGGATCACACCAAAACGGCGTGATATTGAACAAGTTTTTATTTAGAACCGATCTATGGTCAATGTCAATCCCTTAACTTAATGACATTGCGCTAGTTAGCGGGTCTTTTCTTTTTGCCTTATAATAGATCTGCAGGGCACCTGGCTTGTCGAAAAGATCGGGAAATGTTATGCTTGCAAGCATAGCAATTTTTGCCTTTTTACCTATTATTTGGCAGACGCGAAGGAGGAAATCATGGCAGCAGCAAGTCAGGCGGAGTACGAGTTATTGCTTGAGCAGGCCAAGGCCTTGACGGCCGGGGAGAGCGACTGGATCGCCAATACCGGCAATGTTTCGGCCCTTTTGAAAGCAGGAATGAAAAACGTCAATTTTGCCGGGGTTTACCGCTTTGAAAAAGGGGAATTGATCCTGGGGCCCTTCCAGGGGATGCCGGCCTGCGTGCACATCCAGCTGGGCAAGGGGGTCTGCGGGAAAGCCGCCTTGGAAAAGAAGACGCAGATCGTGGCCAATGTCCATGACTTCCCAGGCCATATCGCCTGCGACAGTGCCTCCAATTCAGAAATCGTCGTGCCGATTTTTGACCGGAGCGGCAATTTCTGGGGCGTGTACGACTTTGACTCGACTAATTTGAACAATTTTGATGATTTGGACCAGAAGTACTTAGAGCAGATAGCGGCAGTAGCTTTAGGCAACTAGGTCCGGTGTGAGGCGATTTTTATATGCAAAATTCATACAGTAAAAGCAGCAGACAGGTCTTGGAAATTGCCCAGGAACAAGCCAAGGAGTTTCACCACCGCCTGATCGGGACTGAGCATGTCCTTTTGGCCCTGGTAATCGAAGCTGACGGCAAGGCTGGCAAGATCCTGCGGACCATGAACGTGACGCCGGCCGGGGTCAGGGAAGAAATCGAGCGCTACACGGGCTACGGCTCAGCGGCCCCAACCAGCTACATGGAGTTTTCTCCCCGGCTGACTTTGGCGCTGGACTACGCCAAGCGGAATTCTGAACTCCGGTCCAGCAAGGAAATTGAAACGACGGACATTCTTCAAGCTTTGGTTTCCAGCGAGCAGATCTTGTCAGCCATGATCCTGCGCAACCTGGACGTGGACCTGGACAACTTGAAAGACGAACTGGATGATGCCAACCAGGTGACTGGGGAAAGCAGCCAGGCCAGCCGGCCAGCCGCTGGGGCAAGCCAGTCACAGACGCCGATTTTGGACCGGTTTGGGATCGACTTGAACCGGCGGGCTAAAGAAGGTGACATTGACCCGGTGATCGGCCGCCAGCGGGAACTGGACCGGGTGATTCAGATCCTTTCCCGGCGGACCAAGAACAACCCCCTTTTGGTCGGTGAGCCTGGGGTCGGCAAGACCGCGGTCGCAGAAGCTTTGGCCAGCGCAATCGTTGATAAAAAGGTTCCCCGGGATCTGGCTGACAAGCGGGTGGTTTCGCTGGACGTCAACAGCATGGTGGCCGGTACCCGCTACCGGGGTGAATTTGAAGAGCGGATGGACCGCTTGATCAAGGAAGTTACTGCCAGCAAGAATGTCATTCTTTTTGTCGACGAAATCCACTCTTTGGTCAAGGCCGGGGACGCGGAAGGGGCGATGAGCGCCTCCAACACCTTGAAGCCGGCATTGGCCCGCGGGGATATTCAATTGATCGGGGCCACGACTTTTGAAGAATACCGCAAGCACATGGAAAAAGACTCTGCCTTTGTCCGCCGCTTCCAGCTGGTCCGCCTGGCTGAGCCAAATGAAGAAGAAACCCTGCAGATTTTGCATGGGATCAAGGACAAGTACGAGGACTACCACCGGGTAGCCTTGTCAGAAGAAGCCCTGCAGGCAGCAGTTGACTTGTCCAGCCGCTACATTGCCGACCGCTACCAGCCAGACAAGGCCATCGACTTGATCGATGAAGCCAGTGCGGCGGTTAAACTGGCCAATGACACTGGCGAAGACAAGGACTTGGCTGAAATCGATTTGGAAATCAGCCGGACTCTCAAGCAAAAGAACGATGAAGCAGCCAAGCAAAACTTTGCCCAAGCGGCCAAGCTGCGCGACCAGGAAGTCGCCTTGCGGCAAAAGCGCAGCGAGATTGCTAAAAAGTTGGCCGGCAAGGATGAAAAGCGGTCAGTCGTTGGTGCTGAAGACGTGGCCAAGGTGGTCTCCATCTGGACCGGGGTTCCGGTAACCCAGCTCAAGACCAGTGAAAACAAGCGCCTGGCCCGCCTGGAAGGGATCCTGCATGAAAGAGTCATTGGCCAGGACGATGCCGTCAAGGCCGTGGCTAATGCCATCCGCCGGTCAAGAAGCGGTTTGAAGGATGAGAACCGGCCAATCGGTTCCTTCCTCTTCCTGGGCCCAACCGGGGTCGGCAAGACTGAACTGGCCAAGGCCGTGGCTGAGGCAGTTTTTGGCTCAGAAGACAACATCATCAGAGTCGACATGTCAGAGTACATGGACCGGGAATCTTCCTCTAAGCTGATCGGGTCAGCGCCTGGTTATGTTGGCTACGAAGAAGGGGGCCAGCTTTCCAACAAGGTCCGGGAACATCCTTACTCAGTCGTTCTTTTTGACGAAGTGGAAAAGGCCAATCCGGAAATCTTCAACGTCTTGCTGCGGGTGCTGGATGAAGGCTTCATGACTGACTCCCTGGGCCGAAAGGTCGACTTCAGAAACACGATTATCATCATGACTTCCAACCTTGGTTCCAGAAGCCTGGAGGCTGACAGCCACGTGGGCTTCTCTGCCAGCCAGGAAGACCAGGGCAAGCTGATCACGGAAAAGGTAACCAAGGCCACCAAGGACTTCTTCCGGCCGGAATTTTTGAACCGGATCGACGAAAAGATCGTCTTCAAGCCGCTGGATGCCAAGCAGCTGCGGGAAATCGTGACGCTTCTGACCCGGAAACTGCTCAAGCGGCTGGCGGAAAAAGACATTACTTTGCGCCTGTCGCCAGCTGCCTTGGACCAATTGGCCAAGGACGGCTACAATCCGGAAATGGGGGCCCGGCCATTGCGGCGGACCATCCAGGATGAAGTTGAAGACGAATTAGCCCAGGACCTGGTCAGCGAAAAGCTGCAGGCCGGCGACACGGTCAAGATTGGCGCCCGGGGCGGCAAGCTGCGCTTTGAAATCGTCAAGGCCAAGTCCGGCGAAAAGGTCAAGGGCTAGGCCGGCAGCGAGCGGCTGCACGTATTCTTTAAATATTTGCAAAGACTGAATTTTTTATTGACAGATGTGAATATCTGCCTATAATTTAGCGTAACAAAAGATTGTTTATGTTATTTTTGGAGGCAGATTATGTTTGGCAAAAAGAAAAAAGAAGCAGCCACAAAGGCAAAACAAGAAGCAAGCAAGAAGACTGACGGGCGGATTCTGCTTTACAGCGATATCATCGACGCTCTTTACGACGAAATGCCAAGAGAAGAGCGGGAGGCGTTGCTGGAAGCTAAGCAGCAGCTGGAACAGAAGGTCTACCTGGGCAAGGTGATGCGAGACTTGCGGATCGCTTTAGAGCCGGTTGCAATCAAGTCCCAGCTCAGCCCGCAAGGCAAGCAGATTTTCTGGAATATCACGGCTGGCGGCTACCAGCTCACTGGGGTTGGTCTGGCCAGCCAGGCGGCCATGCTTTTTAGCGGCCGCTAGGGCTTGCTTTGCTTTAAAATTAGTGGTACAATATTGGGCGATTTAAAAGGCTGAAGTTCAGGATTTTACTGATATATTGTCCAGTAAAATGATAAAGACAAAAACGACTGGTTCGTTTTTGTCTTTTTTATGCCCAAAATCCCGGCCTTTTTAAAATGTAACACAAATGTAATATTTGCTCTCTTCAACAGGATAGAAAGGATGTTTTCCTTGCTAAACGGACACGTAGTAAATTACGGACAACACCGGACAAGACGCAGCTTCTCACGGATTAAGGAAATCCTGCCGCTGCCAAACTTGACCGACGTACAGACTGAATCATACAAGTGGTTCCTTGACGAAGGCGTTAAGGAAGTTTTTGACGACATTCTGCCAATCAGCGACACTTCTGGCCGCTTGACCCTGGAATACGTCGACTACAAGCTGCAAGAACCTAAGTATACTGTCGATGAATCACGCAAGCATGACGCGACTTACTCCGCTCCAATGCACGTGACTCTGAAATTGACCAACCACGAAACTGGCGAAATCAAGACCCAAGACGTCTTCTTCGGCGACTTACCGCTGATGACCAAGTCAGGCTCCTTCATCGTTAACGGGGCAGAAAGAGTTATCGTTTCCCAGCTGGTTAGATCACCTGGTGTCTACTACAGTGGCGAATTCGACAAGAACGGCCGGCAAATCTTCGGCACGACTGTTATCCCTAACCGCGGGGCTTGGTTGGAATTCGAAACTGACGCCAAGAACATTTCCTACGTCCGGGTTGACCGGACCCGGAAGCTTCCTTTATCTGTCCTGGTCCGGGCTCTGGGCTTTGGCTCCGACAGTGAAATCAAGGAAATCTTCGGCGACAGCGACACTTTGGACCTGACTTTGGACAAGGATGTTCACAAGAACCCAGCAGACAGCCGGGTAGCAGAAGCTTTGAAGGACATCTATGATCGTCTGCGTCCAGGTGAACCTAAGACTACCGACTCATCCCGGAGCCTTTTGGTTTCCCGCTTCTTTGACCCACGTCGCTACGACCTGGCTGCCGTTGGCCGCTACAAGGTCAACAAGAAGCTGAGCTTGAAGAACCGGCTTTTGGGCTACACTTTGGCTGAAACCCTGGCTGACCCTGACACTGGGGAAGTTCTGGCTGCCAAGGGGACGGTTGTCAACAACGAAGTCATGGACGTTCTGAAGGACTACCTGGACCGCGACGACTTCAAGACTGTTACCTACACTCCATCTGACGAAGGCGCGATTCCAGAACCTGTAACTGTTCAGGAAATCAAGGTCTTCTCCCGTGAAATTCCAGACCGGGAAATCAAGCTGATCTCCAACGGTCACATTGACGAAGACGTTAAGTGCATCACTCCAGCCGACATCATCGCTGCTGTCAACTACTTCCTGGAACTCCAAGAAGGCGTCGGCAACATCGACGACATCGACCACTTGGGCAACCGCCGCATTCGCCGGGTTGGCGAATTGCTGCAAAACCAGATGCGGATCGGTTTGGCCCGGATGGAACGGGTTGTCCGCGAACGTATGTCAATTCAAGACGCGGCTACGGTTACTCCGCAGCAATTGATCAACATCCGGCCAATCGTTGGTTCAATCAAGGAATTCTTCGGTTCATCCCAGCTTTCTCAATTCATGGACCAAAACAACCCGCTGGGTGAATTGACCCACAAGCGGCGTATGTCCGCCTTGGGGCCTGGTGGTCTGTCCCGTGACCGGGCCGGCTACGAAGTCCGTGACGTTCACTACACCCACTACGGCCGTCTGTGCCCAATCGAAACGCCAGAAGGTCCTAACATCGGTTTGATCAACTCCATGGCCACTTACGCCATCATCAACAAGTACGGCTTCCTGGAAACTCCATACCGGCGCGTTTCTTGGGCAACCCACAAGGTTACCGACAAGATCGACTACTTGACTGCCGATGTAGAAGACAACTACATCATCGCCGGGGCCAACACTCCTTTGAACGAAGACGGCTCCTTCGTTGATGACGTGATTCTTTGCCGGCACCGGGAAGACAACGTCGAAGTAAGTCCAGACCGGATCGACTACATGGACGTTATTCCAAAGCAGGTTGTTTCCGTAACTTCCGCATGTATTCCATTCCTGGAAAACGACGACTCCAACCGGGCCTTGATGGGGGCCAACCACCAACGTCAGGCTGTTCCTTTGATCAACCCGCATGGTCCGCTTGTGGCTACTGGTATGGAATACCGGGCAGGTCACGACTCCGGTGACGCTTTGCTGGCTGAAGCAGACGGTGAAGTTGAATACGTGGACGCAAACGAAATCCGCGTCCGCCGCGAAGACCAGACTTTGGATACTTACACCCTTGAAAAGTACCGCCGGTCAAACGCGACTAAGAACTACAACCAGACGCCAAACGTCAAGCGCGGCGACAAGGTTGTTGACGGCCAGGTAATTGCCAACGGTCCGTCAATGGCTGACGGCGAACTTGCTCTGGGTCAAAACCCGGTTATCGCCTTCACCACTTGGAACATGTACAACTTCGAAGACGCCATCATGCTGAGCGAACGCCTGGTTAAGGAAGACGTCTACACTTCAATCCACATTGAAGACTACGACTCAGAAGCCCGTGACACCAAGCTGGGGCCGGAAGAAATCACCCGGGAAATCCCTAACGTTGGTGAAGATGCCTTGAAGGACCTGGACGAAAACGGGATCATCCGGATCGGTGCCGAAGTTCACGACGGCGACATCCTGGTCGGCAAGGTTACCCCTAAGGGGATCACTGAACTGAGCGCTGAAGAAAGACTGCTGCACGCCATCTTTGGTGAAAAGGCCCGTGAAGTCCGTGATACTTCATTGAAGGTACCTCACGGCGGTGGCGGTGTGGTTCAAGACGTTCAAGTCTTCACCCGCGAAGCCGGCGACGAACTGGCACCAGGCGTCAACACCCTGGTCCGGGTCTACATCGTGCAAAAGAGAAAGATTCAAGTCGGGGACAAGATGTCCGGTCGTCACGGTAACAAGGGTACGGTTGCCTTGGTTGCTCCAGTTGAAGACATGCCTTACCTGCCAGACGGTACTCCAGTCGACATCTGCTTGAACCCAATGGGTGTGCCATCACGTATGAACATCGGGCAGCTGCTTGAAATCCACTTGGGCCGGGCAGCCCGCGCCTTGGGTATCCACGTGGCTACTCCAGTATTCGACGGGGCCAGCGAAGATGACGTTTGGGACTTTGTCCGCGAAGCCGGCGTTGACTCAGACGGTAAGACTGTCCTTTACGATGGCCGGACCGGTGAACCATTCCACAACCGGGTTTCAGTCGGGGTTATGTACTACCTAAAGCTGACTCACATGGTCGACGACAAGATCCACGCGCGGTCAATCGGGCCTTACTCACTTGTTACCCAACAGCCTTTGGGTGGTAAGGCGCAATTCGGTGGCCAGCGTTTCGGTGAAATGGAAGTCTGGGCTTTGGAAGCCTACGGTGCAGCCTACACCCTGCAAGAAATCCTGACCTACAAGTCTGACGACGTTGTCGGCCGTGTCAAGGCCTACGAAGCGATCGTCAAGGGCGAAAGAATTCCTAAGCCAGGCGTGCCTGAATCATTCCGCGTTTTGGTCAAGGAACTGCAATCATTGGGCCTGGATCTGCGCGTTTTGGACAGCGACGAAAACGAAGTCGAACTGCGCGACATGGACGAAGACTCAAATGAACACGTAAACATCGATACTTTATCTCGCCTTGCGGAAGCGCAAGAAAAGAAGAAGTTGGCCGAAGAAGAGGCCGAAATCGCCGCGGAAGCTGAAGCAGAAGGTGCAGATGCAGCTGAAGCAGATGCTGATGCAAATGAAGCTGAAACTGCTGACGACGACAAGGCTTCAAAGTAATTGGGAGGTTAAACTTTGATCGACGTAAATAAGTTTGAAAGCATGCAGATTGGTTTGGCTTCACCAAACAAGATCAGAAGTTGGTCTTACGGGGAAGTTAAGAAGCCGGAAACCATCAACTACCGGACTTTGAAGCCAGAAAAAGACGGTCTGTTCGATGAACGGATCTTCGGGCCGACCAAGGACTACGCTTGTGCCTGTGGCAAGTACAAGGGCGTTCGCTACAAGGGGATCGTCTGTGACCGGTGCGGGGTTGAAGTAACGACCTCTCACGTGCGCCGGGAACGGATGGGCCACATCGAATTGGCTGCTCCTGTAACCCACATTTGGTACTTCAAGGGTATTCCGTCAAGAATGGGGCTGGTTTTGGACGTATCTCCAAAGCAATTGGAAGAAGTCATCTACTTCGCGGCCTACATTGTCATCGATCCAGGTGACACTGGCCTGGAAGCCAAGCAGCTCTTGACTGAAGCTGAATACCGGGAAGAAAAGGCCAAGTACGGCAACCGCTTCGTAGCCAAGATGGGTGCCGAAGCTATCCGCGACCTGCTTAAGCAGGTTGACCTGGACAAGGAAGTTACTGCCCTTAAGGCAGAACTGCAAACCTTGAAGGGGCAAAAGCGGACCCGGGCCATCCGCCGGCTGGACATCCTTGATGCCTTCAGAAACAGCGGCAACAAGCCTGAATGGATGGTTATGGAAACTGTTCCGGTTATTCCGCCGGACTTGCGGCCAATGGTTCAACTGGAAGGTGGCCGTTTCGCCACTTCAGACTTGAACGACCTTTACCGCCGGGTTATCAACCGTAACAACCGGTTGAAGAAGCTGCTGGACATGCACGCTCCTGGCTTGATCGTGCAAAACGAAGAGCGGATGCTGCAAGAAGCAGTTGACGCTTTGATCGACAACGGCCGCCGGGGCCGCCCAGTTGTTGGGCCAGGCAACCGGCCACTGAAGTCTATCTCACACATGCTGAAGGGTAAGCAAGGGCGTTTCCGTCAAAACTTGCTTGGTAAGCGTGTTGACTACTCCGGCCGTTCAGTTATCGACGTTTCTCCAAAGCTGAAGCTTTACCAATGCGGTGTTCCGCGTCCAATGGCTCTGGAATTGTTCAAGCCATTCGTTATGCGGGAACTTGTCCGTCGGGGTATTGCTTCCAACATCAAGAACGCCAAGCGCAAGATCGACCGTGAAGACGACGACATCTGGGACGTATTGGAATACGTCATTAAGGAACGTCCAGTTCTTTTGAACCGGGCACCTACCCTGCACCGTCTGTCAATCCAGGCCTTTGAACCAGTTTTGGTCCCAGGCAAGGCCCTGCGTTTGCACCCACTGGCTTGTGAAGCATACAACGCCGACTTCGACGGTGACCAGATGGCCATCCACGTGCCGCTGTCAGACGAAGCTGTAGCTGAATCCCGCCTCTTGATGCTGGCTGCCCACCACATTTTGACTCCTAAGGACGGTACGCCAATCGTTACTCCGTCCCAGGACATCGTTTTGGGTAACTACTGGCTGACCCAGGCTGAAATCGGCCGGGAAGGCGAAGGCATGATCTTTGCTACTCCAGAAGAAGCAACCATTGCCTACAACAACGGCGACATTCACTACCACACCATCATCGGTGTGTCAGCAGCTTCAATGCCGAAGAAGGACTGGGGCGCGGGCCACGAAGACAGCATTTTCGTAACTACTTACGGCCGCTTGGTCTTCAACTCCCTCTTCCCAGACGACTACTTCTACATCAACGAACCAACCCAGGACAACTTGAAGCAGCCAATGGCTGACAAGTACTTCCTGGAAGACGGCCAGGATATCCACGACAAGATTGCTGAAGTTGGCCAGGACCTGGTGGCTACCCCATTCAAGAAGGGCTTCCTGGGTGACACTATTTCTGAAATCTACAAGCGCTACCGGGTACAAAGAACTTCTGAATACCTGGACGACTTGAAGGAAATGGGCTACTCAGCTTCAACTATCTCCGGCTTGACTATCGGTATGGCCGACGTTCCGGAAACCAAGACCAAGGATGCCTTGGTTGCTGAAGCCCGCAAGCAGGTTAAGCAGGTATCCAAGATGTTCCGCCGGGGCAAGCTGTCCGACAAGGAACGTCACGACAACATCATCAAGATCTGGACTGACTGTAAGGATGCCGTTCAACAGGAAATTGCCGAATTCAAGGACCAAAAGAACCCAATCTCCGTCATGCAGCAGTCTGGTGCCCGTGGT
Source organism: Lactobacillus sp. WILCCON 0059 (assembly GCF_057197985.1). NCBI lineage: Bacteria > Bacillati > Bacillota > Bacilli > Lactobacillales > Lactobacillaceae > Lactobacillus > Lactobacillus sp. WILCCON 0059. The sequence goes on from NZ_JBUBHN010000001.1 coordinate 412,632, forward strand.
AACATCTCCAACTTTACCCAGCTGGCTGGTATGCGTGGTTTGATGGCCACTCCAAGTGGTGAATTGTTCGAAATCCCGGTTATCTCCAACTTCAAGGAAGGTCTGACCGTTCTGGAACTGTTCATGTCCACTCACGGCGCCCGGAAGGGGATGACTGACACGGCCTTGAAGACCGCCCAGTCTGGTTACCTGACCCGTCGTCTGGTAGACGTTGCCCAGGACGTTATCATCCGTGAAGACGACTGTGGCACTGACCGCGGCATTACTGCCAAGGCCATCGTTGACAAGGATGCCGGCTTGATCGAATCACTTTACGACCGTCTGGTAGGCCGCTTTACCAATCGGACTGTCCGTGACCCGCAAACCGGTGAAGTCATCTGCCCTAAGGGCGTCCTGATGGATGAACAAATGGCGCAGAAGATCGTTGACGCTGGCGTGCAGGAAGTCCAAATCCGGTCAATCCTGACTTGCAACACTTCCCACGGTATCTGCCGGAAGTGTTACGGCCGGAACCTGGCCACTGCCGAAGAAGTTGAAATCGGTGAAGCAGTTGGTACGGTTGCCGCTCAGTCAATCGGTGAACCAGGTACCCAGCTGACCCTGCGTACTTTCCACACCGGTGGTGTTGCCGGCGCAGAAGACATCACTCAAGGTCTGCCTCGTGTGCAAGAATTGTTCGAAGCCCGCAACCCTAAGGGTCGCGCGGTCATCTCTGAAGTTGACGGTGTTGTTGACAAGATCGAAAGCAACGCGGCTGAACACTTGCAGGAAATCACCGTTAAGGGCAAGATCGACACCAGAGTCTACACCATTCCTTACACTGCTAAGCCAGCAGTTCAGGAAGGTGATGAAATCCACCGTGGTGACAAGCTGATCCCTGGTTCTATCGACCCTAAGGAATTGATCAAGGTAACTGACACCTTGACGACTGAAGAATACATCCTGGCTGAAGTCCAGAAGTCATACCGGACTCAGGGTGTTGATCTGGCCGACAAGCACGCCGAAGTCTTGACCAGACAGATGCTGCAGAAGGTCCGGGTTCTTGACCCAGGTGAAACCGACATCTTGCCAGGTGAAGTCATGGACATCGCTGAATTCCGCGACAGAAACCGTGACGTCATCATCAGTGGCGGGATCCCGGCTACTGCCCAGGCTGACATTCTGGGTATCACCAAGGCTGCCTTGGAAACCAACAGTTTCCTGTCAGCTGCTTCCTTCCAGGAAACCACCCGTGTTCTTACCGACGCGTCAATCCGCGGCAAGAACGACCCGCTTCTTGGTTTGAAGGAAAACGTCATCATCGGGAAGATCATCCCAGCTGGTACTGGTATGCCAATTTACCGCGACCAAGTGCCAAAGGCCGATGTTCAACAACCAGACTCAGTTTACTCAATCGCTGACCTGGAAAAGAAGATGGAAGACGAAAACAAGGAAACTGAAAGCAAGTAATTCAGTTTGATTAACAAAAAACGTTCGAATGGCTCAAAGTCATCCGAACGTTTTTTGTTTTGCCCTAAAGGAAAAATTGGAGGTTGAGGCCCCAGAATAAGTAGGGCAGGAAGGCGAAGGGTTCTTTACCTGGCCGCTTTTGCCAAAGCGCGTGGGCGATGGCGAGCAGGGAGGCAAGCAAGAAACTCTTTAGGGCAACAAGGCCAGAGAAGTTTAGGACCGTAATTATATAAAACCAGACGTCCCCGCTGCCCATTTTCCCTGTAAAAGCAAGCCAGACCAAGACTGCCAGAAAAAAGGCAGCCTGCCCCAGGCCTTCAGTATTTGGTGCCTGAAAAAACTGTATCAGCCCGGTGACCAGCGGCACGACGAGCAGGTAAGTATCAAAAGACTGTTCATGCAGGTCGCTGACGACCATTAAAAATAAGTTGATTAGAAACGGTAGGAAAATGCCAAAATCTTCAAAATTGGAGTCAGTATGAACCGATAAATTGCCGGCCAGGATGATGTAAGGCAGGTCATCCGCCGGCCAGCTTTTACACTCAAGAAAGGTATTATAACGGTAGCGGTCGGCAATGAGAGCTGCCAAAAGACCGCAAGATAAAGATATGATTTTGCTGAGCATATTTTTCCCTCCAATTACTATTACACCTTTTTGGCCAATATTTTTTTAAAAGGCAAAAAATTTAGATGGTAGGGAAAATCAGTTTTAATTGTTCAGCACGAATTTTTCCAAAGCCTGGGCAATCCCGTCTTTATCATTGCTTGCGGTCACATAGTCAGCAGCTTGCTTGACCAAGTCATTGCCGTTGCCCATGGCTATGCTGGTGCCGGCAAAAGCAAACATGTCTAAGTCGTTTCTCTCATCGCCGATGGCCATGACTTCTTCTGGCGCGATTTCCAGCCGGCCGCAGAGTTCTTTCAGTCCTTGGCCTTTATTAACCTTGGGATTGAGCAATTCAAGGAAGCGGGCGTCAGTCCGCAGAACGTTGAAGTCTTGTCCCCAGTCTTCCTTGACCTGGTCTTCAACTCTGTCCAAAAGAGCTTCGCTGCCGACAAAGCAGGCCTTGGCGATAGCCTGGCCCTTTTCCGGGAAGTCTTCGACATTTCTGACGTAAAGGACGGCCTGGTTTTCGTAAGCCTGCTGGTAAACCATCGGGTCAATGTCGTGGTTAGGTGTGATGATCCGGGATTCAAAGTCAACGATATTGAAGGGAAGCTTTAAAGACAGGGCGTAGGCCGTCAGCTGCCGGTAAACTGAGTTGGCGATCAAGTCGCTGGTCATGATTTCCCCGCTGGCCTTGCGGCTGATTGCCCCGTTTAAAGTCACGGCGTACTGGTCTTCGCCCTTAATCCCCAGCTCATCCATGTAAGGGGCCAAGCCGGCAATTGGCCGGCCGGAGCAAAGGACGACCTTAACGCCGCGTTCAAGTGCCTTAGAGATGGCTTCTTTGCTGCTGGACTGGATTTGCCCTTGTGAGTTGAGCAGGGTGCCGTCAGTATCGATTGCAATTAATTTGATCATTTTTTACCTCATTTTTTCATTTCTACTAACTGCAAATTAATATTTTTCGTCTAAAACCAATCTTAGCATAGATGGAAAACGCTGTCATCGCGTGAAGAAGCGCAGCTTTTTCCAGACAGGAAATTCTTGAAAAAAAGCTTTGCATTGGCTGGCAAATGGAGTATACTAACAGATGTATGTTTTGAAGATTACTCCGCGAGGCAAAAAAGAAACTCCCGGATATGTGAACAAAATGATATATAAATTTAGGAGGAACTAGTTAATGCCAACCATTAATCAATTGGTTAGAAAAGGCCGTCACTCAAAGACTACTAAGTCAAAGTCACCAGCCTTGAACTACAGCTACAACAGCATGAAGAAGGAACAAGTCTTCAACCCAGCACCACAAATGCGTGGGGTTGCGACTCGTGTCGGTACTATGACGCCAAAGAAGCCTAACTCAGCTTTGCGTAAGTACGCCCGTGTACGTCTTTCAAACTTGACTGAAGTTACTGCCTACATCCCAGGTGAAGGCCACAACTTGCAAGAACACTCAGTTGTCCTGATCCGTGGGGGCCGTGTAAAGGACCTTCCTGGTGTACGTTACCACATCGTTCGTGGTGCCCTTGACACTGCTGGTGTTGACGGCAGAAAGCAAGCTCGTTCCAAGTACGGTGCTAAGAAGGGTTAAAGGAGGACTTAAATAATGCCAAGAAAAGGTCATGTTTCAAAGAGAGACGTTTTAGCAGACCCAGTTTACAACTCAAAGCTGGTTACTAAGCTGATCAACCACTTGATGAAGGATGGTAAGAGAGCTCAAGCTTCATCAATCTTGTACGATGCTTTTGACATCATCAAGGACAAGACTGGCAAGGAACCAATGGACGTCTTTGAAGAAGCCATGAACAACGTTAAGCCAGTTTTGGAAGTTAAGGCTCGCCGTATCGGTGGTTCTAACTACCAAGTTCCTGTAGAAGTTCGTCCAGAAAGACAAACTACTTTGGCATTGCGTTGGCTTGTTTCATACTCCCGCCTGCGTAACGAACACACTATGGATGAACGTTTGGCAAACGAATTGATCGATGCCTCAAACAACACTGGTTCAGCCGTTAAGAAGCGTGAAGACGTGCACCGTATGGCAGAAGCCAACCGTGCCTTCGCTCACTACCGTTTCTAATCTAGTGCTCGTTATCTAAGGAGATAGAAAATTATGGCTAACAAACGTGAATTCTCATTAGAGAAGACTCGCAACATCGGTATCATGGCCCACATCGACGCCGGTAAGACTACTACTACTGAACGTATCCTTTACTACACTGGTAAGATCCACAAGATTGGTGAAACTCACGAAGGTGACTCCCAAATGGACTGGATGGAAGAAGAAAAGGAACGTGGGATCACGATCACTTCCGCAGCCACTACTGCGCAATGGAAGGACCACCGGATCAACATCATCGACACCCCAGGACACGTCGACTTCACTATCGAAGTTGAACGTTCCCTGCGTGTCCTTGACGGCGCCGTAACTGTTCTGGACGCTCAATCAGGTGTTGAACCACAAACTGAAAACGTTTGGCGTCAAGCTGAAAACTACGGTGTTCCGCGGATCGTCTTCGTTAACAAGATGGACAAGATCGGTGCCAACTTCGACTTCTCAGTTAAGAGTCTGCACGAACGTTTGAACGCTAACGCTATCGCCGTTCAAATGCCTATCGGTGCTGAAGACCAATTCGAAGGCGTTATCGACTTGTTCGACATGGTTGCCGACGTCTACGACGAAGACAAGCTGGGCGCAAACTGGGAAACTATTCCAGTTCCAGACGAATACAAGGAAGAAGCCGAAAGCCGTCGTGAAGAAATGATCGAAGAGATCGCTGAAGTTGACGACGACATCATGGAAAAGTTCCTTGGCGGTGAAGAAATTACCAACGAAGAACTTAAGGCTGCTTTGCGTCGGGCAACTTTGGATTTGAAGGCCTTCCCAGTATTTGCTGGTTCAGCCTTCAAGAACAAGGGTGTGCAAATGATGCTTGACGGTGTTGTTGACTACCTGCCATCACCACTTGACGTTAAGCCTTACATCGCCCACGACAAGGACGGCAACGAAGTTGAACTGCTGGCTGACGACAACAAGCCATTCGCAGCTTTGGCCTTCAAGATCGCTACTGACCCATTTGTTGGTCGTTTGACTTTCATCCGTGTCTACACTGGTTCATTGGAATCAGGTTCTTACGTATTGAACGCTTCAAAGAACCAACGTGAACGTGTTGGTCGTTTGCTGCAAATGCACGCCAACTCACGTACTGAAATCCCAGAAGTCTTCTCAGGTGACATCGCTGGTGCCATCGGTTTGAAGAACACCACTACTGGTGACTCTTTGACTGACCCAGCTCACCCATTGATTCTGGAAAGCCTGGACATCCCAGCTCCAGTTATCCAAGTTTCAGTTGAACCTAAGTCAAAGGCTGACCGGGACAAGATGGACGTCGCTTTGCAAAAGCTGACTGAAGAAGACCCAACTTTCCGGGCTGAAACCAACCCAGAAACTGGTGAAACTTTGATCTCCGGGATGGGTGAACTTCACCTGGACATCATGGTTGAACGTATGAAGCGTGAATTCAACGTTGAAGCAACCATCGGTGAACCACAAGTTGCCTACCGTGAAACCTTCACTGTACCGACTCAAGCTCAAGGTAAGTTTGTTCGTCAGTCCGGTGGTAAGGGTCAATACGGTGACGTTTGGATCGAATTTACTCCAAACGAAGGCAAGGGTTACGAATTCGAAGACGCCATTGTCGGTGGTGTAGTTCCTCGTGAATACATCCCATCAGTTGACGCTGGTCTGCAAGAAGCCATGAAGAACGGTGTTCTGGCTGGCTACCCATTGATCGACGTTAAGGCTAAGCTGTACGACGGTTCATACCACGAAGTCGACTCAAGTGAAGCTGCCTTCAAGGTTGCCGCATCATTGGCTTTGAAGAACGCTGCTGCAAAGGCCGGCGCTGTTATCCTTGAACCAATCATGAAGGTTCAAGTCATCGCTCCAGAAGAATACCTTGGTGACGTTATGGGCTCAATCACTGCTCGTCGTGGCCAAATGGAAGGTATGGAAGACCGGGCAGGTGCCAAGGTTATCAACGCGATGGTTCCATTGTCAGAAATGTTTGGTTACGCAACTACTCTGCGTTCATCCACTCAAGGCCGTGGTACCTTCACGATGGTTATGGACCACTACTCACCATGTCCTAAGTCAATCCAAGCTGAAATCATCAAGAAGCGCGGCGGCAACGCTTAATGCTTCCTAGCATGATCTAAGCCTTGATTTAGACCAAAACAGAAATCCTAGCAAAGATATTTTATGTCCTTGCTAGGATTTTTTGTATTTTTTAAGAAAAAATTCTCTTCTGGAAATATTTTAAAAAGGAAAGAAAAAATTCTCCGCAAAACGAAAGCAATTCCAGAAAACTTTTTCTAAAAAAATCGGGCTAAACCCTTGCTATTTAAGGCTTAAGGCCTTATACTAGATAAAGTGCTTTTGAGAGGGAAGATGCCCTCTGAGTACAAATTGTAGTTAGCTTCGACGCGGAAGGTTGCGGCACACCAGGCTGCATTGCCACAGTGGTTGTGCAGGGAATTTTCGCCGAGCTAGTCATCTTTTAAAGAAGACGTATAGGAGGTAATTAGATGGCAAATGAAAAGATTCGTATTAGATTAAAGTCTTACGAACACAGCATTCTCGATGAATCAGCTGCTAAGATTGTGGACACTGCGAAGAGAACTGGCGCTGAAATCTCAGGTCCAGTTCCGCTTCCAACTGAAAGAACTTTGTTCACTGTTCTGCGTTCACCACACAAGAACAAGGACTCACGTGAACAATTCGAAATGCGGACCCACAAGCGCCTGATCGACATCTTGAACCCAACCCCTAAGACGGTTGACTCATTGATGAAGCTCGATCTGCCAAGCGGCGTAGACATCGAAATCAAGCTTTAATTTTTAGATAGAAAGAGGTGTAATCATGACCAAAGGAATCTTAGGAAGAAAAGTTGGCATGACTCAAATCTTCACTAAAGATGGTGTTCTTGTACCAGTAACTGTTATTGAAGCAACTCCAAACGTTGTTATGCAAGTTAAGACTGTAGAAAACGACGGTTACGAAGCTGTACAATTGGGCTACCAAGACAAGCGTGAAGTTTTGAGCAACAAGCCAGAAAAAGGTCATGCTGATAAGGCAAAGACTTCACCTAAGCGCTTCATTCGTGAACTCCGCGGAGTAGAGCTTAGTGACTACGAAGTCGGCTCAGAAGTTACTGTGGAGACGTTCAAGGAAGGTGACGTTGTCAACGTTACTGGTACTTCAAGAGGTCATGGCTACCAAGGTAACATCAAGCGCCACCACCAATCACGTGGTCCTGAAACTCACGGTTCCCGTTACCACAGAATTCCAGGTTCAATGGGTTCAATCATCAACCGCGTGCCAAAGGGCAAGAAGTTGCCAGGTCACATGGGTGTGAAGACTGTTACTATTGAAAACTTAGTAGTAGAAAAAGTTGTTGCAGACAAGAACGTCTTGATGATCAAGGGTAACGTGCCAGGTGCCAAGAACTCATTGATCGTTGTTAAGTCATCTGCAAAGGCTAGCAAGTAGGAAGGAGGACTCAAATGGCTAATTTCAAACTTATGGATCAAAACGGCAACAACGCTGGTGAAGTAACTTTAAACGACAACGTATTTAGCGTTGAACCAAACGAAGCTGTTGTCTTTGATGCAATCATCAGACAAAGAGCTGGCAAGCGTCAGGGTACCTCTAAGGTGAAGAACAGATCTGCCGTTCGCGGTGGTGGTAAGAAGCCTTGGAGACAAAAGGGTACTGGTCGTGCTCGTCAAGGTTCAATCCGTGCTCCACAATGGCGCGGCGGTGGTGTTGTCTTTGGGCCTACTCCACGTTCCTACGCTTACAGCATGCCAAGAAAGCAACGCCGTCTGGCTATCAAGTCTGTCTTGTCACAAAAGCTCCTTGACCAAAACTTGGTAGTTCTGGACAAGCTGACTCTGGACGCTCCTAAGACTAAGGACTTCGTTGCAATCTTGAACGGCTTGAAGCTTGAAGGCAAGGTTCTGGTTGTTTCAGACGACAAGAACGTACAACTTTCAGCTAAGAACCTGCCAAAGGTTAAGGTTGTTCCAGTTAACGGCTTGAACGTTGAAGACGCTGTTAACTACGACAAGCTCGTTTTGACTCAAGACGACGTTAAGAAGATTGAGGAGGTATTGGCTTAATGGACGCACGCGACATTATCTTAAGACCTGTTATCACTGAAAAGTCAGCCGACTTGATGGACAGCAAGAAGTACACTTTCGACGTGGCCTTAACTGCTACCAAGCTTCAAGTTCGCGACGCTATTGAAGAAATCTTCGATGTTAAGGTTAAGAGCGTGAACATCATGAACGTTCGCGGCAAGGAAAAGCGCGTTGGCCGCTACACTGGCAAGACTGCCCGTCGCAGAAAGGCTATCGTTGCTTTAACTGAAGATTCAAACGACATCAAGATTTTCAAAGACGAAAACAACGAATAAATCAAGTAATTAGGAGGTCAGTCAATTGGCTATTAAAGTTTACAAGCCAACATCAAACGGTCGTCGTAATATGACTTCTTCTGACTTTGCAGAAATCACTAAGTCAAAGCCTGAAAAGACTTTGCTTGCTTCTAAGTCAAAGACTGCAGGTCGTAACTCATACGGTCACATTACTGTAAGACACCGTGGCGGCGGTCACAAGCAACAATACCGTATCATCGATTTCAAGCGTACTAAGGACAACGTTAAGGCTAAGGTTGTCGCAATCGAATACGATCCAAACCGTTCAGCAAACATCGCCTTGCTGCACTACACTGATGGTACTAAGGCTTACATCTTGGCTCCTAAGGGCTTGACTGTAGGTTCATGGGTAGAATCAGGCGCAGATGCCGACATCAAGGTTGGTAACGCATTGCCACTGAAGAACATCCCAACTGGTACTGAAGTTCACAACATCGAACTGAAGCCAGGCAAGGGTGGCCAAATCGCACGTAGTGCTGGTACTTCAGCTCAAGTTTTGGGTGTTGACGGCAAGTACACTCAAGTTCGTCTGCAATCTGGCGAAGTTCGTGAAATCCTTTCAGAATGCCGTGCTACTGTTGGTGCTGTCGGCAACGAACAACACTCCCTGATCAACATCGGTAAGGCTGGTCGTTCACGCTGGATGGGCAAGCGTCCACAATCCCGTGGTTCCGTAATGAACCCTAACGATCACCCACATGGTGGTGGTGAAGGTAAGGCACCTGTCGGCCGTCCACAGCCAATGACTCCATGGGGCAAGAAGTCACGTGGTGTTAAGACTAGAGACAGCAAGAAGGCTAGTGAAAAGTTAATCATCCGTCACCGTAAGGGTCGTAAGTAAGAGAAGGGGGTAATTAAATGAGCCGTAGTATTAAAAAGGGTCCTTTTGCAGACGCCCACCTTTTGAAGAAGGTTGACGAACAACAAGCTGCAGAAAAGAAGCAAGTTATCAAGACTTGGTCACGTCGTTCAACTATTTTCCCTTCTTTCGTAGGGTTGACTATCGCTGTTTACGACGGTAGAAAGCACGTTCCAGTTTTCGTAACTGAAGACATGGTTGGTCACAAGCTGGGCGAATTCGTACCTACTAGAACCTTCCGCGGCCACAAGGCTGACGACAAGGCATCCAAGTAATAAGGAAGGAGAAACAATTAAATGGCAGAACAAATTAGTTCAGCTAGAGCTGAAGCAAGAACTGTTCGTATCGCCCCAAGAAAAGCTCGTCTCGTTGTAGACTTGATCCGGGGTAAGAGCGTTGCTGAAGCATTGGCGATTTTACAGTTTACGCCAAAAGCTGCTTCCCCAATCGTTGAAAAGGTTTTGCGTTCAGCAGTTGCCAACGCAGAACACAACTACGATCTTGAAAGTGCAAACCTTTACGTATCAGAAGCATACGTAAACGAAGGTGCTACTTTGAAGAGATTCCGTCCACGTGCCAAGGGTTCAGCTTCTCCAATCATGAAGAGAACCAGCCACGTAGTTGTTGTTGTTTCAGAATTGAACGATTAAGGGAGGTATTTGAATGGGTTCAAAGATTAACCCAATTGGTTTCCGTCTTGGTGTTAACCGCGACTGGGAAGCTAAATGGTACGCTGCTAGAGGCTACAAGGAAACTTTAAACGAAGACCTTCGGATCAGAAAGTTCCTCGATGAAAAGTTGAAGGATGCCTCCGTATCCACTGTTGAAATCGAACGTGCTGCTAACCGTGTAAACATCGCTATCCACACTGCTCGTCCAGGTATGGTTATCGGTAAGGGCGGCGCTGAAGTTGAAGCCTTGAACAAGGAAATCAACGCTTTGACTAACAAGCAAGTTCACATTAACATTGTTGAAATCAAGAAGCCTGATCTTGACGCCAAGCTTGTTGCTGACGGCATCGCTCGTCAACTTGAAGCTCGTATCGCTTTCCGTCGTGCCAGCCGTCAAGCTGCACAACGTTCAATGCGTGCCGGCGCCAAGGGAATCAAGGTACAAACTGCAGGCCGTTTGAACGGTGCTGACATGGCTCGCCGTGAATGGCACACTGAAGGCAGTGTTCCACTTCATACTTTAAGAGCTGACATCGACTACGCATGGGTAAACGCATTTACTACCTACGGCGAAATCGGTGTTAAGGTTTGGATCAACCGTGGCGAAATTTTGCCAGGTCGCAAGAATCAACCTGCAAAGCGTTCAAAGGGAGGTAAGAAGTAATGCCTTTAGTACCAAAGCGTGTAAAACACCGTCGTGAATTCCGTGGTAAGATGCGTGGTGCTGCCAAGGGTGGCAAGACTGTAGCATTTGGTGAATACGGTCTTGAAGCACTTGAATCCCACTGGATTACCAACCGTCAAATCGAAGCTGCCCGTGTTGCGATGACTCGTTACATGAAGCGTGGTGGTAAGGTTTGGATCAGAATCTTCCCTCAAAAGTCCTACACTGCTAAGGGTGTTGGTGTACGTATGGGTTCCGGTAAGGGTGCACCAGCAGGTTGGGTAGCTGTAGTTAAGAGAGAAAAGATCATGTTCGAAATTGGTGGCGTTTCAGAAGAAACTGCTCGTGAAGCAATGCGCCTCGCAGCAAGCAAGCTTCCAATTAAGTGCAAGTTCGTGAAGAGAGAAGACCAGGAAGCAGGTGGCGCAACTAATGAAGACTAAGGAAATCAGATCATTATCAACTGATGAATTGTTGGCAAAGGAAAAGCAATACAAGGAAGAATTGTTCAACTTGCGTTTCCAACAAGCTACCGGTCAATTAGAAAACACCGCTCGCTTGAGCCAAGTCCGTAAGAACATCGCTCGGATCAAGACTATCTTGAGCGAAAAAGAATTAGAACAAAACTAGTGGAAGGGAGATACTAACTTGAGCGAATCAATCGAAAGAAACCGCCGCCACGTTTACCAAGGCCGTGTCGTTTCCGACAAGATGGACAAGACTATCGTTGTTGTAGTTGATACTTACAAGAACCACCCAGTTTACAGCAAGCGTACTCGTTACTCAAAGAAGTACTACGCTATGGATGAAAATAACGAAGCCAAGGTAGGCGACATCGTTCGTATCATGGAAACCCGTCCATTATCACGTACTAAGCGTTTCCGTTTAGTTGACATTGTTAAGAAATCTGTTTAATTTACGGATTAGCTAAGGGAGGATTTAATAGTGATTCAAACTGAAACTCGTTTGAAGGTAGCTGACAACTCCGGTGCACGTGAATTGCTTGTTATCCGCGTTATGGGCGGGTCAAAGCGCAAGACCGGTAACATCGGTGACATCGTTGTCGCAGCTGTTAAACAAGCAACGCCAGGTGGTGTTGTAAAGAAGGGTGACGTCGTTAAGGCTGTTATCGTAAGAACCAAGTCAGGCGCTCGTCGTGAAGACGGTTCATACATCAAGTTTGACGAAAACGCAGCTGTTATTATCAACGCTGACAAGAGCCCTCGTGGTACTCGTATTTTCGGGCCAGTTGCACGTGAACTCCGTGAAGGGGACTTCATGAAGATCGTTTCACTTGCCCCTGAAGTATTGTAAAAGGAGAGTTGCGCGAATGTTCGTTAAAACTGGTGACAAGGTAAAAGTTATTGCCGGCTCAGAAAAAGGCAAGGAAGGCACTGTCCTTTCTGTAAACGTTAAGAAGAACCGCGTTGTTGTTAAGGGCGTTAACATGATCAAGAAGGCTACCAAGGCTTCAGCTGCTAATGCCAACGGCGGTGTGGTTGAAACTGAAGGCTCAATCCACGCTTCTAACGTTAAGGTTATTGCTAAAGCTGAAAGCAACAAAGATTAATTAGGGAAGGAGGACACTAATGGCTAATAGTTTTGCAACTAAGTACAACGAAGAAATCGTTCCTGCATTGACTAAGAAGTTTAACTACACTTCAAGCATGCAAGTACCAAAGATCGACAAGATCGTTTTGAACATGGGTGTTGGTGACGCCGTTGCCAACGCTAAGAACCTGGACGAAGCTGTTGAAGAATTGACTCTGATCTCTGGCCAAAAGCCAATGATTACCAAGGCCAAGAAGTCAATCGCCAACTTCCGTTTGCGTGAAGGTATGTCTATCGGTGCTAAGGTTACCCTTAGAGGTGACAGAATGTACGACTTCCTGAGCAAGCTGATCAACGTATCTCTTCCACGTGTTCGTGACTTCCGTGGTGTTTCAACTCGTTCATTTGACGGCCGGGGCAACTACACTCTGGGTGTTAAGGAACAATTGATCTTCCCAGAAATCGACTTCGATAAGGTTAACCGCACTAGAGGTTTGGATATCGTTATCGTAACTACTGCTCAAACTGATGAAGAAGCTCGTGAACTTTTGACTCAATTTGGCATGCCATTTGCTAAGTAATTTGGAGGACATACATGGCTAAGACATCACAAAAGGTAAGAAATCACCGTCCTGCAAAGTTTTCTTCACGTGAATACACTCGCTGCGAACGTTGTGGGCGTCCACACTCTGTTTACCGCAAGTTTGGTTTGTGCCGCATTTGCCTGAAGGAATTGGGACACAAAGGTCAAATTCCTGGTCTTAAGAAGGCCAGCTGGTAAATCGGTAAGGAGGATAGCATAGATGGTATTGACTGACCCAATCGCAGACTTTTTGACTAGAATCAGAAACGCCAACATGGCTAAGCACGATTCAGTAGAAATTCCTGCATCAAACATTAAGAAGTCACTTGCAGAAATCTTGAAGCAAGAAGGTTTCATCCGTGACTACGAAGTAACTGAAGACGGTAAGCAAGGCGTAATCAAGGTTACCTTGAAGTACGGTCCAAACGGTGAACGTGTTATCTCCGGTTTGAAGCGTATCTCCAAGCCAGGCTTGAGAAACTACGTTTCAGCTGACAACCTGCCAAAGGTTTTGAATGGCTTAGGTATCGCTATTGTTTCAACTTCAGCTGGTATCCTTACCGACAAGGAAGCTAGAGAAAAGAACGTCGGCGGCGAAGTTATCGCTTACGTTTGGTAATTCTGACAGGAAGGAGAACAATTAATGAGCCGTATTGGTTTAAAGGTAATTAAAGTCCCTGAAAGTGTCACTGTTACCAAGAATGGTAATGAAATTACTGTTAAGGGCCCAAAGGGTGAATTGACTAGAGAATTCGACCCACGCATCAAGTTCGAACAAGAAAACGGTGAAATCCGCTTCACTCGTTCAAACGAAAATGACAAGGCTATCCACGGCACTATGAGAGCCAACCTGGCTAACATGATCGAAGGTGTCGTAACTGGCTACAAGAAGGAATTGAAGCTGATCGGTGTTGGTTACCGTGCAGTTGCCAAGAACAACGTCTTGACTCTGAACGTTGGCTACTCACACCCAGTTGAAATGAAGGCCCCAGAAGGCGTTACTGTGACCACCTCATCAGCAACTGACGTTACTGTTGAAGGTATCTCAAAGCAAGTAGTCGGCCAATTTGCTGCGGAAATTCGCGCCGTACGTTCACCTGAACCTTACAAGGGCAAGGGTATCCGTTACGCTGACGAAGTTGTTCGCCGCAAGGAAGGTAAGACTGGTAAGTAATAGAAAATAATTTTGAGGTGAAATTGTGATTTCAAAACCAGATAAAAACAAGTTGCGCTTAAAGCGCCACAGACGTGTTCGCGGTAAGATTTCTGGTACTGCTGAGCGCCCACGCTTGAGTGTTTTCCGTTCAAACACTAACATCTACGCTCAATTGATTGATGACGTAGCGGGTGTCACGCTTGCAAGTGCCTCAAGTTTAGACAAGTCCGTTTCAAAGGATGCTACCAAGGTAGAACAAGCTCAAGCAGTTGGCAAGGCCATTGCTGAAGCTGGTAAGGCCAAGGGCATCACTGAAGTTGTCTTCGACAGAGGTGGTTACATCTACCACGGTCGTGTAGAAGCTTTGGCTGACGCAGCTCGTGAAAACGGCTTAGAATTCTAGGAAAGGAGATTAACACATGGCAAACCGCAACGATTCAAGAAATCGTAGAAACAAGGACGACATCGAAGATCAACTGGTCGCTATCAACCGGATTACCAAGGTTGTTAAGGGTGGTCGCCGTCAAAGATTTGCTGCCTTAGTTGTCGTTGGTGACAAGAAGGGTCACGTTGGCTTTGGTACTGGTAAGGCAACTGAAGTTCCAGAAGCTATCCGCAAAGCAGTCGAAGCCGGCAAGAAGAACATGATCTCAGTTCCAACTGTTGGTACTACTATTCCTCACGAAGTACTTGGCCACTACGGCTCAGGTAACGTTCTGCTTAAGCCAGCTGAAGCCGGTTCTGGTATTGCAGCTGGTGGTGCCGTACGTATCGTTATGGACATGGCTGGTATCGGCGACGTTACTTCCAAGTCTTTGGGTTCAAACACTCCAATCAACGTTATCCGGGCCACTATCGATGGTCTGCAAAAGTTGAAGACTCGCGAAGACGTTCTGAAGCTTCGTGAATCAGCTAAGAGCTTGCAAGATTAGGGAGATTATAGATGACAGATTTAAAGATTACTTTAATTAGAAGTGTTGCCCACCGTCTGCCTGAACAAAGAAAAGTTGTTAAAGCTCTCGGCTTAGGCAAGATCAACAGTACTGTTGTCCAACCAGACAACGCTGCAACTCGTGGCGCGCTGATGAAAATCGCTCACTTAATTTCTGTTGAAGAAGTTAACAAATAAATCAAGGAGGGTCCAATTTAATGAAACTTAATGAATTACACCCATCCGAAGGTTCACGCCACGCTAGAAAGCGTGTCGGCCGTGGTACTTCAAGTGGCTTCGGTAAGACTTCAGGTCGTGGTCAAAAGGGTCAACACGCACGTTCCGGCGGTAACACCCGCTTAGGTTTTGAAGGTGGTCAAATGCCATTGTTCAGAACTATGCCTAAGCGTGGTTTCAAGAACATCAACCGTAAGGAATACGCAATCGTTAACCTTGCAGATTTGAACAAGTTCGAAGAAGGCAGCGTAGTTGACTTCGAAGCTTTGAAGGCTAAGGGCTTGGTTAAGAAGCAATTGTCAGGTGTCAAGGTACTTGGCAACGGCGAATTGAACGTTAAGTTGACTGTAAAGGTTAACAAGGTTTCAGAAGCTGCTAAGAGCGCGATCGAAGCAGCTGGTGGCACTGTAGAGGTGATCTAATGTTTTCAACCTTGAAGAACGCCTTCAAGGATAAGGAAATTAGAAATAAGCTTTTCTATACTTTGTTTATCCTTGTAATTTACCGACTCGGTGCAAATATTACAGTTCCGGGGATAAATGCGAAGGCTCTGACGACTGTTGCTAATACGGGACTTGTTTCCGTGTTAGATACGGTTTCCGGTGGTGGCTTGGACAACTACTCCATCTTTTCTTTGGGGGTATCGCCATACATCACCGCGCAAATCGTTATCCAACTGTTGCAGATGGACATCGTACCAACGCTTGTCGAATGGGGCAAGCAAGGGGAAGTTGGCCGGCGCAAAACCAATCAGGTTACCCGGTATTTAACGCTGTTTGTTGCTTTTGTCCAGAGTGTGGGGATTACATTAGGTTTTAACGCCTTGTCTTCCTTCGGTCTGGTTAAGACTCAAACTTGGCAAACCTACTTCGAAATCGGTATGATCATGACAGCCGGTACCTTCCTGTTAACTTGGCTGGGTGATGAAATTACCGACAAGGGTTTAGGCAATGGGGTTTCAGTAATTATCTTTGCTGGGATCATTGCCCGCCTGCCAGGCGGACTTTACCAAGTCTTCCAAGATCAGGTGATCAACAACAGTGCAAGTGATCGCTGGCAAGGGGTTGCGTTCTTCGTTGCGCTTATTGTCGCAATTTTATTGGTAACGAAATTCGTTACCTGGGTTGAACAAGCTGATCGTCGTATTCCTATCCAATATACGAGAAGAGCGACGACCAGTGGATCAGAAAGTTTTCTACCATTAAAGGTTAACGTCTCCGGCGTTATTCCAGTTATCTTCGCCAGTTCGTTCATCGTTACGCCAGCCACGATTTTGATGGCTTTCCAAGGCAAGTACGGCGACACGACTTGGTATCAGGTCTTATCGAATATCTTTAGCTTGCAGACGACTCCTGGGGCAATTATCTACACCCTTTTGATCATTCTATTTACTTTCTTCTATGCCTTCGTTCAGGTAAATCCTGAGAAGCTGGCGGAAAACTTACAAAAGCAGGGTGCATATATTCCTAGCGTGTGGCCAGGTAAGGACACTGAGAAATATATGAGTTCAATGTTGCTGAAGCTTTCAACGGTCGGGTCCGTATATCTGGGTTTGGTTGCTTTGCTTCCACAGCTTGCAACCAACATCTGGGACCTGCCAAGTTCAATTGGCTTGGGTGGGACCAGTTTATTGATCGTTATCGGGGTTGTTCTGGAATTGTCACGGCAAATCAACGGTTTGTTGATGAAGCGTGAATATGCCGGATTTATTAGATAGGTGAAAAAAACATGATTAATTTGATTCTTCTTGGTCTGCCAGGCGCAGGCAAGGGTACTGCATCTGAACAAATCGTTGACAAGTATCACTTGGCTCACATTTCAACCGGTGATATGTTTAGAGAAGCTATGGCTAACAAGACTCCAGTAGGCTTGGAAGCCAAGTCTTACATCGACAAGGGCGATTTGGTTCCAGACGAAGTAACTGCTAAGTTGGTTGAAGAACGTCTCGGTCAAGACGACGTTAAGAATGGCTTCATTCTTGACGGTTTCCCGAGAACGACCAACCAGGCAGAATTGCTCGACGAAATCACTACCCGCTTGAACAAGCAGCTGACCAACGTCATCGCAATCGATGTCAAGGAAGAGACTTTAATCGATCGTTTATCTGCACGGTTCATGTGCAAGAATTGCGGCGCAACTTACAACAAGTTCTCAAAGAAGCCTAAGGTCGAAGGGACTTGCGACCGCTGCGGCGGCCACGAGTTCTATCAACGTGAAGACGACAAGCCTGAAGTTGTCAAGAACCGGCTGGAAGTTAACGAAAAGATGAACGCTCCATTGAAGGAGTACTATGACAAGAAGGGCTTGCTCGCTACTGTAAACGGCGAACAAGCACCTGAAAAAGTTTTTGCAGATATTGACGCTATCTTGAGCAAGGATTAGCCGAAAGAATTTGCAAATTTTTTCGAACGTGTTATAATTTCGAAGTATGACTGTTTTGATTGCGGAGGGGCAACTTTGGCAAAAGATGATGTCATTGAAGTAGAAGGTAAGGTAGTTGATACCTTACCTAATGCTATGTTTAAAGTCGAATTGGAAAACGGTGCCACTATTTTGGCCCACGTTTCCGGCAAGATCAGAATGCACTACATTCGGATCCTGCCTGGCGACCGGGTTACTGTGGAGCTGTCTCCATACGACTTGACTAAAGGTAGAATTACGTATCGGTTTATTAAATAAAAACGGAGGCAAACATGAAGGTTAGACCATCTGTTAAGCCAATGTGCGAACATTGCAAGGTCATTAAGAGACATGGTCGTGTTATGGTTATTTGCCCTGCAAATCCAAAGCACAAGCAACGTCAAGGTTAATTTTAGAAAGTAGGAGGTGCATTCTATGGCACGTATCGCTGGTGTTGACTTACCAAGAGATAAAAGAGTTGTTATCGCTTTGACTTACATTTACGGTATCGGTGAACACACTGCACAAGAAATCTGTGCAGCAGCCGGTGTATCTGAAGACGTTCGTTCAAAGGACTTGACCCCAGAACAACAAGAAAAGCTTCGTGCAGAAGTCGACAAGTACCGTGTTGAAGGTGACTTGCGTCGTGAAGTAAGCATGAACATTAAGCGTCTTGTTGATATCGGTTCATACCGTGGTATCCGTCACCGTCGCGGTCTTCCAGTTCGTGGTCAAAACACCAAGAACAACGCACGTACTCGCAAGGGTGCTAAGAGAAGCCGTTAATCCAAAAAATAATATAAGGAGGTTTATTGATGCCTGCAAAGAAAACTGCTCGTAAGCGTCGTGTGAAGAAGCACGTTGAAAGTGGCGTGGCTCACATTCACTCAACGTTTAACAACACTTTAGTTATGATTACTGACGTTCAAGGTAACGCCGTTGCCTGGTCTTCAGCTGGTGCTTTGGGTTTCAAGGGTAGCCGTAAGTCTACTCCATTTGCTGCGCAAATGGCTGCTGAAGCTGCTGCTAAGAGCGCAATTGACCAAGGTATGAACCACATCGAAGTATCAGTTAAGGGCCCAGGTTCTGGTCGTGAATCAGCAATCCGTGCTCTGCAAGCTGCTGGTCTGGAAATCACTTCAATCCGTGACGTTACTCCAGTACCTCACAACGGTTCTAGACCACCAAAGCGTCGTCGTGTTTAATAAAATCTTACTTTGAGACGTGCGTTTTGAAAGGGGCCCAGTAATGATTGAATTTAAAAAACCAAATATTACCGTCGTGGATCAAGAAGACAGTTACGGTAAGTTTGTCGTTGAACCGCTGGAGCGTGGGTTTGGTACTACCTTAGGTAATTCACTGCGTCGGGTTTTGCTGACTTCTGTTCCAGGGACCGGTTTGGTGAAGGTGAAGATCGATGGTGTCTTGCACGAATTCACTACTGTTCCCGGTGTTAAAGAAGACGTAACCAAGATCATCTTGAACCTGAAGAAGCTTGAACTCAGAGCCTACACTGAAGAAGTAAAGACGATCGAACTCGACGTTGAAGGTCCAGCTACGGTAACTGCTGAAGATTTAAAGGCTGATGCTGATGTTGAAGTCTTGAATCCTGACCAATACATTTGTACCATCGCTCAAGGTGGCCACCTGCACATGTGGATTGATGTCTGCAACGGCCGGGGCTACGTACCAGCCAGCGAAAACAAGACTGCTGAAATGTCTATCGGCGACATTCCAGTTGACTCACTTTTCTCACCAATCGAAAAGGTCAACTACCAAGTTGAATCAACCCGGGTTGGTAAGAGAGAAGACTTTGACAAGCTTACCCTGGAAATTTGGACAAATGGTTCAATCGCTCCGAATGACGCCCTCAACTTTGCCGCTCGTGTTCTGGTAGAACACTTCAAGGCCTTCGAATCAGCTGACGCTGCTGCCGAAATCGGCGAAGTTATGGTAGAACAGGAGAACGACCAAAAGGAAAAGAAGCTCGAAATGACTATCGAGGACCTGGACCTTTCAGTTCGTTCATACAACTGCTTGAAGCGGGCTGGCATCAACACCCTGCAAGACTTGACTGTTAAGTCAGAAGCAGAAATGATGCGGGTACGCAACCTGGGACGTAAATCATTGGAAGAAGTTAAGAATAAATTGGCAGACCTGGGTCTTTCACTTCGTCAAGAAGACTAGTCTGTAATAAAGGAGGCACATTAATGTCATACCGTAAATTAGGTTGGGACAGTAGTCAAAGAAAAGCTATGCTCCGTGAAATGACTACCCAATTGATCATTAACGAACGCATCGTCACTACTGAAGCTCGCGCTAAGGAAGTACGTCGCACTGCTGAAAAGATGATCACTTTGGGCAAGCGCGGTGACTTGGCTGCAAGAAGAAAGGCTGCTGCTTTTGTACGTAACGAAATCGCTGATATCCACGAAGAAGGCGACGAAGTAGTTGTTAAGTCAGCACTTCAAAAGCTCTTCAGCGACGTAGCTCCTCGTTACAAGGACCGTAACGGTGGTTACACCCGGATCATGAAGCTGGCAGTTCCTCGTAAGGGTGACGCAGCTCCTATGGTAGTTTTGGAATTGGTTTAATTCTCAAGCTGCAAATTTAATACTTTTTGAAATTATTCATGAAAGCGAGAATAAGCGCGATGATGATGGGGAAACCTTAGTCTAGCTTAGATGGTTCGATATCATCCCTCTTCATGGATGATTTTTTTTTCGCTTTTTTTCCGTCACTTGATACAATAGAAGGAAATGAGCAAATAGGTGGTGACGCGATGAGCGACAATATTATTTCTTTCGACCATGTGACTTTTACTTACCCGGACAGCCCGCGGCCAGCGGTGTCTGACCTTTCTTTCGCGATTGAGCGGGGAAGCTGGACGGCTTTGATCGGCCATAACGGCAGCGGCAAGTCGACGGTTTCTAAATTGATCAATGGCCTGTTGGCACCAGATGATTTGGATAAGTCCACCATTATGGTTGACGGGGTCAAACTGGGGGCTGACACTGTTTGGGACGTTCGAGAAAAGGTCGGTATCGTCTTCCAGAATCCTGACAATCAGTTTGTCGGAGCCACGGTCAGTGACGATGTCGCTTTTGGCTTGGAAAACCGGGCTGTCCCCCGGCCAGAAATGCTGAAAATCGTCGCTCAGGCGGTCGCTGACGTCGGTATGGCTGATTATGCTGACAGCGAGCCCAGCAACCTCTCAGGGGGGCAGAAACAGCGCGTAGCGATCGCCGGCATCCTGGCGGTCAAACCCCAGGTCATCATCCTGGATGAATCGACCTCCATGCTGGACCCGGAAGGCAAGGAGCAGATCTTGAACCTGGTCCGGAAGATCAAAGAAGACAATGACTTGACGGTTATTTCCATCACCCACGACCTGGAAGAAGCAGCAGGGGCTGACCAGGTTTTGGTCTTAGACGATGGCCAGCTGCTGGACCAGGGCAAGCCGGAGGAAATTTTTTCCAAGGTGGAGATGCTGGAGCGGATCGGCCTGGACATTCCCTTTGTCTACCGGCTCAAGCAGCTGTTGAAGGAACGGGACATTGAGCTCCCGGATGAAATTGATGATGAGGAAAAGTTGGTTCAGAGCTTATGGCAATTAAATTCGAAAATGTAAGTTACGTCTACAGCCCCGGCTCACCGCTGGAAGCTATCGGCCTGGACCAGCTGAATTTCAGCCTGGAAGAGGGGAAGTTCATCGCTTTGGTCGGCCACACGGGCAGCGGCAAGTCGACCTTGATGCAGCACTTTAACGCGCTGCTCAAGCCCACCAGCGGCAAGATCGAAATCGCGGGCTATACTATTACCCCCGAGACTGGCAATAAGGGCTTGAAGGACCTGCGCCGCAAGGTGAGCCTGGCCTTTCAGTTCCCTGAGGCTCAACTCTTCGAAAACACGGTTCTAAAGGACGTTGAGTATGGGCCAAGGAACTTTGGCTTCAGTGAAGATGAGGCCCGTGAGGCGGCCTTAAAATGGCTTAAAAAGGTGGGTCTGAAAGACGACTTGATTGATCATTCGCCATTTGACTTATCTGGCGGGCAGATGCGGCGGGTGGCCCTGGCTGGGGTTTTGGCCTACGAGCCGGATATCATCTGTTTAGATGAGCCGGCAGCTGGGCTGGATCCAATGGGGCGGCTGGAAATGATGCAGCTGTTTAAGGATTACCAGGCAGCGGGTCATACGGTTATTTTGGTAACCCACAACATGGATGACGTGGCTGATTACGCCGACGACGTCCTGGTTTTAGAACATGGGCGCCTAATCAAGCATGCCAGCCCTAAGGAAGTTTTTAAAGACAGTGAATGGCTCCAAAAGCACCACCTGGCTGAACCTCGCAGCGCCCGTTTTGCCGCAAAACTTGAGGCAGCCGGCTTAAAGCTGCCGGGCCAGCCTTTGACCATGCCGGAACTAGCGGATGCGATCAGCCAAAGCTTGAAGGGGGGAGAGCATGAGTAAGATTATTATCGGCCGCTACCTGCCGGGTACGACCTTTGTCTACCGGGTAGACCCGCGGGCCAAGTTGCTGACGACTTTTTACTTTATCATCATGATCTTCCTGGCCAACAACTGGGTCAGCTATCTGGTGATCAGCATCTTTGGCCTGGCCTGCGTTTTCGCGACGGGACTGAAGGCCAGAGTCTTTTGGGACGGGGTCAAGCCAATGATCTGGCTGATTGTTTTTACCTCCCTTCTGCAGACCTTCTTCATGGCCGGTGGAAAAGTCTACTGGCACTGGTGGATATTTACCCTGTCCAGCGAAGGCTTGATCAATGGCTTGTACGTCTTCATCCGTTTTGCCATGATCATTTTGGTGTCAACAGTGATGACGGTGACGACCAAGCCCCTGGAAATCGCGGATGCCATGGAATGGATGCTGACGCCGCTCAAGCTCTTCAAGGTCAACGTGGGCATGATCAGTCTGGTGATTTCGATCGCCCTGCGCTTCGTGCCGACCTTGTTTGACCAGACGGTCAAGATCATGAATGCCCAGCGGTCCCGGGGCGCCGACTTTAACGACGGCGGCCTGGTCAAGCGGGCCAAGTCAGTGGTCCCGATGCTGGTGCCGCTTTTTATCGATTCTTTGGAAGTGGCCCTGGACTTGTCCACAGCCATGGAATCCCGGGGCTACAAGGGCAGTGATGGCCGGACCCGCTACCGGATTCTGGAATGGAGCAAGGTGGACCTAATTCCGGCTGTTTACTGCCTGCTGTTGACAATTTTGATGATCACGACAAGGATGCATTGATGACGAGCAGATACAAATTGACATTGTCCTATGACGGCCATGACTTTCATGGTTTCCAGTCCCAGCCGGGGCAAAGAACGATCCAAGGGACGGTAGAGGAGATCCTCAAGCGGATGACCAAGGGCCAGGAAGTCCGGGTCTTTGGGTCAGGCCGGACTGATGCCGGAGTCCACTCAGTCGGGCAGGTAATTCATTTTGACTATCCAGGCCGGGAAATTCCGGCGGCCAACATGATCAAGGCCCTAAATTCCCAGCTGCCGATGGATATGGTTTTTACCGACTGTGAAATTGTGGATAAAGATTTCCACTCCCGCTTTTCCGTCAAGGGGAAGTGGTACCGCTACCGGGTCAGCCTGGACAGCTTCGTGAACCCCTTCAAGCGTTTTTACACCGGCCATTATCCATATCCGGTGGATGTGGATAAGATGCAAGAAGCCGCCAAGGACCTCCTGGGCCGGCATGATTTTACCAGTTTCGCGGCCAGCGGCGGGCAAATTGAGGACAAAGTCCGGGACATGTACTATGTCAACGTGGCCCTGGATGAAGAAAACAACGAAGTGATCATGGACTTTATCGCGACCGGCTTTTTGTACAACATGGTCCGGATCCTGGTGGCCACCTTGCTGGAGATCGGCAATGGTCGCCGGCCGGTTCACGACTTAAAGCGGGTGATCGCGGCCAAGAACCGGCTGGAGGTCCAGCAGACCGCCCAGGCCAGTGGCTTGTACCTCTATCATGTCTTTTACGAGGAAGTACCAAGAAAATATCGGCTCGACCTTGATTTATAATTGACATTTTGGTATTTAGGACATATGATATAAGAGTATGTTTGTCCACGATAGGCCCCGGAAACTTATTGTATTCAAACTACGAATTAAACGGAGGAATTTACATTGCGTACTACACCATTAGCAAAGACTAGTGAAATTGAACGTAAGTGGTACTTGATTGACGCTACTGATGTTTCATTGGGTCGTCTTTCAACTGCTGTTGCTACTATCCTTAGAGGTAAGAACAAGCCTCAATTTACCCCAAACGTTGACACTGGTGACAATGTCATCATCGTTAACGCTTCTAAGTTGAAGCTGACTGGTAAGAAGGCAACTGACAAGATCTACTACCACCACTCAGAATACCGTGGCGGCTTGAAGTCTGTATCAGCTGGCGAATTGCTTGCCAAGAACCCTGTTAAATTGGTTGAATTGTCAGTTAAGGGTATGCTTCCAAAGAACACTCTTGGCCACCAAGAATTCTTGAAGATGCACGTTTATGCTGGTGAAGAACACAAGCACGAAGCGCAAAAGCCTGAAAAGTTAGACATTAACAATTTGATCTAGGAGGTAGTTTAGATGGCACAACAAGCTGCATATGCAGGTACTGGTCGTCGTAAGGACGCCGTAGCTCGCGTTCGTTTAGTACCAGGCGATGGTAAGATCACTGTTAACAACAAGGATGTTGCTGACTACATTCCATTGCCAATCTTGGTTAAGGACCTTAAGCAACCTTTGACTTTGACTGAAACTGAAGGCCAATACGACGTTATCGTTAACGTTAACGGTGGTGGTTTCTCAGGTCAAGCCGGTGCGATCCGTCATGGTATCGCCCGTGCCCTTCTTGAAGTAGACCCAGACTTCCGTGGTCCACTGAAGAAGGCTGGCTTCTTGACTCGTGACCCAAGAATGAAGGAAAGAAAGAAGCCAGGTCTGAAGAAGGCCCGCAAGGCTTCACAATTCTCAAAGCGTTAATCTTACGATTACGTTTTGCCTTCAAAAAGCGTTGTTCCGCAGGGAACGGCGCTTTTTTGTTTTTCTCCCATAAGCAGACCAATTTTTCTCCCCAACTTATCCACATAAGAAAATTAAGCAAAAGTCTAGACCAACTGAATAAAGTAAATCAGTCCCCGACAGAAAATTTCCAAAATGAAGAGTTTCCCGGAATAAAGTACAAGTCCTTGCATATGCTACAAAATGAAAATACAATGAATGCAAGCTTAAAAAGTGACCCGTGATGATAAAGATGTGAAAGCAGGGGACAAGACAATGAAAATTCCGAAAAACTTAGGTCAAGCAGCTTGCGTCTGTCTGGCGGCACTCGCATTAACGGCATGTGGTTCTTCAAAGGCAAGTTCATCCGCCAAAAAGACTCTGAATTGGTCAGCTAGTGCTGAAATTCCGACCATGGACCTGTCAAAGGCGACCGACTCGGTTTCCTTTACCCAGATCTCCAACACCTTTGAAGGCCTCTACCGCCTGGGCAAGGACTCAAAAATTACTCCGGGCCTGGCAACCTCTGAAAAAGTTTCCAAAGACGGTAAAACTTACACCTTCACCTTGAGAAAGAACGACAAGTGGTCCAACGGGGACCCGGTGACGGCCCAGGACTTTGTCTACTCCTGGCGGCGGACGGTCAACCCGAAGACTGAATCAGAATATTCATACCTTTTCTCAGGCATCAAGAATGCTGACAAGATCGTAGCTGGCAAGAAGCCGGCAACGAGCCTGGGGATCAAAGCGGTTGGCAAGTACAAGCTGGTCGTGACCCTGGAACGGCGGATCCCATACTTCAACAAGCTGATGGGCTTCGCGGTCTTCTTCCCGCAAAATGAAAAAGCCGTCAAGAAGTATGGCTCCAAGTACGGGACAGCTTCCAAGTACCTGGTCTACAACGGTCCTTACATCCAGAAGGGCTGGACCGGGTCCAACCTGTCTTGGAAGATGGTCAAGAACAAGTACTACTGGGACAAGAGCAAGGTCAAGCTGAGCCAGATCAACTGGAGCGTGCAGAAGTCAACCACGACCTCCTACAACCTCTACCAGGCTAAGAAGCTGGACGCTACTTCCCTTGACTCCTCACAAATCAAGCAGCTGAAGAGCGACAAGGCCTTCACCTTGCTGCCACAAGGCGGGACCTACTACATGGAATTCGGCCAGGGCAAGAGCGGCAACGAATACGTTAAGAATGCCAACATCCGCAAGGCCCTGTCACTGGCAATTGACCGCGGGGGCCTGGTTTCTACCATCGACGGCGGGGCCAGCCAGCCGGCCAACACCTTGACTTCCAAGGACTTGACCAAGGTCAACGGCAAAGACTACACCAGCTTGATCTCCAGCAGCGCCAAGAGCCTCTACCCGAAGGACGGCAACAAGAAGCTGGCCAAGCAGTACCTGGCCAAGGGCTTGGCTGAACTGGGCAAGAGCAAGATCAAGCTGACCTTGATCTCCAGCGACACGGACAGTGCCAAGAAGACGGCTGAATCAATTCAGTCCAACATTGAAGCGACCCTGCCGCAGGTCAAGGTGGAAGTCAACAGCGTTCCGTTTAAGACCCTGCTGAACCGCCTGGCCAGCCACAACTTCCAGCTGGGGCTGATCGACTGGATCGCCGACTTCGCTGACCCGATCTCCTTCCTGGACCTGTTCACGACTGGCAACAGCCAAAACGACGGGCAATGGTCAAACAGCGAATACGACAAGCTGATTGCTGACTCCAAGACCACCACGTCTACTAGCCAGCGCTGGAGCGACATGAGCAAGGCTGAAGATATCCTCTTAAACGATGCCGGCATCTGCCCGCTCTACTACTCAACCAGCGTCATGCTGGTCCGGACCAGTGTTAAGAAGGCGGTCTACAACCGGGGCAACTGGGACTTCAAGGAAGCCTACGTCAAATAATCAAGATTAAAGATAGTCAAGAAAGCAGATCTCCGGATCTGCTTTTTTGCGCAAAAATTTTTCCCTTTGACTATAATTAAGGCAGAAACAATTACAGCAGAAGGAAAAGAGGGCATGATGAAAAAAGGCGACAAATTAATTGACTGGGCCATGGAAATCCAAGCGATCGGGCAGACCGGCCTGGCCTACAGCAAGGATGTTTTTGACACGGAGCGCTACAGCCGCTTGCGGGAAATTGCCGCGGAAATGCTAGCGGAAAAAAGTGAGGTCAATTATGACAAGGTCAAGGAGCTCTTTTGCAATGAAATTGGCTATCAGACTCCGAAGATCGCGACCAGGGCAGCCATCTTCAAGGATGACCAGATTCTCCTGGTCCAAGAAAAAGAAGGGCACTGGTCCCTGCCCGGCGGCTGGTGTGACGTCGACCAGTCCCCAGCTGACAACTGCGTCAAGGAGTGCCGGGAAGAGTCCGGCTTAACTGTTAAACCGGTCAAAATTATTGCTGTTCAAGATCACTTTAAGCACCATGGCTCCATCCACCCTTACGGAATTACCGACATCTATTATCTCTGCCAGTCCCTGGGCGGGGAATTCAAAGCCAACTCCGAAACCAGCCAGGCAGCTTGGTTTAAGGAAGCTGACCTGCCGCCTCTGGCGGAAAACAAGAACTCGACTGAACAGGTCAAGATGTGCTTTGCTGCCCAACGTAACTCTGACTGGCAAACTTTATTCGACTAAAAAAACTCGCTGTGAGGCGAGTTTTTGTTTTCTATCTCTATTTTATTCTCTATTCTGTTTTTCTTTACTTCTTAGCAGCTAATTGCCGGCAAACCAGGATCATCAGAAGGCAGCTGAGTAAGCTGTAGACACCGCCAAAGTAGGGGGTGCTGGAAATACCAGTCAAGCCTGCCGCTTGTGCAGCTGTAAAGGAGCCCAGGGAAATGCCGATATTGGCAAAAATCGAGTTGAAGCTGGAGGCAAAGTCAATTGACTCTGGATATTCAGCCGCGGCCAGGTCCAGGAAATAAACCTGGGTGGAAGACCCGTACATGCTGTTGAGGCAGCAGATGCCGACGATGCATAGGAAGGCCAGCCAGGACAGCGGCAAAAGCGGCGCCAAGAGGAAGAGCAGGACGGTCTGGATGCCGAAAACCAATGGCAGGCGCTTGATTCCGCCATGGTCGGCCAGAAAGCCCCCAGTCTTGTTGCCGGCGATAAAGGCCAAGCCCAGCAGCAAGAGCAAGATGTTCAGCCAGCTCTTTGGAAAATGCATGTAGTCGGTGATCAAGGACCTGATATAAGTATAGTAGGTATACTGGGCCGCGCAGACCAGGACGATGGCCAAGAGGGTCAGCTGGATCTGCCGGTTGCCCAGGATGGCAAACTGCTTATTGCCCTTGCTGGACTGGCTCTGCGGGGTATCCCGGGGCACGAATACCAGTAAAAGGACGAAGGTTACAAGTGTCAGAACTGAGATCATCCAGAAACTGGCATGCCAGGAAAAAGTGGTTGAGATGAAGGTACCAATCGGCAGGCCGATGATGGAAGCAATCGAGAAGCCGGCAAAAATCCAGGACAGAAGCGAGGCTCTTTTTTCCAAGGGCGCCACGAAATTGGCGATAACCAGGATCAGGGAAATAATTGCCCCGGCCGTAGTGGCAGACAGGATTCTGGACAAAAGCAGGCTGATATAGCTGTGGGACAATGCCGTCCAGGTGTTGCCGATGAAGAAGACGCCCATCAAAAAGAAGAGGAGCTGGTGGCGCTTGAAATACTTGGTTAGGGAAGTAACTATGGGCGTAGCGATGGCATAAACCAGGGCAAATACGGTAACCAGGTAGCCTAAGCTGCTGAGTGAGGCATTTATTTCCCGGGAAATATCCGGCAAAACACCGACGATCATATATTCATTGCAGCCGAGCATGAAGGCCACGAAGACAAAGAGAAAAGCTTGAATTTTATAACGTGACATACTAAAACTCCTATAAAAGACACTGTTAATTAGTTTAACAGAAAAAATGTTAAAATGAAGATGATAATAACAAGTCTTGAGTAAAGAAAGCAGGTTTGACCATGCAAATTCAAGTGAAATTGAACAAGGGCTATTTGCCCGACGAATATGCCAAGTATGCCAGCGTTAAAGAAGCTGGCAACCCGGTAGTGTCTTTTCCGTTTACCCTGACGGACTTGCCGGAAGGGACCAAGTACCTGGCCTGGTCCTTGGTCGATTATGATTCCATTCCGGTCTGTGGCTTTGCCTGGATCCACTGGCTGGCCAGCGATGTGCCAGCAGCCAGCGAAATTCCAGCTGACTTCAGCCGGACGACGGATACTCCCCAGGGCTACAACAGTACCGTTTCCCGCTTTTTGAATGATCCAGAAGAAGTACATACGGGCTATATCGGGCCGACTCCGCCGGACAAGGACCACGACTACCGCTTCCGGGTTTACGCTTTAAGCGAGAAGCTGGACCTGGAAGAGCCTTATTACTACAATGAATTCTTGCGTGCCTTGGAGGGCAAGGTCTTGGCTGAAAGCCAGCTTGACCTGCCGGCCCGGGTTTAAGGAAAAAGTTTTTTTAGAAAAAAGTTGCCGAAAACTGTTGACCAAAGCTGGGAAATTAGGTAATATATTATTTGTTGAGCGATCAGCTCACAAGTAAGATTGCGTTATAGCCAAGTGGTAAGGCAACGGTTTTTGGTACCGTCATGCGCTGGTTCGAATCCAGCTAACGCAATAAGTTAGGCCAGGCTGGAAGGCTTGGCCTTTTTTGCGCTCTCAAAAATGCAAGGCAAAAATCTGGTAAAATGGAAAAGAACTTTTGTAGGCGGATTTTTTTAAGAAAAGAGGCAGCAGATGGCTGGAAAAGAAGAAGAAGTGGAGAAAATGCAAAAGCTGCTGGGCCAGCTGGAAGAAGAAATTTCCTTGAGCTACTTCCTTAAGCCCGGCACCATCACGGTTGGCCGCGACCTCCTGCAGGCCATGCAGGACCTGTTGGCCAATCCTGAAAATTGGGAAGAAAATTAACACATCGTACTTGACTTTAATTTATCTTTAAGATATAGTTAAAGCATCAAATGTTGAGAGAGGACAAGAATCATGAACGCTTTAATCAGCAAGAACGCGAAATTCTTTAGCTTTTATTACTGGAACTAGCTTGCATCTGCGGATGCAAGTCTTCAAGCAAGAACATGCATCTGCAGTTTCAATAATAAGAGTTTTCTCAGCATTTTTTGAAACGGCAGGAATCAGGATCCGGCGGTTTCAAGAACACGCGCATTAGCAGACTTTGGTAATCGTGGATCATCTGATCCGCGATTTTTTTATTTTTACGGTAGCCAAGGAGGACACCATGGTTGATTTAACTAAGCACTTTAAGCAGGGGGTAGCGGAAGTAAAGTCTTCAGCTATTCTGAATTTTGCTAAATATACGAGTCAGTACCCGGACATCGTCAAGTTCACGGTCGGTGAACCGGACTTCAACACCCCAGACCATATCAAGACGGCTGCCATCAAGGGGATCGTGGACAACCACTCCCACTACGCGCCTTCAAACGGGACGCCTGGCCTCAGAAAAGCCGCGGCTGACTTCCTGGCCCGGCATTACGACATGCACTATGAGCCAAGCGAAATCATTGCCACCAACGGGGCAACAGAAGCCATCTACACGGTCATGTCTGCCATCATCAACCCAGGCGACGTGATGGTCCTGCCAACCCCAATCTTTCCTTTATATATTGCCGACGCGGCCTTGGAAAAAGCGGAAGTTGTCCAGATCGACACTTCCAAGACCGGCTTTAAATTGACGCCAGACCAGCTGCAGGCAGCCGTTGACGAATACGGCGACCGCCTCCGGATTCTGGTTATGAACTACCCGACCAACCCGACCGGGGTCATGTACAGCCAGGAAGAACTGGATGCTTTGGCGGCAGTGATCAAGGACCGGCCAACTTTTGTCCTCTGCGACGAAATCTACAGTGAACTGAATTACGAGCAAGAGCACGCATCAATGGCCAAGTCCCTTAGAAGCCAGGCCATCGTTTTAAACGGGGTCTCCAAGTCCTGGGCCATGACTGGCTACCGGATCGGGATCATGGCTGCTCCCCAGGAAATTACTGACCAGCTGGCCAAGGTTCACCAGTTCATCACCACGACTGAACCGACCCCAATGCAGGACGCGGCTGAGGAAGCTTTTAAAAACGGGGACCGGGATGCCCGGGAAATGAAGGCGGCCTTCAAAGAGCGCCGGGACTACCTCTACCAGGCTTTAACGGAAATCGGCTTTGAAGTGATCAAGCCGCAGGGTGCCTTCTACATCTGGGCCAAGATTCCGGCCGGTCTTAACCAAAAGGACACGGAATTCGTTTACGAGTTGGCTGACCAGGCCCATGTCGGGGTCTGTGCTGGTTCCTGGTTTGCCAAGGGCGGGCAGGGCTGGCTCCGCTTCTCCTACGCGACAGCACTGGACGAAATCAAAGAAGGCGTAAGCAGAATCAAGAAATTTGTCGAGGAAAATAAGAATGACGGAAAGTAAAGAAACAAACTGCCTTAAGCAAGGCACATTGAATATTTTAAACGGAATCGGGCTCGGGGTTATTGCCGCCCTGGTGCCGGCCGCGCTTTTAGGCCAACTGATGAAGGCCCTCTTGGGCGTGGCACCAACTTTTGCCCAGACGGTCATCAATATCACGACTTTTACCCAGAGCCTGCTGGCCGCCATGGCTGGCTTCTGCGCTGCCTACCTCTTCCAGATGAACATGATCCAGATGTGTTCTGTCGCTGCCGCGGCCATGATCGGTTCTGGCGCGGTTACTTTTAAAAACAGCTTGATTATGGTGGCCGGGACTGGTGACGTCATCAACATCGGTTTGACGATCACCCTGGCCATCCTCTTGATCAAATTGATTGGCAACAAACTGGGTTCCTACACCACGATTCTTTTGCCAATCATCGTCTTGGTCGTTGGCGGCGGGGTTGGTCTCCTAATTCTGCCATACGTTAAGACCGTGACCACCTTCATTGGCATGATCGTCATGGCCTTCACCAAGCTGCAGCCGCTCCTGATGGGCGTTTTGATCGGGATGTCCTTTGCGGCCATGATCGTGTCGCCAATTTCCTCAGTTGGGATCGCGGTGGCGATTGGCTTGACCGGGGTTGCTTCCGGAGCCGCCAACCTGGGCATTACCGGGGCTGCCTACACTCTGGGGATCATGAGTTACAGCGTCAATGGGATGGGGACCACCTTGGCCCACTTCATCGGGACGCCAAAGATCCAGATGGCCAACATGCTGGAAAAGCCGAAGCTTTTTGTTCCGGTCCTGCTTTCATCTGGTCTGTCCGGTCTTCTGGCCGCCATCTTCAACCTGCAGGGGACGCCTAATTCCGCTGGCTTTGGCTTCAGCGGCTTGATCGGGCCTCTGGCGGCTTACGCAAAGATGACGCCAGGCTGGGGGAGCATCATCCTTTTGACGGTGCTCTACGTTGTTTACCCGGTCGCTTTGGGCTTCTTCATGCGCTGGCTCTTCATCGACCGCTTGAGTTTTGCCCAAGCAGAGGACTTGCGCCTGGAAGTTTAAGCTAAAAAGCAAAAAAATTACCAAAAAAGCTTGCACTTACCCTGTTTTTTCGTTAAGATAATAGAGTACTTCGACGGAGGAATAGCGAAGTGGCTAAACGCGGCGGTCTGTAAAACCGCTCTCTCTGAGTTCGGTGGTTCGAATCCACTTTCCTCCATTGATTGCGTTATAGCCAAGTGGTAAGGCAACGGTTTTTGGTACCGTCATGCGCTGGTTCGAATCCAGCTAACGCAATTGTTCTAAAGAACACCCAACCCGAAAGAAGAGCTTCTGACTGAGTCAGGAGCTCTTTTTTGCCAGAGCAAAAGAAAAGCAATTTTTTCCAAGAGAAAATGCTTAAAAATAGATGAAAAAACTTACTTTTCAAGAAAATGTTTTTCTTTCATAAGTAATGATGTACTTTCTTTGCGTAACTTGCTATACTGAAAAGTAAGTTGTTGGTTACTTTTAGTAAGTTTGATAAGTACAAATGCAAGTAAGATTAGATTGGCTAGATTAAGTAAAATTTCGGGAGGCAAAAAATTGCATAAAAAGAGGATTGTGTCAGTAACGCTTTTAGCAACGGCGGCGCTTTTGACGGCCTGCGGGCAAAACAAGCAGGCTTCCAGTTCCAAGCAGGTAATGAAGACAGCTGTAACTGGCGAAATCAGCACCCTGGACTCCAGCAAGTACGGGGATACCGTCAGCTCTGAAACCCTGCAGAATTCCATGGAAGGGCTCTACCGCTTCGATAAAAAGGGGCAGGCTCAGCTGGCCGGGGCGGTCAAGGTGACCAAGTCCAAGGACCAGAAGGTCTATACTTTTACTCTTAGAAAAAACGCCAAGTGGTCCAACGGGGACCCAGTGACTGCCCAGGACTACGTTACTGCCTGGCGGCGGACGGTTGACCCCAAGAACGATTCTTTGGACAGCGACAGCTACCAAGTGATCAAGAACGGGACGGCTGTAGCAGCCGGCAAGAAGAAGGTGTCCAGTCTGGGCATCAAGGCCTTGGGCAAGTACAAGCTGCAGGTCACCCTGGAAAACCCGATCCAGTACCTGCCAGACCTTTTAACCGGGGCCCAGTTCTACCCGCAGGACACGAAGATCGTCAAAAAGTACGGGTCCAGCTACGGGACCAGTTCCAGCAAGCTGGTCTACAACGGGCCGTTTACCGTCAGCCAGTGGGATGGGTCCAGCCTCAAGTGGACTTTGAAGAAGAACAAGACATACTGGAATTCCAAGTCAGTCAGCTTGAGCGCGGTCAAGGTCCAGGTCATCAAGACCACCTCTACCGGCCTCAACCTCTACAAGGGCGGGCAGCTGGATTACGCGCCAGTTGATGCTGACTACGTCAAGCAGTATGAAAAGAATGCTGACTACCACACCAAGACCACGCCGACCAACGGCTACATGGTTTTTAACACCAAGCGCAAGACCACTGGCAATGTCCACGTTCGCCGGGCAATCAGCCTGGGCGTGAACAAGCAGGAATTGGTGAAGACGGTCCTGCACTCCGGCAAGGCTGCCCAAGGTCTGGTCGCCAGCGACTTCATCTACGATGAAAACGGCAAGGACTACCGGACCAGTGCTGGCAAGCTGATGACTTACAATCTGAAGCAGGCCCAAAAGGAATGGGCCTTGGCTAAAAAGCAGCTGGGCAAGTCCAAGATCACCATCGAACTGTTGACCAGTGACATGGATGCGTCTAAGCGGGTGGGCGAATACCTGCAGAGCAACTTGATGAAGAACCTGCCGGGCTTGACTGTTAAATTGCGGTCGATTCCGCTGAAGTCCCGCCTGGCTGACACGACCAAGCACAACTTCGACATGGTATACGGGACTTGGCAGCCAAGCTTCCAGGACCCGATCGACTACTTGACCATCGGTGGCCTCTTCAACCTGGAAAGTGACTACAAGAACAGCACTTTCTGGAAGGAAATCAAGCAGGCAAGGAGCACTTACGCCACTCAGCCGGCCAAGCGGCAGGCCAGCTTGATCGCCGCTGAAAAGCAATTGATCCAAAAGGATGCTTTCGCGGCACCGCTCTACCAAGCCGGGGTTTCCTACCTGCTTAAGTCCAAGGTGACCGGCTTCCGCCTGTCTCCTTACGGGACTGTTGCCTACTACTGGGACGTCAAGATTAAGTAAAACAAGTTTTAAACCGGTAAAAGCTGCCAGTTTCTTTCAATAAGGAAGAAACTGACGGCTTTTTTGCGAAAAAAAGAAGCATTCTTCAACTATTTTGCCTGTATAGCGGGTACAATAGTATTTAGTTTTTTGACCAGGAGGCGGATATGAGCAAATACATCAAAGTTGGCAGCGGCGGCGGTGAAGTGACCTGGCACCGGGCCATGCTCGACATGGAGCCGGGGGACTATCTGCTGCTGGAGCCCGGCTATTACGTTTGGCCCCAGGGCCGGCTATTAGAAGACGTGACCATCAAGGGCCTGGGGGCCAGCCCGGAAGACACCCGGATCCGCAGCTTTTTCTCCATCGGTGAAAACAGCTCCCGGGTGGTTTTTGAAAACTTGACCCTGGAACCTTATGGGGACGTAAACACCCTGGATCTTCCGGAAGAGACCAACAGCTACCTGATCCTGCGCGGCTGCGTCTTGACCGGGACCGGCAGCAAGACGACCACGATTTCCATCAACGGCCAGGACACGGTGGAGATGTACTCCTGCCGCCTGCTCAACGGGACCTTGTCCTTTTTTGAAAAAGCTAATTTCCGCCTGGAAATGGCGGACTGCCTGCTGGACTATGAGTCAGAAAAATTCGGGACCATCTCTTTGGAAGGAACCGGGACGGCCATCATCAATAATTCCGAGATTCGGGGGACGGTCAACAGCTTTGATTCCAGCAATATCGAACTGAACATCAATAACTCAGCCATCGGTAACCTTAACTTGGGCGGCAAGAGCTGGGTCAATGTCTACGCCTGCCGCTTTCTCAACCGGGACTACAGCCTTTATGCCCGGGGCGAATGCTGGCTGAACATCCTGGAGAGCCAAATGCCAAGCCAATTGGCGATTGAAGACCACTGCCACTTGCTAATGCAGAACAGTCAGCTCTACAATTTCCAAGCCCGGGGGGAGAGCCAGAGCTTTTTGTCCAATGTCCAGATCGCGGCCGCGGCCAACTTGGAAGGAAAAAGCTTCATGGAGGGGAGTTTAGTGACCTTTTCGGGCAATGGCGACTACCCTTACTTTATTTTCCTGGTCGACCAAGCGGTATTGAAGGGGCGGAACCTGCAATTTGACCCGCAAAACTGGCCGGTTTTGGTAGACAATGATGCCCGCTTTGTGGCCAACGCCCTTTACTACCAGGGGGCGCCACTGGAAATCAAGTGTGAGCATCCGGAAAACATCTCTTTGCTGGGGATCAAGTGGACTGAACGGAAGGAATAGAAAGGAGCCACCATGCGCTTAATCAAAGTAAGCCAGGACCCCCGGGACTTGTCCTGGGAGCAGGCTTTAGACCAGCTGGAAGACGATGACGTGCTCATGCTGGCTCCCGGCTTTTATGAAATTCCTTTTGGGCAAAAGCTGAACAACATCGTGATCAAGGGGACGGGGACAGCGCCAGATATGACGGTCCTGGTTGGTCAAGTCGTCCTGTCTGGCCGCTATTTGACCCTGGAAAACCTGGCCGTCAAGACCAAGGCAATTGCCGGGGCCCTGGTTAGAGTTTATGTAGGCGAAAATGCTCCTTACTTGACCCTGCGCGGCTGCCGGCTGGAAGCGCCAGAAGGAGAAGGGAGTACTGCCCTCATGACTCTGGGTCCGGTTTGGTTGGAACTTTACTCCTGTCAAGTTAGGGGAAAAATCCGCCTGGTTGGCGGAGAAGAGCAGCATGTCCAGATTTCGGGAAGTGAAATCAAGGCAGCTCCGGCTGCTTTTACCGGCGATGGCTTTGGTCCCTTGGCCATCAGCCAGTCTCAAATCAAGGGAGAATTTGTCCTGGAGGAAAATTCGGCTTATGAAGGCCATTTTGACCAGACGGCTTTTGACCAGGTGACCAGCCTGGGAAAAAACAACGGTCTTTACTTCACCGAATCTACCATGTCTTTAACTCTGAAAAATGGCCAGGCTGACCTTTTGAACTGTGACTTGCAGGGGACGGCTCTTTTGGAAAAAGCCAATTCCGCCGCTTTCCAAAACTGCACTTTTAAGCAATTTAAGCAGGTCAGCGGGAGCAGCAACTTAACCAACTGTCACTTGGTGGCAGGAGAAATTGAAGGCCAGGGCAAGGCTGTTTTTTGCCGGCCACACTTTTCCTGCAGCGAAGGCACTTGGCTTAGTTTAAGCGGCGCGAGCCAGGTTCGCCTGCAGGATGCCCTCTTAAACGTGGCAGGCAGCCACTTGCGGTTAGCCGACAAAGCCGGGATCTTGGGCAATGTTTTGGAGAGCGACCAGGAACAGCTGCTGGTCAAGCAGACTGGCCAGGGCAAGGTAAAATTGACAGGAATTAAATGTAAACTTGTCTAAAGACCGCCTTTTGCTATAAAATTTAATTAAGATCTAAGCTGGATGATTCTGTGGGGGGGAAAACGATGCAAGAACCAATGTACATCAAAATTCACAATCAGCTGCGCCGGGATATTGAAAACCATGTCTACCAGGTGGGGGACCGGATTCCAGCTGAACGACAGCTGGCTGAGCAGTTCAAGGTGTCGCGGATGACCCTGCGCCAGGCCATCAAAACCCTGGAAGAAGAGGGGATTCTGGAAAGGCGGCTGGGCAGCGGGACCTATGTGGCCAGTCAGAAGGTTCAGGAAAAAATGTCCGGGATCATGTCCTTTACCGAAATTACCCGGGCCAACGGGCAGACTCCGTCCAGCAAGCTGGTTTCTTACAAGATCACCCAGCCTTCCCTGTCGGAAAAAGAACGCCTGGCTCTGGAAGGCAGCGACAAGGTCCTGCGCATGGAGCGGATTCGCTATGCCGACCAGGTGCCGATCTGCCATGAAATCGTGACGGTGCCGGAAGACCTGATCGCGCCTTTTGCCAAGGATGACGTGTCAAGCCACCTTTACCAGACCTTGGAAAAGCAGGGGGGCTACCAGATCGGGGATGCAACTGAGTACATCTCAGCCGCTGTTGCCAATGAGCAGGAGGCCCGCCTGCTCAACTGCCGCCGGGGCGAGGCCTTGATCACCCGCCGGCAGGTCACCAAGCTGGCCGATGGCCGGCCCTTTGAATACACGCGGGCTTCATACGTGGGTGAGCGCTTCGAATTTACTTTCAGCAAATAGCCAGCTATAAATAAGCGAATGACAAAGAGGCAGGAATCAAACCTGCCTCTTTTTCCTTCCTTTAAAAAAGGGCAAAAGATGGAACTTGCTTTTGGCGGCAGGGGGCGAATTTGCTAAAATGGACTTGACACTATTAGCTAATGATTAACGAGGCACTATGAAAAGCATACTATTCCGCCTGTATCTGGCAGTCATGAAATTTTTGGCCCGCTGGCAAAAAGAAGATCCCAACACATACGTGATCTTGAACGGGGCCGGCCGGTCGGGATCCAATGGCTACCTCTTTTATCAATACCTGCGCCGCGAGCACCCGGAAGTCACGGCCTACTTGATCGAACCCTGGCCCTCCTCCCACCTTCCTTGGTCGGACTGGCAAAAAATCGGCCGGGCCAAGTACGTCTTGACCACCCACCAGCCCTTCAAGGTCCGGAAAAGTCAGGTCAACCTGGCCCTTTGGCATGGGATTCCTCTAAAGCGGATGGGGACCATGGCCAACAATACCCAGCGCCGAGACAACCAGAGAAACGAAAAGCTTTGGCACAAGACGGCCGACCTGGTCACCTCCAGTTCCGAGCTCTATGAAAGCCTGATGAGCGCCTGCATGGGGATTGAAGGTCCCCGCTATGTCCAACTGGGTTTTCCCAGAATTGATGCCTTGCTCAAGTCCCCTTATAAAAAGGACCAGCTCCTGGCTGACTTTTTCTCCTGCCAGGACCCGGAGGCCCAAGTGGGGATTTATGTGCCAACCTTCCGCTATGAATTAGAAGACCCGGAAGTGATGGAGCGGATTAAGGCAGGGAACTTTTTTGCCTTCAGCGACTTTGACCTGGCCGCTTTAGACCAGGCCCTGGCTGCTAGAAAGCAGTACCTCCTGGTCAAGCTCCACCCTTGGGAAATGAAGCTCTTCAGCGACTTTCACTTAGCGGCTAAGCACGTGGCCTTTTTGAACAATTCCGATCTTTTGGCCAAAAAATTGGACCTCTACGAAATCCTGGGAGCCACCGACTTCTTAATGACCGACTTCTCCTCGATCTACTTTGACTACCTCCACTTGGACAAGCCGCTGATTTTCATCACCAACTACCTGGCCCAGTATGAAAAGACCCGGGGATTTTTGCTGGGGCCTTATGAAAAAATCGTCCCTGGTCCCTGCGTGGCCAGCCAGGCTGACCTGGTCAAGCAGCTGGGGGAAGGCGACAAGTATGGTCTTGAACGGAAAAAGTGGCTGGATTTGAGCGACCAGGCCGACCATGGCCAGGCTTGCCAGACAATTTTTGATTACTTAAGCGGGGTCTGATCCTTGAAAAAAACTTTTCTGAACATCTTCTATAACGCGGTCTACCAGGTCTTCCTGGTCCTGGTGCCCTTGATCACGGTTCCTTACCTGTCCAGAGTCCTGGGCCCGACGACCTACGGGATCTATTCCAGCGTCAACAACACGGTCCAGTTTCTGATGATTTTCTGCGTCCTGTCTTTATCCAATATCGGGGTCAGAAGTATCTCTAAAGCCCGGGCCAAAAGCAAGAGCGGGGAACTGACCGAGGCCTTCTGGGGCCTGTGGTACTTCCAGTTTATCGGCGGGGCAGTCACCATCGCTTTAACTGTCTTGACCTGCCTGGTCCTCAAGGTCCGCTACTGGAACTACTTCTTGCTGATGCTGCCGTACTTGATTTCGGCTCAGTTTGACATCTCCTGGTTCTTCCAGGGCCTGGCTGATTTTGGCCGGGTGGTTCTTAGAAACACTATCGTCAAGATCGTCAGCGTGGTCTTTATCTTGCTTTTGATCAAAAGTCCGGCTGACCTGTGGAAGTATTTCCTGATCATGTCCATTTCCACCATGTTGGGTTCCTTTGTCTTCTGGTTCAGCATCGGCAAGTATGTCGGCCGGCCAGTCAAGCACTTCTACCATTTCGCGGAAACCCGCCGGGCCATCATGACCTTGATGATTCCCCAGATCGCGACCCAGATATACACTTCCTTGGACAAGCCCCTTTTGGGCCTCTTCCAAAGCACGGCCCAGGTTTCTTATTATGACAACTCCCAGCGGATTTCCAACATGATCCTGGGGGTCATCACCAGTATTTCCCTGGTAATAATGCCGCAGATGGCGGTCCAGGGGAAGGAAACCCAGAAGAAGGTCTTGAAGAAGTCCCTAGAAGCCACGACTATGCTGGGAACCATGTTTGCCGTGGTGGTCATGGCCAATACCAAGGAATTCGTGCCCTTTTTCTTCGGGAAAAAATATATCCCGATGACTCCCTTGATGTTCTTCTTTACCTTGACCATTATCTTGATCCCCATGGGCGGGGTCTTCGCCAACCAGTTTGCCCTGGCCAACAAGCGGGACAAGGACTATGCCATTCCGGTTACGATCGGGGCGGTCCTGGAGCTGGTCTTCAGCTACTTTTTGGACCGGCCTTTCGGGGCAGCGGGCGCCATGGTGGCGATCCTCTTGACCGAAGCAGTCGTTCTGTTTCTCCGCTGCTGGATCGTGCGGGACGGCTATGACTTCAAGGAAACTTTCAGTGATGTGCCCAAGTGCTTCTTGGCCATGGGGATCAGCCTGGCGGCAGGGATGCTGTGGCCTTGGCAGATTCCAAGTGCTTTTATCAACATGACGGTCAAGTCCCTGGCCATTATGGCCCTTTACCTGGTCATCCTCTGGCTCTTGAAGTTTGATTTGAACGAAGACTTGGTCACGATTGTCAAAAAGCGGCTGAAAAAATAGCTATTAATAAGGAAGAAATTAGCAAAAATAAACAAAGAAAGCGTGTGAGCATGGTAAAAATCAACATTTTGGGCGTTGGCTTCGACAAGTACAGCCTGGCGGAATTTGAAGCCCGTTTTTTGGACCGCTTGCGGAAAAAAGAATCCACCTTGGTAGTGACGGCCAACCCGGAAATCGTCATGGCCGCCAAAGAAGATCCGGAATACCGGGAAATCATCAACAATGTGGCTGACTACGTGACGGCTGACGGGATCGGCATCATCAAAGGGGCCAAGATGCTGGGGCTGAAATTGCCAGAGAGAGTAACCGGCTACGACCTCTTTTGCTGGTATCTGCAAATTGCCAATGAAGACCACTTGCGGGTCTACCTGATTGGGGCCAAGCCAGCCGTGATCGCCGCCGTTAAGGAAAAAATCGCCACGGATTACCCGAATATCGACTTAGTTGGCGCTGAAGACGGCTACTCTAAAGACGCCCTGCCGGAAATTGCCAGCCGGATCGCCCAAGCCAGGCCCGACCTGGTCTTCGCGGCCCTGGGCTTTCCCAAGCAGGAGAAGCTCCTGGCCATCTTGCGCCAGCAAAACTTGCCAGCCAGCATGATGGGGGTGGGCGGCAGCTTTGACGTTTTCGCCGGTGCCGTCAAGCGGGCACCGAAGGTCTTCCAGGACGCCCACTTGGAATGGTTCTACCGCCTCTTGAAGGAACCAAGCCGGATCGGCCGGATGATGGTTTTGCCAAAATTCGTCGTGGAAGTTAAAAAGAGCAAGAAGCAGGACAAGCAATAATGAAAGTACTGCACATCAACGCCGGCCTGGAAAGCGGGGGCGGGCTGACCCATATCGTGAACCTGCTCTCCCAGGCCAAAAGAGCTGGGCAGGATTTTGACCTCTTGACCTTCGCTGAAGGACCGGTTGCCCAGGCGGCCCGGGAAAAAGGAATCAAGGCCATCGTTTTAGGCGGGTCCAGCCGCTACGACCTGGCCCTGCTCAAGCGGCTGAAAAAGACAATCAAGGATGGACATTATGACCTGGTCCACAGTCACGGAGCTCGGGCCAACCTTTTTGTCAGCTTGATCAAGTCTTCCTTGCCTTGTCCCTGGCTGATCACCGTCCACTCAGATCCCGCGATCGATTTTGAAGGGCGGGGAATCGCGGGGAAGATTTTTACCAAGCTGAACCTGCGGGCGATCAAGCAGGCCGATGGGGTTTTCGCCATCACCCCCCGTTTTGAAAAAATCCTGCTGAATTACGGAGTAAAGCCAAGCCGGATTCACGTCATCTACAATGGGATCAACTTTAGGGACAATAAAAATGTACTGGCCAAGGAAGACCATGCCGGCTTCAACATCATCAATGTTGGCCGCCTGGAAAAGGTCAAGGGGCAAGATCTCTTGCTCAAGGCTTTTAAAGCAGCCGATTTGCCGCAAGCTCACCTCTATATTGCGGGCAGCGGCAGCCAGGAAGCGGATTTGAAAAAACTCTGCCAGGACTTGGCCTTAACAGACCAAGTAACCTTTACCGGCTTTTTGACCCAGGAAGAATTAAGGCAGCTCTACCGGAAGATGGACCTGGCCGTCTTGTCTTCTTACTCAGAAAGCTTCCCCCTGGTCTTGCTAGAAGCAGCCGACAACCTGGTCTCGCTTTTATCCACTGACGTGGGCGGGGCCAGGGAATTGATTCCAGAAGGAAAAGGCTGGGTTGTGCCGGTCAAAGAAGAAAAAGCCATGGCCGATCAGTTAAAAGCAATCGCGGCTTTGCCAAAAGAAGAATTAGCGGCCATTGCTCAAACTGAAAAGGCCTATGCCAGCCAGCACTTTTCCCTGGACCGGCAACTGGCTGACGTTCTGGCCGGCTACCAGGCCTGCCTGCAAGGAGAAAAAGCATGATTCCCAAAATTATCCACTATGTCTGGGTCGGCGGCAATCCTAAGTCCAAGACCATTCAAACTTGTCTGGCCTCTTGGCAAAAGCGCCTGCCGGACTACCAAATCATCGAATGGAACGAAGATAAGCTGGACCTTGATGCCAACCGGTACGTTAAGCAGGCCTACCAGGCCAAGAAGTGGGCTTTCGTTTCCGACTATGTCCGGGCCAAGGCCCTCTATGAAATGGGCGGGATCTACCTGGACACCGACGTCATGGTCTTAAAAGATTTTGACGACTTGCTAAATGACCGGGCTTTTATCGGCTTTGAAAATAATGACTACCTGTCAGCCGCAATTATCGCGGCGGAGAAGGGTCATCCTTTTATGGCCGATATTCTGCACTATTATGATGACCTGGATTTTGCCTTTGACCAAAATGACCAGCTGGCCGGGGTCAACTCCCTGTCAGTCACGGAAATTCTCAAGGGAAAGTACGGCCTTAAGACCGGCAACCAAGAGCAAGTATTAAAGGAAGGAATCCATGTTTACCCGGACGGGATCCTTTGCAACCCTTCGCCTCAGTCCCGGTCCATTCACCTTTTTACCGGGA
Organism: Lactobacillus sp. WILCCON 0059; assembly: GCF_057197985.1. Lineage (NCBI taxonomy): Bacteria > Bacillati > Bacillota > Bacilli > Lactobacillales > Lactobacillaceae > Lactobacillus > Lactobacillus sp. WILCCON 0059. Next base: position 455,178 of record NZ_JBUBHN010000001.1, read on the forward strand.
CCTGGCTGGAAGGGAAAAATTCCTGGAAGCACGACCTGGTGACCTTTTTGAAATTACATATCCGTAGTCAAAAAACTGCGAAAATTTACTATCAGCTCTTCAGACGCTAATTTTTTAAAGAATCTCGTGAAAATACATTTCTGAAAACAGAGACTGCATTTTTTGAGTATAATAAAAGATAGAAAAAATTAACTACAAGATTGCGAGGCAGCAAATGAGAGAGTTGCAAAAGAAAATTGTCGAATATGAGCACGTTTTGCCGGAAATCGATCCCCAGGAAGAAATCCGCAAGACGGTTGACTTCTTAAAGGGTTACTTGAAGGCCAACCCCTTCTTGAAGTCATATGTTTTGGGTATTTCCGGTGGCCAGGACTCAACCTTGACCGGGAAGCTGACCCAGATGGCAATTTCCGAAATGCGGGAAGAAACCGGCGATGACAGCTACAAGTTCATCGCCGTCCGCCTGCCATACGGCGTCCAGGCCGATGCCGCTGATGCCGCTGACGCGGTAGCCTTCATCAAGCCGGACGTGGACTTGATCGAAAACATCAAGCCAGCCACTGATGCCATGGTGGCTACCTTGAAGGAAACGGGCGTGGAAATGACCGACTTTAACAAGGGCAACATCAAGGCCCGGCAAAGAATGGTCATGCAGTATGCCATTGCCGGGGCCAACCAGGGCGCGGTTGTGGGTACTGACCACGCGGCCGAAAACTTCTCTGGTTTCTACACCAAGTACGGTGACGGCGCGGCTGACCTTACTCCGCTCTTCCGTTTGGACAAGCGGCAGGGCAAGCAGCTTCTGGCTGCCTTGGGCTGCCCGGAACACCTTTACTTGAAGGCCCCAACGGCCGACCTGGAAGAAGAAAAGCCATCCTTGCCAGATGAAGTTGCCTTGGGCGTGACCTATGATGAAATCGATGACTACCTGGAAGGCCGGGAAGTCAGCGACAAGGCAGCTGAAAGAATCGAAGAATTGTGGACTAAGAGCGAGCACAAGCGCCATTTGCCGGTCACGATTTTTGACGATTATTACAAAAAATAGCGGCGAATTTGGTAAATTACTTGTTTCAAGCGCCAATTTTTGCTATATTAATCATGTCATAAGGGAGTAACGGCAAGCATAGCTTGCGACAAGCCCAACAGCCGGGAGCCGCGTTGGTTTCCTGGGCTTGTCTTAATTAGTGAGACTTATGTGCTTTTGTAAAGGGGCACGTAAGTCTCTTTTCTTTTTTGAAGGAGGAAAATACTGTGGCTAAGAAGTATTACAGCCAGGACATCCCAGGCACTTTAGCCGAGTTTGACTCGGACGCCAACCACGGGATCAGTTCGGCTGAAGCCAAGAAGCGGCTGGACCAATACGGCCCGAACGCTTTGGCCGGCAAGAAGAAACGTTCAATGTTTGCCCGCTTCATGGACCAGTTCAAGGACTTGATGATCATCGTCCTGCTGGTTGCCGCTGTCTTGTCCGGGGTAGTTGCCCAGGAATGGACTGACGCGGGGATTATTTTGGTAGTCGTGCTTTTGAACGCGATCTTGGGCGTGATCCAGGAAGCTCGCTCAGAAGCAGCGATTGAAGCCTTGAAGGACATGTCCACGCCGAGCGCCAAGGTGCGCCGGGACGGAGCGGTAGTTGAAGTTCCGTCAACGGAAATCGTGCCCGGTGACGTGGTCTTGCTGGAAGCAGGCGACGTGGTCCCGGCCGACCTGCGTCTTTTGGTAGCGGAAAGCTTGAAGATTGAAGAAGCTGCCTTGACCGGGGAATCAGTTCCGGTGGAAAAGAGTAATGAAACCCTGCAAGGGGATGACATTGCCCTGGGTGACCGGATCAACATGGCTTACTCCAGCACCAACGTGACCTATGGGCGCGGGGAAGGTGTAGTTGTCGCTACGGGGATGAATACGGAAGTCGGCAACATCGCCAAGATGCTGAACGAAGCTGATGAAACCGACACTCCTCTTAAGCAGAACTTGAACCAATTGGGCAAGACCCTGACTTACATGATCCTGGCTATCTGTGTGGTCGTCTTCATTATCGGGGTTATCCGGAACCCGCAGCATGAACCGATGAATGCTTTGCTGATCGACATGTTCTTGACGGCGGTTTCCCTGGCGGTTGCCGCTATTCCGGAAGGGCTGCCGGCGATTGTGACGATCATTTTGGCCCTGGGTACCCAGACCATGGCTGACCACAAGGCCATCGTCAGAAAGCTGCCAGCCGTTGAAACCCTGGGGGCAACGGATATCATTGCTTCTGATAAGACTGGCACCTTGACCCAGAACCGGATGACGGTGGAAAAGGTCTACTATGACGGGATCCTGCATGATGCCAGCGATGACATCGACTTGAGCAACCAGGCCATGATTACCATGCTTTTGGCCAACGACACCAAGATTCAAGACGGCGGGGAGCTCTTGGGTGACCCGACTGAAACTGCCTTGGTGCAATATGGCTTCCACAAGGACCTGCCAGTGAGCGACTTTTTGGCAGAACACCCGCGGGTAGCGGAAGTGCCATTTGACTCTGACCGGAAGCTGATGAGTACGGTCAACAAGTTTGACGGCCAGTTCATGGTTGCCGTCAAGGGTGCGCCGGACATGCTTTTGGAAAGAGTCAAGTATGTCAACATCAACGGCGAGCTGAGCGAAATCAGCGCTGAACAAAAGCAGGCCATTTTGGCAAGCAACAATGAAATGGCCAAGCAAGCCCTCCGGGTTTTGGCGATGGCTTACAAGGTTGTTGCTGAGCCATACGCTGACCCGACGACTGATAATGTTGAACAAGATCTGATCTTTGCCGGTTTGGTCGGCATGATCGACCCAGAGCGGCCGGAAGCCAAGGACGCGATCGCGGAAGCTCACCGGGCCGGGATCAGAACGATCATGATTACTGGTGACCACCAAGTTACGGCGCAGGCGATTGCCGAACGGCTGGGCCTGGTTGAAAAGGGCCGTGACGATGCCGTGATTACCGGGGCGCAATTGGACAAGCTGAGCGACGACTACTTCACCAAGCATGTCGGTGACTACAGCGTTTATGCCCGGGTTTCACCAGAACACAAGGTTAGAATTGTGAAGGCCTGGCAGGCAAATGGCAAGATCGTGGCCATGACTGGTGACGGGGTCAACGACGCGCCGAGTCTGAAGCAGGCCGACATCGGGGTCGGCATGGGGATTACCGGTACGGAAGTCTCCAAGGGCGCGGCCGACATGGTTCTGGCTGACGACAACTTCGCAACGATCGTGGAAGCGGTCAAGCAAGGGCGGAAGGTCTTCGCCAACATTCAGAAGGCAATTCTGTACCTGATGAGCTGCAACGTCGGCGAAGTGTTGACGGTCTTCTTGATGACTTTGCTGGGCTGGGATGTTTTGAAGCCAGTGCAGCTTTTGTGGATCAACCTGGTAACTGACACCCTGCCGGCTATTGCCTTGGGTGTTGAACCGATTGAAAAGGGGATCATGAACAAGAAGCCGCGGGGGAAGAATTCCAACTTCTTCTCAGGTGGCGTGGCCAGCTCGATTATCTACCAGGGGATCTTGGAAGGTGTTCTGGTCTTGATCGCTTATGGTTTGGGTCTGCACGTTTTGCCGCGGGGGACCAACCCGCATGAAGACGCGCTGACCATGGCTTTCCTCACTTTGGGTCTGATCCAGCTCTTCCACGCGGTCAACTCTAAGTACGTGAAGCAGTCAATCTTCCAAAAGAGCACTTTTGCCAACAAGTGGTTCAATGGCGCGATTATTCTGTCGGCCTTGATTATGGCGGCAGTTGAATTGCCATTCTTGACCAGAGTCTTTGCAGTTTCAGAATTGCATCTGGATCAATGGCTGACTGTGCTGGGGATGGGCGTTTTGATGATCGTGATCGTCGAAATCGTTAAGTTCTTTGAGAGAAAAGCTGATCAACGGAATAGCTAAAAAGTTAAATAAGAAGCCTGGACGAAAGTCCAGGCTTTTTTGCGTGGAAAAACAAGAAGGCGAGGAAGGTAAAATAAGCTGATGTAAGAAGAAAAGATATAAGGAAATAGATATATGAATTCAAAGGCAAACGCCTTGAAATGGCGAGGATGATAGCCCTTTTGTAATGTATGAACTGGCTATAAAAACGAAAAAAGCAGCTTAAAATGGAAAAATACGGATTTTAAAAGGGAAAGTATTGACTACACTTTGAAGTAGACTATAATTCAAGGTGTAAAGCTCATTTTTTCACGAGTGCGGCAGTGTAAAACAATGGAGGAGAGAAAAATGTTAACCAGGACGAAAAAAATATATGTAGGAGTTGTGGCTGTCTACTTGTTGATTATTATTGGTCAGTTAGCATATGCGATACATGGCAACCTTCCAACTTTGAAAAGCAACTCCTATGGCTTTGATTATATGTTTAATTCGGTTCAGCCTGAAGGCGTCGAAGAAACGATGGCTGGGAACATTGCCGTTTATTTATTACTTCCTATTGTGGGTTCAGCTCTAGCAATCTATATCAAGAATAATCACGAACTCTATAGTGTGATCGGTAGAACTGGCTGGAAAAAAATTTTTCAAAAAAGTTTAAGTTACGCGTTCATTGGTGCGGCTGGCCTATATTGGTTAGGTTGTCTACTGGAAGCTCCGATAATCAGTATTTTTTACCGCCAATTTGTGTATATGCCCAGAGCGGAAATAATGTTGATGCGAGGAGACGGGTATTTCTCACTCAATAACCTGGCCAACCTGCTAATTAAAGTGTTGCTCTTCGGTATCGGCTGGGGAATTTATGCCGCTTTTATCTTTGCAGTGGCTTTATTTATCAAGAAGACAAGTCTTTGCCTGTTTTTAGGGCCAGTTGTCGGCTATCTCATTTTTCTTCAAGAAAATTTGTCAATTGATGTCGGAGAAACGTTTAGTAATATTTCTAACATCTGGGATATCGTCAATCTGACTAATCCATTGGAAAGATGGGTAGGAGAAAACCAATTCCCCGCAATCTACTATCTGAACTACGTGACGACGGCGGTGTTTTACATCGCGTTGACGGCTGTATTATTAAGACTTTGGTACGTGAAGAATGTTGAGAGAGGATAAGTGTGTTTTTTAACAAGAATAATTTGGTTAAAAAATGCAGGCTATGACACTAAAAAAGTGCCAAAAAGTGAGTATTTATGTTTTTTTAGGGAAAAGTATTGACAGAGTGGCGAAGTGTAATATAATCATAAATGTGAACAATATTTTTTGTTCACTGATTTGTATAATAACTGTGCTATATAGAAAGGAGATAAGAAAATGAAACATAAAGTGTTAACCAAAGCTGCTTTATGTGGAATGTTGCTACTGCCATTTGCCAGTGCGGCTGTTGTACAAGCTGCGGGAACTTGGACTATTAGTGCCGAAGATGTGTCATCCTATGGGAGATGGAGCAGTTGGGGAAATCCTAATGTTAAGCAGACTCAATCATCGTATGCTTCATTCAATGGTGACGCACTTCCTGGCTCAAACAGAGTTATTAAGGTGAAGTTGATCAACAATAAGGCTCAAAGAAGATCGAATACGGTCGTTTTAAAGAAAAACAAGACTGTTCATGCAGCTAACAATACTGGATTAAGAGACCGTAAGTATTGGGGAGATGCTCGAACAGAAAAGGATGATCCACATTCAACAAGAGTGAAGTTTCACTTTAGTGCAGATTACAAGTAGCTAATTAGTGTGAGCAAAAGGCGAATGAGTGGAGATGCTCTTTCGCCTTTTTATATTTTGCGAGGAAAATGTTAACTAAAACTAAGAGATTAATCATCACAGGAATTGTTGCGTACCTGTTAATCATAGCAGGGCAAGTGGAGTATGCGATCTATGATAACCTTCCTGTATCAGCAACTGATAATTACGCTTTTAACTACTTGTTCGACACAGTTCAACCTTATGGAACTGATGAAACTATGATTGGCTCCATTGCGATTTTTTTGCTTTTGCCTATTATAGGTTCAGCTTTAGCAATCTACATCAAAAACAATCATGAATTGTACAGTGTGATTGGACGAACAGGTTGGAAAAGCTTCTTTAAAAAGTGCATGGGATATACTTTTTGGGGAGCAACTGGCCTGTACTGGCTAGGATGTTTGCTTGAAATTCTGATGATCAACACTTTTTATCATCCATTCATTTATACAGCGTTTAGCAATGATATTTTGCAAGGTGGGTATGGCTACTTTTCGCTGAACAGCTTGGCGAACTTGCTAATTAAGATCATCCTAAACGGTATTGGTTGGGGAATTTATGCTTTGTTTATTTTGAGCGTGGCTCTTTTTATCAACAAAGTAAGCATAGCTTTGTCTTTGGGGCCGGTTATTGGCTTCGTGATTATTTTGCAAGAAAAATTTGCTCCAGATGTGGGAAGAGTTTTGACCAATATTTCCAATATCTGGGATATTACCAATATCACTAATCCATTGGAAAAGGGAATAGCAGGTTTGCCCACCCCCGCAATCTTCTATCTGAATTACGTGACGACGGCGTTTTTTTACATCGCGCTGACGGCTGTATTACTAAGACTTTGGTACTTGAAGAATGTGGAGAGGGGATAGCTTATGTTAAAAGCGCGTTATCAACGTTTAATCGCCTTGACGCTCATTTTGGACTTTGCGGTCAGCTTATGGTGCGGCCTGCAGTTTGCCCTAGACGGCGGGAAGGGTGAAATGCCCATGTACTACCTGAATGCCAACTTGATCAGCCTGTACATCCAGCCAGCCTTGACCGTCATGGCGGCAATTCAAATCCTCTCTTTCCGTTCGGTCCGCCCCCTGCTGGCTCCCCGGGGAAAGATGAACTTTTTTGACCAGCGCCTGGCCCAGCTCTTAGCCTTGGATCTGGCAATCTACCTGTTTTTCTCTATATTTCCATATTTCTTTGGCAAAAATCCGCTCTTTCGCTTTGGATCAGCCCTAACTGGCAGCCTATTGCTTCTGGCCCACTACCTGCTCTTCATTGTCTGCTTCATGCTGGTCCTGTCCTGCATCAAGGCGAAATTTCCGTTTTTTATCATTGTCATCAGCAGCACCTTGCCAATTCTTTATCATTACTGGCTGGAGAAGGCCTGGCTTTTGCCAAAATACGCTAATATTTATGACCCACTCTGGCGGGCCATCCACCACATGTATATACTCTAAGTCGAGGAGGAGTTTGTATGTTAAAAGTGTCACATGTTAAGAAGAGCTTTAAAAAACTGGCCGTTTTAAAGGACATCTCTTTAGAAACCAAAGCGGGTGAACTGGTCCACATCTCCGGTGTCAATGGTTGCGGCAAGTCCACCCTGTTCAAAATCATCGTCGGCCTCTTAAAAGCTGACAGCGGGGAGATCCACACTGACAAGGATGACTACCTTGGTGCCTTGATCGAAAACCCTGGCTTTATTGAATATGAAACTGCCTGGGACAACTTGACCTTTTTAGGCCACTTCAACCACCGCTTCCAGCCCGAAAAGACCCGGGACCTGCTCAAGGCCTTTGACCTGGACCCGGACAACCCGCAAGCCGTCGGCAACTACTCAGTCGGGATGCGGCAGAAGCTGGGGATCACCCAGGCCGTGATGGAAGACCAGAACATCATCCTCCTGGATGAACCAACTCGGGGGATCGACAAGGAAGGGGTCGACCAGTTCGTTAAGCTTCTAGAAGACTTGCGCAGCGAAAACAAGACCGTCATCGTGGCCAGCCACGACGAAATTCCCGGCCTGGTCTACGACCGCCGCTTAAGAATGAAAGACGGGATCTTGCTGGCCGAAGAGTAAAAGTTGGCTTTTTCTGCCCTGACCAGCTACAATAATCCCATGATTAATGAACAAGAACTGCAGCAGCTGGTCGAAAGGATCTCCCTTGAATCCTTTGGCCGGCCCTTTCTCCACCAAGCGAAAATCAACCGCCGCCTGAAGACTACCGGTGGCCGCTACCAATTATCTGACCATCACCTGGAATTTAACCCGCTCTTTCTTAAGGAAGAAAACCTTCATTATCTGCCGGGCATCATCAAACATGAACTGGTCCACTACCACCTCCACCTGGCAGGTTTGGGCTATCAGCACAGGGACCGGGACTTCAAGCTGCTCTTGAAAAAGGTGGGCGGCAGCCGCTATGCGCCAAGACTAGAGGAGAGCAAAAGAAGCCGCTGGCACTACCGCTGCCGGCAATGCGGGCAGGACTACTGGCGCCAGCGGCAGGTCAACGTCAAGAAGTATTTCTGTGGCCGCTGCCGGGGAAAATTGGAAAAAATCGCTGGCCCCCTTGCCAAATGAGGGCAGCTTTGCTAAAATATTAAATGTATTTGCGGGCGTGGCGGAATTGGCAGACGCGCAAGACTAAGGATCTTGTGACCGCTTTTGGTCGTGGAAGTTCAAGTCTTCTCGTCCGCACTAAGATAAGGAGTCGTTGTGAAACGGCTCCTTTTTTGTTGATTCTTTAAACTTGCTTTTCCTCCAATCTGTTATAATGGATAGAACGCAATGCAAGATGAATAGAAGGATGTCTAAATGTACGATTCTGAAGCCAGACAGAAGACCCTGAACCTAACGATCAGCGCGGTCTTTGTGGCCATTCTGCTGCTGGAAGCTTTTATTCCCAATGTGGGTTACATCACGATTTTGCCGGGCCTGCCGGCCATCACCACGATTCCGTTGACAGTCGCGGTCTTTGCCTCTTTAAGAGGACCTAAAGCCGGCGCGGCCTTTGGCCTGGTCTGGGGCTTAACCAGCTTGATCAGGGCATATGCTGCTCCAAACGGCCTGGTTACCATTCTCCTTTTCCAGAACCCCTTGATTGCCTTATTGCCCCGGGTCGCGGCCGGCTGGGCAGCGGGCATGGCCGGGCAATTGGCTGATAAATGGGAGGGCAAGCGGCCTCTGGCTTACGCCTTAAGCGGCCTTTTAGCTTCAGCGGTCAATACGCTCATGGTGATCCTTTTGTCTGACCTGGTCTACTTCAGCCATCCCCAGAAGCTGGCTTTAGCCCTGGGGGCCAAGAGCGGGCAGTCTTTGCTGGTCATCCTCTTTACGGCCCTGGCCGTCAATGGCGTTTTGGAAGCAGTCTTCAGCGGCTTGATCACGCCGCTCATTACCGCGCCCCTCAAGCAGCGACTGAAGCGGCGCTAGAAAGGTGATAAGTATGGCTGGACACAGAAAAACACGTAAGGGCAAGCAGACGACCACCATCCTCGTGGTCCGCGTTTTTGCCATCATCCTCTTGTGCCTGGGCTTGTTCGTGGCCTTCCGCTACTACCGCCGCCAGGCCCTTGAGCAAGAGCAGATCCGCCAGGCTGAACTGGCCAAGCAGGAAGCAGCCGCTAAGCTTTTGCGGCAAAAGAAGGCCTTTATCAAAAAGGTGGGGCCGATCTCCCAAAAGGTTGACAAGGGGACCGGTCTTTTGCCAAGCATCACCATCGCCCAGGCCTGCCTGGAAAGCAACTACGGGCAAAGCGACTTGTCCCAGAAGTACAACAACCTCTTCGGAGTTAAAGGGACTAACCCTAACACTTCGGCCGTGATGACGACCAAGGAGTACACCAATGGTAAGTGGGTGACCGTCAAGGCCCGCTTCCAGATTTATGACTCTTATGAAGCCTCTATCCGGGCCCACGTCCGCCTCTTCCAGCAGGGAACCAGCTGGAACAAGGACCAGTACAAGGATGTTTTGGCGGCCAAGGACTACAAGAGCCAGGCCAAGGCCCTGGTCACCGACGGCTATGCCACCGACCCGGACTACTCGACCAAACTCATCAATTTAATTGAACAATACAACCTGAATAAGTACGATAATTAAGCAGGTTTGACCAGGCTGCCAGAGCTTTTTGGCAGCTTTTTTTGCTATAATGGATAAGCTAAGTTTTTTGATTTATTGAAAGGGAAAAGCATGTCTGAAGCAACGATTTTACAAGGTTTGAATCCGCAACAGGTCCAGGCAGTCAAGACGACTGAAGGGCCCCTTTTGGTAATCGCCGGGGCCGGCAGTGGGAAGACCTCGGTTCTGACCAGGCGGATCGCCTACTTGGTGGAAGAAAAGCGGGTTGCTCCCTGGAACATCCTGGCCATCACCTTCACCAACAAGGCCGCTAAAGAAATGAAGGAAAGAGAAGTCAAGCTCCTGGGCGACCAGGCCGAAAGCATCTGGATGTCCACCTTCCACGCTCTCTGCGTCCGTATCCTCCGCCGGGACGGCCACTTGATCGGCTATGACCGGGACTTCTCCATCGCTGACCCTTCAGAGCAGGTGACCCTGGTCAAGCGCATTCTCCGCCAGCTGGACCTGGATCCCAAGCAGTACCTGCCCCGCAACATCTTGAGCCAGATCTCCAATGCCAAGAACCGCCTGCAGACCCCGAAGCAGTACGAGGCCAGCGCGGTCGGTCCTTTTGAAAAAGTCGTCGCCGACGTCTACAAGAAATACCAGGCCAGCTTGGAAAGAGACCAGATCCTGGACTTTGACGACTTGATCATGCAGACGCTGACCCTTTTTGAGGCCAGCCCTGATACCCTGGCCTACTACCAGCAGAAGTTCCGCTATCTTCTGGTTGACGAATACCAGGACACCAACGAGGCCCAGTACGAGCTCTGCCGTCTGCTGGCTGACGGCTACCACAATATTTGCGTTGTCGGGGATGCCGACCAGTCAATCTATGGCTGGCGGGGAGCCAACATGGAAAACATCCTCAACTTTGAGCATGACTACAAGAATGCCCAAACTGTCAAATTGGAGCAGAACTACCGGTCAACCGGCCACATCTTGAAGGCGGCCAACTCGGTTATCGACCACAATGAAAACCGGAAGGCCAAGAAGCTGTGGACCGACAAGGGCGACGGGGAAAAGGTCCACTACTACCAGGCCCAGAGCGACCGGGACGAAACCCGCTTCGTTCTTTCCAAGATCAAGGAAGAAGTCGACAAAAAGAAGCGTCATTACCAGGACTTCGCCGTCCTTTACCGGACCAACGCCCAGTCCCGTGGGATGGAAGAAACTTTGGTTGAAGCCAATGTCCCTTACCAGATCGTTGGCGGGCACAAGTTCTACGACCGCAAGGAAATCAAGGACATCATGGCCTACCTTAAGCTGGTGGCCAACCCCAGCGATTCCATGAGCTTCAACCGGATCATCAACGTTCCAAAGCGGGGGATAGGCCAGGCTACGACAACCAAATTGGCTGCCTTCGCTGACGAAATGGGGGGCGGGATCTACGAAGCCATGCGCAATGTCGAATTGGCTCCGATTTCTTCTGCCGCTGCCAAAAAGCTCCTGGCCTTCAGCGACCAGCTGACTAGCGCCATTGCTTACGCCCAAGACCACACGGTCAGTGAACTGACCGACAAGATCCTGGAAGACTTCGGCTACACCAAAGCCTTGAAGGAAGAAGAAGCTCAAGGGTCCCTGGAAGCCGCTGCCCGCCTGGAAAACCTGCAGGAATTCGCTACGGTTACCAAGCGCTTTGACGACAATTACAATGAAGAAGAAAACCCGGACAGCAGCCGCTTGAGCGACTTCTTAGCGGAAGTATCCCTCTTAAGCGACCAGGATGACCTGGAAGAAAGCGATGACCGGGTAACTTTGATGACCCTGCACGCGGCTAAGGGTTTGGAATTCCCAGTCGTCTTCTTGATTGGGATGGAAGACAACATCTTCCCGCTTTCCCGGGCCATCAAGGACGAAGACCCGAACCAGCTGGAAGAAGAACGCCGCCTGGCCTACGTGGGCATTACCCGGGCCAGAGAGGAGCTTTACCTGACTTCGGCTTACACCCGGATGATGTATGGCAGCAAGCAGTACAACGCCCAGTCACGCTTTATCGGCGAAATCAAGGATGAGGACCTGGATATCGTGGCCTCAACTGCCCCAAAGTCCAGGACTTCCTTCTTAGACCTGGACCGGTTGCCTTTTGCCAAAAAGTCCCAAGCTAAAGCTGCTAAGCCGGTCCACCGGGCTAGCAAGGCAGCCGGGGCCGTCGGCGCTGAAAAGAAGGGCTGGCACCCTGGCGACCAGGTAGAGCACAAGAGCTGGGGCAAGGGCGTGGTCATCAAGGTCACAGGCTCTGGCGATGACATGGAACTGGACATCGCTTTTGCAAGCAAGGGCACAAAGCGCCTGCTGGCGGCTTTTGCCCCGATCAAGAAAATTTAGGTGAAAAAGCATGGCTGAAAGTTTAGAAGAAGCAAAAAAGGAAGTCAGCGAGCTGCGCACTCAGCTGGACCAGTGGGCCAAGGCCTACTACGAGCAAGACGCTCCGGTGGTTGAAGACCACGTTTATGATGAAAAATATGCCCGCCTGCTGGAACTGGAAGCTGCCTATCCGGAATTAAAGGCAGCTTACTCCATCACCCAAAGGGTCGGCGGTGAGGTGAGCAGCGACCTGCCTAAAGTTGAGCACCCAGTGCCCATGCTGTCGATGGGGGATGTTTTTTCCAAAGAAGAGCTGGCTGAATTTGACCAGCGGGTGCAAAAAGCTATCGGTCACCCTGTTGCCTACAATGTCGAGTTGAAAATCGATGGCCTTTCCCTGTCTCTGGAATATGAAGAAGGGCGCTTAAAGCGTGCTTCAACCCGGGGCAACGGCCAGGTCGGCGAAGACGTGACCAAGAATGTCAAGTATATCAAGGATGTGCCCCAGAAATTGCCAGAAGCCATTACCACCGAAGTGCGGGGAGAATGCTACATGGGCAAGGAGGCTTTCGCCAAATTGAACCAGGAGCGGGACGAGGCAGGGGAGAGCATCTTCGCTAATCCACGAAACGCCGCGGCTGGTTCTCTGCGCCAGCTGGACCCGAAAGTGACCAAAAAGCGGCAGCTGAGCACCTTTATCTATACTTGGATCAATCCGCCAGCTGGCATCGACTCCCAGCACCAGGCGATCAGCGAAATGGCCAAGCTGGGTTTTCACACCAATGAAAACGGCCGCCGGCTGGAAAATCTGTCAGCTGTCTACGACTATATCGATGAATTTACCAAAAAGCGCGACAGCCTGCCTTACGGGATCGACGGCATCGTCTTGAAAGTCGATGACCTGGCCTTGCAGGCAGACCTTGGCAATACCGTCAAGGTGCCCCGCTGGGAAATTGCCTACAAGTTCCCGCCGGAAGAAGAAGAAACGCTTGTCCGGGAGATTGAATGGACCGTGGGCAGAACCGGGGTCGTGACCCCGACCGCCGTAATGGATCCGGTGCAATTGGCCGGGACCACGGTTTCCCGGGCCTCTTTGCACAATCCGGACCTCTTGGCCAAACTGGACGTCCGCTTGGGCGACACGGTCAAGCTGCACAAGGCCGGCGACATCATTCCGGAAATTTCCGAAGTCGTTTTAAGCAAGCGGCCAGAAGACTCAGTTCCTTATGCGGTGCCAACTAAGTGTCCTTCCTGCGGGGAAGACCTGGTCCACCTGGATGAAGAAGTGGCCTTGCGCTGCATCAACCCGTCCTGTCCGGCCCAAGTCGAAGAAGGGATTGCCCACTTCGCTTCCCGGCAGGCCATGAATATCGCTGGCCTTGGCCCAAAGATCGTCAAGCAGCTGATTGAGAAGGACCTGGTGCACAATGTCGCTGACCTTTACTATCTGACCGCCGACGACTTGAGTCAGCTGGACCATTTTAAAGAGAAGTCCATCAACAATCTCCTGGCGGCCATTGACCAAAGCCGGAAGAATTCCGTTGAGCTGGTCCTCTTTGGCCTGGGGATCGACAATGTCGGCGCGAAAGCCGCTCAGTTGATTGCCCAGAAATTTAAAAATATGTCTAAAATCGCTTCAGCAAGCGTGCAAGAACTGACTGCAATCGATACAATAGGAATGACGATTGCTGAGTCTTTGACGGCTTACTTCCAGCAGGAAGAAGCCAAGAAGCTGCTGACCCGGCTGGAAGAGGCCGGGGTCAACATGGACTACCTGGGTGAAGACGGGGAAGCTGAAGACAACTTCTTCAAGGGCAAGACCGTGGTCTTGACCGGGAAATTGGCCCACTATAGCCGGGCTGAGTTTACCAAGAAGCTGCAGGCCCTGGGAGCCAAGGTGACCGGGTCAGTCTCCAAGAAGACTGACTGCCTGGTTTACGGGGAAGACGCCGGCAGCAAACTGGCCAAGGCAGAAGCCCTGGACATTCCGCGCTTAACGGAGGCAGAAGCAATCTCTAAGATCGAAGAGAAGGACACGGAAAAGTGAAGAGATTTTTACAGGCAATAACTTTGGCAAGCTGCAGCCTCCTGCTGGCGGCTTGCGGCAACTTGAAGAATTCCGACCTGGCCAGCAACTCAACGACGACGACCAGCAAGACCAAGAAGTACGAGACGACTTCCAGCACTGACGGCGGCTACTCAGTCCTTTTGAAAAAGGGGGTCTACAAGACCAGCCCGATTTCCGGCCTGGAAGCCACCAACTATGACAACAGCGTGGACGAGTCAGCCATGGAACGGGGCCTGATCCGGGTGTCCAAGAAGGTCTTCTCAACCAAGGACTATGTCATCCAGGAAGGCCAGCAGCTCGACGAAACGACGGTTACCAACTGGCTGGGCCGGTATTCAAAGAGCAATAAAGAGGGGCTGAACCTCAAGAACAATGGCAAGACCGGGGAGGCGACCAGAAACCCGATCATCCTGCAGCAGATCATGGAAGAAGACTTCTATGTCAAGAGCGGGTCCAGCTACAAGCTGGCCGGCATCAGCATCAGCCTGGGCCTCAACTCGGTCGACTACTACACCAAGACGACTGACGGGGCGGAATACAGCACTAAGATTTCCCTGGCCAAGCGGCGGGCCTTCGGGCAGAAAACGGCCAACACGATCGTCTCCCGCCTGCATGCCAAGAAGAAGCTCAAGAATATCCCGATCATGGTCGGCCTGTTCTCTAAGACTGACACCGACTCATTAGTCGGGGGAACTTACTTCTCATATGGGACAGCCAGCGCAAATAGTAGTAAAATATCTAAATGGAATTCCGTGAACGAAAAGACCCAGGTTCTGCCGACGGTCGATGGGGCCAGCGCGGTCAGTTCCAGTGACGAATCCAAGTTCACCAGTTTTAAGGATGAAATTGAGAACTACTTCCCGAACGTTTCCGGGGTCACGGCAACTCTGCGCTACTACGATGGCAAGCTGGCTTACGAAAGCATTGCCATCACCACGCAGTTCTATGGCTATCTGCAGGTGCAGAGCTTTGCCCAAACGGTTATGAGCCGGGCGAAGAAGTATCTGGGAACCAGCTCACCGGTTGAAATAACCATTTCCTCGGTCAACGACACCCAAGCGGTCGTTGCCAAGGAAACGGCTACCGGGTCTTATCGGATGCACATCTATGGCGGTAATTAGGAGGTACATTAAGTGGAAAAGGTAACAAATGATACCATCAAGCACGTTGCGGCATTAGCCCAGCTTGAATTCAGCGAAGAAGAACTGGCCAAGTTCACCCCGCAAATGGGGAAGATTCTGGAAATGGCAGAAGAACTTCAAGCCGTTGACACGACTGGCGTTGAAGAAACGGTACAAGTAGTTGATCGCGACACTGTCTTCAGAGAAGACGTTCCTGAAAAGTGGCAGACCCGCGAAGAAATGATGAAGAACGTTCCTGACAAGAGCAACGGTTTTGTCAAGGTACCTGTAATTATCGATAAGGATGATAACCAATAATGAACTACTTAAACGAAACGATCGATTCTTTAAACGACAAGCTGAAGAGCGGCGCTGTTTCTGCTGACCAATTGGCCCAGGACACCATCGCCAACATCAAGAAGACTGACGAAAAGATCAATGCCTTCATCACTGTAAACGAAGACGTTAAGCCAGCCGAAGACCTTGACTTTAACAACAAACTGGCCGGCGTGCCGATTGCCATCAAGGACAACATCATCACCAACGGCTTGAAGACGACGGCAGCCAGCCACATTTTGTACAACTTTGAACCGGTTTACGAATCAACTGTTGTTGCTAAGCTGAAGGCCGCCCAAGCCACCATCATCGGCAAGACCAACATGGACGAATTCGCCATGGGGTCATCCACTGAAACTTCTTACTTCGGTGACACCAAGAACCCATGGAACCTGAACAAGGTGCCAGGCGGTTCATCCGGTGGTTCAGCAGCTGCTGTTGCCAGCGGTGAAGTTGTTGCTGCCTTGGGTAGTGACACCGGTGGTTCAATCCGCCAGCCAGCATCCTTCAACGGTATCTTCGGGATCAAGCCAACTTACGGCCGGGTATCTCGTTGGGGCTTGATCGCTTTTGCCTCATCACTGGACCAAATCGGGGTGATGAGCAAGCGGGTCAAGGACTCAGCTGAAGTTCTGAACGTGATCGCCGGGGCTGATGACCGCGACGCCACTGTTTCAGAAAAGGAAGTACCAGACTACACCAGCTTCTTGGGCAAGGACGTCAAGGGCCTGCGGGTTGCCGTTCCTAAGGAATACATGAGCGATGCTGTTGAAGAAGGCGTCCGCAAGGCAGTTGAAGCGCAAATCGAACTTCTGCGGGCAAACGGGGCTATCATCAACGAAGTATCCCTGCCGCACACCAAGTACGTGGTGCCAACTTACTACATCATCGCTTCCAGTGAAGCTTCGGCCAACCTGGAACGTTACGACGGGATCCGTTACGGCTACCGGGCAGAAGCCAAGAACCTGGATGAAGTCTTCCTCAAGTCCCGGTCAGAAGGCTTCGGCGACGAAGTAAAGCGGAGAATCATGCTGGGTTCTTTCGCCCTGTCAGCCGGCGCTTATGACAAGTTCTTCCTGCAGGCTGCCAAGGTAAGAACCTTGATCTGCCAAGACTTCGACAAGATCTTCGAAGACAACGACGTTATTGTCGGGCCGGTTTCTACCGAAACTGCTTTTGACTTGAACTCAGAAATTTCTGACCCGATCAAGATGTACAACAACGACATTTTGACGATTTCCGCCAACATGGCCGGGATTCCGGCAGCCAGCGTGCCAGCCGGCTTGAGCGAAACGACGGGGATGCCGGTCGGCTTCCAAATCATGGCCAAGCGCTTTGACGAAGGCCATGTCTTCCAAGTAGCTGACTTCATCGAACGCAGCAACAAGTTCTACGAACAAACACCAGCTGGATTGGAGGATTAATTTAAATGAATTTTACGTCAACTATCGGTCTGGAAGTCCACTTTGAGTTGAAGACCAAGAGCAAGATCTTTTCACCTTCACCAGTAACTTACGGGGCCAAGCCAAACACCGAAACCAACGTTATTGACTGGGGTTACCCAGGTACCTTGCCAATGGTCAACAAGGAAGTCTACCGCCTGGGCTTGATGGTCGCTTTGGCCACCCACTCCCACGTCAACCCGGTAACACACTTTGACCGGAAGAACTACTTCTACCCGGACAACCCGAAGGCTTACCAAATCACCCAATTCTTCAAGCCATTGGCTGAAAACGGCTATGTTGAAGTCGAAGTTCACGGCAAGAAGAAGAAGATCCACATTCACGAAATGCACATCGAAGAAGACGCCGGTAAGAACACTCACGGGACCAACGGCTTCTCCTACGTTGACTACAACCGGCAAGGGGTACCGCTTTTGGAAGTCGTTTCTGAACCAGAAATGACTGACCCGGACGAAGCTGTTGCCTACCTGGAAAAGCTGCGGGAAATCGTGCAATTTACCGGGGCTTCCGACGTTAAGATGGAAGAAGGGTCAATGAGAATTGACACCAACATTTCCATCCGTCCAGCTGGCCAGAAGGAATTCGGGACCAAGGTCGAAATGAAGAACTTGAACTCCTTTGAACACGTCCGTCTGTCCCTGGCGTATGAACAAAAGCGTCAGCAGGAAATCCTCCTCTCCGGTGGCCGGGTTCGCCTGTCCACCCGCCGTTTTGACACCAACACGGGCAAGACTGTCCTGGAACGTGTCAAGGAAGGGGATGCGGACTACCGTTACTTCCCAGAACCAGACCTGGCTCCATACCACATCAAGCAGGAATGGGTTGACGAAATCGCGGCCAACTTGCCAAAGACGGCTGACGAACGGCGGAAGATCTACGTTGATGAATACGGTTTGAAGCCATACGACGCAAATGTTTTGCTGCAAAACAAGGAAAGCTCAGACTTCTTTGACGCTACTGTAGCAGCTGGTGCTGATCCAAAGCAGGCAGCCAACTGGATGAACACCCAGGTTAACGGCTACTTGAACGAAAAGCATGCTGAACTCAAGGACATCGCCTTGACTCCAGAAAACCTGGCTGCCATGATCAAACTGATTTCTGACGGGACGATCTCATCCAAGATTGCCAAGAAGGTCTTCGCGGAAACTGTTGCTAACGGCACTGATCCGAAGAAGTACGTTGAAGAAAACGGCATGGCCCAGCTTTCAGATGAAAGCGTCCTGGCACCAATGGTCAAGGAAGTTGTCGACGCCAACCCGCAGTCTGTTGAAGACTACAAGAACGGTAAGGACCGGGCTATCGGCTTCCTGGTTGGGCAAATCATGAAGCAGACCCGGGGCAAGGCCAACCCTAAGGTGATCAACAAGCTCCTCTTGGCCGACCTGGCCAGCCGTTAAGGCAGGAGAAAATTTTTTAGAAAAAGGTGAAGCAGATGACTAAGCGCGCGCGCTTGATTTACAATCCGGTTTCCGGGCATGAACAGATGCCTAAGAACGTTTCTGATATTTTGGATATTTTGGAACAAGCGGGTTATGAAGCCAGTGCATTCAGAACCACGCCAGCTCCGCTCAGTGCTCAAAATGAAGCAACCCGGGCAGCCAAGGACGGTTTTTCACTGGTCGTGGCAGCTGGCGGGGACGGCACGATCAACGAGGTCGTGAGCGGGATCGCCTTTTTGCCTAAGGAAGAGCGCCCGCGCATGGCCATCATCCCGGCGGGGACGACCAACGACTACGCCAGAGCCTTGAAGATTCCGCGTGACGACGTGGTTGAAGCAGCCAGAGTGATCCTCAAGGACAATGTCCAAAAGATGGACGTGGGCCGGGCCGACTTCGGCGATGGCAGCCAGAAGTACTTTGTCAACATCGCTGCTGCCGGTTCTTTGGCTGAACTGACCTACGGGGTTTCTTCAGACGTCAAGTCCGCCTTGGGCTACGCTGCCTACTTGATCAAGGGGGCGGAAATGCTGCCAAACCTCAGCGAATGTGAAATGCGGCTGACTTTTGACAAGGGCGTTTACGAAGGCAAGCTGTCTCTGCTTTTATTGGGAATGACCAACTCCATCGGCGGTTTTGAAAAGATCATGCCAAACGCCGAGCTTTCAGATGGCCTCTTCCAGCTGATCGTGGTCAAGCCAAGCGACCCGGGCAACCTGCTCCGGCTGATGGCTCTGGCCTTGAACGGCAAGCACGTGGATGACCCGAACATCATCTACACCAAGACGACCAGTCTGAAGGCTGAACTGATCGGTCACAACCGCGATGACAAGCTCTCCGTCAACCTGGACGGGGAAGAAGGCGGCATGTTCCCGGTAACTTTTGAAAACTTGCGGGAACGGATCGAATTCTACGTCGGCTAGACTGTTATAATAGAGTTTGACACTTTTGTCAGACTCTATTTTTGTGTTTAGAGGAAAAGCATGATAACCAATAAAAAGAAAGAATTAGCAAGAAAGCGGGCCGAACGGTCTCTGCCGCCTCTGTCGCCAGAAGAGCAGAGCGAGTGGGACCAGCTGCGCCGGTACCGGGAGAAGGCTGTTAAGGAGTCCGGGGCCAAATTGGCAGAACACCTGATGACTTTTAACGACGGGGTAATCGCCATCATCATCACTATTGTGGTGCTGGAGATCGGGGCGCCTTTGACCAAGAGCGCCTACCATGACTTTTTCAGCCAGATTTTGATCTATTTGATTTCATTTTTCGTGGTAGCCAATTTCTGGTATGAAATCCACCATGCCTTCAGTTTTCATATTATGCGGGCAGGAAAGATGACCATGGTCTGCGACTTCGCTTTTTTGGCCAGTCTGTCCTTGATTCCGGTCATGACCAAGTGGATCATGGGGGATTTGTCGGTCTTGAGCGTGGTCTGTTATGGGATCGTCTACTTTTTGGTCCAGATTTTTGAACTGGCAACGGAAATGGTGGGGATGCGGAGCTCACTGCCGCATATTAAGACCTTCCGGAAGCTCTGGGGCCGGGTTTCCTGGCTGCGCTTCATCTGGCTCTTCCTGCTCAATTTAGTCTTTATTTTGATATCTTTCGTCCAGCCAAGGTTGGGGATGATTTTGTATCTGGCCTTCCCAATCATCAACTTTGTCACGCCAGATAACCGGAGCCAGCGGGCCCGCAAAGGAGATAAATAATCATGAAGAAAAACGAAATCGTCGAAGTCGAAATCACCGACTTGTCATATGAAGCCATGGGGGTTGGCCATGTCAATGGCGAAACGGTCTTTGTCAACAACGCCTTGCCAGGTGAAGTGGTCAAGGCGCAGATCTTGAAGGACAAGAAGAGCTATGCTTTTGCCAGAATTTCTGAGATCGTCAAGGAAAGCCCGGACCGGGTCAAGGTGCCTCTCCGCCAGTACGTGCAGACTGGTTTAGCCAGCTTGGCTCACCTCAAGTATGACAAGCAATTGGAATTCAAGCAAAAGCAGGTTAAGGAGCTTTTGAGCAAGGCCCACCTGGATCAGATCAAGGTAGCGGAAACTTTGCCAAGTCCCTTGGAAACTGGCTACAGAAACAAGGCCCAGGTACCGGTCAGAATGGTCAAGGGGCAGCTAGAGATCGGCTTTTTCCGCCGGCACTCACACGACCTGGTGCCGCTGGAAGACTTTTTCACCAATGATCCGGAAATTGACCGGGTCCTGGTAGCGGTCAGAGATATCTTGCGGGAAAAGCGGATTCCGGCTTATGACGAAGAAAAGCATCAAGGGCAGGTAAAATACCTGGAAGTCCGCCGGGGAACGGCTACGGGCGACATGATGGTCGTCCTGGTCTGCTTGGACCGGGACTTCCCAGGCCTGCACGCGGTCGTTGACGAGATCAAGGAAATCGACGGGGTGAAGTCGATCTTCCTCAACCACAACCCAAAGAGAACCAACGTCATCTTGGGTGAACACGACTACCATTTGTGGGGGAAGAGATACATTGATGACAAGATTGGCGATTTGACCTTTGAAATTTCGCCGCAGTCCTTCTTCCAGATCAACTCCCTGCAGACGCCGCGCCTCTACAAGCTGGCCATTGACCAGGCGGGCTTGACTAAGGACGATTTGATTGTTGACGCTTACTCCGGGATCGGGACGATCGGTCTGTCCGCGGCCAAGTACGTTAAGGAAGTTCGCGGGGTTGAAGTGGTTAAGGCTGCGGTCAAGGACGCCAAGAACAACGCCCGGCTCAACCAGATTCACAATGCCAAGTACTATGCCGGCAAGGCGGAAGACTTGATGCCGAAGTGGGCGGCTGAAGGTTTGAAGACGGATGTAATTTTTGTCGACCCGCCACGTAAAGGCTTGACCAAGGAATTTATCGATGCCGCGGTTAAGACGGGTCCAAAGAAGGTTGTCTACATCTCATGCAACCCGGCAACGTTAGTGCGGGACATGCAGCTCTTGATGGAGG
Organism: Lactobacillus sp. WILCCON 0059; assembly: GCF_057197985.1. Lineage (NCBI taxonomy): Bacteria > Bacillati > Bacillota > Bacilli > Lactobacillales > Lactobacillaceae > Lactobacillus > Lactobacillus sp. WILCCON 0059. Next base: position 476,669 of record NZ_JBUBHN010000001.1, read on the forward strand.
CTGGTTATACGACTGACCTGGTATCACCAGTCGACATGTTCCCGCAGACGCCACATGTGGAATGCGTGACCGTGCTGACGAAGGAATAACTTAGTCGGTCGAGCGACCAAGATAAGCGACTAAGTTACCGACCAAGATAAAGAAGAGGAGGCAGAGATGAGTGAATATGTACCGCCATTTCAGATGACCGACAACATAATGAACCTGCTGGCGGAAACCAGTGAGCAGATTGGCCGGATCAAAGTTTTGTCGCATGGCAATCTGAACCCGCATTTGCGGAAGGAAAACAGAATCCGGACGATTCACTCATCTTTGGCGATTGAGCAGAATTCTCTAACGCTTGAACAGGTTACGGCTATCTTAGACGGCAAGCGAATCCTTGGCAATCCCAATGAAATCCGGGAAGTGAAGAATGCATACGCCACTTATGAGATGATGCTTGAACTCAACCCATATTCTGTGGATGACTTGTTAGAGGCGCACAAGCAGATGATGGCCGGGCTGATTTCTGAAAATGGCAGGTTCCGGACCAGTGGGGTGGGAGTTTTTGCCGGTGACCAAGTCATTCACATGGCTCCGCCAGCCAAACTTGTCCCAGGTGAGATTCAAAATCTGATCACTTGGTACCGTAATTCTAAGGCCCATCCCTTGATTAAGAGCGCGATTTTCCATTATGAGTTTGAGTTCATCCATCCTTTTGCCGATGGTAACGGGAGAATGGGCCGGCTCTGGCATAGTTTGCTGCTAGGTAACTGGAATGAAATCTTTTTCTGGCTGCCGATAGAGGAACTGATTCGGTCCAGACAGGAAGAATACTACCAGGCACTTGGCAAGTCTGATGAACAGGGAGAAAGCAGTCCTTTTGTGGAATTCATGCTAAAAGTCATCTTGGACACGCTGAAGGAAACCACAGTTGTTGGTAAAACAAAGAAAGCAGAAAATCCCCAGGTTCAAAAACTGTTGGAAGTTCTTGATGGTGAAGAGCTATCAACGGCGGAATTAATGGAACGGTTGGGGCTTTCTCACAGACCAACTTTCCGGAGAAACTACTTAAATCCGGCGTTGGAAGAAGGGTGTGACTGCTAAAAATTATTCATTTCATCCGATGCTAAATAGCAACGTTTCTTACCAATTCTTGATATAATATCTATATCGAAAGATTGGAAGGAAGAAACGATGAGCGAATACATGTCCATATCAAAAGCAGCTGAGTACCTTAACGTTGCCAAGTCAACTCTCCGCAATTGGGAAGCTGAGGGATTGATTACACCGCTTAGAACTGCCTCCAACCAACGCCGCTACACTAAAGAAATGCTAGATGAAGTTCTGCAAGGAAATGTGAAGGCATCTAAGCCTAAGAAGCTACTGACCATCGGCTATTGCCGGGTTTCTTCTGGTCATCAAAAAGAAGACCTCCAAAGGCAGAAGGATGTAGTGTCTAGATATTGCGAAGTCAATGGCTATCAGTTTAAGATCATTCAAGACGTTGGATCTGGTCTCAACTATAAGAAAAAGGGCCTGACAGAGCTGATCAACATGATCTGCAAGAAGCAGTGCGAACGAGTCGTGGTAAATTACCAAGACCGGCTTGTTCGTTTTGGCTTTGAAATAATTGAGACAATCTGTCAGGCAAACGATGTAGAGCTGGTTGTCATCAATCAGACAGACAACGTTGATCCAAATTCAGAACTTGTAGAAGATGTTTTATCTATAATCACTGTTTTCTCAGCTAAGCTGTATGGAAAGAGGTCGCATCAGAATGCAAGAGTCATCCAAGAAAGCAAAAAGCTCTTCAATCAAGCAGACAGTGACAAAGACTCAGCCCAAGACGATTAGAGTCTACTCCAAAAAGTTAAGCGATGAAGAATTTGCCAGAATGTCCGACTTCTTTGAAAGATACGGCAGGTGCCGGCATTTCTTTTTGAACCGCTACTGCGGTATCAAGTCGATGCTTGCGGTTAATAACTGGCAGACTCTGCGTAACCAAGTTCGCAAATGGGACAAACCGGTTAAAGGCGCAAAAGGAAAGCTGGAAACAGTCTACAACTTTCAGACCAAGCACTGGGTAGGCGCTCTCCGTGAAGCATGCGCCAACATAAAAAGTATGTGGTCGAATCTGGCTAACCGCTTGAAGAAAGTGATCCAAGGAAATGAAAATCTTTCTGCAGATCAGCGCCACCTTTTGTTCTTTATCTTAAAATTTAAAAGTGCATGGCAATCCGTTCTTCTTCACAAGCCAATTGAGCTGCCGGAAGAATACACTGAAGCTTTAACTGAAATAGAAGCCAAGCTGACGGATAAGCAAATCAAGCAAGCATACAGCTACTTACGCCGGATTACGTATCGCTATCACTACCGGGCACGCAAGTCGGGCAAGCTTGGCTCTAGCATGAAGTGTGACTTGAATTGGGCATTTGAAGGAAATACTTTTTTATTCAGTTCAGATGTGCCTAGAAAGCAGTTTTCTGTGGAGATGACCAGTCCGTGGAGTTATCCACGTACCGGCGATATCACAGTGGTGCTTGACCGCGTCAAGCAGCGCCTCGAAGTTCATAAGCTGATCACTAGCAAGCGTTACAGTAACAATTCAAAGAAGGCGATCGGCATTGACAAGGGGCTTGCCACCTTGCTTTCCTGCAGCAGCGGCAATGAATATGGTAAAAACTTCAGCAAGCTTGCCAATGCCATCGTTGACAAATATGGCAAACGAAACGCAAATCGGCAGCCTTATATGAGTTTGCGCTGGCTGCTCAATCAGCAGCTTGAGCAACTGGAAAAGGCAGACAAGCCTTTATCCAAGACAGCTTCGAAGAAGAAAAGAAAACTGCTTGGCAAGCTTAAGAATCTGGAGCAAAACAATATCGGAAGAAAGTCGTATGACAAGAGCTACCGCTCAGCTCAAGAAACCGTCCGAAGCTTTATCAACTGTGCGATAAACAGGATGATTGAGAAAGAGTATCCGGCGGTCATTGCCAAGGAAGACTTGACGTTCGTAAAAGAAAAAGGCATCAAATCAGATAACAGCAGATTCGCAAGAAAGATGCGCAAGCGCTTGAATTCATGGACTAAGGGCCAACTGGATGAACGCATTGAATATCTTTCAAGCAAGAATTCGATTGAAACTCATGATGTCAATCCGGCATATACTTCTCAGTATTGTCCGATCTGTGGGCAGCATTTTGAGGAAAGATACGGCAGTCATCATGAACTGACCAAATGCAAGAAATGCGGCGAGATGAATGCGAATATCGCCGCAGCAAAAAATATATTGAGTAGATTAACTGACGAAGAAATCACGCTTTACACGCCTTACAAGCGAGTTAAGGAAATTCTTGACAGTCGGATAAAAGAAGCATAAGCCTAGTAATACTACAAAGTTGAAGGCTCTAGCATGTAAGAGCAGTCAGCTTTAACGAACTCAGTTCGGGGTATTAAAATCGCGGCTTGACTGCTTCGAGAAGGCATCACGATATGCTTGCCTGCTTTTTTGCGGGCAAGATGCCTTCAAGACTGCCATGCTAAAAGTTTTCAGTGGGGCAGATAAAAAGCTATTGGATGACGCCATCCGGCGTTGTTTGACAGCCAACCGTACTCACTGACCTTAACTTCAAAAGGTTAAAAATCTGATTTCTTTTTCCAAGTTGAATCTACCCATAGATTTAACTAGAAAGGAATATCAGAAAAACTTACCAATACTGATGCGATTATCAAGATTTAGTAAGTTTTATGATTCGGATTTATAGAAATGACCATTCCGGAGAAGCCGAAAAGCAGAAATCAAAAATACCGAAGAAAATAACTTAGTCGGTTGAGCGACCAAGATAAGCGACTAAGTTACCGACCAAGATAAAGAAGAGTCCCTTCATGTTTAATCGTGAGGGGACTTTTTTAGTCCAATTATTTGCTCTTTCGTCCAAAATCGGGCAAAATTGGACGAAAAAAGCATCTCTAGCAAGAAAGTTATCCTGCCAGGGATGCTTGTTTGTAAGCACCCAATAGCGCGGTATCTATCAACCCCCGGGCAATAGTCATATACTGTTCTTAACAATTGAATACGGAGGAACACGATATTATGACTGAACATCCAATCGTACCGCTCGAGCTGCCGAAGGGCAAACCCAGACCTAGGAATAAGCTTCCAAAGAACAGGCTCGTTCTCAATCTGAAGTCCAATGGAGTTGAGCTGTCATTTTACAGTGATGCCACTAACGAGCTTATGCTCGAAGTCGTGGGCAGGTTCTTGAGCCATGATTAATCTGGCTGAATTAGGTCGAGTGTTCATTGTTTGCGGTAAGACCGACATGCGCCGGGGAATCGATTCGCTTGCTTACATAGTTAAGAAGAGCTTCCATCTCGATCCCTTCTCTGGAAGTGTCTTTCTCTTCTGCGGCAGCCGAAGAGATCGCTTCAAAGCACTTTATTGGGACGGCCAGGGATTCTGGCTGCTCTATAAACGCTTTGAGAACGGGAAGCTGGCCTGGCCAAACAATGAAGACGAAGTTCGAGAGTTGTCTGATGAACAAGTCATGCGCTTGATGCAAGGCTTTACCATTGATCCTAAAATTAATACCGCAAGAGCTCGTGAATTCTATTGATTTCACGAGCTTTTCTGGTATTCTTATGATTATGAATCAAGGAGGGACAGCGATCATGACCGAAAAAGAAACTTTAGCTTTAATTGAAACGCTTAAAGCTAATATCGAAGCGCTCAAAGCAAATAACGAAGAATTGCTCAAGCAGGTTGCCCTTCTTACTGAACAAGTTGCTTATTTGACTAATAAGCTTTATGGCAAGTCCTCCGAGAAGAGAGCTGTCAACCCAGATCAGCTGAGCCTTTTTGAGGAAGACAACGCCTCTCAAGATGACGAGGACTTACCCTCGCGTTACCGAAACTATTACCTATAAGAGACGCAAGCAAGTCGGCAGAAAGAAAGATATCTTAGATTCTCTGCCGGGCGAGGAAGTTCATCATCGTTTGGATGATCTTACCTGTCCAGACTGCCAGCACGAACTGAAAGAGATCGGCAGCTTCTGTGCTAGACAAGAGCTGCTGTACATTCCAGCCCAAGTTAAGAGAATCGATCACATCCAACACTCTTACAAGTGCCAGCACTGCAGTGATGAGGCACCGGCTGACAAGATTATCAAAGCTCCTGTACCCAAGGCACCGTTAACCAACAGTCTTGGCTCAGCTTCTTTGATCGCTGATACGATCTATCAGAAGTATGTTCTCAAGGTTCCTGCCTACCGACAGGAGAAAGACTTGCGGCGCATGGGCCTTCCGCTTGATCACAAGACGGTTTCGAATTGGCATATCAAAGTCTGCGAGTACTACCTCTCCAGCCTTTACGAGCTCTTGAGAAAAGAGCTGCTAAAGCTGGATGTCATTCACGCAGATGAGACGCCATATCGAGTCTTAGACAGCGAAAGAGCTAAAGACTACGTCTGGACCTTCTTATCAGGCAAGCATGCCGAGAAGCCGATTGTCCTGTATCACCATGGATCACGAAAAGGTGCCGAAGCGTGGGATTTCCTCACAGGCTTCAGCGGATACCTTCATTGTGATCAATATCCTGGCTATTTACGATTAAGCCAACAGGATGTGACTCTTGTAGGCTGTATGGCTCATGCAAGACGCAAATTCCATGATTCCTTGCCTAAAGACAAGGCTAGAGAATCAGACGCAACTTCAGTGGCTAATCAAGGGATCCACTACTGTAATCAAATGTTTAGCCTGGAGCACGCTTGGGAAGATCTTTCCGCTGAAGAGAGATACGAGAAGCGTCAGTCTGAATTAAAGCCTCTGCTAGAGAAGTTTTCCGACTGGTGCTCCAAGAAATCAATCTCCGTGTTGCCTTCCGGCAAGCTGGGGACGGCCTTCCAGTATTGCATAAAGCACATGGACAAGTTCATGAACGTTCTAAAAGATGGTCGCCTTGAACTGTCCAACAACAGAGCAGAACGAGCAGTCAAAGAGATCGTCATGGGACGCAAGAACTGGCTCTTTTCACAGAGCAGTTCCGGCGCCAAGTCCATGGCTATCATTATGAGCATACTCGAAACTGCCAAGCAAAATGGCTTGGATCAATTCAAATATATCAACTATCTTCTAGACAAGCTGCCCAATGAGCTGTCGTTATTAGACAATCAACGTCTGGAAGCCTATTTACCATGGGCTGAGAATGTTCAGCTCCACTGCAAGTAAAGTCCCATAAACTGATTAATCCCATCTTAGCATTGCTAGGATGGGATTTTAATATACTCTGCTATTGGGTGCTTACGCTTGTTTTGGTTGATGAGTTAATATTCTACGTCTAAATCGGGTAAAAGTTCCTTGAAAGTTTTGCCTTCAAACAAAGGAACGTCTTCTACCAACTTACGGAAATTTTTATTTTGAATTATGACTTTTCCACTGAGTTCTTCGGCAATCATGTAGCCACCGTCACCGTAGGCGGCGGTAATGATATATCTAATACCGTGATACCAGAAAAGAAAATCCATTGTTAAAGGCGGATCGTCCTTTCTTTCCGGAAATTCATTCCATGATTCAGATAACATAAAACTTTCCCAAGTGAAAGGCTTATCTTCTTCTACGTGATCTTTGTTTGTCTTCATTCTTTTTTCTCCCAAGTTAGATGTTTTGCTTTTTGAATACCCTTAATATACCAGAGTTATCAAGAAAAGCGTAAACTATCTCATAGAAGTATTTTTGGGGATGTAACGACGATGAAAAAGATGACGATTTTATTTCCTGGCAGTTACATGAATTATCGTGTCATAGACGATGATATGAGTGAAGAATTTCAAGCTACTGAAAAAACAGAGCTTTTTAACACGGTCTTGTTTAACTACGATGATTGGCTGGCTGGAGACAAACTCAAGCTGACCGATCACGGCAACATTTCAAATCCGGTTATTTACCGGGGCTGGATGCTAAAACCGGAGGAATATCAGCGGCTGTACGAGGAGCTTGATGCTAATGGAATTCACTTGTTGACAAAGCCAGAAGCTTACTCGAACATGCATCTCTTTCAAAATGTTTATCCGTTGATTAAAGATGACGCGGCGAAGATGATCTATTTTCCAGATCGAAAGGTAGATCTGGAAAATGTGAAGAGTCATTTTAACCGCTTCATGGTCAAGGACAGTGTTAAATCGGTGAAAGGGACTGAATTCCCAGCCTTTTTTGACCAGTCGACAAGCCAAGCAGAATTCGATGAGGCAATGAAGATTTTTTACAAATACCGGGGCGATCTTCTGACTGGGGGTATTTGCGTCAAAGAATATCTAGACCTAAAACGTTATGGTGGCATGACAAATGAATTCCGCGTATTTTACGCAAATGGAAAGATCATTAGCGTAAGCAAAAATTCGAAGCAGCCAGAGTCTGTGAATAAGTTGCCGATGGAATTGGCCGAAAAATATCTTGGATTAAATAGCCCATACTACACAATCGATTACGCAGAATTAGCGGACGGATCGTGGAAGATCATTGAAGCAGGGGATGGCAGTGTGTCTGGCCTCTCAGCCGGCCAAGGTGCGTTAGAATATTACCGGGCAATCTATCATGCGTTTGTAGAATTAACAGATTAAAAAGACTTGATCGGCGTTATATCGGCGAAAATAACTTGGTCGGTCAAGCGACCAAGATAAGCGACTAAGTTAAAATTAGGTCCTCTCACAACAGGTTGTGGGAGGACCTTTTTCTTTCAAAATCGGATGAAATTGGCCAAAAAATTACTTAGTTAGACGAAAGGAGCAACAGTCATATGAAGCCAACTTGGCAAAAAAGATTGTTTTACCTCTGCTTGGCAAAGGCCAACGTTGTAGAAGATTATTGTTTTCAGAACTATCGTATTTTGGACAAGGAAGTTGCCAGGGGTTGACAAATTAACTGATATGGTTAATAATATTTACTGAAGGCGTAAAATAAAAGTGGCTGTTGGCGCAGCCACTAAATAGAGAAGTGCTAATACTTCAACTAGCAATTTAAGTTTAGCACACTTCTCCATATTTGACACCTAATAATAAATAAGGAGGCAGTGAATGCTAAACTTAAAAAATGGCTATTTTACAGGTAAAGATGAATTCCCTGTATTACAGTCACAGAACAATAATTTTCAACGTCCTTTCCAAATGGTAAGATTTTCTGACCGAAAAGATGTGTCTTTAAATGATGCTATTTGCTTTTATGAATGGGATGAAAAATTTAAGCGTCAGTTGGCGGAGAATCATCTGAATAGGTTAATCGGAGATTTTAGACGAGCGGGATCCGTAGTACAACCAGATTACAGTATTTATGCTGATGATCCATTAATTCTGCAAAAAATGGCAGTTTTTAATCGGAACCGAGTTGCTTGCGAATTGCAGTCATGTGGAATTGAAATTATTCCCAATTTACGTTGGGGGGATGAAAGATCATTTGAATTTGCCTTTGCAGGTATACCTAAGCATCAAATCTGCGCTGTTGGTACTTATGGACAAATTCGTGATAAAGAGAAACGGAGGCTATTTGAGTTAGGCCTTGAGCGAGCGTTAGTTCAAACAGAACCTAGAGAGGTTCTTGTTTACGGGCCCATGCCTATTGATATTTTTGGACAATACCAAAGTGTGGTTCCTTTTTATCAATATCAAGATTGGCGTAATAACGCATTTGATAAGAAGGTGATTTGATGGGCAGCGGTTACCGAGGTTATTCTCACACTCAAGGGGCTACAGAACGATTTAAATCACAAAAGCTCATGGATGAGCTGAAGAACAGTGGAGTTAAGTATACTGAAAAAGATGTAGTATTAGTAGCTAAAAATTATTATGGTAAGCTTTTATGGCTAGAGAAGGGAAATGAATCATCTGGTCTGAAGCATATCGAAATACGACATCAAAAAGAATTTGGCGAAAATACTGATATTAAGGACCTATTAATGAAGATCCTACCGTTAAAACCAGTAAAACGCTTTAGTAGGGGAAAGGGGAAGAGACTATCTGACGTCTATCTGTATAAGAAAAATTCGAAGCATTATTTGGTCGCTTATGGTGACAATGGTTATATTGTTAGCTTTTATCCATATGAGGAAGGGAAATATTGATGTATAAGGTAATCGCAATAAAAGAATATGAATTTACGCGAGACATCATTGTTGAAAGTCAAGAATCTAAACAGCAATATACAGTATTTGATGATTCAGATTTAATTGGAAATGATCAATTCTCTTTTATGAAAGAGCAAGAAATCTATGATTGTAAGATAGGCATACTGTATGAAGTAAATCGCTCTGGAAAAAAATTTTATGTTTTATCTCGGGAAAAGGTTGGTAAGATGAACTTATTTAAGGTATCAAATTCAGACGGTGATAATTTTTATTTGCCAGCCACCACAGATGTAAAGATTGGTAGTCAAATTAACTTGATAGTAAAAAGATATGATTTACTCTCAGTTAATAATGTAATAAATGATAGGACATTATAAAATGCCACTTTTGGCAGACAAAATGAATCACATGGAGGAATTATTATGGCTACAACAGCATTAGGAAAATTTTTAAGAAAGATACGGATAGATCGTGATGAGCGATTATATGATATGGCAAAACATTTAGGAGTTAGTTCTGCTTTTCTTTCTAGTGTTGAAAATGGCCATAAGAAAGCATCAACTACTTTAATTAATAATATTATTGATGTCTATAACTTGAATATGGAGCAGCAAGAACAGTTGAAAGACGCAGTGAGCCTTAGCGAGCATAAGATTGATATCTCACAATTCTCACCACAAAAGCAGGAAGCCACTTTAATGTTTGCAAGAAAGTTTGATGAATTAACTGACGAACAAATTGATCAGATTAGGAATATTTTAGAAGGAGATGGGGACAATCATTAGCTATAAAACTGCATTTGAAGCTAAACCAGAATCTCGAGAAGATTTACGATATTTAGCGAAATTAATTCGTAAAGAGCTTGGTATCGCCCTTGATAAAAAATATGTTGATGTTACTTGGATTTTGGAAAGATTGGATGTACTTGATTCAGAGTATTCATATGAAATAGTCGATGATGATGAATTAGGAGCGGCAGTGCAAGCACAAACTGATATTTTAAAGGATACTATATATATTAAAGAGTCTGTGTATGAAGGTGCAATTCAAAACAACGGTCGTGATCGTATGACGATTGCTCATGAAATACTTCATCTCATTTTGCACCAACCAGTAGCATTAACTTTGTATCGCCGCACTGATGATTTACCAGTTTATAAAAATCCTGAATGGCAAGCTGAGTGTTTTGCTGGCGAATTATTGATGCCCTATGATCAGATTAAAGATATGACGGAAGAAGAAATTGTAGAACAATGCAAAGTCTCTAAACGAGCTGCTCACTATCAGAAGGCGCATATCTAGAAAATATGAAATTCTCCAATTGCAAGAACAAATTGAACACTTACCATAAGATCTAGTAGATTTTGATTATCTGCGTTGGTGAATGCGGTCAAGTTCAGCGTCATAGCATTCATCTGGAGTCTTGTAGTTTAATATCTTCCGGGGAAGAGGACTTCGATTTTAGCAATGATTTCTACACTGTACTTGTCCATACGGTCTCCTTTGGGAATATAGCACTTGAAAGCCTGTTCTATGCTTCCTTTATCGCAGGATATATATAAGGGTGAGAGTAGTACACAAGCGTCTTAGTGACTTGCTCAAGATCGGATAAATCTACGAATTCAGATCCGTTGTCAGTTGTGATGGACTTAAAGATTTGATTCCATTTGGTTCCAAACAACTTTCCAAGTTTATCAACTGCTTCATGACACTGGCTGATGTCTTATCCTCAATCTTGATCAATAAAGAATTGACGTGTCTTTCGTTCGTACAGAGTAAGTAGCACATCGTCATCCTTAGTCTTACGTTCAAGAACCAAGTCGCATTCCCAGTGACCAAAGTCCTTACGGGCATCGATTCTAGGGCTACGTTCATCAATGCTTCGTCCTAGGATGCGCTGGCTTATGCGGGCACGATGAGCCGTAGTATTGCATTTGACCTTCTCGGGAAGATCAATGTTCATGATATCCATAAGCACCAAATCAACATAGTTATATAAGGTTTTGGTAGATACGATCTGATCTTTTGGGAAGATCCCTTCGGCCAAATTATGATCCAAGCAGGCGTCAAGAGATCAGCCTCGATTATGGAAACAGTGGGAAACGTAGCTGATAAACTCATGTCTACGAATGAACATGCACTTTCTTTAAGCGTGAAGGGACTTTTTTAGTCCAATTATTTGCTTTTTCGTCCAAAATCGGGCAAAAAAAGAGCTGGTTGGACGAAAGGAAACTTATGAGGTCATTTGATTACAGCAAACTTGCTGAAAAAGCCTGGGACATGGACATAGTCAATCTCGTGGCCAAGATTCATGAATACAAGGGCAGACAGGACTTGTTTGTCCGGCAAAAGCCCGTGAAACTTGACCGCTTGGTTGAAATAGCCAAGATCCAAAGTACGGAAGCCTCAAACAAAATTGAGGGGATCGTGATGACAAGCACACGGATGAAGCAACTTTTTGCCGAAAAAACGCGACCAAGGAACCGGGATGAAGATGAAATCATGGGCTACCGAGATGTTCTGAACACAATCCACGAGAGCTATGAGTATATCCCCGTCAGGCCGTCTTACATTCTTCAGCTCCACCGGGATCTGTTAAAAAGAGCTGGCTTCTCTTATGGCGGCCACTTTAAGAGTGTCCAGAATTATATCAATGAAACCAGGCCAGATGGAATGTCGGTTACTAGATTTATCCCGGTTTCGCCTGCCGATACGCCGGAAGCTGTGGAAAGACTGTGCAATGCTTATGAGCAGGCTAGCGCGACCGAGCAAATTGATGCATTAATCCTGATTCCTGCTTTTATCTGTGATTTTCTCTGCATTCACCCTTTCAATGATGGCAACGGCCGAATGAGCCGGCTGTTGACCCTGCTCCTTTTGTACAAGAGTGGCTACAATGTCGGAAAGTACATCAGTATCGAAAAGCAGATTGAAAAAACTAAGGAACGTTACTACGATGTTTTGCAGCAGATTGACTTGGGCTGGCATGAAGAAAAAAATGATCCTACGCCTTTCATCCGCTACATGCTGCAGGTGATCTTGGCTTGCTACACTGAGTTTGAAGATCGCGTCGGATTAATGTCTGAGCATGGCCAAGGCAGTACGGCATATGATATCGTGAAGCACTATGCCCTGGAAAAAATTGGCAAATTCACTAGCGCGGACGTGCTGGCCCACTGCCCAAGCGTCAGCCGGTCATCAGCACTTGCCGCGTTAAAGAAGCTCACTGAAGAGGGGCTTGTCATCCGGAAGGGATCTGGCCGGGGCACTTTCTACGTGAAAGCTGACAGCAGATAGTTTTTAGAATGAAGAGGCAACAGTCACATGAAGACAACTTGGCAAAAAGATGGCTTTACGATCCGCCTGGCACAAGCCAGCGATGTGGACGATTATTATTTCCAGAATTACTGCCCCTTGGACAAGGAAGTAGCCAGACTGACCGGCTGCAAGGAGCATTTTACCAAGGAAGAAGTGACGTCTTTTTTCCTAAAAGCTATCGAAGAAACGGACAGATACTTCTTCTTGATCTTAGATCCCAACGGTAAAATCATTGGCGAGAGCGTGATCAACGAAATCGACTGGGACCTGCGCCGGGCTAACTTCCGCATCTGCATCTTTCATCCGGCGGAAAGAGGGCAGGGCATTGGCAGCTGGGCGGTTGAAGTGAGCCGGGATTTCGCCTTTGACCAGCTGCACCTGCACCGGCTTGAACTGGATGTCTTCTCTTTTAATCCCCGCGCGGAAAAAGCTTACCTGCGGGCGGGCTTTAAGCGGGAGGGAGTTTTGCGGGATGCAGTTTTTGACAGGGGCCAATACGCTGACGACATTTTGATGGCTATCTTAGAAGATGACTGGCGCAAGCTGAAAGGAAATTGATGATTTCTTATATAAAGATTATTCCGCTAATTCGTTATTTTATAAATAGTAAGCAAGCTTATTATATGGTATACTCGATATAGTCATGACGTGATATAGTTATTTTTAAGTAGTTAAAACTCCCTTTAACGTTAAAGCGATAACCATGATTTGTTGAGGAAAAAATATGACTAAATACCGCGCCGACATTACGGCACTTAACGCAGAAAAAATTGGCAGCCAGGCTCATGGCTATGTAGAATTCACGACTGAGGCTGGCAAGCTCCACATCAAGCTGGAGATGTTCGACACCCCGGCTAACATCCAGCACTGGGAACACTTCCATGGCTTCCCGGACGGCAGGGATGCCCAAGTGCCAACCCTTGCCCAGGATACCAACCAGGACGGCTTTATCGACCTCTTGGAAACCGAACCAGTCTCCGGCACGACTATGGTGCCCCTGGATGCAGCACCTCATGAAATGTGCATCCCTCACGACAACTACCCAGTTGCCGACGCAAACGGCTACTACAGCTATGAAAAAGACGTCGACTTAGCCAAGCTGGAAGCCAAGTTCAAGGAAGTCTTCAATGACCAGGACCTGGCATTGGACAAGCGGGTGGTCTACATCCACGGCGTGCCAGCCGACTTGGAACTGCCAGAAAGCGTTGGTGGCAAGATCAACGACCATTACGACCAACACGTTACTCTTCCAATCGCGGCTGGTAAAATCAACCGCATCGATTAAAACAAAATCCATTCAAAACATGATTCCGCCCAAGCAGCGGAGTCATGTTTTTTTGCCCGCAAAAGGCGGAGAAATCGGTAAAATTAAGTAGAAGAGAAAATCCAGGCTGGAGAGATTGCCATCTTTGAGCAAGTTGGCTGAATTTAATCTGTCTGCTGGCGTGGTGTCTTTTAAAATAAAGATGGAGATGGAGCAACTTAAATGGAAATCAAGGCCTTGCAATATTATCTGGCAGTAGTCAGAGAAGGAAATATCTCAAGAGCGGCAGAAGTGCTGCACGTGACCCAGCCAGCCTTGAGCCGGCAGATCGCCCAATTGGAAGAAGAGCTTGGCACGCAGCTGTTTATCCGGGGGCGGCGGCTGAAGCTGACGAACGCTGGCATCATGCTGCAGCGGCGGGCTGAAGAAGTGACGGCGCTGGTTGAAAAAATCGAAGATGACTTCGCTGATGCTAAAGAAATTGGCGGCGTCATTTCGATTGGCAGCGGCGGCCTGTACTCCTCCCGGGTTTTCCCGGAAATCATGGCCAATTTTCGCAAAGACCACCCTAACGTCAGCTATCGCTTGTACACCAACAGCGCGGAATACGTCAAGCAGCAGCTGGAACAAGGCTTGCTTGATTTCGGCCTTTTGCTGGAACCGGTCGACGTGACGAAATTTGACTATGTCAGGATGAAGGACAAGGAGCGCTGGGGCCTGCTTTTAAGAAAAAGCCACCCGCTGGCCAAGAAAGAATTCATCACCCGTGAAGACCTGTGGAATGAGCCGCTCATTACTTCTGACCGCCTGCCGGTTCAAAAGGAACTCTTGACCTGGATCGGCCGGCCAAAAGCAGAACTGGATATCTTCTGCACCTTCAACTTGATCACCCAGGCGGTAAATATCGTGGACGCCGGCTTGGCATCAGCCTTGACGATCGAAGGAGCGGTAAACATGTATCCGACTGACCGCCTGGTCTTCCGGCCACTCAAGCCGGAGCTTTCCATGACCTCGGTTTTTGCCTGGAAAAAGCCCCTGCCGGAATTTGGCGCGGCTGGCGCCTTCTTGAATTATTTTAAAAGTATGCTTTAAAGGTATATCAATTTATAAAACATAAGCATTTAACATACTCGTTTATTGCTCTTATAATAGAAAGCATAGACGAGGTGATAAAGATGAAAGTCAGCATTACAGCCGGCAAGCACACGGTTTACGCGGAGCTTTACGACAATGCCGCGGCCAGGCAGCTTTATGAAAAACTGCCGGCGACATGGCCCATGCTGAACCTCTACGGCAGGGAAATGTGCTGCCGGATGGGGGCAGGCAGCCTGCCGGCCACTGAGGCCGCGGCCACCGGCTATAAGATTGGTGACATTTCATACTGGCCGCCGGCCGGCAGCCTGGTCATTCTGTATGAACAGAATGGCGAAGTGTTTGACCAGCAGCCGATCGGCCACACTGAGGACGACATCTCGTTTTTTGCCGAGATGGCCGACACAGACGTTATCTGGAAAAAAGCATAGTAAAATCAGGAGGCAAAACAATGGCAAAGATCATTCAAACTGCAGGCAGAGACCAATTAGGCGATTTCGCGCCGGAATTCGCGCATTTTAACGACGATGTGCTTTTTGGCGAAAACTGGAACAACCCGGACATCGATCCCAAGACCAGAAGCATTGTCGTAATCTCAGTCTTCATGGGCCGCGGGCTGGTGGACGAATCCTTGAAGTACCACCTGCAGACTGCCAAGAAGAACGGGGTTACCAAGAAGGAAATCGCCGCCATCATCACGCACGCGGCCTTTTACGCCGGCTGGCCGGTAGCCTGGGCCGTCTTTAACATGGCCAAGGATATCTGGGCTGAAGATGAAGCAGCCGACCTGTCAAAGGAAGCCTACGAGAAGACGATCTTCTTCCCAATCGGCGAGCCAAATGATGCCTATGCTAAGTACTTTATTGGAAACAGCTACCTTGCACCGGTAACTGATGCTCCATTCCCGATTCACAACGTTACCTTTGAACCGGGCTGCCGGAACAACTGGCACATCCACCACGCTGACAAGGGCGGCGGTCAAGTATTGATCTGTGTTGGCGGGGAAGGCTGGTGCCAGATTGAAGGCCAAGAGCCAGTAAAGATGACCCCGGGCAAGGCAGTCATCGTTCCAGCCAACACCAAGCACTGGCACGGGGCAGCCAAGGACAGCTGGTTCTCCCACCTGGCCTTCATGATTCCAGGCGAAAACATGAGCAACGAATGGCTGGAACCGGTTGATGACGAAGAATACGGCAAGCTGTAAAGCGATAATAATTAGCAAACACGTACTGATGGCAAATCAGTACGTGTTTTTTTTGCGTGAAAAATCCCGATCTTGATAGAAATCAATTGGGGAATTCTGCTTTCCCAGTATATTAAAAGCAGCAAATCAAGGAGGTCGAAAGATCAATGCAAAAATGGTTAATGCAAAATCGCAACCGGCTGACGGCAATCACCGGCGTCTTAATCGCCCTGGCCTTTGCCGCTAAATGGTTATTTAAAAGTGAAACAGGGGCGTCCGGCCTGCTTCTGGCCGCCTCTCTTATCGGCGGCTTTCCGATCGCCGCATCCGCTTGGCAGGCCTTAAAGGTCAAAGTCATCAGCATCGACTTATTGGTGACCCTGGCCATCTTAGGCGCCTTCATCATCCAGGAATTTGAAGAATCCGCCATCGTGGCCTTCCTCTTCTTGTTTGGAGCTTACCTTGAGCAAAAGACCCTGGCCAAGACCCGGTCAGCCATCAAGGAACTGGTGGAGATGGTGCCGGAAACCGCCCTCCGGCAGACTGAATCCGGCGACTTTGAAGAAGTTGACTTAGATGACTTGAACGAAGGGGATATCCTTTTGGTTAAGACCGGCGGCAAGATCCCGGTCGACGGGGAAGTTGCCGCCGGCTCTGGAACGGTCAACGAGGCCAGCATCACTGGTGAGTCCATGCCTTTAGGCAAAAATCCTGGTGACTCGGTCTACGCCGGCACTATTTTAGAAAATGGGACTATCCGGATCAAGGCAGAAAAAGTTGGCGACGAGACGACTTTTGGCAAGATCATCGAACTGGTCGAAGAAGCCCAGGACTCCAAGTCCCAGGCTGAGCGCTTGATTGACCGCTTCTCCAAGTACTACACTCCAGTCGTCCTGATCCTGGCCATCATTGTTGGCCTCATCAGCCAAGACCTGGAACTGGCCGTAACCATCCTGGTTCTCGGCTGTCCAGACGCCCTGGTCATCGGGGTTCCGGTTTCCAACGTGGCCGGGATCGGCAACGGGGCCAAGCAGGGGATCCTTTTTAAAGGCAGTGAAGTCATCACCAAGTTCAGCAAGGTCGATACGATCATGTTCGACAAGACCGGGACCTTGACTTACGGCGACCCCCGGGTCAGCCAGGTGAAAAAATATGGTCAAGGCAAGGAGGCTGAAGAGCTTTTAGTCAGCGTGGAAAAAGAATCTGCCCACCCCTTGGCCAAGGCGATTACGAGCTACTACCAGGACCTGGAAGCAAAAGAAGTTGAAGCTTCCCGGACTCTCCAAGGCGGCGGGATTATTGCCCAGGTGGCTGGCCGGCAGGTTTTAGTCGGCAACCGCTATTTGCTTGACCAGTACCATGTTCCAGTCACGGAAGAAATGGAAAAGGACTTAAAAGAGCTGGCAGCAGCTGGCAATTCCCTGGTTCTGGTCGCCGTCAATGGCCAATTAGAGCTTGCCTTAGGCTTAAAGGATGAGATCCGGGCCGGGGTCAAAGAAGACCTGTCCGCTTTAAAAAAGCTGGGCGTGAAGAACCTGCTCCTTTTGTCCGGTGACAACCAGCAGACGGTTGACCTGGTGGCTGAAGAATTGGGCCTCACTGAGGCATATGGCCAGCTTTTGCCAGAAGACAAGGCAGACTTTGTCCAAAAGCGGCAGGAAGCCGGCGAGATCGTGGCCTTTGTCGGCGACGGGATCAACGACAGCCCGTCCTTGGCCCGGGCCGATATCGGGATTGCCATGGGCAGCGGAACCGACGTGGCGATTGAAACTTCAAACGTGGTCCTCATGAACGGCAGCTTTGACCGGATTCCGCGGGCTCTGGCCCTGGCTAAGGCTACCCGGCGGAACATGATCGAAAACATTACCATCGCCCTGGCTGTCGTAGCGGTCTTATTGGTCAGCCTTTTGGCCAGTTCCTGGATGAACATGGCCATCGGGATGTTTGTCCACGAAGGCAGCATCCTGGTCGTGATCCTGAACGCCATGCGGCTGCTAGCCTACCGGTCAAAATTGCAAAAAGCGCAAAAGTTGATAGAAAACAATTTTTCTCAAGCAGAAGGCCCGTATACTAAGGGCATTGAGAGCATCCAATAAAAAAGAAAGGACGAAAAATCATGCAAAAAGCAATTTTGCAACTGGAAACCCTGGCCTGCCCGACCTGCATGCAGAAGATCGCGGGAGCGATCGCCAGCGTTGACGGGGTTGAAAAGACCAGCGTCAAGGTCCTCTTCAACGCCAGCAAGGCCAAGGCCAGCTTTGACCCGGACAAAACCAATTTGGACACGATCAGCCAGGCCGTGAAAAACATCGGCTATGACGTTTTAAAGGCTAGCGCTAAATAAAAGTAAAACAAGAAAAGCAAAAGTAAAAAAAGAAACAATAAAACGACTGATTGAAAAAAGGAGAAAATGATGATCAAGGAATTTTTCGCAAAGAACGATGAAATGTTAGACTTGTATACGCAGGCAATTACCAAGGCCCACGGCGATCACCACCCGGAAGTCTTTGAGGTTCGCAAGGTTTACGAAAATATTCAAAAAGAGGTCAAGAGTGGCCAGGAAGACTTGACTGCCGACTTTGCCAAGCTGCGGGAATTGACCGCGGATTACGCTATCCCGGCTGATGCCTGCGGGGCGATGACCAAGACCTACCAGACCCTGGAAGAATTCGACCACTTGGTCCAGGGCTAATTTTTACCAGCAGAGGAGAGCAAAATGCAGCATATATGTGTCAGCCTGGTCCCGCTGTTCGCGGACCTGCCAGAAAAAGACCAGCTTAAGATTAATTCCCTGGCCAGCCACCGGCGCTATCAAAAAGGTGAGATGATTTTTCAGCCAGGGGATGAAAAGCTGCAGATCGTGGCCCGGGGGAACATGAAGGTCTACCAGCTCTCTGCCAGTGGCCGTGAGCAGCTGCTCAGGGTCGTGGAGCCGGGCGGCTATGAAGGGGAAAAGCAGCTTTTTGGCCTGGAAAATGACAGCTTCTTCGGTCAGGCCATGGAGAACACGGAGATCTGCAGCTTGAGCAAGGCAGACTTCAACCGGGTTCTCTTGGAAAATCCCCAGCTCTCCCTCAAATTGCTGGAACTCAGCGCCCAGAAGCTGCTGGAAACAGAGAGACAGACCCAGTTTTTGGCTATGGAAAGAGTCGAAGAAAGACTGGCCAGCTACCTGCTTGACTTAGCTAAGGTGGCTGGAAGCGACCAGGTCCAGCTGTCCATGAAGATGAAAGATATCGCATTATACCTCGGAACTACCCCCGAAACTCTCTCTCGCAAATTTAAACTCCTCGAAAAAATGACTTTGGTTAAAAGGAATGGCAAGCAGGTGCAAATTCTTGATGAAGACGGCCTGCTGGACTTATAATAGAGAACAAAACTCCCTCTGGCATTACTGATTTGCCAGAGGGAGTTTTTTACCGAATTTTTAAAAAGCTAAATATATAAGATAGAAGATGGAAAATATCAGAATCAGTGCAGGGCCGTTAGGAAAGTGATTAGGCCAAAAATAATGCCTGGAACATTGGCAATAAAGACCGGCCAGTCCTTGTACTTTTGCAATAGGGCGTAGCTGCACCAAAAAGTGCTGTTGATGCAGGCCACAAGCGGCTGAACGGGGTTGCCGTATTGACCGTGCAGGTTGTTCATGATCTGCGGAAAATAGGAAACGTACATCAGAATTGACATGATGCTGGCAATCCGGCCGACGAGCATGGCTTTTTTAGAATTCATCGGCTGCCTCCTTTAAGTCAAAATTGGTATTTTGCAAAAGACCGTATAAGGCCCCCAGCAAGTTGGCATCATTGCGGAATTTGGCGGCCACGATCTCCGGTTTGGTCAAAGTTTCGCCGATGATGGCCGGACTTTTGGTCAGCCGCTCATAAGCTGCCTTGATCCGGTCAAGCAGGAGGGGCTGGGCGGAAACACCGCCGCCGATGGCTACCCGGTCGCCGTCAATGATGGTCTGGATGTTCAAGATCAGCTGGGCAAGGTTGAGGCTACACTGGTCCAACACCGCCAGAGCCGCCTGGTTGCCGCTGGCCGCGCTGGCAAAAGCTGCCTGTCCGTCTAAGAGGTCGACGTTCCCAGCTGCTTGGTTCATAGCTTGGACCATTTCTACAGCTGAGCTGTTGTGGGCCACCATTTTTTCATCGCCGCCAGCTGGATCCCGGGTCATCATGAAGCTGAATTCCCCGGCTTGAGCATGCAGGCCATAGTGGAGGCGATGGTTGATGATAATCCCGCCGCCAACCGCCGTCCCTAAGACGATAACGGCGCCAGTATCGGTGCCTTTTAAGCTGCCCTGCCAGACTTCAGCTAAAGCCGCGGCCTTGCCGTCATTTTCGACATGAATTGGCAGGTCAAAATCGCAGAGCAAGTTACTAAAACTGATTCCGTCCAGAAAAGGCAGCATCCCTCCAAAGCGCAGGCGCTGGGTCACAGGATCAACCGTACCAGGCGTACTAATGGCGATCCCGCTGATCTGCTCTTTATATTGGCCGACCAAAGACTGGATCTTGCCGGTAAAGGCTTCAGCTACCGCCGGGGTGGGGCTGGTCTGCTTGTCAGTCAAGTTGCCCTCTTCGTCGGCCAGGGCGCTTTTTAACTTGGTGCCTCCGATGTCTAAGCAAAGAAATGTTGTCATGCTGAAGCGTTAGTCCTTTCTCAAAAAAGCCGAGATCTCCTTTAAAGCCTGGTCGCTTTCCGGCATGTCAAAAAGGACAAAGACGTGGAAAAGTCCTGGCCAGACCTTCAAGGTCGTGTCAACGCCGGCCTTAGTGGCGAGGTAGTTCAAAATCAAGGAGTGGTCCAGCTTGACCTCTTCGCTGCCGCAATTGATCATCATTGGCGGAAAGCCCTGGTAGTCGCCGTAAATCGGTGAAATCAAGGGATCCTTCTTGGCCGGCTCGGTGAAATACGGAACGGGGTCGCCGGCCCCAACCAGCATCGGGTCCCGGTCATCGTTCAAGTATTCTGAAGTCAGAATACTGAGCTGGGAAATAACCGGGGAAAAGAGAGCCAGGCGGTCTGGCAATTTTTCACCTTTTGCCTTTAAGGACAAGGTCAAGGTCAAGGCCAGGCTGGCCCCGGCGGATTCGCCGAAGACCAGGATGTGGCTAAAGCGTCCTCTCAAGTAAGCGTAGGCGGCTTCAACATCGTTTTGGGCCGCGGGATGCCGGCCTTCCGGGTATTGGGTGTAGTCAGCCGCAAAGACGTCGCAGGAGACTAATTGGCCCAAAGTTACCGCCAGCCGGCGGCGGGACTTGACCGTCCCGGTAGTGTAGGCACCCCCATGCAAAAAAAGGAGGACCGTGTCAGGCGAAGTTTTTTCTTCCAGCCGGTAAAATTCGCCTTTAACCGGACTGGTTATTTCTTCTAAAGTTACCCCAGCCGGGAAGCTGAAGGGGTTGCCGTCATCAGCTGACTTGCGGGCCCCTTGGACTACGTCTGGCGTAAGCGGCTCTCTTTGGGCCGGCTTGATGTATTTTCTTGAAAATTCGATTGCTTTTTCAGCTGCTTGACTAAGCATTTTGTCCCTCCAAATTGTTAGTGTTGTCTACTTTCTTTGCTTTTGAACCTTGGGCCAGCTTATTGTAGTTGACTCCGATCAAGATGGCTACGACCAAGAGGATGGCGAAGACGAAGGCCCCAAAGACGAAGGTGGTTGCTGGAGAATTGCTGCCAAAAATCTTGCTTACTGCCTGGGCAATGTATGGTGAGACCAAGGTCCCGATGTTGGCGGCTGACATGGCCACGGAAGTTGAGAATGGCACCCGGGAAGGGCTGGTGAAGTCACCCACGTAGGAACCCATGGAAACCATGGACATGGAAACGGCGATGCCGACCAAAACGACAGCCAGACCGCTGAGGACTAAGGAGTTTGACAAAGGCAGGATGACAAAGGCTAAGGTCCCGCAAGCCAGGGCAATCGCCATGGAGAAGTGCTTGATGCCCCCCTTCAAGGCCATGAAGATGAAGCCGCCAGCGGCCATAGCAAAAGACATTACCCCCAGCAAGGTGCTGGCGTCTTGGACAGTGCCGTAGCCCTTAGCAACAACCAGGCTGGCAAAGCGGATGGTGATGAAGGCGAAAGTAGCGTTGAAGCAGAACATGAAGATGGCCAAGAGCCAGACAGGACCGTCAACGTGCTTGTCAGTCTTGACTTGCTTTTGCGGGTTTTGGCTGGCCGCGAACTTTTGGTCAATGCTGCTTGGAATAAAGAAGAGGACGAGCAAGAAGACCAGGAGGGCAAAAGCGTTAACCCAGTAGGAAGCCTGCCAGCCGTAGCGCATCAAAGAGCCGGCAAAGTAGGTCATGAGGAACATCCCCAGCCCTTGAACGACGCTGGAAAGACCCATCATTTGTCCTTGTTCCTGGCCCTGGTAAAGGGCGATGATCAAGGCTAAAGCGTAGGAAGCCAGCATCCCGGTCCCGACCCCGATCCCGATTCTGGAGATGAAGATCAAGGCAAAGTTGGTGGTCAAAGCTGGCGTAACCCCGGAGATCAAGATGATCAAAAGACCAAGCATGATGTCTTTCTTGACCCCGATCCGGTCAACGATGAAGTTGCTCAATGGCGTAAAAAAGATGATCCCCAAGGCCGGCACCGTCATCAAGAGCTCGATCATGGTTGGGCTGACATTGCTGAAGGACTTGGTCATCAAAGGAACAGTGGCGGCCGTGGCGCCAGAAGCGACCACGAAGACATTCAATAGAAGAATGGCCAATTTTGAGAAAAAGCGTTTCATTTTGCTACCTCGCTTGCTTTTTGCAAAGAATAATTTTGGAATAATTGGTTGATTTGCTTGATTTCGTTTTTATCTAATGGCTTGAAGCCGATGCCCCGCATCTCCTGGCTGAGCTGGTATAAGGAGAAGTCTTGAAAGTGGTCCAGGTTGCCCGGCGTGGTCAAAAAACCCCAGAAAGGCACCAGGTCCTGCAGCTGGTCGGCCAAGCTTTCGATTTGGCAGTAGTCCTTCAGCGGCGTGTGCACGTCAAAGGAGGTAAGCAGGGGCTGGTCGGGGACGATGGTAAATTCGTAAGTGCCCGGCCCCAGCATTTTTTGCATTTCTGCTAGGTCCAGGTTGACCTGGCCGCCAAAAGGCACGGTTAAGTGCAGCTTGACTTCGTTTGGACTGATGATTTCCCAGCCCGCTTGCAAGCTGCCGGCCGGCAGGGAAATCTGCCCAGCAAATTCCGGAAATTCCGGACTGATCCGCGGCTGCCAGCTGACCAGATTGCCATCTTGCTTTAAGCCCAGCAGGTCTTCATAAGCCCACTGCATGACAGCGCCGCTTGAGTAGTGGTTGAGGGAGTTCATCCCATTTTGGGCGATCTTGCCGGAGGAATCAACGGAATCCCATCTTTCCCAGATGGTCGTGGCTCCGTGCTCAACTTCGTAGAGCCAACTAGGGAAATCGTTGTTCAAAAAGAGGCGGACGGCCAGCTTGTGCTCCCCGTTTCTGGACAGGGCCGGCAATAAAAGGGGCGTGCCCACAAAGCCGGTGCTTAAGTGCTTATGGTTCTTTTCGATAATGTCAACCAAGCGGCGGACTAAGCGGTCTTTTTCCTGATCCGGGTAAAGGCCGAAGCTGAGGCAGATGGCTAAGCCGGTTTGCGTGTCGGCTAAAGGCCGGCCGGACTTGGTGAAGAATTCTTCCAAGAAGGCCTGCTTGATCAATTTGGCCAGCTGCCGGTAGTACTGCTGTTCATGCTTCATTTTCAGCACTTGGGCGCTTTGGGCCAGCAGACTGGCTGAGTGGTAGTAAAAGGCGCTGGCGATCAGGTCGTCGTCGGTCTTGCCCTTTAAGTGCATGATGTCTTCGGTGTCCAGGGCAAGCCAGTCGCCCAGCTGGTCGTCGCCCAGCCAGAGGTATTCGTTGCCGGCGGCTTGCGCCCGGTCATGGACCCAGTCGACCCAGGACATCATGGCTCCGATGTTTTGCTTCAAAATGGCCGGGTCCTGGCTGCGGGAGTAGGCCTGCCAAGGAATGATGACGCTGGCGTCGCTCCAGACGGCCTTGCCCCCGTCTTTTTCACCGACGCTCGGCACGTAGAGGGGAAGCTTGCCTTCATATTGGCTTTGTTCGACGGCCATGTCATAGCTGAATTTTTTGAAAAATTCGTATGTGTCCATGTTGTAGGAAGCCGTCTTGGCAAAAACTGCCGCGTCCCCGGTCCAGCCCAGGCGCTCATCGCGCTGCGGGCAGTCGGTTGGAACATCGATGAAGTTGGACTTCTGCCCCCATTTTACGTTCTCAAAGAGGCGGTTGACTTCTTTCCGGCTGCTCTTCAGCCAGCCAGTTTCTTGCATGTCGGAGTACAGGGCCACAGCCTTAAAGTCAGCTGGGTCGATTTGGCCAAAGCCGGTCAACTTGGCATAGCGGAAGCCGAAGTAGCTGAAGTGGGGGCGGACCCAAGCGGCCTCTCCGTCACTGACATAAGTGAAGCTGGCCCGGGCTGAGCGGAGGTTGTCCCGGTAGAATTCTCCATTTTGCAGGATTTCGCCAAACTGCAGGTCGACTTTCTCGCCTCTTGGCAGGCGGTTGTAGAATTCAACCCAGCCAGCCAGGTTTTGGCCAAAGTCCAGGACGCAGTCCCCGCTTGGCGTGTTAAGCAATTTGGCTGAAAAAACTTCATGCCCGGTAATTGGCAGGCTGAGCCGGTCGATGATGTAGCGGCTGACTGGCTTAACCAGAACTGCTTGACCTAACTTTCGTTTAGGTAGGGTCGGGTCAAAGTCTTCCCCGTAGTAGATGCCGGAGTGCGGCACCGGGGACTGGACCAGGTCCCAGTTTTCATCGGTCGTGATGATTTCTTCTTGGCCATCCTCGTCCAGCATCCGCAAGTCGCAGACAGCCATCAATTGGTCGCCATAGTTGTTGGCGATCCCGCCGTGTTCTTTAAGTCCCAATTTGCCCCGGTACCAGCCGTCAGCCACCATGATTTCCAGCTCGTGGCTGCCATTTTTGGCTAAAAGGGGGCTGGCATCGTAGACGGCTCTTTGCAAATAGTAGTTGTAGTCGGTAAAGCCGGGAGCCAGGTATTCGTCGCCTAATTTTTGCCCGTCCAGCCAGACCTCGTAAAGACCAAGGGCGGTTACGTAGAGGCGGGCTTGTTGGACATTGCGGCTGGTGAAGCGGCGGCGGAAGATCACCCCGTGACGGTCTTTTTGCGGGTCGCCGATCCACTTGCCCAGCAGGTTTTCTTTCATGTAGCCAGTTTCAAAGAAGCTGGAGGCAGAAATTTTTTCTTCGCCGCTAGCGGCAAAAATTTCGACTTCGTAGCGGCTGCGGGGCTGTAAGTCGATGTCAGTCTGGAAAATAAGGCTGCTGCCTTCTGCAAGGCCCGTGTCGTAGACGGTTTCGCCGGCGGTCTTGATAACCAGGCGGCAGCTGACGGTCTTGACGGCTGCCCCGGTCAGCTCGGCAGAGATCCAGAGGGGGCTGGCCAGCTGAAAGCCAACCGGCTCAGTCATGTGGTTGATTTGAATATTGCTTATCTTCACTTGTTGTCACCTCAGACATGGTATCGCGGACATTTGTAACCGCTTCATCTCTTAACGGTTACTATTATGCGGGATTTCCAGAACGCTTTTTTATAATTCGTGCTATAATTTTAGATAAAGCGTTAAAAAGAGAGCGATTACAAATGCTAGAGACGACAAAACTGTTAAGCGAATTTCAGCAGGCCACGGATTTGGACCTGTGCCTGTATTCGGTTAAAGAAGAAAAAATCATTGAGAGCTATACCCGGCCCTTGGCGGTTTTGCCCAAAAAGCAGCTTTTGCGGAATTTGGCCAAGGAGCAGGGCAAAGAGGTCCAGCTGAAGCAGGAAAAGTATCTCAGCCTGCTGGCCGCTTTTCCTTATGAGCAGGAGCTCATCGTGGCCTGGAGCACCAGTTATTCTTTGAAGGGGAAGGGAAACTATGATCGGCAGGTTCCCCTTTTGAGCGTGGAGCGTTTCCGCCACTTGGTCTTTTGCCTGTACTGGATGCTTTATCAAAGAGAGCCGGTTTTTAATGAAAATATCGGGCAGATTGCGACCGGGGACAATTTGGGAATGAATTTGCAAGATAACCAGCCGACATTGGAAGGGCGCCTGGCTGAAGAGAAAATCATGACTGATGTCCGCCGCGGCGACCTTGACCGCTACAATCATGATTTCCGCCACTTCGTCCAAGTCGGGAATTTTGGCCGCTTCAATCCTTCCTCGCTTAGAAGCAAGAAGGATCTGGCGATTTCGGCCACGACCCTTTATACCCGGGCGGCGATCGAAGGTGGTTTGAGCATTCAAGAAGCCTACCAGCTCAGCGATGAGATCATCAAGGGAATCGAGAGCGACGTGCAGATTTCCAACCTGTACGAATACACCCGGGCGATCGGGGAGATTTTTATCAACCGTTTGTGCCAGCAAAAGCGGCAGGCAGTCAGTCCCTTGGTCTATCGGGCCCAGCAGTATATAAGTGAGAACTTGAATCCGCCCCCGGATTTGGCGGAAATTGCCGGCCAGCTGCACGTCAGCCAGTCTTATCTGCAGCATGTGTTTAAGGAAGAGACTGGCCAAGGGATCAAAAATTACATCGACCAGCAGAGGCTCTTGAAGGCCAAGCAGTTGCTTCGCTTCAGCGATGAGTCGGTGACCGCTTTAGCCCAGCAGCTGGGCTACTCTAGTCCCAGCCAGTTTTCCCAGTTTTTCAAGCGGCTGACAGGCAAGTCGCCCCAGCAGTTCCGCAAGCAGGTGTATGAGAAAGAAACTGCCGATTGGTAGGAAAGATACTTCAATAGTAAGCAAAAGATTTTTGTCAAGGAGGACCAAATGAGCGAAAATATTTGCCGCCGGTGGGCGGAAGGCGACAAGCTGCTGGAAGAATACCATGACCATGAGTGGTGCAAGATCAAGCGCAGCGACCGCTTCGAGTTTGAATTGCTCTGCTTGGAAGGCGCCAGCGTAGGCTTGTCTTGGCGGACAATTATGCACAAGCGGGAGGCTTATAAGGAAGCCTTTCATGACTTTGAAATCGCGGCCTGCGCGGCGATGACTGACGAAGAGCTGGAAGCTCTTTTGAAAGATAGAAAGCTGATCCGCAACCGGAGCAAGATTTTCAGCGTCAGAAGCAATGCCCAGGCGGCTTTGAAAGTGCAGGAAGAATACGGCAGCTTTGATGCCTATCTCTGGCATTTTACGGCGGGCCAGCAGGTCGACCGGCATTACGAAAAGCTTGAAGAAGTTCCGGCCCAAAGCGACTTGTCAAAAGAAGTCAGCAAGGACCTCAAGAAGCGCGGCTTCAAGTTCGTTGGCCCGGTGATCACCCACTCTTTTTTGCAAAGCATCGGTATCGTCAACGACCATTTGGCGGACTGTGAATACCGGTAGTTTTTTTAAAAAACTCTGAATACTGAAAACGCGAAAGATCCGCTCCCAAAACTTTTGGAGCGGATCTATATTTTTAGTCTTTAAATGTCAAGAATTCGTCATTGTCCATTCTGCTTGCCCGGAAATGGTTGATCAAGGAGTCTTCTTTTTCGTAGCCAAGGCCGATGCCCAAGGCAAAAACGTAATCATTGTCCACATCCAGTGCTTCATGCAGAAACTTAGGGTAGAGAACGTATTCCATGGCCGGGATTGAATCGATCCCCCGGTCGGTGGCGGCCAGCATCAAGGTCTGACCAAATGCCCCCAGGTCGTATGCTGAATACGGGGCAGTAGTGCGCGGCATCAGCAGGTAAGCTACAGCCGGGGCATTGTACAGACTGGCCGCGTCTTTAGCCATGGCCTGCGGGTCCTTGCTCATAAAATCATTGATGCCGCTCATCCAGCCGCTCACGTTCTTCATCCCTGCCGGGCCCATGGTATCCCGGTGCAGCGGCGGCACTTCCGGGGTGTCCTGGTTTTCTTGGCCGGCGGCAGACTCGTGATGGCGACGGATCTTTTCCAAGGTCTCACCGCTGGCAATCACCAGCTTCCAAGTTTGGCTGTTGGCCCAAGAGGGGGTCAGCTTGGCTACGTTAACAATGGCCAGCAAATCTTCGCGGCTGACCTCCCGCTTGCTAAAGTCTCTGACTGAGTGACGGCTTTTAACCGCGTCTAAAAATTCCATAAATCTCAAACCTCTCATTCTTTAAACAACAGTTTTTTCTCTCTACGGTTCTCAGCTTACTACTGCAGCTAACTTTTTGTAAGTAGCCACTTTTTTGTAAGGTTGGTTACTAAAAGTTAGTATTGTGCTATCATGGGCATTAGAGGTGATGATTATGGCTGAAGATATCAGCAGATTTGACGTTTGCCCCTGCGCGGTGACCATTTCCTTGCTGGACAGCAAGTGGAAGATTCTGATTTTGCGGGAGCTGCTGCAGGGGCCCAAGCGCTATGGCGAATTGAAAAAGGGGGTCGTTGGCGTCAGTCAGAAGATGCTGACGCAGAGCTTGAAAGAGATGCAGGCAGACCAGCTGGTCGACCGGAAGGTCTACCCTGAAGTGCCGCCGCACGTGGAATACAGCTTAAGCGGCTTGGGGCAGAGCCTGTATCCAGTGGCTGAAGCCTTGGAGAACTGGGGCATTGCTTTCATCAAAAGCAGTGACCCGGACTACTTGGCCAAACGCTTCAACATTCATGAGCCGGGCAAGCACTGGCTGAGAATTCCAGACCGGTCAGAAGAGGAAAAATTTGGTAAGCTAGATATGTAAGCGGATACTTAAGCAGAAAGCAGGAGAAAAAATGAGTTTAACAGTCAACCTTTACTACCGCGGCCAAAACGGCAGCGCCCGCAAGTTCGCGGCGGAAATGGAAGCAAGCGGGGTGGCCAAGGCCATCCGGGAAGAAGCTGGCAACCTCCGCTATGAATACTTCCAGCCCCTGGATGACCCGGAAACAATCCTTTTGATCGACAGCTGGGAAAGCCAGGCAGCGCTGGATGCCCACCACGCTTCGCCGATGATGGGCCAATTGGCCAAGCTTCGTGAGAAGTATGACCTGCACATGAGCGTTGAACGCTACGTCTCAGCTGAAGAGGCGGCCGGCGATGAGCAATTCATCAGAAAATAGAAAAAACAGAGTTTCCTTCTTAATTGGAAACTCTGTTTTTGCGTTAGGCGCGTTTTTTGCTGATTGAAGCCTTAATGGCCAAAATGACAAAGGTAACAGCGACTGGAACCAGCCAGCCAAGCCCGTCCTGGTAAAGGGGCAGGAGGCGGCCGTAAAGGCTGGTAACTGCCTTGACCTGCATCCCTGCCGGCAAAGCCTTGAAGAAGTCGCCCAGGGCGCAGAGGAAGGTAACAGCCGTCATGATCTGGTAGTCGACCTGCTTAAAGTCAAAGAGCTTACTGGTCAAGGCCAGCAGGATCAAGGAAATCGCCAGCGGATAGAGCAGCATCAAGACTGGCAGAGAGAAGGAAATGATGGTGGTTAGGCCGATGTTGGCAATCCCAAAGGCCAGGAGGCTGAAGATGATGGCCCACTTGTTGTAAGACAGGGTTTTGGGGAACATTTCCACAAAAGTCTCGCTGCAGGCCGTGATGAGGCCGATCGCCGTCTTAAGGCAGGCCACGAAGATCATCAAGGCAAAAATTACTGCCCCCAGACCTGGGAAGTAGTGGCGGGCAATCGCGGACAGGGCTTCCCCGCCGTTAGCGGCCAGACCCAGGCTGCTCCGGCTCTGGGCCCCGACCAGGGCGGTAATGGCATAGATCACCGCCATCAAAAGGCAGGTGAGGATACCGGTTTTTAAGGTCGCGGAAGCAACTTTTTCCGGCTTGGTGATCCCGAAGGTCCGGATGCTGGAGATGACGATAATGCCAAAGGCCAGGCCCGCTAAAGCATCCATGGTATTGTAGCCGGCCAAGACCCCGCTGATTAGTGGGGCGCTGGCGTATTCGCCAACCGGCTTGACTGCCTGGTAGCTGCCCAAGGGATGAAGAAGCGCGGTGATCATGATAAAGAAGAAAAAGAGCAAGAAGGCCGGAGTCAGAAACTTGCCGATCCAGTCCATGATCCGGCCTGGTCTCAAAGAGAAGAAAAGCATGATCGAAAAGAAGATCAGTGAGAAAATAAAGAGGCCGGTGCTTTTGCTCATCCCGCTTGGCAAAAGGGCAGAAATCCCGGTTTCAAAAGGAACCGTGAAGCAGCGGGGAATGGCGAAGAAGGGCCCGATGGTCAGATACAGAAGGCAGGTAAAGAAGTAGCTGTACTTGTGGCTGACCCGGCTTGAGAGGTCTAATAAGCCTTCTGACCTGGTCATCCCCAAAGAGGCGATGGCCAAAAGGGGCAGGCCCACCCCGGTGATCAAGAAGCCCAGGAGGGAGATCCAGAGATTGGCCCCGCTGGCTTCCCCCAGGTAGGCAGGAAAAATCAGGTTCCCGGCCCCGAAGAAGAGGCCGAAGAGCATGCTGGAAATCGTCAGCGATTCAGCATGCGTCAACTTTTCTTTCATGTTGATCCTCCATAAATCAAGTTAAAATAACAAATAGAAAGTAAAAACTAGAAAATATAAATTAGAAACTATTGTGCTAGAGCACACAATAGCTTATATTTTACCATACAGACTGACATAAAGATGAAAGCTCGGTGAAAAAATGACTTCTTTTTCAAAGTACCAGGCAGTTAAAAAGGCTTATGCAGCTGCCGCCAATGAAGAAAACGCCCAGGCCATGAGCAAGTACATGCGGAATCTTTTTCCTTTCTACGGGATCAAGAGTCCCTTGCGCCGGGACCTATCCAGACCTTTTTTAAAAGGCGTGACTAAAGAAGAAATAGATTGGGACCTGGTTGACCTCTGCTTTAAGGACGACTACCGGGAAATGCAGTACTTTGCCTTGGACTACTTGAAAAGAGTAGAAAGGCAGCTGACTTTTAAGGATTTAGGAAAAATCAAGCAGCTGGCTGAGACCAAGTTCTGGTGGGACAGCGTCGATGGTCTGGTCAAACTGGTGGGGCAGGTTTTTGTCAGAGATGAGGAAAACAGGGAAAAGACGGCCGCCCTCATGCTGGCCTGGGCGCAAGATCCCGACTTTTGGGTCCGGCGGACGGCAATAGAATTCCAGCTAGGCTTAAAAGAGGCAACGGACCCAGACCTTTTGGGGCAAATCATCGACCTCAACCTGGGCAGCCAGGAGTTTTTTGTCAACAAGGCTATCGGCTGGGCCTTAAGGGACTACTCGAAGACCAACCCGGCCTGGGTCAGAAGCTATATCGCTTCCCGCCAACTTAGTCCTTTGAGCCGGCGGGAAGGCAGCAAGTATATTTAAATGTTAACTACTGAAGCAGATAACAGATTGAGTAGATAAGCGAGTGACTAAAAAATGTTTGAACTGAACTACTGCCCCCAATGCGGGCAAAAATTGACTAAAAAGGAGTTGCCTCTGGATGGCTTGATCCCATATTGCGAACAATGCGGGGACTTCCGCTTTCCGGTATTTTCTGTTGCCGTCAGCATGATCGTCATGAATGAGGCAGGCGACCAGGTCCTCTTAATCAAGCAGTACGGGAAGGACTCCTATATCCTGGTGGCTGGCTACGTTAATAAAGGGGAAAACGCTGAAGCTACCTGCCAAAGAGAATTAATGGAGGAGCTCCATTTAAGGGCCAAAAGCCTCCACTTCAACCGCAGCCAGTATTTTGCCCCCTCAAACACCCTGATGCTCAACTATACGGTGACCGTTGACCAGAAGGAAAGGGTTATCCCCAACGAAGAAATTGATGCCTGGAACTGGCTGAGCATAGAAGAAGCCCGCCTGCAGATCCGGCCAAACTCTTTAGCCCGGACTTTTTTGCTGGAATACCTGGAGAAAAAAAGCAAATCCGATAATAAATAATTTATGAAATATCATATGAAAACAATAAATAGCAGCGTTTCTCCGCTTGGTTAATAAGTATTTTATTATCTCACGCTAATAACTTGATTTTACTAATCGAATGCTTTATAGTATTTTTTGCTTTAAAAGGTAGACACTCCGGCCAAGCCGCGAGTGCCTTCTTCAGTTAACGGTGTTTTGACTAGGAAATTCGTGTTTTGCTTGTGAGGTAAAGCTTGGAAAAATTTGGTGCTTTTAAGAGGAATTTTGATTTCAGCAGTCTTTCTCCCGCGGAAGCAAATAAAATGATGGGCTATGTAGGAATGATGAACCACTGTATGGACCGGGCCATGCAGGATGGGGATCCTAGCGACGCGATCATGATCTTCCTCGGTGAAATCGGGGAAAAACTAGGGGCTGCCCGGACTTATATCTTCCAGCTGAATGACAAGCAGCTCTATGACAACACCTATGAATGGTGCGCGCCGGGAGTTGTTTCCGAGCGGGCAACCTTGCAGGACATGCCGCGGGCTGATCTTGGCTCGCCTTTTGCCCAGGCCTTTAGGGAAAATTCTGGTTACTATATCAGCGACATGGCTGCTTTCAAGGAGGCTGATCCCGTGTTATATGGGATATTTTCCCGCCAGGAGATCAGCAGTCTGGTCTTGTGCCCATTTTACTTTGAAAATGACCTGGTCGGCTTTGTCGGGGCAGACCAACCTAAAGACATGGATCTGGCCCTTCCGGTCATGCAGATTGTTTCCAGCCACATGTCAGGGCTTTTGCAAAAGTCCTTTTACGTGGAAAAAGGCTCTTCAGCTGACAGCGTGACTGGCCTGTGCAGCGTGACGGCCTTCCGCCACCATGTTGCCTATGAATTAGCCGAAATCAAGGCTGATCCTGGTATGAAACTGGACCTGGTCCACTTTGACATCAGCAATTTCAAGTTTTTTAACAAAGAGCATGGGCTGAAAGCCGGCGATGAGCTTTTAAAGCGGCTGGCTCAAGTAATTGGCCAGGAAGTGGGCAGCCCCTGGCTGGTCCGGCCGGTTGCTGACCACTTTTACGCTTTGGTTCCCGATAACAAAGTAGATCAAGCCATTAGGAATATTCATGACGCCATTATCGGGGATGAAGCCTTCGGGGCTTCGATCAGAGCCGGGATCTACCCGCTGTCGGCCAATGACCAGCAGGTTTCTTTTGTCATGGACCGGGCCAGAATCGCGGCCAACAATGCCGTCGGCAACTACCGGAACTACTATTGCCGTTATGATCCGAAAATGGAAGCTGACCTGACTTTGGCAAACTACCTCCTCAGTCACATTGATGAAGCTGTGGCCAAGGGCTGGATCAAGGTCTACTACCAGCCAATCGTGGACACCTTCAGCTCCAAGATCAGTACTTATGAGGCGTTGGCCCGCTGGGTCGACCCCAAGTATGGCTTTTTGAACCCTGGCGAATTCATTGAAGTCCTGGAGCGGGGGCACCTTATCCACAAGCTGGACCTGCACATTTTGGACCTGGTCTGCCAGGACTTGGCAGAAGCCATGCAAAAAGACGAAAATTATCCAATGGTTTCAGTCAACCTGTCCCGTTATGACCTGGAGCTGCCCGACCTGCATGAAAAAATCAACGCCATTTTGAACCAGCATGGAGTAAAGAGCAATCAGATCAGAATTGAAATTACCGAGTCAGCCTTGCTCAGCAATACCGAAGCCATTATCAAGGAACACATCAGCCGCTTCCACGAAGACGGCTACCAAGTCTGGCTGGACGACTTCGGCAGCGGCTTCTCATCTTTAAACAGTCTGCAGAACTTTGACTTTGACCTGCTCAAGATCGACATGGCCTTTCTTCGTCACGCCAATGAAAAAACGCCAACTATCTTGATGGACGTGATCGACATGGCCAAGCGGCTGGGCATTGAGACCTTGTCAGAAGGGGTGGAGACCAAGGACGAATACGACTTCCTCCATTCTATCGGTTGCGTTTTAGCTCAAGGCTTCTACTTCTCCCAGCCCCTGCCAAAAGACAAGATTGCGGCCAAAAGGAAGGAGCGTGGCCTGGAATTTGAAAGCCAGGCTGAGCACGACTTTTACCAAAAGATCGGCCAGGTCAATGTTTTGAACGCCTTGTATCCTTTCAGCGGGAGAAATAACCAAGAGCTGGTGGAAACTGTTCCGGTCATGGTTGTCCTGGATCGGAAGGGAAAACTTGAGCTCATTTATGCCAACAAGGCCTCCCAGAATTTGATCAAGTCTTTGCGCTTGGAGGGCGAAGCTTTTGAGACCATCTATAAGAAGGAATTTTATGCCCTCTTGAGGCGTCTGGGCAGCCAAGCTGATGGCGAAATCGTTGAAGAGAATTTCCGGATTAAGAATTATTCTGGTCGCCTCCGCCTGCAGCTGGTAGCAGAGATGCCAGGCCAGCGGGCCTATGTGACCAGCACGAATATGGTTTGATTTTTCAGAGCATTTTTTCTGTTGAAAGCTTTTTTAATAAACGTTTTCGCTTATAATTAACTGTTGAGAAAAAGCTTAAAGGAAAAAGACCATGAATGAATTAGAAAAAATGCGCGCTGGCGGCTTCTACCAGTTGACCGCCCCGGAAGTTGAGTATTATCAAGAAGCCGGGATCATCTGGAACGATGAACTGAGGCAGGGCAACAACCTGGACCGGCCGGCCCAGCTCTTGCGCTTAAAGATGCACCTGGGAGCTTTGGGGGACCAGGCCGTCTTTGGAACCAGCTTCAGCTGCCTGAATGGGCCCAACATCTATATCGGCCACCACTTTTTTGCGGCCAGCGGTTTAACCATCGAAGATGCCGGCGAGGTCCACATTGGCGACTACGTGACTTTTGGCCCCAACTGCCTGCTAACGACAATTGCCCATCCCCGGTCAACCCACCAGCGCCGCCAGCGCCTGGCCCAGGCCAAGGGGGTTGAAATTGGCAATGACGTCTGCCTTGGGGCAAGAGTCACGGTTTTAGCCGGGGTCAAAATCGGCGACAACGTTGTCGTGGAAGCTGGAGCCGTGGTTGACCAGGATCTGCCAGCCAATGGGGTATTTGCCGGCATACCGGCCAGGAAAATCGCGGATTTAAGCAACGACTGTGAATGATCGGCAACATATGGTTTGACTTTATCATTCAGTTTTAAGTAAAATGTCACTATCAGCTTATGCTGATTTGACAAAGTGAGGAGTTAACAATGAAAATAGCTTTACAAATTTTAGCCTGCCTGGTGGCGGCGGAGTTCTTCTATATCATGTATTTGGAAACTTTTGCAACGACTTCCAAGAAAACCGCGGAAGTCTTTCAGATCAGCCAAGAGGAACTGCGCCGTCCGGCTTTGAACGTCCTTTTTAAGAACCAGGGGATTTACAACGGCTTGTTGGCAGTCTTGACCTTGATTGCCGCCTTCGCCTTGAGCAAGATCGTTTTGCAGCTGCTCTTGGCTTACATGATTCTGGTTGCGGCCTACGGGGCCGTGACCAGCCAGCCGAAGATCCTTTTGATGCAAGGGGGACTGCCGATCTTGACCTTGATCGTCAGCTTCTTTGCTTAATGGCGGGATGCAAGCTATAAGTCTTTTTTCAGAAAAAGTCTTGCACTGAGTTCTTGTAGGAATATAATATTTTTAATAAAACGATTAAAATAACCAGTGCAGCTGTTGAATAGGTGGGAGAACGAAATGGTTGAATACAAAATCGATAAAACCGACCGACGCATTTTACAAATGTTGGAAAAGAATGCCCGCATTTCCGTCAAGGATATCGCGGAAGCCAATTTCATGTCTTCTCCGGCCGTAGCCAACCGCATCAGACGGATGGAGGCCAACGATCTTATCAAGCACTACTATGCGGACATCGACTACTCGTCCATGGGTTACGTGGTCAAGGCCTTCATCAATCTGGAAGTCAAGCCGGAAGACAAGAGCGAGTTCTACCCCTTCATCGAGAAGATCCCAAACGTCATCCAGTGCGACTGCGTGACGGGGGACTACTCCATGCTGATCCAGGCGGCCTACCGGCGGCCAGAAGAACTGGACCACTTAGTCAACGAGCTGCAGAAATTCGGCCGCACCAAGACCGAAATCGCCTTCTCAACTCCGATTGAGCACCGGCCAATCCCGGTCAGCGCGGAGAGCAACGAGGAAGAAGACAAGAAAGAAGATTGATTTTAAGCCTCCATCTGGCAAGATGGGGGCTTTTTTTAGACCTTTTTGCAAAGAAAAAGTTAAGCTGGCCAATTTACCGCTTACAATTATACCAATTTGAGAGTAAAGACTTGACCCGGGCCAAAAAAACAGCTATGATTCCTATTGCAAGCGCAAAAATACAAATTAGTCCAATCACTTAAATTGAACTAGACCAAAGGAGAAGACATATGTGCGGAATTGTCGGTGTAGTTGGCAAGCCAGCTAGAGAAGTTGTTTTGAACGGTTTGAAGAACTTGGAATACCGCGGCTACGACTCAGCCGGTATCTACCTCAATGATTTACAAGGGCATGAATACTTGACCAAGGCAGTCGGCCGGATCGCCAATCTGGAAGAGAAGCTGACGCCAGAAGAAGAAGGGACGACCGGGATCGGCCACACCCGCTGGGCAACCCACGGCCATCCGACAGTAGAAAACGCCCACCCGCATTACTCAGAAGACGGCCGCTTCTACCTGGTCCACAACGGCGTTATTGAAAATTACCTGGAATTGAAGGAAAAGTATTTGGCAGGCGTTCACTTCAAGTCTGAAACCGACACTGAAGTTATCGTGCAATTGGTAGCTAAGTTTGCCAAGGACGACAATCTGGATGCTTTTACCGCCTTCAAGAAGGCTTTGAAGCTGGTCAAGGGCTCATACGCCTTCTTGCTGGTAGACAACACCAAGCCAGACCACATTTACATTGCTAAGAACAAGAGCCCGATGATGCTGGGCCTGGGTGATGGCTTCAACATTATCGCGTCAGACGCGATTTCCGTTCTGGACCAAACCAAGACCTTTATCGCCTTGAACGACGGCGACTGTGCTGACGTAACCAAGGACTCAATCGAAATCCAAGACTACGACGGCAACAAGGTTGAAAGAGAAGCTCACGTTTTGGACATCGACCCGAATGCCGCTTCTAAGGGCACTTACGAATTCTACATGCTCAAGGAAATTGATGAACAGCCAGCTGTAATGCGCCGCCTGTCAACTGACTACCTGGATGAAGCAGGCAAGCCAGTT
Source organism: Lactobacillus sp. WILCCON 0059 (assembly GCF_057197985.1). Classification (NCBI taxonomy): domain Bacteria; kingdom Bacillati; phylum Bacillota; class Bacilli; order Lactobacillales; family Lactobacillaceae; genus Lactobacillus; species Lactobacillus sp. WILCCON 0059. Next base: position 513,627 of record NZ_JBUBHN010000001.1, read on the forward strand.
GTTGACGAAAAGATCGTCGACGCTGTCAGCCAGGCTGACCGGATCTACATCTTCGCGGCTGGTACTTCCTACCATGCAGGTCTGGTTGGCCAGCAGATCTTTGAGAAGTTTACGGGCATCCCAACTGAAGTTGGCTATGCTTCAGAAGCTGGCTACCACTTCCCAATGATGTCCAAGCACCCATTCTTCATCTTCCTGACCCAATCTGGTGAAACTGCCGACTCCCGCGTGGTCTTGACTGAAGCCAACAAGCGGGGGATTCCAAGCTTGACCATGACCAACGTTGAAGGGTCAACCTTGTCAAGAGAAGCAACTTATACCATGCTCTTAAATGCTGGTCCGGAAATTGCCGTTGCTTCAACCAAGGCTTACACCGCTCAAGTTGCCCTGCAGGCAATTTTAGCCAAGGCCGTTGGTGAAAAGCTGGGCGACCAGGAAGCTAAGGACTGGAACTTGAAGCAAGGCTTGAGCCTGGCTGCTGAAGGCATCCAGGAAATCGTTGACGGTAAGGAAAAGATCGAAGAACTGGCCAAGAAGTACCTGGTTCCATCAAGAAACGCCTTCTACATCGGCCGGGGGATTGACCACGCCGTTGCCTTGGAAGGAGCCTTGAAGCTGAAGGAAGTTTCCTACATTCAAACTGAAGGCTTCGCCGCTGCTGAACTGAAGCACGGGACGATTTCCTTGATCGAAGACGGCACGCCGGTTATCGCCTTGATCAACGACCCGGTAACGGCTGACCTCACCCGGGGCAACATCCAGGAAGTAGCTTCCCGCGGGGCCAACGTGATCACTATTGTTGGCAAGCAATTTGCCAAGGAAGGCGACAACATCGTTTTGCCGGAAATCGACTACTACCTGTCAGCTTTGCTGTCAGTAGTGCCGACTCAGCTTTTGGCTTACTACGCTTCCAAGAACAAGGGCCTGGACGTTGACAAGCCACGTAACCTGGCTAAGAGCGTCACGGTTGAATAATTTTTAGTAACAGGCAAATACGCAAAACAGACAGGCGCTTAGGCGTCTGTCTATTTTTATTGAAAAAAGCAAGTAATTATTATTCATTAGCAAAAGTAATTTACTTTTGCTACAATAGTGGCGTAATTTTGACAGAGGGGGCAGAGCAATGATTGTGACCGACCGGCAGAAAAGGATTTTACAGATTCTGCTAGAAAACGAAGACGGCATCAGTTTGGCGGAAGTGGAAAAAAGGCTGGCGACCAGCCGACGGACCCTCTACCGGGAATTTGGCTTGCTGAGGCCAGAACTAGCTAAATCAGACTTGACCTTGACCAACAAGAAGGGCTATCTGCAGCTGACTGGGCCGACTGAGGCGATTGCCGACCTGCGCGCTGAAGTGCAAGAAAGCAAGAGTCAAGGAGAGATGAAGGCCGAAGACCGGGGCAATGCTCTGGCCGCCATGCTTTTATTGAAAGACGAACCGGAAAAAATCATTGCCTTGGCTGGTCAATTGGGTGTTAGCGAAGCTACCGTTCAAACCGACTTGGACTCGGTAGATGGGTCCTTGGCCAAGTATCAAGTGCTGCTCAAGCGGACCAAGGGTCTGGGGGTTCAGATCAGCGGCAAGGAAAGCCAGCGGCGGAGAATTCTTAACAGTATTTTGCTCAGTGAAAGCAATGACTATGTCTTTTTTGCCTACCTCAATAAGCCGGGCCAGGAAAAGTCAGGCAATTTTTTCATCGATCTTTTACCAAAAAAGGACTTACAGAAATGTTGGCAGGCTGTCAAAGGGCTGCTGCCGTCTTTCAATTTTGAAACCGACTACCAGTTGATTGAAATGATCCTTCTGTTTACCATCAGCCTGGACCGCCAGCGGCAGGGCAAAAGCGTGGAAAACACGGCGGCTAAGCCAGATTCTTTGAAATACCAAAGTTATGTTTACCAAATTTTCGCCAAGCTGGATGATGAAGAAGTCACATTGACACAAAATGAAGTGGCATTTTTGGCCAACCAGCTGCAAGCTTATGCTGGCCAACGGGTGCCTTTTGCCAATGACGACCAGGAGGTCTTTGTCAATTTGCGGGTTGGCCAATTTATTCAAGATGTTTCTGACCAGGTACATTTTGACTTTAGCAAGAACCCGGCCTTTGCCCGCCGGCTGCAAAAACACATTTCCGGTTTGCTCCAGCACCAGGTCAAGCGGCTGCCTAACGTGCGAATTGAGACCTTAAGCCAGTTGACCATGCACTTTCCAAAGCTCTACGAAGCAATCACAGCTGCTTGGAAGCTGGACTTTTCAGAGGAACTAAATGTCGCGGAGCTGCAGCTGCTGCTTTTGTATTTTGCTAATGAATACGGCAACCGGCAACCACGCCGCAACCTGTCGGCTCTGGTGATTTGTGACAACGGCTTGGGAACATCAGCCATTCTGGCGACCCGCTTGCAAAAAGAGCTTCCGGAAATCAAGCAGGTCAAGACCGCCCGGGCTTCTGGCCTGGCTCAATTAAAACTGGAAGACTATGACATCATCTTTTCTACTTTAGATTTGCCTGGCTTCCCCCGTGAGTACCACCTGGTCAGTCCCTTGCTTTTAGGCGGGGAACTGGACCGGGTTAAAAGCGAGGTGGCTGCCTACGTAGCCAAATATCCGGAAAAAAACGAAGTCGAACAGCCGCGCCGCTTCAAAAATCCTTCAGCCATGCTGACCAAGCTGGCCCAGGAAAGTTCATTTTGCCAGCAGCTCTTGCGGGAGATGACCTTGCAGCCGCTGGCCAGCCAAGGGATGGATATGGAAGACATTCTGGCCGCCATTGTCAACGCCGTGCCAAGCGAGTATGTTAAAGACCGGCTGGAAGTTACCCGCCGGCTGAAGTCACGGATGGACCTGGCCCCGTTGGGCCTGCCCGGCAGTCATCTGGCCCTCTTGCACACAAGGACGCCGGCTGTCAAAAAATGCTTCTTTGCCATTTATGAGCTGGCAGAGCCAATTTCTATGGTGGCGATGGATCAAAGCCAGATCATGGTCAAGCGGCAGCTGCTGCTTTTGGCACCGGAGGATTTGCCAGAAGCCAGCGCCAATATCCTGGGAATGATCAGCAGCTTTTTGGTTATGAGCGATCAGACGCTTCGCTTGTTTGAAGAAGGCAACTGCCCGGAAATCGCGGCTGGCATTGCCCAGCAGTATTTGGGGCAAGTGACCCAGCAGTTGAACCAGGCTCGCGGCCAACGATAATGCAAAAATCACAAATGGAACTCTGGCACCGTTTTCAGTGCCAGAGTTCTATTTTCTTTCCGTTGAAAGCGGAAACAATTGATAATAAGATAAAAATGTAAGTAAAAGTTAAGTAGAGTAAGTTTTATTGTTTTTAGTAGTTTTTAGTGTTTAGGAGGAAAAGTAATGTCTGAAACTCAGAGCAAGAGCTCAGCTAAGGCAAAGATCCAAAAATTCGGGACCTTCCTGTCAGGCATGATCATGCCAAACATCGGCGCGATTATTGCCTGGGGCTTCATGACCGCGATCTTCATGTCGCCAAATGGCTGGTTCCCGAACAAGTACATCAACAGCTTTACCAGCTCGATGCTGTACTTCATGATTCCAATCTTGATCGCCTACACGGGCGGCAAGAGCGTTTATGAGGAAAGAGGGGGCGTAGTTGGTGCCATCTCCGTTGTCGGGACCATCGTCCTGGCCTTCCCTTGGGCCAACCCGGTAGCGCAAGGCATCGTTTATCCGGCTCTTTACCCATACGCTGCCAACAAGGCTACGGGGATTCCAATGTTCCTGGGGGCCATGATCATGGGGCCGCTCAGCGCCTGGTGCCTTAAGAAGTTTGACCAGGCCTTCCAAAGCAAGGTCAAGGCCGGCTTTGAAATGATCTACAACAACTTCTCCCAGGGGATCATGGGGATGATCTTTGTAGCCATCAGCTACTTCTTGATCGGACCTATTTTGGTTGTATCCACGATTTGGATCGCCAACGGGGTTGACTGGATCATCGCCCACCACCTGCTGCCACTGGCCAACCTGGTGATTGAACCAGCTAAGGTCTTGTTCTTGAACAACGCGATCGGCAACGGTGTCCTGGTGCCTTTGGGGATCCAGCAAGCCGCTAAGATCGGCAAGTCGGTCCTCTTCTTGATGGAATCAAACCCTGGCCCTGGTCTGGGGATCCTGCTGGCCTGCTCAATCTTTGGCAAAGGTTCAGCCAAGAGTTCTGCTCCGGGTGCCATTATCGTTCACTTCCTCGGTGGGGTGCACGAAATTTACTTCCCGTATGTTCTGATGAAGCCAATCTTGATCCTGGCCGCCATGGCCGGCGGGATTACCGGGACCTTCCTCTTCAGTGTCTTGGGCGGTGGCTTGACTGCTGCTGCCAGCCCTGGCTCAATTATCGCCATCTTGCTGGTTTCAGCTAAGGATGCTTACTTCGGCAACATTGTTGGTGTTCTTGGCTCAGCTGCCGTTTCCTTTATCGTAGCTGCTGTCATCTACAAGATGGACAAGAGTGGCGATGGCGACCTGGCTGCTGCTCAAGGGCAAATGGCAGCCATGAAGGCAGAATCCAAGGGCTTGACTGAAGAAGAAAACGGTGCTTCAGCTGTTGAAACAGTTGAAAGCTACAAGGACGTACAAAGAATCATCTTTGCCTGCGACGCCGGCATGGGTTCATCCGCTATGGGGGCATCGCTTTTGAGAGACAAGGTGAAGAAGGCGGGCTTGAAGCTGCCAGTTACTAACACTGCTGTCCGCAACTTGAAGGATGAACCAGGACTTTTGGTTATCACCCAAGAAGAATTGGCAGAACGGGCTAAGGAAAAGACGCCAAACGCGCTTCACGTATCAGTCGGCAACTTCCTCAGCACGCCAAAATACGACCAGGTCGTTGCCCGCTTGAAGGCAGCCGGTGAAACCCTGCCAGAAGCAGACCAGGTCAAGAAGAATGAAAAGGCAGCCGCTAAGAGCGACGGCTTGGCAGCTATCGACTTCAGCAAGGTCAAGGAAGTCGACTTCATCCGGCACGACCAGCACCTGGGTACGGTAACGATGGCTTCCAGCCTGTTCAAGGACCAGATGCAGAAGGCCGGCAAGGAAACTCCGGTCAAGGCCGTAAGAATCAATGAACTGGACAATGATCCAAGCCACTTGGTCATCGTTACGCCAATGGCTGGCAAGAACCTGGCTATCCGCTATGACCAGATTCAAGTCATCACGGTTGACGACTTGCTCAAGGCCGGCGAAGTCAGCGGTCTGATTGACAAGCTGAAGTAAGGAGAGCAGAAGCATGAAACTGGAAAAAGATATGATCAAGTTGAACCAGAATGTTGCCACCAGTGAGGAGGCAATCCGCATGGCTGGGCAGCTTCTGGTGGACCACGGCTGCGTAGAGCCGGAATATATTGATGCCATGCTCGCCCGGAACGCGGATGTGTCAACCTACATGGGCAACTTTATTGCCATTCCGCATGGCACTGATGAAGGCAAGAAGTACATCAAGAAAACTGGAATTTCGGTCGTCCAGATCCCGATGGGGGTCGACTTCAGCGAACCCGATGACCAGCAGGAGAAGCTGGTGACTGTCGTCTTCGGAATCGCGGGCTTGGGCAATGAGCACTTAGCGCTCTTGTCCCAGATTGCCCTGTTCTGCAGCGACGTTGCCAACGTAGCAAAATTAGCCGACGCGCAAACGCCAGAAGAAATTATCGGTTTGTTAGACAAAGTAGGAGAAAAATAAAAATGAGAGCAGTACACTTTGGTGCAGGTAATATTGGCCGCGGCTTTATTGGCGAAACTTTGGCAGCCAACGGTTTTGGAATTGATTTTGTCGACGTTAACGAAACGATCATTGATGCCTTGGTCGAGCGGGGTGAATACGATATTCAACTGGCCGCCCCGGGGCAAAAGAAGATTCACATCAGCAACGTGACCGGGATCAACAACGCCAAAAACCCTGAAAAGGTTGTCGAAGCCATCAAGACGACCAACATGGTCACCACGGCTATCGGCCCCAAGGTATTGAAGATCATTGCTCCTCTGATCGCCCAAGGCTTGAGCGCGAGAGTCAAGGAAAATCACGAACCTTTGGATGTCATTGCCTGTGAAAACATGATCGGCGGTTCCCAGTTCTTGAAGGAAGAAGTTTACAAGCACTTGAGCGACGAAGACAAGGCTGAAGTTGACAAGTATGTTGGCTTCCCGAACGCCGCTGTTGACCGGATCGTGCCAATTCAGCACAATGAAGACCCGCTCTTCGTTTCAGTTGAAGACTTCAAGGAGTGGGTCATCGACGAAAGCCAGATGAAGAATCCGAAGATTCGCTTGGAAGGCGTTCACTACGCGCCAGACCTTGAACCATACATTGAAAGGAAGCTGTTCTCGGTCAACACCGGTCACGCCACTGTTGCTTACACTGGCAAGGCTCTGGGCTATGAAACGATTGGGGAAGCCGTTAAGGATGACCGGGTCGTTGACCAGGTAACCCGCGTATTGGCTGAAACCCGTTCCCTCCTTTTGGCCAAGTGGGACTTCACTAAGGAAGAACTGGAAGAATACCACGCCCAAGTCATCAACCGCTTCAAGAACCCTTACATTTCCGACGACATCGCCCGGGTAGGCCGGACGCCTATCCGCAAGCTGGGCTACAATGAACGCTTCATCCGGCCGATCAGAGAACTGAAGGCCCGGGGCTTGGACTACAGCGCCCTCTTGGAAACGGTTGGCAAGATCTACCACTTTGACGAGCCGGCAGACGCTGAAAGCCAAAAGCTGCAACAGATGCTCAAGGATGAACCGGTCAAGGAAGTCGTTTTGGAAACGACCGGCCTCAAGGATGACCCTGACCTGGTTGAAGAAATCATCGCTTCAATCAAGGCGGCTGATTAAGGCTAAAAAACTAAAGCAAATTAAAATCCGAATCAAAAACTAAAACAACACGAAGCAAAAGCAAGAAGAAAAAGCATGTTTGAAAAAACATGCTTTTTTGCTTCTTATTAAAGTGTAAACCCGTGGCGATTAGCCCGAATTACGCAGGCCTGAAGCGACCCCGTTGATGGTGATGTGGATGATCGATTCGTAGATGCCGCTGAGCTTTTCTTGCCGGCCCCGCTTGATCATTTCCAGCTGGACGTAGTTCAAGACGTTGAAGTAAGGTAGGCGGTAGTCCAAGCTGCTTTCCAAAGACGGGTTGTCTTCCAAAAGTTTGCTGTGGCCTTCGATCTGCAAGATGACTTCCTTGGTCAGTTCCCATTCCTTCTTGATGATGTCAAAGACTGACCGGGTAGCTTCGTCTTCACAGAGCCCAGCGTACTTTTCAGCGATTTCCATGTTGGACTTGGACAAAACCATGTCAACGTTGGAAAGCAGGGAGTGGAAGAATGGCCAGCCCTGGTACATTTCCTGCAATTCCTTCAAATTGTTAGGATCAGCATCGATGAAGTGCTTGAAGGCTGAACCAACCCCGTACCAGCCTGGGAACATGACCCGGCTCTGTGACCAGGAGAAGACCCAAGGAATAGCCCGCAAGCCGGACAGTTCAGTAATCTTCTTTCTGGCTGCCGGCCGGGAGCCGATATTCAAGCTGGAGACTTCCTTAATCGGCGTCGCCTGGAAGAAGTAGTCGTGGAAGTGCGGGTTGTCAAAAACAAGTTCCCGGTAAACCCGGTTGCTGTCTGCAACGATGCCGTCCATTGAGGCCGTGAAGTCCTGGATGTGGTCCTGGCTGACGGCTTGTTTGGAGACCATCCGGTCAACCGCGGCGGAAACCAGCATTTCCAGGTTGTAGTAGGCAGCGTCCTTGTTGCCGTACTTGTTCTGGATGATTTCCCCTTGTTCAGTAGTCCGGATCCGGTCCTTGATAGAGCCGAATGGCTGGGAGGTGATGGCTTCATATGATGGGCCGCCGCCCCGGCCAACCGTACCGCCCCGGCCGTGCATGAAGGTGATCTTGATGCCACGTTCTTCGCCGATGGCCGTCAGTTCCTTTTGGGCCTTGTACAAACTCCAGCAGGACGCCAGGTAGCCGCCGTCCTTGTTGGAGTCGGAGTAGCCCAGCATGATTTCCTGGTAGTTGCCCTTGGAAGCAATCCAGCGCTTGACGATATCGAAGCTGAGGTAGCGCTTCATGATTTCCCGGGAGTTCTGCAGGTCTTCCACCGTTTCAAACAAAGGCACGACTTGTACCCGGGCTTTTTCAGAATCAAGCAGGCCGTATTCCTTCAGCATGATGGCTTGTTCCAGCATGTCGGAGATGCTTTCGGTGTGGGAAATAATGTGCTGCTTGATCACGTTCTCGCCCAAAGTGTCCTTGAGAATCCGGGCGGTGTGGTAGATCTTCAGTTCCTTTTGCAAAAGCTCTGACTTCGGTGAGTTGGATGAGTGGAGGCTGCGCGGGTCATTGTTTAATTCGCTGAGCAGGATCTGAATCTTTTCTTCTTCGCTCAAGTCACTGTAGTTGTCGCAGATCCGGGCGCTCTTTAAGAGTTCTGCCACGCAGGCTTCGTTGACGCTGGAGTCTTGCCGCATGTCGATCGTGGCCAGGTGGAAGCCAAAGACATCGATAGCTTCCAGCAGGTCATCAAAGTGGCCGCCGGTTACTGCCCGGTCATGGTTTTGGATCAATGACCGCTTGATGGCTTCCAGGTCTTCCTTGAATTCGTAGGCATCCTTGTAGACTGGGGCCTTTAAAGCAGCTTCTTTCTTAACTACGGCTTCCTTGGAGAAGACGTCCAAAAGTTCCATTTCAGTGTGGGCCAGGCGGCTTTCCAGGTAGTAGAAGGCCCGGCGGTAAGGTTCATTTTCTCTGAATGGGGAGTTGTCGGCGGACAATTTGGCCAGTTCCGCAACTTCCGGCGTGGGCTGCACGTAAGAAGTTGAGACAGCTACCGTCCGGTAGAGGTCGTTGAGGGCCTTGATGTAGTATTCAAAAATGACTTCACTTTGAATCGTCGCGCTCAAGCGGAGGGTTTCCGCCGTTACATAAGGGTTGCCGTCCCGGTCCCCGCCGATCCACATGCCCATGGTGATCGGCGTTGCCCCGGCAACGTTGAGGCCCTTTTCCCGGGCCAGTTCCTTGTAGCGGGCAGTGAGCTTGGTGATGGCCGGAATCAAGGAGTCAGGGTAGTAGACCATGACGTTCTTGATTTCGTTTGAGACCTTCAGCTTCTTTTCCCGGATGATGTCCGTCTGCATGATGATTTCAATGTAGCGGCGCAGTTCCCCAGTCCATTCTTCCCGGTTGATGGTGCCGGCCTTGACGTCCCGGTAGCGGCGGAGCAGATCATGGATCTTATTGGTAAGTTCCAGAATGGTCTTGCGCTGCACCTGGGTTGGGTGGGCGGTCAAAACAGGAACGACGTTGACATAGCTCAGAATTTCAGCGGCATTGTCCTTGCTTGCCACCAGGTCAACCGTTGATTCCAGCTTGCCCAGGTAGTCCTTGTCCGTGTTGTTGAGCAGGTTGACTTCACTGGCCAGGTCGACGTCTTCTGAAATGTTGATCAAAAGCGGCAGGGTCGCGAAGTAGCGGGCAACAACGATCATTTCTTGATTGCTCAAGCAGGCAATCTGGCTTTCCAGTTGGCTGTGGTCGTTGCTGGCAGCGATTTTGACCAGGCCCTTGATCTTGGCGAATTCTTCGTCGCCAACCAGGTGGCGGGTGCTTTCGTCAAGCAAGTCAGTCAGGATCTTGACCTCTTCAGCAATAACCGCGTGGTTACTGTTGTTCTCTAATTTCTTGGCAGTCACGCTTAACTTCCTCTTTCTTTTAACTAATGCTTTATGCTTGCTTATGCTTTTTATCTATCATACGCCTTTTTTGCTGAAAATTGAATTAGCTTGGGCTCTTTTTCCGTAACTTTTTCTAAAAAGTCGAACAATTTTCTTGACAAAAATGATACATTTCGGGTAAGGGTGAACTATACCAGCTGCTTGAGCCAGCTGGCCAGCATGATAATCAAGGGCACGCTGACCACCGACATCAGAGTCGACAGGCACAGACAGCGCATAGGGAAGGCAACAGGGCGGTTGGCCAGGAGGCTGAGCATGACAATAAAGCCGGCAACCGGGGCGGCCGCCATGATGACTACGGCCAGGTAAGCGGTCATTGACAAGGGAACCAGGAGCAGGATCACGCTCATGCAGGCCGGCATAAGGAAGTTCCGCAAGAAGCAGATCAGCCAGGCTTTGCCATCTTTATAGAAGTCCCCCGAAATTGTTCCCAGGTTGGAGCCGATGACGATCATGCTTAAGGGAGTGTTCAAAGAAGCCACGTAGCTGACTGACCGGGAGATCACGGCAGGAAACTTGAGGCTGACGCCGGTGATAAAAAGGATGAAGCCAATGGCCGTGGCGATGATATTTGGGTTTAAGAGGACGGTTCTGAGGGTATCGGCCAAAGGCTGCCGCTTCTTAAAGGTGCCGATGCCGTGAGACCAAATGAAGATGTTGTTCAAAACCAGGATGGGCACGGCGAAGAAGGTCCCCTTACTGCCTAAAAGAGCTTGAATCAGGGGGATGCCGATAAAGCCGCAGTTGTTGTAGACCGCGCCAAAAGCAATCAGCTGCTTGTCCGGGTCATTTTTTAACCGAGGCAGGCGGAGCAGGAGACTGCTGAAGGCGATGGGGAAGAGGTAGTTGAGCGATCCCGCCAGGAAGGTTAAGCCAAAGTCCTTGACCAGGCTGGCGCTGGCCGGGCGCTCAAAGGCGTTGATGATCAGGCAGGGGCCGACGATGTAGACCAGGATGGCGGTTAAGTCCTTGCCGGTTTCTTCATGGATCATGCCCTTCTTCCGGCAGAGGAAGCCGATGGCCATGAGGATGAACATGATGCAGATCTGCTCCAGTGAGATGAAAAATGCCATAAAAATACTCCTATCAATCAGTTCTTTTTAACAGATTATAAGCCAATTTATTCTTTAAAAAGAAAGAACTTTAAAAAAGGGGGGAGAAAATGGGTGAAAAGCTTGGTGGGCAAAGGCCAAACCTGTTATACTGATTTAGTCATAATTGCAGTAGAAAATTTAAGAAACAGAGGAAAATCTATTGATCACAGTAACAGATTTAAGTTTGCAAATCGGCAGTCGCACCCTTTACAGCGACGTCAACCTTAAGTTCACGCCGGGCAACTGCTACGGCATCATTGGGGCCAACGGGGCCGGCAAGTCGACTTTCTTAAAGCTGCTGGAAGGAAAAATGGAACCGACCACGGGCTCAATCAGCATGGGCCCTAACGAAAGAATGTCCAGCCTGAACCAGGACCACTTTGCCTTTGAAGATTTTTCCGTTATGGAAACTGTGATTCAAGGCCACCAAAAGCTCTACCAGGTCATGAAGGAGCGCGACGCCCTTTACGCCAAGGCCGACTTCAGTGAAGAAGACGGGGTCAAGGCGGCTGAACTGGAAACTGAATTTGCGGAACTGGACGGCTGGAACGCTGAAGCTGACGCTTCCCAGCTTTTGCAGTCCATGAGCATCCCGGAAGACATGCACCAAAAGCAGATGAGCGAGCTGGCGGAAAGCGACAAGGTTAAGGTCCTTTTGGCCCAGGCACTGTTCGGCAACCCGGACATCCTCCTTTTGGACGAACCGACCAACGGTCTGGACGTGCACACCACGGCCTGGCTGGAAAACTTTCTGGCTGACTATGAAAACATCGTTTTGGTCGTTTCCCACGACCGTCACTTCCTGAACCAGGTCTGCACCCAGATGTGTGACGTTGACCGCGGGCAGATCAAGCTTTACGTCGGCAACTACGACTTCTGGTACGAATCAAGCAAGCTGGCCACGGAACTGGCCCGCCAGCAAAATGCCAAGAAGGAAGAACAGATCAAGCAGCTGCAAGAATTCATCGCCCGCTTCTCAGCCAATGCTTCCAAGTCCAAGCAGGCCACTTCCAGAAAGAAGCAGCTGGACAAGATCAGCTTGGACGACATCAAGCCATCCAGCCGCAAGTACCCTTACATCAAGTTTGAGATGAACCGGGATTTGGGCAACGACTTGCTCAGAGTGGACAATGTGTCCTACAAGTCTGGCGACGAACAGCTTTTGGACAATGTCTCCTTTATCGTTCGGCCGGGTGACAAGGTAGCCTTCTTGTCCAGAAACACCCGGGCTACGACCGCTTTGATGGAAATCATCGCTGGCCGCCTGGAGCCAGACTCCGGGACTGTTACCTGGGGGCAGACGACTTCCTTTAACTACATGTCCAGAGACCTTAACGCCAACTTCGACAATGACGAATTGACGATCCTGGACTGGCTGCGCCAATACGCTGACAAGGAGCACGACGACAACACCTTCTTGCGGGGCTTTTTGGGCAGAATGCTCTTCAGCGGCGACGAGATCAACAAGCAGATCAAGGTCCTGTCCGGGGGTGAAAAGGTCCGCTGCCAGCTGTCCAGAATGATGCTGGAAGCAGCCAATGTATTGGTCATGGACGATCCGACCAACCACTTGGACCTGGAATCCATCACGGCCTTGAACGAAGCCATGGAAAACTACCCAGGCTCAATTCTCTTTACTTCCCACGACCACGAGTTCATCCAGACCATTGCCAACCACATTATTGAAGTTGGTCCAAAGGGTGTGGTGGCCCGGGCCGACATCAGTTACGACGACTTCCTGGCCCACCCGACTGTTCAAGAACAAGTCGCAAAGATCTACTAAAAGCAGAAAATTCCAAAGAAAAAGCTTATCCGTCCTGGATAAGCTTTTTTGCATATCTCCTTTATATATGCCTATGCTTCTTCGTCAAGTGCTGACCGGTGACCTTTCAAGGCAAAGACATAGACCATAAGAGAAATGAAGACCGCTAATGAAACGTAGTAGAAGAAGAGACTTTCGTGGCCCGCTGACCGCATGTACAAGGCGACGTATTGGGAAGTGCCGCCAAAAAGTGCGACGGTCAAACCGTATGGCAGGCCAACGCCTAAAGCCCGGATTTCACTTGGGAAAAGTTCAGCTTTGACAATGGCGTTGATTGAGGTATAGCCAGAGACGATAACCACGCCGGTCAGCATTAGCAGAAATGCCTGCAGGGCAGTAGTGACATGAGAGAGCAGGGTAAAGATTGGAACGGTCAAGAGGGTCCCGCCGATACCAAAGAAGATCAAGAGGGGCCGGCGGCCGATTTTATCAGACAAGTGGCCAAAGATTGGCTGCAGGGCGACCATGACCAAGAGAACCAAGAAGTTGATCATGGCGACCGTTTCCTTGTCCAGGCCAGCTGTGTTGATCATGAACTGCTGCATGTAGGTGGTGTAGGAATAGAAGCTGATCGTGCCGCCCAGGGTCATGCCAACGACGATGGCAACTTGCTTAGGATATTTCATCAAAAGGGTGAAGCTGCCGGCCTGCTTGTTTTGCTTGTTTTTGGCAGTGAACTGGGCAGATTCATCCATAGACAGGCGCAGCCAAAGGACGGCTACGGCGCCCAGGGCACCAATGATGAAGGGGATGCGCCAGCCAAAAGCGTAGAGCTGGGCGTCGGTCAAGACCTGCTGCAGGATGATTTGGACCAGCAAGGAGAAGAGCTGGCCAGCGATCAGGGTCACGTATTGGAAAGATGAGTAGAAGCCCCGCCGGCCCCGGCTGGCCATTTCTGACATGTAGGTGGCGCTGGTGCCGTATTCCCCGCCAAGGGAGAGGCCTTGAATCATCCGGGTGACGACCAGGATGATGGGGCTGATGATCCCAACTTGCGCGTAGGTTGGGGCAAAAGCGATGATCAAGGAGCCGGCGGCCATGATTGTGACTGACAAGGTCAAGGCTGCCTTACGCCCTTTTTTGTCAGCGAACTGGCCCATGATCAAGGAACCCAGGGGCCGCATCAAGAAGCCGATCGCAAAGACGGCAGCCGTTGAAAGAAGTTCAGCGGTCTGATTGCTGGCCGGGAAAAAGGCGGCTGAGAAGTAGATTGAGAATGAGGCGTAAACGTACCAGTCGAACCACTCGATCATGTTTCCCAGTGAACCTTTGAAGATATTTGAGGCGATCTGCCATTCGCCAGACAACATGCCAACTTTTTTACCAGGAACTTCCATCATGTTTCCCTCCGTTTCTAAAAGATAAATAATGGATCAGCTCTTGCTGATGACTGTAACTATAGGAGCTTTGGAAAGGGTTGACAAGGGGTAAGCTATAACAAGATAGAAAATAAGCGATAAAGGGAAGGCAAATAGCGAAAAATAGGAAAAATACCGCCTTTGCTTAATATTCTTAAGCTTATTCTCTTGCACTTAGGGGGATAACGGGAGCTACACTTTACTAAATTAAGTTGTTGGGGCGCTAGCTGCATATTAAGCAGCCTTTTTTAAACAAAAAGCCTTTTCTTATAGGCTATACGAAGTAAGCGTGTTAAACTAAAACATATAGGTATGGTTATATAGAAATGGCCTTGGAAGGTGGCGGAATGCAATGAAACTGAATCTGAAAAATAAAGCGGTTTGGGCGACTTTAACCATATTTTTTGTCGTTGCGTCATTTCTCATTGCAGCTGTTTTTTACTCGCAGAGTCTTGCCAGCAGAAAGGACAAGGCATACCAGATTGCTGAAGCCTATGCTATTGAGCTGAAGAGAGACTTCCAATACGCGGCCAGCAGCAACGCGGCCATGGAAAAGCTGGTGGTTGCCAAAAACGGCAAGGTAGAAAAAGAAGAATTCACGAATGCTGCCAAGCTGTTAAAGAAAGATTACATCAGCTTGATTGAACTGGTGCCTAATGGAGTAGTCACTAATACCTATCCATATCAGTCAAAGCAGAAAAAGAATAATGACTTAATGCAGGTTAAAGAGGCTAAGCAGGTTCTCAATTTCGTCAAGCAGAAAGACAAGGCCGTCTTATATGGCCCAATGCCCCTGCTCAATGCCAAGAGATGCGTCGTAGTCATGACTCCGGTAACCTTGAAAAATGGCAAGTTCTGGGGCTATGTTATCATGACGGTCAAATTGCCGGACGTCTACCAGCACACCTTGAAGAACTTGACGACCATGGGCTATGACTATTGCATTAATACCAACAAGTCGCCTTTAACCCAGAAGAAGACCCAGGTCGAGTCGTCTTTAGGGAAAGGAGAGAAGCTTAAGGACGCGGTTGGCTATACTTTTAATTATGGTTCTTGCTGGTGGACTTTAAACATCGTTCCTAAAGCAGGCTGGTGCAGCGGCGAAACAGTACTTTTGCTGATTTTTGCCGTATTGATCGACATATCACTGAGCTGCCTCTTGTATCTTTTCCTCGGTACCCGGCAGCAGAAAGTGGAGCTGGACCAGCTGGCTTTTAAAGATCCATTGACGGGACTGGACAACCGGCGGGGATTTTTTGAACAGTTAAAAAAATTAGCAGAAATAAAGGGGAAAGAGCCGCTGACTTTGGCCTTTATTGACCTGGATGACTTTAAGTTCGTCAATGACGTTTATGGACACGTGATTGGCGACTTGGCCTTGAAGCATTTGGCTGATCATTTACTGAAAAAGTTTCCGCCTGATGCTTTGGTTGGCCGGACAGGCGGGGACGAGTTCTGCGTCGCGGTGACCGGCAGGCCGGACTATATTAAGCAAGTGGTTGAAGACGCGATTGATGGCGTGCAAGAATTCAAGAGCGGCGAAACGACGGTCAGATATACGATTTCAGCCGGCTATGCTGCTTACCCAAGCCAGGCGGCCAGCATCAAAGAACTGGTGACTTTTGCTGATGAGGCACTTTACGCGGCTAAGATGCACGGCAAGCACGCGGCTAAGCGTTATGAGCCGGAAATGGAGCGGGTCAAGCGGGCCCAGCTGGGCTTCAACGTCAAGAACGTCGCTCAGGGCCTGCCAGGCGGGATTTTGATCTACCGGGCTGACGATAATGAGCGGGAGATACTTTTCGCCAACGACTATCTCGTTCATTTGCTGGGCTGCCAGAGCTACGAGGACTTTTTGGCATATACCAAGTCCAGCTATAATAACTTTGTCTATCAGGCCGACTTTGCGGAAGCGGAAAAGGCCATCAAGCTGCAGCGACAGAAAAAAGTGACGGATCCAGACAAGAGCCTGCTGCTGAACTACCGGGTCAAGGCTAAGAGCGGGGAGCTCCTCAAGCTCAGCACTTTAGGCCGGTATGTGGAAGACAATTATTACGGCGATGTTTTTGTCGTCTTTGTCTTGCCGGATGACTTGTCCATGAAACGAAAAAAATAAAATGGTGAAGCTCGAGAAAACGAGTTTCACCATTTTTTCGTACAATTTTTGACCTGCTACTCATGAAAGTCGATGGCAAAGCGGGCTAAAAGGATCAGAAGCAACTGCAGGAGGTTCAGCCAGAGAAAGCCAGAGCCCAAGGCGATGGGCGAGATCATTTCACCGGCTGTCAAAAGTAGGAGAGCAGCCAGGAAAAAGAAGATTCCGCGGTCATCCAGCTTGTCTATCCGCAAGCTGAGCCAGGCCTCACAGACCAGCATGATGATGAAGACCAGACCAGCGGCGATTGAAGGGATAAAGGAAGACCAGCCCATTAGTCTGGCAGAGTTGCAGACATCAATCAAGCTGGCCAGGGAGACCCAGAGGAGAATGAGACTGAGCAGGAAGCTGACAGCTTGCAAAATTTTGGTAATGACTTTCAAAGTAACACCTCGATTTTCAAAGAATATTTTTCTTCAGTATAATGCGAAGAATTTTTTTGAGCAAACGCATAGGAATTGTTGAAAATTGTTATTTTCGCTTAATGACATCCTTATTTTTGTAAAATTGGGGTAAATATGGATAGAAACACAGACAAAGA
Source organism: Lactobacillus sp. WILCCON 0059 (assembly GCF_057197985.1). Classification (NCBI taxonomy): domain Bacteria; kingdom Bacillati; phylum Bacillota; class Bacilli; order Lactobacillales; family Lactobacillaceae; genus Lactobacillus; species Lactobacillus sp. WILCCON 0059. The sequence goes on from NZ_JBUBHN010000001.1 coordinate 530,336, forward strand.
AGCGCTTGCCCTTTGAGATAGTCAAGAATAGAATATAGTTTATAAAGTGTTTGTTCTATTTGAATTTATAAGAGGATTTAAAATGAAACTGAAGAAATTAGTTCCTGCATTGGCCGCGGCCGGGATGCTGCTTACTTTAGGTGCTCCAGCTGCCAAAGTTCAAGCTGCCAATGTGAAATACAAGATCGTTAAGCATAAGCAGACCAAGTACTACCCGCATGCAAAGATCAGCTATTCTTACCAGCAGCCGGTTTTACAAGGGAAATCTGCTACGGTTAAAAAGATTAACAAGTCTTTAGCCAGTGCTTACAAGAAGGACTTGAAGAACTACAAAAAGGGTGGCTATGAGATGGCCAAAAGCGTTTCAGACTGGTATTATGACGATTCTGATATGTATGACTATGAAAAGGCCAATCAATTAGGCGAGTATACTCTTACGCACGTTTACACCAACAAGAAATATTTTTCTGTAGGTTATCACAAAGAAGACTCTGCCTATGGTGTTGCTCATGAATGGGCTGAAGCTGCAACTTATTCGCTGAAAACTGGCAAGAAGCTCAAGTTAACTGACTTGGTAAAGGGAAACAAGAAGACCATTCAAAAGAAGATCTACAAGGTACAATCTAAAGACATTAAGAGTGTCATGACCTATAAAGAATTAAATCCAAGTAAATTGGAATTCATTGTTAAAGGGAACAAGGTTTACATCACCTACCACTCTTCGATGAATACTTATGGTGGATACGGATTCTTAAAGCCAATTAAAATCGACAAGTAAATCAAGCAAAAAGGCCCCATCTTATGGAGCCTTTTAGTTAGTAATGGAAAAATTAGGAATGTTTGTGGAGTGTTTTTATGAGAATAAATGTGATAGGGGTTGTTTTGTTGGCAGGTCTGATGCTCACTGCCTGTTCCAACAGTACTGCCAGTTCAGCCAAAAGCAGTTCGAGTTCAGCTAAATCATCTAAAGTTGCAAGCAAAGCTAAGAAGGAGCAAGCAAAGTCATCATCTGAAAAGGCAGCATCAACTAGTTCAAAAAAGACTGCCTTAAAAGCAAAGCAGAGTTCCAGCCAGACAAGCCAGCAAGAGGCAAGCAGTCAGTCAACCGCTAAGAGCCAGGGTGAAATCAACCGAGAACGCGGTTATGATCCCAAAGGAAATCGCGTTATGCCTGGTCAAGATCATGCCCCTGGGAGCGATGTTTACGGCAATCCAGATCCTTGGGTCCAAGGACAAATTGACTGGGCTAAAAAACATCAATCCAACGGCAACACGGATGAAGATTCAGACTACAATACTGATGACAGCAGTTCAGACTATGACTCAAGCTCAGACTATAATGAGAGTGATGATAGTAGTTCTGACGCGGATTATGATTCAAGTTCAGACTACAGTGAAGACAGCCAAGATGATTACTCTGATTCAGTCGATACCAACGAAGATTACAGTAGCGATGATTACTAATCTTCCAAGCAAAAAGCCCCAAGAATGAATCTTGGAGCTTTTTTCGCGCCTAAACTAGGCAATGTTTTTCAAAATGTTGGTCCGGTAAAGAAGCAGGTTGATCACGACGATCCCGCTGGTTACCAGGAAGACGGCGCTGTAGCCGAGGTGGGCCGAAACCGTTGAGCCCAATAGCGGCCCAAAAATATTGCCGACGTACATGGCGCTTTGGTTCCAGCTGAAGACCCGGCTGGTCAATTGTTTCGGGCTGTACTTGGTCAGCATGGTCTGCACCTGCGGGAAGAGGCAGGCGTCGGTAAAACCAATCAAGAAGCGGCAAACACCCAGCTCAATCGTATTGCGGACAAAAGCCGTCAAGAAGAAGAGAATGATCGAACCGATCAAGCCACCTAAGATGATCTTGTGGGTCCCGATCCGGTCACCCAGGCCCCCAAAGTAGGAAGCTGCAGCTACCGTGGCAATCCCTGGCAAAGCAGCGATGATCCCGCTGACGAAGACAACCTGCCCTGAATTGTGCATCAAGCTTCTGACATACAGGGAAACGATTGGGTTGATGGAGTTGTTGGCCGCTTGAATGATCAAGGTCGTCAGCAGCAGCCCCAGAATCAATTGCCCGCTCTTAAATTGCTTCATCGTATCCTTAAAGCTGGCCCGCTGCTCGCTCTTAACCGGCACGAAGTCATCTTCATGGATAAAGAAGACAGACAAGACGAAGCAGGTGAAAAGCAGGGCCCCGGTAATAAAGAAGGTTACCCGGTAGCTAAAAGCCTGCGACAGTGCCCCGCCGGCAAAGGGCCCCAGCAATTGTCCCCCGGTCTGGGCGGAAATCATGATCCCCAGCGCCTTGCCAGACTTGTTCTTTGGCGTCTCTGCCGCGATAAGAGCGTTAGAGTTGGAGATGAAGCCGGCAAAAACCCCCTGCATCCCTCTCAGGAAGAGCAGCTGCCAGACATTTTGCGCCAACCCCATGCAGGTAAAGACAACCGCCATCCCCAAAGAAGCCCGCAGGATCATTGGCTTGCGTCCCTTCTTGTCAGCCAGCTTGCCCCAGATCGGTGAAACCAGGGCCGCTACAACGTAAACCGCTGAAAAGACGATCCCGGACCAAAAACTCAGCTGCTGGTGGCTGAACTTGCCCAAGGTGTCAATGTACAGGGATAAAAAAGGCGTGACTTCTGAAAAGGCGATCCCCGCCAAAAAGACGCTGACTGCCGAGACTTGCAGGTTTCTTTTCCATACCGGTTTCTTTTGCAATGTTTGACCTTCTTTTTTTCTAAGCTCTACTGATAAAAAACTTTACATATCTTTTACCTTACTCTTGCAAAAAAAATAGTCAAGAAAAAAAGGCTTTCTAATAAGAAGCAATGTCATTAAGTTAAGGGATTGACATTGACCATAGATCGGTTCTAAATAAAAACTTGTTCAATATCACGCCGTTTTGGTGTGATCCTTGAACAAGTTTTTTTGTTTCTACGCATGACAAAATAGTCCTTAGTAGGACTTGAAAGCTATGCAAACCTTACAAAATTAGAGCCGGTAATTGAAAACTACTGCACTTCTTGGATGTATATTTCGATTGTAACTTCGGTTTGGCCTAATCATCCCGATATACATCGAAATCATATACAGTAACTCCTCATAATTCTTCTTTAGCCATCCAGCACCTAGTAAATAATGTGCTAAAAAGAACGCCATGGATAGGTTTATCTGGTATGGGCTGTCAGATTTTGACTTAGGATGCGGAGCATAAGCCTGGTTCACCATGGTCATTATCACATTGTAGGCAATCAGATGGGCATACAGCTCCATCTTTACAAACTCGTCTTTCTTGGAATGGAACTGGATTCCGCAGTCATCGTACTTAAGTGTCTTGAAAGACTTCTCAATTCCCCAGCGTAAATTGTATAGTTCTTTCATTCTGTCGAGCGGAAACTTATCTGCGTCAAGATTAGTTACCAGGACTTCCCACTGCTCCTTATTCGGAGCATCATCAGGGTTGATTCTGAACTTGCATACACGGAATCTCACATGACAAAACTGTTTAAAGTCCCAGCTGTTGTCCTTACTATTCTTGGATTTGAACTTCTTGTACTGATGATTTACATGGTTTACCAGATGTATATTGAGATGATCTTTGTTTTGGGTATAGAAATGGTTAGATGTAGTTACCCAGCAGTCAAGGATACCGTCATATTCTTCATCGGGCAGCTGGCTGATTTCCTTGATCGCAGTGAAACCCGTTTTTGACCTTATCACGTAGTAGCAGTCTTTGTTTACGTTGCAGTGCTGAATCATATTGAAGGATAGATATCCGCGATCCATCAAGACGATATATTTTCCGCAATCAAGCCTAGAAAGCATCTCAACGGCTGCCTTTCGTTCATCCATCCTGTTCTTAGGTTGAATCACACAATCTTGATAGATCTTATTTTCAAGATCGTACAGGGCATTAAGATGAACCTGGCAGTAAGGTTTGCGATTGGCGCCTTCAAAACGGACGATATTTTCAGATTTAGGATTCCATACTTGATTAAAGTCTGAGCCGTCAATGGCAAACAGTCTATATTCATCATTGTATAGTTTTAGACTCGTAAGATTCATATTAAGCTGGTCAAAAATGTATCTGAATATGTCAGGTTTAAGCTTAGCTTTGGCTTGTACAAAAGCGGAAGCTGTAATACTACAGCCAGAAAGCGATATGTTCTTGAACAGCTCCTTCTGAATGCTCTCGGACTGCATATTGATGATCAACATAATCAGCTTAGAAACGTCAATCACACGGTGTCTGCTAAAAGCAGTTGGTTTGGTGGTAAATTCCGAAATTTTGGATACCGCTTCATTGATAATAGAATCAAGTAGAGCTAAAATATTTACAGGTAGAGATTGAGATTTCATAGTTTACACAGCTTTCAATATATTTCTACTGTTTACGAAAAACGTGGGAGTGCTAATGACACTTCCACGTTTATTTTTATTCCGAATCCTACAAAAGTCAAAAGAACCGTACTACCCAAATTTTGGATAATACGGTTCTTTCTTGTTGTCAATCCCTTAACTTAATGACATTGAATAAGAAGAAAGCCTTTTTAAAAGACATATCTTAAACTTTGCTTTACCGGTCGTTGTCAGCGATCCCGAAGATCTGCAGGAATTGCAGGAAGAGGTTGATGAAGTCCAAGTACAGCAGCAAAGCCCCGTTAACGGCCAGGCCAAGTTCTGGCAACTGGTCGCCGTAGTTAGCGTAGATGGCCTTCATCTTCTGGGCATCCCAGGCAGTCAAGATCGTGAAGATGATGACCCCGATGATGGAGAAGATGAAGCTGGCTGGCGTGCTCTTCAAGAACATGTTGACCAGGCTGGCCACGATCAAGCCCCAAACAGCAGCTGAAGCGTAAGCCCCGATGGTGTCCAGGTTCTTCTTAGTCACGCTGCCGTAAGCCGCCATCCCAATGAAGACGGCTGAAGCTGAGATGAAGGCCCCGCCGATTTGGGCGCCCGTGTAGGCAAAAGCCAGGAGGGAGAATTCCAGCCCGTAGATAACAGCGATAGCCATCAACATGAAGAAAGCCGTCGTAGGCTTGCGGTTAGCTCTAAAGCTGATGCCCACGCTCAAGATCAGCGGCAGTAAAAGCAGGACCCAGAGGAAGACCCGGTTGGTGAGTAGCGGCAGCAAGCTGCCAGAGAAGACCGTTAAGGTCAAGTAGGCGGTCAAGGCTGAGACCAGAACTGCCAGGCCCATGATGGAATACATTTTCGTTAAAAAGCCATTGAGTGCTGAGTCGTCAACGATGTGGCGGCGCTCTTGTTCAGGCGAAACGTTAAACATAATTTCTTTTGCTCTTTCTAAAAAAACTGTGTACAGAATTATTCCCAGATTGCCGTTTTATTCCGGTAATCAACGTGATATCCAGGGTTTAGATATAACAATAACATAGCCCTTAAAAAAAGCAAGCCGGACGGTTTTTCCGGCAAAAATCTAAAGAAAAAATCAAGAAAGTCCGCCTTGGGCAAAAATAAAGTGGCGTATCGATTGAAGAAAGCGGATAAAAAGTTCAAAATTAATAGCTAGAGGAGGTCATAATATGCCAAAAGAATATGCTGATCGGCCAATCGGCGTTTTTGATTCCGGCCAGGGGGGCCTCACGGTCCTCAGCCGTCTGGTTGATCTGATGCCAAACGAAGATTATGTCTTCTATGGCGACTCAGCCAATGCTCCTTACGGTGTAAAGAGCAAGGAAGAAGTCTACCAGCTGGCCAAGCGGGTAGTTGATGAACTGATTGACAAACACCATGTCAAGGCCGTCATGATTGCCTGCAACACGGCAACCAGCGCGGCGGCTGACCGCCTGCGCCAGGAATACTCCCTGCCGATCATCGGGATCGAACCGGCCATTAAACCGGCAGCGGAAGAAAATCCCGGCGGGCAGGTAGTTGCCATGGCCACGCCTTTGACCTTGGAGCAGGAAAAGTTTAAGCAGCTGGTTAAAGACTGCGCTGAACCTGGCCAGGTGGTCAAGGTGCCCGCCCCGAAACTGGTCGAATTAATTGAAAAAGGTGAAACCGACAGCCCGGCCATCTACCAGTACCTGGAAGACTTGCTGGCCCCTTATGCCGGCAAGGCTGCCGGAGTGGTTCTGGGCTGCACCCACTTTCCTTTTGCCAAGCAGGCCATTCAAGAGATCTTAGGTCCCCAGACCAAGGTCTACGACGGGGCCATCGGGGCAGCCGCTGAAGTCAAGCGGCAACTGGCCAGCCGGGATGAATTAAATACCGGCACTGAGCCAGGCAAAATCCTGTTTGAAAACAGCGCGCCGGGCGGCGTCGATTTGAGCAAGCGCCTCTATGCCCTTTACCGGCAAAAGCAGTAGCTGGCAAAAGGCATTTTTTCAGCTAGAATAATAGTAAGAAAGCAGACAATTAGTTTTAGATTATTAGAGGAGGACTTATGCAAAAGCCAGCAGAATGCACGACCATTTTAGTCGGCAAGGATGCCACTATTGATGGCTCCACGATGATTGCCCGCAGCGAAGACGGCGGCAGCACCATTATTCCTGAAGCCTTTATCGCGGTAAACCCGGAAGAGCAGCCAAAGCACTACAAGGCTGTGATCAGCGGCCAGGAAATCGATGACGAAGACCTGTTGCCAAACCCCTTGCGCTATACTAGCGCGCCAGATGCTTCCGGCAAGAACGGGATCTGGGCAGCTGCCGGGATCAACGATGCCACGGTAGCCATGACGGCCACGGAAACCATCACCACCAACAGCCGGATCCAAGGGATTGACCCCTTAGTTGAAAAGGGCGGCTTGGGTGAAGAAGACTTTGTCACTTTGACTTTGCCATACATCCATTCAGCCAGAGAAGGGGTTAAGCGCCTGGGCTACCTGGTGGAAAAGTACGGGACCTACGAAATGAACGGGTCAGCCTTTGCCGACCATGACGAAGTCTGGTACATCGAAACCATTGGCGGCCACCACTGGGCTGCCCGCCGGATTCCAGACGATGCCTACGTGGCAGCGCCAAACCGCTTGAACATCGACTTCTTCGACTTTAACGATGAAGAAAACTTCATGTGCTCAAGCGACTTGCTGGACATCATCAATGAATACCACTTGAACCCGGACTACCAAGGCTACAACCTGCGCCACATCTTCGGTTCATCCACTATCAAGGACGCCCACTACAACAACCCGCGGGCCTGGTACATCCACCGCTATTTTGACCCTGAATGGGAAGGCGAGCCAGGGGACCAGGACCAGCCTTTCATCACTTACGCCAAGAAGAAGATCAGCCCGGAAGACATCAAGTTCCTGGAAAGTTCCCACTACCAGGACACCAAGTACGATGTCTACAGCACGACCAACACAGAAGCTGAAAAGAAGCTCTTCCGCCCAATCGGGATCAACCGGAACTTCGAAACCCACATCCTGCAGATCAGAAATGATGTTGAAGAAGGCCTTGCCGGCGTGCAATGGCTGGCCTTTGGCCCGAACACTTTCAACGTTTTCGTGCCTTTCTACACCAATGTCACGACTACTCCAGCCAGCTTCCAGACCGGTCCGGACTTTGACTTGACCAAGATCTTCTGGCTTAACAAGCTGAACGCCCAGCTTGGCGACACCAACTACAAGGTCTACAGCGCTTTGGAACAGGCTTTTGAAGAAAAGACCATGGCTAAATTGCGCCAGATCGAAAACGAAACCGACCGGGCCGTTAAGGGCCTAACTGGCCGCGACTTGCAAGAGAAGCTGGAAGAAGCCAACCAGAAGATGGCTGACCTGGCTTACGAGCAGACGGTGGCCTTGACTGGGGAAATGGTCAAGGACGGCCACACCTTGATGAAGCTGAAGTACGATTTGCTGGATTAACGGAGATTACTGATGGAAAAAGCCGCTGAAATTCAAATGCTGAAGGATTTTTCAAACGCCAACGCCACTTCCGGCTTTGAAAATGAATTCGTTGACCTCTTCACCAAGACGGTCAAAGACTATGCCGACCTTGAAGTCGACGGGATGCTGAACGTCTATGCTTCCAAGAAGCAAAACACTGGCAAGCGGCCAGTGATCCAGCTGGACGCCCACTCAGACGCCGTTGGTTTCTTGACCCAGGCTATCCGGCCAAACGGCTTGATCAAGTTCGTGACCCTGGGCGGCTGGAACAATGTCGTTCTGCCGGCCCTCAAGGTCAAGGTCAGAAACCGGGACGGGGAATACATCCCCGGCGTTGTGGCCTTAAAGCCGCCTCACTTCATGTCAGAAGCTGAAAGAAAGTCTGTCCCGCAGGTCGCTGACTTGTCCATCGACGTCGGCTCCTCCAGCCGGGAAGAAACGATCAACGACTACAAGATCGACACCGGCTGCCCGATTTTCGTCGACGTGGATTGTCAGTACAATGAAAAGACCGGTCTTTTCTTCGGCAAGGACTTTGACGACCGCTTCGGCGCCGCTGCCATGGCAGACATCCTGGAAAATCTGAAGGATGAAGAAGTCAACTTTGACCTGGTTGCCGCCTTGTCCAGCCAGGAAGAAGTCGGCCTGCGGGGGGCCTATGTCACGGCCCGCAAGATCAAACCAGACCTCTGCCTGGTTCTGGAAAGCTGCCCGGCTGATGACACTTTTGAACCGGACTGGCTGTCTCAAACTGGCCTTAAGCGGGGACCAATGCTGCGGGACATGGACGTCACCTTCCTGCCAAACCCGAAGTTCCAGCAATATGCCTGTGACTTGGCTGACAAAAACGGCATTCCTTACACCCGGTCAGTCAGAACCGGGGGCGGACAGGACGGGGCTGCCATCTACTATGAAAACGGGGCCCCAACCATCGTGATCGGGATTCCGGTCCGTTATGAGCACTCTCCATACTGCTTCAGCAGCTACAAGGACTATAAGGCAGCCGTTGACCTGGCTTTAGCAATTATTAGAGATATCGATAAGGAAAAACTGGAATCCTTTAAAAGCTTTAATTAATTAAAGGACTTTTTTGCCTTGTTAGCGTTTGAAGGATCTGCTAAACTAGATTAAGTCAAATTGAATAAATGCCACTAGGGGAGCGAAAGCTGAGATGACGAAAGTCGACCCTTTGAACCTGACCAAGGTAATTCTTGCGCAAGGGAAGTGTTTCTTTAACATGAATTCAAACTCCTAGCCGGCAATTTTGTTGGATAGGAGTTTTTTAATGCTTAAAAGAGAGAGCAAGTGGAATGTGAAAGCCATTATCTTGATGGCTTTGATTGGGATTATCATGGGGGTTATCTACACCTACGTCTTCAACCCCCTCTACAACTCGACCAAGTTTGCTTTGAACTTTGTCGGTCTGGGGCCTTTGGCTGATGAAATCTATTCTGGCCTTTGGTACATGGCCGCGCCTTTGGCCATGTACTTCGTGCCGACCTTTGGCTCCGGCATTGTCGGTGAAACCCTGGCCGCCACGGTTGAAATGGCCTTTGGCGGCCAGTGGGGGGCAATGACCATCCTGCAAGGGCTGGTGCAAGGGGCCTTCAATGAAATCGGCTTTTTCCCGAAGAAGGAAAACTATGAACGTTTTGGCTGGGGGAGCCTGATCATCGGGGCCATCTGCTGCCACGTGGCAGCTTTTGTGATGTGTTACTTCACTTACGGCTGGAGCGCCTACAAGCCGGCTCTTTTGATCGAAATGTTCATTGCCGGTTTGATCTCATCCGTTGTCTTTGACGCGGTCTTGGTCAAGCTGATCACCAAGCTTTTTGACCGGGTCATGGCCAAGTAGTTAACCATCATTTATTATCTGTTTTTGCTTACATGAATCTCTAAATCAAAATATGCCAAAGAAATAAGCGTGAACCACTTGGTTCACGCTTATTCGTTTCAGTCTGGACTTTTTATCTCTAGTTTGCTCTCTTAGACGTTGATAATTGACAGGAGCTTGGAGGAAACCATATCGATGGCGACCTGGTTTTCCCCGCCCTGTGGAATGATGATGTCGGCATACTTCTTGCTTGGTTCAACGAACTGGTTGTAGCTCGGCTTAACCGTTGCCAGGTATTGGGAGATGATCCAGTCAATTGACCGGCCCCGTTCCTGGGTGTCCCGCTGCAAGCGGCGGATGAAGCGGATATCGTCGTCAGCATCGACGAAAAGCTTGATGTCCATGAACTTCCGCAATTCTTCTGAAGCCAAAACCAGGATTCCTTCCAGGATGATGATATCGGCTGGTTCAACATGAATGGTGTCTTTAGCCCGGGAGAGGATGTTGAAGTTGTAGGTCGGCATTTCAATTGCCTTGCCCTCCAGCAAATCCTGCAGCTGCTCAATCAAAAGGTCAGTGTCGTAAGCATTGGGGTGGTCGTAGTTGATCTTTTTGCGTTCATCCATGCTGAGGGCTGAGTTGTCGTTATAGTAGGCATCTTCAGTCAGAATGAGCACCCGGTCAGCTGGCAGGCGCCGGCTGATTTCCTTGGAGACAGTCGTCTTGCCAGAGCCGGACCCGCCGGCAATCCCAATAACAAGTGGTTTCTGCTTAGCCATTATTCCGCCTCTTTTTCTGCTAAATCATTGCGGCGGAGAATGTCGCGGACTTTCGTGGTCAGCATGTCCAAAGCGACGTCGTTGGCTCCGCCTTCTGGCACGATGATGTTGGCGTAACGCTTGCTTGGCTCAACAAATTGGTGGTAGCTTGGCTTAACCGTTGCCAGGTACTGGTCGATGATTGAGTCAAAGGACCGGCCCCGTTCAGCCATGTCCCGGCGCTGGCGGCGGATCAAGCGGATGTCGTCGTCAGTGTCAACGAAGATCTTGATGTCCATCAAGTTCCGCAATTCTTCTGAAGCCAGGACCAGGATCCCTTCCAGGATGATGATGTCGGCTGGCTCAACGTGGACGGTTTCCGGGCTGCGCAGGTGGGTGGTGAAGTCGTAAATCGGCATCTCGATGGCCTTGCCGGCTAGCAGGTCCTGCAGCTGGTTGATCAAGAGCTCGGTATCAAAAGCATCCGGGTGGTCGAAGTTAATTTTGTTTCTTTCGGCCATGGTCATTTCCGGGTGGTTCTTATAATAAGAATCTTCCGTAATGATCCGGATCCGGTCGTTTTTGAACTGGTCATATAATTCGTGGGCAATGGTCGTCTTGCCAGAGCCGGAGCCGCCGGCGATACCAATAATGATGGGATGTTGCTTTTTTGACATTGTAAAACTCCTTTAGTTATTAATTATAGAGGCCAGCAAGGGCCTGGTCTAGTCAAAGTGTGAAAAAACGGGCTTTAAAGCGGTTACGCGTGCCTGGCTCAGAAACAGTTGTTGCTAATTGGGGTAAGATCTAATATAATTAAGAATATGTCAAATGAAACAAAAGAAAATGAAGTGAAAACTGGCAGCTGGTTAAGATAAGCAAGGCAGTTCTTGCCCCTTTTATTAAAAAAAAGATAAAAAACTGAGCTAGAACTGACAAAATGCTTGCGTGAAAGCTTGTTTTCTGGTAAATTTAATAAAAAATTAATCATACTTAAATAAAAAACAAGCGTCCTGGAAAGAAAAAAGCAATGGCACTTTTGAGATGATTCGGTTCTCGCTTTGAAAGAGGAAATAATCCCGGTTTTTTTACCAAACTACCGACTAATAATCGAACCTTTTTCGCGTGAGAGGACCAGCTTGGCAGACAGGCCTTAAAGTGCAGATACTGAGTCAAACAGGTGGCTATTTAATTAAGCATTAATAAAAACAAGGAGGACCACTATGGCAGCAATTATTGAGTTCAAGAAAGTCAACAAGTTCTACGGCGACTACCATGCCTTGAAAGACGTCAACTTAAGCATTGACGAAGGCGAAGTCGTTTCCATCATCGGCCCTTCTGGCGCGGGCAAGAGTACCTTGATCAGAACCATGAACGGTTTGGAAGGCATTTCTTCCGGCGTCTTGGACGTGGACGGCTATGACCTGGGGGACAAGAAGACTGACTTGAACAAGATCCGCCGGGACGTCGGCATGGTTTTCCAGCACTTCAACCTCTACGAAAACCACACTGTCTTGGAGAATGTCATGCTGGCCCCAAGAATCGTTTTGCACCGGGACGAAAAGGAAAACCGGGAAATCGCTGAAAAGCTGCTCAAGCAAGTCGGCCTTTTGGACAAGGAAGACTCTTACCCAAGACAATTGTCCGGTGGGCAAAAGCAGCGGGTGGCCATCGCCAGATCTTTGGCCATGAAGCCAAAGGTGCTTTTGTTTGACGAACCAACCAGTGCCCTTGACCCGGAAATGATCCAGGACGTCTTGGACGTCATGCAGACCATTGCCGCTGAAGGGATGACCATGGTGGTCGTTACCCACGAAATGGGCTTTGCCAGAGAAGTGAGCGACCGGGTTATTTTCTTTGACCAGGGGCAAGTCCTGGAAGACTCCCACAACCCGAAGGACTTCTTCGAACACCCGCGCAACCTGCGGGCCCAGGAATTCCTCAGCAAGGTAATTGACCACTAATGAGAAGAAGGGAGCGGTTACATGAAAAGCAAGAAACTATTCCGCAAAGTTGCCGCCCTGCTTTTTCTGCTGCTGACCACTGTTTCGCTTTCTGCCTGCGCGGTTGAAAGTGACGACTCCGTGCGCGTTTACAACCACGTCAAGAGCAGCAAGACAATTACCTGGGGCGTCAAATATGACACGGCTCTGTTTGGGATCAAGAGCGTCAAGACCAACAAGCTGGAAGGCTTTGAAATTGATCTGGCTCGCCTTTTGACCAAGAAGATCCTGGGCAAGGACGGCAAGGCAAAATTTATTGAGGTCACGGCCCAGACCAAGATCCCGCAGCTCAAGAACAACAACCTTGATGCAGTTCTGGCGACCATGACCATCACTGACGAAAGAAAGAAGTCAGTTGACTTCTCCACCCCTTACTTTAAGGCGGGGACTTCCCTTATGACCAAGACCAGCAGTTCTATCAAGTCGATCAAAGACCTTAACCACAAGGGCCGGGTGGTCATTGTCGCTAAGGGCACGACCGCGGCAGCCGATATCGCGCGTCTGGCGCCAAAGGCCACGATCCGCCAATACAATGACTATGGCTCTTGCACCAATGCCCTCTTAGCCGGGCAGGGGGACGCGGTAGCCACAGACAACGGGATTTTGGCCGGGATCGCCAAGCAGCACAAGAACCTGCACCTGGTTGGCGGCACGATTGCCGTTGAACCTTACGGGATTGCCGTTGAAAAGGGGCAGACCAAGATGCTGGAAGCCATCAACAAGGCTTTGAAGGAAGCCAAGGCAGACGGCAGCTACCACAAGCTTGTCAAGAAATGGTTTGGCAACATTCCAGGATTCAGTGTTAAGGAGGCTGAATATTAATGTTGAGTTTACTTGGAGCAAACTGGTCCACCTTTTTGCTCGGTTTTTGGAATACGATTCTCTGCAGTCTGATTTCCTTGTTTTTCAGTTTGATTATCGGATCCGGCTTTGCCATCCTGGAAACCGTGCCTAACAAGTTCTGGCGCGGGGTAGCCAAGGTTTATGTCGAAATTTTCCGGAACATTCCCCTCCTGGTTGTCACCATGGTCTTTTACCTGGTCTTGCCGACCTACACGCCGCTGAAGCTGACTGGCTTTCAAGCAGGGACAATCGGCTTGTCCATCTATTCATCAGCCTTCATCGCTGAAACTGTCCGCTCCGGGATCCAATCTGTCGGCACCGGCCAGATGGAAGGGGCCCGGTCAAACGGGATGACCTACTGGCAGGCCATGCGCTACGTTATCCTGCCCCAGGCCTTCAGAATCGTGATTCCGCCATTGGGCAACCAGTTTGTCAACTTGATCAAGAACTCCAGTATCCTGGCCTTTGTTGCCGGTTTTGACTTGATGTACCAAGGGGACATCGTGGCATCCAACACTTTCCAGACTATTCCAAGCTATGTCTTGGTTGGCCTGTTCTACTTGATTTTGACCCTGCCGCTGAGCTACTACATGCAGTACTTGGAAAAGAAGGGCGTTTAGGAGGCACATAAATGGAAAATCTTACAGAAGCATTATCCTGGATCAACCTCCGCTTTTTGTTGCAGGGATTCTGGGTCACGATCGAAGTTTCAGTGATTTCAATCATCTTGAGCTTTGTAATCGGCCTGGCCCTGGGCTTGATCCGCTTTACCAGAATTGACGCCAAGACCACGCGGATTTCCAAGGTGGTTGGGGTAATCATCGACATCATCAGAAACCTGCCCCTTTTGCTGATCATCTTTTTCTCCTACTTTGGCCTGCCGGTCATGGGGATCAGAGTTGACGCCTTCCAGGCTTCAGTAATCGCCATGGTGGTCTTTGAATCAGCCATGATCGCGGAAGTTGTCCGCTCAGGGATCATGGCCGTTGACCCTGGCCAGATGGAAGGGGCCCGGTCAAACGGGATGACCTACATGCAGGCCATGACCCACGTCGTTTTGCCCCAGGCCTTGACCAAAATGATTCCGGCCCTTTTGTCACAGTTCGTGTCCTTGATCAAGGATACTTCCCTGGCGACGATCATCGTTTTGCCGGAACTGCTCTACCACGCTGAAATCATCTACAACCAAAACACCAATTACATGATTCCAATGTACCTGGCCGTGGCAGTGATGTACTTTATCATCTGCTTCGCCTTGTCCAGCTTTGCCAACTACTTGAGCAAGAGAATCAAGTATTAGCAGCTTTTTTGCCAAGGAGGAAAAATGGCACGCAAACTGAGGAAGCTGACCGCCTTTATGGCGGTTTTGCTGTTATCATTAGTTTTTACCGCTTGTTCGCATAGTCAATCCAGCAGCACCTATGACCGGGTTAAGCAAACAAACACCATCACCTGGGGGATGCGGGCCGACACCCGCCTGTTCAGCATGATGGACGTGGACAGCGGCAAGGCCACCGGCTTTGAAGTCGACCTGGCCCGGGCCATTACCAAGCAGATTCTTGGCCCTAAAGGCAAGATGAAGATTGAATACATCAGTGAAAAGTCCCGGATCATGGACCTCAAGATCGGCAACGTCGATGCCGTTATGGCTACCATGACCAACACGGCTGACCGGCGCAAGATCATTAATTTTTCCGACACTTACTTCATGGCCGGGGAAACTTTGATCGTGCCGAAAAAGAGCAAGCTGAATTCCATCAAGGACTTCAATACTTCTAAGTACTCCATCGCGGCCGTCAAGGGGTCAACTGCTGACAGTGACGTCCACAAGTATGCCCCAAAAGCCCGGGTCATTTTCTATGATGACTATGGCTCTTGCTACAATGCCTTAAAGGCCGGCAAGGCCAATGCCATGGTCAGCGACAATGCCGTTTTGGCCGGCTTGATTTCCAATGACAAGGACAAGTTCAAGATGCTGAGCGACACCTTTACGGTTGAGCCGTACGGGATCGGCATCAAGAAGGGGGAAGACAAGTTTACGGCTGAGGTCAACCAGGCCTTGAAAGAACTCCGCAAGAACGGGACTTACGCCCGTTTGATGAAGAAATGGTTCAGCGGCGTTCCAGGCTTCAACATCAAAGCTTCTTCCCGCTTGAAGGCAAGCGAATAATTTAAAGCAACTTAAGCAGTGCGTTCGTTTTTGAACGCACTGTTTTTTTACTTCCAGGTTAAATTGTGTTAAAAAATGGATTTTTACCTGGAAAAACACGCCGAAGGGGCAGATTTTTTGTACAATTGAAATAGGTGACTCAGCGCTTACAGCTGAATTTTAAAGCTCATTTTGAAAACTATGTGAAAACAACCAGAGGAGAGACATATGAGCAAAAGACAATTTGGTCTAATTTACATATCATCATATCAAGCCCGTCTGTTTATCGTTGACTTGAAGAAACTGTCAATCATTGAGCAGCTGAGCTCTGCCCAGTTTGTCCAAGGCGGCAAGAAGTTTGAAGTTTATGAAAGCGAACTGCCCCGCTTGACTGACGCCTTGATCGGTTTCAAGCGGAAGATCGCGGAATACGGGATCGACAACTACAAGGTTTACGGCAACCGGCAGCTTTTGGACAAAATTTCCGCCCGCTATCTGGCCGACCAGATCAAGGTCAGAACTGGTCTGGAAATCGAATGGCTGAACGGGGCCCAGATCGCTTACTACAAGATCATTGCCGGGATGGCCCTGCCGCAGTTCTCAGAACTGAAGGATGATGAATTTACTTACTTGCTCAGCATGGGCAGCGCCATGCTCAACCTCACCTTGTTCAAGGGCCAGCACTACCTGTCAACCTGGAACTTTGCCCTGGGTCCGGAAGAAATTGAAGAAATGTCAGCCATGACCCGGGACACGCCAAGCGATCCGATCGACATCATCGGCGACTATATTTCCCGCAAGCTGGTCAGCTTCAAGACAATTGAAAAGCCGACTGGCAGGGCCCGGATCATCATCCAGCATGTCTCCGGCAGAGGCGAGCAGAGCCTGCGGCCGCAAGAAAAGGCCCGGCTCATCGACCTTAAGCAGTTTGCCGGTGTTTATGATGACTTCAGAGAAGCCCCAGACCAGTACTTGATGGAAAAGTACCAGCTGGATACTGACTCCCTGGCCCGGATGAAGCCAACTATCGTTTTGATCAACCAGCTGGTCAAGATCATCAAGCCGCACATGATGACACTGACTCAGTCTTCAGCCATCACCGGTTTGATGATCCAGGAAGCTGCCAAATTGAAGTACCGGCCGGACGAATACTCAACTATCGTTTTGACGGCGACCAAAAACATCGCCCGCCGCTACGAATCAGGCGGCAAGCACAGCAACTTGTCCAACAAGTTTGCCCTGCATATTTTTGACCGCCTGGCCCACGCCGGCATGGTTGACCGTGATGACCGGCAGCTTTTGGAAATTGCGGCCCGCTTGCATGATATCGGCAACTTCATCAACTTCCACAACCACTATGAGCATGCTGCTTACATTGTGGGGGCCAACCAGATCATCGGCTTGTCTGACCGGGAAAATGAAATGCTCTTGAGCATTTTGAAGCACCAGGACATTACCAACCTGAATGCTGATGAACGTGAATACCGCCACCTTGATCCAGCCTTGCAGGTCCGGGTAGCCAAATTGGCCGCTATCCTGCGCCTGGCCAACAGCCTGGATGCTTCTCGCAAGCAGAAGATCAGCAAGATTGTGGTTTCCATCAAGGATGACCAGATGCTGATCACGGTGACCAGCAAGCGGGACCTGACCCTGGAACGCTGGGTTTTTGAAAAGAATGTCAATTTGGCTGAAGCCGTCTTCGGCATGAAGATTGCCATGAAGCAGAAGAGGGGAAAGTAAAAAATGACGATTGCTAAGAACAAAAATAAATTCACCGATCCTAGTTATTATGCCAACCGGGAACTGAGCTGGTTGGACTTCAACGACCGCTGCCTGGATGAGGCCAGAAACCCCGATGAACCGCTTTTGGAAAGAGCCAACTTCCTGGGGATCACCCAGTCCAACGTTGATGAATTCTACATGGTCCGGGTGGCTTCCTTGAGCAAGCTGGTGGCAGCCGGCGTTAAGAGCCACGATGCCAGCGGCTTGACACCACTTGAACAATTGACGGCCATCAACCAAAAGGAACACGAGGTAGTTGAAAAGCGCTACTCAACTTACTCCCGGTCCTTGATGCCGCTTTTGCGCAAGAATGGCATCAACATCTTGGAAGGCGACGAACTTTCTGAAGACCAGGAAGAATACATTCGCCGCTACTTTGCAAATGAACTTTACCCGGTTTTGACCCCGATGGCTGACGACCAGTCCCGGCCATTCCCATTTATCAACAACAACTCCTTGAACATCGCTTTGCGTCTTAAGGACCGGGAAAGCGGCGAGCACAAGTTTGCCACGCTCAGAGTGCCGAACATTTTCCCGCGCTTGGTCAAATTGCCTGATGGCGACAACGACTTCATCATGCTGGAAGACATTATCAAGATTTTCGCCGACCGGCTTTTTGATGGCTACGAAATCCGTCAGGCTGCCTGCTACCGGGTTACCCGGGACATGGACCTTGACGTTTCAGAAAGCGACACTTCCGACTTCCTTTTGGCGGTTAAAAAGCAGCTGGAAGACCGCGAGCACGGGCACGTGACCCGGCTGGAAGTTGAAAGCAGCATGAACACCAAGCTGCTCAAGCACTTGATGAAACGGCTGAACGTGGAAGAAAGCAGCGTCTTCAGCATCAACGGTCCGATCGACTTGACCTTCCTCAAGAAGCTGCCAGGGATGGTTGAAGGCCACGAAGACCTCCGCTACAAGCCGATGCAGGCCTTTATTGACCCGGCTTTGAGAAGCGACCACAATATTTTTGACTCAATCCGGGAAAAGGACTACCTGGTTCAGCACCCTTACGACAGCTTTGATGCTGTCTTGAACTTCGTCAAGCAGGCCGCCAAGGACCCAGATGTACTGGCTATCAAGATGACCCTGTACCGGGTTTCCGGCAATTCTCCGATCATCAAGTACCTGGGCCAGGCGGCTAAAGCCGGCAAGCAAGTTACGGTTCTGGTGGAAGTCAAGGCCCGTTTTGACGAGTCAAACAACGTTCACTGGGCCAGAACCCTGGAACAGATGGGCTGTCACGTTATCTACGGGCTGGTGGGCCTGAAGACTCACACCAAGGTAACCCTGGTCATTCGCCGCGATGAAGACGGGATCCGCCGCTACCTGCACTTGGGGACTGGTAACTACAACGATGTTACTGCTCACTTCTACACCGACCTGGGCCTCTTCACCTGTGACCGGGACCTGGGCGTTGACGCCACCAATCTCTTCAACATGCTGTCTGGCTACTCCAAGCCGCCTTACTTCAGCAAGCTGCGGATTTCACCAAAGTTGATCCGGCAGTTTATTTACGAAAAGATCGACAATGAAATTGCTATTGCCAAGGCTGGCCGGCATGCTGAAATTCACATGAAGATGAACTCCCTGTCTGACCCGGATGTGATCGCCAAGCTTTATGAAGCTTCCGCTGCCGGGGTCAAGATCCACTTGATCGTCCGGGGGATCTGCTGCTTGAAGACGGAAATCCCAGGCGTCAGCGACAACATCGAGGTGCACTCGATTGTCGGCCGCTTCCTGGAACACAGCCGGATCTACTACTTCTACAATGACGGCAAGGAAGAAGTCTACCTGGCCAGCGCCGACATGATGCGGCGGAACTTGAACCGGCGGGTGGAAACTCTCTTCCCGGTTTTGCAAGAAGACTTGAAGGAAAGAGTTTTGGACATTTTTGCCAAGATGTGGCAGGACAATGTCCAGGCCCGGATCCTGCACAAGACCGAGTGGGTTCATGCCGACCGGCGGGGGCAGACGCCATTTAACAGCCAGGAATACTTCATCGCTGAAGCAGCTGAAAAGGTGCGGATCGTTGAAGAAGAGGAAGAAGAAGAGAAGGCTAAGAAGAAAGACGCTTTTGAGGCCATGAAGCCGCAGGAAAGCGAATTGGAAGACGAAGAAAAGTAGGCTGAAAAATGGAAAAAGACCGCCACGAAATCGAAACTTTTAAAATCGATCAAATGTTTATCGGCGACAGCCAGGAAGAGCTGATCAAGCAGGGAGAAGGCCGTCTTAAGGAACATCCAATCGCGGCGATCAGTACCTTCAACCCGGTCAAGCGGGACGTGGTCCAGCTGATCAAGCTGACTGAGGAGAAAATGATCCCTGAGCTGCTCGGCATGCGGCACAAGCGGATGATGCAGAACCCCTTTTCCTATTTCCGGGCCACGGCCGGGATCATGGAAAAGGACCTGCGCCAGTTTCCAGAAGGCCAGTCCCATATTCCAGTGATCATCTGCGGGGACTCCCACTTGACCAATTTTGGCTTTTTTGCTTCTCCGGAGCGTCAGCTTCTTTTTGGCTTGAACGATTTTGACGAAGCCCGGATCGGCAACTGGGAATTTGACCTTAAGCGCCTTTTAACCAGCGTGGTTTTGACTGGCCGGATCAATGGCTACCCAAAAGAGCAGCTGGATAGCATTTTGGCGGAGAGCGTCCACGCTTACCGGCGGGGGATCAAGTACGCTAATTCCTTGACCTTGCTTGAACGTTTCAACTTGTCTTACAACGTTGATGACCTTTTAGGCCAAATGACGGATAACGAACAAATGAAGCGGGTTCTTTTG
Source organism: Lactobacillus sp. WILCCON 0059 (assembly GCF_057197985.1). Taxonomy (NCBI): domain Bacteria; kingdom Bacillati; phylum Bacillota; class Bacilli; order Lactobacillales; family Lactobacillaceae; genus Lactobacillus; species Lactobacillus sp. WILCCON 0059. Next base: position 550,343 of record NZ_JBUBHN010000001.1, read on the forward strand.
AAGGTGGCTAACCGGGCACCGAAGAACAATTCTGATGCTGTGGTCAAGAAGTTCACGGAAAAGACGGAAGACGGGCGCCTGCGCTTCAAGGACAATCCGCCCCGGGCCCGGCATGTCACTCAAAAAATCTATGACGAGCTTTTGGCTGGTCTGGAAGAGTACCAGAAGAGCGTAAATGACGATGTCCGTGTCCTTTTGATCAATTATGAAGTGACTGACATCATTCGCTACAGCGTGGGCGTCGGCAGCTGGGGAACCCGCTGCTACCTGGCCCTGCTCACCGGCAAGGATGGCAGCCACCTGGTCTTGCAGATTAAAGAAGCCCTGCCGCTTCGCTACAACCTGTCGGCCTTGACGGTTGAAGAAAGCCAGGCTCAAGGCAAGGGCGAAGGCAAGCGAATCATCACTGCCCAGCGGGTTCTGCAGACCTACCATGATCCTTTCTTAGGGGCCATGGAAGCTGGCGGCAGAAGCTTTTACGTCCGCCAGTTCCGGGATATGAAAGACTCGATTGACCCGCTCAAGCTGGACCAGGAAAGCTTTTCCGCCTATTGTCAGATGTGCTCCTTCATTTTGGCCGTTGCCCACTACCAAAGCCCGACGGCACCGATGATCTATGGCTATGTTCATAAGCAAAAAGAGCTGGACACCGGTCTGGCTCAGTGGGCCGTCAAGTATGCCGACCAAATGGAAGCCGATTATGCCCGCTTTGCCAAGTACTTGCAAGGCGAGGAAGACGAAGAATGATCAATGAAGAATTGACCGACCGGGACCGGGTCGAGCTGACCAAGCTGTCTTATGAGGCGCTGAACGTGGGCGAGACAGTCAAAGTCGCTGGTAAGACGATCGGGCAATTAACCCGGGACGTTTATGCCAAGGACGGGATGCAGGCTTTTTTGATCGAAAACGGAAACGAGATCACAGTCTTGTTCAAGGGCTCTTATGGCTTTAAAAAAGGCAACGCGACTACCTGGCGCGACGAGTGGCTGAAGACCAACTGGCCGATTTTTCTGGCCATGCTGACGGATCAACGGCAGGTGCCCAGCGCTTTGATAACGGCCAGCCGCTATCTTAACCGCTGGCTGGAGGAATTCCCAGATGGGCGTTTCTACATCTACGGGCATTCCCTGGGGGCGATCAATGCTGAATACGCCTTGGCCAATTGCCGCTTTCCAGATCAGATCGCCGGAGCATATCTTTATGAAGGCACCAACATCTGGCGGCTCTTGACTCATAAAGAGCGGCAGCTAGTGGCTCAGTTGCGGGGCAAAATCAACAGCTATGTTGACATCTATGACCCGGTGACCTTGGGTTATACGGCCAGCAAGCGGATGGTTGGCAAGCTGCACTATGTTGACAGCCTGCCCATGAACCCCATCAAGCAGCACATGTGGGGCGGCTACCGCTTTGACGACCAAGGGAATTTGCTTGAAAAAGAAGTTGACCAGCGTTTCCTGGATTCCAGCAAAATGCAGCAGGCTTTTTTGAGCCGGACCGGTCGGATGGCCAATTACTTGAGGTATCACCGGAACCTGCAGACGGACTGGCAGAAGCAGTCTGAGCAGCGGATGGAACAGATTAAGGAAGAATTGTTTAACCACAGCTTTTTGCAAGACTTCAATGAGCAAGACAAAAAGTCAAAAGATGATCAAGAACAATAAAACAGTTGATCAAAAAGGCGCGTCAGTTGACGCGCTTTTTTGTAACTAAAGGGTTGACGTCTTCACATTTTGCCGTTATTATTTTTTTAATAAAAATGATATGGAGGAGCTACAATGAAAGAATTTTTAATTAGGGAGGGATTTGAATGAGTAAAAAGTTGACTTGGTACCTGCTTCCACCGGTACTTTTAGTGGCAGTATTCATGATTATTGATCTTGCGAGCGGCCAGCACAATTTATGGATGTCAGCCGTTGCGACATTAGCTTGGTGGCTGTTTTCCTTTGCAAGTGACCACCTTGCCAAAGGCTGGCAAAAGGTGATTTTCCTGTCCTGTGTTGGCTTTTTACTCTTAGTTGCCGGCTTATGCATCTACATTAAGTTAAATCCATAAAACAGTTGATCAAAAAGGCGCGTCAGTTGACGCGCTTTTTTGTTAGTAAATTGGAACTATATTTCAAGCAGCAGCCCGGGTATAATTTTTCTTAGATGACTGTAAACGTAGCAGAAGGCAAAAAATTAGAAGAGGGGCATTGCAAATGACGATTGAAGAAGTGCTGGAAAAGCAGCTGCTGGCGGAAGACCCAAGCATCGAACATTTTGAGGAAGATTTTTACGGGGACTTTTACGACTATTTTGTCAACTTTCTAAAGTTTAAGTGCCTCAGTCAAGGTAAGGACCTGGCCAGCCTGGCAAAGCAGAAACTGGTCTTGTATTTGGACTTGTTCAATTCCCAGGACTTCCCCGGCCGGAAGGCTTACCGTTACAAGTTAGTCTTTGACAGCCAGCTGAATTTTTTAGCGGCGGAGTCAGACTTCACCCTCAGCGCCCTTTGCCGGGACTTGCGCGGCCGGGTGGACCAGCTGAGCGACTACGAGGCGGTCAGAAGCCAGGCCTTAGCTTCTTTGGCAGAGCGTTTTGACTCAAAGAATCCAGACCCAAATACCAGGATCCAGAACTTTAACGTTGTCCTGGCTGATCTGTATGACCGCTATAATCTCAGCCGCTTCAAGATTGCCTACCAGCTGGTCGGCTAAAGCGCTTTTTTAAAAGAGCGGGAATAGTTATAATTGACTTAGGATTAAAGCAAGGAGAAAACTTACATGAAAAAAATCGTAGTAATCGGGTCCAGCAACGTGGACACGACCCTGCATGTAGAAAACTTCCCAAAGCCAGGCGAAACTATCAACGCCAACAAGGTCAGCGAGGCTGGCGGCGGCAAGGGGGCCAACCAAGCAGTCGCGGCTGCTAAGAGCGGGGCGGAGACCATCTTCATCTCTAGAGTCGGCGAAGACTCATACGGAAGCTGGATGAAGGAGCAACTGGCCGGCTACGGGGTCAAGACAGACTATGTTTTGCCAACCGCTGGCGTTAAGACAGGCCATGCCTACATTACCTTGAACGCTGAAGGGCAAAATGACATTATCATCGACCACGGGGCCAACTACAGCTTGACTGAAGCTGATGTTTTGGCGGCTAAAGACGTTATTGAAGGTGCCGACTGCGTCATCGCCCAGCTGGAAACACCGCTTGAAGCAACTATCGCTGCCTTCAAACTGGCCAAGGCGGCTGGCAAGGTGACCATCTTGAATCCGGCTCCCGCTATCAAGGACCTGCCAGCTGATCTTTTAGCCGTGACTGACTTGATCACGCCAAACGAAACGGAAAGTGCTTTGCTGACTTCTTTGCCAGTTGAAGAAGAGGCTGATTTGGAAAAAAACGCGGCCAAGCTGCATGAATTAGGCGTTGAGCACGTAATCATCACCTACGGCAGCAAGGGGGCTTACCTGTCTTCCCCAGTCTTTACGGGCTTAGTACCAGCCTTCAAGGTCAAGGCGGTGGACACGACGGCGGCTGGCGACACCTTCTTAGGCTTTTTGGCTGGGGAATTGGCCAGCGACTTCAGCAACCTGCATGAGGCAGCCCGCTTTGCCAACCGGGCCTCATCTTTGGCCGTACAGAAGATGGGGGCTCAGCCGTCAATTCCGGACCGGGCCAGCGTTGCAGCTGCTTTAGCTGAGTAAAGGATGGGTGAAAAAATGATTATTGCACCATCAATTCTCAACGCCGACAACCTGCACTTGGGCCAGCAGATTCAAGAAGCAGCCGACAGCGGAATCCGCCGTTTCCACATCGACGTGATGGACGGGCATTTCGTGCCTAACTTGTCATATGGCCCCCAGCTGGTGAGTGATTTTAAAAAGCAGTTCCCGGACTTGACCGCGGAAGTGCACTTGATGAGCAACAACCTGCCCGACCTTTTGCCGGCTTTTGTCAAAGCAGGCAGCGACTTGATTGAAATTCACTATGAAGCCGACTATCCAAACAGAATTGACCACTGGCTGGGCTACTTAAAGGAGCAGGGCGTCTCCCGCGGGTTAGTCCTTAGCCCGGATACTGATATTAAGGTGCTGGAGCGCTACAAAGACAAGGTTGACCAAGTTCTTTTGATGACGGTTTACCCGGGCTTTGGCGGGCAGAAGTTTATGGAAGAAGCGCCAGAGCGGATCAAGGCCGCCCGGGCAATTCTGCCGGATCTTCCAATCGAAGTAGATGGCGGGATTAATGATCAGACAGCTAAGCTTGCTAAAGATGCCGGAGCTGATGTCTTTGTCGCTGGCTCTTATATCTTCGGCCGTGACTCAGTGGCTAAGCAGGTAGCTGAACTGACAAGCATTTTGGAAAAATAGCGGAGGCAAAAATGGACCAAGCAAAGCAAGATGAATTGAAAAAGGCTGCTGCCAAGAAGGCAGCTGCTTTGGTGGAAGACGGCATGGTTTTGGGCGTTGGCACTGGGTCAACGGTGAAGTTTTTCATCGATGAACTGGGCAAGAAGAAAGAAGAAGGTTTGACTCTCAAGGCGGTCGTGACCACCTCCAGCCGCAGCCAAAAGCAGCTGGAAGGCTATGGCTTTACCGTCAGCCCCCTCAGCGAAGTTGACCAGGTCGACCTGACGGTTGACGGGGCAGACAGGGTGGACAGCCAGTTAAACGGAATCAAGGGAGGCGGGGCCGCCTTGACTTTGGAAAAGAACGTGGCCGTCAACTCCAAGAAGAATGTCTGGATCGTGGATGAAAGCAAGGTCGTTGACCACCTCAGCGGTTTTGCCCTGCCAGTAGAAGTTTTGCCAATCTCCTGCATGCAGGTTAAAAAGCGCCTGGAAGACGAAGGCCTTAAGCCGGAATTCCGCTTAGAAGCTGACGGCCAGCGCCTTAAGACCCACTATGGAAACTACATTCTGGACCTCAAGCTGGACCGGATTCCAGTGCCAAGTGGTCTGGCTGACTACCTGGATCACACGGTCGGGGTAGTTGAGCACGGGCTCTTTTTGAACATCTGCGATCAGGTCATCATTGCCCGTGACAACGGGGAGATCGAAGTCCGCAGCCGGTAAGAAATTTTTTTAGAAAAGAAGCAACCGCTTCTTTTCTTTTTATTTGCTGGGCGAAATGATAGAATAAAGCTATTCTGAAAAATGGAGAACGATTAATGAACAAGAAACCCTTAATTATTTCAACTGATCCCGGGATCGACGACGCGGTCTGCTTAACGATCGCCCTGTTCGCCAAGGAACTGGACGTAAAGATGATCGTGCCAACCTGGGGCAACGTTTCTTTGGAGAAGACTTTGAACAACACCCTGCGCCTGCAAGCCTTCCTGGGCACCAAGGTGCCGGTTGTGGCTGGGGCCAAGCTGCCTTTGGTCAAGGAAGCCATCGATGCTTCTGAAGTGCACGGGGCAAGCGGGATGGACGGCTTTGACTTCCCGGAAGCTGACCGGAGCCTTTTGGTAGAGGGCCTGGCTGCAACCAAGATCCACGAAGTAGTCAGTCAAAGTTCAGAAAAGGTGACCTTGATGCAGATCGGGCCAGCTACGGACTTTGCCCTTTACTTCCGCCAATATCCAGAAGACCTGGATAAGATCGACCGCCTCTACATCATGGGCGGGGCCTTGGGCCGGGGCAACTACGGTCCTTACGACGAATACAACGTTTCCGGGGACCCGGAAGCAGCTAAGATCGTCTTTGACTTAGGCGCCAAGGGCCTGGACATCTATGTGGCTCCTCTGGAAGTCGGCAACCAGGCCTTCGTTGACGCGGCCAGCCTGGAAGAAATCAAGGCTTTGGGCCGGGTTGGGGAAATGATCTACGGCCTTAACTCTCAATACGAATTAAACGATGCTGACGCGGACAAGGGCAAGCGGATCTATGACGCCTTGACGGCGGCCATGCTGCTGGCTCCAGACCTGTTTGAAATCAAGGAAGCTTATGTGGCAGTAGACACCAAGGGCCCATACACTTATGGGGCTTCAGTCATGGACTTTGATGGCTTCTTTGGGCAAAAGGCCAATGCCAAGATCGCGGTCAAGGTTGACCGCCAAGCCTTCAAGGACTGGTTCCTGGCCGCGATTGCCCAGGCAAAGTAGGTGAACTGAATGGCTGATTATGTTTACAAGACGGTCATGCATGACATCAAGCGCCGGATTTTAGCGGGCGAATATGAGGGGATGCGGCTGCCCGACGAGCGCAGCCTGGCCGAACAGTACCAGGTCAGCCGGTCGTCGATGAAGCGGGCCCTGGAACTCCTTGCCCAGCAGGGCATTGTGTTTAAGAAGCGGGGCAGCGGGACTTTTATCAATCCTTTGTACCTGAAGAACCAGGCGATGTTTCGCTATGAAGGGTCCAATCTGGGCCTTACGGACAGCTTTTTGGTTCCAGGCAAGAAGCAGGGGATCAAGCTGCTGGAATTTAAAGTGGTTAAGGCCAGTCCTGAAACTGCCCAGGACCTCTTCTTGAGTGAAAATGACTTCGTCTACCAGTTTAAGCGCCTCCGCCTTTTGGATGGCCAGCCCTTCTTGATTGAAGAAGGCTTCGTGCCGATCAAGATCCTGCCGGAGCTTAAAGAAGAGATTCTGCAGGGGTCCTTGTTCAACTACTTGGAAGACGCGCAAAATAAGGCGGTTACCCGGTCCTATTTGACTATTACGGTTTCCCCGTCAAGCAAAGAAGACCAAGAAGAGCTGCAGCTCAAGGCTACAGAGCCAGTCGGCGTGATGGACGGGATCTTCTTTTTGGATGACGGAACGCCATTTGAAGTCTCCAGCATGCGGGTTCACTACAAGTACATGCGCTTCAACAGCTTTGTCAATTTGAATTAAGAGCAAAAGATATATGCGGACAGGTGATACCTGTCCGTTTTATTTTTCACTATTTCTATCATTCCTATCTATTCTTCCTCTTTGCAAAGTATTTTAAGGATTTGTAAAATTGGTAGGATCCAATTAATAAATTAGTTGACTTATTTTTGGCAAATGGTATGATTAAAGCAAATAAAGAAAACAAGTTTCCTCAAAGGAGTAAAAAGATGGCAGTAGATTACGATTCAAAAGAATACTTAAAGAGTGTTGATGCTTGGTGGCGGGCCGCAAATTACTTATCAGTTGGGCAACTCTTTTTGCTTAAGAACCCTTTGCTTAAGGAAGAACTGACGGCTGATGACGTTAAGATCAAGCCAGTTGGTCACTGGGGTACGATCGCGCCGCAAAACTTCATCTACGCCCACTTAAACCGGGTCATCAAGAAGTATGACTTGAACATGTTCTACATTGAAGGTTCAGGCCACGGCGGCCAGGTTATGGTTTCCAACTCATACCTGGACGGATCCTACACTGAAATCTACCCGGAAATTACTCAAGATGAAGCCGGGATGACCAAGCTTTTCAAGCGCTTCAGCTTCCCGGGCGGGGTGGCATCCCACGCGGCTCCAGAAACCCCAGGTTCAATCCACGAAGGCGGGGAACTGGGCTACTCACTTTCCCATGCGACTGGCGCGATCTTGGACAACCCGGATGTAATCGCGGCTACGGAAATCGGCGACGGGGAAGCTGAAACTGGCCCGCTGGCAGCTGGCTGGTTCTCCAACCGCTTCATCAACCCGGTTAAGGACGGGGCTGTTTTGCCAATCTTGCAAGTCAACGGCTTTAAGATCTCCAACCCGACCATCACTTCCCGCATGAGCGATGAAGAACTGACCAAGTACTTTGAAGGCATGGGCTGGAAGCCTTACTTCGTTTCAACCTTCAAGGGCGGACGCTTTGACGGGATGAAGGACATTGACCAGATTCACGAAGAAATGGCCAAGACTCTGGACGCTATCATTGAAGACATCAAGGCCATTCAAAAGAACGCCCGTGAAAACGGTGATGAATCATTTGCCCACTGGCCGCTCTTGATCTTCCAATGCCCGAAGGGCTGGACTGGTCCTAAGGCCGATCTGGATGGCAACCCGATTGAAAACTCCTTCCGGGCCCACCAGATTCCGCTTCCGGTTGACCAGAAGCACATGGACCACAAGGAACTTTTGCTTGACTGGCTGAAGAGCTACAAGCCAGAAGAACTGTTTGACGAAAACGGCTACCCAACTGAACTGGTTCTGGAAAACGCGGTTCACGGCGATCAGAGAATGGCCATGAACCCGGTCACCAACGGCGGGATCAACCCTAAGCGCTTGAACCTGCCAGACTGGCGCGACTTTGCCTTTGAAGTTGGCAAGCCTGGTTCAAAGAATGCCCAGGACATGGTGGAATGGGCCAAGTACTTGACCAAGGTGGCAGAACTGAACCCGACTACTTTCCGCGGCTTTGGTCCGGATGAATCCAAGTCCAACCGGCTCTTTGACTTCCTGGACAGCGAAAAGCGGCAATGGGAAAGCGAAATCCATGAGCCAAATGATGAAAACCTGGCTGCGCAAGGGCGCTTGATTGACTCGCAATTGTCAGAGCACCAAGACGAAGGGATGCTGGAAGGCTACGTATTGACTGGCCGCCACGGCTTCTTCGCGACTTACGAAGCCTTTGGCCGGGTGGTTGACTCTATGCTGACCCAGCACATGAAGTGGCTGCGGAAGGCTAAGGAACAATACTGGCGCCGCGATTACCCGTCATTGAACTTCGTTGCTACTTCAACTGTCTTCCAGCAGGACCACAACGGCTACACTCACCAGGATCCAGGTCTTTTGACCCACCTGTTTGAAAAGAACCGGCCGGACATGATCCACGAATACCTGCCAAGTGACACCAACACCTTGCTGGCTGTTGCTGACAAGGCCTTCCGCGACCGGGAAGGGATCAACCTTTTGGTAACTTCCAAGCAGGAACGGCCGCAATGGTTCACTCCTGAAGAAGCAGCCAAGCTGGTTGACAATGGCCTGGGCTACATCGACTGGGCTTCAACTGACAAGGATGCCAAGCCGGACGTGGTCTTCGCTTCAACTGAAACTGAACCGACCATGGAAACTTTGGCAGCTATCGACATCCTGCACCAGAACTTCCCAGACTTGAAGATCCGCTATATCAACGTGGTTGACGTGATGAAGCTGATGGCACCGAAGGATAACCCGGCCGCTATTTCTCAAGAAGAATTTGACCGCCTCTTCCCAACTGACGTACCGACCATCTTCGCATGGCACGGCTACAAGACCATGATGGAATCCATCTGGTTTGCCCGCAAGCGTTACAATGTTTCAATTCACTGCTATGAAGAAAATGGTGATATTACCACGCCATTTGACATGCGGGTCTTGAACCACCTTGACCGCTTCGACCTGGCCAAGGACGCGGTTGAGCAAATTCCAGCCTTGAAGGACAAGAGCGCGGCCTTCATTGACAAGATGGACAGCCTGCTGTCTAAGCACCACGCTTACATCCGGGACCACGGTGAAGACATTCCAGAAGTAACTTCTTGGAAGTGGACTGGCCTGGACAAGTAAGAAGAGAAAAATAATAATTACAGAATTAGCAGATATCGTTCCAAAAGGGACGATATTTTTATTTTTACTAGCTGAAAAGGATTAAATGTGATAAAATGTAGTTTGAACAAGATAGCTATATTCTTATTTTTAAACTTTAATAAGGATAGGCAAACGGATCTGGCATCTCGATGGAAGGATGCAATTAATACGTGCCAATTGGTACAGGAAATATTAAATTGCAACGGGAGAACCTAACATGATGCAGATTATGAAAAAATCCAGAGCTTTTTTGCTGGCTGCAGTGTTGATTCTGCAGCTTATTTTGCCTTCCTTTGCGGGAGTGAGTCAGGCCGCTGCCAGTGAGGTCAGTGACCAGCTCGTCTTCATGCAAGGACAGAAAGAGCTGACTGGTAAAGATAAAAATGATCCCTTAAATTTGAAGCTGAGTGGTCAAGAAACACTCACGCTCAAGCGGAGCAAAGATGAGGCCGACCTGGAGGTAAAAGTCAGTCTGCCAGACTTGGTAGATTTGGATAAAACCGCCACGGACAAGGCCAATAAAGAATTGAAGATTGACAAGCCGGAAGAGGCTGTCAAAGAAGTAGCCGCTTCTGAAAAAGAAAGCCGGCACCTTTTGCTGCACTTTGCCAAAGGGCAGAGCGAGCTGAAGTTTACGCTGACTGGCAAAGAAGTCGGCAGCGGTCAGCTGATCGCGACTTACCAGGAAGATGGCAAGGACTATTCCAGCTATCCGCTGGTGGTCAAGGTGGAGAATGAAGATACTGAAGAATCATCATCTTCTTCATCTACGTCATCTTCTGCTTCTTCATCATCAGCAGCAGGTAATACTTCAGTAAGTACTTCTTCAGCTAGTTCTGCAGAAGAAAAACAAAGCTCACAAACTCAGAGCTCAAGCACGCAGTCTTCTGCAAAAGACAGTTCAAAGAGTTCTGCAAGTACTTCTAGCAGCTCAGTTTCTTCAGCAAAGACAGCAACTAGTACATCCAGTTCAGAAAAATCTGCAACTAGTTCAATTAATTCTGAAAAAACAGTCACTGACTCTACTAATACGCTGACTACCAACCTGAGCCAGGCGAAGTCTGCCTTCAGCGCTATCAACGCTCGTCTGTTTACCAGCAATCTGCTGGCCAGCACTACGGTAACAAGCAAGGCTAACGCTGACTTGGCAATTTCGTCTGATAACAACGGGTACATGGTTTGGTCAGGCGATACGGCTTTGTTTACGATCAACTTCAAGGTTTCTGGCTCACGCTATGATGAGGCTGACCGCTGGCCGGCCACGCTGACCTTTAATTTGACGGGCAATGCCAATGGTCACTTGAAGCTGAAAACTGATGTCCTGCCAGAAGTTGCTGGCGTTAAGCCGACTGTTTCTGACGGCAAGGTCATCTATACTTTCCAAAAGTCCGACCTTAAGGCAGGTCAGTCCTACAGCTTCAAACTGGCTGTCAACACTGACAACGGCTACATCAATCATGCTACTTCATTAGAACTCGCCGGCAGCTTCAAGGACAACACTGGCTATGAAACAAAAGCCAGTGCCTACACCCAAGTTGCCGCAACTACCAGTGCCTCAATCAGCACGACCTTTTTGGGTGCAAAGAATGGCTCATTGAACACTGCTCCTGGCAGAGGGGACACTCTGGCTTGGCGGATCAGCTACTCGATTCCGAATAAGACTGGTCTCAACTTCTTAGACCCAACCCAAAAACTGCAAATCAGCTATTTGATGCAGGATGGCGTTTATGCCGGCATTACGGATCCGGATGGCAATGTGACATATGTTGGCACTAACGGAAAAACTATTACCTGGGAAATACCAACGCCATCTATTGAGGAACAGGCAGCCAGCCTAGCCAGCGGCCAGCCACTGGTGTCAGGGTCCTTTATTGTTTACACCAAGCCTGGCAATAGTATTTTTTCCAGATGGACTGCCAATGAAGTAATTACTAATACGGCAACACTGACAGCGAAAAATCTGCAGAATAATACGATTTCGGTTCAAAGCAGCGCAACTGGTCAAATCGGCCAAGTCATCAACGGTAATGTAAATTCTAACGGTGATGTTCTTTACCCGAACTTCTACGGGCCAAGCGATGGTGAAGGCAATATGGGCCTTAATGCCCTAACGACTGTTTATGACACGGCCAGCCTGCTTTTTGCCAGCCAGTACTTTACTGGAACTGATGGGATTGCAACTACTGACCAATACAACAGCAACGGCAGAAAAATTAAAAGCAATATCGATTCTGGAACTTTTAACGGTTCAATTATCAATGGTCTGCTTAACACTGGCTTGCAAAAGTCAGTCGTTCACTACGACATTGATTCCCACATTATCATCAAGACCTTGGAATTCGCTACCCCATGGCTGCAACTTTATGTTTCTGAAGGTTCAACCAGCTACCCAAGCGGGACGGCTCCGGGGACTCTGGCAACTTTGTATGTCAGAAATATGGAAACTGGGGCTCTTAGAACGATCACCAAGTATGTGACTAAAAACGGCCAGATTCCACTGTCAGACTTTGGCGTTAAAGACAATGAACGCCTGGTTAGCGCAGATTTCAGCATTCAGTACGAAGATACCAGCCAGCTGATCAATACCAAAACGTCTGGGGCGGTCTACATGCGTGGCGGCGTTGAGGAAGGCTATGTTGGCAAGGCTACGATAACTACCCAAGCCTACATCGTAACCAAAGACGGGACCAAGTATGTCCACGAGTCAACGACTAACCAGAAGACCAGCAGCGGCGAATTCAGCCCGATTGGTCCACGGTCAGTTCAAGTCATTGAAAAGCCAAGCAGTACGCCGATCGGTCGGACTGACGTTTCCTTTGCTCAACATGCTAAAGACGGAGAAACTGTTATTCAGAAGAACTCCTCCAACCGGGTTATTGCTGACTTCTACAATGTGACCAACTCCCCGATCGCTACGAAGTCACCAACGGTTTTGTCAGTTCTTTTGCCAAAAGGGGTGACGGTTGACAACGCCAATACCGATGTCAAGATGTACCTGGTCAATGACGCCACCGGCCAAGAGACGCTCTTAGAGAGATGGGGTTCAGCCGGCAACTGGTCTGGCGCTTTCAATTACAAGCAGACCTTGAAAAATGCGGACAGCGTTGATACTGGCCAGCAATACGTTAAGTTTGTTATGGGTGAAGGACAAGGGGGCCTGCAGCCGGGTTACCACATCCGTGGTGAATTCAACGTCAATGTTGGAGATGTCAGTGGACCAGTAACCTTGAAGGCTTACGGTGCTTCCTATAGCCAGAAGCTGCTGGCTCCAACGGGTTACTCCCTGATCACGGACAAGGGTTCTGATAAGGTCAAAGACGGCGAAGCCTACAGAGAAGTCGCCGACCTCTTTGGGGATGGCAACTTGAAGGTGGCTGTTGCCAGTCAGCAATCTTACAGCGTGTCAAACTATGATGAGTTGAAGACTCAAAAAGAAGTCAAGGGTGACTTGGACTCAGACTACTCCAGCATGGCTCATGCCAGCTTGGGCGGGCAGATTTCCTACCGGCTCAAGTTTAGCAATACTGATGGCCAAGCCATCACCAAGCTGACCCTGTTGGACGTTTTGCCAACTACTGGCGACTTAGGCATTACTGACAATGTTGACCGGGGCAGCCAATTTACTCCGGTATTGACCGGCCCAATTACCTTGAGCAACTCCAACCTAGAGATCAAGTACTCAACTTCCAGTAAGCCAAGCCGGGAGCTTTTGAACAACTCAGTAGCTAACTGGCCATCTGGCGCCCAAAAGCTGCAGGACCCATCCGGGGCTGAAAGCCCAACTTGGCTGACACAAGATCAAGTGACTGACTGGTCCAAGATCCGGTCCTTTACGATCAGCTTGAAGAGCGGGCAAATGATCAAGGCAGGCCAAACCACAACCATCGAGTTCACCATGCAGGCGCCAAAGCGGACTGACTTAACAGCAAGTCAGCTGCAGACTTTGCTTAATCCAAATACGGATGAAAGCAGCCGGGCAGCCTGGAATAGTTTTGCGGTCACTACCAACAACCTGCTTCCAGTTGAACCAGCCAGAGTTGGGGTGGTACTTGAGGACGCGTCAGCGGCGATCATCAAGAAGGACGCTGCTTCCGGCAAGACTCTGTCGGGCGTTGAATTTAAGCTGGCGGACAGTGAAGCTAACGCCAAGGCAGGCAAGTTCCTCCGTCTGGTAGACGGCAAGGTTGTCGCGCCAAGTGATTCTAACTACTCTTCCGGCCAGGACTATGTCTTAAAGAGTGATGACAACGGGCAATTGCTCTTCACCGGCCTTAAGAGCGGCCAGACCTACTATGCAGTAGAAACGAAGGCGTTAGACGGCTACCAGCTGGATTCTACCCCGCACGCGGTAAAGGCCAGCTACCAGACCAGTCAAGCGGCTGTCACGGTATACAACCAAAAGCAGCCAATTCTGCCGCAAACCGGTGGACCAGGTGCTTTGATCTTTATCTTGTTAGGTTTGATCATGCTCTTGCTGGCTGGTTTGGGCTTAAGAAATTATAGTATTACAAAACACTAATGTACAAAATGGACTGAAAGCGTTGTTCCTCTAAGGCGCAACGCTTTTTTGCCCTATTAGTAAAGAAGTATAGAAAAACTAATGATCTTATATTGAACTTTTTATAACCCGATGATATAATTATGATAGATTCAAGGAAATGAAGAAATAACAAAAGAACAATTAGCGAAAGATCTAGCTGGTGGCTTTCGGCCTGCAATCGCAGGTAAGCAGAATTGCTGATCCAACTTGTTCACGAAAACGAGATGCCATTGGCGGGTATTTTCCATCACACGCCCGCGCTAGACCAAGCACTAAGCCACTTTTAGGAGGTGACAGGACTTTTAGGAAAAAGACGGAGATTGCTGATAATTAGTGTGAATTAAAAGAGACGGAGAAAAGACCATGAAAAGAGGAAAATTAGCAACTTTGCTGGCTGCCTTTACTTTGGCAGCCGCACCTATCCTGTCTAGCGCTGGCCTGGTAAGCGCCGCCGAAGACAACTATACGACTACTAAGCCTAACGAAGTAACTGTGGCCATCCACAAGTACAAGACCACCAGTGACTTGTCAGGCAAGACCAAGCAAAACGCTGACTTTGACACCAAGTCAACCAGCGACTTGAAGAACTTGCTGGGCCTTAGCGACAGTGACAACCTGGAGCCAATGGCTAATGTCAAGTTTAAATACTTCAAGGTCAATGACAGCGACAAGCTGGCAGACTTGGCCAAGAAGTCAGTTAAGGAACTGGAAGCAGCTTACTCAACTAACGGCGAGATGACTACTGACGCTTCTGGTTTGGCAACTAAGGTTATTCCAGAAGCTGACTACGGCAAGTACTACTTTGTCGAAGTAACCAAGACTGACTCAGCCTTTGAAACTGCACCATTCCTGCTGGAAGTTCCATCATACATTTCCGGCAAGGGTTACGCTAAGACCATGAACGTTTACCCGAAGAACAAGGTTACCACCCCAACTCCGGGCAAGGACGTCAGCAGCCTGGGCAACAACGACGACTCAGCCAAGGTCGGCGACCAAGTTAAGTGGTACTTGAAGGGTACTATTCCTGCCGATATCGACACTTACCAAACTTACGAATTTATCGATACTTTGGATTCAGCTTTGACTTACGACAAGTCCTTCACTCCAGTAGTTACTGTCGGCACTAAGACTTTGACTGCCGGCGAAGATTACACGGTAACTGAACCAACTGCTGACAGCAATGTCTTCAAGGTTACCTTGACTGAATCAGGTAAGAAGATGGCCTACGAAGCTTACCAAGCAGCTGGCCAAACTCCAAGCGCTGAAGAAATCAAGGACATCGCCAAGAACACTGCCGAAAACCCATTCATCGAAGTTGAATTTGCAACTACTATCAACGAAAAGGCCGTAATGGGCAAGACCATCGACAACAAGGTTGTCTTGAACTACCACAACGGCGGCAGCGTTTCTGGCAAGCCAGAATCTGACACTCCAGAAGTTCACACCGGTGGTATCCGCTTCGTTAAGAAGGACGCCGTTAACAAGAACGTTCTGGAAGGCGCAGTATTCGAACTGTACGAAGCAGACGGCACTACTCCAGTTAAGTGGACTCAAGCCATGATCGATGCCAACGGTTCAACTGGCTTCAAGGACCAAGCAGTTGGCAACCAAGTTAAGCTTGTTTCAAAGAAAGACGGCACTTTTGAAATCAAGGGCCTGAAGTACGGCGAAACTGGCAAGAACAACGATGATTCTGCAACTAAGTACGTTCTTAAGGAAGTTCAAGCCCCAGAAGGCTACAACCTGCCAGACAATGCCACTACTACTGTGACTGTCAACGCAACTTCCTACTACAAGGACCCAACTGCAGTTGATGCTGTAGCAGCTGATCCTGTAGAAATCCTGAACAACAAGACTCCAAACCTGCCAATGACTGGTGGCATCGGTGCCCTGATCTTCGCTCTGACTGGTTTGGCAGCTGTAGGCTTCGCCTTCTACGAAATCAAGAAGCGTCGTCAAGCCTAATTGACTAAACTTAGTTGATTTGTTGATCACAATTTGTTACTTTTTGAAGCGGGAAAGTCAATTGGAAATTCAATTGGCTTTCCGCTTTTCTAAAGCAGGGGAGCTGGCCCTGAGCTTGCCTGCTTTAGAAAGGTTAGTCTTTAAAAATAATAAATGGCTGCATTGTGGAAGAAAAACAGTGCAGAGTGTAGAGTATAAGAAGGGCGAGAAGGGAGAACAACTTATGGCGACTCATTTACGGCGCGGCCACTTGGCTTTTGCCTGGCTTTTGGCTTTGCTCAGTCTGCTATTTACGGCTGGCCGGGCTCAGGCCGCCAGCCAAGACCTGACCTTGGTCAACCCTAGTCCAAACCAAGCGACCAGTTTCGTCTTTAAAGGCTGGAAGGTTGATGACCAGGCTAAGCTGGCGGACCTAAACAAGCAGACCAGCGAAGAACTGGACCAGTCCAGCCAGGCCGTTTTCCAGGAAAAAATGACTGCCGGCCAGAGCCAATTAAAGCTTTCCCTGGATCCCGGCCGCTACTACATAAGAGAATTGACCAAGCCAGGGGTGACGGTCCAGCCGCTTCTTTTGACTTTACCTAGAAACGGCAGTAACCAGCTAACGGTCTACTTAAAGACTGAAGCCATCACTGGCCAGGTCCAGCTGACCAAGCTGGGCTATGCCAGCGCTTCAGCCAAAGGCAAGGCCCTGGCCGGAGTTAGTTTCTACCTTTATCAAGAAGGCAATAATCTTCCCTTGCGAGTTGATGCTTTAGGCAAATTGTCAACAGACGACCGGGATTCCCGCCTCCTTTTGACTGACAAAAATGGGCTGATCAAGGTGACCGGCCTGCCAGCCGGCAACTACTACTTCGTTGAACAGGCGACCCTGTCTGGATACGTGAAAAATTCCAGCCCGCAGCACTTTACGGTCAAAGCCGGGGAAACGGCCTACGTGACTGTAAAGAACTACCGGCCGACCGTGCCGACTCAGCCGCAGAAGCCGACCGTGCCAAAGAGTTCCAGCTCTAGCTCGAGCTCTAGTTCAAGTTCCAGCTCAAGCTCAAGCAAGCCAAGGGTACCGACTCAGCCGCAAAAGCCTAACGTTCCTAGCCAAAAGAAGAAGGGCTTCCTGCCGCAGACCGGGGAAATCGTCAGCTGGCTGGCCGTCTTTGCCGGCCTGGTCCTCCTCGTCTTTGGCCTCTTCTTAGCTGTGAAGAGCCGGCGGAAAAATGACCAATAGGATTTACGGAAATGAAAAAAGAAGCAAAAAAGCAGGCAAATAAACAAAAGCAGCAAAATAAGAAAAAGGGGCCAATCTGGCCCTTTATTTTGCTTTTACTGGTCGGCTTGGGTCTTTTGGCTTATCCTTTGTCGACTCAGGTCTACAACTTTTGGCTGTCTCACCAGAAGGTCCAGTCTTTCCAAAAGGCGGCCGGCAAATTGTCAGAAGCTGAAGTCAAAAAGCGCCTCCGCCTGGCCCGGGCCTACAACGCCTCGCTCTTGTCACCAGGCCAGCAGGCCAGCTTCAGTGATCCTTTCAGTAAGAAGGAGAAACAAGCAGGCGTGGCGGCTTATGCCAAGATGCTGGAACTAGAGGAAAATATCGGCTATATCGACTTGCCCAAGCTTCACCAGGAGCTGCCAATCTATGCCGGAACCAGTGAATCAGTCCTGCAAAAGGGCATTGGCCACTTGCCAGGTTCATCCTTGCCAGTTGGGGGCAAGAGCACCCGGGCGGTTCTTACCGGCCACCGTGGCCTGCCAAACTCCCGCCTCTTTACTGACCTGCCCCGGATGAAAAAAGGGGATGTCTTCTACGTCCACAATCTGGGCCAGACCCTGGCCTACAAGGTTGACCAGATCAAGGTGATCAAGCCGACCCAGGTTGACCAGCTCAAGATCGTCAAGGGCAAGGACCTCTGCACCTTGATGACCTGCACGCCATACATGATCAACACCCACCGGCTGCTAGTGACCGGCCACCGGATTCCATACAATCCAAAGGCGGAAGCCAAGGCCAAGGAAAGAAGCCGCAACCGCCTGGTCTGGATCATCATCGCCATCCTTTTGCCAGTTTTGGCCATCATTATTTTCTTCTGGCACAAGAAGCGGAAGAAGAAAAAGCAAGGTAAAGCGGCAGAAAAGAAAGAACAAGAATAAGCAGATAAAAACGGGCCGTCCGGATTCACGCGGGCGGCCCGTTTAATATTTTTCTAGAATGAACTCCTTTGTGAAAAAAATTCTGCAAATAATGATAGAATAAAGGTAAATAGTTCAATTAGAGTAATTTAGGTGAATTACAGTGACTACGACACAAATCTGGATTAATTTACTAGCAATACTTGTAATCTTTGTTTTTGCCTCCTTCTTTGTCGCGGCGGAATTTGCCCTGGTGCAGGTCCGGCCCAGCCAGCTGGAGGACATGATCGCCAATGGGCAGGGGAACGTGAAGAAACTTAAGCGGGCCCTGCACATGTCGCATAATTTGAATGAGTACCTGTCAACTACCCAAGTCGGCACTACCTTAGTTGGGGTTATCCTGGGCTGGTTCGGGGCTGATACTTTGGCCACCATCTTTGAAAGGCTTTTGGCTCTGACTCCCATGTCCAAGAGTCTGGTCAACTCAGTCGGAGCTTTGATCGGGGTTATTTTCCTAACTTATCTAGAAGTTGTTTTGACGGAAGTCGTGCCGAAAAATATCGCCATTGACGCCCCAGTCAAGATGCTGATGTGGATCGTAACGCCCCTCCACTTCTTCCATACTTTGGTTTATCCTTTCGTCTGGCTCTTGAACGCCAGCTCATCTGGTATTTTGAAGATAATGGGCTTTAACCCGGCCGATGAGGAAAACCAGGTCTATTCTCAGTCGGAAATCATCCGTTTGAGCAAGAACGCGGTGCATGGCGGGGCCTTGGACAAGGAAGACTTGACCTATATGGAAAGAGCCTTCCAGTTAAATGACAAGACGGCCAAAGACATTATGACCGACCGGACCCGGCTGACGGTTTTAGATGCCAGCGAAAACATCAAGACTGCCCTGGCCAAGTACCTGGAAGACGGCTACAGCCGCTTTCCGGTCGTGCGGGAAAATGACAAGGACGACGTGGTCGGCTACGTTTATGCCTACGACATCGTCCAGCAGAGCCGGGTGGATGACAAGGTGCCGGTGACCCGGGTCAACCGGACGATCATCACGGTGCCAGAATCCATGCCGATCCAAGACATTCTGCGTCTCATGATCAGCAAGCACACCCCAATCGTTTTGGTAGTTGATGAATACGGCGGCACCAGCGGGATCGTAACTGACAAGGACATTTACGAAGAGCTCTTCGGGTCAGTCAAGGACGAAATTGATGACGTTTCTGACGATTACATTATCAAGGACGCTGAAGGCAATATCCATGTTTCGGGGAAAACTACCCTGTATGACTTTGAACGCTACTTCCACCAGAATCTGAAGAGCTTCCAAAACAGCGACATCATCACCATCGGTGGTTACATGATGGAGCGGTATCCGAACTTGAAGAAAGAAGAGTCAGTAGAACTGGAAGGCTTCCGCTTTACCTTGGACGATATTCAGCAGGGTTTCATGCGCTGGTTTATCGTTGAAGGGCCAAAGACAAACGATCAAGCCGAAAAAGAAGAATAAGATTCTTAAAAAGGAACGGTTTTTAGACAAAAGCCGTTCTTTTTTGTCAAAATAATGTTATAATCTGAATGTATCATTTTGAAAGCAATTAGTAATCGAGGAAACCTAATGAAAAGTATTCATGACGCAGTTGATCACAAGTTGTACAGCGAAGAAGACATCGCGGAAATGACCAAGCGGCTTGGCCAGCAATTGACCAAGGATTACGCTGGCAAGCGGGTGCTGGTCGTCGGCGCTTTGAAGGGTGCCATCTTCTTCCTGACCGACCTCCTGCGGGAAATGGACCTGGCTTGCGACATTGACTTCATCGACGTTTCCAGCTACGGCAACGGGACTGAATCCAGCGGCAAGATCACGGTAACCCATGACCTGGAAGCTGACGTGAAGGGCCGTGACGTCTTGATCGTTGAAGACATCGTGGACACTGGCCTCACTTTGAAGTTCATGAAGGACGAAATGCTCCGCCGCGGGGCAAGCTCAGTCAAGTGCTGCGTTTTGCTTAACAAGACGGCCCGCCGGACTACTGAAGTAGATGTTGAATACTACGGCACCCACGTAGGCAACGAATTCGTCATCGGTTATGGGATGGACTTTGCCGGCCTTTACCGGAACCTGCCTTACATCGGCGTCATCAAGCCGGAAGTTGTCGAAGAATTCAGCAGCAAGCACGAACACGACTAATTTTTCCTAAAAGAAAATGGATCATCCATGTGGATGATCCATTTTTTGCTCTAGTGGAGCTTTTTCCAGTAGTAGACTGGCAGGCCCAGGAGGGTGATGCCCAGGCCGATCACGGAGAGGGCAAACTGGTTGATGACGGTCATCACGATGATGAACAAACCGCCAATAATGGAAATCAAAGGGATAAGCGGGTAGGCTGGCGTCATGAAAGGCCGGGCCAGATCTGGCTCTCTTTTTCTCAGCAAAATGACAGCCACAGACAGGAGGGTGGTGAAGGTCCACATGACAAAGACCAGCATGTTGGTCAAGATTTCAAAGTTGCCCAGGGCGATCATGATCAAGGCGATGGCGTTGACCAAAAGGGCGGAGAAGACCGGGACCCCGCTTCTGGCAGAAGTCTTAGCCAACTTCTCAGAGCCGGGCAGGCGGTTTGCCTGGGCCAGGATGTAAGGCGTCCGCATCCCCGTCAGCATAAAGCCATTGCAAGCCCCGTAGACCGACAGCAGGATGCCGACCGTGACGATTTTGCCCCCGGCCTGGCCAAAAAGCTTCAAAGAAGCATAGTAGGCGGTATTGTCATTGCCGATGATTTTGGCAAAAGGCAAAGCAGTCATAAAGGCGTAGTTGACCAGGATGTAGACGACAGTGACCAGGGAGAGGCCGAGGATGATGGCCCGGGCCAGGTCCTTTTCGGGATTCTTCATTTCCTTGGCCAGATTGGTTACGACGATCCAGCCTTCAAAGGCAAAGAGGGCGGAGAGCAGGCCCTGGCTGATCCCGGCCAGCCAGCCGCCGCTGCTAGCCACCGTAACTGGCCAGAGGCTGACGGAGACTTGCGGGCGGATTAAGGCGAAGACGATGATCAAAAAGAGGGGGATCAGCTTGATGACCGTGATCACCGACTGCATCCAAGCTGAAGCCTTGGTTCCCAGCATATTGATCAAAAAGAGCAGAAGGACCACACCGGCAGCGATCCACTTGCTGCTGGAGGCTGGCAGGCCCGCCAAAACTACAAACTGCTGGCCGAAAATCGATGCCAGGGCCGCGATTTGAGCGGGGAAGTAGACGGTCATTTCCGCCCAGCCGAAGAGAAAGCCCCAGATATTGCCATAGCTGTAGTCCAGGTATTCAATAGCCCCGTTGACGTTCAAAGCTGCCGCGATTTCCGACACGGTCAAACCCGAGCAAATAGAGATAACGCCGGCCAGAAGCCAGACCAGGATAGTGGCTGAGGCTGACCCGGTGCTTTGGGAAATACTGCCGATCTTAAAGAAGACCCCGGCTCCGATGACTGAGCCGATGACGGTCGCCAGTGCCTGGCCAAAAGAAATCTGTTTTTTCACGAAATCCCTCCAGTAATACAAGTCTAACTATTCAATTATACAGGAAATCTTTCTACTTGGTCTAGGCGGATTTCTCGGCTAAAATGGTAGAAGGAGGTTTTGGGCGATGGGGCAAAAGAAGCATTTTCAGCATCCGGCAACTCTGCCGGCTCTTTTGATTCTGCTGGCCGCGATTATCGGCCTTTTGGCTTATGGCCTGTACAATTATGCCAGCCAGACCACCCTGCCAAAAGGGGCCAGTCAAAGCGCTGTAGGCCTTAAGGTTGACCAAAGCCAAGAGGATATTGACCTCAGCCGCCTTCAAAAGGCCGGCTTGTCTTTCGTCTATCTGCCGGTTGATCAGAATTTTTCTGCTAGGCGCAAGGAAGTTGCCAAGACCAAATTAGCCTATGGCAGCGTACTTGAAGTAGCAGGGGAGAAAAGCGCCAAGAAGCAGCTAGCCCGGGCCAAGCGCCTGTCTGCCGGCCACTGGGGTGCCTTGCCAATTCTGCTGGACAGCGGACAAGATGATCCAAGCGCGGCCAATTTGACTGCCATGAGCCAGCTGGCCGCTTCTTTGGTCAAAAGTCATGAGGTCATGGTCAACGCGCCAGTGAAGTATAGGAAGCTTTTTCCAGCGGGATGCAAGTTCCTGGCCACGTCGACGTCAGCGCCAAGCAAACTGGACTACTGCTTCTGGCGCTATACAGAAAAAGGCCACGTGGCCGGAGTCAGCGGGATCGGCTACAAGAACGTCATGTATGCCTACATCGGGACCAGCCAGCAATATAAAGAAAAGTACGGACAATTAGCACAATGATTTACACAGAACAGATTCAAGCAGTTTTAAAGAAGGAACATAAGGACCAGCCAACCCTGATTCAAAAGGAAACTTATGAGGCCATCAAGAACGGGGCCAGCCTGGTTGCATTGGCCAAGACGGGGACGGGCAAGACCCTGGCCTATGCCCTGCCGGCTTTAGAGCGGGTTGTTCCTGGGGAGAAAAATTCCCTGGTAATTTTGGCCCCGACGACGGAACTGGCCGTCCAGATCAGAAATGCCATCCTGCCTTTTGCCAAGGCCCTGGGCCTCAAGACCCTGGCCTTGGTGGGGGCCGGCAACCGGCAAAGACAGGACGAGCGGTTGAAGAAGGACAACTGTGAAGTCCTGGTCTGCACCCCGGGCCGCTTCTTCGACTTCTTCTCTTCTGGCCGGATCAAACTGGTTCAGATCAAGACCCTGGTCATCGATGAAGCCGACGACATTTTGGAATTTGCCAAGCTGGAACTTCTGAGTTCTTTGGGCCAGAACCTGCCTTCTACTAGTCAGATTTTGCTCTTTGGGGCTACTGAATCCCAGATCACCCAGGAAGCGGAGGAAATTTTTGCCCGCCACTTCTTCCTAGTCGATGTCCGCCCGGACCAGGGCAGCCGGACTGAGCATGTCTTTTTGCAGGTGGACAATGAGCACAAGCTGGAATACCTGCAGCGCCTGTGCAAGCTGGACGGCTTTAGAGGCCTGCTCTTTTTTGACTCAAACGAGGGGATGCTGCGCTTTGCCAGAATTTTTGCCCACAGCAAGACCCGCTTTGAAGTTTTAGCCAACAATTTCTCAAAAGACAAGCGCCAGCAGGCTATCCGGGACTTGGCCAAGGGCAAGGTCAAGCTGCTCTTAGCCACTGACCTGGCGGCCCGGGGGTTGGACATTCCGAAACTGACCTACGTGGTCAACTATGAAATCCCTACTGACGCCAACACCTACATGCACCGAGCTGGCCGGACCGGCCGGATGCAGCAGGAGGGCAAGGTGGTGTCTCTGGGCAATGACCACGACCTGCGCAAGCTGAAGAAGCTTTTGGAAGGGGAAGTAACGGTCGACCGGGTCTACTTTGCTGGCTACCACTTAAGTAAAGAAAAGCCGGTCAAAAAGGAAAAGGCTGAAGCAAAAGACAAGCAGGATAAAAAGACCGCTGTCCTTGCCCAGCCGGCCAAGAAGAAAAAGAAGTCCAAGAAGAAAAACAAGAACAAGGGTTATCATCCACATTACTTGAAGGGGAAGCAGCAGAGTGAATAACGTGATTGACTGGCTGGAGCGGCACCTGCTGCCCCTGGCCAATAATCTGGCCTCAGTCCGCTGGCTGGTGGCCCTTAGGGATGCTTTTATCTCCACCTTGCCGATCAGTTTGACCGGATCAGCAGCGGTCTTGATCAAGAGCTTGATTGTCGCTGCTAATCGAAATTTAGGCTGGCATGTTTTTTACCAGCTCATGCAGCCGGCGATCTCCATCTGCAACTTTGTCTGGCGGGGGAGCGTGGCCATGTTTGCCCTCTTCTTCGTCCTCAGCTGGGGCTACCAATTGGCCAAGGCCTGTGAGGTGGATCCATTGGCCGGAGCCATGACGGCTCTGTGCTCTTTTATGATGAGCATTGCCAACTATTCCTACCTCATGCAGGGGAGTAAGCGGATCAAGCTGGACCAGGTCTTTAACACCAAGCAGCTGTCAACGACAGGGATGTTTACCGCCATCCTCTTTGGCGGTCTGGGCGTGGCCCTTTACATCCTGGGGGTCAAGGCCAGACTGGGCCTGCACATCCAGACTGCCATGCCGCCAGCCCAGATTGCGGCCTTTGAGGCGGCAATTCCAGTCATGCTGGCCCTTTTTATCGTGGGCGGGCTGAACTATCTTTTCCAGACCATTACTGGCCAATATTTTGGTGACTGGCTTCTGGAGATCATCCAGCTGCCCCTTTTGAAACTGGGCCAGGGCTTCATCATGGTGATTGCCGTTACGGCCTTAACCCAGCTTTTCTGGTTCTTCGGGATCAATGGGGCCAGTGCCCTGGCTCCGGTCGTTGGGTCAATCTGGGCCACGGCCCAAAATGCCAATATATTGGCGGCAGCTAATGGCCACAAGATCCCGTATTTATGGACCAACACTTCTTTTATGATCTTTGGGGTCAGCGGGGCCTGCCTGCCTTTGGTGATCGCGATTTTGCTGACTTCCAAGCGCAGCGACCACCGGACTTTGGCTAAGGTGGCCCTGGCTCCGGCCGTTTTCAATGTCAATGAACCCATGCTTTATGGGCTGCCGATTATTTTGAACCCGGTTTACTTTTTGCCCTTTACCCTGGCTCCTATTGCCAATGTCTCTGTTGCATATTTAGCGACCAGGCTGGGCTGGATCAACCGGGTCCAGGCCTCTGTTCCAAATATCATGCCCCCGATAGTCGGCCCTTACCTGGCCTGCAACTATGACTGGCGGGCCTTGGTTCTTTCTTTAGTCAACCTGGTCATTGCTGTCTTGATCTGGCTGCCTTTTGTCAAGGCGGCTGACCGGATTGGCAGCAATGATGAACCACGGCGCTTTTTCATGCCCCAATACTAATGACTTAAGCTAAAGCACTAGCTTTTTCAACACATTTTTTGTAGAATTAAATGTGTTGCATGGCCCGGTAGCTCAGTTGGATAGAGCACTGGTTTCCTAAACCAGGTTGTCGCGAGTTCAAATCTCGCCCGGGTCATTGCCTGCCCCTCACGGAAGTGAGGGGTTTTCTTTTTGCCTTTTTTCTGTTTTTTTGCTATTTTTCTCTATTTTTTCTTCCGAACTTATTGCCTTTTGCCTTTAACTTTGTCAAAAACGGACGACTTTTTAACAAAAGTTTAAAGAAAGTAAAGTTGATTGAAAAAGAAAGCGGATTTTTTGCTTTTGATAAGAAAATTATGAAAGTGTTGCGGAAAAGGATTGCAAAGGTTGAGATCTTTCTCTATAATTCTAGACATCAGTTTATGAGAGAGAAATTAAACGCTATTAGATATCTCATAATCTGCGTCAATGTAATTATATTTTTCTACCGTTAGGAGGCGGAGACTATATGTCTGAAACAACTCAAACAAAAGAAACAGTTGGATCATTTACGATGAAAGTCCTCAATGGTTCAGCGACTGCCATTATCGTGTCACTTCTTCCAAGTGCCATTTTGTCAACCTTCTTGACTCCTTTTGCCGGGAGCAACGCGATTGTGGCCAATCTTTTGCACATTGTGACCGTCTTCCAATACTTCTTCGCTGTAATGTGCGGGTTCTCAACTGCCAAGCAGTTTAACCTGGGCTACACTGAAGCTGCCTGTGTGGGCGGTGCTGCCTTCCTGGGCTCCGGCTGTGTAACCGCGGTAACTACCACTGTTAAAGGCGTGACTACCACCAGCTTCCAATTAGCCGGGATGGGTGATGTTATCAACACCATGCTGACGGCAGCCGTTGCCGTACTGTTCATCAAGTGGGTCGGCAACCGCTTCGGCTCACTGGGGATCGTCTTCTTCCCAATCCTGGCCGGGACCGGCATCGGTTTCCTGGGCAGCCTGACCAAGCCTTACGTATCCCTGGTAACCACGGCTATCGGTGACGTCATCAACACCTTCACCAAGCTGGCTCCATTCCCAATGTGTGTCCTGATCGCCATGTCCTTCGCGATCATCATCGTTACCCCGCTGTCAACTGTAGCCATCTCCGTAGCCATCGGCCTGGCCGGCATGGGTTCTGCCGCTGCTGGTTTCGGTCTGGCAAGTACCGCAGCCTTCCTTATCTGGGCAACCCTGAAGGTTGACAAGCCAGGTGTGCAAGTTGCCATCTTCTTAGGCGCTATCAAGATGATGATGCCAAACTTCCTGAGATACCCAGTGATCGGGGTGCCAATCGCTTTGACGGCGGCTATCTCAACCCTGTCCGTGCCAATCCTTGGCCTGCAAGGTACTCCGGCATCTGGTGGTTTCGGCCTGATCGGGGCAGTTTCACCGCTGGCTTCTTACAATGCCGGCTTCCACAACGTGCTGGTGCTGGTAATCGTCTGGGTAGTCGTACCATTTGCGGTTGGCTACCTGATGAAGAAGATCTTCGTCGACTGGACCAAGGTCTGCAAGCCGGAATACTTCGTCACTCCGGCCCGTTAATTGTCATTAATCTCCTTAAATTATTCCAATAAACCATATTTTTCCTTATATAATTCAAGTCCGCGGCTGAAGCATTGTCAGCCGCGGCTTTTTTGACCTTCCTTGACAAAAAATAATATTATTAGTAGGCTAAAGTAAGTCAATTGTTAAGGAACCTTTAAATTCAGTCCCGTGAGGCTGACAAGGACATTTTGTTCCGGGTTCCAGTATTTGGAAAGGAAGATTTCTTTTGAAAGAAAACAAGACATTCCGGAACCCTGAAGCGGTTTTGGACGTCCAGGACAAGCCGAAGTTTGGTCCCTGGCTGCTGCTCTCAATCCAGCACCTCTTTACCATGTTCGGCTCGACCGTCCTGGTTCCGCTTTTAATCGGCTTAAAGCCAAGCATCGCCCTCTTCTGTTCAGGGGTAGGGACCCTGGTCTACATCCTTTGCACCCAGGCGAAGATTCCTGCCTACTTAGGTTCATCTTTTGCTTTTATCGCGACTATGCAGGCCTTGATGAAAAATTACGGCTATCCGGCCGTCGGGCAGGGGGCCATCGCGGCTGGTCTGGTCTACGTTATCGTAGCCCTCTTGATTGCCCGCTTTGGCTCGCGTTGGCTGGACAAGATCCTGCCACCAATCGTGGTTGGCCCGATCATCATTGTTATCGGCCTGTCACTTGCGACGACCGCGGCTAACGATGCCATGTTCAATGCCAGCGGCAAGTACAGCCTGACTTACTTCGGGGTGGCGATTTTTACCCTGGTCATCACGATTATCTTTAACATGTTTTTGAAGGGCTTCCCGAGCATGATCCCGGTTTTGCTGGGGATCATCTGCGGCTATCTTATGGCGCTTTTCTGCGGGATCGTTGACCTGTCCGGCGTTGAAAGCGCCAAGTGGTTCTCTTTGCCAGCCTTTGACGTCATGGGGGTCAACTACAAGTTCAAGTGGTACCCGGCCGCAATCATCACCATGGCTCCGATCGCTTTTGTCACCATGACTGAGCACATGGGCCACATCATGGTCTTAAACAAATTGACCAAGCGGAACTTCTTTGAAGACCCGGGCCTGCACCGGACCCTGCTGGGCGACGGTCTTTCCAGCATCATCGCCGGCTTTCTGGGTGGCCCGCCAACTACTTCCTACGGGGAAAACATCGGCG
Source organism: Lactobacillus sp. WILCCON 0059 (assembly GCF_057197985.1). Lineage (NCBI taxonomy): Bacteria > Bacillati > Bacillota > Bacilli > Lactobacillales > Lactobacillaceae > Lactobacillus > Lactobacillus sp. WILCCON 0059. The sequence goes on from NZ_JBUBHN010000001.1 coordinate 578,025, forward strand.
TTTTGGCCATGACCAAGGTCCACAGCGTCTTCGTCTTGGGCGGGGCGGCCTTCTTCGCCATCGTCTTCTCCTTTGTCGGCAAGGTTTCAGCGGTGATTGAATCCATTCCAACCCCGGTCATCGGGGGGATCTCCTTCCTGCTCTTCGGGATGATCGCGGCTAACGGCTTGCGGATCCTGGTTGACAACAAGGTCGACTTTGAAAAGAAACGGAACCTGGTCATTGCTTCCGTCATCCTGGTTATCGGGATCGGGGGCACCTACCTCAAGATCGGCTCTTTCCAGCTGACCAGCATCGCCTTGGCCACGGTCTTCGGGATTGTCTTGAACCTGATCTTGCCGGAAAAAGCAGCCAGCGAACAGTAGAATTTTTGCAAATAGCTTTCCATAATTGCATGGAAGGCTATTTTTTATTTAAAAAGGCGGCGATTTGGTTTAAGATAGGTAAGTAACAAAGAACAAACAGAGGGATTTTTTGATGAACAATTTACCAGAAGAATTAGCAAAAATTGTCAAGGAAGTCGACGAGCAGATCGCCGGGCGTCTCCAAGAAATCGATGAACAGGTTATCTACAACCAGGCCAAGGTCCTGGAGGCCTTTGTCGACAACGCGGTTGCTGAATCAGACCTTAAGGGGACCAACGGCTACGGGGACGACGATGAAGGCAGAGACAAGCTGGAGCGGGTCTACGCCCAGGTCTTCCATACTGAAGACGCGCTGGTAAGGCCGCAATTCGTTTCCGGGACCCACACCTTGGCAACTGCCCTTGACGGCAACCTGGTGCCAGGCGATACCTTGACTTATCTGACGGGGATGCCATACGACACTCTGCAGCACGCCATCGGCCTTACTCCAGACAAGGCCGGCACCTTGATTGAAAAAGGGGTTAAGTTCTCTTACGTGCCGCTGAAAGAAGACGGCAGCGTCGACTTTGAAGCAGGGGAAAAGATCTTAAAGCGGGACCAGCCTAAGATTGTTGCTATTCAGCGCTCCCGGGGCTACGATACCCGGGAAAGCTTCCCAGTTGCCAAGGTCAAGGAAATGATCGACTTCATCAAGGAAGTCAGCCCGAAGTCTCTAATCTTCGTTGACAACTGCTATGGGGAATTTTCTGAAAAGCATGAGCCGACTGAATACGGGGCCGACTTCATGGCTGGTTCATTGATCAAGAACGCCGGGGGCGGGATTGCCCAAACCGGTGGCTACATTGTCGGCAGAAAAGACTTGATCCACCGGGCAGCCAGTCGGCTTTTTGCCCCAGGGATCAGCGACTCAGAAGGCCCAACCTTAAACAGCCTGCATGAATTCTACGAGGGCTTCTTCCTGGCGCCAAACGTGACCGGGGAAGCCATCAAGGGGATGATCTATTCAGCTGCCTTGATGGAAAAGCTGGGCTTCAACGTGTCTCCTAAGTGGGACGCGCCGCGGACTGACCTCATTGAGCTGATCACCTTCAATGACAAGGAAAAGATGATCAAGTTCTGCCAGGAAGTACAGAAGAATTCGCCGGTTGACTCCTTCGTCACGCCAATTCCAAGCCACATGCGGGGCTATGAAGACGAAGTCATCATGGCTGGGGGGACCTTTGTGTCCGGATCAACGGTTGAATTCTCAGCTGACGGCCCGATTCGCCCGCCTTACGCCGTTTACATGCAGGGCGGTTTGACCTATGCTCACGACAAGATTGCCGTAACTAACGCGGTAAAGGCAACCTTGTTTGGCGAATAAGCAAAAAGGCCAAATAAAGAAAATAGTTCAAGATATAAAAAACGTTGACACTGGCTTGTGTCAACGTTTTTGTCATTCTAAGATTCTTTGAGGACTTCAGCCCAGACTTCGCCGCCTTCTTGGTAGACCCCTTGGATTTCCGGATCCAGGCCCGGGAACTTTTGGACAGCACCGATCAAGACTTGGAAGTAGGCAACGTCCAGGTCCTGCCAGCGTTCGCCAGGTGCCACGATGAAGACGCCTGGCGGGTAAGGGAGGGCGCCTTCTAGAGCTACCCGGCCTTTGGCGTCAGCCAGTTTGACCAGTTCGCTGTTGCCGTGGACGAATTCACGGTCAGCTTCTTTTGGCGTCATCTCGTAATTTTGGAAGCTGCCTTTTAAGAAAAGGGCCTGCTGCAGCTTAAAGATGTCATGCTCTTGGTAATAGTGGTGGAGCTCCTGGCAGAGCTGGTAGAGGGTATAACCATTATAGCGGTCAGGATACTGGGCCGCCAATTCCGGCATGATGGAAGAGAGAGGCGCCTTAGTCAAGTAGGCGTCTTCAAAGGCCATCAAGGCAGAGAAGAGGCCGTTCATGTCGACCTGGCTTTCGCCTGGCGTTAAGAGGTAGAGGGTAGAGTAGCTGTCGGACTTTTCCGGGATGATGTGTTTTTCGTGCAGGTAGAGGGAAACGACCGCGCCGGGGATGCCTTCTTCAGTAAAGGCAGCTTTTGCCAGGTCAATGCCCGGCGTCATTAGGGTGACCTTGACTGGGCTTAAGGCAACTTCACCTGGAGCAATCAATTTGAAACCGTGCCAAGGCTCATCTGGGGACAGTTTCCAGGCTTCCGGGTCCTGGGCCAAGACAGCAGTTGGCAAATCTTCCCACTTTTGCCCGTGGACAGTTGGTGGAACGAGGGGCTTAAAAAGCTTGCTTTCTTTTAAGAGCCGCTTGCGGAAGTCGATGCCTAATTTAACCGTGTCGCTCCACCAGTTGTTAACGGCTGGTGAAGCAGCCATGGCGCTGTTGGCGACCAAGGAAGCGTAGACCGGGTAGGAGTAGCTGGTCGTAACGTACTTCATGTAGGCGTGGTTGAAGTGCTTGTGGTCGACGTAGCGCTTTTGCCCCTTGATATGGCTGTCTTTTTTCAAAATCTGGGAGGCCTGGCCCACGCCGGCTTGCTGCTTGTGGATGGACTGGGTGACCAGGATGCCGGGATCATTTGGACCTAAGTCCTGCTGGAAAGGAGAGTAGTCTCTGAGGACGTCGACAAATTGTTCATAGCCGCCCCAGGCACAGTCAAAGAGGATGTAGTCACAGAGACGGCCGAGCTTTTGCAAGATGAGCTTGGCGTCATAGAAGATGCCGTCATAGGTCTCCAGCTGCAGGACTGCCAGGCGGAAAGGCCGGTCAGCCATGGCGCGGCCAGGGTCGATCTTGGCGATTTCTTGGCGGATCAAGTCTTCGTCCAGACTGGCGGCGGTTAATGGCCCGATCAAGCCGTCGGCGTTTCTGTCAGTCGGCAGGTAAACCGGCTTAGCCCCGGTCATGACCAAGGCACTGTTGTAGATGGACTTGTGGTTGTTCCGGTCAAAAAGGACCAGGTCGCCTTCATCTAAAAGGGCGGTGGTGCAGATGGTGTTGGCGCTGGTCGTGCCGTTGGTGCAGAAGTAGACCTTGTCGGCATTGAAGGCCTTGGCAGCTTCTTGCTGGGCTTCTAAGGGCCCGCCGGTGTGGTTCATCATGTCGCCGAGTTCTGAGACGCAGTCGGAAGTGTCAGCTCTGAAGTAGTTGTCGCCGAAGAAGTTGCGCAAGACTGCTCCGGCTGGGTGGCGGTCATAGAAGCGGCCGTTGTGGTGGCCAGGAGTATCGAAGACCAGGTCATCTTGATCAGAAAAAACCGTCAGCTCCCGGATGAAGCGGGGAACATTGGCTTCTTCGTAGGCCTGGGCCTGGCGGCTGATTTCAGCTTGGCTTGTCTCAGGGTCAAATTCGATCAAGGGCAAATCCAGGCCCAGCTTTTCCTTCATGGTCTGGTAGATGCCCCGGGACCGGCTGTCTTTTTCGTCGATGACCACGGCAGCCAGGCTGGCCGGGTTGACCAGCTCGGTCAGTTCAGTTTTGGGCCAGTCGATTGGTAGATAGGGCAGAAGTTCTTTTTTAGCAGCGATTGCTAGATAATGCATTGAAAAAATCCTTTCTGTTTTATGGATAGATGGAAGTTGCTACTTGTACTTGCGGTCACGTTCATCGCGGAATAAGTGATCAAAGAGCCAGTCGTATTGAGAGATAAAAATGAGAATGCCGATGCCAGCCGCGACTTGAAGCCAGACGGGGATACCGTAATCTCTGGTCAGCTTAAGAAAAGCAGCTCTCAAGTAGGAATGGCCAACAAACAGCCAATACAAAGAGTCAAGAATAGCTATCGCGGACAAAAGCGTCGCCGTTACTCGCAAAAACTTTTTCATATCGATCCCTTTCTGTTACTTGGTATTTTTATAAAAGCGCTTACCGCTTGATTCAGTGCCTTTATAAAAAATTGTAGTAGGCATAGGTAGATTATACACTTTCAAGCTTTTTTTGCCAAAAAGCATTCTTAATCGCCGCCCTTAGTGATGTTTCCTTTTTGCGCATTTACTTGCACGAAAAAGGCCAGTTTCTCTTGCCGAGGGCAGATTAACCAAATATTTTTTACTAAAAGCTGGCTAATGACCGGTATGCGGATAACTTCTGCTTAACATTTGAAAGAATTTTCATTGAATTGAAAAACCTATAGAATTTTCAAAACAATAGGAATAAAATGGAAACGATACTTTTTTGATTGGAGACGGTGCAGTGACCAGCTTTTTAAAGCGCCAGAACAAGCCCCCGTGCTGGCAAATTGCCGCTTAAGACAATTTGACCAATAAGGAGCTTGATTTACAGAATGATTGAAGAAACCCCAAAGAAACACTACATGGCCTGGATGACCTTGGCGATGCTCGACTTCGTCACCATCATCCGCTTTGAAGATGTTTTCTACCCATACCAAAACCAAGGTCTGTCCGTAATCTTTTCATGGATTTTCCTTTTGATTTGCTACCAATTGCCGTATACCTTGATCGCTACCCAGTTGGGCCTGGCCTACAAGGATACTGAAGAAGGTGGCCTGGCCTCCTGGATCCGGCGGGGGACGGGCAGCGACGTATTAGGCTATGCTACCAGCTGGATGTACTGGGCCCAAACCGTGCCCTACCTGGTGGACGTGTCCAACTCCATCATCGTCTCCATTTCCTGGATGATCCTGGGCAACAACACTTTAGGCAAGCACATGTCGCCCTTCATGTTCGGTCTTTTGACCTTTGTCATTATTTTGATCTTTATCTTGTGTGAAAGTGCATATAAAAATTCCCTGGATCTTTTGTCCTTGATTGGGGGGATTGCCATGTTCGCCATGTCCGTGATCTTCGTGATCTTGATCATCTGGGCCCTCATGCACGGCGGCCACATTGCCACCAAGATGGAATGGTCCAGCTTTAAGCCGAACTTCAGTGTCCACTACTTCTCCACGACTGGCTTGTTGATCTTTGCCATGTCCGGGGCGGAACTGGCCGCGCCTTACGTGACGCGTCTCAAGAATCCCCGCAAGGAATTTCCAAAGTCAATGTGGATGCTTTTTGCCATGACGGTCTTCATGACCTTGACTGAAACTCTCGGTCTGGCTGTCCTCTTTGACGCCAAGCACATCCCGCACGACTTTAAGATGAACGGGGCCTTCTACGCCTTCCAGCTTCTGGGTGAAGAAGCTGGCATGGGCAAGAGCCTTATGTACATGTATGCCATCGTCTGCCTCTTGAACTTCATGGCCGACCTGGCCGCCTTGATTGACGCTGCCAGCCGGGTCTTTGCCTCTGACACTTCAGAAAAGTACATGCCAAGCTGGCTCAGAAAGAAGAACAAGGATGGCCTGCCAGTCAACAGTTACGTGCTGACTTGCAGCATCACGCTTTTCCTTTTGCTTTTGTCAGGGACCTTGCCGGAAATCAACGATATCTTCAACTGGCTTTTGAACTTGAACGGAATCGTCTCACCGTACAAGACTTCCGTTGTCTTCCTGGCCTTCTTGGCCTTCCGTTACCGGCACAAGACTTTTGCCGACGGCGACTTCGTCTTCATCAGAAACCACAAGGGGGCCCTGGCGGTCGGCTGGTGGTGCTTCATCTTTACCTTCATCTGCGCGACGATGGGCTTCCTGCCGCAGGATGTTACTTTTGACAGTCCGCAATGGACCAAGCAGCTTTGGATGAACATCATCACCGTTATCGTCCTCTTCGGGACTGGCTTCCTTCTGCCATGGCTCAGAAAGCTGGAAGTAAAGCACCAAGCCAAGGCTAAGGGCTAATGCAGAACAATAAAATAGAGTAAAGAAATAAGGAATCAGTCTGGCTGATTCCTTATTTTTGTTTCATCAATTTACAAGCAGTGGATTCTTCAAGAGCCAAATGGTCAAGGGGATGATGACCAAGAGCAAAATAAGGCTGGTAATCCGCAAAATCCGCCGCGCCTTTTGCCCTAAGGACCTGTCAAAAGAGTAGACCAAGCTGAAGCCGGCCAGGATGATCAAGAGGCTGTCGCCCAGGAGGGGGAAAATATTAACTGTCATAGTGCACCTCAAAATTGTTTTCTCGATTATTTTATGAAAAATTCGCCGCCTTCGCGCCTTTTTTGCTATGATTAAGTTAGCAATTTGCTAAGGAGGCAATAAACCCAGTATGCAGAAAATTAAAGTAATGACCGTTTTCGGGACCAGACCAGAGGCCATCAAGATGGCCCCTTTGGTCCTCAAGCTGATCAGTGACGACCGCTTCCAGCCAGTTACTGTGGTTACCGCCCAGCACCGGGAAATGCTGGACCAGGTCCTGGAGATTTTTAAAATCAAGCCGGATTACGACTTAAACATTATGCAGCCCCAGCAGACCTTGGCTGATATTACCACCCGGGTTTTGACCTCTTTGAGCCAAATCATCCAGGAAGAAAAGCCGGATATCGTCCTGGTCCACGGGGATACGACGACTTCCTTTGCCGCCAGCCTGGCTGCCTTTTACCAGCAGACTCCCCTGGGCCACGTTGAAGCGGGCCTGAGAACCTGGAACAAGTACTCACCTTTCCCGGAAGAGATGAACCGGCAACTGACCGACGTCTTGTCCGACCTTTACTTTGCCCCGACTTCAGTCAGCCGGGCCAACCTCTTAAAGGAAGGACACCCGGAAGAGAATATTTTTGTCACGGGCAACACGGCCATCGATGCCCTGGCCCAGACCGTCCAGGCCGACTACCAGCATGAAGTCTTAGACAAGATCGGCCAGGGCAAGCGGATTATCCTGGTCACCATGCACCGGCGGGAAAACCAGGGCGAGCCTATGCGGCGGGTCTTCAAGGTGATGAAGGACGTGGTTGACCAGACTGATGACGTTGAAGTCGTCTACCCGGTCCACCTTTCGCCAAGAGTCCAGGACGCTGCCAAAGAAGTTTTAGGCGGTGACCCCCGGATTCACTTGATCAAGCCTTTAGACGTGGTCGACTTCCACAACCTGGCCAAGCGCAGCTACTTTATTATGACCGACTCTGGCGGGGTCCAGGAAGAAGCTCCGTCTTTAGGCAAGCCGGTTTTGGTCTTGCGGGACACGACCGAGCGGCCGGAAGGGGTCAAGGCCGGAACCTTGAAACTGGTTGGCACTGAAGAAGACGCGGTTAAGGAAGCCATGCTGGAGCTTTTGAATGACAAAGCTGCCTACAAGAAGATGGCTGAAGCCAAGAACCCATACGGCGATGGCCAGGCCAGCGACCGGATCTTAAATGACATTGCCTGGTACTTTGCCGGCAAAAAGGAGCAAAAACCTGCCGACTTTGCCTAATTAAACAACTTGCATGAATGAAAAAAGCAGTGAAGCTCAGCTTCACCGCTTTTTAATTTTCTTCTCCAGTTTCCGTCTGAGGCTTCTTTCCTGTTGCTCGAAGACGGATTTGGTGGTCAGGTAGTTGAAGATGCCGACCAGGATTTGGTCGATGATCTTGACGATCAAGGCCGGCCAGCCGAAGATGCTCATCCCCAGCCACATGATCAAGGTGTCCGGCAGCAGGCTGATGATCCGGTAGGCAAAAAAGGACAGCAGCTTCTGCCACAAACTGTGCTCATGGTCCACGTTCTTGGTAAAGACCGCCTTGTGGTTGAACCAGAAGGAGGCCAGGTTGGATACGATAAAGGCAACCGTGTTGTCGATGACCAAGACGGTGTGCAAAACGTCATGCATGAACATGAAGACAACCGTGTTGATCAAGGCCGCGATGAAGCCGAAGAACATGTAGACCCATAAATTGCGGTGGCGCTTGAAGATCCGTTCACCTAAAGCCCGCCGCCGGTTAAAATTTTTATCCATTTAATTTGTCCGCCAACTCCTCAGCAGCTTCATCGATGCGGGCGATGTCTTCATCGTCTGGTGCGTTTTCAACCGTGAGCGGGGGAATCAGTTCCTTGGCCCCGCAGGCCAGAAAGGCCTTCTCAAAGTCATAAACGTTCTCGCAGTAGTGTTCCTTATAGGTCTTGTCGCCTGAACCCATGACCGCAAAAGACTTGCCGGTCAAGTCCAGCTCCTTGAGCTGGTCGTAAAAGTCGGCAATTTCGTCAGTCATGGCGCCTTCGCCGTAAGTATAGGTGATGAAGACGCACAGGTCGCTGTCTAAATAATCGCTGGCGTCAGTAAAGCTGACGTCAGAAGAATCTACTTCCAGGCCTTGGTCCAGCAGGTCTTCCTCCAGGATTTCAGCCATATCCTCGTCGTTGCCGGTCATGCTGGCAAAAACAATCTTTGCTCTCATAAGTTAAGCTCCCAAAAAACAATTTCTAGAGTATTATACACGATTTGCCCGAGCTTGGCGAATTGGGCGCTTTGCTACTTTAGCAAACTTTTAAAAAAGGTTATAATGGTGAAGACAAACTACTTCATTATGAAAGGAAAAATAAATTGATTACTATTAAATCTGTTCGTGAATTGAAGGGCATGCAGGCTTCAGGCCACTTGCTGGCAACTATGTTCGAGGCCCTGCGTGACGTGATCAAGCCGGGCATTTCCACCTGGGACATTGAAGAATTCTGCCAGGAATTCGTTTCCAGCCGGGGCGGCCGCTTGTCAGAACAAGGTTTTGAAGGCTACAAGTACGGTACCTGCATCTCAGTCAACGATGAAATTGCCCACAACATTCCCCGCAAGAATGTTTTCTTAAAGGAAGGCGACCTGGTCAAGGTTGACGTAACCTGCAACTTGAACGGCTACGAATCAGACTCCTGCACCACTTACGGGGTTGGCCAGATCTCAGAAGAAGACCAGCACTTGATGGACGTGACCAAGAAGGCCATGTACATGGGGATCGACCAGGCAGTTGTCGGCAACCGTATCGGGGACATCGGCGCTGTCATTCAGCATTATGTTGAAGATGAAGAAGGCTACGGTGACGTCCGGGAACTGATCGGCCACGGCATCCAGCCATCTATCCACGAAGACCCGGAAGTACCGCACTGGGGCAAGGCCGGCCACGGCCTGCGCCTGCGCGAAGGCATGACCATCACCGTTGAACCAATGGTTGAAGCCGGCGGGGACTGGCGGATTTTGCAAAAGACGGTTGATGATCCGAATGACGACTGGGTCTTCTACGCTACTCCGGACGGGTCCAAGTCAGCCCAGTTCGAGCACACTTTTGCCATCACCAAGGACGGCCCGAAGATCTTGACTTTGCAAAAGCCATACGACGGCCTGGAAAAGTACATCCCGCACTTTGACGAAATGGAAGACTAGGCATGACGGAAAAAGTTGAGCCAGGACAAAAGGGGGTCCGGCGCTTTTTTGCAACTCTTTCCTCGGTCGTTTCCCAAGGGGAGATTTTTCAAAGTTCCATCGTGATTGCCTACTACATCCTGTTTTCAATTTTTCCCATCGTTATCATTATCGGTAACGCCCTGCCTTGGTTTCACCTGGACACGGGCCCGATTGCCGATTATGTAGAAATGATTTTTCCAAGTGACGTGGCCCGCTATATCATACCGATCGTCGAGACCCTGCTTAAGTCGAATTCGACCAGCTATTTCTCCTTCGGTGCGATCTTGGCCCTGTGGTCCATGTCCTGTATGGTGAACGCGGTCAGAATCGGGATGAACCGCCTGTATGGCGTCCACAACAAAGAACTGAAACTTGGTTTCTGGCACTTTATCTGGAACCGGACCTTGACCGTGATCTTCAGCGCTTTGATGGTCACCATGTTTATCCTTTTGGCCCTGGTTGTGGTTTTTGGCCAGGAAGTCCTGCATTTTCTGGCGCCCTACCTCAATTTGTCTCTGGACTGGATCGACAGGCTCTTCAGCTACCGCTGGCTGGTTCTGCTGGTCTTGATGCTGATCGGGGTCTATTACCTCAACGCCGTAGCGCCCAATGTTCACTTCAAGAAGGCGGTTTTGCCCGGGACCATCGTGACGGTAGCCGGCTGGGAAGCCTTGTCTTATCTTTTTTCCTTCTATTTGAAAAATTTTCCGGTCAAATGGGAAAATTATGGTATAGTTGGAACTTTTATCATTTTTATGCTCTGGCTCAACCTCCTGGCCATTCTTTTGCTTTTTGGCACGGCGGTCAACGTCAGCTTGGACCAGCTGCGCTACGGGCCAGCGACCTATTCCAACGGCCCTTTGGCCGAGTTTATTGCCAAGCGGCGGAAAAAGTAATTGTCCATTTTCTAGGAGATTGGTCTAGCTTTACTAGATTCTTCTCTAGAAATATGTTATTATACGCTTGCATTTAAAATGCTTTCATTAATGTGCGAAGTTAAGAAAAGAGGATGTAAATACATGAAAGTCAGAAAAGCGATCATCCCAGCTGCCGGTTTGGGAACCAGATTTTTGCCAGCAACCAAGGCCATGCCTAAGGAAATGCTGCCAATCGTCGACAAGCCAACTATTCAATTTATCGTTGAAGAAGCCATGGCTTCAGGGATTGAAGACATTCTGATCGTTACTGGCAGAAGCAAGCGGTCAATCGAAGACCACTTTGACTCAAACCCGGAACTGGAAGACAACTTGACTGAAAAGCACAAGGACGCGCTTTTGAAGCTGGTCCGGGAAACCACCATGTCCAACATGAAGGTCAACCTTTACTTCACCCGCCAGCCGCATCCAAACGGTTTGGGGGATGCCGTCAACCGGGCCCGCAGCTTCATCGCCGGCGAACCTTTCGTGGTTATGCTGGGCGACGACTTGATGAGAGACAAGACGCCTTTGACCAAGCAGCTGATCGACTGCTACGATGAAACCCACGCTTCAACCATCGCGGTCATGAAGGTGCCACATGAAGAAGTCAACAAGTACGGTGTCATCGACCCAATCGGCGAAACTGCTCCAGGCCTGTACAACGTTAAGGCCTTCGTGGAAAAGCCAGATGTTGACAAGGCCCCAAGTGACTTGGCTATCATTGGCCGCTACCTGCTGACTCCAGAAATCTTTGACATGCTGGACAAGCAAAAGGCCGGTGCTGGCGGTGAAATCCAATTGACTGACGCCATCGACGCCTTGAACAAGACCCAGCGGGTCTTCGCCCATGAATTCAAGGGCGATCGCTTTGACGTCGGCAACAAGGAAGGCTACATGGAAACTTCCATCCAATACGGGCTCAGTCACCCAGAAACCAAGGATGCTTTGCGCAAGTACATCATTGACCTGGGCAAGAAGCTGGAAAGCGAAGGCAAGAAGCCAGCCGCTAAGTAATCTAAGCAAAGAAAGAAGCTGTCTGAAGATTAGGCAGCTTCTTTTTTTTACTTGCAGACGATTTTTCTCTCAGCCGGCAGGATCTGGATTCCGTAGACGGAGATTTCTTTTTCCTGGCAATAGAAGCTGAGGGGGATGGACTTGCTCCCCTTGCCGGTCAGCTGACGAAATTTGGCCAGGGTCAGGGGCTTTTTGCCGCACAAGAGCTGGCAGTCTTCTCGGGCCAGGACGAACTTGCTGAGGGGGAGGGTCTGATCTTTTACCTGCAGGTAGAGGGCGTTTTGCCCGCCCAGGTCAGTCAGAAGCTGTAAAAAATCTGCGAGCAACATAAATAATCCTTTCTTTTTTTATTGTGGTATACTGTTCATATTGATAAAAATAAAGCTACAAAGCGATAGAAATAACAGAAACTATAGATAATGAGGGAAGAGGACAAAAAACAGGTGAATAAGAAGAAGCAAAAGAAATCCAAGTCCAGCCGGCTGGTCAAAATTCTGGCCGGCATTTTGGCTGTTTTAGCCTTGGCCCTGGCCGGGGCCGGCTACTACTTTTTCAACATGGCTGTGGTGCCGGGCAAGAAAAGCTTCGTGACCAACGGAACGGTGAAGTTGACCAAGTCCACGCCCCAGTACAAGCAGAAGCTCTGGTACAAGCAGGTGAAAAAGCAGCATTGGCAGATGCGGTCGGCTAAGAACAATTATCTCCTCCGGGCCAATTATATTCCAGCCAAAAACTCGGCCAAGACCGTGATTATCCTGCACGGCTACATGTCCAACAAGGAAAATATGGGGGCCTACGCCCAGCTTTTCCACTCCCTGGGCTACAACACCCTCTTGCCGGACGCGGAAGCTCATGGGCAAAGCCAGGGCAAGTATGTCGGCTACGGCTGGCTGGAGAAAAACGACGTTAAAAAGTGGGCCGAGCAAGTAATCAAGAAAAATGGCCAAAAGAGCAAGATCGTGATTTTCGGGGTCTCCATGGGCGGGGCCACGACCATGATGACTTCCGGCTTAACCTTGCCCAAGCAGGTCAAGTGCTTCATCGAAGACTGCGGCTACACCAGTGCCAAAAACGAAATTGAGCACGAAGCCAAAGCTCTTTACAATATGCCGGCCTTTCCCCGTTTTCCCCTGGTGGAAATCTTGAGCGGAATTACCAAGTTAAAAGCTGGCTACTTTTTGGCCCAGGCTTCCAGCATTAAGCAGCTGAAGAAGAATACCCGGCCCATGCTTTTTATCCATGGCAGCAAGGATACTTTCGTGCCGACCGAAATGGTTTATAAAAATTACCGGGCCAGCCGGGGGCCAAAGCAGCTCTTGATCGTCAAAGGGGCCCAGCACGCCAAGTCCTATGAGCACAATCCGGCCTTGTATGCACGCACGGTCAAGCAATTTTTAGCAAAATACGGCAAATAATCTCTTGCAAGCGTTTGCATCTCATGCTATACTGAAGGCGTGGAAGAGGTAGAAAACAACTGAACAGAAGTTTTTATCTCCAGATTGTAATTATTATTCGCTGTCTCTCTTACTGAGACCAAAATAAAGGCTTGAAGCTTTTAACCAAGTGGCGATACACAATAGTCTAATTCATTTCATACGCTAGCACGTAAAACTCGAACAAGTGACTGTTTTATCTTAGCCGGTATTAGCCATTGGTGAATTCTTAAAATTGAATATCGTGACTATTAATTTGATGAGCTACCTCATCCACTTGGAAAGACTGCCGGGGGCAGTTTAAAGGCGAGAAGATTTGATCTTCTCGCCTTTTCTAATGCTTATTTTCTTTTTATTACTTGCGCAGGGTCAGCTTGGCGATGCATTCGCAGCGCGGCGTCTGCGGCAGCATGTCGACGTTTTCGATGACCCGGACGTCATAGGCCTCGCTGAGAAGCACCAGGTCCTGGGCCAGGGTGGACGGGTTGCAGGAAATGTAGACGAAGCTGGCTGGCTTGACTCTGAGCAGGGTCTTGATCAAGGACTTGGCCAGGCCGGTCCGCGGCGGATCGACGATCAAGGCGTCGATCGGCAGGCCGTCTTCCTTTAAGCGGGGCAGGAGCTTTTCCACGCTGCCCTGCAGGTATTCGGCGTTTCTGACATGGTTGAGCTCAACATTGTGCTGGGCGTCCAAAACGGCTTCAGGGATGCTTTCGATCCCGACTACCTGCTTGACCTGGTCAGCGGCTAAGATCCCCAGGGTACCAACCCCTGAGTAAGCGTCAATCAAGGTCATGTCCGGCGTTAAGCTGAGCAGCTTCAAGGCTTCAGAATACAGGGTTGCCGTTTGGACCGGGTTCAGCTGGAAGAAGGCCCGGGGGCTCAAGGCAAACTTCTTGCCCATGATTTCTTCCGTGATCTGGCTTTTGCCCCGGAGCTTGCTGGTCTTGTTCCCCCAGACTTGCGGGTTCTGCCAGTCAGTTTCATTTTGGTAGACGGAAACGACCTTTGGCAGGCGCATGATTTCATCAGCCAGCTGGAGAAGATTGTCCAGCTTGTGGCCAACGGTGATCAAGGTTACCTGCATTTCTTGGCTGGCTTCTGCTTGCCGGACCACGATGGTCTTAACGCCTGGCAAGTTGCGCCGGCGGTTGGCAATCGGGACGCGGAGCTTGATGATCAAATCCCGGATGGCCCGTTCAGTATCCTGGGTATCCTTGCTTTGGGTTGGCATTTCCGGCAGGTCGATCAACTGGTGGGAGTTAGGGGCGTACAGACCAAGGGAAACATGATGGTTTTCCCGTTCGATCTGGTACTGGGCCTTGGCCCGGTAGTGCCACTGATCCGGCGCCGGAATGGTGTTCTTGATCTTGTAATTCTTGTAGCCCCGCGGGTGGTACTTTTCTAGAGCGGAGACCAGGTTGTCCTTCTTGAACTTGAGCTGGCCCTCGTAGGACAGGTGGGCCAGTTCAAGGCCTCCGATTCTCGGATCAACGCCGGATGGGAAGGGAACCCGGTCTGGGCTGGCTTCCTTGATCCGGACTAATTCGCCTTCCAGGTATTGGGGGTGATCCTTGACGATCTTGGCCACCACGACTTCATCTGGCAGGGCGCCGGGGATGAAGATGATCTTGCGCTTGTAGTAGCCGATCCCTTCACCGTTGATCCCCAGCCGTTTGATGGTGATGATGACGTGCCGCTCTTGAGGAGCATTTTTTGAAAAATGTTTTTTCTGCATGTGATGCCTTCTTCTTGCTTATTCTTTCTACAATAAAAAACTGGAAACTTTTTGACATACTATTATACCGGGCTTTTTAAAAGGGACGCAAGTTTTTCGCAGCTTTTGCGGCAATTTGCTAAGATAGAGTTGCCAGATTTGCCAAATAAGGAGGAAAAAATGGCCATTATCACGAAAGTTAGTGCACAAAAGCGGCAGGGGCGCTACAATATTTTTTTGGACCAGGAATATGCTTTTTCCGTCAGCGAAAAGACCTTGGCGGAATTTGTCCTGCTCAAGGGCCAGGAGCTTACCCCCCAGAAGGTCAATGAGATCCTGGACTTTGAGGCTGTTGCCAAGGCCAGTGACCTGGCGGCCAAATACCTGTCCTACCAGCCCCGGACGGTCAAGGAAGTGACTGACTATCTCAGCCAGCATGAAATTTCCCGGTCAGCGGCCAAGCGGGCGGTAGGAGAATTGGTTGACCTTGGCTACCTGGACGACGAGGCTTATGCCCGCCTTTTTGTCAAAAATGACCTTCAGGTCGGCAAGAATGGACCAGGGGCTGTCCGCCGGGATTTAAAGAAAAAGGGCGTTGACGATGACTTAATCGAAGCTGCCCTGGCGGACGTGACTGATGAGGAATGGGCCGAGGTTGGCCAGCGCCTGGTCAAGTCGCTTTTAGGCCAGCAGGGAAAGATTGCCAAGCGGGAAGTTGACCGCAAGATGCAGACAAAACTGCTCAGCCACGGCTTCTCCAGCTCCCTGGCCCAGGAAGTAGTCCAGGAACTGGTTCCGGAAGCTGACGAG
The DNA here is from genome assembly GCF_057197985.1 of Lactobacillus sp. WILCCON 0059. NCBI lineage: Bacteria > Bacillati > Bacillota > Bacilli > Lactobacillales > Lactobacillaceae > Lactobacillus > Lactobacillus sp. WILCCON 0059. The sequence continues at coordinate 593,473 of NZ_JBUBHN010000001.1, forward strand.
GACCAGGAGCGTGAAGCTTTAGCCAAGCAGGGCCTTAAGGCCTACAAGCGCTTCAAGCGCTATGAGCCGGGCGTAAGAGAGCAGAAGATGCGGCAGTACCTGTACAGCCACGGCTTTTCCGGGGATGAAATCAGCGCCTTTTTGGCCGGGGAGATCATTCCTTTAGAAGAACTGGAAGAATACTAGCAATAGAAAGAAGCAGAGAAATGCAGACAGAAATCAACGAACTTACTTTTATCGGCAAGGCTTTTCCTGACCGGATGATGGATGCAAACGGAACCTTCGCGGCCGCCAACCAGGAACTGGAAGCCGACCCGGCCTTTCAAGACTTTGTTAAAGCAGCCGGCCTTGACGACCAGCGGGCGTCTTTGATTGTTTTTGGCCCGGAAAACTTCATGTATTGGTACGGGGTGATCGCGCCTAAAGGCAGCGAAGTTAGCGGCCTGCTTAAATTTTCCCTGCCAAGCGCCCAGGTTTTCCAAAAAGAAGAGACGGCCAATGCCGCCTACTTTGACCTGCCGCTGAATTTCGAACTGCCCCGCTTTTTGGATGAAGCCGGCGATTTAGGCAGCGACTTCCAGGCTCAGCTGGAAGAGAATCCTAACCCTTACATCCTCCGCCAGCTGGATTTAGGCAATAAAAAACTGACCAAGAGCCTTTACCTCCCGGTCAGTCAGAATTAGGATTGATTGATTTCAGCATCAATGGACAGGTTGTCGTACTCGATGTAGGCCCCCAGGCAAGTTGAGATGAACATGATCAAGATGACGAAGCCCATGGAGGTGCCGACGATCCATTCCAGGGGCAAAAGCAGGCGGATCACGATCGTGGCCAGGGTGCAGAGGACAAAGTCCAGGATGAAGTTGGCGACCTGCAAGAGCGGCCGGCGGCGGATGCTGAAAAAGCGGAGAATCTGCTGCAGGAAGCTGTCATAGATGTCTCCGGCCAGCAAATTCAAGGGCCGCTGGATGGTGGCCTTGACGGCCAGCATGATGATGGCCCCGACAAAGGCCCCTACAGCCGTGCGGAAGGGGTCTGTCGAGTGCAGGACCAGGGCATTGTAGCCGATCCCGATGATGGCCAGGCTGCAGATGTAGGGAATCAAGAGCAGGAAGACGAAAACTAACATAATGCGGCGCATTTTCATTGGTAAAACACCTCTTTCTACTGGGGTATTTTAACATATTACAGTAAGGTCATATGCTATAATGTAAATATTTAAGGATTTTACGAAAGAGAGTTAACAAAATGACAAGCGACCCTACGACCGGCAGCCTGTTTGACAAATTGAGAAGCCGCTTTTCCAGCAATGAAGAAGGCGGCAAGGACCAGCTGCAGGCTGAAATTGACCAGCTGCATGCTGGCAATGTTTTGACTGATACCGAATATTCGATGATTGAGGGCAGCATGGCTTTCCACGACAAAGTAGCCCGGGAAGTCATGGTGCCGCGGACTGACGCTTTCATGATCGACATTGAGGATGACCTGGAGGAAAACCTGGATGACATTCTCCGCCAGCCTTATTCAAGAATTCCCGTCTACCGCCAGGACAAGGACCAGATCGTGGGCGTCATCCACATCCGCACCATTCTTAGAGAGGCCCGCCAGCACGGCTTTGACCAGCTGACTTATGACCGCTTGATTTCCCCGCCCCTTTTTGCCCCGGAAACGATTGAGCTGGATGACTTGCTGGTGCAGATGCAGACCAGCCAGCAGCAATTGGCCATCCTAACTGATGAATATGGCGGGGTGACTGGCCTGGCCAGCATTGAAGACTTGATCGAAGAAATTGTCGGCGATATCGATGACGAGGTCGACAAGGCCGAAGTTTTGGTCCGGCAGCTGAATGAGCACCAGTTTGTCATTTATGGCAAGATGCCTTTGACTGACTTCAACGAACGCTTTGGCACTGACCTGGAAATGGAAGATGTCGACACCCTGGCCGGCTACATGATCACCAAATTGGGCGTGATCCCGGGCAGAGGCGAGCAGCTGGAGGTGCCCCTGGACAACGGCATGGTTTTGACGACCAGAAGAATGCGGGGGTCGCGGCTCTTGACGGTCTTGTTGACCCTGCCAGAAGAAAATTACGAGGAAGAAACTGAAGAATAATGAACAAAGAACTTTTAGACAAAGTAAATAAGCGGCGGACTTTCGCGATCATCTCCCACCCCGACGCCGGTAAGACGACGATTACGGAACAGATGCTGCTCTTGGGTGGGGTGATCCGGAGCGCCGGGACGGTTAAAGCCCGGAAAACCGGGAACTACGCCACTAGTGACTGGATGGAAATCGAAAAGAAGCGTGGGATTTCCGTTACCTCATCCGTTATGCAGTTTGAATACCAGGGCAAGCGGATCAACATCCTGGACACCCCAGGCCACCAGGACTTCTCAGAAGACACCTACCGGACCTTGATGGCGGTTGACGCCGCGGTCATGGTCATCGACTCCGCCCGCGGGATTGAGCCGCAGACCAAGAAACTCTTCAAGGTCGTGCGGCAAAGAGGGATTCCGGTCTTCACCTTCATGAACAAGCTGGACAGAGATGGCCGTGAACCTTTGGACCTGGTTGCTGAACTGGAAGAAGTCCTGGGCATTGAAGGCGTGGCCATGAACTGGCCAATTGGGATGGGGCAGAGCCTGCTGGGCCTTTATGACCTGGCTAACCAGCGGGTTGAACTCTACCACCCAGAAGATGGACAAGACCGCTTTATCGCTTTAGAAGACGGGAAGGCGCCAGCAGGCAGTCCTTTGGCTGATGATCCGCAGTTTGAAGAAACTTTGGGTGAAATCGAGCTTTTGGAAGGGGCCGGAGCCAGCTTTGACCGGGAAAAAGTTTTAGCCGGCCAGCAGACGCCAGTCTTCTTTGGGTCAGCCTTGACCAACTTTGGGGTGGAGACCTTCCTGGAACAATTCGTTGACTTAGCTCCAGCGCCAGGCGAGCACGAAGTCAACGGGGATGAAGAACTCAAGCCAGATGATGATGAATTCTCCGGCTTTATCTTCAAGATCCAGGCCAACATGAACCCCCAGCACAGAGACCGGATTGCTTTTGTCCGGGTCTGCAGCGGGGAATTCAGCAAGGGTCTAGACGTAACCCTGGCCAGAACCGGCAAGCCGGTCCGCTTGAACAATGCCGTTGAATTTGAATCAAGTGCCCGGGTCCAGGTTTCTGAAGCCGTGGCCGGGGACATTGTTGGTTTGTACGACACTGGCAACTTCCAGATCGGGGACTCCATCTACGCTGGCAAGCGCAAGCTGGAATTCCCGCCGCTGCCGGAATTTACCCCGGAACTCTTCATGCGGGTTTCACCAAAGAACGTCATGAAGCAGAAGTCCTTCCACAAGGGGATGAACCAGCTGGTTCAAGAAGGCGCCGTCCAGCTCTACCGCAACTACCAGACCGACGACTACATTTTGGGGGCGGTCGGTCAGCTGCAGTTTGAAGTATTCCAGTACCGGATGAAGAATGAATACAACTCCGAAGTTGAAATGACTTCCATCGGCCACCGGGTAGCCCGCTGGATCAATCCTGACCAGCTGGACCCGAAGATGTCTTCCAGCCGGAACCTCTTGGTCAAGGACCGCTTCGGCAATCCACTCTTCCTCTTTGAAAATGCTTTTGCTGAACGCTGGTTCCACGACAAGTACCCGGATGTGGAACTGACGGAAAAGCTGTAATGCAAAGAAGCAAGTAAACAAGAAAAACGATGCCGCGAGGCATCGTTTTTTTAGTGCATGATTGGTTTTGACTGACTAGCATTCAGTCATTTCTGTTTTGCTTTTTGGCAAAAAGTAGTAAACGAGGTCAATGACGGACTGGGCAAACATTACCCCGGCCATCCAGTACATGGCCATCATCATCTTATCCGTAAAGGTGTAGAAGACGACGATCCCGTACAGCAAGACCCACAAAATCTTCAAGTAAAGGTTGTTGTTCATCATAATTCTTTTCCTCCAATTACTTCTTAGTGATGGCTGGCCCCGCTGGTCGCGTCGTGGTGGCTGGCACCTGATGAAGCGTCGTGGCCGTGGCCGGCTCTTGAAGCGGCAGTAACGGCTTCAACCAAGCGGCGGCTGGTTTCGGCTTCAGCCGCGTGGAAGCAGGCACCCATGTCCATGTCTTCAACGTCCATCCCTGGCATGAAGACTTCACCTGGTTCAACGCCCATTTCTTCAGCAAAGGCGTTGGTGATGGTTTCCATGTCCATCAGCTTGTAGGTCTTGTCCGGGTCCTTCGGGTCAACGATTTGGATCTGGGCCATCATGCCGGCATCTTCGTGTTCGATGATGTGGCAGTGGTACATGAAGACCCCGGCATTTTGGAAGTAGACCTTCAAGCGGACAGTTTCGCCTGGGCCGACTTCAATAGTGTCCTTGTAGACATTGATTTCGTTTGGGTTAGGCTTTTGCCCGTTACGGGAAACGACCAGGAAGTGGGCACCGTGGATGTGGAATGGGTGCAGCATCCCTGAAGCAGAGTTGTTGGTGTTGGTTACGTCCCAGTATTCAACTGAGTTCAAGGTCTGCTTCATGTCGATTCTTTCCATGGAGAAGCGGAGGCCGTTGATCTTGTCGTGATCGTCCATAGTCACGTGGCGGACTGGTGCTTCGCTGTTTACGGCCGGGTCATCTGGAGTAAAGATGTTGAATGGCAGCTCCCGGTCGTCTTTTTCAAAGGCGTGGATGCGGAATTCAACCAGCTTGAAGTCGTCAGTGTAGAGACTGACAACGTCGCCTTCCTTGTAGCCGGCAAAGTCAACGATGACCTGCTGTCTTTCCCCTGGCCCGATCAAAAGCTTCTTGACCTCAATCGGGTGTCTGAGGAAGGAATCGTCCCCGCCGATCTGCGTCATGGTCAGGTCGTTTTCAAAGTGCAGGCGCCATTCCCGGCGGTCAGACCCACCCAAGAAGAGCAGGCGTACCTTTTGGGTAGTTACGTCAACGTAAGGGCGAACCACGCCGTTGATCAAAGGAACTTCACCAAAGACGCCCATTGGGTCGTAGTCGGCCCGGTAGTCAAGCTGGTTGTCGTGGAAGGTCCGGTCCTGCAGGATAATTGGGAATTCATCGACCCCGTAGTTCTTTGGAATCGGCAGGCGGGCTTCGTTGTCATCAGTAACCACGACCCCCATGGCCAGGCCCATCCAGACCTGCATGGCTGTTGACGGACATGGGTGGGCGTGCAGCCAGGTCAAAGCGGCAGGCTGCTTGACCGTAAATTCGATATCTTTTTCTTCGCCAGGGTAAACTGGGGCGTGGCAGCCGCCGTCAGTAATTGGTCCCGGAACTTCCATGCCGTGCCAGTGGAATGAAGTGAGGACAGGCAGGCTGTTTTTGAGGCGCACGTGGACTCTTTGCCCGGTCTTGACTACCAGGGTCTGGCCTAAAAGGGGAGCGTTGTAGCCCCAGGTCTTGGTCTTCTTGCCTGGCAGGATCTGGCTTTCGCCTTCTTGGGCTTCGATGGTGTAGTAGATGTCATTGCCATCAACCTTGTCCGGCGCTAAAAGCGGGGGAACGGCCAAAGGCTGGGCCTCAACGCCTGCTGGAATCGTCAGCGGCTTGTAGCCCATGTGGCTCTTGTCAAAGTCTTTTTCAGCATAAAAGTAATCCGGATAAACTGTCATGTTTAGTACCTCCTTGTTTTTACCAAATCAACAGTTTAAAATTGCTGCTTTTTACACATTCACTTTCTTTTCTAAAAGCGCTTTCCAGTGCTCAAAGCAAATTGTAGAACTATTTCTTAATAAAAAAATTGACATAGATCAATTCTGGCGGATTTTTTGAAAAAAAGGCTATTTTTCGCAAGTAAATCTTCAATTTTGCTAAAAAACGGGTATTTTTTGAATTTTTCGCAGAAAAGAAAAAAGGAAGATAAAAGAAATAGGGAGCTAAAGAAGAAAAGGAAAAGAAGGAATGAAAAAAGAGCCCATCAGGGCTCTTTTGCAGGGATTACTTGTCAACGTGGATTTCAACCACCCGGCGGTGCTTGTCAACTGTAAGCTGGTAGCTGGTCCGGTCGGGAATCAGCCGCTTGGCCACGAATTCGAGTTCTTCTTCGCGGATCTTGCGGTGGTGGTTTTCTAATACAATCCCGATGGCGATTGGGCTTTCGGTATAAACTACGGTAGTGTTGCCTAAGGAGTAAACTTTAACGTAGTTCACGCTCGTAGTATTTAGCTGACTGTGAACTAATTCGGCATAGCTATTAGTAACATCAATTAAGTGCATAAAACTTCACCCGTTTCTATTTGTCTCTGATATTCCCCTCACTTTCATTATAACGCATTCAAGAAAAAAACAAGGATCCTTTTTGGAGAATCCTTGTTTTTTCTGTTCAGAGATAGTTATTTTTCTTCACTTGCTTCAGCTGCCGGCAGGGCAGGGACTTCTTCAGAGATTGCGATTTCCCCATCCTTTAAGTCGGCGACTAATTGCTTGGCTTCAGTGTGGTCCAGCTTGTAGTCGGCCACCTTGTCTTCGATTTCTTCCTGGATTACCCGGCGAAGCGGACGAGCGCCCATTTCCGGATCGTAGCCTTCTTCAACCAGCTTGTCCTTGGCCGCGTCAGTAACCGTAATGTGCAGGCCCTGGTCGCTGACCATGGCGTTGGTCTTGTCCAAAAGGAGGTTGACGATCTGCAGGAGGTTGCCCTTGGTCAATGGGTGGAACTGGATGATGTCGTCAAAACGGTTCAGAAATTCTGGCTTGAAGTACTGGCTCATCACCTTGCGGGTTTCTTCAGCTTCGTTCTTGTTGTTTTCCGCCGCGAAGCCTACGCTGGCCGTCTTGATCCCTTGGCCGGCGTTTGAGGTCATGATGATGATCGTGTCCTTGAAGGAGACAGTTCGCCCTTGTGAGTCAGTCAAACGGCCGTCGTCAAGAATCTGCAAGAAGAGGTTCAAAACATCTGGGTGGGCCTTTTCAACTTCGTCCAAAAGGATCAGGCTGTAAGGGTTGTGGCGGACCCGTTCGGTCAATTGCCCGGCTTCTTCATAGCCGACATAACCCGGAGCTGACCCGATCAGCTTGGAAACAGAGTACTGCTCCATGAATTCGGACATGTCGAAACGGATCATGGCATCTTCGCTGCCGAACATCTTCAAGGCCAGCTGCTTAGCCAGCTCGGTCTTGCCGACCCCGGTCGGGCCAACGAAGAGGAAGGAGCCGATTGGCCGGCCGGACTTGTTGAAGCCGATCCGGTTTCTTCTGATGGCCCGGGCCACCTTGTCAACGGCTTCGTCCTGGCCGATAACCTTGGCCTTGAGGTCGCTGGCCAAGTTGGCCAGCTGGTTTTCTTCTTGGGCCTGGATGTCGCCGACCGGGATGTTGGTCTTTTCTTCGACGATCTTGTCCATGACCTTGGCCGTGATGGTTGGGGTCTTGTCCGGGTCGACGTTCTGGTCCTTCAGCTTTTCGTATTTTTCGATCTGGTCGCGGTAGTAGGCAGCCTTTTCGTAGTCTTCGTTCTTCAAGGCGTCCTGCTTGAGCTTCTCAGCCGCGTCGATTCTTTCCTGGATCTTTTCCTTATCGATGTAAGGAATGGTCAGGTTCATTCTTGACCCGGCTTCGTCCAGAAGGTCGATGGCCTTGTCTGGCAGGAAGCGGTCCTGGATGTAGCGGGCAGACAGCTTGACGGCAGCTTCGATGGCATCGTCAGTGTATTTGACGTGGTGGTAGTCCTCGTAGCGCTTTTGGATCCCCTTGAGGATCTTGATGGTTTCGTCGATGCTTGGCTCCTTGACTTCAACTGGCTGGAAACGCCGGGCCAGGGCGGAGTCCTTTTCGATTTCCCGGAATTCCTTGATGGTCGTGGCCCCGACTAATTGCAGCTCGCCTCTGGCCAGAGCCGGCTTGATGATGTTGCCGGCATCCATGCCGCCTTCAGAATTGCCGGCGCCGACGATTTCGTGGATTTCGTCGATAAAGAGGATGATGTCTGGCTGGCTCTGCAGCTCTTTGACCAGCTGCTGCATTCTTTGTTCAAACTGGCCCCGGATCCCGGTCCCTTGCACCATGGAAACCATGTTGAGGGAGATGATCCGCTTGTTTTGCAATTTAGCTGGAACGGACCCGTCTACGATGTCTTGGGCCAGGCCTTCAACGACCGCGGTCTTGCCGACCCCGGCTTCCCCGATGAGGACCGGGTTGTTCTTGGTCCGCCGGTTGAGGATTTCGATCACCCGGGCGATTTCCCGGTCCCGGCCGATAACCGGGTCGATCTTGCCCTTCTTGGCCAAAGCGGTCAAGTCGGTCCCAAACTGGTCAAGCAGGGACTGGCCGCCGCCATTGCCGCCTCGGCCCGGGTTTTGCCCGGATGGATTTTGGTTGTTGTCACGGTTTGCGCCATTTGGCCGCCCGTTCAAAGCATTGAAGAGGTCGTCAAAGTCGCCGAAAAAGTTGTCATTGTTCATTTGATTGCCTTGTTGATTCCTTAATTCTTGGTAGCATTGCTGACATAAGTCGATTTCTTTGTTTTGGCCGTTAATCTTCGTGTAAAGATGTATCGAGGCCTGCCGTTGGTGGCAGTTTTGACACAACATGTTAAAATACCGCCTTTCATCAAAGTTCTGCCTAAATTATAGGACTTAGCACTCTAGTTAGTCAAGTGCTAAGTCTTGGAAAGAAAACAGCTTGCCTTTGAGTCTTCTTCCTTTAATTTTGACAAATAATTGCGCTAAAATAATGGACAGGAGGTTGTAACATTAATATGGACTATACTGATATTTTGGAGCAATTGGTCTCAGGCGACTTGCTTGAGTACCAGATCGACCCGCAGAAGGACCCGGAAGATGCTTTTGCCTTCCAGCAAAGCCTGCGCAATTACGGGAAAAACAAGAAAATTACCGGCCGGGCTGGCCGTGGCGGGGTTATTACCTATACTTCGATCGAGAATAAGCCCAAGTATTAATGAAAACATTTACAAATTAAGTTGTAATGACCTCGAAAACATGTTATTCTTTAAGGGAAACGGTACTTTGGTACCCAATTCTTGATTTTTAAAGGAGATAATTTACGATGGAAAAGAAAGAATTTCACATTATCGCTGAAACTGGTATTCACGCTCGTCCAGCTACCTTGTTGGTACAAGCTGCTTCAAAGTTTGGTTCAGACATCAACCTTGAATACAACGGCAAGTCAGTTAACCTTAAGTCAATCATGGGCGTAATGTCATTGGGTGTTGGCCAAGGTGCAGACGTTACTATCAGCGCTGAAGGCGACGACGAAAAGGAAGCTATCGCAGCTGTTGCTGAAACTATGTCAAAAGAAGGTTTGGCTGAATAATGACTGAAACTTTGAAGGGTATCGCAGCCAGTGACGGCGTTGCTGTTGCTCCAGCCTACCTCCTGGTCGAACCGGACCTTTCTTTTGAAAAGAAGTCCGTTGCCGACGCGGAAGCTGAAGTAGCCCGCTTTGACAAGGCAGTTGCCGAATCACAAGCTGAATTGGAAAACATCCGCAAGGTTGCAGCTGAAAGCTTGGGTGAAGAAGAAGCGCAAGTCTTTGACGCCCACTTGATGTTCCTGTCAGACCCTGAATTCACTGGCCAGATCAGCGCCAAGATCAAGAGCGACGCTGTCAACAGTGAAGCAGCTTTGGACGAAGTTGCCCAAAACTTCATCACTATCTTCCAAAGCATGACTGACAATGCCTACATGCAAGAACGTGCCGCTGACGTCCGCGACGTTTCAAAGCGGATCATGGCGCACTTGCTGGGCAAGGAATTGCCTAACTTGGCAAGCATCGACCACGAAGTAGTTCTGGTTGCTGAAGACTTGACTCCAAGTGACACGGCACAATTGAACAAGAAGTACGTTAAGGGCTTCGTAACTGACCTGGGCGGCCGGACTGCTCACTCAGCCATCATGGCTCGGTCTTTGGAAATCCCAGCTGTTGTCGGGACTGAAAAGATCACCACTTCTGTAGAAAACGGCCAAATGCTGATCGCTGACGGTTTGGATGGTGTTGCCATCGTTGAACCAAGCGAAGAACAAGTGGCTGACTACCGCAAGAAGGGCGACGACTTCGCCAAGCAAAAGGCTGAATGGCGGAAGCTGAAGGACGAACCATCAGTAACTGCTGACGGCAAGCACTTCACTATTGCTGCCAACATCGGTACTCCAGACGACCTGGCCGGCGTTCTGGAAAACGGTGCTGAAGCAGTCGGCCTGTTCAGAACTGAATTCTTGTACATGAACTCAAACGACTTCCCAACTGAAGAAGACCAGTTTGAAGCTTACAAGAAGGTTCTGGAAGGCATGAACGGCAAGCAGGTTATCATCAGAACCATGGACATCGGTGGCGACAAGCACCTGTCATACTGGGACCTGCCAGAAGAAATGAACCCATTCCTGGGTATCCGTGCCGTTCGTCTGTCCTTGAAGAACAAGGAAATCTTCCGGACCCAGCTGCGGGCCTTACTGAGAGCATCAGCTTACGGCAAGCTGGGGATCATGTTCCCAATGATCGGTACTTTGGACGAACTTCACCAAGCCAAGGCTGTTTTGGCTGAAGAAAAGGACAAGCTGGTCAAGGAAGGCGTCAAGGTTGGCGACGACCTGCAAGTCGGCATGATGATCGAAGTTCCAGCAGCTGCTGTTTTGGCAGACCAATTTGCCAAGGAAGTCGACTTCTTCTCAATCGGGACCAACGACTTGATCCAGTACACTATGGCTGCTGACCGGGGCAACGAAAACGTTTCTTACCTCTACCAGCCATACAACCCGTCAGTTCTCCGTCTCATCAAGCACACGATCGACTCAGCTCACGAAGCTGGCATCTGGTGCGGGATGTGTGGTGAAGCAGCTGGTGACTCAACTATGTTCCCAATCCTGCTTTCCATGGGTCTGGACGAATACTCAATGAGCGCAACTTCAATTCTGCGGATCAGAAACGAAATGAAGAAGCTCTCAACTGAAGAACTCGCCAGCCTGGCTGACAAGGCTACCAAGGAATCATTGACCAACGAAGACAACATCGAATTGGTTAAGAACCTGATGGCTGACAAGTAAAGAGCAAATTAAAAGCGATTAGCGTGAGCTGACCGCTTTTTTTGTCCGATTAATTAAGAAATTTAAAAGAAAGCCAATTACCCCCTTCCTTTTTGTAAGTATCCATGTTAAACTATATAGTAAGTAACGAATGTGTGTTCATGCAATCTCATTTTAAAGGAGCGTGGTAACAATGGTAGATTTATATGTTTCTCCAAGCTGCACCTCATGCCGCAAGGCAAAGCAATGGCTTGAACAGCACAATATTCCCTACAAGGAAAGAAACATCATTTCTGATCCTCTGAACCGGGAAGAAATCATTCATGTTCTGAGAATGACTGAAGAAGGCACGGAAGAAATCGTGTCAACGCGGTCGAAGGCTTTCCAAGAGCTGAACATCGACCTGGACGACATTTCAATGAACGAACTGATCGATTTGATTGAAAAGAACCCAAGCCTGCTGAGACGGCCAATTATTTTGGATGACCGCCGGATGCAGGTCGGCTACAATGAAGATGAAATCCGTCGCTTCCTGCCGCGCAGCGTGCGCCGGCTGGAAATGGCCCGGGCTAAGCGCCTGGCAGACCAGGATTTATAATTTCAGAATAGAAAGTTGAAGGCGTTGGCTTCTAGAAGCTAACGCTTTTGCTTTGTCGGCTTTTTAGGTTACAATAACAGTACACACAAAGGAGGGATTGAGAATGCGCGTTGAAAAGGTAAATGAGAACACGCTCCGCGTAAGCATGACCCGGGAGGATCTGAATCAGCGGGGCTTGAAGATTCTGGACTTGCTCGGCAACCGGGAAAGAGTCCAGGAATTCTTCCTGTCGGTTCTGCGCGAAGTAGACGAGGACAATGACTTTGCCAGCGATGCGCCGGTGACTTTCCAAGTCATGCCCAACGATGGCGGGATCGATCTCTTGATTACCAAGATGAATAATAACAGCGACCTGCCGGAAGAAATGCGGCGCTTCTTTGATCCTGAAGCTAACGGGGTCGGAGGCGATATAGCTGAGCCAGTTGAGGAAGGGTACTGGGCCTTTTCTGACCTGGATCCGGCTGATGACGCCAACACTGAGATGGACCCGGTGATCATGCAGGACCTGGGCAACACTGATGATGATGACTACGAGGACTACTGGAGTTATCAGGAGACTCATGTCCTGGCCTTTGACGACATCGATGATCTCCTGGCTTTGGCTGACAGCCTCAAGGTCAGCGACCTGGCTTCCAGCGTCTACTACTACAAGCAGAAGTTCTATCTCAAGCTGGCTTTTATGGACGAGAACTACGCGGAAATCAAGCCGGCTGATGCCTGGGCGATCGCCAATGAATTTGGCTGCCAGGTGTCCGCTGACGAATTTCAGCAGGCCCAAGACCACGGCCAGTGCCTCTTCCAGCAGGATGCTCTGGGTGCTCTGCGCCGGCAGTTTGCCAGCAAGTGGGCATAAGAATATAGACTATAATTTGCGGACTCCTTCGGGAGTCCTTTTCCTTTTTTCAGCTTTTTTAAAAAAATCTCCCCCTTTTGGCGTACTAGTTAATGGGGGATTATTTTGTACGCAGCTTTATTAAACAAAGAACTGGTCCTGGCCGTCAGCGAGGCTGGCAAGGTCCGGGAAAACCCGGCCTATCTCAACCAGGAAGTCTACCGCTGCCCGCGCTGCCAAAAGCCGGTGATCCTGGTTTTGTCGCAGAAGGCTGAGCCCTTTTTCAAGCACTACCAGGCTTACCGGGGGCTGGGGGAACAAGAGGAGCACCGGCAGGGGAAAATGCTCCTGAAAGCTGCCTTGACCGCGGCGGGCCTGGCAGCGAAAACTGAGGTGCCGCTGGCTGAAGGTGCCTTGCGGGCTGACGTTTTGGCCACGCCGCTTTTGGCCTTTGAAGTCCAGTGCGCGCCCTTAAGCAAGGAAGAGTTTGCCCACCGGCATGCCCTTTACCGGGCGATCGGGATCAAGGATGTCTGGCTGGTTGGCCGCCGGCATTTTTTAGGGGAAAAATTAAAGCAGACCCAGCTGATTTTCTTTCGGGAAAACCCGGCCTGGGGGAGCTATTATCTGGAAATCCACCAAGAAGAAGGCCTAATCAGGCTAAAATACCAGATCAAGCAGGCACCCATCAGCCAGACCCTGCTCTACCGGCAGGTAGATTTTGCTTTGGACGCTGAAGGAATCGCTGCCTTGTGGCACTTTAGGCCCCTTTTGCCCCCGCCTTTGGCTGATGACTGGGTCAAGGAGCGGGACTATTTGGACCAGCAGCTGAAGGAAAAGAGCAAGCTGGGCCAGAAACTGGGGGAATTGATGTACTTGACCGGCTATACCGTCTTTACCTTGCCCAGGGAGGCTTTTTCCACTTGGCGGCTGCCAGGGGAGAAAAGCTGGCTCTTGAAATTTTTGCAGCAAAAAGCCAGCCCCTAAAGGTGAGGCTGGCTATAAGAGATGAAGGTGGCTGACTGGGCAGTAAAGCGGAGCATTCTCCGTCAGCTGCATCAAGGGTTCAAGGCAGCTGTCAGCGCTATTTTGAAAAATCTGCAGGAGGTCGTCGTCACTTAGTTCGCCGTCAAGCAAGATGCCGCTGTCGTCAATTTGGTCGTCAAAAACCACAGTTGAAGGCAGGGCAGTGACCTGGAATTTCCGGGCCAGCTGCTGGTCCTGGGCAATGACGTCTTTTAAGCAAGTGTCGTTTAAAGTAGATGAAATTTTCTCTGGCTTGATATTCAGGCTTGTCAGCAATTCTTCAGCCAAGGCCGGAGAGTAAGACCGCTGGCCGTCGCTCAAGCTTTCCTGCAGCTTAAACAGGAAGCTCCTGGCCTTCTTTTTGCCATAAGCAATCTGGACGGCATAGTAAAAGCTCTGGGCGCTGACTGAGGCATTATGGTAATTGGCCAAATTGATGGAAGTGTTGAAATTCCAGTTCCGCTTGACCATGTCAGCCTTCATGGCCTCCATGGTTACCAGGGGGATGTAATTGACGGAAATTTCAAGCTCCAAGTCTTTCGCCAGCAGCCGGATGCGCTTTTCAAGCTGGTAGCAGGACAAGCCTAACGGATTGATAAACAGAAAAAGTTCGAACATGGTCGACCTCCAATTTTTGCTTCATCTGCTACTTTAACAAAACTTTTACTTGAAAACAAAAGAAAAGCTTACGGCTATTTTTGCTTGGCATGCAGGCTGGCCCGGGCAATCTTGCTCATGTTGTTGGCTGACTTGACCGACAAGGCAAAGCGGGTCTTGATTTCTTCCAGGGCTTCCTTGATGGCAGCCGGGGAGTCGTTTTCAATTTCCATTTCCCAATCCTGGTAGCCATCCGGGTAGCTGGTCTGGTCTAAAGTCAGCTCGCAGCCCTTCGGCCCGTCCAAAAGGATCCGCCGGGTCTTGCTCCAGGAAAAAAGGGTCAGCTGACCGGCTTTGTCCGGGTAATGCTCCAAAAGATACTTGCCGACATTGCCAACTAGGCTCGGCTTGCCTTCTTTCAAAAAGTCTTCGGCTTCAGGCAGGGTCAAGTCATCATTGATTTCCAGGCTTTCATGGTAGGTTTCCTGCAGCTTCTTGACCGGGACCTTGATGGTTTCCTCGGCCCGGTCTTTAAAGCAGCGGATTCTGAGGGCGCTGTGGTCTTTTTTCAGCTGCCAGTCCGGGGTGTCAAAATAATGGTTGCTCTGCTTGAAATCGCTCTTGACCGGGTAGGCGCTGGTAATAGCATCGTAGCTAGCCTGGTCCAGGGCGACTTTGGCTTCAATTTCGCGGTTCTTGCTCATTTTTGATAACTCCTTTGTTAGATAAAAATTAAAAGGCTTGCGTTGGTGCTTTCGCTAACATCTATGTTAAAATGAATTTGTTTGAGATGGAAGGAAAATGTCTGTGATTACTGATTGGGATACTTTTTTATGGCCATACAATGAAGCCGTAAATGAACTAAAAGTTAAATTCAGAGCTCTCCGGCAGAGTTTCTTGACCAAGGGAGAGCATTCACCAATAGAATTCGTGGTTGGCCGGGTGAAAACGGTCGACTCCATTAAAGAGAAAATGCAGCGGCGGGTCATCAGCCCGGACGTGATCGAAACCGACATGCAGGATATTGCCGGCATCCGGATCATGTGCCAGTTTGTCGACGACATCTACCGGGTCGTTGACCTGCTTCACGCCAGAGACGACCTGGAAGTCGTCGAAGAGCGCGACTATATTCAAAACGCCAAGCCGTCCGGCTACCGGTCCTACCACATGGTGGTGGCCTACACGGTTTATTTGCCAGAAGGCTCCAAGCGCCTTTTGGCGGAAATCCAGATCCGGACTTTGGCCATGAACTTCTGGGCCACGGTAGAGCATACCTTGAACTACAAGTACCAGGGGGCCTACCCGGAAGATATTTCTGAGCGGCTCAAGCGGACGGCGGAAGCGGCCTACCAGCTGGATGAAGAGATGTCCTCGATCAGAAACGAGGTCAAGGAAGCCCAGAAGATCTTCACCAAGAACAAGGGCAAGGAAAAGTCATGAAAGTAGCTATCGTTCACAATGACCGCGTGACCACCCAGGTGGCGGTCCGGCACCTGCAGGTGCTGCTCGCGGAAAAAGGCATTTTGCAGGACCAGCAGCATCCCGACCTGGTAATTTCCGTCGGCGGTGACGGAACCTTGATTTCGGCCTTTCACAAGTACAAGCAGCAGCTGGACAAGGTCTGCTTTGCCGGCATTCACACCGGCCACTTGGGCTTTTATACCGACTGGCGGAACTATGACATGGAGAAGCTGGTTGATGCCCTGGCCAGCCACCCCGTTGAAGAAAATGAGGTGGGCTACCCGCTTTTGGACATGAAGGTAACCACCAGCTGCGGGGAGCGGCGCTTTTTGGCCCTAAACGAAGCCTCAATCAAGCGGATTTCCAAGACCATGGAAGCTGAGGTCTGGCTCGGGGGCGAGCGCTTTGAGAATTTCCGGGGTGACGGGCTCTGCGTGTCAACTCCGACCGGGTCAACGGCCTACAGCAAGTCCTTGGGCGGAGCGGTGATCCACCCCCGCCTCAAGGCCCTGCAGCTGACGGAAATCGCTTCGATCAACAACCTGGTCTTCCGGACGGTGGGCTCGCCCGTTGTTATCGCACCGGATGAATGGATCACCATCGTGCCGAAGATTTCCGACCGGGCGGTTGTAATCGTCGATGGGGAAAGAATCAACCTGACCGATGTGCAGAAAGTAGATTACAGAATAGCGGCGGAAGAGATTCGCTTTTACCAGTATGGCCACCACCATTTTTGGGAGCGGGTCAACGACGCCTTCATTGGTGACAGATAGTGCAAGTATACAAAATGATTGTTGAGAAAAATGACCCAGGCCAGCTGAGTCATTTTTTGCTGAAAAAAGGCTTTTCCCGCCGGGCCGTCAACAACTGCAAGAACCACGGCGGGATGATGCTGGTCAACCATCACCGCAGAAACGGGAGCTATCGGCTAAAAGAAGGGGACGTGGTCCACTTCTTGATGGGGCAAGAGCCAGTTAACCCCTGGCTGAAAGTCTCCCGCCGGCCCCTGGCCGTCGTTGAAGAAACGGCCGATTATTTGGTGATCAACAAGCCCGCTGGCCTATTATCGATTCCTTCCGGTTTTCATGCTGAAGACGCGGTGATCAACCGGGTGCTGGCTTATTTTGAAAAGCAAGGGGTCAACCCAGCCTATGTCAAGCCCCACATCGTGACCAGGCTGGACCAGGACACTTCTGGCCTGGTCCTCTTAGGCAAGAACGCCATCGCCCATGACCGCTTCAGCAAGCTGGGCAAGGATGCTTTTATCAAAAAGTACCACGCAATCGTACATGGTAACTTCGCTGAAGGAGATTTAAGCGGCTTGATCGACAAGCCCCTGGCCCGGGTGGGCGACACAGTTAAACGGGAGGTCAACCCGAACGGGCAAAGGGCCTTGACTGAATACCGGGTGATCGACCAGGTCCCAGGAGCCAGCCTGGTTGAGCTCCGCCTATTGACCGGCCGGACCCACCAGATCCGGATCCACATGGCGTCTATCGGCCACGTTCTTTATGGAGACGACCTTTACGGGGCCAGGGATGCTTTTGCCCGCCAGGCCCTAAACTGCTTCTACCTGGCCTTTCCCAACCCCTTCAGCGGGGAAGAGCGGGAAATCCAAATTCCAGACCCGGAAGACATGCAGGGCTTGTGGCGCCAGCTTAAGCAGGAAGCAGAATAATAATCCAGATACCAAAAAAGGAGACAGCTGAGCTGTCTCCTTTTGTTATTTGTCTGTATCTATTTTTTACGCGTTTGAGATTACTGCCCAGGCCAGGCCCCCAAGGGCACAGATGGCCAGCAGCGGCAAAACTACTGAGCTGATCAAGGCAATGGCCAGGCCGACCCCGATCAAAAAGATCAGAACCCGCCAGAGGGCCACGCCCATCTTCCAGCAGAGCCACAAAATAAATAGTAAGCAAAGCAAACTTAACATGTTTATTCACCGTCCTCTAGCTTGCTATCCTTAAGCAATAATCATAGCATATTTTCGCGTGAATACAAGTATTACGCAAAGACCAGACCGCAGATGATGACGATGATCCCCAAAACAATCCGGTACCAGCCAAATGGCTTGAAATCGTGGGTCTGCACGTACTTCAGCAGGAACTTGATTGACAGGTAGGCCACGATGAAGGAGACGACCATGCCGACCAAGAGGATGGCCAGCTGGTTGCCGACAAAGACGTGGCCGGCCTTGAAGAACTTGACCAGCTTCAAAAGTGAAGCCCCGAACATGGTCGGGATGGCCAGGAAGAAGGAGAACTCAGTTGCCACGTAGCGGCTTGAGCCGATCAGCATGGCCCCCAGGATGGTTGCCCCGGACCGGGAAGTCCCCGGGATCATGGACAAGACCTGGAAGCAGCCGATCAAGAGAGCCGTCTTGTAGCTCATCTTGTTTAAGTCGGTCAAGCTTGGCTGACGCTTAGCGTAGTAGTTTTCCAAAATGATGAAGAGGACACCGTAAATGATCAAGGTGGCGGAAATTACCTGCCAGGAAGTCATGTTTTCTTCCAGCCAGTCATTCAGCGGCAGGCCGATGATGATTGACGGCAGGACGGCCACGATGACCTTGAACCAGATCTGCCAAGTCTGTCCTTTTTCCCGCTTGCTTTTTGATGAGGCAAAAGGATTCAGCTTGTTAAAGTAAATTACGATGACGCTCAAGATGGCCCCCAGCTGGATGACAACCATAAACATGTTGATGAAGCTGGTCGGCTGGTCTAATTTGATGATGTAGTCGGCCAGGTAGAGGTGGCCAGTTGAGGAGATCGGCAGAAATTCCGTAACCCCTTCGATGATGCCGAGAATGATGGCTTTGAAAATGTCTAGCATGTTACTAAAAAAATACTCCTAACTTAATCGGTAAATAAAACTCTGGTGCCTTCTGGGACCGCGATGTCCTTTTCCAGCGGGGTCAAAGTCCCATCGCTTTGCCGTTGGTAAAGGGTGGCGTTGTTGCTGTTTTGGTTGGCGGCAACGACGTACTTTTCTTCTTCATCCCAGTTGAAGTCCCGCGGGAATTCGCCAAAAGTTGACACCCGCTGGACCAGCTTCAAGGCCTGGTCTGGCAAAACAGCAAAGACAGCGATTGAGTCGTGGCCGCGGTTGGACACGTAAAGGAACTTGCCGTCACTTGACAGGCGGATGGCTGCTGCCCCGTTATGCTGGTCCCAGCTTTCCGGAATAGTTGAATAGGTTGCCAGGGACCGGAACATCCAGTTTTCCTCGTCAAACTTGACCACGTTGACCTGGCTGGACAATTCACCGGCTACGTAGAAGTACTTGCCGTCTGGTGAAAAGGCCAGGTGGCGGGTACCAAAGCCGTCTTCATTTTGGTAGCTGGCCAGATGTTCAAGCTTTTGCCCGTCAAAGCCGTAGAAGTCGACTCTGTCTTGGCCCAAATCGCAGGAAACCAGGTGCCCGCCCGGAGTTTCGTCAAAGTAGTGCGGGTGAGCGCCGGCTTGTTCAGGCCGCGGCCCTAAAGCCTTGTTTTCGTGCTTGACCTGGTCAAGCAGGGTCAGCTGGCCCTGGTCATCATAGCTGATGACGGCCAGGACGCCAGTGTGGTAGTTGGCCGTGTAGAGCAGCTTCTTTTCCTTGTTGATGCCGATGTAGGCTGGTGAAGAGCCTTCGTGCAGCAGCTGGCTGACCAGCTTGTCGTTTTGAAAGGCCGCGATGCCCCCCTGGCCGTTTTCATTCTTAATAGTAAAAATGAACTGGCCGTCTTTTTGGAAATAGGTTGGCCCGCCAACTTCGACGACGTTTCTTCTTTGTTCCAGATGGGCTTGGTCACCGGAGCCGATAAAGTCGAACTGGTAGATCCCGGCTGACTCGTGCTTGGTGTAGCCGCCAATTAAAATATGCAATTTAAACCTCCTTATTTACTCCACAATAAGTCTAGTTTAAATATTAAGCTTATCTTTGGCAAATGTCGATAAGAGATAGTCGTCCGTAAAGAATAATTAACAATTCTGTCCTTCTTTGCTTTAAGTTAGCAGGGAGTATGTTAGAATTTAACCAGGTGATAAAAATGAAATGGATATCTACAATTAAAGAAATCGGACCAAACGCGATCAGCGAAAAAGACCGCGTTGTAATTTTGTTTGGCCAGACGGCCAATGATGAACTGCAGGACGTTTCCGTCATTCAAGCCTTTGACGATGAACAGGCTGCCCAGGCGATCGTGCTCAAAAAGGGTGACACGGTAACCATCGACGGAACGACCTTTTTGATCAACTATGTTGGCCCTATGGCGGTCAGCAACCTGCGGGCTTTGGAACACGCCAGCCTCTTTTTCACTGACAAGCTGCCAAAGAAGCCAATGTCCAACGCCCTCTACCTGGACTTGCCAGAAGACCAGGAAATGCCTAAGTTCAGAGTCAACGACGAAATCGTTTACGAACACCTGTAGGCTGGATTGATGAAGAAAAGAGACACGAGCCTCTTTACGGAATGGGTGCTCAACAACCGCTTCAGCGTCGGCTTAATCAACGTGCTTTTGGCTCTGGTGATCGTGCTGGTCTTCAACAAGATCTCTTTTGTCTTGAATCCGGTCAACACCTTCATCAATGCCATCCTGCCGCCAGTCTTGGTGGCCATGGTCCAGTACTATCTGATGGAGCCGCTGGTGGACAAGCTGGAAGAGAAGTTCAAGGTGCCGCGGACGGTCACCATCCTGGTGATTTTTGCCATAGTAACGGTCTTCTTGATCTGGGCAATCAATTCCTTGATCCCGGTCGTCCAGAGCCAGATTGATTCTTTGGTCAAGAACTGGCCATCAATTTGGAAGAATTCAACCAACGCGGTTGACGACCTCCTGCACAGCCCGAAGTTCAGCGGCCTGCGCGATTCTTTGCAAAAGCAGATGACGTCTTTGCAGAAGAACTTTAGCAAAAGCATGGGATCAACCGTCTCCAGTGCCCTGGGCAATTTGACCAGCGCGGTCAGCGTGGCGACGGCCGTCTTCACGACCCTGGCCACGGCACCATTTTTGCTCTTCTTTATGCTGAAAGACGGGCACAAATTGCGGCCGTTTCTGGTCAAGTTCGCTCCCCAGCGCTGGGAGCAGGCAACCAGCAACCTGCTCCACGAAGTCAACCAGGCCGTGTCCTCTTACGTGATCGGCCAGGTCTCCGTGGCCATCTGCGTAGGGATCATGTTCTTCATCGGCTATACGATTATCGGCGAGCCTTACGGGGCAGCCCTGGCAATCTGCGCCGGCTTTTTGAACTTGATCCCTTACTTTGGGACCTTTATTGGTTTGATTCCGGCCTTGATCATTGCTTTGGTAACTAATTTGCCGATGGTGGCGAAAGTTCTGGCTGTCTTCTTTATCGAGCAGATCATCGAAACCCGGGTCATCAGTCCGCTGGTTGTCGGTAACCGCTTGAAGATGCACCCGGCGACGACAATTATCGTCATGCTGGGGGCGGGCTCAGTCTGGGGCCTGTGGGGCGTGGTCGGCGGGATTCCCGCCTACGCGGTGATGAAGATCCTCTTGACCCATATCTATCAGTACTATCGGAAGGTTTCCCACCTGTATGACGACAGTTTCCAAGATGAAGGCCAGGCTGAACAAGAAGAAAAGAAAGGAAATAAATGACCAACCATATTGTTTTGTTTGAGCCGGAAATTCCCGACAATACTGGCAATATCGCCAGAACCTGCGCGGGAACCAACACGGTCTTGGACTTGATCGAGCCCTTGGGCTTCCGCTTGGATGACAAGCACCTCAAGCGGGCCGTTCTTGATTACGGCGGTGAAGTCGAAATCCGCCGCCATGACGACCTGCGGGCCTTTCTGGCCTCTTTGCCGGACAATGCCGAGATGTACTTGATCTCCAAGTTCTCCAGCAAGTCCTACACTGACGTTGACTACACGGACGAAAGCAAGGATTACTACTTTGTTTTTGGCCGGGAAACGACCGGCCTGCCGGAAACCTTCATGCGGCAATATGAGGACCGCAACCTGCGCATCCCCATGTCTGACAAGATCCGGGCCTTCAACTTGTCCAATTCGGCGGCAATCGTAATTTTTGAAGCCCTGCGCCAGCAAGGCTTTCCCCACATGGAAAAGTCCCACCACTATGACAACGACAAGCTTAAGGACGACTACAACCGTCCTGGCCGCTACCAGCGGAACTTGCCCAAGCATTAGTGATTAAATAAGAAATTTAATGAGGTAAAATCATGGAATTTAACAAGCAGACCCCAATCATCGTTCGTGCCTTTCACTATGACCTGCTCGACGAACCAGAAGAAAAGAACGAAGTCAACGTAGCTATCCGCCAAGTGGTTGCTACCGGCGAAGACGGTGTTGAAGATGCCGGCGAAGCAGGCGGCTACTACGAAGTAGCCGTTGTCTACGACGTTACGCCAGACGAAGACAACATCATCGAAATCAGCGGGGTCAACACCCAAGTCGTTCAGCTTTTAGGCTACCACGGCGACGGCCAGGACCTGGACCAGGAAACCTACCGTCTGCTCAGCCGGCCGCTGGTTGAATACATCGAAACCTTGACTTACGAAGTTAGCCAGGTTGCCTTGGATGAACCGATCAACTTGGACTTTGAACCTAATTTCTAAGAATTGAGCAGGTGAAAAAATGCCTCGAAAGAAAAGGCAGGCTAATCGTAAAAACAAGAATAAAAAGAAAACAGAAGAATCTTTGAGCTGGGTGGTTACCGGGATCGTCTTGATCCTGGTAGCCATTTTGGCGTTATTGCGCTTTGGCTGGCTGGGCAAGCAGCTGGCCAACCTCTTGCGGCTCTTGATCGGGGACAGCTACCTTTTGGGCGGAGCCTTTCTGGCTATTTTGGGCCTGGTCATGCTGATTTACGGGCAGCCGCCCCGCTTTGGCTTTAAGCGGACCAGTGGCTTGACTTTGGCTTACCTGGGCCTTTTGTACATTCTGGCCAGCCGCTTTTTCAATATCAGAAGCGTCCACAGCGAATTTTTGCCGGCCTTCAAGAATGTGATCTTTGAAGAATTAGCCCGGGCCAATGTCACTGTCAGTGTCGGCGGGGGCTGGATCGGGAGCTTTTTGTACGGGATCTTCTACCAGCTTTTAGGTCAAATTGGGGGCCTGTGCCTGGCCATTTTGAACATAATCAGCGGGGTCTTGATGTTCTTTGACGTCAAATTCCGTGACCTGGTCGCTGCTTTTCAAAAAATCAGCCGGGCCTTCATCCAGCAAAGCAAGGACGGAGCCGGTCAGCTGAAGGAAAAGTACTCTGAGTATAGAGAGCAGCAAAGGCGCCAGCCCAACAACCGGGAGAAGTTGACCGACCCTTGGGGGGATAGCCAGGAAGAAGCTAGGCCCGCTAAGCCAGAGAAAAAAGCAAAACAAGAGAAGAAGGCAGCCAAGCCTTCAATGCCGGAAATCCAGGTGGCTGAGCAGCATCCTGACCCGCCAGTTACCCATTCACTGGAACTGGATGACCTGCCCAAGCCCCGCAGCCAGGCTGAAGACGACCAGAAAATGATTCTGGCTGACCAGCAGTTTGATCATGGACTGGACAAGGGCACGGTCAGCTATGACGACAACTACCAGTTCCCGCCCCTGTCTCTGTTAAAGGCTGTCCAAGCCAGCGACCAGACCAGCGACAAGGATAAAATCGGGCAAAATACGGCTATCTTGGAGGAAACCTTCAAGAGCTTCGGGGTGGAAGTCAATGTTAAAAAGGCCATCTTGGGTCCGACCATCACCCGCTATGAAGTCCAGCCAGCCGTCGGGGTCAAGGTCTCCCGGATCGTCAACCTGGCGGATGACTTAGCTCTGGCCCTGGCCGCCAAGGACATCAGAATTGAAGCCCCGATTCCGGGCAAGCCTTATATCGGGATCGAAGTGCCCAACCAAAAGGCCCAGTCCGTGGCCTTTAAAGACGCCATGGAGCACCAGGACCAAAAGGCCAAGGACCATCCTTTGATGGTGCCTTTAGGCAAGGACGTGACCGGGCAGATCATCAGCGCTGACTTGACCAAGATGCCCCACCTGCTGGTAGCCGGGTCAACCGGTTCAGGCAAGTCCGTGGCCATCAACACGATCTTGACCAGCATTTTGATGAAGGCCCGGCCGGATGAAGTCAAGCTGGTTTTGATCGACCCGAAGATGGTCGAACTGTCTGTTTACAGCGGGGTACCCCACTTGATGATCCCAGTTGTCACTGACTCCCGCCTGGCTTCCAAGGCCCTCAAAAAAGTCGTCGACGAAATGGAGCGGCGCTACAAGCTTTTTGCTGCCGGCAGCGTCCGCAATATGGGCGAATACAACCGCAAGGTGGCTGAGAACAACCAGGACGCCAGCCGGCCAGTAATGGAGCCTTTGCCCTATATCTTAGTCGTTGTCGATGAATTGAGCGACTTGATGATGGTCGGCGGCCACGACGTGGAAAACTCCATCGTCCGTCTGGGCCAGATGGCCCGGGCTGCCGGCATTCACATGATCCTGGCTACCCAGAGACCGAGTGTGGACGTCATTACCGGTTTGATCAAGGCAAATGTGCCGTCAAGAATTTCCTTTGCCGTCTCCAGTGGGGTCGACTCCAGGACTATTTTGGACCAAGTCGGCGCTGAAAAATTGCTGGGCAGAGGGGACATGCTCTATCTGCCGATCGGAGCTTCCAAGCCGGAACGGATTCAAGGGGCCTACATCGACGTCGACGAAGTGGAAGCTGTCGTTGACTGGGTCAAGGGCCAGCAAAGCGCTGAATATGATGAGGAAATGATTCCACAGGCCGGGGATGATGACGAAAAGGGCGATGACGACGTTGACGACGAGTACTACCAGCAGGCCGTGGACCTGGTCCGCCGCCAGCAGTCAGCCAGCACCTCAATGCTGCAGCGGCGGTTCAGAATCGGCTACAACCGGGCCGCCCGCCTCATTGACGAGCTGGAAGAGCACGGGGTAGTCGGCCCGCCAGAAGGCTCCAAGCCGCGCAAGGTGCTTTTGCCGCCTGAAGGACAAGAAGAATAAAAATAATGAACGAAGAAAATATCAGCATTCAAAGCAATCAAAAATTTACCAGCGGCAACCTGGGCCTGTTTGTCCGTTTGCCGCTAACCAAGCACAATATGGCCATGGCCAGCCTGCTCTGCCGCATGCAGATGAACGAAAGCGAGCTTTTTCCAGATCCCGCCATCCAGCAGCTTGAACTGCAGCAGCGCTATTCCTTCCAGTTTGAAGCAGTCGTGCAGCTTTTTGGCAAGGAAATGATCATTTCCTACCTGGCCAATTTCGTTGAGCCTCAGGAAATCCTGGATCCGGACTACAACTACCGGCAGATAGCGGAAACTTTTACCGGCCTGGCAGCCAGACCCTTGATTACGCCAAATTCCGTCCAGCTGGCCCAAAGGCAGCTGGAAGAAGAATACCAGGAGCTCATGGCTGAGCCAAGCAACGCGGCCTTAAGCGCCTTTTTCAACAACTGGTACGCGGATCAGCCAGATTACGCGGCCAGCTTCATCGGCTCAATTGCAGATATTAAGGCCGCCACTAGCCAGGATGTCCGCCGCTTTGCTGACGCTATCAAGACTCAAGCCAGTTGCGTCTTTGGCCATGTCTACGATGCCCGCCAGGTCAAGCGGCTCTTAGCCAAAAAGCTGCAAGAAGAAGGCTGGCCGGGGCTGGCCTTGGAATTTGGCAAGCGGGATCTGTTGATTCCGGCTCCTGACTTGCGGATTGAGAAAGAAGACAAGCAAGCTAAGCAGCAGGCCCAGCTTTTCCTGGGCTATGCCTACAAGGGCCAGCCAAGCCTGCAGGACTTGGCGACCGGGACAGTTTTGCGCCAGTACTTGACCGGCGACCAGTCTTCCCGGCTCTTCAGCAAGGTAAGAGAAGAAAACGGGGCGGCTTACGCGGTGGAAAGCAACTGGTATGCCGACAACGCCCTCTTTTTGGTCAATGCCGGTCTGGACCCGGACAAATTGGATTTAGCCGGGCAGATCATCGGCAAGGAAATGCAGATGGTGGCCGACGGCCGGATCGACCCGGGCCTGCTCAAGCAGAGCCGGCAGGCTCTGGCCAACCGCCACTTGCTCAACCAGGATCATGCCAGCTGGCTTTTGGCTAAAGACCTCCGCTACAAGCTTCATGCCGATTACGAGGATTTCGACATGATGGCTGCCGTCAGCCGGGTGACAAGCGGCCGGCTGGCCGACTTTGCCAAGAAGCTGTATCTGAATGAAAGCTATGTATTAAAATGATCAAACCAGAAATTATCAGAAAAGACTTCCCATCCGGCTTCAAGGCCCAGGTGATTAGGCGCAAGGGCTTTAACCAGCGCTTTTTCGGCATCATCGTCGACTTCGGCAGCGCTGATCCCCAGCCCGTGGCCGGCCTGGCCCACTTTTTGGAGCACAAGCTTTTTGCCGCGGAAGAAGGCGACTTGTCCCTGGAATTTGAAAAAATGGGGGCCAGCGTCAATGCCTTTACCTCTTTCAATGAAACCATGTACTACGCCAGCGGGGTAAAAAATGTCGGCCCCATGATCGACCTGCTCTTCAAGCTGGTTGGCCAGCCTTACTTTACTGATGAGAATGTGGAAAAAGAAATTCCCATCATCCAGCAGGAACTGGCCATGTACCAGGATGAGCCTGACTGGATCCTGGGTGACCAGCTTTTGCGGGGCAGCTACGGAGACTGCAACTTGGCCATTGACGTGGCCGGGACCAAGGAATCGATTGCCAGCGTGACCAAGGAAAAGCTCCAGGCGGCTTATGACGAAAACTATGTAGCCTCCCGCATGTCCTTTGTTGCCTGCGGGGATTTTTCCGACAACCAGGTTCAGACTATTCTCCGCCAGGCCAAGAAGCTGTCAGACCAATACCTGCGCCCCGGGAGCCCGCAAAAAGAAGCAGACTTAGTGCCGCTTTTATCAAGCGGCCAGGACTGGGTTTTGCCAGGCGGGGAAGTGCCCCTGTTTGCGGCAGCCATTCCTTTGCCAAACTTTAAGAAAGTCTTAGCAAGTCGGGATATGAGTCAAATTTTGCTGGAAATCATGCTAGAATCAAAGCTAGGTGCCGCCAGCCAATGGTTTGCCGGTGCCAGAAAAGCCGGCCTGGTCAGCCAGCCGCTTCAGATCAGCGTGACTTATACCCGGCAAGGGGCCTACGCGGTCTTATTGGGGATGAGCCAGGAAGCAGAAACTGTTTTAAGCCAGATCAAAGAAGAATTGGCGCCAGGCAGTCTTTTTGCCCCAAAGCAAGAAAAGGCAATGCGGCAGCTCTTTGAAATCCATAAAAGAAGCTGGCTAGCCCAAACCGTGCGCAGCTTGGACAATTTGTCCGGCTTTGCCGTGGAAATGGCCGAAGAAAGCCTGGATGAGGAAGACCTGTTTGCCAATGTTGAGCAGATGCAGGCCATGAATTTTGCTGATTACCGGGCTTATTGCCAGGAACTTTGCAAGGGCGCCAGCATTAACACTGCCCGCCTGCTTGAGGGGGAGGAAGAATGAAGCGAGCATTGATTTTCGGGGCAACCGGCGGCATTGGCCAAGCAATTGCCACCCGTCTGGCTGAGTCTGGCTGGTCTATGTATTTGCACTGCAACAGCAACTGGGAAGAGGCCAGCAAATTAGCTAAGGCATTGGCTGAAAAGCATCCCTTGCAGGACTTCATGCCGATCAAGCTGGACTTTTTAGCAGGCGACGACCAGCTTAGGGCTTTTGCCAGCGGCCTTTTGCCAGTCAACGCGGTTGTTTTTGCCCAAGGAATCACCAACTATGACTTTCTGGGCAGCCAGAGCTCCCAAGTCATCGATCAGATCATCAAGGTCAATTTGGAGAATCCAATCAAACTGACCAAGCTTCTGGAAGGCCAGCTCTTAAAGCAAGAACACAGCCGGATCGTCTACCTGGGCTCAGTTTACGGGGGCCAGGGCAGCGCCATGGAAGCTGTCTACAGCGCCACAAAAGGCGGGATCAGCCGCTTTGCCCAGGCCTATGCCCGGGAAGTTGCCGCCAGCCATTTTACGGTCAACGTCGTGGCGCCAGGGGCGGTCAACACAGCCATGAATGCCATGTTTTCCCCGGAGACCCTGAAGGAACTGGCAGAAGAAATTCCAGCCGGCCACTTGGCCAAGCCCAAGGAAATTGCCTACTGGGTTGACTGCTTGCTCAACCCAGAAAGCGACTACCTGACCGGGCAAACGATTTACGTCAGTGGCGGCTGGCTGGAATAGGCGACACAGGCGGGGCCATTGTGCTATAATTTATAAACGAATTTTAAAGTGATTGAAGAGGTTAATAATGTCAGGCATTGGAGAACAACTACGTAAGGCAAGAGAGGCCAAGGGCCTTTCGATTTCCGATATTGAGAAGGCTACGAAGATCCAGAGCCGCTACCTGGAAGCAATCGAAAACAACGAATTCGACAAGCTGCCAGGCGACTTTTACGTCCGGGCCTTCATCCGTCAATACGCGCAAATCGTCGGCTTGGACGGCAAGGAATTGCTGAGCCAGTACCAAGGCGAAGTTGCAAACGAAGTCACGAATGAAGTCAGTCAGCCGGAAGAAAGTCCGGCCCAAGAAGTTCATGAAGAAGCTGAAGTGCCAGCTCCAGCAGAGCCGGCGGAACAGGAAACAGTCCGTCCAGTCAGCCGGCCAGCCAAGCGGGAAATCGCTGAAGAACCTGCCAAGGACGCTAAGTGGCGCAAGCTGGTTCCGCGCCTGGCCCTGGGCTGCGGGATTGCCCTCCTGCTTTTGATCGGGGGGATGGTCGTTGCCAACATGAGAAAGACCGGGTCAAGCAGCCAGAAGGAAAATGCTGGCTCCAGTGTCACGATCACTTCCAAGAAATCTTCCAGCAAGAAGAGCTCATCTGCTTCTTCATCATCCAAGAAGAAGACCAGCTCAATCAAGGTTGCTTCACTTGGCGGCTCAAGCTACCGGGTAACTGGCATCAAGTCCAGCACTCCTTTGGTAGTCCGCTCAAGCAAGCAAAGCATCTACTACTACGTTTCCGTTGACAACGTGATCACCAACCAGGGGACCCTGCAAAGCGGTGAAAAGCACACGGAAACTGTCAAGAAGGGGCAGACTTTGATCGTCTACTTGGGGACTGACACTGGCGTTACGGTAACCGTTAGCGGCAAGAAGATTCCATTCACCCCAATCAACGGCACTACCCGCTTGACCATCTACCTGGGTGACAGCTCTGCTTCATCATCAACTAGCTCTGCCGCAAGCAGCAGCACGAATACTAACACGAATACCAGCACCAGTACGAGCTACAGCAGCCGGGCAAGTTCCAGCGTTCAAAGCTCAGCTTCAAGTCAGCCAGCTGCTTCCAGCTCCAGCGTTCAATCAAGCTCTCAAGCTTCATCCAGCGCTGCTCCAAGCAGCCAGTCATCAGCTGCTCCGTCATCATCTGCCGCTTCCAGCAGCAAGCAATAAGAGAAGAATGACCATTAAGTCTGAAAAGTGAGGAATTTAAAGCAATGAATTTACCAAATAAACTGACTGTTTTCCGAATCTTCTTGATTCCTGTCTTCATGATCCTGCTGATCGCCCAATGGCCAGCCGGCTCATTCACCCTGGCAGGGACTGAAATTCTGTGGAGCCGGGTGGTTGCCATGATCGTTTTTGCCGTTGCTTCAGCAACTGACTGGTTTGACGGCCACATTGCCCGGTCTCGGGGACTGGTAACCAATTTTGGTAAGTTTGCTGACCCGCTGGCTGACAAGATGCTGACTATGACAGCCTTCATCTTCATGGTTGAATTGAAGCTTGCCCCAGCCTGGGTTGTAGCGATCATTGTCTGCCGGGAACTGGCTGTTACCGGCCTGCGCTTGATCGTGGTTGAAAACAACGGCAAGGTTATGGCTGCAGCCATGCCTGGCAAGATCAAGACCACCTGCCAGATGCTGTCAATCATCTTCCTGCTCTTTGGCGACATCTTCCACCTGGGCACCATTTTGCTCTACCTGGCTCTGATCTTCACGATCTACTCCGGCTACGACTACTTCCATTCATCATGGGACGTCTTCAAGGGGTCAATGTAAGCATTTAGAAAATCACTATTCTTTAAAAATGAGTATCAGCGAGGTACTCATTTTTTATTTTTTCAGGCAAGTTTTGGGAAAAAAGGGCTTTTTTCTTGTACTAGTAAGTAGAGGAGAAATAATTTGAACGTTAGTTCGGATTTTTCTTGCTTTTTACCCGGCCTTCAAAGTATAATGTTTATTAGTAAGTTTCCAGGAGGGAAAAAATTTGGCTAAAGATGAAAAACAAGCTGCTCTTGAAGCTGCTTTAAAGAAAATTGAAAAGAATTTCGGTAAAGGCGCGGTCATGCGGATGGGCGAGAAGGTCGACACCCAGATCTCAACTGTTCCATCAGGCTCACTGGCCCTGGACGCGGCTTTGGGCGTGGGCGGCTACCCGCGGGGCCGGATCGTGGAAATCTACGGGCCGGAATCTTCCGGTAAGACCACTGTTGCCTTGCACGCCGTAGCCGAAGTGCAGAAGCGGGGCGGCACGGCTGCCTACATCGACGCGGAAAACGCCATGGACCCGGCTTACGCTGAAGCCCTGGGCGTGGACATCGACCAGCTGATCCTGTCTCAGCCAAACACTGGGGAAGAAGGGCTGCAGATTGCGGACACCTTGATTTCCAGCGGGGCCATTGACATTGTCGTGGTCGACTCAGTTGCTGCTTTGGTGCCGCGGGCTGAAATCGAAGGTGAAATGGGCGACTCCCACGTCGGCCTGCAGGCCCGCTTGATGAGCCAGGCCTTGCGCAAGCTCTCCGGCACGATTGCCAAGACCAAGACCATTGCCATCTTCATCAACCAGATCCGGGAAAAGGTCGGCGTCATGTTCGGCAATCCCGAAACCACCCCAGGTGGCCGGGCTCTGAAGTTCTACTCAACCATTCGGCTGGAAGTCCGCCGGGCTGAGCAGATCAAGCAGTCCACCAACGTTATCGGGAACCGGGTCAAGATCAAGGTGGTCAAGAACAAGGTTGCCCCGCCATTCAAGGTAGCTGAAGTCGACATCATGTACGGGCAGGGGATTTCCCAGTCCGGCGAACTGCTGGACATGGCCGCTGACCAGGACATCGTCGACAAGGCCGGGGCCTGGTACTCCTACCATGGCGAAAAGATCGGCCAGGGCCGGGAAAACGCCAAGAAGTACCTGGAAGAGCACCCGGACATCTACGAGGACATCCAGTCCCAGGTCCGCAAGGCTTACGGGATCGATGCTGAATCTCTGGAAGAAAAGGAAAATCCAGAGAAGATCAAGGAGCAGCGGGCTAAGAAGGCAGCTGCCCCTGCTGAAGACAAGCAAGAAGCGGCTGCAAGCCCGGAAAAGACTGATAAATAGGCCATTTTTGCCGAAAAGAAAGATTGCCAGCAAGAGCGCGGCAATCTTTTTTTGTTTCTTCAAATGCAGCTAAGGAATTGACTTGACCAAAAATGTAACATATGATTAGTAATGTGTGAATAATTCTAAATAAAAAGGCGACGTAACTCATGATGAATAATACTATATTTTTTCTCGCAACAGTCGCTGTAATTTTTCTTATTTCACTTGTCGTGGGATGCCTGATTGGTTATGCCATCCGGAAGAATGCCTGGGAAACCAAGGCAGAAAACGCCCGGCAGAGCGGGGAGGCAATTTTGGCCAAGGCGAAAGCCGAAGTCGAAGTAGCCAAGGCCGAAGTCCAGGCGCAGAAACAGGCCGCCGAAGCCGTTAAGCGGGATGCTGAAACGGAGAAGAAGGCCAAGATCCTGGAGGCCCAGGAAGAAATCAGGGATTACCGGCAGAAGGTTGAAGACGAGCTGAACGCGCGCCGCGATGAAGCGGCCCGCAAGGAAAACCGCCTTCAGCAGAAAGAAGATACCCTGGATCACCGCAGCAGCCTGCTCGATGACCGGGAGAAACAACTCACACAAAGGAAAGACCAAATCAAACAGCAGGAAGAAAAAGCTGCTGGTTTGCTGGAAGAAGCGCACGGGCTGGTAGAGAAGCAGAATGACAAGCTGCTGGAAATCTCCCACTTAGACGAAGAAGAGGCCAAGAAGATCGTCTTGGCCCAGGTCTCCGATCACCTGACCAAGGAGAAGGCGGAGATGATTCGGGCTAACGAGGAAGAAATCAGTGCCAGAGCCGACCGCTTTGCCCACCAAATCATCGTGGATGCCATCCAGAGCAGCGCGGCGGATACGGTCGCGGAAACGACCGTGTCAGTCGTGGATTTGCCAAATGATGACATGAAGGGGCGGATCATTGGCCGTGAAGGCCGGAACATCCGCTCCTTTGAAGCCATGACTGGGGTTGACCTGATCATTGACGATACGCCAAAGACGGTTACCTTGAGCGGTTTTGACTCCATCAGACGGGAAGTTGCCAAGCGGGCCCTGCAGAAACTGATCAAGGACGGGCGGATTCATCCGGCCCGGATCGAAGAGATGGTTGACAAGGCGCGCAAGGAAGTCAACGACGATATTTACGAGGCCGGCGAAAGTGCCTTGATGGAACTGGGCATCCACCGGATGAACCCGGAACTGGTCAAGATCCTGGGCCGGTTAAAGTACCGGACTTCCTATGGCCAGAACGTGCTGGCGCACTCGATTGAAGTCGGGAAGCTGGCCGGGACCATGGCAGCTGAACTTGGTTTGGATGAAAAATTAGCGGTTCGCGCGGGATTATTACACGATATTGGCAAGGCAATTGACCACGATATCGAAGGCTCCCACGTAGAAATCGGTGTTGAATTGACTCGGAAATACCATGAACCGGACTTGGTGGTCAATGCGATTGCTGCCCACCACGGCGACGTGCCGAAGCTCTCCTTTATTGCTGACCTGGTTGTGGCGGCGGACACGATTTCCTCCGCCCGGCCTGGGGCCAGAAGCGAAAGCTTGGAGAACTACATCCGCCGCTTGACCGAACTGGAAGACATTGCTGGCAGCTATGACGGCGTCAAGCAGGCATATGCCATCCAGGCCGGCCGGGAGGTCCGCGTAATGGTTGAGCCGGCCAAGATCTCAGATGATGAGACCACGGTTTTGGCCCATGAAATCCGAGACAGGGTCGAGAAAGAACTCGATTACCCAGGCAATATCAAGATCACCGTAATACGGGAGAAACGTGCCGTGGCAGTTGCCAAATAATAAAGAAAGTCCAGATTGAATTCTGGACTTTTTTGTTACCATTTGGCAAATCGCCTTAAAGCCCGGTATAATTAATTCAACTAGACTCAGAAAGCAGAATTTCATGTTTAAGATTATCGTTGACCTTTTTTTACTGGTGATCATCCAAGTGGCGATCACGCCTTTCATCCGGCGCCTGGCCTTTGTCCTGGGGGCAGTGGACAATCCTAACGCCCGCCGGGTCAACAAGAAGCCTATGCCGACTATCGGGGGGCTGGGAATTTTCGTGACCTACAACATCGGGACCTTCATTTTGCTCAGAGAGCAGTTCCCGACCCACGAGCTTTTTGCCCTCCTGCTGGCTTCCAGCGTGATCGTCTTGACCGGGATGATTGATGACATTTTAGAACTCAAGCCCGGGCAAAAAATGGCCGGGATCTTTGTCGCGGCCATGATCACATACTACTTGGCCGAAGTTAGGATGACAGAGCTGAACATTCCTTTTACCGGCCAGACTATCAACCTGCCATGGTATCTCAGCCTGCCGGTTACCATCTTCTGGATCCTGGCCTTGACTAATGCGGTCAACTTGATTGACGGCTTAGATGGCCTGGCCGCCGGGGTCTCCTGCATCTCCCTTTTGACCATGGGGATTGTCGGCTACTTCTTCTTGCGCAACCAGGGTCTGTACGTACCGATTGCCTGCTTCATGCTGGCGGCCTGCCTCATGGGCTTTCTGCCTTACAACTTCAACCCGGCCAAGATCTTTTTGGGGGACACTGGGGCCCTCTACTTGGGTTTCATGATCTCGGTATTAGCCTTAAAAGGCTTGAAGAACGTGACCTTCATTTCTCTTTTGGTGCCAGTGATCATCTTGGGCGTGCCGATCTCTGACACGGTCTATGCTATGATCCGCCGCAAGCTGAACAAGAAGCCGATTTCCCAGGCGGACAAGCACCACCTTCACCACCAGCTGATGAACCTGGGCTTGACCCAAAGACAGACGGTGCTGGTGATTTACGCCCTGTCTTTGATTTTCTCTTTTGTGTCCATGCTCTTCCTCTTGTCGCCGCTCTGGGCCATGGCCCTCTTGCTGGTCGGTCTCTTGATCGCTGTTGAGCTCTTTGTGGAATCGATTGGCCTTTTAGGGGAAAAATACAAGCCCCTCAGCCACTTGATTAACCGCTTGGTCCTGCATAGCACCCATACCAAGGAGCCAGACGTTGAAGTCTGGCACCAGGGTGAGGCCAAGCCCCAGAAGTGGCAGGAACGGTCTAAGGGCGGCCACCGGCCGGCTGACAAAAAGGATAGTGGTAAAAATAGCGATAAAGATAAAAAACAATAAAACTGAACAGATAAAAAAATGACCAAGCAGAAATGCTTGGTCATTTTTGGTCAGAATCTTTTTTCTCCGCTTTTGACGGGAATTTCGTTATAGCGCTGGTCACCCTTGATCAGGTCTGGTTCCCCGTTTAAGAGCTCGGTCAAATCGCTGATGAAGGGGGCAATCTGGTCCAGGTCGAGGTAGACGGAAATGGTGATGTTTACGCCGTATTCAGTGCCGGCAACATAGACCTCTTTCTCCTTGAGGAAGTGGTCGACCTTGTCATAGCGGTTGTAGGGGATGGTAAAAATCAATTCCTGCTGCTTGACCCGCTTGACGATGCCGATTGCTTCAGCAGCCTCGCTGACGCTGGAAGAATATGCCCGGATGAGGCCGCCGGCCCCTAATTTGATTCCGCCGAAATACCTGGTCACGACGACGGCGACATTTTTTAGGCCCATCAATTGGAGAGTCTTTAATTCCGGCACCCCGGCTGTCCCGCTTGGTTCGCCGTTGTCGCTGCTTTTGACCCGGTCATCATTGATGCCCAGGGTGTAAGCATAGGTGTTGTGGGTGGCGTCGTGGTACTTTTTGCTGGTAGCGGCGATGAAGTCCCGGGCTTCTTCTTCATCCTGGACCCGGGCAAAAGTCGCGATAAAGCGGCTCTTCTTGATGACCAGCTCATGCTGGCCGTTTTCTTTGATCGTTAAAAAATCTGCTTCTTTTGACAAAAAATCATCCCTTTTTGGTGTATTAGTTAGTGGAGGCGAAAAAAGTGACAGAAGAAAAAGAATCTCTGGCCGGCCGCCAATGGCTGGTTGACAAAGTGGATAATAGCATAAAAGAGGGGCAGACGGCAATTCCTGCCATAGAAAATGGCATCTGCCAGCGTTGCGGCAGCTCCTGCTGGGCGCGTCTGCCGTCGGGATTTTTGTATTGCCGCGCTTGCGTGGGCCTAGGCCGGCTGGATGAGGGCAAGATTTTGGTCCGGCAAGCCGCTAGCGGCTCTTATCCGGCTAAAGCGGGGATGACCTGGACTGGGCAGCTGAAAGAGCGCCAGGAGGGCGTGAGCTGCTTTTTGCTGGAAAAATTCGCGGCTAAAGCGGACTGCCTGGTCGAGGCCGTGACTGGGGCGGGGAAAACGGAGATGATTTTTCCCTTATTGGCTGAGGCTTTCAGCCGCGGCTGCCGGGTGGCTATCGCCACGCCCAGAATCGACGTGGTCAATGAGCTTTATCCCCGCCTGGTGGCCGCCTTTGGGGAAGTGGAGATCGGCAAGTATCATGGCCGGGAGGAAAAGCAGCCTGCCAATGAGCAGCTGGTCATCTGCACGACCCACCAATTGCTTAAGTACTACCAGGCCTTTGATCTTTTGATCATCGACGAGATCGACTCCTTCCCTTATGCCGGCAATCCTCAGCTGCATTTTGCTGCGGGAAATGCCGTTAAGAAAACGGGCAGCCGGGTCTTTTTGACGGCGACGCCGCCAGAGGACCTGCTGAAAAAAGTCAAGCAGGGGAAACTGGCCGTCGTTAGGCTCAACCGCCGCTTTCACGGCTACCCCTTGCCCGTGCCCCGGCTTGACTTCTACATTAAGCCCTTTTTGGCCAAAGGCCGCCTGCATCCCAAGCTGGCCCGGCGGATCAAAATGGCCGCGGAAAGCGGCCACCCCCTTTTAGTCTTTTTGCCTAGAATTTCCCAGATGCGCCAGTATTTTTCCGCCGTCAAAAAGCTCCTGCCAAATAAACGCCTGGCAACAGTCTACGCCCAGGACCCGGACCGGCTGGAGAAGGTGGAGAAATTCAGAAAAGGAGAGCTCGACCTGCTCTTGACGACCACAATCTTGGAGCGGGGGGTTACTTTTAAGCATGTCTGGGTGATCATCGTGGCGGCTGACGATGAGATTTATTCCGCCGCTAGCCTGGTCCAGATCGCCGGCCGGGTGGGCAGAGACAAGCAGGACCCGGACGGCCTGGTCTTGTTTTGCTACCGGCGCTACAGCCGGCAGATCAGAAGCGCGGTCAAGCAGATCAAGGAGATGAACCGGGGATGAGCCTTTGCCTTTTTTGCGACCAGGCTTTTACCGAAGACCTGGATATCAGTCGCCTGCTTTTGCCGGGCAAAATTAAGACTTCCTGCCTGTGTCCAGCCTGCCGCAAGCAGTTTGACCAAATCGGCCCCGTCTTTTGCCCCCAGTGCGGCCGCCGGCAGGCTAATGGGGAAATCTGTCAGGACTGCCAGAAGTGGCGGCGGATCTACCAGGGAGATTTTTTGCAAAACCAGGCCATCTACTGCTACAACCAGGCCTTTCACGACTTGATGGTCCGCTACAAGCGCTACGGGGACTACCTGCTCTGCCAAGTCTTGCAGGAATTAGCCGCCCCGGCTGTCCAGAAATTAGCAGCTGACTACTACGTGCCTGTCCCAACTTCACCCGAGCACCGGAAGAAGCGGGGCTATGATACAGTCTGGGAAATTTTTAATCCTCTTTTGCCTCTAACTCCGCTTTTAGCCAAGAAGGCAGGGGCTGGGGCCCAGGGAGAAAAGGACAAAAAAGCCCGGATGCAGGCCAAGCAAAATTTCTTTCTAAATCCGGAATTTAGGGGTAAAATAACAGGCAAGATCATCCTTTTGGATGACATTTACACCACAGGCCGAACGCTTTATCACGCGCGCGACGCGATTGAAACGGCTTTTCCTGAATGCCAGGTCGAAAGTTTTTCAATTAGTCGCTAAATATTTTCACAAAGCGCTTTCAAGTTTGGTATAATATGGGTGTAAAGAAACCGCGCAAGCGGGAAAGGAGATAATTATTATGTTAAAGTACAATGTTCGTGGCGAAAATATTGAAGTCACTGAAGCTTTGAGAGACTATGTTGAAAAGCGCTTGACCAAGTTGGAAAAGTACTTTGATCTGAGCCAGGACGTAATCGCTCATGTAAATCTGAAGGTATACCGTGACCACTCAGCTAAGGTTGAAGTAACTATCCCGCTTCCATACCTGGTTTTGAGAGCTGAAGAAACTACGGATGACATGTACCGCAGCATTGACTTTGTTTCCGAAAAGCTTGAACGCCAAATCAGAAAGTACAAGACCCGCGTCAACCGCAAGAGCCGGGAAAAGGGCGTAGAAGAATTCTTTGTTCCTGAAGAAGCTCCGGTTGAAGAAGAGAAGGAAGAAAAGGCTCCAATGTTCAAGATCGTCCGCAACAAGCGGGTTAACTTGAAGCCAATGGACCCAGAAGAAGCCATCTTGCAAATGGACATGCTGGAACACGACTTCTTCGTCTTCCAAGACGCTGAAACCAACGGCACCAGCGTGGTTTACCGCCGCAACGACGGCAGCTACGGCTTGATTGAAACTAACGAATAGTTTTGCCGGATATCTAACTGAATACTAAGGCAGCAAGCCAGGCAGGGCACGATAATTATTGTGCCCTGCTTATTTTTGTAGATTATTTTAATTTTTGGCAGTTACATGTTAAAATTATTCTGTGATTTTAGACTAAATATCAGAATTAAGGACGATTAGATGGCAAACATTTTAAAGAAGTTATACAACGCTGACAAAAGAGAACTTAAGCGTTTTGAAAAAATTGCTGACCAAGTAGAGTCATACGCTGACCAAATGGCCGCTCTTTCTGACGAAGAATTACAGGCCAAGACGCCGGAATTCCGCAGCCGCATCGAAAAGGGCGAAAGCTTAGACGACCTGCTGCCGGAAGCCTTCGCCGTATCCCGGGAAGCTTCCAAGCGGGTTTTGGGCCTGTACCCATTCCGCGTGCAGATCCTGGGTGGGATTGCCCTGCACCGGGGCAACATTGCCGAAATGATGACCGGTGAAGGTAAGACCTTGACGGCCACCATGCCGGTTTACCTCAACGCTTTGTCCGGCAAGGGCGTGCACGTTGTTACTGTCAACGAATACCTGTCCAGCCGTGACGAAACTGAAATGGGCCAGCTCTACCGCTGGCTGGGTCTGACAGTTGGCTTGAACGTCAGCACCATGTCTCCGGAAGAAAAGCGGGAAGCTTACGCCTGCGACGTAACCTACTCAACCAACTCCGAACTGGGCTTTGACTACCTCCGGGACAATATGGTTGTCTACAAGGAACAAATGGTTCAGCGGCCGCTTAACTACGCCATCATCGACGAAGTTGACTCCATCTTGATCGACGAAGCACGGACGCCTTTGATCATTTCCGGTGAAGCTGAACAAGCCAACGCCGACTATGTCCGGGCTGACCGCTTTGTCAAGAAACTGGTTGAAGACAAGAGCGACAATGACGCTGATGACGATGAAGATCACGGCGACTACAAGATCGACTGGCCAACCAAGACCATTTCCCTGACCAGAACCGGGATCCAGAAGGCCTGTGACCACTTTGGCCTCAAGAACCTTTACGACGTTGAAAACCAGAAGCTGGTCCACCACATCGACCAAGCCCTGCGGGCCAACTACATCATGCTCAAGGACATCGACTACGTGGTTCAAGACGGTGAAGTCTTGATCGTCGACTCCTTTACCGGCCGTGTTATGGAAGGCCGGCGCTACTCAGATGGCCTGCACCAGGCTATCGAAGCCAAGGAAGGGGTCAAGATCCAGGAAGAATCTCAGACCCAGGCCACGATTACTTACCAGAACTACTTCAGAATGTACAAGAAGCTGGCCGGGATGACCGGTACGGCCAAGACTGAAGAAGAAGAATTCCGTGAAATCTACAACATGGAAGTCATCACTATCCCGACCAACCGGCCAGTCATCAGACAGGACATGCCAGACCTGCTCTACCCGACCCTGGACTCCAAGTTCAAGGCCGTGGTTGACGAAATCAAGCAGCGGCACGCCAAGGGCCAGCCAATCCTGGTCGGCACGGTGGCCATTGAATCTTCTGAACGCTTGAGCCACATGCTGGACAAGGAACACATCCCGCACGCTGTCTTGAACGCCAAGAACCACGCCAAAGAAGCAGCCATCATCATGAATGCCGGCCAAAGAGGGGCGGTCACGATTGCCACCAACATGGCCGGGCGTGGGACTGACATCAAGCTGGGGCCTGGCGTCAAGGAACTGGGCGGTTTAGCCGTAATCGGGACTGAAAGACACGAATCCCGCCGTATCGACAACCAGCTGCGGGGCCGGTCCGGCCGGCAGGGTGACCCGGGCTACACCCGCTTCTACCTGTCCCTGGA
This sequence comes from Lactobacillus sp. WILCCON 0059, assembly GCF_057197985.1. Taxonomy (NCBI): domain Bacteria; kingdom Bacillati; phylum Bacillota; class Bacilli; order Lactobacillales; family Lactobacillaceae; genus Lactobacillus; species Lactobacillus sp. WILCCON 0059. Next base: position 632,588 of record NZ_JBUBHN010000001.1, read on the forward strand.
AGACGACTTGATGAAGCGCTTTGGGGGCGACCGGGTCAAGGACTTCCTTGACCGCCTGTCTGACAATGACGACGACAAGGTTATCGAAAGCCGTTTGATCACCCGCCAGGTTGAATCTGCCCAGAAGCGGGTTGAAGGGAACAACTACGACACCCGTAAGCAGACCCTGCAATACGACGACGTTATGCGGATCCAGCGTGAAATTATCTACAAGGAACGGATGCAGGTCATCGATGAGCAGAAGTCTTTGAAGAGCGTCTTGCTGCCAATGATCCACCGGACCATCGACCACCAAGTGGACATGTTCACCCAAGGCGACCGGTCAACTTGGCGCCTGGACTCTTTGCGTGACTTCATCGTGTCCAGCCTGGCCAGTGAAGAATACGTTGATTCAGAAATCGACTTTAAGACCTTCACGCCAGATGCCCTTAAGAAGCAGCTTTACCAACTGGTTGAAGACAACTACCAGGAAAAAGAATCTGCCCTGGCAGATCCGGAACAAATGCTGGAATTTGAAAAGGTGGTTATCCTGCGCGTGGTTGACGAACACTGGACCAACCATATCGACGCCATGGACCAATTGCGGCAGTCAATCGGCCTGCGGGGCTATGGCCAGCTTAACCCACTGGTTGAATACCAGGACTCCGGCTACAACATGTTTGAAGAAATGATCAGCGACATCGAGTTTGACGTGACTCGCCTCTTCATGAAGGCTCAGATCAGAAACAACTTGAGTCGTTAACAAATTATAAAAGAGGGGGCGGGAGCCTCCTCTTTTTGGTTATAATCTAAGTAAGTCAAAACAAGAATTTTTAGCAAAGGAAAAAGACAATGGAAATCAGTGAAATTCAAAATGCTTTAGACGAGTTGCGGACCCGGCTTAACCACTTCAGGGGGTCTCTTTGACTTCGATAATATCAGCGAAAGCATTGAAATCAACGAAGCTAAAATGGCGGAACCGGGCTTTTGGGACAATCAGGAAAAGGCCCAGAAATTGATCAGTGAGACCAACCTGCTTAAGGAAAAGCGGGACTCCTTCCTGGCCTTGGAAAAAGACCTGACCGACGAAGAAACCGCCCTGGAATTGCTGCGCCTGGAAGCAGATGAAGACTTGCAAAAGGACACCGAAGACCAGCTGGCCAAGCTGCAGGAAGAGTTCCACCAGTATGAACTGAACCTGCTCTTGTCGGGCGAGTATGATGACCACAATGCCTTGATGGAAATCCACCCAGGCGCCGGCGGTACTGAAGCCATGGACTGGGGCAACATGCTGCTCCGGATGTACCAGCGCTATTGTGACTCCCGAGGTCTGAAATTTGAAGTCAACAACTTTGAGCCAGGCGATGAAGCCGGCTTAAAGAGCGTCAGCGTCCGGATTTCCGGCAAGAATGCCTATGGGCTGCTCAAGTCTGAACACGGAGTTCACCGCCTGGTCCGGATTTCGCCTTTTGATTCAGCCAAAAGACGGCACACTTCTTTTGCCTCGGTTGAAGTTATCCCTGAAGTCGATGACTCCATTGAAATCGACATTGACCCGAAGGACCTCAGAATCGACGTCTACCGGTCATCCGGGGCGGGCGGCCAGCACATTAACAAGACTTCCAGTGCCGTCCGGATCACCCACATTCCAACCGGGATCGTGACGACTTCCCAGGCCCAGCGCTCCCAGTTCCAGAACCGGGATACGGCCATGAATGAAATGCGGGCCAAGCTTTTCCACCTGGAAGAAGAAAAGAAGCGCAAGGAAAAGGCGGCCTTGAAGGGCGAGCAGCTGGATATTGCCTGGGGTTCCCAGATCCGGTCTTACGTCTTCCACCCTTACAGCATGGTTAAAGACCACCGGACCGGCTATGAAACTGCTGATGTGAGCGGAGTCATGGACGGGAAGCTGGATCCCTTCATCTATGCATACCTTCAGTGGCGTTTGAGCCAGGAGAACCCAGAATAAGAGGAAAAACATGTCATTTATCACGATTGTACTGCTGGTTTTGGCGGCTGTAGTTGCCCTGGCCCTGCTCTCGGTTTTCTTCAAGGCCTTGATCGCCTTGCTGCCGGTGGGCCTGGTCGTAATTTTGCTGTTATGGCTCTACTACCGCTTTTACTGGCGTAAAAAATACCAGCTGCCTAGCCGGCCGGATCCAGACTGGTTCAAGCCCGGCCAGGCAGATCCGGAGCGGCCGCGGAAACAGGCGCAAGATGTGACAGTGCGAAATGTTGATGAGAGTGAGGCACATGATGACGAACAAGGTAAAACTAACTGAACTCATTAATGACAATTCCAACCTGCGGGTTCTGCAGGGACAAGAATATGTGGCCGGCAAGAAGATTACGGTTTCCGACGTTTACCGGCCGGGACTGGAATTAAGCGGCTACTTTGATTTTTACCCGGCTGACCGGGTCCAGCTTTTGGGCAGAACAGAAATCTCATACGCTGCCCGCCTGGATCACGATTTGCGCCGGCGGGTTTTTGAAAAAATCTGCCAGAAAGAAACTCCTTGCCTGCTGGTTTCCCGCAATCTGCCGGTGCCAGCTGAACTGAAGGAGGCGGCGGAAGCAGCCGGGACTCCGATTTTGATTTCCAACGACACCACGACCTACTTGATGAGCATGATCACCCAGTACCTGGCCGTGAAGCTGGCCGAAAGAAGCAGCGTCCACGGGGTCTTGGTCGAAGTCTTTGGGATGGGGGTTCTCTTAACCGGGGAATCCGGGGTCGGCAAGTCCGAAACTGCCCTGGCCCTGGTTCAGCACGGTCACCGTTTGATCGCTGACGACCGGGTGGACGTCTACCAGAGAGACCACGAGACCGTGGTCGGGGAAGCCCCGCGCATTTTGAAGCACTTGATGGAAATCCGGGGGATCGGGATTATTGACGTCCTTAAGCTCTTTGGGATTGGGGCCATCAAGGACGAAACAGAGATTTCCCTGGTCATCAACCTGACCAACTGGGACTCCAAGGCCAATTACGACCGCCTGGGCTTCCAGGAAAACACCCGGATCATCTGCGGCATCGCCGTGCCGCAGGTCACCATCCCGGTTAAGGTCGGCCGGAACATGGAAAACATCGTGGAAGTAGCCGTCATGAACTTTAGAGCCAAGGCCATGGGCTTTGACGCGGCCAAGACTTTTGACGAAAACTTGACCAGCCTGATCGCGGAAAATACCGAAGAAGAACAGCGGGGTGAAGACGACTAGTGACTTTAGCACTGAATCCAATTGCCTTCAGTATCGGCAACATTCATGTCCGCTGGTACGGAATCATCATCGCCTGCGGAATCCTGCTGGCCACCTTCATGTCCATCAGAGAAGGGCAAAGACGGCAGATTATGAGCGACGACTTCATCGACCTGCTCTTGTGGGGCGTGCCGATCGGCTTTATCGGGGCCCGGATCTACTATGTCATTTTTGAATGGGGCTACTTTTCCCAGCACCCGGATGAGATTATCGCCATCTGGAACGGGGGAATCGCCATTTACGGGGGCTTGATCGCCGGGGCAATCGTCCTTTTGGTCTTCTGCTACCGGCGCTTCTTGCCGCCATTTCTGGTCCTGGACATCGTGGCGCCTGGCGTGATGGCGGCCCAGGTCCTGGGCCGGTGGGGCAACTTCATGAACCAGGAGGCCCACGGGGCCAAGTGCAGCCTGCAGTATCTGCAAAACCTTCACTTGCCCCAGTTCATCATCGACCAGATGTATATTAATGGCAGCTACTACAAGCCGACCTTCTTGTATGAATCTTTCTTCAACCTGATCGGCTTGATCATTATCCTCTCCCTCCGGCACAAGAAGCATCTTTTTAAGCAAGGGGAAGTCTTCATGTTCTACCTGGCCTGGTATTCCGTGGTCCGCTTTTTCGTGGAAGGGATGCGGACGGACAGCCTTTATATTTTCGGTGTCATCCGGGTTTCCCAGGCCCTCAGCCTCCTGCTTTTAATAGCTGTGGTTATTTTATTTGTCTACCGGCGTGTCAAAGTCAAGCCAAAGTGGTATCTTGATGGTAGCGGTCTAAAATATCCATACGAGAGGTAGAAAAAATGACAAAAATTTCCGTTTTAGGCGCCGGTTCCTGGGGGTCAGTCCTGGCTTCCATGCTGGCTGACAACGGCCACGAGGTGGCCCTTTACGCCCACCGGCAAGTTATTGCTGATGAGATCAACCAAGACCACACCAACTTGCACTACATGAAGGACTGGACCTTGAACCCGAGCGTCTGGGCCAGCATCGACATGGGGCAGGTTCTGAAAGACTGTGACATTATCCTCTTTGCCGTGCCGACCAGCGCCATCCGGTCAGTGGCTAAAGCAGTCCGGCAGTTTTTGGACGAAAGTGGCCGCCAGCCTTACCTGGTTTCGGCCACCAAGGGGATTGAGCCGGGGACTAAAAAGCTGGTTTTGCAGATTTTTAAAGACGAAATCTACCCGGACGGCTTTGACAAGATGATCGTCCTGTCCGGTCCCAGCCACGCGGAAAATACCGCCCAAAAGGACCTGACGGCCATCACCTTAGCTTCAACCAGTCTGGACAACGCGGCCAAGATGCAGAAGATTTTTTCAAATGACTACGTCCGCTTCTACACCAGCAACGACCCAATCGGGGTCCAGGTCGGCGGAGCCGTGAAGAATGTCATCGCCATCGCCGCCGGGATCCTGGCGGGCCTGGGCTACGGGGACAATGCCAAGGCGGCCTTGATGACCCGGGGGCTGGCGGAAATCACCCGCCTGGGCGTGGCCTTTGGCGGCCAGCCTTGGACCTTCAGCGGCCTGTCCGGGATCGGCGACTTGATCGTCACTTGTACATCAGTTAACTCCCGGAACTGGCGCTGCGGCTACCAGCTGGGCCAGGGCAAGCCATTGGATGAAGTTTTGGCCAACATGGGCCAGGTGGTTGAAGGGGCCACGACCGTCAAGGCCGTCCACGAAATTTGTGACAAGTATTCTTTGGACATGCCGATTTCAGCTTCCATCTACAAGGTCCTCTATGAGGGAGCCCAGATCGACGATGAGATCAAGCTGATGATGAGCCGGCAGATGGGACCGGAAATCAGAATCTAAGCAGGGGGGCTTGCAATCTTTTGAAAATCCTGTATTATATTACTTGTAAAAAGTAAGTAACAAGGAGGCTGTTTATGACCAAAGAAGTTGACGTAGTAATCATTGGTGCCGGTCCAGCCGGCATGACGGCGGCGGTTTACGCGGCCCGGGCCAACCTGAAGACGGTGCTCTTAGACCGGGGGATTTACGGGGGGCAGATGAACAATACTGCCGACATCGACAATTACCCGGGCTTTGTGGAAGTCCAGGGGCCGGAATTGGGCGAAAAGATGTACCAGACCGTGCAAAACGCCGGGGCCAGCTATGAATATGGCGACGTCCAGGCCGTCAAGCTGGAAGGCGACTACAAGCGGGTGATTACTGACAGCGAGGAATACTTGGCTCCAGCCGTGATCATCGCGACTGGCTCAGAGCACAAGCACTTGAACGTGCCGGGGGAGGAAACTTATTCCGGCCATGGTGTTTCTTACTGCGCCGTCTGCGATGCAGCCTTCTTCAGAGATGAAGACGTGACTGTGATCGGCGGGGGCGACTCAGCCATCCAGGAAGGGCTCTACCTGGCCCAGTCTGCCAAGTCAGTCACGGTCGTTCACAGAAGAGACCAGCTGCGGGCCAAGCCTGAACTGCAGGAGAAGGCCTTCAAGCACCCGAAGATCAAGTTCGTCTGGAACGCCTTGACCGAAGAAATCGTCGGTGAAGACGGCAAGGTCAGCGGGATCCGCTACAAGGACAAGGTCAGCGGGGAAGAGAAGGAATTTGCCACCAAGGGCGTCTTCATTTACGTGGGCGTTTTGCCAGTGACCAAGGCCCTGGAAGACCTGGACATCTTGGACGAAAACGGCTGGATTCCAACTGATGAATTGATGCGGACCCGGCAGGAAGGGATTTTCGCGGCCGGCGACGTGCGGCCAAAGGACCTGCGCCAGGTCACGACCGCCGTTGGCGAAGGCAGCGTGGCCGGGCAGGAAGCTTACAACTACCTGCAAGCCAAGGGATTTTTGAAATAGATATTCAAAGCAGCGGACAAAAAGTCTGCTGCTTTTTTCTTTGAGCAAAATATTGTTAGAATCTATGTTCGGGTAGTAAAATAGAGTACGACTGATTATTGCAAGTTTAAGGGGGAAGAACCGTGATCAAGCGGCAAGACAACAACAAATTTGAACTCGTCTCACCATATAAGCCCGCTGGTGACCAGCAGCAGGCCATCGACCAGCTCGTGGCCGGCTTTAAGGCCGGCGATAAAGAGCAGATCCTCAAGGGGGCAACGGGGACGGGGAAGACCTATACCATGGCCAATGTAATTGCCAAAATGAACAAGCCGACCCTGGTCATTACCCACAACAAGACCCTGGTTGGCCAGCTCTACAATGAATTTAAGGAATTTTTCCCAAACAATGCCGTGGAATACTTCGTTTCCTACTATGACTACTACCAGCCGGAAGCCTACGTGCCCCAGTCAGACACTTATATTGAAAAAGACGCCTCGATCAACGATGAAATCGACCAGTTGCGGCACGCGGCTACCAGCGCCTTGATGTCCAGAAACGATGTCATCGTGGTGGCTTCTGTTTCCTGCATCTACGGCTTGGGTGACCCAAGAGAATACGCGGCCAGCGTCTTAAACGTCTACACCGGCCAGGAATACGAAAGAAACACCCTGCTTAGGGACCTGGTCAACATCCAGTACGACAGAAACGACATCGACTTCCAGCGGGGCCGCTTCCGGGTCCGGGGTGACGTCGTGGAAGTTTTCCCGGCCGGCTATTCTGACCGGGCCTACCGGATTGAATTTTTTGGCGACGAAATCGACCGGATTGTCGAAGTCGACCCCTTGACCGGGGAAGTGCACGGGGTCAGAGACAGCATCTCCCTTTTCCCGGCTACCCACTTCATGACCAATGATGAGCAATTGGCCGGCGCTATCGACCGGATCAAGGCCGAAATGGATGAGCAGGTCAAGAAGTTTGAAAAAGAGGGCAAGCTGCTGGAAGCAGAAAGAATCAAGCAGCGGACCACCTATGATTTGGAAATGCTGAGAGAAGTCGGCTACACCAACGGGATTGAAAACTACTCCCGGCAGATGGAAAACCGCAAGGCCGGTGAGCCGCCTTACACCCTTTTGGACTTCTTCCCCAAGGATTCCTTGATTTTAATCGATGAATCCCACGCTACCATGCCGGAAATCCGGGCCATGTACAATGGGGACAGGAACAGAAAGCAGACCTTGATCGACTACGGCTTCCGCCTGCCGTCAGCTTTGGACAACCGGCCCTTGAAGCTGGAGGAATTTGAGCAGCACGTCAACCAGATCATGTACGTGTCAGCCACCCCGGGTGACTACGAATTAAACCGCACCAGCCGGATCGTGGAACAAGTCATCCGGCCAACCGGGCTTTTGGACCCGAAAATCGAAGTCCGGCCAATTGAAGGGCAGATCGACGACCTGGTTGCTGAAATCAACCTGAGGATTGAAAGAAACGAGCGGGTTTTTGTCACCACTTTGACCAAGAAGATGGCTGAAGACCTGACCGACTACTTGAAAGACCTGGGCATCAAGGTCCGCTACCTGCACTCGGACATCAAGACTTTGGAAAGAATGCAGATCATCCGGGACCTCCGCTTGGGCAAGTTTGACGTTTTGATCGGGATCAACCTGCTCAGAGAAGGGATCGACGTGCCGGAAGTTTCCCTGGTTGCCATTTTGGACGCGGACAAGGAAGGCTTCCTGCGGGCTTACCGGCCGCTGATCCAGACCATGGGCCGGGCTGCCCGGAACGCCAATGGTGAGGTCATCATGTACGCTGACCGGATCACCGATTCCATGAAGCTGGCGATTGATGAAACGAACCGCCGCCGGGCCATTCAGATGAAATTCAACGAAGAGCACGGGATCGTGCCAAAGACTATCATCAAGCCGGTTCGGGACATGATCTCCGTGGTCAAGGCCGACAAGGAAGCAGAAAAGTCAGACTCCTTCGCCGACCTCAACTTCGATGAACTGACGGCCAAGCAGAAGAAGCAGATGATTAGCAACTTGCAAGAGCAGATGCAAGACGCGGCCAAGCGCTTGGACTTTGAAAGCGCGGCTAACCTCCGCGACGCAATTATCGAGCTGGAAGGCTCGGTGAGAAAACCGATTAAGAAGAAAGGCAAGGACTTCAATGGCAGATAGAAAAATCGTCATCCGCGGTGCCCGCGAGCACAATTTAAAAGACATCGACGTAACCATTCCTAAAGACCAGCTGGTCGTTATTACCGGCCTGTCCGGCTCTGGCAAGAGCTCACTGGCTTTTGACACCCTGTACGCTGAAGGCCGGCGCCGCTATGTCGAATCCCTGTCCAGCTATGCCCGCCAGTTCCTGGGCCAGATGGACAAGGCGGACGTTGATTCAATCGACGGCCTCAACCCGGCTATTTCCATCGACCAGAAGACGACCTCCCACAACCCCCGCTCAACAGTCGGCACGGTTACCGAAATCAACGACTACCTCCGCCTGCTTTGGGCCAGAGTCGGCCACCCTTATTGTCCAAATGACGGCACCTTGATCCAGCGGCAGTCGGTGGACCAGATGGTGAGCCGGATTCTGGATCTGCCGGAAAGAAGCAAGATCCAGCTTTTGTCCCCGGTTATCCGGGGCAAGCGGGGCGAGCACAAGGAAGTTTTTGCCAGAATCCGCCGGGCCGGCTATGTCCGGGTGATCGTTGACGGTGAGATGCACGATGCCAGCGAAGAGTTTGCCTTGGAGAAAAACAAGCGCCACGACATTGAAATCGTGGTTGACCGTTTAGTTATCAAAGACGGGATCCGGTCCCGCCTCTTTGACTCGGCTGAAGCGGCCCTGCGCCTGTCTGAAGGCTATATGGATGTTGACGTAATTGGGGGCGAAAAGCTCAGCTTCTCTGAATACTACGCTTGTCCTCTTTGCGGCTTCACGGTTGGGGAAATGGAGCCCCGCCTCTTCTCCTTCAACGCGCCATTTGGGGCCTGCCCGGCCTGCGATGGCCTGGGGATGAAATTGGCGGTTGACCCGGACCTGGTGGTTCCGGATAAGGATAAGAGCTTAGCTGATGGTGCCCTGGCTCCTTGGGCAGGGTCAAAGTACTACATGGGGATGCTGGAGCAGGCCTGCCAGGCCTTGAAGATCCCGATGGACAAGCCTTTTAAAAAGCTGACCAAGCGGCAAAGAGACATCATTTTGAACGGGTCAGACAAGGAAATTCACTTCCACTTGGAAGGCGACTTTGGGGTCAACGACACCAAGCAGCCTTTTGAAGGGGTGATCAACAATGTCGACCGCCGCTATGCCAAGCCAATGTCCAAGTTCATGCAGGAAGTCATGGGCAAGTACATGACGGAATTGCCCTGTGAGGTCTGTGGCGGCAAGCGGCTCAATGAGAAGGCTTTGGCAGTCAAGGTAAATGGCAAGAATTTGGCTGAGGCCAGCGATTTGTCGATCAAGGATGCCCTGGCCTTTTTCAAGGAAGTTGACTTAAGCGAGCAGGAAGCAGCCATTGCCAAGCCGATTTTGAAGGAAGTCTGCGACCGTTTGAACTTCCTGGTCAGCGTCGGCCTGGATTATCTGACCCTGTCCAGATCAGCCGGGACTTTGTCCGGTGGGGAAGCCCAGCGGATCCGCCTGGCCACCCAGATTGGCTCCAACCTGTCAGGGGTCATGTACGTTTTGGACGAACCTTCTATTGGCCTGCACCAGCGGGATAATGACCGCTTGATTGCATCTTTGAAGCGGATGCGGGATTTGGGCAACTCCTTGATTGTCGTTGAACACGATGATGAAACCATGCGGGCAGCTGACTATTTGATCGACATGGGACCAGGCGCCGGCAGTTTTGGCGGGGAAGTCATGGCGGCCGGCACGCCGGAAGAAGTCATGGCCAATCCAAAGTCTTTGACCGGCCAGTACCTACGGGGAGAAAAGTTCATTCCAGTTCCATTGAAGCGGCGCAAGGGCAGCGGCAAGAAGCTGAAGCTGACCGGGGCAGCGGAAAACAACTTGAAGAATATTACCGTTGAATTTCCATTGAGCGAATTCGTGGTCGTGACCGGGGTTTCCGGGTCCGGCAAGTCTACCCTGGTCAACCAAATTTTAAAGAGAGTCCTGGCCCAGAAGCTCAACCACAATTCTGCCAAGCCGGGCAAGTATGAGAAATTGACTGGCTGGAAGAATATCGAAAAGGTGATCGACATTGACCAGAGCCCGATCGGCCGGACGCCGCGGAGCAACCCGGCGACCTATACCAGCGTCTTTGACGATATCCGGACCCTTTTTGCCCAGACCAATGAAGCCAAAATGCGGGGCTACACCAAGGCCCGCTTCTCCTTCAACGTCAAGGGCGGGCGCTGCGAGACCTGCCACGGGGACGGGATCCTCAAGATTGAAATGAACTTCCTGCCAGACGTCTACGTTCCTTGTGAGGTCTGCCACGGCCAGCGCTATAATTCCGAAACCCTGGAAGTGACCTACCGGGAAAAGAACATTGCCCAAGTTCTGGACATGACCATCAGTGAAGCCTGCGACTTCTTCGTCAATATTCCAAAGATCCACCGCAAGCTGCAGACCATCGTTGATGTGGGCCTGGGTTATGTCAAGCTGGGGCAGCCGGCGACCACTTTATCCGGCGGGGAAGCCCAGCGGATGAAACTGGCCAGCGAACTGCAAAAATTGTCAACTGGGAAGAATTTCTATATTCTGGATGAACCAACTACCGGTCTGCATACCGATGACATCAAGCGTCTTTTGGAAGTCCTCCAGCGCCTGGTTGACCAGGGCAACACTGTTTTGGTAATTGAGCACAACCTGGACGTAATTAAGACGGCTGACTGGCTGATCGACCTGGGGCCGGACGGCGGTGAGCGGGGCGGCCAGGTGGTTTGCACGGGGACGCCGGAAGAAGTTGCGGCTTGCCCAGAGTCCTGGACTGGCAAATACCTCAAGCCGGTTTTGGACCGGGACAAGGCTTTGACTGAAAAGAGCCTTGCAAATAAAGAAAAAGAATCTTAATTCGCCCCTAAACCTTTTTAGCAAAATATTGTAAAATGAAAGCGGAAGCCAAAATAATTGTCAGAATTTTTGCATTTGTGTGAAAGGATGATTCTTATGTTTGATTCCGGCTTTAACGAAAAACGCGGTTTTGACTGGGGCGTTTTTATCGCGGGGGTTGTCTCCGTCGTTTTGAGCATTTTTCTCTTTGCCAACCCTGGCAAGGGCTTGCGGGGCCTGGTCATCATTTTGGCCGTCTTGTCGATCATGCAGGGGATCGCTTGGATTTCCATGTATGCCGGCTTTCACGGGATTTTTGGCCCGTCTTGGACCACTCTTTTATCGGGGATCTTTGACATTTTGATCGGGATCTTCTTCCTGTGGAACAACAAGGTGGGGGCATACACGATTGCTATCGTGGTCTCCATCTGGTTCATCGTTGACTCGGTGATCGGGATTGTCTTTGCCTGGCACCTGCGTTTCTTTGAGACCGGCTGGTATTTCTTCTTCAACCTGCTCTTGAACATCCTGGGCCTGGTTGTCGGGATTATGCTTTTGTTTAGACCGGTTATCGCGGGGATGAGCACGGTCTACTTGATCGCGATCTACCTGATGATCTTCGGGATCAATGAGATTGCTTTGGCCTTCATGCACCGTTAAGCATGTCAAACTGCCGATACTTAACAGATTGTTTAAGTGTTGGCAGTTTTTTTGATGGTAAAATGTAAGCAAGCAGTAAAAAAGTGTAAGGAAAAAGCAAAAGCAGGGGAGGTTAGGCAAAATGGAGAAAAAGATTTATATTTCCTGCGACATGGAGGGCTGCGCCGGCGTCACCAGCTGGGAGCAGACCCATTATGGGCATAAAGGCTACGACCTGGCTCTAAAAGAAATGACCAGGGAAACCGTGGCCGCGGTCAAAGCTTGCCAGCAGGCCGGCTATAAGGTGACGGTCAAAGACGGGCATGAAGACGGGATCAACCTGGACCCGGCCCTTTTGCCGGCAGGAACAGAACTGATCCAGGGCTGGGACTCTTCACCAGAAGAAATGATGGCTGGCATTTCCGCTGACTATGCCGGGGCAATCCATATTGGCAGCCATTCCCCGGCTGGCTCCAGTGAAACGCCCCTGGATCACACGGTGGAACATGGCTGGTATTCCTGGGTCAAGCTGAACGGGAAATTGGCTTCGGAATTTACCTTCAACAGCCTTTGCGCGGCCCAGTACGGGGTGCCTTCATTTTTCCTGGCTGGGGATGCCGGCATCTGCCGGCGGGCGGAAGAATTTTGCCCAGGCATCGTGACCTGTGCTACCAAAAAAGGGGTGGGCAGCGCCACTGTCAACAAGAGCCCGGAGGAAATAGAAGCGGCCATCATGACCGGGATCAAGGAAGCCTTGGCGGGTGCGGGCGGTCTGCCGCTTTTAGCTGACGAATACCTGCTGGAATTCTGTTTTTCTTCAGCTGGCCGGGCCAGAGCCGCTTCTTTTTATCCAGGAGCTGAAAGAGCAGGCGAGCGGGTCGTGTCCTACCGGGCCAAGAGCATTATGGAGCTTTTGACGGCGAAAATGTTCATGACAGAAATCTGAGGTGGAAGATGGGCTTAAAAGGAGAACTGTTTTTGCCCCGGGCCTATCGAACCGGAGAAAAAAACGACATAACCGATGTTCCGGGGATTAAGGTGGGCCAGGTAACCCTGCGAAAGGGCGGGGTCAATACCGGCGTCACGGCAATTTTTCCCGGAAGTGATATTTTCAAGCAAAAAATGCTGGCCAGCGGCCAGGTGATCAATGGTTTTGGCAAAACGACTGGTTTAGTTCAGATCGGCGAGCTGGGCAGTCTGGAGACCCCGATCCTGATGACCAACACCCTGGCCGTTGGGACCTGCTGGACGGCCTTGACCCGCTACATGCTGGACCGCAATCCGGAGATCGGTCTCACAACCGGGACGGTCAATCCGGTCGTGATGGAGTGCAACGACGGGGACTTGAACGATATCAGATCCCTGCCGGTTAAAGAAAGTGATGCTCTGGCGGCCCTGGCTTTGGCTGAAGAGAATCCGCCCTTGCAAGAGGGCGACGTTGGTGCTGGCACCGGGATGCGCTGTTTAGGCTTTAAGGGCGGCATTGGGTCTGCCTCCAGGCTTTTGGAACTGGGGGGCAAAAAATATCACTTGGCCAGCCTGGTTTGCGCTAATTTCGGGGCTTTTGGCAAATTACGGGCCGGAAGCCGGCTGTTGGGCCAGGAACTAAAAGCCGCCGTTTTGGCCCGGGCAAAAGCAGAAAATAACCAGCTTTATGACCGCTATCAAAAAGACCAGGGGTCAATCGTGATGGTGATCGCCACCGACCTGCCCCTCTCCAGCCGGCAACTTGGCCGCCTAGCCCGCCGCAGCGCGGTTGGCTTAGCCAGGACCGGGTCGTATATTGGGGACGGGTCCGGCGATATCGCCTTGGCTTTTTCCACGGCGCAAAGAGTCAGCCATTTCGCCAAAGAAGCAGAAAGCTTCAGCTTTTTGCCAGACAGTCAGCTGGACCCGGTCTTTGAAGCCGGGGCGGAGACGATCGAAGAAGCGGTTTTAAGTGCTCTGGTGCACGCGGAGACCTTGACTGGATTTAAGGGGAGAACGGTCTATGGTCTGCGGGATTTTTTATAATAAGAGTGAAGAATAGGAATGCAGGCAGGGCTAATTGATTGCCAAGACGCGGCACGCCCGGTATGATAGAATTTAACGTTTTAAGGGAGCAATACGGAATCATGCATGAAAAATACAAGAAACAGCTGTTGATTTTGACGGGGATGAGCGGGGCCGGCAAGACTGTCGCCGCCCACTCACTGGAGGACGTCGGCTACTTCGTGGTCGACAACCTGCCCCCGGAATTGCTGGGCAATTTCTGGGACCTGATGAACACCTCGGAAGATTTTGAAAAAGTTGCCGTGGTGATCGACCTCAGAGTCAAGTCCTTCTACAAGGACCTGATCGACGAAATCAACTCCCTGGAAGACAGCGGCCAGACCCAGGCCACGATCGTCTTTTTGGAAGCTTCTGATGACACCCTGGTGGCCCGCTACAAGGAAACTCGCCGCCTGCCGCCATTGGCGGAAAACGGCCGCCTTTTGGACGGGATCCGGGATGAGCGCCGCCTTTTGACCCCGGTGAGAAACCGGTCCAACTACATTTTGGACACTTCCAAGATGACGCCAAAGGAGCTGAAGCAGAAGCTGCAGAGCAAGTTTGGGGCCCTCCACAAGCCAAAATTCGGGATTGAGGTCATGTCCTTCGGCTTCAAGTACGGGATGCCGATCGACGCCGACATCGTCATGGATGTTCGCTTTTTGCCCAACCCCTTCTACATTCCGGAACTGCGTCCCTTCACGGGGCTGGACAAGCGGGTCTTCAACTATGTCATGGACAAGGACGAAACCAAGGTCTTCTATGGCAAGCTGCTGGACCTCTTGTTGACGGCAATTCCAGGCTACATCAACGAAGGCAAGGAAAAACTGACGATTGCCATCGGCTGCACGGGCGGTCAGCACCGCAGCGTCTCGATTGCCCAGCAGCTGGCGCGCGACTTGTCTGAAAAATATCCGGTTGACATTACCCACCGGGAAATCAGCCGTTATCTCAGAAAGTAGGAATTCAGCATGTCTTTAGGCGAAAACAAGATCATCCGCATCATCAAGCGCCGCCGGCCCCGGGTGGTCGTTATTGGCGGGGGGACCGGCCTGCCGGTTATTTTGCAGGCTTTGAAAAAGCAGGACGCGGAGATCACGGCAATCGTGACCGTCTCTGACGACGGCGGCTCATCCGGGATCATCCGCAACTATATCAACGTCGTGCCCCCGGGCGATATCCGCAATGTTTTGGTTTCTTTGAGCGACCTGTCGGAAGAAAAAAAGCAGATCTTCCAATACCGCTTTGACTCAAAGGACTCCTTTTTCTCCGGCCATGCGATTGGCAACTTAATTATCGCGGCCTTAAGTGAGATGCAAGGGAATATTTTTGACGCTGTCCAGACCTTATCGGCCATGATGGAAGTCGACGGCCACATTTATCCTTCTGCTAACGAGCCTTTGACCTTGAACGCGGAATTCATGGATGGCAGCCAAAGCAGCGGGGAAGTGGAAATTACCAGCCAGCACAAGCAGATCAAGCGGGTCTGGGTAACGGCCGATGACGGTGAACCGGCGGCTCCCAGTCCGGTGATTGAGGCCATCATGCAGGCTGACGCCATCGTTTTGGGGCCGGGGTCACTGTTTACCTCAATTCTGCCCAACCTGATGATCCCTAATGTCGGGCAAGCAGTCCGGGAGACCAAGGCAGAAGTAGTTTACGTCTGCAACATCATGACCCAGGCCGGGGAAACTGTCGGCTTAAGCGATGCTGACCATGTCCGGGTCATCAACCAGCACCTGGGCGGCAACTATATCGACACGGCCCTGGTCAACGGGGCCCAGATTGACATGAGCAAGTTCCACCCGGAAGACTATGATGAATACTTAAAGCCGGTCGCCAACGATTTTGCCGGCTTGAAGGCGCAGAACTGCCGGGTGATCACGGATGACTTTATCGACCAAAGAAGTGGCCTGGTCTTCCATGACGGCGACAAAGTGGCCAGGGAAATCATCGACCTGGCCCTGCAGGAAATGTTTAAGAGAAAGTAGGAAGTTAATGGCGAGTTATGCCAGTGAGGTAAAAAAAGAGCTGACTTCAATCGAGGTCCATCCCGAGCACGCCAAGGCAGAGCTGGCGGCCTTTCTGCGGATGAACGCGGTTTTGAGCCGGCATGACGGGCAGATGAGCCTGGACATCGTGACGGAAAACCCGGCCATTGCCCGGCGGATTTTTTCCCTGATCAAGACGGCCTACGGTTTTGAGCCGCAGCTGATCGTGACCAGGAAGATGAAGCTGAAGAAGAACCACCAGTACCTGGTCAGAGTGGCCCAGATGGTCAGCGAGATCATGGCGGATCTGGAGATCTATTCCCCGGAAAAAGGCTTTATCACTGGGGTGCCGGACAAGATCAAGCATTCAGAGCAGCGATCGATGTCCTACTTGCGGGGGGCCTTTTTGGCCAGCGGCAGCGTCAACAATCCGGAAACCAGCCGCTACCACTTGGAAATCTACTGCACCTATGCCAACCACTGCCAGGACTTGCAGGAGATCATGAACAAGTACTTCGACCTCAACGCCAAGGTGACGGCCCGCAGAAGCGGCAGCATCGTCTACTTGAAAGAAGCGGAAAAAATCGGCGACTTCCTTCACGTGGTCGGAGCGGTCAATGCCATGCTGGCCTTTGAGGATTTGCGGATCATGCGGGACATGCGCAATTCCGTCAACCGCCTGGTCAACTGTGACACGGCCAACCTCCGCAAGACGGCCAGCGCGGCGGCCAAGCAGGTGGAAGACATTGAACTGATCGAAGAAAAGCAGGGCCTGGAGTCTTTGCCGGAAAAGCTGGCCAGCCTGGCCCGCTTCCGCCTGCAGCACCCGGAACTCTCCCTTAAGGAATTGGCTGAGCAGGTTCCCGATGGCCCGATTTCCAAGTCCGGGGTCAACCACCGCTTGAAGAAACTGCATGAGATCGCGGAAAACCTCCGCTAATAGAAGACAAAAGAAAAATCCAGACGGCTATAGCAGTCGTCTGGATTTTCTTTCCGCTAAAAAGCGGATTACTTGTTTTGGTTGACCATGATGTCGTCGATCAAGCCGTAGTCCTTGGCTTCCTGGGCGGTCATGTAGTGGTCGCGTTCAGTATCGCGCTTGATGGTTTCGATGTCCTGGCCGGAGTCCTTAGCCAGAAGTTCGTTGATCATCTTTCTGGTCTTCAGGATTTCTTCAGCGGCAATCTGGATTTCCGTGGCTTGCCCTTGCGCCCCGCCCAAAGGCTGGTGGATGAGGACAGTAGCGTGCGGCAGGGCAAAACGCTTGCCCTTTTCGCCTTCGGCCAAAATGATTGAGGCCATGGAAGCTGCCATACCGGTGGCAATGGTGGAAACTGGGGACTTGATGAAGTTCATGGTGTCCACGATGGCCATGCCGGAAGTGATTACGCCGCCTGGTGAGTTGATGTACATGTAAATGTCTTTAGTGTTGTCTTGCGCGTCAAGGAAAAGCAGCTGGGCGATGATGGAGTTGGCCATTTGGTCGTTGACTTCACCGCTCAACATGATGATCCGGTCCTTCAGCAAGCGGGAGTAAATGTCATAAGCGCGTTCGCCGCGGGCCGTTTGTTCAATAACTGTAGGTACTAACATAATTTTCCTCCTAGTGAATTTGATTAGCACTCATTTGGATACAGTGCTAATTAAAACACTCCTGGCCCGGTCTGTCAAACTTGGAGCACTCTTTTTCGAAAAATAAACCGGTGCTATAATGTCCTTGTGTGGAAAGGCTTTTTTAGCCGGGAAAAATCTGATTTATGTAGAAAGTGGAAAAAGAAATGAATAAGAAACTGCTTTGCTCTCTGTTGCTGGCGGCAGCCTTTGCCGGCCAGGCCAAAACGGCCCAGGCGGCTACGGTCAGCAAGATGCCGGGGACGAAAAACATGGGGATCTATGCCAAAGTGACAAGCAAGGGGGCCAGCAAGAAGCTGACGACCACCAAGTACTTCAAATACAGCAAGATCCAGTCAACGGCCAGCAAGAAGACCAAGAAGGGGACTTATGCCTACATCTATGCCAACGGCCGTCCATTAGGCTGGGTTAGTGAAAAATGGTTCGTCAGAAACAAGATTTCGGCGGCCAAGCAGGTCTGTCTAGTTAAAGACGACAACCGCTTCAACTACAAGGATGCCATCAGCTATGTCACTGACGCTCACGGGACCATGGTGGACCCGGCAAATGGCGCGGTTAAGGCCAGTCTGTCCGGAGACAAGCTGACTTTTACCTATGGCAAGGCCAAGACGGTTGTTCAAGTAGTGAAGACGGCCAACCCGAACCGGGAGCTTAAGCTGGCCGTCACTGCCAAGAAGGGGCCTAAGGAAGTAGCCAGCACGAGAAGCCACTCCGGCAGCTCCAAGAACTGGAATGCCGCTCACCGCTACGGCGTAGAGACCAGCAGCAACCGCTGGAGTAGCGGCGGCTTGACTTTGGCTACCCAG
The DNA here is from genome assembly GCF_057197985.1 of Lactobacillus sp. WILCCON 0059. Taxonomy (NCBI): domain Bacteria; kingdom Bacillati; phylum Bacillota; class Bacilli; order Lactobacillales; family Lactobacillaceae; genus Lactobacillus; species Lactobacillus sp. WILCCON 0059. Next base: position 650,736 of record NZ_JBUBHN010000001.1, read on the forward strand.
CTTTGGGAGCCGCGCAACTTGAGCCTGGAGACCAATGACTGGCAGCAGGTCGGCCCCGTTATGGAAGGGTTGGCCGTAAACGGCGGCTGGGCTTACAGCAGCTGGTACCGGTCTGCCGTGGCCAGTGACCAGCTTAAAGGCAACATCGTAGCCTTTAACATGAAGAAGCTGAACAAGTACCAGGCCCAGTACCTGTCACCGCGCAGCTACCTTTACAAGAAGCTGAGTTTTAGCAAGTTCAAGACTTACTCCCAAAATGTCAAGGTGAGTCCGTACCTGCGCCTGGGCCACGGCCAGTCCCTGGGGGCAAGCGCAAAGTACATCTATGTTCTGGCCAACGAAAACAAGCTGCCGGGCGGGGCAAGCAATGGCTTTTACTCTGAAGAAATCCTGCAGCTGAAGAAGAGCGACTTGACTCTCAATAAGGTCTGGACCATCCGGGTTGACGTCGGCACTTCCGGCCGCTACTTCCACAACGCGGCTTTTGTGGGCGACAATACCATGTACGGGGTCTTCCACAATGCAGCTTACGGCCGCTATGAATTCTGGCGCTTGAACCTGGTCAACGACCGCTGGCAGGTCAGCCAGGTAACGGCCAGCCAGAGCCACTTTGTCAAGCAGCAGGCTGGCAATTCTCCAGTCCAAGGCTTCAGCGTGGGCGGCGGCAACATGTACCTGGCCTTCAACAACTTGATCTTCAAGCTGAAGACTGACGGGACTTACCAGAAGACCTGGAAGCATGTCTCCAACCGGGAAATCGAGGGCCTGGCCAGCGATGGCGGCCAGCTTTATGTCCAACTGGCCCAAAGAGGGGAAATTCTTTCCGGCCACTGGTAAAAAGAAATAAAAAATCCCCTTGACAGGGGAAAGGCTTTCCAGTAAGATTAGTTAAAAATAAATTAAATGTTAACCGAGAGGTAAAAAAGATGAACTTTCAAGCAATGGTAAAAGAAAGCTGGCAATTCAAGTAGAGATTGTTTCGCGGGGCGATTCAATCTGTTTTGGCTTGAATTGCTGTCTGAATTGCTGAAAGTTGATCAGGGTCCGGATAGTAAATAATCTATCCGGATTTTTCTTTTACAGGCAGAAAAGGAGGATCCAGGCGGATCCTCCTTTTTCTTTTGTTTTCGGTATCATTTGTTCTTTTATTTTTTCTGGATTTACAGTACTTTAGTTTTTGATTTAATTTGCGAGGTAATGGAATGAAAAAGGTGCTCGCGGCCTTTGCCGCAATCTATCTCTTTTTGGCAGCTGCCCTTTTTATCAACATCAAGCCGGCAGCGCAGAAGAGCAAGGAAGTCAGAGTAGGGGTCTTGACCCTGATGCGCCACCCGGCCCTGGACGAAATTTACCGGGGCTACAAGGCGGGCCTGGCCAAGTCGGGCTACAAGGTCAAGATCGACTACCAAAACGCCAACAATGACCAGAGCAATCTGAAGACCATGGCGGAAAAATTAGTCAACAGCCAGGACCAGGTCCTCTTCGGGATTACGACCCCGTCATCTCAAGCCCTGGCCAACGCGACCAAAAAGAAGCCAATCGTCCTGGGGGCAGTGACTGACCCTAAGGGGGCGGGCCTGGTGAAAAACAACAAGCGTCCCGGCGGCAACATCACCGGGGTCAGCGACCGGGCGCCGATCAAGCAGCAGCTCAAGCTGATCCAGCGCTTTTTGCCCAAGCTGCAGACCCTGGGGATCATCTACACCTCAAGCGACAGTTCAGCCGTGTCTGGCTACAAGCAGATCGTCAGCTACTGCAAGCAGATGGGGATCAGCTACAAGGCTTACTCCATTTCCAACAGCAATGACTTAAACCAGGTCTCCCAGCAGATGCTGACCCAGGTTGACGCGGTGATCGTGCCAACTGACAACACGATTGCCGGGGCCATGCAGACCCTGGTTAAAAACGCCAACGCGGCTAAAAAGCCGGTCTTCCCGGCTGCTGGCACCATGGTTAAAGACGGGGGCCTGGCCACCTACAGCGTGGACCAGTACCAGCTGGGCCTGATCGGGGCCAAGATGACTGTCCAGATCTTAAAGGGCAAAAAGCCCGGCGACATGGCCATCCGCTATGTTGAACACGGCACCCCATACCTTAACCTTAAGGAAGCCAAGAAGCTGGGCATCAAGGTTCCGGCCAGCTTCTTAAAAGAAGCCAAGTCCAAGGGGACCATCTACAAGTAGTTTACAAGGAGGATTTTTATGAATTTGATCGTATCGGCAATCGGCCAGGGCTTCTTATGGGGGCTTCTGGGCCTGGGCCTCTTTCTCAGTTTCAGAATCATGAACACCACGGATATGACCGTGGAAGGGACTTTCCCTTTAGGCGCTGCCGTTTCAGTCAGCTTGATCGTGCAGGGGACCAACCCCTTTTTGGCCACTCTGGCCGCTTTTGGGGCCGGGGCTTTAGCTGGCCTGGTCACTGCCCTCTTGATCACCAAGGGCAAGATTCCCAGCCTTTTAGCCGGAATTTTGACCATGACCGGGATTTACTCCATTGACTTGATGGTCATGGGCAAGTCCAATGTTTCCCTTTTGGGCAAAAAGACCATCTACTCCCTGCCGTTTTTACAAAAACTGCCCCAGTACTTTGACAGTGTTGCTGCCGGCACCATCTTGATGGTTCTGGTAACTTGCGCTTTGATCTGGTTCTTGTCAACTGACTTTGGCCAGGCCTTCATCGCTACGGGTGACAACCCGCAGATGGCCAAGTCCCAGGGGATCAGCCCCCAGCAGATGACGGTGGCAGGCCTCATGATCTCCAATGGCCTGGTTGGCCTGTGCGGGGCAGTTGTCGCCCAAAGCAATGGCTATGCTGACGTGAACATGGGGATGGGGACGATCGTTATCGCCCTGGCCTCTATTATTATCAGTGAGGTTGTTTTCAGAAACCTGGGCCTGGCCAGCCGCCTTTTCGCGGTGACCCTGGGCAGCATTATCTACCGCCTGCTTTTATTGGCGGTCCTGCAGGTAGGTCTGTCTTCAAACAACTTGAACTTGATTTCTTCACTGGTTTTGGCCGCCTGCATGATGCTGCCGCAAGTTGAAGAAAAACTCCGCCTCAAGCAGACTTTTATGAAAGGACTTAAGCATGACTAGTCAAAATTTACTAGAACTGACCGATTTGGAAGTGGTCGTCGGCCGCGGCACGAGTGAGGAAAACAAGATCCTGGGCAAGCTCAGCCTCAAGATCAAGCCAGGCGACTTTATCTGCCTTCTCGGCGGCAACGGGGCCGGCAAGAGCACCCTGCTCAACGTTTTGGCCGGGGCCATCCAGCCGACAAGCGGGCAGATCCTGCACGCCGGCAAAGACATCAGCAAGGAAAGCGAGGTCAAGCGCAGCAGCTATATCGCCCGGGTCTTCCAGGATCCCAAGATGGGGACGGCGCCTCGGATGACTGTAGCCGAGAATTTGCTTTTAGCGTCAAAAAGAGGGCAGAAGCGGGGACTGAAATTGCGCCGGCTGAAAGAAAACATTCCGGCCTTCAAAAAGGCCCTGGAGAAGGTCAACCCTGACCTGGCCGGCAAGCTGAACCTGCCGGTTGACCAGCTCTCAGGCGGCCAGCGGCAGGCCTTGAGCTTCGTTATGGCGACTTACAACAAGCCAGAGCTCTTGCTGTTAGACGAGCACACCGCGGCACTAGACCCCAGATCCAGCCGCAAGCTGATGGAGGCAACCGATGAGCAGATCCGGGCTCAAAAGATCACCGCGGTGATGATTACCCACCATATGGAAGATGCCTTGAAGTATGGCAACCGCCTCTTGGTTTTAGATCATGGCCAGATTACCCATGACTACCAGGGCCAGGCCAAGCAGGACCTGACTTTGCAGGATCTAGCCGCTCTTTTTGATTGATAAAGAGAAAGCAAAACAGACAGAAAAAGATAAAAAAGACAAAAAGAAAACCGCTGCTGAAAAGCAGCGGTTTTAATATGATGGACCCCCTGGGAGTCGAACCCAGATTTCAAGAACCGGAATCTTGCGTGCGATCCATTACACTAAGGGTCCCAATCACAGTTATTAATTATAGCAGAGATTCAGAGAATGGGAAGGGGGAAAAGCAAAAAAATTGTAAAAACTTGTAAAGTATCTGCGAAAAAGGTCAAGAAAGTTATAAAACAGGCTTTTTGCCCGGGCAGGGTCAGAAAAAAACTTGCATACGGAGCGAATTCTGTTATACTAAGAGTGTCGAGAGAGAAATGGAGATTGAAGCGAAGTCTTGTTTCTCTTATATTTTTAAGCAATGTGGGACAGGAAACGACAACAACATGGTCGGAAAACGTCCCACTAGAAGGATGGTTACTTTGAACACGGATTTATCCCTGCTCGAACTGCTTGTTCCCGATGCTTTAAAGATCTTTCGACAAAGATATCTCATCCTTGAACAGGTCAGCCTGCATGCTCCGATCGGCCGCCGGACGGTGGCCAAGCAGCTGGGGCTGAGCGAACGGAACATCCGGACTGAAACTGATTACCTGCGTGACCAGGGTCTGATCGAAATCAAGAATTTCGGGATGTTCTTGACTGAAAAAGGAGAGAGTGTTGTAAAAGATGCAGCACCGATTGTTGATCGACTTTTTAATGCCAGCCAAGCAGAAGTATGGTTGGCTCAGGCTTTAGGAATTGATCGGACAATTATCGTGGCTGGCGACGCGGACCTGCAAAGCCGGGTTTATGACCTGGCGGGCGAAGAGCTTAATTCAGCCTTGAATTTGCTCTTGCCTCTGGCAGACTGCATTGTCACCGTCATGGGCGGCAAGACAATCGCCAAAGTGGCTAAGAAGCTGAACCGCAGCTTGAGTGAGAACCGGAGCTTGATCTTCGTCCCTGGCAGAGGGGCGCTGGGCGGCCGGGTCAACACGGAAAGCAACGCGGTTGTTCAGGAAATGGCCCGGGCGACTGGCGGCAGCTACGAATCCCTCTTTTTACCGGAACATGTTTCCAAGGACGCTTACCGTTCTTTGGTCCGGGATCCGGAAATCAGCGGGGTGCTGCAGGATATCTCCCAAAGCGATGTCGTGATTCATGGCATTGGCCTGGCCAGTGAAATGGCCAGGAGGCGGGGCTACGATTCTGTTGCCCTGGCCCGTCTGCGGGAGAACAAGGCCGTCACCGAATGTTTTGGATGTTTCTTCGATGAAGAAGGCCACGTTGTCGAACGCATCAGACAGGTTGGATTGCAGTTCGAGAACCTAACGAACGTCCCGCATATTCTGGCAATTGCCCTTGGCACGAGAAAGGCCAAGGCTATCAAGGCCTATATGCGCAACGCTCCTCATCAAACCTGGCTTATCACTGATGAGGCAGCCGCAAATCAGATTTTAAACGGGTCTTCCCGCTTAAAATAAAATGTTGTTTATAGTTCTTAAGGAGGACTTTTCGAATATGACAGTTAAGATTGGTATTAACGGTTTTGGCCGTATTGGTCGTTTGGCATTCCGTCGTATCATGGACTTGGGTGAAGAAACCAAGGACATCGAAGTTGTTGCTATCAACGACTTGACTACTCCAGCTATGTTGGCTCACCTGTTGAAGTACGACTCAACTCACGGCACTTTCGACCACGAAGTTTCAGCTACTGAAGACTCACTGGTTGTAGACGGCAAGAAGTACCGCGTATACGCTGAACCACAAGCTCAAAACATTCCTTGGGTTAAGAACGACGGCGTTGACTTCGTTCTTGAATGTACTGGTTTCTACACTAGCAAGGCTAAGTCACAAGCCCACCTTGACGCTGGTGCAAAGCGTGTCTTGATCTCAGCTCCAGCCGGCAACGACTTGAAGACTATCGTTTACTCAGTAAACCAAGACACTTTGACTGCTGACGACACTATCGTTTCAGCTGGTTCATGCACTACCAACTCACTTGCTCCAATGGCTAACGCTTTGAACAAGGAATTCGGTATCGAAGTTGGTACTATGACTACTATCCACGCTTACACTGCAACTCAAAAGGTTTTGGATGGTCCTGACAGAGGCAACAACTTCCGCAACGCTCGTGCCGCTGCTGAAAACATCATTCCTCACTCAACTGGTGCAGCTAAGGCCATCGGTCTGGTATTGCCAGAATTGAACGGCAAGCTTGACGGCCACGCACAACGTGTTCCAGTTAAGGACGGTTCAGAAACTGAACTTGTTACTATCTTGGACAAGAAGGTAACTGCTGAAGAAGTTAACGCAGCTATGAAGAAGTACGAAAGCCCATCATTTGCTTACAACGCAGACCAAATCGTTTCTACTGACGTATTGGGCATGACTGCTGGTTCAATCTTCGACCCAACTCAAACCCAAGTTATCACTGCAGGCGACAAGCAACTTGTTAAGACTGTTGCTTGGTACGACAACGAATACTCATTCACTTGCCAAATGGTTCGTACTTTGTTGCACTTTGCTACTCTTTAATTTAAAGTTCTCTAAATTGAATTAGTAGTGTGAAAGAAGGCGGAGGGAAATATCTTCCTTCCGTCTTTTTTCGATGAATATAGGAGATTTTTTTCAATGGCTAAATTGATTGTTTCTGACGTAGACGTTAAGGACAAGAAGGTTTTGGTTCGCGTTGACTTCAACGTGCCGATCAAGGACGGCGTTATTGGCGACGACAACCGTATCGTAGCTGCTTTGCCAACCATCAAGTACATCATCGAAAACGGCGGCAAGGCTATCTTGCTTTCCCACCTTGGCCGGATCAAGAGCGATGAAGACAAGAAGAGCTTGAGCCTGGCTCCAGTTGCCAAGCGTTTGAGCGAATTGCTTGAAAAGCCTGTAACTTTCGTACCTTCAAACGAAGGCAAGGAAGTTGAAGACGCTATCAACAACATGAAGGACGGCGACGTAGTTGTTTTGGAAAACACTCGTTTCCAAGACATCGACAACGACTTCGGCAAGCGCGAATCAAAGAACGACCCTAAGCTGGGCGAATACTGGGCATCATTGGGTGACGTATTTGTAAACGACGCCTTCGGTACTGCTCACAGAAGCCACGCTTCAAACGTTGGTATCGCTACTGCCATGAAGGCTGCCGGCAAGCCTGCAGCTGCTGGTTTCCTGCTTGAAAAGGAAATCAAGTTCCTGGGCAACGCTGTTGCTAACCCAGTTCACCCATTCGTAACTATCCTTGGTGGTGCTAAGGTTTCTGACAAGATCGGCGTTATCACCAACTTGATTCCAAAGGCTGACCACATCATCATCGGTGGTGGTATGGCTTACACCTTCTTGAAGGCTCAAGGCCACAAGATCGGCAAGTCCCTGGTTGAAGACGACAAGGTTGAATTTGCCAAGGAATTGTTGGAAAAGGCTGGCGACAAGCTGGTTCTGCCAATCGACAACGTAGCTGCAACTGAATTCAACAACGATGCAGCTTCAGAAGTTGTTGGCCAAGACATCCCAGACAACGAAATGGGCTTGGACATCGGTCCTAAGACTGTTGAACTCTTCAAGAAGACTCTTGAAGGTGCCAAGACTGTTGTTTGGAACGGGCCAATGGGCGTCTTCGAAATGCCAAACTTCGCCAAGGGTACTTTGGAAGTTGGCCGTGCTTTGGCTGACTTGCCAGACGCTACTACTATTGTCGGCGGTGGTGACTCAACTGCTGCTGCCAAGCAATTGGGGATCGCTCCTAAGTTGACTCACATCTCAACTGGTGGTGGCGCATCTCTTGAATACCTTGAAGGTAAGGAATTGCCAGGTATCGCTTGCGTTTCAGACAAGTAGTTTAGGAGGATTTTTCAAATGTCACGTACCCCAATTATTGCTGGTAACTGGAAGCTGAACATGAACCCAAAGGAAACTGTTGAGTTCGTAAACGCTGTTAAGGACCAATTGCCAGACCCATCAAAGGTTGAATCATTGATCTGTGCACCAGCTGTTGACCTTGACGCTTTGCTGAAGGCTGCCGAAGGCTCAAACCTGCACGTCGGTGCAGAAAACTGCTACTGGGAAAACTCCGGTGCCTTCACTGGTGAAAACTCTCCAGCAGTTTTGAAGGAAATGGGCGTGCAATACGTCATCATCGGCCACTCAGAACGCCGTGGCTACTTCCACGAAACTGACGAAGACATCAACAAGAAGGCTAAGGCTATCTTTGCCAACGGCATGACTCCAATTCTTTGCTGCGGTGAATCACTGGAAACCCGTGAAGCCGGCAAGGAAAACGAATGGGTTGTCAGCCAAATCAAGGCTGGCTTGGAAGGCTTGACTAGTGAACAAGTTTCCAAGCTGGTGATCGCTTACGAACCAATCTGGGCGATCGGCACTGGCAAGACTGCTTCAAGCGACCAAGCAGAAGAAATGTGCAAGACTATCCGTGAAACTGTTAAGGACTTGTACAATGAAGAAACTGCTGAAAACGTCCGCATCCAATACGGCGGTTCAGTAAAGCCAGCCAACGTTAAGGAATTGATGGCTAAGCCAGACATCGACGGTGGCTTGGTTGGTGGTGCTTCACTTAAGCCAGACTCATACCTGGCTTTGGTAAACTACCAAGACTAATTTTTGACTGTCATATCAAAAACGCTCCCTCGGGAGCGTTTTTCTTTTTGCCTTTTTTACTTCTCTATCTTCTTTCTCTTTTGTTCCTTTTGCTTTTTAAAGTTTTTTTCTAAAAAATCTCAGCCTATTTGTTGACACCGCTTACAAAGGTGGTATTATATAAGTGTAAACAAAAGGAAAGAGTTAATATTCAAGGAGGATACTCCACCAGAAAGTTTAGCTTAAATTCGCAGAGCATAACTAAATTAGGCTCGGGAAAGGACTGAGACCACCATAAAATGCAGTCGACAATTGAAGATAGAAGAAGTTCCTAACGGTTAAGTACGTGAGTAGATTAACTGTTAGGAACTTTTTGTTTGCCCAAAAAAGCGGTAGATTATCATTTTTCTTCTGACTATAGTAACATGAATTGTAAGATCAAAAGTTATATAGAAAATACAAAGAAAACAAGAATTCAGAAGAAAAGGAGAAAAATATGATCCGCAAGGCAAGGAAAAGCGACTTTGAAGCAATTTACCCGATTTTGAACCAGATCTTTGACGAGATGGACATGGACACCATCAACCGCCTGCCGGAGAGCCAGTTCTACGACTTGATGCGGCTGGGCTTTATCTCAGAAAACTACCGCTATTCCTACAACCGGATCTGGGTCGAGACTGACGAAAATGACCGGGTCAGAGGGATGATCTGCATGTACCCGGACAAGGCCCAGGGCATTATCGATGTGGTTCTTAGAAAAGAAATGGCCAAGGTCGGCCTGCCGATGACCACTGATATCTTCACCGACAAGGAAGCCCAAAAGGGCGAATGGTACATCGATGCCTTGGCGGTTTCGCCTAAGGACTGGGGGAAGGGGATTGCCAGCCGCTTGCTGGAACTGGCTCCGAAACTGGCCAAGAAGCATGGCTACAAGAAGATCAGCTTGAATGTGGATCTAGAAAACCCTCGCGCACAGCAGTTATACTTGCGCAAGGGTTTCGCAACGACTAATTCAATGACTATTGGCGACCGCGTTTACGACCACATGGTAAAAACAGTCTGAAGAAGCTGGCCGTGCTGGTCGCCCGCCGGTTGATATTCGGGAACAAGTCCGGCAAATCGAGCGGGGTAACGTGCCACTGGGTAAAGAGAACTGCAATCAAAAGGATGAAGGGAGTATCTTCCTCCCGGCTGATCTGGCAAGTCAAGGTAATCCCCTTGTCGGCAACGACCGTGTCAACGGAAGCAACCTTCTTGAAGCCGCCGCGGAAGGAGTAGCTGCCTTGCTTGACGCTGCCATTGACCCAGTAGTTGAGCCGGGTAATGTAGAACAGGTTGGTCTGGCGGCTGTTGACCTTCTTGACGTGGACCAGGGAGTGATGAATCACGTCCAGGGTGTAAGAGGCAATTAGGCCTGTGCCATCGCTAAAAAGGCGGCCGATTTCTTCACCGCTGGTGTCCAGCAGGTAAAGGGTGTGGTTTGGATTGTCCAGGCGGCCGCGGATTGATCCAAAAGGCTTGCCTTCCTCGTCAGTGATTGGAATCTGGCCCGTGCGGCCTTCTTGGGTCAGGTAGAGAGTGTAAATCATTGGTCCTGCTCTTTTTGGTTGTCAGCAATGATCTTGTCGATAGCCCAAGCTACCCCGTCTTCATTGTTGCTCTTGGTGACGAAGCTGGCAATCGTCTTGATCTGCGGAACGGCATTGCCCATGGCCACCCCGGTACCGGCAGCCTGGATCATGCTTTCATCGTTCATGTTGTCGCCGATGGCCGCGATTTCCTCGCGCTGGATGCCCTTGGCCGCCGCGTAGTCCAGCAGGGACTGGCCCTTTTGTGCATTAGCAGCGTTGATTTCGATGTTGTCGGCCGCGCTGGAAGTAATTGAGAGCTTGTCGATTTGTTCAATTTCCTTGATGACGTCAGTGAAAGCGTACTGGCCCCGGGAATCGAAGACCAGGATCTTCATGACTTCAGTGCCTGGTTCATCCATCAAGTCTTCATAGCTTGGCACCTGCTGGATGCTGACGATGGCTGGCTTGCTGGCTGAAACCAAAACGGCCTGCTTGAAGGTCAGCATAGGGTTCAGTTCCACCATCAAGTGGGCCACGTTGGTGATCCGCTGGCTCAAGTCTTCTGAGTAGACGTGGTTGCTGGTGACCAGTTCGAAGTAGAAGCCTTCTTTTTTAAGCAGGCGGCAGATCTTCTTGGCGGTTTCCAGCTTCAGGGGATTCTTGACGATCAGGTTGCCAGCCGTGTCGAAGACCAAGCCCCCGTTTAAGTTGATAAAGCCGCAGTTAATTCCGTATTCTTTAAGCATGGGCTGGGATTCATGGGGTGCCCGGCCGCTGGCGACCATGAATTCAATTCCGTTTTCTTGAGCCCGTTTGATGGCTTGCACATTGGCGTCAGAAATTTCCATTGAAGAGTTCAGCAGGGTCCCGTCCAAGTCACAGGCGATCAGTTTAATCATGTTATTACCTCCTTGTTGTTATCGATTTCATAATAACATAAAGGAGGAAGTTTGATTATAGGAATACATTTCTTTATTTGAAAAAAGTTGTCGTGAATAATTTCACTAGTTCCTTTAAATCAAGGGGCAATCATGGTAAGATTGACTAAGGTGAATTACAGATGAAACATTTTATTGGAAATGATTGGGACCAGGTCCTTGCCCCGGTTTTTGAAAGTGATGAATATCACACGCTGCATGATTTTTTGAAAGAAGAATACCAGACCAAGCAGATCTATCCGGACATGTACCATATCTTTACGGCCTTCAAACTGACCCCTTTTAAAGATACCAAGGTTGTCATTTTAGGCCAGGACCCCTACCACAATCCCGGCCAGGCCAATGGCATGAGCTTTTCCGTCATGCCGGGCACGCCCCTGCCGCCGTCCTTGCGCAACATTTATAAAGAACTCTATGACGACGTTGGGGCTCAGCCGGTGAACCACGGCTATCTCAAGCGCTGGGCTGACCAGGGCGTCCTCTTGCTCAATGCCGTTTTGACCGTGCCATATGGCCAGGCTAACGGCCACCAGGGCAAGGGCTGGGAGGCGGTGACAGATGCTGCTATTAAGGCCTTGAGTGAGCGGGGGCAGGTCGTCTTTATCCTGTGGGGCCGTTTTGCCCAAAACAAGATTCCCTTGATCGACCAGGAAAAGAACGTCATTATCAAGTCAGCCCACCCGAGTCCTTTTTCGGCTAACCGCGGCTTCTTCGGCTCCCGGCCCTTTTCAAGATGCAACGCGGCCTTAGAGGAGTTCGGCCTGGCTCCGGTTGACTGGCAATTGCCGCCAAACCCGGAAGCATGATTTTTTGAGGAGATTATTGATGGAAGTTTTTGAACAATTAAAGCAATTGATTAAGCAAAAAGACAAGCAGCGGATCGTTTTCCCGGAAGGGGAGGACCCGCGGATCCTGACGGCGGTCAGCCGCTTGAAGCAAGATGACTTGGTTGAACCGATCGTCTTGGGGCAAAAGGACCAGGTCCTGGCCCTGGCGGAAAAAGAAGGCCTGGACATGACCGGGATCGAAATCGTGGACTACCAAAACAGCCCGGACTTTGACCAGATGGTGGAAAAGTTCCACGACCGGATGGCCGGGGGCAAGCACTTCCAGACTATGGAAGAAGCTGAAGCTGCCTTGCGTGACGCCAACTTCTACGGGACCATGCTGGTTTACACCGGCCAGGCCGACGGGATGGTGTCCGGGGCGGCCCACTCAACGGCGGATACGGTCCGGCCAGCCCTCTTCATTTTGAAGACCAAGCCGGGGATGCACCGGATTTCCGGCTCCTTCATCATGGAAAGAGGAGAAGAAAAGTATGTCTTTGCTGACTGCGCGATTTCCATCGACCCGACCAGCGACCAGCTGGTTGAATTCGCGGCTCAGTCAGCTGCTACGGCCAAGATGATCGGGATCGACCCGAAGGTGGCCTTCCTCAGCTTTTCAACCCACGGTTCAGCCAAGGGCCCGCAGGTGGACAAGGTGGCGGAAGCTGCCAAAATGTTCAAGGAAAAGTACCCGGACATCCCGGCTGACGGCGACTTGCAGTTTGACGCGGCCTTCGTGCCGGCAGTTGCCGAACTTAAGGCACCTGGCTCAGCCGTAGGCGGTCAGGCCAATGTCTTCATTTTCCCGGAACTGCAGTCAGGCAACATCGCCTACAAGATTACCCAGCGCCTTGGCAACTTTACGGCAATCGGCCCGGTTTTGCAGGGGATTGCCAAGCCGGTCAACGACCTCTCTCGGGGCTGCAGCGCCGATGATGTTTACAAGATCGGGATTTTGACGGCGGCTCAAGCCGTAATGGAAGGTTAAAAAGCAGATGACAGAATTAGCAATCAATTCCGCTGCTGACATGCAGGCTTTTGGCGCTGCCCTGGCCCAAAGTGCCCAGCCCCACGACCTTTTGCTCTTAAAAGGGGACCTGGGGGCCGGCAAGACCACGATGACCCAAGGCTTTGGCCGGGCTCTGGGGATTAAGCGGCCAGTCAAAAGTCCGACCTTTACCCTGGTTCGGGAATACCGGGAAGGGAAGCTGCCCCTTTTTCACATGGACTTTTACCGGCTGGAAGGCGATGACCTGGCTTCAATCGACTTAAATGACTACCTGGCTGAAGAAGGCGTGGTCATCATCGAATGGCCCCAGGTGATCCAGGCTGACCTGCCCAGCGACTTTTTGGAGCTGGTTTTGACCCGGGTTGACGACTCCTGGGATTCAACCAAGCGCTTGGTTGAGCTCGTCCCGCACGGGCAAAGAGCGGCTGCCTGGGCAGAAAACGCCTGCCGTCTTTACCAGGAAAAGCAGTAAAGAAAAAACAAAAAGTAAATACAAAAGCAAAAATGGACCAGCTTGCTGCTGATCCATTTTTTTGCCTAGACTTGGTAGACAAATTTCTTCAAAAGCTCGCTGCCCCGCTTTTCCTCTTCTTTTAAGAGGATGCCGGCGCAGGCTTCGCTGTCGCTTAAGGCATTATGGTGGTGCCAAAGCTCAACGCCTAAAAGGTCAGAGACAGTGTTGAGCTGGTAGTTTTCCAGGCCTGGCTCCAGCTCCCGGCTGACCTTGAGGCTGTCTAACACCAGGTAGTGGGGCTCGGCAATCCCGTAGCGGGCCAGGGACTGCTTCATCACATTGCAGTCAAAGCGGGCATTGTGGGCCGCCACCAGCATCCCCGGCTGGAAAAGAGGCTGGATCTTGGGCCAGACCTCGGCCATGGTCGGCGCCCCCGCCACGTCTTCCGCGGTAATATCGTGCACCTTGACCTGCTGGGCGTCAAAGGCCATCTGGGGATTGATGACCGTGTAGAAGCGGTCGATAATCTTGCTGCCCCGCACTAGAACCAGGGCTAAAGAGCAGGCGCTGGCCGGGTGTTGGTTGGCAGTTTCAAAGTCCATGGCGACAAAATTCATCATTTGTAAAAGCCTCCGTTTGAACATAAGTCAAATTAAGCCAAGCAAACTTGGTCCAAGCTAGTATAACACAGCGTGAATGCGGTAAAATATCAAAAGGAAGATTTAGAGGAGGCAATTTTAATTGAAGCTGTATGACTTAAAAGCGCAAGGACTTGATTTGCAAGAAAACATTCCTTTGAGCCGCTATACTTTTACCCAAACTGGGGGACCGGCTGAATACCTGGCTTTCCCAAAGAATTTGGCAGAGCTGCAAGGGGCCCTGGCCGCGGCCAAGGAAGACCAGTTGCCGGTTACGGTAATTGGCAACGCGTCTAACTTGATCATCCGCGACAAGGGGATCAGGGGCCTGGTTTTGATCTTGACGGAAATGAAAGAGATCAAGGTCGAAGCTAATAAGGTCCACGCCCAAGCCGGGGCCAGAATCATCGATACCTCTTTCGCGGCTGGGGAAGCCGGCCTGTCTGGCCTGGAATTTGCCGCGGGGATTCCCGGTTCAGTCGGCGGAGCCGTCTTCATGAACGCTGGGGCTTATGGCGGTGAAACCAAGGACTGCCTGGAAAGCGCCACGGTTGTGACCAGAGACGGTGAGGTCAAGACCTACACGAACTCCGAGTTGCATTTTTCTTACCGGCACTCCCTTTTGCAGGAAAATGATGAAATCGTCATTGAGGCAACTTTTGCCTTAAAGGCAGGTGACAAGCTTGCAATCTTGGACCAGATGAACTACTTGAACGCTCTCAGAAGCTACAAGCAGCCTCTGGAATACCCGTCCTGCGGTTCAGTCTTCAAGCGGCCAACTGGTCACTTTGTTGGGCCGATGATCATCAAGGCTGGCCTGCAGGGCAAGCAGATCGGCGGGGCCCAGGTGTCAACCAAGCATGCCGGCTTTATCGTCAACAAGGGCGGAGCCACGGCCACCGACTATCTCAATTTGATTCACTATATTCAAAAGACGATTAAGGAAAAAGACGGAATTGCTTTGCAAACCGAAGTCCGCATCATTGGCGAGGAATAATGGATTAGAATAGAAGATAAAAGAAAAAGAAAAACAGGAACAGCAAATGGAAATTATTAAGTTAGATCACATCACCAAGCAGTATGATGATGGCTTTGTAGCCTTGAAGGACATCAACCTTGAGCTTGAGTCCGGCAAGTTCTACTCTTTGCTGGGGCCATCAGGTTCAGGCAAAACGACGATTTTGCGGATTATTGCCGGCTTTACGGAAGCATCAGCCGGCAAGGTCTATTTTGACGGCCAGGATATTACCAATCTTGACGCTTCAAAGCGGCATATCAATACGGTTTTTCAGAATTATGCTCTTTTTCCGCATTTGAATGTCTATGAAAACGTTGCTTTTGCCTTGAAACTGCGCCGGCGGCCGGAAAGCGAAATCCGGGAAAAGGTCAAAGATGCCTTGCATACTGTCCGCCTGGATGGTTATGCCAACCGGGAAATTTCCGAACTTTCCGGTGGCCAGCAGCAGCGGGTGGCGATCGCCCGGGCGATCATCAATGAACCTAAGGTGCTGCTTTTGGACGAATGCCTGTCAGCCTTGGACAAGCGTCTTAGAAAAGAAATGCAGTTTGAACTCCGGGCTATCCAGAAGAAACTGGGGATCACCTTTATTTTTGTCACTCACGACCAGGAAGAAGCACTGGCTATGAGTGATGAAATTTTCGTCTTAAACGACGGGGAGATCCAGCAGAGCGGGACGCCGGTGGACATTTACGACGAACCAGTCAATGACTTCGTTGCCCGCTTCATCGGGGACTCCAACATTTTGTCTGGCCGGATGATCCGGGACTTTGCCGTGGAATTTGCCGGCAAGAATTTTGAATGTGCCGACGCCGGGATCACCCCTGGGGAAAAAGTTGAAGTCGTCCTGCGGCCAGAAGATCTGGACATTACGGAGCCAGCCGCTGGCAAACTGCTGGTGACAGTGCAGAGCCAGCTTTTCTTGGGCGACCACTTTGAAATCAAGGCTATTGGCCAGGACGGCTTTGAATGGCTGATCCATTCCACCAACGGTGTCCAGATCGGCCAGGAAGTCGGCATCTTCTTTGATCCGGAAGACATCCACGTCATGCGGCTGGGCGAAACCGAAGAAGAATTCGATGCCCGCCTGGAAACTTATGAAGGTGAGGACTAGCGATGAAAAAGAACCGGCTTTTGTTTCTTTTGCCTTACCTGCTTTGGATCGGCCTCTTTGTGATTGCCCCGCTGGTCCTCATCTTGGGCTATTCACTGACTGATGCTCATAGCCATTTGACCCTGCAGAATTTCAGTGCCTTTTTCTCTAATGGCACTTTTTTGCGGATGATGGCTAATTCCTTTTGGTATGCCCTCTTGATCACCTTTATCTGTCTGCTGGTCTCTTATCCGACAGCCCTGGTTTTGACCAGGCTGAAAAACCAGCAGTTCTGGCTGATGCTGATCATTTTGCCGACCTGGATCAACCTTTTGCTCAAGGCTTATGCCTTTATCGGGATTTTTTCCCGAAGCGGGATGGTCAACCAGTTTCTCGGACTCTTTGGCATTGGCCCGGTAGGAATCATGTTTACCGACTTCGCCTTTATTTTCGTGGCGACCTATATCGAAATTCCCTTCATGGTCATGCCTATCTACAACTCGCTGAAGGAAATTGACCCGGCTCTTTTAAGCGCTAGCTCAGACCTGGGGGCCAATTTCTGGCAGACCTTCCGCTATGTGATCTGGCCCTTATCCTGGCCGGGCGTTGAATCTGGCATCCAGGCCATCTTCATCCCGTCTCTGTCCCTCTTCATGCTGACTCGCTTGATCGGGGGCAACCGGGTGATCACCCTGGGTACGGCAGTTGAGGAGTATTTCCTGACGACGATGAACTGGAATATGGGGGCGACTATCGGGGTAATCTTGATTGCCTTGATGTCAATTGTGATGCTGCTGACTTCGCGCAAGCAGCACAAGAAGGAAATTGAATTATGAAAAAGACCATTTGGGGCAGGGTGTACTTTGGCCTGGTGCTGCTGATCCTCTACCTGCCGATTTTCTACCTGATCTACTTTTCTTTCTCCAGCGGTTCCAGCATGGACCATTTCCGCCATTTTACCTGGGAGCACTACCAGACCTTGTTTGCTGACAAACGGCTTTTGGCCATCTTGCTGGAGACGATCATGCTGGCTCTTTTGTCCAGCCTGGCGGCAACTATTTTGGGGACTTTTGGGGCCATTGCTATCCAGCGCAGCAAGGAGGCTTCCCGCAAGGTCCTCCTGTCTTTGAACAATATCTTGATCGTCTCACCCGACGTTATTATCGGGGCCAGCTTCTTGATCCTCTTTACCGCCTTGGGCTTCAGCTTGGGCTTTGCCTCCGTCTTGCTCAGCCACATCGCTTTTTCCGTACCGATCGTGGTTTTGATGGTTCTGCCCAAGTTAAAGGAAATGGACAATTCCCTGGTTGACGCGGCCCGGGACCTGGGGGCAAACAACTATCAAGTCTTCAGCCAGGTCCTCCTGCCAGCCCTTACGCCGGGGATTTTGTCGGGCTTCTTCATGGCCTTGACCTACTCCTTGGATGACTTTGCGGTTACTTTCTTCGTGACCGGGAACGGCTTTACCACTTTGTCTGTTGAAATATATTCCCGGGCCCGGCAGGGGATTGACCTGGAAGTAAATGCCTTGAGCACGATCATTTTCTTGTTTGTCCTGCTTTTAGTCGGGGTCTACTATTTCCTGGCCAAGCGGCAAGGCAAGAAGGCTAATAAGCTGGGAGGGCTGCTGCGATGAAAAAAATACTTTCCGCGGCCCTGGCCATCCTCTTGGTCAGCTTCGGCCTTTTCCTGGGGGCGCAGAAATTGGACAGTTCCAGCGGCGGCTCCGCGTCAAGCAAGAAAGACTTGATCATTTACAACTGGGGTGACTATATTGACCCGGACCTAATCACCAAGTTTGAAAAGCAGACCGGCTACCATGTCATCTATGAGACCTTCGATTCCAATGAAGCCATGTACACCAAGATCAAGCAAGGCGGGACGGCTTATGATTTGGCCGTGCCGTCTGACTACATGATCACCAAGTTGCGCCGGGACAATCTTTTAGACAAGATTGATACCAGCCGCTTGAGTAATTTTAAGTACATCGGCAAGGAATTTTTGCACAAGTCCTTTGACGAAAAGAATGAGTACTCAGTCCCTTACTTCTGGGGCACCTTGGGCATCGTCTATAATGACCGCTATGTCAAAGAAGGCGAGATCAAGACTTGGAATGACCTCTGGAAGAAAAAGTACCGGGATCAGATCCTGCTGGTTGACTCAGCCCGCGATATCATGGGCATGGCCCTGGTTTCCATGGGTTATTCCATGAACGACACTAATTCTGCCCACCTTAAGGCAGCTAAGGCCAAGCTGGACAAAATTGGCAAGAACGTCAAGGCAATCGTGGCTGATGAACTGAAGATGTACATGGTGCA
This sequence comes from Lactobacillus sp. WILCCON 0059, assembly GCF_057197985.1. Classification (NCBI taxonomy): domain Bacteria; kingdom Bacillati; phylum Bacillota; class Bacilli; order Lactobacillales; family Lactobacillaceae; genus Lactobacillus; species Lactobacillus sp. WILCCON 0059. The sequence goes on from NZ_JBUBHN010000001.1 coordinate 669,068, forward strand.
AAATGAAGCCTGGATCGGGGTCACTTACTCCGGGGAAGCCGCCACGATGATGGACCAAGATTCACATATTCACTATGTTGTGCCGGCCCAGGGCTCCAACTTGTGGTTTGACAACATCGTCATCCCTAAGACTTGCAAGAATAAGGAAGCAGCTTACAAGTTCATCAACTTCATGCTGGATCCGAAAAACGCGGCGCAAAATGCTGAATACATCGGCTACTCGACCCCGAATACCGCGGCTCAGAAGCTATTGCCAAAATCCGTCCGGGAAGATGCACAGTTCTACCCGCCAATGTCGACAATCAAGAATTTGGAAGTTTATCGGGATCTGCCAAGCAGCAAGGTGCAGGAATACAATGACCTCTTCCTGGAGTTCAAGATGTATGCCCGCAATTAGTTGACAGAAGAATGTAGAAAGGGAGAATTTTATGCAGTTTGATTTTGCAAGTCTGTGGACCTGGCATACCTTGTCGGTGGTTCTGGACGTCTTGATCACCTGGTATTTTATTTACCACTTGACCCTTTTGATCAAGGGGACCAAGGCAGTCCAGCTGGCCAACGGGATCATTTTGATCATGGTAGCCAGGGTCTTGGCCGGTTGGGCCCAGCTGACGACCGTTACTTTTATTTTGGACCAGATCGTTTCCTGGTCAGTCATCGGGATCATCGTCATCTTCCAGCCGGAAATCCGCCGGGGTCTGGAGCGCCTGGGCCGGGTCTCCCTGTTCTCTGATTCGGAAAACAGCGAGCGCGAGCAGCAGGAGAAGCTGGTCAAGGAGCTGGACAAGGCGATCCAGTACATGTCCAAGCGCCGGATCGGGGCTTTGATTACCCTGGAGCAAAAGACCGGCCTGGAAGAATATGTGGAAACAGGGATCAAGCTTGATGCCCTGGTTACCGGGGAATTGCTGATCAACATCTTCATCCCCAACACGCCTTTGCACGACGGGGCGGTCATCATCAAAAATAACCGGGTTCAAGTAGCTTCAGCCTACCTGCCCCTGTCTGACAATGCCATGATTCCCAAGAGTCTGGGGACCAGACACCGGGCAGCTGTCGGGATTTCTGAAGTAACCGATGCCATCACTGTGGTCGTTTCTGAAGAAACGGGTGGGGTGACCATCACCAGAAACGGCCAGTTCATGGTCGACCTCAGCCAGCAGGAATACCTCAAGTACCTGCGGGCCGAACTGGTCACTGAAGAAAAGAAGAAGCAGCCATGGCCAATCCGCCTGGCCCGGGGCATCTGGAACTGGGGGGATAAATAATGCACAAACTGATTGAGCAAAAATGGTTTTACAAGCTTTTTTCCCTGCTTTTGGCCATCGTCTTGGTTGCCTTCGTTGACAATACCCAGGTCAACACCAGCAACCAGACCAAGGTCCAGGAAACGGCCAGCACTGAGCAGAGTCTGAAGATGGCCCTGCAGGTGTCAGTGGACGCTGACAAATACTATGTCACCGGTTATCCTTCTAAGATCAAGGTGACCTTGGAAGGGCCCAATGCCCTGGTTACTTCTGCTGTCAACACCCAGAATTTCCGGGTCTACATTGACCTAAGCAAGCTGGGCGTCGGCAGCCACCAGGTCCCGGTCAAGGTTAGCGGCCTGCCCAGCCAGGTTTCCTACAAATTGTCGCAGAAAAGCGTGAAGGTCAACATTCAAAAGAGAAAGTCCCGCACTTTGCCGGTCCAAATAGGTTATAATAAGAATGCTGTTGCTCAAGGCTATGACATCGGTACGCCGACAGTCAGCCCGGAGACGGTTGAAGTCACCGGGGCCCAGAGCGAAGTGAAAGCGATCGACCACGTGCAGGCCCAGCTGGTCGTGCCGAACGGCAGCACCGAAACGGTCCGGCGGAATGTTCTCTTGGCGGCATATGACGCCAAGGGCCACCAGCTCAACGTGGTGATCAGTCCGGCAACGGCCCGGGTAACCCTGCCTTTGTCGGTTTCTAAGAAGACGGTTAAGCTGAAGCTGAATGCCAGTCATGGCTCAAGCAAGAAAGTTTACTCCTTGACTGCCAAAGAGGAAAAAGTTACCCTCTATGGGCAAAAGGAAGCCCTAAAGAAGATCAGTTCCCTGACTTTGGACGTTGATCTGACTAATATCAAGTCTTCGGTCACCAAGTCCTTCCGCCTGCCAGTTCCAAGCGGGGTTGCCTGGGTTTCGCCAGGCAGCGTGGACGTCCAGATCGAAGTCAGCGATTCGAACAACTAGAAATTAAAGAAAGGTTCTTTGCAACATGCTTAAATATTTTGGTACTGACGGTGTTCGCGGTGAAGCCAACAAGGTTTTGACCCCGGAAATGGCCTTTAAATTGGGCCGGATGGGTGGCTACGTGCTGACCAAGGAAAAGGAAGACGGCGGTCAGGCCCGGGTTCTGGTTTCAAGAGATACCCGGATTTCCGGTGAAATGCTGGAATACGCTTTGATTTCCGGTCTTCTGTCAGTCGGCATCGAAGTTCTGGAATGCGGAGTCATGACCACTCCAGGCCTGTCCTATCTGGTCCGGGCTCAAGGGGCTGATGCCGGCGTGCAGATTTCCGCTTCTCACAACCCAGTTGAAGACAACGGGATCAAGTTCTTTGGCAGCGATGGTTTGAAATTGTCTGATGCCAAGGAAGAAGAAATCGAAGAACTGATCGATGCCAAGCAGGACATGCTCCCGCGGCCATCAGCAGAAGGCCTGGGCACGGTAACCGACTTCCGCGATGGCAGCAATAAGTACATCCAGTTCTTGGAAAACACCATTCCTGAAGACTTGAGCGGGATCAAGGTCGTGATCGACGGGGCCAACGGGGCAGCCAGTGCCTTCATCTCCCGTTTGTTTGCTGACCTGGATGTTGACTTTACCACTATTTCAACCCACCCGAACGGGTTGAACATCAACGACCACTGCGGGGCAACACACACTGACCGCCTGCAAGAAGAAGTAGTCAAGCAGGGTGCTCAACTGGGCCTGGCCTTTGACGGGGATGCTGACCGCTGCATCGCGGTTGACGAAAACGGCAACGAAGTCGACGGCGACCACATCATGTACGTGATTGGCTCCTACTTGGCTGACCACGGCCGCTTGAAGAAGGATACGATCGTCACGACCGTCATGAGCAACCTGGGCTTCACCAAGGCCTTAGAGCGCCGGGGGATCAAGAATGTCCGCACCCAAGTCGGCGACCGCTACGTTTCTGAAGAAATGCGGGCCAACGGCTACAGCCTGGGCGGGGAACAATCCGGCCACGTGATCATCAGCGACTACCACAACACTGGTGACGGGATGCTGACTGGGATCCACTTGATGCTGGTGATGAAGAAGACTGGCAAGTCCCTGACTGAACTTTTGGCCGACTTCAAGGAATACCCGCAAGTTTTGGTCAATGTTCCAGTTAAGGACAAGAACAGCTGGAAGGACCACCAGGCAGTTGTCGATGCTATTGAATCAGTCGAAAAGGACATGGCTGGCGACGGCCGGGTTCTGGTTCGCCCTTCAGGTACCCAGGAACTGCTCCGGGTCATGGCTGAAGGCCCAACCCAGGAAATCACCCAGGAATACGTTGACCGGATCGTCAAGGTAGTTACGGCTGAAATGGGCGAATAAAAAGAAGCAAGTTAAGAAGCTGTAAAGCTGAGAGCAAGGAAAGTTCAAATCGAGCTTTCCTTTTCTTTTGGATGGATTTTTTCTTTTTTTACGGGAAAAATTCTGCAATAATTAAGTAAGAATAGGCTTTGGACTACATAGGAGGAAAATATGGCGATTAAAATGCTGGCCATCGACTTGGATGGCACCCTGCTGACAGACAGCAAGACGATTTTGCCAGGGACTTACAAGGCTCTGCAGGAAGCAAAAGCAGCCGGGATCAAGATTGTGCTGACTTCCGGCCGGCCCCTGTCAGGCATTAAGGGCTACGCGGAAGAATTGGGTTTAAGTGGCAGTGAAGAGTACGCGATCCTCTTCAACGGGGCCGTGGTGCAAAACCTGGACGGCCGGGTCTTGATCAGCCACGAGCTGGACTTTGGCGACTTCAATACCCTGCTTCATATGCAGCGGCTCAGCGACGTCAACCTGGATTTTGAAACTCCAGAGCGTTTTTATACCTTGGACAAGAAGATTTCCATCCGCATGCAGGTCGACGGGGCGGAAACCAAGAACCAGCTTTGGATTCAAGACAGAAGCGACTTCAAGAAGGACTTTACCTTTGCCAAGGCGGTCTATCAGTGCGATGACCCAGACCAAGTTGATCGCCTGTGGAACCGGCTGCCAGACTGGTTCTTCCAGACTTACGCGGTTGTCCGCAGCTGGCCGGAAGTCGTTGAAGTCGGGTCACTGGCCGCTTCAAAAGGCTACGCCGTCAGCGAACTGGCCTCAAGACTGGGCCTTTCGGGCAGTGAAGTCATGATTTTCGGTGACCAGGGCAACGACCGGTCCATGTTTGAAATTCCAGACTTCAAGCGGGTGGCCATGGGCAATGCCATCGACGAGATCAAGGACCTGGCTGACTACGTTACCGACACCAACGAACGCGACGGGATCGCCAAGGCCCTGCGGAAATTAGTTCTATAAGAGAAAAGGGCAGATCTGCGGATCTGCCTTTTTTCTTTTTCAGGAGGAAAAATGACTACGGCAGAAATTGAAGAGAAAATCACCGGCATTTTTAAAGAGGCGGTTGAGCAAAAAATCGTAAATGGGGTCTCCTATGCCATAATTGACCTGGAAAGGATCAGCCGGCACTACCTGGGCCAGGCTGAGCCAGGCCAGCTTTACGACCTGGCTTCTTTGACCAAGGTAGTGGGGACGGCCAGCGGGATCTTTAAAGAGATAGATGAGGGGAAAATCAGCTTGAAGGACCGGGTAGGAGACTTTTTTCCAGCGGCTTTTCCGTTTGTTACAGTAACAGACCTGCTTTTGCACACCAGCGGCTTGCCGGCAGACTTGGACAATGTCTGGCAGTACCAAAGCCCGGAGGAGGTCTGGCAGGCGGTATTAGCCACTAAGCCCCTTTATTTGCCCGGCCGGGAGTCAGTTTATTCCGACCTCAACTTCATTATCTTGGGCAAAATCCTGGAGCAGGTCAGTGGGCAAAACTTGAGCAGCTTTTTGCGGGAGGAAATTTTTGCCCCTTTGGGCATGCGGGAGACCGGCTTTTTGCTCAAAGGAAAAAGAGACCGCTTTGCCAAAACTGAGATAACTAAAGAAAGAGGACAGGTCTGGGGGACCGTCCATGACGAAACCGCCTGGCAGCTGGGCGGGGTAGCAGGCCATGCGGGCCTGTTTTCAACGCTGGATGACTTGGCCTGCTTCAGCCAGGCATATTTGACGACGGATAGTCCGCTTGTTGCCAGTTTGTTTGACTATGATTGCTTTGAGCGGACTCTGGCCTGGATCCGCTGGCAAAAAGGCCGCCGCTTCCTCTGGCATACCGGCTTTACTGGACCTGGATTAGGCTTTGATTTTGAAAATGGGCGGGCTCTGGTTATTTTGGCCAGCTCCGTTTACCCTAAGCGGGGCAATGAGGCCTGGCTGCTGGCCCGCCGGCAGGCCGCCAAGACTTTTTTCGCCTGCGGCTACCGGGAAGGAAATTAAGAGTAAATCGTTGACAAATGTAAACATTAGTGTAGAATAGTTTTTGTAAAGGTTACAGATGTAAACAAGGAGGAAGAAGATGGAAGAGGAATGCCGGATTTCAGCTGCTGAATGGCAAGTCATGCGGGTGGTCTGGACCCTGGGCCAGGCCAATAGCAGCCAGATTATCGATCAGCTGGAGGCAAAATGTGCCTGGAGCCCGTCAACGGTCAAAACTTTGCTGCGGCGCTTGGAAAAGAAGGGCTTTTTGCAGGTTGACCGGCAGGAACGCCGCTTCGTATACCGGGCGGCTAAAGCAGAAGGCGAAGCCATGCATGAGAGCTTGACGGCGGAATTTGCCGCTATGTGCGACATGCATAAGGGAGAAATGCTTCTGCGCTTGCTGGACGACCTGCCTTTAAGCAAAAGCGACCTTGAGGCAATTGCCAAAAAGGCGGCCGAAAAGGCGAAGACAGCTCCGGAAAAAGTTGAATGCAATTGTTTAAGTACTTGTGAGCATATGGAAGGTGGACAGGAATGTTAGTTAATGTGTTAGTAGTCTTGGGTGCGGCAGCTTTGATCGGCTTGATTGCCTGGTGGTTTTTCGGCAATTTCCAACAGAGCAGCCAGCAGGCAGATCTTGCAAATGGCCGCCAAGAAGGCCAGGTAGTCGTCAAGGGCGGCTATGAGCCGGAAGTTCTCTATTTAAAAAAGGGCGTGCCGGCTGAAGTAACTTTTAAGATGGAAGACAAGACAGCCTGCCTCAGTCACGTGGTCTTTTCTTCTTTAGGCGTGGACAAGGACTTGAGCAAGGAAAAGCTGACCAAGGTCCAGATCCCGACTGACAAGGCCGGGGAAATTGGCTATGCCTGCGGCATGGACATGTTTCATGGAAAGATCGTGGTTAAATAATGGAATTGACTAATTGGCGGCGCTTCTGGCTGTCTCTGATATTGTCGCTCCCGATGCTGGCTCAGATGATTTTGATGGTCTGGGGGATCATGCTGCCAGGGGTCAAGACTTATTCGCTGATCGCGACCAGCTTGATCATGCTGGTCGCGGCTGGGCCCTACATCCAAAGCGCCTGGGCAGCTTTTAAGCGCCACCAGGCCAACATGAACAGCTTGATCGCCATTGGCACCAGCGTGACTTATGTCTACAGCCTTTTTGCCTACTTCACTGGCCGGCCGGTCTACTTTGAAAGCGCGGCCTTTATCTTGATTTTCGTTTTGCTGGGGGATGCCCTGGAAGAAAAAATGCATGACCGGGCAGCAGCTTCACTCAATAAGCTGCTGGAACTGCAGGCCAGCGAAGCCGAGGTCAAGCGGGGAGAAGACTTTGTCAAGCTTCCTCTGGACCAGGTCAAGGCCGGCGACATAATCAAGGTGCGGCCGGGCGGCAAGGTGCCGGTTGACGGCCGCCTGCTTTCCGGGCAAAGCAGCGTCAACGAAGCCATGGTGACCGGGGAAAGCATGCCGGTTGAGAAAAAGCCGGGCGACAAGGTGATTGGGGCAACTATCAACGGCAGCGGCAGCTTCTTGATGGAAGCTGAGCAGGTCGGGGAAGAGACCATGCTGGCCCAGATCGTCCAGGTGGTCAAGCAGGCCCAAAATTCCCGGGCACCGATTCAGAAACTGACTGACAAGGTAGCCAACTACTTTGTGCCGGCGGTTTTGATCACCAGCATCCTGGCTTTTGCCATTTGGCAAGTCTTCAGTCCGGTAGGGCCAGTCCAGGCCATGCTCTACGCTGTTTCCGTCATCGTGATTGCCTGTCCCTGTGCTTTGGGCCTGGCCACGCCGACGGCCTTGATGGTGGCCAGCGGCCGCAGCGCCCGGATGGGCGTCTTGATTAAAGACGGGGAAATTTTGGAAGCAGCGGCTAAAATCAAGACCATTGTTTTTGACAAAACCGGGACTTTGACGGTTGGCCAACCAAAGGTGGTTGACCAGGTGGGGGATAAGGAAAGCCTCAGCCTGGCGGCCAGTCTGGAAGCAAATTCTGAACACCCCTTGGCCCAGGCTATCGTAAATAGCGCAAAAGAAGCCGGCCAGTCCCTCTTGCCGGTCAGTGATTTTTCAGCTGAAGAAGGCAGGGGCGTGGAAGGCAAAGTCGCTGGACACTTAGTTAAGGTCGGCCGGGCTGACTATGTCAGCGCCTCAGAAGCTTGGGTGAAGCAGGCAGACGGCTTGGCTGAAGCTGGCAAGACGGTGGTTTTTGTCCAAAAAGATGCTGACGTCATTGGCCTCTTGGCCTTGCAAGATGCTCCCCGCCCAGAAGCCAAAGCTGTCTTGGGTGAGCTTAAAGACCGCGGCATTAAGACGGTGATGCTGACAGGTGACAACCAGCAGCTGGCGGAAAAAATCGGCCGGCAGCTGGGAGTCGGCCAGGTCGAAGCCGGTCTTTTGCCAGGAGAAAAGGCCGACCGCTTGGCCAAATTGAAAGAAGAAGGGCCAGTAGCCTTTGTCGGCGACGGGATTAACGACGCTCCGGCTCTGTCACTAGCTGATGTCGGCATTGCCATGGGCAGCGGGACTGACGTGGCTAAAGAAGCCGGCGGAATCGTCCTAATGACCAGCAGCTTGACTGGGGTCTTGCGGGCACTTGACTTGTCTAAAAAGACCTTTACCCGGATCAAGCTAAACCTCTTCTGGGCCTTGATCTACAATTTGATTGGGATTCCAGTTGCTGCCGGCCTCTTCTCCTTTATTGGGGTCAGTCTCAGTCCGGAAATGGCTGCTTTGGCCATGGCCTTCAGTTCAGTATCAGTCCTGCTTTCATCTCTTATGCTGAACTGGAGCAAGATTGCCGGGAATGGCAATAGATAATCTGCAAAATAGCAAAAAGCTTTTATAGCCTTAAAAGTGGAAACGCCAGCCAGGCGCTTCCATTTTTTTGTTTGCCTTTGAAGCGCTTTCTGATGTAATCTAGTAATTAGTGCGTTATTACGTGCAAGATGAGGTGGACAATGGATGCAGTAAAAAATTATCTTAGCGTGGCTTTTTTTGCCTTTTTCGGTGGCCTGGCCCGCTATGGCTTAACAGCAGCATTTTCTTTTTACGGGACGGTGATTGCCAACCTTTCAGGCTGCTTTCTGCTGGCCTTTCTGACCTACTTTTTCTTGAAAAAATCAAGCGCGCGGGCTTGGCTGACAACGGGCCTGGGAACGGGCTTTGTCGGAGCCTTTACAACTTTTTCCAGCTTTAACCTGGATGCCTTTAAGCTCTTGATCGGCGGACAGAATTTTGGGGCTTTGGTCTACTTCATCGGCACGATCGCGGTCGGTTTCCTTTTTGCTTGGTTAGGCAAAGAGGCGGCCAACTTTGCCGCAGACAAACTTTTGGAAAGGAGGTAACAAGATGATTTTCGCGGTTGGATTTGGGGCCAGCCTGGGGGCGGTAGCCCGCTACGGCTTGACCTGTTACGGCAAGAAGCACTGGATGAAAGGAACGACCTTCCCTTGGCCGACGCTTGTGATCAACTTGACGGGTGCCTTTTTGCTGGGCCTGGCCTTTGCCCTGCAGCTGCCAGTGGTTGTCTATGCTTTTCTGGGCACCGGCGTTTTGGGCGGCTTTACGACTTTTTCTACCTTGAACACGGAAATGGTCTCTTTGGCTGAAAATGGGCAAAAGCGCGTCCTTAAGCGCTACCTGTTGGCTAGTTACCTGGGCGGGGCTGTCCTTTTGACTTGCGGATATTATCTTGGAAGCCTGCTATGAAAAAAAGTCAACTAATACTGCGCAAAAGCCTGTGCACCCTGGCTGCCATAGTCTCCCTGGTGGCTCTGTTGAGCAGCCCCGTTACTTTTAAAATGGATGAGACCAAGGACTATGCTTCCAGCTTGATTGACACTTTTGCCAATCAAAGCGATGGCAGTGCCATGTCGATCGCGGCTAAAGCAGCGGTTGAATCGGGCTTGAAGGAAGATTTGGTCGCCCAATTGCCAGACAAGGTAGAGATCAGTGAGTCCTATCTCAGCCTTTACCGGCTGGTTTCCCGCTACCGGGAAAACAAGCAGCTGAAGTCCAGCGACTTGAATCTGCCAGCTAAAAACAAGGTTCAGCTTTTTATGGATGATTTGATCCTTTACCTGGTCAACAGCGAACTCAAGGTGCATGAAGGAGAGCTGCAGCAGATTACCCAGATCTACCAGCTTTCCTTATGGATCATCTGCGTCCTGTATTTGCTGGGCGTGGCCCTGCTGTTTTTTAACCGCTATCTATCCTGGCTGCCATTTTTACTGGGGTCAGTCAGTGCCTTTGGCTTCCAGGTCTTTATCACGCATACCCTGACGGAAATGGTCCAGCAGGAAGTCTATTCCAAGATGTACTTTACCTACTCCTGGGGCAGCTGGGTTGGCTTTCTTTTGGCCCTGGTCCTGGCTGGCTATCTGCTTTACGCGGACATTTGCCGCTACCGGGCAAAAAAAGAGCCAAGTGCTGATCAAGAAGCCAAAAATGATTAAAATAGTTTTTTAAGCCAAGACGGACAGTCTTGGCTTTTTGTTTTTGCAGGAAAAATGATGTTTTACTTTGAAAGGGTGACTCTACTTGCTCTGGTATAACAACTTTTATATAATATAAAGAATAGGTTAATACTGGATAATCGATGTTGCTTTAATTATAGCTTAATTTATGTTTAAAAATTAAAGGCTGATTTTGGCGGAAGCATCGGTTTTTAGGAGCGTGTTTATGAGAAAAAATGATGAGCAGGCTGAGCTGGCTAGAATCGCTGAAAGCGAAGCTCCAATAGCACTTTATCAATTAAAGGATAACCATATTAAAGTCGTGGCCGTGTCCAAGGGCCTGGGCGAGCTCTATGGCCTGCCTGCAGCTTACCTCCAAAAAATGCTGGGCCAGGACCTGTTTACGGGTCTTCATCCCGATGACCTAGCCTTGGTGCAGGCGGATTTTTCTTCCTTTGTCAAGCAGGAGACCGGCAGCTATGAAAATTTTTACCGGATCAAGCTGCCAGGGCAGAAGGAATATTCTCTCCTGCAAGCCCAAGGAAAGGTGGTCGAGCTTGATCAAGAGTCTGCCTTCATGGTCTGGTATACGGAAATGTCACCAGCCCGCTTTCAGCAGCTGCTGGCTAGCGACCGGGCAATGCCGAAAGCAGGGAGAAATCAGGCTAAGCCCCTGCGTGATGACTTGACCGGCTTGCCACAAGCAGCTTACTTTTACGAGCTGGCGGAACTGGGTTGCCGGGAACTTTTTAAAAAGGGCAAGCAGCCGGTCATGCTGGCCTTCAACCTGATTGGCTTCAGCCATTTCAACCACCGCTATTCCTATGTTGAAGGCAACCGCCTTCTGGCGGCCTTTGCTGATTTGCTTAGGCGAAATTTTGGAGAAGAATGTTGTGGTCATTTTACTGAAGACAATTTCTATGCTTTTACGGAGCATGAGAATCTTGAAGACCGGCTGGCTGCCTTCCTTAAAGAAAGCCGGCAAATCAATGGCGGCCGCAGCCTGTCAGTCCGCATCGGGGTATATGACGCTGGCAGCCTGGTTTATGAAGATATTAAAAAGGTCTGTGAATACGCCGCGGTGGCCTGCAACAACAACCGTAAGGACGTTAATGCCCATGTTGCTTATTTCACCAGCCAGAACCGAAAAAAACTGGAACTGGAGAACTACATCCTTTCCAACTTTGACCAAGCCTTGAAGGAAGGCTGGATTGAACCTTTCTACCAGCCAATCGTCCGTATTTTAAACGGGCAGAGCGGAAACTGGGAGGCCCTGGCCCGCTGGCGCAAACCGAATGGCGGGCTGCTGCTGAATGAGCAGTTTATTCCGATTCTGGATAAAGCAGGGGTATTGTATCAGCTGGACTTGTACATGGCTGACAAGGTGATTGCTGATCTGAAAAAGATGCAGGGAAAAGGCTACCTGGAAGTTGCTATTTCCCTCAACCTCTTCAGTTCAGAATTTGACCAGTGCAATATGGCTGAGGAGATCAGCCGGAAGGTGAAAGCAAGCGGCTTGTCACCGGAATTCATTGTCATTGAGATCAGCAATGACACCCGCAATCTCAATGCTGACAAGATCCGGGAACAGATCTACTTGTTTAAGGAAAAAGGTTTTTCCGTCTGGGTTGACAATTTTGGTGAAGGCTACTCCTCAATTGGCTTGATCAAGGACAATTCTCCTGTTTCCTGCATTAAGTTTGATGCAAGCTTTATCAAGGATCCCGACCAAAAGCGGTCAAAAACCGTTTTGAAGAAAATGGTTGAGCTGGCTGAAGAGCTGAGTATCGATACGATTGTCGAAGGGGTGGAAAATGCCGATCAATTGCTGGCCTTAAGGGAAATCGGCTGCGCCGCGGCCCAAGGCTACTATTTCGGCCAGCCACTGCCTTTTGACCAGGCGGTAAAGAAGTGGATCGAGGGTCCGGAAGCCAACATGGAACGCTTTAGCGAATCAGACTACTACAACAGCGTGGGCATGATGAGCCTGGAGCGGCCCCACTTCATGCAGGAAAGATACAACAGCGACTTGACCTTTGATGATCCAGACCCAGTTTTGGACCGCTACTTTAAGGGGACCCCGCTGGGCTTTTTGGAATACAGGGACGGCAAGCTCTATTACTTAAGAGGAAATGAAGGCTATACCCACTACTTGATCAGTTGCGGGTCAGTGACCAAAGAAGAAATGGAAGAGCACCCCTTCGCGACTGAGCTCAAATCAGTTGGCCCCCAATTTTTCAAGGACCTTAAGGGCTGGATTGATGAAGAATACTGGAAAAGCCACAAGACTGAGTGGCACTACAGCGTGCACAGCTATCCCAACAACCTTTACGTTGAGGGCTACCAGCGGATTCTGTCATACAATCCCCACACGGACGCTTATGCCTTGATTGATGTTCTGACCTCTTATAATGCCAACCAGGTTTACCATGACCCCGCCAGGGGCGATCTAGGGGTAACGGCCAACTTCAGCTTGAATGCCGACCAGTATCGGGACATGCCGATTCCTTTCATCATTTTGTCCCCAATCTACCGGGAAAAGAAGGTCGTTGACATGCAGTACATCTACGTCAACCAGGCCTACGCTGAAATCATGGACCAGAGCCGGGAAAAGCTGCTGGGCAACAAGATGTCTAATTTCGTCAAGCTGAAGCTAGATTTCTGGATTAAGGAGATTTTTGCTGGCGATGCTGGACAGATCCGGAAGGGCATCTTCCACTCAAAGACAGGACACTGGTATGAATACATTACAGCCAAGGCTTCGGTTCCTGGTACACGTTCTCTGGTCATGATCAATATTGACGAGCAAAAGCGCAGCGAGCGGGAGATTCAGCAAAAGCAGAATACCACCAATGAAATCGTTCAGCTCTCAGAAATCCTGAACGTTGAAAATGACCAGATGGAAACAGCTATCAACAAGGGGCTGGCCAAGCTGGGTCTGGACCTTGGGGCAGACCGGGTTGTCGTAATGGAAGGCGAAAATGACCTTGTCAAAAATACTTATTGCTGGAATCGGCCAGGCTTGAAATCTGCACAAAAGAGACAGCAGCAGATCAACTTGCCAGATCTGGATAGCCAGCTGCAAGAGCTGGTTGGTCAAGACAGCATGTTTTTGGCTGATCAAGCTGAAATTAGTCTGCGCTTTCCAGGAATTGTTGCGACCTATGATGATGATTACCAGTTAAAGAATGTTCTTTTGGCGCCGTTTTATGAGCGTGGCCGGATTCGCGGCACTGTTGTGGTGGAAAACCTCGATGCCGGCTTAAACATGGACTTTCACAACTTGATTGAACTGGCGGCTGACTTCGTTGGGGCCAAGGTCATGGGCTTGAACTTGGTACAGCAAAGAGATACTGACGTTTTGACCAAGCTGAATGACCGCCACCCTTACCTGGCCAAGCTGAACTACTACAAAAAATCGCAAGCCTCAAGAACCGTTGGCGTGGCTTTTATGGACTTGAATGGACTGAAAGAAGCCAATGACGAGCTAGGCCACGATGCCGGGGATGAACTGCTGATTTCGGCGGGCCAGATTATCAGCCAGGCTTTTGGCCGCGACCATGTTTACCGGGTCGGCGGGGATGAGTTCGTGGTTTTGGATGACCAGAGCAGCCGGATGGAATTTGAAGCCCACTGCGCGGCTTTTGAAAAGAGCATGACCGTGCCAGGGACACCGTCAATCTCAATTGGAGCCGAATGGTGTCCAGACTCTCACTACCTGCAAGAATCGGTCGAGAGAGCCGACCGGAAGATGCAGCGGCAGAAGAACGACTTCTATAAGTCGCACAAGCGCTACCGCTGATACCGCCTGGGAGCAAAGAGAAATGAGGTTTAGTGATGAAGAGAAATAATCATGCCATTTTCTATTCGCTGATCATGGCCATAATCGTGCTGGCCCTGGGCATCGTCAGTTTCTGGGGCCGGGGCCAGGGAAATTTTAAAGGCATTTACTCAACGGCCCCCTTGACTGACATTGAGCAGAAATGGACTGATAAGAACGGTAAAGCAGTTGACGCCAGGGAACTTAAACCCGGCAAAGATGGGACGCTGACGATCTACTACCGCCTGCCTAAAAAGGTGAAAAGCCAGGACAAGATCATTTTTTTCTCCAGATATATCAAGCAGATCGATGCTTATATCGGGCAAAAAAGGATCTATTCCAGCCACCCGGAGATCGCGGCTGACTGGCTGAGCTTGACGGAACACTATGAGAGTTTTACCAACAGTATCAGCCTGCCAGCAGGTTCAGCCGGCAAGCAGGTCCGCTTGACTTTAAAGGGCTTTTACCAGCCAGTTGGCAAGCTTACGGCCTGCAGTCTGGGCAATGACGGGGCCTTTTTGGCCAATTATGTTAGAAAAAATGCCTTGCGGGTGGCCATGGGGATCATCTCAGCTGTCTTGGGCCTGACTCTCTTACTCTTTGCCTTCTTTGCTCCTTTGGAAAGCAAGTTTAAGCGAAGCTTGATCTATTATTCAATTGCCACAATCCTGTTTTCTGTCATGCAGATGCAGGAAGAAATGCAGCTGACGGTACTTTTTGGCCAATATCATGTCTGGCGCCTGTTTACCTATCCGGTGATGATCTTGATGCCATATCTGCTGATCATGGCGATCAATGAGCAGTTGGAATATCCTAAGCAGCTGTATACTAACTTTGCTTTTGCTTTAAGCATGCTGGATCTGTTTTATGTTCTTTGGCGCTTTTGGAGCAAAGGGGAAGACCTCGCCAGCGACGGCCCCTTTTTGATCATTATGATCATTGCTGCTTTTATCAGCGCGATTGCCATGATTTTAGGTGACATCTACCAGGCTTATAAGGCGGCAAATGAAGCGAAAAGAGAAAAGGAGAATGACTCCGAGCAGGAATCAGTGAAGGCAGCTTACAAGACCAGGCAGTTAATTCACTGGTCCTACTTCGCGACTTTCGTCATCATCCTTGTATGTATCGGCATAGATGCATACCGTTATCTCGCTCTAAAACACGCGATAGATGATTACGCGGCTTTGCGCTATGGCTTCTTTTTCAGCCAGATTCTGATGTTCAGACAGTACTTCTTGTCAGAACTGGATAACATGCAGCAAAAGGGCCAGGATGACACTTACATAAAGATGGTCAACTATGACCGCTTGACGGGCCTTTATACCCAGTACTACTTGACGCAGAAAATCACCAAAGAACGGGAAGAAGACCCGTCAATCATGCCGGCCATCGTTTACATCAACTTGGCCAAGTTCAAGCTTTACAACGTGATCAATGGCCACGAAAAAGGTGACGAATGCTTGAAGCAGGTCGCGGAAATCCTGCGGGATATTTTTGGTCCGGACAACCTGGCCCGGTTCGGGAACGACCACTTTGTCGTTTTTGATCAAGACAATGACGGGGTTATGGACCGGATCGAAGAAGCCAACCGCCGGGTCGGACAGATCGACTTGTCCTTTAAGCTTTACCTAAAGGCCGGGATCTACTATTCTGATGGCAGCAAGAGCATCGAAACCGAATGCGACTATGCCAAGACCGCCTGCGACGAGGTCAAGGACGGGGCAGAAAAGTGCTACCGGGTCTACACTGAAGAATTCAGTGAGCAATCAGCCTACACTAAGTTCGTGGTCGACCATATTGATGAAGCGATCGCTAACGGTGACATCCAGGTCTACTACCAGCCGCAAGTACACTTGATGAACGGCAAGCTGGCCGGCCTGGAAGCCCTGGCCCGCTGGAATGACCAGACCAGGGGCTTCATGTCACCAGGCCGCTTCGTGCCGGTCCTGGAAGCCAGCAACTTGACCTACAAGCTGGACTTGTATGTCTTGGAAGAAGCGGCTAAATTGATCAAGCACCAGCTGGACACAGGCGGCAAGATCGTGCCGATTTCCTTCAACCTGTCCCGGACTGACTTCGTGACCAGCGACCCTAACCAGGTCCTTCTGGATTTAGTTAAAAAGTATGATATTCCCCGGGAAATGCTGCGGGTGGAAATCACTGAAACCATCTTGACGGAAGACCCGGTCAAGATCAAGAAGGCCATCGACCGTTTCCACGCCAATGGCTTTGAGGTTTTGATGGACGACTTCGGCAGTGGGGCATCATCCTTGAACACCTTGAAAGAGTACGGCTTTGATGAAATCAAGCTGGACATGATCTTCATGCGGAAGTTCGACGAACGGAGCAAGAAGGTTATCAAGCCGCTAATTTCCATGGCCAAGAGCCTGGGAGTCCACACCTTGTGTGAAGGGGTGGAGAGCAAGGAACAGATTGCCTTCTTGAAAGACGTGGGCTGTGAAGTAGTTCAAGGTTACTATTATGGCAAGCCGAATACCTTCCAGGAAGTGGTTGACCGCTTGGAAGAACTAGGCGTTGAATGGGAAGGGCTGGATGAAAACTCCTACTTTGAAACCGCCGGCTTAGTTGACGTCAACGTTGACCAGCCTCTGGCCATTCTCGATTATGACCGGGAAGCAGAAAAGTTTACCGCCTACTATCTCAATACAGCCTTTAGATCTTTTGCGGCGCAAATTGGGGTCGTTCTGGCTACTGACCGTTCTTTGTCCTGGCAAGACCAGGCCAGCCAGGAGAAAATGTTGGCCTTTGCCAAAGCAGCTGCCCGGTCAACCCATGAACAGCTGACCAGCTTAACGGTTTCTGCCCGGGAATACCAGCTGAGCTTTAAGATGCTAGTCAATTTGCAGGGGCATGCTTTATTCAAGGTCTTGCTCTTATCCAGCCAGGCCCAGGAAAAGCAGGCAAGTTCTGGCAAATTTGAAGACCTGCCTTTGCCTTATGTAGTTGTCCGGCCATTTTATGACCAGGACGGCCAGCAGGCAGACTGTGAATTTGTCTCTGTCAACCGGATTTTCAGCCAGCTCTTGCAGCTGCCTAAAGAGGAATTGCTGGGTAAAAAGCTGACGGCAGCCCTGGCAGGCGAGGAAGTCCAGTGGTCCAGCCTGCCTTTGGAAGTTCTGAGAACCGGCCGGGCCAGCAGCCACCGCCTTTACAGCAAGCATATGGAGGCCTGGTGCGAATTCACGATTTTGCCGGCTGCCCAGCCGGCTTGTGTGGCTATGGCCTTTACCAAGATAGAAGACAATGCTCCGCGCCTGGCCGCCCTTAAACGGGCCGGCAGCCTGGCAGCGCAAAGCGCGGCCTTGGCCCGGACTTTGAACGGGCCAGAAGACCATGCTTCTGAAATCAACTTCTCCTTGGTTGAAGTGGCCAGCTTGATCAAGCCTGAAAGAGTTTACATGTTCTCTGCTGGCAAGGATAAGGCAGAGCTTGAATATGAATGGAGCAAGAAGTCCAGCCTTATGGGCAAGATTTCAGATGCTCTGTCAGAGAAAATCGTATCTTACTGCGAGCGCCTACGGGGGCAGAAGCCATACCTTTACATCAGCGATATGGAAAGCTTGCGCTTTGACCGGGAACTGTATGACTTGAACCGGAAGAATGTCCGCATTCTGCTCTACCCGCTTTTTACAGGCAAAAAGCTTTTAGGCTACTTGGGGGTAGAAAACTTCGATGCAGATCAATTGGCTTATGCCAAGGACTTGCTGGGCGAATACTCCCGCTATCTGGCAGCCAAGCTCAGCGTAGTTAGCCGCTTGCAGCAATTGGCAAATCCGGCAGCCAGCGACCACTTGACCGGCCTTGGCGGGGCCGGAGCTTACCAGGAAAAACTTGAGAAGCTGAAGAGTGACCGGCAAAGAGCCGCCTTGCTCTACCTGGACCTCTACAATTTGCGGGACTACAATGCCGATCATGGCCCGCAGGAAGGGAACCTGCTTTTGCAGCAGACGGCCGACTGGCTGGCTGAAAGCTTTGATATCCGCCAGCTCTACCGGATCAGCGGGGAAGAGTTCGTGGCGGTCATGCCAGAAGCCAGCGAAGCAGATCTGAATGCTAAGCTGCAGGAAGTCAAGGACCGGCAAGCCGGAGAAGACCTGATCAAGCTGATCTGGACCGGGAAGGTCTGCGACTACCCAAGACATATCCTGGACGCGGCCAAGCAGCTGGACCAAGCTTTAAGCGACAAGAAAGCTGAGATCTACGCGGCTGTAAACCAAGATTAAGAAGGAGACGCCAAGGCGTCTCTTTTTTCATTGAAAAAGCTGCATGCTATAATATTTCTTACACTTTAGGGAAAGGTGATAATAATGCGGAAAATTTTGTTTTTATGTCATGGCAATATTTGCCGGTCGCCAATGGCCGAATTTATCATGAAGCAGCTGCTTGAGCAGGCCGGCAAGGCTGACCAGGTTGAAGTTGCTTCAGCAGCCGTGACGAGCGATGAAATCATTGGCGGGGTTGGCAATCCGATGGACCCCCGGGCCCAAAGGGAACTGACCAAGCACGAGGTGCCTTTTAGTCAGCACCGGGCCCAACTCTTGACCCGGGAAGACTATGACAAGTATGACTACCTAATTGCTATGGACAGCGAGAACTTCATGGCCATGAACCAGATCTGCGGGGGAGACCCGGAAAGAAAGCAGTACAAGCTGCTCCAGTTTGCCGGCAGTTTTGATGATATTGATGACCCATGGTATACAAATGACTTTGACCAGGCTTTCGAGGACATCAGCCGAGGCTGCCAGGGCCTGTTAGACCAGCTTTAGGCCGGGATTTTACGAAAACGCTTAAAGCGAGTACAATTAAGGGTGTAAGTTGTAAGAAAATTTTTAATTGTTTATGGCAATAGTAAGGATTTGTTTATGAAAAAGTATGTCATTTTGCACCCGACCGGCCGGATTTCTCGCCTGGTCATCAAGCACTTGCTGGCTGACCCCCAGTTCAGCGATGTTGAACTGGAGCTTTTGACCCAGCGGCCGGAACTTTTAGCTGACTTGGCAAAGGCTGACCGGATCAAGCTGACCGAAGGGGCAGCGACTGACCTGGAAAAGATCAAGGAAGTCACCAGGGATGCTGACCTGGTCTTTTTAGGCAAGGTTGACGACAAGAAGTTCACGGTGATCAGTCGGAACTTGGTCAAGGCCAGCAAGGAAAACGGCTTTGACCGGGTGATCGAACTGAGCCTGGCCGGCCTTTACTACGAAATTCCCGGGGAATTCGGCACCTGGGTTGACGAATGGGTGGGCTCTGGCCGTTTTTTGCCAGCCAGAGAAGCTGCCCACCGCCTGGAAGAAGCTGACCTGGACTACACCTTGATCAGAATGCCGGCCTTGACTGACTGGCCAGATGTCAAGTATTCCTTGACCGGCCGCTATGACGAATTCGTCGGCACCTCTGTTTCAAGAGCCAGCGTGGCTGACCTGGTCTTGAAGATCATGGCCGATCCCGCTCAGTACTCCCGCGCCAGCGTTGGCATCTCCCAGCCGGAAACGGCGGGTTATGTCCGGCCAGTTTACTAAAGACGGAAATTGTAATTTAAGCAAAATGAAAAGATCTGCACGCTCGTGCAGATCTTTTTTTGTCTAACAATATTGTTTTTTGGTCCTTTTTGTCTTTACCGGCTGACTTTTGCCCCTTTTGGCAAGCGGCGGCCGATCAGCCAAACAGCTAAGAGGGCAATGGCTGATTCAATGACAATGTAGAGGGCCCGCAGCTTGATATTGGTCCCGCCCAGCCAGACATTGAAGACGATTGAGCCCAGGACAATAGTGATCATCCAGGCCCATTGCTGCTGGTCAAAGGCCAGGCCATATTCTTCTTCTCTTCTGCGGATGCCCGGGAAGATCCCGCCCAGGCCGATCAGGACCAGGCAGGCCACGATGTTGATGGAAAGTTCATACCACCAAACCCAGCTGCCTTCCTTGACGTCTTGGGGCATAAAGCCTAAGACCGTAGCGATAGCCGTGACAGCCAGGAGGGCAAAGCCGACCCACCAGGCAAAGGTGTCGTTTTTAATGTAGCGGTAAACTGACGGGTACTTAGAGGAATTTTTGCCCCGGACCTTCATGAAGGAGTAGAAGATCCAGCAGGTAACTGCCGGTGAAATGATCCCGTTCAAGTTCAAAAGCCAGTTAAAGATGTCGTTCATGTCTGGCAGGAAAATCCCCAGAACCATGATGAAGCCGCTCAAAAAGACGGTTAAAATGTAGCCGTTGATCGGCAGGCCATCCTTGTTGGTCTTCTTAAGGAACTTCGGCATGTACTTGTCCCCTGTGTCGGAGATCAGCATTCTGGTCATGGCATCGAGCAAAACGGACAAGAGGGCCACGTTGTAGAAGAATGAGGCCCAGGCATAGATGTAGACAAACAGGTTGCCCACGCCAAACTGTTTGCCCATAGCACCGAAGACGTAGTATTCACCGTTCATCTTCAAGTCATTTGGCATGTGGTTGGCATCGATGTAGATGCCTAGGGCAATTGAGCCAAAGATGGTCAAAAAGCAGGTCATGAGGGCCAGAGCGATCATGGCTTTAGGGAATTCCCGCTTAGGGTCCTTCATCCGGGTCACGTAAGGGGCGACCAGCTCAGACCCGTTGACGGCATAGATCAGCATCCCCACGGTTGAGAAGTATTTAAGGTCAAACTTGGGGATGATGGTCTTCCAGGTAAATGGCGTCGCAGTCTTGCCGCCGGACTTGGCCAGGCCGGCGAAGGCCAGAAGCACGAAGAGGATAGTCATGATGAACATGGCCCAGCCCCCGATGTTGGACAGAATTTCCATTGACTTGGAGAATTTGTGTTCCAGCAGGGTCAAAAGGATAAAGATGACAAAGGTGATGGCCGTAAACATGGCGGTTGAAAGGAATTTCGGGTCCTCAAACTCGTCAGTCCCGGTCAGCCCCCAGCCAACGTCGACCAGGAGGCAGTTGGCCGTGTCGACCACGTAGGGAATCGAAGCGGCCCAGTAGGTCCAGGCCGTGAAGTAGCCTAAAAATTCACCGTCAGTGGCTCTGACCCAAGAGGAGAGGCCGCCGCCTTCATGATTGAAAACTGAACCCAGGTGGCCAACGATCAAAGCGTAGGGAACCACGTAAAGGAACATCATCAAAACCCAGGAGGTGATGACGGCCATCCCTTGGTTTTGGAAGTTGTACATGATGTCTTCCAGCCCGATGACCGTGACAAAGGCCATCATGGCTAAAGTCTGCCAGGAAATATAATTTCCCTTTTTATCTAATTCGTCCATAAAAAATCCTTCCTGTTAAGCAAATTTCACTAACAAGAAGTCTGGCCCGGGGACTTGTTCAGCGATACCATTTTCATCTCCAATCTAGCAATTCTTAATTTTTTAAAAGCAAAACCTATTTTACATTACTTATAAGGGGAAAAACAGCCTTTTAGCCATGATAGCGGTTCCCGGGCGAATATTTTCTGAGCAGAAGATTTCCTATCTTTTTTCTTTGGAGTACAATTAAAGCTAAGTGAAAAAATGACGAGGTGATTTTATGGAGAAAAAATTGGACAGCGCGATTTTCGCGGGCGGCTGCTTCTGGTGCATGGTCGCTCCTTTTGACACTTTGCCGGGCATCGAGAGCGTTACGGCTGGCTATACGGGCGGCCATGTGCCCAACCCGACTTATGAGCAGGTTTGCAGCCACACGACTGGCCACACGGAAGCGGTCAAGATCGTTTTTGACCCGGATCTGATGTCTTATGAAGACCTGCTTGGCTACTACTGGCAGGTGACGGATCCGACTAACGCCAGCGGCCAGTTCCAGGACCGGGGAGACAACTACCGGCCGGTGATTTTTTACAATTCACCAGAGCAGAAGGCGGCAGCGGAAAAGTCCAAGCAGGAACTGGCGGAAAGCGGCCGCTTTGATGATCCGATCGTGACCAAGATCGAACCTGCCGCGCCATTTTATGAAGCTGAAGACTACCACCAGCAATTTTATTTGAAGCATCCGGACCGCTACGCGGCTGAAGAAGCCGGAGGACGTGCCCAGTTTATCAAGGAGCACTGGGGCAAGTAAAAGGATGACAAGGGGGGACGGCATGAAGAAAGGTTTAGTGATGGAGGGCGGCGCCATGCGGGGCCTGTACACGGCCGGGGTGACCGACGTCCTTATGAAATATGGGATCAAGTTTGACGGGGCGGTTGGCGTTTCAGCCGGGGTGGCCTTTGGCTGCAACTATAAGTCCCTGCAGCCTGGTCGGGTCTTGCGCTACAACCTCCGCTACGGCGGCCGGCCCCAGTTTAAGAGCTGGCGGTCCTGGCTCAAAACAGGTGACCTCTACGGGGCGGACTTTTGCTACTACACTTTGCCAGAGCGCCTGGATCCTTTTGACACGGCAGCTTTTGCCAGAAACCCGATGGACTTCTGGTGCGTGGCAACAGACGTAGAGACGGCCCAGCCAGCCTACCACAAATTGACCACTGGCAAGGGGCGGGACGTGGCCTGGATCCGGGCCTCAGCCTCGATTCCTTTCTTTGCCCGGCCGGTTAAAATCGGCAGCCACGCCTACTGGGACGGGGGCGTCAGCGATTCAATCCCGGTCCGCTTTCTTTTGGAGAAAGGCTATGATAAAGCTGTGGTTATTTTGACCCAGCCAGCCGGCTACCAGAAAGAGCCGTCACGCCTGCAGCCAGTCGTTGACCGGGTCTTGAAGAAGTACCCGGCTGTCGTGGCGCGCCTCAAGCAGCGGCACCAGGAATACAATGACTGCCTGGCTTATATCGCTAGAGAAGAGGCAGCTGGAAGGCTTTTTGTCTTCCGGCCCAGCCAAGATATTGACGTCAGCGCCATGGAGAAAGATCCTAGGCGCCTTAAGGCGGTCTACCAGGTCGGCGTCAGGGATGCCAGCCGGCAGATTGGGGACTTGAAGGAATTTTTACAAGATTGATGACATACAAAAAACGGTGACTGAGGATGCAGTCACCGTTTATTATTCTATTCCTTATTCAGCCAATTTGGCCAGCTTCTGGTAGTTAGCCAGCATCCAGTCGGCGTAAGCCACCTTGTTTGGCATGGTTTCGCGGACTTCCAGGATCGGGATGCCCTGCTTCTTGGCCTTCTTGACGAAGGACTTGACCATGTCTGAGCTGGCTTGGGTGTTGTTGACAAAGAAGGCAATCTGCTTTTTCTTGATGGCCTCATTCATCTTAGCAATCACGGCCGCGCTTGGGTCAGTTTCCTTTTCAGTAGCTTCTTCAAAGTTCTTGTTGCCGATCTTAAAGCCGGTCCGCTCTAAGGCGTAGTCAAAAACCGGCTCGCTGACAAAGACCTGCTTGGCCTTTTCGCCCTTGATCTGGTCAGCGACTTGGTCGATCTTGTCGATCTTTTTCAGGTACTTTTTGGCCTGGGCCTGGTAGTAACTGGCGTGCTTCTTGTCAATTTTGCTCAGCTCCTTGACCAGGTAGGCGACGTACTTTTTCGGCATGGACAAGTTGTACCAGATGTGGGGGTTGGCGCTGGAATCCAGCTGCAGCAAGTCTTCCCCGACCTTGACGGCCTTCTTGTCGTTGGAGGCGGCCAGGTTGTCCATCCAGCTGTCATAGCCCATCCCGTTGGCGACAATGATGTCGGCCCCAGCTACCGTCTTAGCGGCGTTGGTCGTTGGCTCGTAGTCGTGGGGGTCGGAGTTGCCGTTGGCGATCAAGGCGGTAGCTTTCCCGTATTTGCCGACGATATTTTGGGCGATGTCGGCGTAAATGTTGGTCGAAGTCACAATCTTGATCTGGCTGCTGGAAGTCTTTTCATTTTTTGCGCAGCCGGCTAAAAAGAGAGTGGCCAAAAAAAGAATTGGCCAGATGATTAACTGTCTGTGTTTTTTCTTCATGTCTTTTCCTTTCAAGATCTGCAGCTCGCCTGCAAATCATAATAGAATACGGGAAAAAATCGTAAAAGTCAAGCAGCAGGATTCGATCGATGGTAAAATAAACGACATGAATGATTTTAAGTTTAGTAAAAGAGAAAAAGTTTACCTCCTCCTGGCCCTGGCCGTTTTGGTCATGCTCTTCATCTCAAGCTCGATGACCTACCATGAGCAGAAGATGAAGGCAGGTTTTATCCATACCTATCTGGGCTGGCTGGAAGATTTGATTCACCGGCTCAACATTTATTACGGCGGGGTCTGGCACAATGTCAAGACTGACGGATCGGCCGGCTTTACCCAGTTCGTGGTCCGGAAACTGGCCCATTTTACCAGCTACTTCTTCTACGGCCTCTTTGCCTACCTAGGTCTGCGGCGAGTTTTTGTCATCAAGTGGACCGGGCCCCTCTTTGTCTGGGCCAGCGCCTTTGCCTTCGCGGCCATGGATGAGTTCCACCAGTTTTTGACCGGGGACCGGACGCCGAGCGTACACGACGTGATGCTGGACGCCAGCGGAGCGCTCTTGGCCATTGTTTTGGCGGTGATTTTTTATCAAATAAAGCAGGGGCGGGAGCGAAAAAAATCGGCCATTTAAGGGCTGAAACCGTTGAATTTCTGCCTTTCCTGAGTTATGATAAAAAAGTTGATTATATTAATTACAGAAAGAAGGATCCTAAATGTCAGGACATTCAAAATGGCACAATATTCAAGGCCGCAAGAATGCGCAAGACGCTAAGAGAGGGAAGGTTTTCCAAAAGCTCTCCCGTGAAATTTACATGGCTGCAAAGAGTGGTGGTCCTGACCCTTCAGGTAATCCAAGCTTGCGTTTGGTCATGGACAAGGCACGTGCTGCCAACATGCCAAAGGACAACATCCAACGGGCCATCAAGAAGGCTGAAGGCAACTCAGATGAACACTACGATGAAGTAACTTACGAAGGTTACGCACCGGGCGGCGTTGCCATCCTGGTTGAAGCCTTGACTGACAACAAGAACCGGACTGCCTCATCCGTCCGCGTGGCCTTCACCCGCAACGGCGGCAGTCTTGGTGCTACTGGGTCAGTTGCCTACATGTTCGACCGCAAGGGCTACATTGTAATCGACCGGTCAACAACTGACGCGGATGAAGACCAAATGCTGATGGACGTCATGGAAGCCGGCGGCGACGACCTGCAAACCAGCGACGACGCTTACGAAATCTACACTGACGCCAAGAGCTTTACTGCTGTCCGCGATGCTTTGGAAAAGGCTGGCTACAAGTTGGCAGTTTCCGAACTGACCATGGTGCCGCAAAACACCACTCCAGTTCCAGACGACAAGAAGGAACAATTCGAAAAGCTGGTTGACGCTTTGGAAGACGACGATGACGTTTCCAATGTTTACACCGCTGCAGCTGACGACGAAGAATAATTCAAGCTGTAAATTAAGCTATACAAGACACGACTTTCTGCGGAAAGCCGTGTTTTTTTATGCTCTTTTGCGATTTTTTGGAAAAATTTTGACTTCTCAGAAAAAAATCGGCACTTTTGGCGTACTAGTAAGTGGAGGAGGAAAAAGAGAAAAAGAAAGGAGGACCTTGTGGAAGTTGAAGACAAAGCCCGGCAAATGCTGGAAGAAGCGGTTAGGATCCGGGCCAGTGACATCTTTTTCCTGCCCAAGAAGGGCGGATATAAATTGCGCCTGCGGGCTGGGGACTTGGAAGAAAGGCCGGACCTAACCTTGGAAGCGGGCAATGAATTAGTCAACTGGTTTAAGTACCAAGCCGAAATGGATATTGCTGAACACCGCCGCCCCCAGGTTGGCAGCATGGCTGTCAATTTGGCGGGGCAGGACTACTGGCTCCGCCTTTCTAGCGTGGGCGATTACCGGGGGAAGGACTCATTGGTGATCCGGATCATCTATGCTTTGGGGGAGAGCCGGTACTTTTTCCCGGACCAGTTTAAGGACCTGGTGGACCTCTGCTGGCGGCGGGGGATGATCGTGACCAGCGGGCCAACGGGGTCGGGGAAGACCACGACCATGTATGAATTAGCCAGAAGGCTCAGCCAGACGAAAATGGTGATGACCATTGAAGACCCGGTGGAAGTGTATGAGGAGAGCTTCTTTCAAGCCCAGGTCAATGCCGGTGCCGGGATCAGCTATGCCAGCCTCTTAAAGGCGGCCCTGCGCCACCGGCCGGACGTCTTGATCATCGGGGAAATCCGCGATGAAGAGACAGCCCATTTGGCGGTTGACGCGGCTTTAAGCGGCCACCTGGTTTTAGCCACAGTGCATGCCAAAAGTACCTACCAAACCATTTCCCGTCTGGAGAGCCTGGGAGTTAAAAATAACGAGCTGGTCAACTGCTTGACGGCGGTGTCCTACCAGCGCCTTCTGCCAGGCCAAAAAGGCCCGGCCTGCCTGCTGGACTTGGCCAGCAAGGAGGACTTGCTGGCAGCCTTAGCGCAGCCGGTCAGAGGGAATTTCGCCGTTTGGGAGGAAAACTTAAGCAAGCTGGTGGAGAAAGGAGAGATAAGCGAGGATGTGGCAAGGCAATATGAGGGCGGCTAGGCTGAAGCAGAGTGAGCAGGTGGAGCTGCTGGCTTTTTTGGCCAATTGCCTCAAGAACGGCTTTTCCTTGACCAAGAGCCTGCAGCTGTTGCCCCTGCTTTGGCCCAAGCGGAAAAAGCAGCTGGCCCGGCTGGATGAACAGATGCGGCAAGGAGAAGACCTGGGCCGGCTTCTGGCGGGGCTAGGCTTTAACAAAACGACCGTGACCCAGCTGGACATGGCACTTAGTCAAGGGCGGCTGGATGAATCCCTGGCCCAGCTGGCCCTTTTGGGGCGGATGAAGAATGAGCAGGTCAAGAAATTGCAGGGAGAACTGGCCTATCCACTTGTTTTGGCGGGGATGATGACCTTGATTTTGCTCTTCATGCAGAAATTTTTGTCGGTAGAATTTGCCGGCAGTTCCGCCAAGCAGGGGGATCTGCTCTTGCTTGTTTTAGTCTTTTTGCTGGTCTTGGTCATCATGTTAGTCGTTATCGCGGCAGCTTACATGAAAAAGCAGGACTATCAGTCTTTTAAAAAGCTCTTGACCTGGCCGCTTTTAGGGCCGGTGGTGGCCTTGTATGGCCAGTACTTGATCTCCTATGACCTGGGCATGCTTTTGGCCAGCGGCTTTTCCCTGCAGCAGATGTGCGACTTTGCCTGCCGGCAGGCGCCGGGGTCTCTCCAAGAAGAAGTGGGCAGGCGGGCAAGAGACGCGATTTTGCGGGGCAAGAAAGTAGAAGAGGTCATCCAGAAGGAGCCATTTTTATGCCAGGACCTCTTGATGCTGCTGCAAGCGGGCAGTGAGCGAGGAGAGCTGAGCCGGCAGTGCCTGCTTTTGTCCCGGCTTTTGTTTAACCGCCTGCGCCAGAAGCTTTCCAAGCTGATTGTCAACGTGCAGCCGGTCTGCTTTATCTTGATCGGCCTGTGCATTATTGGGATGTATTTGAAGCTGCTTTTGCCAATCTACGACAGCATGCAGCAGCTTTAGTTATTGAGGAGGAAAAAAGCAAATGAAACATTTAAGACGATTCTGGCCAAAACGCCAGCGGGCTTTTACCCTGATTGAAATGGTGATCGTGGTGGCCATCATCGCGACCTTGGTTCTCTTAATTTCGCCAAATTTGCTAGCCCAAAAGGACCATGCCGACAAGCGGACTAACGATGCTTTTACCACGACCATCCGAACCCAGGTGGAGCTATATGAGGAAAATACGGGCAAGACCCCGGTCTCTTTCCAGGAAATGGTGGATGCCCACTACTTGACGCAAAAGCAGGAGAAGCAGGCTGAAGACAAGAAGCTGGCGATCGGTGACTTCGCCAAGAGCGGAGAATGAGGCAGAAGGCCTTCAGCCTGCTGGAGACGGTGATCACGCTGGCCATCGCGGGGATGCTGCTGGGAATTGGGGAGATGAGTTTTCAAGGCTTTGAGGACAAGATCAATTTTGACCGCTTCTGCCGGCAGGCGGCGGGGCTTTTTCAAGAGAAAATCAGAAGCGCTGCTATTACGGGAAAGAGAGTCGTGATCTACAACCAAAATAGCCAGGGCAAACTCGAAGTCATTCAAGACGGAAAACATGAGAGCCTCAAGATTCCGGATGGGATTACGGTTGTTACAACTTACAGTGGAAAAACTGGCTTGATTGTCAACAGTGATGGGATTACCAGCCAAGCCTTTACGCTGATAGTCACGAAGATGGATAAGGGGAAAGAAGAGTATGTTAAAAAATACACCTTTTTGCTGTCATGGGGGAAGATCAATGAAAAGTAAGCAGGCAGGCTTTTTAGCCCTGGAGGCAGTAGTGGCTTTGGCTATTGTCTGTATTGCACTAACTGCCGCGGTTACCTGCCTCAGCGGGCTTAAAAAGCTGGAGCAAGAGTCAAGCCAGCGGGCCAACCAGGCTCTGGCCTACCGGATGCTGAAAGAGTGTCCGGTCAAGCGGGTCAAGGTCAGAGACCATGAGTATGTCTTGACCGGCAAAGGAGACCTGTATGATGAAACCCAGCGGAAGATTTGCCAAAAGTAAGGCTTTTAGCCTAATGGAGACCATGGTCGCCCTCCTGGTAACGGTGATTTGCCTATCTCTCTTGTCCTCATGCCTTAAGCTTTTTACCCTCTTTGAAAAAGACCGGCACGACCCCAATGAACTGGCCTTTTCTTACGTCCAGTTGTCCAAGTTTTTGAAAAAAGACAGCCAGCGGACTTATATTGATCTAGAGAATTCCAATCCTTTGAAGATCATGTTCATCAAAGAAGAGAAAAAGGATGACAAGAAGGGAGAAGAAAAAATAGACAAAGTTGGCTATGTTCTGGAAATGGACAATAGCGGAAATAATCTTCGGGTCAGAAGATCCGGAATAAATGGCGGCAACATGACCCTGCTGCCAATCTGGGGGGCAACGTTCGCGGCCAAAGATGGCTTGATGGAGGTTCATATCAATGAACATGGGAAAAGGTCAATTTTGTATTTTAAAGTCGACAAGGCACCGGAAAAAGACAAGGAGGCTGAGAAAAAGACTGAAGATAAGAAAACAGATCAGGTTAAGCCGGCAAAAGGGGAGCGCCCTGCTGACCAGCGTGCTGCTGCTAGCCACGACCATACTGCTGATTGAAAGCTATCTGGATGCTTATAAACACGTTATCCGGATCAACCAGCTGCTGGCAAATTACTTATGGGACGGGTGAAATTTCTTGCACCCTTCCTTGTAAATCATTAGAATTGGTATGTATTGCAAAGAAGGGTGGACTAAGTCATGAATAGAATTGAAGAACTGTTTGGGCAGACTTTAGAGGCAGTTGAATGTCTGCAAGAAGCCTTGAACGTGTCCCTGGCTGATGCCTTGGTGGAAACTTTTGACAACCTGGAAAGCGGGGAAATCCGCGTGGAAATGGGGGCTCCGGACCAAAAAACGGTGGTTGAGCTTAAAGAGCGCTACGCGGCTTTAGACTACAAGAACTGGTCAAAGGCCCAGAAAGAGCAGGTCTATGGCCTCCTGGTCCTTAAGGCCATCAATGACGACGGGCGGGATGCCAACCAGATGCCGACTCCGCCGCTTTTGGCCACGGTCTTGACCCTGTTTATGGACAAGCTCCTGCCTAAGAAAAAGCAAGTCCTGCTGGACCCGGCAGTTGGCAGCGGCAACCTGCTCTTCTCAGTTGACCAGCAATTGGCGGCCCAGAACCATTCAGAAGACCGTTTTGACCTGGTTGGTCTGGACAATGATGAAGAAATGCTCAATTTAGCCGACGTGGCCGCCCACTTGGCGGGACTTAAGGCCGACTTTTACTGCCAAGATGCCTTGACCGACTGGCCGGTCAAGCCAGACGTAGTGGTCAGCGACCTGCCGATCGGCTTTTACGCGAACGACGACAACGCCAAGAACTTTGACCTCCGGACCAAGGAAGGGCACGCTTACGCGCACGTCCTCTTCGTTGAGCAGATCGTCAAGAATCTGGCTGAAGACGGTTTTGCCTTTCTTTTAGTGCCGCAGAACATGCTGACTGGGACGGTTGGGGCCGACTTTATGCCATGGCTGGCCAGCAAGGTCTACCTGCAGGCGATCGTGCAATTGCCAAGCAGCTTATTCCAAAGCAAGATAAATCAAAAAAGTATCCTTATCTTCCAAAACCACGGCCAAAGCAAGCCGCCGAAGGAAGTTTTGCTCACAAAGCTTGAGAACCTGAAGAAGGAAGAATCTTTGGTAGCCCTTAATATTAAACTGAACGAGTGGTATACTAAAAAAGATAATTAAGTTTGTGAAGTGAGTAAAAGGAGTTTTTTAATAATGGATAAGATTTTAGCAATCAACTCTGGTTCATCTTCATTTAAGTATAAGCTGTTCTCATTAGCTGATGAGAGTGTCTTAGCTTCCGGCCTGGGCGACCGAATTGGTATCGATGGTTCAAGCTTTTCAATGAAGTTGGCTGATGGGACTAAGCATGAAGCAGAAGTTGACCTGCCAAACCAGGAAGCAGCCGTGCAAACCCTGCTGGACTGGCTGAAGGAATACGGCGTTATTGAAGACGTCAAGGAAATTGTCGGCGTTGGCCACCGGATCGTGAACGGCGGGGAATTGTTCCCAGACTCAGCAATCATCGACAAGGACAACATCCACAAGATTTTTGACTTGACTGACTACGCTCCTCTGCACAACCCTGCAGAAGGCCGCGGCATTCAAGCCTTCATGAACCTGTTGCCGGGCGTGCCGCAAGTCGGCGTCTTTGACACTTCCTTCCACCAGTCAATGGACGCGGTTCACTACCTCTACTCATTGCCATATGAATACTACGAGAAGTACAAGGCCCGCAAGTACGGCGCCCACGGCACTTCCGTCCGTTACGTGGCAGGCAGAGCCGCTGAAATGCTGGGCAAGGACCTGAAGGACCTCAAGCTGGTTGTCTGCCACCTGGGTTCAGGTGCTTCAGTTACTGCTGTTAAGGATGGCAAGTGTTACGACACTTCCATGGGCTTCTCACCATTGGCTGGGGTAACCATGGGGACCCGGTCAGGTGACGTTGACCCGTCAGTTTTGCAGTACATCATGAAGAAGGAAGGCATGACCGACTTCAACGAAATGATTGACATTTTGAACCACAAGTCTGGCCTTCTGGGCATTTCTGGTATCTCCAGCGACATGCGCGACATCCGGGAAAGCAGCGATGAACGGGCCAAGCTGGCTGATGAGATCTTCATCAACCGGGTAGTCCGCTACGTTGGCTCCTACATTGCTGAAATGGGCGGGGCAGACGCGGTTGTCTTCACTGCCGGGATCGGTGAACACGACGATGAAGTTCGTGAAGACGTGATGAAGTCCCTGTCCTTTATGGGCGTTGACTTTGACGAAGAAGCCAACAAGGCTGGCGACGAAGGCTTCATCACCAAGGAAGATTCCAAGCTGGCTGCTTTGGTAATTCCGACTGACGAAGAATTGATGATCGAACGCGACGTTGTCCGTTTGGCCAAGCTTAAGTAAAAGTTTTTAAGCAGAATACGCGTGGTGCTAGTTGAAATATAGTTTCAATTTCTTAACAAAAAAGGTCCAACATTGTAGACTCTAGTTGGAAAAAAGAAAGGAGTCCTTACAATGTTGAACCAACTACAGATTAAACGTTATAGTCACCGTTTGCAAGTGGAATTTCGAACTTTGTCGAAAATCTGCAAGAAACTTTATTACAAGTACGCTCCATCTCGGTTAACTCACCGTCGCAATGCCAGTCTGGTAAAGGTTTCAGACTACGAAATTATTGCATTACTTGTCTGGCAAGCTGAGGAAGGTATATCTTCTCAGCGCAGATTTGCTCGCTGTTGGGGACTTTGTGGGCTCTCCAGATCTCGTTTCAATCGCAGAGCTAGAGCGCTTCTTGGCATCACTGTTCAGATCGTCAACGAACTAAACTCAAGAGTCGATCTGTCTGATCAGTACATGATCATTGACAGTCTACCCATGCCTTTGTGTCAGCCAATCAGAAACCGCAGAGCTAAAGTGTTTGAAGGAATTGCCAACATTGGCTATAACTCAACCAAACAGTTTTACTATTACGGCTTTAAAGGCCACTTTGCCGTAGCTCAAGACGGTTATGTTCTTGGCTATGTAATCACACAAGCATCAATACACGATGCAAAAGAAGCAGAAGAGCTGATTCTCACTACCCATCCCGAAGGGCACTTTATTTTAGGCGATGAAGGCTATATAGGCAAGCAGCTGCACGATACTCTCAAGATAAACGGCTATATACTGTGGACACCTTACCGGAAAAATATGAAAGGTGCTAAGCAGCATAACAAAAGAGAGCTAATGGCAATTCGCCGAACGATCGAGAGTGTGTTCTCTGTACTAAAGTACTACGGAATTGAAAATATTCTTGCAAGAAGTACAGACGGTTTCCAACAAACCGTCGAGATAATCGTACTAACTTACAATATCAGCTACATCCTACAGAGATATGGACTCAACTTCTTCAACTAGCACCACGCGTAAGCAGAATATTTGAGGACATGGTCATTTTTTGCTAAAATGATCATGTTCTCTATTTCGGGGATGTTTTGGGATTCGACAGGCGCAGACCCGCGCTGGTTGCGATTCGTAGGTTACGTCTACGTTAAAACGTTAAACAGTTTAAATTAACTGCAAACGAAAACTCATACGCTGTAGCTGCTTAGTTCAGCCCAGCTGCCAATAGACTGCCTGCCCGTGGTGGTCTTGCGGTATCAACCTTACGGGATACGCTTGCTTATCACACCTGAATAAGCAAGAAGAGACTAACAGGTTAGCCGTGGCTGTTTGGCCCTGTCATATGGCGTTTTGCCCCGGTGAAGCTTAAATAATATGACTATGATCGTAGAGATTAGTGACGGGATGCGTTTGGACAGGGGTTCAATTCCCCTCATCTCCATCTGTTTAAGTAAAGAAGGCGCGTGTGCTTGATGCACGCGTCTTTTTTCGCCTTTTCCTGTTTTTTCAGAATAAAATAACAGATGCAATAAATTGCAAACAAATCAAGAGTATAATAAAAAGAGTAGAGACAATGGTTATTGCCTGTTAATACACTATGAGTGCAGGGGGGCAACAATGAAACTCAAACAATTTTTGCTGGGCGAATATAGCTGCCAGAAAGTCAATGAAAATGGCCGGACTAAGCTCAAGGTTGAACTTTCACCGGGCTTGCTGCCAACGGCTCTCTTTGCCTGGGCTGTTTACAAGTTCCTGACAAGCGAGGACGATTAACAGCAGTTTTTTTACTTTGGATTTTAAGTAAAAAAACATATAATTAAGGCAATTAGTCCGGTCTTGTGAAGAGGCTTTTCAATATTTTTTCACAGAATGATTGGCGGCTTTTGATACTTTTTTGCTAGGATTAAAATATGGTGCAGAACGCACAATTATTTGCTAAGGGGTTAAAAAATGAAGATCTTAATGGTAGAAGATGACAAGTCAGTTTCACAAATGATGGAATTGTTCTTCAAGAAGGAAGGCTGGGAACAAGTTTCCGCCTACGACGGTGAAGAAGCGGTCGAAATTTTCCAGACCCACCCGCGGGACTTTGACATCATCACTCTGGACTTGAACTTGCCGAAGAAGGACGGGATTCAAGTAGCCAAGGAAATCCGCCGGATTTCTGAAACTGTGCCGATTATTATGCTGACGGCCCGCGACAGTGAATCAGACCAGGTTCTGGGCCTGGGCGTCGGGGCTGATGACTACGTAACCAAGCCGTTCAGCCCAATCGCCTTGATTGCCAGAATCAAGGCCTTGCACCGGCGGGTAATGCTGGAAGGGCAGCCAAGAAACCTGCCGAAGAACATCCCAAGCAACGACTTCGACCTGGAAACCAACCACATCCGGATCTCCAAGAGCCGGCGGGAAGTCTACTTCGACGAAAACCGGGTTGAAGGCTTGACGCCAAAGGAATTCGACCTGCTCTACACCATGGCCCAAAAGCCAAAGCAGGTCTTCTCCCGGGAACAGCTCCTGGAACTTGTCTGGGGCTACGAGTACTTCGGTGAAGAAAGAACTGTCGACGCCCACATCAAGAAGCTGCGCCAGAAGCTGGAAAAGTCTGGCCCGCAGATCATTCAAACTGTCTGGGGCGTGGGCTACAAGTTTGACGATTCACAGGTTAACGCATGAAACTGATTTATCAGCATATTCTGAGTTTTTTGATAGTTATCTTGACTTCGGTCATGATCATTGGCTTTTCAACGATCAATTACCAGAAGGAACAAGCCTATCAAAGCAACTACACGCGCTTGGAAAGTTATGCCGAAAATCTTTCAACCCTGCAGCTGTACTCTAAAAAGACACAAAGCAAGAATTCACCGCCGGTTTTTTCCGCGGATTTCTTGCAAAAGTTTTCCTTCGTCATGCGGGATGAAAATCTTAAACTGTTTTTGATGGACAAGAACTTTAAGACGACATATCCCCTTGGCGGCTATGACATTTTAAAGAAGTCAGCTAAATCGATGCTGAAAAAGGGGCAGGTTGTCCGGATCAAGGACGACCACAGCAGCGAGCAGCGGGATCTTGCCCCGAAAATCCAGGGCCGGGTAAAGCGGGACGGCTTAAGAAAGCGGAGCAACCGCCTTTTCGCCGCTGAAAGCTATACCTGGGTCGTGGTTCCCCAGATCCAAGGATCAGGGTCAAACAAGAAGGTGGTCGGAGCCATCATGATTGGTTCCCGGGTCAAGGACGTCCTGCAGACCGTCAGCCAGGCCAAGGCTAACCTGGCCAGGGCCCTGGTGATCACCTTCGCGGTCAGCCTGATCTTGAGCTTTGTTCTGGCCTACTACCAAACCGGCCGGATCAAGAAGCTTTCCTTGGCTGCCCGCAAGGTCGCTGACGGTGATCTCGATGTGCAAGTTGACCACCGCCACGCTGATGAAATCGACGACCTGGCCGAAAACTTCAATGAAATGGTTCAGTCCTTGAAGGCCTCGAATGAAGAAGTCAAGGCCCAGGAAGAGCGAAGGGACCAGTTCATGCAGGACGTGGCTCACGAAATGCGGACGCCTCTGACCACGATCAATGGCCTTTTGGAAGGGATGAAGTACGACGCCATTCCAGAAGAATCAATTCCGGAGTCCATTGACCTCATGAGCCGGGAAACCAAGCGCTTGATCCGCCTGGTCAACGAGAACCTGGACTACGAGAAGATCAGAAGCGGTAAGATCCAGATGATGAAGTCCCAGTTCAATGCCCGGACGATTATGAATGACGTTCAGCAGCAATTGAGCCAGAACGCGGCTAAGAACGGGGACAAGATCATCCTCGATGCTCCGGAAGACCTGCCTGTTTATGCTGACCAGGACCGCTTCAAGCAGATGCTGGTAAACTTGACCCAAAACGCGATCCAGTTTACCAATGACGGTACGATCACGCTTAGGGGCCGGCGCTTCCAGCATGGGGCAACCTTTAGCGTCCAGGATACTGGGATTGGGATGACCCAGGAGCAAAGCAAGTACATCTTTGAACGCTTCTACAAGGCTGATCCGGCCCGGGC
Organism: Lactobacillus sp. WILCCON 0059; assembly: GCF_057197985.1. Classification (NCBI taxonomy): domain Bacteria; kingdom Bacillati; phylum Bacillota; class Bacilli; order Lactobacillales; family Lactobacillaceae; genus Lactobacillus; species Lactobacillus sp. WILCCON 0059. The sequence continues at coordinate 704,331 of NZ_JBUBHN010000001.1, forward strand.
CCGCTACGGCGGCACCGGTGAATCCGGCCTGGGTTTGTCGATCGTTCTTTCCCTGGTCCGGCAGCATGGCGGGGAAATCAAGGTGACTTCCAAGCCGCATGAAGGTTCGACCTTTACGATCACTCTCTTTGATGAGGGGCATGAGAAGCACTACGATAAAAAGGACAAGAAAGAGTCCAAAGATAAAGAATAGCGACTAAAAAGCTTACCGGCTGCTGCCGGTAAGCTTTTTGCTTGTTCTGTTTTTGCTCTATTTAGTTTCCTTGTTGCTGGATTTACTTGAGCTGGAACTTGAGCTTGAGCTGGATGAACTAGAAGTCATGCTCTCATTCGCGGAGCTGGACGAGGACAGAACGCTTTCCGGGATCTGGGTAATCTCGCTTTGCCGCTTGGCCAGTTCACTGGCATCAGTCTTGTAGAGCTTGCTGGTGTCGCCCTTTTGGCTGATGAGGGCTGTTGACTGCTTGCCCAGCTGCGCAATCAGGTCCATCATCTGCTGGTAATTAGTGCTGTAGTTGTAATCGCTTGGGATAACCGGGCTGAACCCCTTTGGCGTGTAATAGCGGAGCAGGTTCTTGTTGTTGAGGGTATCGGAATAAGACAGGGACTTTTTGCCATAAGCAGCCAGTTTCTTGACTTCGGCCTTTTGCTTTTTAGTCAGCTTGGTCAAAAGCTTGCCGCTGGCGTCATAGACATTGCCTTTGCTGGTCTTGCCCCCGATCAAGACATATTTTGGACTGATGACCGTCCCGTTTCTGAAGACGACGATCTGTTTGTGTTTAGCCGACAGAATGTCCGTGCCGAACTGGATGTATTGCTTGCTGGAAATGCCCAGCAGGTGGAGGATGGTTGGCAGGACGTCGATTTCACCAGCCAGGGTTGACTTGATCCCGCCCTTTAAGTTTGAAGCATGGATCATGAAAGGCACCTTCTGCATCTGAGCAGTGTTGTAGCTGGACCAGTTCTTTGGATCCTTGCCAATCAAAGGCGCAAGGGTGGTGTACTCTTCATTGCTCAAGCCGTAGTGGTCCCCGTAGATGACGATCATCGACTTATTGTAGAGGCCGGATTTTTTCAAGTAGCTGAAAAATTCCTTCAAGGCCTGGTCCAGGTAGTGGGCGGTCAAAAAGTAGTTGTTGATCGTCGCGTCGCTGGTTGAGCTGGTCTTGAAGTCCGGGTCTTGGTCAGCTGTATCCAGTTCAAAAGGCGTGTGGTTGGTAACCGTAATGAACTTGGCGTAAAAAGGCTGCTGCATTCTTTCCAGGTACTTGACGCTTTCAGCGAAGAGAAGCTTGTCTTTCAGCCCATAGCCGGCACTGTCCCCGCTTTCCTGGCTGAAGTAGTTCTTGTCAAAGAAGTAGTTGTAGCCCATGTTCTTGTAAACGTCGTTCCGGTTCCAAAAGCTGCCGACATTGCCGTGGAAAACAGCGGAAGTGTAGTTGCTGTTTGACCGCAAGATCTGCGGGGCAGCTTGGAAGGTGTTGCTGGAGCCCAAAGAAGTGAAGAGTGACCCGTCGGAAATCCCATAGGTGCTGGTTTCCAGCATGTTTTCCGCGTCACTGGTTCTGCCTAGGCCCACCTGGTGGTAGAAGTTGCTGTAAGACAGGGTGTGCTTGTTTTTATACAGGGAATTAAGGAAGGGGGTGACTTCCTTGCCGTTGATCTTTAAGCCGATCAAAAACTGCTGGAAGCTCTCCAGGTGGATGATGATCACGTTTTTCCCTTTTTCTGCCCCAAAGTACGCGGAATTAGCTGGAGCATAGTTCTGCTGGGTAAAGTTGATGATCTTGTTCAATTCGCTGGTTGAGGCATTCTTGGTCACGGTGGAGCTGGATTCGTTCTTAACGGCATCATAAACCGTAAAGACGTCAATGCCCAGGTACTTGACCACGTAAGTCCGGTCAAAAGTGTTCTTGAGCAGGCGGGGCCGGTTGCATTCAGCCACCATCATGTTGAGGCCCAAAACGAAGAAGCCGAAGGACGTAATGGCAAAAGTCCTGGAAAAGCCGTATGACCGCTGGTCGATCTTGATTACTTTTACCGCCAGCAGGATGACGATGACGATCAGGTCCAGCCAGATTAAAATGTCGCTGGGGGCAAGAAGAGCCGCGCTGGACTTGCCTAGGCCCTGGGAGACCTTGCTGATGTTGGCCATGGTCTTAACCGTGATGAAGTCGGTAAACTGCCGGTAGTAAAGGACATTGGCAAACAAAAGCGCCGTGTTGGCAAAGTCAAGGGCCAGCATGGCGATGTAGGAGGCCAGAGGCTTGGAAAAGTAAAAGCCTAGACTGATCAAAATGATGCTCATGCCCAGGGGGCTGAACCACATGATGATGTGCTGGAGAGGATTGGCCAGGCCCAGATTGAAGTCGCAGTAGGCGACAAAGAGGTATTTCAGCCAGTAGCAGATGACCAGGAGGGCCAAAAAGCCAGTCCGGCTTTGAAATTTGCCGAGAAATTTGCTGTGTTTCAATTGTAGTTCTCCTTTAATAACTGTCTTAATTTTAAAGGTTGTGACAAAAATAGACAAACATTTCTCCAGAGTTATTGCTTTCTTAAAATTCTTCCCCCGGAAAAGCTTGTATAATTTAAGCAGACTCTAGTAGATTGGACCCAGTGAGCATGTTGTTTTTAGCACCTTTATACAATTATTTAGCCAGCCAGTACGCCACCAGGATCAATCACTTTGCCTTGATCAAGTTAACCCTGCAGGGCCTGGACAAGACGATTTTTTACTTCTTGCTCTTTGCTCTGGTCCGGGTCATCTGGCTCTTGGCTGTCCGTAAAAGGCGCGGGCTCTGGTCGGAATTTGGCCTCTGGCTTTTCGTCTTTTACTTTCTCCTGGTGCTGATGCTGACGACCTTCAGGTCTTCATATTTCCCTTGGGAACTGAATTTTCACTGGGACCGGCCTCTCAGCAACATCAACCTGGTCTTCATGAAGAATACCTGGAAACTGGTTTATGCCCAGAGCAAGGTCGACTTTTACTATAACTCCCTGGGCAATATCCTGGCCTTCGTGCCTTTCGGGGCCCTTTTGCCCAATTTGCTCCAAGTCAAGCACTGCTTTGGCCGGGTCTTTTTCCTGGGGGTCCTGGCGTCGGTGACGATCGAGATCCTGCAGTTTTTGCTCATGACAGGGGTCAGCGACATTGACGACGTCTTCTTCAATGCTTGCGGGGTCCTGCTGGGCTATGGGCTCTATTTTTTGCTAGGTCAAATTTGTGTAAAAAAACGCAATAAAAGCTAGCAATGAAAGGGCAACAATGATATTATTATCTTGTGAATGATTTATTTAACATTTTCTAGTGAGGAAGCATAAATCAATGAATAGTGTAGTAAGTTTTGACAGTAGTAAATTGACTCCTTTCGTTCACGAAAACGAACTGAAGGAAATGCAAGCAATGGTTAACGCCGCTGACAAGGAATTGCGCGAAGGCACTGGTGCCGGCAACGACTTCCGCGGCTGGCTGGATCTGCCGGTTGACTATGACAAGGACGAATTTGCCCGTATCAAGAAAGCAGCCAAGAAGATCCAAAGCGACTCCGACGTTTTGATCGGGATCGGGATCGGTGGCTCATACTTGGGTGCCCAAGCAGCCATTGAATTCTTGAACTCATCATTCTACATGGCTGAAAAGAGCGACTATCCTAAGGTTGTCTTCTGCGGCAACAGTCTGTCAGGCACTTACTTGTCAGACTTGATCAACTGGCTGGGCGACAAGGACTTCTCCTTGAACATCATTTCCAAGTCAGGTACCACCACTGAACCTTCAGTTGCCTTCCGGGTTTTGAAGGCCAAGCTGATTGAAAAGTACGGCAAGGAAGAAGCAGCCAAGCGTATCTACGCAACCACTGACCGCCAAAAGGGTGCCTTGAAGACTGAAGCTGACGCTGAAGGCTACGAAGAATTCGTAGTTCCAGATGATGTTGGTGGTCGTTTCAGCGTTTTGTCAGCTGTTGGCCTTTTGCCAATCGCTGCTGCCGGCTGCGACATCGACGCCTTGATGCAAGGTGCCGCTGACGCCCGGGCTGCTTACACTGACCCTGACGTAAGCAAGGACTCTCCTTACCAATACGCTGCCTTGAGAAACATCCTTTACCGCAAGGGCTTCACTACTGAACTTTTGGAAAACTACGAACCAAGCATCAGAATGTTTGGCGAATGGTGGAAGCAATTGATGGGTGAATCAGAAGGCAAGGACCAAAAGGGCATCTACCCGTCAAGCGCCAACTTCACGACCGACCTGCACTCACTTGGCCAATACATCCAAGAAGGCCGCCGGAACTTGATGGAAACTGTTGTCCGCGTTGCTGGCCCACGGGCTGACGTGGAAATTCCAAACGACGAAAGCAACCTGGACCAACTGAACTTCCTGGCCGGCAAGACTATGAACTATGTCAACGACCGCGCTTACGAAGGCGTTGTTTTGGCCCACACTGACGGCGGGGTTCCAGTTATGACTGTCAACATCGCTGACCAGAGCGAACACACTTTGGGCTACTTGATCTACTGGTTCGAATTGTCAGTTGCCATTTCCGGCTACCTGAACGGGATCAACCCATTCAACCAGCCAGGCGTTGAAGCTTACAAGCGCAACATGTTCGGCCTTTTGAACAAGCCAGGCTACGAAGACTTGCACGACGAATTGGCAAGCCGCCTGTAATTTTTCACAAATGAAATTAAGAAGAACAAGATCCGCGGATCTTGTTCTTTTTTTATTCAATTTGACCTTTTTTTGCCTCAAAATAATAAAAGAAGCACATTAAGTGCTACAATTTAAGGGGAGCAAGCAGAGTATTGCTTATGTTACCGTTTTAGTAAGAGGGGGTAAAGGAAGATGTCATCAAGAAAAATTGCCTTGACTGGACTTGCTTTAGCTGCTTTAACGTTAACAGCTTGCAGCAAGCAGGAAAGCAGTCAGAAGAAGCAGGATCTGAACTGGTCAGTCGGCGGGGAAATCACTACGATGGACCCGTCCAAGGCCACGGACGTGGTCAGTTTCAGCCAGATGATCAACTCCATGGAAGGACTCTACAGAAACAGCAAGGACGGGCAGAGCCCGGGCCTGGCCACCAGCGCCCAGGTCTCCAAGGACGGTTTGACTTACACTTTCAAGCTGCGCAAATCCCAGTGGAATGACGGCACGCCTGTAACTGCCCAGGACTTTGTCTATTCCTGGCGGCGGACCGTCAATCCCAAGACCGAGGCTGAGTATTCTTATCTTTTCTCCGGGATCAAGAATGCTGATGCCATTCAAAACGGCAAAAAGCCGGTTTCCAGCCTCGGTATTAAGGCTGAGGGCAAATATAAGCTGGTCGTCACTTTAGAGAAGCGGATGGCCTATTTCAAGGACCTCATGGCCTTCCCGGTCTTTTTCCCGCAGGAAGAAAAAGCTGTCAAAAAATACGGGGACAAGTACGGGACGGCTTCCAAGTACATGGCTTATAACGGGCCTTTTGTCCAAAAGGGCTGGACAGGATCCAACCTGTCCTGGAAACTGGTCAAGAACCCGGACTACTGGGACAAGCAGAGCGTTAAGCTTGACCAGATCAGCTTCACGGTCAACAAGACGGCGACTACCGCCTACAACCTCTACGAGTCAAACAAGATCGATGCCTTGGGACTGGACTCTAATTTGACCAAGCAGTTCAAAGGCAAGAAGAACTACTACAGCCTCTCTAATGGGGGGACCTACTACCTGGAGCTTAACGAAAAGAACCAGGTCCTGGCCAACAGCAACATCCGCAAGGCCATCTCCCTGGCCATCAACCGGGAGAACTTGATCCGGATCCTGGGCGGCAACAACCAGGTGGCCAATACCTACACGGCCAAGGGCTTGACTGAATATGACGGGGAAGACTACACCAGCATGATTTCTTCATCTGCCAAAGACCTCTACAAGTACCAGCCAAGCAAGGCCAAGGAATATTGGCAAAAGGGCTTGAGTGAGCTTGGCAAGTCCAGCTTGACCTTGAACCTTTTGACTAGTGACAGCGACGGGGGCAAGAAGACTGGCGAAGCCCTGCAGAGCATGCTGGAAACCCAGCTGCCAGGGCTGAAATTGACGGTTACCAGTGTTCCGTTTAAGACCCGTTTGGCCCGGCGGGAATCCGGCCAGTTCCAGATCTGCGGGTCAGACTGGATCGCTGACTTCGGTGACCCGATTTCCTTCCTGGAACTTTTGACCAGCAAGAACAGCTCTAATTACGGCTCCTGGAAAAACGGCCAGTATGACAAGCTGATCGCGGCTTCCAAGAACACCAATGACCAGGAAAAACGGCTTAAGGACATGAGCGAAGCTGAAAGCATCCTGCTTGATGATGCCGGCGTCATCCCGCTTTACTACGAAGACGATGCCTGGCTGATCCGGTCAAACGCCAAGGGCTGGATCTGCAAGCGGAGCGAGTGGAATTTCAAGGAAGCCTACGTGACTAAGTAACGAAAATTGAACAGGTAAAAAAGTGCTAGACAGATCTAGCACTTTTTCATTTGCTCTGAAAAGGACAAAAAAAGGCAAGCTCCAGAGGAACTTGCCTTTCGGTATTATTGCGATGTCCGGGCTCGAACCGGAACATTATGGATTCAGAGTCCACTGCCTTACCAATTTGGCTACATCGCAGTAAATCACCCGTACGAGAATTGAACTCATGACTCCACCTTGAGAGGGTAGCGTCTTAACCACTTGACCAACGGGCGAAGTTTGTGTTCGAATTACCGACATTCATTATTATGCTTTCTTTGCAAGAAAAAGTCAAGGCTTCCAGCAAAAAAAGTCTTAAATATTTTCAAGCTGGCTTGGAAAGGGTGAAAACTGCCGTATAATAGAGCTAATTGCCCGCACGGGCCTTTTAGAAAGGAGTCGCCGCTTGCTTAATTTTCCTAAAACCCAGTTGCTGATTGAAAGCCTGGTTTCTGAAAGAATTGTTCCCGGAGTCAACTACGCCCTCTTAAAAGGGGACCAGGTTTTTGCCTCGACTTTGGGCTTTGCCAGCATCTATCCCGCCAAAAGCCAGCTGAGCCCCTTTGCCTACTATGATTTAGCCAGCTGCACCAAGGTTTTGGCCACGACCGCCGCTTTTTTGCAGCTGAGAGAAGAGGGAAAGGTTGACTTTGCTGACCCTTTGCAAAAATACGTGCCGGAATTCAAGGACAGCCGGGTCCGCCTCAGCCACCTTTTGACCCACACATCCGGCATCCGGGGCTGGATTGAAAACCGGAATGCCTTGTCCGGTCCGGACTTGATGAAGGCGATCGTGGGCTTGCCGGTGACCAGCGAATTTAACCGGGTCGTCCGCTACGCTGACACCAATTTTGTCCTCTTAGGACTGGTTTTAGAGCGGATTACGGGCAAAGCGGTCCAGGATTTGGCCAGTGAGCGGATTTTTCAGCCAGCTGGCTTAACTGAGACGACCTTTGCCCCGCCAAAAGACGAGTGCGTGCCAACGGAATTAGTTGACGGCCAGGTCATTCAGGGCTTCGTCCATGACCCCAAGGGCCAGCAATTAGGCCGGCGGTGCGGGTCAGCTGGCCTTTTCAGCACCGTCAGCGACCTGGTCAAAATGGGGCAGGGCTACATGGGGGTCAGTGACCTTTTGCCATTAAAGAAAGAGACAATCCAGGACCTCTACCAGGTTAAGACGCCGGCTGGCCTGAAAGCCCGGTCCTGGGGCTGGAACCTGGTCTTTGACCCTAAGGAAAACTATCCCATCATCTACCATACCGGTTTTACCGGCACCTTGGTCTTGTTTGACCAGGTCAAGCAGTCCGGCTTGATTCTTTTGACCAACCGGGTCCACCCCTCCCGGCACAACCAGATCTTTTTGACCATGCGCAGCCGGATCATCAACGCTTTTTTGCAGGAAAACCGCTAGAAAGAGGACCAATACATGAAATTGAGCAATAAGCAAAAGGGCTGGCTGCTTTTAGCCGTTTACGGCCTGGTTATCATCATCCTGGGCCGCGTGAACAGCCGGATGTCGCCCTATTATGCCATCACCGCGATCGCGGCATTCGCCGTAGCCCTAATCGAAGGTCTGCTTTTTGCCTTCAGCAAAAACGCGACCTACAAGGCGGTGGCCTTTTTTGCCGGCTTGGTTGCCTTGATCAATGTAGTCGCCGTCTTGACTACGGCAATCTAAAAAATCCCGCGGCTGACCGCGGGATTTTTAATTTGCTTTTTTATTCTTTTGTCTTTTTCTTTTTTGCCTTACTTGTCTTGTTTATGCTAGTTGATTCTTCTCTTTAAGACGCCTTTTTCAGCGAAGACCTGCCGCAGGTGCAGCATGGCCGTGTAGGTTGAAAGAATGTAGATCTTGTCGGTCGGCGCCTTTTCAAAAGCGGCCGGCAGCTGGTCAAAGTCACTTTCAATGACCAGCTTGTCCGGGTCAAAGCCGGCAACTTCCAGGCGGAAGGCCATGTCCTTATGCCGCTCGCCGCCGACGATGACCTGGTCGATCTTGGACCGGTCCAGGCTTTCAAAGTTCCCGTCCCAGATCCAGCTGGTGTCGATGCCGTCAGCGTGGTGGGCGTTTAAGAGGGCAGCCAGGCTGTAGTGGTCCTTTTCCGTATCCAGCAGGCTGAGGACTTCGTTTAAGCCAACCGGGTTCTTGACCAGGATGATGTTGATCTGCTTGCCCTGGTAGTGGATCAGTTCCTGGCGGCCGAAGATGCGCTTGTTTTTGGCAAAAGCCGCCGCGATTTCATTGGCGGAAACGCCGAATTCTCTGGCACAGGCAAAGGCAGCCAGGGCGTTGTAGATGTTGTAGGTGCCGCCGATGTTGATGGCGAATTCCTTGCCTTCGATGGTGAACTTGATCCGGCTTGGGGTCTGCTCACTGATCTTTTCCAGCTTGTAGGTCAAGTCCGGCCGCTTGTAGCCGCAGTTCGGACAGAAGAAGTCGCCTAAGTTGGCATAGGAAATGGCGTGGTAGTGCAGGATCTGATTGCACTTAGGGCAGAGGACCCCGTCAGTGTTGACGGCGGCCTTGAGGTCGTTTTGCGGCTGGTCCTGGTCAGTTTCAAAGCCAAAGAAGACTTTTGGATTCGGCAGGTCGACCGAAGAGAAGATGCTGGCGTCACCATTAGCGATGATGGTGGCCTCAGGTGCCAGCTTGATGCCGTCGACGATCTTTTCATAGGTCGTGTAGATTTCCCCGTAGCGGTCCATCTGGTCTCTGAAAATGTTGGTCAAGACAAAGGCCTTGGGGTGGACCAACTGGGTTACGGCCTTGACGTTGGCTTCGTCAACTTCCAAAACTGCAAGTTTCCGGCTGACTTTTTTCTGGCCATGGGCCAAAAAGGCGGTTACGATCCCCTGGGCCATGTTGGAGCCGGACGGGTTGGTTAAAATGTCGCCGTATTTTTCCTTCAAAGTCTGGGTGATAAGGGCCGTGGTCATGGTCTTGCCGTTGGTGCCGGTGACGATGATAGTTTCGTAGTCCCTGCCCAGCTGCTCAAGGACGTTTGGGTCAAGCTTCATGGCCAGCTTGCCGGGGAAACTGGTCCCGCCCTTTAAGACATTGTGCAGGAACCAGTAAGAGGACTTGCCGGCAAAAGTTGCGATGTTGGATTTAAAACTCATGATTAACTTCCTATTCTGCATTAAAACTATGATAAATCTTACCATAAGATGGAAAGTTTAGCGGCTAAAATGCGACGCTTTTAAACTTTTGCAAAATACACTATACTTATTTGAGCGAGATTAATACAAAGGTGGAGAATATGGCACAGTTTTTTTTCGAATACGGAGCGATGGGCAGCGGCAAAACGATTGAAATCTTGAAGGTTGCCCACAACTACGAGATTCAAGGACGCAAGGTGGCTTTATTGACCAGCAGCGTTGACACCCGGTCCGGCCGCGGCGTGGTGGCCTCCCGGATCGGGCTCAGCCGCAGCGCCCGGCCAATTGAGCCGGACCTGGACCTCTTTGAATACATCGCGGCTTTGAACCAGCAAGAGCAGGAAGCGGACGGCCATCCTTTGGCGGCGGTCTTGATTGATGAGGCCCAGTTTTTAAAAAAGGACCAGGTCATCCAGTGCGCCAAGGTTGTTGATGACTTGCACATCCCGGTGATGGCTTTTGGCCTAAAGAATGATTTTCAGAATCATCTTTTTGAAGGCAGCGAGTATCTTTTGCTTTATGCTGATAAAATAGAAGAGATGAAGACGATTTGCCACTTTTGCGGGCACAAGGCAACCATGGCCCTGCGCTACAAGGACGGTTTGCCCGTCTATGAGGGCGAGCAGGTGCAGATTGGCGGCGACGAGGCTTACTACCCGGTCTGCCGCTTCCACTATTTCCACCCCGATCAGGCAAGAGACTAGTTTTTATTGGAAGGATTGATTAAATGGACAATGTAATGGCACAGCTGGAAAGCTTGGAAGTGCGCTATGAAGAAATTCAGGAAATGATGGCGGACCCGGAAGTCATCGCTGACACCAAGCGCTACATGGAAATTACCAAGGAAGAAGCTGACATGCGGGAAGTCGTGCAGAAGTTCCGCAAGTTCAAGGCCGACAAAGAAGAAATCGCCGGCAACAAGGAAATCATCGCTGACGGTTCAGACGCTGAGCTGGTTGAGATGGCCAAGATGGAAAACTCTGAGCTGGAAGACGAAATCAGCAAGCTGGAAGACGAAATCAAGATCTTGATGCTGCCAAAGGACCCTAACGACGACAAGGACATCATCATGGAAATCCGGGGGGCAGCCGGCGGGGATGAAGCTTCCCTGTTCGCGGGCGACCTTTTAAGAATGTATGAAAAGTACGCTGAAAACCAAGGCTGGAACGTCTCTATTGTCGATAGCGAACAAACTGAAGTTGGCGGCTACAAGCGGGTAGCCATTATGATTACCGGCAGCAAGGTCTACTCCAAGCTGAAGTATGAAAACGGGGCCCACCGGGTGCAACGGATCCCAGTAACCGAATCAGCCGGCCGGGTGCACACTTCAACCGCCACTGTTGCCGTCATGCCAGAATATGAACAAGTTGACATCGACCTTGATCCAAAGGACATCCGGGTAGACGTCTACCGGTCATCCGGTGCCGGCGGCCAGCACATCAACAAGACTTCCAGTGCCGTCAGAATGACCCACCTGCCAACTGGCATCGTGGTGGCCATGCAAGACCAGCGGTCCCAGCAGCAAAACCGGGCCAAGGCCATGGAAATCCTGAAATCCCGGGTTTACGACTACTACGAAAGCCAGAACCGGGACAAGTACGACGCCAAGCGCAAGAACGCCGTCGGCACTGGTGACCGGTCGGAAAGAATCAGAACCTACAACTACCCGCAAAACCGGGTGACTGATCACCGGATCGGTCTGACTTTGAACAAGCTGGACCGGATCATGAACGGGGAGCTGGACGAAATCATCGATGCTTTGACGGTTTACTACCAAACCAAGCAATTAGAGGAGCTGGCTGAAAATGCCTAAAAGTTTACGAGAAATGCGGATTGAGGCCAGTGAACTGGCCGAAAGCGCCCGGAGCGAGGAAATCGACTTTCTGCTGGCTGAGCGGCTGGGGATGACGCCGAGCGAATACCAACTTAAGCAGGACCGGGAATTGACTGACGCTGAAGTCAAGCAGGTCAGAAAAGACATGAAGCGCCTGGCTAAAGGGGATTCGCCCCAGTACATCCTGGGCTATGCCTGGTTTTTAGGCTACCGCCTGCAGGTCGCTAAAGGCGTGCTCATTCCCCGCTTTGAAACTGAAGAACTGGTTGAATGGGCCCTGGAGCACTTAAAAGACGGCGACACCGTTCTGGACCTGGGAACCGGGTCAGGCAATATTACCGTGGCCCTGGCTAAAGAAGCCGAAGGCAAGGGGATTAAGGACCTGCATTTTTACGCCAGCGACATTAAGGACACGCCTCTTAGAATCAGCGAAGAGAACTTTTTGGACTACGGCCTGGACGTAACCACCCGCAAGGCCAACGTTTTGCTGGGCCTGGGCAAGTTTGACCTGATCATTTCCAACCCGCCTTACATCAAGCCGAGTGAAAAGAACGTGATGGACAAGAGCGTTCTGGCCAATGAGCCGGAAGAAGCCCTGTTTGGCGGCCAGGACGGCCTGGCCTTTTACCGGAAGTTTGCTGAAGAAGTCAGAGACCACTTGAATCCAGGCGGCCGCTTTTTCATGGAATTTGGCTTCAGCGAGGAAGATGAGCTGAAAGCTCTGTTTGCCGAAAAATTGCCGGACTTCAAGGTGGAATTCCGCCGCGACATGGCCGGCAAGCCGCGGATGCTGTTTGGGGAGTGGCAGAAATGATGGAAACCAAGATTTTTAAACGGGAACAATTGGATGAAGCAGCCCGCCTGCTCAGCCAAGGGGAGCTAGTTGCCTTTCCAACCGAAACTGTCTACGGTCTGGGGGCTTTGGCCACCCGGGATGATTCAGTCAAGAAGGTCTACGCGGCCAAGGGCCGGCCCAGTGACAACCCCTTGATCGTGACCGTAGCTGACGAAGCCATGATGCGGCCTTACGCTAAGGAAGTGCCAGAGCGGGCAGAGAAGCTGATCAAGCACTTCTGGCCAGGTCCCTTGACTATCCTGCTTTTAGCTAAAGAAGGGGCCCTGCCGGAATCTGTAACCGGGGGCCTGCCAACGGTTGCCTTCCGCTGCCCGGACGACCAGCTGACCCATGACTTGATTGCCAAGCTTGGCTACCCGATCGTCGGGCCTTCGGCCAATACTTCAACCAAGCCGAGCCCGACTACTGCTCAGCATGTTTATCATGACTTAAAGGGCAAGATTGCCGGGATCGTCGATGGGGGCGAGACTGAAGTGGGCCTGGAATCAACTATCGTTGACTTGTCAGTTACCCCAGCGGTCGTTTTGCGGCCGGGCAAGATTACCCCAGAAGAAATCAGCCAGGTCTTAGGCGAAGAAGTCTTGATCAACCGGGGCCAGGTAAGCGACAAGGAAGTGCCGAAGGCGCCGGGGATGAAATACCGCCACTACGCGCCAAGTGCCCAGGTTTACGTGGTTGACCAGGCGGAAACTTTTGCCAAGCTGGACCTGGATGCTTCTTGCGGGGTTATGGCAAGCAGTGACCTTTTAGAGGAATTGCCCCTGCCTGCAGAAAATAAATTCAATTTAGGCAAAAATCTGACCGAGGCTGACCACAACCTATTTGCCGGCCTCCGCTATTTTGACGACCGGTCAGAAATTAAAACTATTTATGTAGAGGGCTTTGAACAAGGAGAGGAAAGCCTGGCCTACATGAACCGGTTAAACAAGGCTGCTGGCGGCCATCATGTCTAACCTGTACAATTCACGGCTTTTAAAAAAGAAATGGCTTTAAACCATTTCTTTTTTTATTTATAATAGAGATGACATGGTATTTTTGAATGGAGGAACTATATGGGAAAGTTCACTGTGTTAAACCATCCATTGATCCAGCACAAGCTGACGATTATTCGCCGCAAGGAAACTGGATCAAATGAATTTCGGAGAATCGTTGGCGAAATCGCCGGTCTGATGACCTACGAAATCACCCGCGACCTGCCTTTGCAAGACGTTGAAATCGAAACGCCAATGGGCAAGACGGTGCAAAAGGAACTGGCCGGCAAGAAATTGACCATCGTGCCAATCCTGCGGGCCGGCATGGGCATGGTCAACGGGGTTTTGGAAATGATTCCGTCAGCCAAGGTCGGCGTCGTTGGCATGTACCGCGATGAAGAAACCTTGAAGCCGGTAGAATACTTCTTCAAGGTTCCTAAGGACGTTACGGAACGTGAATGCCTGGTCGTTGACCCGATGCTGGCTACTGGCGGTTCCGCCAACCTGGCCATCGAAGCCTTGAAGAAGCGGGGCGTGACTGACATCAAGCTGGCTGTCCTGGTTGCTGCTCCAGAAGGCGTCAAGGCCGTGCAAGACGAGCACCCGGACGTTGACATCTATGCGGCTGCCCTTGACGACAAGCTGCTGCCAAATGGCTACATCTTCCCAGGCCTGGGGGATGCAGGTGACCGGATCTTCGGGACTAAATAATTAAAAAATCGCCAATAAAAGCGATTGCAAAAGTTCCAATTCATTTTTATTGGTGTACAATAAATGACGTGTTCGAAGAATTCAACACAAGAAGGGAGGTCACGAAGAATTGGAGAAATCACTTGTCTTCAATATTAACGGTACCGGACTGAATGTCGACATGGTTGGCATTATCGGTTCGACCTTGATGGCAATTGTGGTTTTTGCCATTTGTTACGCTCTTTCACGTAAAGTTGAAATGAAACCGAACAAGAAACAAAATGTCCTGGAATACCTGATCGATTTTACCGACGGGATTGTCAAGGACAACGTCGAAGACCCGGCTGCGCAAAAACATCTGTCTCTTTACGCCTTTGTTTTGTTCCTTTTCATCTTCTGCATGAATCAACTAGGGTTGTTCTTGGAAGTGAAAGTCGGTGACTATATGGTCATCAAATCACCAACTGCTGATCCAGTGACGACGATGTCGTTCGCGATGATGACCTTGCTTCTGTCATTTACCTTCGGGATTCAGAAATTTGGCACTAAGGGCTACCTGCAGAACTATGCACGTCCTGTTGGTTTCCTTTTGCCAATTAACATCATTGAAGAATTTACCAACTTCTTGACGTTATCACTGCGTCTCTACGGTAATATCTTTGCGGGTGAAGTCCTGCTGACTCTGATCGGGAACCAGCTGGGGCCAAGCATGGGGATTGTAACCAGAATCCTGGCTGCGCCGCTCGCAATGATCTGGCAAGGTTTCTCTGTCTTCATTGGCTCTATCCAGGCGTATGTTTTTGTAACTCTTTCTATGGTTTATATTGGCAAGAAGGTTACACAAGAATAATTTTTCGGAGGTTTTATTATGACTACAGGTTTAAAGGATTTAGCTGCTGCACTTGTTGCTGGTATCGCTGCTTTGGCTGCTTCATGGGGGAACGGTAAGGTTATCTCAAAGACGATCGAAAGCATCGCCCGCCAACCAGAAAGTGCTGGTAACTTGAGATCAACCATGTTCATCGGTGTTGGTTTGATCGAAGCCGTTCCAATCCTGGCTATCGTTATCGCTTTCTTGATTTTGTTCCTTAATTAATCAGACGTTAATTTACATTAGTTACTAAATTGAGAGAGAAGGATTGTCGATGGAATTTCAACCAGTATTCGCCGGCGCTGAAATCTCAATCATTAATACCCTTTGGTATTTAATCGTATTCAGCATCCTTTTGCTGGCCGTCAAGCACTATGCCTGGGGCCCGGTAAAGGACATGATGGAGAAGCGCCGTCAGAAAGTCATTGATGACTTGGATCAAGCTGCCAGCGACCGTAAGAAGGCTGAAACTTTGGCCAATGAACGGGAAGCAGCCTTGAAGAATTCAAGACAAGAAGCAACCCAGATTCTCTCCGATGCCAAGAGTAATGCGCAAAAGACCGGCAAGCAAATCGTCAGCGAAGCAAACGATGAAGCTTCCGCTATCCGGGAAAAGGCCAAGGCTGATGCAGCTCAAGCGAAGACTGACGCCTTGAACGAAGCCCGCGACGAAGTTGCTGATCTTTCTGTGACGATTGCGGAAAAGGTAATTGCTAAGAACTTATCTGCTGCTGATCAAAAAGATTTAGTTGATCAGTTCATTAAGGGGTTGAACGATTAATGGCCTTAAGTAGAGAAGAAACGGCAAGACGCTACGGAACGGCGATCTTTGATTTTGCCAAAGACAGCGGCAAGACAGAGCTCATGTTCAGCGAACTGACTGAATTAAAGCGGGCAGTTCAAGCAGAGCCCCGTTTTGTCCAGGTTCTGAGCAATCCTGTTTTGGACGCTAAGCAAAAGAAGAATCTTTTGACGGCGGTTGAACAGGGCTTTTCTGCAGAGCTTCAAGAAGTTCTGAACTTCTTGCTTAGCTATGATCGTTTTGACAACTTGGTTGACATCATTGATTACTACATTCACCTGTACAATGTTGCCAACCACATCGGAACGGGTGTCGCTAAGACTGCAGTGAAGCTAGATGAAGATCAGCTGCAGCGCCTTGCAGACAGCTATGCCAAGAAGTATGGCTTGCAGGCACTTCATCTTGAAAATGAAGTTGATCCAGAAATTATCGGCGGCGTGGTCCTTGAGGTTGAAGGCCGCGTGATCGATGGCTCAGTAAAGCATCGATTGGAGAAAATCCGCGCCGTATTAACAAAGTAAGTATTATAAAGAGGTGAAACCATTGAGCATTAAAGCGGAAGAAATCAGCTCTTTAATCAAGCAGCAACTTGAACACTACGACGATAAGCTGGACATCGATGAAGTCGGTGTCGTAACTTACGTCGGCGATGGTATCGCCCGCGCTCACGGCTTGAACAATGTCTTGTCAAGTGAGCTTTTGCAGTTCGACAATGGTGCCTACGGTATCGCCCAAAACTTGGAAAGCAATGATGTTGGTATCATCATTCTGGGCAAGTTTGACGACATCCGCGAAGGCGACCGCGTCAAGCGAACTGGCCGGATTATGGAAGTTCCAGTTGGGGATGCTTTGATTGGACGGGTTGTGAATCCACTGGGCCAGCCAGTTGACGGCTTAGGTGAAATTAAGACTGACAAGACTCGGCCGATCGAGTCCAAGGCGCCAGGCGTTATGCAGCGGCAGTCAGTCAACCAGCCTTTGCAAACTGGTATCAAGGCAATTGATGCGCTGGTGCCAATTGGCCGTGGTCAGCGTGAGCTGGTTATCGGTGACCGTAAGACTGGTAAGACCAGTTTAGCGATCGACACCATTTTGAACCAAAAAGGGCAAGACGTAATTTGTATTTACGTCTCAATTGGTCAAAAGGAATCAACTGTCAGAGCACAAGTTGAAACCTTGAAGGAGCTGGGGGCGATGGACTACACCATCGTCGTTGAAGCTGGTCCGTCAGAACCAGCGCCAATGCTTTACATTGCGCCATATTCCGGGACCGCGATGGGTGAAGAATTTATGTACGCCGGCAAGGACGTCCTGGTTGTCTTCGACGACTTGTCCAAGCAGGCTGTTGCCTACCGTGAACTTTCCCTGCTGCTTCGTCGGCCGCCTGGCCGTGAAGCCTACCCAGGTGACGTCTTCTACCTGCACTCACGTTTGTTGGAACGGAGTGCTAAATTGAGCAAGGAACTGGGCGGTGGCTCACTGACTGCTCTGCCATTCATTCAGACTGAAGCCGGGGACATCTCCGCCTACATTCCAACCAACGTTATTTCCATCACTGACGGACAGATCTTCTTGCAAAGTGACCTGTTCTTCTCAGGCACGCGCCCAGCCATCGACGCCGGGGCTTCTGTTTCCCGTGTCGGCGGGGCCGCGCAGATCCCAGCCATGAAGAAGGTTGCCGGTACTTTGCGGACCGACCTGGCTTCATACCGGGAACTGGAAAGCTTTGCCCAGTTCGGCAGTGACCTGGACCAAGCAACGCAAGCCAAGCTGGCCCGCGGCCGGCGGACCGTCGAAGTTTTGAAGCAGCCGCTGCACAAGCCGGTTGCCGTTGAAAAGCAGGTTGTCCTGCTTTACGCTTTGACGCATGGCTTTATGGACGCGGTACCAGTCGATGATATTGCTCGCTTTGAACAAGAACTTTACACCGACTTTGACGCCAACCATGCTGATCTGTTAGCTGAAATCAAGTCAACTGGCAAATTGCCAGATGAAAACAAGCTTCAAGAAGCTATTCAACAATTTGCATCCAGCTTTTCATCAAGTAACAAATAGGAGGTAGACTATGCCTGCATCTTTACTTGAATTGAAGAAGAGAATTGCTTCTGTCAAGCAAACGAGTAAGATTACTGAAGCCATGCACATGGTTTCAGCAGCTAAACTGAATCAGACTGAAAAAAGAGACAAGGGCTACCAGGAATACAACCAGCTGCTCCACCAAACCGTGTCGCGGCTGATGAGTGCCAGCGTGATCAATCACTTGAATAAGGCCAACTACCGCCTGACGCAAGACAACATTGACTCCATCGACTACGATGACGTCTTTGGGATGGGGATCATTTCTGACATGATCAAGCCACGGGCTGAAGTTCATTCCGTTGGCTACCTGGTAGTTACCGGTGACCGTGGTCTGGTCGGCTCCTACAACAGCTCAGTCATTAAGCAGATGATGGGCCTGGTAGCCGACGACAAGCTGCAGGGCAGAGAGTCCAAGATCCTGTCAATCGGCAGCGTCGGCTCCCAGTTCTTCAAGAAGAACAACTTGAACGTTGTCTATGAAAAAGACGGCGTTTCAGACGTGCCGACTTTCAAGGAAACCCTGCCAATCGTTTCAACGGCGATCAAGATGTACTTGAACGGCGTTTATGATGAACTGTACGTTTGCTACACCCACCACGTGAATTCTTTGTCTTCAGCCTTCCGGGCCGAAAAGATGCTGCCGATCGTCGACCTTGACATCGACACCGCGGAAGCCAAGGAAAGCAAGAAGATTGAATTTGAAGTTGCCCCTGACATTGATAGCGTTTTGGCAACCTTGCTGCCGCAATTCGCGCGGGCGGAAATCTATGGTGCCATTTTGGACGCCAAGACTGCCGAACACGCAAGTTCTATGACAGCCATGAAGAGTGCCACGGACAATGCCAAGGACCTTGTTTCTAGTCTTAGTTTGCAAATGAACCGTGCAAGACAAGCACAAATCACTACTGAATTGACTGAAATCGTCAGTGGTGCGAATGCACTTGAATAAGAGAAAAGGAGGTAGAAGTTTGAGTCAAGGTGAAATCGTTCAAGTAATCGGCCCTGTTGTCGACGTCAAGTTTCCTATTGGCAAAGACCTGCCAGACATCAACAATGCCTTGAAGGTCATCAAGTCAGACGACGAATCGATTATCCTTGAAGTTACTCTTGAACAAGGCGATGGCGTTTTGCGCTGCATCGCGATGGAATCTACCGATGGCCTTCGTCGTGGGATGAAGGTTGAAGACACTGGGAGCTCAATTTCCGTACCAGTTGGTCCGGATACCTTGGGCCGGGTCTTCAACGTTTTAGGTCAACCGATTGATGGTGGTCCAGAATTTCCAGCTGACCACCCTCGCTCCGGGATCCACAAAGAAGCACCTAAGTATGATGAATTAACTACTAGCCGTGAAATCCTGGAAACTGGTATTAAGGTTATCGACTTGCTGGAACCATATCTGCGTGGTGGTAAGGTCGGTCTGTTTGGTGGTGCCGGGGTCGGCAAGACCACGATCATCCAGGAATTGATTCACAACATTGCCCAGGAACACA
The DNA here is from genome assembly GCF_057197985.1 of Lactobacillus sp. WILCCON 0059. NCBI lineage: Bacteria > Bacillati > Bacillota > Bacilli > Lactobacillales > Lactobacillaceae > Lactobacillus > Lactobacillus sp. WILCCON 0059. The sequence continues at coordinate 723,547 of NZ_JBUBHN010000001.1, forward strand.
ACGGTATTTCCGTCTTCACTGGTGTCGGGGAAAGAACCCGTGAAGGTAACGACCTTTACTTCGAAATGAAGGCATCCGGCGTTTTGGAAAAGACTGCCATGGTCTTCGGGCAGATGAACGAGCCGCCTGGTGCCAGAATGCGGGTCGCTTTGACCGGTTTGACGATCGCTGAATACTTCAGAGACGTTGAAGGCCAGGACGTGTTGCTCTTCATCGACAACATCTTCCGGTTTACCCAGGCCGGTTCCGAAGTTTCCGCCTTGCTGGGCCGGATTCCGAGTGCCGTTGGTTACCAGCCAACTTTGGCAACGGAAATGGGTCAATTGCAAGAAAGAATCACTTCCACCAAGAAGGGGTCAATTACCTCTATCCAAGCCGTTTACGTGCCAGCCGACGACTACACTGACCCAGCGCCAGCGACTACTTTCGCCCACTTGGACGCGACGACCAACTTGGAACGTAGCTTGGTTGAACAAGGTATTTACCCTGCCGTTGACCCGCTTGAATCAACTTCCAGTGCCCTGGACCCAGAAATTGTCGGCCAGGAACACTACGACGTTGCTACCCGGGTTCAGCACATTCTGCAACGCTACCGCGAACTGCAAGACATCATCTCAGTTTTGGGTATGGATGAATTGTCAGACGAAGAAAAGCTGATCGTTGCCCGGGCACGTAAGATTCAGTTCTTCCTGTCACAAAACTTCTTCGTTGCCGAAGTCTTTACCGGCGTTCCAGGCTCATACGTTCCAATCAAGGAAACGATCAAGGGCTTCAAGATGATCCTCGACGGCCATCTTGACGACTTGCCTGAAGATGCCTTCAGAGGCGTTGGTCCGATCGAAGACGTTTTGAAGAAGGCGCAAAAGATGGGGGTTACCCCAAGCGATCCGGAAGCAAAAGCCTTATTAGAAAAGTAGGTTGATGCATCATGGCAGAAGCAGAGAAACTGTTTAAGATCAATATCGTTACGCCAAACGGGTTAATCTATTCTCACCGTGGCAGCTCCGTCTCAATGCGGGCTATTGACGGCGACCGGCAGATCTTGTACAACCACCTGCCGATTTTAACTCCGCTCACGATTGGTGAAGTCAGGGTCCAACGCGGCGCCGATGTCGACCACAAGGTTGATCACATCGCCGTCAGCGGGGGGATCATCGAATTCGCCGACAATGTGGCGACGATTATTGCCGACAACGCAGAACGCGCGCGCAACATTGACCTCAGTCGGGCTGAAGCTGCCAAGCAGCGGGCCGAGGCGCACATCAAGGAAGCCAAGGAAAAGCACGACGAGCAGTCATTGGAACGGGCTCAAATTGCTTTGCGGCGGGCTGTAAACCGGATTCACGTTTACGACGCGCTGCACAAATAAGGGAAAAGAGCGGATTTATTCCGCTCTTTTTTTATGGTAGATTTTATATGAGACAACTTGGAATTCACGCAATCATCAGCTTGGTGATCTACTTTGTTTGCATTGCCTTAGCCTTTCAGGCGATCAAAGCCGTCAGAATCGAGAAAATCATTCGGTCTAACCGGGTCTTTGAGGCCCAGGTCTTCTTAATTTTCACGGCGATTGCCCTGGGCTATACAGTCGGCCAATTTTTGATCGCCTTGATAGATACTTCATTGCAGCTCTCTAATCTCTTTTAAAGAATCGGTTAAAGCTAGGCGGAATCCGCTATACAGAGGGCTTTTATGGTACAATTAAAATTAATATGTTATGGAGGAAATAGACGTGTCAAAAGATATTGGTATTGATTTGGGGACCGCGAACGTTTTGATCAACGTTTCCGGCAAGGGCATTGTGATCGACGAGCCATCCGTGGTTGCCGTGGATACGAACACCAACAAGGTGGTCGCTGTCGGCACTGAAGCTTATGAAATGGTTGGCCGTACTCCTGGCAACATCCGCGTTATCCGGCCTTTAAAGGACGGGGTAATTGCTGATTTTGACATTACTGAAGCCATGCTGAGCTACTTTATTGAGAAGCTGAACGTAAAGGGCTTCATGAGCAAGCCGAACATTCTGGTCTGCACCCCGACTGGAGTAACTTCAATCGAGCAAAAGGCAATCATCCAAGCCGCGGAAAAGTCTGGCGGCGGCAAGGTCTACCTGGACTACGAGCCTAAGGTAGCAGCTGTTGGGGCCGGCCTGGACATTTTCAAGCCGCAAGGGAATATGGTTATCGACATCGGTGGGGGGACGACTGACATCGCCATCCTGTCCATGGGTGAAATCGTGACTTCCAAGTCCCTGCGCTATGCCGGTGACCGGATGAACCAGGCGATCGTCAACTACATCAAGGCCAACCACCAGCTCTTGATCGGGATGCGGACGGCTGAAGCCATCAAGATCGAAATTGGTGCCGCTACTGACCCAGACCCGGACGCAAGCATGAATGTCCGCGGCCGGGATACCATTGACGGTTTGCCAAAGCAAATCAAGGTAAGTAGCTCTGAAGTAACGGAAGCCCTGCAAGATGGCCTGCAAAGCATCATTGATGCTACCAAGCAGGTTCTGCAGGAAACGCCGCCAGAATTGTCTGCCGACATCATTGACCGGGGGATCATGATTACTGGTGGTGGCGCCCTGCTGAAGAACATCGACAAGCTGATTGCCGACAGTCTGCAGGTTCCGGTTTTGATCGCTGATTCACCGCTTGAATCAGTTGCCCTGGGCACTGGCATCCTGCTGCAGCATATTGAAAAGCACGAACGTCACTAATAATGCGTCAAATAATGATTCTTCTAGTCCGCTTTTACCAGCGGGCAATTTCACCGATTTTGCCGGACAGTTGCCGTTTCTACCCGACCTGCTCCAGCTATATGATCACCGCTTTGGAAAAGCATGGTCCGCTTTTGGGACTGCTGATGGGTCTGGCAAGGATCCTGCGCTGCAATCCATTTAACCGCGGCGGGGTGGATCCGGTGCCGGACAAGTTTACCCTATTGCGCAACCCACACCCAGAAGAATATGAAGACGAAATTATTGCCAGAAAATTCCACAGTCACTAACGAGGAGGGAATATGTCAAGAAATCAAGAAAACATCGGGATCGAGGTCAACGAACTGTCTGGCCGCCGGGTACCGACTTGGGAAGTAGTAATTCCGAAGAAGCGCCAGATCGGCTTGATCGAACAGGTTGACGGCAAGTTCAGGGTAACCAGCAGCAAGTCCAAGAACGTGATGTTTGCCAAGAGCCTTGATGCCGGCATCAACGACCTGCTGGCCTACTTCACCTTGCACGAAAAATAATTTTAACGAATAAAGTGATAGTTAATGGCAAAAGTTCAAGAAGAAAGCAAATGGTATGACCGCATTGCCTGGGGAGTCGTAATTCCCGTGGTGTTGCTGTCATTCGTCAGTTTTTATTCAATTTACAACGCGTCGGTTAACGACTCGACCTATGGGACGCCAACCAGAACCGTGGCCATGCAGATTGTTTGGTACACGGTTTCCTGGCTGATGGTAGCCTTCATCGTCCGCTTTGACGCCGAGCAGATCTTCAAGCTGGCCCCCTACCTGTATGGGCTGGGGATCCTCCTGCTGATCGCGGTCCTTTTCCTGTATGACCGGACAACGGCCGCCAGCAGCGGGGCCAAGAGTTGGTTTGTCGTTGGGCCCGTCAGCTTCCAGCCTTCGGAAGTCATGAAGCCGGCCTTTATCCTGCAGCTTGCCAGAGTAGTCAGAGAGCACAATGAGCGTTACTCCCACAACCTCAGAAATGACTGGCTCTTGATCGGCAAGGTCATGGCCTGGTTTTTGCCAGTAGCCATGCTCCTTATGCTGCAGCCTGACTTCGGGACCACCCTGGTCTTTGTAGCGATTACCGCGGGGATCCTTCTGGTTTCAGGGATCTCCTGGAAAATCATCATTCCTGTCTTTATCCTGATGGTAGTGGTTGGCGTCGGCGTCATCCTCCTGGTCTTTACCAGTGAAGGGCAGACGATTTTGCGCCATTACTTCAAGACCTACCAGCTGGAAAGAATCAAGTCCTGGAGTGACCCTTCAGGTGACAACTCCAACAGCGCCTACCAGCTCTGGCAGAGCATGAAGGCCATCGGGTCCGGGCAGATTTTTGGCAATGGCTTTAACAATATTAAAGTCTACGTGCCAGTCCGGAACTCAGACATGATCTTCTCCGTGGTCGGGGAAAGCTTCGGCTTTGTCGGCGGCGTGGCCTTGATCGGGATTTACTTCGTCTTGATCGTGCAGATGGTCAAGATCACCTTCTCGACCAAGAACGCCTTCTATTCATATGTGTCCACAGGGATTATCATGATGATTTTGTTCCACGTCTTTGAAAATATCGGCATGAGCATTGATTTACTGCCCCTTACCGGGGTGCCCCTGCCATTTGTTTCACAGGGTGGGTCTGCCTTGATCGGGAACATGATCGGGATCGGCTTGATCCTCTCGATGAAGTGGCACAACAAGGACTACATGTTCAGCACGGCTGGCGACTTTTAACTGAATTTTTGAGAGCATATGAAAACCGCCTCGGTCAATCGACCGGGGCGGTTTTATGATATTCAGCTGGACTTAGTCCAAAGCAGCCTTGTTGTGCCGAACGACCAGGATGTCGCAGTCAGCAGTTCTGGTGACGTATTCAGTCACGCTGCCGATGAGCAAACGCTCAACGGCGTTCAAACCGGTCGCGCCGACAACGATCAAGTCGATGTCGTGCTTCTTCGGGAATTCCCGGCTGATGATGGCCTTTGGTGAGCCGAATTCGATAGAGTAGTGGACTTCCTTGACGCCGCTGTCTAAGGCAGACTGGTAGTACTTTTCCATCTTCTTCTTGGCGTCGTTGGAAACCTGCTCAACCATGGCTGAGTCAAAGCTGGAAACGTTCTGGAAGGACCGCGTGTCGATAACGTGGAGAATTTCCAGGCTGGCGTTCATGTGCTTGGCAACCGTAACGGCCTTCTTGAAAGCCAGGTCAGCTTCCTTGGAACCGTCAACAGCTACTTGGATATGTTTGTATTGGTATTGTTTAGTCATTTTTGCCACCTCTTCCTGTCTCTATTTTACCAAAAAAATGAAAGCATTTTAATAAATTTACTGATTGTTTTGCGAAAGCAGGAGGGCGAAGATAAAAATCGTCGCTGAGCCCAAAAAGAGGGTGATCAAGTTGAGATACTTGTTGTCAAAGAAGAGCAAAATGATCCCCAAAACGCTGATCGCGAGAAGCGTCCAGGCGCAGATGGTCATCAAGCTGTGAAGCTCCGGGGAGCTGGAAACGTCAAAGACCAGGAAGGCGCCGTTTCTCCGGTGCCAGAGGTACCAGGCGGTCAGCAGCATGCAGGCGATAAAAATAATCATGAAAATACGGATGTAGAGCATCGAATGAACTTTCTAGTTTTCAAAAGGGCTGAAAACACACTGAGTAATCTAGGGGCAGGAATAAACAAAAAAGCGGCCCGAAGGACCGCTGTTATTGTCTAAGAAAATCCGAGTTGACCAAAGCATAAATGGCGCTTGTTGATCCCGTAAAAAAATCACAAAATCCGGCCCATCGCGCAGTGAATATGGATTCTGCGTAAGCAGCATTCCGATTCAGTAGTTACTGACAGGCCACCACGTCCTTAAGTTTGATCGGTCAACTAATTTACAAATAAGCTTTCTGACGATCAACTCAGATCACTTATTATAATATAGAACCCGGCAGCCTTTGTCAAGTAAAATCGTAGCGCTTTCACTTCCTCTTAAGACCCTCTTTTTGCAGGTCATGCAGGCGCTGGTACTGGCTCTTAAAAGCTGCTTCAAACTTGCTCTCGCCCTTAGGGGCAAAGTACTGCTTGCCCTGCAGGCGGTCAGGCAGATAGGCCTGGGCCACCCAGTCGCCCGGGTAGTCATGGGGGTAAAGATAGCCAGTTCCGTGGCCCAGCTTGCCGGCACCTTGATAGTGGGCGTCTTTCAACTGGTCGGGAATCTGGCCGACATTAGTCTGGCGGATATCGGCTAAAGCCGCGTCGATAGCTGTCATAGCAGAATTGCTCTTAGGAGACAAGCAGAGCTCGATGACGGCGTTGGCCAGGGGGATCCGGGCTTCTGGCAGGCCCAGCTGCTGGGCGGTCTGTACGGCTAAAATAGCCCGCTCACAGGCCGGCGGATTGGCCAGGCCGATATCTTCATAGGCAATTACGCTGAGCCGGCGGCAGATTGAAACCAGGTCACCGGATTCGAGAAGCCGGCCCAGGTAGTGCAGGCCCGCATCAGTGTCAGAGCCCCGGATGGACTTTTGAAAGGCGGACAAGAGGTCATAGTGGCCGTCCCCGTCGGCATCAAAGTTCTGGATTTTCAGCTGCAGGGAATCGGCCATGTCGTCCAAGGTAACCGTGAAAGAGGAGGCGTCTTTGCCTTCAGCTTCCAGTTCCTGCTTGGTCGACAAAACCGCCAGTTCCAGGCTGTTTAAAGTGGCCCGCAGGTCCCCGTTGCCTTTCTGGGCCAAAAATTTCCCCGCTTCATCCGTCAGCTTGGCATGGTACTTGCCCAGGCCTCTTTCTTCATCGGTTAAGGCCCGGTTGACAGCTGTCAAAATCTCGTCTTCAGTCAAAGGCTTCAGTTCAAAAATCTGGCAGCGGGACCGGATGGCCGGGGAGATGGCCAGGTAGGGATTTTCCGTGGTGGCCCCGATCATGATCACCTGGCCGGATTCCAGCAGCGGCAAAAGGAAGTCCTGCTTGACCTTGTTGAGCCGGTGGATTTCATCCAGCAAAAGGACGACCGTCCCGCTCATCTTGCCTTCAGCGGCGACCTGGGAGAGCTCTTTTTGCCCGTCGGTAGCCGCGTTGAGCTGGCGGAAGGCATACTTGCTGCTGCCGGCGATCGCGCTGGCGATGCTGGTTTTGCCAATGCCCGGCGGTCCATACAGAATCATGGAAGAGAGCTGCTTGGCTTCAACCATGCGGCGGATGATCTTTTTAGGGCCGACCAGGTGCTGCTGGCCGACGACCTGGTCGATGGACTGGGGCCGCATCCGGTAGGCTAAGGGCTTCATTTATCGCCCCCAAAGAATCTGGCCAAAAAGCCCTTTTTCTTTGGCACCGGCAATTCTTCCGCCGGCAGGGGCGGGGCGTAGACCTGGGTTAATTCGATCCGCATCCGGTTGATGGCTTCCTTGCTGACGACCAGAATGGCGGAATCGTCATCGCCTTTTCTGGCAGTTTCGTCATTGACCAGACGGAAGGAAACCTGCTCCTTGCTGGCCCGGCTTTCAATCTGGCCGACAAAGGTCGGGTTGGGGGTGTTGGCGTTGATCAAAATGGTGTAGCCCTTGTAGTCAGCAAAGTGATCCAAGAAAAGCTTGGTTAACTTGTCGTCTTCACAGTCTTTGATGGTCATGCGCACGAAAACCCGCTCCCTCAAAGAGCCCAAGAAGCGCCGCCGCTCGTCAGGTCTGGTCTGCGGAGTAATGCCGCTAGCAGCATTTTCGACTCTTTTGGCTAAATCTTCAGTCATGGCTTCGTCCTTTCTAAAAATTAAAACTGTCTTTTTCTGGGTCTAAAGCATATTATAACTGAACTTTTTGGGCAAGAAAAAAGCCTTTCCCAAAACTGGGAAAGACTTTGAAGCCGAATTGATATTACAGCAACTTGTTGTAGTATTCAACAACCAAGGCTTCGTCAATTTCTGGTTCCATTTCGTCACGTTCTGGGAAACGAACCAATTGACCTTCCATCTTGTCTTCGTCAAATGAAACAAATGATGGACGTGAAGCAACAGCTTCCAAAGCGTCCTTAACTTGTTGCAGGTTCTTTGACTTTTCCTTCAAGCTAATGGTTTGACCAACCTTAACTTCGTATGAAGGAATGTCAACGCGCTTGCCATCAACAGTGATGTGGCCGTGGTTTACCAATTGACGGGCTTGTTCACGGGTAGTAGCCAAGCCGAGACGGTAAACAACGTTGTCCAAACGACGTTCAAGCAAGATCATGAAGTTGGTACCGTGTTGGCCTTCACGGATCTTACCAGCGCGGGCAAACAAAGTACGGAATTGGCGTTCGTTCAAGCCGAACATCCAGCGCAGCTTTTGCTTTTCGTGCAATTGCATGCCGTATTCTGAAAGACGGCCGCGTTGGTTAGGACCGTGTTGACCTGGAGCGTATGAACGACGAGCAAGTTCCTTGCCAGTGCCTGACAAAGAAATACCCAATCTTCTTGACCGCTTCCAACTTGGACCAGTGTATCTTGACATATTAAAATTCCTCCAATAAAAATAATAAAAATTGTTGGAGTAAAATAATCACAATATAGGCTCAACATTCGTGCATCCCGAGTTTACATTTTCGCCCGTGCAGCGTGGGTTACTCGTTCACTAAACGTCCCGGGATGTTGACGTTCTTGTCGCTTATGGCTGCAAATATTTTACACGTTGACCATTATAAGGGCTTTGGGCCCGGAAAGCAAGAAAAAAACGCAGAAAGTCTGACAAAGTCGAAATATTTCAGAGGCTAGTTTGGTATAATTAACTTTAGTTCGGAGGAGAAAGATATGTCATCAACACAATCTCTACTACTCATCACTTTAATTATCACGATCATCGTCCTGGTCATGGCCATGCTTTTGATCAACCGCCGGCAATTGCGCGAGATCGAAGAGCTCGACAATGAACTGGGCAATATGGAAGACTTGCACTTAGAGCGCGCTATCGGCAAACTGGACCAGATGGAACTGGCCGGGGAAAGCCTGGCCACCCTCAATACCTGGAAGAAGAGCTACCAGAAGGCAGCGGAACTTTTTCCTGAAATCCAGCGCTTGATTGAAGACGGGGCAGACGAAAATGCCCGCTACCGCCTGGTCAAATCCCACCAAAGCATCAAGCAGGCCAGAGAATTAGTCGACTCCATCTCTGAAGACGTCAAGAATTCATCGGATGTCTTTACCCAACTTTTGGAGTCGAACCGGGAAAACAAGGCCCAATATGACGAATTGATGCAGAGCTACCGGGAAATCCGCAAGGAAATCCTGGCTGATTCTTTTGACTACAGCGTGGCGTTAGAAGAGATAGAAAACCACTTGTCCGCCATGGAAGAAGACTTTGCCCAGGCCAAGAATCTGTCGGCTCAAGGCGACCATGTTGAAGCCAAGCGGGTTTTGGCGAAAATACGCGACGATCTGACGGCCTTGAAGACCAAGCTGCCTGAAGTTAAGGAAGACCAGCACAACCTGCAGACCGTTTTTGCCGAACAGCTGGACGAAATCGCGGCTGGCTACAAGCAGATGCGGGATGCCAAGTACGGTTTCGGCAGCCTGGACGTCTTGCTGGAAATCAAGCAGAGCAACGACCAGATTGACCGGTCCCTGGCTTCTTTGGCCCAGCTGGATTTGGAAGAAACCAGCAAGGGGATGAAGAAGGTCGAAAAGGAGATCAAGACCCTTTACGGGATCCTGGAGAAGGAATACAAGGCCCGGCCTTTTGTTGAAAAGAACCAGGACAAGCTGCAGCGGCTCTTGACCCACCAGCAGACCGTCAGCCAGCAGCTGATCAAGAAATTGCGCCACATCGACGAAAGCTATGAGCTGACCCACGGGGAACTGGACGAAAGCCGGGAGCTGGAAAGAGAAGTCCATAAGATGGATTCTGACTACATCCGGGCCAGCCAGCGGATCGCTGATGGCCGGGCGGTTTACTCTGAAGTCCAGGATGACTGGATCAGAATTCTTGGCCGCCTGCAGGAAATCGGCAAGCGCCAGCAAGAGCTCTCTGAAGCGGTTGACGGCCTTTACGAGGCTGAAGAAGTTGCCCAGCGGTCAATCAAGGAATTCAAGCAGCAGGTCTCCCTGGTCTACCGCCACCTCAGCCGGCAGAATCTGCCGGGGATTCCGGAAGGCTTTTTGCAAATGTACACTCTGGTCATCAATGAAATCAGCAAGACCAGCGGGGAACTCAACCAAGTCCGGATCAATATGGAAAAGATCTCTGAAGAACTGGTGCAGATCTCAGATGACGTTGACCGCCTGCAAAGAGAAGCAGAAGATATTATCAGCTCAGCCAATCTTTTTGAGCTGACCATGCAGTACTCTAACAAGTTCCTGGACAATGAAGGCGTAGTACGGGCCCGCAGAAACGCTATGAAGCTGTATGACAGGGACTACAACTACAAGGATGCCCTGGACACGATCGCTACGGCGGTGGAGCGGGTTGAACCAGGCAGCTACCAGCGGATTGAAAATTCCTACTATCAAGAACAAAAAGAGCTGATTGATTGAAGTCAAGCGGCTTTTGGACTAAAATAAAATATCATTTAAAACTAAGCGGTCATTTAAATGGCCGCTTTTTTCAAGGAGCAAGAAGAGTGATTTATTTTGACAACAGTGCCACGACGAAAATGGCACCTGAAGCATTAGAGACCTACAGCCAGGTCGTGACCAAAATCTGGGGCAACCCTTCCAGCCTGCACAAGTTAGGCGACCGGGCCCACGGCTTGCTGGAAGCTTCCCGTAAGCAGATCGCGGATTTGCTGGGAGTAAATACCGATGAAATCTACTTTACTTCCGGCGGGACGGAATCCAACAACACGGCCATCAAGGGGACGGCCTGGGCCAAGCGGGAATTCGGCAAGCACATCATCACCTCATCCGTTGAGCATGCCTCAGTGGCCAATACCTTCACCGAACTGGAAAACCTGGGCTTCCGGGTTACCCGCCTGCCAGTTGACAAGGAAGGCCGGGTCAATCCAGAAGACTTAAAGGCCGCTCTGGACAAGGACACGACTTTGGTTTCTATCATGGGCGTCAACAACGAAATCGGGACTATCCAGCCGATCAAGGAAATTTCTGAAATCCTGGAAGACTACCCGAACGTTCACTTCCACGTCGACAATGTCCAGGCCCTGGGCAAGGGGATCTGGGACCAGGTCTTCACCTCCCGGGTCGACATGATGAGCTTCTCTTCCCACAAATTCCATGGTCCACGCGGCATCGGTATTTTGTACAAAAAGCGGGGCCGGATGCTGATGCCTTTGTGTGAAGGCGGCGGCCAGGAAAAAGGCTTAAGAAGCGGGACGGAAAACCTGGCGGCCATCGCGGCCATGGCCAAGGCCACCCGCCTGCTTTTGACAGATGAAAAGGAAAAGGCTGACAGAGAATACGCCATTAAGGAGAAGATCAGCAAGTACCTGGCAGATAAGCCGGGCATCCACATCTTCTCTCCTTTGCAGGCTGACTTCGCTCCCCACATCCTTTGCTTTGCCTTGGAAGGGATCCGGGGCGAGACTTTGGTCCACACTTTGGAAGACCAAGACATCTTTATTTCCACCACTTCCGCCTGCGCCTCAAAAAAGGCGGACGAAGCCAGCACTTTGGTGGCGATGAAGACGCCAGATGAAATCGCGACCAGCGCCGTCCGCCTCAGCTTTGATGAAAGCAATACTTTAGAAGAAGCAGACGAATTCATCGCGGCTTTTGACAAGATTTACCAGCACTTTGCCAAGATCAACCACTTAGGAGAATAAAATTTGCAATACACAGAAATCATGATTCGCTACGGCGAACTGTCCACTAAGGGCAAGAACCGGAAGGACTTTATCAACCGCCTGGCCAGCAATGTCCAAAAGGTGCTCCGCGACTTCCCGGACTTGAAGATCCAGACCCACCACGACCGGATGCACATCCTTTTGAACGGGACGCCTTTTGAACCAGTAAATGACCGCTTGAAGGTCGTTTTCGGGATCCAGACCTACTCACCAGTCATCAAGACTGAAAAGAGCCTGGAAGCCATTGAAAAAACTGCCCTGGAACTGATGCAGGCAACTTACAAGCCAGGCATGACCTTCAAGGTCAACACCAGAAGAAGCGACCACAAGTTTATCTACGACACCAATCAGCTGAACCAAATGGTGGCCGACTACCTTTACAACCACATGGAAGGCCTGCAGGCGGAAATGAAGCACCCGGACATGGTCCTGCTTTTGGAAATCCGCCAGGACGGGGCCTACATCTCCAACCAGCTCTTGCATGGGGCAGGCGGGATGCCGGTTGGCACGGCCGGCAAGGCAGTGATGATGCTGTCCGGCGGGATCGACTCCCCGGTAGCTTCCTACCTGGCCATGAAGCGGGGCGTGAACATTGAAATGGTCCACTTCTTCTCACCGCCATACACTTCTGAAAAGGCCCTGGCCAAGGCCAAGGAATTGACCAGCATTTTGGCCAAGTACAGCGGCCGGATCAATTTTATCGAAGTGCCTTTTGCTGAAATCCAGGAAACGATCAAGGAAAAGCTGCCAGAGGGCTACTTGATGACCGTTCAGCGCCGCTTCATGCTGCGGCTGGCTGACATCATCAGAGAAAAGCGGCATGCTTTGGCCATCTTCAACGGGGAATCAGTTGGCCAAGTTGCTTCCCAGACCTTGGAATCCATGGCAGCTATCAATGACGTGACGACCACTCCTGTATTGCGGCCAGTTGCCACCATGGACAAGACCGAAATTATCGCCAAGGCTGAAGAAATCGGGACTTTTGACCTGTCCATCCAGCCATTTGAAGACTGCTGCACCATTTTTGCCCCGCCGCGGCCAAAGACCAAGCCGAAGATCGACAAGGCCCGGGAATACGAAAGCCGCCTGGACGTTGACGGCTTGATTGAGCGGGCCTTGGCCGGAGTCAAGGTCACTCCGATCTACCCAGGCCAAAGCTTCCTGGATGACCTGGCTGAAGAAGACGCGGACCTGCTTTAATGCTGCGCCTGGACAAATTTTTGGCCAACATGAAGGTGGGATCAAGGTCCCAGGTTCATGAGATCATTAAAGCTGGCCAGGTGACGGTCAACGGGAAGGTCTGCCGGTCAGCCAAGCAGAAGGTGAAAGAAGACGCTGAAGTCCTGGTCAAGGGCCAGGCCATTGTCTACCAGCAGTACCACTACTTTTTGCTCAATAAGCCAGCTGGCGTCTTGTCAGCAACGGAAGACTCCCGGCAAAAGACCGTCCTGGACCTATTAAAAGACCAGGACCGCTATCAAAAAATTGCCCCAGTTGGCCGTTTGGACAAGGACACAACTGGTCTCTTGCTTTTAACCAATGACGGGCAATTGGCCCACCAGCTCCTGGCTCCGGAATACCATGTGGCCAAGACCTACTACGCTCTTTTGGCCGGACTGGCTGATGAAGAAACGGCCAAGGCAATTGCGGCAGGCCTCACTTTAAAAGACGGAACAAAGCTAAAGCCGGGCAATCTGAAGATCTTGAGGCAAGACAGAGACCAAGAGCAGTCAGAAATCGAGATCACCATTACGGAAGGCAAATATCACCAGGTCAAGCGGATGTTTGCCTCCCAGGGGATGAAGGTTTTAAAGCTCAAAAGGCTCAGCATGGGTCCCTTGACTTTGCCGGCTGATTTGGCGGCTGGCTCCTACCGGCCTTTGACGAAAGAAGAGCTGGCGGCCTTAGAGCAAGTTTCCCTTTAATGGCTGAAAAAATTATGCTATACTTTGTGACAAAGCCAAGATCAAGAGGTGGCGCTTCATGACAGAGAAAGGTCATTTAAGCTGAGAGACCGGAAGGCGCCTGGTAGCTTGATTCGCTGGCCGGCTGAAGCAGGAGTAAGCCGGTCCGGTATCCGCGCCGTTACCGCGTTTAAGCGGAGCATTATGCTCAATTTAGGTGGTACCGCGGTTATATATCGTCCTAGACATTTACTTGTCTAGGACTTTTTTATTGGAGGAAATTTATGACAGAATTAGCACCAAAATACAACCCGCAAGAGGTTGAAGCTGGCCGCTATCAAGAATGGCTGGACGAGGACCTGTTCAAGCCGTCCGGCGACAAGAAGGCCAAGCCTTACTCAATCGTTATCCCGCCGCCAAACGTTACTGGCAAGCTGCACCTGGGCCACGCCTGGGACACGGCGATTCAAGACACCTTGATCCGCTACAAGCGGATGCAGGGCTATGACACCCTTTACCTGCCAGGCATGGACCACGCCGGCATCGCCACCCAGGCCAAGGTTGAAGCCCGCCTGCGTGAACAAGGGGTCAGCCGCTATGACCTGGGCCGGGAAAAGTTTGTGGAAAAGGTCTGGGAATGGAAGGACGAATACGCCAACATCATCAAGAGCCAGTGGCAAAAGCTGGGTCTGTCCCTGGACTACAGCCGGGAACGCTTTACCCTGGACAAGGGCTTATCCAAGGCTGTCCGCCGGGTTTTCGTTCAGCTCTACAATGAAGGCTTGATCTACCGGGGTGAATACATCATCAACTGGGACCCGAAGCTGCGGACTGCCTTGTCTGACATCGAAGTTGTCCACCAGGACGACCAAGGGGCCTTCTACCACATCAACTACCCGCTGGCTGACGGTTCTGGCAGCGTGGAAATTGCTACTACCCGGCCGGAAACCATGTTTGGTGACACGGCCGTGGCTGTTGCCCCAGGGGATGAACGCTACAAGGACTTGGTTGGCAAGAAGCTGATTCTGCCGCTGGTTGGCAGGGAGATCCCGATCATTGAAGACCAGCACGTCGACCCGGAATTCGGGACTGGTCTGGTGAAGATTACCCCGGCCCACGACCCGAACGACTTTGAAGTCGGCAACCGGCATGACCTGCCACGGATCAACGTGATGAACGATGATGGGACCATGAACGACAAGGCGGGCAAGTACGCCGGCATGGACCGTTTCGACTGCCGCAAGCAGCTGGTTGAAGACCTTAAGGCTGAAGGCTACCTGATCAAGGTTGAACCAATCGTCCACTCAGTTGGTCACTCTGAACGTTCCGGCGTGCAAGTTGAACCTCGCCTGTCCACTCAATGGTTCGTCAAGATGAAGCCGCTGGCTGACAAGGTTTTGGAAAACCAAAAGGGCGAAGGCAGAGTCAACTTCGTGCCAGACCGCTTTGAAGGCACTTTAGAGCGGTGGATGGAAAACGTCCACGACTGGGTCATCTCCCGTCAGCTCTGGTGGGGTCACCGGATTCCTGCTTGGTACAACAAGCAGACCGGGGAAATGTACGTCGGTGAGGAAGCGCCAGAAGATATTGAAAACTGGGAACAAGACCAGGACGTTCTGGACACTTGGTTCTCCAGTGCCCTCTGGCCATTCTCAACTTTGGGCTGGCCGGATGAAGACTCTGCTGACTTCAAGCGCTACTTCCCAACCAACGCCTTGGTAACTGGCTATGACATTATCTTCTTCTGGGTTTCCCGGATGATCTTCCAAAGCCTGCACTTCACTGGCGAGCGGCCATTTGACAATGTCGTTTTGCACGGTTTGATCAGAGACGAGCAGGGGCGGAAGATGTCCAAGTCCCTGGGCAACGGGATCGACCCAATGGACGTCATTGACAAGTACGGCGCCGACGCTTTGCGCTGGTTCCTTTTGAACGGGACCGCGCCTGGCCAGGACACCCGCTTCAGCTACACCAAGATGGACGCTGCCTGGAACTTCATCAACAAGCTCTGGAATGCCAGCCGTTTCGTGATCATGAACCTGCCGGAAGACGCCAAGCCTGCCCAAAAGCCGGACACCAGCAAGTTTGACCTGGCTGATGCCTGGATTTTTGACCGCTTGAACCACACTGTCAAGGAAACCAACCGTCTCTTTGACGAATTCCAATTCGGGGAAGCCGGTCGGGAAATGTACAACTTCATCTGGAATGACTTCTGTGACTGGTACATCGAAATCTCCAAGGTTGCCCTTTACGGCGACGATGAAGAACTGAAGGCCAGAAAACAGGCTAACTTGACCTGGATTCTGGACCAGATCCTGCGCCTCATCCACCCAATCATGCCATTCGTGACTGAAAAGCTCTGGCTGTCCATGCCGCATGAAGGCAAGTCCATCATGACTGCTGCTTACCCGAAAGCCCACGATGAATTTGACAACGCCAAGGCTGATGAAGACATGGCCTTCTTGATCGAAATCATCAAGGCTGTCCGGAACATCCGGATGGAAGTGAACGCTCCAATGTCCAGCGCTATCGACATCTTGATCCAGCTTGATGACGAAGAGAATGAAGCAATTCTGCGGGATAACATGGAATACGTGGAAAACTTCCTGCACCCGAAGAAGCTGGAAATCTCCGGCAAGATCAACGCTCCGAAATTAGCCAAGACGGCTGTCATCGCGGGGGCCCAAATCTTCGTGCCGCTTTCAGAACTGGTTGACCTGGATGAAGAAATCGCCAAGATGGGCAAGGAAGAAGCCCGCCTGGAAGCTGAAGTCGACCGGGCAAGCAAGAAGCTGGCCAACAAGGGCTTTGTTGACCACGCTCCAGCTGCCGTGGTTGAAAAGGAAAAGGGCAAGCTGGCTGAATACGAAAGCCAGCTGGCCGGCGTGCGCGACCGCATCAAGGAATTGAAAGAAAGTCGTTAAAGACGTGAAATTTAAGACAGTTAATGAACTTACCGCTTACCTCTATCATTTGCCGCGCTTGCACGAAAAGAGCGACCTGACCTATGTCAAACGGGTGCTCAAGGCTCTGGGCGATCCCCAGGACAAGGTCAAGTGCTGCCACATTACGGGAACCAACGGCAAGGGCTCAACTGCATATTACCTGAGCAATCTGCTCCAAAAGGCCGGTCAGCAGACTGGCCTTTTTGTTTCGCCCTTTATCATCCGTTTTAACGAGCGAATCCAGCTGAACGGGCAGGCAATTGCGGATGAGGACCTCTTGGCCGTTGCCAACGAAGTTGAAGCAGCGGTCGGCCGCCTGCGCGAAGAAGAGGCGAATTTTGCCCTGGTTACCTTTGAATATGAAGTCGCGATGGCCTTTCTCTTTTTTGCCAAGCAAAAATGCGACTACGCGGTTATTGAAGTTGGCATTGGGGCTGAGCATGATAAGACCAACGTGATAACGCCCGCGGTCAGCTTGATTACCACAATTGGCCTTGACCATGAACAGATCATCGGGCCGACCTTGGCGGACATTGCTAAAGAAAAGAGCGGAATTATCAAGCCGGCTGTCCCAGTTATTCTCGGCGATATTCCGGCCAGCGTGCGGAGAATCGTTGAAGAAAAAATCACCAAAACTGCCAGTCCTGCTTACTGGCTGGGCCAGGACTTCCAGGTTAAGGAAGAAAAAACAGGCTATGAGCTGCTAGTTGCCGGACAAAAATACCAATTGCCGGCCTGGCCCCTGCCTGAAGCTAAAGACGCGGCCATGGCTTTGGCGGCTTTTGCCGTATTGCCTCTTGCTTTAAGCGAAAAGGCAGCAGAAGAAGCCTTGACCAAAACGACGGTTCCTGGCCGCTACCAGCGCTTGGAAAAGGCGGGATGCAGCTTTTTGCTGGACGGGGCTCACAATGTCCAGGCTGGCCGCGAGCTTGCGGCATATGCCCGCGGCCTGGCCAAAGAAAAGGGCGGCCGGCTTTTGGTTTTAGCCGGCATGATGAAGGACAAGGACTTGAGCGACTTTTTAGCCTTGCTGAAGGACGAAAAAGTAACCTTGACCAGCCTGGCCTACCCGCGGGCTGCCAAAAAGGCTGACTTTCCGGCCTGGGCCCAGGAAAAATTTGCCTATGAGGGTGATTTGAACCAAGCTTTAAAGCAAGTGATGGCGGAAGCTGGCGACCAAGACTTGATCTTGGTTACGGGTTCTTTTTACCTGGTCAGCGCGGTTCTGCAGCTTCTGCAGGTGGACTGAGGATGAAAGATGAAAGAGGAAAAATATGCGTGTTGAAGCTTTAAAGACGGACAAGCAGGGGGTTATTTTTGACATGGATGGACTCCTGGTCAACTCCGAAGAGCTCTACTGGAAGGCCAACATCCAGGCTGCCCGGGAATACAAGCTGGGCATCAGCGATGATACTTACTTGGGCTTGGTTGGCGCCAGCGTCAAGGCCATGGATGAATTTTACGAAAAATACTTTCCAAGCAATGAGGTCCGCCAGGCTTTTGTCAAGCGGACTGACGACCTGGTCTGGGAGTGGACCGACCAGGGCAAGCTGAAGCTGAAGACCGGAGTCAAGGAGGCCCTGGAGCGCTTTAACGATCTGGGCTTAACGATCGGGATTGCCAGCAACAACTATAAAAGCGTGGTTGACCACAATCTCTGGGTGACCGGCTGCCGGAACAGCTTTGACTTTATCGTTACCCATGATGAAGTTGCTGAGAAAAAACTCCGCTCCAAGCCTTTCCCGGACCTCTATCTGGCTGCCCAGGAGCGCAGCGGCCTTAGTAAAGACCAGCTCTTGATTTTTGAAGACTCCAGCATGGGGGTCGAGGCAGCGGAAAATGCCGGGATTGATTGCGTTATGATTCCGGACCTTAAGCCTGCTACAGCAGAAGACCGGGCGCGGGCCCAAATGATTTGTCCGGACTTTTTTGACTTTTTGAAAAAAATTTCCTAGTTTTTGGCGTAATTAGTAGTAGAGCGTAAAAATAAGGAGGAAAGTCAAATGACTGAAACTACGCAAAACTACTATTATGTTGAAAGTGACCGTGACCTGCTCAAGCTGCTCTTTGACCAGCTGCCCTGCCAGAGTCTGGATGATCTGTTGCACTTGCTGGACCAAAAGCACATTGCCAGCTTCAAGGACATCTTGGACTATGCCTCAGGCCCCGATTGTTCCAATGACCTGGCCTTGACCATCGAGGTGGCCATGGATCGTTTGCGGCGGACTGACATGCGGCGCAGCTCTGACTGGGCCAGCAGCTCTAAGATTGGCAATTACCTGGCCAATAAGCTGCTGGGGCAAAAGCAGGAGCAGTTCTGGGTCCTGTATTTTGACCAGCAGCAGAATCTGTTGGGGGAAAAAATGCTTTTCCAAGGCACCCTGGACCGGTCCTGGGTCCACCCCAGAGAAATTTTCCGCTGGGCGGTGGTCTACGGCTGCGCCAGCATTATTGTGGCCCACAACCATCCCAGCGGGGCGCTGACTCCGTCAGACAATGACCTGGAACTGACCAAGGGCTTGAAAAAAGCCAGCAAGATCATGAAGATCACCTTTCTGGACCATTTCATCATCGGCGGAGGCGAATACTTGAGCCTGCGGGAGAGGGAATTGTTTTAAAATTAGCTAAAATTTGTACCAATCCATGACTTTCACGGGCATTATGCTATAATTAAGCAAGATTAAGCGAGTAAATAAGGAGAGATATCCGTGTTTGGATTAGGTTCAAAGAATATCGGCATTGACCTGGGTACCGCCAACACCCTGGTCTACGTTGAAGGCAAAGGCATCGTTTTGCGTGAGCCTTCAGTCGTTGCCAAGAATACCAAGACTGGCGAAGTTATTGCAGTTGGTTCAGAAGCCAAGGAAATGATCGGCAGAACTCCAGGCTCAATCGTGGCTATCCGCCCGATGAAGGACGGGGTTATCGCTGACTACGACACGACCGCGGCCATGCTTAAGTACTTCATGGGCAAGACGGTCGGCAATTCCAAGCCTTCAGTCATGATCTGCGTGCCTTCAGGCGTCACTGAAGTTGAAAAGCGCGCAGTTATTGACGCTGCCCGGGTGGCAGGCGCCAGAGAAGCTTATGTGATTGAAGAACCATTTGCCGCAGCTATCGGTGCCGGTTTGCCGGTTATGGAACCAACTGGTTCCATGGTTGTTGACATCGGTGGTGGTACGACTGACGTAGCCACTATTTCCCTGGGCGGGATCGTTTCTTCAACTTCCATTCGCCAGGCTGGTGACAAGTTCAACCAAGCAATCACCAACTTCGTTCATGGCAAGTACAACCTGCTGATCGGTGAAAGAACCGCTGAAGACATCAAGATCCAAATCGGTTCAGCTTCCGTGGAAGCAGCCAAGGAAATCGAATCCATGACCATCCGCGGCCGTGACCTGGTGTCAGGTTTGCCGAAGTCATTGGAAATCAGTGCCGTTGACGTTGCAACTGCTATTCAAGACGTTGTTCAAGACATCATTGTTGCGATCAAGGAAACTTTGGAATTGACTTCTCCTGAAATTGCCGCAGACGTAATTGACCATGGTATCGTCCTGACCGGTGGTGGTGCCCTGCTCAAGAACTTGCCAGAAGTCATCTCTGACGCGACCAAGGTGCCGGTCTTCATCGCTCAAGATCCGCTTGACTGTGTAGCAATCGGTACCGGTGAATCTTTGAAGCACCTGGACGTAATGCGGAAGACTAGCAGATAAGAAATAAGAAAACCGGCCTCCGGGCCGGTTTTTATATTTGGATAGGTGTCTATGAAGAATTTTTTTCAAAACAGGAAAATGCTGGCGGCTTTTGGAACCGTGGCGCTTTTAGCAGCCCTGCTTGGCTCAACGGTGATGCTGAGAAACAACTTGAGCGCGCCGCTTTTAATCCAGCGCTTGGGCAATGATATCGTCTCTGTTGGTTCAAGAATCGTGAGCGTGCCGGTTTCCTGGTTTACTGACGGAATCGACAGTGTCAATGACTTGAAGAACGCTGCTGACGAAAACAGCCATTTAAAGAAGAAAGTATCTGAACTGGCTCAAGTAGAAGCCAGAAACGCTGCCTTGGAAAAGGAAAACAAGCAGCTGAAGGCAGCGGCTGGAATCAAGAAGACCTTGACCGGCTATACGACAACGACTGCTTCAGTAATTTCCCGCTCAAGCGACAGCTGGTCAGAAGTCTTGACCATTGACAAGGGGAAGAGCTCAGGCTTAAAGAAGGACATGGCAGTTATGTCTGGCGGCGGCGTGATTGGCCGGATCCTGGAAGTCGACGCGGCTACGAGCAAGGTGGAACTGATTACCACGACTGACAGCTCAGCCAACCGCTTTGCCGTGCAAGCCACGACTGACACGGGCAAGGTTCTTCACGGGATCATTAGCGTGCAGTCCGGCGGAACTTTGACCTTCACCCAGGCCTCCAGCTCAAGCAAGCTGAAGAAGGGGACCAAGGTCTACACCAGTGGCCTGGGCGGGACTTCGCCAAAAGGGCTCTTGATCGGGACGGTGGCGGAAACCACCAAGGACAGCTTTGGTCTGTCTGACTTGATCAAGATCAAGCCGGCCGGCAATTTGAGCGACGCGTCCGTGGTAACGGTCGTCAAAAGGAGCGTGGCTGGCTAATGCGGATTTTTAAGCAATGGGTTTTGGCAATCGCTCTTTACCTGGCCATGGTTTTGGAAGGGACTTTGTCCGTTTACCTGCAGCCGGCCTTGACCTACCAGCATGGCCGGGCAGGGCTCTTGATCCTGCCAATTTCCGTTTTGATCATCGCTTATGAAGATGACCGGAATGAAAAAGAAATCTGGCTGGCTCTGGTTGCCGGGGTGGTTGCTGATCTCTATTTCTGGGGGATCATCGGGATCTATACCTTTATCCTGCCAGCCCTGTCGGCATTTGGCCGCTGGTATGCCCGGGTCTTTCCCGAACTCTTCGTTTTCCGTCTGCTGGGCAACATTCTGGCGATTACCGTTGCCTGCCTTTATACCTGGCTGGTTTTCCGGTTGATTGGCTGGACGGATCTGACCTTGAAGGCGATTGGCTTCAGCTTGTTGTACACGGCTGGCTGGACAACCGGGATCAGCCTGTTGACCTACTGGCTTTGGGCCAAGCTGGCCAGATCTTATCCTTTCCTGGTTGACTTGGACAATTACCGGTATTAATAAGCGCATAAAAAAAGCGGCCAGCGTGAAGCTGACCGCTTTTGAGCGTATTGCCGGTTTATTGGGCAGTTAAGTAGTAAATGACTGATGCTGCCACGCCAAAGAGCGTGATTAAAGCCATCAGAACTACCATGAAATTCTCAATCTTTTGAAATGTCGACTTTTTCTTTTTACGTGCCATAGAAGCCTCCTATATGAGAGTGATTATAACCTTTTTGGCGGCGATTTGCAATTTGCTTGCTGCACTTTAAGAGAAAAATAAAATTGTGTTAAACTAGCTAGCAGATGGAGGAAAATTATGCTGATGATATTCTTATTGCCGGTCTTTGGCCTGGCCGCCGCCTACCTGGTCAACTTGATCTGGCCCAAGGCCGCTTTTAGAGGCTACGACGTTATGCCTTTCTTTTTGATCTATGCCTGCCAGCTGATGACCAATTTAAAGGGCGTGCCTTCCTTTTTGCCTGCCGGTTTTCTGCTTTACTTCATATTGATACTGTTGGCCGCGATCAGATGGGCCATGATCAATAAGAACATTTCCCTGGGGAAAATGTTCCGCCAGTTCTGGTCCTATCTTGATGCCTGCAGTTTCTTTTGGTACTGCGGACTACTTTTGGTCGTTTTAATCTGAATGAGAACTGTCAACCGCCCTTGGCGGCTGGCAGTTTTTTAATTTTTTCGGAAATCTGCTTGTGTTTTTCAGATATTGTGGTTTAAAGTGGGGATTTGTGGTAAATTGTTAACAGAAGGGAGGAGCCTGCCATGTTCATGGGCGAATACCAGCACAATTTGGACGCCAAAGGCCGCTTGATCATTCCGGCAAAGCTGCGCGAACAGATTGGGCCAGCCATGGTTTTGACCCGGGGCATGGAAGGCTGCATTTTTGGCTATCCTTTGACGGAATGGGCCAAGATCGAGGCCAAGCTGGCCAAGCTTCCTTTGACGAAGAAGAACGCGCGGAGTTTTACCCGGATGTTTTATTCGGGCGCCATGGAAGGTGAATTCGACAAGCAGGGGAGAATCAACTTGTCCCCCACCTTGAAGAAGCATGCCGGCCTGGTTAAAGAATGCGTCATTGTCGGCGTCTCCAACCGGATTGAAATCTGGGCCAAGGAGCGCTGGGAAGAGTATTCTGACGAAGCCAATGAAAGCTATGATGAAATTGCGGAAGATTTGGACGATATCGAGTTATAAAGATGGAATTTAAGCATACTAGCGTGTTATTGCACGAAACAATTGACAACCTGGCCCCTCGAAGCGGTGGCACTTACGTAGATGCCACCTTTGGCGGGGGCGGGCATGCAAGATACTTGCTAAGTAAGCTGGATAAAGGAAATCTGATTGGTTTCGACCAGGATCAGTACGCGATTGACACCGCCCAGAGCAATTTTGCTGACTTTTTAAAAGAAGACAGCCAGCCGCGCCTGCAGCTGGTCCACAACAACTTCAGTCACTTAAGAGAAGAACTGGACAAGCTGGGCATCAGCGGCATTGACGGCATCTACTATGACCTGGGTGTTTCATCCCCGCAGCTGGACCAGGCTGAGCGCGGTTTTTCCTACCGTTTTGATGCCAGATTAGATATGCGGATGGACCAAAGCCAGGACTTTGACGCCTATCAGCTGGTCAACCAGTATGACCAAAAGCAGCTGGCTGACGTTCTTTACCGTTATGGCGACGAGAAGTTTTCCCGGCAGATCGCCAGAAAGATCGTTGAAAGAAGACGGGTCAAGCCGATCGAAACTACTTTTGAACTGGTAGAGATCATCAAGGAAGCCATTCCGGCAGCAGCCCGCCGCAGCGGCGGCCACCCGGCCAAGAAGAGCTTCCAGGCCATCCGGGTGGAAGTCAACCACGAGCTGGACGTTCTGCAGGCCTCTTTGGAAGAAGCCATCAGCCTGCTTAATCCCGGCGGCCGGATCAGCGTCATTACCTTCCAGTCTTTGGAAGACAAGATCGTCAAGAAAACCTTCAAGAAGTATTCAGAAGTTGAAATTCCCCGCGGGATGCCGGTTGTGCCCGAAGGGATCAAGCCAACTTTACGCCTGGTCAACCGCAAGCCAATTACGGCTAGCGAAGAAGAACTGGCGGAAAACAACCGGTCACACAGTGCAAAATTAAGAGTAGCAGAGAAATTATAAAGAGGACCACAATGGCTGGAAACACAGTTAGAAAATATAATTACGAACCAGAAGAGGAAGCCCGGAAAAGTCCTCGTTTGGTGGTTGACCCGCAGAAGGTGCCATACTCAGCTTTTGAAAAGCTGCTGGCAGCCTTGGGCCTGCTTGGAGCAGCAGCCTTGATTACCTTGAACGTGTCTGCCAGCGTTTCGGCGACTTACGCCCAGCGGCAGTTAACCAATGTCAAGGAATCAATTACCAAGCAAAAGAACGCAACGGCTGACTTGCAGCAGGAAATTGGCGAGCTATCGTCAAATACCCGCTTGAACAAGATCGCCCAAAGTCAAGGACTGAAGTTGCGTGAAAATAACATTAGGACAATTCGCTAATGAAGAAGACCACTAATTTAAGAAAAATAAAATCCAGAGCACACGGCTATCGCTTTACAGTTGGGAGAATTCTAGAGCTAGTCGTTGCTTTGGTTTTTCTTTTTTTTGCCGGCCGCATGCTCTATCTGTCGATTTCCAAGACCATTGACGGTCAGGACATCAGCAAGAGAACTGCCGCGATCTACCGCCGCAACACTGTTTTGACGGCTAACCGGGGCACTATTTATGACAAAAACGGCCTGGTGATTGCCCAGGACTCTCACACCTACACGGTTTACGCGATTTTGGACAAGACTTATGTCGACTCCAATAAGAAACCGCTCTATGTCAAGGACAAGGAAAAAACAGCTGAAAAGCTGGCCACGGTTTTGCCAATTTCAAAAGCGAAAATCCTCAAGTATCTGAATCCAAAAAACAAGAACACCTTCCAGGTACAGTTCGGGACAGCAGGATCCGGTTTAACCTTGACTGAGAAAAAGAAGATCCAGGCCATGCACCTGACCGGGATCAAGTTCATGGAAACGCCGTCCCGCTTGTATCCAAATGGGGTTTTTGCCTCAAACGTGGTCGGCTACACGGTTTCAAAGACCAATTCCAAGAGCCAGGCGACGGAACTGGAAGGGGTCACGGGGCTTGAAGCCTACTTTAACAAGATCCTCAAAGGGACCAACGGTTATGAGACCAGCATGGTTGACTCCACGGAAAACCAGCTGCCAAGCGGTTCTCATTCCTACAAGGCAGCCAAAGACGGGGACAATCTCTACTTGACGATTGACTCTCAGCTGCAAAGCGCCCTTGAAACCTATATGAGCAAGGTGCAGAAAAACTACAAGCCTAAAGCCATGACAGCGGTTATTGAAGACTTGAAGACCGGGAAGATTCTGGCAGCCTCTCAGCGGCCGACCTTCAATTCCCAGACCAAGGCCGGGATCAGCAAGGCGGGCAGCAACCTCCTGGTCCAGTCCAGCTATGAGCCTGGTTCTGTTTTCAAGATCCTGTCTCTGGCAGCCGCGGTCAACAGCGGCAACTATAATCCCAATGCCTACTACCGGTCAGGGTCAATTACTGTTTCTGGCTCCACCATCTATGACTGGCAGAAGTCCGGATGGGGGACGATTCCATACTCCCAGGCCTTCCCTCGTTCCAGCAATGTCGGGATGGTCTACTTGGAAAGAAAGATGGGGGCCAAGCTCTGGCGCATGTACCTCAAGATGTTCCGCATTACCCACAAGACCGGGATCACCCTGCCAGGTGAGGTATCCGGCAGCTTGTCCTTCTCCAGCCCAGTTGACCAGGCGGTAACTTCCTTTGGTCAAGGGGTCACGGTCAACGTCATGCAGATGATGCAGGTTTACAGCGCCCTGGCCAACAACGGGCAGATGGTCAAACCGCAATTGGTGGAAAAAATTACCGATTCTTCCGGCAAGACGGTCAAGAGCTACAAGGTTCAGAAGGTCGGCAAGAAAATTTTTACGGCCCAGACCAGAAAAGTAGTTATGCAGAACATGAAGAAGGTTCTGGATGAAAAAATTGGAACGGGCCACACCTACTACATGAAGGGCAAGGACTTCGGGGTCAAGACCGGGACGGCCCAGATCGCCAAGGCAACCGGCGGCTACATGACCGGGGACCGGAACTACATCTTCTCAGTCGTAGGGATTACCCCGACCGACAATCCCCGCTACTGCATCTACTTGACCATGAAGCAGCCAAGCCGTTTAGGCAGTGGGGCAGAAACCATCCTGGCCCAGATCTTCAAGCCGATGATGAGCCGGCTGGTTCTGTTGAACAAGGGTGACAAGTCAGCTTCAGCCGTGGTCAAGGTGCCTAAATTTACTGGCATGACCTACGCCAAGGCTAAGAAGACCGCGACCTCAAACGGCCTCAATCTGGTTCGGCTGGGGACCGGGTCCAAGGTTCTCAGCCAAAAGGCAGCAGCGGGCGAAACGGTATCCGTTGGCAGCACTGTCTTTGTTTTAACTAGCGGCAAGATCACCCTGCCGGATTTGACTGGCTGGAGCGAAAGCAAATTGGAGGCTTATGCCTCCCTGGCTGGAATCAAGCTGCAGCTGTCGGGCAGCGGCAAGGTCAAGTCGCAAAGCCTGGCTGAGGGGACAACTGTTAAATCAGGGACGAAATTGAAAGTAGAGTTAAAGGAGTAATAGATCGATGCAAGCAAGTTTGATTGCTTTTATGATTTCACTGGTATTAAGCGCCTTGCTTTTGCCATGGCTGATTATCTGGATGAGAAGCCACGACGAAGGCCAGCAGATCCGCGGTGAAGGGCCAAAGTGGCATGAAAAGAAGTCGGGGACGCCGACCATGGGGGGAACGGTCTTCGTTCTTTCAGCCGCTGTGGCAACGATCGCCATCTGTGCTTATAAGGGCCAGCTGACCAAGACAGTCTGGATTTTGTTAGTTGCCCTTTTGGGTTACGGGGTTATCGGCTTCCTGGATGACGGCTTGAAGCTCTTTTTCAAGCGGAACCTGGGCCTTAGAGCCTGGCAAAAAATGGCCCTGCAGCTGGTCGTAGCCGCTGGGATCGTTTTGCTGGCAGCCAGTGACAATTTTGACTTTGGCCTCTACCTGCCTTTTGCCGGGGTGGTCAAGAACATGGCCCTGTTTACCTTGTTTGAAGTTTTCTGGCTGGTTGGCTTTTCAAACGCCGTCAACCTCTCAGACGGTTTGGACGGCCTGGCAACCGGTCTGTCCTTTATCGCTTACGGAACTTACGCCTGGCTGGCCTTCAAGAGCCAGAATTTTGGCGTTTTAGTCTTCTGCATGGCGGTAATGGGGGGCCTGGCAGCCTTCTTCATGTTCAACCACAAGCCGGCTAAGATCTTTATGGGGGATGCCGGTTCCCTGGCCCTTGGGGGCGGTTTAGCAGCGGTCAGCATCTTCCTGGGCCGGCCATGGTCTCTGCTTTTGATCGGGATCGTCTTTGTCTGCGAAACGGCCAGCGTTATTCTGCAGGTTGCTTCGTTTAAGACGACCGGCAAGCGGATTTTTAAAATGACGCCAATCCACCACCACTTCGAAATGCTGGGCTGGTCCGAATGGAAGGTCGACCTGGTCTTCTGGCTGGTTGGGCTGATTGGCAGCGGAATTTATTTGATGATTTGGGGATAATTAACGATGAAAGAAATCGATAAATATGCTGGTAAAAACATTCTTGTTTTAGGTCTGGGCCGGAGCGGCTTCGCGGTCAGCAAGCTGCTTTTAAAGCTTGGCGCGCGCCTGACTTTAAATGACAAGGCGGACCTTACGGCTGACCCTAAGGCCAAGCAGTTGGCTGACCTGGGCGTCAGAGTAATTGGCGGCAGTCACCCGGTTGACCTGTTTGACCAGGAAAAGTTTGACTACCTGGTCAAGAACCCCGGCATCCCTTACGAGAACCCGATGGTGGCCAAGGCCAGCGAAAAAGGGGTTCCTGTCATCACTGAACCTGAAGTTGCTTTAAGTGCCAGCGAATCACCTTATGTCTGCGTAACCGGGTCAAACGGCAAGACCACTACGGTCATGCTGACCCAGCAGATCATGGACCACTACCTGCAAAAGCAGGGCCACCACGCTTACGCGGTCGGCAACATTGGCTGGCCGATTTCTGAAGTAGTTTTGGACCAGGCCGGCCCAGACGACCTTTTGGTCGTGGAAATGTCCAGCTTCCAGCTGATGGGGGTTACCGACATTGAGCCAAAGGTAGCGGCCATCGTTGACATCTACAACAATGTTCACCTGGACTACCATAAGACTTTTGACAACTATGTTGACGCCAAGTTGAACATTGGCCGCTTCCAAAAGGATAGCGACTACTTCCTGGCCAACTTTGACCAAAAAGACATCCTGGCCAAGGAAGAAAAGGCAACCCACGCTAAGATTCTGACTTTCAGTGAAACTGATTCAGCAGCTGACTTCTACATCGGCCAGGACTACTTGATGCATGGCGATGAAAAGATGATGAAGATTGCCGACATCAAGCTGCCTGGGATCCACAACTTGCAGAACTCCCTGGTTGCCATCGGCATCAGCAGCCTGATGGGGGCGGGCAAGGACGACATCGCGGCCGTTTTGTCCACCTTTACCGGGGCTGAACACCGCCTGCAGTACGTGACGACCCTTGACGGGGTCAAGGTCTACAATGACTCCAAGTCAACCAATATCGAGGCTGCCACCGTGGCCATCCAGTCCTTCAAAGAGCCGGAAGTTCTCTTGGCCGGCGGCCTTGACCGGGGCTTTGTCTTTGACTCCCTGATCGATCTGTTTAAAAAGCACGTTAAGGCCATCGTGACCTATGGGGAAACCCGCTACCTGTTGGCTGACGCGGCCAGAAAGGCCGGGATCAAGACTATTGTGGTCGTTGACAACCTGCATGACGGGGTCAAGGCAGCAGCCAAGCTGGCTGAAGCTGGCGACGTCCTGCTCTTTTCACCGGCCTGCGCTTCCTGGGACCAGTTCAAGACCTTTGAAGAACGCGGCGAATATTTTGTCAAGTATGTAAAAGAATTGGAAGAGAAATAAAATGAGAGTTATTTTTTCTGGTGGCGGCACGGGCGGCCACATTTATCCCATCATGGCCTTGATTGAACGCCTGAAGGAAGAAGGCATCTGCCAAGACGATGAGATTTTGTTCGTCGGCACCAAGAAGGGGCTGGAATCCAAGATCGTGCCAGCCGCCGGGGTCAACTTTAAGACCATTGACATCCAGGGCTTTGACAGAAAGCACCTGCTGAACAATGTTAAGACCATCCAGCTCTTTTTGAAGGCCACCAAGCGGGCCAAGGAAATCCTGGCTGACTTTAAGCCGGACGTTGTCCTGGGCACGGGCGGCTACGTCAGTGGGGCGATCGTTTATGAAGCCAGCAAGATGAAAATCCCGACCATGATCCACGAGTCAAATTCCGTGGTCGGGGTGGCCAATAAGTTCTTAGGCCACTATGTGGACAAGATCTGCTACACTTTTGATGACGCGGCCAAGGAATTTCCGGAAAAGAAGAAGCTGGTTAAGACTGGCAACCCGCGTTCCCAGCAGGTTTTGAGCTTAAACGCCAAGCCGGTTGACCTGGAGGGAGACTTGGGCCTTAACCCGCAGATTCCTACGGTCCTGGTCTTTGGGGGTTCCCGGGGGGCTTTGGCCATCAACCGGGTTATGCTCAAGTCCTTGATGGAGCTGAAGAAGAAGCCTTACCAAGTGATCTGGGCCACTGGTACCTACTACTATGACGCCATTGAGAAAAAGCTGGCTGATGTTGACTACGGCGACTCCATCAAGGTCGTGCCGTATATCGCCAACATGCCAGGCCTTTTGCCGGAAATGACCTGCGTTGTTTCCCGGTCCGGGGCAACCAGTCTGGCTGAATTCACGGCTTTAGGCGTACCGGTGATCTTGATCCCAAGTCCAAACGTCACCCACAACCACCAGATGAAGAACGCCATGGACCTGGAAAAGGCCGGGGCAGCTTTGGTGATTGCTGAAGATGATCTGAATGAAAACACCTTCGTGTCTTCAATTGACCACTTGCTTTTGGACCAAAGCTATGCAGAAAAGATGCGGCAGGCTTCCAAAGCCTTGGGCGTGCCAGATGCCTCTGACCAGGTCATCAAGGTCATGAAGGAAATTGCCAAGAAGAACTGATGAAAAAAGATTAGGAGGAAGCGATGGCTCGCAAACGGATAACCCGCAGAGATCCAGAAGAGGAACTCTCTAAATTTTTACGCCACGAACCTGGCCAGGGGCAGGAAGGGCGGAAATTGTCGAGCCAGCTTACTTCGCTTAAAAAAGAGCGCAGGCGGGGCCTCTTGACCCGGCTGGGCTCGATCATGGCCGTCTGCCTTTTGGCCATAGCCTTTTTAGCCTACTACGTTTCGCCTTTGGCTGACGTATCGACGGTCAGGGTGCTCGGAGCCGATGACCTGGATGGCAAAAGCATGGTTGAAGTAGCCCAGATCAAGGCTTCTGACAAGGTGGTCGATGCCTTGCGCAGCCAAAAGAAGATCAGCAAGAAGCTGGCCGCTAAATACCCCGAAGTTGCTTCAGTTACTTTATCAGTAAAGGGGCTGAACACTTTGAACATGCAGGTGCATGAACGGAAAGTGATTGGCTACATCAAGGATGGGTCCAGCTACCGGAAGATTCTCGCTAATGGGGAACTAGGCACCAAGAGCCTGGCTTGGAGCGAGGTGGATCATGATAAGCCGCTCTTTATTGGCTACAGCAAGCAGGTGGCCTTGAAGACCAACCTTAAAATTTTTAACTCTTTTCCTGAATATTTCAAAAAGCAGGTCAAGATGCTGTCTGGCAATACCAGGCGCAAAACCCAGATGATTCTGGTCATGAAAGATGGCAATGTGATAATCGGCAACACTGAGACGATAAAATCCAAGGTTAAGTACTATAACTCGATTAAACAGGATTTGACAACCAACAGTGTCATTGACATGGAAGTCGGTGCCTTTACCCGTCCTTTGACCAGCGCGGAAAAAAAGGCCTACGGCTTGTCTTAATTTTGTATCTTTAAAGAATTATGATATTATCTAAATATTAGAATTGGGGGAAGGAAACTTGGATAATTCAACTTTGTTAGTTGGTCTGGACATTGGGACCACGAGCATCAAAGTCGTTGTTGCCGACGCCGCTCATCAAGAGCTGCAGGTTTACGGGGCAGTTGCCGCGCCAACGCATGGGATGCGGCATGGCAAGATCGTTGATATCGATCAAGTTGCCGAATCTGTCAAGAACGCGATCCAGCAGGTCAGCGAGAAAACCAACAGCAAGATCAACCGAGTGGTGACAGCTTTGCCAGTCAGCATGCTGCAGCTGGAAAATGCGACTGGTCTGGTCAATATTTCTGATTCTGGCAAAGAAGTTGCCAATGAAGACGTGCAACAGGTGATGTATGCCGCCATCAAGGCCGCCAAGAAAAAGGACCGGCAGGCAGTTGCCTTCTTCCCAAGCCGCTTTTTGATTGACGGGGAAAAGGACGTTGACGACCCGCGGACCATGATTGCCCGCTCCCTCTTGGTGCAAGGGCTGGTAATGACGGCGCCGTCAGCGGAGATTCACAACATCAACACGGTTTTAAAGCACGCCGGCATCCGGAACAACTTCTTTGTT
Source organism: Lactobacillus sp. WILCCON 0059 (assembly GCF_057197985.1). Classification (NCBI taxonomy): domain Bacteria; kingdom Bacillati; phylum Bacillota; class Bacilli; order Lactobacillales; family Lactobacillaceae; genus Lactobacillus; species Lactobacillus sp. WILCCON 0059. Next base: position 754,645 of record NZ_JBUBHN010000001.1, read on the forward strand.
CCGGCACCGATGGCCGTTTCCAGCGTGGCGCTGGATGAAGCTGAAAGAACCTTTGGGGCAATTCTGCTGGACATGGGCGGCGGCAGCACGACTGCCACGGTTATCCGCGACGGCCAGATCAAGTACGCCACGGTTGACCTAAAGGGGGCAGCTGACATCACTCACGACATTTCAGTGGTTTTGTCAACGACCATGAGCGATGCAGAAGCCTTGAAGCGGGACTACGGCTATGCCGACCCAGACCTGGCTTCTGAAAATGAAAAATTTGCAGTTAAAGCCGTGGGCAAGGACGAAAACAACCTGGTCAGCGAGAAGTATCTTAGTGAGATCATCAACGCCCGCCTGCAGCAGATCCTGCGCCGGGTCGGCCGGGGCCTGTACAACCATGATGCCCTGTCCTTGCCGGCCGGGGTCATCATTACTGGCGGCAGCGCGCTTTTGGCCGGGATCGATGAATTGGTAGCGGCCGACTATGACGTCAAGGCCAAGATCTACCAGCCTGCCCAGATTGGCCTGCGCAACCCGGTTTATTCAGTGGCTTACGGGATCGTCAACTATGCCAACCAGCTGAGCGATATTGGCTACCTAGCCAACACCGTGATTTATCATGATTCAGCTCTTGCTTCCAACGAGCGGCCGGCCAGCGGCGGAAATAGTCAAAAAAATGCTAAAAGAGTGACGCGGAAAGCTGAAAATGACACTGAATTAGCTTATAATAAGACTAAGCATGATGGGGAAGTAGACACTGAAACCCGGCATGAAGAAAAGACTAATAATAACGAAAATAAAAACAAGGGCTTAGCTGCATTTTTCAGAAAGTTCTTTGATTAAGGGTGGTAAACGTAGATGGCTTTGGATTTTACTTTTGATTCAGATGACAACAACAACGCAGTTATCAAAGTAATTGGCGTTGGCGGGGCGGGCGGCAATGCCGTCAACCGGATGATTGAAGACGGCGTGCAGGGCGTCTCCTTCATCGCGGCCAACACCGACGTACAAGCTTTGAACAGCAACAACGCTGAAGTTAAGATTCAGCTGGGGCCGAAACTGACCAGGGGCTTGGGGGCAGGTTCACATCCTGAAACCGGGCAAAAGGCCGCTGAAGAAAGCGAAGAAACGATTGAAGACGCGCTTAAAGGCGCTGACATGATCTTCATCACTGCCGGCATGGGCGGTGGTACTGGTACCGGGGCAGCCCCGGTGATCGCCAAAATTGCTCGGGAAACCGGTGCTTTGACGGTTGGGGTGGTTACCCGCCCATTCAGTTTTGAAGGCCCTAAGCGGTCCAAGAATGCCGCTGACGGGATCGCCAAGCTGAAGGAATACGTTGACACTCTGGTCATCGTTGCCAACAACCGGCTTTTGGAAATCGTTGACAAGAAGACGCCGATGATGGAAGCCTTCAAGGAAGCCGACAACGTCCTCAAGCAGGGTGTCCAAGGCATTTCCGACTTGATCACTTCAACTGACTACGTGAACCTGGACTTCGCCGACGTCAAGACGGTCATGGAAAACCAGGGGGCAGCCTTGATGGGGATCGGCCGGGCCAGCGGTGAAAACCGGACGGTGGAAGCAACCAAGATGGCGATCTCCTCACCACTTCTGGAAGTTTCAATTGACGGGGCCAAGCAGGTCCTCTTGAACATTACTGGCGGTCCGGACTTGACCCTGTTTGAAGCCCAGGATGCTTCAGAAATCGTCTCAACTGCTGCCGGCGAAGACGTTAACATTATTTTCGGTACGGCCATCAACCCTAACCTTGGCGATGAAGTCGTGGTTACGGTGATTGCAACCGGGATTGACGACGAAGCTGAAGCAGCTGCGTCTAAGCAGTTGCCAGGTCGCGGCCACCAGGTGAGCGCTCCTAGAGAAAAGCCAGCTGCTCCCAAGATCTTGAATCCAGAAGAAGCAGCTCCAGCTGCTCCAGTGCAAGAAGCTCCAGTGCAAGAAGAAGTCAAGCCGGCCAGCCCGGTTAAGGAAGAGAAGCCAGCCATGATGGACCCAATCAGCGTTTGGGGCCTCAACGACGATGACTACTCAAGACGGCAGAACCCAGAAGAACAGAAGCGGCAGGCTGAAGAAAAAGATGCAAAGCTGGATGCTGATCCGAGCAGCACGATTTCACAAATTGACATCAACACCGATTACGACGACGATGATGATGACGACATTCCGTTCTTCAAGCATCGCCGGGACCGGTAAAGGAGGCAGAATAAATGAACAACAAATTGAAAGACTTTTTCGGCTTCGGCGATAACGATTCCTACGAGGAAAGAGACAGCTACGAAGACCGCTACGAAGAACAAGAAGAGATGCAAAACAGCTACCGGCCAAGCAACAACCGCGACAGCAATGTCGTATCCATCAAGTCCGGCCAAGCTGGCAGCGGCCCAAGCAAGATCGTTCTTTACGAACCGCGGGTTTACTCTGATGCTAAGGAAGTAGCTCAGAACTTGCTCAACCAAAAGGCGATCATCATCAACTTCAGCCGGATGGACGATGCTTCTGCCCGCCGGGTGGTTGACTTCATCACCGGGACGGTTTACGCCCTCAATGGTGAAATCCAGCGCGTTGGCGACAAGATCTTCCTGGCTACCCCGCCGAAGTTTGAAACTGACGGCAAGATCACTGAACTGCTTGATAAGAAAGATACTTTAGGTTAATGCAAACATTTTTGGTTTTTTTGTACCGGCTGCTCTACTTCATCTGTGAAGCTTACAGCCTCTTGATCATTATTGATGCCTTTATGTCTTGGATTCCGGCGATCAGCGAATCAGCGGTTGGCCGTTGGATTGACCGAATTGTCAACCCCTTTGTCAACCTTTTTAGGCAGGGGCCGATCTTGCGCTTGATCTACGCGACTGGCATTGACATCTCACCGATGATTGCCTTGTTTGTGATCTACTTTGTCCAAAGCGTTGCCTTGGGCTGGCTCTTCAACATTTTAGGGAGGATTTTCCTATGATGGACAAGCGCCAAGCCAGCAGCTTTTACCCACATTTTGCAATTGAAGAAAGACCAACAATTGACCATTTTGTTGGTCTTTTTAATCGCCTTTTGTTTACCGGTCAAGCTGTCTTGACCGACTTCCTGGACCCCCGGCAAAGGCAGATCATGGAGACGATCGCTGGCGGGGAAGCCATCGTGCAGGCTTTTGGCGGCTATGAAGAAGCAGAAAAGTGCCGTCTCTACATTAGTCTTGAATGGGAGAACCTGAAGCCAGATGACTACCAGGTTCAGCTTTTTGAAATTGCCTATCCGCAAAAGTTCGCCAGCCTCCGCCATAGCCAGATTCTGGGCAGCTTGGCCAATTCCGGGGTAAAGACCGGCACCTTTGGCGACATCATTACGGATGGGCAAGGCCGATGGCAGTTTTTCGCGGAAAAAGAACTGGCCGAATTTTTTGCCAGTCAGATCGACCGGATGGGGCCGGTCAAGGTCCGCCTCAAAGAGAAGCCGTTAAAAGACCGCTTAGAAGCAGAGGACAATTCCGAGACTATTACTGCTGTGGCGTCCTCTATGCGCCTGGACGCGGTTTTAGCGGCTCTAAGCAATAAATCCCGCAGCCAGGTAAAAGAGGCTTTGGAAGCTGGCGAGGTCCGCTTAAACTGGCATGAAGAAATGAAGGGGGAAAGCCTGCTGAAAGTCGGGGACATCTTGAGCCTGCGCCGCTTTGGCCGGGTCAAGCTCTTGTCCGCTCAGCCCAGCAAAAAATGCCGCCTCCGGCTGGAAGGCCAGTATTGGCCAGCAAAAAGCAATAAATATTTGACAAAGGGCCGGTTGATGCCTTAAACTCTTTTACTGTAGATAGAAAACTTTTTTCATTGTTTTTTTATCTCTTACATAATTACGATTAATAAATCAGACTGACAGTCCTGCTTAAAGGCGACCTTAGCGAGTTAATGATGGTGGAAGATTAACACAAGCCGGCGAGCGATCAGCTGCCGATTGGTCTGAACGGGGGCCGGCACGATAAGCCGGCAGGAGTGGGGCCCTTCGGGGCTCAATTTAGGTGGTACCACGATAGTCTCGTCCTATTTTAGGATGAGGCTTTTTATTTTAGCGAAAGGATTTTTACATATGCGGGTTAAGGATACGCTGAACCTGGGCAAGACCAAGTTCCCGATGCGGGGCAACCTGCCCAAGCGGGAAGCAGAATGGGAAAAGAACTGGGAAGACCAGAAGTTTTACGAAAGACGCTTGAAGCTTAACGAAGGCCATGAAAGATTCGACCTTCACGACGGCCCTCCATTTGCCAACGGCAACATCCACATGGGTCACGCCTTGAACAAGATCACCAAGGACATCATCGTCCGGAGTAAGAACATGGAAGGTTACTATGCTCCTTACGTTCCAGGCTGGGATACCCACGGCCTGCCAATTGAGCAGCAATTGACCAAGCAAGGCGTTGACCGCAAGACCATGGACCGGGCTGCTTACCGGGAACTGTGCCGGAAGTTTGCCATGGAGCAGGTTGAAAAGCAGCGGACCGACTTCAAGCGCTTGGGCGTCATGGGCGACTGGGACCACCCTTACATCACCCTTTTGCCGGAATTTGAGGCTGCTGAAATCCGGGTCTTCGGCAAGATGTACGAAAATGGCTACATCTACCAAGGCAAGAAGCCGGTTTACTGGTCCTGGTCCAGTGAATCAACTTTGGCTGAAGCCGAAGTTGAATACCACGACGTGGAATCACCATCAATCTACATCTCCTTCCCGGTCAAGGACGGCAAGGGCAAGCTGAGTGAAGAGAACACCTACTTCCTGATCTGGACGACCACTCCATGGACTATTCCTTCCAACCAAGGGATCGCCGTCAACCCGAAGTTTGACTACTCAGTCGTTGAAGTCGGCGACCGCCGCTACGTTGTTGGCACTGACCGCTTAAGCGCCGTAGCCGAAATTTTGGGCTGGGACGACTACAAGACTGTTCAGCACCTTAAGGGGACGGACATGGAATACATGGTGGCCAAGCACCCTTACATCGAAGGCCGCGACAGCCTTTTGATGGAAGCCGTCTATGTTACTGACGATGATGGTACTGGCCTGGTCCACACCGCTTCCGGCTTTGGTGAAGACGACTACAACACCGCCATGCGCTACGGCTTTGACGTTTTGTCACCAATGGACAACAAGGGCTGCTTCACTGAAGAAATCCCTGACCCGGACCTGGTTGGCAAGTTCTACACTGATACCAACGAAATCGTTAAGGAAAAACTGGCAGCTGCCGGCAACCTTTTGCACTACAGCACCTTTGTCCACTCCGCCGCTCACGACTGGCGGACCAAGAAGCCGGTAGTCTACCGGGCAACCACTCAATGGTTTGCCTCAATCTCCAAGTTCAGAGACCAGATCCTGGACCAGATTGAAAAAACCACCTTCTACCCGGCCTGGGGCAAGACCCGTCTTTACAACATGATCAAGGACCGGGGCGACTGGGTAATTTCCCGCCAACGTGCCTGGGGCGTGCCTTTGCCGATCTTCTACGCTGAAGACGGCACGGCTATCGTGACTCATGAAACGATCGAACACGTGGCTGACCTCTTTGCCAAGGAAGGCTCCAACGCCTGGTTCACCCACCCGGTTGAAGAACTTTTGCCAGAAGGCTTTACTTCAGAACACTCACCAAATGGCAAGTTCACCAAGGAAACTGACATCTTGGACGTTTGGTTTGACTCCGGGTCATCCTGGAGCGGGGTTCAGGCTCTGGGCAGAGACGTCCACTACCCGACTTCCATGTACCTGGAAGGCAGCGACCAATACCGGGGCTGGTTCAACTCCAGTTTGATCACCAGCGTGGCGACTAACGGGGTGGCTCCTTACAAGTCAGTCCTGTCTCAAGGCTTTACTTTGGACGGGCAAGGGCGGAAGATGTCCAAGTCATTGGGCAACACGATCGCTCCTAACGACGTCATCAAGCAAATGGGGGCTGAAATCATCCGCCTCTGGGTTGCTTCCGTTGACGCATCCGGTGACGTTGGCGTGTCAATGGACATCCTGCGCCAGGTTTCAGAAGGCTACCGGAAGATCAGAAACACCTTCCGCTACATGCTGGCCAACACGGCTGACTTTGATCCGGAAAAGGACCGGGTAGCTTACAAGGACCTGCGCAAGATCGACCAGTACCTGGAAGTCAAGCTCAACGACTTGGTTGCCGAAAGCATTGTCAACTACGACAAGTATGACTTCGCTGACGTTTACAAGCTGGTCTTCAAGTTCATCACCAACGACCTGTCCGCCTTCTACCTGGACTTTGCCAAGGATGTCCTCTACATCGAAGGCAAGGACAGCCACGCCCGCCGGTCAATGCAGACGGTGATCTACGATGCCGCTGTCAAGCTGGCTAAGATCCTGGCACCAATTTTGCCGCACACCATGGGCGAAGTTTGGGGCTACTTGAAGGAAAATGAAGAAGACGTCTACCTGTCCAACTTCCCTGAAATCGAAGACTACGCTAATGCTGACGCCTTGAAGGAAAGCTGGGGCGAATTCATGAAGCTCCGCGATGACGTTCTGAAGGCTCTGGAAGAAGCCCGGGACCAAAAGCTGATCGGTAAGTCCTTCGAAGCCAGCGTGACCGTTTACCCAAGTGAAGAAATCAAGGCTGCCTTGGACAAGCTGGCTGGTGAAGACTTCCGGGAAATCTTGATCGTGTCCAACTTGGTCATGGGTCAAGGAGAAGTACCGGCTGACGCCAAGAAATTTGACCACGCCAGCGTCCTTGTCCGCCGGGCCGAAGGCGAAGTCTGCCCACGCTGCCGGATGTACCGGACTGACCTGGGTGCTGACAGCCGTCTGCCGCAATTGTGCGGCCGCTGCGCATCTATCGTGGTCAGCGATCACCCGGAAGTACTTGAAGAAGGCTTGGAAGACTAATGCGGACCGGAGTTGTAAAGCAATTTGCCGAAAAAGCAAGTTTCGGCTTTATCGAAGACGATCAAAATCACAAATCATATTTTGTCTTTTATACCACCATCAAGGAGGAGGGCTATAAGAGGCTTGAAGTCGGCCAGCGGGTGAGATACCAGCTTGCCCAAGGTAAACACGGCCTGCAGTGCATCAACGTTTACTTGGCCAAAGACTAAGCAAAGGAATGACATATGGATTTAAAGGAAACTGAAATTTCAACGAAGGAGGCTTTCCACGGCAGCTTCATCAACCTGCGGGTTGAAAACGTGATGCTGCCAAATGGGAAAACCGCCTCCAGAGAGCTGGTCGACCACCGGCCTGCCTCAGCGGCCATCTGCATCAACGATGAAAAGAAGATGCTCCTGGTTACGCAATGGCGGGAAGCAATCAAGCAGCTGACTCTCGAAATTCCAGCCGGAATGGTTGACGCTACCGACGTGAGTCCCTTGGATGCAATGAAGCGGGAGTTAAATGAAGAAGGCGGCCTGAAAGCCGAATACTGGGAAAAGGTTGCCGAATTCTACACTTCACCAGGATTTTGCAATGAAAAGCTGTACCTCTTCTACTGTGACACGCTCAGCCCAGTGGCTGACAAGCTGGACCTGGACGAGGACGAATTTTTAACGGCAGAATGGTACAGTCTTGAAGAGTTAAAGAACCTGTTGACAGAGGGCAAAATTGTCGACGCGAAGACCATTTATGCTATTTCCGTATGGGAAAACATGCTGCTGACCGGTTCAGAAGGTTAGACTATGACAGAGAAACGTTCCGATTACCGCCGCCGCCAGGCAGAACAAGCAGAAAAGGCAAATAGACAGGAAGCAGCTGATTCAGCTGCTTTTCCTGCTTTTAAGCAGAACCAGGAGCAGAAAGCCCTGAAGGCAGAAAGGCTGAAAAAAAGGCTGAATTTTGCTATCCTGGTCGTGTGCCTTTTAATCATCCTGGTTTGGGTAATTTTATTGAAATTTTAAATTGAATTGAGGATTACCGATGAAAATTGCAATCGTTGTGCCAATGGCTGAAGAAGCTGAATTTTATCATCAATACTTTTCCTCAGGTAAAAAAGAAATGTTCGGTTCAACTGAATTCGAGCATTTTTCCGTTGCCGGCAACGATCTTTACCTGGGCTTGACTGGGATCGGCAAGGTCCAGGCGGCCATGAACCTGACCAGCCTTTTGGCCAAAGAAAAGATGGACCTGGTCATCATGACCGGGTCAGCCGGGTCTTTGCAAAAAGATGTTCAGCGGATGGACCTGGTTTTGCCAAGCGAATTTGCCTATCACGATGCCCACAACACTTCAGCGGGCAACTATGTCGAAGGGCAGATTCCGCAGGAACCGGCCCGCTTTAAGCTGGACAGCGCGGAAAGAGACAAGTTCAAGGACTTTTTGGCCAAAAAGGGCGTAGCCTACAAGGAAGGCCTGGTCGTGACCGGGGACTCCTTTATTTCCTCTCAGGCGCAAAAAGATGAAATTCTGGGCAATTTCCCAACTGCCCTGTGCGTGGAAATGGAAGGGGCGGCTTTTGCCCAAGTGGCCTACCACTTTAACGTGCCGTTGATTGCTTTGCGGGCAATTTCCGATAATGGGGATGAAGATGCCGACAATGACTTTGCCGCCTTTGTCAGAAAGGTTGGTGCCCAGGCGGCAGAACTGATCGTGGAATACTTAAGGGAGAATGATTTGTAAATGAAGCAGGTATATCTTGACAACGCGGCAACGACGCCGATGTCACCGACCGTCATTGACGTGATCGCTGATGAAATGGCCAATGACTTCGGCAATGCTTCCAGCACCCACACTCTGGGCCGGAAGGCCCGCAACACCGTGGAAACGGCCCGGCACACGATTGCCCAGGCCATCAATGCCAAGGACCAGGAGATTATTTTTACCTCCGGCGGTTCAGAAAGCAACAACACGGTAATTTTTGGCGTGGCGGAAATGCAGAAAGACGTGGGCCGGCACTTGATTACGACCAAGATCGAGCATGAATCAGTCTTAAAATCAATGCAGCACTTGGAAGAACTCGGCTACGAAGTGACCTACCTGGACGTTGACGGGGACGGGCACATTTCCCTTGACCAGCTGCACGAGGCCATCAGAGACGACACGATTCTGGTCTCAGTCATGGCGGTCAACAACGAAGTTGGCAGCATCAACCCCCTCAAGGAAATCGGGCAAATCGTCAAGGAAAGCAATGCCTTCTTCCACGTTGACGCTGTCCAGGGTCTGGGCAACATCGATCTGGATGTTGAAGAAATGGGAATCGATTTTATGTCGACCTCAGCCCACAAGATCTATGGGCCGAAATTCCTGGGCTTCCTGTATGAAAGAGACGGGATCCGCCTGCCAAACCGGATTTATGGCGGCGACCAGGAATTGAAACGGCGGGCCGGTACGGAAAACGTGCCGGGGATCGCCGGCTTTGGCCAGGCAGTAGCTGAAGTGCAAGCTGAATCCAAGGCTGACCTGCAGGCCAAGTACACTGACTTCCAGAAGATTGTCTTGAGCCGGCTGGATGAAAGCGGGGTAGCCTACGAGGTCAACAGCCCCTTGACCGGCCTGGTTTCTCACCATGTCTTGAACCTGCGCTTAAACGGCCTGTCCACTTATGTCCTTCTGGCCAACCTGGACCTGGCCGGCTTTGAAGTGTCGGGCGGTTCTGCTTGCACGGCCGGCAGCCTGACCCCGTCACACGTTTTGACGGCTATGTTTGGCCAGGATTCGCCAAAGGTCAGCGAATCGATCCGGATTTCTTTTGGCCGCTACAACACGGCGGAAGAAGTGGAAGCTTTCGCGGATGCCTTGGTAAAGGTGGCCCGCAAGCTGCAGGACCGGAAGCGGGAAGACTAAATAGTTGCTTTTTTGAAGGAATGTACTTACAATTAATAAGCGAGGTTTTACTTTATGGCTAATACTGTGATGATCAATGGCGACAAGCGGAAGTTCATGCTTAATCCAGACGTGAAGCTGTATGCGTTGATTGACGCTGGCTTCCAGAAGACCCCCCGGGGCAACTTCGTCTACGAGCACCCACTTTACAACGAATCGCCTTACAACGCGACGACCAAGCTGAAGATGACGATCAAGAGTGACTTGTCCGGCTTGACTATGGTCGTTACGGATCCAAGCGGCCTGAAGAAGGTAAACATTTTTAAAAACAAGCAGCTGGCTCCGACGGTTGAACTTTTGGACTATATCTTGAAGGACCTGGAGGAGCGGAAGATTTTAAGCGAAGTGAAGGATTGATTTAATGGTTGACAATAGCAAGATCAGAGTCGTTGTCGGCATGAGCGGCGGGGTTGACTCTTCAGTAGCAGCCCTTTTGCTCAAGCGGCAAGGCTACGACGTCGTCGGCGTTTTTATGAAGAACTGGGATGATACCAATGATGATGGTGTCTGCACGGCAACTGAAGACTACGAAGACGTCAAAAAGGTTGCCGACAAGATCGGCATCCCTTACTATTCGATCAACTTCGAAAAAGAATACTGGGAGCGGGTCTTCCAGTACTTTTTGAAGGAGTACAAGGCTGGCCGCACGCCTAATCCCGACATCATGTGCAACACCGAGATCAAGTTCAAGTCCTTCCTGGAATATGCCCTGGCCCTGGACGCTGACTACCTGGCCATGGGTCACTATGCCAAGACCATGGTTGATGAAAATGGCGTGACCCACATGATGCGGCCAAAGGATGGCAACAAGGACCAGACTTACTTCTTAAGTCAATTGACCCAAGAACAGATCAAGCGGGTCATGTTCCCCCTGCAGGACCTGACTAAGCCGGAAGTGCGGCGGATTGCCGAAGAAGCCGGCCTGGTCAACGCCAAGAAGAAGGACTCAACTGGGATTTGCTTCATTGGGGAAAGAAACTTCAAGCACTTCCTCAGCGAATTCCTGCCAGCCCAAGGCGGGGACATGGTTACTCCGGACGGGCAGGTTGTCGGCCAGCACGCTGGCCTCATGTATTACACGATCGGCCAGCGGCAGGGCCTGGGCCTGGGTTCAACCAAGCAGTCCACTGCTCCGTGGTTTGTCGTGGGCAAGGACCTGGCAAAGAACCAGCTGATCGTTGAGCAGGGCTATGACAGCCCCCGCCTTTACGCTGACCGCCTGCAGGCTTCCGGCATGACTTTCTTTACCGGCAATCCTGACCAAGATACGGAATTTAAGGCGACCGCCAAGTTCCGCTACCGGCAGTGCGATGTCGGCGTTACTGTCAAGTATCACGCGGACAGCAAGACGGCTGACGTCTACTTCGACGAGCCAGCCCGGGCGGTTACCCCGGGCCAGGCCCTGGTTTTATACGATGGCGAGGAATGCCTAGGCGGCGGAAACATTGACGCTGCCTTCAAGGATGACAAAAAGCTGCAATTAGTTTAACGGCAAGGCCAAGTCCCAGCGGACTTGGCCTTGTTCGTGTTTTTGGGGTTAGGCTTTTGCTATAATAAATAGCGATAGTTACGAGAGGCGATAAAAATTATGGAAATATATTTTGTAAGACATGGCAAGACTCAGTGGAACCTGGAGCAGCGCTTCCAGGGCGGACAAGGCGATTCAAAATTGCTGCCGGAAAGTTTGGCCGACATTGAGAAGCTGGGACGTTATTTAAAAGGGGAACATTTTAAGGCTGTTTACGCCAGTCCTCTGGACCGGGCAAGAATGACGGCCCAAGGGCTGATTGATGCGGCCGGGATCCGCCTGCCCCTGCATATCGATGAACGCTTGCGGGAAATGAACCTGGGCAAGCTGGAAGGGATGAAGTATGCAGAGGCGGAGAAGCTCTATCCCCAGGAGATCGACAATTTTTGGCATCACCCGGACAAATATGACAATAGCGTCGTAGAGGGTGAAAGCTATGAGCATGCCATGGCGAGGGGCCTGGACTTCGGCCGGGAAATGGCCAAGAAGTACCCGAAAGACAGCGACAAGGTTCTGGTGGTCAGCCACGGGGCAGTTTTGTCAGCTATCATGGGGGCGCTTTTGGGCTATGACCTGGCAAACTTGCGGAAAAATGGAGTCATCTACAACACCAGCGTTTCAATTTTGGAAAGCCAGGATACCGGGGCAGACTTTAAATTGGTCAAGTGGTCAGACGTTACTCCTTTAGGACATAAAATGTCAGAAACGGATGGTTTGTAATGGAGCAAAAGATCAATCAGCTTTATGAAGAAGGAAAAGTCGACCAGGCGATTCATGCCTTGATTGAAAAAATCGACCATAATCCCCGGGAAACTGACAATTACTTGCAGCTGGCAACTTATCTTCTCGACCAGGGCAGCGCTGAGCAAGCCAGGGAGCTTTTGACCAAGGCGCGGGGGATCGCGGAAGACCCCCAGGCCTTGACCTATGACCTGGCTGTCTGTGACTACGCCTTGGGCGACTTTGACCAGGCCCTGGCCCGCTTGGCCCAGATTCCGGATGACGACATGACCATGTACCAAAAGGCCCTGGTCTACCTTAAGCTGGGCCAAAGCCAGAAGGCTCTGGCTTATGCCTTGTCGATCAAAGAGAGCGACGACCGGGTAAAAGAACTCATCGGTGACATCTGGCTGGCCCTGGGAGAACTAGAGTCTGCCCGGGCCAGCTACCTGGAGATTGCTGAAGGGCAGAGAACAAGCAAGCTGAATTTTTTGCTGGGTCTCACTTATTTCAGCCAAGACCGGGACAAGGCAGAAGAATTTTTTGCCAAATCCAAGGAGCAGGATCCCAAATATTATCAAAAAGCCAAGGATCAATATGAGTCCCTGCTGAAGCTTTTGAGCCAGGGAAAGGCAGGGGCAGGTAAAGAATAATAAGGAGCGGGAAATGACCGAGTTTAGCGGTGAAGTAAAGAGCGTGATTTATGAAAACGCGCAAAATATGTACAAGATCTTGCTGGTCGCCGTAAATACGCCTCTGGCCGGCTACGACGATGACGAAATCAAGGTGACGGGGACCTTCGGAGACCTGGAAATTGGCCAGGAATACAGCTTTACCGGTGAACTGGTCACTCACCCCAAGTATGGCCTGCAGTTTCAAGCGACTGGCTGCCAGCCAGCCCTGCCTAAAGAAACCGGCGGGGTGGTCAAGTACCTGTCTTCTGACAAGTTCCCCGGCATTGGGCCCAAAACAGCGGAAAAAATCGTTGACCAGCTGGGCGGCGGAGGCCTGAAGAGCCTGCAAGCTGATCCGGCCTTGATTGCCAAGCTGGATCTTTCCCAAAAGCAAAAAGACAGCCTCTTGTCTGGCCTGGCCCAGATGGACTCTTTTGACGACCTGGCCATGACTTTGGCCAGTTACGGGATTCCCCGCAAGGTGGCCGGCCGCCTCTACCAGAAGTACCATGACCAGACCTTGAAAAAACTGCAGGCTGACCCCTACCTGCCTTTAGGCGAGGTGACCGGCTATTCCTTCAAGCAGGCCGACCATCTGGGAATTGGCTTTGGCATTGACCTTGACAGTTTGGAGCGGGCTAATGGCGGCATCCTGGCCGTTTTGCTCCAGGCCTTGACTATGGATGGGGAAACCTATCTGGAACTGGATCAGCTTTTGCCGGCGGCCAAGGAACTGACAAATATCAATTATGACCGCCTGGCTGAAGCGGTCAATGACCTGCAAGACAAGAAAAAGGTCGTCGTGGAAGATGGCCGGGCCAGCCTGCTTGGACCATTTCAAGTGGAAAGTGAGATCGTGACTGACCTGGCTGACCTTTTGGCCAAGGGCAAGGAAGAGGACTACAAAGACAAGGACTTGGACCAGGCCATCAAGCGGGCTGAAAAAAAGCTGGGGATCAGCTATGATCCTGAGCAAAAGCAGGCCATCAAGAACGCGGTAACCAGTCCGGTATCAATCTTGACAGGGGGGCCAGGGAGCGGGAAGACGACCATCATTGACGGGATCCTGCTGGCTTTAAAGGACCTGGCCGACATGGACGAAGAAGAAGCTGAAGAAGCAATTCTCCTGGCTGCCCCAACTGGCCGGGCCGCCAAGCGGATGGGGGAAGTGACCGGTTATCCGGCCAAGACCATCCACCGCCTTTTGGGCCTGGGGATCGACAACAGCGAGGAGATGGAGCTGAATGATTTGGAAGGGGAGATCTTGATCGTCGACGAAATGTCCATGGTTGACATCTACCTCTTTGAAAAACTGCTCAGCTCCATCAGCAATGTCCGCCACCTGGTCTTTGTCGGCGACAAGGACCAATTGCCATCCGTTGGGGCAGGGAAAGTTTTTGCTGACTTGATTGAGGCGGACTTCATTCCAACCTGCCAATTGCAGGTGGTCCACCGGCAAAAAGATGATTCAACGATTATTCCTCTGGCTCACGCGGTTAATGAAGGGGCCAACCCGGCTGTCCTCTTGCAAAAAACGGCCAGCTACTCCTTTATTCCCTGCCCGCCCCATGCCGTGCCTAGCGCTGTCGAGCAGATCACCCGGGCAGCCTTAAAGAGCGGCTTTGCGGCAGACGACATCCAGGTTCTGGGTGCCATGTACCGGGGTGACGGGGGGATCAACAGCTTGAACGACACCCTCCAGCAGGTAATTAATCCGGAAAAGGGCAATGATCAAGCAGTTGAAGCCCATGGCGAAAATTTCCGCTTGAACGACCGTGTCCTGCAGCTGCAAAATGACCCGGAACGGGGGATCTACAACGGCGAGATCGGCAAGGTTGCTTCCGTTGACCCGGAAATAATGGAAGACGAAGATGATGAGGTCAAGCTTTTGGTCAATTTTGACGGCAAGGAAGTGGCCTATACGCAAGCTGACTTGAACAATCTGACCCGGGCCTATGCCATCACCATCCACAAGTCCCAGGGGTCGGAATTTCCTTTGGTCATTCTCTGTTTAACCATGCAGAACTATATCATGCTCAAGCGGAACCTTTTGTACACGGCCATCACCCGGGCTTCCCAGAAGCTGGTCATGGTTGGCCAGGAGCAGGCTTTTGCCCAGGCCATGCGGGTCAAGGGCAATGAGCGGCGGACCAACCTGGTCTGGCTTTTGAAGGAACGCTTTAAGCCTGAAGAAGCCAAAGAGCAAGAAGCCACGGAAAAGGATAAGAATGATTCCTCAGAAGAAAAAGCTGAAGACTACATCTTGACCGGGGCCCGGATCAGCCGGGCGGAGATTTCCCCCATGGTCGGCATGGAGGACCTGGTTCAAGGATGCAAGAATCTGGTAGAAATCGTCCGGACCAAAGGGCCGCAGAACTAATTAAATGAACTTTTTGACAGAAAGACTGGCTTGACCAGCCTTTCTTTTTTGCCTAAAACTTAAGTATGTTACTTTTTGTAAGCAAAGTACTGACAAGAGAGAAGAGATAGGATATACTAAGCATAACTTACAAAAAGTTAGTTAATCTTGAAGAAAGTTGGGTAAAAAATGACGGAAAAAGAAACAAGAAAGACAGTCAAAAACATCATCATTGGTTTCGGCAAGGGGGGCAAGACCTTGGCCAAGTTCCTGGGCCAGCAGGGCGAAGAAGTCCTTTTGGTTGAAAAGTCACCGAAAATGTACGGGGGCACCTGCATCAACATCGCCTGCCTGCCGTCCAAGCGCTTGATTTTGGAAGCAGCAGCCGGCAGCGATTTTTCTGAAGCAGTAGCTGGCAAAAATGAGATGACGGCTCAGCTGCGGGAGAAGAACTACCAGATGCTGGCTCAGGAAGAGACGGTGACCGTGCTTGACGGCCAGGCCCGCTTCATCGGCGAAAAGGAAATTGAAGTCATGGGTCCGGCTGGCAAGCAGATTTTTAAGGGTGAACGGATCTTTATCAACACTGGGGCCAGCCCGGTTCTGCCGCCTGTTCCTGGCTTAAAAGAGAGCAAAAAGCGGCTGGATTCCACCCAGGCCATGGACCTGGAGGACCTGCCAAAAGAACTTTTGATCCTGGGGGCGGGCTACATTGGCCTGGAATTTGCGGCCATGTTTGCCAATTATGGCAGCCAGGTAACCGTTTTGGACCACAGTCCGGAATTTTTGCCAAGAGAAGACGATGATATCAAAGCCGCTGTCAAGGCTGACCTGGAAGCGGCTGGAGTTAAATTCATTTTAGGTGCCGATATCGAAAAAGTCAGCGACGAAGCTGATAAGGTCGTAATTGACTACCAATTAGGCGAAGAAAAAATGACTGCTTCGGCTGACAAGATCCTGGTTGCTGCTGGCCGGCAGGCCAACACAGCTGACCTTAACCTGGAAGCAGCCGGGGTAGAAACTGACGACCGAGGCAATATCAAGGTTGATGACTTCTTAAGAACAAGCGCTGACCAGGTCTGGGCCCTGGGCGACGTCAAGGGCGGACCGCAATTTACCTATGTTTCATTAGATGACTTCAGAATTGTCAAGGACCAGCTTTTTGGCGAAGGCAAGCGGAAAGCCAGCGACCGGCAAATCCTGCCGACCAGTGTCTTCATTACCCCGCCTTTGTCAGCCGTTGGTCTCAATGAAAAAGCCGCCCAAAAGGCCGGGGTCGACTACCAGCTCTTCAAGCTGCCAGTTGCTGCCATCCCCAAGGCCAAAGTAGCCAAGGACAGCCGGGGCTTGTTCAAGGCCCTGGTTGACCCGGCAAACGGGCAGATCCTGGGGGCCAGTCTGTACGGTCTGGAATCCCATGAACTGATCAACCAGATCGCTTTGGCCATGAAGGCCAAGCTGCCTTACAGCTTCCTGCGTGATCAGATCTACACCCACCCGACCATGAGCGAGGCTTTCAACGACCTCTTCAAGTAAAAAATGACAAAGGGCATAAAAAAAGAACTCCGGCAGGAGTTCTTTTTTGCTATCAAGCTTTATTTCTTTTCGATCAGCATTGGCAGGATCATCGGCCGTCTTTCGGTGCGGGAGTATAGGAAGTCCTGCAGGTTCTCGACGATCGCCTTGCGGATTTCGCTGTCCTTAGGCTTGTCGCTCTTAGCCATTTCCGTCTTCAAGACATGGTAGACGTGCTTCTGGGCCGCGTTGATCAAGTCCTGAGACTCGCGCATGTAGACAAAGCCCCGGCTGAGGATGTCAGGACCTGCCAAGACCCGCTTGTGCTTGTAGTCAACAGTGGCTACGGCAACGACCAGCCCTTCTTCAGACAGGATCTGCCGGTCGCGGACAACAATGTTGCCGACGTCAGCGGCACCGGAAGTGTCGACGAAGACGTCCTTGACGTGAATGTCACCGGCAATTCTGGCCCCGTCAGGGCTGAAGCAGACTACTTCACCATTCTTCAAGACGAAGGTGTTTTCTGCTGGCACGCCTGCTTGCTGGGCCAGGTGGGCGTGGACAACCTGCATCCGGTATTCCCCGTGCACCGGGATCATGTACTTTGGCTTAGACAATTCGACCATGAGCTTCAGTTCTTCCTGGCCGCCGTGGCCGGAAGTGTGGACATTGTTGACCCGGCCGTGGACGACGTTGGCCCCGCCTTCCATCAGCTTGTTGATCAGCTGGTTGACGCTCAAGGTGTTGCCTGGAATTGGGTTTGATGAGAAGATCACGGTGTCGTGCGGCTTCAGTTTGATCTGCCGGTGGGTGCCGTTGGCAATCCGGGAGAGGGCGGCCAGAGGTTCACCTTGCGAACCGGTACAGAGGATCATGACCTTTTCCGGCGGCAGGGAGTTGATCGTTTCTGCATCAACGATCAAGCCTTCCGGCACATCCAGGTAGCCTAAATCGATCCCGTTTTGGATCCCGTTCTCCATGCTCCGGCCAAAAATCGCCACCTTGCGGCCGGTGTCGATCGCGGCTTGAATGGCGGTTGACACCCGGTAAAGGTTGGAAGCAAAAGTGGCAAAAATGATCCGGCCTTCAATGCCGGTAATGATGTTGTGCAAAGAGCCGGCAACGAAGCGCTCAGACTTGGTAAACTGCGGCACTTCCGCATTGGTTGAGTCGCTCAAGAGGGCCAAAACGCCTTCTTCACCCAGCTGGGCCATTCTCTGGAAGTTAGGGGCCGGCTGGTTCATGACTGGGGTCAAGTCGAACTTGAAGTCACCGGTGAAGACAACCGCGCCAAGCGGAGTGTGGACGGCAATCCCCAAAGTGTCGGGGATTGAGTGGGTAGTTCTGAAGAAAGTCACGCTGAGCTTGTCAAAAGTCAAAACCGTGTCTTCATGTTCCTCATGCAGTTCAGTCCGGTCCAGGATCCCGTGTTCTTCACACTTGCTCTTGATCAGGGCCAGGGCAAAAGGCGTGGCGTAGACTGGAATTTCCGGAATCTTTTCCAGCAGGAAGGGAATCCCGCCGATGTGGTCTTCGTGGCCGTGGCTGACAACCAGGGCCTTGATCTTCTCCCGGTTCTTGACCAGGTAGGAGTAGTCGGAGATAACATAGTTGATCCCCAGCAGCTCGTCTTCTGGAAACTTGATGCCGCAGTCCATGATGACGATTTCGTCTTGGTATTGGACGCAGTACATGTTACGGCCGATTTCGTGTAATCCCCCGATCGCGAAAACGGCTACTTCGTTTTGCTTAATCTTCACTGTCAGCTTGGCCGAAGGCAGTCAGCTTGAAGTCGGCGTGTTCTTGTTCGTACTTCAAGGAGTTGCCAGTTAATTCTTGGATGAGCTCGATGTTGTAGGGGGTGTTTTGTTCAACGAGGGCTCTGGCTTGGACAACGTTGTCGGCTTCCATGTAGAGAGTCTGGGTCGTTTCTCTGCGTGGGTTAACGATCTTGTCCTTTTGATATAAAACTTTGTAGATCATAAAAAATCTCCTTATTGTTTAATTGTAATTCGATCTCTGTTTGAGAAATTTTGACAAAAATACTCAATAGCTAATTAAAGTTTAGCATAATTAGAAAAGCAAGTATAGAAACAGAACTTGCCTATAAGGAAAAAGAGAACAAAAAAGTCCAAGCCAGGACGAAGCGGGCTGGCTTGGACTCTTGGGCCTAGTAGATGACGATGGTATCTTCATCCAGGGCAAATGGGTTCTTCTTGTTGATTCGGTCGTAGAAGAGGTGGCCGTTCAAGTGGTCGATTTCGTGGCCGGAAACGATGGCTGGGTAGCCCTTGAGGCGGATGGTCTTTTCCTCGCCGTCAACTGTCCAGTAGTGAATCGTAACCTTGTTTGGCCGCGGAACATAGCCGTCGATGACCTTGTCGACGCTGAGGCAGCCTTCGCCTTCGCCCAGGCAGGTCTTGCGGACGGACTCAGAAATAATTTCCGGGTTGACGTAAACTTCCTTAAAGATAATTTCACCCTTGTCATCTGGAACCAAGAGGGCAGCCATGGACACGCCTTCACCGACCTGCGGGGCAGCCAGGCCGACCCCGGCCCGGAGCTGGTGCTTGGCGGCAATCTTTGGATCTTGTGAGTTTACCAGATATTCCATCATGTCATCGGCCAGCTTGCGGTAGTGGTCTGACAATGGAAAAGTCAATTTTTGAGCAACTTGCCGCAAAACGGGATCACCGTCGCGGACAATATCTTTCATTAAGATCAATTTCGTTTCTCCTTTTAAAATAATCGCTAATATATTTTTACCACAAAAACGCACCTTATGGTTAAACATTCTCTGAAAAGCCTTTGTAAACTAAAGGAAATTTGTTGACCAGGTCCAAGAGTGGTTGTACAATAGATGATTGTAAAAAATATAAACTGATTACTTCGGCCAGCCTACTATCTAAGGCTAAAGGGAACTGTGCTTTTGTCACAGTTCTTTTTATGAGGAACGGGGAGGAAACATTTTTGGCAGATCAAAAGAGAAGAGAAAACATCAGAAACATCGCGATCATCGCGCACGTCGACCACGGTAAGACTACCCTGGTTAACCAGCTGCTCAAGCAGTCAGACACTTTACCAGAACACATGAACCTGGAAGACCGGGCAATGGACTCCAACGCCATTGAACGTGAACGTGGGATCACGATTCTGTCAAAGAACACCGCGGTCAGCTACAAGGGCACGACCATCAACATCCTGGACACCCCAGGCCACGCCGACTTCGGTGGGGAAGTTGAACGGATCATGCACATGGTTGACGGTGCCCTGCTTCTGGTCGACGCTTACGAAGGCCCAATGCCGCAGACTCGCTTCGTTTTGCAAAAGGCCCTGGAAGCCGGCGTTAAGCCAGTTGTTGTCGTTAACAAGATCGACCGTCCTGGTGCTCGTCCAGCTGAAGTTCTGGATGAAGTCCTGGAACTCTTCATCGAACTTGGCGCCAACGACGAACAACTTGAATTCCCAGTTGTTTACGCTTCTGCCTTGAACGGTACTTCCAGCTACTCAGACGACCCGGCTGACCAGGAAGAAACTATGGACCCGGTTTTCGACACCATCATCAAGGCCATTCCGGCTCCACTTGACAACGAAGACGAACCTCTGCAGTTCCAAATCACCATGCTTGACTGGGACGACTACGTTGGCCGTATCGGTGTCGGCCGCGTTTACCGGGGCAAGATCAAGGTCGGCGACGAAGTTACTGTCATGAAGCTTGACGGTTCCAAGCAAAACTTCCGCGTGACCAAGCTCTTTGGTTACTTCGGTCTGAAGAGAAACGAAATCAAGGAAGCCAAGGCTGGCGACATCATCGCCATCAGCGGGATCAATGACATCTTCGTCGGTGAAACCATCGCTTCTAAGGAAAACCCAGAAGCCTTGCCAATTCTGCGGATCGACCCGCCGACTCTGCAAATGGACTTCGTGGCCAATGACTCACCATTCGCCGGCCGGGAAGGCAGCCAGGTTACTCCAGCCAAGCTGGAAGAACGGCTTTTGCGGCAAACCCGGACTGACGTTTCCTTGAAGGTTGAACCAACGGATCAATTGAACGCCTGGACTGTTTCAGGCCGTGGGGAACTTCACCTGTCCATCCTGGTTGAAGAAATGCGCCGGGAAGGCTTCGAACTGCAACTGTCACGGCCAAAGGTTATCTACCGGGAAGTTGACGGGCAAATGTGCGAACCATACGAAGCTGTCCAAGTCGATGTGCCAGACGAATACGTTGGTTCAGTTATCGACGGCTTGTCCCAACGCAAGGGTGAAATGCAGAACATGGTTTCCAAGGGCAACGGCCAGACCCGCTTGGAATTCTCAGTTCCTTCCCG
The DNA here is from genome assembly GCF_057197985.1 of Lactobacillus sp. WILCCON 0059. Taxonomy (NCBI): domain Bacteria; kingdom Bacillati; phylum Bacillota; class Bacilli; order Lactobacillales; family Lactobacillaceae; genus Lactobacillus; species Lactobacillus sp. WILCCON 0059. Next base: position 775,570 of record NZ_JBUBHN010000001.1, read on the forward strand.
TGGTCTGATCGGCTACAACAACGAATTCATGTCCGCAACTGGTGGTTACGGGATTATGAACCACACCTTCAGCGAATACAAGCCAGTCGTTAAGAACTGGAACCCAGGCCGGCGCAACGGTGCTTTGGTTTCCATCAACCAGGGTCAGTCAACTACTTACTCCCTGCAGTCAGTTGAACAACGTGGCCAGCTCTTCATCGGTGCCGGCGTGCAAGTTTACGAAGGGATGATCGTTGGTGTATCTTCCCGTGACCGTGACATCGCTGTCAACGTAACCAAGGGCAAGAACCTGACCAACACCCGTGCTTCTGGTAAGGACCACGCGGCTGCCATCAGAACGCCAAAAACTTTGACTTTGGAAGAATCAATCGAATTCTTGAACGATGACGAATACTGTGAAGTAACTCCAGAAAGCCTGCGCCTGCGGAAGAAGATCTTGAACACTTCAGAACGGCAAAAGTTTGACAAGAAGAAGGCCAAGACCAACTAATTGTTATTTTTTGGTAAGTCTCTCCCCCTATTTATAGGAGGAGGGGCTTTTTTGTTTTATAATGAAAAGCGACGATTATTTTTAATGAGGGGAAATAGTGAAAAGCGTGAAGGAAAATAAAACGGGAGCTGGCAAAATTGCCAAAATAAAAGAGACATTCAAATATTTCGACTACCGGATCTTCATCGTCTACTTGCTTTTGATGACGATCGGGGTGATCGCGGTCTATTCAGCCAGTTCAGAAATCCTGCTAATCAACGGTTTTAAAGCCACGGTTTATGGGCAAAAGCAGCTGATTTACGCCTTTTTCGGGATCTTGATCTGCCTGGCCTGTTACAGCATCAACCTGGATTACTTAAGGCGGGGCAAGCTGCTCTTATGGCTGCTGTTAATCGTGGCTGGATTATTGGTCTACGTCAGGGCTTTTGGCCAGGCAGTCAACGGGGCCAAGGGCTGGATCAACCTGGGCCCGATCAACATCCAGCCTTTGGAACTGGCCAAGCTGGTCTTGCTCTTGTATCTGGCCCGGATGCTGGCTAAAGCCGATGGGCGGTTAGTGCGCGGGCATATCATTTCCCAGCTTTTGCCAACGGCTTTAGTAGCAGGCTTTTTGATGATTCTGGTCTTGATCGAGCCAGACTTCGGGGGGACAGCCATTCTTTTTTGCCTGGTCTTGATCATGTACTCAGTTTCCGGTATTCCAACCGGCTACGCTCTTTTGAGTCTAATCGGCATCACCGTTCTGGTCGTCGGGGGTTTCAGCTTGATTGTGGCCTGGAACCCGAGCTTCTTGCAGGATGTTTACGTCTACAAGCGTTTCATCGCTTTTTTGCACCCGTTTAAGACAGCGGCTAATGAAGGGGCCCAGCTGGTCAATTCCTATTACGCTATCCACAACGGCGGTTTATTTGGCCTGGGCCTGGGCAACAGCATCCAGAAGCGGGGCTATCTGCCAGAACCTTACACGGACTTTATTTTGTCGATTATCGCCGAAGAAGTCGGCTCTTTGGGGGCGTTATTAGTTCTGGGCCTGCTCTTTTACCTGATGCTTTTGATCATGGAGCGGGGGGTCAAGGCCCAGTCCCAGTACTCCACCTTGATCTGCTTCGGGGTGACCGCAATTATCTTTTTCCAGACTTTATTTAACGTTGGCGCGGTATTAGGCCTGATGCCGATCACTGGGGTGACTCTGCCCTTTATCTCTTATGGTGGGTCATCACTCTGGGTTTTGTCGGCCGCTATTGGCCTGGTCTTAAATGTTACCGCGGAAGAAAAAATCAGACAGGAGGTGCAAGCAGCTGATGAGTATTAACCAAGAATTAAAAGAGCAGGAGATTCCCAGCCGGACCAGTCTGATCGTGTACCTGCGCAATGTCAACAACGACCAGTTCAAGCTGCGCCGGTTCGGGGACATCGTTTATTTTTCCAAAAAGCTGCATTATTTGATTCTGTACGTCAACCAGGAAGAGGCGGAAGAAACGGCTAGCAAGCTGCGGAGCTTTAGCTTTGTCAAGAAGGTTGAATTTTCCCAAAATGATGCCCTGGACCTGGACAATCAGAAGATTGAGCAGCAGATCAGCGACATGGCCAAGGAGGCCGAAGAGAAGTTAAATCAGACAGATAAAGAGGACTGGATCAAGTGAGAATCATTTCTGGAAAATACGCCAAGCGGAATCTGTTTACACTCAAGAGCCAAAAGACCCGGCCAACTAGTGACAAGGTCAAGGAATCCTTGTTCAACTCCCTAGGCCAGTTTTTTGCTGGAGGAGAGGTCCTGGACCTGTACGCGGGCAGCGGAGCTTTGGGCATTGAAGCCGTCTCCAGAGGTTGCGACCATGCGGTATTAAACGACGTCAGCCGGCCGGCCTGCCAGATCATCAGGAAAAACGTGGACCTAACCAAGGAGCCGGACCGCTTTGAGGTCTTCACCATGCCGGCTAAAGTGGCCTTGAAGGTTTTCGCTGAGCAGGAAAGGAAGTTTGACCTGGTCTTTTTGGATCCGCCATATGCCAAGCAGCAGATGGTCAAGGACATGACCGCTCTTGCTTCCTTGGGCCTGCTCAATCCTGGAGCCAGGATAGTCGTGGAAACTGATGAGCAGACAGACTTGCCGCCTGTTTCAGGCTTTGACCTTTTGAAAGACCACCATATGGGCAAGACCATCGTAAGAATTTACCAGAGGGCAGAATAGATGACGACAGCGCTATTTCCGGGGAGTTTTGACCCCATTACCAACGGACACATGGATACCATTGAGCAGGTAGCGAAGGTCTTTGACCGCCTCTTGGTCGTGGTAATGACCAACAGCTCAAAAAAGGCGCTTTTCACGCCAGATGAGCGAGTGGACTTGATCCAGGCCGCGGTAAAAGAACAAGGACTGACTAATGTTGAGGTCCTGGCCCGGCCTGGCCAGCTGACGGTTGACCTGGCTAAGGAGCTGGGGGCCGGAGTCCTGGTCCGCGGGGTCCGAAACAGCAGCGATTTTCTCTATGAGCAGCAGATCGCCCAGCTGAACCAGGAGCTAGCCCCGGACCTGCCGACTGTGTTATTTATGGCTAAAGCGGCCAATAGTGCTTTGGCATCGAGCATGCTGAAGGAAATTGCCATGTTTGGGGGCGACTTGGACCGCTTTTTGCCCAAAAAGGCTGCCAGAGCCTTGAAGGAGAAGCTGCAAAGTGAAAGTTAAAAAAGACGGACAAAGCAAACAGTGGCGCCGGGCCCTGGTTGGCTTATTTACAGTCATCCTGCTGGCCCTGGTCCTGCTTATGCCGACCAAGTACGTGATTGAGGCGCCAGGGGATGCCCTGCCGGTCGGCGACTATTTAAAGACCACCGGGGTTAAGCCCAAGAACAACCTCTACTTCGTGACCGTGAGCGAAAGACGGGCGGTTTTAGGCGACTATTTATGGTCTTTTACCCAGCCATATGAAGACCGCTTGACCATGGATGAAGTGACCGGGGGGTCAAGCACTGAACAATATGAACAGCTGCAGGAATGGTACATGCAGACCAGCCAGCAGACGGCAATCTATTACGCGGCTAAGAAGGCAGGGCTTAAACCCAAGCTGAAGTATCAGGGCGTATATGTGATGGATCTGCAGTCTACTTCCAGCTTTAAAAAGAAGCTCTTGATCGGGGACACGATCGTGGCGGCCAACGGGCATAAGTTCAAGTCCGTCAAGGGCTTCATGAGCTACCTGCAAAAGCAGAAGATCGGGCAGAAGGTGTCGATTACGGTCTTGCGGTCCGGGAAAAAGCAGACTTTTACCGGGAAAATCGTCAAGGTTAAAGGCACCGGCAAGCCGGGGATCGGAATCAGCATGGTGGAAAGAGTCAAGGTTGAAGTCAGCCCGAAGACCACCATCAGCACGGGCGACATCGGCGGCCCGTCAGCTGGTCTGATGTTCTCCCTGGCCTGCTACCAGAACTATACTGGCAAGGACTTGACCAAGGGCCATAAGGTTGCCGGGACGGGGACGATCGACGCAAGCGGCAAGGTCGGCATCATCGGCGGCGTGGACAAGAAGGTCGTGGCCGCGGATAAGGAAGGAGCAGAAGTATTTTTCGCCCCAACCGACCAAACCGGGGTCAAGAAGTCCCAGACCAACTACGCCGTGGCCAAAAGAACGGCCAAGAAGCTGGGCACGAAGATGAAGATCGTGCCGGTGGCAACTTTTGACGATGCTTTGAAATACCTGCAAAAGCACTACAAGTAAAGAACAAACAGATTAAAAGAACCGAAGCCAGTCTTCGGTTCTTTTTTGCCTCAGTAAATTTTCCCGGCTTTTTTAGGAAAAAAGGCTGTATTTGGCGTACTAGTTATTGAGGTGATAAAAATGAATCAGTCAAACGAAAAAACGGAAGGCAAGCAAAAGCTGCAGGACCTGCTTGCCTGGCTGACCGAAAAGAAAATGTACATCATAATCGTTTTGCTGGCGCTAGGGGGCTTTTACTATGTCAACCGGCAGCCAGCCGCTGACAATTCAGCTCTTTTGTCCAGCAGCCAGAGCATGAGTGAGAATAGTGGCCAGAGCCTGCAAAGTTCCAGTGTCAGTTCAGTGGCTTCCAGCGCCAGTTCGGCGGCTTCCGCGGCAAATAGCGAAGTAGTCTGCGATATTTCAGGAGCTGTCAAGCACCAGGGGGTCTACCGGTTGAAAAACGGGGCAAGGCTGGAAGACTTGATTGAAAAGGCCGGGGGCTTAACCAAGGATGCCCAATTGAAGGCCATCAACCGCAGCCAGCTGTTAAAAGACCAGGACAAGATCTACATCCCTGGCAAGGGGGAGAAGGTGGAAGCGGCCCAGACCGCTAATTCAGCCTCGGCAACTACTCCGGCTTCTTCTGTTGCTTCTTCATCAGCTTCTTCTTCAACTTCTGGCGCAGCTTCTGGTGACTTGATCAACTTGAACACGGCCACGGCGGCCGATCTGCAGAAGCTGAACGGGATCGGGGAAAAGAAGGCTGAGCAGATCATTGCCTACCGGCAGGAAAAAGGGTCTTTTAAGAGCATTGATGAGTTGAAAGAGGTGTCGGGAATTGGCGACAAGACCTTCGCGGCAATTAAGGATCAGCTTACGATCTAGCCTGGAAGCCGGTTTTTACTTTCTTTTGGCCTTGGCCAGCGTCAGCTTGTGTGGGGTCTTTCAATTGCAAAAATGGGGAAGGCTCTTGGCCTTGGCTGCCTTGCTTTATCTGCTGTTTTTGCTCAAGGGAAAATATGGAGGCTTATTTAAATTTGCTCTTTCTTTCTTGCTCCTGCTGGCTTTAGTCTTGGCTAAAGACCAGGTGAAGCCGGGCGAGCCGGCAGGTGACATCCGCCTTTATCCTGACCAGGTGAAAATTACTGACGGCTGGCTAAGCGGGCGGGGGCAGACTGCGACGCAGCAAGTGCAGGTTTACGGGCCGGCAAGCAGGGAGGCACTAGCTCTGCTTGAAAATGGGCAGAGCATTTACTTAACGGATGTTTCTGGAGCCGTCAGCGAGATTGAGCCGGCGACCAATCCGGGCCAGTTTGACTACCGCCACTATTTAGCCAGCCAGCATGTCTACCGGCAGGTCAAGCTGGCTAATTATCAGGTAAGGCCAGCTCCGGTTAGTCTTTTGACCCGCCTGCATGGCCTGCGCTGGAAAATTCAAGCTTATCTTAAGCGCCTGCCGCGGCTCTTGGCCTTTTTTGCCAGTGAACTGCTTTTGGCGGAAAATCCGGCTGGGGACAACCAGGCCAACTTGAATACCTACCGGGATCTGGGGGTTATCCATATCTTGAGCATTTCGGGGATGCACGTGGGTATTTATGTCTTTGCCCTGGCAGTTTTAGGCAGCTGCCTGCACATGACCAAGGAGGAAGTTTTTGCCGCCTCCTGCGGCCTGCTGGCTTTTGAGGTCTTCTTGAGCGCGGGTCAGCCCGGTTTTATCCGGGCGACTCTCAGCTATCTTTTTTCTGCCGGCCTGGCTTTTAAGGGCCGGCGGATCGGCCGGGCGGATTTGCTGGGCTTGACCTATTGCTGCCAGCAGCTTTTTACTCCCCGCCTTTTGCTGGAAACGGGCGGGATCTTGACCTATTGTTTGGCCCTGGGCCTGGTCTTGACGGCGAAATTGCCAAACTTCAGGCAGGCCTTCTGGCTGAACGGCCTGCTGACGCCGTTTTTGCTTTACTTTTTCTACCAGGTCAATGTCTGTACGATTTTTTACAATATTTTGGTCGTGCCCTATTTCAATTACATAGTCATGCCTTTGACCGGACTGGCTTTGCTGGCTCCGCCCGGTCTGACGGCAATTTTTGAAAAAATCTTGGAGACGGCGGAAGGCCTATTGGCCAATATAGCCAAAACCGGCTTTGGCCAGTTGATCTATGGCCAGGTCAAGGGCTGGCAGCTGGCCCTGCTATTTGCTTTGACCTTCCTGTATCTCATTACGAGTAAAAAGAAATACCGCCATATTCTGGCGGCAGTTTATCTCTTAATTTTTGTCAGCATCCATTTTCCTTTGGAGGGGCAGGTCTCTTTTATCGACGTGGGCCAGGGCGACAGCATCCTTTTAACGACGCCCATTAGGCGCCGGGTCTACTTGATCGATACCGGGGGCAAGCTGACTTTTGGCAAAAAGAAGCAGAGCCAGCCCCAGATTGACCGGATTACTATTCCTTTGCTAAAATCCCAGGGAATCAGCCAGATTGACGGTGTCTTCGTCAGCCACCAGGACGCTGATCATGTTGGTGACTTGGGGCCGCTTTTAGAAGAAATGCCAGTCAAACGCCTTTATATGGGGGCCGGCCTTATTCAAAATCCCAGCTTTCGGGCCAGGATAGCCGGCCGGGTGGCAAAGACCAAGCTGATTGAGCTGAAGGCAGGGATGGAGGTAAAAGAAGCGATCAATTTCCAGGTTCTGCACCCAGAAGTAGCGGGAAAAGGGGAAAACAAGGACTCTTTGTCACTCACTTGCCGCTTGGCCAGGAAAAACTGGGGCTTTACCGGTGACCTGGACCAGGCAGGTGAAGAGGCAATTATCAAGAAGTATCCGGATTTAAAAATTGACTACTTCAAACTTGGCCACCATGGCAGCGATACGTCTTCTTCAACTGTATTTTTGCAGGCAATCCAACCGAAATTAGTCTTTATCTCAGCCGGCCGAAACAACCGCTATCACCACCCCAAGCCGGAAACTTTAGCCAAATTGCACCAATTGGGGATTCCCTACCTCAATACCCAAACGGAAGGGATGATCAGCTGGCATTACGGCAGCAAGGAATACTTCAGCAGTTTTCTGGAAGGGCGGCGGGTATGTTATCATTATTAAAGACTTACTTTTAGAGGGAGGAAAGCGGCTTGCCAAATTTAATATCCCTGTTTCCCAACAGCCAGGCAGGCAACCCAAATGTCCTGTTGCAGGGACCGGATGCTTTTTTAAATGACTATCTGGCTCACAATTATGTCCAGCAGGCAGCCTTTCACGGTCTGGAGAAGGTGACGGTCGACTGCGAGAGCGATCCGCTGGACGACTTGATCGCTGCTTTGGCGGAGGCTAGCCTCTTCAGCCAGCAAAAACTGGTTTTAGTCAAGAACCCAATTTTTTTGACGGGGAAATTCCCAGCCAAGTATAAGCAGCAAGGGGACCAATTGCTGGAAATCTTCAGCCACCTGGACCAAATCGACGATGTGATCGTTTTAGTAGCCAGCTATGAGAAGCTGGACCGGCGCAAGAAACTGACCAAGCAGGTGGAAAAGAGCTTCAATGCAGTCTCTACCGCGGTTAAAAGCTATGAAAGCGGCCGAGTCATGCAGGCATTAGTCAAGGCGGAAGGCTACCGCTTTGGCAAGGGGGCCATGGACCTCCTCATGGAGAGAAGCGACCAGGTTCTGGACGCGGCCCTGGGCAATTACAACAAGCTGAAGGCCATCAGCGACGGCCAGGAAATCAGCCGGGACTTGGTGGACCGGAACATCGACCTTAGCCTGGACCAGAATGTTTTTGCTATTTTGGAAGCTGCCTTAAAAGGTGACTACCAAGAGGCGATTGACCGCCTGGACGGACAGCTGCGGGAAGGAACCTACCCCTTGCAGCTGGTCGCGGTCTTTTTCAGCCAGGTCGAATTTTTGCTCTGCGTGAAGGTGATGGGGCAGAGAAGGCGGAGTGAAAGCGAGATCGCCAAGGAATTGTCCGCCCACCCTTACCGGGTCAAGACGGCCTTGAAGTCCAGGGCGAAAGTCGGCCAGCTGAAGCGGATGCTGGCTCAGCTGATCCAGCTGGACTACCGCTACAAGAGCGGGGTCTGCCAGGGCAGCCGCTTTTTAAAGGCTTTTATCTTGACCTGCTAGGCAAAAAGAGAAACAAAATACAGAAAAAGGCAAAAGAAAAAGAGCGGGAAACGAATTGTTTCTCGCTCTTTTGTTGATTGCTAGTTTAATTACTTAGCAAGCTTAGCCAAACGACTCTTGTCACGGTTAGCCTTGTTCTTGTGGATCAAGCCCTTTGAAGCAGCCTTGTCCAATTCACGGATAGCAGCAACGTGTAATTCGGAGGCGTTGTCCGCACCAGCAGCTTGAGCAGCCTTGAACTTCTTAACGGCAGTTCTCATAGTGCTGAGTTGAGCAGCATTGCGTTCGTTAGCAACAGCTTGAGTCTTAACACGCTTGATAGCAGATTTGATTTGTGGCATTAGGTTCACCTCCAATAACTGATTGAAATTCACTAAATTATTATACTGAAAGCCGGCGCCAGATGCAAGAAGAAATTTTGCTTGCTTTTTCTAAAAAATCGGGTATGATTATATTTGTTATGTGAACCTCGGACGTTGTCTTTACGTTTCACCTAACGGCTGACGCTGTCCGGGGCAATTTTTTTAAAGAAAGGTGCAGAAACATGGCAGTTTCAAAAGAAAGAAAGAACGAAATCATCAAGGAATACGCAACCCACGAAGGCGACACTGGTTCCGTAGAAGTACAAGTTGCTGTTTTGACTGAAGACATCAACAACTTGACTCAACACATGCGTGAACACTCACACGACCACCACTCATACGTTGGTCTGTTGAAGAAGATCGGTCACCGTCGTAACTTGCTTCGCTACTTGCAAGAAAACGACCTGGAACGTTACCGTGCATTGATCGCTCGTTTGGGTCTGCGTCGTTAATCAAGGACTCATCAAGAGGCTGGGCTTTTCCCGGCCTCTTTTCTTTTTCTCTTTTTTGCTTTTCACTTTTCTTTCTTTTCCTTTGCAGGCTTAGTGACTATCATGCTCATGCCCTTTATGTTAAAATTAAAAAGATTATAAGCGTTTTGATCGACAGATCCATATAAAGCATCTATCAGACAAAGAATTGATTTAACATGATTACGAAAAGGAGAGGTTTATGTCAGACAAGTTAAAAATCATGGTTCTCAGCGGGGTCCGCGAGCAGGGCAAGGACATGTTTGCCGTTCAGGTAAACGATGAAATTTTTGTTTTGGACGCCGGCCTCAAGTACCCGGACAGCTCATTGTTCGGGATCGACGTGGTAATTCCGGACATGGAATTCTTCAAGCAATATGGTGACCAAGTCGCGGGGATCTTTTTGACCCACGGCCACGCCGACTCTATCGGGGCTTTGCCATACATTCTGCGAGACTGGGACATTCCGGTTTTCGGCTCAAAATTAACTATCGAACTGGCCAAGATCGACGTGCAAAGAGAAAACAAGCGGCGGAACAACCAGCTTTTCAACGTTATCGACGCCGATACGGAAATCGACTTCAAGAATGCCAGCGTGTCCTTCTTCCACACCACTCACTCAGTGCCGGACTCTTTGGGGATTGTCATCCATGCTCCGCAAGGGCAGATCGTCTACACCGGTGACTTTAAGTTTGATCCTTCAGCCCGGCCAGCTTACCGGACTGACATGACCCGGCTGGCTGAAATCGCTGAAAACGGCGTTTTGGCCCTTTTGCCGGACTCATCCAACGCTGAAGCGGTTTTCCCGAACGCCAGCGAAAATGAAGTAGGTGCCTACATCACCAATGTCTTCAGAAACGCCAAGGGCCGGATCATCGTGGCCGGCAAGGCTTCCAACTTGAACCGGGTTCAGCAGGTCTTTAACGCCGCTGCCGCTACCGGCCGCCGGGTTCTTTTGACTGGCCGGGACGTGGCCAAGATCGTCCACACTGCCATGAAGCTGGGATACCTGGAAGTGCCGGACGGGCTTTTGATGAAGGTCAAGGAACTCAAGGACGTGCCGGATGAAAAGACGGTCATCCTGGAAACCGGCCGGATGGGCGAACCGCTCCAGTCCCTGCAGAAGATGGCCAACAACCGCCACCGGATGATCACCATCCACGAAGGGGACCTGGTCTTTATCGCCACGACCCCGTCACATGCCGTTGAAACCACGGTGGCCATCACCAGCGATATGGTTTACCGGGCTGGCGGCACGGTTATTGAACTTGGCCGCAACATGCACACTTCCGGCCACGCGACTGGCCGGGACCTGCAGACCTTGATCGACCTCTTGAAGCCGCGGATCCTGGTTCCGGTAATCGGGGACTACCGGCTTTTGGAAGCAGTCAAGGACTTAGCCGTTGAAACTGGGATGGACCCAGACGACGTCTACATTACCCAAAACGGGGACTGCCTGGAATACGACACTAAGCGCGGCCAGTTCTTCCGCGGGGATGCTGTACCAGGCGAAGACACGATGATCGACGGATCCGGGGTCGGCGACGTGGGCAACATCGTTTTGCGCGACCGGGAAGTTTTGTCAGACGACGGGATCTTCATCGCCGTAGTCACGATTGACCGCAAGAAGAAGAAGATCGTTTCCGAACCGCAAGTTACCAGCCGGGGCTTTGTCTACATCAAGGCCAACCACAAGCTGATGAACGACTCAATCCAGGTCATCAAGGACGCCATCCAGGCCAACTTTGAACACAAGAAGTTCGACTGGACTGAGCTCAAGCAGGACATGCGCTCCAGTCTGGAGAAGTTCCTTTACAAGCAGACCAACCGCCGGCCAGTCGTTTTGCCAGTCGTTATGGAAGTCAACCAGAACCGGCACCGGGCAATGCAGAAGAAGGCCGAAGACGCGGCTGAAGGCACCAAGGAAAAGACTGCTAAGAAGCGTACAAACCGCAAGAAGCAGACCAAGCCGGCAAATAAGACTGCCAAGTCTGGCAAGAAGCCAGCAGCAAAGGGCAAGAAGCCGGTAAACAAGAGCAAGAAGGAAAACAAGGCAGATGACAAGCGTTAGCCAAGAGAACCTGCTGAAATTGGCCAGACGGGCCGAAGCAGACGGGGACTACCAGGCTGCTTGCGGGCACCTGGAAGAGGCACTGAGGCTGGGCTTTGACGAAGACCTGGCCCTAGAATTGTCCCGCCTTTTGCGCTTAAACAAGGAGGAAGATCAGGCTTATGCCCTTATCAAGGCATTGCCTGATCTTTTTTCCCGGGATAAAGTACGGGACGAGTATGGCCAAGTCCTGGCAGCCAATAATTATTTGATCGAAGCCCTCCAAGTCAAGCATTTGACTGAGGGAGAGATCGACTTTCCAGTTTTGCCAGCAGAAAAGCAAGAACAAGAGAAAATCCTGCTTGCTTTCAGAAAAACGCAGGCAGTCAGCCAAAGTCAGTATGAGCAGCTCTTAAAGCTGGACTTGCCGACCTACCTGGCCTTTGCCAGAAGCCTTTTGCTGGATCCTTTGGCCAATTATGCCTTGCGCCTGGCGGTTTGCGAGGACCTGGTCAAGCTTGGGGTTAAAGAAGAGATGCAGGTCATGATCCTGGGGGACTTGAAGAGTTTTGTACCGGCGGAAACAGATTTGCTTAAGCAGGACCCGGTCTACCGGGAATTTATCGCTTCTCTGGCCAGCCGCTACCAAAACCGCCCCAGCGAATTGCCTTTGATTCTGGCTGAGGGGAATTACGCTTTTGGCCAGCTTTACCCCTGCCAGGGGGATTATGTCACTAATCCCGATGCTTTTGCCCGGGACCTGACCGGCTTTTTGCGGCAAAAGCGGGGCGGGGAGAGCCAGAACTTGCTGGAAAAAATCTATCAGAAAAATACTGATTAATCTTTTTGCAAATCACTTTACTTTTTGCCGGCATTTAGTATAATCATTTTTGGATATTTTCAAGAAGTTGCGCTATTGCTACTAGCGTACTTCTTAGGAAAGTAGTACAATATTCAACAGAGAATCATCCGTTAGTTTTGTCTCAACGGACTTCTTGTAAAATTTCAGGAGGGTCATTTTAATGGCAGAAAAAGAACATTACGTTAGAACTAAGCCACACGTTAACATTGGTACTATTGGCCACGTTGACCACGGTAAGACTACTTTGACCGCAGCTATCACTACTGTGTTGGCTAAGAAGGGTTTGGCACAAGCTGAAGATTACTCACAAATCGACGCAGCTCCAGAAGAAAAGGAACGTGGTATCACTATCAACACTGCCCACGTTGAATACGAAACTGAAAAGCGCCACTACGCCCACATGGACGCCCCAGGCCACGCCGACTACATCAAGAACATGATCACTGGTGCCGCTCAAATGGACGGTGCTATCTTGGTTGTTGCCGCAACTGACGGTCCTATGCCACAAACTCGTGAACACATCTTGTTGGCTCGTCAGGTTGGTGTTAACTACATCGTAGTCTTCTTGAACAAGTGCGACTTGGTTGACGACCCAGAATTGATCGACTTGGTTGAAATGGAAGTAAGAGACTTGCTTTCAGAATACGGTTACCCAGGTGACGATGTTCCTGTAGTTCGTGGTTCAGCTCTTAAGGCTCTTGAAGGCGACGAAGAAGCTCAAAAGAAGATCGAAGAACTGATGGACGTTGTTGACGAATACATCCCAACTCCAGAACGTGAAACTGACAAGCCATTCTTGATGCCAGTTGAAGACGTCTTCACTATCACAGGTCGTGGTACTGTTGCTTCAGGCCGTATCGACCGTGGTACTGTTAAGGTTGGCGACAGCGTTGAAATCGTTGGTTTGGTAGAAAAGGTCTTGACTTCAGTTGTAACTGGTTTGGAAATGTTCCACAAGACTCTTGACTTGGGTGAAGCCGGCGACAACGTTGGTGTATTGCTCCGTGGTATCGACCGTGACCAAATCGTTCGTGGTCAAGTTTTGGCAGCTCCAGGCTCAATCAAGACCCACGAAACTTTCAAGGGTCAAGTCTACATCTTGAGCAAGGACGAAGGTGGCCGTCACACTCCATTCTTCTCAGACTACCGTCCACAATTCTACTTCCACACCACTGACATCACTGGTGAAATTGAATTGCCAGAAGGTACTGAAATGGTTATGCCTGGTGACAACACTGAATTCTCAGTTACTTTGATCAAGCCAGCCGCTATCGAAGTTGGTACTAAGTTCACTATCCGTGAAGGTGGTAGAACTGTTGGTGCCGGCCAAGTTACTGAAATTGACGACTAATTTTTAGTTTTTGAATTTTAGTTCTAACAGTGTAAAAAGGTGTTCTTCTCAGAAGAACGCCTTTTTTTATCCAAAAAAGCCCTATTTTGTAGTACTTTCATTGTTTTTTGACCGGCTTTAAGGTAAGATATTTAAGTATGCAAAGTAGCAAACTCAAAATAGACATTGGAGGTATTTGATTAATGTCTGCTAACTGGAAAACTACCGGTAAGACTACTGGTGAACTTTCTTTTGAAATCTCTCAAGATGAAATCAAGAAGAGCCTGGACAAGGCTTTTAACCGCGTAAAGAAGAGCTTGCGTGTACCTGGCTTCCGTAAGGGTCACGTTTCCCGTGTAATCTTCAACCAATACTACGGTGAAGAAGCTCTCTACGAAGACGCTTTGAACTTTGCTTTGCCAGAAGCTTACAGCGCTGCTGTTAAGGAAACTGGCATCAAGGCAGTTGGCCAACCTCAAATCGTTCCTGTATCAATGGACAAGAACAAGGCCTGGGAAATGAAGGCAATCGTAACGGTTGAACCAGAAGTTGAACTTGGCCAATACACTGAAATCGAAGTACCAAAGCAAAACACCCGCGTTTACCAAAAGGACATCGACGCTGAATTGACTAAGCGCCAAGAACAAAACGCTGAAATGGTTTTGAAGAACGACAAGGCTGAAAATGGCGACACTGTAACCATCGACTACGTTGGTACTGTTGACGGCGTTGAATTTGACGGCGGCTCAGCTCAAAACTACTCCCTGGAATTGGGCTCAAACACCTTCATCCCTGGCTTTGAAGACCAACTGGTTGGTCACGGCGCTGGCGAAGAAGTTGACGTTGTCGTAACCTTCCCAGAAGACTACGGCGCAAAGGACCTGGCTGGCAAGGAAGCTCACTTCGCAACCAAGATCCACGAAGTTAAGGCAAAGCAATTGCCAGAACTTGACGACGAATTTGCCAAGGACGTTGACGACTCAGTTGAAACTCTTGACGAATTGAAGGAAAAGATCAAGGCTGAACTGAAGTCTGAAAAGGAAGAAGCAGCCAAGGCAGCTATCCAAGAAGCGGCCATCACTACTGCAGTCAAGAACGCTACTGTTGAAGAAATTCCTGACGTGATGATTCAAGAAGACGTTGACAACCAACTCAACCAATACTTGGGCGACATGCAACGTCAAGGGATTGACCCACAAACCTACTTCAAGTTGACTAACACGACTGAAGACCAACTGCGCAGCCAATTGTCAGCAAACGCAGCTGAACGCGTTAAGACCAACCTTGTTTTGGAAGCAATCGTAGCCAAGGAAGGCTTCGAAGCAAGCAAGGAAGAAATCGACGCTGAAATCAAGGACCTGGCAGACAGCTACAACATGAGCGAAAAGGCAGTTCGCAACGCTTTGAGCGACGAAATGCTGGCTCACGACATCAACGTTCGCAAGGCAATGAACTTGATCACTGACAGCGCTAAGCAAGTAGCTAAGGCTAAGCTTGAAGAAGGCAGCGAAGACGAAGAAGAAGACAAGTAATCGCCTGTCAATAGCCTGAATTCCCCAGAAGTGGCACCTGCCCCTTTTGGGGTTTTCTTTTGCCAAGATGGAAGAAAAAATACAAGGCTAATTTCGCGCAAGTTGCCCGTATTTATGCTAATCTAGTCTTTAGCAAATAGAGGAGGGAATACATGGCTACTAAGTTTACAGATCCAGAAGAAGTGAAATGCTCATTCTGCGGCAAGTCTGCCAGCCAAGTAAAGAAAATGATTGCCGGCAACGGCGTATACATCTGCAACGAGGACATTGAACTCGCTAAGCGGATTATTGATGATGAGCTGCGTCTGGATTCACTGAAGGAAGCGCGCGAGCTTCCCAAGCCAATGCAAATTAAAGAAGAACTGGACCAGTACGTGATTGGCCAGGACCGGGCCAAGCGGGTTCTGTCCGTGGCGGTTTACAATCACTACAAGCGGATCAGTCAAATGGATGTTGATTCTTCAACTGAACTGCAAAAGTCTAACATTGCCTTGATCGGGCCAACTGGGTCAGGCAAGACCTACCTGGCTCAAACTCTGGCCAGGATTTTGAACGTGCCGTTCGCGATCGCGGACGCGACTACTTTGACTGAAGCCGGCTACGTAGGGGAAGACGTCGAGAATATCCTGCTTAAGCTGCTGCAGAATGCTGACTACGACCTGGAGAGAGCCCAGCGGGGGATCATTTATATCGACGAAATCGACAAGATCTCTAAGAAATCAGAAAATGTTTCAATCACCCGGGACGTGTCTGGTGAAGGGGTTCAGCAGGCTCTTTTGAAGATCCTGGAAGGGACCATTGCTTCTATTCCGCCGCAGGGCGGCCGCAAGCACCCGCAGCAGGAAATGATCCGGATGGATACCACCAACATCCTCTTCATTGTCGGCGGGGCCTTTGACGGTATCGAAGAAATCGTCAAGAACCGGCTGGGCAAGAAGACCATCGGTTTCGGGGCAGAACAAGAATCCGGCAAGGTTGACGACGACAACTGGAACCGCTTCTTGACGACCGGTGACTTGGTCAAGTTTGGCTTGATCCCAGAATTCATCGGCCGGATTCCAATTATCACTACCTTGGACCGGCTGGACAGCGACGATTTGGTCCGGATCTTGACTGAACCAAAGAATGCCTTGATCAAGCAATACCAGAAGTTGCTCTCCCTTGACGGGGTTGACCTGGAATTTGAACCAGCTGCCGTCAAGCAGATTGCTGACCTGGCTATTGAACGGAAAATGGGGGCCAGAGGCCTTAGAACCATCATTGAAAATGCTATGATGGACATCATGTACCGGACGCCAAGCGAAAGCGACATCAGCAAGGTCATCATCACGCCGGAAACGATTACCGGGATGGGCGAGCCAAAGGTGATCCGCCGTGAACTGGAAGAGGTTGCCGATGATCATTAACCAATCAGAATTTGCCGTCAGCGCGGTTAAAGCCAGCCAGTACCCAGCAGGCGGCTTGGATGAAATAGCCCTGGCTGGCCGGTCAAACGTTGGTAAGTCCAGCTTGATCAACACCCTTTTGCAAAGAAAGAACCTGGCCCGGACCTCCTCGTCGCCGGGCAAGACCCAGACCTTGAACTTCTACCGGGTCGACAGCGACCAAGCTGACTTTTACCTGGTCGACGTGCCAGGCTACGGCTATGCCAAGGTTTCCAAGAAGCAGAGAGAAGAGTTCGGGGAAATGATCCAGGACTACCTGGAAACCCGGGCCTACCTCAAGGGCTTGATTTTGCTGATTGACGGCCGCCACGAACCGACTGCCGACGACATTGCCATGTATGACTATGCCCAGTATCTGGACCTGCCGATTTTAGTAGTGGCCACGAAGATGGACAAGATCAAGAAGAACGCCTTCAACAAGACCGAGGCGGCCTTCAGAAAGCACTTGAACTTGAACAAGGACAATGTGACCTTCCTGCCATTTTCATCAGTGACCAAGCTGAATGTTGACCAGGTCAAGAACTGGATTGAGGCCAGACTGGACGAAGAATAGCAGACAAAACAAAAATGCTCAAAGGATTATTCCTTTGAGCATTTTGCGTTTACCGGTGTTTTTTCGGCATTTGCGGCCGGTGGTTAAAGAGTTCGGCAATCAGCTTGAAGGCTCCGTAGATGATCAAGAGGATCCCGATCTCAATGATTGATTGGTGGTTGAAGTATTCTGGGTTGATGATGACGATGATCCCCAAGGCAAAAGAAATGATGGCTTCAGCCACGGTGATGATAGTTCTAAAGACCCCGGTCTGCTTGCGCAAAATAATCTTGCGGGTCCGGCCATAGGCATAGAAAAGCAGGAAGGCTCCCAAGAAGTAGTGGGCCAAAAAAACTAATAGCTGATTGCTCGATAAAAGCGCTACAGAGGCCGCGAACAAGACCAGGTAGGTGATCAAGAAGAAGCGCTTTTGCTGGGGCTTAAAGGCCGAAACAGAGACCGAGAGAATATGGTTGACGCTGAAGATAATCCCCCCGACCGCGGCCAAAATCCCGAAGGCCTTGAAGGCATAGTCTGGTGCCGTAAGACTGATGATGCCAAGCAGGACCAGGAGCCAGCCAGTCAGAGTATCCCGGCTGAAAAGGGCGGCCCCAATCTGCTGATTTTTGATCAGTTGCCAAATAGAAGAAAAGAGGTTACCCAAAATAAACTTGGTCCGCCTTGAAGAGTTGGTCACTGATAAAAGGATGGCTCCGAAGCCCCCAAAGCCGTTTTTAGCCAGCTGGTTGATCTTGCTGGACCCGCTGGCCGCCAGGGCGTCAAAGAGGTCTTGGGTTAGGGCTTCCCGCTCTTCCAGGCTGGCTGATCCGATCCATTGGTTGATCAGCTGGTTGTAGACTCGGGACTCAGGATTGGGCCGCTTGCGGGTCACGAAATGGCTGCCCTTGATCTGCCAGGAATAAGTGTCATGTTGGGCGATGTTGCCATTGGTTGAATAGACGATGACTGGGTCGACCTCCCTGGGTTCAAACAGGCGGCCGATAATGGAAAAGTCGGGCACGTAGCGGCGGAGAACTCTTTTTAAAAAGTCCTCGTTATAGTCAACTCCGGCCTCACTGGCCAGACCTGGACTGTCAAAGGTGTAGACAGCCTTGATCCGGGCCCGGTAGTCCTCAGGCAGCTTCAAAGCAGCGTATTCAGCCAGGTTGCCTCCCTTGGAGTGGCCGCCCAGGATATAGTCTGCTGTGTCATCAGCCAGGAGGTCCTTGAGGTAGCGGGCGCCTAAGATCTGGGCTTTGGTTTCCTTAAAAGAAATTTCAAAGTCTTCCCGCCAGCCGACCAGGGTGTCGTCGGTCCCCCGGAAGGCCACGTAGTGGGTACCATCTTCAAGGACGATTTTTAAGGCACTGAACTGGCACTGGTCGGTCAAAACAGTGTTGAAGTGGGACAAGCGGGCATCCTTAAAGCGGTCGCCCTCGCTCATTAGGCGGAAGAGTTCCTGGTACTGGCTAGCGTCTATGCCGGTAAAGGAAGAGGCAAAGTATTTCTCGGCGATTTCGCGTACGGTAACTTCCTTATTGCCGGAAGGGATGTACTTTTCCAAGTTAAGATAAGAAAAAATTGCTAAAACTAAAGCGTCAATTTCGTTGAAAGGAGACTTCTCCAGTGGAATGTCGCCCCGCCATTCCAGGTAGGTCAGCAAGTTGCTGTTGTCCAAGGTGCTCACATCCTTAAAGAAAAATAATTGCAAATGCTTACAAGTTAATTTTAGCCTAAATAGGGCAGAGGTGGGCAGATTTACGGGAAAATTTAGCGACTTTTATAAAATATAAAAAGCCGCCAACAAGCGGCTTACTTTGCCTCTTTGCCGGCAGCTTTGTCGTCTTCTTTTTCCTTGCCCTTGCCGGAAGCGGCTTTCTTGGGGTCAGGGATGCTGGCGAATTTGTCGAAGAGTTTGTCTAAGTCGTCTTGTCTTTTAAAGGTTAAACCCATTTGTCCATATCCTGCTTTCCATTGAAATAAAATATCTGCTTTTGCCTCAATTATAGCGATTTTTTTGCTATTCAGTCAATTTTGAACTATACTTACAAAAAAGAAGTACAAAGGTAAGCAGTATTAAGAGAGGTGCAAAAATGACTGATGCGATTGATGCAATTGAAAAGCGCCGCAGCACGCGCTATTTTGACCAAAGCAATGAGCCTAGCCGGGCAGACCTGGAAGAAGTAGTCCGCTTGGCTGGCCTGGCTCCGTCTTGGGTTGATTCCCAGCCCTGGCGGGTTTATTTAGCCATGGGGGAAACGGCCAAGAAGATCCATGCCCGCCACCTGGCTTTGGCTGAAGCGGGGACGGCTCCGTCCCCAGACTGGGAAACCTGGCACCGGGAAGACTGGGATCCTTATCCAAGGGAAAACATGCTCCGGCACAACCAAGCCAGCCAGGAATATTTGAACACGCCGGAATTGCTGGACCTCAGGACCAACATTTTGCAGAAAAATCTTTACTATGCCCCGGCAATTGCTTATTTGACCATTCCTAAGCACTCCAACCTCTGGTCAGTCTATGATCTGGGTGCTTTTGCCCAAACTCTGGCAATCGCTGCCAAGGCCAAAGGGATTGACACCATGCCGGCTTATGAACTGGTCAAGTACCCGGCCAGCGTACGGGAAATCATGGGGATCCCGGATGACCAGACTCTGGCCATGGGGATCGGCCTGGGCTATGCCAAAGATGAGTACGTCAACGGCTACCAGGCTCCCCGCCGGGATCTGGCTGATTTTTTGAAGGTTAAGGATTAAACTGAAAAACTTGCAAGAATGCGTTGACTTTTTGTAAGTGAATCTGTAAGATTAAATTAAATCAAATTGAGAAAGGAGCTAAATCATGTTTGCAATGCAAGAAAACCAAACTATGTGCGTTTGTTGTATGTCACTTATGTCATACGACCGTTTTGTGTTGCCTAATCTGGATTTAGCTCAGACCAAGTGATTTGCCTAGTAATTGTTAGCTTAGTGGCAAATGAAGCAGCTGTTTCCTTTAGGGAGCAGCTGCTTTTTTGTCTTAGGAGGAAAAAATGCAAAAGATCAAGAAATTCACCCTTGCCGCTGTCAGCGTCAGTGCCGCCTTCCTGCTGGCCGCTTGCGGCAGTCAGCAGAGCTCAAGCTCATCAAGTAAGGACAAGCAGGTCTTAAAGCTCAGCGCGGCCGCTCCGCTGGATACCATTGACATCAGCAAGGCGACCGGTTATGGGCAGACGGGGAACGTTTTTGAAAGCTTCTACCGTTTGGGCAAAAACGGGCAGCCAGCCGCCGGCTTAGCCAAGTCCGGCACCGTGTCTAAGGACGGCAAGACCTGGACCTTCAAGCTGCGGTCAAACGCCAAGTGGTCAAACGGGGAAAAGATTACCGCCCAGGACTTCGTCTACTCCTGGCGGCGGACGATCAACCCAAAGACGGCCTCACCTTACGCCTATCTTTTCTCTGGCATCAAGAATGCTGATGAAATTATTGCCGGCAAGAAGGACCCGTCCAGCCTGGGCATCAAGGCTTTGAACCAGGAAACCGTGCAAGTCAAGCTCAACCGGCCAATTGCCTACTTCAAGGTCTTGATGGCTTATCCGCTTTTTGGGCCGCAAAACGAAAACTTCATCAAGAAGGCGGGCAAGAAGTATGCCACCAGTTCCAAGTACATGCTCTACTCTGGTCCCTTTAAAATCACTGGCTGGAAGGGGACCAATGACACCTGGTCTTTTGTCAAGAATAACCAATACTGGGACAAGCAGGCTGTTAAGCTGAGCAAGATCAGCTACCAGGTCGTTAAGACCACCAACACCGGCTACCAGCTCTACCAGCAGGGCAAGCTGGACCTCACTCCGCTGTCTAGTGAACAGGTCAAGCAGCTGAAGAAGAATAAGGACTTCAAGACTTACCCATACTCCTACGTTGCTTATTTGGCCTACAACTTCCAGGCTAAGGACGCGACAGTTAAGAAGGCTTTGAACAACAAGAACATCCGCCTGGCTTTGTCCCTGTCACTAGACCGGAAGATCTTGACCAGCAAGGTCTTCGGGGACGGGTCAAGCGTGCCGACTGGCTTCGTGGCTTCCGGCTTGGCCTATGACCCAGCCAACAAGGAAGACTTTGCCAAGGAGCAAAAGGTGGCTAATACCGTTGACTACAACGAGAAGCTGGCTGAAAAGTACTGGAAGGCTGGCTTGAAGGAATTGGGCTTGAAGAAATTGAACCTGACCTTGCTGGCTTCAAACGAAAGCACCAACGCCGACGCCTTGACTCAGTACCTGCAGTCCCAATGGACCAAGGTTTTGTCCGGCATCAGCGTGAAGGTCAGCTCCATCCCAAGCAAGAACGCCTACACCAAGGCTGTAAGCGGGGACTTTGACATCTACGTTTCCGGCTGGGGCGGGGACTTCAGCGACCCGATGACCTTCATGCAGATCCTGCAGAAGGGGACTAGCTACAACTACGGCAAGTGGAACAATGCTGAATACAACAGCTTGATCAAGAAGGCTTTGACGACTGACGCCAACGACGTTAACAAGCGCTGGCAAGACCTGGTCAAGGCTGCCCAAGTGGCTAATGCCGACCAGGCAGTCAGCCCGATCTACCAGCAGACGACTGCCTACCTGCAAAACAGCAAGGTTAAGGGGATCATCCACAACAACGCTGGTACCCAATGGAGCTACAAGTACGCTTACATCAAGTAATTGAGCAAGTAGCAAGTTAGATATGCAAACAAAAAAGCGAGACAAGTGGTCTCGCTTTTTTAATGCCGGCTAGCTCTGTGACTGGAATTAGCCTTAATTTTGTGGGGATGCCGTTTGAACTTGACCTGGCCGCCCTCTGGCAGGAAGCGGAAGTGGCGCATCTTGGCGTTAAAGGGGCGGCCGGAAAGTCGGATGGCGGTCCAGTCCTTCATCAGCTTGATCATCCGGTCTAAGTCCTGGACTCTTTTGGCCTGGCCTTCTGCTTCAGCAGCCTGGTGGATGTCACCTTCCAGGCGTTCGATCAAATTCTGATGGTAGGCAAGAAGCTCGGAGGTTAAGGGTGCGCGGCGGTACTGGTTGAAGAGCTTTTGAATCAGTTCCATGGCTTCCAGACTGTCTTTGGGTTGAATGTAACGGGGATCGTTTTCTTCATTCATCATTTTCTACCTTTCTTTTGCTTTATACTTTTTCTCCATGTTTTCTTTTCAGTTTTTTCTGGCCTTTAGCTTAAAGATTACAGAAGTGTTAAAAAATGCGATAACTAAAAATCACTCTAGCAATCTTTTAATTTTTTTGTCATAATATAAAGAAAAGCATCAGGCTTTTACTTTAGGATACCAGAATCAGAAAAAACGAGAGCTTGTTTGGCAAAATTTGTCAATTATGAGGAGAAAAAAGATGAAGGCATACTTGTTCGGCATTACGCCGGTGGAAGAAGCTTTTTTAAAAGAGTGGCAGGACCAACACCCAGACGATAAAATTTCTTATACCCACAGCCCCTTGACGGCAGATAACCTGGAAGAAGCCAAGGGCTTTGAGGCAGTTTCGACCCAGCAGGCAGAAGCCTTGACGGCCGCTGACCTTGAGACTTTGGCGCAAGGAGGAGTCAAGCACCTGGCCTTGCGGAAGGTAGGGGCGGACAATATCGACTTGGAAGCGGCCACTAAGTACGGGATTACCGTCGCTAATGTGCCGGCTTATTCGCCGCGGGCAATCGCGGAAAACGGCTTGACCGGGGCCATGTACCTTTTGCGCAAGTGGGGCTACTATCACCGGAAGATGCGGCGGGGGGACTTTACCCGGCCAACGGAGCTGATGAGCGATGAGATCTTCAACCAGACGGTCGGCATCGTCGGCTTGGGCCGGATCGGGGCAGCAGCGGCGGAAATGTACCATGCCCTGGGGGCTAGAGTCATCGGCTATGACCCGGTTTATAATGCTTCTTTAGAGCCTTTTTTGGACTTCGTTGACTTTGAGACCTTGATCAAGGAAAGCGATATCGTTCAGCTGCACATCCCGCTGACTCCGGAAAACAAGGGCATGTTCAGCGCCAATGAATTTGCCAAGATGAAGGACGACGCGATCCTGGTCAACCAGTCAAGAGGTGAACTGGTCGATACCGCGGCCTTAATTGTGGCCTTGAAATATCATGAAATCGGCGGGGCTGCCCTGGACGTTTTGGAAGGGGAAGAAAAAATCTTCGGCCGCAAGTTTGAGGACGTGGGTTCTTTGCCGGAAGAGTACACGGAGCTGATCAACCTGCCGAATGTGGTCATGTCCCCGCACTCAGCCTACTATACCAAGATGGCGGTCAAGAACATGTTCTTCCAGAGCATGACTGATATCGAGCGGACCCTGTCCGGGAAAAAGGCCTTTTTCAAGGTTAATTAGCTAAAAAGCGAAAAAAGAAGAACAATGACAAGCCCTGGCAGGCCAATCCTGCTAGGGCTTTTTCCATCTGTTAAGCTTTTTGTAAAGATTAACACCTGCTAAAAAATTCTGTTAGACTAAAGGTGAAGTGAAGTAAAAAGTTTTTGCAAAGGACAAGGAAATGGCAAATCAAGATCAAGCATATTTAGACTTACTGAAAAAGATCATGACCGAAGGCAATGACAAAAATGACCGGACTGGGACAGGCACCAGAAGCCTCTTTGGGGCCCAAATGCGCTTTGACTTAAGCCAGGGCTTCCCGGTCTTGACAACCAAGCGGGTGCCTTTTGGCTTGATCAAGAGCGAGCTTTTGTGGTTCTTGCGGGGAGACACCAATATCCGCTTCTTGCTTGAACATAAAAACCACATTTGGGACGAATGGGCCTTCAAGAACTGGGTAACCAGCCCGGAATACCAGGGCCCGGACATGACTGACTTTGGCCTCAGGAGTCAAAAGGACCCGGAATTTAAGGCAGTCTATGATGAAGAAATGCAGAAATTCTGCCAGCGGATTCTGGATGATGAAGCTTTTGCTCAAAAATACGGCAACCTGGGCGACGTCTATGGGGCCCAGTGGCGGCACTGGGGCAAGCGGGATGGCGGCTTTATCGACCAGATCGCGAACGTGATTGAGCAGATCAAGACCAATCCCGACTCCCGCCGCTTGATTGTAACGGCCTGGAACCCGGAAGACGTTCCTTCCAGCGCCCTGCCGCCTTGCCATGTCCTTTTCCAGTTTTATGTGGCTGACGGCAAGCTCAGCCTGCAGCTTTACCAACGCTCAGGTGACATGTTCTTAGGCGTGCCATTTAACATCGCCAGCTACTCTTTGCTTTTATCGTTGATTGCTCGGGAAACCGGCCTGGAAGTGGGTGAGTTCGTCCACACTATCGGGGATGCCCACATTTACAAGAACCACTTTGCCCAGGTTGAAGAGCAGCTGAAAAGAACGCCATTTGACGCGCCAACTTTGTGGCTGAACCCAGAGAAGAAAAAAGTAGCAGATTTTGAAATGGCCGATATCAAATTGGTCAACTACCAGCATGGGTCCACGATCAAGGCCCCGGTTGCCGTTTAGAAAGGGTGAAAAAATTGCTTAGCTATGTTTGGGCACAAGATGAAAAAGGCGCCATCGGCTACCAGGGCCGCCTGCCCTGGCACTTGCCCGCTGATTTGGCCCACTTTAAGGAAAAGACCATGGGTCATCCCATGCTGATGGGGAGAAAGACTTTTGAGTCCTTGCCGGGTCTTCTGCCAGGCCGGGAGCATGTCGTCCTTTCCAGCAGAAAATTGGACCTGCCAGCTGGGGTTTTGCAGCTGAAAAGCGAAGAAGAAGTTTCCAGCTGGCTGAAGGAGCAAGCCGGGGAAGTCTGCGTTATTGGCGGCTCCAGCCTCTTTGCCCTGCTGGCTGACCAGGTTGACAAGCTGGAAGTGACCCGGATTAAGGGGACTTTTCCAGCTGACACCTACATGCCGGACCTTGCCTGGGCGGCTTTTGACCTGGTAAATACAGAAGCCCACCAGGCTGATGGCAAGAACAAGTATGATTATGTCTTTGAGACCTACCTGCGCAAAAAATAGCAGGGAGGGCAAGTTGTGAAAAGTGAGATGTGAGTGATGAAAACAAATTTGCAGACGGGGCTGACCGAGGAGGAGGTCGAACAGAAAAAAGCGGCCGGCAAGGTCAACACCGCCATTGATGATGAGTTCAAGACCAACCGGCAGATCATCGTTGAAAACACCTTTACCTACTTCAACTTGATCTTCCTGGTTTTGACCATCCTGCTTTTAATTGCCGGTGATATTCGTGACTTGACTTTTTTGCCGGTGATTATCTTGAACACGATCGTCGGGATCGTCCAGGAAATCCGGGCAAAATCCGTTTTAAGCAAGCTGCAGGTCTTAAACCAGACCAAAGTTCTGGCGCTCAGAGGCGGAAAAAGGCGGCAGGTGCCAATTGACCAGCTGGTTGAAGGGGACCTGGTCCTCTTGAAAGCCGGTGACCAGATCCCGGCCGATGCCAAGGTGGTCGACGGCAGCGTCCGGGTCAATGAATCGCTCTTGACCGGGGAAAGCGACGAAATTGCCAAGGAGGTTGGCGATGAGCTTTTGTCCGGTTCTTTCGTCGTTTCCGGTGAAGTCATGGCTCAGCTGGTCAAGGTGGGCAGCCAGTCTTACATCGCCAAATTGACGGCGGAAGCCAAAGCCATGGGCGGCGGAGAAGAGTCAAAGATGATCCGGGCCATCAACCGTTTGATCAAGTGGGTCGGCATCATCATCATTCCAATGGGGGTAGCCCTTTTTGCCCAAGGATACTTCCTCAACCACCGGTCTTTTGCTGAATCGATCAGTTCGATGGAAGCAGCCATTATCGGCATGATCCCGGAAGGACTTTATCTTTTGACGACGGTGGCCCTGGCCCTGGCTGCCATGCGCCTGGCCAGAAATCAGGTCATGCTGCACGACATGAAAAGCGTGGAAACCCTGGCCCGGGTCAATGTTCTCTGCGTTGACAAGACGGGGACGATCACTGAGCCAAAAATGGCGGTGGAAAAAGTCGTCCCGGCAAAAAATTACCCGGGAAATGATTTGGAAGATCGGCTTGCTGCCTACGTTTCCAACATGCCTGTCGATAATATCACCGCTGAAGCCTTGAGCCAGAAGTTTGGCCAGGACCAGCCCTTGGTCAATGCCAAAAGGGTAATTCCTTTTACTTCAGTCAACAAGTACAGCGGGGCGGTTTTTGCCGGCTACACTCTGCTTTTGGGGGCACCGGAAATGATCCTGCGCTCTCAGCTGAAAGCCTGCCAGGAAGAGTTTGCCCGTTACCCAGAAGAAGGCTACCGGGTCCTGGCTTTTGCCAAGTATCCAGCTGAACTGGCGGATGAAAAGGAAGCCTTGACCCAGGAGGTCGAAGTTCTGGGCTACGTACTTTTGTCCAACCCGATCCGGAAAGAGGCCAAGGAGACTTTTGAATATTTTGCCAAGCAAGGGGTGGAAATCAAAGTCATTTCCGGGGATAATCCGGTGACCGTTTCCCGGGTGGCCGGCCAGGCCGGGATTGCCGGGGCGGAAAAATACATCGATGCTCAGACGATCAAGCCGGGTGAATACGAGCAGGCTATGGCTGAATACAATGTCTTTGGCCGGGTCAAGCCGGAGCAAAAAAAGGAATTCGTCCAGGCCCTGCAGAGGATCGGTAAGACTGTGGCCATGACCGGAGACGGGGTCAATGACATCCTGGCCATGAAGGAAGCCGACTGCAGCATTGCCATGGCTTCAGGCAACAGCGCTGCTGTCCAGGCCTCCCAGGTGGTTTTGCTGGACTCCAATTTTGCCAAGATGCCCCAGGTGGTCAATGAGGGCCGGCAGGTGGTCAACAATATTGAACGTTCAGCTGGCCTCTTTTTGGTTAAAAACATCTTCTCCTTGCTGATGGCGGTCTTTTCCTTGATCTTGACGATTAACTACCCAATCAAGCCGGCACAGATCACCTTGATCTCCAGCTTTACGATCGGCCTGCCATCCTTCCTTTTGGCTCTGGAAAAGAACCATTCCCGGATCCGGGGCAATTTCACGGTCAACATTCTGACCAAGTCAATCCCTGGCGGGATTACCGACTGGCTGGCCGTCAGCATCCTGGTCTTGACCAACAAGTTTACCAATATTGGGGACAATGAAGTCGCGACCGCGTCAACTGCCCTCCTGGTCTTGGTGGGCTTGATGGTCCTCTTCTGGATCTCACGGCCGCTCAACAAGTACAAGCTGGGCGTTTTGGCCCTGTCAGTGGTCTGCATCATCTTGTCGATCATCTTTATTCCTGGCTTCTTCAAGCTGAGTCCGCTCTCTGGCCGGGCCATCTTCACGGTCGTCGTCCTCTTCTTTGCCGGCATGACCCTCTTCAGAATCATGTCGCGGATCTGCGATGGGATCAAAGAAGTCAGCAACGTCCTGACGGAGAAGGGGAAAGATGCCAAGCTGCGGGATCTTTTGGCCGCTTATGGCAAGGACCGGAATGAGCTTTAACATTTTTTTAGAAAAAGGCTTGACTTACTTAAAAAATAATGATAAATTTAGAGCATCAAGTTAAGAAAAGTTATCTCGAAAAGCAGAGTAGTCGGGTGACGATCCTTTACAGAGAGGCGGCAGATGGTGAAAGCCGCCAGGAGAGTTCCGGTGAACATGGGCTTGGAATGATATGTTGCGGTGATATTTAGCCGCTGCCGGGGTTGCTCTCGTTAAACAAGCAAGCTGTTTCTGCTTTAGTTTGGAGACAGCTGGTGAGATTTATTACGCAAGTAATGAATGAACTAAAGGTGGTATCACGAGCGCTCGTCCTTTATCAAGGACGGGCGCTTTTTCTTTTCTGTTCGAATTTGACTGCCGCTGATCGGGATTGCTGCTGTGTTTCTGGAGGTATTAATCATGAGAAAAAAGAAACAAAGAAACATTATTATTGCTGTTGTGGCCGTTGTAGTTGTGGCTGTTATCGCCTTCTTCTCCTTTGGCAAGAAGGGCGGTCAGCAAAGCGCTAAAACTGAAACGGTGACCGTTGGGACCGTTGGGGCAACCAAGGCTGAACGGGCTATCTGGAAGAGCGTGGCTGCCACGGCCAAGAAGAAGTATGGTATTATTGTCAAGACCAAGAACTTCTCTGACTACAACCAGCCAAACAGCGCCTTGAAGTCAGGGGACCTGGACCTTAACGCTTTCCAGCACTACAACTTCTTGAACAACTGGAACAAGGCCAACAAGAGCAACTTGGTAGCTATCGGCAAGACCTACATCGCTCCAATCCGTCTTTACTCACTTAAGTACAAGTCATTGAAGGCTCTGCCAAAGGGTGCTACGATCGCTGTTCCAAACGACGCGACCAACGAAGCCCGGGCTCTCTTGGTTCTGAAGAACGCCGGCCTGATCACTCTGAAGGGAACCAGCGCAACTAAGCTTTACACTGTTGCTGACATCAAGAGCAACCCGAAGAACTTCAAGATCAAGGAAGTTGCTACTGAACAAGCTGCCAGAGTTTTGAAGTCAGTTGACGCTGCTGTTGTCAACAACGACTACGCCAACCCAGCCGGCCTGGGCGACAAGCAAACCATCTACGTTGAACCAATCAACAAGGACTCATACCAATGGATCAACATCATCGTTGCCCGCAAGAAGGACAAGAACAAGAAGGCTTACAAGGAAGTCGTTAAGGCTTACCAGACTGAAAAGACCAAGCAGCTGTACAAGAAGTACTACGGCAGCAAGCAAGTTGCAGCTTGGGATGCCAAGTTCTAAGATTTTTAACTTAACCTAGAAAGAAGCTTTGATCATATGAGCATTATTCAACTGGACCACGTCAGTGTGACTTTTAAGCGGAAAAAGGCTGCCGATGTGCAAGCCGTGCAGGACGTGACTCTGCACGTCGAAAAAGGCGACATCTACGGGATCGTCGGTTTTTCCGGGGCCGGGAAGTCTACCCTGGTCAGAACCATCAACCTTTTGCAAAAGCCAACGGCTGGAGATGTCGTGGTTGAGGGTGTCGACTTTGTCAAAGACGGCAAGCAGGTGATCAGCGGCAAGGACCTGCAGGCCCGCCGCCGGAAGATCGGGATGATTTTCCAGCAGTTCAACCTGCTGAATGAAACAACAGTCATTGAAAACATTGCCTTTGCCCTCAAGCACTCAGACCTCTCTGACGATGAGCTGGAAGAAAAATGCCACAAGCTTCTGAAGCTGGTTGACCTGGAAGACAAGGCCAATGCCTATCCAGCCCAGCTCTCCGGCGGTCAGCAGCAGCGGGTGGCGATTGCCCGCGCTTTGGCCAATGATCCGGAAATCCTTTTGTCAGACGAAGCAACCAGTGCCTTGGACCCACAGACGACCATCCAGATCCTGGACCTTTTGAAGAAACTGAACCGGGAACTGGGCTTGACCATCGTTTTGATCACCCACGAAATGGACGCGGTTAAGAAGATCGCCAACAAGGTGGCAGTTATGGAAAATGGCCGGGTCGTGGAAAACGGCAACTTACGGGATGTCTTCCTTCAGCCAAAGGCTGAACTGACCCAGAAGTTCGTCGGTGGCTCTTTGGCCGTAGTTGACACCTTGAAGAGCTTGAACATCAGCCTGGCTGAAAATGAAGCCCTCTACCAGCTGGTCTACAGCTTGAACAACGTGGCCAAGTCGATCATCATCGAGCTCTACCGGGAAGTCGGCGTGGAAGCATCGATGCTTTACGGCAACGTGGAAGTTTTGGCGGACGAACCGGTCGGGACTTTGCTGGTCACGGTCAAGGGGGATGCTGAAAAGCAGAAGGCAACCTTGAAGTTCTTAAACGACGAGGGTGTCACGGTAACGGAATTAGACGAAAGAGGTAACCGCTTATGATTAATGGTTTGGTACACTGGATCGCGCAGACCTTTCCAAATATTTACAACTTGGGCTGGAGCGGGGACACCGGCTGGGGCACCTCAATTCTGCAGATCATCTACATGACCTTCTGGCCGTCGATCTTCGGCGGAGTTCTGGGCCTCTTCTTCGGGGTTGTTCTGGTTCTGACCGAACCAGGCGGGATCCTGGAAAACAAGTTTTGGTTCAACTTCTGCGACAAGCTGATCTCCGTTCTGCGGGCCATTCCATTCATTATTCTTTTGGCCTTCATTTCACCTTTGACCCGCTTGATCGTGGGGACGGAAATCGGGGACACGGCTGCTCTGGTGCCACTGACTTTGGGGATCTTCCCATTTTATGCCCGCCAGGTGCAAGTCGCTCTGGAAAGCCTGGACCCGGGCAAGGTTGAAGCAGCCCAGAGCCTGGGCGCAAGCAACTGGGACATTATTTTTGACGTCTACCTCAAGGAAACGCGGTCAGAAATCATCAGGGTATCGACTGTTTCCATCATCAGTCTGATCGGCTTGACCGCTATGGCCGGGGCCGTTGGGGCCGGTGGTCTGGGTACGACCGCTATCCAATACGGCTACCGCGACTTCGCCAACGACGTGACCTTCCTGGCCACTCTCCTGGTCGTAATCATGATCTTCATCGTGCAAGTGGTCGGCGACTTCCTGGCCAAGAAGCTGAACCACCAGCACCGGTAAGTATTTTTTGAAAGAATCTTCTCATTGCAGGAGATTCTTTTCTTTTTGGCAAAGTTAGAAACAAATTGACATTTTTAAAAAATAGCCTTTTCAATTTTAAAAAGTTAAAAAATAGTTTATAATGTGGAGGTAAGTAATAAATAATTTGAGTAGAGGAACTATCATGGCAAAATACGAATTTAAGTCCACTCCAATCGATTTAGTCAACCCAAGCTACGACCTGGTAGTCATCGGGGCCGGTGGTACCGGTTTGTCTGCTGCCTTGCAGGCACATGAACTTGGCGCCAGCGTGGCTGTTTTCGAAAAGAACGAAGTTTTGGGCGGTAACACCAGCAAGGCTTCATCTGGGATGAACGCGGCTGAATCCCTGGTTCAATACAAGCACGGCATTATCGACAACAAGGCTGACTTCTACCAAGAAACCCTTAAGGGCGGCGGCAACTTGAACGATGAAGCAATGCTGACCTACTTCGTTGACCACGCTGCTCTGGCAATTGACTGGCTGAAGCAATACGGCGTTGAGCTGGATGACTTGACTATTACCGGGGGGATGAGCAAGAAGCGGGCTCACCGGCCAGCATCTATGGCGCCAGTTGGCGGCTACTTGATTACCGGCCTGTTGAAGAGCATTGAAGCAGCCCGGATTCCAGTCTTCAACAAGACCAAGGTTGTTAAGCTTTTGCAAGACGAAAACGGCAAGGTAACTGGCATTGACGTCGTTGGTCCAGATGGCCGCCGGCAAGTTATGGCCAAGGCTGTTATTTTGGCAACCGGTGGTTTCGGTGCTTCCAAGGAAATCATCAAGAAGTACCGGCCAGACCTGGAAGGCTACAAGACGACCAACCAAGCTGGTGCAACTGGTGACGGCTTGATCTTGGGTGAAGAAGCCGGTGCGGAACTGGTGCAAATGGACTTTATCCAAGTTCACCCAACTGCCCAAACTGATGGTGAAAAGACCTTCTTGATCGGGGAAGCTGTCCGGGGCGAAGGCGCTATTTTGGTCAACAAGGCTGGCCAGCGCTTCATCAATGAACTGGACACCCGGAAAGTTGTTTCAGCAGCCATCACTGGCTTGAATGAAGACGGTGCCTACCTCATCTTTGACCAAGGCGTCCGCGACCACGTTAAGGCAGTTGAATTCTACGACCACATCGGCCTGGTAGAACACGGTGCTACTTTGGAAGAACTGGCCGGCAAGATCGGCGTTGACGCAGCGGGCCTTGAAGCAACTGTTGCCAGCTGGAACGAAGCAGTCAAGAACCAAGACGACCAAGCCTTTGGCCGGACTACCGGGATGGACCGCGACATCTCTGTTGCTCCATACTTTGCTATTCACATTCACCCAGCTATCCACTACACGATGGGCGGTTTGCACATCAACCCTGAAACTCAAGTTTTGGGCAAGGACGACAAGGTTATCGAAGGCCTTTACGCGGCTGGTGAAGTTTCCGGGGGCCTGCACGGCAACAACCGGATTGGCGGCAACTCAGTTGCTGAAACTGTAGTCTTTGGCCGGCAAGCTGGTATCCAGGCAAGCAAGTTCGTGCGCGGCGAAAACTAAGCTGAAAAAGAACAGACTAAAATAGAATACTATCTTAGACAGCAGCTCTCAGGCTGCTGTCTTTTTTTACCAAGAATTAGCAAATTAAAGTTCACTCCTTCACATACCTGTGTTATGATAAAGGAAAACGGTTGAAACCGCTTTATGATAAATGATGTGATGATGAAAGGAAGAGATTATGAGCACTAGAGAACGTTTTAAGCAGAGTGAACTGGTCAAGGCTAATAAGAAGTTCAGCCGGGTACGGGCGACTATTGAATCAGCTTTTTACGGCAATAATGTTCATGAAGTCAAGAGTGTAGCTGAGGCATATGAACTGGCTAAAAGACAGCCAGGGGTGATTGAGACAGATCTGCCGATCCTGCACACCAGTGATTTGGGTCTGCCGGTCGGGGCCAAGCAATTGGTTTACAACCACGGCAAGGTCTTGGGCCGGACGGCGTCAGCCCGGCACTTTGTTGATGACCCAGATGAGGATGCGGCTGCATTAACTAATTGTCTGTATGAGGACATCTATGCGGGGCATGAGCAAAAGTATTTAAAGGCGACGGTCTTGGTTGGGCTGGATCCTTCATTTACATTAAAGGCCCACTTGATGCTGCCGGAAGATCAGGCTTTTAACCTGCTCAGTTACGTGCTCAACTTCCAATTTTTTGATGAAAAAGCGGCTGAGATGTATGAGCAGTCCAAGCTTTATGATGAAGGGGACCTCTACTTCTACTTTGACCCGAATGTAACGGATCCAGCTTACCCGGACGGACTGGCAATTTTTGACGCTCCGCATAACTGCGCCGCGGTGTTTGGCCTCCGCTATTTCGGGGAGCTGAAGAAGGGGACCTTGACTTTAGCCTGGGCCCTGGCCCACCGGCACGGCTATGCCGCCTGCCACGGGGGCGAGCAGGCCTTCCACTTTGAAGACAAGGAGGACAAGGTTTTCGCCTTTTACGGGTTATCAGGTTCGGGCAAATCAACCTTGACTCATGCTGATCATGGTGGCAAGTACGACATTACGGTTTTGCACGACGATGCTTTCATTATCTCAAGAGAAGACGGCAGCTCAGTAGCTTTGGAGCCCGCTTACTTTGACAAGACCCACGACTATCCGGCTGGTCACCACGAGACCAAGTACTACACCGCCGTAATGAACTGCGCGGTTACTCTGGATGAAGAAGGGCGGAAGGTATTAGTCACTGAAGACCTCCGAAACAATAACGGCCGGGTCATCAAGAGCCGGTATACTTCAGCCAATCGGGTCGATGTGGAAGAAAATCCAATCACAGCCCTCTTCTGGATCA
Organism: Lactobacillus sp. WILCCON 0059; assembly: GCF_057197985.1. Taxonomy (NCBI): domain Bacteria; kingdom Bacillati; phylum Bacillota; class Bacilli; order Lactobacillales; family Lactobacillaceae; genus Lactobacillus; species Lactobacillus sp. WILCCON 0059. The sequence goes on from NZ_JBUBHN010000001.1 coordinate 808,792, forward strand.
TGAAGGACAACTCTTTGCCGCCTGTATTAAAGGTGACGGATCCGGTTTTGGCCACGACGCTGGGCTTGACTTTAGCGACCAAGCGGACTTCGGCAGAGAACCTGCCAAAGGGTTTTGACATGAACACCTTGGTCATTGAACCTTTTGCTGACCCCTTCAGAGCTTACCCGGTAGCTGGCGACTATGGTGACTTCAAGGAGCTTTTCACCAAGCGCGGAGCTGAATGCTATGTTTTAAACACGGATGCTTTTTGCGGGAAAAATATTCCTAAGGAACTGACCCTGGAGATCATTGAAAAGCTGGTGGATGATACTGACCAGTGGGAAGCTTTTGGCGATTTTGCCGGTGTCAGCTATATGCCGCTTGCTGCCTATCCGGTTGACTTAGATTCAGCTGACTACAAGCAAAGCCTCCGGGCCCGGATGCAGGACCGGCTGGACTGGTTGAATGCTTATAACGGCGAGCATCCGAAGACGCCGCTGCCGGAAGAAGCCAAGGAATGCTTGGAAAAAATCGTGGCGGAACTAAAGTAAGCTACCTATCTCTTACCTTTTGACTATTTAACAGACCTCCGGGTCTGTTTTTTCTTTTACAAAAGAAAAATAAAAAAACTTGTCATTTTCGCTAGTGAAAATAGCAATATTCCGAACTATTGTGCCTTTAACAAATGATCCACGCCCAAAAGGCAAAACAAAAGGAAGAGGATACAAGTTAAAAAATATTACAACGCTGCCGGGTGCACCAATCATAAAACGAATGAAAAAGCAAATTTGACGAATCAAAAATAACGAGTATACTAATATTTGTTGCCGCGTGAGACAAGCAAGTCTCGCGGAGGCAAAAAGAAAATATCAAAAACTTGTTGACAAGAATCAAACAAGCGAGTAGGATATAAAACGTTGCGTCACTTGACGCAAGTTGGTACTTTGAAAACTGAACAAAGTTTCGCAGTGTGCGGGTCAAACAATGTTTGATCCAATCAAATAAGCGAAGTCAATTCGCAAGCAAATAATCTGGAGCAGATTAAAAATAGCTCAATTTTCAAATTGAGAGTTTGATCCTGGCTCAGGACGAACGCTGGCGGCGTGCCTAATACATGCAAGTCGAGCGAGCTGAATTCAAAGATTCCTTCGGGATGATTTGTTGGACGCTAGCGGCGGATGGGTGAGTAACACGTGGGCAATCTGCCCTAAAGACTGGGATACCACTTGGAAACAGGTGCTAATACCGGATAACAACATGAATCGCATGATTCAAGTTTGAAAGGCGGCTTTTAGCTGTCACTTTAGGATGAGCCCGCGGCGCATTAGCTAGTTGGTGGGGTAAAGGCCTACCAAGGCAATGATGCGTAGCCGAGTTGAGAGACTGATCGGCCACATTGGGACTGAGACACGGCCCAAACTCCTACGGGAGGCAGCAGTAGGGAATCTTCCACAATGGACGCAAGTCTGATGGAGCAACGCCGCGTGAGTGAAGAAGGTTTTCGGATCGTAAAGCTCTGTTGTTGGTGAAGAAGGATAGAGGCAGTAACTGGTCTTTATTTGACGGTAATCAACCAGAAAGTCACGGCTAACTACGTGCCAGCAGCCGCGGTAATACGTAGGTGGCAAGCGTTGTCCGGATTTATTGGGCGTAAAGCGAGCGCAGGCGGAATGATAAGTCTGATGTGAAAGCCCACGGCTCAACCGTGGAACTGCATCGGAAACTGTCATTCTTGAGTGCAGAAGAGGAGAGTGGAACTCCATGTGTAGCGGTGGAATGCGTAGATATATGGAAGAACACCAGTGGCGAAGGCGGCTCTCTGGTCTGCAACTGACGCTGAGGCTCGAAAGCATGGGTAGCGAACAGGATTAGATACCCTGGTAGTCCATGCCGTAAACGATGAGCGCTAGGTGTTGGGGACTTTCCGGTTCTCAGTGCCGCAGCAAACGCATTAAGCGCTCCGCCTGGGGAGTACGACCGCAAGGTTGAAACTCAAAGGAATTGACGGGGGCCCGCACAAGCGGTGGAGCATGTGGTTTAATTCGAAGCAACGCGAAGAACCTTACCAGGTCTTGACATCCTGTGCAAAACTTAGAGATAAGTCTTTCCCTTCGGGGACGCAGTGACAGGTGGTGCATGGCTGTCGTCAGCTCGTGTCGTGAGATGTTGGGTTAAGTCCCGCAACGAGCGCAACCCTTGTCTTTAGTTGCCATCATTAAGTTGGGCACTCTAGAGAGACTGCCGGTGACAAACCGGAGGAAGGTGGGGATGACGTCAAGTCATCATGCCCCTTATGACCTGGGCTACACACGTGCTACAATGGGCAGTACAACGAGAAGCGAACCCGCGAGGGCAAGCGGATCTCTTAAAGCTGTTCTCAGTTCGGACTGCAGGCTGCAACTCGCCTGCACGAAGCTGGAATCGCTAGTAATCGCGGATCAGCACGCCGCGGTGAATACGTTCCCGGGCCTTGTACACACCGCCCGTCACACCATGGAAGTCTGCAATGCCCAAAGTCGGTGGGATAACCTTTTAGGAGTCAGCCGCCTAAGGCAGGGCAGATGACTGGGGTGAAGTCGTAACAAGGTAGCCGTAGGAGAACCTGCGGCTGGATCACCTCCTTTCTAAGGAAAACAGATGGATGGAGAGCAGAAATGCTAAGAGAAATCCATCAGTTACGGAAGCACACTGCAAAAGAAACTTTGTTCAGTTTTGAGAGTATCAACTCTCACTTGTACGTTGAAAACTGAATATCTTAATTCCAAGAAAAAACCGAGAATCATTGAGATCAATGAGAACATTGCAAAGCGACCGAGAGAGTTCGAAAGAACTGACTTGCAAGGTCAAGTGAAGAAGGGCGCACGGTGAATGCCTTGGCACTGGAAGCCGATGAAGGACGCGACTAACCGCGAAAGTCTTCGGGGAGCCGTAAGTAGGCTTTGATCCGGAGGTCTCCGAATGGGGGAACCCAGCATGTGCAGACATGCTATTCTTGTGTGAATACATAGCACAAGAAAGGAACACGCAGTGAACTGAAACATCTAAGTAGCTGCAGGAAGAGAAAGAAATATCGATTTCCCAAGTAGCGGCGAGCGAACAGGAAAGAGCCCAAACCGGCAGATTTATCTGCCGGGGTTGTAGGACTGAAACATGGCACTTCAGAGGATAGCAGAAGCGTTTGGGAAGACGCGCCAGAGAGGGTGAGAGCCCCGTAAGCGAAATCCAAAGAAGGCCTATCAGTATCCTGAGTAGGGCGGGACACGTGAAATCCCGTTTGAATCCGCGAGGACCATCTCGCAAGGCTAAATACTAACCAGTGACCGATAGTGAACCAGTACCGTGAGGGAAAGGTGAAAAGAACCCCGGGAGGGGAGTGAAAGAGAACCTGAAACCGTGTGCCTACAAGTAGTCAAAGCCCGTTAAGGGGTAATGGCGTGCCTTTTGTAGAATGAACCGGCGAGTTGCGTTAGTCAGCAAGGTTAAGTCAGAAAAGACGGAGCCGCAGCGAAAGCGAGTCTGAAGAGGGCGAGCAGTTGGCTGACGCAGACCCGAAACCAAGTGACCTACCCATGACCAGGTTGAAGGCGCGGTAAAACGCGCTGGAGGACCGAACCCACGTAAGTTGAAAATTGCGGGGATGAGTTGTGGGTAGCGGTGAAATTCCAAACGAACTTGGAGATAGCTGGTTCTCTCCGAAATAGCTTTAGGGCTAGCCTCGCAAAGAGGATGCTGGAGGTAGAGCTCTGTTTGGACTAGGGGCCCGTCAAGGGTTACTGAATTCAGATAAACTGCGAATTCCAGACATTTATGTGCGGGAGTCAGACTGCGAGTGATAAGATCCGTAGTCGAAAGGGAAACAGCCCAGATCACCAGTTAAGGTCCCAAAATTCATGCTAAGTGGAAAAGGATGTGGAGTTGCGCAGACAACTAGGACGTTGGCTCAGAAGCAGCCATCATTCAAAGAGTGCGTAATAGCTCACTAGTCGAGTGACGCCGCGCCGAAAATTTACCGGGGCTAAGCATGATACCGAAACTGTGGATGTGCATTATGCACGTGGTAGGAGAGCGTTCTAGCGGCGGTGAAGCATGACCGAGAGGACATGTGGAGCTTCTAGAAGTGAGAATGCCGGTATGAGTAACGAAAGACAGGTGAGAATCCTGTCCGCCGCAAGACTAAGGTTTCCTGGGGCAGGCTCGTCCGCCCAGGGTAAGTCGGGACCTAAGGCGAGGCCGAGAGGCGTAGTCGATGGACAACAGGTTGAGATTCCTGTACTGCACCGAATCGTTATGAGCGATGGAGGGACGCAGGAGGCTAGCAGCGCGTGGTGCTGGATACCACGTTCAAGCGTCAAGTCTGAGAGCGAGTCAAATGCTTGCTCTCATAAGGACAAGGCGTGATGAGGAGCGAAATTATAGTAGCGAAGGCTGCGACGTCACACTGCCGAGAAAAGCTTCTAGCCAGAAACGGTGCACCCGTACCGCAAACCGACACAGGTAGTCGAGGAGAGTATCCTCAGGTGAGCGAGAGAACTCTCGTTAAGGAACTCGGCAAAATGGCCCCGTAACTTCGGGAGAAGGGGCGCTGGTCGCAAGATCAGCCGCAGTGAAAAGGCCCAAGCAACTGTTTATCAAAAACACAGGCATCTGCAAAATCGTAAGATGAAGTATAGGTGCTGACACCTGCCCGGTGCTGGAAGGTTAAGAGGAGAGCTTAGCGCAAGCGAAGGTTTGAATTGAAGCCCCAGTAAACGGCGGCCGTAACTATAACGGTCCTAAGGTAGCGAAATTCCTTGTCGGGTAAGTTCCGACCTGCACGAAAGGTGTAATGATTTGGGCACTGTCTCAACGAGAGACTCGGTGAAATTATAATACCCGTGAAGATGCGGGTTACCCGCGACAGGACGGAAAGACCCCATGGAGCTTTACTGCAGTTTAATATTGGGTATCTGTCAAGCATGTACAGGATAGGTAGGAGCCGGAGAAGATAGGACGCCAGTCTTATCTGAGGCGCTGTTGGGATACTACCCTTGCTTGACGGATGCTCTAACTCAGGTCTGTGATCCAGGCCGAGGACAGTGTTTGACGGGCAGTTTGACTGGGGCGGTCGCCTCCTAAAGTGTAACGGAGGCGCCCAAAGGTTCCCTCAGAATGGTTGGAAATCATTCGCAGAGTGTAAAGGTAAAAGGGAGCTTGACTGCGAGAGAGACAACTCGAGCAGGTACGAAAGTAGGGCTTAGTGATCTGGTGGTACCGCATGGAAGGGCCATCACTCAACGGATAAAAGCTACCCTGGGGATAACAGGCTTATCTCCCCCAAGAGTTCACATCGACGGGGAGGTTTGGCACCTCGATGTCGGCTCGTCGCATCCTGGGGCTGAAGTCGGTCCCAAGGGTTGGGCTGTTCGCCCATTAAAGCGGCACGCGAGCTGGGTTCAGAACGTCGTGAGACAGTTCGGTCCCTATCCGTCGTGGGCGCAGGAAATTTGAGAGGAGCTGTCCTTAGTACGAGAGGACCGGGATGGACGCACCGCTGGTGTACCAGTTGTCTTGCCAAAGGCATCGCTGGGTAGCTATGTGCGGACGGGATAAGCGCTGAAAGCATCTAAGTGCGAAGCCCCCCTCAAGATGAGATTTCCCATTTCTTCAAGAAAGTAAGACACCTCAGAGACGATGAGGTAGATAGGCCGGGAGTGGAAGAAGCGTGAGCTTTGGAGCGGACCGGTACTAATCAGTCGAGGACTTGACCAAAAGAGCAAAGCAATGAAGGTTTTGACTTGGAAAGAGATATTCAGTTTTGAGCGTGCAAGCTCAAAGAGAGTGCGGTGGCAATGGCAAGAAGGATACACCTGTTCCCATGCCGAACACAGCAGTTAAGCTTCTTAACGCCGAAAGTAGTTGGTGGGAAACTGCCTGCGAGGATAGGAAGCTGCCGCGCGAGACAAGAGTCAGACGGAAGTCTGGCTCTTTTTGTTTTATATTCTTACGATAGAAATTGCTTTTTAGCCAGAAAATGGCCTACAATAGATTGACAGTTATTTAGCAGCAAAAAACCGCCCAAGTGTTGGACGGTTGCAAATAGTATTTAGCTGGTTTAGATTGCCATTCTCAGCTGAGCAGGGCTGAGGATTCTGCCCAAGCGTTCAGCGCCTTCATCGATCTGGCTCAGACTGGAACCAGTGAAGTTGACCCGGAGGCCGTTATTTTTGTCCCAATTAGGATAGAAGCTGGCAGAAGGCACGTAGATGAGGTGTTCTTTCGGCACAGCTTCGTCAAGCAAGAGCTGTCTGGTATCAATTTCATCTCCTAGTTCAACCCAGAAGAAGAAGCCGCCTTCCGGCTGGCTGATTTTGGCATCAGCTGGCAGGTAAGTCTTTAAAGCCTTGGCCATAGCATCCAGCTTGACCCGGTAGACCTTCTTCAGCTGGTCAATATGCTGGTCCAGGTCATTATCAGCCAGGTAGGCAGCAACAGTACCAGCGGCTAAGTACGGTACTTCCAGGTCAGCTGACAACTTCAAGTTGACCAGCTGCTCCTTGATTTCCGGACTGGCCACCAGCCAGCCTAAGCGGAAGGCAGGGGAAAGAATCTTAGAGAAGCTGGACAGGAAAATTACCCGGCCTTCGGTGTCAAAGCTCTTGATGCTTGGCAAAGTTTCCCCATGGTAGCGCAGGTCCCGGTATGGGGTGTCTTCCAGGATGACGAAGTCGTAGCGGTTAGCCAGTTCAACCAGGCGCTGGCGCTTGGCCAGGGACATGGTGATTCCGGTTGGATTGTGGAAGTCCGGCACCGTGTAGAAAAGCTTGATTGCCGGGTGCTTTTTCAGTACTTCTTCAAAGTAATCCAGGTTGACTCCGTCGTCTTCCAGAGGAATTTCGTGGTAGACTGGCTCGTAATTGTCAAATGCAGCCAGGGCTCCGACATAGCTGGGAGCTTCAACTGCCATTTCATCGCCAGCTTCCAGGAAAAGCTTGGCTACCAGGTCGATCCCCTGCTGGCCGCCAGCCGTCAGCAAAATGTCATCGGCGTTAGCCTCGATTCCCTGCTGCCTTGCCCGGTTTGCCAGATAGTCGCGCAAGTCGCCCGGCCCCTTAACGTCATGGTATTGGAAGGAGTGGGCCTGTTCCTGGCTAACGGCTTTTTGGTAAGCAGCTTGCAAAGCCTGGCTTGGGAAGAGGCTTTCGTCCGGGCAGCCGCCGCCAAAGGAGATGTTGTCGGAAAAGTTGCTTTCCGGGAAGAGCCCTTGCAGGCGGGATGGATTTTCAGTTTTGATTCTATTGGCAAAAAGCTTGCTTAACATTTTTCATTGCTCCTAATTGTATTGTCATTTGTGCGTTGACTATATTATAATTGCTTGAGTAAGAATAATAAAATTCAACTTGTTTAATTTTAAGTGAAATAATTTCATGTAAGGAGGGGCAAATGCTGCCATTTCCATATTTAGTCTTCAGGACGGTTATTGACCAGGGGACCTTCAACAAGGCTGCCCTGGTCTTAAACGTCACTCCGTCAGCGATCAGCCACTCGGTCAACCAGTTGGAGACGGAACTGGGCTTTCCAGTCTTTGTCAGATCAAGAAACGGGGTCAAGCTGACGCCTGATGGGGAAAGAATTCTCCCCTTGATCCAGGAAATTATCAATGACCAGAGCCGGCTGGAGCAGGTAGCCCAGCAGATTCAAGGCCTGGACACAGGTTTGATCCGGATTGGGGCTTTTTCTTCCGCCTGCATCAACTGGCTGCCGCCTTTGATCCAGAATTTTGCCAAAAACTACCCCCAGGTCAAAATTTCCGTCCGCCAGGCTGGCTTCAGCGAAATCACCCAGGCGGTGAAAAGCGGGCAGCTGGACCTGGGCTTGACCATGCTGCCGGAAAATGAGCAGGGGATCAGCTGCGAGAAAATTCTGGAAGACGAAATCTACTGCATTGCCCCCAAAAACTTCCAGGTCAAAAACGGTCACAGCGTCAGTGAAGAGGATCTGGTAAATTACAATTTTATCCTGCAGCAAAGTGACTACGACCTGGACACGAAAGCTGCCCTGGACCACTATTCCATCAAGTCAACGGCGATCCAGTTCTCCATTGACGACCAGTCAATCGTAGCCATGGTAGAAGCAGGCCTGGGCCTGGGCATCTTGCCGGCTTTGGCCCTGCAGAAGATGCAGGGAGAGGTCAAGATCCTGCCTTTCAGCACGCCCTTTTACCGGAAGATTGCCCTGGTGACTTCCAACCAGCAGCGCCTGGCTCCGTCAACCAGGCAGATGATCAAGAACGTGCATGAGCTGATTAGGCGCCAGTATCCTGGCGGTCGCTTGACCATGGAAGCTGAAAACGCATAGAATGCATGCAGTCTGTATAAATAGTATAATGAAATTATTAAAATCTGTTGTCACAGGCGCTAATCTCTTGCTATAATATACAGAGTAAAAATAAATGAGACTGCAAAGCGTTTTGTCACACTCGATGAGATTAATAGGAAGCATGAACTAAATTTTGCATCAGCGATGGGGCAAGCAAGCGCTGAGTGATTTTTATTCAATTTTTTAGACATAGGAAACAAAGAAGGTATTTTATGAACGGTAAACAACTTGTTGCAGAAGCCTTACAAATGGTTTTGCCAGACTGGTCACTGGAAGATATTGACGTCAAGATCGAACGTCCAAAGGATGAAAAGCTGGGGGATTACGCTTTTCCAACCTTTACTTTAGCCAAGACCATGCGCAAGGCGCCAAACTTGATCGCGGCTGAACTGGCTGAAAAGATTGACCAGGGGAATTTTGAAAAGGTTCAAGCAGTTGGTCCATACATCAACTTCTTCTTGGACAAGAGCCAGACTGGGGCGGCTATTTTGCAGGAAATCCTGGCTGACCCTGAAAACTACGGTGCCCGTGACCTTGGCCACGGCCGGAACGTTTCAACTGAATACTCATCACCTAACATTGCCAAGCCAATGGGGATGGGCCACCTGCGGTCAACCATGATCGGTGAAGCTATTGCCCGCATCCTGGCCAAGGAAGGCTTCAAGCCAATCAGAATTGACTACCTTGGCGACTGGGGCACCCAATTCGGGAAGATGATGGCTGCCTACAAGATGTGGGGTAACGACGCCGACATTGAAAAGGACCCAATCAACACCCTCTTGTCCTACTACGTCCGGATCAACCGGGAAGCTGAAGAACACCCGGAATACGATGAAGCCGGCCGGGAATGGTTCTCCAAGCTGGAACACGGCGACGAAGAAGCCAAGCGCCTGTGGAGCTGGTTCAGAGAAGTTTCCCTGGAACGGTTCAAGAAGGTTTATGACATGCTGGACGTCCACTTTGACTCCTTCACTGGTGAGGCCTTCAGTGCCCAAATGATGGATGAACCAATCAAGATCCTCCGAGACAAGGGCCTCTTGGTTAAGAGCCAAGGTGCTGAAATCGTTGATCTTGAAAAGTACAACCTGCCGCCTTTGATGGTTATCAAGAGTAACGGTACTTCAACTTACATCACCCGTGACCTGGCAACTGCCATGTACCGGAAGAAGACTTATGGCTTCTACAAGTCCATCTACGTTGTTGGCCAGGAACAAGAAGTCTACTTCCAGCAGCTGCGTGCCTGCTTGAAGGAAATGGGCTTTGACTGGGCAGACGACATTGTCCACATCAGCTTCGGTCTGATGAGCATCAACGGCCAGAAGATGTCTACCAGAAAGGGTAACGTCGTTAACCTGGAAGACGTTTTGAACGAATCCGTTGACCTGGCCCGCAAGCAGATTTCTGAAAAGAATGCCGGCTTGAAGAACGCTGACGAAGTTGCCAAGCAAGTCGGCATCGGCGCGGTTGTCTTCCACGACTTGAAGAACTACCGCCGCAACCCGATCGACTTCAACCTGGAAGAAGTTGTCAAGTTCGAAGGCGAAACCGGTCCTTACGTGCAATATGCCCGGGCCCGTGGCGAAAGCCTTTTGAGAAAGAGCGGCATTACCGACTTCTCAGATGTTGACTTGACCAAGATCGGCGCTGAAGAATGGGACTTGGTCTCCTTCATGGGCCGCTATGCCGACACCATTCAAAAGGCCATGGAAAGCTACGACCCAAGCGCGATTGCCAAGTACGCCCTGGAACTGGCCAAGCGCTTCAACAAGTACTACGCTCATACCAGAATTTTGGTTGATGACGTTGACGAAGATGTCAAGAAGGCCCGTTTGGCCGTTGTTCAAGCAGTCAGCCACGTCATCAAGTCAGCCCTGGACTTGCTGGACGTTAAGGCACCAGACGAAATGTAGTTTTTTATTTAAATTGAATGATATTAAATGCCTTGAATTTGCTTCAAGGCATTTTTTATTGGATAATGCTAATGGTGTTAGAGATTTTTGGGGAAATTTGATTAAAAAAAGCAGGATAAGTCAAGAATAATTAAATAACAGCTTTATTGAAATATAAAAGTGCGCTAAAATTAAAGGTATCTAAAACGCTTAAATATAAGATTAAGGGGCAATAATTATGAACTACAAAGAAAGAAGACAGCTGATTTACGAATTGATTCAAACCAACAAGATTGAAACGCAAGAACAATTGCTGCTCTTGCTGCAATCCCATGGAGCAAACGCAACCCAAGCCACCATCTCCCGTGACATTCACGCCTTGCACATCAGCAAGGTGCCAGATGATGATGGCCGCAGTTACTATGTCAAGGCGCCATCAGCTGCTGTTAACCGGGAAAGGCAGCTGAAAGACGCAATCCGGGAACGGGTGGCTACTGTTACTGCAGTTCAGTTCACGGTCGTTATTCAAACCAGCATGAAGCTGACTTACGCGCCAATTTTGGCAGGATTAATCGATGACATTGACAACGATGACGTAGTCGGCACGATTGCCGGCACCGATACCTTGCTGGTCATCTTAAAGGATGCTGAAGCAGCTGAACGCTTTGCTGACTGGGCACAAGCCATCGTCAAGGAACGGAAGATCTACTAAGGCGGCAGATATGGCAAGAATTTCGGTCTATATGACTGGCGGAATAGCGGCCTATAAGGCAGTCAGCGTTGTTCGCGGCCTGCAAAAGGCGGGCCATGAAGTTCGGGTAGCAATGACGGCCAATAGCGAAAATTTTGTTGGACCGGCAACCCTGGCAGCCTTGACGAAATGGCCGGTTTTAGACGACTTGTTCAGTCCGAGCCGGCAGGCTGAAATCGCCCATATTGACCTGGCTGACTGGAGCCAGCTGGCTTTGGTTGTACCGGCTGATGCTAACATTTTGGCCAAGATGGCCCAGGGGATGGGGGATGATGCAATTTCAACCACTCTCTTGGCCCTGCATTGCCCGCGCTTGATCGTGCCGGCAATGAACACCCACATGTGGGAAAATCCCGCTGTTCAGCGCAATATCCGCCTTTTAAAAGAAGGCGGCGACCGGATCATGGAGCCGGCCGTGGGCAGACTGGCTGAAGGCTACGCTGGCAAGGGCCGGATGCCGGAAGCTGAAGAAATCCTGGCCTGGCTTGAAGAGCAGCTGGACTTGCCGGCAAAAGGCAGGAGAATCGTCGTCACTGCCGGGGGGACCCTGGAAGCCATTGATCCGGTCCGCTTTATCGGCAACCGGTCAAGCGGCAAGATGGGTTTCCGCCTGGCAGAAGCCGCGGCTAGAAGAGGAGCCGAGGTGGACTTGATTTACGGGAACGTTTCAGTTTCTTTGCCAAAAGATGCCCGGATCCACCTGCATCCCGCCTTGTCAACTCAAGCCATGCTGGAGCGGCTAGAAGAACTTTTCCCAGCTGCTGACGCCCTTTTGATGGCGGCAGCCGTCAGTGACTGGCGGCCAAAAGAAGCAGCTGACCACAAGCTGAAGAAGCAGGACGGGGTAGAGGAGATGACCCTGCAGCTGGTCAAGAATCCGGACCTGTTAAAGACAATGGCCAAAAAGAAGCGGCCTGACCAAGTGGTCATCGGCTTTGCCGCTGAAACCAACGACCTTTTGGTCAATGCCAGCCGGAAGCTGGCGGAGAAGGGGGCCGACGCGATCGTGGCCAACGATGTCAGCGGGGATGCCTTTGGCGGCGACGAGGACCAGGTGACGGTCCTGGAAGCAGGCAAGGAGCTTGATCCTTGGCCGCGGATGAGCAAGCAGGCCGTGGCTGACCGCTTGATCGCGCTGACTTTGGACCGGCTGGCGGAAAAGAGCAATTAACAGAAATAGAGGAAAAGGCCTTTTACTTGGTGAAAGGCCTTTTATTTTTTCTGAAATTTTTGCTAAAATGAACCGCTTTCACTATAATAAGAGTAAGAGTTTCGTAAAAAAGATTGGGAGACGAACGATGAAGAAAATTGATGCCCACCTGCACTTGGTGCGGGACCTGGCCAGCTACAAGGGGAGCGGCAGAAGCAATGCCTTAGGGGGCGGCCTGGTGGTCTGGGACAATGGCTTTAAAACCCGCCTCTTTCCGGCAGGCTGGGGAGATGACTCTTTTAGACTAGCTGCCGCGAAAAAAGTGATGGAGGAGCACGATGTGGCCAAGGCCGTTCTCTTGCAGGGCAGCCTGTACGGCTTTCAAAACTATTACAGCTGGCAGGCGGCTAAGGCGGATCCAGAGCATTTTGCCCCGGCTTTTTCCGTTGACCCCTTTGCCAGTGAAGCGGAAAAAATCGTCAAGCGTCATGTTGAAGATTTAGGCTTCCGGGCCTTGAAGCTGGAAGTCAGCCAGGCCGGCGGCCTCATGGGCTACCATTTGCCTTTTAACCTAGCGGAAGACGAGCGCCTGGGCAAGATTCTGGACTATCTCAGTTCTTATCCGGGCTTCGCGGTAGCCGTGGACTATGGTGACAGCAGCCAGGCCAGCCACCAGCCCCGGTCTTTGGCCCGGCTGGCTAAGCGTTACCCAGATTTGGACTTTGTCCTCTGCCATCTGTCTTTCCCCAAGCCCGGCCAATTGGCCTTGCTGGAAAAAGAATTGGCCCTGTTGGCTCCTTTGCCAAACATCAGCTTTGATCTGGCGGCTTTGCAAGACATTTCCGGCGAGCAGACTTATCCTTATCCCTTCTGTCAGGAAGCGGTGGGCCTGGCCAAAGAAATCGTTGGGGCAAAAAGACTTTTATGGGGCAGCGATGCTCCCTGGTCAGCCACTTTCAATGATTACGGCCAGCTTTATTCCTGGCTGGAAGATTCGGGGATTTTTTCAGAAACAGAAATGGCAGATATATACTATGGCAATGCGGAAAGAATCTATTTCAAGGCAGACCACGTGGCGGCATTAAAAGCCAGCCGCGATCCGCTGTTTGAGGGAGATGCATAAGATGGAAAATGCGAAAGTTTTGGTGGCGGGCTTGGCAGTCAAGAGCCTGCCCGAATTGGAAAAAGTCTGCGAGGTGACCTTTGCCCCGGAAGAGGCTGGCAAGGACTGGTATCTGGCTAACTTGGGGGAATTCGATGCCTTGATCACCGGCAAGCTGCCAGTTGACCAGGAACTGCTGGACGCGGGTAAAAAGCTCAAGATCGTTTCCGCGACCGGGGTTGGCTATGACCATATCGACGTGGACTATGCCAGCAGCCAGGGGATCATCGTGTCCAACTGTCCGGCCAGCGTCATGCAGCCGACGGCGGAACTGGCCTTTACCCTCCTTTTGGCCCTCAGCCGGAAACTGGCCCTCTACAATCAAGAAATGCGGCAAGGGAACTTCTTGGACACGGGCCTGGCGGAAAACCAGGGGCAGAGCCCGGTCGGCAAGACTTTGGGGATCTTCGGCATGGGGAGAATCGGCAAGACCCTGGCCAGCTATGCCCGGACTTTCGGGATGAACATTCTCTACCACAACCGCCACCAATTGCCGGAAGATGAAGAGCGGGCCCTGGGGGTCAGCTATGTCCCTTTGGCTGACCTGCTCAGCCAGGCTGACTATGTCAGCTTGAACGCGCCAGCGACGCCGGAAACTTACCACGTGATCGATGAAGCAGCCTTGAGCATGATGCAGCCGTCTGCCTTTTTGATCAATACTTCCCGGGGCAGCCTGGTCGATGAAGCGGCGCTTTTGCGGGCCTTAAAGGCCAAGCGGATCGCCGGGGCGGGCTTGGACGTGTTTGAAGAAGAACCGGACTTCAACAAGGAATTCTGCCAGCTGGACAACGTGATCCTGACCCCGCATGCTGGCAGCGCCACCCGGGAATCCCGGCGCAGCGTCTTGCAAGAAGCCAGTCATAATATCGTCTCCTTCCTGGTCAACGGAGTTCCGGTCAACCGGGTCAACTAAAAGATGCGAAAGCATCTTTTTTTCGTTATCATTAAATGTAAAGCGAATTAAAGGGGGCAGAGAGCTTGCTTGATCCACAGCAGGTCTTAAAGAAGTATTTTGGCTATGACAGTTTTCGGCCAGGCCAAAGAGAAATTATTGAAAAAGTTATCCGGGGGGAGAATGTCCTGGCCGTTATGCCGACCGGTGGCGGGAAGTCTCTTTGCTACCAGATCCCGGCCTTGATGATCCCAGGCACGACCGTAGTCATCTCGCCCTTGATCTCTTTGATGAAGGACCAGGTTGACAGCCTGCGCGAATATGGGATTCCGGCCGCGGCACTTAACAGCTCCACGGCCCAGGAAGACGTCAATCCGATCTTAAGAGCCTGCTATGAAGGAAAAATCAAGCTGCTCTACGTGACGCCGGAGCGCATGGAGATGGACTATTTCCGCTACCAGCTCAACTTCTTGGAGGTCAATTTGGTCGCCATCGATGAAGCCCACTGCATTTCCCAGTGGGGGCACGACTTCCGGCCGGCCTACCGGAAGCTGAAGGACGGGATCAATGCCCTCCATACCCGTCCTAATGTTTTGGCCCTTACAGCCACGGCCACCAAGGCAGTTAGAGAAGACATCGGCCAGCAGCTGGATATTTCTGAAAAGAATTTTGTCATCACCAGTTTTGAAAGAAAAAATCTTCGCTTCAAGCTGGTCAACGCGCCCAAAAACAGCCGGGCCTATATCGTCAACTATTTAAAGCAGCACCGGGGAGAAGCTGGAATCATTTATTCCAACACTCGGAAAAAGGTGGAGGGGCTGACCGAATTTTTGCGCCGGGAGGGCTTTAACGTTGCCGCCTACCATGCAGGGATGTCCAATGAGGAACGGGCCCAGGTCCAGGACGACTTCCAATATGACCGGATTCCCTTGATTGTGGCCACGAATGCTTTTGGCATGGGGATCGACAAGAGCAATGTCCGCTTTGTTATTCACGCAAACAGTGCCAAGAATCTGGAAGCTTATTACCAGGAAGCCGGCCGGGCCGGCCGAGACGGACTGGAAAGTGAGGCAGTAATGCTCTTTCACCCAAGCGATCTTAGGCAGTTCCGCTGGTTTATCGACAATTCTGAAGCTGATGAATCTTACCGGCAGGTCCAGTACCAGAAGCTGCAGACGATCAGCGACTATGCCAATACCGACGAGTGTCTGCAGCAATTCATCGTTCGCTACTTTGGCCAGGACTGCCCGCCTTGCGGTAAGTGCAGCAACTGCCTCAGCCAGGGTGATTTCCAGGATATAACGGCTGAGGCTCAGGCCATCATCGGCATGGTCTATGACTTAGACGGCCGCTATGGCAAAAAGATCGTTGCCCAGGCAGTAACAGGGTCTAAAGTCAAAAAAATCAGTGAAATCGGAGCAGATGAGTGTGTCCACTACGGTCTGCTCAAAGGGAAAAAGCAGACTGATGTAAGCAGCTTGGTCGACTACTTGGTCTCAAAGGGCTACCTGCAGCTGGTGGGGGACCGGTATCCCTTGGTCCACGTGACCAACCGGGGCTGGGACGTTCTGGACGGCAAGGCCAGGGTCAAAAAGCGCCAGGAAGCCAAAAGCGAGCAACTTGCTGAAACAGGCGGTGACCAGGTCCTCTTTGAAGAGCTCAGAAAGGCCCGCCGGATTCTGGCCCAGAAGCGAGGAGTGCCGCCTTTTGTCATCTTCTCTGACTTGTCCTTGCGGGACATGGCGGCCAGAAAGCCGCGAACGCCGGAGGAGCTGCTCCAGTGCAGCGGGGTCGGGGATGCAAAATTGGCCAATTATGGGAAAGCCATGCTGGCCGTAATCAAAGAATATGGATGAAAAAAACTTCAGAAGAAAATCTTCTGAAGGTTTCGTCATTATTATCGTTTTATTTTTTAGAAAAGCTTGGCCTTTTCGCACAGATCGTCAAAGCGTTCCCAGAACTTGTCGTAGTTGGCGGAAGTTACCAGGGTCATTGGCCGGCCGTTTTCAGTTTCAAAGAAGCGGGCAGCCCGGTCGCCGTCAGTGTAGACGTCGGACTTGGTTTCCCGGGTCGTGGCGATTTCCGGGTAAAGGGCGCTCATGGTGGTCAAAACGTCCCAGAGGTAGTAAGTTGAGTCGACTTCAAAGGAGTTGACCAGGGCGTAGACATAGCCTAAGAATTCAAAGGCCGGGTACTTGCGGTTAACGGCAAAGTGCTGGCGCATTTCATCGGTCAGAGGCAGTTCTTCAGTTGATTCCAGACCGACCTGCTGGATCTTGATCTTGGAGTCCCAGACCGTCTTGCAGGCTTCCGGGTCCCACCAGGCGTTCCATTCCTGGGTCCCGTCAGCGCATGGAGCGTAAACGTTGCCGTGGGCGTTCAAAGACCCGCCCATCCAGTAGAGTTCTTCGATCTTGTCTTGGATGCTTGGGTCGATTTCCAGGGCTCGGGCTAAGTCAGTCAAGGGGCCAGTGAAGACCAGAGTAACCGGGCCGTCAGCGGCGTGGATCTTATCGATCATGTCCAGGTGGGCCGGCTTAGCGGCAACCGGCGTTTCAACAGTGCCTTTTTCATTCAAGATCGGGAAGTGGTCAACGGAAAAAGCTGACACTCTCCAGGCTTCCGGGAACTGGTGGACAGCCCGGGAGTCAGACTTGGCCACTTCCAGCTTGTCGCCGCGCTGGTTGAAGCGGTCGATCAGCTTCCGGGACGCGGAAACGCCTGGTTCAACATAGCCGTCAGCATCGGTTACCCCGACCCCGATCAGCTTGATGTCGGGTGCTAAAAGCATCAGCAAAAGTGAAGTAAAGTCGTCCATGTTGCTATCATGATTCAAGTAGAAGTTCTTCATGTAATCTTACCTTCCTAAAATCCTATAGTCTTAACAATAATATTATACGTGATAAGCTGACGAAAGACAGCCGTTTCAGTGAAAAAAAGTTTATTTTGCACTAAAAGTCGAACGAGCTTTGCCGTAAAAGAATTATTGTTAAAAGATGTTTATCTTTTCTCCGCCTTGGTCATGAAAAATCATTAAAATATTTTTGAGATTATAGGCGGATCAGTGTTAGAATAATACTTTTCGTGATAAAATCGTACGGTAAATGAATCGCGGGGAGGCAGACATGGCAAGTCAATTGATTGAAAATAAATTGAAATTGCTGCCGGAAAAGGCCGGTTGCTATCTGATGAAGGACGTCAACGGCAAGGTTATCTATGTTGGCAAGTCCAAGAACTTGAAGAACCGGGTCCGGTCCTACTTCAAGAGCAGCCAGGAAGGCCGCCGGGCCGAGCTGGTCAAAAACATTGCCGACTACGACATCATCGTGGTGGATTCCGACAAGGAAGCTTTTTTGTTGGAAATCACCCTGATCAAAAAGTACCAGCCCTATTACAATGTTGCTCTGAAGTCGGGGACAGGCTACCCCTACATTGAAATCACCAATGAGAGAAATCCCCAGACCCGTCTTACCTCGATCGTCTACAAGGACAAGGGCTACTATTTTGGCCCTTACCCCAACGTCTACGCGGCCAGCGCGACCTTAAAATTCATCCAGAAGGTCTTTCCTTTGCGCCGCTGCAGCGGCTATACTGGCCGGCCTTGCCTTTACTACCATATGGGTCAGTGCCTGGGCAGCTGCTTTAAGGAAGTGCCGCAAAGCGAATATGATGAGCAGATCAAGAAGATCAAGCGCTTTTTGAACGGGGACATCCAGGCTGTTAAGAAAGACTTGACGGACAAAATGCTGGAAGTCTCGGCCAATTTGGAATTTGAAAGGGCGGGGGAACTCCGGGACCAGCTCAAATACATTGAAGAAACGGTTGAAAAGCAGAAGATCATCTCCAACGACCATACCCAAAGAGACATCTTCAACTATTACGTGGACCGGTCCTGGATTTCCATCCAGGTCTTCTTTTTGCGGCAAGCCAAGCTCTTGCGGCGGGAATCGCACATGTTTCCTTTGACTGATGAAACTGATCCGGAAGACGAATTCATGTCCTTTATTGCCCAGTTCTACGCGCAAAAAAACCGGGTTAAGCCTAGAGAGGTCCTGGTGCCAAAAGGCATCGACCAGGATGAGCTGGCCGCGGCAATCGGCATCAAGGTTCGGACCCCGCAAAGAGGGCAGAAAGCCTCTTTGATGGAGATGGCCAGAGAAAATGCCCAGTTGAAGCTGGATGACAAGTTCCGCCTGCTGGAACTTGGTCAGCGCAAGACCAAGGGGGCCCAGGAAGAAATTTTCAAGGCCTTGGGTCTGCCTTACGGGTCATACATTGAAAGTTTTGACCACTCCCATATTCAAGGGGCGGATCCGGTCTCGGCCCTGGTTGTCTTTAAAGACGGGGAGCCCTTTAAGACAGGCTACCGGAAGTTCAAGCTGAAGGGGGAAGTCGAGCACCAAAACAGCGCCGATGAAGTCGGCAACACCCGGGAAGTCGTCCGCCGCCGCTACAGCCGCCTGTTAAAAGAACACGAAAGAATGCCGGACCTCATCCTGATGGACGGGGGGCAGATCCAGGTGGAAGCCTGCGAGGACGTCTTAAGAAATGAGCTGAACCTGGATATTCCGGTAGCGGGGATGGTTAAAGATGACAAGCACCGGACCAACCACCTCTTGTACGGTGACCCTTTTAACGGCCAGCCTTTTAAAATGATTCCAATGGACCCAAAGTCAGAGGGCTTTTACCTTATGACCCGGATCCAGGATGAGGTCCACCGCTTCGCCATCACCTTCCACCGGCAGACCCATGCCAAGAATTCCCTGGTCAGCCGGCTTGACTCCATCAAGGGCATCGGCCCTAAGAGCCGAACCAAGCTTTTGCGGGAGTTTGGCTCTTTAAAGAAGATCAAGGAAGCTTCAATCGACGATCTGCGCAAGGCGGGACTGACTTTAACCCAGGCGCAGGCTGTCAAAATTTCCCTTTAGCTATTGGGCAAAATAGCTTATTATTAAATGGTAACAATTAACGAAAGAAAGAAAAGGTTAGAACAAGAATGCCAACTCCTTCAACATTTGTTGATCAAACTAAAATTGAAGTCCAAGCCGGTAAGGGCGGGGACGGCATGGTGGCCTTCCGCCATGAAAAATTCATGCCTAATGGCGGACCAGCTGGCGGTGACGGCGGCCGGGGCGGCTCCATCATCTTTGTGGCCGACAATGGCCTCAGAACCTTGATGGACTTCCGCTACCGGCGCAAGTTCAAGGCTGAGCCTGGCGAAAACGGCCGCATCAAGGCCCAATACGGCAAGGCGGCCAAGGACCTTTACCTGAAGGTGCCAGTCGGCACGACCGTCTATGATTTTTTCACCGGTGAGGAAATCGGTGACTTGGTCAAGGACGGCCAGGAACTGGTCGTTGCTAAAGGCGGCCGGGGCGGCCGGGGCAACATCCACTTTGCCACCAGCGTCAACACGGCCCCGGAAATCGCGGAAAACGGGGAACCAGGTGAATTCCGGACCCTCCGCTTGGAACTGAAGGTCCTGGCTGATGTTGGTCTGGTCGGCTTCCCGTCTGTCGGTAAGTCAACCCTTCTGTCAGTCGTTACCAGTGCCAAGCCGAAGATCGCGGCTTACCAGTTTACTACCTTGAAGCCAAACCTGGGCATGGTCCTGCTGCCAGACGGCCGGGACTTCTCCATGGCCGACCTGCCGGGCTTGATCAAAGGGGCCAGCCAGGGGGTAGGGCTGGGGATCCAGTTCCTGCGCCACGTGGAAAGAACCAAGGTTATCCTGCACATGGTCTCCATGGACCCAAACAACGGCAGGGATGCTTACGAAGACTATGAAACCATCTTACACGAACTGGCTTCATATACGGAAGATGACCTCTCCAGCAAGCGGGAAATCATCGTGGCCAGCCAGATGGATATTCCAGGTGCTGATGAAAAATTAGCCCAGTTCAAAAAGGACCTGGCTGCTCATGGGGTTGACCAGGAAGTTTACGAACTCTCCAGCGTCACCCACCAAGGCGTTGACCGTTTGATGAGCCGGGCGGCTGACTTGGTCAGCGAGGTTGAAGCCCAAGAAGCAGCAGCCGCCGTCAAGCCGCAAGAAGAGGTCAAGACTAAGACCTACAAGTACCACCGGCCAGAAAAGATGGAATTCACGGTTGAAAAGCTTGCTGACCATGAATTTGAAATTCACGGCGAGCAGCTTGAACGCTTGGTAGCCATGACCAACCTGGACCACCAGGATGGGATCATGCGCCTGGCCCGCCGCTTGAAGAAGCTGGGCGTTGATGATGAACTGCGGGCGCAAGGCGCTGTCGATGGAGACGACGTTTACATTGGCGACTTCAGCTTCGAGTTCGTGCAATAAAGGATAGATTGAGACTTTTAGAATAGAGAAACGAAAGTTAGAGAATTGAAAAAATGAAGAAACGATACATTACTGGCTATGCTGGTTTGCGTGCTTTGGCCGTAATTGGGGTAATCCTGTATCACCTGGACCCGGACCACTTTGGCGGAGGCTACCTGGGCGTGCCGATCTTTCTGGTTTTGACAGGCTATCTGGTAACTGATCAGATTATGGCTGCCTACCGCAATCATGGCTATTTTGACATTAGGGCTTTTTACCAACGCCGCTTTAAGCGCTTATACCCGCCGCTGATTGCCATGCTCTGGCTGACCAGCGCGTATATCGTGCTTTTTCAGCGCAACCTCTTAAACAAGCTCTACCAGATCGTCGCCAGCAACCTGCTGGGCGTGTATAACTGGTGGCAGATTTTTAACGGACAGAGCTACTTTGAACGTTTCGCCAATAATGAATCGCCTTTTACTCACTTGTGGACGATGGCGATCGACTGGCAGTTCTACTTGCTCTGGCCACTGGTGATGGCCCTCTTGGTCAAATTCGTCAAAAGGCGGCGGAACATTTTCTGGGTTCTGGTTGGCCTGTCAGTTCTGTCGGCAGTCGAAATGGCCCTGCTTTTCCGGCCAGGCCAGGATACCAGCCGAATCTACTATGGAACCGACACCCGCTTCTTCTCTTTGGGCCTGGGCAGCGCCATGGCCATCCTCTGGCCTTTTGAGGAGCTGGACAACCGTTTCACCAAAAGCGATGGGGTCGTCCTCAACTGGACTGGTTTAGCCACGCTGTTTGGGATGCTGCTGCTTATGTTCTCGCCTTTGATGAATGCGCAGACGGCTTTCCCGTACTATGGGGGGATGTTCATCTTCAGCTTCTTCGTGACGGTGTTCGCCGCTGTGATCGCGGCTCCAGTCGGAATCTGGAACCGGCTGATGACCAACCCGGTCTTTGACTGGCTGGGGTCGAGAAGCTATGAAATCTACCTCTACCAGTTCCCGGTCATGATCTTTTTTGAAAGCTGGGTCAGTGACCTGGCCGACCACGTTGCCCTTTACCGGGTGATCGAAGTCGTCTTGATTCTCTTGATCAGTGAACTGACTTACCGGCTTTTTGAAAAAAGACGCTATACCGGGGAAGGCATCCGCTACAATCTGGCCAAGCTCTTCCATTGGCCGGTCAAGGTTTCAAAAAGCTGGCTGCAGACCGCGGCCTTCTTCCTGGTCTTCCTAATTGGCAGCGGCGGAATTATCTTCTCCCCGCTGGCCAAGGCTGACAACAAGGATGGGGCTTTGATCAAGACGATCAATGACAACTCCAAGCAGCAGGCTGAGATGAACAAGAAGGCCTTGGAATCAATCAAGAGCTCGCAAAAGGCGGCCAAGAAGTCGTCTAGCAGTCAGAGAAC
Source organism: Lactobacillus sp. WILCCON 0059 (assembly GCF_057197985.1). NCBI lineage: Bacteria > Bacillati > Bacillota > Bacilli > Lactobacillales > Lactobacillaceae > Lactobacillus > Lactobacillus sp. WILCCON 0059. Next base: position 830,688 of record NZ_JBUBHN010000001.1, read on the forward strand.
GCAGACGTCCAAGGCCAAGACCAAGTCAAAAACGACTAAGTCTAAGACCAGCGGGAAAAAGGTCAACCAGGAATTTGAGAAGTACGGAATCAGCCAGGCTGACCTGCAGGAAGCGCAAAAGCTGCAAGTTACGGCAATCGGCGACTCGGTCATGGCTTCTTCAAGTGACATCTTGCACCAGCTTATGCCGCACGCGGTTATCGATGCTACGGTTTCCCGCCAGGCTGACGTGGCTCCTCAGCTGCTTCAGTCTTATGCCCAAAAGGGCGAACTGCAGGACAATGTCCTGCTCGGCCTTGGGACCAACGGGCCTTTTACTGATGATGAGGTTAAGCAGATCATGCAGATTGTGGGTCCAAAGCGTCATCTTTTCTGGATCAATGTCGTCGTGCCGACCCGGTCCTGGCAGAACCAGGTCAACCAGCAGCTGCAGGCCTTGGCTAAAAAGTACAAGAACTTGACCGTCATTGACTGGTATGGCTACGCGCACAGCCAGTCCAGCTGGTTTTACGGCGACAAGACCCACCCGAATGACGTGGGGCAAAACTACTATAGCGCGTACGTCGTCAAAGAAATGGTTCGCGCCAGCGAATCGAATTAGCCTTTTTTAATTGGAAAAGAATGGGAGTTAAATGGAACTGGAATTTCTTGGAACCTGCTCGGGCCAGCCGTCAAAATTGCGGAACGTCTCGAGCCTGGCTTTAAAACTACTGGATGAGCTGAACGAGATTTGGCTCTTTGATTGCGGGGAAGCAACCCAGCATCAGATTCTGCGCACCAATATCCGCCTGCGCAAAATCACGAAGATCTTTATCTCACACAACCACGGCGACCATATTTTTGGCCTGCCGGGCCTTTTGTCAACCAGGTCTTTTCAAGGTGACGTTGGCCCCTTGACCATCTATGGGCCAGCAGGGATTGAACAGTTTGTCAAGACATCTCTCAGGATTTCCAAAACCAAGATTTCCTATCCAATTAAATTCGTTACCCTGGAAGAGGCGGGCAAGATCGTCAGCGAGCGGGGCTTTGAAGTCTATACTGAAAAGCTGGATCACCGGATCGACAGCTGGGGCTTTCGGGTAGTCGAGGCTGACAAGGCCGGTGAACTGTTAATGGATAAATTGGCAGAATTTAAAGTGCCAAACGGGCCGCTCCTTGGTAAACTAAAGAGGGGCGAGCAGGTCGAGTTGGCTGACGGCACGGTTTTAAACGGCAAGGACTTCCTGGGTCCGGCTAAAAAAGGCCGGGTGGTGACCGTGATTTACGACACCCGGTCCACACCTTCAATCCGCCGCTTAGCCGACCATGCCGACGTCTTAGTCCATGAAGCAACTTTTGACGCCAGCGAAAGCAAGCTGGCCAGGGATTATTACCACTCAACGTGCACACAAGCCGCTGAGACGGCCGCCGCCTGTCAGGTTGGGCATTTGTACCTGACTCATGTTTCGGCCCGCTACGTGGGCCCTCTGGCCAGCCAGATGGTCAAGCAGGCCCGGGAGATTTTCCCGGCCACGACCCTGGCCAGGGACCTGGACAGCTTCGTAGTTCCAATGAAAGGTTAACGTGTTTAAAGATGAATGATTCATTACGCAATAAAGTTGTAGTTATTACCGGGGCCAGCAGCGGGATTGGCCGCTCAATCGCCCTGGAAAGCGCCAGCCGGGGCGCTACGGTCGTTTTGCTGGCCCGTCGCCTGGACAAGCTGGAGGAAATCGCGGCTGAAGCCAGAGAGTTGTCTGGCTCAGCAGCTTTTGCCGTTAAGGCAGATTTGGGCCTGGCCAGCGACATTGAAGCGGCTTTTGCCCAAGTCAAGGAAAAGGTCAAGCATATCGACTACCTGGTCAACGCGGCTGGTTTCGGCAAGTTTGAAGAATTCATGGAAGCTGACATGCAGGACGCTACGGAAATGTTCCAAGTCGACGTCTTGGGCTTGATGTACATGACCCGGCTTTTCGGCCGGCTCATGCTGGAGCAGGGCAGCGGGCAGATCATCAACTTCGGCTCCATGGCCGGCAAGGTGCCGACGACCAAGTCAGCTGCTTACAGCGCCGCCAAGGCAGCCGTAATCCAGTTCTCCAACGTCCTGCGCCTTGAACTGAAGCCTTTCGGCGTCAAGGTTATGACCGTCAACCCGGGCCCGGTTTACACCAACTTTTTCAACATTGCCGATGCAAGTGGCCAGTACGTCAAGAATGTGCAGGCTTTCATGCTTGATCCAGACGACGTGGCTTGGGAAGTAGTCCACTACTTCGGCTCAAACAAGCGTGAGCTCAACCTGCCGGTCAGCCTGGCGGCTTTGGCCAAATTGTACAACTTGTTCCCGGCAATTGGGGACAGATTGTCGCTTGAATTTGCCTCCCGCAAATAAATAAAGTAAGGTTTTTCTTGATTTATTTGCCAGGCAATAGTATTATTTAATTACTTGAGTATTTAGGTCAACGACCTGATACTGTGATACTACAATAAAGGAGATCAGTTATAAATGGCAGTTCCTGCAAGACATACTTCTAAGCAAAAGAAACGTTCACGTCGCGCTCACTTGAAGCTCAGCGTGCCAGCAATGCACTACGACGCAACTACTGGTGAATACCGTTTGAGCCACCGTGTTTCCCCTAAGGGTTACTACAAGGGTCGTCAAGTAGTCAGCGAAAACAGCGCTAGCGATAACGACTAATTTAAAAGGCACCTGTTTTTTCTGGTGTCTTTTTTTATGCCAAAAATTAGGATTGAGGAATTCGAAAAAATGAAACTGGTTTTTTTACATTCAAGCGACACCCACGGCTACCTGCTGCCAACTGACTACCAGACCACGGGCAAATATGACGCTCCCTTTGGTCTGAGCCGGGTAGCCAGCGCCATCAAGGCGGAAAAGGCCAAGTGGGGGGCAGACCACGTGATCGTGACTGATGCCGGTGACTGCCTGCAGGGGTCTCCTTTAGCTGCTTACACCCATGGCAGCAAGAATTTGGACAACCTGGCCCGCTTTACCGCCGCCTACAACGCGGTTGGCTATGACGTCCGCTGCCTGGGCAACCACGACTTCAATTTTGGCCAGGACTACATGGCCTACTACGTGGACAACAACAAGGCGCCATTCGTCAACTGCAATATTTTAGACGCCGAAACCCAGGTGCCGACTCTGGGCCGGGACTACCTGATCTTGGAAAGAAGCGGGGTCAAGGTTGGCGTTTTAGGGATTACCACCCAATACATTCCTCACTGGGAAGCGGCTGACCGGATCAAGGGCCTGGCCTTTAAGTCGGCCTACGAGCAGATTGCCCATTTTGCTAAGATCATCAAGCCGCAGGTCGATGTCCTGGCTGTCCTTTACCATGGCGGCTTTGAAAGCGACATTGCCAGCGGGGAAGCGACTGAACCGCACAACGGGGAAAATGAAGGCTACCGGATTCTGACCGAGATCCCGGAAGTCGACGTGATGCTGACGGGCCACCAGCACCGGAGACTGAACATGATCAGCCCGTCCGGCAAGCCATGCGTGCAGCCGGGCTACCGGGGCGAGGCAATCGCTGAAGTCGTTTTGGACTTGGAAAAGACGCCAGAAGGCTACAAGGTAAAGCAGGTAACCAGCGAATTGATCGATACCAAGGACTTTGATTCAGATCCGGAAGTTGAAGAAATCGTTAAGCCACTTGATGCAGCCACCCAGAAATGGCTTGACCAGCCAATTGCCCACCTGGACCAGCCGGCACCAATCGAAGACGCCAACAAGGGGCGGATTGAAGGGGCACCTTTCATCAACCTGCTCCAGCAAATGCAGCTCTACTTCACTCACGCTGACCTCTCAGCCACAGCTGTGATGAACGATGTGGCCAAGGGCTTTGGCAAGACGGTGACCATGCGGGACATTCTTTTGAACTACCCATACGCCAACCAATTGGTCAGCGTCAAATTGACTGGCAAAGAGCTCCGCCATATCGTTGAGCATACAGCCAGCTTTTTGGAAAAAGACGAAGATGGCAAGATCCACTTTATTGACCGCTATCTGAAGCCAAAGCCGGAACTTTACCACTTTGATGTCTTTTATCCACTGGAGTACGAGGCTGACCTCTCCAAGCCGGTTGGCCAGCGCTTGACCAAGCTGAAGCTCAAGGGCCAGGATATTCAAGATGACCAGGTCTACCACCTGGCCGTCAACAACTACCGGGCTAACGGGGGCGGCTTCTACCCTGAATACAGCTTGGACAAGATCGAATTTTCCTTGGATAAGGACTATGTCCAGATGTTCAGCGAATACTTGACTCAAGGGGATGTCAAGGTCGACACGAAGAAGTACTACCGCTTCTATTAGTAACGAATAGCGAAGAAAAAGGCCGCCAGGCCTTTTTTTCATGGCCTTGTGGCATAATTAAATAAAAGCAGCTAAGGAGGTGGAGTATGCCTGGAGAAAATGTACGCGTCCAAGGGAAAGTGGTCAAGAGCCACTTGACTTCGTTTGTTTCGGCCGAAGAATTGCGGCAGGTGCAGGCAGCAGAAGAATTGGCCGGCCTGCCGGTTCACCAGAAGCCTTATGCATTCGTGACCTTGAAAGACTGGCAGCTGGTCTGCGGCCATTTAGAAGCGAATTTACCTGGAGCAGTTGCTTCTTTTGAGGCGGCCGAAGGGGTCCTGCCCTGGCTGGCCAAAGAAGAAGGCGGCAAGCTCAAGCAGATTTTTGGCCAGGAAGTCCCGGCCGGGCAAGTGGTGACCTTGACTCTCAGCCAGGTCGAGAAAAAAGGCAATTGGCAATTGCAGCTGGACGGGGTCATCATGGCTGCGAAAAAGCCAAATGAGGAAAAAACAGATAATACAGAAGTTAAAGAAGCTAAAAAAGCAAAAGTAGCAAAAGAAAAGACTAAGTCTTTTTCTGGCCAAATGGTCGATGCCCAAGTCAAATTAGGCGGGCAGACTTTACCCCTGCATGACTACCAGCTCTACAGCATGAACTTTATTATGGAGCATCCTTACTGTGGGATTTTCTTGGATATCGGCCTGGGCAAGACTTTGACTACTCTGGCTGCCCTGGCCAAATTACGCGAAGAGGGGATGAAGGGGCACATCTTGGTGATCGCGCCAAAGACCGTGGCCAAGTCAACCTGGCAAGATGAGATTGACAAGTGGGACTTGCCTTTTAAGACCCAGTCTTTTTTAACTGATGAAAAAGGCCGCCAGCTGACCCCAGCCGGCCGGCAGGCCCTCTACGAAGATGCCGCGGCAAAAGCCGCCAAGGGCGACTGGCAGCTGTATTTTGCCAGCCGGGACTTGGTCAGCAAGTTGGTTGACCTGGGCCCTTGGCTTTTTAAAAATGTAGTCATCGACGAGTCCCAGTCTTTCAAGTCGCCGGCTTCCCAGCGCTTCAAGGCCTTAAAGAGCGTGCGGAGGCGGATTCAGCGCTTGATTGAGCTGACCGGGACTCCGGCGCCTAATTCCCTCCAGGACTTGTGGTCGCAAATTTATCTCTTGGACCAAGGAAAAAGGCTGGGCAAAAGCATCACGGCCTACCGGCAGCAGTACTTTGAGCCGACCCTGCTGGTCAACAATCATCCGGTCAAGTGGCGGCTTTTGCCAGGCAGTGAGGAAAAAATCTACCAGGCCATCGACGATATTGTCATCTCCATGAAAAACACCAGGTTGAAATTGCCGGAACTGACAGAGAGCCTGGATTGGGTGGAAATGCCCACAAAAGCCAAAAAGAGCTACCAGCAGCTGAAGAAAGAACAGGTCTTGGACTTGCCAGGCCAGGAGATTACCGCCGATAACGCGGCTGTTTTGGCCGGCCGCTTGCGGCAATTAGCCAGCGGGGCCATCTATGAAGAAGACGGGGTGCATTACCAGGAGATTTTTGCCGGGAAACTGGAAAGGTGTTTCTACTTAACGGCAAATACGGCCACGCCCAGCCTGGTGGCCTATTATTTCAAGTCTGATGCTGCCCGCCTTTTAGACTTTTACCAGAAAAATGGGGTCAAGGCAGAACTTTTTGACGGCTCTGCCGGCATGATCCGCCGCTGGAACAAGGGCAAGATCCCGGTCATGCTGGTCCAGCCGGCCAGTGCCGGAGCGGGCCTTAACCTGCAAGAGGGCGGGCACACCTTGATTTGGTTTACCCTGCCCTGGAGCCTGGAGCAGTACCAGCAGATGAACGGCCGTCTTTACCGGCAGGGACAGAAAAAGCCGGTCATCATTCACCATCTTTTGACGAAGGGAACGATTGACCGGCATGTTTTAGACAGTTTGAAAAAGAAGGACCTCTCCCAGCAGGCCTTGCTGGCCGCGGTCCGGCGGACGGTTAACTAGTCGTCCGGGCTGTATTTTTTGAAAAAGAAGCTCTCAATCCAGGCCGGATCCTGCTTCAGCCGGAGGTAGCTGCCCAGACTGAAGATGAGGCTGCCGGCCAGGTCGGCGATCAAGTCACCCATGGTATCCATCAAGGCTGCCCGGCCGGCCAGGGCCCGGCCTGCTGACAGGTAGCGCTGCAGGTTCATGTTAAAAAGCCCGTCACAGGTGAATTCATAGCATTCCCAAAGGACCCCGCACAAGACGGCGAAGGCTACCCCATACAGGCATAAAAAGCCGGCTGGCAGCTTTTCCTTGAACTTGAAGCAGCCCAGGATGGCCCAGGCTAATCCAAAGAGCAGGGCCCCGCTGATCAAGTGGAGGAACTTGTCCCAGTAAGGGATGTAGTAGAAGTGGTAGGCATCCCCCAGGTAAATGGCACAATAGATGAAGGCCAGGAAGAAAAAGTACAAAAAAGAGGGCAGGTAAAAGCGCAGCCACTTGCTTAACAGGGCCGGCAGGAGTACCAAAATCAGGCCAGCCCCGGTCTCAAGGACCAGGAGCAGGCTGCCGGACTTGCCTTCTGCTAATTGCCAGGCAGCGGTAAGCAGGGAAATGGCCATTGAGAGGGCAACGAAGACAAAAGAAAACTTGAGCGGCAAACTTTGCTTGTGCATTGGAAGCGACACCTCACTAAACATGAACAGGAATTTTTATTATTTTGCCTATATTTTAGCAGATATGCTTATGCCTGCGGCAGAATCTGCTGACTGAGTTACAATAAAAGCAGCAGGCAAAGCAAGAAATAAGATTGGAGGAAAAAAGATGGATTTAGCAGAAATTCAAAGACAGGCCAAGCAGGCCGTCAGTGAAATCGTCGAGGCATCCGGAATCAAGGCCGGCCAGTTTTTCGTGGTTGGCTGCTCTTCAAGCGAGGTTTTAGGCGAAGCAATCGGCACCAATACCAGCACTGACGTTGCTGAAGCCCTTTACCAGGGGATTAATGAAGTTTTGGCGGAAAAGGGGATCTACATGGCAGCCCAGTGCTGCGAGCACTTAAACCGGGCCCTGGTCGTCAGCCGGGAAGCAATGGAAAAGTATGACTTGGAGCAGGTTAACGCTATTCCCCAGCCAAACCATGCCGGCGGGGCCTTCGCGACCGTCGCCTATCAAAAGTTGCCCAACGCGGTACTGGTAGAAGACATTGACGCCCGGGGGGAAGCCGGGATCGATATCGGTGGTACCTTGATCGGGATGCACCTGCACCCGGTGGTAGTTCCCTTGAGGATCTCCCTAGATAAGATCGGGGAGGCCAACATCATCTGTGCTCGCCGCCGGCCAAAGTATGTCGGCGGCCAGCGGGCCATCTATGATGAGTCTTTGATGTAAAAAGTATGTTTAAGTTTTTGTAAAAATAATAGATGATTTGCTATTGGTACTTAACTTTTGATAGCAAAAACTTGCGGATGTTGATAAAATAAAATTACGTTGTTATTAATTAACGCATTAAGAAGCAAGGTGGCAGTTCATGAAGAAGTATCAACTAATCGCAGACACAATTAAGCAGCGGATTATCGACGGTGTTTATCCCCAGCAAAGTTTTTTGCCTAAGCAGGAAGAACTGGCTGAGGAGTTTTCGGTTAGCAAGATCACGATCAAGAGTGCTTTGGACTTGCTTGAGCGGGAAGGCTTCGTTTATAAGGAATCAGGCTTGGGGACTCTGGTCTTGTCCAACTTGACCTTGCTGGGTCAACACGACTCACCGGTCAATTCCTTTGCCGGCCTGTCATCTGAAGTTGGCAATGACCGGATCAGCAGCAAGATCTTGAAGTTCGAAGTCTGCTTCCCCTCGGCTGACTTATGTGAGAAATTGAATCTGGACGAGAATGATCCGGTTTATGACATTGTTCGTCTGCGCCTTTTGGATGGGGAACCGCTGGTGATTGAGCATACCAACATGCCGGTTAGCCAAGTGCCGGCCTTGTCCAAAAAAATTCTGGAGGGGTCGATCTACTCTTACCTGCACAAGAAGCTGCATATCAAATTCGGCGGGGTCTTCCGCCGGGTCCGGGCTGATTTGCCGGATGAATATGACCTGCAGTACCTTGGCGCCAGCGAAAACACGCCGATTTTGGAAATTGAGCAGATCATTTGGACTAATACAGGGGTCAACATCGAATATTCCCGGTCAAGAAACCTCTACAACAAGCGGTCTTACATCATGGTTGAAACCAATCATTAATAATCTGGACATAAAGCCAGGTGGAATTTTCCACCTGGCTTTTCTTTTTGCTTATTAATGGGTAAGTAAAGTCTAACAAAAAATAAAACATATTCTTTAAATAGACTAGACATAATCTATCTCTGGTACTATACTATTCTTTGTAAGCGATAACACATATCCGTGAAGAGAAGTTCTAGGAGGTAATTAGAATGGCTGAAAAAACGATTATGCTGTGCTGCTCAGCAGGGATGAGTACCAGTATGCTGGTTAAGAAGATGCAAGAAGCTGCTAAGAAGGACGGCTTGGACTACGAAATCTTTGCCTGTCCAGCAGCTGAAGCTGATTCAAACCTGGAAAACAAGAACATCTCCTGCATCTTGCTTGGGCCGCAAGTCCGCTACATGCTGGCTGACTTCCAAAAGAAGGTTGAAGGCACCGATGTTCCAGTCGATGTCATTGACATGGCTGCTTACGGCATGATGGACGGAGAAAAGGTTGTTCAACAAGCTACTAAGGTAATGAGCAAGTAAAGAGCTTTTGCATTTGTAAATCGAGGAAAAAGTGATGAGTACAGAAACTACAAAGCAGGGTGGATTCAGTGCTTTTGTCAATCAAAAGATTCTGCCACCAATCATGAAGTTTGTTAACACGAAGGCTGTCAAGGCCATCCAAGACGGGATGGTCTACTCACTGCCATTTATCATTATTGGGTCGATCTTCTTGATCATGTCCAACTTCCCAATTCCGGCAGTTTCCCAGGCCTTGTCCGACAGCGGCTGGTCAGCCTTCTTTAGCCAGGCTTACACGGCCAGTTTCGGGATGATTTCCGTTTGGTCAGTTGTCGGGATTGCCTATGTCTATGTCAAGAATGAAAAAGTTGAGCCTCTTCCGGCTGCTTTGACTGCTCTGTCAGCCTTCCTGCTTTTGCAGTTTATGCAGGTCGACAGCCCGCTCAAGGCCGCTGAAGCCAGCGGCATCAGCAACGCGGCCGGCAAGGTCGTATTGTCCGGCTCAGCCGTTACGCAAAACATCGACAAATTGCCGCACGCTTTGCAGACCTTCCTGGCTTCACCAGTCACTAACGTTTTGAACATTACCTGGTTTGGCGGTCAAGGGATGGTTGCCGCCATCATCATCGGCCTTTTGGTCGGCTGGAGCTACAGCGCCATGATGAAGAAGGGCTGGAAGATTAAGCTGCCAGAACAAGTTCCATCCAGCGTTTCCAAGCAGTTCTCAGCCATGATTCCAGCCGGCGTTGACCTGACTGCCTGCATGCTGCTGTTTGCCGCCTTCAAGACTTTTGGCAACACTGACATGCTGCAATGGATCTACCAAGTTCTGGAAATGCCGATGCAGGGTCTGTCTGACTCATGGGGCGGGGCCATCGTTATCGGCCTGGCCGTACCATTCTTCTGGTTCTTCGGCGTTCACGGTGGTTTGATCGTCGGTTCAGTTGCCGGCGCCTTCCTTCTGCCAAACACGGCAGCCAACGCTGCTTTGTACCACGCGGGCAAATTATCTGTTGCCCAAGGGGCTCACGTTATTACCAACGAATTCTACAACAACTTCATCAACCTGACTGGTTCAGGTATTACGATCGGTTTGGTTGTCTTCACGGTTTGGTTCGCCAAGTCCCAGCAGATGAAGGCAATTGGTAAGATCGAACTCGTACCGTCAATCTTCAACATCAACGAACCATTCCTGTTCGGTTTGCCACTGGTTATGAACCCATTCCTGGCCGTGCCATTCTTCTGCGTGCCGCTGATCGTCAGCCTGTCAACTTACGGCTTGATCCGTTACGGCATCCTGCCACCGCTTAACGGTGTAGCTGCTCCATGGACCACGCCAGCCGTTCTGTCTGGTTTCTTCATCGGCGGCTGGAAGATTGCCATTTGGCAGTTCTGCGTTTTGGTAATTTCAACTTTGGTTTACTTCCCATTTGCCAAGCGTTACGACCAAGTTTTGCTGAAGCGGGAACAAGAAAACGCGGCTGCTGAAGCTGCTGGCAAGAACTAAAGACAAAGCTTTTTAGGGGGAATTGTTTTGACTGCGCGTACGATGCCAAAAGGCTTTTTCTGGGGAAATTCCGTCTCAAGCATGCAGACGGAAGGGGCCTGGAATATTGATGGAAAAAGTTTATCGGTCTATGACCTCCGGCCTGCTACTGAAAAGACGGCAGACTGGCATGATGCGATTGATGAATATCACCGCTATGACGAAGACCTGGACCTGCTTAGGGAAATGAACATGAACATGTACCGGATCCAGATTTCCTGGTCACGGGTGATCAAAGATGGTGACGGAGAGGTCAATCCTGCAGGTTTGGCGTACTATGACCGCCTGGTGGACGGGATGCGCCAGCGGGGCATTGAGCCAATGATCTGTCTGTACCACTTTGACATGCCAGCCAAGCTGGCCAAAGAAGAAAACGGCTTTATGTCCAGAAAGGTGACTGACGCCTTTGTCTCATACGGGCAAAAGATGCTGGACCACTTTGCCGGCCGGGTCAAGTACTGGATTGTCTTTAACGAGCACAACCTCTACTTTACTGATGAAGTCTTCAATATTGCCGGCTACGACCACGGTGAAAAGAGCCTGGATGACATGTACCAGATTTTCCATCACACTATGCTGGCTCATGCCCGCTTGAGCAAGTACGCCCATGACAAGTACCCGGAGATTAAGTTCGGCGGGATGATTGCCTATACGCCGGTTTATCCGGCAACGTCCAAGCCAATTGACGTTTATCTGGCGCGCAAGTCAAATGAGTTCTTGAACGAGAACTTGAACAAGCTTTATACGACTGGCAAGTACTCTACTGAAGTTCTGGCCTGGATTGAAAATCACGGGATTCAAGCTGATTTTCAAGCAGGGGACGCGGAAGTGTTAGCCGGAATTCATACCGACTTCTTGTCCTTCAGCTACTACCGGTCCACTACCTTGGACGGCGACAAGGTTCCGGAGGGTGAAGCGCCAAACCGCTACCTAAACTGGGGCTTTGAACACAACCGTTTTTTGCCGGAAACTGATTTTGGCTGGGATATCGACCCCTTGGGTTTCCGCAATATCATCACCCATACTTATAATGCCTACCATTTGCCGGTCTTTCCGATCGAAAACGGGATCGGCTGCCGGGAAGAATGGGATGGCAAAGGGGAGATCCAGGATGACTACCGGATCGCCTACCACCGGTCCCACATCAAGGCTATGGAAGAGGCCATGTTTGAAGACGGGGCCAAGGTCTTGGGCTATCTGGGCTGGGGCTTGATCGACATTCCAAGCTCCCATGCCGACATGGAAAAACGCTACGGGGCGGTTTATGTCAACCGCGGCAACCACGACCTGCGCGACATGAAGCGGGTGCCGAAGAAGTCCTTCTACTGGTTCAAAAAAGTTTTCGCCAGCAATGGGGGTGATCTCTCCTAAAGCATAATTTGCAGAAGCACAGTTTTTTTTTCCTACTACAAGACTTTTACTAAATATATTTCTACTTCTCAAAAACAAATACCCACTGAAGAATTCTCCATCTTCAGTGGGTATTTCTTTGTTTATCAGCTTAATTTGCTTTTTAGCCTAATTCCTGGTTCCGCTTAAGAGCCGCGTTAACTGCGCTGATAGCCGCGTAGCGGAAGCCGTTTTTTTCCAGTTCAACGACGCCAGCGATGGTTGAGCCGCCTGGTGAAGTTACGGCGTCTCTGAGCTGGGCCGGGTGCTGGCCACTTTCCAGGACCATCTGGGCTGAGCCCAAAACAGTCTGGGCGGCCATTTCGATGGCTTGGGACCGGGAGAGGCCGTTTTGCACGCCAGCGTCGCCTAAGGCTTCAATAAACTGGTAGACGAAGGCCGGGCCGCAGCCCGCCACTGCCGTAGCAGCATCCATCAAATTTTCTGAAATTTCCACGACCTTGCCGGAGTAAGTCATTAAGTCTTTGAAGACTTCTTTGGCCTTGCTGCTCTGGCTGCTGTAGCTGGTCATACCCTGGCCAATGGCTACTGGGGTGTTAGGCATCATTCTGACCAGGTCGTGACCGGGCAGAAGCTTGGTCAAAGTTTCCAGGCTGACCCCGGTTGCCATGGAGATCCAGATGTTGCCGTTATTGCTGCCTTCGCCGATTTCCTTGATGGTGCTTGCCACTTGGTATGGCTTAACGCCTAAAAAGACCACGTCGCTTTCAGCAGCAACAGCCGCGTTGCCCAGCAGCTGGCCGCCGATTTCCGCCTGCAGCTTGCCGGCTTTTTCCGGGTTGTGATTGCTCAAAAGCAGGCTGACGTCATCACACTTGGCAACTGCTCTGGCGATCGCGCTCCCCATGTTGCCTAAACCGATAAATCCAACTTTCATGTGTTTTTCTCCCTGCTATTCTCTGACTTGTCCCTGGCCGCGGACAATGTACTTGTAGCTGTTGAGCTCGTTTAAGCCCATTGGCCCGCGGGCGTGCATCTTCTGAGTCGAAATGCCCAGTTCGCAGCCCAGGCCGAATTCACCACCGTCAGTAAAGCGGGTTGAGGCATTGACGTAAACGGCAGCTGAGTCGACGGCTTGAGTAAAGCGGTCAGCGGCTGCTTGGTCTTCAGTCACGATGGCTTCACTGTGGTGGGTTGAGTGCTTGGCGATGTGGTCAATTGCTTCTTCAACTCCGTCAACGACCTTGATGGCCATGATGTAGTCCAAAAATTCAGTGTCAAAGTCGTCTGGGCCAGCTGCTTTAGCTTCTGGCAAAAATTCTTTAGCTCTTTCGTCAGCCCGCATCTCAACCTTGCCGGCAAAAACTTCGGCTAAACGCGGCAGGAAGTCAGCGGCAACATCCTGGTCAACCAGGCAGACTTCAGCGGCGTTGCAGACAGATGGCCGGCTCATCTTGGCATTGGCCGTGATCTTGACTGCCTCGGCTAAATTGGCTGCCTTATTGACGTAGATGTGGCAGATCCCGGTCCCGGTTTCAATTACCGGCACCTTGGCGTTGTCAACAACTGCTCTGATCAAGCCCTTGCCCCCGCGCGGGATCAAGAGGTCGATCTTGCCCCGGGCAGTCATCATTTCGCTGGAAGACTGCCGGCTGGTGTCTTGCACCAGTTCAATCACCTTTGGGGAAATCTTGCTTTTGGCCAGGCCGGCCTTTAAGGCCTGCATGATGGCGTTGGCGGAATTGAAGGCTTCCTTGCCGGACCGCAAAAGGGCGGCATTGCCGGACTTAAGGGCCAGGGCAGCCACGTCAGAAGTGACGTTTGGCCGGCTTTCATAGATCATCCCGATTAAGCCAAAAGGAACGGATCTTTTTTCAATCTTGAGTCCGTTGTCAGCCGTGTGCTCGCTTAAAAGGCGGCCGACTGGGTCCGGCAGGTCGATCAAGGCCCGGATGCCGCTGGCCATGCCAGCCAGGCGGTCTGGGTTAAGGCGGAGCCGGTCCAGCATGACGTCTGGAATCTGCCCCTTGGCCTTTTCCAGGTCAAGTTCATTGGCCGCCAGGATGTCTGCTTCATGGTCCAGTAGGCTGTCAGCCATCAAGGCCAAAGCCTCGTTCTTGTCGGCGGTAGTTGCCAGGTTGACAGCCTCCTTGTTTGCCAGCAGGCTGTCCATCAGTTGCTGAGTTGAGCTTTCAGTCATATTTTTTCTTTTTCCTTTCTCAAATCAAAGGGTAGTAACCCAGTCGTCGCGGTGGATGAAGATGCCTTCGGGGTGGTTTTGCTCCAGAATTTCTTCCAGGACTGGCCGGGAGAATCTGGCCTTGCCCTTGCCGATCAGCTTTTTGCTCTTCAAACTGTAGACTTCCACGATGTCATTTTTCTTAAAATTGCCCTGGATCTGCTTGATCCCGGAAATCAGCAGGCTGGAGCCTTCCCTGGCCATGGCGTGAACGGCCCCGTGGTCGATGTAGACTCGGGCTTTGGCCGGGGCGTAGAAGGCCAGCCACTGCTTCTTTTGGTTAAAGGCATTTTCGTTGGCCGTAAAAAGGGTCCCTTGGTTCTTTTGGTGAACGGCGTCAACCAGGGCAGTAGAATCTGCCGAACAAATGAAGACCGGAACGCCGGACTTGGTGGCCATGTCAGCGGCCTTGATCTTGGTGGCCATGCCGCCGGTCCCGTTGCTGGACCCGGCCCCGCCGGCCATTGCAAAAATCCGCGGGGTAATTTCGTCGATGACCGGGATTGGCCGGGCATCGGGGTTCTTTCTGGGGTTGTCGCTGTAAAGACCAGGCACGTCGGTCAAAAGGACCAGGAGGTCAGCCTTCAGCAAAGAGGCAACTTGCGCTGAAAGGGTGTCGTTATCGCCGACTTTCAGTTCATCGATAGCGATGGTGTCATTTTCGTTGATGATGGGGATGACCCGCCGGTTCAAAAGGACGTTCAAGGCTGTCTGGGCATTTTGGTAGCGGCGCTGGTCAGCGAAGTCGTCCTGGGTTAAGAGAATCTGGGCGGAAACCACTCCCTGCACTAAAAGGCTGCGGGTGTATTCCTCGATCAAGAGCCCCTGGCCAACAGCGGCCGCAGCCTGCTTGTCGGCAACCTTCCTGGGTCGTTTGTCAAAGCCGAGCCGGCGGAAGCCCGCCGCGATGGATCCTGAAGTTACCAGGACCAGCTTGTAGCCGGCCTGGTGCAGCTGGGCCAGCTGCCGGGTAATTCTTTTGATCTTCTCTGGATCCAGGTCACCGGCCGGACTGGTCAGCGAGGAGGTCCCTACTTTAAAAACGATCAGGTTATCTTTCATTGTCAACTTCCTTAATAAATTTAGACTAGGTAAATCATACCATCTTTTGCCCGCGGATAGAAAAAATAGCCAAAAAAAGGCTAGCCAGTTCGGCTAGCCTGTGGTCATCTGTTTTATTTGCTGAACGCGGAGTCGTCCTTGTATGACTTGGCTGTGATCTTTGGAATAGTCAAAGAGAACAGCAGGCCAAATACGGCACCGACGATCAACAAGGTAACAGGGTTATACGTGCTCTGGGTCAGAGGGGCTCCGATGAAGCCGATGATGAAGGTAAAAATCATCCCCCAGACGATGCAAACAATGTAACGTCCCATAGTATCTTCCTTCTTTCGCTCTGCATTTTACCAGAATCGGCGAGCAAATTCAATTGGTGAAAAGGCGACTTTGCTATAATTGAAATAACAAGGAAAAAGTGAAAGGCGGGGCGAGCAAGGTGAACATAGCAGCATTGCAGACGATTTCAGCCAATACGATTCTGGCCAGCCCGATGAAAACAGCTGACCTGGTCAAGGGGGCAAAAGAGCGGGGCTATAGCGCCGTAGCACTGACGGACATCAACGTGACTTACGGTCTGGCTGATTTTTATGAGGAAGCATTAAAAGCAGGGATCAAGCCTCTTTTGGGCCTGCAGGGCCGCTTTAAGGGGATCGAGCTGGAAGAAGCAGAATATGACCTGGTCTTTTTGGCTCAAAGTCAAAAGGGCTACCAGTCCTTGATGCGCCTGTCCAGCTTTTTGAACATTGCGTCTGGCGACCTTATTGGATCAGCCCCTGGCTTAGCCGATCTGCCGGACTTGTCTGATTTAACCGTGATCGTGCCTGCCGGGCCGACCAGTGAATTGCGCCAGCTTAATAAATTGGGTAATAGCGGGGAGGAATATGTTAAAAAGCTCCTGGCCTTTTTGCCAAAAGCCTTGCCCTTATACTTAGGCGTTTACCCGGCTGAATCCGCGGCTGCTTATGATGCTTATGTCAAAAAGCTGGCAGATTCTGCCGCTTTGCCCATAACGGTTGTTGAAGACGTCCGCTACTTAGACCCGGGCGACCAGTTCCTCTGCAAGGTGCTGCAGGCCATCAAGGAAAGACGGGTCCTGGATGAGCACGAACTGACCTTGATGGCGGAAGGGCAGGGGTCACATTGGCTTAGGCCCGCGGCTACCTTGGCAGCTGCCTGCCGGGAAATGGGCCTGGAAGAAGCCTTGGCAAACAGCGGCAAGATTGCTGACAACTGCCAGGCCAAGATTCCCTTTAAAGAGCCCCAGCTGCCGGTCTTTCCGCAAGAAACAGGCCTTTCTTCAGACCAGTATTTGGAAAAGCTGGCTTTCGCCGGCCTGGAAAAATTAAAGCTTAGGCAGGGGATCTACCAGGCCCGCTTGCAAAAAGAGTTGGCCGTCATCAAGCAGATGGGCTTTGCCGACTACTTTTTGATCGTCGGCGACATCGTCAATTACTGCAGAAAAAAGGGTGCCCTGGTCGGCCCTGGCCGGGGGTCAGCTGCCGGCTCTTTGGTCGCCTACGCCTTAGGCATCACCCAAATTGACCCTTTGAAATACGACCTGCTTTTTGAACGCTTCTTAAACCCGGCCCGGGCCAATATGCCCGATATTGACCTGGACTTTACCACGAGCGGGCGGAAGCTGGCCTTTGCCTACGTGCAGGCTAAATACGGTGCTAAAGCCCGCTTTGGCCAAGGGTCTGACCTGGTGGCCCGGATTTTGGCCTTGACGACCATGAAGGCTAAAAGCGTCCTTGACCGGACCGGCCAGGTCTTTGGCCTGACCTTGCCGGCTATCGCCCACCTCAAGCAGGCGATGGGCCCAGCCAAAACTTTGGAAGAGGCCAGCCAGCAGGCTGCTTTTAAAGGCATAACTAACGCCAGTCCCTTGACCCGCCTCCTTTATCAAACCGCCAAAAGGCTGGAGGGCCTGCCGGAAGACACGGGCACCCACGCCCCTGGCTTAGTGATCAGTGAGGAGCCCCTGTCCAGGCAGATCGGCCTCATGACCGGGAAAGAAGCGCCTTTATGGACGGTTGAGCAGACCAAAAAGTATGTTGAAAAGTACGGCCTCCTTAAGATCGACTTTCTGACCCTGGACAATCTGGAGCTTTTGGAAGGCGTTTTGGCGGAAATCAAAAAGACCAGCGGTCCCCTGGACTTGACCCGGCTGCCTCTGGATGATCCGGATACTTTGGCCCTTTTTGCCCGTGGGGAGACCCAGCAGATCTTCCAGTTTAATTCCAGCGGGATGCAGGAGGTCTTGCGGAAAATCCAGCCCCGGACTTTTGACGACTTGTCCGTAGCCGTGGCCCTTTACCGGCCGGGCCCAATCGCCAGCATCCCCTTGTATGTTGCCCGGAAAAACGGGACCAGTCCGGTTCAGTATCCCGATCCCAGCTTAAAAGAAGTCCTGGGGCCAACCTACGGCGTCTTCGTCTATCAGGAGCAGGTCATGCAGACAGCCCGGATTTTCGCCGGCTTCAGCCTGGCTGAGGCTGACGTCTTCCGGAACGCGATTTCCAAAAAGCAGGCTGGCCTTTTGGCTGAAGAAAAGGGCAAGTTTATCGCTGGAGCAATGAAAAAAGGGCACAGCCGGCAAGCAGCCGAAGCGGTCTATGCCTTAATCGAGCCCTTTGCCAACTACGGCTTCAACCACTCCCACGCCGTGGCCTATGCCCTTTTGGCTTACTGGCAGGCCTTCTTGTCCGTCCACTTCCCAAGAGAGTTCTATTTGGAAAAAATCCGGGCTAGCCGGGGGAAGGAAAAAGGGGCCATCATCCGCCAGGCCAGAAAGGCCGGCGTTGAAGTCCTAGGCCCGGACATCAACTTGAGCCAGGAAGAAGCCCGCCTGTTTGAAGGCCGGATCTACCTGGGCTTAAAGGACATCATGGCTATTACTCCGCCATTTTTGGACCAGCTCTTAAAGATAAAGCGGCCGGTAACCAGCTTCCCGGCTTTTCTGCGGCAATTGGATGCCAAGGAGTTAAAAGAAAGGCAGCTGATTCCCTTGATTGAAGCCGGACTTTTTGACCAGATCAGCCCCAACCGGGCAAGCCTTCTGGTCAACTGCGGCAACATGCTCAATACCGCCCGTCTGTCGCAAAAGAGCTTGGTCTTGCAGGACTTTCTGGCCGCCAAAGAAGAAAACGTGCCGATGCCTACGGCAGCTGAAAAGGCGGCCATGGAAGAGCGGGCCATGGGCTTTGCGATAACGGCAACGCCTTTGGAAATTGCCGGCAAGGCCTTGGCCAAGCGCTACGGGGCCAAGCCCTTTGCTGCTTTTGCCTTAAACGAGACCGGGCAGGTCCTTGCCCAATTCGTCAAGAAAAACGACTGGCGGGTCAAGCGGGGGGCGCGGGCTGGCGAACTAGGCAGCAACGCTGTTTTTAGCGACGGGCAGACCAGTGAAAAGGTGACGATTTTTACCAGCCAGTACCGCCGCTTTGCCCAAATGCTGAAAGAAGACGCGGTCTATCTTTTGCAGATTGACAAAAAAGAAGACCAGGAGGATGGCCGGGGCTACCAGCTGATCTTGCGGGACCTCCGCCTTCTGGACTTAAAACAGATCGAGCAAGTCGAAGAAGTCAAGCCGGTCACGGTCAAGCCAAAAGAACTGGCCCTTGAGCGCTATTTTGACCAGCACTATCAGACCAAGCGCCTGGGCGACTTCCGGGTCAAAGAAAGGGGCACGGCCCTGGGCAAGCTGTTAGCTGTCCGCTACCAGGAAGACAAGCGGGGGCGGAAGATGGCGACTTTGATCTTGGCCGATTCTTCCGGCCGCTACAGATGCTGGCTTTTTGCCGGGGAATTGGCAAATTTAAAGTTGAATTTACAGGTGGGTGACTATTACCTGCTCAAGTTAGAAGCTTTAGGCCAAAGAGAGAGCCTGGACTTTAAAATTTATGGCCTCAAGCAGGTCAATTTGCGCTGAAAATGACTTGACCAATTTGCTTTTTTGAAAAAAATCTGTCCTAGTGAAAAAAATAATAAACGCCAGGCTGGGATTTGTAAGCCCTAACAGGTCGAAATGAGAAATAAATCGAATTTAAACCAGATTTTACAAGACTTTATGCGGGAAAAATGTTATGATTTATGTGATGTGAGATATTACACAATTTAAATCATGATGAGGTGAATTCATGAAACGGATTGGTATTTTGACTAGTGGTGGCGACGCCCCTGGCATGAATGCAGCCGTAAGAGCCGTAACCAGAGTCGCGATCGCGAACGGTTTGGAAGTTTTCGGCATCAGATACGGTTTTGCAGGTTTGGTTGCGGGCGACATTTTCCCATTGGAAAGTGAAGACGTAGCCCACTTGATCAATGTTTCCGGTACCTTCCTCTACTCTGCGCGTTATCCTGAATTCGCAGAAGAAGAAGGGCAACTGGCTGGTATTGCTCAATTGAAGAAGCATGGCATCGATGCTGTCGTCGTTATCGGTGGGGATGGTTCCTATCACGGCGCCTTGCAATTGACCCGCCACGGCTTCAACTCAATTGGTCTGCCAGGCACGATCGACAACGACATCCCTTACACGGATGCCACGATCGGCTATGACACGGCCTGCATGACGGCAATGGACGCGATCGACAAGATCCGTGACACTGCTTCCAGTCACCACCGGGTCTTCATTGTTAACGTAATGGGCCGCAACTGCGGTGACATCGCCATGCGCGTCGGCGTAGCCTGCGGTGCGGACGCGATTGTCATTCCTGAAAGACCATATGATGTTGAAGAAATCGCCAACCGCTTGAAGCAAGCCCAGGAAAGCGGCAAGGACCACGGTTTGGTAGTCGTTGCCGAAGGCGTGATGACTGCTGACCAATTCATGGCTGAACTGAAGAAGTATGGTGACTTCGACGTTCGGGCCAACGTTTTGGGCCACATGCAGCGGGGCGGCACGCCAACTGTTTCTGACCGGGTGCTGGCTTCCAAGCTGGGCAGCGAAGCCGTTCACCTTCTTTTGGAAGGCAAGGGCGGCCTGGCTGTCGGCATTGAAAACGGCAAGGTTACTTCACACGACATCCTTGATTTATTTGATGAGTCTCACAAGGGTGACTATGACTTGTTAAAGCTCAACGCAGATTTATCAAGATAGTTGTTTTTATAGTTTTTGATTTAGGGAGATTTTTTCAAGATGAAAAAAACGAAGATTGTTAGTACTTTAGGACCAGCTTCAAACGATATTGAAACTATTACCAAGTTAGCCGAAGCAGGCGCAAACGTATTCCGTTTCAACTTCTCACACGGTGACCACGAAGAACACTTGGCAAGAATGAACATGGTTCGTGAAGTTGAAAAGAAGACTGGCAAGCTTTTGGGCATCGCTTTGGACACCAAGGGTGCCGAAATCAGAACCACTGACCAAGAAGGCGGCAAGTTCACTATCAACACTGGTGACGAAATCCGTATCTCAATGGACGCAAGCAAGGCCGGCAACAAGGACATGATCCACGTTACCTACCCAGGTCTGTTCGACGACACTCACGTTGGCGGTACTGTATTGATCGACGACGGTGCTGTTGGTTTGACTATCAAGGCCAAGGACGAAGAAAAGCGCGAATTGGTTTGTGAAGCTCAAAACACTGGTGTCATCGGCTCAAAGAAGGGTGTTAACGCTCCAGGTGTTGAAATCCGCCTCCCAGGGATTACTGAAAAGGACACTGACGACATCCGCTTTGGTTTGAAGCACGGTATTAACTTCATCTTTGCTTCATTTGTACGTAAGGCTCAAGACGTTCTTGACATCCGCGCACTTTGCGAAGAAGCTAACGCACCATACGTTAAGATCTTCCCAAAGATTGAATCACAAGAAGGTATCGACAACATCGACGAAATCTTGCAAGTTTCAGATGGTTTGATGGTTGCCCGTGGTGACATGGGTGTTGAAATTCCATTCATCAACGTGCCATTCGTACAAAAGACTTTGATCAAGAAGTGCAACGCTTTGGGCAAGCCAGTTATTACTGCTACTCAAATGCTGGACTCAATGCAAGAAAACCCACGTCCAACCCGTGCCGAAGTAACTGACGTTGCTAACGCCGTTCTTGACGGTACTGACGCAACTATGCTGTCAGGTGAATCAGCAAACGGTTTGTACCCAGTACAAGCAGTTCAAGCTATGCACGACATCGACGTTCGGACTGAAAAGCAAATGGACACCCGGAACACTCTGGCTCTGCAACGCTTTGAAGAATACAAGGGTTCAAACGTTACTGAAGCTATCGGTGAATCAGTTGTCCGGACTGCTCAAGAACTGGGCGTTAAGACTATCATCACTGCTACTAGCTCCGGCTACTCAGCTCGTATGATCTCCAAGTACCGTCCAGACGCAACCATCGTTGCCTTGACCTTCGACGAAAAGATCCAACACTCATTGGGTATCGTATGGGGCGTTGAACCAGTTTTGGCAAAGCAACCTTCAAACACTGACGAAATGTTCGAAGAAGCTGCCCGCGTAGCCAAGGAACACGGCTTTGTTAAGGATGGCGACCTGGTAATCATCGTTGCCGGCGTACCATTCGGCCAATCAGGTACTACTAACTTGATGAAGCTGCAAATCATCGGTAACCAACTTGCTCAAGGTTTGGGCGTAGGCACTGGCTCAGTTATCGGCAAGGCTGTTGTTGCTAACAGCGCTGAAGAAGCCAACGCTAAGGTTCACGAAGGTGACATCCTGGTAGCTAAGACTACTGACAAGGACTACATGCCAGCTATCAAGAAGGCCAGCGGTATGATCGTTGAAGCTTCTGGCTTGACCAGCCACGCAGCTGTTGTCGGCGTATCACTTGGCATTCCAGTTGTTGTCGGCGCTGCTGACGCAACTTCAAAGATCGCTGACGGCTCAACTTTGACTGTTGACGCTCGTCGCGGCGCAATTTACCAAGGTGAAGTTTCAAACCTGTAATCTAGGATTGCAAGTCTGACAACCACAGAAGAAAAGAGCTCAATCAAACGATTGAGCTCTTTTTCTTTGCTTGATTATTTCTTTTAAGCCGCCGCGTCGTCTTCACCCAAGATGATCTTTAAGGTGTCGTGAACGATCTTGTCCTTGGCCAGCTGGGCCTGGTCATCGTCTTGGTCGCGGAAGTCGTTGATCATTTCCGCGGCGATGCCTTGGTTTTTGATGACCCAGATTTTGTTGGCCATGATGGTGGCTTCCCGGACGTCGTGGGTAACAAGTACCGTGGTGATGCCTTCTTCCTTGCAGACCTGCAGGATAAGTTCTTGCATCTTGCTTCTGGTCAAGGCATCAAGGGCACCGAGTGGTTCATCCAAAAGCAGGAGCTGGGGAGAGGACAGGAGGGCTCTGGCCAAGGCTGCCCTTTGTCTCTGCCCCCCGGACAGGGTAGCCGGGTAGGCGTCAGCGTATTCTTCCAGCCCCACCCGGGCTAAAAGGCGCTTGGCTTTGTCCGGGTCATTGCCGGTCATGAGCAGGTTGCCCAGAACCGTTTTCCAGGGCAGCAGGCGGTCATCTTGGAACATGACCCGGGCTTGCTGGTTAAGGCCGGACAACTTTTGCCCATTCATGGTGATTTCCCCGCCTGTCGGCTCTTCCAGGCCAGCGATCAAGCGCAAGAGGGTGGACTTGCCGCCCCCGCTCATCCCGACCAGGGCGATAAATTCGCCTTTAGAGATGCCTAAGTTGACGTTTTTTAAAATTTCCTTGCCGCCATATGACTGTTGCAGGTTGCTGATTTCGAGAAAAGGCATTTTTTAACCTCCTATTGGGCTGACCGGCTGTTTTGCCAGTCAAGCAAGATGACTTCAAAGTTGTGGGCGATAAAGTTGGACAGTTCCCCCAGCAAGGCATATAAGACGATGCAGAGGTAGATGGTGGTCACGTCCATGTATTGCTGGGCATTGGTTGACATGTAGCCGATGCCGGAGTCAGCTGAGACCGTTTCGGCTACGATCAAGGCCACCCACATGGTCCCTAGGGCGTAGCGGACCCCGATCAAGATGGTTGGCAAAGCACCAGGGAAAATGACGTCTTTGAACATCTGCCACTTGGAAAGCTGGTAGGCCTGGCCCATTTCCAAAAGGTCCGGGTCAATTGAGCTGATGCCATGGTAGGTATTGATGTACATTGGGAAGAGGCAAGCCAAGGAAATCAAGGTGATTTTTGACCCTTCATCGATTCCCATGATCAAGATAATGAGGGGAATAAGAGCCATATTAGGGATGGTTCTGAGCATTTGGATGCTGGTGTCAAAAGTCTGCCGGAAGACTTTTGAAGTCCCGGAACAAATTCCTAAGATAAAACCGGCTCCGCCCCCGATCAAAAAGCCCATGCTTGCCCGGTAGAGGCTGATACTGATGTTCTTTTGCAAGGTTCCGTTTTGCCAGTCCTTGACCGCGGTTGCCAGGACGGCAGATGGGGCCGGGAGGAATTCTGACTGGATCCATTTCAGCTGCACGCTGATCTGCCAGAAGCAGATGATGATGACGGGCAAGGCCCAGGGGAGCAGGTCCTTTTTCCAGTTAAAAGCCGCTTTCTTTTGCATGTTTGGCCTCTTTCTTACTTAATGCTGATGACGTACTTGCTGATCTTCGGGTCGGTCTTGATGACGCCGGCCTTGTAGAAGGTGTCAGCCATGGACTGGGATTCCTTGATAGCCGTTTGGGTGACGGCGCCGAAGTCGTATGATCGGCGGGAGATCATCTTTTTAACGACGGATTCCTTAAGCCCCAGGGCCTTGACCAGGATCTTGGTCAGCTTGGCTTGGTGTTTGTTGGCCCAAGTCATGTCTTGGCTGAGGTACTTGATCAAAAGCTGACTGACTGCCTGGTTCTTCTTGGCAAACTTTTGCGTTGACATGATGTAGCTGCGGTTGTTGTAAGAAACGTCTTCCCCGGTGTAAAGAAGGGTTGACCCGCTGGCTTCCAGCTGGGAGGTAGTTGGGTCCCAGGCCACGATGGCGCTGACCTTGCCCTTGGAGTAGGCAATAGAAGCTGCGCTGGTTTCCAGGTTGACCAACTGAACATCGCTGGTCTTTAAGCCGTACTTGGACAAAAGGGCCCGGATAAAGTATTCAGAAGCCGTGGACTTGGTGTAGGCAATCTTTTTGCCCTTTAAGTCAGCAATCGTCTTGATGCCGGATGACTTTTTGACCAAAAGGCCGGTCCCTTTGGCCTTGGTCCCGCCAGTGGCGATGTAGGCCAGCTTGCTGCCGGCGGCAAGAGCCGTAACCGGCGGAGTGTCCCCGCAGCGGGCGTAGTCGATTGAGCCGGAAGCCAGGGCCTGGACTTCTTCAGCCCCGGAGGAGAATTCCTTGAAGACCACATTGTAGCCTTGCTTCTTCATCTTTTTCTTCAAGACCCCCCGGGCTTTGGAAATGGCGATTTCGTCACCGGACAGGTAGCCGATCTTGATCGTGGTCAATTTCGCGCTAGAAGACTTGTTGAGCCCGACTTGGGAATAAATGACCACGCTGGCCCAGAGGACCAGCAAGACGGCGAGGAAAATTTTTCTGGCTAAGTGCTTGTGCTTTTTCATAAAAAACTAGGCTCCTTTTCTTTCTAGCTCTGTCAGTTCCGCGGCAAGTTCTGGCCGCTTGATCTTCCCGGTTGGGTTAAGCGGGAACTGGTCAACGAAAAAGATTTTGCTTGGGCGGCGGTAGGCGGCCAGGTTCTTTTGGCAGTAGCGGGAAATTTCTTCTCTTGCTTTTTGAGCTGAGAGGCCGGCCCGTGGGTCTAAAACGACAGCGGCAGTGACCGCTTCACCGTAAAGGTCATCTGGAGTTGGAACAACGGCGACGGCTTTGACGAAAGGCAGTTCAGAGATGACGTTTTCGACGATGATTGGGCTGACCTTTTCGCCGCCCCGGTTGATCAAGTGCTTGATTCGCCCGTCCAGCCAAAGGTAGCCGTCTTGGTCAAAGTAGCCCAGGTCCCCGGTATGGAACCAGCCATTTTGGAAGTCCTTTTGGCTGCCGGACAGGTAATGAGCAATGACGTGGTCGCCTTTGATGCAGATCTCGCCTTTAATTCCGTTTTCCTTACCGTATTCGTGGTATTTGCCATCGGCAAAAATTGCCATGTCAGTGTGATAAGGCTTGCCCGATGACCCGATCTTGATGGCATCAAGCGGGTTTAAAGTGCACTGCGAGCATGATTCGGTCATCCCGTAGCCTTCCAAGATCGGCACATGGTAAGTTTCAATGAACTGCTTGTGCCGGGAAACAGGCAGCATGGCGCTGGCGCAGCGGATAAAGCGGAGGCGGTTTTGCGGATGCTCTTTGTAGGCGGCCAGGGCTTTTTCGTTCTTGAGCAGAATCGTGACAATGGTTGGCACGACTGAGGACCAGGAGGCATCAGCTTCTTCAACCCAGTTCCAGAAGCGGCTGGCCGAGAATTTCGGCGCGATGGCGATTCGTCCTCCAGCCAAAAGGCTGCTGGTTGTCAGAATCATCTGGGCGTTCATATGAAACATGGGCATGACGACCAAAACCGTGTCGTCCGCGGTTAAGCGGTGGCTGTCCTTGTCATATTGGGCAGCGTTTCTCATCATGGCATGGGTCAAGCCAACCTGCTTAGGCTTGCCGGTGGTGCCGGAAGTGTTTAAGATCAAGCCAAGGGAGTCTTCGCTCGGCAGGCAAGACCGGCCGGCTGGCAGGTCTGTTTTATAAAAGAAGGCAAGATCCGGCTTGGTCTTTAAATTCAAGATCTGTTTTGCAAAAGCTGGCAAGTTGATTTCTGCCGCCAGCTCAGCATCAAGCAAGAGGGCCGGGTAGTCCAGGTCGCTTAAAAGGCGGAGGATTTCCGGTGCCGGAGTTGAAGCTGAGACGGGGTGGGGGGTGATCCCCATCCGCCACATGGCCTGGTTGATGGGAATATAGACCGGGCTGTTGGCTAGGCAGAGCAGGACCCGGTCACCAGCGGCCAAGTTCACAGCCTTAAAAGCTTCTTTTAACAAGGCCACGTCATCTTCGATGTCCTGGCCGGTAAACCATAAGTGCCGGCTGAGGTCCATTAGGATTTCCCTGTTTTGGTTCTGGGCGATTTTTTCTTGCAAGTCATCAGTTAAGCGTGTCATGAGATTTCTCCCTTCTTAAAAAGTGCCAGCAGCTTGCGGCCGTTTGGCCGGCCGATCAAGCGGCCGAATGGCGGAGTCAGGTATAAAAAGTCGGCGATCAGCCAGGAGATGGCCAGGCAGACCGCGTAGCCAAGTGGAAATAAGGCCAGCAAGACCCACTGGTTCAGCTGAACAAGGCTCAACAGCCAGGCCAGGAAGGTGATTGAAATTGAGTGGACCAGGTAAACGCCAAAGGAAATGGCGCTAGACCGGTCAACCCAGCTGACAAAGACCGGTTTGGTCTGTTGCCACTGGTCTCTTTTCTCTTCATAGAGCAGGCAGAGGGTGAAGATGGTGGCGATCATGCAGACCGCGTAGATCATTAAGTATGGCTGGTGAATCAAGTTGGCTGAGTGCTGGCTGAGCTGCAGGACCTGGACGTTGAACTGGTAAAGGACCAGGGTTCCGGCCGCGGCAAGCGCGGTTGTTATGAAGACCAGCTTCTTTTTCCGCAAAAGCCACTTGGTCAAGGCTTCGTAGTTGATCCAGGCCCAGCCGCCTAAAATGAAGTAGAACTGGTAGAACAGAATGTTGTTGCCGTAGTACTTGAACAGGTAGGGCCAGGAATCATGATTAACCTGCGGGTAGTAGTACTTGGCCCAGATGACCAGGCAAAGCTGGAGAGCCGCGCTGAGCGCCAGGAGCAGGTTGAGCTGCTTTTTAAATAATGCAAAAAGCTTGAGCACCAGTGGGAAGATCAAGTAGAGCTGGAACATCAAGAAGATGTAGTAGAAGTAGAACTGGTTGCCCTTGCTGATAGCTTCCAGCCAGTCGGTCAGCCACTTGTTCCAGCTGAAAGAGCCATTGGTCAGCAAGAGGAAGGCTAAAAAGAGGCCGTTCCAGAAGAGGTAGGGAATCCCGCTGCCGATATAGCGCTTTTTCCAAAAAGTCGGCCAGTTCTGTTTTTCAGGCCGGTCCCAGTAGCCTAAAAAGAGAACCAGGCCGGTAATGAACATAAAGCCGAAGCGAGGAAAGTGCAGGATTAAGTGGGTCGATACTAGAAAGCGGCCCGCAGGGGTCGCCTTGTTGCCAAGTGCCTCTGCAAATGTGCTGGCCACGTGGTTGAGCACGACGCCAAACATAAAGAAGCAGCGCATCAGGTCAACTTCGTAAAGGTGTTTTTTCTTAGACATGTAAGCCTCCTTATTTATTGCTTACCTAGATTAATTAAAGAACTTGGCCAAAACTTGCTTTAAAATAGAAAAAACTATGCGTGAATTGAAAAAAATCAGCGACTGGGCAGAAAAACTATTGCTATTTGCTTTATTTTCTTTCTTTGTTCCCGTATACTAGCATTAGAATTATGTAAAGTTGGAGGCAGAACATGCTTGGAGAAATCCGGACCGGTAAAATTACTGACAGCAACGCTGAAGCCTATTTCGTGCAGATTGACGGCTTAACGTTCAAATTGAAGAAAGAAGAAATCACCCAGGAAGATCCGCCCAAAATTGGCGGCGAAATCACGGGCTTTATTTATGATAATCAAAAACATGAACGGGAAATGACCCAGTTCTTGCCCTTTGCTCAGGCTGACCAATACGGCTGGGCTACGGTTACCAGGGTTCAGCGGGGCCTGGGGGTCTTTTTGGACATCGGCTTGCCTGATAAGGATATAGTTATGTCACTGGACGACCTGCCGCTTGACCCGGCCCGCTGGCCGCAAAAAGACGACCGCCTTTTGGTAAGGCTGGAAACTGATGACAAGGACCGGATCTGGGCCAAGGCAGCTGACGAAAATGTCTTTGACCAGATCGCCGTCCGCTTC
This sequence comes from Lactobacillus sp. WILCCON 0059, assembly GCF_057197985.1. Lineage (NCBI taxonomy): Bacteria > Bacillati > Bacillota > Bacilli > Lactobacillales > Lactobacillaceae > Lactobacillus > Lactobacillus sp. WILCCON 0059. The sequence continues at coordinate 858,728 of NZ_JBUBHN010000001.1, forward strand.
CCAAATAACCTGGTCAACAAGAACCTGCTTGCCCGGGTTTACTCCAGCAAGTCCCTGGGCTGCTTTGTCTTGACCAATGACTACTATTTGGGCTTCATCCACGAATCCCAAATGCAGCAGCCGCTGCGGCTTGGCGAAGAGGTCAAGGCCCGGGTGATCGGGGTCAGCCAGTACGGCCGCTTAAACATGAGCGTTTTGCCCCGGGCTTTTGAAGAAATTGACGATGACGCGGCCATGATCATGATGTCTTTGCGCCGTAAAGCTGATAAGACCCTGCCCTTTAGTGACAAGAGTGATGCCCAGGCAATTAAGGATTACTTTGGCATCTCTAAGTCAGCCTTCAAGCGGGCCTTAGGCAACTTGATCAAGCGGGGGCTGGTCAGCCAGGACAAGGAAGCCGGCACGATCAAGCTGGTCAAGGATGAGGCGGATGAATAAGCTCGCTGAACAGATTGACGATTACCTGCGCTACAGCCAGATTGAACGGGGACTCAGCCCAAATACGATCGCGGCCTACCAGCAGGATTTGCAGGAATTTTTAGCTTACGTCAAAGAAGAGCAGATGGCAGACTGGCCGCTGGAAGCCGTGGAAATTGATGCTTTTTTGGCTAAAGAGCGGGACTTGGGCAAGGCCAATAGCTCTATCAGCCGGCTGGTGTCGACCTTGCGCCGCTTTTACCAGTGGCTGGTCCGCCAGCAGCTGATTGCCCTGGACCCCATGAGCCAGATCGATGCTCCCAAGCGGGAGAAGCGGATGCCCCTGGCTTTGACTGAGGCAGAAGTAAACCGGCTTTTAGAGCAGCCAGATGTAACGACGGATTTGGGCCTGCGGGACCGGGCACTTTTGGAACTGCTTTACGCGACGGGGATGCGGGTCAGCGAAGCAGTTAACTTAAAACTGGCCGACGTCCATGCCGACTTGCAATTGATCAAGGTTTTGGGCAAAGGAAGCAAGGAACGCTTGATTCCGGTGAGCGATTTGGCTTTGGACTGGATCAAGCGCTACCTGCCCGTCAGAGACCAGCAGCTGCTAAAAGCCGGCAAGAGCAGTGACTGCCTGTTCTTGAACAGCCGGGGCGGGCAATTGACCCGGCAGGCCGTCTGGCAGAAAATCAAGAAGTACTGCCAGCAGGCGGGGATAGCTAAAGACGTGACCCCGCACACCCTCCGCCACAGCTTCGCGACCCATTTGCTGGAACATGGGGCGGATTTGCGGGTAGTCCAGGAAATCCTGGGCCATACCGACATTTCAACGACCCAGATCTATACCAATCTGACCCAGAAGCATATCCTGGACGTTTACCAAAAGACCCATCCCCGGATTTAGAGGTGATTATATGCTAGTACCATATAAAAAAGATTATGAAAAAGTCGCCATGGGCCTCTTATCCTATCTGCCAGATTTCAAGAACCTGCAGAATTTGAAGGAAGAAATGCAGCTGTATGCTGAAGATCCGGCCCACCAGCTTTACCTTTACCGGGACGAGGACCAGAATATCGTCGGCCTGGCTGGCTGCGAGGCCGGGGCCGGCTGCCTGGTCTTGCGCTATTTGTCACTGGCGCCGGGCTTTCGCGATGATGAGCATTTTTCAAAAATCATGCGGGAACTGGCCCAGGAAGCTGGCAAGCAGAAAGTTATGACGGTCCCGGAATATACCTATTTAATGAAGTACTTGAACAATGATGAATGAAGGCATGACCATTGAGCTGCCGAATTTTGAAGGCCCCCTGGACCTTTTGCTCCACCTGATTCGGTCGCAGGAATTAGACATCTATGACATCCCGATTGCCCGGATTACCCAGCAGTACCTGGACTATCTGCAGCAGATGCAGAAGCTGAACCTGCAGCTGGCAGGGGAATATTTCGTAATGGCGGCAACCTTGCTTAGGATCAAGTCCCAGTATCTGTTGCCGAAAAACGACTTCGTTGAAACAGAAGAAGAATTTACCGACCCCCGGGAGGAACTGGTTGAGCAATTGGTTCAGTATTCCGTCTTCAAAAAGATTTCAGCCTACTTTAAGGTCAGAAATGATGAAGTGCCGGTCCTGGCCGCCAAAGAGCCCAGCGTGGCTGAAGGAGCCAAGGTTCAGCCTCTGCCATTAGGGCAAATCAGCCAGCAGGATTTGACAGCCAGCTTTATTTTGGCCATGCGCCGTTTTAAGAAAAGAAATGACCATGCCCAGGTTACCTTGACCGGCCGGCCAATCCAGGAAATGATTGCCTGGCTGAAGGAAGTTTTAGCGAAAAATGGCCGGGCCAGCTTTTTTGCCTTGACTGACCAGGTGGAAAACCTGGCGGACTTGGTTGGCCTCTTTTTGGCCATTTTGGAACTGGCCAAGGACCAGTACTTGAAAGTTAGGCAAAAGCGCCGCTTCGGCGACTTGGAAATAGAAAGAAGCAAGCATGACGAGTAAAATAGCCCAGCTGGAAGCCCTCCTTTATGTGGCTGGCGACAGCGGGATCAAGAAAGAGCAGCTGCGGGACTTGCTGCAGGTAGCAGACCCGGAAATTGAGCCCCTGGCTAAAAGACTGCAGGAAAAATTAGTCAGCGATCCCGACAGCGGCCTGCAGCTTTTGGAAATCAACGACGAATACAAGCTGACGACCAGCGGGGAGGTCAGCGACCTGGTGGAAGCATATTTCAACAAGGACCTGACCAAGAACATCAGCCAGTCAGCCTTGGAAATTCTGGCGATCGTAGCCTACCGGCAGCCAATTACCAGAATTGAGATCGACGAAATCCGGGGGGTTAATTCCTCTGGTGCCCTGCAAACCCTTGTCTGGCGAGGGCTGGTCAAAGCCCAGGGAGTCAAGGACGCCCCGGGCCACCCCAAGCTGTACGTGACGACCGATTACTTCCTCCAGTACTTTGGCTACAAGTCCCTGGCGGATCTGCCGGTAATTGAGAATTTTGAAGACAGCAGCTTTGATGCCGACGGCCAGGTAGACCTGTTTGCCGAGAACGGCACGGCTGATGAAGCATTGCAAAAGATGGAGGATTTATAATGGCGCAAGAACGTTTGCAAAAAGTGATCGCCCAGGCGGGTATCGCTTCCAGAAGAGAAGCGGAAAGAATGATCCTGGCCGGCCGGGTCAGGGTCGACGGGCAAGTAGTGACCAAGCTGGGAACCAAGGTCAGCTCAATTGAACAAGTAGTTGTTGACAACCAGCCGATCGAAAGGGAAAGCCACCACACTTATCTTTTCTATAAGCCGCGCGGCGTGATTTCCGCGGTGAAGGACGACAAGGGCCGCAAGACCGTGGCTGACTACTTTAGTGACCTGCCATACCGGCTCTACCCAGTTGGCCGCTTGGACTATGACACTTCAGGCCTGCTTTTGATGACCAACGACGGGGAACTGGCCAACCTGCTCATGCACCCGAGAAACGAAGTCGACAAGGTCTACGTGGCTAAGATCAAGGGCATTTTGCAGCCAGATGAAATCAGGGCCTTGAAGAAGGGGGTCCAGATTGGCCGCTACAAGACCAAGCCGGCCCAGGTCAAGGTTTTGAAGACCAATCCCCGGGCCCAGACCCAGATCGTCCAGCTGACCATCCACGAAGGCCACTACCACCAGGTCAAGGAAATGTTTAAAGCTGTTAACCACCTGGTTGACAAATTGTCCAGAGAGCGGTATGCTTTTCTTGACTTGCAAGGCCTTACATCCGGACAGTACCGGGAATTAAACCACAAAGAGGTTGACAGGCTCAAGCAGGTGGATTAGAATATAGTTGTAAAGTTAAATAATACAAGTTGTCTTCGGGGCAGGGTGAAAATCCCGACCGGCGGTGCAAGTCCGCGAGCCATGCAAATGGTTGAATGCTGTAAAGCTACCGATAGTTATAGTCTAGATGGAAGAAGGCAGACGCTGGAATAATAAGCATGCTTACTAAGAAAGGTCTGTTGCTCTTCAAGGCAACGGACTTTTTTAATGGAGGTATGTTAATATGGAAGCTGCTAACAAACGGACAGCTAAATCAGTCAGCAACTGGCTCGCTTATGCCATGATCGGGGCTATTGCCTTCGTGGTGATGAAGTTTGAATTCCCGATTATGCCAGGCGTCAGCTTTTTGAAGATGGACTTCTCCGACGTCATCGTGGTCATCACTACCTTTATCTTCGGCATTGGCGGCGGGGTGGCCGTGGCCGCGATCAAGTGCCTTTTGTCGTTGATCTTTGCCGGTTTTGCCCTGCCGTCATTGGTCGGTGAACTGGCTGCCTTTTTGGCCTCAATGGCCTTTGCCCTGCCATTTTACTTCCTGGCTGGATCAGTCAAGGAAGAGGACAGAAAGAGCCTGAAGGGCTACCTGCTGCCAGCCTTGGGCCTGCTTTTAGGAGTCTTGTCTTTGACGGTGGTCATGGCTTTGACCAACCAGTTCCTGCTTACTCCGGTTTACGCCTACACTTCAGTGCCGCAGGCAGCGGGGATGCACATGAACTACGCTCAGCTGCTTACTTTTACTGAACAGACTTACCTAGGCAAGATGCTGCACATTCCAAGCATGTCCAGCTACATTATGGGCATCATCGTTCCATTCAACTTGATCAAGGGGGCCATCAACTCAGTTGTGGTCTACATCCTTTTTGAATCAGTCTTAAAGACCATCAAGCCATTCGTGATCAAGCACTTCAGCGTTTCCAGCAAGTACTAATTTGAAAATACAAGTGAATCTTTTGATGAGGCTTTCCTTAGGGAAAGTCTTTTCTTTTCGATTAGGCAGGTGATTTATGGTAGAATGTAAGCTTAAAGGGGGAAGCTAGATGGATCAAAATGCCCAAAAGCCCTTGTCACGTCTGGCCCGCCAGCAAGCGGTCAGAGAAGAGCGCAAGAACAAGCAGGCGCCGTGGTGGACGGCCCTCTTGATCGTGGTTATGATAGCCCTGGCGGTTTTGCCGCTAGTTACCAGTCAAAGCAGCGATTATGCCGTCCCGCAAACTAAGAAAGAGCAGACCAAGCCCAAGCGGGCTGCCAAACAGTCCAGCAAGAAGAAGGCTACTCCAGAGGTCAAGACTTACGTGGTCAAGTCTGGCGACAGTTGGGCCGCGATCGCCCAGAAGTACGGCATAAGCGCTGAAGAGCTGGCTGAGCAGAATGGTCTTGATACCAGCTCAACCCTGGCGGTTGGTCAGAAACTGAAGATCAAGCAAGCCAAATAGCTGAATTTATTGGAAAGGATTGAAGCGATGTGAGTCGCTTCATTTTGATGTTATGCAAGTAGCAATTGATGGACCTGCTTCAGCAGGTAAGAGCACCGTGGCCAAGATTGTGGCCAATAAGCTGTCATTCGTTTATATTGACACAGGCGCGATGTACCGGGCATGTACTTTTATTGCCCGCAAGCACGGCCTGGATTACGGGGATGAGGCCGGGATCTTAAAGGCGATCGACGAAGATGGCATTGTTTTAGAGCCAGGTGAAAAGGGCCAAAAGGTTCTGGTAGCCGGTGAAGACGTGTCTTTGGAAATCCGGACTCCGGAAATCACGGCCAATGTTTCCCAGGTATCAGCCCTGCCAGGGGTCAGAAGCAAGATGGTTGACCTGCAAAGAAAACTCGCTGGGTCAACCAACGTGATCATGGATGGCCGCGATATCGGGACCACGGTCTTGCCTAAGGCTGAAGTCAAGATCTTCTTAGTTGCCAGTGCCCGGTCCAGAGCGGAAAGACGGCTTTTGGACTGGCAGCAGAAGGGGATTGAGGCCAAGCAGACGGTTGAAGAAATCGAAGCTGACATTGCCAAGCGGGACTACCTTGACTCCCACCGTGAAGTTTCACCTTTGAAGAAGGCAGCGGATGCAATCGAAATCGATTCAACTAATTTAACGATTGACCAGGTTGTTGACGCTATCTTGGCCGAAATTGCTAAAAAAACAAATACCAGCAAGTAAAGTCAAAAAAAGTCTGGTAAAATAGTAGCAAATTCATCTATTTTTCGGTAAAATAGAGAACGAATAAACAGGGAGGCATTTTGTATTTATGTCAGAAAACAATCAATTTTTAGATGCTCTTGCTCAAATGCAAGAAGTTAAGGTGGGCGACATCGTTGACGTTAACGTTTTGAGCGTTGAAGATGGCCAAATTAACGTTGGTGTTCAAGGCGCCGGCGTTGAAGGTGTAATCACTCGCCGTGATTTCACCAACGACCGTAGTGTCAACTTGCGTGACGAAGTTAAGCCAGGTGATACCTTCAAGGCTTACGTAGTTCGTCGTGCAGGCGGTGACAAGGAAAACGGTGAATTTTTCTTCTCAGTAACCCGCGTTAAGGAACGCGAAGCTTACGACAAGCTGCAAAAGGACTTCGAAGAAGGCAAGACTATCGAAGGTAAGGTTACTTCATCAGTTCGCGGTGGTTTGCTCGTTGATGTCGGCACCCGCGGCTTCTTGCCAGCAAGCTTGATCTCAAACCGTTTCGTTTCAGACCTTAAGCCATACATCGGCAAGACCATCAAGGTCAAGATTACTGAAATCGACCCGGCTAAGAACCGTCTGATCCTTTCCCACAAGGAATTGATCGAAGAAGAACGCGAACAAGCCTTTGAAAACGTTGCTTCACAACTGGTTGTCGGCGACGTAGTTGAAGGCCGGGTATCACGTTTGACCAACTTTGGTGCATTCGTTGATATCGGCGGCGTTGACGGTTTGGTACACATCTCCGAAATTTCATACAAGCACGTTGACAAGCCAAGCGACGTCTTGAAGGTTGGCCAAGATGTTAAGGTTAAGGTTATTGGCATCGACAATGACCGTCACCGTATCTCCCTGTCAATCAAGCAAACTGAACCATCTCCATTCGAACAAGCAACTTCAAGCTTGAACGAAGGTGATGTAATCGAAGGCGAAGTTAAGTCTTTGACCAACTTCGGTGCCTTTGTTGAAGTTGCTGACGGCATCCAAGGCTTGGTACACGTTTCAGAAATTTCCAACAAGCACGTTGACAAGCCAAGCGATGTCTTGACTGTAGGTCAAAAGGTCAAGGTTAAGGTTCTTAACATTGACCCAAGTGAAAGAAGAATCTCCCTGTCAATTAAGCAAGCTGATCCAGAGAACGCTTCTTCATCAAACGACAGACCTCGCGCACGTCGTTCATCAAACAACGATGCAGTTGCTCGCAAGTACATGAACAACGACGACAACGGCTTCTCACTTGGTGACATGATCGGTGACCAACTTAAGAACCGTTAATCAGCACTAAAAAGACCGACCGCTGGTCGGTCTTTTTGTTTGACAAGAATCAATAGAAAGCAAAAGAGGTGAAAAGATGCCATTACCAATTGTTGCCATCGTAGGGCAACCAAACGTAGGCAAGTCAACCCTGTTCAACCGGATCATCAATGAGCGGGTGGCGATCGTGGAAGACCGGCCAGGCGTGACCCGGGACCGGAACTATGCCCGGGCCAGCTGGATGGGCCACCAGTTCAGCATTATCGATACCGGGGGCATTACTTGGGAAGACAGCACGATTGACGAAGAAATCCGGGCCCAGGCAGAAATTGCCATTGAAGAGGCTGACGTTATCGTCATGCTGGCTGACGCCAGCCAGGGCGTGACCAGCCTGGACGAGCGGATTGCCCACCTGCTCTACCGGGCCGACAAGCCAGTTCTTTTGGCTGTCAACAAGGCCGACAACCCTGAGCAGCGGACTGATATCTATGACTTCTACAGTCTGGGTTTAGGTGACCCGATTCCTGTTTCCGGAGCGCACGGCACCGGGATCGGTGACCTTTTAGACGAAGTAGTCAAGAACTTCCCAGCTGATGCCGAAAAGACAGAAGAAGGGGTTATCTCCTTCAGCGTGATCGGCCGGCCAAACGTGGGCAAGTCATCCATCGTCAACCGCCTCTTGGGCGAGGAACGGGTGATTGTGGCCAACGAAGAAGGGACTACCCGTGACGCCATCGACACGCCATTCGTCAAGGACGGGACCAAGTTCCGGGTCGTTGACACGGCTGGGATCAGACGGCGGGGCAAAGTCTATGAAAAGACCGAAAAGTACTCTGTCATGCGGGCCATGAGTGCCATGGAGCGTTCAGATGTGGCTATCCTGGTTTTGGACGCAAGCACCGGTATCAGAGAGCAGGACAAGCACGTGGCCGGCTATGCCCATGAAGCGGGCCTGGGGATGATTATCGCCGTTAACAAGTGGGACCTGCCAAAGAAGGACTCTTCATCAGGCAAGGACTTTGAAGCGGTGATCAGGGAAGAATTCTCTTACCTGGACTATGCCCCAATTGTCTTTGTCTCAGCCAAGACCGGCAAGAACATCGACCAATTGCCGAAGATGGTTAAGGAAGTCTACGAGAACAAGAACCAGCGGATCCAGTCCAGCGTCTTAAACGACCTGCTGCTGGAAGCCAGCCGTTTGGTGCCTGCCCCAATGGTCAAGGGCAAGCGGCTCCGGGTCTACTACATGACCCAGGTCAAGACCAATCCGCCGACCTTCGTCGTTTTCTGCAACGATCCGGAACTGATGCACTTCTCCTACCAGCGCTTCTTGATCAACCAGCTGCGGGAGAATTTCGACTTCACCGGGACTCCGATCAAGATCCTGCCGCGCAAGCGTAAATAGTAGCGGGCTTTTCTTTTTCAATTTGTGACATTCTCTTGAAAAAGTGCTAAGCCGCAGGCTAAAAGCCTTGTAGGGACAACGTTCTTGTGATATTTTAGAGAACAGGGAATTAATTGAATGCAGCAAGCGCTCAGTGTCCCTCATTTCTGCAAGAGAAATGAAGTGATTAGACGCGAGTCTAATTTATAGGAGGTGAATTCCACATGGCAAATAAGGCAGAATTAGTTTCAGAAGTAGCTGCTAAGACTAAGTTGACTAAGAAGGACGTTTCAGAAGCTGTTGACGCAGTTTTCGAAGCTATCCAAGAAGACTTGGCTAAGGGCGAAAAGGTGCAACTGATCGGCTTCGGCACTTTCGAAGTTCGTGACCGTGCAGCTCGCAAGGGCCGCAACCCACAAACCGGTGCTGAAATCGAAATTCCAGCAAGCAAGGTTCCTGCATTTAAGCCAGGTAAGGCTCTTAAGGACGCTGTTAAGTAATTGACGCGCTTTAAAATAAAGAAACGCCGGGTTTTCCTGGCGTTTTTTGTTTGGGCAAAAAACTTTTTTAGCTGACTAGTTACGGTACAATAGTAAGCAGAAAGTGAGGACAAAGATGACATATTCTGAACAATTGTTGGACGCGATTCAAGGCCACCGCTTCAGCGAGAGCCGTGCCCTTCTAAAGCAGGCCCTGGAAAACGATGATCCGGAGATTCTGGCGTCTCTGGCGGAAAATTTGACTGACCTGGGCTTTACCGATCTGGCCAAGGAAGTCTACCGCAGCTTGATCGCGGAATTTCCAGATGAAGACCTCTTCAAGGTCTACCTGGCGGAAATCCTCCTCAATGACGGGGCGGAGGACGACGGCTTGACCCTGCTTTACAATGTACCGGCTGATTCAGATGCCTATCTGGAAAGCCTCCTGGTCCAGGCTGACTACTACCAAAGCGAGGGCTTGATCGAAACGGCCCGGGCCAAGATGGAGCAGGCAAGAAAGCTGGCTCCGGATGAAGACGCCATTACTTTTGGCTTGGCGGAACTGGACTACATGAGCGACTTAAACGACCAGGCCCTGCCTCTTTACCAGGACTTGCGGCAAAGACAAACCATGTTTGGGGAAGTCAACCTCAACCAGCGGGTCTTCCAGACCCTGGCCAAATTGGGCCGGTATGAAGAAGCGGCAGCTTTTATCAATGACCATAAGGAAGACCTCCTGGATATCGACGCCAAGTACCAGGCAGGGGTGATCATGGAAGAAGCCGGCCAATTTGACAAGGCGGTTGCCTTCCTTGACGACGTCATCAAACAAAGTCCTGACTACGTCAACGCTTATCCTTTCCTGGCCAAGGCCTACCAGGAAGAAGATAACCCGGAAGAAGCCCTCTTTGCCGCTCAGACGGGCCTGGGCTACAATGAGCTGGATGAAGAGCTTTACCAGATCGGGGCCCAGGCAGCCGCTAAATTAGGCAAGACAGAGGATGCTGAAGACCTCTTGAAGCGGGGCCTTTCGGTCAACCCGGATAACTCCAGCCTCCGGCTGCTCCTAAGCGACCTCTACCTGGCCCAGGGGCGGGCAGAAGACTCCCTGGCCTTGTTTACCTCCTTGGCTGACAGCGACCTGGAGCCCCAGGCCCACTGGAACATGGCCCGGTCCTACCAGGAAATGGAAAAATATGACCAGGCTCTGCAGGAATACCTTTTGGCCTACCAGAGCCTGCAAGGCAGTCCTGACTTTTTGCGGGGGATGATTTCCTTTGCCCAGGAGAGCGCCCAAGGCGATTTGGTCCGGCAGCTTCTGGAAAAATACTTGAAGCTTGTGCCAGATGACCAGGAGATGCAGGAACTTTACGAGCAGCTGAGAAATTAGAATTTTGGATAATGACCAGGGATTGCTGGTCATTTTTCTTTTTTAATATTTTCTAGCCTTTTAGCGGGAAGGAGAGAAAAGCGGTAAAATAGAAAGACAGACCATTGAACATTTTGGAGGTATGACATTTGCAATTCAGCTTTAACAAAAAGCGTGACCGGACTGTCTACTGGAAGTACTCAGTCTTCTTTCTTTTCTTGGCGGCCTGTGTTTTTGGCCCTTACTTGCTCACGGGCCACAGTTTGATCTGGAATACCGACGCCGCTAACCAGCACCTGCCCTTGCTGGTCAAGTACCGGGAATACGTGCTCAACTTCCTGCGCCATTTAAGCCAGGGACCGGCCGAGTGGTCCTGGACCATGGGCCTGGGCAGTGACCTGTTCTCGGTCTTTTCTTACTATACGATCGGGGACATCTTTGCCTACCTGGCCCTCTTGTTTCCGACCAGCCACCTGGTCTTTGCCTATCAGCTGATCCTGCTTTTGCGCCTTTACTGCGTAGGCTTGGCCTTTGTTTATTTTGCCCGCCATTTTGACTTTAAAGACGGCGTAATCCTGATTGGCAGCGGGGTCTACATGGTCAATGCCTACCTGCTTTACGCGGCCTTGGCCCAGCCAATGTTTACCACGACCTTTATTCTTTTTCCCTTGATCGTGGTCCAGCTGGAGCGGCTCTTGCAGGGAGGAAGCGCCTGGCCTTTATTCGGTGTCTTTGTCTGGATGCTGGTCAGCAACTATTACCTGGCCTTTGTTCTGGGCCTGGGGGCAATCATCTATCTGCTTTTGCGCTGGGGCCTGGCTTATTGGAAAAAGATTCCTTTTTGGCCAACGATTAAGAAGCTCTTTTTTGCCAGTTCAGGAGCAGTTCTTTTGTCAGCGGGCCTGCTTTTGCCAGAACTTTTGGGCGTAATCAACTCCACCCGGACCGGGTCGCAGTTTGCCAACGGCTTGACCTTTTATCCGGCTTACTATTACTTGCTTTTGCCCAAGGAACTGATTGACGGGGACAACTGGAAGTTGATGTTCTGGTCAGCCCTGGGCCTGGCCAGCATCATTTTGCCGGCTCTGGTTTATCTTTTCGCTAATTGGCGCAAGTATAAGACGGTTGCTGCTTCACTTGTCTTAGGGGCGGTCATGCTCTTGATCCCGGCAGTTGGGGCAGTCTTTAACGGGGGGATGTCAGCTTCAAACCGCTGGACCCTGCTTTTGTACCTGCCTTTTGCCTTCAGCGTAATGGCCTTTGTCAAGGCCGTCAGCGAGCAGGCAGTCAGCCAAAAGGAAATGCGGCTGATTTTCATCGTCAGCGGGATCTACCTGGCTTACCTGGTCGCCATGTCCTTTTTGGAAAATGACTACAAGCTCTTCTTGCCAGTTATTTTCCTCTTGCTTAGTTTAGGAGCGGTTTATCTGGTCAACGAAGGACGGGCATTAAAGCGGTCGTTATTGCTTATTGTAGCGGCTAATTTAGCCTTTAATGCCCTGTACGCGGCCTTGCCTTATAACGGGAACTTCGCGGGCAATATGCTGGCCAGGGGCGAGTATGAGCAGATCGCTGAAAACCGCTACGGCGGCATGAATCACCTTTTGCCGACCGGCTTTTACCGGGTCAACACTGTCTCAAACAACCAGTTTGTCAGCCAGAAAAAGCTCTTTAACGACTTGACCAGCGGCCTGGCCAACGTGTCATCTTACTATTCAATCCAGAACCAGTACCTGGGCCAGTTTTCAACTGACTTGGGCAACCTGCAGTATGACAACAATATTCCCTTCCACCAGCTGGATGACCGGACGATTTTGAACAATTTCCTGGGCGTCCGCTATATTTTTAACCAAAAATACTCAGTAAATGGCAATAAGGTGCCTGGGACCTATGACTTGATTGCCTCTGGTGAGGAGAAAAAGGACCAAAATCAAGAGACTGTCTACCAGGCCCAGCTGTATAAGACGACAGAGGCCTTTCCGCTGCTTTGGCTGAGCAATAAGGCAATTAGCCCCAGCCACTACCAAAAGCTCTCAGCGAGCCAAAAAGAGCGGGCTCTGGCCAGCGGAGTGGTGGTCAAGGACTCCGGCCTCAAAGCAGCTAAATTGATCGGGGTCAAGACTATCAAGGCCAGCCTGCTTGCTGCCAATGGCAAGAAGCTGAGCAAGAATAAACTGACTTATACGGACTCTGATGTCAGCTACAAGCTGAAGCTGCATCTGTCAGATAAAGAAAAGGCGAAACTGGGCAAAAGCGAGCTCCATGTCGAAATCAGCCAGATTTCCTACCAGCCCTTTACTTTAAGCCAGCAGCTGGATTTGGAGCTGAAGAAGGCTAAGCAGGAGGCAGACTTGACTGGTCAGACCTTTAACGAGCGGGCGACCCGCTACAAGTACTGGCGCTACCACCTTTTGGCCGGGTCGCCAGATCCCAGCTACAAGCTGACGGTGACGGGGAAGAAGACCAGTGAGACCATCGTACAGAGAAGCCAGGACATGACTTCTTTTTACCGCCTGGTCGACAGCGCGGTCATGAACATGGGGACTTATCAGACCCTGCCAAGCAGCCTGACTTTCCAGCCTTCAAAACTGGGGACCTATCGCTTTAAGATCAAAGTTGTGGCAATTCCTTTGAATCAAGAATACACAAAAGAAGTGCACCAGATTCAAAAGCAGGGGGTCAAGCAGCTGAAACTCGCGCAGAACCAGCTGACTGGGCTCTTCACCAGCAAGAAAGCTGGTATCGTTACCTCGACCATCCCGTATTCAAGCGGCTGGACAGCCACGGTAGACGGCAAGGCTGTCAAGGTCCTCAAGACCAATACAGCCTTTGTCGGCTTTGAGATGCCGGCTGGCAAGCATCGGGTCCGCTTGGTCTACCGGACACCGGGATTGAGAAGCGGGCTTTTAATTTCGGCTTTGACGGCTCTAGCAATTTTAGTCTATGCCGCGGTCAGTCACAGTGAATGGCTGCAGGAATTAAGGACTAGGAATAATAAGAAAAGAGAAATGAAAAAAGAAGCATAGTTAGAAATAGTTGAATAACAATAAAAAAGGCGAGCCGGCTGGCTCGTCTTTTTTTCTGTTTATTTCCAAAATTCTGCTCTTATTCCTTGATCAGCTTCCGCTTAACCAGGTCTTCCTTCATCAGCTTGGTCATGACCTGGGCAACTTCCTTGGCCCGGTCGTTGGAATCCATGTGGATGGTCAAACCGTTGTCAGACTGGATCAAAGTGCGTGGCAGTTCAACCTGGTTGTACTTGAGGTCTGGGTCCAGGTCCGGCAGCATGTATTCCAAAGTTGCCGTCCAGCCCAAACCGCCGACTGCCATCTGCAGGGCGACTTCGTAGTCGTTGACCTTGATGCTCTTGTTGACAGATAGGTTCTGGTCTTCAAGCAAGTGGTCAACCGTCTTTTGGAAGCCGGAGTCATCGCTCAAGGAAACCATCTTTTCTTCACTGAGGTCCATCAAAAGCTGCTGGCTGAACGGAACATCCCGCTTGCCTTCTTGGTAAAGCTTGCTGGTTTCAGGGATGATCAGGAAGATCCTCGGCTGGAAGAGGAAGAAGTTCTTCAGGTTTTCCCCCCGCAGAAGCGGACCTAAGTATATGTCAACCATCCGGTTGTCGATCAAGCGCTTGGCTGAGTTGATGGAGAAGGTCTTGATCAGTTCAAAGCGGGTGGTTTCAAATTGCTTCTGCAAAACAGGGATAATCTTCCCGCTTTCGCCTGGGGCCCAGATTGGGGAGAAACCGATCTTGATGTAGGACTGTTCTTCTTCAGTGAAGCGGCGCAGGTCCTGTTCGATCTTCATCTGGTCGCTGTGCAGCTTGGCCAAGCCGTCGCAAAGGGTCCGGCCGGCTTCGGTCAGTTCGATTGGCAGGGTTCTTCTTTCCAGCAGAACGACATTGTATTTCTTTTCTGCCTTGCTCAGAACCTGGCTCACGTATGGCTGGCTAAGGAAAAGCTTCTTAGCGATATCGCTGACCGTCTGGCAGTCTTCAGCAGTTGTCAAGATTTGGTAAAGTACGTCTTGTTTCATCTTAATGCTCTCTTTTAAGTGAATGAATTTACAAAATTAATTTTACAATACGATTATTATAGCGCCTTTTTCCTATTAGTCAACGCCAATCATGCTTACTCAATTTTGACATAATATTCGGCGAAATTCAAATAATTACCGCTGATTTTTTGGCTAAATGCGACTTTTCCGTTCAAGAAAGAGGAATGAAAGCGGTATAGGAATTATAAATCATATGTTTCCGAACTTATGTTGAAGGTTTTTAGCAGGAAATTTTTGCGAAAAAGTTCAAAAATTGCTAAAAATCCATTTAAAAAATGCTAAAAACTTGCTAAAAACTAAAATTTTAGCAAAAATAGGAGCTGAGACTTATTGATGAGGAAAAAGACATGAACTTTCAACACTTGGAATACTTCAACGAGCTGGCTGAGACCCAGTATATGGCCCAGGCGGCGGAAAAATTAGGGATCTCCCAGCCAACCTTGAGCTACGCGGTCAAGAAACTGGAAGAGGAACTGGGCGTCCCTCTTTTTGAAAGAGAAGGCCGCAACATCCGCTTGACCGTCTACGGCAAGGTCTTCAAAGAGTACAGTGAAGCCGGAGTCCAGCAGATCAAGGAAGGCCGGCGGCAATTAGCCGAGATGGCTTTGGGCGAAAGCGGAAAGCTGTCAATCGGGGTCGCCGAAATCGTTGCCCACCAGTTCATTACAGATGTGATCAAGGAATACCGGCAGGTCAATCCGGAATACCGGGTCGATTTCAACTTGAAGCGGGACGTGACCGGCAAGCTTTTGGACATGCTGCAAAGCGGGGAACTGGACCTGGCCATTGTTACCACCCGGCCAGGAGAAAAGATCGCTGGCTTTGACTTAGTGCCAATGATGCACAGAAGGCTGGAGCTGCTTTTACCGGCTGGCCATGAACTGGCCAAGCAGAAGTCAGTCAGCTTGAAGCAGATTGAGAACTATCCCTACCTGGCTTTTGGTGAAGAACATGCTTTGGCTGGGATCATCGCTGATGTTTTTGCCAAAAACGACATTCATCCCCAAATCAGCAGCGTAACTGATGACGTGCGGACCTTGGTTGACTTGGTAACCATTGGCGAAGGGGTGGCCCTTTTGCCTAAGTCCAAGTATCATGAGGCGGCTGGTGCGGTCACCGTTCCAGTGACGGAAGATACATCGTATACCATCAGCCTGGCCAGCCGAAACTTGGCCCAAGAGCCGAAGGTGGCCCAGAAGATGGCCACTTTTATCGTGGAATTTTGCCAAGGACATGATTTAACGCGTGCTTAATTCACTAGCGGCCTGGTCATACTTGTCTTTGGCGCGGCTGACCTGCTTTTTGTATTGGGCCAGGGTTAAGCCGTTGATGCTGACGACGGCGTTGTAGTAGGCCAGTTCAGTCTTTTGGACAGCTTGGTAGCTGGCATATTTGACTTTGGCATTTTTATACTGATACTGCTTGAGCAAGGCCAGAAGGTCGGCCTGCTTGAGCAGTTTTTTCTTGCTCTCTGCCAGCTTGCTCTTTTCGTCCTTAAAGGCCTGGCTGACGGCTTTAGACGGGGAGACAGTAGTTTTCTCGCTCTTGCCCTTTTTCTTTTGCTGATTTGCCTTTAAGGCATCCTGCCAGGCAGTAGTTACGCTGGAGGCAGCTTCATCAATGCTTTTGGCGATACTAGTGCTGTTTTGCCGGAACTTTTCCCCGGTTTGTTGGTAATTCTTTTGCTTAAGGGCGATGGCTGCCTGCCTTTTCTCCTGGATTACGATTTGCTTGTGCCGGGCGCCAAAGCCGATCAGCATGATGAACAAGGCGCCGACCATGAAGAAGTCGCAGACAAAGCGCAGGCGCGGCTGGCTGGTGATGAGGCCAAAGAGCCAGATCAAGGCAAAGAGAATGAAGATCCCGCAGCCAATCCAGCCCAGGATAAAGTATTGGGAGATGGTCATTATTTTTCCTCTTTTCAACTATTTTCTCTTTTCATGATAAACTATTTTTTCCCGCCCGGCTTTCTTTTGGCAAAAATCCGCAGATTCTTGCCAGCAAAGCGGGTAAACGCTGCCGAAAACGGGCCGGATAGTGCTATAATCTTGTTAAAGGTCTGCAATATGGCAGGCAAAAAGTCATGAATGGGAAATAAGACAGATGGCAAGGATTATTGATACTCAGCGAAAGTTACTGATCCAGCACGGCTTGCTGGAAGACATCAAGGAAGCAGGAGAGGAATACGGGACTTTGACGGCCGCCCTGGCTGCTCCTGACTGGACCCTGCTGGACCGGGAAGTTACCGGGTTATTTGAGCAGGCAGACCTTTGCCTGCTTTTTGGGGATGAGGAAGTTCCCGAACTCGCCGCGGCAAGCGAACTGTCCCGTCTCTTTCCGCTTTTAGCTGGCGACTGTCCGGACTTAAAGGAAAAACTGCTTAACGGCAAGTTGGCTGTTAAGTTTTTACCAGAGAAAGAGAGCAGCTTTTTCTTGCTGACTGGGAAAGACAAGTACCGCTTCTACTGGGGGCAGGGGGCGACTTATGCCTTAAGCAGCGGGGAAAAGACCGGGGATGACTGGGCCATGGTCCAGCAGCTGGTCAAAGAGCTGATGGCCAAGGCCAGTGATATTTTAAACAAGGAGATCTACCAAGGCTATCTGGACCAAGAAGAAGACAAGCGGTCCCAGTACCTGCTGGAAGTCAGCGGCTTGGCAGACAAAATGGCGACAGCGCCTTTAAAGGACTTCAAAGAAGCAACCCGACTGGGGCAATTAGCCCAAAGCCAGGCAGGCGTGTCCTTTAAGAAGACGGCCAAGCTTCTGCGCTTTAAGAGCGGGATTGACAAGCAGGATTTGACTGGCGAAAAGATCCTGGCTGACGAGGAATTAAGCAAGCGCCTCAGCCAGATTGTCTTTGGCGAGGGCAACGAAAATGGCGAAGCCATTGTTTTGCCAGATGAGAAGGCCCACTACCCGCGCCCGCTTTACCTGCAAGACCCGGTAACTGGGACGATTTTGGAGAAGCCGGCGATTGACTCCTACCAAGAAGAGCCAGTGGCCGTCCAGAAGCCGACCCGGCAGGATGTGTCAGCGATTTTTGACATTATCCGCTTCTACCGGGACCGCAAGCAGGACAATGAATCCCAGGCCGCCTTCTCCTTCTTGATGTATGTCCTGGAAAGCGGCAGCATCTGGAAGATCCGCCAGGCGATCGATGAAAGAAACGGGATCGTGGAAGATGTCCCAATCGTGGCCGGCCTGGTCGGGCAGGGGGAAACTGGCAAGTCGACTCTGCTTAAGATTGCCTCCAACTTGACCATCGGCAACACCAAGGAAATCGTCCAGGCCAGTTCAGAAGACAAGCTCTTCGGGATGACGGCAGCCGTCAGAAAGAAGCTGCTGGCCGGAAAGAGCTTGAGCAAGCAGGACCGGGTCAGCGCCTACAGCTCCAACCCTAAGGTCATCAACAAGAATATTTGGAACTTTACCGACCACTACATGGATGAAGACCAGGTCATCACTCCGATCTGCATCGATGACCCGGAAGTGTCCCTCTTTTCTTCCAGCGCGGCCCAGAGCTTTTTGAAAAAGCGGAGCAACCGGCATGGCGAGAAACTGGCGGTGGAACCGGTAGCCATTTTCAGCATGAACAGCAAGGGCAAGGACATCGAGCTTTTGACTGAAGTTGGCCGGCGGGGTTACGTGATCAGCCAGGGCAACCAGTTCCGCAAGAAGACGGACGCGGACATTCACTTTTTTGAATATCTGGACGGCAATACCGACAACCATGGTCACTGGCTGAACAACACCCTCTTTCTTTACCTGACCCGGCAGATCGACCGCTGGCTGGATGAAATGGACGATGAAGACTACTTGCAGCTCAAGCGGGACTTCCTCTACCCAGTCAAGCATGCCTTCTGGCAGTTGGTTGAAGAATACGGCCTGGTCAACACGGAAACCAAGTACTACTTCAACATGAAGAACTACAATATCGTTGAAGACCTCGGCCGGCGGAACTGGAGCATTCTTTTGCACGATGAGGCAACTTTGCGGGAAATCACCTTTACCCGGGACAATCCGGAATGCATGATTCCGGCCCGGGTCTTCCCAAACAAGGGGGCTGACATCAACCGCTACTTCGCCTACCTGCCGGCTTCAGCTGAGATCTGCAAGACTTTTGACAGCCAGGGACTGACGGTCAAGATGGCCAACATGGACCTCTGGCAGGGCAACCACTTGCTGGTCGAGCGCTATGAGAAGGAGACCGGGATCGCGGCTGAGCGCTTTGAAATGGAAAAGGCCAGAGCTGCCGCGGAAGTCCAGGGGCAGAGAATGGGCGAAAATATCGCTCCATACCTCAAGAAGAACGCGGAAATGATGGACCGGATGATGAAGGTCACCGAGCAAAATGCCCAGCTTTTGGCTGAAAAAGAAGCCCAGGCTGAAAAGCAGCAGCAGGCGGAAGCTGAGAAGAAGGAGCAGGCGGATAAAATTCAGCAGCTGCAGGATGAGCTGGCCCAGGCCAAGGAGGCAGCTGAAGCCGCCAAGAGCGAGGAAAAGAAGCCGCGGGGTTTCTTCGACCGCTTTTTCAAGTAATTTTTTAGAAAGAAGAATAAGATGACCGACACGCAAAGCATGATTGCCGTACAAGAAAAAGACAATACCGTTTCCAGCCTGGTCTTGGACCATGACGGGGACTTGGAAATTGCCGGCCGGATTCTGGAGGAAAACTACCAGGACTATGAGCAAGTTTTGGCTCTGGTCAATTTGGGCGATTTAAAGAGCCTGGGAAAGACGGCGGCGACCAGCAGGGCTTATTACCGGGACGAGCATGAAGACCAATTGGTCTTGGAAAATTACGCGGACACGGAAGTTTTTGACCGGGCAACTGAAGAGCAGGGGGATTACCTGGCTTGCTGCTTCTTGTATTGCAAGTATGAAGGCGACTTCCAGTGGCTGGTCAGAGATTTTTCCACGGGCGACAAGCGCTTTAAGCCGCTGAAGGAAGCTCTGGCTTAAGAAAAGAGGGACGGCAATGACGGACTTGGCCCAGTTAGGCGGGGATGAACTAAAGCAGATTTTGGACGAGAAGCGGAGAAGCCGCTGGCAGATCGTTTTTGGGGCCCTCTTGACCGACACGGCGGCCGAAAACGCGGCAGTTCCCAGAAAAGAGATGCCAACCTTGATCAAGCTGAAGGCCTACCAGACCAAGCTGATCCGCCAGTATGATGAGGACATCAAGCTCCTCCAGGAGGAATTTGCTGACCGGGGCCAGGAAGTGCCAAGGCAGGCTTTAATTTGGAAGAAGAACTACTTTTTCCCTCTGGCGCCGACTCCCCTTGACCACTGTCTCAGCTTGGAAGAATGGAGCGAGCAGACCGGTCTGCCCCTGGCAGCTTTGGCTCACAGCCTGGTCTTCATGGGGGTTAAAGAGCGGGCCTATAATCTGCGGGCCAGCGCCCTCTATGACCCGGCTGACCTGGCCTTTTTAAAGAAAGTAGCGCCCGGCAGTCTGGCGGCTAAGGGCTTGACCAAGGCGGCCTGGGTGAAATTGACCGGGGTCAGTCTGGGCAGATTGGACAAGTGGCTGGGCTCAGACAATACGGGCGACTGGCTGGCCTGGGACCTGGCCTTGACCGCCAAGGAAAATTTAAAATAGCATGCAAAAAGGCTAGAAGCGGAGACTGCTTCTAGCCTTTTAATTTAAGCCAGTTCGTGCATAGCCGGCAATTTGTCTGTTTCCAGCCAGTCATAGAAATCCTGGCTGGCGGCGGACATGGTGTGTTCTTTAATGGCCGTGCCGTAGCTGATTTCATTTTTGCCGGAAAGAGGAACGACTGTTAAGTCCTTGATCTGCTTAGGCAAAAGGAAGTTGGGCAGGATGCCGATGCCTAGACCCGCCCGGATGCTGAGCATGGCGGCATTGATGGAGTTGGCGGAAGTTACCTTGAGGTGGGGAAGCTCCTGCCAGAGGATTTTTTGCAAAGAATACTGGCCAGGGGTGCAAATATTGTCATTTAAAAAGATGACTCTTTGGCTGTTCAAGTCACTGTGCTTGACCGACCCGCGAGTAGCAAAATCATAGTCTTTTTGGAAAACAGCGCAGTACTTGCCAGTCAAAAGCGGCTTGAACTTGATCTTGGCGCCAGAACCCAAGGAGTCCTGGTTTAAGAAAATGATGTCCAAGGCGCCTTCGTTTAAAAGGCCAACCAGGTCCCGGTAATTGTGGCTTTCGATTTCAAACTGGACCTTTGGGTTAGCAGCCTGGTAGGCCCCAATGCTTTTGGCCAGGGCAAAGATCTCGTAAGGGGAGTTGCTGATGCCAACCGTGATCTTGTCCTTAAATTGCGCATTTAAGCTTTCCAGCTGTCTTAAAGCCTCCACGTAATTGTGGTGAACAGGGCGGATGTCTTCATAGAAGGCCTTGCCGACCGGGGTCAAGGAGACCTTCTTTCTGGTCCGGTAGAAAAGGTCGGCCCCGATATAGCGCTCCATCGAAGAAATAGTCTGGGAGACTGCCGACTGGGAGACCCCCATGTTCATGGCTGTCCCGGAGAAGCTCAAGGTTTCAGCCAGGTTGATAAAAATTGCCAAGTGTTCTGTGTTCATTGTTTTCTTTCCAGCTCCTTACTTTGCGACAGGGTGGGTGGCCGGCAGCCCTCGCTCTTTGACCCAGGCGATAAAGTCGGCGGCCGGTGATTTCCGGTCCTTTAAAGTGACCAAGCCGATTTCGTCAGTAACTTCTTTTTCCAAAGGGAAAAGCTCCAGCTGGTCGTCGCTGGGGTCAACGACAAAGTCGGCGCAGATGCCGATGCCCAGGCCAGCGGAAATCATCTGGGTGTAGTCAGCCATGTTGTTGGCCACGGCATAGTCCAGGCTGGCCAGGTCCCGGCTTAAAGCATTCTGCAGGGAATTCTGCTTGGGCAGGCACCAGCTGTTATCAAGGAAGATCAAGCGCTCTTTGGACAAGTCCTTCAAAGTAACAGGTGAATTGCCAATATAGCCGTAGCTCTTGCTGCAGACGGCGTAAAAGCGGCCTTCCAGCAGCTTGTCGTAAGTAAGGGTGACGCCGGAGTCGATTGATTCGGGTCTGGTCAAGATTACGTCGCAAAAGCCCTGCTTTAAGCGGGCGACCATAGTCCGGTGGTCATAATTTTCCAGGAAGATCTTGACCTCAGGCCTAACCTTCCTGTATTCCTGGATCAACTCGCCAATGACATAGCGGTCATAGCCGGACCCGGCAAATCCGATGGTGAGCATGGTATTGACTGACTGGGCTACTTCCCGGGCGTGGGTGACGGCCTTGTTGAACTGGGTGATGACCGGCTGCATCCCCTGGTAAAAGAGCTCACCGGCCGGGGTTAAATTGACTTCTTTGCGGCTGCGGTAGAAGAGCTTGACATTAAGATAGCGCTCTAATGAAGAAATTGACTGGGAAACAGCCGACTGGGTAATATTCATGTTTTGGGCAGTCCGCGAGAAATTCAAGCTTTCCGCCAAATCAAGGAAAATTTTGATTTTATCGGTATTCATGGATAGTATTAGTCTTTCTGATTAATTTTGCTAGTTCGCTTTATGAGCACAGAATACCCCATTATTTAGCTCAAGTCAAAGAATCAGCAAAAAAATTGATTAATTATTTCAAAAATATAATCAATTCTGGACAAAGGCGATAAGGGCGGGCTTTTGCATGAAAACAGCAAGCGTTTCATGTAGATTTTTGCAGAAAAATTCAAAAAAGTTTGTAAAAAGGTCTTGCATAATATGAGAGACCTGTTAGAATTAATTTCAACAAGTTAAGCGAAGGAAGTAGTACCTGCTCCCCTGACTCTTCAAGCGAGTTTCGTAGTTGAGAGGAAACAGAGCCAGCGCGGGGAACGCAGCCGGGAATATGACCGAGAAGCGGCCATCGTTTGATTCGCGTTAAGAATCAAGAGGGTTCAGCCGGATTTGGCTGGGAATTAAAGGTGGTACCGCGAGCAAGTCGTCCTTTTGCAATTAGCAAAAGGGCGGCTTTTTTTGCTAGAAAAGGTGATAAAAATGAGGCGCATTAACGAGTCAGATTAAAAGCAAGTTAGAATTTTACAGGAGAGAATATTAATGAACATCGACAAGAGCAAGATCAAGAAAATCGTATTGGCATACAGCGGCGGCTTGGACACTTCCGTAATCATTCCCTGGCTGAAGGAAAACTACAACAATCCGGAAATCATCGCGGTTTCCGCCAACGTCGGCCAGGGCGATGAACTGGAAGGGCTGGAAGAAAAGGCCAAGAACTCCGGGGCAGCTAAATTGGTTGTGGCCAACTTGGAAGAAGAGTATGTCAACGATTATCTGCTGCCATGTCTGAAGGCAGACGCCAAGTACGAAGGCTACCTGCTGGGGACGGCCAACGCCCGTCCTTTGATCGCCAAGGCTTTGGCGGAAGTAGCCATTAAGGAAGGGGCCGACGCGATTGCCCACGGGGCAACCGGGAAGGGCAACGACCAGGTGCGTTTTGAATTAGGGATCAAGCACTTTGCCCCGGACATGCCGATCATTGCTCCTTGGCGGGAATGGGACCTGGTCTCAAGAGAAGATGAAATCGACTACGCCGCCGCTCACCATGTTCCTTTGCGGATCAGCAAGGAAACCAACTATTCTAAGGACAAGAACCTCTGGCACTTAAGCCATGAAGGGCTGGACCTGGAAGACCCAAGTCTTGAGCCAACTTATGAAAAGCCGGGCTTTTTGGAAATGGGCGTGTCACCGCTTGACGCCCCGGACAAGCCAACTTACCTGCAGCTGGACTTTGAAAAAGGCGTGCCGGTTGCCTTAGACGGGCAGGAAATGCCCTTGATGGAAATGCTGGAGAAGCTGAACAAGGTCGGCGGAGAAAATGGGATTGGCCTTTTGGACTTGGTTGAAAACCGTTTGGTTGGGATGAAGTCAAGAGGGGTCTATGAAACTCCAGGCGGCAGCATTCTTTACTTTGCCCATGAATACCTGGAAACCATCACCCTGGACAAGCAGGTTCAGCACAAGAAGTCAGAACTGGCTATTACTTACGGGGAACTGGTTTATGACGGGCAATGGTTCACTCCATTAAGAGAAGCACTGGCTGCTTTTGTCGACAAGACCCAGGAGTGCGTGACCGGGACGGTCAAATTGAAGCTCTACAAGGGCAATATCATCAAGGCCGGGGTAACTTCGCCAAACAGCCTTTATTCAACTGAGCTGGCAACTTTTGACGAATCCGACTACGACCAGGCGGAAGCTGCAGGCTTTATCAACCTCTTCGGTCTGCCAATCCAGGTGCAAGCAAAGCTGGACGCTAAGAAGAAGTAAGACGGGACAAGTTTTTTAGATTAGGTGATTGTGATATGAAAAAGATGTGGGCCGGCAGAACTTCCGGTAAGACTGACCAGATCGCGGACGACTTCAACTCATCGATCCGTTTTGACCAAAGAATGTATCCAGAAGATATTGCCGGCTCCATTGCCCATGCCAAGATGCTGGCCAAGCAGGGGATTATTCCTAAAGAAGCAAGTGAGAAAATCATTGCCGGCTTGGAGGGCATCTTAGCTGACTTAAATAGCGGCAAGCTGGAAATTGACCCGGCCGCTGAAGACATTCATATGTTTATTGAAGAAACCCTGACTGACCGGATTGGCCAGGACGGGAAGATGCTGCACACGGCCCGGTCAAGAAACGATCAGGTAGCCTTGGATATCCGCTTGTACATGCGGGAAGAAAACGGGCAGATCAAGCAGCTCTTAAAAGACTTGGTAGCGGCTCTTTGCGACCAGGCGGAAAAGTACAAGGCTAGCCTCATGCCTGGCTACACCCACCTGCAGCGGGCCCAGCCGGTCACTTTTGGTCACCAGCTGATGGCTTATGCCTACATGTTTATGCGGGATCTGGACCGATTGGGGCAGATGGAAGAGCGGATGAACTATTCGCCAATCGGCAGCTGCGCTTTGGCCGGGACGACTTACCCGATCGACCGGGTTTATGAGGCGGAACTTTTGGGCTTTAAGGCTCCGGTAGCCAATAGTTTAGATGGGGTAAGTGACCGAGACCACGTGGTTGAAGACTTAAGCGACCTGGCGCTGGTGATGATGCACCTGTCCCGCTTAAGTGAAGAGCTGATCTTGTGGTCATCTTGGGAATTCCACTTTGTCCGCCTGGCGGATGCTTATACGACTGGCTCTTCCATCATGCCGCAGAAGAAAAATCCTGACATGGCCGAACTGGCCCGGGGGAAGACCGGCCGGGTCTACGGGGATTTGATGGCAATTTTGACGACCTTGAAGGGACTGCCCCTGGCCTATAACAAGGACATGCAGGAAGACAAGGAGGCCTTGTTTGACGCCATCGACAATGTTGAGCTGTGTCTGGAGACTTTTATTCCGATGATTAAGACCCTGGAGGCTAATGAGAAGGCCATGCACCAGGCGGCGCAGAAGGGCTTTATCAACGCGACGGACTTGGCGGACTATCTGACCAAGAAGGGGATGCCGTTTAGAGATGCCTACCATATTTCCGGACAATTGGTGGCCTTGTGCATTGACCAGGACACGGTACTGGAAGACTTGCCTCTTGCAACTTACAAGGGCTATAGCGACTTGTTTGATGAAGACTTGTACCAGGCAATTGACCTGCATAACTGCCTGGCTAAGCGGACTTCTTTGGGCGGACCGACGCCGGATTCAGTCCAAAAGCAGGTTGATGAGGTCAGAGGCAAGCTGGCCGAAGAAAATTAGGATTAATCGCTTTTAAGCCAGGACAGGGTTGTCCTGGCTTTTTGGCATCTTCTGCTTTGAAAATGGCGTCTTTTGCTCTTCTAACTTTTGCCTTGGCCGGCTATACTAGGTGTATCATTAAACGAACTAGGAAGGTAAAAACAATGAACCACTTTATTTTAGACGGCCGCTATGAGGATTTATTGGAACATTACGGGATTGACGTGGCCGCGGCTTTAAAGAAGGCGGACTTGCCGGAAATTTTGTTTAAGAAAAAGCACCCTGCTATGACGGAAGCAGAATACTACGACTTTATGGGAGCAGTCGGGGATATGGCGAGAGATCCGTATTTGCCGGTCAAGATTGCCAGTGCCAGTCAGATTGAATCCTTCTCCCCGCCAATTTTTGCAGCTTATTGCAGCAGAAACGGGCAGGTTTTTATCAAGCGGTTAGCACAATACAAGAAATTAATCGGGCCGATGACCTTCAATGTGACGGAAGGCGAAAATAATCTGTCGATTGAACTGAAGACGAGCAGTGAAGAGTACAAGTTGCCGGAATTCGTGATTTTGTCAGAATTTGCCTTCTTGGTTGCCATGTTGCGGCGGGCCAGCCAGGAAGAGATCAAGCCGGTTGAAGTAGAGCTGTCGATTCCCTTGCCGAAAAATGAGGGGGTAAAGGAATTTTTTGCCTGCCCGATTAAGGAAGAGGCAGAAAACAAGATCACTTTTGCCAAGCAGGATTTGGAGCTGCCGTTTATTTCCTACAATCAGGCCATGTGGGACTACTTTGAACCAGAGATGAACAAGCGTCTGGCGGCTTTGACGGTGGACGACTCAGTCAGCGCCCAGGTGAGAAGCGCTTTGACGGAACTTTTGCCAAGCGGGGAGTTCACGATTAACGACGTGGCGAAAAAATTGGGCTATTCCAAACGGACCTTGCAAAGAAAATTGAGCGCGGAGAAAACGAATTTTCAAAAGCAATTAAATTCAACCAGGGAAATTCTGGCCCTGCACTACCTGCGCAATACTGACATGACGACTAATGACATTGCCTACCTTTTGGGCTACCAGGAACTGAATTCCTTCCTGCGGGCTTTTACCATTTGGAAGGGCGTCAGCGTCAGCGAATACAAGAAGCAGATCGCGGAAGAAGAAAATTAGAACAGACGCAAAAGGCGGACCAGGCGGTAAGGCTTGATCCGCTTTTTTAGGTAGAGGAAGTGGGCAGGGAGATGGTATAATTTGGAGGAAGTAAGCGCATAATTAGGAGGTAATGGAATGGCTAGAGTAAGCGAAGCGCAAAAGAGAGCAAATAAGAAGTGGGATGAGGCAAACAAGGAGCGGAAGGCCTATATTACTAAGCGGTCAGCGGCGAAAAACTTTATTTTGAAGCTGGCAACCGCGGAAGATTTGGAGCTCATGGAAGAATATATTGTTGAGCGCAGAAAGATGCTTGAGGAGTAAGGGGAATTTAAAGTAGGAAGGAGATAGGGCATATGAAATTGATCGTTTATAAATTATCTGGTGAAATTGACTATGAAGGTGAGTTCATAATCAATAGAACCCCGCTTGGCCAAAAAGTGAGGGTGACCACGAGCGATGGAGAAGTGTATGTCGGTTTCTGGAATACTCCGGCTTTGCATGGAGAGTTACCGGATGTGATTGAAGTTCTTCGATATGACTTGGATGAGTCTACGGCAAAGCTGAGAAGCAATAATGATACTATTGATTCTGTGCCGTTAGATAAAATTGTCAAGATAGAGGCTATTTTGTACAGCAACCCTCGTTGGGGAGGAATTCCAACAAATAAGTTTGTTGTGGGACGCGGCCGGCCTCTTTAAGTTTGTAGAAGGAATGTGGTGATGTTAGGATGAAAGAAGATCCATTGGATACTGAGCAGGATGATAAAGATGAGAAATCTGGTTGTGATGGATATTGTTTATCGTCCTCTTAGTGGCAGTTCTTTGGTTTGTGAAATGGTTCCTTGACCGCTATGGGGACTTAATAATAGGACTAATAGTACTGTCTATAATTGGAATATTTGATATGATTCATTCGATATTTATTAAATGTTGAGGAGTTAAAAAAGCCGCTTAGAGACCTTCTAAGCGACTTTTTACATAGAAAAGTAAATGAGAATTGTGGATATTACTTTGAATTAGCCTTATCTATTTCAATCAGATCATCAAGAACTTGCCCTGGCGTTTTGCCTAGGGCTTTAGCGACTGCACTAATGACTTTGACGGTTTGTCCGGACAAGGGTTTAGTATCTTTAACGGCGTTGGCTAAGGTTGTATTAGCAATCCCAGTTTGTTTAGCTACTTGGTAGCGAGTGATGTTATTTTGAGCGAGATATTCTTGCAGTGCATTCATTTGATTTATTCCTTCTTGTCAGTATTTGTTATTCAACAGTTTCTGTGGCACGTTTTTTAACTTCTGCGGCTTTCTTTGTAAAAAGACCAGATATATATCGTGGGTAATCCAGAGGATTACGAAGGCAGCCTCCACTCCCACATTCTAAGAATATAATAACGCAGAAGTTATTATATCGCGATAGGAAATAATGGGGTGTAGAGGATTATTGCTAAGATTAGCGTGCTCTTTGTCAGGGGAAAATGAAAATAAGGATAACCGTTTAAAAAATGATGTGTTATAGTCATAATAAGAGATAAATAAAAATACGAAAGGAGGGAGCTATGATTAAGGGTGAACTATTCAAGTAACCTGCTTGGATGGCACTGACTGTAATCATAGCAGATGTGTACATGAACATTGATGTAGTTGCAGCAATAATTTTTGCAATCCTTGGTATCAGCTGGTTGTACTACTACGCGCGCTTGAAGCGGGCAGAAAAAGTCAGCAGGAAGCTGGAAGAACAATTAAGGCAGAGGGATGCAGGAAACCAGGTTGCTAGAAATCTTTGAGCGGAACAGGGTTGTGTAAGATTTTTTCTCTAAAAAATGGTTAGATGTTTTGTAGAAAGTATTGGCAGGTTTACTATGACAAGCAAAGAAGAAAAATATAAAAAGATTACCAAGATCGCTGTCGTTGTGGGTGCAATCTTATGGATAATCGACGGAGTACTTTGGCTCTGTTTCGACTAAGCAAGGCTGGGGTAAATGAAATGCCAAGAGCCTTTAAGAGAAAGGTATCCCTTTTATTCTCCGTGTTGGCAATTATCATTAACATTTTGACGTGGGTGGTAAAATAATATGACATCGGAAGCACAAGCCAGGGCTAACGCCAAGTGGAAAGAGAAAAATAAAGATAGGCAGCGCATCTATCGGTACAGATCCCAAGCCCGAAAGTTCATTAGGGACTTGGCAGATAAGGATGACTTGCTAGAACTTCAGCAGATGCTTGAAGAGCGGCTGAAAGAATTGTAATGCCAGTTATTTTTGATTTACATCACGTCTCCTTTTAGCGACCAAAGTCAATCCCTTAACTTAATGACATTGGTCAATATCGACGACTAATGTTCGGTGAGACGTTAGCGTGAAAAGAAAAAAGTGGGATCGATGAGTTGTGCTATCATTTCTCCAATTTAGCTTATCTGGAAAATAATCAACAAGCTATTTTAAAAAGTCAGCTCGCGAAAGCTTGGCAAGTGTACAGATTAAAAAAGGGCAGTGAGCGTGTGTACTCACTGCCTTATTAATTAATCTTGCTGGTCGAGTTCAATCAAGTCATCTAAAACCGCGCCAGGTGTTTTGCCCAAGGCTTTAGCGACTGCGCTGATGACTTTGACGGTTTGGCCAGACAAGGGTTTGCTGTCGGCGGTTGCGTGAGATAAGGTCATTTGCGAAAGTCCAGAAATTTTGGAGACTTGATACTTTGTGACATTGTTTTGATCCAGATATTTTTGTAAGACGTTCATTTTTCGGCCCTTCAAAATAACAAAAGCCACCAAGAAAACGTTCACGGTGGCTTCATACTGATTATCCTATTAAGGAGAGTACAGGATTTGAACCTGCGCACCAATTCAACATTGGTTCGGCGGATTTCGAGTCCGCTGCATTACCGCTCTGCCAACTCTCCAGAACATTTATTATTATACTGTAAAGTTAAGCAAAGTAAAAGAGCAGGGAAAGAAATTCGCGGAAAAACTAGCAATAGGGGCTGGGCGTGTTGGATACCTTGGATGATAGATCCAAAGTTAGATTTGTTAACCACAAACTAATACGATGGTTGCATTTTTGACTTATGTCTATAGAGGGCTGTTATCGTTTTATTGTCAAAGTTGATCTCTGGTTTTCTATGCTATACTTACTTTAGTCCTCATGTAAATGGGGGTGACCCTGAGGACACTGTGTGTCTAGATAGGGATCAATAATATTTCCTCACGTAAGTGGGGGCCTTGTCATTTTTGGCAAGGCATTTTTATTTTAGCTTGCACAGTAGAATATTACGTGCTAAAATTCAAATTGTGGACAGATGATTTACTGAATGAGGAAACTGTAAATTAAGTTCACCGAAATATTGGGGAACTGTATAATTTTATGTGTAAGGATGAACAGTTCCTTAAACTAAATCTTAATTGGTTATAGAAAAGGGACTCCCTTTCCGTATAATTGATTTGAACACTATCAATACGAAAGGAAATCCCTTATGACTGATTTTAACAAAGAATGCCTCAATGCGCTATTGAACAAAGAGAAATTCGATGAATTCATGCGTAATCAGCTTGAAGAAGGACTCAATCAACTCTTAGAAAGCGAATTGACTGCCTTTCTTGGTTACGATCCCTATGCTCGAGAAGGCTGGAACTCTGGGAACTCTAGAAACGGTAGTTACTTTAGACAAGTAAAAACTCAATTCGGACCGATCAAAGTTCAAGTTCCCCGGGACAGAAAAGGTGAATTTCACCAACATACTCTCCCAGCATATGGTCAACACACTGACGCGCTAGAATCCACCGTGATTCAGCTCTATTCGCATGGCGTAACGACCCGTGAGATCTCTGATTTGATCGAGAAAATGTACGGCAGCTATTATTCCGCTGGTACTGTCTCCAACATCTCTAAGCAGGTTGCCAGCCAGGTCGAAAGTTATCACCAACGTCAGCTGAGCGATAAGTTCTTCTGCGTGTACCTCGACGCTACTTACATTCCTCTGCGTAGGGATACATACCAGCGCGAGGCAGTCTATGTGGCTGTTGGGATTAAGCCTGATGGCCATAAGGAGATTATTGACTATCGTATCGCCCCGATGGAGAATATCGAAATTTGGGGTGAAATGATTGCCAACTTCAAGGAGCGCGGCCTTGAGCAAGTTGAGCTATTCCTGTCAGATGGGTTTGTAGGCATTAAAAACATGCTAAAGCAGTATTACCCAAAATCCAAATTCCAACGTTGCCTGGTTCATGTCATGCGGAATATCAAGGGCAAAGTCCGTGTAAGCGATCGTAAAGAGGTTCTGGACGACTTCAAGCAAGTTCATAAGCAATCTAGCTTAAAAGAGGCAGAAACGGTTCTCCACGCTTTCTACGACAAATACGACTCAAAGTACTCGAGCATGATCAAGAATCTGCAGAAGATTGAGGAAGACCTGCTGGTCTTTTACCAGTACCCTAAGCAGATTCGTCCCTCGATCTACTCAACGAACATGATCGAATCGATAAACAACATGATCAAACGCAAGACAAAGCCAAAGGCAGAGTTTCCGACTGAGGAGTCCCTAGACAACTTCTTAGGTGTACAGGCTATCGGTTACAATGACCGGAATGCCAATAGGACTCATAGAGGCTTTGGCCAGGTGACAGACACGTTGGAATCATACTTCGATTAAAACATAATTAAAGAATCAATCTATCGGAAAGATTTATTTACAC
The DNA here is from genome assembly GCF_057197985.1 of Lactobacillus sp. WILCCON 0059. Lineage (NCBI taxonomy): Bacteria > Bacillati > Bacillota > Bacilli > Lactobacillales > Lactobacillaceae > Lactobacillus > Lactobacillus sp. WILCCON 0059. The sequence goes on from NZ_JBUBHN010000001.1 coordinate 889,683, forward strand.
AAAAGAATTGACAGTGTCAATATTGGATGTGCAACTGTAAAAGGCTCACATATAGATTGAAAGTTGTATGTAATAAATCAGAAACGAGGATACTGTATGAAACATGATCCAAAGGATGCGGATTTTTTGGACTTAGCAAAATTGACTTGCTGTCTTCACGATCTCGGTAAGATAAGGTCAGAGCTTCAAAGCAAGAAGTTATATAATGGCGGCTGACATGTAGAAGACTTCAATTCATAAATTATGGCAAATTTTACTAGAAAAGTGGGCAAAATGTCCTCAACTATGAAAGCGGTTATATGCTAGAATTAGTTAGTACAATTTGAATTGTGAATGAAAGTTTTTACATGTTGAAGGAATTGCAATGAAACTAAGTGAAGAAGCTCTTTCTTTATGGGGAAAGAAATCAAATCAAGATGGTGATGAGCGCTGGCTGCCATTAGTGGCACACCTGGTGGATACCATGAATGTTGGACATTGGCTCTATAATTCCTGGCTAAGTGAAGGCCAAAGAAGCATGCTAACTACTCGGATCTGCGATGCTGAAATGTCAAAGTTAGAGTCATTTCTTTGCTATATTCACGACCTTGGCAAGGCAACCCCAGCTTTTCAAACCAAAGAATCATATAACCATGATCATCAGTTAGATGAAGAATTGATTCACCGATTGGTAAGTCATTCCTTTAAAGGATTAAATGACTTGAATTTGCCAAGCCGGAGCAAATCACCGCATGCACGTGCTGGTGAAGCGATTCTGGAAAGAGCAGGATTAAATGAAACTATAGCTGCAATTGTTGGCGGACACCACGGCAAACCGCAAAACGGTGATCAAGAGAAACAAATAGATGTGTTTACATCAAATTACTATCAAGCTGATATCGATGAGGAAATTCAGCGGCCTTGGAAGGAAGTTCAAGAAGAGCTGATTGCTTATGGGTTGGAACAAGCTGGATATGAGAATATCAATGAAGTGCCACCGGTTAACCAGCCGGAAGCAGTTATCTTGGAAGGATTACTGATCATGGCTGACTGGTTGGCATCTAGTACTTGCTTGAACAATGACCCTAATAAGCCGATGTTTAACTTGATTGGATTAGACCAAGGCTTTAACGATTTGGATATGAAGGCCCGCTACCAAAATGCCATTTCTACTTGGGCAATCAATGACGCGTGGATTCCAGAAGAAGTAGCAAATGTTGATGATTATTATGAGCAACATTTTTCTTTTAAGCCGCGGCAAATACAAGCAGCTATGGAAGAGCATGTTAAGGAAGCAGTTGACCCAGGTCTGGTAATCATCGAAGCAGAGATGGGGATCGGCAAGACGGAGATCGCACTCACAGCCGCAGAGCAATTAGCTTTTGCAACTGGCAGAACGGGTGTGTATATTGGCTTGCCGACTCAAGCAACTACTAATGCAATGTTTGACCGGGTTAACTCCTGGCTGACGAAAATCGCTGACATTGAGGGCATCAATCCAGATATCAAGCTTCTCCATGGCAAAGCAGAATGGAATTCCCGCTATACTGACCTGCCGCGAGCAGAAGACATTGAAGCTGAAGAATTGGATGCAGGAACTGTCACTGTAAACTCCTGGTTTTCAGGTAAAAAGTCAATCTTAGCGGATTTTGCGGTTGGGACGATCGACAACTTGCTTTTAATGGGGCTTAAACAGAAACACCTTTTCTTACGGCACCTCGGCTTTAGTAACAAGGTTGTTATCATTGATGAAGTGCATGCCTACGATATGTATATGCAAAGTTATTTGTCAAAGGCGTTGAAGTGGTTAGGCGCATATCATGTTCCAGTGGTTATTCTGTCGGCTACTTTACCGAAAGAAAAGCGAAATGAATTGATCAAGTCTTACACTAAAGGAAAGTATCGCCGGGTAAAAAAAGCCCTTCAAGCACAGGAAGGCTGGGAGAGCAATCGTGCATATCCGCTCTTGAGCATTCTTGATGGAAAAGAGCTGCGGCAGTACAGTGACTTCGGTGCAAAAACAAAGCCTAGAGAAATGCAGGTCAGTTACATTAATGATGAGCCAACGGAAGTCTTAGCAAAGGTTAACGATAAAATTAAAGATGGTGGTATAGCCGGAATTATCGTTAACACGGTAAAAAGAGCACAAGAATTTGCCAGATTAGTTGGGCAAGATTGCCAGTGCTTGGTTCTGCATTCGGCTTTTCTGGCAACTGACCGGTCCAGGTTGGAAAAAGAACTGCAGAGCTTGATCGGTAAGAGAGGAAAACGGCCAGATAAACTAATCGTAATTGGTACTCAAGTCCTTGAGCAATCATTGGATATTGACTTTGATGTCATGTTTACCGATATTGCGCCGATTGATCTGCTCTTACAGAGAGCCGGCCGGCTACACCGGCATCCCATTTCCCGTCCTAAAGGATTGGAAAAACGGCAGTTGTATGTCATGAAGCCGTATGCGGATGATTATGGACCAGCAAATGAAGCTGTTTATGAGAAGTATTATCTGCAAAAGACCGAACACTTTTTGCCGCAAAGTATTCAGCTTCCCAACGATATTTCTCGCTTAGTTCAATTGGTTTACGATGAAGATACTGACGACCAAGTTGAAGAGTTAGATGAGGCTCGTGATAAATTAAATGTGGATCGTAATCGCGAGAAGAGCAAGGCAGAAAGCTTCCAGATCAATGATCCAGTTTATCCCACAGCTAAGAATGATCTTTACGATGATATGTGGGTTGAAGAGCTAACTATTCATCGCTGGTTGGACCGTGATAAAGGAAATCTTGATGATAACCAAGCTTCTGCCGCAGTTCGTGATATACGAGAAAGTATTGAAATTATTTTACTTAAAGAAATTTCGGGCGAATATTACTTAATGAATGGTGATAAGGTTTCTGAAACGATGGATAAGGATTTAGCTAAAGAATTGATTCGCTTGCCTAATGCGGTAACTCCGAATATTGACCAGGCGATCAATATTTTGGAAGAAAATACTGCCCGGGCATTTCCAGATTGGCAGGGCAGTCCATGGCTGAAGGGGTCCTTGGCAGTTGTACTTGATGAGCATGCAAAGGGAAGCTTTAACGGTTATAAATTAAGGTATTCGGCTGATACTGGCTTGAGTTACGAAAAGGAGGTTGGTAATTAACCATGGAAAGCTATAACTTAATAACTGAGCCTTGGATTAAGGTGTTGGACGGCAAGACTAACTCTGAGCATATGGTTTCCATCAAAGGGCTTTTGCAAAATGCAAGTGATTACCGGCAATTAGCTGGTGAAATGCATGCACAGGATTTAGCAGTTTTGCGCTTGTTGGAAGCAATTTTGATGACTGTTTATACCAGAGTTGATCAAAATGATGAAGAGTATGACTGGGTTACGCTTGACGATCAAATGCACGTTCAGTCCTATGATGATGAAATCGAAGGCTCAACTTTATTGCAGTTTCTTACGAAGACATGGAATAGTCTTTATAAGGAAGGCAATTTTTCTGAAGCTGTGTTTGATTATTTAGACAAGAACCAAAGTCTCTTCGACTTTTTTGGTGACCGGCCATTCTACCAAGTAACTGCTGAACAATATGACAGTTTCGTTCCAGATAATAAAAAAATTGCAAAAGGATCTGGGACGGTTGATTTAATGCAGATCAACCGCTTGGTTTCTCAGAGTGGTAATTCAGTGGCGATTTTTGCACCAAAAAGCGCAAATCGGAAGAATAAGCTCACTTTGGATGAACTGGTTCGCTGGGTAATTACTTATCAGAACTTTACTGGTGTGACTGACAAGACTAAAGTCAAGGCTAAGGAAAAAATGTCAAATTCCCGGGGCTGGCTGTATACTCTTAATCCAGTTTATGCTCAAGGGAAGAATTTGTTTGAGACTTTGATGTTGAATCTGCTGCTTTTTAACCCAAACAAGCCAGCCTACACTCAACAACGGCCTGTTTGGGAAGAAGATTTGGGCGAGTATGTCAAGAGACGTTTGTCGCAAGTTAAGCCGGACAACTTTGCTGAAACTTATACTGTTTGGTCAAGATTATTGCATATCGAATGGCAAGATGGTACACCAACAATTTTCAGCGCTGGCTTGCCTGCTTTTGATAGCGCCAATGTGTACGATATTGAGCCGATGAGTACCTGGCGAATGAATAAGAAAGATGAAAACTATTATCCAGCAACCAGGCAGTTAAGCAGTATCGGTATTGCCATGTGGCGGAATTTCGGCCAGTATGTTGATATCGAAGGCCATACCGAATCTAAAGAGCCACTGACTGTTGCTTGGCTGAATTACTTGAAAACTAAGAATGAACTCTTGAATCGGCAAATGATCAACCTGCATACTTCTGGAATTATCAGTAATGGTGGGGCGACTTCGCTGATGCCGGCAGCTGAATTCGATGACAATTTGCGGATTGAAGCTGATGTTTTGTTCGATGAAGCTGAGGACCGTAAAGATGCTTGGCCTGAGAGAATCGAAGAAATGGTTGACTTAAACCAGGAAGTTGGCCGGAAGTATTACGGCTTCTTGATGGAAGTCGGCAGAATTCGCTTTGGCTCACAAGGCGCTGCTGATTTTGCTGGCAGAAAGAGTCAAACGTTCTACGACAACTTGAACGAGCCTTTTGAAAATTGGCTGTCCAACTTGTCTGGTGGGGATAACCGTGATGAACAGCAGAAACTTTGGAAGAAGCAGTTGAAACAAATTGCTTTGAGAACTTTGGATGACTTCTTGGAAATTATTGCGCCGCGTGATATTTCCGGGATTAAGGCTGATAAGAATCAAAGCGGAACCAAGGGTACTGACAGCAATATCTTTATCGCGGCTAATAAGTATAAGGCAGGCATCAACAAGGTATTAAACAAAAAATAGAAAGGAAAGGTGATCGTGATGGCATTTGAAATTGAGAAGGCTACCGAACGGATCATCCGCCAGCTGTACAATAATGGCGATACTGACAAGGCGTCATTGTCAGCTTTGCGGTCAGCTGCAACAATTGACGGCTATCGGGCCCAAAAAGTCTGGCCAGTCTTTTTAAGCAATCTTGATGAGCAATGGTTAAGCAAAAATGGCAAAGCGACTAGAGAGGAAGCAGCGATTTTCGCGGCAGTAAGAATGTATGCCCTGCATCAGCAAGCTTCAGACTCTTGCGTTTTTAGCCGGAGAGACTATTCTAACCAAAAGGATGAGGAGAAAAAAGGTCGTGAATTGTTTGAAGCCTTGAATTGGCTCAAGCAGGGGACTGATTCTCATGAGGCTCTGGACCGGCGGGTGCAGGCCTTGCTGGGTACGAATAATTACAATGCAGTAATTGATCAGTTGGTTCACTTAATGCAAATCATCAAGAGTAAAAAAGCCGGCATTCAGATTGACTATGCCCGCTTAGCTGGTGACTTGTACAAGTTCCAGTTTGGTTACCGCCAGGCGAACGAAGTCCGCCTGCGTTGGGGTGAGCAGTACTATCGTGCATTCAAAAAGGTAGACACTAATCAGCAATAATTTTAAGGAGAAAAAATCATGACTAAGAATTTATACGTCGACATCAATGTTTTGCAAACCGTTCCATCCTCAAACCTCAACCGTGACGACACTGGTGCTCCAAAGACTGCCTTTTACGGCGGTGTTACCCGGGCCCGGGTGTCATCCCAGTCCTGGAAGCGGGCAGTAAGAAAGGCTTTTGCTAAAGATGGGGCAAGCATCGGCACCCGGACCAAGCGGGTACCGCAAATGCTGGCTGCTAAGCTGCAAGATCTTGATTCAAGTCTCGATGAAGATGCTGCTATGAGCAAGGCAATTGATGCTTTAAAGGAAGGCGGAATCAAGACAAACAAGGACAATGAAACTGGTGCTTTGCTGATGGTTAGCCCGGGTCAAGTTGCCAAGCTCGCCAGCTATGTTTTGGAAAATGAAGCGCTTGACAAGAAAGAAGTTAAGAAGATCTTGATGGAAGGCAATTCACTTGATCTTGCCTTGTTTGGCCGGATGGTTGCCGACAACCCGGAACTTAATGTTGACGCGTCTGCACAAGTAGCCCACGCAATCTCCACCCATGAAATCATTCCAGAGTATGACTACTTCACTGCTTTGGATGACCTGCAAGAAAAGGAAAAGAGCGGCGCTGCTTTGATTCAGACCACCCAATATGACTCAGCAACTCTGTACCGTTATGCCAACATCAATATGGCTGAGCTGAGTTACAACTTGGGTGATGAAGACGCAATCGAAGGTGCTTTGACCTTTGTTAAGGACTTTGCCCTGTCCATGCCAACTGGCAAGCAAAATTCCTTTGCTAACAAGACTTTGCCAAACTATCTGATGGTAACTGTGCGTGACGACACTCCAGTTAACTTAGTTTCTGCTTTTGAAAGTCCAGTAGTTGCCAAGGCAGGCGAAGGCTACGTGGAAAATTCTGTCAAGAAGCTGGAGAATGAATACGAAGACGCACTGCAGTTTGTTGACCAACCGCTGGCAACAGTAGCTGTTGGCAAGTACGAAACGACTGTCGGAGAACAAGCCGAAAACCTGCAAGATTTGCTGGATAAGCTGCAGAACGTCTTGAAGAAGGCGGTTGAAAATGAAGACTTTAACAATTAAGCTGACGGCACCACTGCAGGCTTATGGGAATGAAGCGAGCTTTGAGCGGCGGACCAGCTGGCCTGCACCATCAAAAAGCGCGATAGTTGGGATGATTGCTGCTGCTTTAGGGATGCGGCGTGAAGATGCACGGATCAAGTCTCTGAATGACTTGGCATACGCGGTTAGAGTTGACCAGATTGGCAAGGCAATGACTGAATTCCAGACTGTTGAATGGAAGCCGGGAACTCGCAAGTTGACTTACCGTGACCATTATCAAGACGCAGTTTACGTGGCAGCGGTCGGCAGTGAAGATGAAGAACTGATTGGAAAAATCGAGTATGCCTTGAAGCACCCTCGCTTCCAACTTTATCTTGGCCGCCGTGCTTGTCCGCCGGCCGGCGTTTTACGGATTGAAAGTTTTGCGGATACGGATCCGGTTAAAGTGCTGGAAAATATGCATTGGCAGGCAGAAAAGTGGTATCAAAAGAAGCAAAAGAGGAAGCAGGAGTTTACGGCTGAAATTATTGCTGACGCGAATTTATTGCCAGATGCTACTTATACGCAAACCGTAAAAGACCGGGTGGAGAGCTTTGACCCGCAAGACCGCCACTTTGGTTTCCGTTTGACGGCTAAGGAAAGAATCCGTTTAAAAAATCCGTTTTACGAGCAGAAATCTCAAGACATTATGGATTACCTGTAAAGGAGGAACGGGATGTATTTATCAAGAGTTGAGATCGATACTAACAATCGGCAGAAAATCAAAGACTTGTCCCATCTCGGAGCTTACCATAACTGGGTTGAGCGGTCTTTTCCAGCAGAAATTAACGAAGGCGAGCGGCTGCGGCACTTGTGGCGGCTTGATTCGTTAAATGGCAGAAATTACCTGCTTATGTTGAGTCCGGAAAAGCCAGACTTGCATGAGTTTGAAAGATATGGCAAGCCAGGCACGGCCATCAGCAAAGACTATGAACCGTTTTTGAGCAGATTGAGTGAGGGGCAGCTGTTGCAGTTCAAATTGACAGCAAATCCTGTCCGCCGCGGCGGCAAGAACAGTTCCCATCCTGGAAGCTTGATTCCCTGCTTTGCTGTTGATGAACAGCTGAAGTGGCTGCAAGGCAAGGCAGAGAAAAACGGTTTTGAGCTTGTAGCAGCTGATGTAGTAGGGCATGACCGGCCACTTTTGCGCAAAAAGACCCATGTATCATTGAACAGAACTGTTTTTGAAGGCCGGTTAAAAGTTAGTGACTTAGATCAATTCAAAGCAATGCTGACTTCTGGCGTTGGCCGGGAAAAGGCTTTTGGCATGGGATTGATGACTGTCATTCCGGTTGACTAAAAATGAAAGTAGAAGCAAGCTACAAGAAGCCTGATTTGACAGAATTAGGCCGGACTGAGGACAGAATTACATTTCTCTATATTGAACACGCCAAGCTTTACCGCAAAGATGGTGCTGTAGAAGTGAGAGATGAAGAAGGCATTGTTTACGTTCCAGCGGCTATCATCAGTGTCTTGTTGCTAGGACCTGGTGTTGATGTGACACACCGGGCAATGGAACTGATGGGAGATTCCGGCATGGCAGTGGTCTGGGTTGGTGAGCAGGGAGTAAGGCAATATGCTCATGGCCGGGCACTTAACCGGTCATCAAGGCTCTTGGAAGCACAAGCCAAACTGGTGTCCAATGTACGTTCGCGGGTTGCTGTAGCAAGAAAAATGTACCAACTGCGCTTTCCTGATGAAGATGTCACTAAATTGACAATGGAAGAGATGCGTGGGAAAGAAGGTGCAAGGATTCGCCGCGTTTATCGTGAGCAATCTAAGAAGACTGGGGTAAAGTGGTCGAAGAGAGAATATAAAGTAGATGATTTTGAATCGGGAACACCGATTAACAAAGCATTGACTGCCGCCCATCAAGCTTTGTATGGCTTGAGCTACAGTGTAATCGTTGCATTGGGTGCCTCTCCAGGATTGGGTTTTATTCATACAGGGCACGATTTAGCTTTTGTCTATGACTTTGCGGATTTGTACAAAGCTGATGTTTCTATTCCGATTGCTTTTGAAACGGTAGCGAAGTACGGAGATGATGATATAGCTAGCCGGACCAGGCATGCAATGCGGGACAAGTTTCGTGAGACCAAGCTGATCAAGCAGATGGTTGTGGATCTGAAACACTTACTGTTGGGGGATGCTGACCAAGATCAAGATATAGACGTCATGAATCTTTGGGATGATAAACTAGGGCTGCAAAAATTTGGCGTGCAGTACCATGAACAGCAGAGTGATGAAGAATGATAGTCATAACCTTAACTAAAACGCCTCCCGCTCTTAGGGGGGATTTGACCAGATGGTGCCAGGAAATTCAAACCGGGGTCTATGTTGGCGATGTCAGTGCCAGAGTTAGAGACAAATTGTGGGAGAGAGTGCAAACTAACATCGGCAATGGTGAAGCAACGCTCGTATATAACACCAATAATGAGCAGGGGTATGCTTTTAAAACGACCCGCAAATCCAGGCAGGTAGTTGACTTGGACGGGATGCTTTTTGTCAAGCATGTTGTTAACCAGGAAACTGTAGAACACGGCTTTAGCAATGCGGCTAAGTTCCATAAGGCGCATAAAGCTGAGAGAATGAGAGCTTCTGCAGCTGCTGCAAAGCAAACAGCGTTCGTTGCGGTTGATATTGAAACGACAGGACTAAATGCGGAAAGTGATCAGATTTTGTCAATTGGAGCGGTGAAACAGGATGGCACGGAATTCTACCGACTGATCAAGCAAGATATTGATGTGCCAAAAGAAATAGTGGAGCTGACAGGGATAACTTCCGAGATGTTAAATAAGGAAGGCATTTCGTTGCAAGATGCGTTGGGAGAACTGACTGACTTTGTTGGGGACATGCCAATCGTTGGGTATAATTTTAGATTTGATTCTGCATTTTTGAATAGGGATTACCGGAAATGCGGGATGCAAGAATTGAAAAATGAGATTAAAGATTTGCTACCAGTTGTAAAAAGAAAAGAAAAATTCCTGGACAACTATAAGCTGCAGACTGTATTATCAAACTATGGGATCGAAAACAAGGTGCCGCATAACGCTGTGTCTGATGCAAGGGCTACAAAGGAGCTGGCGATGAAACTAATCAAAAATCGCAATTTGGTGATTTGAGAATGGCGTCGTTAAAGGGATCCATTACTGTATTCCCCACGTAAGTGGGGGTGATCCCTGTGAAAGCGTGGAAAGATACTTTCAATGATGGTATTCCCCACGTAAGTGGGGGTGATCCTTTGACCGTAAAAACGCTGCTTTCACGCAAACTGTATTCCCCACGTAAGTGGGGGTGATCCTAGAAGCCGCGTACTTGCTCATGTAGCTCTTCCGTATTCCCCACGTAAGTGGGGGTGATCCCAGCATTTCTGGCTCAGGCATCAGCCTTTCTGAGTATTCCCCACGTAAGTGGGGGTGATCCCGGAATTGCGCGCTGCTTTTTGAGCAAAGTAACGTATTCCCCACGTAAGTGGGGGTGATCCTTCTCTATCACTTATAAGCAAATCACCGCTTTCGTATTCCCCACGTAAGTGGGGGTGATCCCTTATGAGTCCGTTTATGGATTAGTATTTTGAGGTATTCCCCACGTAAGTGGGGGTGATCCTTTTTGGCAACGTACGCGCGGTTGACGCGGCGGGTATTCCCCACGTAAGTGGGGGTGATCCTATACGCTAACCACAACGGGTTAGGGCTACGAAGTATTCCCCACGTAAGTGGGGGTGATCCTAATTTGTGGGATGCGACTACCGCCACCGCCCGGTATTCCCCACGTAAGTGGGGGTGATCCTGTTTCAGACACTATGAAAATGATGTCTGAAAAGTATTCCCCACGTAAGTGGGGGTGATCCCTCGGTTTATCCTACGTGCATGGCTGAATATGAGTATTCCCCACGTAAGTGGGGGTGATCCCGCGGCAAAGGCCGGGCTTACGTGGTCATGACTGTATTCCCCACGTAAGTGGGGGTGATCCCAACGCGTCTAACGTCAACGGGGTCCGGCCGGAGTATTCCCCACGTAAGTGGGGGTGATCCTTTCTGCGATTGTGGTTTCCAGCCACTACTTTTGTATTCCCCACGTAAGTGGGGGTGATCCTCAACGAGTTTAGCAGCTTATCACAAGGCCGGAGTATTCCCCACGTAAGTGGGGGTGATCCTGAGCAGGTGATGGGCCTGGTCAAGGAACTACTGTATTCCCCACGTAAGTGGGGGTGATCCTAACCCCGTACATCTTCGATATTGTTTTTTAGGGTATTCCCCACGTAAGTGGGGGTGATCCTGTCAGCTTCTGCAAACGCTGCAGCCAAACAATGTATTCCCCACGTAAGTGGGGGTGATCCCAAGATCGATGAAGAGTACTCCAGCGATGAGAGGTATTCCCCACGTAAGTGGGGGTGATCCTCGCAAACCCTTTAACCTCGCCGGTATGTTTTGGTATTCCCCACGTAAGTGGGGGTGATCCCTTATGGAAAACGCTTGGAACATCGCCCGTGAAGTATTCCCCACGTAAGTGGGGGTGATCCTGAAGCCCACCACGCGCTGGCTAAGTCCTACACGTATTCCCCACGTAAGTGGGGGTGATCCTCTGCCATTATTTTCTCCTTTATTTGATTAGTGGTATTCCCCACGTAAGTGGGGGTGATCCCGAAAACACGGCTGACAGGCTAACCACTGCTGAGTATTCCCCACGTAAGTGGGGGTGATCCTAGTCGTAGAGCGTGCTTTCGCTGATCCCGGTCGTATTCCCCACGTAAGTGGGGGTGATCCCTTCAAGCCATGGGCAAGAAGACCGATGAGGACGTATTCCCCACGTAAGTGGGGGTGATCCTGATTTGGCAACTCTGAAACATGCCCCGCCCAAGTATTCCCCACGTAAGTGGGGGTGATCCCAGCCCGTGCAAGAACTCTGTCGCGCTCAATAAGTATTCCCCACGTAAGTGGGGGTGATCCTGGTACGGGCGGACACCCGGGTGGGCTCGCACTGTATTCCCCACGTAAGTGGGGGTGATCCCAGATACAAAAAATGTAACGGATACAACAGCTAGTATTCCCCACGTAAGTGGGGGTGATCCTCACATCACCCGGCCGGGCTTGGTAATCGCCAAGTATTCCCCACGTAAGTGGGGGTGATCCTTTTCATCAACCGTTTCTATTTTACCCGGTTCAGTATTCCCCACGTAAGTGGGGGTGATCCCATGCTGCCAGCGCCGGAAATAACATCGTGGAAGTATTCCCCACGTAAGTGGGGGTGATCCTAATTGGCAAGTTTGAGCCTATGGGTTTCAAATAGTATTCCCCACGTAAGTGGGGGTGATCCCTAACCTGTCCTCACCACGGCAGGAATCAATCGGTATTCCCCACGTAAGTGGGGGTGATCCCGAGAACCCGTCTTTTCGTTCAGGTAGTCAATGGTATTCCCCACGTAAGTGGGGGTGATCCCCAATGGCACCCGCAAAACGAAGATGACTTGCCGTATTCCCCACGTAAGTGGGGGTGATCCTCACATGTACACGCATGCTTATCACTTTGCCAAGTATTCCCCACGTAAGTGGGGGTGATCCTTCCCTCATGGGATTCGATGAAATTAATGTCCTGTATTCCCCACGTAAGTGGGGGTGATCCCATCGGCTTGGTGCTCCTTAGGAACGCCGTAATGTATTCCCCACGTAAGTGGGGGTGATCCTGCAGCGTGTTCCGTGCTGTAAACAACGCATGGGTATTCCCCACGTAAGTGGGGGTGATCCTGTATTATGCGTCTTACAAGCTAAGCGTGGCTAGTATTCCCCACGTAAGTGGGGGTGATCCTGATCTTAATCGGGCTAATCAAGCGACCCAGAGGTATTCCCCACGTAAGTGGGGGTGATCCCATCCGGCATGACAAGCTGGCCAGCTTGCTATCGTATTCCCCACGTAAGTGGGGGTGATCCTACGGTCATTTTTATCCTTTTTTCAAAAACCATGTATTCCCCACGTAAGTGGGGGTGATCCCTACAACAAAGCAGGATTCGACAAGACGATCTGGTATTCCCCACGTAAGTGGGGGTGATCCCCCCCGAAGAGTACAAGGACGTGACAGGTGAGGGTATTCCCCACGTAAGTGGGGGTGATCCTCAGAGGGACCAACAGGTGGCCATGGATAAGCTGTATTCCCCACGTAAGTGGGGGTGATCCCTTCCAGCCTTGATTGCTTACGTTTGCTTTTTAGTATTCCCCACGTAAGTGGGGGTGATCCCAAGACGCTTATTAAAGTGGATTCGTTTTGGACAGTATTCCCCACGTAAGTGGGGGTGATCCCGAGTCGCAAGCCGTCAATTTTCGGGTTGCCTTGTATTCCCCACGTAAGTGGGGGTGATCCTGAGCTTTCGGTTGAGGCTGATGCTTTTCTCCGGTATTCCCCACGTAAGTGGGGGTGATCCCTCTTCTTAACTACATTTCAAGTCGTTTAAGCCGTATTCCCCACGTAAGTGGGGGTGATCCCTACTATAGCCGGCTGCTATAGTGTCAAGGATAGTATTCCCCACGTAAGTGGGGGTGATCCTGCTGAAAAGCGTTACAAGCCGTAAGCCGTCAAGTATTCCCCACGTAAGTGGGGGTGATCCTGCAAGGCTTTAAGCAATCAAGCAACGCAACTAGTATTCCCCACGTAAGTGGGGGTGATCCCATCACGAAGCCGCCTGGGATTTCGTTGTCGAAGTATTCCCCACGTAAGTGGGGGTGATCCTACTATTCGATGTACGGAATTAGGTGGCATAAAGTATTCCCCACGTAAGTGGGGGTGATCCCTACGTCATTCAGCGCCATTCTTCAGATCTTCTGTATTCCCCACGTAAGTGGGGGTGATCCTTCTTTAAGCAGCTTTCTACCAATCCACTCAAGGTATTCCCCACGTAAGTGGGGGTGATCCCCAATCCCCAGCCGAATTCGTCACCAGCTTTTTGTATTCCCCACGTAAGTGGGGGTGATCCTTTGCTTCGTGTTCTAGTTTTAGCTTTTGTGCTGTATTCCCCACGTAAGTGGGGGTGATCCCTTTAACCAGGCGATCATAAGAAGAGGGTTCAAGTATTCCCCACGTAAGTGGGGGTGATCCTCAGCTTTTGGTTGCGGTAAATATTTGACAAGAGTATTCCCCACGTAAGTGGGGGTGATCCTGCCGTTTTCTGTACCGCTAGCAGCGGCTTCTAGTATTCCCCACGTAAGTGGGGGTGATCCCGCAAATAAGCAGATCAGTACGTTACAGCAGAGGTATTCCCCACGTAAGTGGGGGTGATCCCTTTAGCATTGCTCCATGAGGTTGTGTAGCCAGCTAAATTGGACAATCGGATATATTCATCATGAGCACGGCTTGCTTGATTTCTCAGCCCTTCAATTTCAGGACTGATCTTGTACTGCTTTTCCGTCGTTGTGCTCTTCGGCTTTTCAAGCGACTTTTTGTAATTCGCCACTGATTGTTCTAAGGCCCTGCGCTTGTTGGCGTCCTTTTCGCTCTCCAGCAAGCTCTTCAACTTTTTCTGCTGCATGAACGGCGACTCTTTTGGCCGCTCTGCTTGTTTCATGTAGTCTCTATTCTGCCAAGTCTCACGGCGCTTGCGCCACTCTTCAACGGAAATCACGTCGCTCTTGCGGCTTGTGCCGTAATAAGCTCCTCTTCCCCCAAAAAAACAACCCCTTTCTTTTGCAAACAAAACTATTGACGTGACTAGTATTCCCCACGTAAGTGGGGGTGATCCCTGACAATGTCCCAGCGGGTGGTACGCTTAGCGGTATTCCCCACGTAAGTGGGGGTGATCCCTTTAGCATTGCTCCATGAGGTTGTGTAGCCAGCTAAATTGGACAATCGGATATATTCATCATGAGCACGGCTTGCTTGATTTCTCAGCCCTTCAATTTCAGGACTGATCTTGTACTGCTTTTCCGTCGTTGTGCTCTTCGGCTTTTCAAGCGACTTTTTGTAATTCGCCACTGATTGTTCTAAGGCCCTGCGCTTGTTGGCGTCCTTTTCGCTCTCCAGCAAGCTCTTCAACTTTTTCTGCTGCATGAACGGCGACTCTTTTGGCCGCTCTGCTTGTTTCATGTAGTCTCTATTCTGCCAAGTCTCACGGCGCTTGCGCCACTCTTCAACGGAAATCACGTCGCTCTTGCGGCTTGTGCCGTAATAAGCTCCTCTTCCCCCAAAAAAACAACCCCTTTCTTTTGCAAACAAAACTATTGACGTGACTAGTATTCCCCACGTAAGTGGGGGTGATCCCTGACAATGTCCCAGCGGGTGGTACGCTTAGCGGTATTCCCCACGTAAGTGGGGGTGATCCCTTTAGCATTGCTCCATGAGGTTGTGTAGCCAGCTAAATTGGACAATCGGATATATTCATCATGAGCACGGCTTGCTTGATTTCTCAGCCCTTCAATTTCAGGACTGATCTTGTACTGCTTTTCCGTCGTTGTGCTCTTCGGCTTTTCAAGCGACTTTTTGTAATTCGCCACTGATTGTTCTAAGGCCCTGCGCTTGTTGGCGTCCTTTTCGCTCTCCAGCAAGCTCTTCAACTTTTTCTGCTGCATGAACGGCGACTCTTTTGGCCGCTCTGCTTGTTTCATGTAGTCTCTATTCTGCCAAGTCTCACGGCGCTTGCGCCACTCTTCAACGGAAATCACGTCGCTCTTGCGGCTTGTGCCGTAATAAGCTCCTCTTCCCCCAAAAAAACAACCCCTTTCTTTTGCAAACAAAACTATTGACGTGACTAGTATTCCCCACGTAAGTGGGGGTGATCCCTGACAATGTCCCAGCGGGTGGTACGCTTAGCGGTATTCCCCACGTAAGTGGGGGTGATCCCTTTAGCATTGCTCCATGAGGTTGTGTAGCCAGCTAAATTGGACAATCGGATATATTCATCATGAGCACGGCTTGCTTGATTTCTCAGCCCTTCAATTTCAGGACTGATCTTGTACTGCTTTTCCGTCGTTGTGCTCTTCGGCTTTTCAAGCGACTTTTTGTAATTCGCCACTGATTGTTCTAAGGCCCTGCGCTTGTTGGCGTCCTTTTCGCTCTCCAGCAAGCTCTTCAACTTTTTCTGCTGCATGAACGGCGACTCTTTTGGCCGCTCTGCTTGTTTCATGTAGTCTCTATTCTGCCAAGTCTCACGGCGCTTGCGCCACTCTTCAACGGAAATCACGTCGCTCTTGCGGCTTGTGCCGTAATAAGCTCCTCTTCCCCCAAAAAAACAACCCCTTTCTTTTGCAAACAAAACAAAAGAAGCCGATATCATCGACTTCTTAAAAGGCTTATCTGGTATTGGTAAAAAGCGCGCTAACGACATAGCGCAAAGTCTTATTCGGTTGGCTAAAGTCGCATGTCCAGCTGTCAAAAAGAACAGTGCCCATATTCGTGGCCTCAAAATGGCTATTAACAACATTCTGAGCGCTGAAGAAGAGTGCCAGACTGCTTTACAGGAGATGGCTAAACTGGCTCCTAAGCGGGATCTAGAGATCCTCACAAGCATTCCAGGCATTGGCGAAAACACTGCTCTAAGAATCATTAGTGAGCTTGGAGATATCAGACGTTTTAACAACCCTAGCCAATTAAACGCCTTCGTTGGTGTTGATCCTCAAGTTTATGAATCTGGCAAGCTCACGGCCCACCTGTCAATTTCAAAGCGTGGGACAGCTATTGGCAGAAAGGTACTGTACTTGGCCATAAACCAAATTCAGTCGGCTAAGAAAGCAGGAAATCCTTGCCATATTGCGGATTATTACGAGAAACGAAAACGGTCTTCTGAGACTGCAAGTCACAAGAAGGCCGCTATCGCATCGATCCATAAATTATTACGGACGATCTTCGCTTTAATTAAGAATGATCAATTGTATAGCTATGACGTAGCCAAACATAACCAAAGACTTTTGTCATAAAAATTGATCCAATAGATATTATAACAGCCTCTTTTTCGAAATTACAGAAGGTGGCTGTATTTACCATGCCCTAAATCAGATATTTGACTTGATTCTCCGGGAACTATTTTCCGATTAGGCCCTTATTTCAAAATAAAATTGCCTAAAATCGTTGATAACACTTGACTTAGAGTAGAAAAAGAGCGCTGTTTAGCGCTCCATAATTAATTTTTGTTTCTTTCAAAGAAGTCATACCAAAAAGGCATCTCTTCTTTGATAATTGCTTTTTGCTCCGATGTCATTTTTTCATAATCGGTCCATAGATTATAAATTGTTTTCTTGTCAAAACTGATTAAAATTGGCCCCTTTTTGCCGGTTAACACGCTCCAAATTTTATCATTTTCATTTTCTTTATAAAATATTTTTCTACTTGACATGTCCACCGTCCCCCTTATGTTCTTTCATACCTTTGGTGTTAAAGAAGCCTGCTATTTTCTGAAACTGTTTGCTTTTCATCAAGCTTTCAACATCAATTAAAACGCTTGTGAGTTCCATCGGCCGCCTTTTAGCACCAAATCTAGTACGCAATTTACGATCAACGTCACCCGCCTTTTTAATGCCCCCCATTTCTTGCCAACCGTTGCCTTTTGGTTTATCCTGCAATTCTAAGAATTGCCACTCGTTGTTAATAGATCTAATAAGGGCTGCATGTTCACCCGCAGCAAGTAAATATTCTTTGCCCGGTCTTGCATTTCTAAGCAACCTATGAACCGCCGTATAATCACTTTTGCTTTTTTCCATATAGCTGGTTACCCCGTCTAGCTTGGCAATTGCTATTGGCATTGCTGGTTCTGAAAACGCATTTGCGCTCTGCCCCCCTCTATAGTCTGTCACATCAAACCCCGCTTGTCTCATAACGAAAGCCAGTGCCGCAGACATACATGAACCATCTGTTTTGTCTAAGCCGCCAATAGCTTTGATTGATTCTCGCTCTGACTCGGCCCTTTTCATTTTCTGTGGGCTGTTATAACGCACATCTTTCAAGTTTAAATCTTCGTCTTTTTCCCGTTTCGGATACCAAAACGAGAGCACTCCAGTTGCGTACGGTAATTTGTCCTTTAGTGCTTTCAGTGCTGTATTCCCCACGTAAGTGGGGGTGATCCCACCAACCAGAGCTGGTTTATGGTCGACATAAAGTATTCCCCACGTAAGTGGGGGTGATCCTTTTGCACCTAGCATTGTTGTTCTCCTTACATAGTATTCCCCACGTAAGTGGGGGTGATCCCTGCGGCTGGTGCGGCCTTTTCAATGGTCCATTGTATTCCCCACGTAAGTGGGGGTGATCCCACAGCCCGCCTCTAGTATTACCAGTACTAAAGGTATTCCCCACGTAGGTGGGGGTGATCCCTTGTTAACTCGAGGGAGGCTAAGCTATGCTATAATTCGCTTGTCCATCCCGATAAAGGTTGGAGATCCTGCCAAAGATGGTGCCCAGATTGATGCCAGAATAGTCTGCGTAAGAAATCGCTCCAACCGCAAAGACTGGATCGCTCTTATTTGCACAACTTTCCATCACTCTCTTCAGATCCTGGTGGAAGCTGTGTTCGAGAGCGTGAAAGAGATATTTCAACTAATAGAAGAGCAGATGGAAAGTTTTACCAATATTTTCATTTCCCACCTCCCGAAGTACATGCAAGAGGTATTATTGTCATCACTAGTAACTTAATTGAATATTTACTGGCTAAACTATTGAGTTTTCAAGGCTTCATAGTCCGTTTTGGTGTGAGAAGTTTATGTTGTTAAAAAAGAGGTGCCAAATATGAAAAAATGGTGGGATGAATGGGGGCCAGCCGTAATTGCTTATACTGGAATAGTTGTGCTCTCAATTATTTTTGCGAATTGGATTGCAGATAAGCCAATTGGCGATTTTATTTTTTTCGTTGAAATTTGTATTATCTTTTTTCCAATTTGGCTCGTCTGGAAAATTATTAGCAAGTTATTTTTAGCAATGAACAGTATTCCCCACGTAGGTGGCGGTGATCCTGGGGGTTGTCGTAGTACACCACACTAGGAGGCTATGTTACTAATTGGCTGTAATCTCACTGCCATTAGTGAGTAACATAGGTCGAAACAGCATTCCTCACGTATGTGGGGGCAATCCGTTCTTTATGCTATTGTGTTTTTCGTACTGTGTATTCTCCATACATATGCGGGGATGATCATAAGTTTCCCTTAAAGCACAAGCAAATTTCAAGGATCTTTGGTAGAGTAGAAGTAATAGAGAAGGAGTGGTGAAATGAGCATTTACGGAAAGTACGCCGACTATCTTCCACAGATCCTGGATTCTGTTTTGCAGCAAATCCAAGGCATCGGTCAGGAGTATAGCGCTGAACACGGGCAAAAGCTATATGAGCACCTGGAAGGCCGCGTCAAAGGCGAAGAAAGCATGACGCAAAAGTGCGAGAGAAAAGGTTTGCCGCTAACGCCAAAGTCTGCATTGATCGAAAATAGAGATTCGATCGGCCTCAGGATCGTCTGCAACTTTATTGACGATATCTACACTTGTATCGCTTTGCTGAAGAAGCAGGACAACTTCAAGATTATTAAGGAAAAAGACTACATTACCGATGCCAAGCCAAACGGCTACCGGTCATACCACCTGATCATGGAAGTAGTCACTCCCTTTGAAGACGTCCACGGCAATAAGCCTGGCACCTACTACGTTGAAATCCAGCTGCGGACAATTGCCATGGACACTTGGGCCAGTCTAGAACACGAGATGAAGTATAAGCATGACATCAAGAATCCTGAACGTATCAGCAAGGAACTCAAGCGGGTTGCTGACGAACTGGCATCTTGCGATGTAAGCATGCAAACAATCCGCCAACTGATCAAGGAAGGGTAACTATGAAAATTCTTTTAGCTGAAGACGAAGCACAATTAAACAGAGTTTTGACGGTCGCCATGCAAAAAAGCGGCTACGACGTTGACTCAGTTTTTAATGGCCAGGAAGCCGTCGATGCTGTCAAAAAGCATCCCTACGACGTCATCATCATGGACATCATGATGCCCGTCAAAAATGGCCTGGACGCGGTCAAGGAAATCCGCGCAACCGGTGACAAGACCTACATTATGATGCTGACCGCCAAGTCTGAAATCGACGACAAGGTAACTGGCTTGGATGTTGGGGCTGACGATTACTTGACTAAGCCATTCTCCTTAAAGGAACTGCTGGCCCGCCTGCGGTCAAAAGAGCGCCGGAGCGAGGACTACAACAGCACTCAAGAACTGAATTACGACAACCTCAAACTTGACCTTAACTCCCAAGAGCTGTCTAGCAACAACTCTATCAGCCTGTCCAAGCAGGAAACAGGCTTGATGCGCTACTTCTTGCTCAACCCTGGCAAGGCCATCAGTACGGAAGAGCTGTTCAACCACGTTTGGAAGAATGAAGATGAAAGCGAAGATGTAGTTTGGGTATACGTCTCCTTCCTTCGGTCCAAGCTGGCCTCAATCGGGGCCAATGTCCAGATTTCCGGCGAAAAGGGCGGGGACTTCTGCCTTGAGAGGGCCTGATCATGATTAAAAAAATCAGGCGTCGCTTTATCTGGCTGGCGACGCTATCGCTTTTTTTGGTCATGTTTTTCTCTTTCTCCAGCTTGATTGGCATCAGCCTTTTTGAGTCCAGCAATGAAGCTGACCAAGTCTTATCGATCATTGTTAAGAATAATGGCCGGCTGGACGAGGTCCAGGCCAAAAAGAAGCTGGGCGATCAGTACAATAGGGAAGGGATGTTTAAGTACCGCTATTTCACGGCCAATGTTAATACAAAAAAACAGACTTTGACCGTAATTGACGCGGATCACATCATCGGCAACTCAATTGACTCAGTTTCAAACAGGAAAAAGCAGATTGCCAGACGCCTTTCAGCTGGGCAATTAAAAGGAACGCTCCGTACTAATGGTGTCCGCTTCCGCTACTTGGCCAAAAAGATTTCTGCTAACAAGTACTATGTCTGCTTTATTGACTTGAGTCCTTTGATGCAGTCGGCGCTTTTGCTAGTAAGATATGCCTTGATCTTTACCTTTAGCGGAATTGTAATTTTCGTTACAATCATGGCGCTTCTGGCAGACCGGGCAATCAAGCCAATCCAAGAGGCATATGACAAGCAGCGCCGCTTCATCACCAACGCCGGACACGAGCTGAAGACTCCATTGGCTGTGATCAGTGCCAACGCCGAAATGGAAGAACTCCTAGGCAATGATGATGAGTGGAATGAAAGCACCAAAGAGCAGGTGGTGCGGATGACAGGTTTGATCAACCAACTGGTCACGTTGACTCGGATGAGCGAGCCAGAAGAACTGGTTTTGTCAAAGGTCAACTTTTCAGAGGTTACCAAAGAATCAGCGGATTCCTTCAAATCAGTTCTGGCTAAGGACAATAAGAAATATGTCATCAGCATTGATCCAGACCTTTATGTCAATGCTGAACGGCGCAGCTTGCTGGAATTGGTCAATATTTTGATCGATAACGCCCAGAAATATTGCGATTCTAAAGGCGAGGTCATGGTTATTCTGGCTAAGAGCCGGCTCAATCAGAACGCGGTTTTGACGGTCACCAATTCATATAAGAATGGGGCTGGGATCGACACCAACCGCTTCTTTGAACGATTTTACCGGGAAGACGAATCCCACCATTATGATGGGAAGCAGAAAAATGGTTTTGGGATTGGCTTGTCCATGGCCCAGGACCTGGTTTCGGCCTTTGGCGGCAAAATCAATGCCAGCTGGTCGGATGGCGTGATGAACTTCACGGTAACTTTCAAACGAGTTCACTAAGAGCACTCCCTCGCGGGGTGCTTTTTAATATTTCGCTAAATCAAGCGCTTCACCAAGCAAGCAGTAAGATATTATAGTAAAATATACTGGTTATATAAAAGCTGAGCCAAACTCAGCATCCCCAAAACAAAACTTAGTTGAGGAGAACAAATACATGCAAGATATTTATATTGTTGCGGCCAAGCGAACTCCATTCGGCCGCTACCACAAGCAATTGGCTGACTTTTCCGCCATCGACCTGGGCCAAATCGCCCTGCGTGGCGCGTTGAGAGAAGCGGGGCTTGACGCCGAAGCCCTGGACGCCCTCTTCATGGGCAATGTCCTGTCCTCTGGCCTGGGCCAAAACATGGCCCGGCAAATCGCCTTAAACGCCGGGATGCGGCAGGACTCTGTCGCCGTGTCCATCAACGAAGTCTGCGGCTCCAGCCTCAAGGCTGCCCGCCTGGCTGAAGCCCAAATGTTAATCGGTGACCTGGGCCTGGTTGCTGTCGGCGGCAGCGAAAGCATGACCAACGCCCCAAAGGAAATCATGTTCAGCGATGGTCTCGTTGACTCCTTCTCCGGCAAATCCATGGGCATCACTGCCGAAAACGTGGCTAAGCGCGACCACATCAGCCGCCAAGACGCTGACGCCTTCAGCCTGTCATCTCACCAAAAAGCCGTCAAGGCACAAGCAGAAGGACTTTTTGCCAACGAAATCATTCAAATTGAAGATCTCAAGCAAGATGAAAACGTCCGCCCGGACACCAGCCTGGAAGCCCTGGCAGGCCTAAAGCCGGCCTTCTCAGAAGACGGGACGGTCACTGCTGGCAACGCCTCCCCAATCTCCGATGGGGCCAGCATGATCATCCTGGCTACCGCGGAAAAAGTTGCTGAATACCAGCTGACGCCTTTAGCCAAGCTGGGCGCCTACGCCGAAGTTGGCTATGATCCGGAATTCATGGGTTACGGTCCATACTACGCTATCCGCAAGCTGCTTAACGAAACTGGCCGGCAGGTAGCCGACTACGACTTCTTTGAAATCAACGAAGCCTTTGCCGCTACGACTTTGGCTGTTGCCCGCGACTTGGAAATTCCTTTGGACAAGGTCAACAAGCAGGGCGGGGCGATCGCTTTGGGTCACCCGCTCGGCGCTTCCGGCACCCGGCTGCTGGCTACTTCTGCCCGCCAGCTGCAAAGAGGCGGCCAGCGCGCTATCGCCAGCCTCTGCATCGGGGGCGGCCTGGCCATCGCTTTTGAAATTGAGAAGGCATAAAATGAAATTCTATCAGTTGCCGCCCGAAGAAAGGCGGCAGTTTTTGCAAGATGCCGGGGTTGCCCTGGAAGCCATCCCCGCCGCTGACTTATCCCGCCTGGATGAGATGAGCGAGAACGTGGTTGGTGAGGTCAAGTTCCCCTTGAGCTGTTTGACCGGCGCCCTGGTCAACGGCAAAAAATGGCGGATCCCTATGACGACTGAAGAAGCCTCCGTCGTCGCCGCCGCCAACCACGGCATGTCCGTCTTCGCTAAAGCTGGCGGCGTAAAAGCAAACAGCCACCGCGACGGCATCTATGGGCAAATCGTCCTAGAAGTCACGGAAGCTTTTTCCCTGGCTGACTTTAAAGAGGAGTTTCAGGCCTATATTAAGGATGCCAACAAGGAATTTGCCAGCTTGATCCGGCACGGGGGCGGCTTAAAAGAATTAACCGCCCGCCAGGAAGCTGACTTGGTCTACCTCCTGGCCCTGGTTGACCCAGCTGAAGCCATGGGGGCCAATAAGACCAACGCCATCCTGGAATTCCTGGCCCAGAAAATGCTGGCCTTTCCTGGCGTTGAAGCTAAGCTCTTCGCCATCCTGTCCAACTATCCCAGCCAGCTGACTACTGCTAAGGTGGCGATTCCTGTTAGTCTCCTCAGCAAAAAAGGAGATCCGGAAGAGGGCAGGGAGGTTGCTAAAAAGATGGCTCTGCTTGCTAAAATCGGGAGTAGCGATCCTTACCGGGCCGTAACCAACAACAAGGGGATCATGAATGGGGTGGACGCTGTCATGCTGGCAACCGGCAATGACTACCGGGCAGTTGAAGCAGCAAGTCATGCTTATGCTGCTAGAAGCGGCCAGTACCAAAGCCTCAGCTCCTGGAAACTGGAAGACGATATGCTTCTTGGCGAAGTCACCCTGCCCCTGGCCTTAGGGGTCGTCGGCGGCTCCATTTCATCGCGGCCTGATATTAGACAAAGCTATGCCATTTTAGGTAAAATAAAAGCAGCTGAATTGGCAGAACTGACCGCGGCCGTGGCCCTGGCCAACAACTTCGCGGCTTTGAATGCCATCTCCACCAAGGGGATCCAGGCTGGCCACATGCGCCTGCAGAGCCGCAACGTGGTTCAGACCCTGCCGGCAGCGCCTGAAGAAAAAGCAGCTGTTTATCAAATGATGATTAGCCAGGGAAAGTATGGCGAAACAGCAGCCAAGAATTTTTTGAAAGAATTGCGAGGACAATAATTAATGGACATCGGTATTGATCAGATAGGTTTTTATACTCCTAACAAGTTTGTGGACATGGTTGACCTGGCCAACGCCAGAAACCAAGATCCCAACAAATTTTTGATCGGCATCGGCCAGGACCGGATGGCGGTCGCTGACAAGACCCAGGATGCAGTTTCCATGGGGATCAACGCGACGGCTGAATACCTTGACCAGGTTGATCTGGAGCAATTAGGCTTATTGATCTTTGCGACCGAAAGCGGGATTGACCAGTCAAAGTCAGCCTCCCTCTTTGTCAAGGAAGCACTTAACCTGCCAGCCCGGATCAGAACTTTTGAAATCAAGGAAGCCTGCTTTGCCTTGACCGCCAGCTTGCAGGTTGCCCGCGACTACGTCCGGGCCCACCCGCACCACTCTGCCATGATTATCGGCAGCGACATCGCCCGCTATGGCCTGGCTACGGCTGGTGAAGTTACCCAGGGCGCCGGGGCCATCAGCATGCTGATCAAGGAAAATCCGGCAATTATTGCCCTGGAAGACGGGCACACTTCCCACTCTGAAAACATCAATGACTTCTGGCGGCCAAACAACATGGCCACTGCCGTGGTCGACGGCCACTACAGCCGCGATGTCTACCTGGACTTCTTCAAGAGCACCTTCAAGCCTTTCCTTGCAGAAAAGCAGCTGCAAGTCTCTGATTTTGCCGGCATCTGCTACCACCTGCCTTATACCAAGATGGGTTACAAGGCTCACAAGATTGCCATTGAAGGCCAGGATGACGAAACCGTCAAGCGCCTCAGCGACAACTTCCAGCTGTCAGCCAAGTACAGCCGGCAGGTCGGCAACATCTACACGGCCAGCCTGTACATGTCTGTCTTGAGCCTGCTGGAAAACGGGGACCTTGAAGCCGGTGACCGAATCGGCTTCTTCTCTTACGGATCTGGCGCCATGGCTGAATTCTTCAGCGGCAAGGTGGTCGAAGGCTACCAAAAGCGCCTGCGCCCAGCCCTGCACGCCCGCATGCTCAAGGAAAGAATCCGCCTTGGCGTTGGCCAATACGAAGACATCTTCACCGAAGGCTTGGAAAACCTGCCGGAAAATGTCGAATTTACCAGCGACGCCAACCACGGCACCTGGTATTTGGCCGGACAAGAAGGCTACGTCCGCCAATACAAGCAAAAGTAAATATGAAGCTAACCGTCTCAGCTTGCTGGGACGGTTTTTCTCAGCAAAAATATTCTTTTTGGCAAGCGCTTTAATAGGGGAGGGCGGGAAATAGCAGTCTCTTTTTATGCTAAAATGAAAAAGTTGAGAAATGCAAAGAAAAATGAAAGAAGGCAAACACGGTCAACATGAAAACCGAAAGTACTGAGCAAGAGTACCAACACCACCTCTCTCACCACCACCACATGCGGGTGCAGTGGGAAGAATTCTTCCAAAGCGATGACGAAACTAAGATCAAGGATGCAACTTTGATTGAAAAGGGATCGATCATCTCCCGGGTCGGCTTGATGATGCTGAGCTGCGGGACTGGGGCCTGGCGGGTCCGGGACGCCATGGACACCCTGGCCAGAACCCTGGACTTGACCTGCAGCGCTGACATCGGTCTGATCTCCATTGTCTGCACCTACTTCGACGTTGACAACCAGTCATACTCCCAAAGCCTGGCCCTGCCAACCACCGGGGTCAACATGGCCAAGCTGAATGAGCTGGAAAAATTTGTCCGCCAGTTTGAAGCAGCCAGCGGTGACTTCGAAATCAAAACAGTTCGCCGGCGCTTAGGGGAAATCGAGCATATCAAAGGACGCTATCCTCTTTGGGGATCCAGCCTGGCCGCGGCACTAGCCTGCGGCGGCTTTATTTTCCTCTTGGGCGGGGGGATCCCTGAAATCATCTGCTCCTTCATCGGGGCAGGCCTGGGCCAGTTTGCCCGGGGCAGCTTAGGCAAAAAGAGGATCACGGTCGCGGCTACGACCGCGGTTGGGGTAGCAGCGGCTTGCTTGTCCTACTACCTGGCCTTCATGCTGGGCCACTTGCTCTTTAATGTGGACATGATCCACATGCGCGGCTACATCGGGGCTATGCTCTTTGTTATTCCAGGTTTTCCCTTTATTACTTCAGGTTTGGACATTGCCAAGCTGGACATGCGGTCTGGCCTTGAGCGCCTGGCTTATGCCATCTTCATTATCTTGATCGCAACTGGCACCGGCTGGATGATGGCCACGGCTTTGCAGATCAAGCCTGGCGACCTGCCGGCCTTGGGCCTTTCCCGGCCTCTTCTGGCAGTTTGCCGCCTTTTAGCCAGCTTCTGCGGGGTCTTTGGCTTCTCCTTGATGTTCAACTCCCACCGGCGGATGGCCGCCGCGGCCGGGGTAGTGGGGGCGATTGCCAATACCATGCGCTTGTCCCTGGTTGACTTTGCCCATTTTCCGGCTCCCTTGGCAGCCTTTTTAGCAGCCCTGCTGGCTGGCCTCTTGGCCGGCTATGTCCGGGAAAAGGTCGGCTACCCGCGGATTGCTTTGACCGTGCCTTCCATCGTCATCATGGTGCCAGGCCTCTACATGTACCGGGGGATCTTCCTCTTGGCCTTGACTAATGTTGGGGCCGGGGCTACCTGGATGACGGAAGCCCTCATGCTGGTTTTGTCTTTGCCAGCTGGCCTTTTGACAGCCAGAATCTTGACCGACAAGAAGTGGCGCCGGGTTGATTAAAAAATAGAAAAAAGAAACAGCTTTTGCCTAACGAAAAGTAGGACAAAAGCTGTTTTTTAGTCTTATTCCTGCAGGTCAGCCACCGTGGCTTTGACCAGTTTCTGCAAGTCAAGCGGGTTGACCATGACGCTGCGGCCGACTTCACCGCTGGACACCCAGATCCCGTCTTCTTTTAAGACGCTCTCATCCAAAAAGATCGGGAACTTCTTGCTGTGGTAGATGCCAATTGGCGTGTTGGCCCCATGCACATAGCCAGTGGTCTTTTCCAGCTGCTTGAGAGGGATCATTTCACACTTCTTGTTGCCGGAAGCCTTGGCGATCTTCTTGAGGTCTAAGTGGCCGCTGAGCGGCACCACGCCGACGATCGGGCCGGTCTTGTTGCCATTTACCGCCAGGGTCTTGTAAACCGGGTGGCCATCTAAAATGGGGCTGCCGGCACCGACTTGGGCAACTCCGTGGTCTTCAGTAATTTCACTGATATGCTGCTGATAGGCAATTTTTTGCTGGTCAAGGATCTTTTCAACCAGGGTCTTGTCTAATTTATCTTTATTCTTTTTCTTTTTTGACATTGTTATCACCGCTTTCCATGATACCATTTTAAGAGAAGAAGCTAAAGAAAGAAGACGAAATCATGAAATTACTTGAGATCAAGATCGAAAGCAGCTACGACGTTGAAGATGCCTTGGCTTATTTTGCCACGGAAGACTTAAAGGCCTTGGGGACGGAAGCCCGGCGCAGAAGCGACTTTGAACAAGCCGGCTGGCTGCACGACTCAACGGTCGTTGACATGGACGACATCCCCAACCTGCCTGATGAACTGGAATTCATCGCCTACTTTGATGAAGAAACTGACCCGGAAGAAACGGTTAAGCGGTTCAAGGAAAAACTGGCTGAACTGGCGGGCTACGGCTTAAAGACCGCCCCAGGCGAAATCTCCGTTGACTACGTGGCTGACCAGGACTGGAACACTGTTTGGCAAAAGTACTACCACGTCATCAACCTCTCCCGCCACCTGGCTATCGTGCCGGAATGGGAAGACTACCAGCCAGCCTTTAAGGACCAGGAAATCATCCGCCTGGATCCAGGCCTGGCCTTCGGGACTGGCAACCACCAGACGACTCAATTAGCCATGCTGGGCATTGAACGGGCCATGGTCAAGCCTTTGACAGTGGCAGACGTGGGGACTGGGTCCGGCATTTTGGCGATTGCTGCTCACAAACTGGGGGCCAAGAGCGTTTTGGCCACTGACATTTCTGATGAGTCAATGACGGCGGCTGAAGAAAACGCGGCCTTGAACGGCATCCACGACATTGCCTTGCAAAAGACCAGCTTGCTGGCTGATGTTGACGGCAAGTTTGACTTGATCGTGGCCAACATCCTGGCTGAAATCCTCCTGGACCTGATCCCGCAGCTGGACAGCCACTTAAACGAAGACGGTCAGGTCATCTTCTCCGGTATTGACTACCTGCAGCTGCCAAAAATTGAGCAGGCCCTGGCAGAGAATTCCTTCCAAATCGACCTCAAGATGCGGGCAGGCCGCTGGATTGGCCTGGCAATTTCCCGCAAGCATGACTAACTCTTTCAGTATTTAAGGAAAAATGCGCTAAAATAAAAGCAAAAGAAACTCTCATTTTTTAATAAGTAAGCCCGGTCAAGCGCTAAGGCTTGTTTTGTGGGAACTTTTTGCGCTAAAATAACAGGTACTGATTAATTAAAAGTTAGAAACTGGTGATCAAAGATGTCAAAGTATGTTGAAATGACTCATGAGCAGGTCATGGCCGCCTGCAAGAAATACATGACGGCTGACCAATTGGCCTTTGTCGAAAGTGCTTATCAATTCGCGGCCCGGGCCCATGAGGGACAAACTAGAGCCTCCGGCCAGCCTTACATTGTCCACCCGACCCAGGTGGCAGGAACTCTGGCCAATTTAGGCCTGGACCCGGACACGGTAGCTGCGGGCTTTTTACATGATACGGTTGAAGACACCGCGGTCACCAATGACGATATCAAGGAAAAGTTTGGCGCCGACGTGGCCTTCATCGTTGACGGGGTCACCAAGTTAAACAAGTACGAGTACAAGTCTCACAAGGAATTCCTGGCGGAAAACCACCGCAAGATGCTGATCGCCATGGCTAAGGACCTCCGGGTCATCCTGGTCAAGCTGGCTGACCGCCTGCACAACATGCACACCTTGGAACATTTGCGTCCGGACAAGCAGCGCCGCATTGCCGCTGAAACCCTGGACATCTATGCACCACTAGCCGACCGGCTGGGGATCGGGACCATCAAGTGGGAACTGGAAGACATGTCCTTCCACTACATGAATCCGGAAGAGTACTACAAGATTGTTTCCATGATGGACGCCAAGAGAAGCGAACGGGAAGGCTACATCAAGGATGCAATTGACTACTTGCGGGGGACTCTTGATTCTTTAGGTATCAAGTACGACATCAGCGGCCGGCCGAAGCACATCTATTCCATCTATAAAAAGATGGTCAACAAGCACAAGGACTTCAACGAGATCTACGACTTACTGGCTGTCCGAGTGATCGTGCCAACGGTCAAGGACTGCTACGCGGTCTTAGGGGCAGTTCATACCAAGTGGAAGCCAATGCCTGGCCGCTTTAAGGACTACATTGCCATGCCTAAGGCTAACGGCTACCAGTCCCTGCACACGACCATCATTGGCCCTGGCGGCAAGCCTTTGGAAATCCAGATCAGAACTGAAGAAATGCACGAGGTTGCCGAATATGGTGTTGCGGCCCACTGGGCCTACAAGCGGGGCAACTTCCAAGGCGTTGATGAAAAAGACGGAGGGGCTCTGGACATCGGCCGGGAAATCCTAGAGCTGCAAAAGGACTCCAGCGACGCTGACGAGTTCATGGAAGCCGTTCATTCGGATATTTTTGCCGACAAGGTCTATGTCTTTACGCCTAAGGGCGAAGTCTACGAACTGCCTAAAGGGTCAGTCACCCTGGACTTTGCCTACGCCATCCACACCCAAGTCGGTGACCATGCCATCGGGGCCAAGGTTAACGACAAGCTGGTTCCTTTGGACTACAAGCTGAAGAACGGTGACGTGGTCGACATCTTGACCCAAAGCAATGCCCGGCCATCAAGAGACTGGGCGGAAATGGTCAAGACCTCCCGGGCCAAGAACAAGATCCGCCGCTACTTCAGAGACATTGACCGGGAAGAAAGCGTGGCCCGGGGCAAGAGTGAATTGACCGACCTGCTTAAGGAAAACGGCTTGAGTGCCAAGGACTACTTAGACAAGAGCCATATCGACGAGGTTCTGGACCACTTCAGCTTTAAGACCGATGAAGACATGTACGCGGCTATCGGCTTTGGCAACATGTCAGCCTTGTCCATCTACAACCGCTTGACGGCCGACCTGCGCCGGCAGCAGGAAGAAGAAAAGCAGAAGCAGTTTGAAGCCCAGATCATGTCTGCCGGCCAGCAAGCCGCTGCTTCCAGCGTGGTTAAAAAGCCTGCTCCGCAAAAAGACGACGCCAAGTCCAAGGTCAAGGGCAAAAAGCCGGACAGCTTAGTCC
Source organism: Lactobacillus sp. WILCCON 0059 (assembly GCF_057197985.1). Taxonomy (NCBI): domain Bacteria; kingdom Bacillati; phylum Bacillota; class Bacilli; order Lactobacillales; family Lactobacillaceae; genus Lactobacillus; species Lactobacillus sp. WILCCON 0059. The sequence continues at coordinate 919,716 of NZ_JBUBHN010000001.1, forward strand.
GCGTCCAGGGCCTGGAAGACCTGGACCTGCACTTTGCCAAGTGCTGCAACCCGGTTCCAGGCGACCCGATCGTCGGTTATGTCACCAAGGGCCGGGGGGTCACTGTCCACCGGGCTGACTGCCGGAACGTAGTTAGCGCTGACCCGGCTGCTCAAGGGCGGATGATCGATGTTGAATGGAACAATATTGATGAAGGCAAGCAGGCCAGCTTCAACGCCAACTTTGAGCTTTTTGGCTACAACCGGCAGAAGCTGCTTGGTGACGTCATCAACCGCTTGAACGCCTTGACCAAGAACATCACCAATGTTTCAGCCAGCGTCAATGAAGAAAATATTGCCCACTTTTACATCACGGTTGAAGTCAAGAATGCCGCCCAACTGAATGACATCATGGCCAAGCTGCGGGACATTCCAGACGTTTACGACACCAAGCGGACGGACAACTAGGCTAGAAGTAGGGAGATTTTTAGAAAAAATGCGCGTAGTAATTCAAAGAGTCAACCATGCTGCCGTCAGAATCGACGGCAAGAATGTCGGCCAGATTCAAAAGGGCCTGCTTTTATTAGTCGGCCTGGCTGAAGGCGACGGGGAAGAGCAGGTAGTCAAGGCCGCCGACAAGATCGCCAAAATGCGGATCTTCGAAGATGAAGCCGGCAAGACCAACCTGGGCATCAATGATGTCGGCGGGCAGATCCTGTCCGTCAGCCAGTTTACCCTCCTGGCCGATACCAAGAAGGGCAATCGGCCAAGTTTTGTTCACGCCATGCGGCCGCCTAAGTCCAGCCAGCTCTGGGAAGACTTTAACCAAGAACTGGAAAAGCGGGGCCTGACCGTGGAAACCGGGGAGTTCGGCGCCGACATGAAGGTCGAACTGGAAAATGACGGTCCTTTCACGATCGTCTTGGACCTGCCAGCAGAATAATCTGTAAAAAAGCGCTTTCTAACTTGATTAGGAAGACAAAACAGGATAAACTTAATGAGAATTATCAATGACAAAGAATGAAGATAGCCCGGCCATTTTAGAGACTGCCCGTTTGGTGAAAGAGCAGATGGCTGCTAGCTGTGACCCTTTAGCAGATAATGGTTCGTTTCGTCAGCGTTAATGACAGCAAGCAAAAGGTGGTACCGTGCTGTTTTCAAGCGCCCTTGATTAAATTCAAGGGCGCTTTTTATTATCTTAGTCAAAACAAGGAAACAAAGGTGAAATTATGAGAGTTCAAAGACCAAAAGGTACAGTCGACATTCTCCCGGAAACGTCCGGCCAGTGGGAAAAGGTGGAACAAACCGCCCGTGACCTCTTCAAGCGGGCCAACTACCATGAAATAAGAACGCCAAGTTTTGAAAACTACGAACTCTTTTCCCGGTCATCTGGTGAAACCAGTGACGTGGTTGAAAAGGAAATGTACGATTTTGAAGACAAGGGCGGCCGCCACATTGCCCTTCGGCCAGAAGGCACGGCTGGGGTAGTGCGGGCTTATGTCGAAAACAAGATCTATGGCCCTGACTATGTCAAGCCTTTCAACGTTTACTACATTGCCCCAATGTACCGGTATGAACGTCCGCAAGCCGGCCGGCAAAGAGAATTCCACCAAATCGGGGTGGAAAGTTTCGGCTCAAACGGCTACCTGGCTGATGTTGAAACCATCCTCTTGGGCCATGACCTCCTGGCTGAACTGGGGGTTAAGAACTACGAGCTTCACATCAACACTTTAGGTGACAGCGAGGTCCGCCAGGCCTACCACGATGCCCTGGTTGAATACTTCACTCCGGTTAAGGACCAGCTTTCAGAAGACTCCCAAAGACGGCTGGGTAAGAACCCGCTCCGGATCCTGGACTCCAAGGCTGAAGAAGACCAGCAGTTTTTGCCAGAAGCGCCAAAGATCCGGGACTACTTGGACGATGAATCAAAGGAAAACTTCAACAAGATCCTCTCCAGCTTGGACAAGCTGGGCGTTAAGTACGTCATCGACGACGACCTGGTCCGGGGCCTGGACTACTACACCGGCGTGATCTTTGAATTTATGGTTGATGACAAGTCCCTGTGGTCCAGCCCGTCTACTGTTCTGGGCGGGGGCCGCTACAACCACCTGGTTGAAGAATTTTCCGGCCCGGAAACTCCAGCTGTCGGCTTCGGGATTGGGGAAGAAAGACTGATGCTGGTTCTCTCCAAGCAAAATCCGGAAATGTTTGAAGACCAAGGGATCGACTTCTTCATCACCAATATCGGCGAAGGCACCGACATCAAGGCCGTGGAAGTTGCCCGCCAGCTTCGCTCCCTTGGCTTCAGCGCTCAATACGACGTTGACCAGAAGAAGCTCAAGGCCCAGTTCAGAAAGGCTGACCGGGTCGGAGCTCGCTACGTCGTAACCCTGGGGGCCAAGGAACTGGCTGAAGGGAAATTAACCGTCAAGCGCTTGAGCGACGGGGAACAGTTCAGTCTGGAATTTACTGACTTGGAAGACAAGGCAGACCTGCTTTCCAAGATCGAAAAATAGGAGATTTTTAGCAAAATGATGCAAATGGAAAAAAGAACTGATTATTGTGGCAACATTACCAGCCAGTACCTGGACCAAGACGTCCTTCTTTACGGCTGGGTGCAAAGAGTCCGGAACCTGGGCCAGCTGATCTTCATCGACCTGCGCGACCGGGAAGGGATTGTCCAAGTCGTTGTCAACCACGATTCCGGCAAAGAGTTGATGGATGTAGCATCTTCCTTGGGCCAGGAATACGTGGTCGAAGTCAAGGGTCACGTTAACGAACGCTCCAGCAAAAACCCGGACATGAAGACCGGTGACGTGGAAGTCATCGCCAGCGAAATCACGGTCTTGAACAAGGCCAAGACTCCGCCGTTTGAAATCAAGGATGACCTGGTAGCCAGCGAACAGACCCGGTTGAAGTACCGCTACCTGGACCTGCGCCGGCCAACTTTGCAAAACGCCTTGATCATGCGGGCCCAGATCATGACCGCTACCAACGCTTACCTGTCAGGCCAAGGCTTCATCAACATTGAAACTCCAGACCTGGGCAAGTCAACGCCGGAAGGCGCCCGGGACTACCTGGTTCCTTCCCGGGTTTACCCAGGTTCCTTCTACGCTCTGCCGCAGTCACCGCAAATCTTCAAGCAGCTCTTGATGGGGGCCGGCTTTGACAAGTACTACCAAATCGCCCGCTGCTTCAGAGATGAAGACCTGCGTGGGGACCGGCAGCCGGAATTTACCCAGATCGACCTGGAAACTTCCTTCATGGATGAAGAAGGCGTTCAAGAAGTAACTGAAGGCCTCCTGGCTAAGGTTATGAAGGACGTGAAGGGAATCGACTTAAAGCTGCCGCTGCCGCGGATCACTTGGCAGGAATCCATGGACAAGTACGGCTGTGACAAGCCGGACACCCGTTACGGCATGCTGATCCACGACTTGGGCTCTGTCTTTGCAAAGTCCGGCTTCAAGGTCTTTGCTTCTGCCTTGGAAAACGGCGGCTTTGTCCGCGGGATCGCGGTCAAGGGCGGGGCTAAGTTCTACTCCCGCAAGAAGATCGAAGCCATGCAGGACTACATCAAGCGTTACCACGCTAAGGGCCTGGCCTGGGTCAAGTATGAAGACGGCGACTTCTCCGGTCCTGTTTCCCGTTTCTTAAGTGACGAAGAAAAGGCCGGCTTGGTTGAAGAATTCGGTCTGGAAGGCGGGGAACTCCTCCTCTTCATCGCTGACCAATGGAAGGTTTGCTGCGACTCCCTGGACTACCTGCGCCGGCAAACCGCCAAGGAAACAGGCATTATTCCAAAGGACACTTACAAGTACCTCTGGGTTGTCGACTGGCCGCTGTTTGAATACGACGAAGGCGACCAGCGCTGGATCGCTGCCCACCACCCATTCACCATGCCGGATGACAAGGGAATTGAGCTCCTGGAAACCGATCCGCACAAGGCTCACGCCCGCAGCTACGACATCGTTTTGAATGGCTACGAACTGGGCGGCGGCTCCATCCGGATCCACAAGCGGGACATCCAGGAAAAGATGTTCAAGGCCCTGGGCTTCACCAAGGAACGGGCTTATGAACAATTCGGCTTCTTGATGGACGCCCTGGACATGGGCTTCCCGCCGCACGCCGGCCTGGCCATCGGCTTGGACCGCTTCGCCATGCTTTTGGCAGGCAAGGACAACATCCGTGACGTCATTGCCTTCCCGAAGAACGCCAGCGCCAGCGAACCAATGATGCACGCTCCAGCTCCGGTTGCCGACCAGCAGTTGACCGACTTGGGCATCGAAGTAGCTGAAGCAGCCAAGGAAGGCGTTGAAAAGTACGAAGCTGCCCTGGAAGCTGAAGCTGCTGAAGACGTTAAGTCTCACGAAGAATAAAAAACTGAAAAAGCGTAAAAAAATAGTTCAAGATCATTTAGGATCTTGAACTATTTTTCTTGCCAACTTTTTAATTATCGCTGTCATTATTGACATTTTCTTCTGGCAGGTCTTCAGTCGTGTTGACGTCATCATCAGCCGTGGACTTACTGGTCGTCGTGCTACTCTTCTTGGTCGTGTAGCTTGAAGAGCCGGTTGAACCAGTTGACCTGGACGAGGAGCTCTTGGAGCTGCTTGGGCTGGAGTAGTTGTAGCTATAAGTTGAGTTGCTATAGGCAGAGCCCCAAGTAGTGGAGCTGGAGCCATTTGAGCTCTTAGTCGACTTCTTCTTGCTGGACTTAGCCTGGCTGGAGTAGCTGTAGCTTGAGCTGGATGAGTCGTCGCTTGAAGAACTTGAAGAGTCGCTTGATGACTCACTGGATGATGATTGACTCACGTCTTCTGAAGAGCTTGAAGAACTGGATGACTTCTTCTTGCTCTTTTTCTTTGCTTTTGTTTTGCTTGATGATTTGGATCCTTCATCTTCTTTGTCGGCCTTGGCCTTGGTCTTTTCCGTCTTGCTGTAGACCTTGTAAGTCTTGCTGCTGCCAGCGGACTCGCCGCTCTTATCGGCCTGGCTTTGGTGATAAAAGACAGCTGCCCCGACTAAGGCGAGCTCAGCGGCAAGGATGCCGGCCAGCATTGGTTTGCGCATTGTATTTCCTCCCAACACAATTTGGTCTATTAGACCACGATAGTAACTACAGTATACCACGCCTTACGGATGTAAGCATAAGAAAGCCTTGTTTTGCATAAATAAATGCTGAAATTTTTCGCGTTGCCAAGCAATTGCTGCTTGAATTATAATAATTTTAAGAAAAAATATTCTCAAATTGTGTCAGCCAGCCTTGCTTGTCTGAACAATGAAAAAATGAAAGGGAGAAAAAGATGAAACGGAAGTATTTATGGGTCCTAGCCTTGTTTCTGGCCAGCTTTGCGGCCCTCTTTTTACCAGAAAAAGTTTTTGCCGATTATGACCTAACCAAGATGGATGTCACGGCAGTCGTCAATTCTGACGGGTCCTTGTCGATGACCCGGAAGATCGTTTATGACTTTGATGATTCAGCCAATGGGGTCTACTATACCCAGAACTTGGCCAGCGGACAGAAGGTCAGCGGGCAGAGCGTCGAGGTTAAGGACCTGGCCAGCGGGAAGACGGTCAAGCCGGCCTTGAACAACCAGGCTGACGGCGGCAATGTCTACCACTTCAGTAAAGATGGCAATTCCTACAAGTTCAAGGTCTACCACCATGTCGAAGAGGGGAAGGTCCAGGTGGTCTACCGCTACAAGATTTCCAGGGCGGTTGACACTTATGATGACGCGTCAGAATTGAACTTCAAGATTATTGGGGACGGCTGGGATAAAGAGATTTCCAATGTTTCTGCCGCGGTTCGCTTCAAAGGCAAAAATCTGTCCTTCTTGAAGGGCTGGGCCCATGTCAATGCCAATGGTCATTTGACCGTTGACAAGGAAAAGGGCCTGGTCAAGGCAGAAGTAGCCACTTTGCCGGAAAATACTTTTTTGGAGCTGCATCTGCTTTTCCCAAACAGTTTAGTCAGCCAAAATAAAAAGCGGCATTCCGGGGAAATCGCGGCCAAGGTCGTGGACCAGGAAAAAGCGCTGGCAAAAGAAACTGCCGCTAAAAAGTCCCGCCACAATGTTTATGAATTGATCGGCCTGGTCCTTTTTGCCATCTCGCCGCTGCTCTATCTGCCAGTCTTTATCAAGAGCAGAAAGTCGGGCAGCCCGGTCAAGGCCAAAAAAGAAATTGGCCACAATTTTGAAATTCCAAGTTTCAGCCCGACTGCGGCCCAGATCCTGGTGACCAAAAAAGATCCAGACGGCAAGGCCCTGGCAGCCGAAATTGCCCTCCGGGCCGGCCGGGGCGAAATTACTATTGATCCAGGCAAGAAGGGAAAGAACTTCACTTATACCAAGACCGACAAGTATAAAGGCGACCTGCCGCTTTTAAACAGAATTTTCAAAAAGGTCGGCAATGGACAAAGCTTTAGCAACAAAGACTTGAAAAAATATGGCGACAGCAAGGGGATTACTTCTAGCTACAAGAACTGGCAAGAGGACAGCCAAAAGGCCTTGATTAAAGAAGGCTACATCGACCAGAAATTGCAGGACAGAGAGGAGATGTTGTCGTTATACACCATAGCCGTAATGATCCTGTCAGTCGCGGCTATTCTCGTCAGCTTCTTCTTGTATGATAAATATTTCCTGTGGCTCTTTCCAGTTGCTGTCTGGATCTTGGCTGCCTTTGCAGTTGCCGTGTTGCGTCTGCACCACTTCTCATCTTTGACAAAAAAGGGGGCAGAAGCTACTGAACAAGCTTTAGGCTTTGAAGCCATGCTGGATGATATCGGCCAGTTTAAGCTGCGCGATATTGGGGAACTGACCCTCTGGGAGCAGGTTATGCCTTACGCCATTGCCTTTGGCCTGGCCAAGAAGGTCCTCAAGCAGCTGAAGCTGGAATTCCCAGAAGAAATCGAGGCTGATCCTTACTGGACCTACTACTATGCCGGCAGTAGCTACGGGGCCTTTGCGTCCAGCTTTGACGAGGCAATTTCTTCTTCAGCTGGCTCTGGCGGCAACTTCTCGGCCTCCAGCGCCTCCAGCGGCGGCTTTGGGGGCGGCAGTGGCGGCGGTGCCTTCTGATTTGTTTTTCCCGGTGAAAAAGTTTACAATAGATAAAATAATTTTTCCGGAGATTAATAGTTAGGGAAGACACTATGGAAGCCAGTTTATGGAACAGATTTAAAAACAATACTCATTTGCGGCGGGCAACGGTCTTGCTCATGATCATTCTGGCCCTGTACTGCGTGCGGGCAATGATGAACACGATCCTGCTCACCTTTATCTTCACCTACTTGATTGTGCACCTGGTCAAGTTTGTGCAGGGGAAATTCAAGCATGTTTCTGACAAATTGATTGTCGCTTTGACCTATCTCTTGATCGTCGTCCTGCTTTACTTTGCCCTGCGCTATTATGTCCCGGTTTTGGTCAAGCAGGTGACCAAGATGACCAAGTCGGTGATTGATTTTTACCAGACCAATGACGTGGGCTGGCTGATGAGTCAGCTGCACAAGTATGTTTCTGAAAAAACAATCTCCAATCAGGTCAAGAGCAGCCTGACCGCGCTGACGGCGGCATTAAAGGGCTTTGGCTCAGTAGCCATGTCCTTTGTCATGGCCCTGGTCTTGAGCTTCTTTTACACGATCGAGCTAAAAGAAATGCACACCTTCAGCCAGTCTTTTCTCAAGTCAAGCCTTTTTGGCTGGCTTTTTGAAGACATTGCCTACTTTGGCCGCAAGTTCACCAATACTTTTGGGGTGGTTCTGGAAGCTCAGTTTTTGATTGCCATCTGCAATACGGTTTTGACCATTATTTGCCTGGCCATTATGAAAATGCCGCAGATTTTTGCCCTGGGCCTCATGGTCTTCATCTGCAGCCTGGTCCCGGTGGCCGGGGTGATCATTTCCCTGATTCCTCTGTCTTTGGTGGCCTATACGGTCGGGGGGATGCAGGACGTGATCTATATTTTGATCATGATTGCCGTCCTGCACACTTTGGAAACCTATATCTTGAACCCGAAATTCATGTCCAGCAAGACGGAATTGCCGATTTTCTACACCTTTGTGGTCCTGCTCTTTGGCGAGCACTTCTTCGGCACCTGGGGCTTGATCGTCAGCGTCCCAATCTTTACTTTCTTTTTGGATATTTTGGGTGTCAAAAATATCAACAGCAAGCAGGAGAAGCTGCAGGAGGCCAGAAAGCGGCTGGAGAACAAGCGGCTGGAAAAATAGCATAATTTTTTAAAAAGAGAATAAATTAGTCAACAGACTCGGAGCAGCAGCTCCGGGTCTGTTGTTTTTTCTTGGGGATTTCTTAAAAGAAAAAGCTATACATGGGCCGATAAAGTAAAAAATAAAAAGTTTTTTGCTATCCAAAAAGCCTTATGAATACTAGCTTTATAAGGAATTTGTAGACTATACGATACGTGAACAGTATTGACTTTTCTTAAGTCAGGACTATACTTTATACATGTCAACAAAATTATAGTTTTGAGATGGAAAGAGGCCTGCCTTGACTTACGCCAGAATTGCAAAAAGCAGCCGTTACCTGCCCGAATTCACGGTCAGCAACGACGACCTAAGCCAGATCATGGAGACCAGCGATGACTGGATCAAGAGCCGGACTGGGATTTCCAGCCGCCGGATCAGCGAAGGGGAAAATACCTCTGACCTGGCCATCCAGGTGGCTAAGCAGCTCCTGGTCGGCGAAGACCCAGCAGAAGTTGACCTGATCATCGTCGCGACCATGTCCCCCGATGCCTACACCCCGGCCACCGCGGCCCTGGTTCAAGCAGCGGTTGGGGCAAAAAACGCGGCCTGCTTTGACCTGTCGGCTGCCTGTTCAGGCTTTGTCTACGCTTTGGACGTGGCTGAAAAAATGCTGACGCGGCCTGGCGGGATGGCCCTGGTGATCGGGGCGGAAACCCTGTCCAAGCTGGTTGACTGGCAGGACCGGACAACGGCTGTCCTTTTCGGAGATGGGGCCGGCGGGGTCCTGGTCAAAAAGGACGCTCTTGAGCCGCGCTTTTTGGCTAGCCAATTGAGAAGCTACGGCCACTTGGCCAAGTACCTGTCAGCTGGCCAGACCAGTTTGCAGCCCTTCCCTGGTCCGGTAACGAGCCTGGCCCCCTTCAAGATGAAGGGGCGGGAAGTTTACAAGTTCGCCACCCACAAGGTGCCGGAAGTAATCAATGCTTGTTTGGCAGAAGCCGGCGTGGATTTAGCGAAAGTTGACCTTTTCCTCTTGCACCAGGCCAATTACCGGATCATCAAGCAGGTGGCCAAAAGGCTGGGCTTGCCGGAGGAAAAATTCCCCTGCAACATTGCCAAATACGGCAATACCTCAGCAGCCAGCGAAGCCATTCTCTTGGCCGAACTGCTTGCAGAAGGGAAGGCGAAGGCGGGCGACTTGGTCGTCTTGGCCGGCTTCGGCGGGGGCTTAACCGCCGCCGCCCAGCTGGTCAAACTATAAGAGCATTTGTTTATTCACTTGTTTGAGATTAGTTGATTTAGATTTTAAGTTTTATTTTTAAAAAAGGAGCAGACACATGTCAGAAGCAGAAATTTTTGAAACCGTAAAGAAGATCGCCGTTGAAGAACTGGACGTTGAAGCAGACCAAGTAACCATGGAAGCCAACATCAAGGATGACCTGGAAGCTGACAGCCTGGACTTGTTCGAAATCGTCAACGAACTGGAAGACGAATACGACATCGAACTGGATGCTGATGAAAACACCAAGACAGTTGCTGACGTGGTGGCTTTGGTGCAAAAGCAGCTGGCAGAAAAGGACTAACGGGAACAGACCATGAAATTCGGAATTCTCTTTGCTGGCCAAGGGGCCCAGCAGGCCGGGATGGGCCTGGACTTTCTGAGCGACCCCCTGTTTAAAGAAACGATTGACCAGGCCAGTCAGGCATGCGGCTTGGACTTGCCGGAAATCTGGAAAAATGACCGCGGCCAGCTGGATGAAACCAGATATGTGCAGCCGGCTTTAGTCGCCTTTGAATACGGGATCTGGCGCATGCTTACCCGGGACTTGGACCTGCCTATTTGCGGCCTGGCCGGCCTCTCCTTAGGCGAATACGGGGCGCTCTTAGCCAGCGGCTTTTTAAGCTGGCCGGCAGGACTGGCCCTGGTCGCTGACCGGGGCGAATACATGCAGCTTGATTCAGAAAAGACGGCCAGCGGGATGCTGGCTTTGACCAAGCCAGATATTCCAGGCCTGGAAGACTTTTTGCAGAAAAAGCAAGCTGCCGGCCAAGCTGTTTACCTGGCCAACTACAATTCACCCAAGCAGGTCGTTGTTGCTGGAGAAAAGCAGCTTCTGCCAGAGCTTGGGGCAGAAATCGCTGACCTTAAGCTGGCCAAAAGAGCAATTTCCTTGGATGTTGCCGGAGCTTTCCACACTCCGCTTTACCAGGCAGCCAGCCGAAAAATGGGCCAGCGGCTGGAGGGTGAGACTTTCAATGCTGGTACTTACCCAGTCATCAGCAATACCACTAGCCAGCCTTTTGTCAAAGAAGACTTGGCCAAAATCCTGGAAGTTCAGTTGATGGCGCCAACTCATTTTGCCGCCTGCGTCAAAGGCTTGCTGGACTTAGGCATGACGGCCAGCCTGGAAATCGGGCCAGGCCATGCCCTGTCAGCTTTTGCCAAGCAGGCGGACAAGGGCCTGAAGACCTGGCAGGTCGGGAGTCTGGATGAATACCAGCAGTTTGTAGAAGAGGGGCAGAATGGATTTACAAAATAAACGGGTCCTGGTAACCGGGTCAACGCAAGGGATCGGGGCAGCTGTTGCTTTAGCTTTTGCTAAAAAGGGCTGCCAGCTTTTCTTAAACGGCCGGCGGCCGGAATTGCCGGAGGAAATTGCTGACCAGCTGGAAAAAATCGGGGCAGACTACCAGTACTTTTCCGCCGACGTCAGCGACGAAGACGCGGTCAAGCGGCTTTTTAAAGAAATCGGCGAGATCGATATCGTGGTTAACAATGCCGGCATCACCCGCGACCAGATTATGATCGGGATGAAGCTGGCCGACTTTGACCAGGTGCTCAAGGTCAACTTGCGGTCAACTTTTATGGTGACCCAGAAGGCCTTGAAGAAAATGCTGAAAAAGCGGTCCGGGGCCATTATCAATATGGCCAGCATCGTTGGCCTGCACGGCAATGCCGGCCAGGCAAATTACGCGGCGTCTAAAGCCGGCGTGATTGCCTTGACCCAAACCGCGGCAAAAGAAGCTGCCGGGCGGGGCGTCCGCGTGAACGCGATCGCGCCGGGGATGATTGCCAGCCAGATGACTGCTGTCTTGCCAGATGAGGTCAAAGAGCAGGCGCTTAGCCAGATCCCTTTGGCCCGCTTCGGCAAGGCGGAAGAAGTTGCCCAGGCGGCAGTCTTTTTGGCGGAAAACGACTATGTTACCGGCCAGACCCTGGTCGTTGACGGGGGAATGACCATTTAAGGAGAAGATATGCGAGTAGTAGTTACAGGCATGGGGGCAGTCAGCCCGAACGGCAATGGCTGCCAGGCTTTTGTTGAAAATACTTTAAATGGCGTGGTCGGCATCAAGCCGATCAAGAAGTTTGATGCCAGTGAGACCGGCATCAGCGTGGCCGGGGAAATCGATGATTTTGACGTCAGCCAGGTCGTCGGCAAGAAAAACGGCAAGCGGATGGACCTGTATTCCCAATACGCCATCCAGGCCTGCCAGGAAGCCTACGATATGGCTGGCCTCACGCCGGAAACGGTGAAGGCGGAAGAAATGGGCGTAATTTTTGGCTCAGGGATCGGGGGTCTGACCACGATTGAAGAACAGGTCATCAAGATGCATGACAAGGGGCCAAAGCGGATTTCACCTTTCTTCATCCCGATGGCTATCGCCAACATGGCAGCCGGCAATATCTCCATCCGCTTCAATGCCAAAAATATCTCGACTTCCATCGTCACGGCCTGCGCCAGCGGGACCAACTCCATCGGGGAAGCCTACCGGCAGATCAAGGAAGGCCGGGCTGAGGTTATGATTACCGGGGCCAGCGAAGCCAGCGTCAATGAAACGGCGATCTCCGGCTTTGCGGCTTTAACCGCCCTGTCAACCAGCACTGACCCTTTAGAGGCATCTTTGCCTTTTGACCAAAACCGGCACGGCTTTGTCTTAGGCGAAGGGGCCGGGGCCTTGATCCTGGAAAGCCTGGACCATGCCCAAAAGCGAGGCGCCAAGATTTTGGCTGAAGTAGTCGGCTACGGGGCGACCAGCGATGCCTACCACATCACCAGTCCTGATCCAAAAGGCGAGGGAGCGGCCAGAGCCATGCGGCTGGCAGTTGAAGAAGCTGGCATCAAGCCGGACCAAGTCGGCTACATCAATGCCCATGGTACGGCGACTAAGGCCAACGACAGCGGGGAAGCCAAGGCGATTCATGAAGTCTTTGGCGACCAGGTCCTGGTTTCCTCAACCAAGGGGATGACCGGTCACCTCTTAGGGGCCGCGGGAGCGGTTGAAGCCGTCATCACCTGCGCCAGCCTGCAAAAAGGAATTTTGCCGGCTAATGTCGGCTGCTTTGACCAGGACCCGGAATGCCCGGTCAAGCTGGTTAAAGCGGGCGAGCAGGAACAAGACGTTGAGTTTGCCTTGAGCAATTCCTTTGGCTTTGGCGGTCACAATGCCGTGTTAGCTTTTAGAAAGTGGGCTTGATTTTGGAAATAACAGATGTTGAAAGACTGCTGGACAAGTTTGAAAAGTCCAGCATCCGGGAAATGAAGCTGAGCTTGGATAATGCGGAACTTTTTCTGAGCAAAAATGAGTACACGCAAAAGACAGAAGCAGAAATGGTTTTGCCAGCCAAAAAAGCTGAAAGTCCTGCTCCTGCGCCAGTTGAAAAAGTTGAAGCGGCAGAAATTGTTCAAAGAGAAATAGCTGAATCTGGCCATGCCATCAAGTCGCCTCTAGTCGGGACGATTTACCTGCAGCCTGCTCCGGACAAGCCCGCTTTTGTCAAGGCAGGCGACCAGGTCAAGGCCGGCCAAACTGTCTGCATCGTGGAAGCCATGAAAATGATGACGGAAATCAAGAGCGATGTTTCCGGCACTGTCAAGGAAGTCTGCGTGGAAAATGAAGATTTGGTCGAATGCGAGCAAACGCTCTTTTTGATTGAGGAGGCCTAGCATGACAGTTTTGGATTCCAGCCAAATTCAGGAGATCATCCCCCACCGCTATCCCATGCTCTTGATAGACAAGGTCATTGACCTGCTTCCTGGCAAAAGGGCGGTGGCTATCCGCAACGTGACAATTAATGAGGCAGTTTTCCAGGGACATTTCCCGGGAAATCCTGTCCTGCCCGGGGTCTTGCTCGTGGAATCCCTGGCCCAAACCGGGGCGGTGGCGCTCTTGAGCGATGACCGCTTCAAGGGGCAGACCGCATATTTTGGCGGCATCAAAAATGCTAAGTTCCGCCAAATGGTCAAGCCGGGCGACCAGGTTAAGCTGGAAGTGACTTTGGAAAAGGTTAAGGGCCAGATCGGCCTGGGGCAGGGGATTGCCTGGGTCGACGGGAAAAAGGCCTGCACGGCGGAATTGACCTTCATGATTTCAGGTGAGAAAAATGTTTGACAAAGTTTTGGTCGCCAACCGGGGCGAAGCCGCGGTCCGCATCATCCGGACCCTTAAGGAAATGGGCATCAAGTCCGTCGCTATCTATTCAGTAGCTGACCGAGACAGCCTCCATGTCCAGCTGGCTGATGAAGCAGTCTGCGTGGGCGGAAGCCGCCCCAGCGACTCCTACTTGAACATCAAAAACATCATTTCCGCTGCTACTGGGACCGGGGCCCAGGCCATCCACCCGGGCTATGGCTTTTTGTCAGAGAGCGCGGAATTTGCCAGCCTCTGCACGGCCTGCGGCTTGACTTTTATCGGGCCAAAGGCGGAAACCATCGACCAGATGGGCAACAAGGAACATGCCCGCCAGCTGATGATCAAGCACAAGGTGCCGGTTACTCCGGGCAGCCGGGACTTTATCAAGTCGCCAGAAGAAGGCAAAAAGGTTGCTGAAGAAGTCGGTTATCCGGTCTTGCTGAAGGCCGCGGCCGGCGGAGGCGGCAAGGGGATCCGGCAGGTCAAGGAGCCTGGTGAAATGGCTGATGCTTTTGACCTGGCTCAAAACGAAGCCCGGCTGGATTTTGGCAATGACCAGATGTATCTGGAGAAAGTTTTGACCAAGGTCAAGCACATCGAGGTCCAGGTTATCCGGGACAGGTTTGGCAACTGCGTTTACTTCCCGGAAAGAGACTGCAGCCTGCAGCGACGCAAGCAAAAGGTGATTGAGGAGAGCCCTTGTGAGCTGATCAGTAAAGCTGAGCCAGATCGCTGTCCGGGCTGCTGAAGCAGCTGATTATCTGAATACGGGGACGATTGAATTTTTGATGGACCAGGACCATAATTTCTACTTTATGGAAATGAACACTCGCCTGCAGGTTGAACACACGGTGACGGAAATGGTTACCGGGGTTGACCTGGTCAAGGCCCAGATCCTGGTCGCGGCCGGGGAAGAATTGCCTTTTAAGCAGGAAGACTTGAGCTTTAAGGGCCACGCTATCGAATGCCGGATCAACGCTGAAGATTCCAGCAGGGATTTCATGCCGTCAACCGGCCAGGTGGACTACCTCTTTTTGCCGGTCGGCAACCCGGGCATGCGGATCGATTCCGCTCTTTACCAGGGCATGGTGGTTTCGCCATTTTACGATTCCATGCTGGCCAAAATTATTGCCTTAGGCAGCAGCCGGCAAGAAGCCGTTGCCCGGATGCGGCGGCTTTTAAAGGAGCTGGTGATCCGGGGGGTCAAGACTAACCAGGACTTTCACCTGGCCATTCTGGACGATCCGGAATTTAAGCAGGGGACTTTTACCAATACTTATTTGGAGAGGGAATTTTTGCCCCGCTGGAAGGAACAGGTAGACAAGCATGAGGCTGTTTAAAAAAAGAAACACGATCTCTGAGCGGCACGTCAAGGCCAATAAAAGGGCGGAAGACTTAGTGCCGAGTGGTTTGATGCAGCGGTGCCCGAATTGCGGACTGGAATTTTTCGCCAGCCGCCTGGACAAGTACAAGACCTGCCCTGACTGCGACTACGGCTTCCGCTTGACCGCTAAAGAGCGCCTGGCCTGGCTCTGCGAGGAAAGTGAAGAGTGGTTTGGGGACATTAAACCCAGCGACCCCCTGCATTTTCCAAATTATAAGGCAAAAGTTGCCAGCGGAAAGAAAATGACCGGCTTAAATGAAGCGGTTTGGACCGGTTTAGCTAGCATTGGCGGACAAAAGACAGCCCTGGCCATCATGGATCCCTTTTTTATCATGGGCTCTTTGGGCCAGATGACCGGGGAAAAACTGACCCGGCTCATTGAAGCAGCTACCGAGAAACAGCTGCCGGTCGTAGTCTTCACGGCCAGTGGCGGGGCCCGGATGCAGGAAGGGATCTACTCTTTGATGCAGATGGCTAAAGTGGTTAACGCCGTTAACCGGCATAAGGCAGCTGGCCTTTTATACCTGGTCGTTTTGACCGATCCGACTACCGGCGGGGTGACGGCCAGCTTTGCCAGTGAAGGCGACATTACTTTGGCTGAAGCCCACGCCATGGTGGCCTTTGCCGGCCGCCGGGTGATTGAGCAGACCATCCATGAAAAGCTGCCAAAAGACGCCCAGCGGGCAGAAACTGTTTTAAAGCACGGCTTTATCGACCGGATCGTTTTGCGGCAGGAAGAAAAAGAGACCCTGGCCTGGCTGTTAAAGTACGGAGGGATGCAGGATGACTGATGCAATGGAAACGGTCCGGGCAGCCCGGGCCAGCGACAAATTGTCGGCCCACTATCTGCGAAGTCACTTGTTCAGCGACTTTATTGAGCTGCACGGTGACCGGCAGGGGGCAGATGACCCGGCTATCGTGGGCGGGATCGGCCTTTTTGCCGGTCAGCCGGTGACGGTGATCACCACCAGCCGGGGGCATAAGCTGGAAGAACGCCTGGCCAAGCACTTTGGCCAGCCGGAACCAGCCGGCTACCGGAAAGCTGCCCGCTTGGTCAAAGACGCAGCCCGCTTTAAGCGGCCGGTGCTCCTTTTTATCGATACCGCCGGGGCTTTTCCCGGCAAAGAAGCTGAATATGCCGGCCAGGGGCAGGCGATTGCCCAGTGTCTGACAGATATTGGCCAGGCCGAAACGCCAATTATCAGCGTGATTTTCGGTGAAGGCGGGTCTGGCGGTGCTTTGGCCTTGGCCTGCGGGGATGAGGTCTGGATGCTGGAAAATTCCATGTATTCGGTCCTGTCTCCTGAAGGCTTTGCCTCTATCTTGTGGAAGGACGCGGGCCGGGCGGCTGAAGCAGCTGAGCTCTTGGGCCTGACGCCGGAATCCCTCTTAAAGGGGCAGGTGATTGAGGGCGTGATCAAGCAAGAGGGCAGCAAGGATGCCCAATGCCGGGAAATTGCTCGGGTCTTAGAAGAAGAATTAGCAAAATTGAAAAAGCTGCCGGTCAGCAGTTTGCTCAACCGGCGCTATGAACGTTTCAGAAAGTTTTAGGTGAAGAAGATGGCAGGAATTTTAGCTGGAAAAAAGTTTTTGGTAATGGGCGTGGCCAACAAGCGGTCCATTGCCTGGGGCTGCGCTGAGCAGATCAAGGCCCAGGGCGGGGAAGTGGTCTACAGCTATCAAAATGACCGCCTGGAAAAGAGCCTGCTCAAGCTGGGGATAGCGGCAGACAAATTGGTTGAATGCGATGTGGCCAGCGATGAGAGCATTGACGCGGCTTTTGACCAAGTGAAAGAAAAGTTTGGCCAGATCGACGGCTTGGTCCACGCGGTGGCTTTTGCCCCGAAAAACGAACTGGAAGGGTCCATCCTTAATTCCAGCCGGGAGGGCTACCTGACTGCTCAAAACATTTCCAGCTATTCCTTGATTGCCGTGGCCAAGGCCGCCCAGGAAAAGGAACTTTTGGCCCCTAAGGCTTCAATCGTTACCTTGACCTTTATCGGGTCGGAAAGAGCCATTACCAACTACAATACGATGGGGATTGCCAAGGCGGCTTTGGAAAGTTCCGTCCGCTACCTGGCCCGGGACCTGGGCAAGACTGGCAGCCGGGTCAACGCGATTTCCGCCGGGGCCATGAAGACTTTGGCCGTAACGGGGATTGGCGGGCACAAGGAACTCTTGGAACAGTCCCGGTCCTTGACGGTTGACGGGGTCAATGTGAGCTTGGAAGAACTGGGCAACTGCTGTGCCTTCCTGCTCAGCGACCTGTCCAGCGGCCTGACTGGCGACATCATCTATGTTGACAAGGGCGTTCACCTGTCCTAGGAGGCAGTGATGGAGATTTACAGCTATCCAGTCTTGCCTTCTACGCAGGATTTGGCCAAGGAGCTGCTCAAAAAGAAAAAGCCGCCTTTTGCCGTTAGTGCAATTGAACAGACGAAAGGCTATGGCAAGCAGGGGCGAGCCTTTTATTCGCCTAAAAATGGCCTTTATCTGTCAGTTTGCCTGGAAAAGCAAGAGAATCCCCTGCTGACCCTGGCGGTGGGGACGGCAGCAGCCGATTTTTTACGGGCCAGGTATGGACTGGAAATCGGCCTTAAGTGGCCCAATGATCTCTATTTCCAGGAGAAAAAAGTTGGCGGCATTCTGACTGAGCAGGTGGCAGGCGGGATAGTAGTCGGTCTGGGCCTTAACTTGGGCTCGGAACTTCCGGCTAATCTGCCCCAGGCCGGCCGCCTCTTGGCCGCAGGGGATTTTGATCCGCTTTTGGCAGATGATTTGGCCTGTGTCATTTGCCGGGCCGGCAGCTGGCAGGATTTTCTGCCCCGCTACCGGGAATTGAGCATCTTGCCTGGCCGGGTGGTTACTTTGAAAATCGCTGGGCGGACCATCTCCGGCATTTGCGCCGGCTTTGACGACCAGGGCCGGCTCTTGCTGGAAAAAAGCGGAAAGGTCAGTGCCTGGTCCAGCGGAGAGGTAATTAAGACAAGTTTTTTGTAAAAAAACCTTCCCTTTTCCGAAAACTTTTGCTATTATAAATATTGTCATCGGAAAGCCCACTTGGCGGAATTGGCAGACGCGCAGCGTTCAGGTCGCTGTTCTGGCAACAGAGTGAAGGTTCGACTCCTTTAGTGGGCATGACTTAAGCAAGCAGAAATGCTTGCTTTTTTGTTTTCTGTTTTTCCATCTCCTTTTCAATTTTCTACTTTATCTTTTATTCCTTACTTCTACTCCATACTTTCTATCTCTATTTTATTTTTTAGGTCCAAAAAGAGCTCCCGGTATTCGGGAGCTCTTTTGCTTTAGTTAAAGTTCTGGGCTTTTTTGGCGACCAGCTTGTTTTTCTGGAAGGTAACGTAGAAGTTGGCTTGCCCGTCGCTCTTGAGGCCACTGGTGTAGAGCCAGAGGACCACGTCAGAATTGGAATAGTCAGATTCTGAGTAGCCGTTAGGCTTGCCGACAATGGCTTCGACTTCTTCTTGGGTCATCCCCTTCTTGAGAGACTTGTAGTCTTTTGGCGTAATCTTTTTGGACCGGTTGACTACAAGGCCGGAAATCTGCTTGGCGATCGCCACCCCGTTGGCGAATTCAACGGCCAGGTTGGAGCCGGCGCTGCCGTTTTGGACCCCTTCCCAAGTGTAAATGGTAGCCTTCAGCTTGCTGGTGTTGGCCTTGCTCTTGGCGTCTGCTTCCCGGCCCAGGAGGTCAGTTACCTGGCTGGGGGTGGACCCGGTCTTTTCAACGACCTTGATCTTCTTGTAATTAGTGAGATTGATCTTGTTGCTGGTCTGCTTGACTACATTGGAACTGGAAATTGAGCTCGCTGCCTTCTTGGCGCTTTCGCTGTCAGTCGTGGTCTTTTTGCTGGAGCAGGCAGTTAGAGCCAGGGCAGCAAAGGCAATCAAGAGAACTTTCTTTTTCATGACACCCTCCGTCTTTTCGTTCTTGGATTTTCATCCCTTTTATTTTAGACAGTAAAGGCTCCCTTGTCCACGCCGGCAAATAATTCTTAAACAGATTAAATAGGACTTTTGATAACCCAAAAGAAATAAATCTATTTTAAACAAAAATGATATTACCCTTGTTAGCGCTGTATACATAATACAATATGGATTAGAATAAAATATAGAAGTGCGATTAACTAATAAGAATGACTGAAGCGAATGCAATTTTTTCAAAAAATAAAATGGGGGATTGAAAAATGCGCAAGGAAGCAAGGAAAAAGAGAAAGCTGGACAAGACCGGCTGGGGGATCTTGACCATCGTTATTGCTATAGCAGTGGTCTTAGCCGGCTGGCTGACCTACCGGGCCGTGCAAGTAGCCCGCCTCAGCCGGCAGGTTGACGTGAAAGTTGACGGCACAAAAGAGCTGAAGAGCGGGAAGGCTTCAGCCAAGCTGCTGGCAAAATATGAGGCAGCACAGCCCACTGACCTTCTTACCAGCCAAACTGCCGCGAAGAAGCGGTCCGCTGTTTTGGTCTTTGCCGGTTTAACCGACAGCCAGGAAACAAATGAAAAAATTCTGGATTACCTCAAAAAAGCTGGTGTTTCGGCCGCTTTTGCCCTGCCAGCCGCCCGGGCGCGGGAAAACGACGTGATGATCAAAGACCTGGTAAAAAGCCGCCAGCAGCTGATCGGCAGCGGGATTATGGGAACAGAAGGCAGCCAGGCAGCCGAAGTCTTGCTGCCCAAGCTGCAACTGGCCAAAAAGAGCCTGGAAGCTGAAAGCAGGCAAGAGATCAAGCAGCTCTATTTGCCTGGCAAAGCCGACTACTTGGCTAAGGCTGCTGCTACTTGCGGCTACGAGGCCCTGGTTTGTCCGGAAAACAGGGATGTGCTTGACCGGCAGACTTTTACCAAGGAAAGTCAAGTCAAGAACTATGTCCAGCAATTGTCCGGCCAGCGGATCATCGTGGTCAACCTGGCCGGCTTAAAGGCGCCTGTCCACCAGGAGCCAGCTGTCAAGGTCGCTAAACCGGCCCTGGACAAGCAGGCCCAGCTGGCTGACCAGCAGAAGAAAAGCAAGAAGGAGCTGGAAATCGACCAGGTCGTCCGCCTGCTTTTGCAAGACTTAAAAGAAGAAAAAATTTCCTGCCAGCCTTTAAGCAGCCTCAAGCCGGTTAAGTCCTCCAGCTATATCAAGGCCCAGATGGCTGACGATGACCAGCAAGCCACGCTTTACCGCTATTCTTTGACCAATAAGAAAAAAGTGGCCTTGGTGATTGGGCCGCTGCATCAGGAGAGCAGCTACCGGAAGTTTAAAAAAGTATTGGTTAAAGCAGGAATCCCGGCAACTTTTTTAAGCGATGAAAAAACGCCAGATGCATTGATTAAGCAGATCAAGGAAGCCGGCTATGGCCTGCAGCTGGCCAGCCAGACTGCTTTAACAAATAATTGGACGGCTTATCAGACTTTGAAAAATGGGCAAGAGCGGCTCGCGAAAATTTCCAAGCCAGCAGCTTACGTTTTGAAAAAGAGCGACCAAAGCAGCGCCGTCAGACGGGCCTGCTGGCAGACCGACCTCACTCCGGTTGCTCAAAATTCAGCTAAAAAGCTGAAACCCGGCCGCTATATCTTTTTCAAGGCAGGGGAAGCAGGCAAAATGGCAGCTTTTGCCAAGCAGGGCAAGAAGGCTGGCTACTCTTTCACGACCCTGGCCAGCTTAGTCAAAAATCCTGCTATCAAGGCCCTCAGCCAGCAGGAAATAGCTAAAATGCGCAAGGAGAACCAAGGGCAAAAAGATCAGCCGCTTACGCAAGTGCTGACGACTGAGCCGGCCCTGTCTTTGCTTTTGACCAATCTCAGCCACTCAGCAGTTGACCAGGAAGTGGGGCAAATCGTCAAGGACCGGGATGGGGCCGCGACTTTCGCTGCTTCTTTTGGCGAACTCCAAGATGAGGCCTTGACTATTGAGCAGCTTTTAAAAGAGGGGCATGAATTGGCCCTGGTTTACCAGGAGAGCAAGGCTTTTCCAGCTACTTTCAAGGGAGCCAGCCAGTACTTGCACAATTGCCTCGAATACTGCCAATGGCGCTTTAATTACCAGCCAAAATTAGTGGTCGTTTCTGGCAAAAAGTCCAAGGCCGAAGTCTTAGAAGCTATCAAGGCGGCCAAGCTGACGGCCATTGCCCCCAAGCAGGCCTTGATCAAGGCCAAGAGCCAGGACAGCACTTTTTCCAGCCTGGCTAAAAACCGGCAGGAAGTTGCCAAGCTCCGTTTTAACCGGGGGGCAATTGAAGGAATCAACCTGGGCTATTATGAGGCGGACCAGGTCCGGCAAAAGGGGGAGAAAACCGTCATGGGGCAGATGGTGCAAGACCTGCTGAAAGACAAGTTGGATGCCATTGCCTATCATCCCCGGGGCAAAAAGATAGAAGCTGCCAGCCGCTACAAATTGAAAACGGTCAGCCAGCTTAAGGCTTCTAAAGCCTGCTACAGCTTTAACGACAAAAAGAGCAAGCTGGTAGAAGCCGGCAAGCGGAATTTGACCAAGCTCAAGCCTTATTGGCGGGAGTTTGCTTATCTGGAGCAGCATTATGTTGGCAGCAATTTCGTCACCTCCCCGGTCAAGATGCCGGGCTTTGACTACTGGGAAACTAACCGCCTGGATCAAGTTGGCCGTTTGACAAACGACCGCGTTCTCTTTTTGACTTTTGACGACTGGGGTAGCGACGAATCCATCAATAAGATCCTGTATGTGTTGAAAAAGCATCATGTCAAGGCAACCTTCTTCGTCTTGACCGAAAACGTGGACAAAAATCCCAACTTGCTGCGGGCAATCGCGGCTGATGGTCATGAAATCGCCAGCCACTCCAACTCGCACTGGCCCCTGGCAACCAGTAATAACGGGGCTTATCATAACCTAACTGTTAAGGAGACCGCGGCCATGCGCAAAGACCTGGCTCAGTCTTACCAGAAACTGAACAAGTATGTCGGTAACGTCCAAGTTGCCGGGAAAAAGGCCCTGTCCCTGGACTTCCGGCCGCCAACTCTGGAAGTTTCCAAAAAGGGCCTGGAGGCGGTCTTTGACGTGGGCTTCCAGTACGCGGTTTCCGGCGACGTTTCAACCAATGACTATGAACAGACCAGCTTCCAGAAGTACTTGCATGACCTGAAATACGGGTCGGGCAAGGATGACAATGACTACCAGGTGACAAACGGCAGCGTGATCGTCATGCACATGCTGGAAAATGCCAAGTATACCGCCCAGGTTTTGGACATCATGATTCCCATCTGGAAAAAAGCGGGCTACAGCTTTGCCCGGGTTGACCAGTATACGGCAGCTTATTCCCGGCAAAGAGCGAAGGAAAGCAATTAGAGAAAAGAGAGGGACTTGGAATAATGAGGATTTTTGACAAACTGACCAAAGGACAGGGCAAGCTCTGCGTGGTGGGCTTGGGTTACGTCGGCCTGCCGCTGGCGGTGGAATTTGCCAAAAAAGTGCCGGTGATCGGCTTTGACATTAATGAGGATAAGCTTATGGCTTACCGGAAGGGGGCAGACCCGACCCATTCAATGGGCGACGTCAGCCAAAGCGGGATCGACTTTACCAGCGATGAAAAGCGGATCAAAGAAGCCGATTTTGTGATCATCGCGGTCCCGACCCCGGTTTACGAGGACAATGAGCCTGACCTCCGGCCTTTAAAAGGGGCCAGTCAAACAGTTGGCCGGAATTTGCAAAAAGGAGCGGTCGTTGTTTATGAATCAACTGTGTATCCGGGCATGACGGAAGACTTTTGCGGGCCGATTTTGGAAAAAGCCAGCGGCATGAAAATTGGCCAAGATTTTAAAATCGCCTATTCGCCAGAAAGAATCAACCCTGGTGACTGCCAGCACCACCTGACCAATATTAAAAAGATCGTTTCCGGCATGGACCAGGAGACCTGTCAAACGGTCAAGGAGGTCTATGACCTGGTCATCGAGGCGACGGTGCCGGTTTCTTCAATTAAGGCAGCCGAAGCCATCAAAGTGACGGAGAACAGCCAAAGAGACGTCAATATTGCCTTTATGAATGAATGCGCGGCGATTTTTGACAAATTGGGCCTGGATACCCAGGAAGTCCTCAAGGGGATGAACAGCAAGTGGAATGCCCTGGGCTTTCAGCCGGGCCTGGTCGGCGGCCACTGCATTGGGGTGGACCCCTACTATTTGATCCAGCAGGCAGAAAGATACAATGCCGATGCCAGTCTTTTGCGGATGAGCCGGGAGATCAACAACCGGGTGGCGGGCTTTTTGGTCGAAAAAACCATCAAATTGCTGGCCTTGACTGGCCGGCCGGTCAAGGGAGCCCGGGTTGGCCTTCTGGGGATCACTTTTAAAGAAAACGTAGCTGACGCCAGAAACAGCAAGGCAGCTGATATCGTCAAGGGCCTGGAAGAATATGGAGTCCAGGTTTTGGTGGCAGATCCGCATGCAAGTCCCCGGGACATCAAGCAAAAGTATGGGATCGATTTGACGGATATGAGCGAGATGAAGGATTTGGACGGTCTGGTCATTGCCGTGGCTCATGACGAGTTTAAAAAGCTGGATCTGAATAGTTTTTACAAAAAAGAGCTGGCAAATAAGGACCGGGTCCTGGTTGACGTCAAGGGCCTGTATCCTGCTGAAGAAGAAGAGGCGCTGGGGCTGACTTACTGGCGCCTGTAAGGAATTGGGGTGAGCAAGATGGCTAAGGGCCAAGAAAAAGAGGAGGAAGTCCTCTTAAAAGAAAAAAGCGACCGGCGTCTATTGCCGCACGTTCCTGACCCCCTGGGCCAGCGGACCAATCTTGACCGCCGGGGCAAGTATACTAATGATGAAGACTTGACGACCCTGATAAAAGAACATGCCTTAGGGGTCCGCTATATCAGCCGTTTCCCAGTTAAAGTCAAGGCGGAGAGCAAGGGCCGGCCTTTTAAGGTGACCGGGGAGTGCCGGGATATTTCGGATACGGGGATGCTTCTGGCGGTAGAAGACGACTATGACCTCTTAAAAGAGGCGAAAAACGTCCACCTCAACTTCAAGGTCCCGGCCGGCAGCATGCCGGAAGGCCACGAAATGCGCTTTAGGATCAGCGGGCAAGTCGTCCGCGGCGTCGACTCCAGCCAGGCAGTGGGGATTGAATTTTCCCAGACCCTGCCCAGCTACATGGACCGGCATAAGGACCGCTATTTATTGCTTTGCGCGGCAATCCTCCTGGCTTTTGTCAGCCTTTGCGTGGTTTTGATGCGGGCAGAATCAGTCATCTACTTCAAATACAACGCGATCTTGTACAGCTATTCCTTGATCGCGGCTGCTTTTTTGCTGACCCGTTACCTTTTTGGCAGCCTCTACCGGCCGGTCCCGATCAATCCTGATTTTACCCCCTCGGTGACGATCGTGATTCCCTGTTTTAATGAAGAGAAATGGATTCAGCGGACGATTTTGTCCTGCCTGGACCAGGCCTATCCGGTCGACAAGCTGAAGGTCTATGTCGTTGACGACTGTTCAAGTGACCAGTCAGTAGCTAAAATTCATGAGCTGCTAGAGAGGCTGAACGACAAGGAAGGGGACCGTTACCGGGTAAATGACCGGGTGAAGCTTTTCGTCCAGGAGAAAAACGGTGGCAAAAGGGTGGCCCTGGTCCGGGGGGTGGAGCAGACTGACACTGACCTGGTCATGTTTGTCGACTCTGACTCCTTTTTAGAACCAGATGCCGTCCGCAATATAGTCCAGCCCTTTCAGGACCCGAAGATGGGCGGCTGCGCGGGCAGATGTGACGTGGCTAATACTTACACCAATGCCTTGACCGAAATGCAGTCGGTCCGCTACTACATTGCCTTCCGGATCATGAAGGCAGCTGAAGGAGTCTTTGACGCGGTAACCTGCTTGAGTGGTCCTTTGTCCTGCTACCGGCGCGAACTCGTGATGAAGTACAAGGACCGCTGGATCAACCAGCGCTTCTTGGGCCACAAGGCTACTTTTGGCGATGACCGGGCCATGACCAACTTTATTCTTAACCACCACCGCTGCTGCTACCAGGATACGGCTGTCTGCTCGACGATCGTGCCCCGCAAGCACCGGGTCTTTTTAAAGCAGCAGATGCGCTGGAAGCGGTCCTGGCTGAGAGAATCTTTGATGGCCGGCCGCTTTATGTGGCGCAAGGAGCCTTACGCGGCCATCAATTTTTATATCGGCTTGATCGTGCCGATCATGGCCCCGGTTGTGGTGGTTTATAACTTGCTTTACGTACCATTGACCCAGCATATTTTCCCGCGGACATTTTTGGTCGGCCTTCTATTGATGAGCTTGATGATGTCTTTTGCCCAGCTCTTCTTGAGAAAGAGCACGACCTGGACCTTTGGCTTCCTCTTCTGCATTTATTACGAGCTGGTCTTGCTCTGGCAGATGCCGATTGCCTGGGTTACCTTCTGGAAGTCGACTTGGGGGACCCGGCAGACGCCAAGTGATGTGGCGGCCCAGGAGAAAAAGGACCAGCGGAAGCTAAAACGGCAAGCGAAGATGGAGGGTGGTGCAAATGAAAAAGAATAAGCGCCGGCCCTGGCTGCAGACCAAGAAGGATGTGGTCAAATTAGTCAGATCAATTTTGGAATGGATCAGCTTGATTGTTTTAGCGGTCATGGTGGTCAAGGCCCTTTTCGTTTTCAAAAGCTACCAGCCCTATAGCAAAAATGATCCTGAAGTTGTTGACGGGCAGGACCATGGCTTTATTTCCCTGGCCTACTTTGGGGTTGACCGGGAAGGCAGCGACAGCTTGATTTCCTTAAAAAGACTGGAAGAAGAGCTGACAGCTTTAAAGCGGCTGGGCTATGTGACAATCAGCCAAAAAGACGTGGAAGACTATTATTACCGGGGCAAGCCCCTGCCTAAAAAAGCCCTTTTTCTCTTGTTTGAAGACGGGAGAAAGGATACGGTTCTTTTTACGGAAAAATTGCTGGAAAAATTGAACTACAAGGCGACGATTTTAACCTACGCGGAAAAATTTCAGCGTGACGATCAGAAATTCATCTCGGCCAAGGACTTGAAAAAGTTACAAAAAGAAGGCTTCTGGGAACTGGGGACCAACGGCTACCGCCTGTCTTATATCAACTGTTATGACCGCTATCACCGCTTTTTGGGCCAGCTGGACTCAAGGGAGTTTGTCGAGATCAACCAGTATATCGGCCGGAATTACAACCACTATCTGATGGACTATATCAGAGACAAGGACGGGATGCCGGTAGAGACTACTAAAGAGATGCGTAAGCGGATCAAGCGTGACTACCAGCTGATGGACCGGATTTATAAAGAGCAGGTGGGAGAAGTGCCGGATCTTTACTGCATCATGCACTCCAATACCAGCCGCTACGGGGACAACGCCAATGTTTCAAGTGCCAACGCGGCCAGTCTGGAAAAAATGTTCAAGCTGAACGTCAACCGGGAAGGCTTTTCCTATAATACCCGGAAATCCTCGCCCTATGACCTGACGCGTCTTGAGCCTCAGGCCTGGTGGTATACCAACCACCTTTTGATGCGGATTAAAGACGACCTGCCAGCCAAAGAGCAGAAGCAGATCAAGTTCGTCAAGGGCAGCCAGCGCCGCTATAAGAAGTGGCAGCTGGTCAAGGGAGCGGCGGAATTCAAGCAGAATTTGATTGCCTTGACTTCAGAATCGGAAAGCAACGGTCTTTTGACTTTGAAAAAGGCAAAAGTTGGCGACTGCAAGCTGAACTGCGAATTATTGGGCAATAAGATCGGCCAGCAGACGGTCTATTTGAAAACCCAGGGGACAGCTTCAGGCAAGCACAATTTTTCCAGCTACCTGTCACTGTCTTTAGAAAACAATATTCTCTACCTGCGGCAAAAGCAGGACGGGGCAATTACGACCCTGTATAAGGTTGACATGTTCAAGCTGGAGGATGATAAACCGGTTTCCGTGCCCGAAGACAAGCGGGCAGCTTTAAGCTCAGAACTGAATGTCCGCGGCCGCTTTGCCCAAAACAGCACCACGGCTTCTTTATACAAGCTCAAGGCTTTTAAAAAGAAGCGGCAGAAGGCCAAGAGCGTTAAAGAGGGGGCGAAAGAGTACGTGCCGGAAATCCAGATCCAGGATCCAGGTGACGTCAAAGCTGAACTGATTGTTAAGGGGAGCAGCCTGACTTTAACGGTTAATGGCAAAAAGCTCTGCCAGCGGCAGATCAAGGCGCAGGCAGCCGGCGGGGTAGCTTTGGAAAGTGCTTTTGGTGGCTTTGGCCAAAGCCAGCGCAACATCGCGGATGATGTTTATGACGGGGCCTTCAAGGACCTTGTCATCACCAGCCCGGACGGGGAAAAGGTCTATTACGACAACCGCCTGCACGGCTGGGAACTGGTCTCATATAAGTGGAATCTCTTCTGGAATAAGGTGGTTGACTGGTTCATTGTCAATTTGTAAGAAAAAGCTCAATCCTGCATAACTGCAAGGATTGAGCTTTTTTCTTTTGTGGCTTCTACTCGCCGCTATTCCCGTAAAGAATATTTCTGACTAGAGAAATATTTGATTTATATCAAAAAAGCGTTTACATAAGTCGAAGAAAAGAATATAATGATTTACAGGAATTAAGTGCTTTCATGCAAAAGAATAAGAGGTAACATAATGTACAAGGAATCATTTGCCGCAGCTGCGGGCGCGGCACAAAAGAAATTTAACCTGCTCAAGAATAATCCAGCTGGCTATGTCCTACTTTCCGTTTTGGCAGGGATGTACATCGGCTTTGGGATCCTGCTGGCTTTTACGGTTGGGGGACAATTAGGGACAAGCCCCTTTGCCAACTTGATCAAGGGGTTGATCTTCGGGGTTGCCTTGAGTCTGGTGGTAATTCCCGGGGCTGAGCTTTTTACTGGCAACAACTTTGTAATGAGTGCCGGTCTGCTGGAAAAGAAGGTCAAGCTGAGCCAGGCGGCTCTCTTGTGGCTGCTTTGCTGGCTGGGCAACCTGCTGGGGGCTGGCATCTTGGCTTGGATGTTTGTCAAGTCTGGCTTGGATTTGCCAGTTACGGCAACTGTCTTTACCAAGGCGGCAGCCGCTAAAATGGCAGCGCCAGCTGGCCAGCTTTTCTTGCGGGGTATTCTCTGTAACATCTTGGTCTGCCTGGCTGTTTGGTCAGGTTTCCAGACCAAGAGCGACTCAGCTAAGCTGATCATGATCTTCTGGTGCCTTTTAGCCTTCTTTTCAACTGGCTTTGAACACAGCGTGGCCAATATGACGACTTTCATCGTTGCCTTGCTGGCTCCAGTGCAAGGGGCAGGCGCCATTTCAGCTGGCGGCATGTTCTACAACCTGCTCTGGGTAACCCTGGGCAACATGGTTGGCGGTATCGTCTTCGTGGCCTTGCCATACTGGCTGGCTGCCAAGGACAAGCAATAATAACTGAAAACTCCTTTTACAAAAACAAGTCCTGCTTGATGAACTCAAACAGGACTTGTTTTGGTGTATTACAGATGACTAAAATTTTAGAAAATCTAGGGAAGGAATTTTTAATACATGCTGATCAGCAGCTGCTTGATTTCAGCCATGCTTGGCTGGCGCGGGTTCTGTACCGTGCACTGGTCATCGTAGACCCGGTCGATCATGGCTGGCAAGGCAGCGTCGAAGGCTTCTTTGCTGACCCCGTTGGCTGACAGGGAGGGCTGAATGTCGCAGGCCTTCATCAGTTCCCGGATCCGCTTGCAAAGAGAATCAACCAGTTCAGCGTCATTCTTGCCTGGCAGGCCTAAGCTGCGGGCGATATCAGCGTAGTCTTTTTGGGCCCGGTAAACTTCATATCTTGGGTATGGGGTCCGCTTGACATTGCCGCTGGCTCCGTTGAACTTGATGACCGGCAGCATGGAAATCGAGATGCAGAGGCCATGCGGGAAACCAAAGGCCCCGCCCAGCTTGTGGGCGATAGAGTGGTTAAGGCCTAAGAAGGCGTTGGCAAAAGCCATCCCGGCTAAGGTTGCCGCGTAGTGCATGTTTTCCCGGGCTTTTTCGCCTTCATAAGTCGGGTGCTTTGGATCATACTTGTAAGAAGCTTCCAGGTTGTTCATGATCAGCTGGATGGCTTTGAGCGACCATGGCCGGGTGAAGTCGCTGGCGGCAACAGAGACGTAGCTTTCCAAAGAGTGGGAGAGGCAGTCAAAGCCGGAGAAAGCCACGGTATGCTTTGGCACGGTCATGACAAAGGCCGGGTCAACGATGGCGACTTGCGGGGTCAGTTCGTAGTCAGTCAGCGGGTACTTGACATGCTGCTTGTCGTCGGTAATGACGGCATATGGGGTGACTTCTGATCCGGTCCCTGAAGTGGTTGGGATGCAGATCAAGCTGGTCCGGGTCTCATGCTTGAACTTGACGATCCGCTTTCTGATGTCGACAAATTTTTGCTGCAGTTCCTTAAAGAGCTCGCTCACATTGTCATAGTTGTCCAGCCAGCCTTCTTCTTGGTCCAGGCTGTATTCGTAGATGTAGCGGGCAATCTTGGAGACGTCCAGGGCGCTGCCGCCGCCGATGGCGATAATGGTGTCGGGCTCAAACTTCTTCATCTTCTTGGCAATCTTGATCGCTTGGCTCAGCGGCGGGTCAGGCAATACTTCACTGTAGATTGCCGTGTCGACGTGATTATCTCTTAAGGCTAATTGCTCATAGATCTTGTCAACGAAGTGAAACTTGACCATGCCTGGGTCTGCGACGATAAAGGCCCGGTTGATTTCCTGCTCATTTTCATCTGAGAGGTAGGTAATGGAGTCTTTTTCGTAAAAAATCTTCTCTGGCAGGCGGATCCATTGCGGCCGGTTGCGCCGCTTGGCAATGGTCTTGATGTTCAAAAGGTCGCTGGTTGACAGGTTGTGAGACAGGGAGTTCTTCCCCCACGACCCAGTCCCCAAGGTCAAGCTCGGCCGCAGGGCATCAGTGTAAATGTCACCGATCCCGCCTAAAGCATCTGGCTGGTTGACCAGGACTCTGGAAGCTTGGACTGCCTTGCCGTATTCATCGATGAATGGGTCGTCTTGGGAGCCAATTTGAATGGCGGCATTGTGGCCGGCACCTTGGTAGTCGAGCAGGGCTTTGACGATTTTGATCCCGTCTTCCCGGTCCTTGGCCTTGTAAACTGACAGAAGCGGGGAGAGCTTTTCGGATGAAAGTTTTTCACCAATGTTCTTTGGATCCAGTTCAAATAGGATGACATCCTTGCCTTCAGGCAGGGTGATGCCGGCGTGTTCGCAGATCCAGCGGGCGCTCATTCCGGCAACCGGACCATTGACCCCGTGCTTGTCATTGAAGACGAAGTCGGCCAGCTTTTGGTAGTCCTTTTTTGGAAGCAGGTAGGCACCTTTGTCCTGCATCATTTGCAGCCACTTATCGTAGATTGGTGCTTCAACTACGGCTGAGTTTTCAGTCGCGCAAACCATGCTGTTGTCAAAGCGTTTGGATAAAAGGATGTCTTCAACAGACCGGTCCAAAAAGGCGGTGTGGTCAACGTAAACAGCACCGTTACCGGCACCGACCCCCATTGACGGATTGCCAGACTGCAGCGCTGCGTGCACCATGCCGGGACCACCAGTTGCCAAAATAGAAGCGATCTTTGGGTTGCGGATCAAGGCGGTGGTGTTTTCCAGGCTGGCCTTGTCGATCCACTGAATGATGTTCTTTGGGGCACCAGCCTTTACTGCCGCGTCATACAAGATCTGGGCAGCATGGATTGAACATTTCTGCGCCTTTGGGTGGAAGGAGAAGATGATCGCGTTTCTGGTCTTTAGGGCTACCAAAATCTTGAACATGGTCGTTGAAGTTGGGTTGGTGGTTGGCACGATCCCGGCTAAAACGCCTAGAGGAGCAGCAACTTTGATATAGCCTTCAACCTGGTTTCTTTCGATAATGCCAACGGTCTTGTCGTGTTTGATTGAGTTGTAGACATTTTCGGTAGCGAAGCGGTTCTTGGTATCCTTATCTTCTACCACGCCGCGGCCGGTTTCATCTACTGCCTCGTGAGCAAGCTCAAGGGAGGCTTCACTGCCGGCCAGAGCCATGGCAGCCACGATCTTGTCAACTTGCTCCTGGCTGTAAGTCGAGTAGGCTTCTTCAGCAACCAGGGCTTTGTTAACTAATTCACCGGTATAACGCTTGGCTTCTTCCATTTTTTCTTCTGCAGACAATTCCTTGCCTGTTTCAACAGCGGTCTGTGTTTTCTTTACATCAACCATTTTTTCTCTCCATAAAAACTACTACATTTTTTCTGAGGTTCTGCTTTTTTGTGAACCTTTTCACCTAACATGATAGTCTCTTTGTTTTCTTTGTCAAGGCAAAAAAGGCTATAAATTTCAATGAATTCGAGTTATGTAAATGCTTACATCTGTGTCGGAGTAGAATGCTGAAAGCGCAGAAAAAAGCAAAAATAGTGAATAACATCACTTTTACAAGCTGGGCTAGACCTAGAAAATAGATGATAAATAAACAGCAAGGCAAGAATAGATTAGCGAAGAGTAGGAATGAAAATAGAGAAAAATTAGCAGAAAATTGAAAATAAAGATTGACGAAATTAACAAATGGGGGTAAAGTAGTAAATGTCTTCAAGCAAAACGCGAAGCGCTTTCTTAATGAAAAGCAATTGAAGACAATAAATATCGAAAACTTGTTGACAAGAAGTCGACAAGCGAGTAAGATATAAAACGTTGCGTCACTTGACGCAAGTTGGTACTTTGAAAACTGAACAAAGTTTCGCAGTGTGCGGGTCAAACAAAGTTTGATCCAAACAAATAAGCGAAGTCAATTCGCAAGCAAATAATCTGGAGCAGATTAAAAAGAGCTCAATTTTCAAATTGAGAGTTTGATCCTGGCTCAGGACGAACGCTGGCGGCGTGCCTAATACATGCAAGTCGAGCGAGCTGAATTCAAAGATTCCTTCGGGATGATTTGTTGGACGCTAGCGGCGGATGGGTGAGTAACACGTGGGCAATCTGCCCTAAAGACTGGGATACCACTTGGAAACAGGTGCTAATACCGGATAACAACATGAATCGCATGATTCAAGTTTGAAAGGCGGCGTAAGCTGTCACTTTAGGATGAGCCCGCGGCGCATTAGCTAGTTGGTGGGGTAAAGGCCTACCAAGGCAATGATGCGTAGCCGAGTTGAGAGACTGATCGGCCACATTGGGACTGAGACACGGCCCAAACTCCTACGGGAGGCAGCAGTAGGGAATCTTCCACAATGGACGCAAGTCTGATGGAGCAACGCCGCGTGAGTGAAGAAGGTTTTCGGATCGTAAAGCTCTGTTGTTGGTGAAGAAGGATAGAGGCAGTAACTGGTCTTTATTTGACGGTAATCAACCAGAAAGTCACGGCTAACTACGTGCCAGCAGCCGCGGTAATACGTAGGTGGCAAGCGTTGTCCGGATTTATTGGGCGTAAAGCGAGCGCAGGCGGAATGATAAGTCTGATGTGAAAGCCCACGGCTCAACCGTGGAACTGCATCGGAAACTGTCATTCTTGAGTGCAGAAGAGGAGAGTGGAACTCCATGTGTAGCGGTGGAATGCGTAGATATATGGAAGAACACCAGTGGCGAAGGCGGCTCTCTGGTCTGCAACTGACGCTGAGGCTCGAAAGCATGGGTAGCGAACAGGATTAGATACCCTGGTAGTCCATGCCGTAAACGATGAGCGCTAGGTGTTGGGGACTTTCCGGTTCTCAGTGCCGCAGCAAACGCATTAAGCGCTCCGCCTGGGGAGTACGACCGCAAGGTTGAAACTCAAAGGAATTGACGGGGGCCCGCACAAGCGGTGGAGCATGTGGTTTAATTCGAAGCAACGCGAAGAACCTTACCAGGTCTTGACATCCTGTGCAAAACTTAGAGATAAGTCTTTCCCTTCGGGGACGCAGAGACAGGTGGTGCATGGCTGTCGTCAGCTCGTGTCGTGAGATGTTGGGTTAAGTCCCGCAACGAGCGCAACCCTTGTCTTTAGTTGCCATCATTAAGTTGGGCACTCTAGAGAGACTGCCGGTGACAAACCGGAGGAAGGTGGGGATGACGTCAAGTCATCATGCCCCTTATGACCTGGGCTACACACGTGCTACAATGGGCAGTACAACGAGAAGCGAACCTGTGAAGGCAAGCGGATCTCTTAAAGCTGTTCTCAGTTCGGACTGCAGGCTGCAACTCGCCTGCACGAAGCTGGAATCGCTAGTAATCGCGGATCAGCACGCCGCGGTGAATACGTTCCCGGGCCTTGTACACACCGCCCGTCACACCATGGAAGTCTGCAATGCCCAAAGTCGGTGGGATAACCATTAGGAGTCAGCCGCCTAAGGCAGGGCAGATGACTGGGGTGAAGTCGTAACAAGGTAGCCGTAGGAGAACCTGCGGCTGGATCACCTCCTTTCTAAGGAAAGACACACAATCAGAGAGTGGGAACACTAATAGACGATTGTGAGTTACGGAAGCACACTGCAAAAGAAACTTTGTTCAGTTTTGAGAGTACCAACAATAAGAACTTGGGCCTGTAGCTCAGCTGGTTAGAGCGCACGCTTGATAAGCGTGAGGTCGATGGTTCAAGTCCATCCAGGCCCATTGAAATGCAAAGAAAAGTCTTTACATTTCGGCCAAGATGGAGTAACATCTTAAAAGTTGATATTTACGGGGGCATAGCTCAGCTGGGAGAGCACCTGCTTTGCAAGCAGGAGGTCATCGGTTCGATCCCGTTTGCCTCCATTGGCCGCAAGGCCAAGTTTGTACGTTGAAAACTGAATATCTTAATTCCAAGAAAAAACCGAGAATCATTGAGATCAATGAAAACATTGCAAAGCGACCGAGAGAGTTCGAAAGAACAAACTTGCAAGGTCAAGTGAAGAAGGGCGCACGGTGAATGCCTTGGCACTGGAAGCCGATGAAGGACGCGACTAACCGCGAAAGTCTTCGGGGAGCCGTAAGTAGGCTTTGATCCGGAGGTCTCCGAATGGGGGAACCCAGCATGTGCAGACATGCTATTCTTGTGTGAATACATAGCACAAGAAAGGAACACGCAGTGAACTGAAACATCTAAGTAGCTGCAGGAAGAGAAAGAAATATCGATTTCCCAAGTAGCGGCGAGCGAACAGGAAAGAGCCCAAACCGGCAGATTTATCTGCCGGGGTTGTAGGACTGAAACATGGCACTTCAGAGGATAGCAGAAGCGTTTGGGAAGACGCGCCAGAGAGGGTGAGAGCCCCGTAAGCGAAATCCAAAGAAGGCCTATCAGTATCCTGAGTAGGGCGGGACACGTGAAATCCCGTTTGAATCCGCGAGGACCATCTCGCAAGGCTAAATACTAACCAGTGACCGATAGTGAACCAGTACCGTGAGGGAAAGGTGAAAAGAACCCCGGGAGGGGAGTGAAAGAGAACCTGAAACCGTGTGCCTACAAGTAGTCAAAGCCCGTTAAGGGGTAATGGCGTGCCTTTTGTAGAATGAACCGGCGAGTTGCGTTAGTCAGCAAGGTTAAGTCAGAAAAGACGGAGCCGCAGCGAAAGCGAGTCTGAAGAGGGCGAGCAGTTGGCTGACGCAGACCCGAAACCAAGTGACCTACCCATGACCAGGTTGAAGGCGCGGTAAAACGCGCTGGAGGACCGAACCCACGTAAGTTGAAAATTGCGGGGATGAGTTGTGGGTAGCGGTGAAATTCCAAACGAACTTGGAGATAGCTGGTTCTCTCCGAAATAGCTTTAGGGCTAGCCTCGCAAAGAGGATGCTGGAGGTAGAGCTCTGTTTGGACTAGGGGCCCGTCAAGGGTTACTGAATTCAGATAAACTGCGAATTCCAGACATTTATGTGCGGGAGTCAGACTGCGAGTGATAAGATCCGTAGTCGAAAGGGAAACAGCCCAGATCACCAGTTAAGGTCCCAAAATTCATGCTAAGTGGAAAAGGATGTGGAGTTGCGCAGACAACTAGGACGTTGGCTCAGAAGCAGCCATCATTCAAAGAGTGCGTAATAGCTCACTAGTCGAGTGACGCCGCGCCGAAAATTTACCGGGGCTAAGCATGATACCGAAACTGTGGATGTGCATTATGCACGTGGTAGGAGAGCGTTCTAGCGGCGGTGAAGCATGACCGAGAGGACATGTGGAGCTTCTAGAAGTGAGAATGCCGGTATGAGTAACGAAAGACAGGTGAGAATCCTGTCCGCCGCAAGACTAAGGTTTCCTGGGGCAGGCTCGTCCGCCCAGGGTAAGTCGGGACCTAAGGCGAGGCCGAGAGGCGTAGTCGATGGACAACAGGTTGAGATTCCTGTACTGCACCGAATCGTTATGAGCGATGGAGGGACGCAGGAGGCTAGCAGCGCGTGGTGCTGGATACCACGTTCAAGCGTCAAGTCTGAGAGCGAGTCAAATGCTTGCTCTCATAAGGACAAGGCGTGATGAGGAGCGAAATTAAAGTAGCGAAGGCTGCGACGTCACACTGCCGAGAAAAGCTTCTAGCCAGAGACGGTGCACCCGTACCGCAAACCGACACAGGTAGTCGAGGAGAGTATCCTCAGGTGAGCGAGAGAACTCTCGTTAAGGAACTCGGCAAAATGGCCCCGTAACTTCGGGAGAAGGGGCGCTGGTCGCAAGATCAGCCGCAGTGAAAAGGCCCAAGCAACTGTTTATCAAAAACACAGGCATCTGCAAAATCGTAAGATGAAGTATAGGTGCTGACACCTGCCCGGTGCTGGAAGGTTAAGAGGAGAGCTTAGCGCAAGCGAAGGTTTGAATTGAAGCCCCAGTAAACGGCGGCCGTAACTATAACGGTCCTAAGGTAGCGAAATTCCTTGTCGGGTAAGTTCCGACCTGCACGAAAGGTGTAATGATTTGGGCACTGTCTCAACGAGAGACTCGGTGAAATTATAATACCCGTGAAGATGCGGGTTACCCGCGACAGGACGGAAAGACCCCATGGAGCTTTACTGCAGTTTAATATTGGGTATCTGTCAAGCATGTACAGGATAGGTAGGAGCCGGAGAAGATAGGACGCCAGTCTTATCTGAGGCGCTGTTGGGATACTACCCTTGCTTGACGGATGCTCTAACTCAGGCCTGTGATCCAGGCCGAGGACAGTGTTTGACGGGCAGTTTGACTGGGGCGGTCGCCTCCTAAAGTGTAACGGAGGCGCCCAAAGGTTCCCTCAGAATGGTTGGAAATCATTCGCAGAGTGTAAAGGTAAAAGGGAGCTTGACTGCGAGAGAGACAACTCGAGCAGGTACGAAAGTAGGGCTTAGTGATCTGGTGGTACCGCATGGAAGGGCCATCACTCAACGGATAAAAGCTACCCTGGGGATAACAGGCTTATCTCCCCCAAGAGTTCACATCGACGGGGAGGTTTGGCACCTCGATGTCGGCTCGTCGCATCCTGGGGCTGAAGTCGGTCCCAAGGGTTGGGCTGTTCGCCCATTAAAGCGGCACGCGAGCTGGGTTCAGAACGTCGTGAGACAGTTCGGTCCCTATCCGTCGTGGGCGCAGGAAATTTGAGAGGAGCTGTCCTTAGTACGAGAGGACCGGGATGGACGCACCGCTGGTGTACCAGTTGTCTTGCCAAAGGCATCGCTGGGTAGCTATGTGCGGACGGGATAAGCGCTGAAAGCATCTAAGTGCGAAGCCCCCCTCAAGATGAGATTTCCCATTTCTTTAAGAAAGTAAGACACCTCAGAGACGATGAGGTAGATAGGCCGGGAGTGGAAGAAGCGTGAGCTTTGGAGCGGACCGGTACTAATCAGTCGAGGACTTGACCAAAAGAGCGAAGCAATGAGGTTTTGACTTGGAAAGATATTCAGTTTTGAGCGTGCAAGCTCAAAGAGAGTGCGGTGGCAATGGCAAGAAGGATACACCTGTTCCCATGCCGAACACAGCAGTTAAGCTTCTTAACGCCGAAAGTAGTTGGTGGGAAACTGCCTGCGAGGATAGGAAGCTGCCGCGCGAGACAAGAGTCAGACGGAAGTCTGGCTCTTTTTGTTTTCTATAGTAAAATAGGTGAGGGTATAGAGATTAAGTACACTTGTAAAAGTACGAAGAAAGATATAAAGACATGGACAGAATTGACAGAGAAAATAATCTGATCAGAGTTAAGGCTTTTGATGATCCCAGACTGAAGCTGTTTACGGACTACAATGAAGCCCAGCTCTTTCACTACTATGAGCCAGAAGCCGGTATTTTCATCGCTGAGAGTCCCAAAGTAATCGAACGGGCAATTAGGGCTGGCTATGAGCCAATCGCCATGCTGGTGGAGGAAAAGGCCTTAGAACGTGATTTGGCAGACTTTGACCGGGAGTTGGCCGCTAACCACGATCACTTGCCTGATTTTCCGATCTTTATTGCCCAATCAGAGCTTTTGCGCCAGCTGCCAGGCTATAATCTGCTTCGCGGTGCCATCTGTGCTTTTAGAAGAAAAAAACGGCCAAGTCTGGTTGAATTTGCCGCTGCCTTGCCCAAGCATGCCAGAGTTGGGGTCTTAGAGAGCGTCGTTAATCCGACCAATGTCGGGGCCATTTTCCGCTCAGCCGCCGCTCTAGGCATGGATGGGGTCTTGATCACGACAGACTCTAGTGATCCTTTATACCGGAGAAGCGGCCGGGTCAGCATGGGGACGGTCTTTCAAGTACCTTGGACTTATCTGGATAAAACCCTTTGGCGGGAAAAGGGCGTGGCCAGCTTGCAGGAATTGGGCTTTAAGACCGCGGCTATGGCTTTAAGAGACAATACGGTTGATATCGACGATCCGGTCTTAAAAGAAGCAGATCGCCTGGCTGTAATTCTGGGTTCTGAAGGACCAGGCTTGTTGCCGCAAACGATCGCTGAGAGCGACTATACGATCAAGATTCCGATGGCTGAAGGGGTGGACTCTTTAAATGTTGCTGCTGCTAGTGCTTTAGCCTTTTGGGAAGTCAAAAAAGGACTGGATTAGCTTCCAGTCCTTTTTGTTTTTATTTTATTTTTCTTTTTTCCTTATTCACCGCTGGCCCCGTAGTTGCTGAGAACCCGGGCACTTGGATCCATAACTCCTTCCAGGCTCTTCCAGCTTCTGTTTGGCATCCAGTAGTCCTTGATCCAGTCAGCCTTGCCAGGGTAGAATTCTTCAAAAATATCCCGGTAAAGAAGAGATTCCTTGGTAAATGGCGTCCGGTATGGGTACTTTTCGCCGGCTTTTGCCAGGTCTTCATCGCTGTACTTGCTTTCAGCGTATTCCTTAAGGTCATCTACCATGGAGTGGCCCACGGCGTCGCTGAAGGCTGCTTTTTCCCGCATAAGGATGTCGCGCGGCAGCCAGTCGCCTTCTTCAAAAGCCTTCCGGAGCAAGTACTTGCCCTTGTGGTAGTGGTTCATCTTGAGATCTGGGTCAACACTCATGACATAGTCGACGAATTCCCGGTCAGCGAAGGGTACTCTGCCTTCCAAAGAGTTGGCGGAAATACAGCGGTCAGCCCGCAGCACGTCGTACATATAGAGCTCTCTAAGGCGCTTGGCTGCTTCTTTTTGGAATTCTTCCGGGCTTGGAGCGAAGTCAGTGTACTTATAGCCAAAAAGCTCATCAGAGCATTCACCAGTCAAGATGACCTTCAAGTCAGTCGTTTCGTGGATCTTCTTGCAAAGAATGTACATAGCGATTGAAGCCCGGATGGTGGTAATGTCCCAAGTTTCCAAAGTGTAGATGACTTCTCTTAAAACGCCCAGCACATCTTCTCTGGTCATAATGAATTCCGTGTGGTCAGTCCCCAGGTAGTCAGCCACTTCCCGGGCATATTTAAGGTCGATCGGGTTTTGGTCCATCCCAATGGCAAAAGTTCTGATCTTGGTGTCAGGCTGCAGGCGGGCAGCGATAGAGCAGACGAGGGAGGAGTCAAGGCCCCCTGAAAGGAGGTAGCCGACTGGGGCGTCTGAGGCCAGGCGCTGGTCAACTGATTCAACCAACAGGTCATGAATCTTGTGAGTCGCGGCCTCAAAATCATCAGTGCTCATCTTTGGCGTAAGATCTGGTTCATGGTAGGCGACGATCTTTTCCCCATCATAGTAGTGGCCAGGCAGGAAGGGGTGAATCTCGCCGCAGAGGTCAAGCAGGTTCTTGCCAGTAGAAGCGAAAGCGATCTTGCCTTCTTTTTTGGTAAAGCCATAGAACATGGGCCGGATGCCGATGATGTCTCTAGCCGCGTAAATCGTCTTTGAGAGGTGGTCATAAAGGACGAAGGCAAATTCCCCATCCAGCATTTTAACCATCGTCTCGATCCCGTATTTGCGGTAGAGGGGGATCAGAACCTCGCAGTCGCTGCTGGAAGTAAATTCGTAGTCAGTTTCCAGGTTCTTTTTCAGTTCCGGGTAGTTGTAGATTTCCCCGTTGCAGACCAGGGTGCAGTCCAGGGTTTCAAAAGGCTGCATCCCGCTTTCCGTCAAGTCCATGATGGCCAGGCGGTTGAAACCGAAAGTTATGTCTCTTTCATCAAAGACCTTGGTCATGTCCGGCCCCCGGTCTTGGCACTTGACCAGGGCTTCGTCGAAGGTTTTCAAGTCAAATTCTTTGGAGTCGATAGCTAAAAATCCGCACATGTTTGCTGCCTCTTTCTTTCTAAGCAAAAAATAATTTAAGCAAGTAAAAATTGCTGTTTAATGAAAAAAGGGTCGCCAAGCAAAGAAAAAGCCCTTCGCTCCCCAGTTAGGGACGAAAGGCTTTGTTCCGCGGTACCACCCAAATTGCTCTGTCAATAGAGCCAGCTTCTTGAGCACAATTATGCTCATCCGGCGGTAACGGACCAGAACCGGCCAAGTCTACTGGGCAGAAGCCTTTCGGTTGGCAGCTGAAAAAGTGTTATTCAAGGAGGGCAGAGCCTGCTGAATTTCCACTGTCATCAGCTCACTGGAGGTTGCCCGCCTTTACTCGTCTTTTTATGGCTTGCTTTTTTAATTAAGATCTATTGTAAAACGAATGAGAGAAAAATCAAGTCTGAATTAAAATGATTTTAAAAAGATAAGTGGGAAAGGCCTTGCAAGAAAGATTTTGATTTTTTCTACCAAAAGTGTTGACATTTTCCCTAAGCCCTGTAAAATATTAATTGTTGCGTCGCCGAGATGCAAAAGAAAATTCCGCCTTAGCTCAGTTGGTAGAGCGCTTGACTGTTAATCAGGATGTCGTCAGTTCGAGTCTGACAGGCGGAGTATCGGGAAGTGGCTCAGTTTGGTAGAGCACCTGGTTTGGGACCAGGGGGTCGCAGGTTCAAATCCTGTCTTCCCGATCAAGAGATATACGCG
Organism: Lactobacillus sp. WILCCON 0059; assembly: GCF_057197985.1. NCBI lineage: Bacteria > Bacillati > Bacillota > Bacilli > Lactobacillales > Lactobacillaceae > Lactobacillus > Lactobacillus sp. WILCCON 0059. The sequence continues at coordinate 959,909 of NZ_JBUBHN010000001.1, forward strand.
GAAGTAGTTCAGTGGTAGAACATCACCTTGCCATGGTGGGGGTCGCGGGTTCGAATCCCGTCTTCCGCTTAGCATCAAGCGATGCTTAATTGAATAATGCACCCATAGCGCAACTGGATAGAGTGTCTGACTACGAATCAGAAGGTTGTAGGTTCAAGTCCTACTGGGTGCATCGGAGGATTAGCTCAGCTGGGAGAGCATCTGCCTTACAAGCAGAGGGTCACAGGTTCGAGCCCTGTATCCTCCATCTGGCCCGTTGGTCAAGTGGTTAAGACACCGCCCTTTCACGGCGGTAACATGAGTTCAAATCTCGTACGGGTCATTGCCGGAAGGCAAGAATTGAATATTTTCTATCCATTATCTGGAGGATTACCCAAGTGGCTTAAGGGGACGGTTTTGAAAACCGTTAGACGGGGCGACTCGTGCGTGGGTTCAAATCCCACATCCTCCTTTTTATTATCGCGGGATGGAGCAGTCTGGTAGCTCGTCGGGCTCATAACCCGAAGGTCGTTGGTTCAAATCCAGCTCCCGCAATATGGTCCATTGGAGCAGTGGTTTATCTCGCCTCCCTGTCACGGAGGAGATCGCGGGTTCAAATCCCGCATGGACCGTTTGATGGCTCGGTAGCTCAGTTGGTAGAGCAATGGATTGAAGCTCCATGTGTCGGCGGTTCGATTCCGTCCCGCGCCATTGAAAATGGAGGAATAGCGAAGTGGCTAAACGCGGCGGTCTGTAAAACCGCTCTCTCTGAGTTCGGTGGTTCGAATCCACTTTCCTCCATAATAGGGATATAGTTTAAAGGTAGAACTACGGTCTCCAAAACCGTCGGTGTGGGTTCAATTCCTACTATCCCTGTTAAGAAAATATGGCGGTATTGGTGAAGTGGTTAACACACTGGTTTGTGGATCCAGCATACGTGGGTTCGATTCCCACATACCGCCCTAGCCGAAGGGCAGAAAAGAATAATCGTGGCGGTGTAGCCAAGTGGTAAGGCAGAGGTCTGCAAAACCTTAATCGTCGGTTCGACTCCGATCCCCGCCTTAGGCTTAACGGCCAAGTAGAATAGCATGGCGGTGTGGCGGAATTGGCAGACGCGTCAGACTCAAAATCTGGTGTCCATTACGGACGTATCGGTTCGACCCCGATCACCGCTATTCAAGTTTAATATTACGGCGGTGTGGCGGAATTGGCAGACGCGTCAGACTCAAAATCTGGTGTCCATTACGGACGTATCGGTTCGACCCCGATCACCGCTATAATTTGGAGCGACTCTGAGGAGGCGCTCTTTTTTTGCTTTCATTTGCAGGAAAGTTATGAAAGAAACTGCTTTTTATCCTCTTTTTGCCAAAATGGCTTGCATAAAGCTGAAAGTGTGTTAGTATAGTAAGCATATTAGGAAGAACGATTTTTATTTAGAAAGGAGCAAATAGCATGACTCAAGCTGGTATCAATACTTGCAGGCTTGGCGGTGTCGTTGGTAAGGCGAGCCGATTTTTGTCATGTTTTTGCTCTTAATGCAAAAATTCTTGAATAATCTTCAAGCAGCACGGCTGTGAGATTTTTTCTGTTCGCGCCAATGGCATCGTTAACTGGAAACTGTTAATTGTTTATGCGAGGTATTGGAATTGAACAAGGGAAAATCTTTATTGGCTGGTGCTGCTGTTTTGTTTTCTGGGGCGTTTTTGACGGCCTGCGGGCAAAGCAAGGGAGTAAGTGAAAAGCAGGTGCTGAACTGGATGACTTCAGCGGAAATCATCACTATGGACCCATCTAAGGCAACTGACACGACTTCTTTCACTCAGATGGAAAACACCATGGAGGGCCTGTATCAGTTAGGCAAAAACAACCAGGTCAAGAATGCCCTGGCGACTAAGGCAGTCCAAAGCAAGGACGGGCTGACCTGGACTTTTGCTTTGCGTAAAGACGGCAAGTGGTCAAACGGGCAGGCGGTTACCGCTAAAGACTTCGTCTACTCCTGGCAGCGGACGGTTAATCCAAAAACCGCGTCCCAATACAGCTATATCTTCTCCGGTATCAAGAACGCTGACGCGATCGTGGCAGGGAAGAAGTCGCCGGCAAGCCTTGGCGTGAAAGCTCTTGGCAAGTACAAGCTGCAGGTCAAATTGGAGCACAAACTGCCATACTTCAAGCTCTTGATGGCCTTCCCGGTCTTTTTTCCGGAAAGCCAAAGCGCTGTTGAAAAATATGGCAGCAAGTATGGCACTTCTTCCAAGACCACTGTTTTCAATGGGCCATTCATTCAAAAAGGCTGGACTGGGGCCAACCTGTCATGGAAGATGGTCAAGAACAAGAACTATTGGAACAAATCGGCCGTCAAACTGTCTCAGATTAACTTCACGGTTGAAAAGTCACCGTCGACTGCCTACAACCTTTACCAGGATGGCAAGCTGGACACGGCCATTTTGAGCGCCCAGGCGGCTAAAAACCTGCAAAAGCAGGCCGGCTACGTGATCAGAAAGAACAACGGCACGACCTACATGCAGTTCAATACCAAACTGGCTAAATTTAAGAGCACCAAGCTCCGTCAGGCAGTGTCCATGGCGCTTGACCGGAAGGCCCTGGCTAAGACCCTGGGCGGCGGCTTTACCGGCGCGACGACCTTTACCGCGGCTGATATGACCAAGGTAGACGGGCAGGACTTTACCCAGCTGGCCCAGGATAAGACGACCAAGCAAATCACCAGCTACCACAAAAAAGCCGCTCAGACGGCCTTTAAAGCGGCTCTCAAGGACTTGAAGCTGAAGAAGTTATCCTTCACCTTGCTGACGGCTGATGACGACAGCTCAAAGGCAATTGGCGAATACATCCAAAGTGCTTTGGAAACGGCTTTTGGCAAACAGATTTCCGTCAAGGTGCAGAGCCTGCCAACCAAGTCCCAGTTTGCAAAGATGGACAGCGGCAATTTTGAAGCCTGCGTGAGCGGCTGGAATGCTGACTTTGCCGACCCAATTTCATTTTTGGACTGCATGACTTCGAGCAACAGCTACAATTCCGGCAAGTGGGCAAACAAGCAGTATGACCAGCTGATCGCTAAGTCAAAGACTGTTTCTTCATCCAAGCAGCGGATGCAGCTTTTGGCCAAGGCGGAAAATATCTTGATGACCGACCAGGGGGTAACGCCGCTGGTTCAATCCGGCAGTGCCTGGATGCTGAATAGCAAGGTCAAGGGGCTGATCTACAACGGCAGCTACTACTTCGAATTCGCTTATTTGCAGTAAAGGAACAGGTAGAACGATTGTCAAAAAGGCTTGCTTTTGTTAAACTGAAGGCAGAATTAAAAGACTTTTGCAAACAGGGGGAGCAAAAAATGAAGGACTCAAATTCATTCGTTTACAATGTTTGGCTGATCATTCTGTTGGTTGCGGCTTATGTTTGGCCGATCTTCGGGATAGTGCCGGCAATTTACCTTTTTATCAAGCGAAAGGACGAACAGTTAAATCAAATGCAAGGCTGGATTACTCTGGCCTTGATTTGGCAGATCGTCCTCTGGCTGCTTTTGATCTTGGCCGTGGTTTGCTTTGTTGCGGTTGCTGCCGGCTCTGGTAAATAGTAATTGAAAAATAAACATGTAAAAACCGCTAGTCACGCGACTAGCGGTTTTGTCTTGCCTATAAATAAGCTGCCATTTTCTTGTAAAGGTCATCTAGAGGAACTGGTGGGCTGAAAAGGAAACCTTGGGCTAGATCACAGCCGGCTTCTTTAAGAAAGTCGAATTGCTCCTGGGTTTCAACCCCTTCACAAACGGTTTTGATGCCTAATTCTTTAGCCATCCGGCAGATGTTGGCAACGATTGTTTTGGACCGGTCGTCGAACTTCCGGAGGAAGACCATGTCGATCTTGATGACGTCGAAATTGTAATCTTTGAGGACGTTTAAGCTGGAATAGCCACTGCCAAAGTCATCCATCCAGACTTGATAGCCCAAGTCGTGGAAGCGCTGGACCGCTTCAACCATAGCCTGGCTGCCATTAAGGGCACTTTCGGTAATTTCGATGTGCACCTGACTGCGGCTGAGTCCATATTCGGCGACCGTCTGCTCAATTTTTTGGTAAATATCGCAAGCTTCTAAGTCTGTTCTGGAAATGTTGAAGCTGATCGGGAAAATCTCTCTTCCTTCTTCCATTAACTTTTGAGTATCCAGGCCATAGCCTTCCAAAACATGGCAGTCGACCTTGTAGACTATCTGGTTTGCTTCCAGGACCGGAATGAACTTGTCTGGTGAAAGAAAGCCGTAAGCCGGGTCAATCCAGCGCGACAGCGCTTCGCATTCGGCCAATTTCATGGTCTTAATGTCAATCAAGGGCTGATAGTAAATCTTGAGCCAGTTGTCCTGGCAGGCTTGATCGATATTTTCCAAAACATGTACCCGGATTTCATCGGCTTTGGCTAATTCATCATTATAGACACCGATTACATCTGTTGTATCTTTGACAGAGTTTAAGGCGCTGCCTGCTTGGTCGAGAACATGAACCAGGTCGGTAGTGCGCTGGCGGCGCAGAAGCTTGCTGCTTGGCGTAAAAGGCGCCAGGCCAACCTTAAAAAGGAGTGTCTCACCTCTGCTTCCAGTAGCAATATCTTGGGCAATAGAGAGGAATTTTTTCTCTTCATCTCCGACGATTACGCCGATAAAGTGGCTGCCGCCGCTGCGAACGATAGCAGTTTCAGGAAAATTTTCTTTTAACTTGCGATGAACCTGCTTGAGCAGGTTGGTCCCGGCCTGGTAGCCGTTAGCCAGGTTGTAGTCATGCAAATTGACCAGGGAACTGTAAAAAATGAACAAATCTTTGTTTTGGGGCAGCTGCTTGATAATATCGTCAGAATGTTCCAAAAAGTAGTAAAGATTCTTGGAACCAGTTAAGGGATCATCGCTGTATTTTTGCAGGTAGTTTTCATAGCGTGTAATGCTGAAAATATTATACTTCATGAACACGATGTACATGATGCAGGAAATCAGGGCTAAAATGCTGACCACGTAGCCGATGGGGGTGGGCATTGCCGAGTTGCTGCCGTCAAGAAACATGCGGGGAAATTCAGCCTGGGCAACAACCAGGACCATGCAAAGCAGGGTAGACCAGAAAAAACGGCTGTCTTCAGTGATTACGGTATGTTCCTGGCTGATGTAGAGAATTTCCTTTCTAAAGAGGAAGTACAGGCCAAGAGTTAAAAGAATGGTGAAGAAGTCCCATTGCCAATCTTGATTGGCCAGAAGAGAGGATATTTCGGCGGCAATGACAAATTGACAGTAGGTGAAGAGGGCCACGGAAGCCTTCTTATTTATCAAGCGTTGATAAAGGGCAATGACCAAAAGCAAGGTCAAAAGGATGAGGCTGGTTGCCAAAAAGAAGTCGCTCAAAGCATTGAAACTAAGTATGGGACTCAATTTTTGGTAGAGCCAGACGGTCATGATCATGGACGTGTTTAATGACAGAAGGAAGGCTCCAAGACTTTTGCCAATCCGTTTAGGGATGGTTTCTTCTTTAAAAAATAACTGATCACTAATCAAAGCTATCAAAAAAGCTTGCAGGAGAAAAGTGTGATTGCGGGAATAGAAGGCTGAAAACCAAGCTAGCATGTGTTTTTCCTCAAATAATATCTTTATTAATAAAACTGTTTACATATAGATTTTAACATATATTTCTGTCCAAAGCGGATGGAAAATTGGCCTTTTTTAGTAAAGTTAAATTCGTGTAAAGGCGGCTGGAAAAGGGATGTAAGCGCTGCTATTTCGCAGTGTAAAAAATAAGTTAATTAAGCAAAATAAACTGAAAAAGTAAAGTAGAGCCTTGCGAAAGCTTTGAAATTTTGTTAAGAAACTGCCGTGGCTTTAGATAAATTAAGTATTTTACATTGATTTAACAATCATCACTGAATGCATTTAACTTGCCTCCATTAAGATTGAATCAGTAAGAATTCAAGGAGGAATAAACATGTCACGCAAAAAAACCAAAGTCGCTATTGTTGCGCTTGTTTTGCTGGCAATCGTCACCGGCTGCGTAATCGGCAGCTCCAAAGCTGATACCAAGGGAGTTTCCGGGACAGTCAACATCGCCGGGTCATCCGCCCTTCTGCCTTTAGCGCAGAGCGCGGCCAAGACTTTCATGGACCAGAACCCGGACAGTGTCATCAACACTAACGGGGGTGGGTCCGGCCAGGGGCTGCAGCAAGTTTCTGACGGTACCATCGACATCGGGGACTCAGACTTGTTCGCTGAAGAAAAGCTGGATAAGAAGTCAGCCAGCAAGCTGGTTGACCACCAGGTGGCCATTACCGCGATTGCCCCAATCATTAACAAGGATGCTGGGGTCAAGAACTTGACCACTGAACAGCTGATCAAGGTCTTCACTGGCAAGGTAACCAACTGGAAGCAGGTCGGCGGCAATGACTGCCAGATCGTTCTGGTTTCAAGACCATCTTCATCAGGTACCCGGGCAACTTTCGAGCAATACGCTTTAAAGAAGCACGCCAGCCAGTCCAACCAGTCTCTGGAAACTGACGACTCAGGTACTTTGATTCAAATGATCCAAAGCGTTCAAGGCTCAATTGGCTACGTGTCCCTGTCATACCTGACTGGTGACCCGCAAGTTGGCATCGTATCAATTGACGGCATCAAGCCGACGCTGAAGAACGTTTACAACGGCAAGTACACTGTCTGGAGCTATGAACACATGTACACTAAGGGCCAGCCAAAGGGTGCTGCCAAGGCATTCTTGAAGCAGATGCTCAGCAAGGAATACGGTAAAAAGATCGAAGCCATGGGCTATGGCTTAGCATCCAAGCTGACGGCTGCCGCTAAAGCCACCCGTACAAAGTAAGAAGGAGAAATAAGGCATTATGGACAAAGTAGTTCAAAAAGCAATTGCCAGCGATAAGCGCTGGCGCGCGGTCTACATCGCCTGTGGTCTCTTGATCGTTGCTTTGACTCTTCTGATGGGGGCCTTCCTGCTCTACCAAGGCAGCCAGACCTTCCTCAAGGCTCATCACAGCGTTTGGGAGTTCCTGTTTACCAGTGATTGGGCACCACTTGACAAGACCGGCATGTTCGGGGGCAAAGTCGGGGCTGCTATTTACATCGTTGGTTCCCTGGAAACCTGCTTGCTGGGCTTGATCATCTGCCTGCCATTTGCTATCGGCTCAGCCGTTTACATGACCGAAATCTCACCGAAAATCGGTGAAAGATTCTTCCGTCCAGCTACTGAAATCTACGTCAGCATCCCATCCGTTGTTTATGGTTGGTTTGGCCTGACCAAGCTGGTTCCTTTGATCAGAAACATCTTCCACCCGAAGATGGGCGGTTTCTCAGTCCTGGCAGCCTCAATCGTCTTAGCCATCATGATCTTCCCAACGATCACTACTGTGGCCGCTGACGCCATCAAGGCGGTGCCAAACAGCTACAGAGAAGGGGCATACGGTTTGGGTGCAACCCGCTGGCAAGTCATCGGCAAGGTTGTTTTGCCAGCCGCTTCTGGCGGTATCTTAACCGGGATCATCCTGGGTCTGGCCCGGGCAATCGGTGAAGCTTTAGCCGTAGCCATGGTTATCGGTAAGACCCGATCATTTGCAACGAGTCTTTTGTCACCAACCAGCAACTTGACCAGTGCAATCGCCGCCGACATGGGTAACACGGCCCAGGGCGGGGAATACAACTTAGCTCTGTGGTCAATGGCCCTCTTGCTCTTCATCATCTCAATCGTTTTGATCGTCTTGATTCACAAGCTTGGCAATGGAAAGAAGGAAAAATAAACATGAGCCGTGCTAAAAGAAAAGATCGGCTGATGACGGGATTTTTCTACGCCATCGGCTGGATTATGCTGGCTTTCCTGCTCTACTTGACCCTTTCAATCATCTTTGACGGCTTGAAAGGCTTCCAGTGGGACTTCCTGGGAGCAGCCGGGAACGGGATTTTCAACCAGTTCTTCAACACTATTTACTTAGTTTTCCTCTCACTGTTATTCTCAGTGCCGATCGGCATCGGGGCTGGGGTCTACCTGGCTGAATACGCCAAGGAAGGCAAGTTCCTGACAATGTTTGAAATCAGTATTGAATCATTGTCATCCCTGCCATCCATTGTTATCGGTTTGTTTGGCTACCTGGCTTTCATTATGTGGACCGGGATGTCTTGGAACATCCTGGCAGGTGCCTTGACGATCTCAATTCTTTCTATTCCTCTGATAACTACTGAAACCAATAACGCCATCCGGTCTTTGCCGGTGGAATACAAGGAAGGTTCCCTGGGCCTGGGCGCGACCAAGTCTGAAACCATCCGCAAGGTCTTGATTCCAGCGGCCATGCCGCAGATCTTGACCGGGGTAATCATGGCTGCCGGCCGTGGGTTCGGTGAAGCCGCTGCCCTTTTGTACACTTCCGGCCAGTCAACTTACATCAACTGGCAAAACTTCTGGAAGGTTACCTCACCAACTTCACCGTTGAATCCGTTCAGAAGTGGTGAAACCCTGTCCCTGCACATCTGGGTCATGAGAACTGAAGGGGCCTTGAACCCGTCAGCTACCCAGATCGCCAACTTTACTTCAGCAGTTCTGGTCGTTTTGGCCCTGCTCTTCACTTTGGTTACGCGCCGCATTTCAGACAAGATGCGCAAGCGCAATAACGGAGGAAATTAATGATGGAAGACAAAATTACAATCGAAAATCTGAATCTTTACTACGGCGATTTCCACGCCTTGCATGACGTCAACATGCACATTCAAAAGAATGAAATTACTGCCTTCATCGGCCCGTCAGGCTGCGGGAAGTCAACTCTTTTGCGGTCACTCAACAGAATGAATGACCTGGTTGAAGGCTGCCGCATCGATGGTTCAGTTAAGCTGGATGGCACTGACATCTACAATGGTGACCTGGACGTGACCGTCCTGCGGCAAAGAGTCGGCATGGTCTTCCAGAGACCAAACCCGTTCCCGATGAGCGTTTACGATAACGTTGCCTACGGTCCGCGGATCCACGGGATTACTGACAAGAAGGAACTGGACGAAATCGTTGAAACTTCTTTGAAGCAGGCAGCTATTTGGGACGACCTGAAGGACCGGCTGAAGAAGTCAGCCCTGGGTCTGTCCGGTGGTCAGCAGCAAAGACTCTGCATTGCCCGGGCCCTGGCTGTCAAGCCAGAAGTATTGTTGATGGACGAACCGACCAGTGCTCTGGACCCGATCTCAACCTCTAAAATTGAAGAATTGGCCTTGGAACTGAAGAAGAACTACACGATCGTCATCGTTACGCACAACATGCAACAAGCTGTACGTATCTCTGACAAGACTGGCTTCTTCCTCTTGGGTGACCTGGTTGAATTCGGTGAAACTGACCAGCTCTTTTCCATGCCTAAGGATGAAAGAACTGAAAGATACATCACCGGTCGGTTCGGTTAAGGCTAGAGGAGGCCAAAAATGAGAACGAGATTTGATAGAGAATTGGACCACTTGCAAGAAGCGATGGAAGAAATCGGCCAGCTTTGCAAGGAAACCATTTCTGAATCAACTGATACTCTGTTTACCGGCAACTACCATGAAGCAGAGGACACGATCAACCTGCACCACCGCATCCACAAGAGTGAGCGTGATATTGAAGACACCTGCCTGCGCCTTTTGATGGAGCAGCAGCCGGTTGCCACCGACCTGCGGGTGATCAGCGCATCTTTAAAGGCAGTTTATGACTTGGAAAGAATCGGTGAAATCGGCGCGGACATCGCTGACCTGGTACTTAATGAGCACCTTTCAGTGGCCAACGACATGCTGAACTTGAAGAGCATGTCCCAAATCGCTACTGGCATGGTCAACGACGCGGTAACTGCTTTGGCTACGAAAAATGATGAGTTGGCCAAGGCGGTTATCAGCCGCGATGACCAAGTCGACGAAAGCTTTGACAAAGCGAAGGCATTTTTGATCGATAACTTCAACAAGGATGGCAACCCGGAATATTTGATCAATTTGATGATGGTCGCTAAGTACTTTGAAAAAATCGGCGATCACGCCGTCAATATTGCTAAATGGTCCTTATTTGTAACTACCGGCAAGGCTGGCAGATAAGTCCATGAAATTCCCCTTACCACTCTTGTGAATGATTATGGTTGTCAACTATAATTAAGTTTAAGAAAGGTTAAGGGGATTTTTTATGACTGAAATTTGGTGCGTGGAAGACGACGAAAGCATCCGCGAAATCGAAATGTACACGCTGGAATCAATGAACTTCAAGGTCCGCGGCTTTGAAGATGGACAATCTTTTTTCAAGGCCCTGGACAATAACCGGCCTGATTTGGTGATTTTGGACTTGATGCTGCCTGATGAAGACGGCAGTGAAATCCTCCACCAGATCAGATCTACTTCCGCGACCGAAGACTTGCCGGTCATCATTGCCAGTGCTAAGACGGCTGAATATGACAAGGTCAAGAACCTGGACTCTGGGGCAGATGACTACTTAACCAAGCCCTTCGGGATGATGGAAATGGTTTCCCGGGTCAAGGCCGTCTTGCGGCGGACCAACCACAAGAAGGAGGACAAGATCGAGAAAGACGGGATCAAGATTCTCTTGAAACGGCATGAAGTTTTCGAAAACGGCCACCAAGTCGATTTAACTTTGAAAGAATATGGACTCTTGAAGCTCTTGATCACTCATCCGGGAACCGTCTTTTCTCGGGAAGAAATCATGGATCAGATCTGGGAGACTGGTTTTTACGGTGAAACGCGCACGGTTGACGTTCACGTGAGAACCTTGAGACAAAAGCTGGGTGAGGCTGGTAAGCATATCGAAACAGTGCGCGGGGTCGGTTATCGCTACCATGAAGCAGACTAATGTTTAAGAAGATATTTCGAGCAAGTTTTTTGCTGACTTCCCTGGTTCTCTTCTTTGCTGTCTTGTTGAGCGCTATTGTCTTGAGCATTGACTTTGACCATAATGAGATGGCAGCCCTGGCTTCTCAGGCTGACCTGGCGGCCAGCGGGGTAAATACCAGCGGCAAGAAGTATCTCAAGAGCCTTAAAGGAGAGAACTACCGGATTACTTGGATAAATTCCAAGGGCAAGGTTCTCTACGACAATGAAGAGAATCCAAAGAAGATGGGCAACCATGCCCACCGCGAGGAAGTCGCTGAAGCAATGAAAAATGGCACGGGGACAAGTGAACGCTACAGCACTACTTTGTCAACCGTGACCATGTACTACGCGGAGCGGCTCAAAAACGGCGGGGTCATCCGGGTGGCAATCACCAGAAACTCCTTCTGGCGAATGCTGCTCCGGCTCTTGTCGCCACTTTTGCTGATCATGCTCTTGGCTGTTTTGGTTTCCTGGTTCCTGGCTAAGACAATCTCACAGTCGATTGTCAAGCCGCTGAATGAGATGGATTTGGACAAACCGCTGGAAAGCAAGGCCTATGATGAAATTAAGCCGCTTTTGACCCGGCTGGACAGCCAAAACAAGCAGATTGCTGATCAAATGGAACAGCTGCACCATCGGGAGAAGGAATTTAAGACAGTGACTGATGCCATGCAAGAGGGCTTGATCTTGATTGACCTGGAAGACAAGATCCTTCTATCTAACCCAGCTGTCGTTTCGCTTTTGGGTTTGCACGACAGCGATCCATTGCCAGCTGACGTCAAGGAGATTATTGATCAAAACAGCCGCTTGGCCCATGCTGAGGGAATTGTTGAAAGAAATGGCCGCAACATTCAGATCAGCGCCAGTCCGATTACCAGTCGCAAGATTTTGAAGGGGACTTCGATCTTGGTGGTTGACGTGACGGAAGAGTACCATGAAGAGCAGGTCCGGCGGGAATTCACGGCTAACGTGTCGCATGAACTGAAGACGCCTCTCCAGTCGATCATGGGATCAGCAGAGCTTTTGGAAAACCATTTGGTCAAAGAAGAGGACCGGGACGGCTTTTACAAGAAGATCCACGAATCTTCAGCCCAGCTCTTGACCTTGATTGACGACATTATTCGCTTGTCCCACCTGGATGAAAACCAGCGCTTTGAAGAAATCAAGCTTAATTTGAAGAGTCCGGTGACGGAGGCTTTGGAAGCCCTGCAGGGGTCAGCTGACCGGCACGGAATCAAGCTGGAAACTGACTTGGGCGACTGCATGATTATTGCCAACTTCCGTCTCGTCTATGAAATTGCCTACAACTTGATTGACAACAGCATCCGCTACAACAAGGAAAAGGGCAAGACCAAGGTCACGGTTAAGAAGCACCGGGGCCAGGCAATCTTGCAGGTGGCAGATACTGGGATTGGGATTCCCCAAGAAGCCCAGAGCCGCATTTTTGAACGCTTTTACCGGGTGGATAAGAGCCACAGCCGCAAGACTGGGGGGACGGGCCTGGGCCTGTCGATCGTCAAGCATGCCGTTCAGCAGTGCCACGGGACCATCCGCCTGGAAAGTGAGTTAGGCAAGGGGTCAACCTTTACGGTTATTTTCCCGGCTATGCCAGCGGAAGCAGAAGAAAATAGCAAATAAAGCAGAATGACAGAAGAAAACCAGTTCACTGTAAGCAGTGGACTGGTTTTTACTATATGTTTAAAAAATAAGTTTAGTTGTCGAAGTGGAATTGCAGGTCCTTTTGCAGCTTGTAGCTGGTCAGTTCCTTACTGTCCAGGTCGGTCTTGTGCATGTCTACGGCGTGGACATCCGGGTTGCCATAGGTGGTGTAGTAGTAGATCCCCTTTTCCTGGTTCATGCAGGATGAGTAGATGGTGTATTCATATTCGCCTGGGGTAACTTCACACAGGCCCTTGACTTGTTCAACTGAGCCCAGGATCTTGAAGAATTGGTTGACTGAGCTGGCTTCATCCTTGTCGCAGAGACTGTTGTACTTGGTGAAGACGCAGCGGACGAAGCGGGACTTGCTGGACAAGTCGCCCGGCAGGCCTAAACCGCTCATGCCGCGGGAGTATTCAGTGAGTTCAACGCCGTCAGCAAACTTGTGGTCCAGACGGTGAGCTGAAAGGGCGTAGTAGTCATTCAAGGCGAACTTCATAATCGGGAATGGCGGGTTGTTGGTCATGACGCCGACTGGGTTGTCGTAAACGTGCAGGCCGTCTTCCATTGATTCAACCACGATGCAAGCGTCCTTGTCGGCGATCATCCAGTGCAGGGTACTGGTTGGGAAATCTTTTGAAAAGTCTTCGGCAGAGATGCTGATGTTCTTCAAGGCTTCCTTGGCTTCAGCCACGCTCTTGCAGGTCCCCAGAATGTATGGGACGAATTCAAAGGAAGTAATGTTGTCCTTGCCTTCCTGGTCAGGGAAGTAGTAGGCATTGCCCGCGAAGTTCAAGCCGGCCATGCCCAGCCCTTCTTCGTTGACGGCGTCATAGTAAAGCGGGTAGTCGCCGACAACTGTTGCCATCCCAATAATGGCATAGTGGCTGTCCAGGTCCGGTACTTTCCGCATTGGGAAAACATAGTTTCTTGGAGTGATGGTGACTGTTTCATTGTAAGAAAAGTCCAGGTCCAAATTACGGCCAAAGTAGTGGTCGTCAGTTGCGAAAGTAATTGCTGTACACATGATATAAATACCTCCTGTTAACGTTATTGTAGAACTTTTCACCGGAAAAGGAAAGCAAAATTACTTAAATTTTAGTAGAGAGAAATATAATAAAACAAATAAAAAATAGGGCAATAATCCTTAGAATTAGAATATTAGCAAAACTGTTTAAAAAAGTGCTTGCTCGCCCTGCGCAAGTTATGGTAGTATACAAGGCAAATAAATGATCGAAAAGGAGGCGAAAGCGGTGCGTCTGTAATCTTGCATTTTCCATAGGCAACCATCATGATTCAAGCAGCTTTATTTGTTGCGCGGTCAAGGGGGTTACTATGCACTTTTGCAAGATTGACGCTGCTTTTGCCGCGGAGAGTCTGTCCATTGCAGGGGTGCAGACTCTCTTTTTTCTTTTCGAGGTATAAATTATGACAAATATTCAGATTAAGCACCTTTCCTACACTTATCCCAGCCAGGCAGAAGCGATTTTTAGTGATTTGTCGCTGGATTTAGACTCTAGCTGGAAGCTGGCCCTGGTTGGCCGGAACGGCCGGGGCAAAACAACCTTTCTCCGTCTTTTGGCCGGACAATTGGGAGACCAGCGAGCAGTCAAGTCTCCTTTGACCTTTACTTACTATCCTCGCTTTTTGCCAAAAGATGAAGCGGCCTACTTCAGCTTGATGGACGAAGCAGGTTTTGAACTCTGGCGCTTGGAAAAAGAAATGAACCGGCTGAACTTAGAGCCAGAACTTCTCTACCAGCCCTTTGGCCTTCTCAGCGGGGGAGAGCAGAGCAAGCTGCTTTTGGCCCTGGCCTTCAGCCAAGATGGCGTCTTTCCCTTGCTGGATGAACCGACCAACCACTTAGACAGCGCCAGCCGGCGAGAAGTAGCTGAATACCTGAAAAAATCCAAGACCGGCTATATCGTGGTCAGCCACGACAGGACTTTTTTAGAAGAAGTCAGCGACCATGTCCTGGCCCTGGAGAACGGGGAAATTCACCTTTACCAGGATGACTTTGCCGGCTACCAAGTGACCAAAAAGCAGCGAGACCAGACCAATCAAGAGAAAGACCAGCAGCTGCGCCGGGAGATCAAGAGCCTGGAGAAGAGCCGCAAACAGCTGGCGGCCAATGCACAAAAAGCTGAGAGCAGCATCCATGCTAAGGGGAAAATCAAGCCGGACCGCAGGGCAGAATTGAGTGATAAGGGATTTTTGAGCAAGCGAGCTGCCAAAGTAATGAAGCGGTCGAAAAATGTAGCCCGCCGGCAGGAAAAAGAGGAGGCAGCTAAGCAGGGACTTTTGTCCAATATTGAAGAAGCACCGGCATTAAACTTGAATTTTAAGCCCAATTACCACCAGACCATCTTTACCGGGCGCGATCTAAGCTTAGAGATTGCCGGCCGGACCTTGTTTAAGGGGCTGAATTTGGAATTGTCCAGCCGAGGCATCGTGGCTTTGACCGGGCCAAATGGCAGCGGCAAGACCAGTTTTTTCTCCTGGCTTTTAGGGAAAGAAGATTTGGCCTGCCAAGGGGATTGGGATTTGCAGACGGGGCTTAAAATCAGCTACCTGCCCCAAGACCTGTCAAGTTACCGGGGCCGGCTGGAAGCTTTTGCCAAAGAACATGGCTTAAACTACGAAAACTTTTTAAACCAGCTGAAAAAATTAGGCCTGGAGCGGGAGGCCTTTAAACAAAAGATTGAGGAGATGAGCCAGGGGCAGAAGAAGCGGGTGGCCCTAGCCAAGTCCTTAACTGAAGAAGCCAGCCTCTATCTTTGGGATGAACCGGCCAACTATTTGGACCTTTTCAACCAGGACCAGCTGATTGACCTGCTGAAAAAAGAGCAACCGGCCATGCTTTTGGTTGACCACGACCAGGCCTTTATCGACGCGGTCGCCAAAGAAAAAGTCAGCTTGCGGCCAGTCTTATAATTTGCAAAAATGCCTGTCCTGCCCTAAAATTTACATTAATTTAATAAGAGCCTTTTACTTGATTTTACTTCCTTAGTTTATTCTGTTAACTAAAGGGGGCGGAAAAGCATGACACGGTACGTTTTATGCAAACCGGACAAGCCCAAGCTGACTTATTGGAGCATCATTGCTTTTATTGTACTTGGCATCATCGCCACGGCATATTTGGGGCTGACGGCATAGCTTACTCATTGATAAACTCTTCTCAAAAATACAACTGCGCTAAAAAGCCACGGCATTTTCTGCCGTGGCTTTCGTCTTGTAATATCTATGTAACAAAGGCTTGCTACAATTATTTCCAGAGGTCACTGACAAAGTAGCACAGGGCTGCCCAGGCAACCAAGGGCAGGTAGTGGCCATAGTCGTCTCTGCCTTCTTTTAAAAGGCGACGGGCTTCTTCCTTGTCAACCAATTTGAAATCGCCAAAGACTTCAGTCCCTTCCGCGCCCTTGTGGTTAAGCGCGGACAAGTCATCGACATGGATAACAGCCTTGACGATGGCGTTGCTTTCATCGCTAAAGCCGGAAGCCGTGAAGACCAAGGGGTTGATGACTTCAACCGTGTCATTTTCGCCGACGCTAAAACCTGTTTCTTCCTTGATCTCGCGGATCATGGCTGTTTTGATTGGGTCGGAGCTGGCCAGGTCAGCTGGGTCAATCAAGCCTGCAGGCACGCCGAGCAGGTAGCTGCCGGCTGGATACCGGTACTCATAAAAGAGCAGGAGCTTGTCTTCCTGGCCCGCTTCTTTGACGATGACGTAGGCGCAAGCCGCGTCGGGCAGGGCGCTGCCAAGCTCTGGGTCCTGCTTGAAGGCAAAGAGCTGGTCAGGATTTCTTCTGGAAGCGTCATAGTAGTGGACCCCGTTTTCATAAGCCAGGTCGTAAAGCTTGACGTATTTGGTAGCGGCCAGAGTCTTGCTCTGGTCACGGGAAATTTTGGGTTCTTGCATAAAAGTGTCAGTCCTCCTTATATCACTTTTATTTTACTCCAGGAAAAAAGCTGGAGAGCTTTTTTGCTGAAATTTAACGGTAAGAATGGAGCAGTCATGAAGAAAATCAGCAAATTTTTGAGTATTGTGGCCCTGGGCCTGTTAGTCGGGGGATGCAGCCAGGGGCAAAAGGCCAAGCAGACTAAGAGCAAAACTGAGACAAAGACCAGTCAGACCAGTAAGAAGGCGACCGGGACTTTGGCGAAACTCAGCCAGGGCCGGGATTTGTTTGCCTGGACGGTCTACTGGGACGTAGACAAGCCTTGGCAGACCATTCAAAAAGAAAGCCAGAATATCGACGCGGTCGGGACCTTCGCGGCTTTTTACGATGAAAACAAGAACTACGAGCTTTTTTTAGCAGATGGCAGCAAGAAGCTGGGCAAGGAAATGCGGACTACGGCCAAGACCAGCAAGATCAAGCGCTACATGACCGTGGTTAATGACACCCGGACGGCAGACAAGAGCACCGAGCTCTTGGAGACCCTCCTGTCCAGCAAGTCAAACGCGGACAAGCATGCTAAAGAAGTCGTGGCTCTGGCCAAAAAGTACAATTTTACCGGGGTGGAAATCGACTATGAGCAGATTAGGGACAATCTCAGCCTGTGGAAGAAGTTTTTAGTCTTTGAAAAAGCCCTCTACGCCCGGACTAAGAAGGCAGGACTGGACTTGCGGATCGTGCTTGAGCCGTCAACGCCGGTAAGCAAGATCAACTTCCCTAAGGGACCAGAATATGTCGTGATGTGCTACAACCTTTATGGCTACGGGACGAATCCAGGACCCAAGGCTGACTACAAGTTCTTGAAGAAGACGGTCAAGGACTTCTCCAGCTTAGGCAATATTTCTTATGCCTTGTCAAACGGGGGCTTTGACTTTAACGGGGATGAAGTAACTTCCGTGACAGGCCCTGAAGCTCAGCAAATTAAAAAGAAATACAAGGCCAAGGCCGTCCGCGATAAAAACAGCGGCGCCCTCTACTTCAAATATGGCACCCATACCGTCTGGTATGCCGATCAAACTACCCTGCAGCTGTGGGCCAAGACCCTGGACAAGGCCAGCGGGAAAAAGGTCGGCATCAGCATTTGGCGGATGGAATAAACTGATATAGGAAAGAAAAACTAGCTGAAAAATCAGCTAGTTTTTTCTCTTTTCTTGCTTTTCTTTCGTCGATAGTTTTTGCAGGTATTCCCGTAAAAGCTTTAATCCGCCCACCGGGGTGCAGAAGGCCGGATCTTTGGCCAAAGACTTTTTCCAGACTTCATCCAAGTCAAACCAAGAGGCAGCTGAAACTTCTTCTTCCTGCAAGTGCAATTTCTTTTCGTCAACAGGCTTAGAGTAGACATGCACAAAGGAAACTTCCCGGTTCTTGAATTCGGCATGGTGGAAGACCTCGTCATAGCAGTTGTGGAAGGTGCCGATGAAGGTGAAGTCAGCGGCCTGGCTCTTGATGCCTAGTTCTTCTTCCAGCTCTCTGATGATAGTCTCCAGGGGTTCGTCTCCGGCATCAATGTGGCCAGCTGAAGAGGTGTCAAAGCAGCCTGGGTAGGAGTCCTTATTGGCTGATCTTTTCTGCAGGAGGACCTGCCACTTGCCCTCTTTTTGCCGGATGATCCAAACAGAGGCGCAGCGGTGCCAGGCCCCAATCTGGTGGGCTTCATTCCGTTCAATGGTCTGCCCGGTTGGCCGGCCCTCTTTATCCACAATATCAAGAATTTCCATAGTTTACCTCGAATTTTCAACGCTTTTAGGGCGATTTTACCAGCAAAAAGGCTTTTTGTCATGGCTATGTGAAACAAAAATGCTACTTTAACCGGTTACAAGCGAAAGAGAAGGAATCCCGTAATACCAAGCTTTTTCTTTTAAAAACTGGACAAAAATCATTTGTGCACCAAGGCTGTTAAAAGCATAAATTTAACGATGTAACTAGTTATACCAAGCGTTTTATGGCCTTTAAAAAAGAAAGGCTAAAAAATCGCGACAGCGTGAAACGGTAAAAGTGGAAAAAGTCAAATATTGACCAAAAAAGCAAGGCAAAAGAATTTCCCTTGCCTTGCTTCTTTGAAGCAGTTGTAAAGTGTTAACTGTTTAGTAGACCAGGAGGCCGATTCCCAGGAAGATCAGACAGATCACGAACTGGATGACCAGTTGCTTCCATATGAACTTAAACCAGCGGTCAAAACTGATGTTGACCATGGCCAGGGACATCAAGATCAGGCCAACTGGTGCGATTAAGCCGATATAGCCCTGCCCCCAGTTGTAGGCATCGATCACGCTGGCCCGGTCGACACCGACGATGTTGGCCAACGGCGCCATGATTGGCATGGACAGCACAGCTAAACCAGATGATGACTGGATGAAGAAGCCGAGGACGATGTAGATCAAGAAGAGGACCCAGACGAAGGCCAGCTTGTTCATGCCAGTGATCTGCTTGCTGAAGAAGTACATGATCGTGTCGCTGGTGTGGCTTTCATCCATCACGATGGAGACCGCCCGGGCCAAACCGACCGTCAAGGCAACCCCTAAAAGGTCTGCCGCACCGCTGACAAAGCTTTCCATGAAGCGGTGCTCGCTTAAGCCGGAAACCAGGAAAAGCAGGTAGGAAACGGCCAGGAAGACGACCGCGATCTCAGTAAAGTACCAGCCCTGGCTCTGCACGCCCCAGATCATGACCAAAAAGCCGGCCACGAAGGTGAGCAAAGTTAATTTTTGCCGCCAGGTGAAGTCGCCCTTGTCAGCTTGTGAGTCAAAAGCAAGGTACTTCTTCTTGTTTTCCTCGTATTGGTCGTAGACCAAGGACTTGCTTGGATCCTTGCGGACTTTTTCCGCATAGATGATGGTGTAGAGCATCCCGGCCCCCAGGGAAACCAGGAGCATGACGATTCTCAAAGGCAGGGCCCGGGCGAAGTTGACCCCAGCCGTGTTTGAAGCAATAACGGTTGAGAAGGGGTTGATGGTTGAACCCAAAGTCCCCAAAGTCGTGCCCAGGAAGATGGTAGCGACCACGGTCATCGTGTCATAGCCGGCCTCCAAGAAGACCGGGATCAGCATCGGGTAGAAGGCCATGGTTTCTTCGGCCAGGCCAAAAGTGGTCCCGCCCAGGGCGATCAAGCCCATAACGATGACGATCAAGAGGATCTGCTTGCCCTTGATATGTTCAGACAAGGCCTGCATCCCAGAATTAATGGCCCCATTGGCGTAGACAACCCCGATAATCCCACCGAGGATCAAGATAAAGGTGATAATGTCGATTGAATCGGCAATCCCTTGCACCTGGGAAGTCAAAAACTGGACGACAGCTTCCCGGAAATTAGGCTTTTTGACATTGACTCTTTCGTAAGAGTCTGGAATAGCCACCGGTTTGTAGATAGTGCCGTCGATTAATTTTTTAGCATCGATCTTGACCTTGTAGCGGTCAAGAGTCTTCTGCGTAGCTGGCTCATGCTTGACCTTGCCAGAAGGCATGGTGATGGCAAAATCCTTGGCCGACTGGTCATAAGAGACCGTGGCATAGTTGCCGGCCGGTATGAAAAAGGTTAAAAGCTGGACGAGCACCAAAACGATAATGATGACCGAATAAGCGGTCGGAAATTCATGCTTGCGTTTCTTGCTCCCACTGCGGTGAAAAAGCATCAAAATCATCCTCCTTGTTTGCTTTTGCTTTCCTTACACAATTAATTGTAAGAAAGTGGGGATGATTTTGCAAACGCTTTCGTATAAAGTTAAGCTTGATTTTACCTGCCTTTAAGAGGATTTTTAGGTTAAAAAGCGGGAAAAGCAAACTAAAAGTTATAGTGCCGGGCCTAAGAAGAAGTTAGGTAAATGAGAGTGAGATGAAGCGCATACATAATATTTACGATATTTTTGTCAATGCGGCGGTTTATTTTAACGTAAGCAATTCCGGCTTGAGCCCAAGCAACTGGCTGAGCTGCCAGGTCTTGGCCGGCAAAAGGCCCAGCCGGTCCAACATTTCCTGGTCGCTAAAGAGCTGGTGAACTGGTCCATGGTAGATCAAGCGGCCCTGGCTCATTGCGTAGACCTCCTGGCTTTCTTCAGCCAGCCAGTCCATGTCGTGGGTGATCATGATCACGGTTTTGCCCCGGGCCACCCTTTTTTGGATTAACTGGGTGACCAGGCAGCGGCCGGGATAATCCAGGCTCATCAAGGGCTCGTCTAACAGGCAGACCTCTGGGTCAAGGACCAGGGCGCTGGCGATGGTCAATAATTTTTTTCCTGAAAGAGAGAGGTCATATGGATTCAAGTCCCGGAATTCAGCCAGACCAAATTCTTTAAGGGTGGCTTCAGTCCGGCTGGCAATTTCAGCTTCCGGCAATTTAGCCTGCTTCATGGACCAAGCCAGCTCTTTTTCCACGCTGGAGTTGAACAGCTGGTCATTTGGGTCTTGAAAGGCATAGGCAATCTTGCTCAAGCGGCCGCAAGCAAGGTAATCCGCCAAAGCCTGGCCATCAGCGGAAATAGCCTTGCCAGCTGGCAAGAGGTCAGCCAAAAGCTTCAAAAGGGTGGATTTGCCAGACCCGTTCTGGCCAACCAGGCAGATCAAGCCGGGAGAAAAAGTCAGTTTCGGGATGTCCAGGACAAAATTTGACTCTGGGTAAGTGTAATGAAGGTTTTCAATCTTAATTTGCATTTTCGGCAGCTTTCTTAAGTTCACTGGCATTGACCGGATAGCAACCATTCAGCGTGAGGTCCAGCTTTTTCGCCATTTTCCAAGCGACTGGCTTGTCGATTGCCGGGTCATCCAACTGGTTGAAGACTTCCTGGGGAGAGTCCGCCAAAAGCAGGCGGCCGTCTTTTAAGACCCAGATCTGGTCACAGAGGGCGGCTAAGTCGTCAAGCTCACTGGAGACGATCAGGAAAGGACAGGAGAGCTTTGCCAGCCAGCTGAAAAAGTGCAGGCGGCCCAAAGGGTCCATCTGGCTGGTCGGGTCGTCGAGCAAAAGCAGGTCGGGCTCAGTAACCAGGGCGGTGGCAATCGCTACCCGTTGGGTTTGCCCGCCAGAAAGCTGGTTTGGCGACTGGCCCAGCAGATTGGTCAAGTCCAGCTGGTCAGCAGCCCGCTTAACGGCTCCGTCAATTTCTTCATCGCTCTTGCCTTGGTTGAGCAGGGAGAAGGCTAATTCGTCATAAACCGTGTCAGAAAGGCCAGAGAGCTGGCTGGCCGGGTCTTGCAGAAGCAGGGCGATTTCGTGCTGGCTTTTCCAAGTTTCCAGGTCTTCGCCGTTGATCCGGACTGAACCGGAAAACTTGGCGGGAATCATTTTGCCGGCAATTCCGGCTAAGAGGGCCAAAAGGCTGCTTTTGCCGGCATGGCTGGGTCCGATAATGCCGATGCGCTGGCCGCGGCTTTCGGCAGTGATCTTTTCTAAAGCTAGTTTGTCAAAGCCGACATAGCGAAGACAGAGCTCATTGATGGTTAGTTGAAAATTATCAGACATGCTTTCACTCCTAAAAGAAGCAGGCAACTGGCAATGAGCAGGCGGTGGCAGAACTTGTCTTTCCAGTATTCATTTTTCAGACTGGCTGGCCGCCTTTTTGGGTTGGCATAGCCCCGCAGCTGCAGGGCAATTGACCGGCTCATGGCCTGCTGGAAACTCTTCACGATCAAGGGCAACAGGACAGGAAAGAGATTTTTGATCCAGGAGAGCAGAGACTTGGCTGGAGCAATCCCCCGGGCCTTCTGGGCCAGCTGGATCTTGTGCAGGTTTTGCTGCATCTGCGGCAGGATATAGCAGACTGACATAAGGACATAGACCTGCTGGTAGGACAAACCGGAGTTTTCCAAATAGCGGGCGTTCTCTGAAATGGTCGTCGTCTGGATGAAAAAGCTGCTGGAGAAGATAATGATTAAAATCCGGCAGGCTAAGAGAGCCGCGTGGTCAAGTCCTTCCTGGTAAAAAGTCACAGAAGCGATGGCAAAAGCCGCGGTATGGTTTTGTGGCCAAAAGAGCCCCTGGATCAAAAGCATGGTCAAGATGAGGAAGAGGCTGAAGGCGCACATTCCCCAAAGTGCATGGAAATTTTTGGTCAAAAGGGCCAGGATGAAGCTGGCAGCGAGGATGATGATAGCACTAGGCAGATTGCCGGCAGCAAAAGCCGCGATCGTGAAAAGGAGGATCAAGAGCAACTTGCTGATAGGATCAATGGCTGCCTGCCAGGCGGGCAGGGCCAGGTCTTCCGCGTTATTTCTCATTCTTCAGTCCCCTTAAAGAAGTAGACCAGGCGCTTTGGCAGCTGCTTGTAGATCAAAAAGGCCAGGTAGCTAACGACCGTCTTGTCCAGAAGGTCAAGGACGAATTCATCAAGAAAAGACGCGATCCAGATGTTGACGTGCTTGGCAACCAGGGAGGCAAAGAGGGCATCCCCCCAGGCAATCCCAGTTTGCCCGCTCCAGAAGATGACGTTGAGCGGGGTAGAGATCAGGGCTGAAACCAGGGCAATGATAATAGCCGCCGGCAAGACAGTAACTGGCCGCTTGAAGAAGCCCCGCTGGTTCAGCCAGGCAACTGCGAGGCCGATCCCGATGCTGGTCAAAGCGTAAACAGTAGAAATAGGGGACAAAGTCAAACCGTAGATGACATTGTTGATAAAGCCACTGATGGCCCCGGCGACAGGACCAGCCAGCATGCTGGCCAGGAAGGTACCCAGTGATCCCAGCCAGACCGGCAATTTAAGTCCTTCAGCAAAGGCCTTGGCGACATAGTTGATCCCAACGGCGGCCGGAATTAGGGTCATGGCGTGGGCGGAAAGCTTGAAGGACCAGAAGCTGGCCTTGTTTTTAGAATTGATTTCTTTAGAATCCATTTTGCAACCTCGTGAAAAATATAAACAAAAAGAAAATGACATAAAAACAGGCGATCGTCGAACCACTCATAAAAGTAAAGGTAACCTATACTTTTATGAAAATGATTTACTGCAAGCTTACCACCAGATCCTGGCAAGGACAAGGGATTATTAAAAAAAGATTTTTGCAAGTCTTTTTGCTGAGATATAATTTTTTCTATAGCGTTTGTTAAAATGATAATTTTTGCATTATAGGTAAACTATGATTATTTAAGAAAAAAAGAGAGTATTGGCCGATTTTACGGAAATACTATTTTTCTTCTTTAATAAATATCATTCTTATTTTATAATGAATGTAAGCGCACGAAATCCCGATAACCGGGTAGCGGAAAAACAGGAGCAAGTACCATGGAAGAAATCAAATTTTCAGACCAGAAGAGGAAAGACTATGAAAATCTGCCAACAGGGATGGCAATTTATCAAATTATTGATGGCAAAATCAAAACCTTGCTGGTTACCGATGAATTGTGCAGAATGCTGAGGGTTGACCGCGACTTTTTAGTGGCCAATCTTGACAAGAGCATGTTTGGTTTTGTCCACCCAGACGACATCGGCCGGATGGCATATTTTGGCAAGCAGTTCGCGGCACACTCAGATGAGAAATACGACGTCTTTTTCCGCTGGAAGACGCCAAACATGGAGGATTACCACATCTTTCACTCTGTGGCCAACCATGTGATGGTCGACGGCGTTCCTTTAGGTTTCTTTTTTTATACGGACGCGGAAGAATCTGGCAAGAACAACCAGATTTTAGACACCCACTACCAAAAGTATGCCAATGACCAGATGTACCAGGACCGCTTGACCAATCTGCCAAATCGCCGCTTTATGGAAATTTTTGGCATGGAAGAAGTGGCCAAGCTCCGCCTGGCTAAAGAGCAGCCGGTCTGCGTCAGTCTTAACATTGCTGGCATGAGCGTCTATAACAATCTCTATGGCTTGAAATTGGGCGATCAGCTCTTGAAAGAACTGGCTGAGCTTTTGGTAAGCAAGATCACAGAGGGCCATGTTTATTACAACCGGGATGACCATTTCTTGATTTTGACGACTGCAAATGGTCTTGACGAAAAAATTAAGGAAATCCATGAAAAAATTATTAGCCTGGCCAAAAACGAGGCCGTGGACCTGCAATTTGGCCTTTATGACATTCAAGACGAAGATCAGAATATCATGACGATCACTCACCGGGCCAACCAGGCCATGAAGGAGATCGGCCATGACCGGCGCTTTTACGTAAAGAAGTATAATCCGACCGTTGAAGAGGAAGACTTGGAAGAAAGCTACTTTTTGGACAACTTCAGCCGGGCCATGGATGAAGGCTGGCTGACATCCTACTTCCAGCCAATTTGCTCGGCAAAAGACGGAAAAACTGCTTCTTATGAGGCCCTGGCCCGCTGGGAGGACCCGGAAAAGGGCTTGGTTTCACCTGCCGCCTTTATCCCAGTGATTGAAAAGCACCATTTGACTTATTACCTGGACATGTACATGCTCTGGGAAGTGGTTGCCAAATTGCGGCAGTGGAAAAAGCGTGGCCTGAACCTCAAGCCAGTGTCCGTCAATCTGGCCCATGAAGACTTTGAAATGCCCAATATGGTTGAAAAGATCAACAACCTGGTTACTGGAGCAGGCCTGGACCGGTCTTTGATCAAGATTGAAATTACCGAGCGGGATCTGTCGACCAACACTGTCCGGTTAAAAGAGCAGATCAAGCAGCTGCGCGCTTATGGTTTTGAGGTTTGGATGGACGACTTTGGCAGCGGCTACTCATCTTTGAATGCATTAAATGACTACAGCTTTGACCTGGTCAAGATCGACATGGTCTTTGTCCGCCACCTTGATGACGGGCCTTTAAACCAGCTTTTGATACCGGAAATCGCTAAAGTAGCCCACCTGTTGGGAATGAAGGTGCTGGCAGAAGGGGTAGAAACCGAAGAGCAGAGAGATTTTTTGCAAGAAGCTGGCTGCGACTTGCTCCAAGGCTTTCTTTTCAGCAAACCGGTCAAATTGGATGAAAACCAGCAGGTTGTTTCTTAGGCAACGCGCTAGTGTTGGATGTTGAAAAGTGATGTGATTACTATGAAAGAGAAAGGGAACAGGAGAAAAGTTCATGGCCTCAGCTGGCAATTAGTCAATGAAAAAGAGGCGGTGTATGCTGATTATCTTGATTCTGAAGAATTTCAAAAAGAGGTTGCTGACAACAATATCACCATGGGAATTGCTGTCTCCAGCTTGATCACGGTTATCGGCTTTTTAGGCATGTTTGGCCTTAATTCATATTATGCGGACATTTCGGCCTTCCCAATGATTCCAAGTGAGTGGATCTACCTTTTGCTGATCTTGTCCAACTTGCCCCACTTGCTCTTTTTGATCTGGCTGAATAAACACCGGCAGCCAGCAGCAGAAGAAATCAGAATAATATTTGCAAACATGGCCATCAATGCTCTTTTATCGGGCCTTACTTTATACAGTACTCAAGAGGGAAGCAGCTACTATTTTGAGCTGGTCTTGATTATGATGGTCATCTGCGTTCTGCCATATTATAAAAAAGGCCGCGGCATTGCCTTGGTGGCATTGAGTCTGCTGTCAACTTTGTCAGTTATTTTTATAAATCATGTCCAGGTCGCCGGGCAGGATGCATATGACTTGTTTCTTTTTTACTTTATTTGCCAATCCTGTATTATTTTGCGCCGACATTGGTTTCGGCAGGCATCCTGGTACAACTACATCTTGCACCGGGCAAATGGATCACTCTTTGTCAGCAGCCGGACGGATGAATTGACTGGTCTTTACAACCGGCTTGCCTTGCGGGAAGATTTTCCAAATTATCTCAAGCAAGAGATTGGCGTGGCAATGATTGACCTGGATGACTTTAAACGTTTCAATGACAATTATGGTCATGCATATGGGGACCTGGTTTTGACTAGACTTGGTCGCTACTTGCAAAAAGACTGGATGAACTCGCACCTGCGGAGCTACCGCTATGGCGGCGACGAGGTTTTAATTATCGCGTCGGGCATGGAAGATGGCGCTTTTGTCAAAAAATTGCAGATTTTTCAAAAAGAATATGCTAAACTAAACCGGCAGTTAAAAGAGCCAGCCACCTTGAGCATCGGCTATGCTACCGGTAGAATCGATGATGAAGAAGAGCTGCGGGCAATAATCAAGCTGGCTGACGACTATCTATACCAGGCCAAGGACCAAGGCAAGAACCAGATTGTTGGCGAAAAGCAGAAATGAGGCATTATGTACAGCTACATCCCAAAAGAACAAATCAAGATTTACCGCTATTTGACCGTTGATGCGGTCAATGCCGCTTTGGCGGATTTGCGCCAGGAGGGCATCAGCCTGGAACTGGAGAGCACGGTCGGGACGGCCGGCAACTTCGTGACCCAAAACGACGGGGTGGTGGACCTGGACTACCAGTTAAAGCTGGTAAAGTCAGCTGAAGAAGATCCAGCACTTTTGCTCAGTAAAATCAGCGAGGGCTTAATGGCGGGCCTGGCGGATAAATTTGAAGCAGGCCGGGAGAACAGCCAGGCTTTGACCTTCCTGCACCGGGCCAAGAAGAGCGGCAAGGTCAACTTCAAGTTAGACTTGACCGTCATCAAGGAAGAAGACGGGGATGAATACCGCTTGGTTAAAACTGATGGGGGCAAGTGGAGCGAAGCCTTTAACAGCCGTTTTTTGACCATCCAGGAAGAGACGATCAAGGACTGGGACCAGTGGGAAGACCTGCGCGGTGAATATCTCCGCTTGAAAAATGAAGATCCTTCTGCTTTGTCAGTCGACCTCTACCGGCAGGCAGTCAACAATATTTATGGCTAAAAGCAAGAATTATCGGCAGGCGACAGCCTGCTTTTTTAGTTGAAAATCTTTGAATTCTTGCAAAAATAATGGAATAATAAGGGAAGAATCAATAGAGAGAATTAATTTACGGAAAGCATTTTACATGGAAAATAAGCAAGAAATCAAATTAATCGCGACCGACATGGATGGCACTTTGGTCAATGACGCCAAAGAAGTGCCAGCGTCTTTTGCCCCCTGGGTTTTGAATCACCCCGACCAGCAGATGGTGATCGCCAGCGGCCGGCCATATTACACCAATGAAGAGCTTTTCAAGGACATTAAGGACCACTTGATCTTCATTGGCGACAATGGCGGTTTGATCTACCAGCAGGGCAAGGTCTTGGCCAAGGCCGGCATTACGGCTGAAGAAGCTGAATTTTGCCTTGATCTTTTTGAAAAAGAACCTTTAGCCAATCCGATCCTTTGCGGGGCCAGCCAGGCTATTTGCCGCGACCCGGAAGGAGACCAGAACTTTTTAAAGCAGCTGGATACCTACTATATCAAGCGGCGGTATGTTACTGATCTCAAAGCTGAAATAAGCAGCGATGAAATTATCAAGTTTACAGCCTATATTGAAGGCGGGGCAGCAGAAAGAATCTACCGGCAATTGCCGGAAATGCCGGGCAATTTGAGCGCGGTTTTGGCCGGGCCGGAATGGATTGACATTGTCAACAAGGACGCCAATAAGGGGGCAGCGATGAAGAAGATCGCAGATTTAAAGGGAATCAAGAAAGAAGAGACCCTGGCTTTTGGCGACTACTTAAACGACTTGACCATGTTAGAGGCAGCCGGGACCAGCTATGCTATGGTCAATGCCCACCCGGACCTTAAAAAGATTGCTGACCATATTGCTCCAAGCAACAACGATGAAGGAGTAATGCAAATTCTGCGAAAATTGTTTGATTAATTGTTGGCAGCTGCCTTTTGGCGGCTGTTTTGCTTTACATTGTGCATGATCCAGGTATACTTGATAGTTAGGTACCGAATATTAATTTCTTGATTATTTTTTGCAGAAAGGACAAGCAGGATGGCAGAAGAAGAACTCAATGAAGAATTGTTTCACCGGAGCATGCGTTTGCAGCGGCAACTGGCCCAAATGGGGATGCGGTATGAGAAGCTGCATGGCGGCGTTCGGGGGCAGAACCGGACTTTGGCGCTGCTCAGCAAGAATGAAGGGATGAAGCAGGCAGAACTGGCCCGCTTTGCCCGAGTAAGGCCGTCCTCAATCAGTGAAGTCGTTGACCGCCTGGAGCGGCACGGCTTGATCGAACGGCGCAGGGACAACAGCGACCACCGGGTTTTCCGCCTCTACTTGACTGGAAAGGGCCGAGAACAAAATGAGCGCAACCACTCCAGCTGGCTGGGCTTTGTTGGCGATTTGATGAGCCCCTTAAGCGAAGGCGAAAAGGCCGAATACTTGAACATCTTGAAGAAGCTGGACAAACAGGCATTATTCTTGGAAGAACGCATGGAAGAAAATGCCAAAAAAGAGGGTGAAAACCATGCTTAAAATTGCTAGAAAAACATTGACTTGCTGGGCGACTTGCCTGGCAAGTCTTTTTTTATTAGTACAAGTTGCATGTGATTTGTACCTGCCGACGGTGACGGCTGACCTGGTTGACAAGGGGATCATTGGCAAGAACCTGCCTTATATCTGGCAAACCGGAGGCAAGATGCTTTTGGTGTCCGCCTTGGGCCTGCTGGCTGCTTTTGGCAACATCTATTTTGCCTCTCACCAGGCCATGCAGGTTGGCCAGCGCCTCCGGGCCATGCTCTTTGCCAAGGTACTGACTTTCTCTGATGAAGAGATCAGCCGCTTTGGCCAGTCCTCTTTAATTACCAGAACGACCAATGACGTCGTCCAGGTTCAGATGACCTTTATGCAGCTCTTGCGGATGCTGCTCCAGTCCCCGATCATGCTGGTGGCTGGGACCGTTTTGGCTTATCTTCAGCAGCCCCGCCTGGCAAAAGTTTTCGCCATTTCTTTGCCAATTTTGGCGGCCATCATTTTCTTGCTCATGCATTTTGCCATGCCCTTGTTTAAGAGCATCCAGCAAAAGACCGACCGGATCAACTTGATCTTCAGAGAAGGCTTGACAGGGGTCCGGGTCATCCGGGCCTTCAGGCAGGACCAGCGCGAGCAGGACCGCTTTGCCGCGGCTAATCTGGACTATACCAAGGTCGGCATCAAGGCCTACACAATCATTTCTTTCATGCAACCAGCCGTAACCCTAGTGCTGAGCTTGACCAACGTGGGGATCATTTTTCTGGGCAGCCGCTTGATTAGCGGCAGGGTCATGGAAGTCGGCAGTCTTTTGACTTTTTTGACTTATGCTACCCAGATTCTGATGAGTTTCATGATGCTGTCCATGCTGTTTATCGTGATTCCGCGGGCTTCTGTATCAGCCAAAAGAATCAATGAAGTACTGGACGCGAAAAATCAGCTGCAGGACCCAGCAGAGCCGGCACCCCTCCCAAAAGGCCCGGCAGAGCTGGAATTTGACCGGGTCTCCTTCCGCTATGCCGGAGCTGAAGAAGCAGCTTTGGAAGGAATTAATTTTAAAGTCAAGGCTGGCCAGACCCTGGCTTTGATCGGGGGAACCGGGTCGGGCAAGTCGACCCTGGTCAATTTGATTCCCCGCCTTTTGGACGTGGAAAAAGGCGCGGTCAAACTTGCCGGGGTTAAGGTGACTGACTTGAAACAGGCAGATTTGCACAAGCTGGTCTCCTTGACCCAGCAAAAAGCCGTGCTTTTTAAAGGGACAGTCCGGTCAAACCTGCTGTTTGGCAAGGGGGATGCCAGTGAGGAAGAGATGTGGCAGGCCTTGGAAATTGCCCAAGCAGCAGACTTTGTCAAAGAAAACGGGGGCCTGGACAGCACGGTCGAAGCCGGCGGGGCCAACTTCTCCGGCGGCCAACGGCAAAGACTGGCCATCGCGCGGACCATCATCAAAGATGCCGATGTATATATTTTCGACGACTCATTTTCTGCCCTTGACTTTAAGACTGACGCGGCCCTTAGAAAGGCCCTGGCGACTGATCCGAAGATGCGGCAGGCCATTACCGTCATCGTGGCCCAGCGGGTCTCTACGGTGGCGTCTGCTGACCAGATCCTGGTCTTAGACAGCGGCCGGGTAGTCGGCCAGGGCAAGCATGAAGAATTGAAGCGGACCTGCCCGAACTACCAGCAGATTGTCGCTTCCCAGTTCCAGAAAGGAGTGGATTAGGATGCATCACGGTCATAAAGGAAAAATTGACAAGGCTGAGCACTTTTGGCCGACCAGCCGCCGGCTTTTGGCATATCTGCGCCCTTGGCGCTTTGGCGTGGGCTTGTCGATAGTGTTTGCCATTATTGCCACGGTTTTCTCGATTTTTGCCCCGAAAGTCTTGGGCCAGGCCACGACCTTGATCTATCAAGGAGTGATGAAGGGCTATGCTCAAGAGAAGGCCGGCCAGCATTTGACCAGCTTGCCAATCGACTTTGCCGGCGTCTTTAAGATCGGGCTTTGGGTAATCGGTCTTTACCTGATCTCCAGCGTCTTCAATTTTGCCGAGCAGATCATCATGACCCGGATTTCCCAGCAGGTTGTCTGCCATCTGCGGGCTGATTTTAAAGAAAAAATGCGCCATGTCCCGGTATCCTACTACGATACCCACTCCAAAGGTGACCTAATGAGCCGGATGGTCAATGACATGGACAATATTTCCGGCACTCTTCAGCAGACCTTGATCCAGCTGATTACCAGTACTATTACCCTGGTCGGAACCCTGGCCGTCATGTTCACGATCTCCTGGAAGCTGACTTTAGTGGCTCTTTTGACCGTTCCAGTCTCCGTTTTGATCACGGGTACGATTGCCCCTAAGGCCCAGAAGCTGTTTGGCCGCCAGCAAGAGCAGCTGGGCAAGATCAACGGGCAGGTAGAAGAAATCTATGCCGGGGTAGGCATTGTCCGCGTTTTTGGCCAGGAAGAAAATGAAGAGGAGACTTTTGCTGACCATAATGACGCCTACTTTGACGCTTCCTGGAAGGCAGAATTTCTTTCCATCATGATTTTCCCCTTGATGAACTTTGTCAAAAATGTCGGTTATCTCTTGATTGCCGTCTTTGGGGTTATCGATGTCATCAAGGGGGCCATCAGCCTGGGCAATGTCCAGGCCTTCCTCCAGTATTCCAACCAGTTCTCCCAGCCCTTGACCCAGCTGGCCAACATGTCCAGCACGATTCAGCAGACCATTGCCTCAGCGGAAAGAATTTTTGCCGTTCTGGATGCTGAAGACATGGATGAAACAGTCCATCCGGCAGCTGAACTGGCAACAGATGCTAAACTGACTTTTAAAGACGTGTCATTCAGCTATACTGACGCGCCTTTTATTGAAAACTTCAGCCTGGAAGTGCCAAAAGGGCAGATGGTGGCTATCGTCGGACCAACTGGGGCCGGCAAGACCACGATCATCAACCTGCTGGAGCGCTTTTATGATGTCAAGGGCGGGCAAATCTACTTAGACGGCCGGGAAACCAGGTCAATGAGCCGGGAAGAGCTTCGCGGCCATATTGCTATGGTCTTGCAGGATACTTGGCTCTTTACCGGGACGATTTTTGACAATATCAAGTACGGCAGAGAAGCTGCCAGTGATGAGGAAGTTTACCGGGCTGCCCGCCTGGCCAGGGCCGACAGCTTTATCCGCCAATTGCCGGATGGCTACCAGACTCTGTTAAACGAAGAAGGGTCCAATATTTCCCAGGGGCAAAGGCAGCTCTTGACGATTGCCCGGGCCTTTCTGGCCGATCCGGAAATTTTGATCCTGGATGAAGCAACCAGCTCAGTTGACACCCGGACTGAAAGCTTGATCCAGAAGGCTATGGCGGACCTCAAGCAGGAAAGAACCAGCTTCGTGATCGCCCACCGCCTGTCAACCATTCAAGATGCCGACAAGATCATCGTGATCAACCACGGCCAGATCGTCGAAAGTGGCAACCACCAAAGCCTTTTGGCCAAGGGCGGCTTTTACGCTGACCTTTACCAGAGCCAGTTTTTAGGCCAGGAAATCTGAAAAAAGCCATGATTCAACTGAATCATGGCTTTTGCTTTAGCAATATTTAAAAAATACCCCTTTGCATTTTGAACATGTGTTCCGTATAATAGGATTGGTTCAAAAATTACTTCTGCTTTTTGTCCTTGCCTTGCTTTTGCTTGATGTGATAGTAAAGGCCGAAGGGGACCAGGTTTTCATTTCCGGCGGCAATCCGCTTGATGTTGGCCCGGTGGCTCCACCAGATGAGGACAACCAGGACCCCTGACATGATAGTTAGGAAAGTATCATGGAAGAAGAAGCTGGAAATAAAAATTAGGACTACTGAAATCAAGCTGCTCAAGGACACCATGCTGGTGATTAAGAGCAAGGGGATGAAGAAGCAGGCGCAGAGGCCGAAGAACTGGACATTGTAGCCCAGGAGGAAACCGGCTGTTGTGGCCACGGCCTTGCCGCCCTTAAACTTGAGAAAGATTGAGAAGGCGTGGCCGAAAATGGCTGCTGCCCCGAAAATCAAGCACAAGTGGTGGTCGCCCAAGTGAAAAATCCGGGGCAGGCAGGTAGCCAGGGTCCCCTTGAAGAAGTCAACCAGGAAGACCAGGGTGCCGGCCTTGGGGCCCAGAACCCGGAAGGTGTTGGTGGTCCCGATATTGTGTGACCCATAGTCCCGGATATCCTTGTGGTAAAAGAGCTTGCCGACTAAAACACCGGTCGGAAAAGAACCAATTAAGTATGCTAAAATTAAAAGTAATGCAAATTTTATTGCAAACATCAAATCAACTCCGTTTATCTTGTACCTGCTATTTTAACAAATAACGGACTGAATTGATACGAAGTTATTAATCTAAAGCTTGGAGATGTTTTATTTTGCCAAAGAACACCTATGATGATTCTTCAATTCAAATTCTGCACGGGCTGGAAGCAGTCCGTAAGCGGCCAGGGATGTACATCGGTTCAACCGACATCCACGGCTTGAACCAGCTGGTCTATGAAATTGTTGATAATTCAGTCGATGAAGCCATGGCTGGTTTTGGCCAGGAAATCAACGTGACCATTCACGAGGACAATTCCGTGACCGTGCAGGACTTCGGCCGGGGGATGCCGACAGGGATGCATGCCTCAGGCCGGCCAACCATTGAAGTCATCCTTACTGTCCTGCATGCCGGCGGCAAGTTCACGGAGCAGAACTATAAGACCTCCGGTGGTCTGCACGGGGTCGGTTCTTCCGTTGTCAACGCCCTGTCCAGCTACATGAAGGTGCACGTGGTGCGTGACGGCAAGGCCTACGAGGAAGAATTCCAAAATGGCGGCCACCCAATCGGCACCCTCCGCTGCCTGGGGGCGACCAAGGAAAAGACGGGGACTACGATCACTTTCAAGCCGGACCCGATGATTTTTTCAACGACTAAGTATAATTACGAGACCATCCAGGAAAGAATCCGGGAATCGGCCTTCCTGCTCAAGGGAGTCAAGTTCACTCTGACCGACGAGCGCACGCCCAACCACCACGACGTCTTCCAGTATGACGACGGGATTGAAAGCTTTGTTGCCTACCTCAACGAAGGCAAGGGAACGATCGGCAAGGTCTTCTACTTTGAAGGCAGCCAGGATGGGATGGAAATCGAATTTGCCGGCCAGTACAGTGACTCATACTCAGAGAACTTTGTTTCCTTCGTCAACAATGTCCGGACCGCGGACGGCGGCTCTCATGAAGTTGGGGCCAGAAGTGGTTTTACCCGGGCCTTTAACGACTATGCCAAGAAGCAGGGCCTTTTGGGCAAGAAGGACAAGAACCTAGAAGGGTCCGACTACCGGGAAGGGCTCAGCGCCGTTTTAAGCGTCAAGATCCCGGAAGAACTGCTGGAATTTGAAGGGCAGACCAAGGGCAAGCTGGGGACTCCCCAGGCCAGAAGCGCGGTCGACAGCATCGTGTACGAGAAATTGTCCTACTATCTGCTGGAAAATGGTGAATGGGCCCAGGACCTGGTTAAGAAGGCCCAAAGGGCCCGGGATGCCAGAGAAGCGGCCAAGAAGGCCAGAGACGAGTCCAGAAACGGGAAGAAGCGGCACAAGAAGGAAGTCCTGTCCGGGAAATTAACCCCGGCCCAGTCCAGAAACCCTAAGAAAAACGAGCTTTTCCTGGTCGAAGGGGACTCAGCCGGCGGCAGTGCCAAGCAAGGCCGGGACCGGCGTTTCCAGGCCATCCTGCCTTTGCGGGGGAAGGTCTTGAACACCCAGCGGGCCAAGCTGGCTGACATTTTTAAGAACGAAGAAATAAACACGATGATCCACACGATCGGGGCCGGGGTCGGGACCGAATTCAAGGTCGAAGACTCCAACTACGACAAGATCATCATCATGACTGACGCCGACGACGACGGGGCTCACATCCAGATCCTGCTTTTGACCTTCTTCTACCGCTACATGCGGCCGATGATTGAAGCAGGCAAGGTCTACATCGCCCTGCCGCCGCTTTACCGGATCAGCAAGAAGCAGACTAACCTTTACGCTTGGACTGATGAAGAGCGCGACGAGGATGAAAAGAAGGTTGGCAAGGGTTATGCCCTGCAGCGCTTCAAGGGGCTGGGAGAAATGAACGCTGACCAGCTCTGGGAGACGACCATGAATCCGGAAAGCCGGATGCTGATCAGGGTCAGAATCGATGATGCCCAATTGGCTGAGCGCCGGGTGACCACCTTGATGGGGGACCAGGCTTCCGCCAGAAGAAAGTGGATTGAGGAAAACGTCAAGTTCCGCCTGGGCGATGAAGAGTCGATCTTAGACAAGGTAAATGATTAGGGGGAAGCAATTTATGCCAGAAACTCACGAGCGAATTCGTGAAATGCCTTTGGAACAGGTCATGGGCGAACGCTTTGGCCGCTATTCCAAATATATTATTCAAGAACGGGCCCTGCCGGACATCCGCGACGGGCTCAAGCCGGTGCAAAGGCGGATTCTTTACGCCATGTACCGTGACGGCAACACGGCTGATAAGCCTTTTAAGAAGGCAGCCAAGGCTGTCGGTAACATCATGGGTAACTACCACCCGCACGGCGACAGCTCCATCTACGGGGCCCTGGTCTTCCTGTCTCAAGACTGGAAGATGAGAGAGCCCTTGATCGAAATGCATGGCAACAACGGGTCAATGGACGGCGACAGTCCTGCCGCCATGCGTTACACCGAATCCCGCTTGTCTAAGATTTCCAATGTCTTGCTGGAAGACATTGACAAGGAAACCGTGCCAATGGTGCTCAACTTCGACGACACCGCTTATGAACCAACGGTTTTGCCGGCCCGCTTTCCTAATCTTCTGGTCAATGGGTCAACTGGGATTTCCTCTGGTTACGCTACGGAAATTCCGCCCCACAACTTGGGCGAGGTTTTAGACGCGACTATCCACCTTCTTAAGCACCCAGATGCCAGCTTGGAAGACTTGATGACTTTTGTTAAAGGGCCAGACTTCCCGACTGGCGGGATTGTTATGGGTAAAAAGGGCTTGCGGGATGCCTATAAGACTGGTAAAGGCCGGATCCAGGTCCGGGCGAAGACCCATATCGAAGAGATCCGGGGCCACCGCCAGCAGATCGTGGTGACGGAAATTCCTTACCTGGTCAACAAGGCCCAGCTGGTCAAGAAGATCGACGAAATCCGGGTCAGCCGGGAACTGGACGGGATCAGCGAAGTCAGAGACGAAACGGACCGTCACGGTCTCTCCATCGTTATCGAGCTTAAGAAGGACGCTGACGCCCAGAACATCCTCAACTACCTCTTGAAGAATACTGACTTGCAGGTTTCCTACAACTTCAACATGGTGGCCATTGACCACATGACTCCGGTTCAAGTTGGCCTTAAGCGGATTCTGGCTGCCTACCTGGAACACGAAGAAGAAGTTGTAACCAAGCGGACCCAGTTTGACTTGAAGAAGGCCTCAGACCGGCTGGAAATCATCCAGGGCCTGATCAAGGCCATGAGTATCTTGGACCAGGTGATCAAGGTCATCCGGGCTTCCAAGAACAAGTCTGACGCCAAGAAGAACCTGGTTGCCGAATTTTCCTTCACTGACCGCCAGGCCGAAGCTATTGTCTCCTTGCAGCTTTACCGCTTGACCAACACTGACGTTTTGGCCCTGCAAGCTGAAGAAAAGGAACTGACAGGCAAGATCGCGGCTTACGAAAAGATTTTGGCTGACCCCAAGGTTTTGCAAAAGGAAATTATCAAGGAACTCCGGGCAGTCAAGAAGGAATTTGGTTCAGACCGGTTGAGCGAAATCAGTGATGAAACCGCCAGAGTTGAAGTCGATGAAAAAGCCTTGATCACGGAAGAATCCGTCCGGGTCTTGATCAGCCGCGACGGCTACATCAAGCGGTCATCTTTGCGGTCCTTCCAGTCAACTGAAGCTGGCGACAACGGCCTGCCAGAAACTGACCGGGTGGTTTATGAAGGGACCCTGTCGACTTTGACCAACCTTTACCTCTTTACCAACCATGGCAACTTGATCTACCGGCCGGTCCATGAACTGGTTGAAAGCAAGTGGAAGGATGTTGGCCAGCACCTGTCCCAGGAACTGGGCCTGGCGGCTGACGAAAGCATCATCCAGGTCTTTGCCTTGGATCATTTGGATGATCCGGACTTCTCCTTCTTGCTGGCCACAAACGACGGCTATATCAAGCAGGTGGCCCTGGCTGACCTGCAGCCAACCAGAACTTACAAATCCCGGGCAATCATGGCCATGAAGATGAAGGGGGAGGATTCCCGCGTCATCACTGTGGACCTGGTCAAGACAAGTGAAAAGCGGGAAATTACCCTCTTTACCAACCAGGCCTTTGCCTTGAAGTATGATATTAACGAAGTTCCGCAAGTCGGGGCCCGGGCAGCTGGGGTCAAGTCAATCAACTTGAAGGAAGACGACTATGTCGTTGCCTGCCTGGTAACTGACCCGCAATATGAAGACCTGCTCAAGGTGGGACTGGTAACTCAAAGAGGGGCCTTCAAGCAGATGCCGCTGAACTTGATCGGCAAGACCAGCCGGGCCAAGCGGGGAGTTCTGGTTCTGCGTAATTTGAAGACCAAGCCGCACCGGATCGTGGCCTTGAAGGCTTACGGGCAAAACCATGAGCTTATCTTGATCACCTCCAGCCTGCGCAAGCAGGTCATCCGGACCAGCGATCAGCCAGTCGGCGACCGGCAGAGCAATGGCTCCTTTGTCATTGATGTCAGGACAGATGGGGAAGCCAAGGAGCTGCTCATGGGCCGGCCTTTGCCGGACAAGGCCAAGGATGTCAGCCGCTTGTTCTAAAAAAGCAAAAAAGATTGCGAAAAGATTGAACAAAGCGCTGATTTTCTAGTAGACTTAATTAGAGAGAATTAATTTTAGCTAAAACTAGAAGGGAAAATTCCAAGATGGAAAAAGAACTGATTTTTGGTCACAGAAACCCAGATACTGACGCGATCGGCACGGCGATTGCCTACTCATACTTCCAGAACCAACATGGCTACAACACTGAAGCTGTTGCTTTGGGTGAAGCCAACGACGAAACTTCTTTTGCCTTGAAGAAGTTCGGCTTTGAAGCACCACGCGTGGTCAAGACTGTCGCAAACGAAGTCAAGGCCATCATGCTGGTTGACCACAACGAACCACAACAAAGCGTTGAAGACCGGGATCAAGTCAAGGTTACCCACGTAATTGACCACCACCGGATCAGCAACTTCGCGACGATCGACCCCTTGTTCTACCGGGCTGAACCAGTTGGCTGCACTTCCACTGTTTTGTGGGAAATGTTCAAGGAACAAAATATGGAAATTCCAGCCAACATTGCTGGTATCATGCTGAGTGCTATCATTTCCGACACCTTGCTCTTGAAGTCACCAACCACTACTGATATCGACAAGCAAGCAGTTGAAGACCTGGCTAAGATTGCCGGCGTTGACTACAAGGAATACGGCCTGGAATTGCTTAAGGCTGGTACCAACATTGCTGCTAAGTCAGTTGAAGAACTGATCGACCTGGACGCCAAGAGCTTCGAACTGGGTTCAAAGACTGCCCGGATCGCCCAAGTCAACGTTGTTGACGTCCCAGAAGCCTTGGAACGCAAGGATGCCTTCCTGGCAGCCATGGAAAAGGATGCCAAGGAAAATGGCTACGACCTGTTCATGCTGGTAATTACCAACGTTTTGGACTCAGACTCAGAAGTTCTCTTCATCGGGGACGACGAAAGCAAGTCAGTCTTTGCCAAGGCCTTCGGCAAGGAACTGGTTGACTCAGAAGCTCACCTGCCAGGCGTCGTTTCCCGGAAGAAGCAAATCGTTCCGCCATTGACCCGGGCATTTGAAGCTTAATTAGCAAAGTAGCAATAAGCGAAAATAGAAACTAAAAGAATCCAGTGTAAACTCAATGTCATTAAGTTAAGGGATTGACAACAAGAAAGAACCGTATTATCCAAAATTTGGGTAGTACGGTTCTTTTGACTTTTGTAGGATTCGGAATAAAAATAAACGTGGAAGTGTCATTAGCACTCCCACGTTTTTCGTAAACAGTAGAAATATATTGAAAGCTGTGTAAACTATGAAATCTCAATCTCTACCTGTAAATATTTTAGCTCTACTTGATTCTATTATCAATGAAGCGGTATCCAAAATTTCGGAATTTACCACCAAACCAACTGCTTTTAGCAGACACCGTGTGATTGACGTTTCTAAGCTGATTATGTTGATCATCAATATGCAGTCCGAGAGCATTCAGAAGGAGCTGTTCAAGAACATATCGCTTTCTGGCTGTAGTATTACAGCTTCCGCTTTTGTACAAGCCAAAGCTAAGCTTAAACCTGACATATTCAGATACATTTTTGACCAGCTTAATATGAATCTTACGAGTCTAAAACTATACAATGATGAATATAGACTGTTTGCCATTGACGGCTCAGACTTTAATCAAGTATGGAATCCTAAATCTGAAAATATCGTCCGTTTTGAAGGCGCCAATCGCAAACCTTACTGCCAGGTTCATCTTAATGCCCTGTACGATCTTGAAAATAAGATCTATCAAGATTGTGTGATTCAACCTAAGAACAGGATGGATGAACGAAAGGCAGCCGTTGAGATGCTTTCTAGGCTTGATTGCGGAAAATATATCGTCTTGATGGATCGCGGATATCTATCCTTCAATATGATTCAGCACTGCAACGTAAACAAAGACTGCTACTACGTGATAAGGTCAAAAACGGGTTTCACTGCGATCAAGGAAATCAGCCAGCTGCCCGATGAAGAATATGACGGTATCCTTGACTGCTGGGTAACTACATCTAACCATTTCTATACCCAAAACAAAGATCATCTCAATATACATCTGGTAAACCATGTAAATCATCAGTACAAGAAGTTCAAATCCAAGAATAGTAAGGACAACAGCTGGGACTTTAAACAGTTTTGTCATGTGAGATTCCGTGTATGCAAGTTCAGAATCAACCCTGATGATGCTCCGAATAAGGAGCAGTGGGAAGTCCTGGTAACTAATCTTGACGCAGATAAGTTTCCGCTCGACAGAATGAAAGAACTATACAATTTACGCTGGGGAATTGAGAAGTCTTTCAAGACACTTAAGTACGATGACTGCGGAATCCAGTTCCATTCCAAGAAAGACGAGTTTGTAAAGATGGAGCTGTATGCCCATCTGATTGCCTACAATGTGATAATGACCATGGTGAACCAGGCTTATGCTCCGCATCCTAAGTCAAAATCTGACAGCCCATACCAGATAAACCTATCCATGGCGTTCTTTTTAGCACATTATTTACTAGGTGCTGGATGGCTAAAGAAGAATTATGAGGAGTTACTGTATATGATTTCGATGTATATCGGGATGATTAGGCCAAACCGAAGTTACAATCGAAATATACATCCAAGAAGTGCAGTAGTTTTCAATTACCGGCTCTAATTTTGTAAGGTTTGCATAGCTTTCAAGTCCTACTAAGGACTATTTTGTCATGCGTAGAAACAAAAAAACTTGTTCAAGGATCACACCAAAACGGCGTGATATTGAACAAGTTTTTATTTAGAACCGATCTATGGTCAATGTCAATCCCTTAACTTAATGACATTGAGTGTAAACTGGATTCTTTTTTTGTTGCATTTTTAAAGTCCTACTCGTTACTACAATTTTTATAAAAAATAAAAAGCGCGGCTCTGCCGCGCCAATAAAAATACTGTTAACAAGTAAATCCTGGGTGAGAATTTGTCAACAGTTATTTCTTTTGTTCTTTCTTTGTAGCTTTATTTGCCAGAATGCTGCTTAAGCTGGTCAAACTGGTTTTTCAGTTCCAAGTCCAAGTAATACGGCTGCTTGACTGGCAAGCTGTCTTGTCCATATAAGGCAAAAAGGTAGGCAAGCTCTTCCTTCCAGCGGCCGATTTCTTCATCCAGTCCGTCAGCTCCCTCGTTTAAAAGGGTGTGGAGGAAGTGGTTGGCTACGCCCACAAATTTGCCGCCCAGGGCCAAGCCCTTGAAGACGTCCAGCGGGTTTCTGACTCCGCCAGAGACGATCAGCCGCTTGGTCAATGGAGCCGCCAAAAGGGCAGCCAGGGCCGTTGGCAGGCCGCAGTCATTCAAATAAGCCATGGGGTGGGGATTGCGGGAATTTTCAATTTGGGCAAAATTAGTGCCGCCAGCTCCCCCGATATCGAACCAGCTAAAGCCAGCTGCCTGCAGCTTTTGCAGGCTGACTGGGTCTAAGCCGCTGCCGACTTCCTTGACGATGACTGGCACGCCAGCTGCTTCCTTAATCTCCAGCATCCGGTCCAGCCAGACAAAGTCGCGGTCACCTTCAGGCATGGGAATCTCCTGGGCCACGTTAAGGTGGATCTGCAGGGCATCTGCTTGCAGATCCTTGACGATCTTGGCGGCCGCTTTAGCTGGGGTCAAGGGATTGACGTTGGCAAATAATAGGCCGTCTGGATTGGCTTCTCTAGCCACATAGAAGGATTCCAGCTGGTCTTCTTCCTTGGTCAAGATGCTGGCCGAACCTAAGGCCAAGGCAATTTGCTGCTTATTGGCAATTTCACCCAGCTGCCGGTTGATCTGCCTGGACTTTTCCGACCCGCCAGTCATCGCGTTGATGAAGAAGGGGGCAGACAGTTCTTTGCCAAACCAGGTCGTCTTGATCGCGTTCAGCTTTACCTGGCTTTCTGGCAGGGCCGGGC
Source organism: Lactobacillus sp. WILCCON 0059 (assembly GCF_057197985.1). Lineage (NCBI taxonomy): Bacteria > Bacillati > Bacillota > Bacilli > Lactobacillales > Lactobacillaceae > Lactobacillus > Lactobacillus sp. WILCCON 0059. Next base: position 1,001,287 of record NZ_JBUBHN010000001.1, read on the forward strand.
GGAGCAGGTGAACCTGGTCAAAGGAATTCGTTTTTTGGGCATTAAAAAACATCTGTGTCAAAGCCAGATGTTCTTCTTTTCTTATAGATCTTTGTGACATCGCAATGCTCTTAGTAGGTTAATTCAGATTGGTGAATGTGAAATTCCAGGGGCAGGATGTTGTTCTTGACCCAGTCCTTGCGAAGGCGGTCAATATCGGTGTCCTTGTTGACGATGACGATGCCGCAGTCGCCGTTGCCCGCGCCGCTGGTCTTAGCCGCGCCGCCATACTTGTTGGCGATTTCGATCAGCTCAGTCAAGCGGGGAATTTCGATGGCAATATTGTTGATAGCGGCAAAATGCTGCAGCAAGCGGCGGTTGATGCCAATCTGCTTTTGAATCAAAGCAATGTTTGCTTCTTCAAAGCCGCGGATCATCTTCAAAACGCACTTGCGCGAGTCTGCCAAAAACTTGGCGTATTCAGTCCGCAGATTGTTCTTGTTGGCGTTGGTCTTGTCAACCAGGCGGGAGGTTGAAGCCGGCTGTTGGCTCCAGCCAATCAAGAGCTCCATGCCCTTTGGCGGAACCAATTGCTGGATCTTCAGACCTGGCCAGGCTTCACCGACCACTGTTGACAGGGACTTGCTTGCCAGTTCTTCTTTCAGCCAAAGCTTGTTGAAGGTCTGGTAGGCAATCCATCCCCCGTAAACGCTGGCCGCGATGTCGCCGGCACTGCCGTTGCCCTGGACTGAGTAGTGGGAAATGGTGGAGAGTTTGTAAATCAAATCCTTACTTGCCTGGACACCGTAAAAGCGCAGGATTGCCTTAACGGTCGCGACCGTTACCGCGGCTGAAGAACCCAGGCCATACTTCTTGCCATCTGCTGAATCCAGGTCAGAGTTGACGTACAAGTCGTAAACGCCCATCTTGACCTTTTGTTCCAAGCAGTATCTTTCGGTAAAAGAAATTGCTGACAGAATGTATTCAAAAGGATTGTCCCGGTTGTCGATCACCATCTTTGACCCCCGTCTGACCCAGTGAATTGAATCTTGGGAGTATTGCTTGGAGTGAATCAAACCAGTATCGCTGCTGCTTGGCTTGATTGAGACCCTGACGTACTGGTCAAGGGCGACCAGAATGGCTGGACAATCTTGTTCCAAAACAGCGTATTCCCCGGCAATGTAAAGCTTGCCTGGTGCTTTTTCAGTAATCAAAAAAACTCTTCCTCTTATTCTTTTAATTTTTTCTTTTATTTTATGCCTTTAGACATTATAGCCAATTAAATAAGCTTTAGTCCAACAGAGTGACTCCTGGACCAAAACCTGCCTCAATAATCTTAACACGATCAAAGGAGGACTCAAAGTGATTAATAATATCTTTAGAATTTTTTCCCTGGCAGAGGACCTTGACATTCGGGCCGGCATCAATGGTGTAGTAGCATTCCAGCCCTTGCTGGCGCAGGTCCTGAACCAGCTTGATAGCCTTGATGGTATTAGGCTCAAAATAGGTGAAGCCAGGGACAGCAGTGAAAGTCAAAGCATGCATCTCACTAGCATTTAATTCAGCCAGAGAACCCAATTTGCTAAAGTCAGCCTGCTTGATTGCTTCTTCCATCTCGGCGATTTCACTGTCGTTTCTGTCCAGCCAAAGTTGATAGAAAGGTGAGCTCTTGCTCATTTCCATTCCCTTGGTTGAAGAAATTTTCTTCTCCTGGTCGTTGATTTCAACGGCCAAAAGACGGAGGTCCATGTCAGGCGCTTCATCCAGCGGGTAAGCATAAGAAGTTTCGTCGCTGTCGCCTTTTTGCCAGACGGAAAAGCCGCCAAAAACAGATCTTGAAGCAGAGCCAGACCCCATCCGGGCCATTCTGGACAGTTCCCGTCTGTCAACGCCTAACTGGTAGTGGTCGGCAAAAGCCGCCGCCATGGCCGCGAAAGCTGAGCTGGAAGAGGCCAGGCCAGCCGCGGTTGGCACCTGGTTGACTGATTCAACCGCCAAATTTCCCTTGACCCCAAAGCGGTCTTGCATAGCCCGGAGGTAGGCGAAAACGCGGTCAGCAGCCGGGCCCGAAACGGCTTGGCCGTTCAATTTAAAGGACATTTGCTCGCTGTCTGAGATTTTGGTGTCGCTGTAGAAAGCATCCAGGGTCATGGACAGACTGGACATGAGCGGCAGGCGCAATTTGGCGTCCTTCTTGCCCCAGTACTTGATCAAGGCGATATTGGTATGGGCGCGGGCAGTTTTACTCATCTTTTTTCATTCCTTTACTGTGCAATTCTGTTTTTCAATAACTTTTTGCCAAAAATCAAATTTCTTCAATCCAGTAGTCACTGATTTCAGCCTGGCAGGCTTGGGCAAGCTTTTCGCAAGCACCGGCATCTTTGCAAAGAGCGATGACGATCCCGCCCAGCCCCCCGCCGGACAATTTGCAGCCTAAGGCCCCGCCTTTTTGGGCGATTTGGCAGATCCGGTCGATCTTGGCCGTCGACAAATTAAAGGAGGCTAAAAGCTCCTGGGCTTGATTGAAAAATTTACCAACGCTTTCTGGGTCTTGAAGAAGCCAGGCAGCTTTGACTTCGTCAGCCAGTTGCCCCAACTGCCGCATTCTTGCTTGCGCGTCCGGAGACTCATTTAAAAGCTTGGCGACCATGGTGACGGCTTCTCTGGTATTGCCCAAATCGCCCGTGTCCATGATCAAGAGGCTGGCGCCTAATTTCGAGGAGAGCTTTTTAACGCCCTGTTGCTTATTAAAAAAGACCAGGTAATCGGAATTAACCGTGGCCGCGTCCAAGCCAGAAGCCTTGCCGTGGTTGATCGTTTCTGCCTGGTTGGTGATGTCCATAACTTCGCTTTCACTCAGCTCAAGGCCCAGGTATTGGCTCAAGGCGACGGTAGTGCCATAGGCAACAGTGGCTGAGGAGCCAAGCCCGCGCTCCATGGGAATTTCCCCGGTATAGGTAAGTTTGATCTGGGGACTTTTCCCGCTTCTGGCAAAAAGTTCCTTGACGACATACTTAAGGCCGTTATAGTCGTCCGGCGCGTCAAAAAAAGGACCCTGGTAGAGCTTGGTATCCATCCAGACCGGACCGGCATAATCACTGACAGTCGTCTTGATGTGGAGAGCCTGAATCGGCATGGCCAGGGCGTCATAGCCGTAAACAACGGAATGCTCGCCGATCAAAATTACTTTTCCATGAGCAGTACAAGAAGTCTGCAAAAAGAATCACCTCAATAAACAATTTCGCTAGTTCGCTTAACGTTTGCTTAGAATCAATGGCAATCAGTTCCCAAAAAGGAAAGAGATTGATAAAATTTAGATTGATCGATCAGTCAACAAAGGAGTGGAAGCAATGATCAAAATTTTAACCGGCAGACAGTCCGATCCCCTGCAAACTGAAATCATCGGCCGGGCTGCCCGAAATTATCTGGCTCAGCCTGGCAAAGATACTTTTATTATTGTTCCAAACCATATCAAGTTTAACACAGAAGTTGCCGCAATAGGCAAAGTCGCCCAACTTCAAGGGCGGAAAGAGACCAGCGTTAAGCACCTGCACGTCCTGTCCTTCTCCCGCCTGGCCTGGTTTTTCTTTAAAAAAGCTGACCTGCTCATGCCAGAAAGCCTGGATGACGCGGCCGCGACCATGATTTTGGAGCAGATCATCAACAAGCGCAGGGATGAACTCTTGCTTTTTAAAAACACCCACGCCAATTCTGGCATGATCAAGCAAGTCTACAGCACGATCCTGCAGGTTCATACCGGCCAGCTGGACCTGGCCAGCCTTCTAGAGCGGGCAGCTGACCCGGCAGTATCCTTGGACCTGGACAATGAAACCAGAGATAAGCTGCATGACCTGGACTTGATCTACCAGGATTTTTTGCAAGTTGTCAGCGACAAGCACTTTGCCACCAAGGATGAACTGAATATCCAGCTGAACCAGCTTCTGGCCAGCCAGCCAGACCTGGTCAGCCAGGCCAGCTTCTATGTGACTGATTTCTCCCATTTTTCCATTCAAGAAAAAATGACCATGCAGCTGCTGGCGGCTTTTGCCAGCGACATGACTTTTGCCTTCAAGACCGCTGACGGCAGCCTGCTCGAACCCGTGGCAGGCGAATACGACTACGTGGTCCAGAAGACCATCCGGGACTTGACTGGCTATTTCTCTGCTCATGATTTTGCTTGGGAAAGTGAAAAAATCACCAGCCAAAGCAGCCCGGCAGAAAGTTTAAACAGGGCCTGGCAGGGGGAAAGCGTGCCGGACTTAAACAACCTCCAGCTGGTCAAGGCGGATTCCCGCTACGCCGAAGCCTATTTCGTGGCCCGGACCATCTATGACGAGGTGGCCTTAAAAGGCTGCCAGTACCGGGACTTTTTGGTCCTGGCTCCGAACCTGCAAGAGTATGAAACTTACCTGGCCCCGATCTTGCGGCAAAACCAGATTCCCTTCTTTGATGACTTGCAGCAGCAAATGAAGTACCACCCTTTGGTGATTTTGCTGGAAAATTTAGGCAAGCTTCTCCAGCAGCCAGGCGATACGCCAGCTCTTTTGAGCCTCATGAAGACCCGCCTCTTGATCCCGGCTTGGTATTTAGAAGGGGATGAAGAAGCTGGGGAAGCCGCGTATTTACGCGATGTCGACCAGCTGGAAAATTTTGCCTTAGCCCACGGGATCAAGTACAGCCTTTGGCAAAAGCCCCTCAAGGACTTCACCAAGGCCCAGGTGATTGCCCTGGACCAAGAGCAATATCAAAAGCGCCTGGAGCGTTTGGATAAGCTGCGGGACTTTTTTGTCAGCAAGATCTCCCGCCTTTCCAGCCAGCTGAAAAATGAAAAAGACAGCATGACCGCCGTTAAGCTCTTCTTTGACTTCTTGGTCAAAAACGGGGTCAGTGCCCGCCTGGAAGCTTGGCGCTTAAAAGCCAGCGAGAGCGGGGACTTGCAGCAGGCCCAGCAGCCGGAACAGTGCTGGAATCTGCTTTTGTCTCTTCTGAAAGACTACCTTTTGGTCAACCCGGAAAACTTTGCCTGGGCTGACTTCTTTAAGATGCTGACGGCGGCCTTTTCCCAGGCCAATTTCGCGACGATTCCAGCCAGCCTGGACGCTGTCACTTTGTCAGAATACGGGATGGTGCAGACCAGTGGCTACAAGCAGGTCTTCATCATCGGGGCAGCCAATGGCAGCCTGCCGCAAATCAGTGACCAGCCCAACTTTTTGACCACGGAAAACCTGGCCAGTTTGGCTGACTTTTTTGCTGAAGACGCCTACCTAGAAGATGCCCAGCAGCTCCGCAACTTGGACCAGGAATACCAATTTGGCAATGCTTTAGCCCTGGCCTCTGACCGGGTCTACATTTCCTATCCGGTAATCAATTCCAATAACGACTTGCTGGATCCTTCTATTTATTACAAGCGTCTGTTGAAGATGGTTAACGGCCGGGAATACCGGCAAAGGGACCTGCCAGACAACAGCGAAAAAGACCGGACCGAATTTGCCCGTCAGCTTTTGCTCTTTTTGACCAGTCCCAAGGCCAGCTTGGGCTATTTGGCCTATGCAGAGGAAAATTCCGCCCAAAGTCCGCTGGTGACCAAATTAGTCAAACTCAGCCGGCAGTATGAAGAAGAAAAGGCAGAAGAAATCGCGGAAGGGATGGCTTACGACAACAATCCGCAAGACATCTCAGAGGACCTGGCTGAGCGCCTGTACGGCAAAGACCTTTTGTCATCGGTCTCCCAGCTGGAAAGCTACTACCAGAATTCCTTTGAATACTTCCTTAACTATGGCCTGCGCCTGCGGCCCCGGGCAGAAAACGAGCTGAACGCCATCCAGTCCGGCAACTACTTCCACCGGACTTTTGAGCTTTTGCTCAAGGAAATGCAAAAGAAAAATATCGAAATTGACAAGCTCAGCGAGCTGGACCTGGAGCTTTTGCTCAAGCAGGTCAGAAGCGAGATCCTGCAAGAACCCCTTTACCAACAGTTTTTGCGCGATCCCTTTAATCAATATCTCTTCAAAGCTTTTGACAAGACGACCAGCAAGGTGGCCCAGAACTACCGGAGAAAGCAGCAGGAGAACAAAATGCGGGCTACATACGGGGAACTGGCCTTTGGCCCGGCGGAAAAATTGGCCGGCCTGGTCCTGCCTTTGAAGAAGTTTGCCGGCCAGCGGAAGATCAGCCTCCGGGGCAAGATTGACCGGGTCGACCTCTTTAACGGGGACCAGCACGTTTTAGGGCAACTGATTGACTACAAGTCTTCTGACCACAGCTTCAACCTGGCCCGTTTTGCCGGCGGGGTGGATCTGCAGATGATTGCCTACCTGGATGTCTTGGAAAAGAACCGGGACCTCCTGGCTGGCGGGCGGCAGTTTGACCTTCTTGGTGCCTTTTATCAGTATGTCACCCGGAAGCTGAATTCCGTCAATTCTTCATCAAATGGGGCCTTGTTTGACAGCAAGCTGCAGCTGAAAGAGAACCTTTTGGGCGGGGAAGACAAGCTGAAACTGTCCGGGGTCTTTGTCAGCGAGCCAGCCTGGTACCAGGAAGTTGACCAAGTCCTGGAGAAAAAGTCAGCCAGTCCGGTCTATCGGGGCCTTAAGCTGAATAAGAGTGGCACTTTTGGCAAAAAAGACAACTTCTTCAGCCAGGACGAAATGAGGGAGCTCTTAGAGTATGTCGAAGCCTTGATCGAAGACGCGGCCAGCGAAATCTTGAGCGGGCAGATCGCCCTAAATCCCTTCCGGCAGGGGACCAGCACTGGCCTAACATATAGTGACTACAAGGACATCTTCTACTTTGACCAGCAGCTGCCGACCAACTCTTACCGGGACCTGCCAAGCCTGAAAAAGGCTGAGCTGCTGGCCTTGATTGAAAAAAGGCTGGGGCAGGGTATATAGAAAGGAAAAAGTATGGCTGTAAAATACACACCAGACCAGGCCAGCGCTATCGAAAGCCGGGGCCAGGATCTTTTGGTCTCGGCTTCTGCCGGCTCAGGCAAAACCAGCGTTTTGGTTGAAAGGGTCATCCGGGAAATCATGGAAGACCACTTGGAAGTTGACCAGCTCTTGGTCATCACCTTTACCCGGGCCGCGGCCAGTGAAATGAAGCAGCGGATCAAGCAGCGACTGCAAGAGCGCCTGCAAGTGGAAACAGACAGCAGCCAGGCCGACTTTTTGCGCCGGCAGCTGGCCCAGATTGATACCGCGATCATTTCCACGATCGACTCCTTCTGTTTGGATGTCATCCGCCGCTTCTACTTCGTGATTGATATCGACCCGGACTTCAGCATTTTAACTGACGCGACCCAGATTGAGCTGTTAAAGGAAAGAGCTCTTCGGGATGTCGAAAACGGCTACCTGCAAAATGAAGACCAGAAGAAAAAAGACCGCTTCAGGGCCTTTTACGATGCGTTTGCCGGCGACAGCAACGTGGACGCGGCCAGAGACCTGCTATTGGAGTTATACCATTTTGCCATGGCCCGGCCAAACTACCGAGGCTGGCTGCAAAAATTGCCTGCCTCTTACCAGCTGGAGACCAGCGACGTCGTCGACAGCCCCTTGTGGCAGGAGAAGATCAAGCCTTACCTGGAAGAAGAATTTTCCAACCTGGCTGACAAGCTGACGGCTTTGATGGCCGAAGCAGACTTTGACCATGAAAAGTTTGTCAAATACCAGCCACCTTTTAGGGCTTTCGCCGCCAGCTTATCCAGCTACCGGGAAAGCCTGGCTACAGATGATCCCTTTGACCGGCAAAGAGACTTGCTGGCCAGCTGCCGGTTTGACGGGACCTTGCGGACTAACAAGGACATCGCCGACTTTGTCGAGGAGGCAAAGGAGGTTAAAGAAGCTGGCAAGCAGCTGGTCTTCAATGTCTACACCAGTTTTTACGCAAATAGCAATGCTGACCAGCAGGCCCTTTTGGCCAAGGGGGCTGAAATCGTGAAGACAGCAGCTGAAGTCGAGCTGGCCTTTATCGATCGCTTCAATGAGTTAAAGCGGAATGACCGGGTTCTGGACTTCAGCGACATGGAGCAATTAGCCTATGAAATCCTGACCCAGGACAGTTCAAATTCCGACTTGGCCCGGGCTTACTACCAAAACCGCTTCAAGGAAATCATGGTCGATGAATACCAGGACACCAACGCCTTGCAGGACGGTTTGATCCAGCGGCTGAAAAAAGACGGGAAGAACAACCTCTTTATGGTTGGGGACGTCAAGCAGTCAATTTACGGCTTTCGCCAGGCGGAGCCCAGTCTCTTTATTGCCAAGTATGACGAATATGGCCAGGAAAATTCGGCAGGCAAGAAGCGGATTATTTTTGCCGAAAACTTCCGCTCCAGCCAGCCGGTCACCCAGGCCGTCAACTTGATCTTTGACAGCCTCTTGACCAAGGACTTTGGCGGGATTGACTACAAAAACGAAGGGCAGCTGAAATTCGCGGCCGGTTATGATCCAAACGCTGCCTTGCCAACAGAAACAGAAGTCCTCTACCAAGAAGATTCTTCTGCTTCAGAAGATGACGGGGAATTGGACCAGGGCGATTTGGCCATGGTGATCAGCCGGATCCAAAAGTTGCTTAACGACCAGACGCCAATTTTTGACCCAAAGACCGGGCAGACCCGGCCGATCAGCTATGGAGACATTGCCATTTTGACCCGGTCCAAGACCAGCAACCTGGACATCAAGCAGGAATTTGACCGTTACGGGATTCCGCTTTTTGTCATGGATGTCCAGAACTACTTTCAGACCTTTGAATTGACGGTCATCATGTCCTACTTGAAGATCATCGACAATCCGGACCAGGACATTCCCCTGGTGGCGGTTTTGCGGTCTCCGATCTTCAACTTCTCTAGTTCTGATTTGGCGGAAATCCGCCTGGTCAACAAGAGCATCAGCTTCTACGCGGCTTTAAGAACATATGCTAAAAAAGATACTGATCTGGCTGCCCGCTGCCGGGACTTTTTGGACCAATTGCAAGATTTGCGGGACTTTGCCTTGAGCCACCGGATTTCAGAACTGCTCTGGACCATTTATGAGCGGACCAGCTTTTTGGAAATCGTGACCGCCATGACCAACGGCCAGCAGCGCCGGCTCAATTTGACCGCCCTGTATGAAAGAGCTAGCGCCTACGAAAGCTCGGGCTTCAAGGACCTTTACCAGTTCATCAACTTTATCGCCAGAATGCGGAAGAACCAGAAGGACCTGGCCCAGCCGATCTTGAGCGAAAATGCTGACAATTCAGTCAAGCTGATGACCATTCACGCCTCAAAGGGGCTGGAATTCCCGGTCGTCTTTGTCCTGGGCTTGGAGCACCGCTACAATTACCAGCAAGACATCACCGGCAACTATGTTTTAGATGCCAGCGGGCTGGGTTTGTCCTTTGCCTACCCGTTTGATGAAGCGGAATACCGGGCAGATACTTTGGTCAATGCCTGGCTGAAGATTGCCAAAAAGCAGAAGCTGCTGGAAGAAGAAGCCCGTCTGCTTTACGTAGCTTTGACCCGGGCTAAGCAGAAGCTGATCCTGGCGGCAAATATCAAGCTGCCGGCTAAAACTGACCTGGCAGGCCTGGAAGAGAAGTGGGCCAAGGAAATTTCAGCTGGCCGCCTGCCCCTTTTGGACAAGATGAAGGTGGCCAAGCCCCTGGACTTTTTAGCCCCGGCCTTAGCCCACGCCAAGCAAGTGAAGCGGCTGGGAGAAAAAGCCGTCAGTGACTTGGCAGTTGGCCAGGAAGACAGTCTGGTCTTTGTCCACTTTGACCCAAAGAAAGACCAGGCCCAGCTGCCGGCAAATGAAGCGGCAGCTGCCGGCGGGGAAGACTTGACTGAAGAGGAAGAAGCCGTCTTTGAGCAGGCGGAAAAACTCTATGCCTTCAGCCAGGGCGGCTATCCCTACTTGGATGCCAGCCGGACGACGGCCTACCAGGCGGTCTCTGAAATCAAGAAGGCTTTTGGCGACCCGATCGAAGACGAACTGGCCGACTCCCACATTTCAGAACTGCAGTCAGCCAACCGCTATTTGCAGCCGATCGATACTGAGCCAGAATTCCTCTTCCAAAACACGGTCAGCTCAGCTGAACTGGGGACGGCCAGCCACTTGGTCTTGCAGTACTATGACTATGCCAAGGGCGACAGGGATGCAATTGACAGCTGCATTGCCGGCCTGGTTGAAAAAGGCCGGCTGAGCCCAACTTTGGCCAGCAAGTTGGATCGGGAAGCCTTGTCTTGGTTTGTCAAGAGCGACTTTGCCAAGGACTTTTACCAGCACCCCGACCGCCTTTACCGGGAAGAAAATTTTGCCACCATCTTGTCACCGAAGACTTTATTTAAGGATTTCAGCGATTTTCCAGGAGAAATTTTGGTTCATGGGACAATCGATGGCTATTATGAAGCAGAGAATGGTATCATTTTATTTGACTACAAGACTGACCACGTTAACCCGCGTAAGCAGGATGAAGCAATCCAGAAGCTGAAAGAGAAGTACCAGGGCCAGCTGCGCCTCTATGAAAGAGCCTTGAACGAATCAGGCCGGCTGCCTGTTTTGAAAAAGTACCTGGTGCTTTTGAGCTGCCGGGAAATTGTTGAAGTTGATTAGAAGTTTTTAGGAGTGAAAGGAGCGGAAAATGGCGGATTTTTTTGCCGGCGAAACCTTCGCGGTCGTTGACTTGGAAACGACCGGGACGCGCAAGGAGGAGGGGGACCGGATCATTCAGTTTGGCTGCGCCTTGGTCAAAGACGGCGAAGTGGTCAAGACCTATTCTTTTATGATGAACCCCCACCGGGAAATTCCACTAGCCGTGACCAATCTGACCGGGATTGACCAAAAGATGGTGGCTGGCCAGGCTGATTTTAAGCACTATGCCCCGAAAATCCGCGAGATTTTGCAGGATACGGTTTTTGTGGCCCATAATGTCAATTTCGACTTTCCCTTCTTGAACTATGAACTGACCAATGCCGGCTTTGAAGCCTTGACCTGCAAGGCGGTTGATACGGTTGAACTGGCCAAGATCGCTTTTCCGACCCTGCCTTCTTACAAATTGCGAGACTTGACGGCCAGCCTGGAGATTAAGCACGCCAACCCTCACAAGGCCGATTCTGATGCTTATGGGACAGCCGTTTTGCTCATCAAGATCATCGATAAGCTGGCCTCCTTGCCCCAGGCAACTTTGAATGTCCTGGGCTCTTTGGCCGGGGGGTTAATCCGGGACACGGGCGATGTGATCAAGGAGATTGCCGACCAGTCCCGGCAAAGCCGGCGCAAGCTGCCTAAAGACAAGATCCAGGTCCGCAACCTGGTCTTGAAGAGGCAGGAAATTCCCGCGGTTGAACATGGGGAAAACGGGCATTTCCCAGTTAAAGACGCTGACAAGCGCAAGCTTTTTAAAGGCAAGATCAATTACCGGCAAGCCCAGGTGGACTTGATCGACCGCCTGCACGACTTTGTCGAAGAAGAAGGGCAAAGAGTCATGCTGGCTGAGGCCCCAAATGGGACAGGGAAGACTTTTGCCTACCTTTTCGCCTATGCCTACCAGCTTTACTCTGGCAAAAAACTGGTCATTGCCACGCCGACCAAGGTTCTCCAGCAGCAGCTCTTAGACCAGGAAATTCCCCAGCTCCTGCGGGTTACGGGCCTGGGCTTAAACGCGGAAATGGTCAAGTCCAGCAGCCACTACCTGGATTTGGACGGTTTTGCCCAAACCCTCTACCAGAATTCACCTAACAAGGCGACCTTGCTCTTGCAGATGCAGATCCTGGTCTGGCTGACGGAAACGACGACGGGGGACATGGATGAATTGCAGCTGACCAGCCAGCAGCTGCCGATTTTTAACCAGCTCAAGCACCCCGGGGATGCCCGGGTGGCCAGCCAGTTCGCCAGCGTTGACTTCTGGAACCTGGCCCGCCGCCGGCAGGAGCAGGCCAACATTCTGGTGACCAACCACGCTTACTTGGTCAACCACTACATGGACTCCATCTGGGGACAGAACCCTTACCTGGTAATTGACGAAGCCCACCGCTTCAGCGAAAACCTGCAGACGGCCCGGACGGACTCACTTCGCCTGGAAGCGATCTGGGGCAGCATCAGCCACCTGCGCAATTTGCTCTATTTTACGGACAACAACTTGCTCAGGCAAAGTGAGGAAAATGTCCAGCTGCAGTTCATGCTGGATCTCTTGGACCAGGAGAGCCTGGACCTGATTCACAGTTTGAACCGGATGCAAAAGTATCTCTACCAGCACAAGGGGCAGGCAATCAGCCAGGTGGTTTTGCCCAACAAGAGCCTACAGCTCACTATCCAGGGCCAGGATCTCTTCCCGGAGAACTCCCAGTTTAAGCCCCTGCTCAGACAGTTCCAGCAGCAATTGGAACAGGTCCGGATCCATACCAACCAGATCCGCTACTTGCTGGAGCAGGAAAAAGACCGCTTTTTAACAGATGAAGAATCCCTGCTGGAAGAATTGAACGACCAGGTTGACTTGCTGGAATTCTACACGGAAAAGAGCTACCAGCTGGCTGACCTCTTGAACCAACCGCTCTTAGATCATTTGGGCTTTGTGGTCAACGTGACCAATCCCGAAGATGCTCTCAGCAGCAACCTTCACTGGCTCAGCCTGGACAGTTCTGAAGAATTGCATAAAATTTACGACCGCTTTGACCATATCAGCATGATCAGTGCGACAATAACTAATGACGGCAATTTTGCCTTTGCCAAGCAGGTCCTGGCCCTGCCAAATTTGGGCGTTTCCTGCTACAAGGGCAAGGCCAGCTTCCCAATGGCCGACCACTTAGAGATCCTGGCCATGGGGGAAGGACAGCCGGAACCAGACAGTCCGCGTTTTTTGGAAGAATTGAAAAATATCCTGACCAAGGACTTAAGCGGGCAAAAGCATATTTTGTGCCTGTTTACCAACCTGGACTTGATCAAGCAGCTCTATTTTGAACTGCTGAATGATCCCCGGGTTAAGGACTATGAGCTTTTGGCCCAGGGCTTGACTGGGTCAAACGAGCGGATCACCCGCCGCTTCGTTATCGCGGAAAGGTCAATTTTGCTGGGGGCGGACAGCTTCTGGGAAGGGGTGGACTTCCACAATTGCGGGATTGACCTGGTCATTGCTACCCGTCTGCCATTTGAATCGCCGGACCTGCCGGAGGTTAGCCTCAGGCAGCACTATCTGGCCCAAAGAGGCTGGGATGTCTTTCAAGAAGACTCTTTGCCCCGGGCGATTCTCCGCCTGCGGCAGGGATGCGGCCGCTTGATCCGGGGCGAGGATGATTACGGGCAGTTTTTGATCCTGGATCCCCGGATCTGGACCAAGAGCTATGGCCCGGCCTTCCGGTCCAGCCTGCCGGCTCCGGTGCAGAAGGTCAAAGCAAGTGAATTAAAAAATAAGTTAAAGTTCGAGAGGTAAAATGCTTAACGAAAGAGTCAAAAATGTTCTGCAATATCTGGCCTGGCTGGTCTTTTTCCTGTTTTTGCTTTACGCGGGAACGGTAGCCGTCGTAGCTAAGGCCGCCAAGCCTTACAGCCAGCACAAGGAGAAAGTCGCCAAGCTGATCAAGCAGACTTCCATGAAGCAGATTGACAAGTACTATCACTTAAACCGCGGCGTCAGTTCTTATTCAGCCAGCGGGAAAACCAGCAAGGGCAAGGCGGCCTACTTCATCTATTTGCCTGGCAGCCACAAAGCCTACTATTATTCAGCTAATGACGGCGTTAGCGAAAGCACGGTGAAAGCCAACTTCCAGAAGTCATACCCAAAGAAGACCATCAAGGAAGTCAACCTGGGCTGGTATCAAAAGCAAGCCGTCTGGGAAGTTACGGCGGTCAACAGCGATGGCAGCTACTGCTATGCCATTTACAAGTTTAAAGACGGCAAGCTCCTGTCTCTAGTCGATAAGTTATAGAAGAGCGGGCAAAAATCTGCTATCATGGATAGAGTTAATAAAATAAGGTGGAATAAAAAAGAATGACAGAATTGATTTCAATCAGAGAATCAGCCAAGCACGTTGACGAAGAAGTCAGAATGCATGTCTGGCTGACTGACAAGCGGTCCAGCGGGAAGATCGTCTTCCTGCAATTAAGAGACGGCACGGCCTTCTTCCAAGGCGTTGTCCGCAAGAACAATGTCAGCGAGGAAGTTTTTGAAGCAGCCAAGGGCCTGCGCCAGGAAGCTTCCTTTTACATCACTGGGACCATCCATGAAGACGCCCGGTCCCACTTTGGCTATGAGATCCAGATCAGCGACCTGGAAGTTGTTTCCAACAACGAAGGCTACCCGATCACCAACAAGGAACACGGGATCGACTTCCTTTTGGACCACCGTCACCTCTGGCTGAGAAGCCGGCGGCCATTTGCCATCATGCAGATCAGAAACCGGATCTTCAAGGCCACGGTCGACTTCTTTGAAAACGAAGGCTTCGTGAAGTTTGACGCGCCGCTTTTGATGCACTCAGCGCCAGAAGGCACTACGGAACTCTTCCACATTGACTACTTCGACCACGATGCTTACCTGTCACAATCCGGCCAGCTTTACGGGGAAGTCGGGGCAGAAGCCTTCGGCAAGATCTTTACCTTTGGGCCAACCTTCCGGGCAGAAGCTTCCAAGACCCGCCGGCACTTGACTGAATTCTGGATGATGGAACCGGAAATGGCCTGGATGCACCAAGATGAATCCCTGGACCTGCAAGAGCGCTTCCTGTCTTACGTAGTTGGCCAAGTCCTGGAGCACTGTGAATACGAATTGAGCATCCTGGGCCGGGACCTGGACAAGCTGCGCCCAGCTGCTGAAGGCAACTACACCCGCCTGTCCTACGATGACGCGGTTAAGATGCTGCAAGAAGCCGGCAAGGACTTCAAGTGGGGCGACGACTTCGGCGCGCCAGATGAAGCCTTCCTGTCAGAACAATTCGACCGGCCATTCTTCATCGTCAACTACCCGGTGGCCATCAAGCCATTCTACATGAAGAAGAACCCGGAAAACCCATTGACTTACCTCTGTGCCGACGTGGAAGCACCAGAAGGCTACGGGGAAATCATGGGCGGGTCAGAACGTGAAGCTGACTACGACACCTTGAAGGCGCAAATCGAAGAAGCAGGCCTCAACCTGGATGACTACTCCTGGTACCTGGACCTGAGAAAGTACGGCAGCGTGCCGCACTCCGGCTTCGGGATGGGCTTTGAACGGGTTATCGCCTGGATTTGCAAGCTGGACCACGTTCGTGAAGCTATTCCATTCCCAAGAATGATCAACAGAATGCAGCCATAAGCGCATTAGTTGTTTTTTAACAAGTATAAAAGCTAAAATAAAAGAGTGAGTTAACTCACTCTTTTATTTTTTGTGAAAGAACGTGAGAAAATGCCAAGTTACAATTTTTACCGGCAGCTGGGAGTGACCAGCATCAGCAATGGCTTGATTGCCTACTATGCCCGCTTGGGCCTAACTGAAGCGGAACTGGCCCTGGTCTTGCAGCTGGAAGCTTTTTTTCAAAGGGGAAATTACTTCCCCAGCAATGAAAAAATCGCGGCCAACACCAATTTCAGCGTCAGCGACGTCACTCTCTTGATCCAGAGCCTGCTGGACAAGGGCTGCCTGTCACTGAGGCAGGCAAAGGACGCCAGCGGGAAGATCAGCAGCCGTTACAGCCTGGATGAGCTCTATGACAAGCTGGACCAGTATCTAGACCAGCATGTCCAGGTCAAGGACATGAATGGGGAAGTCCTGGAAGAAGCTAAGGACAGCTTGAACAACGACCCAATGAGTGACCTGGCCCGGGAGTTTGAGATTGAATTTGGCCGCTACTTGACCCCGATTGAGCGGGAAGAAATCCAGGACTGGCTGAATTTGGATCACTATGCCCCGGAGATAATCAAGCTGGCTCTTCGGGAAGCAGTCTTGTCCCGGGCTATGAGCTTCAAGTACGTTGACCGGATTTTGCTGAATTGGCAGAGAATGAATTTAAAGACCGCAAGCGAGGTCCAGCAGTACTTGGAAAGAAATCGTTAGTAAGTTTACGGAGGATTTTGATGGGAAAAGACGAAAAGCTCTTGAGTGATGAAGAAGCAAGAAGCGTTTTACAGCGGATCGATGCCATGTTCCCGGAGGCTAAAGGGGAGCTGAACTGGGACAACCGTTTCCAGCTGATCTGCGCTGTCCTGCTCAGCGCCCAGACGACAGATAAGATGGTCAACAAGGTGACCCCGCAGCTCTTCGCGGATTTTCCGACCCCGGAAGCCATGGCGGCGGCCAGCCAGGAGGAAATCGAGGCAGATATTTCCCGGCTTGGCCTCTATCATTCTAAAGCCAAGCACCTCAAGGAAATGTCCCAGACCCTGGTTGATGAATACGGCGGCCAGGTACCGGGCAAGAAGGAGGACCTGGTCAAATTAGCCGGGGTCGGCAACAAGACGGCCAATGTCGTTTTGGCTGAAGGCTGGGGGATTCCGGCCATCGCGGTCGACACCCATGTGTCCCGGATTGCCAAGAAGTTCAAGATCGTGCCGGAAAAGGCAACTCCTTTGCAGGTGGAGAAGCGGCTGGAAGAGCTGCTGCCAAAGGACGAGTGGATCCACACCCACCATGCCATGATCTTCTTTGGCCGCTACAAGATGCCCGCCCGGGCCAAGAACCCGGATCCCTACAGCTATTTAGATTAAGCTGAGAAAAAAAAAATTTGAGGAGCTAGCAGTGATAAAATTGATTGCCTTGACACGATTAAAAAAGAAGTTTTGGGCATGTAAAAGACCGCCGGAGAAGGCGGCCTTTTTTATATATATTATGCTAAAACATGCTTGATAAAAGCATCCAGTTCCTTTAAAACAGCTGGAGAGGTGAATTCCCCGCCGCCGTGGTCAGCACCCTTGATCAAGATATAGGAGGCTTCTTTGCCGCACTCCTTTAATTTCAAGTAGAGGTCGGTGCTGCCGGCTGTGTTGACCGTCCGGTCTTTTGTGCCATGAATGATCAAAACTGGCGGAATATCGGTGTCCTTGCTGATATTGCACTCAACTGACAATTTCCGGCGCAGGTCTGCCTGCTCTCTTAAGTCGACACGGCCCATTTCCATCCCTTCAGGACTGTCAGCCTGCAGGTGGTTGATGGTTGTCGGGTTGCTGTCTTCCCGCATGACGGAGACAGAGCCGTAAAAGTCGACTACACCACTTACTTTGGCATTTACATCAGGGTAGAGATTGTCTTCGCCTTCCGGGAAAAAGCTGGCGTAAACGGCAGTGTGGCCGCCAGAAGAGTTGCCCGCTAAAATAACCCGCTTTGGGTCGCCCTGGTATTCGGGCCCATGCAGCTTCATGAAGCGAACGGCGTTTTGGGCATCCAGAATCGGCTTGGGGAAGGAAGCCACGTCGCTGCCCCGGTATTCGACAACCGCGACGACATAGCCGAGAGCGGCAATTTTTGCCATCTGGGGCAGGTCCCGGTAAACATCTTGTTTCATCCAGGCAGAGCCTTGCACGTAAACAAAGATCGGGTAAGTCAGATCATTTGGATGATTTCGCGTGGATGGTTCCAAGATCTGCAAGCTTAGTTTCTGCCCGCCATAATCAGCGTATTCAACGTTTGGGTGGTAGAGGACTCTGACTTCATCGCCTGTACTGTCGATATATTTTACGTCAGGCAAGTCGGTTTGGTATTCCGGAAAATCCGCGTAAGACCATTTTTTAATTTCCATAATTTTTTCTCCTTTTCACATGCTAATTCAATTGTAGGGCAGGAAAAAGGATTATTCCAGGCAAAAAGTCAGCGTTTTCAATAGAAATTACAATACACCAAAAACACCGGCAGAGATTAAACTGACGGTGTTTTCGCGTTTATAGATTCAGTAAAAATTACTGGTTGACGATGCTTCTTGGCCGACCGCCCTTGGCGATGGTCAATTGGTCGCTGAGGCAGATCTGCACCATGTTGCGGATGGAAGTTTCCGTGTAGAAGGCTGAGTGAGGAGTGATGACGACGTTTGGCATTTTGGCCAGGGTCTTGTAGTCTTCTGGAATTTCGCTGTCCTTAAGGTCCTTGTGGCCGAAGTAGCTGGATTCCCCAGCCAAGGTGTCCAGGCCGGCACCGGCGATTTCACCATCTTGCAAAGCATTGATCAAGGCTTCAGTGTCGACTAATTCACCCCGGGCACAGTTGATCAAGTAGGCAGACTTCTTCATTTCCTTCAGTTGCTTTTCGCCGATCATGTTTTCAGTTGATGGGAAGAGTGGGGTGTGAAGGGAGACAATGTCAGCTTCCTTTAAAACCGTGTCAAAGTCGGTGTAGGTCAAAAATGGTTCAAATTCCGGGTTATAAGCCACGTCATAGGCAATGACCTTGGCCCCCATGGCTGAGAAAATTTCCGCTACAGCGCTGCCGATGTGGCCGACCCCGATCAAGCCGACAGTCAAGTTGTAGATTTCATTGCTGATCAAGTTGCTTGGCCAGGTGAAGTCATGGTCATGGTCCATTTGATAGCGGAAGATCCCGATTTTGCGCAAGAGGTACATGGCCTGGGTAACCGTCATTTCAGCGATGGCCCGCGGGGAGTAGACTGGGACGTTAGTCACCAGTAAGTTGTACTTCTTGGTCCAGTCAAAGTTGATGGTGTTGAAGCCGACGATTCTGAGGCCGATGCACTTGACCCCGTATTCGCTCAATTTTTGGTAAACAACTTCTTCGTCAACCGGGCCCAGGGGCTTGATGGAAACGCTGCTGCAGCCTTCAGCTAAATCAACAGTCGCGCTGGTCAAGGCCTGGTCAGTCGTCTTGACTTCAACATCGTTCTTCTTAGCCCAGTCTTCAATGTAAGGCACTTCGATCGGGCTGACGTTATACATGGCAATTTTAGTCATAAAAAACTCCTTTGTTACTTCAGCTTTTGCTTTTTACTACTTATATTCTACCGCAAATGCTGGTCAAACCAGGCAGTAATTTCCTGCAAGCGGCGGATCCGGTGTTTTGGCTGCCCGCTTCTGGAAAGCTCGTGGTTTTCGCCTTTAAAGAGGCACATTCTGCTTTCTACCCCGTAGTAGAGCAGGGCCCGAAACATTTGCATCCCTTCCGGCAAAGGACATCTGTAGTCTTCCAATGAGTGAATGAACAAGGTCGGCGTGGTAACCTTTTTAGCGTATTTCAAAGGAGACTGCTGCCAGGCGTAGTCCAGCTTTTCATCTAGATCCTTAGCATCAATGGAGTAAAGGTCATCCCAAGGACCCACGTCAGACATAAAGGCATCGCTCAACCAATTGGACATGGATCGCTGGCTGGCGGCAGCCTTGAAGCGGTTAGTGTGGCCGATTACCCAGTTGGTCATGTAGCCCCCGTAAGAGCCGCCGGTAATACCCAGGCGTCTTTCATCAATTTGCGGGATTTGAGCTAAAACTGCATCGGTGAATTTCATCAAATCATTGTAGTCTTCCCGGCCCCAGTGTCCCCGCATGTTGGCGTAGTCGTTGCCCTGGCCGTCAGAACCGTAGATGTTGGCAAAGAAGACAAAGTAGCCCTTGCCTGCCCAGACCTGCATTTCATGGAAAAATGGCGTCCCGTAGACGGTCTTTGGCCCGCCGTGAATGTCGAGAATAGCCGGATATTTTTGCTTTTCATCAAAGTCTTTCGGGTAAAGAACCCAGCCGTGCTGAGTATTGCCAGCATAATTCTGGTAGTCAACTTGAAAAGCGGAAGCGACATAGCGGTCCTTTAAGGCAGCTTCGTTATAGCTGGAGTGCTTGGTCAGCTGTCCGTCTTTAAAGCTGTAAAGCTGCTGGGTCTCGTTGGCATTTGGACCGGTGAACCAGCAAGTGCCATCTTCCGTAAAGTCAAAGAATTCGATTGAGGGGAATTCAAAGACTGGGGTAATTTTTTCACCGTCAAAGCACTCCAAGACCGTGTGGTCGACCTTGGTAGTAGTGAAGTAAAGGCAGTCGTCAAAGACTTGACTGGTTCGCACGTCTAACAGGCAGAGGTCGGTGTCAACGCAGTCGCCCCAGCAGTCTTCCCAAGCCGCGGCTAAGGATAATTCTTGCTTTTCTGAGTCATACTTGTAAAACTGCGGATTTTCTTCTGACCCGTAGCGCTTTTCATCAGTGGCCACCAGGTAGAGCTGGCCCTTTAAAATGCAAATGGCAAAAATTGACCATTCTTCTTTTGGCAAAAGCTGACGGTACTCCAAGCTCTTTAAGTCCAGCTGGTAGAGAGCGGACTTGCGGGCCTTGGACTTGGTGTAAGAGTCCCCGGTGAAGTAGAGGACAGAGCCGCTCACATAGTGGAGGTCAAAGTTGAAGTATGGGTCATCTTTTAAGAGTTCGGTCAGTTCATTTTTGGCCGGGTCAAAAATGAAGAGGCGGTCGCGGAACTTGGAAATAATGCCATCGCCGTTGAAGTAGGCAGGGAATTCGTCTAAGACCACATAATCTTTTTCATCCGGATCCTGCTTCTTTTCCGCTTCGCGCAGGTCAACCCGCCGGCCTAAAAGCAGGCGGCCGTCTTCTAGGACCTTTTCGACCGCGAAATCTTCTCCCTCTAAAGCCGCAATTTCCCTTGCTTCACCGCCAGTTAAAGAGAGCTGGTAGATAAAAGTCTTGCCTTTTTCCTTTCTTCGGTTACCGGCAAAGCAGACCGTGTTTTCATCAAGAAAGACGAAGTCCTTTTCCTGGCCAAAGGAGCTAAGCGGGGTGACTTGCCCGTTTTTTAGTGTCTCTAAGGTATAGAGGTACTTGTCCTTTTTGCCGGCGTCTGGCAGGCCCTTGACCCAGACCAGGTTCTGCCCCTTGGCCTTAAGCTTGCCCAGGTTGGCATAGTGCAAGATGTCTTCAATTTGAATTGCTTCCATAATTTCCTCTTTTCTATTTTTGTAAGTCTTGTTGACAGTTATTCTTGTTTTTATCCTGTTGTCATATATTTTAGCAGATAAAAAAGCTGGAATACCTGCTTTTTTACAGCAAGTATTCCAGCTTTTTCAGTCATTAGCGTTTTCAAATTGCGAGTTATAAAGGCTAGCATAGAAGCCGCCCTTGGCCAGGAGCTCCTCGTGGTTACCAGTCTCCATAATGTCACCGTGGTTGATAACCAGGATCAGATCAGCATCTCGGATGGTAGACAGGCGGTGGGCAATAACGAAGCTGGTCCGGCCTTCCATCAGCTTGTCCATGGCAGCCTGGACCTTGAGTTCAGTTCTGGTGTCAACACTGGACGTTGCTTCGTCCAGAATCAAAAGCGGGGCATCTTTGATCATGGCCCGGGCAATGGTAATCAGTTGCTTTTGCCCGGCTGACAGGTCGTCGGCCTTGATCGGGGTATCATAGCCAATCTGGTCAACCAGGTCGCTGAGGCCAGTTGCCTGGCAGACTTCATCCAAGCGTTCATCACTTACTCCAGTCTGGTTATAGACCAAATTTTCTCTCAGAGTCCCGTTAAAAAGCCAGGTGTCTTGCAAGACCATGCCAAAGAGCTGGTGGACGTTTTCTCTGGTAATATCTTTGGTAGAGACGCCGTCGATCTTGATTGAGCCGGAATTGATCTCATAAAAGCGCATCAGCAAGTTGACGATAGTGGTCTTGCCGGCGCCGGTTGGCCCAACCAGGGCAACTTTTTCACCAGGAGCAACTTCAGCGGTGAAGTCGTGGACGATGACCTGCTCTGGGTAGTTGTAGCCAAAGACCACGTGCTGGAAGCTGACCTGGCCCTTGACCTGGTTCAGCTGCTTTTTGCCTTCTTCTTTTGGCATTTCTTCTTCGTCCAAAAAGTCGAAGACCCGGCGGGAAGCGGCCAGCAGCATTTCTAAACTCGAAGCCATTTGCCCCAGGTTTTGCAAGGGCTCTGAGAAAAGGCGGATGTAGATCATGAAGGCCACGATGGTCCCGAAGCCGATCTGCCCTTGGTGGGCAGCGATGGCGCCGACGATGCAGACAACCACGTAAGCAGCGTTGCCGGCAAACTGCATGATTGGATTCATGGAGCCGGAAAGAGCATTGGATTTCCAAGCATATTCATAAAGCTGGTCATTGACCTGGTCAAATTCCTGGCCAAGTTGCTTTTCTCCATTGTAGGCCTTGACAATTGCCAAGCCAGTGTAGCTTTCTTCAACTTTCCCGTTCAAAGTGCCCAGCGTTTGCTGCTGGCTGTTGTAGTAGCGCTGTGATGAGGAAATGAGGCCGGTGGAGAAGATGAAGCCTAGGAGGGCGGTAATCATCCCGGCCAGGGCCATGATCCAGTTGGTCATGAGCATCATGACGATGGAACCGACCAGCATGGCCAAAGAGGAGACCAGGTTGGAAATACTCTGGTTCATCATTTGCCCAATGGTGTCAACGTCGTTGGTTACCCGGCTCAAGGTGTCGCCGGTTGTGTGGCCGTCAAAATATTTTAGGGGGATGCGGTTGATTTTTGCGGAAATATCCTGCCGCATCTGCTTGGTCATAGTCTGCGTAATCGTGGACATGGTCCAGGCTTGATAAAGGTTGCAGAGGCCGGCAATGAAATAGATTATTATCAATAAAGTACCAATTGAGCCAATTTTCTTCATGTTCATCGGGCCGGTCAAGCCTGCGGAGATCAAGTTGGTGACTTCTGACAGCTTGCTTGGTCCCCAGACGTTCAAAAGGGCACCAATAACCGCGACGATGATGGAAAGAATCAAGCCGAGCCGGTAGCGGCCCAGGTAGGCGATAAACTCTTTAGCGGTCTTCAGGTTGGAGGCAAAACCTGTATTTTTCTTACTCATGGCTCATTTCCTCCTTTGACAATTGTGAAGAGACGATTTCCTGGTAGCTTGGACAATTCTTGAGCAGGTCGTCGTGCTTGCCCAAGCCAACGGCCTTGCCGTGTTCCAGGACCAAAATCTGATCAGCGTCTCTGATAGTGCTGACTCTTTGAGCAACGATAACTTTAGTAGTGTTTTTTAGCTTTTTGCCTAAAGCTTCCCGCAAAAGCCGGTCGGTTTGGAAGTCAAGAGCGGAAAAACTGTCGTCAAAAAGCATGATTTCTGGCTTGCGGGCAACAGCTCTGGCAATAGAAAGCCGCTGCTTTTGCCCACCAGACACATTGCTGCCGCCTTGGGCGATCGGGGCGTCAGTTTTTCCAGGCATCTGGTCAACGAATTCACTGGCCTGGGCGGTTTCAATCGCCTGGTCAAGCTCTTCCGCGCTTTTGACCCGGTCGGCCTGGCCAAAGCTGATATTGGACTTGACTGTTCCTTTAAACAAAATGGCCTTCTGGGTCGCGTAACCGATCCGGTCCCGGAGGCTGGTCCGCTTGTAGGACTTGATGTCCTGGCCATCGACCAAAATCTGTCCTTTAGTTGGGTCATAAAAGCGGACGATCAAGTTCAGCAGGGTAGTCTTGCCCGACC
Source organism: Lactobacillus sp. WILCCON 0059 (assembly GCF_057197985.1). Classification (NCBI taxonomy): domain Bacteria; kingdom Bacillati; phylum Bacillota; class Bacilli; order Lactobacillales; family Lactobacillaceae; genus Lactobacillus; species Lactobacillus sp. WILCCON 0059. The sequence goes on from NZ_JBUBHN010000001.1 coordinate 1,024,589, forward strand.
CGGTGCTGCCGATAATGGCAAAAGTTGAACCAGGCTCGACCTTAAAAGAGAGATTCTTCAGCACTTCACCGCTAGTGCCAGGATACTTGAAGGAAACATTTTTGAATTCGATAGAGCCTGCCGGACCTTGACTGGCAGTTTCCGTCCCGTCAGCCATTGAATCAGGAGTATCCAGAACCTCGCTGACTCTTTGGGCGGAAACGGATGCCCGGGGCCAGAGAAAGACGATCATGGACAGCATCATAAAACTCATGACAATCTGCATGGCATAACTGGAGAAGACGACCATGTTGGAAAAAATCCCCAGCTTTTGCCCGCTAGAAGCGCTGGTGATCAAGGATGCACCTAAAAGATAGATAACCAGGGGCAAAAATGAATTGATGAACTGAACGGAGGGGTTGAAGATGCTCATGACGTGGAAGGCGGTCATGTTGTTGTCGGTCAGTTCGTTGTTAGCCCGGGCAAACTTGTCTTGCTGGTATTCTTCCGCGTTGTAGGCCCGGACGACTCTGATCCCGGTCAGTTGTTCTCTGGTGACCCGGTTCAGGTTGTCGTTTAAGGACTGGATTTTTTTAAAGCGGGGCATGGCAACTGTCAAGCCGATGGCAAGTACAACCGTGATCAGCAAGAGGGCCAGTGCCGTTGCCGCGGTCCATTGCCAGGCCTTGTTCAAGATTTTAACGATCGCCCAAGTGGCCATGATCGGTGACATGAACATAAATGACATCCCCATGCCAATAAAGTTCTGAATCTGCGTGATATCGTTGGTTGTGCGGTTGATAAGGGAGTCACTTGAGAAGCGGTCGACATCCTGCATGGCCATGTGGATAGTCTTTTGGTACATTTCATGGCGCAAGCTTTTAGCCAGGCCAGCCGAGACAAGGGCGGCCAGGTAGTTGGCCAGAATCATGCCGATCCCAGCCCCAACAGCGCAGGCCAACATCCAGGCCCCCTGGACCAAAATATCGCCCATTTGGGCCTTGGGCGTTTCAACCAGCTTGGTAATGGCTGACATATAGTCCGGCATCTTTAGGCTGAGCCAGACGGTCATAATGATGGCTAAAAAGCAGACTGCGGTTTGGGCAGCTTCCCGCGGAGTCAGATAATGCAGTGCTTTCTTCATCTTTTCCTCCTTAACAAAAATCGAAATAACGATACCTAGCTATTAATTTAGGCATTATTTGGCTTGATAAATCGACTTGTAAGCCTGGACCAAAAGAGAGTGGAGAATTCCTTGCTCTGTCTCAGTCATTCCGCTTAAAAGGCGGTCTCTGGTTTCAATCATGTTCTGTTTGGCTTTGCCTTCGACTTCCAGGCCTTTGTCAGTGATCCGGGCCTGCTTGCTTCTGCGGTCCTGGGGATCCTCAACCAGCTGGATCATCCCTTTTTCTTCCAGGCGCTTGACCAAGCCGGCTACCGTTGACTGGGCGATGTGGAGCTGCTTTTCAAGCAGTTTAAGAGGCAGCTGCCGCTTGCCAGCCAGTGAAAATTGCCGCAAGATTGCTGCTTGAGATGGGGTGACGTCCAGCTTTTTCATGTGCTGGGTCATCTGCCGGCTGATTTCATCGTGGATCATCTTGATTTGGAAGGGGATGTCCGCGTCTTCAATTTTTGGTTGGCCAAATTCTTTCAAAATAAAAACCTCCTTTTCAATGATTCACTGTCTATTCTATTTGTTTCACTTCTAAAAATCAATAGCGAGGTATCGATTTTTGAAAGAGAAAAAATAAAGTATGGTCAAAAACCATAAACTTAAGAAGACAAGAGCAAAGAAAAAGGCCTGCCAGACTCTGTCTGGCAGACCTGAGGCTTAATTGCCTTGTTTATTGTCAGTATTATTGTTGTCCTGCTTGTTTTCTTCAGCCTTCGGGGCTTCGCTGCTCTGGCTGGACGAAACAGCAGAGCTGGAGGAAACCGAGCTTGAACTTGCTGAGCTGGATGAAGATGAGGATTTTGAACTTACTGAAGAACTTGAACTGGACTTAGAAGAGCTGGAACTGGAGCTGGACTTGACGCTGGAAGTTACAGTTGAGCTGGAACTTGTAGTAGAACTCGTGCTTGAGCTGACATAGTCAGCGTCAGTCGGTGAATGCCCCTTAACGAAGAGTTCCCAAGTATATGACTGGCCAGGGGAGGCCACTTCGTCTTCAGTATTCTTGACGATCCGCTTCTTAACGACCGTTGATGGCATTTCCCAGTCGGTGCTGTCTTCGTCAGCCATCAAGTAAGACATCATATACTTGTAAATCAGCTGGGCCGAATACTGGCCGACTCCGGAAATCGTCCCGTCCTTCAAATTGTCATAGCCTGTCCAGATCCCAATCGAGTACTGTTTGGTATAGCCAACAAACCAGGAGTCTTTTGGCGTTGAGCTGTAGCTTGGGTACTTAACTAGCTCTGAGTCGGAGTACTTAACCGTACCAGTCTTGCCGGCTTCGTAAATCCCGCTGACCTTGGCCGTGGTCCCGGTCCCGCTGGTGAAGACGCCCTTGAGCATGTCAGTGATCATGTAGGCGGTTGACTTCTTCATGACCCGCTTGCCAGTAGAGTTGTACTTGCGCACTTGCCCGTCAGCCGTTTCGATCTTGGAGACGAACTGCGGCTTGCGGTAGACGCCCATTGTCGCGAAGGCCCCATAAGCAGCCGCCATCTGCAAGCTGGAGGCGTCAGCCCCGATCGCTGTTGACAAACCAGCATTAGCAGAGACGTTGACGCCCAGTTTTCTGGCAAAAAGTGATGCCCGGGAAATCCCGACTTCATTCAAGGCTCTGACGGCCGGCACGTTTCTGGACTGAACCAGGGCGTAGCGCATGCTCATTGACCCTTGGTAAGTGTTGTCCCAGTCATAAAGCTGGATGTTGGTGCCAGGGTAGGTGTATTTGGTATCCTGCAGGATATGGCTGGTTCCCCAGTTGAGATATTCAATTGCCGGGCCGTAGTCTAAGACTGGCTTGATCGTTGACCCGGTCGACCGGCCGGTTTGGACTGCCCGGTCAAGTCCCAGCTGGACTGATGGCAATTTCCGGCCCCCAAGGATGGCGATGACGTGGCCGTTCTTCGGGTTGACGACCGTGGCCCCGATCTGCATCTTCTTGCTGGTGAAAGCAACGCTGCCGCTGTTGGCCAGGGAGTAGAGCTTGTTTTGGGCAGCCTGGTTGATGTTGATGGTAATCTTCAGGTTGTCGTTATATGGGTCATAGCCGTCAGCCTGCACTTCAGCAATTGCTTCCTTGATGTAGGCGTCGTCGACCTTGCGCAGCTTGGATTCAGTGCTGGTCGTGTGCTTCTTAAGCCCCTTCTGCACGTCTTCAGCCTTGGCAGCCAGGTACTGCTTTTTGGTGATTTTCTTATTGTCGTACATAGCCTTTAAGACCAGGTCCCGCCGGTACTTAGCCTTCTTTGGGTAAAGGTAAGGGTTGTAGGCCACCGGGGCGTTAGGCATCCCGGCCAAAAGGGCCAGCTGGGCCAGGTCCAGCTGCTTGAGAGACTTGCCATAGTAGTAGTTGGCTGCCGTCCCCATCCCATAGGTCCCGTAGTTCATGTAGACCTTGTTGATGTAGAATTCAAGGATCTGGTCCTTGCTGTATTCTCTTTCAACCTTCATGGCCAGCCAGGCTTCCTGGGCCTTTCTGGACAGGGTCCGCTGGGAGCTGGCGGTTGAGAAGCAGGTCAATTTGACCAGCTGCTGGGTGATGGTTGACCCGCCGGCCACGGTGCTGGAGCTCTTGACGTTAGTCAAGAAGGAAGACACAATCCGGAAGGGGTCGATCCCCAAGCTTTCAGAATAGAAGCGCTTGTCTTCAATGGAGACGACCGCGTCTTTCAAGGTCTGGGGGATATCCGAGTCTTTAGCATAAACCCGGGTTTGTGAACCCAGTGACATTAAAAATTTGCCATCAGTGGTGTAAAAACTTGATGTGCCGCCGCTTTGCAGCTTGGCGGTGCTGATGCTCGGCGCGTCTTTGGCATAATAAGCGAAGACGCCGACGCCGGAGATGATCAGCAAGAAAAAGAGCAGAAAAAGCCATTTGATTACCCGCAGAACGGGCCGGGCCTTCTTGGCGCCGTCATTGGCATGCAGGCGGGCCATCCGCGTGTTCTTTTGCTCTGGACTATTTGTTGCCATGTTCTTGTTTCCTATCCGCAATGATCCGGTCGACCGCCTCTAAATAAGGCAGGGCAGGCCGGAATCCGCTTTTAATTTCAAAGGAGTTAGCTTCGATTTCAGCAAGAGTCATAGAACTCTTGCCGGCAGCCTTCCAGTTTTGCCAAGCTTGAATCAAAAAAGATGCCGGGGTAACGAAGTAGCGCTCCAAACTCATGAAACCGATAAGGGCAAAACAGATGCCCTCTTGGTCCAGGCACTGCTGCAGGTGCAGGATTTGGTGGTCATGAAAGTTCTTTAAAGGAAAAGAAGTTTTGTTGCGCGTCTCCTTGGCTTCAAAATCAAGGTAGTAGCCCTGATAAACGCCATTGTAGTCAGTCGTTGAGGCCTGTCGGAAGTAGGCCTCGCGGATGACGGCCCGCGATCTTTTCGGGTAGTCGACCTTGACGATCTGGATCGGGGTCGGTTTCTTGTGGACGACCGCGATGCCCGCGTCGAGGTAGTACTGGTTTGATTCGTTGATCTGCTGCTCCAGGGTCATCCCGCGGTCGGAAAAGCTGGCCTTCTTAAGCAGGGCCTTTTCTCCTTGCCGCTGGGCTGCCTTTAAGGGGATGACAGATCCAGTTGGGTATTTAACCATAAAGTTCACTCCTGGAAGTCATTATAACAATAAAAACTTGAGAAACCTAATCAGATTATTTTTGCGCTAGCGCTAAAGCTCGATCATCCTTGCTTTTTCGGTTAATGTTACAATGTTTTTAAAGACCTGGCAAAGCAAAAGAATTAAGGAGGAAATTTTGCATGCAGCGAATTTGGATCAGCGGCTATCGCAGCTATGAACTGGGAACTTTTGGCGACAAGGATCCAAAAATCACGGTGATCAAATACGCCATTAAGCAGTACCTGACTAATCTGCTGGAAGAAGGACAGCTGGACTGGGTCATCACCGGCGCTAACCTGGGCGTTGAGCAGTGGAGCGCGGAAGTGGCGCTGGATTTGCGGCAGGAATACAACTTGCGGGTTGCGGTGATGCTGCCTTACTTGGACTTTGGCAGTCGCTGGAGCGAAAACAACCAGCTGAAGCTGCAGAATTTAAAAAATCAAGCTGACTTCTGGTCCGCGACTTCAAAAGGATCTTACCAGGGTGCCCGCCAGCTTAGGGACTACCAGCAGTTCATGTTTCAGCATACCGACCGGGCCCTTTTGGTCTATGACCCGGAATACCCAGGCAAGAGCAAATATGACTACGAGATGATTGAAAAATACCTGCAAAAGCGCGATGACTACCAGCTGGACCTGCTCGATTATTATGACTTGGAGCAGGCCGCCCGGGAATATGAAGAAAATCAAAGAGAATGGTAAATTTTAACTCTTTCTTTCTTTTTTATGGAGTCGCTTTTTGATAAAATGACTTTAGTATAAAGGAGTCAAGAGTTAATGGCAGATTTAAACGATATTAAGCTGTCCGCGCAGGACATTTTAAAGAAGCAGTTCAGAAGCAAGGTCAAGGGCTATGATCCGGATGAGGTTGATTCTTACCTGGACCAAATCATTTCCGACTATGAGACCTTCCAGGACATCATTGAAGACCTATACGGGCGGATTGGTGAACTGCAGGGGCAAGTGATCGACGCTGAGAAGCAGGTCAAGCAGGAAGAAAAGGCCGTCAAGGAAATCCCGGCAGCCGTACCGGCATCAGCGACTACTGAAAGCAAGGAAGAAGACGTCAAGACCTACGTGCCGAGCTCACAAAGGCAGCGGACCGACTTCGCCTTGGATAGCAGCAGTACTAGCGGCGAAATTTCAACTAACATGGCAATCATTCAAAGACTTTCAACTCTGGAGCGGAAGGTCTACAATCTGGAACAAAGAGTTTACGGAATTCAGGACTTACAAAAGTAAGAAAGTTTGCTATAATAGTAATGTTGCAAATTTTGAGCAGTCGCGGCCGGCCTTGAGCCGGCTGAGGAAAGTCCACGCACGCACGGGCTGCGATGCCCGTAGTGATCGTATTCAGCCCAATAAGCTGGAGGAGGCCTTGAGCCTCACGGCAGAGAAAGCGCTAAAGCCTGGCCATGCGTGAATATCTTGAAAGTGCCACAGTGACGGAGCAAGCCGGGAAACCGGCTTGGTGGAACGAGGTAAACCCTGCGAGCGTGTAACCCAAAATTTGGTAGGGGCGTCTCAACTTAGGCAAATGAACCAAAAGTTGGACTACATCATGTAGAGATAGATGGCTGCTGAAACCAGCCGCGGCCGGCGGTTGGTGGAACAGAACGTGGCTTATAGAAATTTGCAAGGCAGAGAGTTGGACTTCGTTTGAAGCCCAACTTTTTCTTTTTTAAGGAAAAAGCTTGCAAAGATAAAAAAACAAGATAAAGATCAGAATAAAATTCAGAAGTAAAAGAACGGAGACAGCGATGGAAGAATACCAATTATACGCGACCATGGGGGCTGGTTTTGAAAGCGTCGTGGCCAAGGAACTTCAGTCCTTGGGTTATGAAACGACGACCGAAAACGGCCGGGTCTTTTTTAAAGGGGGCCAGAAAGACATCGTCAGATGCAACCTGTGGCTGAGAACCGCTGACCGGGTCAAGATCCTGTTAAAGGAATTCACGGCAAGAGACTTCTCAACCCTGTATGACGAAACTTACGCTTTTGACTGGGCCATGCTTTTGCCAGTCGACGCGGCTTTCCCGGTCAAGGGGCGCAGCGTCCGCTCAAAGCTCCACTCTGAGCCGGACGTGCAGTCAATTGTGAAAAAAGCGATCGTTGACAAGATGGCAGCCCAGTACCACCGGCGGGGCAAGCTGCCTGAAAGTGGCAGTCTATACCAGCTGGACGTGCACATCTACAAGGATACTGTCCGCCTGTCACTGGATACGACTGGGGAAAGTCTTTTCAAGCGGGGCTACCGGATTGAACACGGGGGCGCGCCTTTAAAGGAAAACTTCGCGGCGTCTTTGATCAAGCTGACCCCATATGATGGGACCCACCCGTTTATCGACCCAATGTGCGGGTCAGGGACCCTGCCAATTGAAGCAGCCTTGATCGCCCGCAATATTGCTCCAGGCACTTGGCGGAAGTTTGCTTTTGACGACTTTGACTGGTTTGACCCAAGCCTGCATGAAGAGCTGCTGGAAGAAGCTAAGAGCCAGGTTAAACCAGCTGAGGCGCCGATCTGGGCCAGTGACATTGACCAGTCGATTCTTGAAGTGGCCAAGCTGAATGCCCACAATGCCGGGGTTTTGCAGGATATCCGCTTCAAGCAGGTCGCGGTCAAGGACTTTACCACCGACCTGGAAAACGGGGTCATCGTTTCCAACCCGCCATACGGCAAGCGTTTGAAAGACAAACAGGGAGCGGAAGAACTATACCGGCAAATGGGGGAAGTCCTGCGGCCACTTACTTCTTTCAGCCAGTACTATCTGACAGCGGACCCGGATTTTGAAAAGTGCTTCGGGCAAAAGGCCAGCAAGAAGCGCAAGCTCTACAATGGTAACCTCCGGGTTGACTACTATCAGTTCTGGGCTAAGCGCAAGTAATGAAAAAGAGATGAGCTGATGAAGACGATCACGGATAGTGAACAGCCAGACTTTTGGCTGATTTCAGACCCGCACTTAATTGCGGATGACCTGCATGATTTTGGCAGCCGGTTTCTAGAGATGCGCCGGACTAGTGCCGGCAAGGATATTGCCTACCAGGACCTGGCCCTGAGAGCTTTTGTCAGAAAAGTCCTGCAGGCAAAGCCAGCAGCCTTGATCATTACCGGGGACTTGACCTTTAACGGGGCCAAGCGGTCGGCAGAAAGGCTGAGGGAGATTTTTGCCCCCCTAAAAGAAGCTGGCATTGCTTTGCTGGTCATTCCTGGCAACCATGACATATATGACGGCTGGGCCAGGAGTTTTGCCGGCAGCGAGGAAAGACGGGTGGAGCAGATTTCACCAGAAGACTGGAAGGAAATTTTTTCCGCCAGTTATGACTTAGCCGCAAGCCAGGACCCGGCCTCTTTATCATATTCAGTCAACTTAAACCGGCACTGGCGGCTGCTTCTGCTTGATTCCAACTTATATAGCCAGCAGTTTTCCTACACCCATCCAATGACCAGCGGGACCATCGATGATGGGGAAAGACGCTGGCTGGGCCAGGAATTGGACGAGGCTAAAAGTAATGGACAGGATGTCCTTTTTTTCATGCACCACAATCTCTACAGTCATAATTCAGTGGTTCATGACGGCTTTAAACTGAACAATGCCGGTGAAATTATCCAGCTGCTCAGTCAGTATCCGGTCCGCTGCGCCTTTTCCGGCCATATTCATGCCCAGCACATTATGTCCGGCTGGGTACCGGTTCCCGAGGTGGTCTCATCCTGTTTCGCGGAAAGTGACCAGGGCTATGGGATAGTTGAGCTGACTGATAATTCCCTCAGCTACCAGCGGCAGTCTTTTGACATTGACAATTTTTTGACGGCTGAAGAAAAAGCTTTTGCTCCCTTTAATGATTTTCACGCTTATCTGAAGGAAGTTTTTGACCAAAGCAATGACCTGCTCATTCGCCAGCACTTTCTGAAAGGGGCGGCAGACGACCTGCCGGAAGCAGCCAGCCTGCTCAAAAAGATGCACTGGGACTTTTTTACCGGACAAAGCTATAAGAGCCAAGAAGAAATCGCGGCAATTTACGGGTCAAGCGCTTACCGAACTTTGCTGGCGGCCATGCCTAGCATGAAAAGTTATATCAGCTCCCTTTACGAGAGCACTCAGTCAAGCCAAAAGTTGGATTTGGCTTGGTGAAAAAACGATCTTTTTTTAGATAAATTCGATTTAAGCCTTAATAATAACTTGATTACCGAATATTAAAAACAACAGTTAAAAATATTTTTCGTATTTCTCGGTATTTCCCTGCTTTTTTGCTATAATCTAGATATCTAGTGACAAGGAGTTTTTCATGAAAAAACATTTGATCTTTTTAGGAGACCTTGGCGTTATTTATTACAGTTGGCTCTTGCTGGTGCTTTTTTTGACTGTGATCTTTTGTCTGGAAGGCAGCCAGTTCATCAACCCGCCGACTGTGATAACCGGCATCATCTTCTTGCTCCTGCTTGTTTTTACATGGAAAAAGTCCTACATTTCTTTTGACGGCCAGACGCGCTTGCGCTTGCCATACCGGAAGGAGTTCGTCCTGGAGGAAAAACCAGAATTGGTGACTAGTTGGCGTGGCTTTGAAGTCTATCGGGCGCGGGTTTCCAAGCATCAAAGCATTGATTATCTTGTTTTTAAGAGAAAGCGTGACAGAAATGGTTAAATCAGATATCGAAATTGCGCAAGAAGCAGAAGAATTGCCTATTACTGACGTTGCGGCCAAGCTGGGCTTGACCAGCCAAGACCTTGAACCATACGGCTATGACAAGGCTAAGGTCAACTGGCAGGCAATCAAGCGCAGTGAGGAAAACGGCCACCTGGGCAAGCTGATCTTGGTGACTTCAATTTCACCAACTCCAGCCGGGGAAGGCAAGTCCACGATGACGATCGGGATCGGGGATGCCATCAACAACCAATTGGGCAAGAAGACGGTGATCGCCTTAAGAGAGCCATCCATGGGCCCGGTCTTCGGGATGAAGGGCGGGGCTGCCGGCGGCGGCTACGCGCAAGTCATTCCTATGGAAGACATCAACCTCCACTTTACCGGCGACATGCATGCCTTGACTTCAGCCATCGACAACCTGTCAGCTTTGGTTGACAACTACATCTACCAAGGCAACGAATTGGGCCTGGACCCGGAAAAGATCGTCATCAAGCGCGGCCTGGACGTTAACGACCGGACCTTGAGAAAGGTAACGATCGGCCAAGGTTCCAAGTTCAACGGGGTAGAGCGTCCGGCCAGCTTCCAGCTGACTGTGGGCCACGAACTGATGGCCATTCTCTGCCTGTCCAAGAACATCGCGGACTTGAAGGAAAGAATCGGCAAGATCCTGGTTGGCTACACTTACGAGGATGAGCCAATCTTCGTCAAGGACCTGGGCTTCCAAGGCGCTATCGCCGCCCTTTTGTCAACTGCCCTGAAGCCAAACCTGGTTCAAACTTTGGAACACACCCCAGCCTTCGTGCACGGCGGGCCTTTCGCCAACATTGCCCACGGCAACAACTCCATCCTCTCAACCAACTTGGCTCTGCACCTCAGCGACTACGTTTTAAGTGAAGCCGGCTTCGGTTCAGACCTTGGCGGGCAAAAGTTCCTGGACTTCGTTTCAACCAAGCTGGAAAAGAAGCCAGATGCCGCCGTTGTCGTTGCTACTGTCCGTGCTTTGAAGTACCAGGCAGAAAAGTCAACCGACCACTTAAAGGAAGAAAACCTGGACTCACTGAAGGAAGGCTTCGCTAACCTGGACCGGCACATGAACAATGTCCGTTCATACCAGATCCCGGTTTTGGTTGTCATCAACAAGTTCCCAACTGATACTGAAGCAGAACTTGACCTGCTCAAGTCATTGATTGAAGAACAAGGCTTCCCATGCGAAATCGTGACTGCCCATGACGAAGGCTCCAAGGGGGCTAAGGCAGCGGCTGAAAAGATCGTTGAACTGGCAGATAAGAGCGACTACGAAATCAAGCGCAGCTACGACATGGATGACGACCTGGAAAGCAAGATTGAAAAGGTAGCCAAGCGGATCTACCACGCTGCTGACGTGGAATACACCGACAAGGCCAAAGAACAGCTGGCCAAGCTGAAGAGGATGGGCAAGGACAAGCTGCCAGTCATCATTGCCAAGACCCAGTACAGCTTTACCGACAATGCCAAGGAATTAGGGGCTCCTACTGACTTTACTTTGCATGTCAAGGGCTTGAGCCTCCGCAACGGGGCCGGCTTCGTGGTCGTTTCAACTGGCCACATCCTGGACATGCCAGGCCTGCCAAAGCACCCGGCCGCCTTGGATATTGATGTGGACGAAACCGGCAAGATCAGCGGTTTGTTCTAGAAAAGAGGAATATGCAGATAGTTGGATTAGTGATCGCTGCCTTGATCGCGGCAGCTGATCAAGCTTTGAAGTATTATATTGTCACAAATTACCATTTGGGTGAAGTCCACGACGTGATGCCGGGCCTTTTCTCCTTTACCTATATTCAGAATAATGGGGCAGCCTGGAACATTTTGTCCGGGAAGATGTGGTTCTTCTATGTAGTCAGCGCTGTCGCTATTGCCGTAGTGCTGTATTACTACTTCAACAAGAAGTATAGCCACTGGATGTTTAAGTCGGGCCTGGTTTTGGTATTGGGCGGGATCATCGGCAACTTGATTGACCGCCTGCATCTGAAGTATGTCATCGACATGATTCAGCTGGACTTTGTGCAGTTCAATATCTTCAACCTGGCTGATGCCGCCATTACCGTTGGCGTGATTTTAATCTTCAGCTATCTGTTATTCATTGAAAGGGAGGACTAGGATGAACCGTGAGTATGAACTGACCGTGCAAGAAAGCGGCCAGCGGCTGGACAAGTATCTGGCAGAAGAAATGGCTGATTTGTCCAGAAGCCGGATCAAGGAGCTGGTCCAGGCCGGCGAAGTCCTGGTCAATGGCAAAAAGAGCAAAGTTTCATATAAAGTGCAGAAAGGTGACCTGATTCAGGTCACCGTTTTGCCGTTAGAGCCCTTGGCGCTTGAAGCGGAAAATATCCCCCTGGACATTGTCTATGAAGATGAAGACGTCATCGTGGTCAACAAGCCCCAGGGGATGGTGGTTCACCCGGCCGCCGGCCACCCAAGCCACACCCTGGTCAACGCCTTGCTTTACCACACCAGGGACCTGGCAGATAGCCCGGAAGGCTTCAGACCTGGGATCGTTCACCGGATCGACAAGGATACGTCAGGCCTCTTGATGGTGGCCAAAAACGCTGCTGCTAGAGAATCTCTTGAAAAGCAGCTGGCGGCCAAGTCCAACAAGCGCCAATACCTGGCCATCGTTCATGGCAATTTTGCTGAAGAAGAGGGGACAATTGATGCCCCGATCGGCCGCAATCCTAAGGACCGCAAGCAGATGGCCGTCGTTGAGAAGGGCAAGAGCGCGGTGACCCACTTTAAGGTCTTAGAACAATACCAAGGCTACAGCCTGGTTGAATGCCAGCTGGAAACCGGCCGGACCCACCAGATCCGGGTTCATATGGCCTATATCGGCCACCCGTTGGCAGGGGACCCCTTGTATGGGCCAAGAAAGACTCTGCCTGGCAAGGGTCAGTTCTTGCATGCCATGACCCTGGGCTTTGAGCAGCCAAGGACCGGGGAGTGGCTGGAATTTTCTGTCCAGCCGCCGGAAATTTTCCAGAAAACAGTTGAAGAATTGCGGCAAAAGCGGGTGAAATAAAATGAAACGCTACCTTATTCTTGAAGATGGCAGCTCTTATGCCGGTGACGGCATCGGGGCAATGGTTACCGCCACGGGGGAACTGGCCATCCAGACCAGCAACTACGGCTACCAGGAAGTTTTGACCGACCCGTCGAACGCTGGCAAGATCATCGTTTTTACCACCCCGATGATCGGCAGCAACGGGATCAACGCCGTTGACTATGAAAGCATTCAGCCCAGTGTCCGCGGCGTTATCGCTAACGACATTGCCTTGAATATCACCGACAATGACAGCTTCCAGTCTTTGGGCGACTTTTTGAAAGAAAAAAAGGTACCGGCAATTTTTAACGTTGATACCCGGGCCTTGGTCAGAAAATTGCAAAATCTGGGTCCTTTAAAAGCCTCAATCATGGATACAAATGATGCCCATGCCTTTGATCAGATCAGAGCCCTGGTGTTGCCGAAAAACAAGAGCTCTTTGGTTTCAACCAAGAACGCCTATGCCGCGCCAAACGTCGGCAAGACGATTGCCATTATCGACCTGGGCCTTAAGCACTCCATGCTGCGGGAACTTTCGTTAAGACAGGTTAACGCCAATGTCTTGCCATATAACGCGACTGTCCGCGACATCAAGAGCCTGCGGCCAGACGGGATCATCATTTCCAACGGCCCCAGCCAGGCCAAAGAAGTTTTGCCATATTTGCGGCAGATTTTAGATGAATATCTGGGCAAGCTGCCGATCTTGGGGATTGGTTTGGGCTTTTTGGCCATTTCGGCTTACCTGGACCTCAGCCTGGTTGACCTGCCTCAGTACCAGAACGGGACCAATTTCCCGGTGATCGGGCAGAGCAGCGGGCAGATCTGGCAGACGGCCATGAACATTGGCCAGCTGGTTTTGCCTGATGACACGGCCATGACCTTCAATGAAGAGTATTTCGACCTGCACAATGAGCTTTTGGCCGGCTTCAGCAATGACAAGCTGCAGCTCTTGGCAGTCGCCTTCAACCCGGAAGGAGCGCCGGGGACGGAAGATGCCCAGGTGATTTTTGACGACTTTTTGAAACTGGTGAAATAATGCCACGCGAAAATGATTTAAACAAAATCTTGATTATCGGTGCCGGCTCAGCCCTGGTGGGCAATGTGGCCAACACGGACCTTTTGACTAAGAGCGCCATTGAGGCCCTTTTGGAAGAAAATATCCAGGTGGTCCTGGTCAACCCCAATCCGGCCAGCGTATCGACGGACCCCTTGCCGGGCTTGACCGTGTACCTTGAGCCGATGACTTTGGACTTCTTGAAGCGGATTCTCCGGATGGAAGAGCCCGACGCGATCATGACCGCTTTCGGTTCTTTGATGGCCCTGGACGTGACCAAAAAGCTGCAGGCTGACGGGATTCTGCACCAGATGGGTATCCGGCTGTTGACGATCAATGAGAAGGCAATCTCCATGGCCAATCCGCAGAAGCGGACCCGCTTTTTGGAAGCCAATCATTTGCCAGTCGGGCAGACCTGGTTTTTAGACAGCCTGGGCTTAAAATACGACGAGCACCTGCAAGAGCAGCTGGAAAACAAGCTCTCTTTCCCGATTCTTCTGACCAAGAAATACTACTTTGAGCGCGATGACCACATCTCCTTCAAGAGCAGCCGGGATTTAGCCCAGTACCTGCGCCAGGAGAGCCAGGACAAGGACTTCCGCCCAGCCAGCTACCGGATGACGGAAGACTTGTCTAATTGCGAAGAGGTCATCCTGGACCTGCTCCGTGATGAGGACGGCAACCTCTGCTTTGTCGGGGCAACTGGGTCTTTGGAACCGGTCGGGATCGACTCAGGCGACTCGGTCTTGATCAAGCCGCTTTTGACCATGAACAATGACCAGATCCAGGTCTTGCGGGCGGAAGCTGGCAAAATCGCGGATAAGCTGCAGCTGGAAGGCTTTTTGAGCGTCCATTTTGCCATCAGCCACCGAGATATGGACATGGTTTACAAGCTCCTGGCTGTTAAGCCCCGCTTAACCAGAACAGCGGTCTTGGACCAAAAGACCAGCCTGTATTCAATTGGTTATGTTTTGGCCAAGCTGGCGATCGGGATGCGGCTGAATGAAGTCACTGACCCGGCGACCGGCCTGTGCGCGGCCATTGAACCTGTCTCTGACACGGTCAGCATCAAGATTCCTTACTGGTCCTTCGCCAAAACTGGCTATAACCACTACCAGCTGGGCAAGCACACTCAGTCAACTGGGGAAGCGGTCGGGATCGGGCGGAATTTTGAAAGTGCCTTTTTCAAGGCCTTGATTTCCAGCAATGACCTGGAAGTTTTGTGGACCGCTTTTATCAACGAACGGAAGAAGAGCGACGAGGTAATCTTAGATGACCTCCGCCACCCCAATGAAATGCACCTGGTCCAGCTGCTGGCTGCCCTTAGCCAGGGGATCGACTACCAGGCCATAAGCAGCGTCTTCAACATTCATCCAGTCTACTACCAGAAGCTGCGCTACCTGGTCAAGATCGGCAGGGACATCGCCCACGCGGATGAATTAGACCATGACCTCCTTTTAAAGGCCAAGATCCGGGGCTTTTCCAGCGACCTTTTGGCCAAATTGACCAAAATGGACGTCCATGACATTTTCCCTTTGCTCAATGAAAAAGATGTCCGGCCGTCATTCTCAGCAATCGATGACAGTGCTGGGGTTTACCAGCCAAAAGTCAAGGTTTACTACCAGAGTTACGGGGTCGAAAGCGAATTGGAATTTGCCAAGGATCCGGAGAAGAAAAAGGTTCTTTTGCTGGGGATGCCGCCTTTCCAGGTCTCGGTAACCAGTGAGTTTGACTACATGCTCTACCATGCCCTGGCGGCCTTGAAAAAAGAGGGCTATGAGACGGTCCTTTTGTCCAACAACGCTGAATCAGCCTCGATGGACTACCACCTGGCAGACCGGGTCTATTTTGAGCCGATCAACCTGGACAGCATTATCACCATCTGCGAAGAAGAGGGGATCACTGACGTGGTCACCCAGTTCTCCGGCAAGCAGGTGTCAGCTTTGCGGTTGCCATTGATGAGCCATGGTCTGAAGATTTTTGGCCAGCACGATATCGACCGGCTTTTACCAATCAGCCATTTAGATACGGGGAAGATTTCTGACGTCAAACGGGTGCCTTATTTAGCAACAAGCGACTACCAAGCTGTTTTGGCCTTTGTGGCCCAGGTGGGCTACCCGGTTTTGGTCGGGGGCTACCACCAAAAGAGCAAGCAAAAGTCGGCCGTAGTCTATGACCAGCCGGCCCTGGAGAAATACTTCCGGGAAAACCAGGTTGATGACTACACGATTTCCCAGTTTATCTCGGGGATGAAGTATGAGATTACAGCCATCACGGACGGGGAAGACGTGACTATTCCAGGAATCGTCGAGCACCTGGAACAGTCGGGGTCGCACGCTTCAGACTCAATCGCTGTTTTTGGCCCCCAGTATTTAAGCAAGAAACATGCCGAAAAGCTGAAAGAGGAAACGGTCAAGCTGATCCGCAGCTTCAAGATCCGGGGGATCTTCAACCTCCACTTTTTGATCAAGGGCAGCGAGATCTACCTGCTCCAGATCAAGACCTATGCTGGTCACAACCTGGCCTTTTTGTCCAAGTCCATGAACAAGGACCTGGTCGAATACGCGGTCAAGGTCTTAGCAGGCAGAAAGATCGCTGATTTAGGCTATCCGAATGAAGTCTGGCCAGTTGACGAATTCATCCACGTGAAGATGCCGGTCTTCTCCTACCTAAATTACAGCTCAGACAATACTTTTGACTCCAGGATGAAGTCTTCTGACGCTGTGATGGGCAGAGACAGCCTTTTGTCCAAAGCCCTTTACAAGGGCTATGAAGCCAGCGACCTGCATATACCGAGCTATGGGACGATCTTCTTCTCAGTCAGTGATGAAGAAAAGCAGGAAGTGGCCAACCTGGCCAAGCGCTTTGCCCGCCTGGGCTTTAAGATCACGGCCACGGAAGGGACGGCTAACATTCTGGCTGAAGCGGGGATTACCACTGGGGTTATCGCCAAGATCCAGGAAGGGTCGAGAAACCTTTTGGAAAGAATCCGGACCCACCGGATCGTAATGGTGGTCAATGTCGTCAATTTGTCAGACTCGGCAGTGGAAGACTCAATCAAGATCAAGGACCAGGCTCTGAATACCCATATTCCGGTTTTCTCCAGCCTGGAGACAGTCCAGCTGATTCTGGATGTGCTGGAATCGCTGGCTTTGACTACCCAGCCAATTTAAAAGATGCTATACTCAAACCATAAGTTTTTAATCTAAATCAAATTTATTTTATATTTTTATCCTAACGAGGATATAATCGCAAGCAGGAGGGCAAGCGATGAGAGCAATTTTGACAACCGTCGGCCAGGACAAGACCGGGATTATTGCCGGCGTAAGCAGCTTTTTGGCAGAAAAAGACATCAACATTCTGGACCTGTCCCAGACGATCATGAACGGCTACTTCACCATGATGATGGTCGTTGACGTCAGCGATGAGGCTGACTTCTCCGCCTTGAGCGCGGAACTCAAGGAACTGGGCAAGAAACTGGGCGTGGAAATCAACATCCGGAACGAAAAGATGTACGCGGCCATGCACGAACTGAGCGGAGGTCTTGAATAATGGACTTGCGGCGGATTATGGAAACGGTCAATATGATCGACAACGAGAACCTGGACCTGCGGACAACGACTATGGGGATCTCGCTTTTGGATTGTATTGATTCAGACAGTGACCGGGCTTGCCAGAAGATCTACGACAAGATCACGACTAAGGCAGAAAATTTGGTCAAGGTAGCCAAAGAACTGGAAACTGAATACGGGATTCCGATTGCCAACAAGCGGATCACGGTTACGCCAATTTCTTTGATCGCGGCAGCTTCTGGTGACAGCGACTACGTTAAGTACGCGGTTACTCTGGACAAGGCAGCTAAGGCAGTCGGCGTTGACTTGATCGGTGGCTTCTCAGCTTTGGTGCACAAGGGCTACCAAAATGGCGACCGGGTTTTGATCAAGTCAATTCCCCAAGCTTTGAAGGAAACTGAAAGAGTCTGCTCCAGTGTCAATGTCGGCTCAACCAGAAGCGGGATCAACATGGATGCCGTCAAGGAAATGGGCCAGATCGTAATTGAAAACGAAAAGATCGACCCGCTGAACAATGGCAACCTGGTCATCTTCTGCAACGCGGTCGAAGACAACCCGTTTATGGCCGGGGGCTTCCATGGGGTCGGCGAAAGCGACGTGGCTTTGAATGTCGGCGTTTCTGGCCCTGGCGTGGTTAAGACGGCCCTGGAAAAGGTCAAGGGCGAATCCATGGACGTGGTAGCTGAAACGATCAAGCAGACGGCCTTCAAGGTTACCAGAATGGGCCAATTGGTCGGCCAGGAAGCTTCCAAGCGTTTAGGCGTTGACTTCGGGATCGTGGACCTGTCTTTGGCGCCAACTCCAGCCCAAGGCGACTCAGTAGCCAACATTTTGGAAGAAATCGGTCTGGAAAGCGTGGGGACCCACGGGACCACGGCAGCTTTAGCCATGTTGAACGACGCCGTCAAGAAGGGCGGTATCATGGCCTGCAGCCACGTCGGCGGTCTGTCAGGTGCCTTCATTCCGGAATCAGAAGACGCGGGGATGATCGCGGCGGCTGAAAAGGGGATTTTGACGGTCGACAAATTGGAAGCCATGACCGCTGTCTGCTCAGTCGGTCTGGACATGATTGCCGTGCCTGGCGATACGCCAGCTGAAACGATCAGTGCCATGATTGCTGACGAAGCAGCCATTGGGATGATCAACAACAAGACCACGGCTGTCCGGGTAATTCCAGTACCGGGCAAGGATGTCGGTGATTCAATTGAATTTGGCGGCCTCTTCGGCTATGCCCCAATTATGCCTGTTCACAAGGAATCCAGCGCGGCGATGATCAACCGCGGCGGACGGATTCCAGCCCCAGTGCACAGCTTCAAGAACTAATCATTTTTTAGCAGAAAAATATAAAAAATAACCGTACTACCAAAATTGATAATACGGTTATTTTTTGCATCTTAGTCAATCCGTTTAGCTAAAATTTCATCAGCTTCCGGGGTAACTTCAATGGACTTCTGCCCGGTGTAGATAACGAAGCCAGGCTTGGCCCCGTTAGGTTTCTTGATCCGCTTGACTTGGATATAGTCAACCGGCACGTGGGCGGAATTTTTGGCCTTAGAGAAGTAGGCAGCGATCTCGGCGCTTTCCTGGATGTCGCTGTCACTTGGCTGGCTGTCGGTTAAGATGACGTGGGAGCCAGGGATGTTCTTAACGTGGAACCAGTAATGGTTCTTGTCAGCCTTCTTCAAGGTCAGCCAGTCGTTTTGCAGGTTATTCTTGCCGACTAAAACAGTTTTGCCGGAGCTGAGCTTGAACTTGTTCAAGCTCTTTTCAGTCAACTTAGGCTTGCGGCGTTTCTTCTGTTCAGCTCTAAGATAACCTTGGTTGATCAGCTCTTCCTTGATGGCTTCGACGTCTTCTGGGTCAGCGTTGTCGATTTCCGTTTGGACGGAGTCAAGATAGCGGAGGTTTTCTTCCGTAATCTCGATCTGCTCGGTCACGTGCTTGATGGAATCCCGCATCTTCTTGTAGCGTTTGAAGTACTTCTGGGCATTGCGTTGAGGGGAGAGGGCAGGATCAAGCTTGATGGTCATGGGCTGGTTGCCTTCATAGTAGTTTGGCAGGTCGATTTTTTCCATGCCGGGTTTGACTTGGCTTAAGTAGGCCGTCAAGAGTTCCCCGGAGACTCTGAGGTTTTCGGAGTTTTCAGCGTTGTCCAGTTGCTTTTCCAGCTTCTTAAGCTTCTTTTGGAGCTTTTTGGTCTCATTAGTAACGACCTTGGTCACTTGCTGGGACCGCTGCTTGACCCAGTCCCGGTTGGCCTGGTAGGCGTAAAATTCGTCTAAGGCTTCATTAAGGTTGCTGGAGGAGCTTTCCTTGGTCATATCCAAATGATATGGCAGGTAAGGGTAGATCCGGCGCTTGTGCTTTGGCGTCAAGAGGACGTAGGCCTTAGGGGAGGAAAACTGGTTGTAGAAGGTCTTAAGAGAAGAGAAGGTGTAGTCGTCTTCCAGGTAGCCGGTAAGTTCTTGCCGGTCATCGCCGTCTAAACCATCCATTTGCTTGGCTAGGTCAGCTGGATTTGGGTAGTCTTTTTTCAAAGAAGAAAATTCAGATTCAGTTAAAGTAAATCCGTTGATGCCGGGAGTCAGCGGGGGCAGTTCATACTTGGCCTTAGGCAAGAGCAGGCGGGCCCGGTTTTCGTCGGGGTTAATCCGCTTGAGCAAGTCGATGATCTTGCCGCTTTGCTTGTCGTAGAGGATGACGTTGCTGTGCCGGCCCATCAGTTCAACGGAGAGGACCAGCTGCATTTCATCACCGAGTTCGTTGCGGTTGCTGAAGGAAAAGTTGACGATCCGGCTGAGGCCAACCTGGCTGATTTCCTGGAGGACTGACCCTTCCAGGTATTTACGCAGGACCATGACGAAGAGAGGAGCCACGTTAGGGTTGGAGAAGGACTCCTTGCTCAGGTAGAGGCGGGGATATTCAGGATTAGCAGAAATTAAAAGCTGCTTGTTCTTGCGGTCCTTTCTGAAGACCAGGACCAAGTCGTTGTTAAAAGGCTGGTAGATCTTGTGTAAGCGGCCAGCAGTAATCTCATCTCGTAATTCATTAAGCAGGCTATGAATAAATAAGCCGTCAAAAGCCATTGAGCACACCTCATTCGTAAATTGAAAATTGTTCAGTTTATTATTTTAACATAAAGTGGTGGGGTTATCGGATATCATGATTGCTAGTTAAACAGTTATTCTATACGCAAACAGGCATGATCAAGATTTTTCTAGTTTAGCTGGGGCAAGTATGCTATAATTTTCATGTTAAAACGTTAAATACGGAAGGTTAAATATGAAGATCGCATTAGTTACCGACAGTACGGCCAATTTGTCCGCGGCCGAAATTGAAAAGTATAATATCAAGGTCATTCCGATTCCGATCTACATCGATGACAAGGAATACCTGGAAGGCATCAACATCACTTCTGAAGAGCTTTTTGAATCGCAGCGGAATGGCTCCGGCTTCCCGACCACTTCCCAGCCGAAGATGGGGGACCTCATCACTACTTTTGACAAGTTCAGGGATGAGGGTTACGAGGCGATCATCTACCTTTGCCTCTCCAGCGGGATTTCAGGTTCCTACAGCACCTTGATGGGAATCGCGCAAAGCAACCCGGACTACCACCTGTACCCGTTTGACTCACAAATTACTGTCCGCCTGCAGGGCTACCAAGTTCTGGCAGCAGCCAAGATGATCGAAAAGGGCAGCTACAGTCCTGAAGAGATCGTCGCTAAACTGGCTGAAATTCGGTCAACCATCGACGAACTTTTTATTGTTGATGACTTGAACAACTTGAGCCGGGGCGGCCGGTTGAGCAACGCCAGCGCCTTTATTGGGTCACTCTTAAACATCAAGCCTTTGCTGACTTTTAATGATGAGGCCAAGATCGTGGCTTATGACAAGGTACGGTCAATGAAGCGGGCGGTTAAGAAGATCGAGCAAGAATCCCTGGAAAAGATCAGATCTTTGGACATCCCAGAAGACAAGCTGCGGATCTTGATCATCCAGTCAAACGATGCTGCCCAAGCTGAAGAAGTCATGAACTACTTCAAAGCTGAAGTGCCAAATGCCGTCTTTGAAATGGACGAATTCAGCCCGGTTATCGCGACTTACCTGGGCGAAAAGTCAATCGGCATCACTTGGATGATTGACGTTGAACAGATGGAATTCTAGTTTTTAGAACTCAAAATTTGCTGTGTTCAGTGAAAGAAAAAGGAAATTTGAAAATGAGGATCAAAAAATGGGCCGTTATGGCCCTTTTTTGCGGCGTATTTTTGACGGGTTGCAGCAAGCAGACCGCGTCAAAAGAAGCAAGCAATAGTTCAAATAAGAGCAGTCAGAGTAGGAAGTCTAGCGCTAAAAAGGCTAGCAAGGCTTCGCCAAGTTCAGCTAAAGCAGTAAAACTTGATGCGGCAAAATTGACTCCGCAGGAAAGTGGCAGCTTGATTACGCTTTACTGTGCTGACCGCTTTGACGGGGAATGGGCTAATTTGCTTCAAGCAGGGCAGAATAGCTCCTTGACTATTACTTTGCACAAGACCAGCGACTATGAATTTAAGCAGCCGGGCAGCGGCTATGCTTATGAAGCCGCGGTATCTGGGCAAACAGGGACGACCTACTATACTCTCAGTGGAAGCACTTTTTACTTCTATCAAGGAGTAAAAGTAGCGGGCAGCGGCAGCTTTTTGGGCCAGGCCACTAAGCAGGAAATGGCTGACTATATCGGCAAAAAAGATCAGCTGGCTGAATTTAAGCAGCTAGCAAAAAAGGTTCAAATCGTCGACAAGTCTGGTCAAACTCAGCGCTTGTCTGACGGCCGGAGTGGCTACTTTACCATCCCCGCGGAAATGCAGGGGACCTGGTATTCTGTAAGCAGTGATGACGATGAGACAACACATGAAAAATACGTTTTTGGCCAGAGTACAATTTTTACTCAAGACGACAAGTATAACAATAAGGGGCACACTACTACCCTGTACACTCGGGCAGCTAATTATAAAGCACCAGATTATCCATCCGAAGAACAAATAAAAAAGGCAGAAGGCTGGGGCTTGCCGAAAATAATTCAGTATAAGGGAATTAACTATCTAAACGTAATGGGTTGGTATCAAGGCGCCGGTGATGGTGAATATTTCGCAGTGCACACTGAAAATATTGACGGAAATGATGTCCAAGTTTTGATATGTGCAGGCGGTGCTGGCATCTGGGTCGATAGAATTGCTTACCGCAGCCAGGCCATGGCTGAAAAGATGCAGGATCAACGATTTGATGATTTGAATTACTCTGATTCGGACAATTAAACATAACCGAAAATTAAAGCAAAACAGCGCCAGCAGGGAAATCTGCTGACGCTGTTATTTTTATCTGACTATTTGTCAACCCGGGCCTTGATTTTGCCGCGCGGAGTCCAATTAAGGGCGATGACAGCAAAAATGATCATCACAGATGCCGCGTAATCCATCATCTGCGGCTGAAAGTGAAAGACAATGATGGAGCCAATCATGGAGGCCATTGGTTCAAAGGCATCCATAAATGCGACCGTCATCCCCGAAATATGGCCTAAAGCATGGTTTTGCCAAAGGGTCGGGATAATAGTTCCCATAATGATGACGACTGACAAGTTGATATAGACAGTCGGTGAACTCGGTAGGCTAGGCCAGACTGGATGAATCGCCGTCAAAATCAAACCTGAGATAAGCAGGCCCCAGCCAGTAACCGAAATAGTCGACTGCCTGGTCACCAGGGCTTGTGGAAGCAAGCTGTTGGCCGCTGCCCCAATTGCTGACATGATGCCAAAAAGCAGGGTGAGTGGCGCGATCCTAAGGTCATGAATGTTGCCATGCGTTGATAAGAGAAAGACACCGCCAAAAGCCAGCAAGCTGGCCGCGACGTCAATCGGCCGCAAAGTTTCCTGCTTGGTCAAAGTCAGATAGGCCAAGACGAAGAAGGGACCGATAAACTGAATAACTGTCGCGATAGCCGCGTTAGCCTGAGCCACTACCAAAAAGAAGCAGTACTGGAAGGGCAAAACGCCGATAACGGCATAAGCCAGAAGCTGGACCGCGCTCTTTTTGTCTTTCCACACCTGCCAGGGATGCTTGCCGGTCAGCTGGGCTACAGTCAAAAGAATTACGCCTGAGCAGACCTGCCGCATTTGCGTTACCCAAATTGGCGTGATGCGGGGGTCAAAATTAAAGAGGCCCTTGGCAAAAAGACCGGAAATGCCCCATAGAATGCAGGCCGCGGCTGCCAGGCCTGCCCACTTGCTATTTGCTTTCATTTTTTACTTTCTTACTTTCTCTCTACTTCATAGCTGCCATTACTATTTTCTTATTTTTCAGAAAACAACCTTGTCCATTTTAACACACTGCTGGCAGGATGCTTTAACAAAGTCAAAAAAACACCCTGGAAATTGCAATAATCAACTTCCAGGGTTCATGTTAAAGGTAAATTCGGAGAATCAAAAGCTTAAAATTCAGTTATTTCTAACCTGCTTATTACTTGTGGGTCAGGAATCTGACACGAGTGACAGCAGGGATCTTTTCCAGGTTGGCTACCACCTCGTCTTGGGTAGCCTGGTCGATCTCATCAATGTCGATCATGGTGTAGGCGTACTTGTCCTTGGCCTTGTTGACCAGGTTTTCAATGTTGATGCCCTGGCCAGCAAGGTAAGTAGAAATTTGCCCGATCATGTTTGGAATGTTCTTGTGGATCAAAGTAATCCGGTGGTCGCTTTCAAACGGAGCTGACACGTTTGGCAGATTGACTGAATTAGTGATGTTCCCCGTTTCCAAAAAGTCAATGGTTTCCTTGGCCGCCATCCGGGCACAGTTGATTTCCGCTTCAATCGTTGATCCGCCGATGTGGGGCATGATCACGATGTCGTCGTTGTGCAAAATCGTGGCATCGCTGAAGTCGGTGTAGTACTTGCCCAAGCGGTGTTCTGCCAAGGCTTCAACGACAGCCTTGTTGTCGACAATCCCCAGGCGGGCGAAGTTGAGCAAGATAGTATTTGACTTCATCTGCGCGATCTTGGCGTCAGCGATCAAGCCAGTCGTCTCTTCGTTTTTTGGCACGTGGACAGTGACAAAGTCCGCGTCCTTAACAGCGTCAGCGATGCTGGTGGCCCGCTTGATATGGTCTGACAAGCGCCATGCGGCTTCAACAGTCAAGTATGGGTCATAGCCGACAACCTTCATCCCCAAGTTAAGGCAGGCATTAGCTACCAGTGAGCCGATGTGGCCTAAACCGATTACGGCTACCGTCTTGCCTAACAGCTCAGTCCCGTTGAAGCTGGTCTTTTCTTTTTCCGTCCGCAGGGTGATGTCCGCGCCCGGCTTGGCGTTAGCTGACCAGTTAGCGGCAGCCACGATGTTCCGGCTGGCGATGATCATAGATGCCAGAACCAGTTCCTTAACGGCATTGGCATTGCCGCCTGGAGTGTTGAAGACCACAGTCCCGTTTTCCAGGGCCTTGTCTAAAGGCACGTTGTTGTAGCCGGCCCCGCAGCGGGCGATTGCCTTCAAATTCTTCGGAAATTCGTGGTCATGGAGGTCAACTGATCTGATCAAGTAGGCATCTGGATTGTCAGTTTGGTTGATCCGGTAGTTGTCGCCGAATTCGGCTAAGCCTTCTTTTGCAATGGCATTGTAAGTTTTAATTTGGTACATGGGGAATCCTTTCAAAAAATTAGTGCTTGGCGTCAAAATCCTTAATAAAGTCGCAGAGGGCCTGAACCCCTTCCAGCGGCATGGCGTTGTAGATGCTTGCCCGCATCCCGCCAACCAGGCGGTGGCCCTTCAAATTAAGGAGCTGGTGGGCGGTAGCCTCTTTGACAAATTCAGCGTCCAGGTCCGGGTCACCGCTGACAAAAGGTACGTTCATGATTGACCGGCTGTCTGGATCAACCTTGCTCTTAAAATTCTTGGACTCAGCCAGGCAGTCATAAAGGAGCTTGGCTTTTTCCTGGTTGATGGCTTCAATGCCGGCCACGCCGCCTTTTTCCTTGAGCCACTTAAGGGCCAGGCCAGCCACGTAAATCTGGAAGACTGGCGGGGTGTTCAAGGCTGATTCTTTCTTGGCTTCAGTAGCGAAGTCGAAGAACCCTGGCAGGTCATCGTGCTTAACCAAAAGGTCCTTTCTGATGACTAAAACGGTCAAGCCGGCAGGAGCCAGGTTCTTTTGCGCCCCAGCATAGATAACAGCAAACTTGCTGAAGTCGTATTCCTGGCCCAGGAAATTGGATGAAGCGTCGGCTACCAGGGGGATGTCGGTCTTAGGAATTTGGTCGTCTCTGTAGGCCGTCCCCATGATGGTGTTGTTGGTGGTAATGTGGAGGTAGTCGTAGTCTTTGTCAAATTCAGTCGGAATTTCAGGAACAGCCGTGTAATTGTTGTCCTTAGCACTAGCTACGATATCAACAGTGAGGCCTGGCACCTTAGCCGCGTCTTCTGCCGCTCTTTGGGCCCAGTGGCCGCTGTCTACGACCGCGATCCGGTGGTACTTGCGGGCCAGGTTCAAAGGAATTGTGGTGAACTGCTGGGTTGCCCCGCCGGTCAAGAAAAGGACATCGTATTCTGCCGGGTCCAGCTTCATGAGTTCCAGAAGGTTGGCCTTGGTTTCCGCGTAGAGGTCCTTATAAAGAGCTGACCGGTGGGAGATTTCCATGACGCTCATGCCACTGTGGGCATAATCTGGCAAGTCGCGTTTGATTTGGGCAATGACTTCGACCGGCAGCATGGCTGGACCAGCCGCGAAGTTGTAGCATGTCATAAGTTAAGAATTCCTTTCTGAAAAAACAAAGGGCACCCGCTTTGCGTGAGTGCCCTTTGCCATGAGATGTTATGTTGGAGTTGTTGTTTCGGCCTCACTGTTTTAAACTGTGCTGAAGGCCATCACAAATTGCAGCCTTCTTAAGTGGAAGAAGACTGGGAGGAGGAAAAAAGTCTGTTTTGCATTTGATTGCTTTGTAAAGTAAACATTTTTTCGCTCCTTTCGTGTGATTAATTTTATTATAAGGCGAAAATTAGAAATGTCAACAAAATTTTAATTTTGGTATAATATTTTTTAGCAAAGAAAAAAGTCTACAAACAATGGAGGAAGCGCATGACCACATTCTACTTTATCCGGCACGGACAGACCTTTGCCAATAAGGCAGGCCTCAAGCAGGGGACCATCAATACCCCCAACACCTACTTGACCGACCTGGGCAAGGAGCAGGCACAAAAACTGGCTGACCAGTTTGATATCAGCAATTTTGACCGCCTTTTCGTCTCACCCTTGGTCAGAACCAAGCAAACAGCGGAAATTCTGAACCAAAAGGCCGGCCTGCCGGTTGAAACAGACGACCGCTTGCTGGAGATTTCTTACGGGGACTGGGACGGGCAAAAGAACAGCGAATTGATGGCTGAATACCCGAATTATTTTTCTCCCTTGGTTAATGACGTGACGGAAGACTACGTGCAAGTTGCTCCAAAGGCAGAAAGCTTTGCCCACGTGGAGATGCGGACGGCAGAATTCGTGGAGGAGATCAGCAAGAAGTATGCAGAAGACAAGATCGTGGTGGTGACCCACGGCTTCACGGTTAGATCTTTTGCCATTAACGCTACTGGCGGCCAGGGTCTGCAGATTCTGGAACCAGACAACTGCTCCGTGACTAAAATTCTGGTTGATCCACTCAGTCAAAAGCAGCACCTGGTCTACTACAACCGGACAGTAACTGGCTTTTAGCAATATTTTTCAGATATAGAGATTGAGAGATATAAAAAACGGAACCACTTGGTTCCGTTTTTGTCTTAATCGACGGATTTTAAGGCGTCCAGCATGTTGACGGACTTGATCTTCTTGTGCATGACCAGGGCGACTAAAGCCGTGATCACGGCTGGAATTAAGGCTGAAAAGATGAAGTTGCTTGCCAGCATAGTCGGGTCAAACATGGCGTTGTCTGGCGGCAGGCTGTTGATAATGAAGCTGTGCAGGCCAATCCCAACCAGGTAGCCGCAGAGGATGCCGGTAATGGAGAGAATGATCGTTTCCCGGTAGATGTAGAGGGTGGTTTCCTTGTCAAAGAAGCCGAGCACCTTGATGGTCGACAGTTCTCTGATTCTTTCTTCAACATTGATGTTAGACAGATTGTAAATAACGACCAGAGCCAGGAGGGTGGCCATGCCGATCAAGATGATCATGACCTTGTTCAAGCTGCCCATAATGTTATCGATGGTTTCCTTGTTGCTCGTGTTTTGGTTGATCCCTTTGATTGCTCCAGTCTTCATCAGCTTTCTGGAGTACTTGGAAAGAGACTGGCCTTTTTTCAAAGTAATCAGCTGGGCATTAGCCGTGGCTTTTTCGCCAAAAGCCTGCTTGTAGGCAGATTTGCTCATGAAGACGTAGTGGCCGATGTACATTTCGCAAATCCCTGTCACTTTGATCTTGTGGCAGTCGCCACCCTCGTCTTTGAGCTTGATGTAGCTGCCGACTTTGGCATTAAGCAGCTTGGCCAGTTTTTCAGAAATAACCGCGCCGCTGCCCTTTAAAGTCAGCTTTTGTCCGCTTGCCCGGTTATTTAAGCTGATGTAGCCGGATAAAGATTGCCCGGAAGTAGGCACGACTAAAGAGATAGACTGGTCTGTATCGTCGCTTCCGGCCTTTTTGGTCAATTCCTCAAAGTGAACAGAAGTGTGCTTTTTTACAGAAGAGCTGGCCAAAGCAGAATCCAGCTTATCTTTTTGCTTGTTAGTCAAAGCATTCTTTTTAACCGCGATCAGGTCGTAAGTGATGATCCGGCTGTATTCAATCTCGCTGATCCCGTTTAAGGAGTCCTGGATCCCAAAGCCCATGACCAAGAGCCCGCAGCAGCCCGCCACACCGAAGATGGTCATGAAGGCCCGGCTCTTGTAGCGGAAGAGGTTACGCATGGTAACCTTGTAGTTGAAGCTCATTCGTTTCCAAAGGGGGGTGAAGCGTTCCAAAAGGATCCGCGACCCGTTTTTCGGTGGCTTTGGCAAAAGAAGAGAGGCGGGTTTTTCAGCCAGGTCCCGTCTTAAGACGATTAAGGCGGCGCCAGTGGTGCAGGCCAGGGCGATGACAATTGTTACAAGCAAGATCTGCCAGTTGAAGAGGAGCTGGCAATTGCTGATGGTCGAGTTGGCGACGTAGGCCTCAAAGATCATCTTCGGCAAGAAGGTGTAGCCGCCCGCTGCCCCGATTCCGACCCCAAGCAGGCTGGCTGAAGCTGAGAAGAGGACGAACTTGAGCGCCGCGTCCCGGTTGGAGTAGCCCAGAGCCTTGAAGGTCCCAATGCTGATTCTTTCTTCTTCGACAAAGCGGGTCATGGTGGTTAAAGAAACCAGAGCCGCGATGGCAAAGAGGAGGACCGGGAAGACATTGGCCAAGATGTCAACTCTTTCAGAGTTGGATTGAAAGACCGCGTAGCCAGGGTTGCTGGACCGGTCACTGACCGTGTAGGTAACCTTGCCAGTTTGCTTTAAGGTCTGTTTGGCTTTTTTCAGCTGCTTTTCCTGCTTAGCCAGTTGACTTGCTTGTTTGGTCAGTTTCTTTTCTTGCTGCTTGACCAAGGCTTGGCCGGCGGCAGGAAGGGCGGCAGCTTGAGTTTTCAGCTGCTTCTGGGCTGCCAGAAGTTTCTTCTTGGCAGAAGATAATTTGTCTTCCTGTTCTTGTAATTTGTTTTTTGAGCTGCTGTAGCGCTTCTTGCCATGCTTCTTCAGCTCCTTTTTCAGCTGCTCCTGCTTATCCGCAACGTAATTGCGGTACTTGCTGGAGTAGGCAT
Source organism: Lactobacillus sp. WILCCON 0059 (assembly GCF_057197985.1). NCBI lineage: Bacteria > Bacillati > Bacillota > Bacilli > Lactobacillales > Lactobacillaceae > Lactobacillus > Lactobacillus sp. WILCCON 0059. Next base: position 1,053,470 of record NZ_JBUBHN010000001.1, read on the forward strand.
ACATGCTTGCCGTTTTCTTGTAGCGAATGCGGGCGATGGCATAAGGGGTGTTTTGCTTAAAAGCACTTTTGGCAACTTCAGCCACTCCGTCCAGCTGCCCGTCGCCTACCGTAGTTTGGCCGATATTAGTCCGGTCGATGCTTTCACTGGACCTGATAAAACCAGTGATTTTGAATTTCTTTTCTTTCAAATTGCCCGGCGTTTTCAAGCTGATCGTCTGGCCCAGCTTGTATTTGCCTTTCAGCAGGTAGCTGAGGGCAATTTCATTGTTCTTTTTGGGATGCCGGCCGCTGACTAACTGGCTGGCTGAGACTTTAGAACTGATTGAATAGATTCTGAGGTCAGTATTTTTACCGGAAACCCGGCTGTCTTGCAGGTAGCCAAAAGCTGCCTCTTTGACTCCGGAATGATTTTTGATAATTTTCCGGTCGGTCTTGTCCAGCCCATAGTTTGACATGACAGTAAGGTCGGCTAATTCATATTTGTCAAAAAAGCTGGTCGCGGTCTGCCGCATGTCGGGGCCCGTCATTTTCAGGCCAATGAGGGCAAAGGCACTGACGGCCATTAAGAGCAGGATGGCGATCCAGCGGCCAAAAGAGTGGGTAATGGCCTGGCCGGCATCTTTCCAAAGCATTTTCTTTTTCATGATGATCACCACTCAATCGAGGAAATATCGGCCGGGTGGTCATTTCTTTCCTGTTTGACGATCTGGCCGTCATGGATGTGCAGGACCTGGTTGCCGATCGGGGCCAGGGCAGAGTTGTGGGTGACGATCACGACCGTTGACCCGTGGACCGTGCTCATTTCCTGCAGGATCTTAAGGACCTGCTTGCCGGTGTGGTAGTCAAGGGCCCCGGTTGGCTCATCGCAGAGCAAGAGCGCCGGCTTTTTGGCAACTGCCCGGGCAATGGCCACCCGCTGCTGCTCACCGCCGGAGAGCTGGGCCGGGAAGTTGTTGACTCTCTTTTCCAGGCCAACAGCAGTCAAGGCTTCGACCGGATCCATGGCGTCCTTGACGATTTCAGAAGCCAGTTCGACATTTTCCTTGGCCGTTAAATTTGGAATCAGGTTGTAGAACTGGAAGACGAAGCCGATGTTGGTCCGCCGGTAGGCAGTCAGCTGCTTGGCATTGTAATTGGCGATATTTTGCCCGTTGACGATGACGTCACCGCTGGTGTTAGTGTCCATCCCGCCAAGGATGTTGAGCAAGGTCGACTTGCCGGCTCCGGAGCTGCCCAGGATGATGACCAGCTCGCCTTTTTCGATTGCAAAATTGATGTCCCGGTTGGCGTAAACCGTCGTGTCACCGGACTGATAGGTTTTCGTATTATGCTTCACTTCAATGAGTGCCATAATGTCCTCCTTTTTCTGATGTGTCTGACTAGCAGTTTACACAAAAATCAGCTAAAATTAATGAGCAAAAATAAACAATCTGTTGATTTAAAGACTTTTTCTTTTGGAGGTTTCAATTGCCAAAAAAGAGCAGAAAGACGGCCAGCAAGGCCAAGATCCGCCGGGCCTTGATTGACTTGGTGCCAGTCAGCGGTTTTCAGCAGCTGACCATCAGCCAGCTCTGCCAAAAAGCCGGGATCAACCGTGGGACTTTTTACTTGAACTATCTGGATAAGGAAGACCTGCTCCGGCAGACGGAGGCTGACTTTTTTGCCGGCATTCAAGAGCTGCTGAAAGAAAGCGAGAGCGGGGAAGGCACAGAGCTTTTTTCAACAGAGAGCATCCTGCGCCTGCTGGATTATATTAAAGAGAATGAAGACCTGGTCACGGTCTTTTTTAAAAGTGATCTGGTCCAGCGGACGGAGTACCGGCTGCAGAAAGTCATGGCTGATGTTTTCGCTAAACGCCGGGCCAACCTGACCCACCCGGCCATTAAGCAGCCCTATGCCAGCCGCTTGGTTTTTGGTGGCCTGGCCACGATCTTTACCTTGTGGGTTCAGCGGGGGATGCAGGAGAGCCCGGAAGAAATCAGCCAGATTCTGGACCGCTACCGGCGCCTTTCACCAGAAGAAATCATCAAATAAAAAGCGCGAGCAGGCGGTTTGCCCTCTCGCGCTTTGTTAGTTCAGCTTTCGCCGGTTAAATCTCGTTGATCCCGATCCGGTCCATCTTCTGGTCGCGGATGGTCAATTCTTCTTCAGTTTCCCCGACGCCGACCCCGCAGATCGGCAAAAAGCCAGTTGGCAGGTCAAGCTTGACGACTGTTTCCGGGTGAGCAGCCAGAGCAGCTGCCGCGCCAAAGAGGTAGCAGGCCCCCAGGCCCCTGTTTTCGGCGGCCAGAACCATGTTGTGGGCAATAATGCCGGCACTGGCGTAGGTCATTTCATCCCGCTCCTTGGCGGAAACAAGGATCAAGGTTGGTACCCCGTACAAGGGATGGGATTCCAAGTCGCCGAACATCATGGCGGCTTCCTGGTCGATCTCCTTCAAAATCTTCGGGTCGGAAATGACCGTCAGCTGGTAGTTTTCGTATAAGCCGCGGGCAACTGGCGCCAGTTCAGCTGCTTCAATGATCTTCTTGACCTGCTTCTTGCCAGCAGGCTTGCCCGAATAAGTCCGGACGGATTTGCGTGTTTTCAACAATTTCGTAAACTTCATGGATGAATTCCTCCTGTCAGTCTAACAAAACACATGTCTGTCGATTCCTTAGGTAGATTATACCGCAAACACGTGCGAAAGCGGTTGAAAATAGTTTTAAACTTTGCCTTTTAAAAAATTACCTGCTTTTTCGCTAAAAAAGCTTGACTTGCCTGGCAAAAGTCTTTATAGTTAAGGAAACATATGAATGACCTTTAAATTTAGTCCCGTGAGGCTAAGAAGGCAGCTCAAATTTCAGACATAAACAAAGATTTCTTGGCAAACATTCGGATTGGCAAGGAAACCGGGGAGAAAGCTTCCCGGGCAGTTTAAGCAGACTTTGAGAGACCATTTTAGACACGGAGACTGAGTGTTTAAAATGGTCTTTTTGCTTAAGTTATTTTCGAAAGGATGCCAAATTATCATGACCACTGTTACCGAAAACCAAGTCGTTGTCGCAACTGAAGACAAGCAAGACAACTTGCTTCGCCTGCCATACTTTGTCAGTGTTGAACAATTGAGCGCCGACGACGTATTGCACCTGCTGCAAAGAGCCCAATACTTCAAGAACGGCGGGGAAGTACCAGCTTTGAGCCGGCCGATCTTCTGCACCAACATGTTCTTTGAAAACTCAACCCGGACTCACACCAGCTTTGAAGTTGCTGAAAGGCGGCTGGGCCTTACGGTTATCCCATTTGACCCATCCCACTCTTCAGTCAACAAGGGGGAAAACCTCTACGACACTGAACTGACCATGGCTTCCCTGGGCATCGAACTCAGCGTCATCAGACACCCGGAAAACGCCTACTACAACGAAATCATCCACCCAAAGGAAGGCCAGCACCTGCAAATGGGCCTGGTCAACGCTGGTGACGGCTCCGGCCAGCACCCATCCCAAAGCATGCTGGACATGATGACCATCTACAACGAATTCGGCCACTTCGACGGCTTGAAGATCATGATCGTGGGTGACTTGACCAACTCCCGGGTAGCCCGGTCAAACATGGAAATCTTGAACACTCTTGGCGCTGAAGTCTACTTCTCAGGTCCAGAATACTGGTACGACGCTGAAGAATTCAGCAAGTACGGCACTTATGTCAAGAACATTGACGATGAAATTCCAGAACTTGACGTCTTGATGCTGCTCAGAGTTCAGCACGAACGCCACAACGGGGAAGAAGCCAAGACTGAACAGCTCTTTGATGCCAAGGACTACAACGCTGCTTACGGCTTAAACCAACGCCGCTACGACATGCTTAAAGATGACGCCATCATCATGCACCCGGGTCCAATCAACCGCGGGGTTGAATGGGACGGCGACCTGGTTGAAGCACCTAAGTCACGCTACGCTGTGCAAATGCACAACGGGGTCTTTGTCAGAATGGCCATGATCGAAGCCGTTCTGCGCGGCCGCAAGTTGGGAGGCCTTGAATAATGGCCATTTTGCTGAAAAACGGACTGGTTTACCAAGAAGGCGAATTCATTAAAGAAGACGTCTTGCTTTCCGGCAGCAAGATCCAGGCGGTCGGTCTGGACTTGCCGGAAGAGGGTGCTGAAGTCTACGACTTAAAGGGCAAGCTTTTGACAGCTGGTTTGGTGGACATCCACGAACATTACAGAGAACCTGGCTTTACCTACAAGGAAACCATCAAAACCGGGTCTGAAGCAGCAGCCCGGGGCAGTTTTACCACGGTCTGCACCATGCCTAATGTTGACCCGGTCCCAGATAACCTGGAAACTTTTGAAAAGCAAGTTGCTTTAAACGAAGCCAACAGCTGCGTGCACTTGAAGCAATACGGGGCTATTACCAAAAATCTGACCAGTGACGAAGTCGTTGACATGGCTGCCTTGAAAGAAGCAGGAGCTTTTGCCTTCAGCAATGATGGGCACGGCATCCAGCAAGCCGGCACCATGTACGAAGCCATGCAAGAAGCAGCCAAGGTTGGCCTGGCCATCTGCGAGCACATCCAAGATGACTCCCTTTACCATCACGGGGTGATGAATGCCGGCAAGAAGGCTGAAGAACTCGGACTGCCAGGCATCCTGGGGGTCAGTGAATCAGCCCAGCTGGCCAGAGACCTGGTTTTGGCCCAAGCTACCGGCGTTCACTACCACGCCTGCCACGTTTCCACCAAGGAGAGCGTGGAACTGATCCGGATCGCCAAGGAATACGGGATCAACGTCACCGCTGAAGCTGCTCCTCACCACCTGCTTTTGAGCGAAGAGGAGATCGACGGCAATAACGGCTACTACAAGATGAACCCGCCTCTTAGATCAAAGGAAGACCAGTTTGCCTTGATTGAAGGGATGCTGGACGGGACGATCGACTTGATCGCGACCGACCACGCCCCGCACAGCCGGGAAGAAAAGGCCGGCGACATGCGGAAGGCCGCCTTCGGGATCATCGGCAACGAAACGGCTTTTGCCTGCCTGTACACCAAGTTTGTCAAGAGCGGGCAGATGGATCTGGATCAGCTTCTAGATCTGATGAGCTACCAGCCAGCCAAGCTCTTTGGTCTTGACGCTGGTGTCCTGGCTCCGGGCAAGGAAGCTGACCTGGCCGTCTTTGACCTGGATCACGCCGAAAAGATTGCCGAGGAAGACTACCTGTCCAAGGGGGTCAACACTCCTTTCACCGGCCAGGAAGTCTACGGCATGACTGCCTTGACTTTTGTCAGCGGCAAGCTGGTTTACAAGAACAAGCACCTGGCTGACTAAAAATTAAATTATTACCACAGAAGAAAAAAGAAAATAACTAGCAAAAGACGAAAATAAGTCCTTCTCTAATCAGAGGAGGACTTATTTTGTTTGGCGCTGGCATTGAGGGCGGCCCGCTGTTCTCTTTGGTCAACGTGGGTGTAGAGGTCAGTGGCTGAGGTACCTTTTTGCCCCAGCTGCTGGGCCACCATGACCTGATCTTTGGTCGCTTGGTAGAGTTCAGAAGCGACCGTGTGGCGGAGCTTGTGGGGGGTGAGGGGGTGGCCAAAGGCGGCTGAATACTTGCCAACCATTTTCTCAATGGCATTGGTCGTCATCCGCCGGCATTCCTGGTGGTAGCTGGTCAAGAAAAAGGCCTTGTTATTGCTCGGGGCCTGGTAGCGGTCAGCCCGGATTGCCAGGTACTTTTCCAGGTAGGGCAGGGTCCAGTCAGCGACTGGCACGGAGTCTCTCTGCCCGCCTTTCCGGGTGACGTCTAAAGTTGCCTCTTTTAAGTTGAGGTCTTTCATGTCAACGCCGGCGCATTCAGAAACCCGGATCCCGGTGCCTAAGATTAGGGCAATGACGGCCATGTCCCGTTCCTTGTTTTGCTTAAAAGAGGAAAGAGCGCGCCCACTGCAGAGACCGGCAAATTTTTGGTCTAAAAAGTCCATGAACTGGTATTTTAAGTCGCCAGTGTACATGTGGGCTTCCAGGGCATGGGCCCGGTAGTTCAAGGTGCTTGTATAAGGAAGCGAGTTGATCTTGAGCATGACATTGCGGTCAAAATAAGGCTCGCCATTGTTGCTGTCAGCGGTGATCGTCAGGTACTTGTACAAGGATCTGAGGGCGTTGAGGGACCGGTTGACGGTTGTTGGGGAGTTGAGGTGGCCCTGCTTGTTCTTGCTGTGCTCCAGCTTGTCCAGGTAGAGCATGACGTCGCTGCGGCTCAATTTTTCCAGGTCGCTCGGCTTAACTTGGCTGGGACTTTCGGCCTGGGTTAAATTTTCAGAGATCAGCCAGGAGAAAAAGCGGCGGATTTCGGTCAGGTACTGGTAGCTGGTGGTCAGAGAGTGGCGGGTTTCCAGCTGGTATTCCTTGACGAAGTCCGGCATCTGGGCCATTTCCCGGTCGATGAGGGAGAGGTATTTCTTGGTTTCCATAGGGCTCCTTATTCTTTATCCAAAACTCTTTTCATTTAATTATACTGATAATTCAGCGAGAAGCGCTAAAATAGAGCTGAATATTGAAAAAATGAAAGAGGCAGAAAAATGCTCAAGATTATTACAGCCAGCGACAGTTTCAAGGAAAGCCTGTCAGCCAAAGCGGCCTGCCAGGCTATGGCCGAGGGGATCAAGCGGGTCTTTCCAGATGCCGAAGTAGTCCAGGTTCCCATGGCGGATGGCGGGGAAGGAACGGTAGATGCAATATTGTCCTGTGTACCTGGTGAAAAAGTTGCAAAGGAGGTTACCGGCCCAGACGGCAAAAGGGTCTTGGCCAGCTACGGACTGATCAATGACGGAAAATGCGCGGTGATCGAGACAGCCGCGGCCAGTGGCCTGGGCCTGGTTGAGAAAAAGGACCGGAATCCAATGACGGCGACCACTTTTGGGACCGGGGAGCTGGTGCTTGACGCGTTAAAGCGGGGTGTCAAAAAGATTATCGTGGGCCTGGGCGGCAGCGCGACTAATGACGGCGGAGCCGGTCTGGCCCAGGCTCTGGGGGTCAAGTTTTTAGATAAAAATGGCCAAGACCTGCCCTTTGGCGGAGGAAGTTTAGGGGAGCTAGCCAAAATTGATGCCAGCGGCTTGGATCCCCGCTTAAAAGAAGCAGAAATCATCCTGGCCAGTGACGTGACCAATCCTTTGACTGGACCAAACGGAGCTTCGGCGGTATTTGGCCCGCAAAAAGGAGCTGACAAGGAGATGGTCCAAAAGCTTGATGCTAATCTCCATCATTACGCGGCTGTGATCAAGGAGCAAGTTGGGAAAGATATTGAGCAGCTGCCAGGCAGCGGGGCAGCCGGCGGCCTTGGCGCAGGCTTTTTGGCCTTCAGCAAGTGCCAGATAAAAGCCGGCGCCCAGATCGTGATCGAGGAGAGTCATTTAGCTGAAAAGATGCGGGATGCTGACTATGTCTTTACCGGTGAAGGCGGGATTGATTTCCAGACCAAGTTTGGCAAGACTCCATATGCCGTGGCCCAAGTTACCAAAAAGTTTGGCGTTCCCGTCTTTGCTTTGGCGGGCCAAGTGGGAGACGGAATTGACAGCTTATATGATGCTGGCTTTACGGCAATTTTTGGCATCCTGCCTGGTGTCTGCAGCTTGCCGGAAGCTCTGGCCGGCGGAGGGAAAAATTTAGCCCGGACCAGTGAAAATGTAGCCCGGGTGATCAAGGCCGCAAGAGCAAATTAACAGTAAAGGCTTACTGTTAAGGAAAAAGAGCATTTTTTGCCCTTTTCCCCACTTTTTTTCGCATATGCCCTGTCATTTTTTCAAAAGATTGCGATAATAAGAATAGACGTGGAAAGCGAATTCAAAAATGAAAGGGTATAAAAAGATGAAAGAATACTATTTAGACTATCGTGAGCAAGTACAGAACATCCTGGATGCTTTGGATGACAGCAGTACTTCCCTGCGCCTGGGAGCAGTCGCGATTGAAAACCTCCTGGCCCTGGCCAGAGTCGATCTTGATGATGATAATGAGGAAGACGAAGCAAGCGATGAGGAAGATGATTCTGATGATTCAGACGCCATCGAAGAGGCGGACAGCGGCGGGGACTTAGAAGAAGCAGAGGACAGAAAGCAAGTCAAGATTATCCGCCATGAAGAGCCGGCAGCCAGCATCCCTTACCAAATCAGTGCTGGCCACAAGCTCTGCCGCTTTTCCCGGGCGCTGAAAGGCGGGAGCTTTTACACCGAACAAGGGGACCTGGTCAGCGAGATCAATGAGCTGGCTGTCAAAAATCTGAACGTTGAAAATGGCGATTTGGTTGAGCTGGACCCGAGTAGCCAGCCGCCCCGGGTGGTCCGGATCGTGGAAGCGGGCAATTTGCCGTCTAATATCGCGACTTTGTCATATGGGGTCGTGGAAAGGGATGCCGCGGGCGGTTTGTACGTCAGCCACAGCGCCATGGGCGAGAGATTAAGCGAGTGCGCGGGCATTGATCGCTATGAGGTGCCGGCGATCATTGATGCCGGGCAAACCGAGACTGGATTTGTCCATGAAGGCGACATTGTCGATTTAGCCTGGTATAAGAACAGCCCCAGCAACATGATCGTCCGTTGGGTCAGCCAGACTAAGGGAAAAGAAGCTTCAAAGAAGGAAAAACCGGCTGAAAAGAAGGCCAAGAGCGAAAAGGAAGACAAGGACAAAGATGAGAGCGTAACGACCTTGAATTTTGACCTGCATGGCCGCAGCGTGGTGGTGGTCATCGGTAATGAGCTCCGCAGCCAGGAGATTCAGAAGATGGTTGGTGAGCACCACGGCCGCTGTAAGGTGATTGATGCCTTTAAGTTTTCTGATACGGAATCTTTTTACAAGCACGCGCTGAAGCGGGCTGACGTAACGGTCATGGTGCAGAACTTGAACAAGCACTCGACCAGCAAGGCCCTGCGCAAGTATGCCAAGCGGCTGGCAATCGCGGATTCGGCGGGCCTGTCCTCAATTGAGCGGGCGATCTACCGGGCCATGCACGGCTTGCCGGCTTATGAGACTTCCACTCAGCCGATCGCGTATCCGGTCAAGGAGCTGGCGCTTAGTTAATTTTTAGAAAGGTTGGCGGTTAAGATGGCATTTTCGGATAAAGACAAATTCGTTGAAATGGATAAAATTGGCGCGACCTGGCTGGACCGGGGGGCAGAAGCCTACCGGCAGGGGGACTATGAATTGGCCCTTGAGTGCTATAAAAAGGCAGCTGACTACGGCAACTCCCAGGCCATGTGCAATTTAGGCTACATCTATGCCTTTGGCCGGGTTGGTGAAGCCGACCAGGAGCAGGCTTTTTACTATTTTACGCAAGCATCTTTGGCTGGCAATCCAAATGCCTTCTATAAGCTTGGGGATGCCTTCCGTTTTGGCAATTTTGTAAAGAGAAACGACCAGATTGCCTTTCAGTATTACAGCATGGCGGAAAGCGTCTTGCAGGAAGGCGACGAAGACTTGATTGCTGAGATTGACTACCGCCTGGCCCTGTGCTATGCCAGAGGCTGGGGGGCAGAGCAACGCTGGGACCTGGCATTGAAGTATATCAATGAGGCCCAGCTTTACGCCTACCGGAACAAGCAGCATGGCGAGTACAACTGGCAAAAGACCAGCCAGCGGATCAACAAGCTGCATGATGAGATAGTAGAAGAGATGTTTTCTTAATTTTTTTGAGGCAGCTGCCTGGGGAAAGCTGGGCAGAAGCAGCCGCTGAGAGCAAGAAGGTTGACAGGCCGCGCCGGCTTGGGTTACCTTTAACTTGTATTCAGGGGATAGAGCACAAGTTGGGGGAATTATCATGTTTACGATATCTTTTTTGATCTTACTGATATTTTTAACTATTGTGGCCGTGCCGGTGGCGATCGCCGCTTTTTTGCTCAAGGTATCTTTTAAGATCCTGGGCTGGCTGATCGGCATCTGCTTTACTTTGGCCCTGCTGATTAGTTTGCTTTTGATTGGCGTAATGTAGGGGAACGCTTCCTGGAAACCCGGGAGGCGTTTTTTTATGAAAAAAGGAGATGGCAATGAAAGTTTGGATGAGGGTTAGGCGCGACAAGGAAATGAATCTTGATGTGCCGCACAGTATTAATATCGCTACAGCGATGTATGGTTTCCGGGAATTAGGCGCGGAGATCGTGCCATATCACTTTATAGACGAAATTGAGGAAAAAATTTGCCCAGAGGACATAGTGCTAGACTATATCGAGCAATGCCAATGGATCTTTAAAAAATTCGGTCATCCAACTTATATGGACTGCTATCCGGAAAGATTGAAGCCATTGTTAAAGAGAAAGATTTGGCGGGATACGATAAACAGTTTTTCCAGCGATGAGAAAAAGTGGTCGGCAGGCTACTTTATCAAGCCGGTTAAGGATAAGGCTTTTACCGGGAAAATCATCCGAAATACAGCCGATTTAATCGGCTGCGGCAATTCAATGGAAGACTACGAGATCTTGGTAAGCGAGCCAATAGACATTCTTGCCGAATGGCGCTGCTTCATCATGTATGACCGGATTATTGACGTTCGGCCATACGGCTCGGTATCGGACCTTAATTACCAGGGTTATCGTTATCACTATGACGTAGAATTTTTGGATGAGCTAATGACAGAATTCAGAAAGTGGCCAGACCGTCCAGCTGCTTGCAGCATCGATATTTGCTACTGCAAAGACGGACAGAGCAGGATGGTTGAAGCAAATGACGCATACGGGCTGGGATGCTACGGCCTGCCAAGCTTGCTTTACGCAAAGTTCATTTCCGCGAGATGGAGCCAAATTTTTGAGCGGGAAGACGAATACCATTTTTGACAGATTCTGACGAAGAAAGTAAATCGCTTTTTGCTGTGATTGCTTAGCCTGCGCGTTTGCGCGGGCTTTTCCTTTCCGAAAAAGCAGGACTTTGCGGGACTTCTTGAAAGTGCTTAAATTAAGTTGCTGAGAAAAATAATCTTGTGGTTGCTATATGAGCAAAGGAAAAATATAATATGGAAAATACTAATTACCAAGGGCTGAGCGATAACGAAGTGTTTTGCACAGTCTTGAAGAATGATGAAACTGCTATGCGGGTGCTCCAGGCTCTTTTCCCAGACGTGAAAATGTCTCAGGTGCTGCTGAACACGGCAGGATGTGAGCAAGATCAGGTTAATGGCCCGCTTGCCCAAGTTGTTGTGCTGGATGAAGATGAGAAGAAGCACTTCTACTCGTTACGGATGGCAAAAGAAAGCGACAATCTTGGCCTCCTTGGCCGTTATTGCACGTCTAAGATGGACATGACGATGTTCAGACTGATCGGTGAAGATTACTTCGATGAAGATTGCGGAGCGGTACTATTGTGCGACTTTAATCCATATGGCAGCAGCGCGGTAAAGGTTGTTCACCAATTCCGTAGCACTAAATACCCTAATCTTATTTTGCCTGGCCAATGCCCTGTGATCATCATTAACGGAAAGGGAGAAGAGGAAGGTGAGTCGAGTGACATGAAGTCCTTGACTCATGTAATTTGCGGTGACTACAGTCTGGATGAGCCTCTTGCCGTATTCTTGAAGGAGAAGATCGTCGCGGCTAACAAAAAGCTGAATTTGGTGAAATAGGTATTTTTAAAAAAATATGCGCTTAATTGCACCGCTCAATGTAATCTAAGATGGTAAAATATGGCTTAGATACTATTTTTGAGGCGGGAAAGCATGCGGCAAAGACATTACTCACATATAAGGATCAGTGCTTCAAGGATGAATGAACTGGAAGATGCAAAAAAGGCCCTGCTTCTGGAAGACGTAAATGTCGGTGAATTAGCTAATATAACAGGCATACCATATCAGACTATCCGGAACATGCGTCATAAACCTGAACTCTTGGAAAGGGCTTCATGGACCAGGGTGGAAACCTTGGCTCAGCTCTACGATGATCTGCTGACTAATAAGCTGGTAATTGTCCAAGGGATGTTCAGACAAGGCATACCTGGCTATAATGAGCAAGAAGATGGTGATACAGAACGGCATAAGTTCTGGTATGAGGAAGATTTAAGCAACAGCTACAGCGTGGTGACTATCGGAATCGATGAAGCTTATTTTGAATGGTCCGCTAGCGTGTCAACCGAAGAAGCGTCACAAGCAGATGCTGAAAAGTACAACAATGGCAGACCAGCAGTTATCAAGACGCTGAGGATGATTCCCTTTTTAAACAAGGTGGCCAACTACTACTACGGTTTAGATATAAATGAGCAGGACCCGGACTCAGTAAAGCTGCTCAAAGACAGACTGGCAGATGACTTTGGCCGGGGCTTTGCTGATAAAGTAATGGGAATCAACGAAATGCTGAACAAGATCACCGAAAAAATGCAGCGGGAAGAGTTCCCGGAATAGACGAAAGAGACTGGCAATTAATTTTGTCAGTCTTTTTTCTGCTGAAAAAGGAATCATTTTATCCTGGATTTAAAGAAAAAAGTTTTTGGCAAAAATGAGATGAAAATTAAAAGAAATCTTTACATTCTAATTTGTCTTAGTATAATAAAACTATCTCAAAAAACAAAAGTGAAGGATGGAAGTCAATAATGAAAGTAAAATTGAGATAGTCAAATTCGTGGTGAAGCGGGTCTTTTCAACCGATCGATTGTGCCGCGACTTTTAAAGAAAGCAGCAGATCAATCAAAAGAAAAGGACTAAATCACATGAAAAAGAAGAACTATATTCCCATGGTAATTACTAGTGTCGTTGTGGCTACTCTTAGCGCTTGCGGAAGCAGCAGCGCCAGCAGCAAGACGACTTACCAAAAGTTGATCAGCTGGATGACCACGTCAGAAATTGAAACTATGGATCCCAACACCACTGTGGATACAGCCAGTGGTGAGCAAGAGACTAATACATTTGAAGGCCTTTTCCGCCTTGGGAAAAATGGCAAGGTTAAGCCAGGGATAGCCAAAACAGTGGCGGTATCTAAAGATGGCTTGACTTGGACATTTACTCTTCGGAAGAATGCTTACTGGTCAAATGGTGAAAAGGTTACAGCCCAAGACTTTGTCTATTCCTGGCAAAGGGCGGTCAATCCAAAGACTGGCGCCGGAAATACGACAGAGTACCAGGTGATCAAGAACGCGGTCGCCATCACTGAAGGCAAGAAGTCAGCGTCAAGTCTGGGGGTAAAAGCCGTTGGCAAATATAAGCTCGTTGTCAAGCTGGTTCACCCGGTGCCTTATTTCAAGACAACCGTTGCTAGCGGGATGTACCCGGTCAGCAAGACTGCCGTTGAAAAGTTCGGCAAAAAGTACGGCACTGCTTCGAAATATCAGTACTATGACGGACCTTTTGTTCAAAAGGGCTGGACTGGTTCAAACCTGACCTGGAAACTGGTCAAGAACAAGTATTACTGGGACAAGCAAGCTGTTAAGCTGCAAACCGTCAACTACAATGTTGAGAAAACGGCGTCAACTGATTACAACCTCTATCAGAGCAAAAAGCTCGACGCGGCTCTGCTTGATACTTCCGCGGCAAGCCTGCTAAAGAAGAGTGCCGGCTATACTGTGCGTGACCTGGACAACACCTACTACCTGAACTATAACATCAAGAAGGTGACCATCTTCAAGAACGCCGACCTGCGGCGGGCAATTTCCATCGCTATCAACCGCCAGGCCCTGGTCAATACAGTCGGCAGCTACAATAAGACTGCTCAGACCATGAGCTCAGCCAGCATGGCAATTGGCGGACAGAATTTTGCCAAATACGTTATAAGCCGGACTGACGCGGCTAAATACAGCAAGTACTCCAAGAAGCAAGCGAAAAAATATTTTGCCGCGGCTCTGAAGAAGCTGGGCAAAAAGTCTATCTCCTTCACGATCATGGGTGATGACGATGATATGAGCAAAAAAGCGGTTGAGTACCTGCAAAGTGCTTTAAACGCGGCTTTTGGCAACAAGATTAACGTTTCCGTGAAGAGCCTGCCAAAGACCAACCGGATCAGTCACTTAATGAACGGGACTTATGAGCTTTGCTTCATGAGTCTGACGACTGACGCGGCAGATCCTTACGAATTCCTAAAGTACATGCACAGCGGCCAGACCTACAACTTTGGCTCCTGGAACAATTCTGCTTACGACAAGATTGTTGATGCGTCAAACAGTGCTTCCAGCGATAAGAAACGGCTGAAGCAGCTGGCCAAGGCTGAAGAAATCCTGGTTAAAGAGCAGGGGATTACCCCACTCTTCCACTTAAGCCAGGCCTGGATGATCAGACCGAATGTTCATGGTGTAGTCTTCACCGGCTCAGCCAATGACTTCAAGAATGCTTACGCGACCAGCGAGAGTAAATAAGATGATTAAATTTTAAGCTGCTTCGGTAACCTTTTCTATCAAAAAAGTTGGGAGAAAAAAGAAAATAAACTTTTTGAAAAAAGCTCTTGAAAATTAATCTAAATCTAGTAACATGGGTAATATCTTAAAATAAAATGAAAGAGAGGCATCCAAAAGATGACAGGTAAAGGCAAAATTTAGTTCATTCTTGAAAGCAAATTCTATTTCTTTGATTGCAACAGCTTCAGCGCGAATTATTGCCCCTTTGGGCAAGTAAAACGATTTTTCCGCGCGTAAACCGAGTAGCAAAAGCAACAAAGAAAGAGAAGAAGATCATGAACAAATTGCATAAATTATTAGTCGTAGCGTCATTAACCTTAACTGCTGGTGCTTTGTCAGCCTGCAGCTCATCCTCAGCTTCCAAGGCTAAGCTGAAGTCCCAGCTCAACTGGATGACTACCTCAGAGATCGAAACGATGGATCCGTCCAAGGTGGTCGATACCACTGGCGGGGAACAGCTCAACAATGTTATGGAAGGCCTGTACAACCTGGACGCAAATTCCAAGCTGACTCCAGGCGTTGCCAAGTCCTCAAAAGTTTCAAAGGACGGCTTGACCTGGACCTTCTACTTGCGCAAGAACGCGCGCTGGTCAAATGGCGACCAGGTAACCGCGGCTGACTTTGTTTATGCCTGGCGGCGGACTTTGGATCCTAAGACTGCTTCTCAGCAAGGGAACCTGTATGATGGGATCAAGAATGCTGATGCAGTAGTGGCTGGCAAGAAAAAGCCAAGCTCATTGGGGGTCAAGGCTGTTGGCAAGTACAAGCTGGTTGTCAGTCTGGAGCACAAGCTGCCGTACATGAAGTATCTGGTAGCCAGCGGACTTTTCCCGCAAAACCGGAAAGCTGTAGAAAAATACGGCAAAAAGTACGGCACAGCTTCTAAGTACATGGTTTACAATGGGGCTTTCAAGCAGACTGGCTGGACGGGTTCAAACTTGAGCTGGAAACTGGTCAAGAATCCCTACTACTGGAACAAGAAGTCAGTCAAGCTGCAGACAGTTTCCTACAGCGTGCAGAAGACGCAGTCAACGGACCTCAACCTTTATCAAAGCGGCAAGCTCGATGCGGCACTGCTCAGCAGCCAGGCGGCCAAGGCTATGAAGACCAGCAAGGCTTACACGGTTCGCCGGCAAGGGAACACCCAATACCTGACTTACAACGTATCTAAGTACAAGTTCCTGCAAAACGTGTGGGTAAGACGGGCCCTTTCAATGGCTGTTAACCGGCAAGCTTTGGTAAAGACGGTTGGCGGCGAAAACACTGTTGCCAAGACATTCTCCGCGCCAACAGTAGTTGCCAGCGGGCAAAAGTTCGCGGCTTACGTTGAAAAGCGCAATCCAAACAATGTCTACATGACTTACGACAAAAAGAAGGCTGCTGCATACCTGGCAAAAGGCTTGAAGCAACTGGGCATGAAGAAGCTCAGCTTCACCTTGACAGGCGATGACGACGATACTTCCAAGCAAACGACTGAATACCTGCAAAGCTGCTTCAAGGCTGCTTTTGGCGATAAAGTTGATGTTTCAGTATCAAATCTGCCAAAGACTACGCGGGTCAGCCGGATGCTTAACGGCCAATACCAAGTCACTTTAACCGGTTTAACCGGCGACTTCCCGGATCCTTACAACTTCTTGAAATACATGCTGACGGGCCAAAGCTACAACTTCGGCAAGTGGTCAAGCAAGGCTTACGACCAAGCCGTAAACAAGTCACAAACCGCGACTGGCGCAAAGCGGCTCAGCTACCTCTTGCAAGCAGAGGAAGTTTTGACCAATCAGCAAGCCTTATCACCGCTTTACCACATGGGCCAGGCCTGGCTTGTCCGGCCAACGGTTCACGGTGTTGTCTTTAACGGCGGTTCTTACTGGTTTGCCCACGCTTACGTTTATGAAAAATAAACCGTTAACTAGATTGATTTTCAAAAACTGAACGATTAAGGCGGCAGAGAGTATAGAAAGAAGAGACTTCTTATGACTAAGACGACTTTTGTTAACTGTAATTTATTTGTTGGGACGGAAGACGAGGTAAAGAAAAATGCTTGGTTTACCGTTGATGACGCGACTGGGAAAATTATTGAGCTCGGTCAAGGCGAGGCGAAAGCTGCCGACAAGACGGTATATCTTAATGGCCAATACGTGATGTCTGGTTTGATCAATGCCCACACTCACATTGGTATGGATCCTTATGCCAAGCGGGCTTATCCAGAAACTGAAACCAATACGACTGTGGCAGCTTTGGAGAATCTGCGGTTAGGCCTTCAAGGCGGGGTGACTTACCTGCGCAGCTGCGCGGTTGGTTTTGACGTTGACATCAAGTTGAAGCGGGAAAGAGCACAGCATCCTTTTGAAGGGCCGGGGATCATGCCATGTGGCCGGGCAATTTCAGTAATTGGCGGTCATGGGGATGCCAGAAATGGCGAAAACAACGAATTTGAGTCATCCTGGCTGGTCAACGGACCAGATGAAATGCGTAAGGCAGTCCGGACTCAATTTAAGCTTGGGGCAGAAAACATCAAGTTGATGGCTACCGGCGGGATCATGTCGACGACTGACCAAGTTGATGATACGGAATTGACTTTTGAAGAAATCAAAACGGCAGTTGAGGAAGCCCATTCCAAGCACATGACGATTTGTGCCCACGCACAAGGAGCGCAAGGGATTCACTATTGTGTTGAAGCAGGCGTTGATTCAGTAGAACACGGTTTCTACGTGACTGACGACGACATTGAGACCATGAAGGAGAAGGGGATCTTCCTTTCACCAACTTTGATTGCTGGTTACCAGGTTGCCAATCTGCCAGATGACGCGCCGGACTTGACCCTGTTCTCAATTCAAAAGATGCGGAATGCTTTGGATGATTTTTACACTCATGTAGGCCGAGCAATCAAGGCTGGGGTGAAATTGGCTTTAGGGACTGATGCAGGGACTCCAGCCAACCCATTGAATCAGACTTGGAAAGAACTGGTTGAACTTACCAGAGCCGGGGCAAGCAATTATCAAGCTTTGCGGGCCGCCGGCCTGGGCAGTGCTGAACTGCTGAAGATCGACCAGGAATACGGCTCACTTGAGGTTGGCAAGTATGCTGACTTCCTTGTGTTGAAGGATAATCCACTGCAAGATGTGGCAGCGGTAGGTCAAAGCGATAAGCAAGTATACCAACACGGACAAAGAAAGTTTTAGTGAACTTAACTCTAGACAGATTTCTGTCTAGAGTTTTTATTTTTGGGGAAAAGAAACTGGCGTTCGGAAAAATATGGTGGTAGAATAAGAGCAGAAGCAGAACGTGAGTACGGCTTAGGGATGAGATGCAGGAGGTAAGTGTTAACTGCTTGGGAGATAGGATAGAGAAAAAATTTAGTTTTTTGTAAAAAATGTACTATTTATGGTACAAGAATTATGGGGTGTGCTATAATTTTGGGCAAAACAAGCAAGTTGATGTAGAAAATCTGAATGGGTTAAAGTCCTTATGTTTTCGAAATGGGGGTGAAGAAAATGGATGAGCAAGGGTACGTAATCGTCGACAAAGATACAGGTTTGTATTTCGCGAGAAACTGTTCTGAAAGGTATACTGTCCGCATTTGGCTGGCGTCTAAGTACCAAGAAGAAAAATATGCCCAGAGAATGCTTGACATGATAAAAAAGAGTCCGGCTGCCTATAAAACCGCAAAACCTGAGAATCTGACCTTACAGCTCTGTAATCTCAACGGCCTGAAAGAAAAGACACCAGAGGAGCTGCTGTCAAGGGAACAGGAAGAAGAACTTCAAGCATTCATGCAAGAGATCGGTCGGGGCACGGCATATGATAAGATTAGTGATTTTTGCAAGAATCCCTTGTTTATTGAGCCTTTGAGAAATCTGCTGCTGGAAAAGATCAAGCATGACACGGATGTCACCATCGATTTGCTTCACGTCATCGAGCTGACGCCGTACAGTCAAGACTTAAGCGCGAAACTGGTAAAGTTCGAGCGAAATCAAAGACTTGATCGGCGTAAGTACAAGGATGCCATGAATCTGCTTGAGCTGCTTTATCCTAAAGGGGCGGTGACGACAACAGAAGAGAGAATGCGACAGTATGTGAAACGGGTCGTTAAAATTCAGACTGAGCGCCGGGTGTATGTTGTCAGAACGCAAGAAGTAAGCAAGTCTTTTTCCGGCCTTTTCAAAGAAGAGGACGGAATGATGTATTTGGCAATGCGCAGGCCGCTTCCAAGCAAAGCTGCTGGGTTAAACTGGTTAACAGAAACAAGGAGAAAAGTCTCCCAACTGTTGTAGCTGGGAAAAATTAAGTTAAGGTGTTATTGAAGTTGGTACTTTCAATAGTACAAGCAATAGATGAAGCTGGGAAATTTTAGGGGGTAAAACGATGAAGTCAGAAGAAGAAATCGCCAAAGTCGAATTGGACGAGGGGCTTAAGGAAGTTGATGACGGTGACAAGAATGAAGCCTTGGCCAAGCTTGCGTTCATCTTTCGCCTGGAATTGATGGAGAAGAACAATCTGAGCCTTACTGAGCAAGAGGGGACGCAGTTAGGGATGGTTTTGACTACGATCATGATGGACATGACGGAGCATGGCCGCCTCACGCAAGATCAACTTGTCCAAGAATGCAAGAACATTTTGCTGCAGAAGAACAGGAGAATCATGGCAGAAGGCGATGGCCGGCTTGCACCAGGGCAATTGCAGGAACTTTTAGCCGCGAATAATATGAGTGAAGAAGAGTTTGCGGCAAGAGAATTTGAAATGGAAATAAGCAAGTTTCCTCGTGACATGGATCCAGTGATTTTGGCAACGTATGCTTTTGCCAGAATGAAGAAGCTCATGGAAGAAGAGTTTCCGAGCTTTGAAGATGACGATTATGCACACATGGCCTCGGTACAGATTACTGTTTTGGCAGATATGCTGCAGAGCGGGATTTTGAGTTACAACGATCTGTATCAAGAGACGCTGGAAGTAATCGAACAACTGCTTGGATAGGAAGAAGGAAAAATAATGATATTGATGGACAGTCTGGATGAACTGTATGAGATTGTTGACAAGACAACTAAAGAAGATGAGCTGGTCAACGACTTCACTAGAGTACGGGTTGACGTTGCTCAAGCGAGGAATAAGCTGCATTTGCTCCACGCTTTGATGGAATCGAGGAATTCGTCTGAAGAAGAGGCGATGAAGGCATTGGGATACGCGCCAGCTTCGGTAGAAAGATGCAAACAGGTAGTTGCTGATTTAGGGCACTTAAAGGAAACGGATGATAAATTTAGCGATAAGAAGTTGAGCAACGAAGACATGGTTTCTGTTTTGAATTCAATCATGACCATGGGCGGAGGGGATGACTTGCAAGAAGCCATTGAAGAACTCACTAATGAAGATCCAAATGGCAGCACAAGCATGAATGAAGTATTTACCCAACATACAGCAAAGAGAATTGCCAAAGCAAAGGCAGCGCAAAATAAGCATGCAGTTGAGTATCTGATGCAGTCTATGAATCTCGACAAGGATCAAGCAGAAACAGCATTGGGACTGGATGCTGAATAAGCTGATTTGCTGCTAGTCTTTTATATTTTGCAGATACTCGTTAAGTTGCTGCTGATCCCGGAGGACAACTACTTTGCTGGGATACTTTTTCTGGACTCGGACATAGCGGTCTTGGATATTTTTTGACCGGCCGTCCCAAAGAATCCACTTGATAAACTCAAAATCCAATTTTTCATCGCAGCCTGCTGTCATATCAGGACGGGTCTTTCCTTTGTAGTTACGATAGCGGTTGATGCAGCGAAGCAGGCAATCTTTTCTACTGAATAAGAGTTGGATAATGATGTCCGCTTCAATGATTCTGCGTTCATAGCTGAGTTTGTTGTAGTTTCCATCAATGACCCAGCCGCTAGGATTATCGTTAAGAAAAGTTTGGACGATCTTGCCTTGTTCTTCCGTTGATCTCGTTTTCCAGTTTGGCAAAAATTGGACGCTATCCAAGTGAAGAATGGGTGTGACTGCTGAAAAGTATTAATTTCATCCACTGCTAAAAAGCAACATTTCTTACCAATTCTTGATATAATATCTATATCGAAAGATTGGAAGGAAGAAACGATGAGCGAATACATGTCCATATCAAAAGCAGCTGAGTACCTTAACGTTGCCAAGTCAACTCTCCGCAATTGGGAAGCTGAGGGATTGATTACGCCGCTTAGAACTGCCTCCAATCAACGTCGCTACACTAAAGAAATGTTAGATGAAGTTCTGCAAGGAAATGTGAAGGCATCTAAGCCTAAGAAGCTGCTGACCATCGGCTATTGCCGGGTTTCTTCTGGTCATCAAAAAGAAGACCTCCAAAGGCAGAAGGACGTAGTGTCCAGATATTGCGAAGTCAATGGCTATCAGTTTAAGATCATTCAAGACGTTGGATCAGGTCTCAACTATAAGAAAAAGGGCCTAACCGAGCTGATCAACATGATCTGTAAGAAACAGTGTGAACGAGTCGTGGTAAATTATCAAGACAGGCTTGTCCGTTTTGGCTTTGAAATGATTGAGACAATCTGTCAGGCAAACGATGTAGAGCTGGTTGTCATCAATCAGACAGACAACGTTGATCCAAATTCAGAACTTGTAGAAGATGTTTTATCTATAATCACTGTTTTCTCAGCTAAGCTGTATGGAAAGAGGTCGCATCAGAATGCAAGAGTCATCCAAGAAAGCAAAAAGCTCTTCAATCAAGCAGACAGTGACAAAGACTCAGCCCAAGACGATTAGAGTCTACTCCAAAAAGTTAAGCGATGAAGAATTTGCCAGAATGTCTGACTTCTTTGAAAGATACGGCAGATGCCGGCATTTCTTTTTGAACCGCTACTGCGGTATCAAGTCGATGCTTGCGGTTAATAACTGGCAGGCTCTGCGCAACCAAGTTCGCAAGTGGGACAAGCCGGTTAAAGGCGCAAAAGGAAAGCTAGAAACAGTCTACAACTTTCAGACCAAGCACTGGGTAGGTGCTCTCCGCGAGGCATGTGCCAACATAAAGAGCATGTGGTCGAATCTGGCTAATCGTTTGAAGAAGCTGATTCAAGGAAATGAAAATCTTTCTGCAGATCAGCGCCACCTTTTGTTCTTTATCTTGAAATTTAAAAGTGCATGGCAAGCCGTTCTTCTTCACAAGCCAATTGAGCTGCCAGAAGAATACACTGAAGCTTTAACTGAAATAGAAGCTAAGCTGACGGATAAGCAAATCAAGCAAGCATACAGCTACTTACGCCGGATTACGTATCGCTATCACTACCGGGCACGCAAGTCGGGCAAGCTTGGCTCTAGCATGAATTGTGACTTGAATTGGGCATTTGAAGGAAATATTTTTTCATTCAGTTCAGACGTGCCTAGAAAGCAGTTTTCTGTGGAGATGACCAGCCCGTGGAGTTATCCACGCACCGGCGATATCACAGTAGTGCTTGACCGCATCAAGCAGCGCCTCGAAGTTCATAAGCTGATCATTAGCAAGCGTTATAGTAACAATTCAAAGAAGGCGATCGGCATTGACAAGGGGCTTGCCACCTTGCTTTCCTGCAGCAGCGGCAATGAATATGGTGAAAATTTCAGCAATCTTGCCAATGCCATCGTTGACAAGTACGGCAAGCGAAACGCAAATCGGCAGCCATATATGAGTTTGCGCTGGCTGCTCAATCAGCAGCTTGAGCAACTGGAAAAGGCAAACAAACCTTTGTCTAAGACTGCTTTGAGGAAGAAAAGAAAACTGCTTGGCAAGCTTAAGAATCTAGAGCAGAACAATATCGGTAGAAAGTCGTATGGCAAGAGCTATCGCTCAGCTCAAGAAACCGTCAGAAGCTTTATCAACTGTGCGATAAACAGAATGATCGAGACTGAGCATCCGGCTGTCATTGCCAAGGAAGACTTGACGTTCGTAAAAGAAAAAGGCGTCAAATCAGATAACAGCAGATTCGCAAGAAAAATGCGCAAGCGCTTGAATTCATGGACTAAGGGCCAACTGGATGAACGCATTGAATATCTTTCAAGCAAGAATTCGATTGAAACTCATGATGTCAATCCGGCATATACTTCTCAGTACTGTCCAATCTGCGGGCAGCATTTTGAGGAAAGATACGGCAGTCATCATGAACTGACTAGATGCAAGAAATGCGGCGAAATGAATGCGAATATCGCCGCTGCAAAAAATATATTGAGTAGATTAACTGACGAAGAAATCACGCTTTATACGCCTTACAAGCGAGTTAAGGAAATTCTTGACAGTCGGATAAAAGAAGCATAAGCCAAGTAATACTACAAAGTTGAAGGCTCTAGCATGTAAGGGCAGTCAGCTTTAACGAACTCAGTTCGGGGTATTAAAATCGCGGCTTGACTGCTTCGAGAAGGCATCACGATATGCTTGCCTGCTTTTTAGCAGGCAAGATGCCTTCAAGACTGCCATGCTAAAAGTTTCCAGTGGGGCAGATAAAAAGCTATTGGATGACGCCATTTGGCGTTGTTTGACAGCCAACCGTACTCACTGACCTTAACTTCAAAAGGTTAAAAATCTGATTTCTTTTGCCAAGTTGAATCTACCCATAGATTTCACTAGAAAGGAATATCAGAAAAACTTACCAATACTGATGTGATTATCAAGATTTAGTAAGTTTTATGATTCGGGATATGTCCAAGCAGGTGCTGAACTCGAAGTTAAAAACCCGGTTGATAAGGTCGTTGTCATTGGAACCAAGGAAAGCAACTAGTCTCAGAACAAGAACTAATCAAACTATGTAATCAAACCGCATCCCGCTAATGGGGTGCGGTTTTGCGATCTAAGGGACTATACCTTTCATGAATACCAATATGCAAGCTAAGTAATCGCCAAAATTATAGCTAAAGGCTACAATAATCATAAAGTAAGCACCCAATAGCGCGGTATCTATCAACCCCCGGGCAATAGTCATATACTGTTCTTAACAATTGAATACGGAGGAACACGATATTATGACTGAACATCCAATCGTACCGCTCGAGCTGCCGAAGGGCAAACCCAGACCTAGGAATAAGCTTCCAAAGAACAGGCTCGTTCTCAATCTGAAGTCCAATGGAGTTGAGCTGTCATTTTACAGTGATGCCACTAACGAGCTTATGCTCGAAGTCGTGGGCAGGTTCTTGAGCCATGATTAATCTGGCTGAATTAGGTCGAGTGTTCATTGTTTGCGGTAAGACCGACATGCGCCGGGGAATCGATTCGCTTGCTTACATAGTTAAGAAGAGCTTCCATCTCGATCCCTTCTCTGGAAGTGTCTTTCTCTTCTGCGGCAGCCGAAGAGATCGCTTCAAAGCACTTTATTGGGACGGCCAGGGATTCTGGCTGCTCTATAAACGCTTTGAGAACGGGAAGCTGGCCTGGCCAAACAATGAAGACGAAGTTCGAGAGTTGTCTGATGAACAAGTCATGCGCTTGATGCAAGGCTTTACCATTGATCCTAAAATTAATACCGCAAGAGCTCGTGAATTCTATTGATTTCACGAGCTTTTCTGGTATTCTTATGATTATGAATCAAGGAGGGACAGCGATCATGACCGAAAAAGAAACTTTAGCTTTAATTGAAACGCTTAAAGCTAATATCGAAGCGCTCAAAGCAAATAACGAAGAATTGCTCAAGCAGGTTGCCCTTCTTACTGAACAAGTTGCTTATTTGACTAATAAGCTTTATGGCAAGTCCTCCGAGAAGAGAGCTGTCAACCCAGATCAGCTGAGCCTTTTTGAGGAAGACAACGCCTCTCAAGATGACGAGGACTTACCCTCGCGTTACCGAAACTATTACCTATAAGAGACGCAAGCAAGTCGGCAGAAAGAAAGATATCTTAGATTCTCTGCCGGGCGAGGAAGTTCATCATCGTTTGGATGATCTTACCTGTCCAGACTGCCAGCACGAACTGAAAGAGATCGGCAGCTTCTGTGCTAGACAAGAGCTGCTGTACATTCCAGCCCAAGTTAAGAGAATCGATCACATCCAACACTCTTACAAGTGCCAGCACTGCAGTGATGAGGCACCGGCTGACAAGATTATCAAAGCTCCTGTACCCAAGGCACCGTTAACCAACAGTCTTGGCTCAGCTTCTTTGATCGCTGATACGATCTATCAGAAGTATGTTCTCAAGGTTCCTGCCTACCGACAGGAGAAAGACTTGCGGCGCATGGGCCTTCCGCTTGATCACAAGACGGTTTCGAATTGGCATATCAAAGTCTGCGAGTACTACCTCTCCAGCCTTTACGAGCTCTTGAGAAAAGAGCTGCTAAAGCTGGATGTCATTCACGCAGATGAGACGCCATATCGAGTCTTAGACAGCGAAAGAGCTAAAGACTACGTCTGGACCTTCTTATCAGGCAAGCATGCCGAGAAGCCGATTGTCCTGTATCACCATGGATCACGAAAAGGTGCCGAAGCGTGGGATTTCCTCACAGGCTTCAGCGGATACCTTCATTGTGATCAATATCCTGGCTATTTACGATTAAGCCAACAGGATGTGACTCTTGTAGGCTGTATGGCTCATGCAAGACGCAAATTCCATGATTCCTTGCCTAAAGACAAGGCTAGAGAATCAGACGCAACTTCAGTGGCTAATCAAGGGATCCACTACTGTAATCAAATGTTTAGCCTGGAGCACGCTTGGGAAGATCTTTCCGCTGAAGAGAGATACGAGAAGCGTCAGTCTGAATTAAAGCCTCTGCTAGAGAAGTTTTCCGACTGGTGCTCCAAGAAATCAATCTCCGTGTTGCCTTCCGGCAAGCTGGGGACGGCCTTCCAGTATTGCATAAAGCACATGGACAAGTTCATGAACGTTCTAAAAGATGGTCGCCTTGAACTGTCCAACAACAGAGCAGAACGAGCAGTCAAAGAGATCGTCATGGGACGCAAGAACTGGCTCTTTTCACAGAGCAGTTCCGGCGCCAAGTCCATGGCTATCATTATGAGCATACTCGAAACTGCCAAGCAAAATGGCTTGGATCAATTCAAATATATCAACTATCTTCTAGACAAGCTGCCCAATGAGCTGTCGTTATTAGACAATCAACGTCTGGAAGCCTATTTACCATGGGCTGAGAATGTTCAGCTCCACTGCAAGTAAAGTCCCATAAACTGATTAATCCCATCTTAGCATTGCTAGGATGGGATTTTAATATACTCTGCTATTGGGTGCTTACATCATAAAGAATATTAGCGGATTTTTACAAGAGAAAGCGAGAAAAAATGAAAGCAGCATATTTCGTTAAAAAGGGCCTGGTTGAAGCCCGGGAAGTTGAAGACGCGACACTTGAACAAGACACCGACGCGGTGGTTCGCGTAATTAGAGCCTGCGTCTGCGGTTCAGACCTGTGGTGGTTCAGAGGCATCTCTGACCGGCCTGAAGGCACGGTTGGCCACGAAGCCATCGGGATCGTGGAAGCAGTCGGTGACAAGGTCGACAATGTCAAGGTTAGTGACTTTGTTATCGCTCCCTTTACTCACGGCTGCATGAAGTGCAAGATCTGCAAGGCTGGTTTTGATGGCAACTGTCCTAACGTAGAAGCCGGCGGCAACAAGGGCTACCAGGCAGAAAAGCTGCGTTTTAAGAATGCCAGCGCCTTGGTGAAAATCCCTGGCCAGCCAAGCGACTACACTGAAGAACAATTGAAAGACCTTTTGACTTTATCAGACGTTATGGCAACTGGCTACCATGCTGCGGCTAGCGCGGAAGTTAAGCCGGGGGATGCGGTAGCAGTTATCGGTGACGGCGCCGTTGGTTTGTGCGGGGTTATCGCGGCTAAGCTGCGCGGTGCTGAAAAGATCATTTTGCTCAGTCACCACGAAGACCGGGCAGCCTTGGGCAAGGAATTCGGCGCAACTGACATCGTCAGTGAACGCGGTGAAGACGCGGTCAAGAAGGTTTTGGAACTGACTGGCGGCTACGGCGCTGACGCTGTTTTGGAATGCGTTGGGGCAAGCAGCTCTATTGACCAGGCTGGTCAGATTGCCCGTGCTGGTGCGGTTGTCGGCCGGGTAGGGGTTCCGCAAAAGGAACCGGAAACCAACAAGTTCTTCTGGAAGAATGTCGGCTGGCGTGGCGGGATCGCTAACGTCACTACTTACGACCAAGAAGTCTTGCTGGACGCTGTTTTAAAGGGTGAAATCCACCCAGGCAAGGTCTTCACTAAGAGTTTTGACCTTGATCATGTGCAAGACGCATACGATGCAATGGACCAGCGGCAAGCAATTAAGTCATTGCTGGTTGTGGCAGACAAGTAATTTTTTAAAAAAGGACATTAGGTGATAAAAATCGCAGAAAAACAAACTGCAGGCCGCGATCGTTTGGGCGAGTTAGCACCAAAGTTCGCGGAGCTGAACGATGACGTTTTGTTTGGGGAAGTCTGGTCAAGAGAGGACAAATTGTCGGCAAGAGACCGGAGCATGATTACCATTGCCGCACTGTTTTCCGCAGGCTTGTACCCGCAACTGAAGAGCCACTTGGAATTGGGCAAAAAGCATGGGATCACCAAGGAAGAGGCTGTGGAGATCGTTACTCAGCTGGCATTCTATTGCGGCTGGCCTAAGGCGTGGAGTACTTTCCCTTTGATTGAAGAAGTTTACGGAGACTAAACCAGAATATGCAAAAAGATCGTCAGACCACATGGGTGGAATGACGATCTTTGTTTTTGCAGGTTACTTATAGCGGGAAGGGATGACGAAGTACTTCCTATTGTATGCCGAGGCAATCCGTGGATATACGTACACTTTTCCGCCCTTAAGAGTGTAGTTCATCTTAGAAGCCTGCGTGGTGCGTAAGTACTCATCGTCAGCCCCAAGGTCTGCAGCGCCATAATAGAGTTGTGTGCCTATACTACTTTTATCGCCTTCCGCAACATCGAAAACAGTAAGCTTTTTTCCAGTCTTTAGAGAGTAAGTCCAACTGCCGATTAAAAAAGTTCCGCTTCCAGCAGGATCTAAAGCTTGATCGTATCTGAATGAGATAACGCCATTTTTATTATAAGTTACTCGCGTTTTAACTATGTCGTCGAACGTTGCATGAGAAGACCTAAAATGCTTAGATTCCCACTTTGCAAATTTAAAAACTTTCTTCTTAGTGTTTTGTTCAGCAGTGTAGTTTTTCCGTAATGACTTATTGATCTTCTTAACAACCGCAGATTTACCTTTTAGCTGTGGAAATTGGTAGCTGAAAATCCCTTTAACTCTCTTGTACTTTTTAACCGTTCGGTATTGCTTGATCGTATACTTAGCAGAGCTACTTGCTTCTGCTTTGGAACTGGTAACTAATCCTACAGACAGAGCCAATGCAAGGGCACTAGCGACAACATATTTCTTTTTCATGTTATTTCTCCAATTAGCTATTACTTGTACCGAGCAGGCAGGGTGAAAGACTTAAGCATGGTTGGGCCATTAACTTGCGGGTACACATATACTTTGCCGCTCTTCAAGACAAAGCTTAAATCCTTCAAATCCATTGACTTGAAATAGTAGCTTTCAGCCCCAAACTTTTTGGCGCCTTTAACCAACTTCTTCTTCACACTCGCACGGCTGCCCTTAGCCACATCATAAACGTTCAACTTCTTGCCAGTTTTAAGTGAGTAGGTCAAGCTATCTAAGGTGTCCCGTCGAACACCGCCAGCCCACCATTTCTTATAAGTCCGAAATGATATAACTTTGCTCTTGTTATAGATTGCCTTTGTAGTCGTCGTATCGAAATAGCTTTGGTTAGAGAATTCAGCCGCGTCTTGTTTAGCAAAGTGGAAGACAGTCTTCGAATTTTTTTCTCGGTACTATAGCTCTTCTTCATGTCCTTGTTGATCTTCTTTACCGCGGCGGAGTTGCCTTTCAGTTGCGGCAGTTGGTAGGAAAAAGTCGCCTTCATCCCATGCCTATACTTCCTAACCGACCGGTATTGCTTGATCGTGTACTTAGCTGAGTTGGCTTCTGCCTTAGGAGCAGCCACCAGACCAACAGTCACAGCCGCGGCAAGTGCGCCAGTAATTACACTTTTCTTCATAAGCTCGTTCCTCGTATGTTTGAAACAAATATTACTCTCCCATATTGTACTACTGAAACCGATTTAAAAAATCTAACTTACGAAAAAACGTCAGACCTCACATAGGAAGTCTGACGAAACTTGTTTTATCAACTTTTCCAAAAATCATCAAAGAGAATTAGTCTAACTTTTTGCCTTTCAGCCAGCTCTTTAAAAGACTGACTGCTTTCTTTAGCAAAGAAATAGAGGTGGATTTTCGTGATGCCGAATTTCGAACTAAGCAGTGCCGCCCGGCTGCGCAAGGTATCTAGCATTTGCGGGCTCAGCTTCTCTGCCTTGCGCCACTTGCATTCACCAATAATCGCTTCTTTTTTGTCATAACTCACGGCAACCAAATCGACTTCTTCTTGTCGTTTAAGGGCAGGATTGTAGCCCCACCAGCTGCTAATTTCCCGCGGGTCAAAGGGGAGGTTGTCTTGTCTCCAGGTCCATTCCCTGCAGGCTTTCTCAAAAACTGGCCCTAAAAAGTTTGGCAGATCCGCCATGATCCTTGTTAAGAGATCATTTGTCCGGCCAAGTGAAATCTTATCCTGCTGGCCTGAAATATATTGGAACCAGAACTGAAACATTGTGTCTGAGATGTGGTAGATGGCATTCTTGGTATTTTTATCAAGGATGGGCAACTTCCTTTCAACCATTTCCAGTTCTTGCAAGCGGCTGAGATAGGGGCTCAAGCTAGATGCACTGTTCAAACCGATCGCTTGGTAAATTTCATTTGGCTTTGTTTTCCCTTGTGCTAAAGCAACCAGGATCGAATAGTAAGTTGCTGGCTTTCGGAGTTCTTCTTGCAGCAGGACATTCGGCTCGTCTTGTAAAATGGCATTATTCCGCAAAAAAAGCCGGTTGATATTCTCTTCAATGCTTTTGTCTTGATCGATAAAGCTGAGATACTGTGGAATCCCTCCGGTGATGCCGTAGTAGGCTAGAAGGTCCTCATTTTTGGCAAGGGGGAGCATTTTCTTAGTGTCAAAAATATCAAACGGCCGTATTTTAAACTGGCCAGTTTTTCTGCCGTAAAGTGGACTTTGATGGCCTAATACTTGGTGCTGCATAAAGGACATTGATGATCCGCACAGAATCAGCATGATGTTGTCATACTCTTTAAAAATGTGGTCAATGGCAAACTGGAGAACTGAGCTGATTTCTGATGCTGATTGGGCGAAGTAGGGGAATTCATCCAGGACAAAAATCAATTTGCGATCTTGCATGTTCGCCAGATCCTGTACCTTGCTAAAAATGTCCCGGAAATCGCTATAGCTAAAACTGCGATCCAAACGATCGGGATTTTCGAAGTCCAGAACCGCATTGGTCAGGTAGTTTAAGTTGAGTTCT
The DNA here is from genome assembly GCF_057197985.1 of Lactobacillus sp. WILCCON 0059. Taxonomy (NCBI): domain Bacteria; kingdom Bacillati; phylum Bacillota; class Bacilli; order Lactobacillales; family Lactobacillaceae; genus Lactobacillus; species Lactobacillus sp. WILCCON 0059. The sequence continues at coordinate 1,083,182 of NZ_JBUBHN010000001.1, forward strand.
TTTGTTGCCTGGACACCTTTTGCATAAATTGCCGGCTTATCTTTGATAAACTCTTTGATCAAGGACGTCTTTCCAACTCTGCGGCGGCCATAGATGACTGCTATTTCAAAGCGAGGACTCTGATACATGTCAGCCAGGCTCGCAAGCTCTGCTTCCCGGGCAATAAAAGTTTGACTCATTATGTTTACCTCTAATCATGATTATTATAATCGTGTTTAGTCTAATCGTAATTATAGTCCTCGGCAAGAATTTTGCCGAAAACAAAAACTTTTTGCAAAAAGCACTTGCGTATTTCTGAAGATCATCTTAAAATATAATCAACTTCAAACGAAAAGACAAATTTAGAAAGGAACGATTAAAATGACTGTACGTAAACTTTGGCAAGACTGGCGTGACTAAGTGAGGCTGCATGTTATATGGTGTAGACTCACTGATTGCAATAATCTAGGGAGTCTATGCCAGGACAATCGTTTCTGAAGAAATCAAAGGACTGTTTGGCATAGTTGGTCAGACAGTCTTTTTTTGTACTCAAAATTAGATATACATGTATAGGCTCCAGCGAAACATAATTAGAAATAAATTAAAATTTATCAAACAAGGAGAACTATCATGACTGAAGCAACTGCAGAAAAGAAGGAAATGTTTTACGGCGAATTTGGCGGCCAGTACGTGCCAGCTGAAATCCAGACAGCACTTGATGAAATCGCGGATGAATTTGAAAAGGTGAAGGATGACCCGGACTTTAACGCCGAATTGAACCAGCTGCTTCGCGATTACTCAGGCCGGTCAACTCCGCTTTACTTCGCTGAATCATTGACCAAGCGCCTGGGCGGGGCAAAAGTTTACCTTAAGCGCGAAGACCTTAACCACCTGGGTGCCCACAAGATCAACAATGCCTTAGGCCAAGTCCTGATCGCCAAGCGTCTTGGCAAAAAGCGGATCATCGCTGAAACTGGGGCTGGCCAGCACGGTGTCGCTACTGCCGCTGTCGCTGCCCGCTTCGGAATGAAATGCACCATCTACATGGGGGCAAAAGACTGTGAAAGGCAAAGATTAAACGTCTTCCGGATGCGCCTTATGGGGGCTGAAGTAACTCCAGTCACCGCCGGGACCCAAGTCCTGGAAGATGCAGTTGCCGCAGCCTTCCAAGACTTGGCCCAAAACCTGGACACCACCTTCTATCTAGTCGGTTCAGCCGTTGGTCCATACCCATACCCGCAAATGGTCGAACGTTTCCAAAGAGTAATCAGCAAGGAAGCAAGACAACAATTTCTGGACCAGGTCGGCCGCCTGCCGGATGCCGTCATTGCCTGTGTGGGCGGCGGTTCCAACGCTATTGGGGCCTTCGGTGAATTCATCCCTGACAAGGAAGTCCGCTTGATCGGAGCAGAAGGGGCCGGCAAGGGGGCTGACACCCCGGAAAACGCCGCAACCTTGACCAATGGCAAGGTCGGTATCAACGACGGGATGAAGAGCTACGTTTTGCAAGATGATGAGGGAAAAATCTTGCCGGCTTACTCAATCTCAGCCGGCCTGGACTACCCGGGCATCGGGCCAGTTCACTCCTTCCTTAAGGACAGCGGCCGGGCAGAGTACTACCCAATAACTGATGACGAAGCAGTCGCTGCCTTCAAGCTCCTTTCTGAAACGGAAGGGATCATCCCCGCCTTGGAAAGTTCCCACGCCCTGGCTCAAGCCATCAAGATGGTGCCGAAAATGGATCCCGACCAGGTTGTCATGGTTAACCTGTCAGGTAGAGGGGACAAGGACGTTAACCAAGTTGCTGCCTACCTGGGCGAAGAAATTTAAGTGAAATAATATATAAGACCGGAAAGAGTCAGCATTCTCTTTCCGGTCTTCTTTTTGCCTGAAGATACGCAAGGAATTATATTGTTATCACTTTTTTCTCCTAAAGATTAGAGCAATTTTTCTATAGGTAAAAACTGGTGAAAGGTGTATTTTCGCGTTATATCGACTTTGGCTAACAATTTGATAATTTATAATCTATTCTAGTTCCCTAAAAGTGCTTATTTTCCGTTAGTAGAATAACTACAATCTAATAATAATATTATTGACAATCCAAACATTCTTGCTTTATGCTAAAGATAGACATACGAATAAATAAATATTATAAATTAGCAATAAAAGAGGGAATGAATATGTTGGTGCCTAAGGCAAAAAAATTCAATGCTCGGCAAACAGAAGATGCCAAGCAACGGTTTAGTATCAGAAAGTATAGTTTTGGTGCTACCTCAGTATTGCTGGGCTTCTCCTTCATGCTGATGGGGGCGGGCAGCGTTTCCGCCGACACGACCACTCCAGCAGAAACCAGTACAGAACTGGTTGCTGACGCAGCGGCAAACAGCGGATCCCAGCAGACAACGAGTGAATCAACTGAAGACAGCACGAAGACTGACGCGGCAAGCACGACTGCTGCAATTACCAGTACGGAAAACTCTGCAGCGACTACACAAACTGCTTCTGCTACTGAAAGCACAAATGATGCGGCATCTACTCAGACCGCAGAAAAGAGCAGCACAGACAGCACCAGTTCTGACAGCAGCGCAACTGAGGCAAAGGAAAGCACTGATTCAAGTGCAACTTCAGCAAGTACGGAAAGCACTGACCAGGCAGCGGCAACTACTGCCAGCCAAAGTACTGAAGAAGAAAAGGCAGCATCTACCACTGACACCGCATCTACTACTGCAGAAAAGACTGAAGACGAAGCTGCGGTACAAGCCAAGCAAGCGGCTACTGTAAGCAATAATTCAGAAGACCGCCTGGTACAAGGCAAGTCTTTGACCTTGTCCAGCGACAAAATCGGCTATACTTCTGAAAATGGAGAAACTACTGGTACTAGAAGTTCGATTACAGCTACTATTTCCTTCACTGGGGAAGTAGGAGACAAGTTCACGTTAACGGTCCCAGCAAACGTTACTGGTGAGGATATGTCAATTTTGTATGGCATCAATTCTTACACCAAGTCCAGTATCGCGGATACCACTGTAACGCAAGACAACGCAGCAGGTTACTTCTACATTACCAGTGTCTTAAAGGAAGCCGGCAGTCTGACTCAGAACGTTGTCTTTACATCGGTAAAAAGCCAAATGACCACTATCGGCGATAAGATGGTGGACTCTGATTCAATTGGCAGCCGGGAGATGCAGATGGTTCTGTCGGCTGAAGATGCCGATGGCAATAGTTTGGGCTCAGTCAGTGAGACTTTTACCCAAATCATGAAGCCAACGGTTGATCCGCAGCTGACCCGTACCCCAGACAAGAAATATCAGGCAACTATCCAGCCAAACAAGGACTACACTTACTCCTTGAGTCTGAATGAGCTGCTTGGTATCAATAATGCCAGTGACGTCGGATCATTCTCCAGCAACCGGGTAATCAGAAGCATTAACTATGGCACTGAAATCCGAATCCCTGTACCGGCCCAGTTTGAGTTGAACGCTTCAGATACTGCAACCAAAAATGCTTTTAGCGATCAAACCACGATTACTCAAGATGGGATTGGGGCAGATGTTGTAATCACTGTGCCTAAGGGTTCGGGTAACAATGTTGATACATACGATGCTCGGCAGACGCCATACTACATTGTCGGCAAGTATGTTTTTGACGGCAGCGTCAATCAAACAGTTACTGCAGACAAACCTATTACAATCACTCAGTATCTTGATGATGCACAAACCAAGACCTTGACCGGGAACCTTGACATTACCTGGAGCGAAAACGTCAATTCAGAAATCACAAAAGGGAACGCCAGCCTTGGGGGCTACGGTGCCTGGACTGGCAACGAACTGGTCTTAAAGGATACGGCTGACAGACTGACTACTTTTGCATTTGGCAACCTGTCCAGTTATGACTTGACCGACGTATCATTTGATATCAAGGTAGCCGATGGTTTTAACGCAACTGGTATTACTACGCCTAAAGTAGATGGCACTAACAGTTACAGCTATGTTTTGACCTACGCCGATGGCACTACCAGCACTGGTACAGTGACCGCGGGTGAAGCGATCAAGGCTACGGGCAACAGCCCGATCCGGGAAGCCGTTTTGACGGCAGACTATTGGAAGGCAGGAGCCAAAACCGATGGTGCCGGCGTGGCAATGGATCCGAATACCCAGCTGCAGCGCTTTACGATTACTGGGAACTTGTCTGATACTTATGACGATGGCAGCGCGGTGAAGACTGGCGACAGTCTGACCAACTCCATGACGGTTTCTTCTGACTACTTGAAGGGGGCGACGCAGAAAGTAACGCAGAATATTGTCCCAGAGTACATGAGCAGCTTCCGCATCTATGAAGATGGGGGGATCGGCTTGGCAGGCGAAAGCCAGAAGCTGACTATTCTCAGCAACACGGACTTGAGCTTTGTTAAAAATGTCAATCTGGACAAGCCAGTCATTTATGTGGTTTTGCCGCAATACGCAGTCTACAATGAAAACGCATCTACCTTCTATGGTGATCCGACTGTCTCAACTTTCTACGTCAATGATGGGGCAAATCAAGTAGTTAAACTGGACTACAGCCAATCAGAGTATCAATACAATATCCGTAACAATAATTACAAGATTGTCGCGGACATCAGTGACGATGCTTTGCCAGGAACATATACCAGTCACTTCTTTGTCAGAACTACGACAAAGATGATGTATATGACGTCCGTCAACTACAATCAGCTCTACAAGCCAGAATACACTGAAGGCGATTCAACGAATGTCTGGACAAACGGGATTTCAACCAACAAGTTTAGCTTGACCGTCCTCACTCCAACTGAAGAATTCACCATGGGTGCCATGAGTCAAGGTAACCTGGATACAACTTTCCAGAATACTGGCAAATCCTTCTCGACTGATTTTGAGGACATGCAGTTCAAGATCACGCCGAAGAATTTGACCAAGGGTGATTTGACCAATGTCCGCATCTACTCCAACTTGCCGACTGAAGGGGATGTACAGCTGACTGGACCGGTAACGACCACCGATACTAATGCTAAAACTTACTATTCAACCAGTCTAGTCGACCTCAGCAGCAATGAAGAAGACAATGTTACTTGGCTGAGCGAGGATGAAGTGACTGATTGGTCAACAATCAAGAGTATCAAGGTCCAAGAAGATACGCTGGCTCAGTCAACGCCGTCCAACCTGTTTTCAATCGTTATTCCAGCCAAAGATACCAGCTTAACAGGCGATGTGGGCAAGTACTTGAATTTAGGCTACAAGGCATATGCTGACCAGTTTGTTACCCCAATTAAAAAGTCCATTGCGACCAGCATTCTGGTTTTAGGACCGACGGTAGAAAGCAGAACGGTTACTAGAACCATCAATGTCCATCTGCCATCTGGTGAAGTGCAGACCACTAAACAGGAAGCAACAATTACCAGAACAGGGGTTGTTGATAAGACTGGCAACACGACTTACTCAGACTGGACCACGTCTTCATGGGATGAATTTAGCAATGTCCCAGAAGTTGCCGGTTTTACCCCAAGTCAAAAAGTGGTTGAGGAAGCAAGGGTTGATTCAACTACTAGCGATGTCACGATCGATATTACCTACACTGGCAATACCCAAAAAGCCCTGGTTAACTATGTCGATCAAGACAAGAACAATACGGTGATTGAAAACTCTGGTGACTTAACTGGCGCTTCAACGACTGCAATTGGCTACAGCACTGCTGATACGATCAAAAAATTGGAAGAAGCTGGCTATGTCTTTGTATCAAGCGACTACCCGTCAGATGCAACGTACGACACTGACGACAATGTTGATCAAGTCTATACGGTTGTACTTAAGCACGGCCAAGCAGCTACTAGCCGTGACCAAAAGGTAACCCGGACGATTGTTTACGAAGTGCCTGCTGGCTTTGATACTCCGGAATCAGTAGAAGAAACTTTATCCTTCACTCAAACTGGTACTCAAGACTTGGTAACCAAGGAAATCACTTGGAACCCAGTTGACTCACAGAGTTTGCAAACTGTAACCAGTCCGAAGATTGCTGGCTTGACTGCTGACAAGAAGGAAGTTGCTTCTGAGGAAGTAACTCCAACTTTTGATGGTGACAAGTCAACTACTGTGAAAGTTGTCTACACGCCAAACCTGCAAAATGCTTTGGTCAACTACGTAGATGAAGATAAGAATAACGAGCTTATCGAAGATTCAGGCAACTTGAGTGGCTTTTCAAAAGATATGATCGGCTACAGCACTGCTGGCACGATCAAAAAACTCGTTGATGCTGGCTACGTATTCGTCTCAAGTGACTACCCAACTGACGCAGCTTACGATACTGACGACAACACTGACCAAGTTTACACTGTAGTTCTGAAGCACGGCCACAAGTCTGTTGACCGTGACCAAAAGGTAACCCGGACGGTTGTTTACGAAGTGCCAGCAGGCTTTGATACTCCGGCATCAGTAGAAGAAACCCTGTCCTTCACTCAAACTGGCACGCAAGACCTGGTAACCAAGGAAATTACTTGGAACCCAGTTGACTCACAATCTTTGAAGACTGTAATTAGTCCAAAAATTGCGGGTTTGACGGCTGATAAGGATGAAGTTGCTTCTGAGGAAGTAACGCCAACTTTCGATGGAGATAAGTCATCAACGGTCGTAGTTGTCTACACGCCAAACGTTCAAAATGCTTTGATCAACTACGTGGACGAAGACAAGAACTACGAGCTGATCGAAGATTCCGGTACTTTAAGCGGCTTGTCCAAGGACGTGATTGCTTACAGTACTGCCGACACGATCAAGAAGTTGGTGGACGCTGGCTACGTATTTGTATCAAGCGACTACCCAGATGACGCAGTTTACGATACTGACGACAACACTGACCAAGTTTACACTGTAGTTCTGAAGCACGGTCATACGACTGTTGACCGTGACCAAAATGTTAAGCGGACTGTAGTTTACGAAGTTCCAACAGGCTTTGATACTCCGGCATCAGTAGAAGAGACTTTGTCCTTCACTCAAACTGGTGACCAGGACCTAGTAACCAAGGAAATCACTTGGAACCCAGTTGATCCTAAGAGCTTGAAGACTGTGACTACTCCAACTATCTCTGGTTTGACTCCAGACAAGGACGAAGTAGCTTCACAAGAAGTAGTTCCAACCTTCGATGGTGACAAGGAAACCACTGTCAAGGTTGTCTACACTGCCAACAAGCAGAAGGCCTTGGTAAACTACGTTGACCATGACAAGAACAACGAAGTAATCGAAACTTCTGGCGACTTGAGTGGTTTGTCAAAGGACTTGATTGGCTACAGCACTGCCGAAACGATCCAGAAACTCGTTGACGCAGGTTACGTATTCGTCTCAAGCGATTACCCAACTGACGCCGCTTACGACACTGATGACAATACTGACCAAATCTACACTGTTGTTCTGAAGCACGGGCAAGCAACTGTTAGCCGTGACCAAAAGGTTACTCAAAACGTTGTCTACGAAGTGCCAGCCGGTTTTGAAGCACCAGAATCAGTAACTGAAACTGTATCCTTCACTCAAAGCGGTGTTCAAGACTTGGTAACCAAGGAAATCACTTGGACTCCAGTTGATTCGCAAAGCTTGAAGACTGTAACTACTCCAACTATCTCTGGTTTGACTCCAGATAAGGACGAAGTAGCTTCACAAGAAGTAGTTCCAACCTTCGATGGTGACAAGGAAACCACTGTGAAAGTTGTCTACACTGCTAACAAGCAGAAGGCCTTGGTGAACTACGTTGATGCAGACAAGAATAACGAATTGATCGAAAACTCTGGTGATCTTACTGGCCTTTCAAAGGACTTGATTAGCTACAGCACTGAAGATACCATCAAGAAGTTGGAAGCAGCGGGCTATGTATTCGTCTCAAGCGACTACCCAGATGATGCAGCTTATGACACGGACGACAACACTGATCAAGTCTACACTGTAGTTTTGAAGCATGGTCATAAGACTGTTGACCGCGACCAGAATGTAAAGCGGACCGTAGTTTACGAAGTACCAGCAGGCTTTGACACTCCAGAATCAGTTGAAGAGACTTTGTCCTTCATTCAAACTGGTGACCAGGACCTAGTAACCAAGGAAATCACTTGGACTCCGGTTGACTCACAAAGTCTGAAGAGTGTAACTACTCCAACTATTTCTGGTTTGACTCCAGACAAGGACGAAGTAGCTTCACAAGAGGTTGTACCAACTTTCGACGGTGACAAGGAAACCACTGTGAAGGTTGTCTACACTGCTAATAAACAGAAGGCCTTGGTAAACTACGTTGACCAGGACAAGAACAACGAATTGATCGAAGACTCTGGTGATCTTACTGGTTTGTCAAAGGACTTGATTGGTTACAGCACTGAAGACACGATCAAGAAGTTGGAATCAGCAGGTTACGTATTCGTCTCAAGCGACTATCCATCAGACGCCGCTTACGACACTGATGACAATACTGACCAAATCTTCACCGTTGTATTGAAGCACGGCCACCAGAGCGTTGACCGCGACCAGAATGTGACCCGGACTGTTGTCTACGAAGTGCCAGCAGGCTTTGACGCTCCAGAATCCGTAGAAGAGACTTTGTCCTTCAATCAGACTGGTGACCAAGACTTGGTAACGAAGGAAATTACTTGGAACCCAGTTGATTCTAAGAGCTTGAAAACGGTCACTAGTCCAACTATCTCTGGTTTGACTCCAGATAAGGACGAAGTAGCTTCACAAGAAGTAGTTCCAACCTTCGATGGTGACAAGGAAACCACTGTCAAGGTTGTCTACACTGCCAACAAGCAGAAGGCTTTGGTAAACTACGTTGACCAAGACAAGAACAACGAATTGATCAAAGACTCTGGTGAACTTACCGGTCTGTCAAAGGACTTGATTGGCTACAGCACTGAGGACACCATCAAGAAGCTCGTTGACGCAGGCTACGTATTCGTATCAAGTGACTACCCAGATGATGCGACCTACGACACTGACGACAACACTGACCAGATTTACACTGTTGTTCTGAAGCACGGACAAGCAACTGTCAGCCGTGACCAAAAGGTTACCCAAAACGTTGTTTACGAAGTGCCAGCAGGTTTCGATGCACCAAGCTCGCTAACTGAAACTGTAAGCTTCACTCAGACTGGTACTCAAGACTTGGTAACCAAGGAAATTGCTTGGAACCCAGTTGATTCTAAGAGCTTGAAGACGGTCACTAGTCCAACTATCTCTGGTTTGACTCCAGATAAGGACGAAGTAGCTTCACAAGAAATAGTTCCAACCTTCGATGGTGACAAGGAAACCACTGTCAAGGTTGTCTACACTGCCAACAAGCAGAAGGCTTTGGTAAACTACGTTGATGCAGACAAGAACAAAGAATTGATCGAAGACTCCGGTGACCTTACCGGTTTGTCAAAGGACTTGATTGGCTACAGCACTGCTGATACGATCAAGAAGTTGGAATCAGCAGGCTACGTATTCGTATCAAGCGACTACCCAGATGATGCTGCTTACGACACTGATGACAACACTGACCAAGTCTACACTGTAGTTCTAAAGCACGGGCAAGCAACTGTTAGCCGTGACCAAAAGGTTACTCAAAACGTTGTTTACGAAGTGCCGGCCGGTTTCGAAGCACCAAGTTCAGTAACTGAAACTGTAAGCTTCACTCAGACTGGTGTTCAAGACTTGGTAACCAAGGAAATTACTTGGAACCCGGTTGATCCTAAGAGCTTGAAGACTGTAACTACTCCAACCATCTCCGGTTTGACTCCAGACAAGGACGAAGTAGCTTCACAGGAAGTCGTTCCAACCTTCGATGGTGACAAGGAAACTACTGTGAAGGTAGTCTACACTGCCAATAAGCAGAAGGCCCTGGTAAACTACGTTGATGCAGACAAGAACGACGAATTGATCAAAAACTCTGGTGATCTTATTGGCCTTTCAAAGGATTTGATTGGCTACAGCACTGCTGATACGATCAAAAAACTCGTTGATGCTGGTTACGTATTTGTATCAAGCGACTACCCAGACGACGCAGCTTACGACACTGATGATTCAACTGACCAAACCTACACTGTAGTTCTGAAGCACGGCCACAAGACAGTTGACCGTGACCAGAATGTAAAGCGGACTGTGGTTTACGAAGTTCCAGCAGGCTTTGATACTCCAGAATCAGTTGAAGTAACTCTTTCCTTCACTCAGACTGGTGATCAAGATCTGGTAACCAAGGAAATTACTTGGAACCCGGTTGATTCGCAAAGTTTGAAGACTGTAACTAGTCCAAAGATTGCTGGTTTGACCGCTGACAAGGATGAAGTTGCTTCTGAAGTCGTAGTTCCGACGTTCGACGGTGACAAGGAAACCACTGTCAAGGTTGTCTACACTGCTAATAAGCAGAAGGCTCTGGTAAACTACGTTGATGCAGACAAGAACAAAGAATTGATCGAAGACTCCGGTGACCTTACCGGTCTGTCAAAGGACTTGATTGGCTACAGCACTGAAGATACGATCAAGAAGTTGGAAGCAGCAGGTTATGTATTCGTATCAAGCGATTACCCAACTGACGCCATTTACGACACTGACGATTCAACTGACCAAATCTACACTGTAGTATTGAAGCATGGTCAGGCAACTGTCAACCGTGACCAAAAGGTTACTCAAAACGTTGTCTATGAAGTACCGGCTGGTTTTGAAACACCAAGCTCAGTAACTGAAACTGTAAGCTTCACTCAGACTGGTGTTCAAGACTTGGTTACTAAGGAAATCACTTGGACTCCGGTTGACTCACAAAGTCTGAAGAGTGTGACTACTCCAACCATCTCGGGCCTGACACCAGACAAGGACGAAGTAGCTTCACAAGAAGTCGTACCAACTTTCGACGGCGACAAGGAAACTACTGTGAAGGTAGTCTACACTGCCAACAAGCAGAAGGCCTTGGTAAACTACGTTGACCAAGATAGTAACAATGCAGTGATCGGGACCTCCGGTGACTTGACCGGTTCATCTAAGGACTTGATTGCTTACAGCACTGAAGATACCATCAAGAAGTTGGAAGCAGCAGGCTACGTATTCGTTTCAAGCGATTACCCATCAGACGCCGCTTACGACACTGATGACAACACTGACCAAGTCTACACGGTTGTTCTTAAGCACCAGACTCAAGAAAGAGTGAACACTAAGGACGCCAAGCAGACGATCCACTACGTTGGCACTGACCAGCAGCTGCCTGACAAGGTTCAGACTGAAAAGGATGCCTTTAAGCAAGTTGTTGTAGTTGACCTGGTAACTGGCAAGGTGGTAGAAGAAGGTCCATGGACTGGCCAGAAGACTTTTGGCACGGAAACTGTATCGGTAATCACCGGCTATCACTCCAATAAGAAGATCGCCGGTGGTTTGACCGCGACCCCAGACCAGCCAGAAGTTGAAGAAACTGTCACTTACGTTCCAAATGGTCACGTCATCTTGGTTGATAAAAATGGGCAGCAACTGCCTGGAACTAGCTCAGACCAGTACACGACTGATCCAGAAGACCCAACAAAGGTTCTTGACGTTGTTGTTCCGGAAGTGAAGGGCTACCAGCCGCAAACTGTTCAAGTAGGGCAGAAGCTGACTCCAAGTGACCCATCTGGCGACACTTACATTGTCTACGATGTTCCTACTCAGCCAGTCGAGCCATCTAAGCCAACGACTCCAACTGAACCGACTAAGCCGGAAACTCCAGTAGAACCGACTACACCGGATCAGCCAACTGAACCGACTAAGCCGGAAACTCCAGTAGAACCAACTACTCCAGATCAGCCAACTGAGCCGACTAAGCCGGTGACTCCGGTTGAACCGACTACACCGGATCAGCCGACTGAACCGACTAAGCCGGAAACTCCGGTTGAACCGACTACACCGGATCAGCCGACTGTACCGTCTAAACCGGTGACTCCAGTAGAACCGACTACTCCAGAGACTCCAGTTGAACCGGCAACTCCGGATCAGCCAAGTGTACCTTCTAAGCCGGCAACTCCGGCAGAACCAGCTCAACCTGAGCAGCCTATCGTTCCTTCTAAGCCAGCCACCCCGGCAGAACCTAAGACTACCGAGAAGACGAATACTCCGGCTTCTCCAGTCGCAACTGCTTCTCAGACTAGCCAAAAGACCAGTCCAAGCAAGAAGATGACTGCCGCTGAATTGCCACAAACTGGCAGCGATAACAAGCAAAGCAGCGAAATGACCCTGATGGGTGCAATCCTGCTGGCTCTGTCCGCCGCAACCAGCTTTGTCACTGGCAAGAAGCGCAAGAAAGATTAATTTTTAGGCAAAAAGAAAGAGCCTGACAGACAGGCTCTGAACGAAAATGGTGAAGTTCGATCTGATTCGGACTCCACCATTTTTTGATAATGATAAGATATTAGAAAAGGGGGAGGGACCATGAACGGGGGATATTCCGTAACTCAGCGAACAAAAAATGTGAAGCAGCCAAGGGGAGGGTATATCAACCCGAAAGAGCTTAAGGCAGAGTCTTTGGGCCCAGGTATTGAGGCGCTGAATCCGGTCGAAAACATCAGTCCAAACCTGGTTGGTTTAGCTGTCGATTATCTGACCCGCTTTATGTCGGGAGCAAGTGGGCCAGAAGCTTTCGAAATTTCGCTGCTAGGAGCACATAATCTTGGAGAAGATGCTTTAGCCACAAAATTGCTGGCAGAAGTGAAAGGACTGGATGATATCTCGATTGCGAATGCTATTACGCTCACCGGATTTGATGTTGGTTACCGGGCTGGCTTTGGTTATAAGCCGGTTAGCGAGTTCAAGCCGGATCAAGCAACGATTCAGAACGTGAGGACGATGGTTGAACGCTCACTGCATTTTCTTGAGCTCTATGGCCCAAAAGTTCTGGATGGATTTACTTTTGAAGGTGGCTATACAAATACGGTAAGAACGGGTGATGGCGACTTTACTACGGCTGACACCCTTTGGGACTTTAAGGTATCGAAGAGGAAAGTGCAAAAAGAGCACACTCTGCAATTGCTCATGTACTGGCGGATGGGTCTGCATTCGGTTCATCCGGAATTTCAAAGCATCAAGTATCTTGGCATTTACAATCCCCGCCTAAATCAAGTCTACCGTATTGCCGTTGCTGACATTCCGGAAGATGTCATTAGGGAAGTTGAAGAAAAAGTGATTGGGTATGGGATGTAGCAATGCAAAAAGAAAATGGTGGTCCAGAATGGATCACCATTTTTCTGCTTAAAGCTCCTTGATAAAGAAGTATTGGTCATACTCGTTGAAGGCTGGGGCGATTTTGAACAGCTCTTTGTAGCCCATCTTCTTGTAAAAATTTGGTGCTTGAAAGCTGTAGGTGTTAAGGATGATGCGTTTGATTTGCTTTGCCGCGGCCACTTTTTCTACCTTATTGAGCATCTGCTCGCCGTAGCCATGGCCTCGGTATGCCTCTGCCACACAAAGATAGTCGATTTCAACCGTATCAAAAACAGCACTGGCAACAATGCCCGCAGCAATTTTTCCATCCTCTTCGATGTAAAAGCTGTAGTCACCCGAATCCTCCATGAACTGAGCATTGTATTCTTGCAGCATCTGGTGCACTTTCTCGTTGACTTGCCTGCTGCTTTTCTTGATTTCCATCTTGTCTGCCTCCTTTTTTAGATTTTAGCAAAAGGAAAGACGAAAAAATAGGTCTGCTGGTTAAGCAGGCCTATTCTTCTTAATATACAGGGCGGGTTAAACCGTCAGTATCTGGGTCAGCGATCCCCAGGCTGTCCCGGCTGCCGAAAGTCGGATCAGCCACGATCTTCAAGACTACGTCAGCGATGCTTCGTCTTGAGCCGGAAACGCCGACGAACTTGTCGTGCCGGTGGGTGATGGAGTACTTAACTTCTGGCCGGTCGTTCAGCCATGGCAGGCGTAGAGTGGTGTAGTCAAGGCCAGATTCTTCTAAAAGCTGGTCAGCATTTACTGGAGAACTGCCTTCTGGGTTGCCGCCAAAGCAGAAGTCCCGGTTCCACTTGCCGAATTCACCAGGAACTTCATCGTACAGGCCGAGCAGGCTGGTTTCAATTACCCGGCTGATGCCGTTTTGCTTGGCGGCAGCAATGATGTTTTTGGTTGGGCGATTGTTACCGGCATCGTCATGGTCAACGACAGCTGAGAAGATCATATCACAGCCCTTAGCAGCGTCAACTACGTCCTGCTTGTTGTTCAAGTCACCATCAATCAGAGTTACCCGGTCTGGGTAGCGGTCCTTCAAGCTTTGCAGGCGGCTGGCCCGGCGCAGGAATAAGACCAGGTCGACATCTTTGAACTTGTCTTCAGTCAAAATTCTTTCTTCAACGATGCGGGCAATTTGGCCGTTAGCAGCCAAAATCAGTAACTTCATGTTTATTTTTTCCTTTCTGCTTGTCGGATTCTCTTGATGCTTTTATGATAGCGGGGCGCAAGCTTTTTGAAAAATGCTCAATGTGCAAGATGGTATGCGAGTGGAACATAGCTTTGGGATGTTTCAGACGTATGGTTCAATACGGTTATTGCAATGTACTTACAGAGGCAAATCTATTAATCTAATAGAAAAAGAAAGGCGTGATTACATGAAAACATGGCTGATTACCGGTGCTTCAACTGGCTTGGGCCGGGGAATCGCAGAGGCTGTTCTAGAGGCAGGAAATAATGCGGTTCTTACCTCTAGAAGCGAAGAAGGCTGGCAGATTTTGCGGACCGCTATCCAAGTCAGGTTTTGGCCTGCAGTTTGGAATTAACTGACAAAAGCCAGTGAGATGCTGCAATAGAAGCAGCTTTGCGGCGCTTTGACAAAATTGACGTTTTAGTCAATAACGCTGGGAGAGGTCATTTCGGCTCAGTTGAAAGAAGCAGTGAGCAAGAGAACAAGTTAAGCCTTTGGGCATTGACGCGATGATCGTCGAGCCGGGAGCCTTCAGAACGGAGTTCAGAGTAGCCGCCAGCGGCGACCCAGATGAAGAAAATCCAGCTTATACCAAAACCGCCGAGGCCAGTCGGGAATTCTTGCGCGAGCACCCGCACGATCAGCCGGGTGATCCGGCTAAGGCGGGTAAAGCAATATACCAAGCCAGTCAATTGACAGAAAAGCCGAAGGTCTTGATCTTAGGCAAAGGCATGATTGAGCTTGCCCAGAGGAAGCTGGCCGACCGGGCGGAAGAAATTGCCAATTGGCGGGACTTGGCTGAAAGCACCGACTTTTAGGCTAATATTTCGGATGATACTTGGCCATGACCTTTTTTCAGTGCTGTTTTTGACGGTCAAGGTGTAATACATCAGACGTTAGGCACCAGGCACCTGGTTATGAAGGTGGGATGCCGGTAATTGACATAACAGATCGTTGAACTTGATCGTATTTATCAACGTAGATAACCAAAGTCTACCAGACTTTATGGTATTAAAAAGAGCTTGATTTCCGTTAATGGAAGTCAGGCTCTTTTTGATTGAAAAAATTACTCTTGGCCAGATTCATAGTTTTGGCACAGGAACTCGTCGGCATGCGGCAATTTGTCGTGCTTCATCAGCTCTTTTTCCGTGCCGGCCTCCACCGCGCTCTTGTAGTAGGCGCACTTGTGGTTGATCACGTCCAGGGTTTTCTGCAGGTCGGCAATCTGCTCTTCAACGACCTCCTTGCGCTTGAGGAAGAGATCGTAGCGCTCTTGCAGGGATGAGTCGCCCTCTTGAGCCCACTTAGAGAACTGCTTGATGTCCTTGATTGGCATGCCGGTGCTTTTCAGGCAGTCGACGATCTGCAGCATGGTCAGGTCGGATTCGTTGAAGACCCGGTAACCGGATTCGCGTCTCTCCAGGTTGGGGAGCAGGCCCTCTTTGTCATAATAACGCAGGGTCGTTGACGGGATCCCGGTCATTTTGGAAACTTCTTTGATTGTGTATCCCATAAGAAAAAATCTCCTAAAAAAGTTTGACTTTAGAGTTAACTTCAATGTTATATTCTATTTAGATGAAATGCAAGAGATATAATCAATTTTTTCAGGAGGCAAATCAGATGAGCAAAGTTATCGTAATTACGGGCGCGTCCAGCGGGATTGGTGAAGCCAGCGCGAAGGTACTGGCCGAGCAAGGCAACAAGGTCGTGCTTGCTGCCCGCCGGGAGGACCGGCTGCAAAAGCTGGCAGACGAGATCAAGGCAGCTGGCGGAGAAGCCATTTACGTGCTGACTGACGTTGCAAAGATGGACGAAGTTCTTGCCTTGGGCAGCAAGACGGTCGCGACTTATGGCAGAATCGACGTCTGGATCAACTGTGCCGGTTTGATGCCACTGTCTGAGCTGGCCAAGGGCAAGACAGACGAATGGGAGGCAATGATTGACGTCAACCTTAAGGGGACACTGTACGGCATTCACGCGGCCTTGCCAGTTATGAGAAAGCAGCAGTCAGGCCAGATTATCAATATTGGCTCTGTTTCCTCTCACATTCCTACTCCGGCAGGCGGCGTGTACGCGGCAACCAAGTTTGGCGTCAGAGCCTTGTCAGAATCACTGCGCCAGGAAGAAGCTACTGCCGGCAGCAACATCCGCGTGACGCTGATTGCTCCGGGCGCGGTTGACACTGAATTGCCGCAGCACGTCACCGATCCAGAGCAGCGCAAGGGGATGGATGTCTTTTACGCAAGCACGGCTATTCCCGCAAAATCGGTTGCTGACTCAATTGCCTTTGCGGTCAATATGCCAGAGCACACGGCAATCAACGAAATCCTGCTTCGCCCGACTGCCCAGGTTTTGTAAAATCAATTCAGTTGTTGGACTGGATGCATGAACATCGAACAGTTACTGAAAAAGGCTTGATTCCTGCTAGGAGTCAGGCCTTTTTTGGCGTAATTTTGTGCGTTATGCAAGCGCTTAGTAGCTTGATTTTTCTATAATACTATCACTTGCTTAAAGAAAAAGATAAAATAGTATTTATAGATAAAAAACAGGCATCTTAGTAATGATGATGCTGAGGGAAGAGGAAAACATGACTGTTGAAGCACAGCTGGAAGATAGATTGATTGCGCAATTAACACAAGATGTTCATCAATGGAAGTTCCGTGACGATTTACGATCTGTAGATCAACTATGGGAGAACTTTTTTAACATCTTAGAGTCAAACAATAAAGACCAGTTGCATGATCACCCGTTGACGGCTAACGAAAAGCTGACGGTAAGAACGGCGATCGTAAAACCGACTTTTTACCGGGCCACGGAATTTATGGTTGGGGCAAACCGGCAGGTCCGTTACCACTTAAAGAGAGAAGACTCCTCAATACCGGATGCGGATTTGCTCATTCTAGACAACACAAACATTGCCGGGGGCAACTCTGTTTATGAGGTCGTCCACCAAGTGCAGCTGCAAAAGAAAACCGCCCTTAACCAAGACCGACGCCTTGACGTAAGCTTGTTGATCAACGGGTTGCCAGTGATCCATATTGAATTAAAGGCGCCGAATGTTTCATATAAGAAGGCATTTAACCAGATTCAAAAGTATATCGATGAGGGGCAGTTTACCGATATTTACAGCTTTGTTGAAATGTTTGTGGTAACTAACGGCACGCAAACAAGATATATTTCTGCAGGTCAAAACTTGAACTCGAAATTTTTGACTGCCTGGGTTGATGAAAATAACCAGCGGGTTGACGACTACTTAAGCTTCGCGCAAGATGTTTTGTCGATTCCTGCTGCTCACCACATGATTGCTGACTACGTGGTTTTAGACAGTGAAAATAAGAGCGTTATTTTATTGCGTCCTTACCAGATACATGCAATTCAAGCTATTTTTAAGGCATCCCGGGAAAGCCAGTCAGGCTATGTTTGGCACACAACAGGTTCTGGTAAGACTTTAACTTCCTATAAGGTGGCACGGAACTTATTGCAGATTCCATCAATTGACAAGTCCATCTTCTTAATCGATCGTAAAGACCTGGATACGCAGACCACGACTGCTTTTAAGATCTATGCCAACAACGACACGATCAGTGTCAATGAAACCAGCAACAGTTATGACTTGGCTGACCAGTTGACGGATGGGGACCGGACTGTAGTGGTTACAACCCGGCAGAAGATGCAGAATATGTTTAAGCGGATTGAGGAATTAGATCAACTGCCTAAACGATATGAGAGCTTGAAGAACATGCGGCTGGCGTTTATTGTCGATGAATGCCACCGGACGATCACTCCTAGCCAAAAGCGGGAGATTGATAAATTCTTTAACCGCAAACCATTGTGGTACGGCTTTACTGGCACACCGATTTTTAACGAGAATGCCCGGGCAAAGAATGGTCAAGACGCGCGAACGACGGAAGAATTGTATGGGCCAGTCCTGCACAAGTATACGATCGGGGATGCAATTAGAGACAAGATGGTTTTGGGCTTCTCCATCGATAATCAAGGTGGAAGCAACGAAGATGGGAACGAAGAAGATACCAAGAAGATGGACCAGATTTACCGGTCCAAGGCCCATATGCATTCAGTTGCGACAGCAGTAATTAAAGCGGCGTACCGCAAGCAGGGCCTTATTTCTGGCAAGAAATACTCAGCTATTTTAACGACTTCGTCAATTGAGCAAGCCCAGAAGTACTACCGTATCTTCAAGAAAATCATCGATGGGGAAGACGAAGAATTTAAGATTCCAGAACGAATCAAGAAGGTGGCACCAGACTTCCCAAAGATCGCTATTACTTATTCGGTTAGTGAAAACGAAGATGATTCAGAATCCGTGCAGGATGAGATGAAGCAGTCACTTGCGGACTACAACGCCGTTTATGGTACGAACTTCTCGATGGCCGAGCTGGATCAGTACAATCAAAACGTTAACGCCCGGTTGGCACGCAAGAAGGCTCAATACCAAGCTGATAGCCAACGTTTAGACCTAGTGATAGTTGTTAACCGTTTGCTGACCGGCTTTGACTCACCAAGTTTGTCGACTTTGTACATTGACCGGCCGCCGATGAGTCCGCAGGACATGATCCAGGCCTTTTCTAGAACCAACCGGATTTTTGATAAAGACAAGACTTGGGGGCAAATCGTAACTTACCAGTATCCAAAGACCTTTAGTGAGAAGATTGATGATGCGATTGTCCTATATTCTAATGGTGGGGAGAAGTACGCGGTTGCTCCAAGCTGGGAAGAATCAAAGGAAAGCTACGTATCAGCCCGGTCTAAAATTGACATGTACAGCTTCGATGTAGATGGACCCTCAATTTATGATGCTCCCAAGGAAGAAAAGAAGAAATTCGTTAAAGCTTTCCAAGAATTTGACAAGGCTTTGGCTGCAATCAAGACCTATGATGAATTAGATACCGAAGAAGGCTTGATGCAATTAGGTGTGAGCGACATTACACCAGATGATTGGGAAGCCATGCGGGGAGTTTACGAGGACATTCTGGATGATCTGCGGAAAGACCCAGATAATGATCCTGATCAAAATGATGACATCGATGATGAATACGAACTTGAATCATTCGGACAAAAGGAAATCGATGAGCGCTATATCATGAACTTGATCCAGGCATTCTTGCCAGAAAGCTCTGACACTCAAGAAGAAGCTAGCGGCAATGAAATTTCGCCAGAAACAGTCAAGGAAATCAATGGTCACATTGATGAATTGGCAAAGACAAACGAGCTCTTGGCAGAGATCATGCGGAAGCTCTGGCAGCAGATTTTGCAGGATCCGGCTAAATACGCTGGCAAGCAAGTCGATGAGCTCCTTGAGTCCTTGATTGACCAGGAATTGCAATCAATCATGCGTGAGTTTGCTGATAAGTACAAGGTTGACTACGACCAGTTCCGGTACGTTATGGCTAACTATGACCCTAAGTTAAAGGGAAACAAGCAAAAAGGGATGAACGACCTTTTGGACAAGGAACGTTTCGTCGACTACTTGAATGACAATCCGGATTCTGACTTAAATAAGCCCTACCGTTGGAAGAGTGAAGTTCGCGAACAGGCCAAGCAATACTATGTAGATAAGATTGGCCCGTTGATTAACAGAGAAGCATAGAAGGAAGAAGAATATGGCAGAAGAAAATTCAACAGTTAGCTTGCAGAGTGGTTTATTTGCGGCTGCAGACGTCTTGCGTTCAAAGATGGATGCCAATGAGTATAAGAACTATCTTTTGGGGACTGTTTTCTATAAATATCTTTCCGACCAGCAACTGTACAAGCTCGCAGAAGATGCTGGTGAAGACGATGTTACTTTAGACGAAGCCCAGAAAATCTATGAGGAAAATCTTGAAGAAGAAGACCTCCTAGAAGAGGTTAAAGACGAGCTTGGATATTTGATCGAACCGGAGTACACATACACCAAGATCTTAGATAATGCCAACGATGGCAGCTTCCAACTCAATCAGTTAGGGGATGCCTTTAACAAGCTGGAAAGTCAAGGCAGCAGTTTTGAAGGCTTGTTTGACGACTATGACCTGTATTCAAAGCGGCTGGGACAAAACTTGCAAAAGCAGACAGATACAATTGCCGGAGTGATTAAGGCGATCGGCAAATTAGAACTGGTTAAGACACCTGGTGATACCTTGGGAGATGCTTACGAATACTTGATCAGTCAATTTGCTTCAGAATCAGGTAAGAAGGCCGGCGAATTCTATACTCCGCAAGAAGTGTCAGAACTTTTGGCACGTTTGACTTTGGTAGGTAAGGATTACTCTTCCGGGATGAGCGTTTACGACCCGGCAATGGGGTCAGGTTCATTGCTGCTGAACTTTAGAAAGTACGTTCCAAACTCATCAAGAATTACTTACTACGGGCAGGAAATCAACACGTCAACCTTTAACTTGGCTAGAATGAACATGATCCTGCACCACGTTGATTTAGCAAACCAGAAGTTGAGAAACGGGGATACGTTAGACGAGGATTGGCCAGCTGAAGAAACTACCAATTTCGATTCAGTTGTCATGAACCCGCCATATTCACTTAAATGGAGCGCGGACAAGGGCTTCTTGGATGACCCACGGTTCTCTAAGTATGGTGTTTTGCCGCCAAAGTCAAAGGCTGACTATGCTTTCTTGCTTCACGGCTTCTACCACTTGAAGCATAGCGGGGCAATGGCTATTGTTCTGCCGCACGGGATTCTTTTCCGTGGTGCGGCGGAAGGAAAGATCCGGCAAAAGTTGCTTGAAGAGGGCGCAATCGATGCAGTAATCGGTTTGCCCGCAAACTTGTTCTACTCAACTGGCATCCCGACCACTATTGTCGTTCTTAAGAAGGACAAGCAGGATCGGAGCGTGCTGTTTATTGACGCATCTAAGGAGTTTGAGAAAGTTAAGACTCAGAACAAGCTGCGGCAAGAAGACATTGATAAGATCTTGAAGACCTATGAAGAACGGCCTGCAGATGTTGAGAAGTATGCTCACTTAGCAAGTTTTGATGAGATCAAAGAAAATGACTTCAACTTGAACATTCCTCGTTACGTTGACACTTTTGAGCCAGAACCAGAAATTGATCTGCGAGACGTGGCTAAGGAGTTGCGGGATATTGACCAACAGATCAATGAAAACGAGAAAGAATTGGTAGGGATGCTTAAGGAATTGACTTCAAGTGACGATGATATCATGGCAGGATTGCAGAGCATCATCGAAGATTTTGAGGAGGAAATTCACTAATGAAAGACGAAAAAAAGGCTCCTAAACTGCGGTTTAAAGGCTTTACTGACGATTGGGAGCAGTGTAAGTTATCCGATATTTCAAAAAAATCGTATGAGAAGAACACGGACAACAAATACTCCACGGTTTTAACTAATTCTGCTGAATATGGCATCGTTAAACAACGCGATTTTTTTGATAAAGATATTGCTAATTCAAGCAATATTTCAGGCTACTATGTAGTTAGAAAGAATTATTTTGTATATAATCCGCGTATTTCTAATCAAGCAAAGTTTGGTCCAATAAATCGAAATAAATTGCATGAGACCGGCATAATGTCGCCGTTATACTTAGTTTTTACGGTGCACGATATTGATGAGTCTTTCTTAGAAACACTATTCCAAACTACAACTTGGCATAGATTTATGTATCAAAATGGTGATACTGGCGCAAGAGCAGATAGATTTGCGATCAAAGATTCTACATTCATGTCTATGCCAATTAAGGTGCCAACGCTAGAAGAACAACACAAACTTGCTTTAGCCTTTCAAAAGCTAGATCGCACCATCACTTTACATGAGGAAAAGAAACGCCAACTTGAGCGTCTTAAAAGCGTTTTATTACAGAAGATGTTCGCTGATAAGAGTGGGTATCCCGCTGTTCGGTTTAGAAGATATAATACTGCTTGGAAACAAACAGAGTTGGGTAATCTAATGGATGTTGGCTCAGTAAAAAGAATACATCAATCGGATTGGCAAAACTCGGGAGTTAGATTCTTAAGAGCACGCGATATTGTTGCAGAGTTTAAACACGAAAAAATTGATAAGAGACTTTATATAGATAAAAAAACCTATATTAAATATTCTATGCTCTCCGGAAAGGTTCATAGGGGAGACCTTCTTGTTACTGGAGTTGGAACTATTGGTATCCCAATGCTAATAAAAAATGAAATCCCTATATATTTTAAAGATGGTAATATAATTTGGTTTAAGAATAACAATACAATAAATGGCTATTTCTTATATTATTCTTTTTCCTCGAAAAATATACGAAACTTTATCAAAGCATCTGCGGGTACGGGGACTGTCGTGACATACACTATTGAAAGCGGAAAGAAAACCCCTATAATACTGCCATCTAATCAAGTGGAACAAAGAGAAATTGGATTGTGCATTCATCAGCTAGATTACTTGATTAGTCTCTATCAGAAAAAAATAAACAGATTGAATTCAATCAAGCAATCTCTACTGCAAAACATGTTCATCTAATCTAAAATCTCCCTAGCAAGATATTTGCTAAGGAGTTTTTTATGCGTAGGAAACAAATTTTACTACATGATTATTTTGCCCAATGGATTGAGGTATACAAGGATGGAGCAGTTCGAGAAAGGACTCTAGATAAGTACTGGCTATCTCATCGCCATTTACAAGAAATTGCGCCTAATCTAAAATTAATCGATACTACAAGACTTGAATATCAGCAAATCTTAAATACTTTTGCTCAAACTCATGAGAAAGCAACAGTAATGGATTTTCACCATCAACTGAAGGCTATGTTGCTGGATGCGTATGACGAAGGCTATATTCAGAGAGATCCAACAAGAAAAATCGTGGTTAAAGGAAAGGAGCCTTCCGAAAAGAAGGCAAAGTATTTGAATGAATTCGAATTGAAGTTGTTACTTCGTCACTTAGATCTGTCAACTTTTCCAAATTTTGATTGGATGATCCTTTTGATTGCTAAAACAGGCTTGCGATTTAGCGAAGCTTTAGGGCTCACTAAAGAAGACATAGATTTAGAGCAGCAAACGATCAACGTAGATAAGACATGGGATTACAAGAGCTATACGGGGAGTTTCAAGCCGACGAAGAATTCGTCATCCGTTAGAAAAGTTCCCATCGATTGGAAGCTTGCTATGCAGCTGAACCAAGTTATTCAAGATTTTCCTAATGGTGAGCCAATATTTGCCCAAAAACGTGTCTTTAATTCAACTGTTAACAATTTACTGAAGAAGAACTGTGAGGAGTTAAATATCCCCGTTATCTCTGTACACGGGCTGCGCCACACCCATGCTTCCTTACTATTGTTTGCTGGGGTTTCCATTGCAAGTGTTGCAAAGCGTTTAGGGCATGCAGATATGACGACAACACAGCAAACTTACCTGCACATTATTCAAGAACTTGAGAACAAAGATAATACCAAAATTATGCAGCACTTGGCTGCGCTGTAAGGAAAAGGATAGCGGCTTGGTGTCGCTATCCTTTTAAATTATATGAACATTTTTTGGAGAAGTGAATTTTTAAGTGTTTTTAGATTATTTAACTTATTCTGATGCATAGTGATCAGTTTATTAAGACATTCAAGTAAGCGCCCAATGTGTTCTTGCTCTGAAATAGAAGGAATGCGCATAGATTCATTTAGAAAATCCTTTGCTACAAGGTTTGTCATCATTGTAGAAGCTTTTGTTACTCGTACCATAATTGGCCCCATGACATATTCACAATTTATATAATATTTCATGAATTGCAAGTCGTGTTTATCGATTGGCCTAAAGACATCAAAAACATGTGATACAATCCCATCTCCTATTGTATTTTCAACAAATCTTCCATGTGAAAATCTACTACTTTTATTTCCTTCAAATGCAATATCTCCAATTTTAAAAACGTTATATGTTTTTAAGTATTCTATACTCCTTATTGATGCATTTTTGTTGTAGTGCATATTTGCAACGGAAATAATGTCTTGTACACCATATTTAGTGTTCTTTTCATTTGACTTCGCATATACTTCTTTAAATTTTTTCAGTTGCCACTCACCACTAAATTCTCTAAACCTAACAGACGGATATCCATTCTCATCAGCGAATATCTTCTGCAGTAAAGCGCTTTTAAGACGCTCAAGTTGGCGTTTCTTTTCCTCATGTAAAGTGATAGTTTGATCTAAATATGAGAGTACGTTCCCAACCTCAATTTGCTCATGCTTCTTAGGGGAATGCATTACCGCATTATTTATTTCTGATGAATTAATGCTCTCAAATGTTGAGCCGGTGCTATATTTGGTCCAATAACCTATTGCTTTCATCCGTTTGAGTAGCTGAAAAATAAATTCATTGCCTTGGATGGCAGCTACTCCACGACCGATAACTACATCATAGACTGTTTTCCCTACATCACCTACAGGAGCTCTAACGGTTAAGATCAAATCGCCTTTGTTTGCAGTTTTTGTTATCTCTGTAGTCCAAATTCTAGGATATACCTGCCCATCCTTCATATCAGCATTTCCTTGAACAAGAATGTGATCCTTTGGATTATCTGTGTAATTATTAGAGTTTGGAGATTGACCCATCGTAATCACACACACATCCCCCAACTTACACTGCTCCCATTAAATAACTGACTAAATTTAGAATGAGTGACTTGTGGAAATCTGATATAATCTAAGAGGCAAGTTTTAAGGGCGGTGACTATCTGAATCCTGGAGGTGGTTCCATGGAGAATTATTGTAAAGGTAAGGTAGTCATGAGCGTATACGAAGCGCTGAGCTTGATGCTCACTTTTGGAATGTTCGTTATTGCTTTGTTGACTTATGTTGATAAGCATGGCAAGTAAAAAAGTCGTCCCTCTTAACTTTGCACAGTTAGGGACGACTAATTTGTTCTAATACTGTCACCGCCTTTGAAGCGGGCCATCTATGAGAGAGTCTTGCGCCAACAAGACTCTCTTTTCTTTTACTATTATAGCATATTTGGCTCAGATAAACATTTTTTGGAGTAAAGATTGTTTTATCATTTTCAGCAAATATAGTGCTCTATCATGTACATTAATGACTGAATCTAGTTTTGAGAGCAATTGACCAATTTTTTTCTGCTCATCTAAGGTGGGAAGTACTTCTTTTATCTCAGAAAATTTATCATAGTAGAAATATGATCGAACGCTACCCTCTTGAAGACGATATATCCACCGGTCAAAATTGTTGCTTTTAATCCAATACCACATATACTTTGAATCAAATCCCTCACGTAGTGTAAATACTTCGTATAGTGAACTGACGAGAATATCCTTATCGCCATTATAATATCCAATTGATCCAACGTTAATTCTTGCTGGATTATATGCAAATGAATTTGGCTTAACAATTATTGAATTTGTTTTATCCGCATTTAATGCATACCCACCATTTTCGAATTGCAGTTCATGAGGAACGAATCCATTTGAATTAGATACAGAGAAGCTTTTTAATATTCGTCCTTGCTTATTTCGGATTTTATATTTTTTGGTTATCTCTCCAAATTTTGCTTGCTCCCATTCGTCACTAAATCCTTCAAACCGAATAGCGGGATACTCGCTCTTATTAGCGAACATCTTCTGCAATAAAGCGCTTTTAAGGTGCTCAAGTTGGCGTTTCTTTTCCTCATGTAAAGTGATGGTTAGAGTTATCTTTTGAAAGAGATCACCAATCTTAACTTGCTCATTATTTTGAGGGAAGCTAACTCTTATCTTTTCAATGGTATTTTTTGAAAGGCTTGGTACCCCGGTTGATTCGTCATATCTTTTCCAATTAATATTTTTGAATAGAGGAAACATAAAGCTAATATCAACGGTTCCACGAGATGTTACATAAAACAGTGTATCAACAGTCCAAAAAGGCGCATTTAAATAATACGGCTTGTCAATCGTCCCTTTGCGGCCTATACCAATTGCATCAACATCAGATAATTTGTCATTAACACTCAACATATAACCACCTGTGCCATAAACTGGTATTTTGCCTGGTTGTAGCCCTTTATAATCCTTTCCGGAATTTATCTTTGCTACATCCCCCAACTTACACTGCTCCCAAGCAAAATTACATCCCTTCCGCCTGCTCCTGCATCACTTGGCAGAAGGCGAGGACTAGGGGATCTGCTTCATCTTTCCGGCAAACCAGGCCATAGTCCAACGGGGCAGGGAAGTTCAACTTTACCGCCTTGATCTCATCGGCTTTTTCAATCGCCACAAAACTTGGCATCACGGTGATCCCTAAGCCAGCCTTGACCATCAGGCTGACGATCTCAACGTCGTTAACGTAGCTTATGTCCAGGTCATCAACATTTTTCCGAATCGTCTCTTGCAGCTTGAGCTGCTCTGGCGGACACCAGTTGTTGTCCATCAGTAATATCTTTTCTCCTGACAAATCATCAAGGTTAAGTTCCTCTCTGTCACTTAAATGATGGTCTGCAGGTACGAGTGACACAAAGTGTCCACTAAAAAGCTGGTAGTAGTTCACCTCAACCTGATCAGCGATATCGTCGTGAGTCGTAAAAATCACATCACTGTCGTGGTTGAGCAAGTGGTGCTTTAGCAGGTTATGATCAAATCCTTCCAGAAAGATCTTGCAGTCTGGGCATTCCCGGTGAAAAGCTTTGATCATCCCCGGCAGAATTGCCTGCTCCAGCGGGGTATCCGTAATACCAATCGTTAAGTTGCTCTGCTCGCGGTTATAAGAATTTCTCGTCCGCTGCAGGGCCTTGTTGTAGCTGTTGACCAGGCTCTTACTGTCCTCATAAAATATTTTTCCGTTTTTGGTCAGCTGCACTTCCCGGTGGTTGCGGTAAAAAAGGGTGACGCCTACTTCGTCTTCCACCCGCTGAATGATCCGGCTGACCGCTGGCTGGGAGAGGTGCAGGTTTTCCGCGGTCTTTGAGTAGTTCAGGCTCTCCGCCAAATTGATAAAAACTTCCAGCTGTCTCAAGTCCATTTCTGTCTCCTTATGCATTTCCGGTATAACCGATACCGACTTGATATTTCTCAACTCAATTATTGCATGATAAATTAATAGTTGAAAGCGGTACAGTTGATAAAAAGGAGAAAAAATAATGACTAAGATCTATGACAATGTTGATCAATTAGACGTTGATGCATCTGCTGCATATACTGTTGAAACGGACGTCCTAGTTGTGGGCGCGGGCAATGCAGGGATGGAAGCCGCCGCTGCCGCTAAAGAAGCTGGCGCCAACACCATCTTGATTGAAAAGGAAAAGACTATTAACCTGATGCGGGTTGGTTTGGCCGGTGTTGACTCCCGGGCGCAAAAAGCCGCCGGTGTGACCATCAACAAGCAAGAACTGGTTGAAAGCCTGGCAGCTTTTGCTCAGCACAACGTGGACCAGCGCCTTTTGGAAACCTGGGCTGACAACAGCGGTGCAACCTTGGACTGGCTGGAAGAAAAGGTCCTCAAGCCACATGGTGCCCACCTTAGAGCTGAAGCTGATGCCATGGTGACCAATAAGGCCTACCAGGCTTTCCCAACCGAAAACGATCCGACTTTTGACGACCAAAGTTTTACCTCATATGGTGACTGGTTCCTGGAATACCAAGAAGAACATGGGGTAGACCTCCGCTTTGAAACTATCTTGGTCAACTTGATCAAAGAAGCTGGCCGGGTAACTGGAGCATTGGTGAAGGACTTGGTAAAGGACGAATACTACCAAATTAAAGCAAAGAAGGGCGTTATCCTGACAACCGGCGGCTACTCAGCCAACGTTGACCTACTTAAGGAATGGAATCCACTGTCTTTGAAGAAGAACGTCTACAATGATTCACCTCGCTCAAACGGGGCAGGGATTACTTCAGCCTTGAACGTCGGCGCTATCCGCGATGAAGAACCAGCTGAAACGATTTTTGACCGCGGCTTGGTACCAGTTGGCAAAAAGACGGAAGACATGTACTACCAAACCGCGACTTACGACCACTGGCTCTGGATCGGTTCATACCCATTCCTTAAGGTTAACCTGCGCGGTGAACGCTTCGCTAACGAATCTGTTCCTTATCAATTCATCGTCAACGCCGCCGCTAAGGAACCTGGTTACCTGTACGCCATGATTTGGGACGATGATTACGCTGAAACTCTGGAAAAAGTCCACATGCTAGGCTGCGCCCGCTACGGTTTCCCAGGCTATATGAAGGATAAGGAAGCTTTTATCGCTGACACTGAACAACATGTCAAGGATGGTCTGGTCGTAAAGGCTGATACTTTGGAAGAATTAGCTGAGAAATTAAATCTGCCAGCTGACAAGCTGAAAGAAGCTGTTGCTAACAACAACCAAGCCGTAATCGACCACCAAGACAAAGAATTTGGCAAGGAGGCTTACCGGATTACGCCAATCAAGAAGAAGCCTTACTATGGCTGCATCCTGGGTGGCCGCATCCTCTGTACTTTTGACGGACTCAGAATCAACACTAAGATGGAAGTTTTAGATGAAAAGCATGACCCAATTCCAGGCTTGTATGCGGCAGGTAACGATGCCGGTGGCTTCTTTTGGGGCAGCTACAATGACCGGGTTCCGGGCTTGGCTGCCAGCCACGCGCACACCTTTGGCCGCCTGGCTGGTCAATTTGCTGCTGGATTGAAAGCAGATGAACCAAAGAAGTCCGAAGATCAAAAAGCGCACGTTGATGCGGCTAG
This sequence comes from Lactobacillus sp. WILCCON 0059, assembly GCF_057197985.1. Taxonomy (NCBI): domain Bacteria; kingdom Bacillati; phylum Bacillota; class Bacilli; order Lactobacillales; family Lactobacillaceae; genus Lactobacillus; species Lactobacillus sp. WILCCON 0059. The sequence continues at coordinate 1,112,191 of NZ_JBUBHN010000001.1, forward strand.
CGGGGCAAGCCACATCTAATAAGCTAATTCAAACAGTTCTATAAATGCTACCCAAGCTGCATCTATCATTTTGATGGATGCAGCTTTTTGGTCTGCTCTATACGGGCAGGCCTATTTTTTCCGCCAGATGGTATAATGAAAGCGAGGTGAAACTGATGAAATATGAAGCCGCGATTTTTGACATGGACGGCACTATCTTAGACACGAGCGCTGACTTAACAAGCGCATTGAACTATACATTTGAAAAGACTGGCCACCGGCATAACTTTACGGTTGAAGACATCAAGAATTTCTTTGGCAGCGGGGTTGTGGTGGCGGTCACCCGGGCCCTGGCCTATGAAGCTGGCAGCAGCCGGGAGAGCCTGGTTGCCTTTGGGACCAAGGATGAGCAGATCCCGGAAGCCGTTACCCAAGCAGAGGTTAACCGGGTCCTGGAAGTTTTCAAGCCTTATTACGCTGATCACTGCCAGATAAAGACTGGTCCCTTCCCAGGCATTTTGGATTTGATGAAAAATCTCCGCCAAAAGGGAGTCAAGCTGGCTGTTGTCTCCAACAAGCCAAATGAAGCCGTTCAAGTCCTGGTCGAAGAACTTTTCCCTGGCAGCTTTGACTTTGCCCTGGGTGAAAGAAGCGGGATCCGCCGCAAGCCGGCTCCGGACATGACTGCGGAATGCGTCAAGGTCTTGGGGGTGCCAAGAGACAAGTGCGTCTACATTGGCGACTCTGAAATCGATATCCAGACTGCACAGAATTCTGAAATGGATGAAATCGCGGTAAATTGGGGCTTTAGAAGCGTGCCATTTTTGCAAAAGCATGGGGCAACTGTGATCGTAAATTCGGCTGAAGAGCTAGAAGAAGCAATTTTAGGTGAATAAGATGGAAATCAAGTTTGAAGGGGACCAAAAGCGTGCCGCGGTTTATGACGACGGCAAGCTGATTGGCCAATGTGTTTATGAAGACAAAGGTGATCACTGGATCATCACGACGACTAAGGTAGACTCAGCTTATGGCGGACAAGGCCTGGGCCGGAAGCTGGTTGATACCGTTGTTGCTGCCGCCCGGGAAAAAGGCGTCAGACTGCGGGCAACCTGCTCATACGCGGCTAAGGTGTTGACCAAGCCAGGATACGAGGATTTGCATTAAGCAAGATAAAAGCATCCCTTCTGCAGATTTTTAGGGGAAGGGATGCAAGTATTACTGCACGAAAAAAGACTGCCAAAGGCAGTCTTTTTATTTGCTTACAGATATTTTTGTGCGTCAAGGGCAGCGTTTCTGCCGGAGTAGAAGGCGTAGCCGGCGCAGGTACCAGGCATGTTCGGGCCGTAAGTGTCGCCGGTCAGGCCGCTAGCGTCGTTGCCGGCCGCGTAAAGGCCAGGGATAACCTTGCCCTTTTCGTCTTCAACTTCATTGTTGACGTTGACCTTTAAACCGCCCATGGTGCAGAAGGCGCCGATGTTCAGCTTGAAGGCGTAGAATGGGCCTTTTTCGACAGCAACCAGGTAGTCAGCATCCTTGCCGAAGTCCTCGTCTTCACCGTTAGCGGCAAAGCCGTTGTAGCGGGCGATAGTTTCAGTCAATTGTCCCTTTGGCAGGCCGGTCTTTTCAGCCAGTTCTTCAATCGTGTCTGCCTTGAAGATGAATGGCTTCTTGTCAGCTACAGCTTGGTCAATTTCGTCAGCCAGCTTGTCCATCTTTTGTCCGCGTTCAACGTAAACGCCCAGACCCATGTAGTTGCCGTCCTTAGCCATCTTTTCAATCACGCCGGTGTCCAAAATGCTGTAGACTTCATTTTGGGTGTAGAGAGCATTGCCAGCGTAGCTGAAGTTGTAGATGACGGATTCGTCGACGAAACGTTCACCATCTTCGTTGACCCAGAGAAGAGGCTGCTGGCCGGCAGCGACGTTCATCTGGCTGGACATCATCTTGAAGTAAGGCTGGTCTGGGTCATCCAAGTAGCCGCCAAAGAGCATGGCCATGCCAGTGCCGTACTTGCGGCCCCCGACGCTCCAGCCAAGGCGAAGGCCGTCACCAGTACCCTTGCCGCTTGAAACAGGGATCATCCGGCTCAAGTCATAGTCGGTTTCCTCAGCCATCATTTCCTTGTTGTTGAGGTAGCCGCCAGCTGCCAAAACGACAACCTTGGCTGTAACGTCTTCAGTAGTGCCATCAGCTTCGTTTCTTAAGGTGATGGTCTTGCTGCCGTCTTCGTTCAGCTTCAAGGCAACAGCCGCGGTGGAGGTTAAAAGTTCCCCGCCCAGCTTGAGGAATTTCGGTTCCAGGGCTTTGTGGATGGCGCCATAGCCGAAGCCTTCATAGATGTGCCAAGTTGCTTCACCGGCACCCATTGCTTGAACCCGTTCAAAAACAACGCCTTCGTCAGCCAGCCATTGAACGTTTTCCGCGCTGGCGTCAACGTACTTGCGCCAGATTCTGGAGTCAGCCTTGTACTTGGAATATTCGACTTCTTCCTTCAAAACGTCAGTACCAGAGACTTCGATCCCTTTTTCCTTTTGCAGATAGGAGCCAACGGCGAAGATCCCTTCGCTGTAGTTGGCGCTGCCACCAGTAGTGCGGCCCTTTTCCAATAAGAGGACGCTGGCGCCGTTTTCCTGGGCGGTCAAGGCAGCGGCTTGGCCTGCCGCGCCCGAACCAACTACTACTACATCATACTTGTCTTTAGCTGCAATCGTCATGATTTTCTCCTTACAAAACTTGCTTGCTATTACTTACACTTGAAACTATATAGGCTTTTAGGGTAGATTAATAGAGAGCAAACGCTTGCACAGGCGAAGCGGATAGTTCGGGTGAATTTTTGAAAAGGTGAGACGATGGATTTTGAAAAGCTGAAGATGTTCTGCAAGGTAGTTGAAGCGGGCAGCTTCCAGAAGGCAGCAGAGAGCGATTATGTTTCGCAAAGAGCGGTATCGCAGATGATGAAGAAGCTGGAAGATGAGCTGGGGTTGAAACTCTTTGACCGGGAGAAGAACAAGATTTTTGTCACTCCGGTTGGTAGGGACTTTTACATATATGTCAGAAACATGCTGCAGAAGTTTAGCGTGAACGTTAATGCTTTGCGCTACGAGTCAACGACCAAGCAGCGGCTGATCTGCGGCTATTTTTCGCCATTTGACGGGGCTTTGCTGAGGGAGAAGTTGTATGACTTTTTAGATGAAAAAGTGCAGCTGAGCATAGTGCATGAAAGTATCGACCACTTGCTGAGCGATATTGCCAATGGCCTGGTGGATCTGGCGACGGTGCTTGATTACGGGGATCCGGGCCTAGTGATTACTGAGCCAGATTTAGCCAGCGCGGACGTGTATGAAAATGAGATGATCATGGGCGTCAGCGATTTGAACCCGTTAAGCAAGTTAGAGGAATTTCCCCTTACGGAGATTGGCAGCCTGCCGGTTCTGTACTACATGCCGGAGGAGAACTCGCATTATCTGCGGCAGGCTTTTTTGTCGACTCTGCCAGAGGAGTATCAGGCCAGCTGCGCGCACATTTCCAATATTGAACAGATGCAGATGCTGGTGTCTTTGAACAAGGCGGTGGCTTTTTATCCTAAGGGATTGTATGAGTATGTGCTGACGGATCGGGAGCATATAAGTTATTTACCATTGGCGGGGATGCAGGAGAGGAGCCGGTACAGGATCAAAGTCATCTATAATCGGCATAGCGACAAGCTTTCAATGATTAAGAAGCTGCTGGCCTTCTTTTAGTAATCGTGAGGAAAAAGCTATTTGACAAAAAGGGCTTTCAAGTAAAGAATTAAAGTGTGTGATTATCTAATAACATGTGGGAGGATAAAACCGTGGACAAGAAGCTGAAAGCTATTAGCAAGGTTTCAGTTGCATTAGCTCTTTTAGGTGCCGCGGCACCAGCTGTTGGAACTGCTCCAACCGCTCTGGCGGCCAAGAAGGCGACTAAGAAGAGTACAAAGAAAAAGGCAAAAAAAGTTAAGAAGAAGGCAGTAAAGAAGACAAACGCGCAAAAATACGCGCCAAAGGCTAAGAGCGTAACTGTCAAGGCAGGCAGCAAGCTGTCAGCCAAGAGCGTCATCACTAATGCCAGCAAGCTGCCGGCTAAGAGCAAGTATACTTTTTCACCAGCACCTAACTTGAAGAAGGCTGGTACTTACACGGTTAGCGTGATCGTGACTTATCCTGACAAGTCTAAAGACAAGGTCAAGAATGTCAAGATTAAGATAACCGCGAAGAAGGCGGCATATAATCCAGCTAAGGCTACTTATGAAAAGTACAAGAAGCAAGCTGCAGAGCTGGGTTCATTAGAAGCCGCGCAAAACGATCTGAGCCAAAAGAAGGCGCGTTTAGATAATGCAAACCAGGCCTACACAGATGCTGTAGATAGATACAATTACAAGGTTGCAGCCGCTAAAGCCAGCTATGATGAAGCTTCACGGGTTTATGAAGCAGCCGGCTATGACTTTGTCATGAGCAAGGCAACGCCTAACTTTTACCAAGATTCTAAAACTGGCATGGCAAATGTTGCTGCATTGTCAGGCTACGTTAATGGACTGGATGATTCAGTCAAGAGCTTCCTGTCCACGAGCAATTTGAAGAAAGATGTTACTTTGATCAAGGAGCTTAACAGTCTCCGCGCATCAGATAATAATTTTTCTAATCATAATGCCTTAGGGATCGACTATGACCTCATGATCTACGCAAGCATCTCTGGTTTTATCTCAGATAGCACGAAGAATCATACATATTTTAGGAATGCTCCTACGAAAGTATATGCTTCCCGTGCTGAGAATTTGGCTTGGGGCTACAGTGATCCATTAACTGGCTGGTATACTGAAGAAAAGGCGATTTATGATGCTCACGGCAGTGGTGTGACTGGCCACTATACGAACTGCATGGGCGATTATGAGTATGTTGGTTTGGTTCTTGATCAAAGTACGGAGACAAGCGCGGCAGATTTTGGCAGAGAAAAGATTTTAACTAGCGAATCGGGGACGCAAGTGAGCGTTGATGAGTTTGAAACTGCGCTTAACGGTTATGTTGCGTCTTACGAGCCGCCTATGAATACGGCAAAGGCATCTTATGAACAAACCCAAGCTGATAAGTCTGAGATCAATGCTGCGCAAGAAAATGCGAACAGCAGTAAAGCAGCATATGACGAAGCTAACGCTAAGGTGAAAGAAATCAAGAAAGTCAATCAGCAATTGGAAAAGACTTATACGGCTTACCAGAAGTCTTTGAAAGCCGCACACAAGAAGAAATAATAGTGGTGTAATGAGTTTGGCAAATTAGTTAAGCTTGTTAAAGTATGATCCGATATCTATTCGGGATCATACTTTTTTCTTTTTCTAGATATTTGCTAATTTGGCTATAATTGGCGCTGGGACAAGCATTAAGACTAATAAAATCACTCTGCATACAATAGATGATTTTTTGTAAAAAACTAATTTGACAAATACAGCATTTAGGACAAAAAGTGAGGTGTGTAATGATCTAATAATATGTGAGAGAACAAAATTATACAGTTTTCAAGTTTCTTTTTAACTAATGCTTCTGCATTACCTAAGGGTACTGTATATACTTCCATGGTTCTTTGGGAACTACAGATACATTCGATCCAGGGAAGTATGAAACCTCTTTGACTGTCAACTTCCCAGACGGTAGTCGCTACGACACCGACAACTTCATCGTTAACGTGAAATAATCCCAATAATTCAGTCCACTTTCGGACTGGATTATTTTTGTCTCACAAATCCCAGCGTGCTACATTCCTACTCCAAATCGGGTAAAATAGCCTTAGATACAATTTCGTTTTTTACAAAAAGGGGAGCTTGACCATGCAAAAATCAGCAATCACTAAACTCAAGAAAATCGGCCTGTCAGAGGAGTCGATAGATTTCCTTCTCCAGTTCTATACCGGCGCGGTTAATGCATACGGGATCATCTCCCTTGAAGACCTGTACGGCTTGTACAAAGACATCAAAAGGCAGAACCATGACTACCCGGAAATCACATTTGACCAATTCCTCACTTTCGGCGAAGTCACAGGCAGTAAATTGCTTGAACATTACGCTATTTTTAGTCCAGAAATCATAAACAAGTACTGCAATGATTCCGGCATCCCTTTAACCAGCCCACTATTGGTTCATGAAAGTGTCGCCTGGAAAGAAGACAGTATTCATGAAATCTGGTATCTCTACATGAACCTCTGCGAATACAGCAGCAAGTTCTACTTGACTCCTAATGACCTCCGCGACTTTGCTGAGCACAAGGAAACAGCCGACGACCGGGCATTTCAAAAAGTTCTGGCAGAGCTGAAGGCTTTTGGCAAACCGCTTGATGAAGTGGAAAGCCAGATCTATCCAAACGACACTGGCCTAAACGAAATCACTAAGTTAGTAACCTATGCCTACCAAACCAGCCCAGGCAATTTAGAAGCAGCTTCTGAAGAATTTGAAAATCTCTCCTTATTTTACCGGCTTGACTATGGCAAGCACACTTTCAAGGAAATCTGCACGCTGATGAAGAGGGCACTTTATGACCTCCCTTGCTGGGGACTTGGCGGCTACACATATGGGGAGATGATGGGGATCCCAAAGGAAGACATCACAGAGAATGATTTTTACGACGATTCTTTCTATAAAGATGATGACAACCTTTTTGAATTTGATGAAGACGACGACTCAGCTGATTCCGGTCAGCAACTTGGCCAGTTGCTGTTGGACCTAGCCAGTGATACCCACCCACACGCCAAAATGCGCAAAAAAGCCAGCTACCCTAAGCGTCTGCTCGATAAGACTATGAAGAAGCGGTATGCGGATGCTGGCTTTGACGAAGAAAAGCTGGACTTCTTGCACAAATTCTTCCAAGCTGCTGTCAACCTCTACGGTGTAATCGAACTCGTTGACCTTGCTCAAATCTACGAAGATATTAAGGGTAAAAATCATTACCCTGACATCAGCGACGATGAATTTATCGCATTTGCTGAACTGGTTCGCCGGGAAAAAGTGCCTTACTATGTTTTTGAACAGCATGAGCTTTTTAAAAACGGGATCGACTCCGAATTTGAACGGATACTTGTGAATGAAGACCTGCTGGGTCCAGATGGCCTAAAATCACTAGAAGGCGTCTACAATGTCTACTTCAGCGAGTACGCGAATGTATACTGGGAACCGGAAGATATGTTGGCTTATTCCGGTCACCAGCAGGAGAAAGAAGAGCTGGACATGCTGGCTTACTTTACCCAATTAGGGAGCAGGGATGCCAAGATTGTCAGCCTGGAAAGCAAAAATTTGGCCAGAAAGATCGTTGACCACTTCCTCTGGACGAGCAAGGGCGGACTTGAAGATGCTGACCCAATTCCTAAAGAGGAGTTCCTCCAGCTGCTAGCTAATGGCGGCAAGCCACTTAACAAAGAGGTTGAAAATAAGATCCTCGACCTGATCCATAACTATGACAAGAACCGGCATCTTTATGTTCTCAAGGGTTGGACAACAGATGAGTGGAATTCCAATCCAGACATCCAAGGTGATCAAATCCAAAAAATTAAGGCCATGCAGATTCTTCTGGACATGATCAAAAAGCACAAAGATCACGAATAAACCTAATCCAGTCCATTCCCGGACTGGATTATTTTTGTCCCACAAATCCCAACGTGCCACATTCCCACGCCAAATCGTGTAGAATATCTTTAGACCTAGCAACGATTTTTTAAAAAAAGGGGAAGATTGACCATGCGAAAATCAGTAATCAATAAACTCAAGAAAACCGGCCTGTCAGAGGAGTCGATGGATTTCCTTCTCCAGTTCTATGCTGGCGCAATTAATGCATACGGGATCATCTCCCTTGAGGATTTGTACGGCTTGTACAAAGACATCAAAAAGCAGAACCAGGCCTACCCAGAAATCACATTTGACCAATTCGTCAGCTTCGGCGAAATCACAGAAACTAACATGGATGTTGATTTCTATCTTTTTAGTGCAGAAGCTATTAACAAGTATTGCAATGATTCCGGCATCCCCTTAACCAGCCCGCTTTTGGTTCATGAACAAATTGCTTGGAAAGAAAATAGCCTTCAGGGTATCTGGTACGTCTACATGAATCTCTGCGAATTCAGTAGCAAGTTCTACCTAACTCCTAACGACCTCCGCGACTTTGCCAAACATGAAGAAACTGAAGATGAGAAAGCTTTAAAAAAGGCTTTGTCAGAATTGAAGTCTTCAGGAATGCCCCTTAATAAGGCGCCTAGCCAAATTCGTTTTGGTGACACTGCTTTATATGAGATAATTGCCTTTATACAATACGCCTACCAAACAAGTCAAGGAGATTTGAATGCTGCTGCTGAAGAATTAGATGAACTCTCCAATACTTATCATTTCGACTATGGCAAGCACACTTTTGCAGAAATCTGCACCTTGATGGATCGGGCACTATATGACCTTCCTTGTTGGGGGATGGGCGGTTACACTTATGGACAGATGATGGGGATCCCAAAGGAAGAGATCAGTAAAATTGATTTCTCCGTAGACGATGATGATTTGGATGATTTGGATGACGATTCATTCAGCTTCTTAGATCAAGTGCATGATCTTGATAATAAGGAATACATACTCAGCAATTTGCTAATGGACCTAATTAGCAATGATCAGCCGGTAGATAAGACCGTTAAAAAAGTCAGCTATCCTAAGCGCTTGCTCGATAAAACCATGAAGAAGCGCTATGCTGATGCTGGCTTTGATAGCGAAAAGCTGGATTTTCTACATAAATTATTCCAGTCAGCCGCCAATTTATATGGTGTAATTACGATCGACAGCATCAAGCAGATTTATCAAGAACTAAAGGATAAAAACTCTTACCCAACTATCAAAAAGGAAGAACTTACTAAGTTTGCTGAACTTGTTCGGAGAGAGGACGTGCCTTACTACGTTTTTGAACAGCATGACCTTTTCCGCAACCGGGAAAATTCTCCTTTGGACCGAGTACTCGTCAACGCCGACGTATTAGGTCCGAAAGGCTTGCATTCACTAGAAGGAATCTACAATATCTACTATAGTGAATATGCAAAATATTACTGGTTGCCAAAGGATATCTTGACTTTTACAGACCAGCAGCAAGTACAAGAAGAATTAGATTTGCTGGCTTACTTTACTCAATTAGGCAGCAAGGACGAAAAAATTGTTAGTCTCGAAAGCAAGGAACTTGCCAAAAAGATCGTTAACAATATTATCTGGACTTGCAAGTGCGGCTTACAATCGGTTGATCCGATTCCAAGTAAAGAGTGGAATCAACTACTGACCAATGGTGGTAAGGAGGTTAGCCCAGATGTTGAAGATAAGATAGTTGATTTGATAAGCAACTATGACCAAAACCGGCACTATTATACGCTCAAGGGATGGACAAGTGACGAATGGAAAGCGAACTCTGATGCTATGGGTTACCAGGCATACAAGGAAGAAATGCTTGACATGGTCTTGAATAAATTGAAAAATCACAAAGATCCAGAATAACCTGAATCCAGTCCACTTTTGGGCTGGATTTTTATTTTACTAACTTTTTGTAAGAAAAGCCTTGACTTACTTTTGCTAACCGTGTATTCTTATAATTAACAACTTACAAAAAGAAAGTAAACGAGGTAAAAACAATGAAGGTAACAATTTTTGGCAAGGGCAACATGGGGCAGGCAATCGGCAAGAACTTTGAACTGGCCGGCAATCAAGTTGAATACTTTGGCAATGGCGACAAGGCAGAAAATCTTGGCGACCTGGTAATCATGGCTGTGCCATTCGGCGCTTTGGAAAGCATTGCCAGTCAATACAAGGACGAGCTGAAGGGCAAGATCGTCATCGACATCAGCAATCCGCTTAACTTTGATACTTGGGACGAGTTGGTCGTGCCAGCTGACTCATCCGCGGCACAATTGCTCCAGTCCTGGCTGCCGGAATCTAAGGTAGTCAAGGGCTTCAACACGACTTTTGCCGCAACTCTGCAAAGCGGAAAAATTGGCGACCTGCCAACCACGGTTCTCCTGGCCAGCGATGACCAAGAAGCAAAGGCAGCCATCAAGGAAGCATTAGCTGGCAGTCCCTTGCGGGTCTTTGACGCCGGCGCCTTGAAGCGGGCTAGAGAACTGGAAGCAACTGGTTTCCTGCAAATGACCCTGGCAGCCAGCGAACAAATCGGCTGGACCGGCGGCTTCGGCATCGTTGAATAAGCAGCAAAAAAGAGTGGGTTCACTGAACTCACTCTTTTCTTGTATCCAAGTTTTTGAGAATAGAGATACTTATCAGATAAAACTAGTCCTGATCGTCCGGAAAGCGCATCCCCCATTGACCTCTAACCGCCGTCAAAATGTGCATCACTTCCCGGGAAGTCTGCAGTTCACCGTCATCATGCCCTTGCTCCACGTACCGCTGCATGTCAGCTACTTCATAGTCCAATGCCAGGTCGCTTTCCCCAGCCGTGATCGTCTCTTTACTTTCTTCATGGGCTGACGCGGTGTAGGTAACCTCTGCCTGCATGGCCCGCGGGTAGTTGCTGATCTCGACATAGCCTTTAGTACCGGAAATAACGCCCCGCTTTGGCTGCTTGGCCCGCATGGACAGTGCCATCACGGCCAATTGTTGGCGGTCGTTTTTCAAAATAATGCCGGACTGTTCGTCAACGCCTGTTTCAAAAAACTTCACCGTCGTCAAAATATTGTTGGGCATCTCATCTAGGAAGGTCCGGGCAAAAGCCGTAGCGTAGCCGCCGATATCTAAGAGCCCGCCGCCAGCCAGGTCCTTTGAGAAGAAACGGTTGGCCGGATCATAATCCTTCAAACTCCCGAAGTTGACTTGGACCAGCTGGATTTGGCCCAACTTGCCAGATGCGATCAATTCCTTGACCTTGCGGTAAATCGGCATGTGGTAGAGAGTAAAGCCTTCAGTTAAAATCGAATTCTTTTCTTTAGCCAGGCTAACCAGTTCTTCCAGCTGCTTTTCATTAATCGTAATCGCTTTTTCGCAAAAAACATGCTTGCCAGCCAAAAGTGCCTGCTTGGCATATTGGTAGTGGAAGTTGTGTGGGGTGGCGATATAAATGATATCTACCTTAGGATCCTTGATCATTTCATCTGGGTCAGTATAGAGATGTTCAATTCCTTTTTTCTGACCAAAAGCTTCCAAAGCTTCCATATGCGGGTTGGCAGCTGCGTAGACTTCGCCGTTGACCCGCTTTAATGCGTCAGCCATTTCTCCGGCAATCCAGCCAGTCCCGATAATTCCCCAATTGTATTTAGTCATGATTTTCTCCTTTACTGATTTCAATGGCTTGTCCATCTTGAACAGTGATGACTGAAGTAACTTCTTTATCAAAAAGCGAAGATGCAACAACGCCATTAAAGGCGACCAGTTCTTGGTTTACATCTTCGATCCTGTCCCAATTTTCCGCGTATAGATCAACTAGCTTGTTGCCTAAAAGTGACTCATTTTCCCGGACACTGGCCTTTAAGCCAAATTTCTTAGCGAATCGAAGCAGGGACTTAACAGCTGGAGCAGCTACTTCAAGGCAGAGCTGGATATCTGGGTCGAGCTTTTCTCTCAGCCGGCCTGCTGGCAAAAGCAGAATGTATTCGCGAGACGCTTGCGCGGCGATTTTTTCAAAAAGGTGGATGCCGCCCTTGCTCTTGAGTGCCCGTAAGGAATAATCAACGCTGTCTGCTCCATCAAAGGCCAGGTCAAGCTGATCAGCTTCTTCAGCGGGTTTGATTGAAAGTCCCAAACTGGCACCTAACTGCCGGGTAGCCGGGGCAGGGGAGTAGAGGTCAAGGGACAAGTCGTCCTCGGCGATTGCCCTGGTCAGGTCGGCCACGTTACTTCCGCCGCCAAGGGAAACCCTCTGCCCTGGCTGAATCTTCTTCAGCGCGAAATCTGAAATTAAAGTCATCACATTCTCCTTGTAAAAAAAACTGTAAATTATTTTCTATACCGCTTGCTTAACTGTAATTTATTTACAAGATTATAGTAAGTAAAAACAGGTAAAAAGTCAATAAATTAATTTACAGTATTTTTATATTGCTGAAATTAATTTACAAGAGATGCTATAATAGCACTAGAAGAAATAAAGAAACAGGAGAAAGACTGGTAAATATGGAAAACGAAGAGAGCATCATCGAGCAGATCCTCCGCCAGAAAAATGATATGTCCCCAAGCGACCAAAAGGTGGCCCAGATTGTCATCAGCAAGCCAGAGGAAGTGGTTAACTACACGATTTCCCAGCTAGCCCAAGCAGCGGGTGTCAGCGGGGCTTCAGTGACCCGCTTCTGCCACAATCTAAAATTATCTGGTTTCCACCAGTTGAAAGTCAGTCTGGCCCGGGTCAAGTCCCCCGTCTCAAGCTTGGCATCCTTGAACCAGGATAATGTCTCTCAGGCCCTGGACCAGATCGCGGCCAGCAAGGAAGACGAAATTGACCGGACTCTCCGCCGTCTGCCAGTTGATACCCTCAAGCAAGTCTTGGATCTCTTGGAAAAAAGCCGTCTGATCCAAGTCGCGGCTGAAGGGGATACCTATCCAGTCGCTGAAGACGCGGTTTACAAGCTGAACCAATTAGGCATATTGGCGATTTCCAGTCCGACCATGGAAACTGTGATTGGCCAGACCATGAATATGGACAGCAGCGACTGCCTTTGGCTGATTTCCAATTCTGGTGAATCATCTGGTTTGTTAAAACTGGCTGATTTGGCCAAGGAAAAAGGAATCAAGGTCATCTCGATGACCAACCGGCCAGATTCTCCTTTGGCAGGGAGGAGCGATTACCATCTGACAACCGCGATCGGCCAGACAGTCTTGCAGGAAGAATATCTCTTTTCCCGCCTGGCTTCATCGTCTTTGGTTGAAGCAATCTTCCTTTTGCTCTTGAACCGGGATAAAAAACGCCTGGCCCATATCCAGGCCCACGAAAAACTGATCGCTGACCGGAAGGTTTAAGGCAAAATAAATACCCGCTGACTTGTTATTAGCAAGCTGGCGGGTATTTTTTAGTCCAGGCCCCAGGCATGGATCAGCAGGTTTAAGACAACAGTCAAAATCACGAGCAGAATCAAGCTGATTGAGTAGACCTTCGTGCTAGTCTTGCTACCGGACCAGAATTCCTTGAAGCTGACTTTCTCATCAGTGATGAAATAGTCGGTAAAGATAATGCTGATGCCGATTAAGAGATCCATGGCCATGGTCGAAAAGGTGAGCAGCAGGGTTGGCTCAAAGTCGGTTGAAAAGTAACTGGCAATTGTAAGAAACAGATAGATCGCGTTTGGAAGCAACACGAAGAGGTTGGTCCAATACATAAAGCGTCTGCGTTTTGGCCAGAATTGGTCAATATCTGCCCCGTCGATCAGAAGCTTCCTGGTATTGGCCAATAAGGCCAGGTAGGTGATGGCTAAAAGCAGGCCGATGATAGAAATAATAATAAAAACAATAAGCATATTTTTTTCCAGATAATTTGTTTAAGGAGCCGGGAAGAAATTGATCAAGGCGGCAAAAGCAGTGATTACAACAACTACGATCAGCCAAAACTTTTGGCGCGTTTTCAGACTCTTGAAGTAATCCCAAAGGCTCTTGTATCTGGCATCTGTCAAAAAATCGTCGCAGAAGATGACAAATTCCAGCAATAGATTGCCGGAAAAAAGTAAGAAGACCGGCAAGGCAGTGACTGAAAAAGCTGAGCTCCAATAGTTCCACAAGTATACCATGTTGAGCAGGATCTGCATGACAAAGGCAGAAATGGTCAGCTTGGAGAAGCTGTCGTAAGGCGCAGCAGTTTCCTTGTTTCCAGTAGACAAGCTTTTTCTTGCTCTCAGTAAAACAAGCAAGTCAGCCAAGAGCAAAGCCAAACTGATTCCGACTAAAAGTAAGAATATTATATTCATGTTCCCTCCAGAGTGAGTAAAATTACTATATGAATTATAGCATTTATCAGCTAGCAAAAAAGTGCTGGCTGCCCACTCTTAGATGTGAAAGAACTGGTCAAGTTCTGGAAAAGTCGGGTAGGGAGGCAGGCCGGTCAACTTGGCAATGATGAAGGGGACAAACAGAGAAGAAACACAGATGACAAGCTTGATTTGATCTGACCTGTCAAAATATCCCCAATATTCTTTGATACTAAAAGATTCTGCTTCATCATCAAAAAGATATGTGTACAAGCGGGTATCAAATAAGATCAGCAATTCAAAAATGGATAGGATAAACTGAGTCTGGGTGTTAAATTCGAAGTAGCCGTATACTAAATTGATGAGGGTGATCAGCTCGGCCGCGATCAAAAGCAGGGCCAGCTCCAGCTGGATCAGCAGGAGGCAAAGTTCAGTGATTAAAGCAGGGATGCTGTCGCCAACTAAGCCATTTCTCCAGACTTGCGGCAGGGCCAGCAGGTGACATATCACCAACACCAGGCTAAAGCGGACAATCATGAACAGTATCTCAGACATTTTTCTCTTCCCTCCAAAAGACGAAACACTTGTTCTAATAGCTGTAATTCGATTATAGCACGTCAGTTCGGCTTGGCTAGGGGAACAGGAAAAATAGTGACTGGAAATTCCTGTCACTATGGTAAGATTGTTTTTAACTGATAATGTTTAATAAACAGGAGGAAAAAATGGAACTGACTACTGCAAGATTACGCCTGCGGCCTTGGGAAGACAGGGATGCTGCCCGCCTTTATGACTTGGCTAAGGATCCAGCTGTCGGTCCTGCCGCCGGCTGGCCGACCCATAAATCGGTAGAAGAGAGCCTGCGGTTGATTCAAGAAAACTTGCAAGCCCCGGAAACCTATGCGGTTTTGCGGAAAGACGACAATCTTTTGATCGGCTGCGCGGGCTTAAGATTTGGCGAGGATGCCTGCTCAGAAAAAGATGAAGAGCCAGAACTGGGTTACTGGATTGGTAAAGAATACTGGGGCCACGGCTACGCGCCAGAAGCCGCGGCCTGCCTCATTGACCATGCATTCGCCGACCTGGGCAGCCAGGCCGTTTGGTGCTGCTATTACGAAGGCAATGACCAGTCAAAGCGGGTCCAGGAAAAACTTGGCTTCACCTATGTCAAAACTGACCCAGAGGGCGATACTCTGCTTGGCTATAAATTGCCAGAAGTCGAAAATGTCCTAAAGCGGGAAAGTTGGCGGAAATAGTTGCTATTACTTTGGCGGGATCGATGTTATGATAAAAAATAACAATCTATTGCTAATTGGAGTGGGAATAATGAGGGATATTATATCGAAAATTCTGCCAACAGTTTTTTGGGGCGGCCTTTTTGCGTATTCGATGTACCGGGACCGCAGCAGGTATCGAAATGTCGTCTTGCTGCTTTTGACAGGCATGTCGGTTCTGGGTTTCATCTATTCGCTGTTCAGCTCTGAAGTTAGCGGCGTTTTGATCTTGATTACAACGGCCTTGGTTGGGCTGGCTTTCTTGATCTTGCCTTTCTTCTTATTTGTTAATGGTTTGTACATGATCAAGCGGGAAGGGCGGTCTTTGGGCAATCTCTTGTCCTTTTTACTAGGCCTAATCTTAATTGCCGGTGAACTGTCATTTTTCCTCTGGTTCTTTGGCCTCTTGGTTGGACCAGAGCTGGGCATTAAAATGTGTGCTCTGGAGCCGTATTCGCCGTTTTTGGCCTTCTTTGGCCTTTCTTCTGGCTACCTGTCGGTTACCTTCGTGTCTTTCTTGCTTTACTGCCTCTTTTTGCAGATTATTCCGCACCGTCGGGATTTCGATTACGTGATAATTCATGGGGCTGGGATTAAAAAAGATGGCACCGTGACCAAACTACTGGCAGACCGCTGCGACAAAGCAATTGAAATTTACCGTAAGGATCCAACCTCGCCTTACCTGGTTCCTTCGGGCGGGCAAGGCAGCGATGAGGTTTGCAGCGAGGCGGAAGCCATGCGCAAGTACCTTGTTTCTCAAGGCATCCCTGAAGACAAGATCTTGCTGGAGGACAAATCAAAGACCACCATGGAGAACGTGACTTTTTCCAAGGCCTTGATTGAAAAAAGACCAGGCCGCAGGTATACAGCTTTGGTGACGAGCAACTACCATATCTACCGGGCCATGCGCTACGCCAAAAGGGCGCAGCTAAAAGCCGTCGGAATCGGCTCTCGCGTCGCGCCTTACTACTATCCAAGTGCCTTGATCCGTGAATTTGTGGCAGTTCACAAAGAACGCAAGCACTTGATCCTTTTTGCCATTGGTTATCTGCTTTTCGTCAGTCCGGTCATCGTCATCATGCTGACAGCGTAATGATGACTTTGAGCTGCAAAGCTATTTTCTTGGCTGGAAATTGACCGTGAACTGGCCAAATTCGATACCGCCAAGCTGAAATTTGAATGGTTAAGAAGCAATGTCAGCGATGCAGGCAGCGACTTTGTTGACAAGCTGCTGATAAAACGCATAGCAGAATAAACAGGCCAGTGTCACCAATTTGCTAACTAATTTTTCTATAGACAGAAGAGAAAGCTTTTTGTTATCATCGTAAGAAAAACGGAAAAGGTGATTTTTTTGATTAGGAAAGCGCAAGACAAGGACCTTGATGCAGTGGCTGACATTTACAGCCATATACACGACTTCGAGGAAGCAGGAAAAGTAGAAATCGGCTGGGACAGAGCGATTTACCCGACCAGAAATACCGCACAGGATGCACTGGAAAGAGGCGACCTGTTCGTCTTGGAAGACGACCAGGGCAAGGTCGTTGCTACTGCTATCATCAACGATAAGCAGGTTGATGCTTACGCGCAGGGGAACTGGGAGTATGCGGCTAAAGACGATGAAGTCATGGTGCTGCATACATTGGTGGTTGATCCATACGCAGCTCACCGCGGCTATGGGAAGGCTTTTGTAGCTTTTTATGAAGACTACGCGCGGAAGGCTGCTGCCAGCTACCTGCGCATGGATACCAACGCCCACAACAAGAACGCCCGGGGAATGTACAAGAAACTTGGCTACAAGGAAATAGGTATCATTCCGTGCAACTTTAACGGGCTTAAGGACATCCCGCTTGTTCTTTTGGAAAAGAAGCTGTAAGAGATACTTTTTACATAATGAAAGGGGTAAAGAAAATGGATCAACTTCAAGAAAATGACATCAACAAAGGAGTAGCTGAATTTCGTAAAACGCCTCATGCCAAACTGATCGATGTAAGAGAAAAGGATGAATACGAGGCGGGGCACATCCCGGCCAGCATCAATATTCCCTTGAGCAGTATTGGGGCAGCTAGAGAAGAGATCACAGATCTTGATACGCCGCTGTTTGTTCATTGCAGGAGCGGCAACAGAAGCGCTCAAGCAGTTGACCTGCTTAAGCAAATGGGCTACTCCAATGTGAAAAATATCGGCGGAATTGTCGACTACCGCGGTGAGACCGAATAAAACAGAATTGAGCGAGATGCAAAAAAGGACACCCATCACTATTCGTGACAAGGTGTCCTTTTTAGTTTTATTCAAAAGTCATCTGGCTGGTGTAGAGCTTGTAGTAGAAGCCGCGCTTCTTGATCAAGTCAGCGTGCGGTCCTTCTTCAATGACCTTGCCGTCTTTCAAGACGACGATCTTGTCGGAATTCAAAATCGTTTTCAAACGGTGGGCAATCACGAAGCTGGTCCGGCCGGCGATCACGTTGTCCATGGCCTTTTGGATCTTTTCTTCAGTAACCGTGTCAACATTGCTGGTTGCTTCGTCAAGAATCAAGAAGGCTGGATCGACCAGGATCGTTCTGGCAATCGACAAAAGCTGCTTTTGCCCAGTTGAGAAATTGGCCTGGCCGTTCTCAATCGGCGTGTTGTATTGCTCTGGCAGGGTCATGACAAAGTCGTGCAGCTGGGCCTCCTTGGCCGCGGCAATAACTTCATCCATGGATGCATCCGGCTTGCCGTAGCGGATGTTATCAGCAACCGTCCCAGAAAAGAGGACGGAATCTTGCAAGACAATCCCGACGTTACTCCGCAGATTCTCCAGCTTGAGTTCGCGAACGTCAGTGCCGTCAAAAGTTACGGCCCCGCTGTTTACGTCGTAGAAACGGTTGATCAAGTTCATGATCGTCGTCTTACCAGACCCCGTCGGGCCAACAACAGCGACTGACTGCCCCTTAGGTACTTTAATTGATACCCCATGGAGGATTTCCTTGTCTGGAGTGTAGCCAAAGTGGACGTCTTCCAAGCGGACCGCGTCATCAATACCTGAGATGGTCTTGCCGTTTGGAACCGTGTTTTCTTCGTCTTGATCTTCAACCGTCTCAAGCCGGCGGGCACCGGTCAAAGCCAATTGCAGCATGGAGTAGATGGAAGTTACCTGCGTCAGCGGCTGGAAGTAGGTCCAGGAGTACTCAGTAAAAGTAACAATCAAGCCCAGACCGGCAGCCTGGCTGACTTGCTTGGTCATTATCATGTAAGCACCAGCAGCGATGACAATGGCGAAGTTCAACAGGGAGAAGCCGGTAACCAAGGGGTTAAGAATGCCAGAGTAGAACTGGCCCTTGAACATGGCTTCCCGCACCTTGGCGTTTTCCTTTTTGAAGCCGGCAACTGACTGGTCTCTGAGGCCCTGGGTGATGATCACGTTTTCCCCGTTGAGCTGTTCGTTGATGTAGGCGTTAAGCTCACCAACCCGGTCTTGCTGCTTATCCAGGTAGACGCGGGCTTTTTTCATGATGATCCAGCTTAAAAGCAAGATCAAAGGGGTAGTAGCCACAACGGAAATAGCCATCTTCCAGTTGATAACAAACATCACGATGATCGTGCCAAAGAAGAGCAGGGACTGGGAGATGATTTCAAAAAAGGCGTTGTTCAAAGCGTTGAAGATGTTGTCCAGGTCACTGTTGAACAAGGACAAAATCTGCCCGTCCTGGTGGGTATCAAAGTAGCGGATAGTCATCCGCTGAAGTTTGCCAAAAAGGCCCTTGCGCATGTCATTGTTGGCATTGGCGTTAAACTGGGTCATCAGCATCCAGGCGATGTAGGTGGCAATGGAATTCAGCGCGTAAAAGCCAGCCATCCAGGCCAGGGCTTGGTAAAAGACGGTGAGGGATCCTCTGCCTTTAACGAAAGCAGACAAGTCCGTGACCGCTCTGCCTAAAAGAGACGGGGCGATTACCTGGGCGATCGTCGCGATCAAGTAGAAGACAACTGAAATAGCGATTGGCTTCTTGTAGTTTCTTAGATATTTTTTCAGATAAGTAAGGGACTTTTGCTTGTCTGACATTAGATTTCCTCCTTTCTTTCCTTGGCTTTCTGCGTTTGGTAGATTTCTTGGTAAACCGGGGAGGTCTTGAGCAATTCTTCGTGGGTGCCTTCAGCAACCAGGCGGCCGTTGTCTAGTACCAGGATCTTGTCAGCATGCATGACAGAAACGATCTTTTCGGCGATCATGATCGTAGTTGTGTCCGGCAGCTGCTTTTCAAGGGCTTCTTGGACCAGCTTTTCACTTTCTGCGTCCAGGGCGGAAGTGGAGTCATCCAGGATCAAGATTGGACTGCCGGCAATGATCCCCCGGGCGATGGACAGACGCTGCTTTTGCCCGCCGGAGAAGTTGGTGCTTCTTTCTTCAACCTCGTGGTCAAAAGTTTCATCGTAGCGCTGGATAAATTCGTTGGCTTGAGCCATTTGCGCCGCCCGCTCCAGTTCATATGGGGTGGCGTCCTTTTTGCCTTGGCGGAGGTTGTCAGCAATCGTTCCTGAGAAGAGGACAGCCTTTTGCAAGACGTAGGAAACCGTCTTTCTAAGGGCATTCTCATTGACCTGCCGCAGGTCGCTGCCGCCGATCTTGACCTTCCCGGTAGTCGGGTCATAGAGGCGGGCGATCAATTGGGCAAGGGTCGACTTACCCGACCCGGTTGCCCCGACGATGCCGACCATCTGGCCAGGTTCAACATCAAATGAGATGTGCTTTAAGACCGGCTGCTGGCCATCAGGGTAGGTAAATGAGACGTCATCAAATTCAATTGAACCGCCCAAGGCGTCTTCTGGGGCTTTTTCATTAAAGACAACATCTGGCTGGGTGTCCATGATTTCCTGGATCCGCTTTAAGGAGACGTTACCACGGGAAATCTGCATAACGGCCATGCCGACGAGCAGGATGGCAAAGAGCATGGTCAAGACGTAATTGACGTAAGGAGTGATGACGGAAACGTCTTGGGGATGCTGCAGAATGCTGGTTCCAAGCAAATAGACCACTAAACTGATAACCAGGTAGGAGATCAGCTGGGCACCAGGCAGGATGGTGGAGAACCAGTAGCCGACCTTGATGTTGACTTCGTTTAATTCATCAGAATCCTTGTTCATTTTGGCAATTTCCTGGGGACTTTGGTTGAAGGATTTTACCACCCGGACCCCTTGCAAAAATTCCCCGGTCCGGCCGGAGATTTTGTCCATGTACATCTGGAACTTGTCGAACATGGCGGTCATTTGCTTAACTGCCACAACGCCCAAGCCCATGATCAAGACCAAGAGAACAACAACCGCCCACCAGTAGCGGGGGATGGTGACGATGGCCATGACGATTGATCCGATCAAAATAAGTGGCATCCGGATCAGCTGCATGAAGATGGTCATGATCATGTTCATGATCTGCTGCATGTCGTTGATCAAGCGAACACTGAGTGATTCAGAGGAGAATTTTTGCACATTGGCCAGGGAGAAAGTCTGTATTTTGGCATAGGTGTCTTCTCTGAGGTCGCTGACTACGCCCTGGGTGATCCGGGCAGCGTAGTAGACGTTAAGGACACCGGTAAGGATCGACAAAAGGCCCAGGCCAATCAAAAGGGCGGTATCGCGGATGACAGCCTGTTGCTGGTCTGCCAGCAGCTCATTTTGCACCTGCTGGAGCAGGCGGGGCTGGTAGAGAGTGGCAAAGACTGAGAATAATATCGTGACTAAGGTCGCGAAAACGTCAGTTTTATAACGCTTGAAGTAGGGCAATAGCAGTTTCATTTTTTCTGTTTTTCCTCCTTTAAGTTAGCTATTTCGTCGCTGAGAAGATCGGTCCACTCATTCAGAATCTGGCAGGCTAAGGCAGCCCGGTCAAAGCCAAGCTTGTCAATGACCCGTTTTTCGATAGCCAGGATTTCACTTTCTTTTTCTTTGGCATAAGCCTGGCCGGACTGGGTTAAGCTGCAGTACTTGACTCGCTTGTCTTGAGCGTCAGTGGTAATTTCCAAGTAGCCGCGCTCGCTGAGATTGTGGATGCCCTTGCTGATGGATTGCTTGGGAATGCCGCTCCTGTAGATCAGCTCTTTTTGCGCAAGGCGGGAATGAGTCAAGAGCTCATAAAGAATGATGCTCTCGTACTGGCTGATCCCCATCAGCCTGTCATACTGGCTGTAGGCGTGATTAGCCCGGACACTGGCCAGGGTTACTAATTCTGAAATGCTTTCGTGTGTTTCTAAAGTCATAAAAAAGTCTCCTCATGGACAATAACTAGATTTTAGTCCCTGTGTAGACTAATGTCAAGGGAGAACAGGGAGATCAATTTATATTTTGGCTTATCCGAAATGGACTAGACTGTCACCGAATAGGTGTTATTATTAAAATAGCTTAATGATAGCGGAACCGTAAATAGATGGAGATGGTAAGGTGCAGAGGATAAGCTTAGTTTGTCAAAGCAAGGGAAAATACAATTTAAACGACAGCGTCTACTTTCACGGTTGGTTGATGTCACAGGTTAGTGAAGAATTTGCTGACAAGATGCATCAGACGGGTGTCAACCCAGTTACGATTGCGGTTCAAGGCATGAAAGAAGAGGTAACCTTTTCAGTGGCTTTGCTGACCGATGAGGCCGTGGCTGAAGTTGCGGGGATGCTAATGGATGATGAATTCACCAGTTTTTCTTTAAAAAGTGCAGAACAAAGTGATTTTAAGATCTTGAGAAAAGTGAAAGAAAATCTGGACAGCAAAGATTTAGCCCAAGTTTTCTATCAACAAGACCAAGCTGAACGACTCTTTCAAGTGAATGTAATGACTCCGCTTGCCTTTAAGAGCAATGGGACATATTATAATTTGCCAGACATTCGCTTATTCTTTCAAAGCATCATGAAGAAGTATAATGCCATCTTTGAAAACACAGAGCACATCGACTTGGATTTGTTAGACGAAATTTGCAGTAAGGTAAAGCTTGTTAACTTTAGAATCAATTCCCGCCGTTTCTACATCCATAAAGCATATATCAATGGTTTCTGCGGCAGGTTGGTCTTTTATTGCAAGGGTGCTGAGACTCTGGCTAACTACGTTGCCATGCTGCTGAAATTTGCTGAATTTTCAGGTGTAGGCGTCAAGACCAGCTTAGGCATGGGTTCAATTGCAGTGAATAGGGAGGAAAATAATGGATAAGAAAATGGTGGAAACCTTCTACGGATCGTTTCTGCATGATATTGGTAAAGCTGTCCAAAGACAGAGCGAAGGGCGGAAATATAATCACCAAACTCTCGGATCAAAATTCATCTCGAACTATACGAATGATGAGCAGATAATTGATGCCTTGTATTACCACCATGATCAACGGGAGAATAAAAGAACAAACCTTAGAGAGGCTGACATTCCGGCTAACAGTGTGGCTTATCTAACTTATATTGGTGACAATATAGCAGCTGGGACGGACCGCCGCTATGAAGAAGGCGGAAAAGGCAGATGGGATCCTAAGACACCATTGTCAGACATCTTTAACCGTTTTGGCATCAAGCAAGGGCAACGCTATCTGCATCCTTATGAGATGAGACCGGAATTTCCAAGCTTTATGGATCCAAGCAATGACAAAGATCCTTTTTCACCTGAAAAATACCAAGACGTGGTGGAGCTTTTTGCGGAAGGCTTGAATAAAGTTGAATTGACGGAAGAATACATTCCCAGCGTCATGAATCTGGTTGAACAGACAATGGGGCAAATTCCATCAGATACAGCAGTTGATGGTGAACCGGACATTTCTTTGTATGACCATATGAAGTTGTCAGCTGCCTTTGCCTGCGCAATTAAGCAATATCTTGATGAGCAGAATAATCATGATTATAAGACAACTTTGCTTAACCGCACCAATAGCTTTTACAAGAAACCTGCATTCCTTATGGTCAGCTATCAACTTGCGGGTACCGAAAACTTTATCAATACGATCACCAGTCAAGGGGCTTACAAGCAGCTGCGGAGCCGGGCTTTTTACGTTGAGATGCTAGTGCGCTGGTTCTTGGACAGCTTGCTTGATGAGGTTGGATTAACAGCAGCCAATATCCTTTACCAGAACAGCCATGATGGTCTGCTCATTATCGGCAATACTACTAGGAATGCAGAAATTGTCCGCAAAGCGCAAGGCCGCTTCAATGAATTCTTGCTAAAGAATTTCGGAACAAAGCTATATTTGGCGGTAGGTATGGAAGAATTTTCTGCTACAGATATTAAAGCTGCTAACAGTAAAGACCCGAATCGCAAGGAAGGCGAATATAAGCGGGTCGCCCAAAATTATGCCGAGCTTTTCCAGAGCCTTGACCGGGATATCGAACATGGCTTGCAAAAGCGTTACGATATTGGCGCTTTGAAGAGATTGAACGCTTTCGGCAAAAAGAGTGGCCGGGAGTGCGCAGTTTGTCATAGCGTAATGAATCTCCTTCCAGGTGAAAACAAATGCCTCCTTTGTGATAAGCTGGAAAGCTTCTCACAAGATATCCAGGACGAAAAGTACTTTGTTGTCAATGAAGACAAGACAGGCCTGCCCCTGGACGCAGAGCATTACTTGCATACTCTTGACAGTGATGAGGTAGAGAAGTCAGATGTTGTAGGCAAGATTTACACTAAGAACACATACGCTACTGGTAAGCAGCAAGCGACCCATATCTGGATCAGCGATTACAGTAATGCACCGCACAACAATTTCAGCTACTTTAGTGACCGGGAATGGAAGGCTGAGTTTGGAGAGCCAACCGGGATTAAACGGCTGGCTTCTTTGATGATCGATATTGACGACCTCCATGCCAAATTCTTAACCGGCTTTTATCCGCAAGAAGACGGCAAGTATACAACGATCAGCAGATTTGCGGAACTTTCCAGAAGAATCGACATGTTCTTCAAGCTATATCTGAACCAATATGCTGAAGACTATCACTTGAGCATTATCTATTCACAAGGTGATGATGCCTTTATTTTAGGTGCTTGGGATGATTTGCTCGATTTTGTCCAGGATGTGCGGGATGAGTTCGTTAGCTGGACTGACAATAAAATAACCCTTTCAGCAGCAGTCGGACTTTTCCAAGAATCAACGCCAATCAATATCATTGCCCGGAAGACCAAAGAGCTGTTAAGAATAGCAAAATTTGCCGGCAAGGACCGGATTGTGTTGTTCAGCAAGGAGAATATCTTGACCTTTGACGAGTATAAGAACGATATTGTCATGGGCAAGCTTAGAATCATTCAAGAATTCTTTGATGGGGAATCAGAACGAGGCAAGGCCTTCATTTACAAACTCCTTAGTCTCATCCGAGAAAGAGAAGACCGCATTTCATTTGCGAGACTGGCTTACTTTTTGACCAGATTGGAAGAAGCAAGCAGCAATAAAGAAGGATTTAATAAGTTTAAGCGGAACATCATGAATTGGTTCAACGACGACAAAGAAATCAGCCAGACAGAACTGGCCTTGACTTTGTATGTTTACAGTATCAGAGAGGAAGGATAAGCATGTACGGAAGTCCACGTCCACACTACAATAATCCACGCTACAACAATAATTCAAGGTATGAAGAAGTTAAGCCAAATATCAAGATTACCTTTACCGATGAACACTATGTTGATGAGGCAGAAGAAGTAATTAAGTACTGCCAGAAAAATCACTTTAAGGCTCCAGGCAGTAGGGGAAGAGACGAAATTACCTACAGCCAGCTGAGAAATCTGTTAGGAATGACCAGCGCGATTTTCGATGCAACGAATATTGCTGATCTGAAGACAGTGTATGAGAAACTGACTTATTTCCGGATTCAGCTGGTATATACTGCTGGCCGGAATGAAGCAATGAAGAGTTTCATTGAGGCTAGTCATCTGCTGGAGGTCGTAAAGAAAATTGATCAAAAGCGGGCTGATGATGAGAAACAGCAAAGGCGCGAAATCATTCGTTTATGCAAGTATATGGAAGCTTTAGTTGCCTACTTCAAGTATTACGGCGGAAAGGATTAAAAAATGACTAATTTGGCGAAAATCAGATTTACTGGAGAACTGGTACTGGAAAGCGGCCTGCATATTGGCGCAAGTTCTGCTTTTGCGGCTATTGGTGCGATCGACAATCCGGTGATTAAGGATCCACTGACTCACCTTCCGATCATACCTGGCTCCAGTCTCAAGGGTAAGATGCGGTCACTTTTGGCAGCAGCACTCAATGAAAAGACTGCGACGAATCCAAACCAGGATTGCTATAAGATCATTCGCTTATTTGGCGCATCAGTTGGTGGTGGCCAAGATGGCAAAGCACCGGTTCAAGGGCGGCTTTTATTTAGAGACAGCGTTCTGACTAATGGCAAAGAATTGACGGATATGGGGATTAATACCTATAGCGAAGTTAAGTTTGAAAACACGATCGACCGGGTTAAAATGATCGCCAATCCACGGCAAATCGAACGGGCAGTTAGAGGGAGCAAGTTTAACTTTGAACTGATTTATGATGTTATGGACTCAGCTCAAGTAGAAGAAGACTTGGAAACCATTCTGACTGGATTTAGGTTGCTTGAATTAGACTATCTGGGTGGCAGCGGTAGCCGTGGCTATGGGAAGGTCAAGTTTGCAAACATGCACGCCGATACTGTCTTTGGCAACTATGACGTCAGTGAGATCAACAGCAAGCTGGAGGCATGAGATGGGTCTGAAAATCTATCGAATGCACTTTGATAAGGCGCATTTTGGTGACGGCTATCTTAATACTAGCGTTGGTCATTTTGAAGCGAGCAGACTGTTTAGTGCAATATGCCTGGAAGCTCTAAAGAATGACTGTTTGGATGAGTTCATTAAAGAAGCAAGTGAGGAAGATTTTGTCTTAAGTGACGCGTTCCCGTACGTTGATGAGCCATACTTGCCAAAGCCGGTTTCTTATCCAAGATCTAAGAGATTTAGCTTTGATAATTTCCAGCATGATGAGAATTATCAAAAGACAGCGGGCAGCTTATACGCGGTACCACTGTCTGAATTTAGTGATTTCATCAATGGTAAAGCTGATGTTGAACTGTTAGCCGCTAAGCAAGCCGCTTTCGCGGTAACGACTGAAGTAACTAAAAAAGGACAAGACCCTTATGAAGTAGCAGTTACCAGCTTTTCGGGTGATCTTTATGTTATCGCGAAGAGAAGTGAGCTGTTGAAAAAGCTGATGCTGAGTTTGCAGTTTAGTGGATTAGGCGGGAAGAGAAGCGCGGGTTATGGTGGTTTTAGATTAAGTATTATTGATTTGCCGACGGAAATGAAGAGACAAATTAGTACTGACAGCTATAGTGACCATAATCTCTTGCTGACAAGCAGTTTGCCGCATAATTTTGAACTGGAACAGGCCATGGCTTATGCAGCTTATGAGATTAAGAAAGACAGTGGCTTTGCTTATAGTGAAACGGAGCAGGAATTGCTGAGAAAGCAGGACTTGTATAAGTTTGCAGCTGGTAGTGTCTTTAAAAACACGTTTAAGGGATCTATCGTCGACGTCCGGCCGTCTAATTTTGCGCATCCCGTGTACAACTTCGCTAAGGGCCTGTTTTATAGTTTTGAGGTGTAGACATGAAGCAGTACAGAGAATTCGAATTTAAATTGAGAACTTTGGCTCCAGTCTTTATCGGCAGCGGGGAATTTTACAAGCAACGGGAGTACATTTATGAGAATGATGCTTACTATTTCCCTAATTTTGTAACCCTCTACTGCAAGCTTAGCTCAAACCAACGTCAGCAAGAAGCCTTTGAAAATTACCTCATGTCTTCAAGAAGACAAGAAAAGAATATGCGATTGGGTGAGTTCTTGCGCAGGATTAACTTTACTGACCGTGACTTGGGTGGTTATACGATCAAAGCTACCGGTGCTGAAGTAGAAAACAACGGGGATCCTGACCGATTAAATGAAATCGCGAAATTCATGAAAGACCCACAAGGCCGTCCTTATATTCCAGGTACTTCTTTGAAGGGGGCCATCAGAACTATTTTGATTAACACCAGTTTTAAAGGAGTTGATAAAATTCCTTGGGGCGGAAGCGATGATATTTTTCATGATATCCGCGTTTCAGACAGTGAACCGCTGGATCTTTCTTCACTAGTGATTACTAAGAAGTGGGATTACAACACCCGTAAAGATGGTCCTAATCCTTTGCCGCTTACCAGAGAGTGCCTTAAGCCTTACACCAAGGTTATTTTTACGATTACTACAGTTGGAGACGAGGCAGCGGAAATTATTAGTGGTTTGAGCAAAGCTGCTGATGAATTTTACAAACGCTACGAAGAAAGATTTTTGAAGGACTTAGATCCAAAATACCAGCAAAGTGGCTATAACCATCCAATTTATTTAGGTGGTGGCAGTGGTCTGTGGACTAAGGCAAATTACGACCGGATTAACATTGAGCAAATCAGGTCCCGCACTCCAAGAAAAATGAAGATGACGGGCAATGGCGTATTCAAATTGACCAAGGCCAAGCGTCAATCTTATCGCTTAAAGATAAAGGGTGTTATAGAGGAACGGGAACTGGTTGGAGAGAATGGCGGAGCAGCAGATACTAGAGATGGTATTGGCTTTTATGAAATGGGCAAGTGTTGCTTCACTATCAAAGAAAAGAAATGATGTATGAAGAATGTCCTGTATGTTGAAAACGTAAATTTTGTCGGTGTAAGCAAGTTTGGCGTCAAGACAACGAACTTGCAGGATCACACGGAAAAGTATTTTGCATATGAAGACCTTGACGTGATCATCTTTGACAATGTAAAAAGCTATTTGACCCAGCATCTGATTGAGAAGTGTGCGGAGAACAATATTATGCTGCTTTTTTGCGACAGTAAGCACTCGCCATTAGTGCTGTTTGATAACATCTATGGTCAGGAGCACAGGCTGGAGATGTTGCAAAAGCAACTGGCGCTTAGTGCAAAGGCAAAGAGTCGCATCTGGCATAAGATTGTTGTCAGAAAGATCCAAAATCAAGCTGATTGTTTAGAACTCTTGGAAAGACCAGGTGAAGATGTTGGCCTGTTGAGATCAGCAGTTAAGAATGTCACGGAGGGTGACAAACATAATACTGAGGCATACGCGGCTAGAGAATACTTTCAATCGTTATTTGGCAAGGACTTTAAGCGCGGCCGGTATGACGATTTGGTTAACGCAAGTTTGAACTATGGATATGCGATTATTCGCGCTTTGATTAGAAGAAAGATCGTTGTCCATGGCTTGGAACCGAGCTATGGGGTTAACCACCATTCAACTGAGAACCCGTTTAATTTGTCGGATGACTTGATTGAATGTTACCGGCCGCTGATTGATTATTCGATTGTGATGCATTTGCGGGAGCGTGACGTTGAGGATGTCGAGCTTACTCCAGAAGATAAACATGCGATTGTAGGCATAATGTTGGAAAAGTGTGTAATCGGAGACAAAATATTCCGAATCGGGGATGCAGTTGAAGAGACTATTAAGTCGTATTTGGCATGCCTACAGGCTGACAGTGCTAGCAGCTTGAAGCTGCCGACTTTCATTCAAGGGGGAAAATGATGGTACTTCTTTTAAGCTTTGATCTGCCTAGAAATACCAAAGAAGAGAGAAAGAAAGCCGCGGAATACAGGAAACGGCTGGTTGAGCTGGGATTTGATATGAAGCAATACAGCCTGTATGAACGGGAGGTAGAGTCAGACAGTACGAAAGACCATTTGATTGGAATTTTGAAAAAAGAAGTTCCAGATGATGGAATGATAACTCTATATCTGTTGCCAGATGAGGTGAATAACAAGCAGATTAACATTTTGGGTCCAGACGCACCAATGAAGGCAGTGTCAGTACCTAAGGTGATCGTGGTATAGCATCTGGTGTGGTATAATTTATATGTTCTCAATTAGCAGAGATGCTCTTTTTGCCCGGAAATTGGACAAAGAGGGACGCTGTTTGATGGGCGTTGACCAGGATTTAGACGAGACAAATGCTTGGGGATGCGCAACGTAATAACGTTTTAAACAGGATCTGCTAACAACTTATCTCCGCTAGAAGGAGACGAGAACGCTTGGTCAAGGCGTTGACTACTTTTTCTTTTACTGCAGCTAACAACTTATCTCCGCTAGAAGGAGACGAGAACGCCACGAGTTGTCAGAAAACGCTTGTGAATTTATTAACGGCTAACAACTTATCTCCGCTAGAAGGAGACGAGAACCAAGCATACGACCATAAAAGCCGGCTAGCAGCATGCTGAGAGCTAACAACTTATCTCCGCTAGAAGGAGACGAGAACCCAGTGCTAGACCTGCGGAGCTTTTTGTCGTCCACGTCCTGCTAACAACTTATCTCCGCTAGAAGGAGACGAGAACAACAACTGCTCTGCTTGATCCTTGATCACGGTATCGCCCGGCTAACAACTTATCTCCGCTAGAAGGAGACGAGAACTATTAGAATTTTTCCATCTCACGAAAAAGAAACCAGCTAACAACTTATCTCCGCTAGAAGGAGACGAGAACTCGAGAATCAACTGAACATCATCTAACAAGTGCTTAGGCAGCTAACAACTTATCTCCGCTAGAAGGAGACGAGAACTGCAATATCAAATTCATTTGAATTGATAATTACAAATTCGGCTAACAACTTATCTCCGCTAGAAGGAGACGAGAACACTGTTTTTCCTACTAACCTATCATTGTAAAAGTTTAATGCTAACAACTTATCTCCGCTAGAAGGAGACGAGAACGGCCCCTGTGAGCTACAGAATGTATTACAGACCTAAAAAGGACGCTAACAACTTATCTCCGCTAGAAGGAGACGAGAACCTTTCATTTTTTTAAGCCTCCGCTTTTTCTTTACGCTAACAACTTATCTCCGCTAGAAGGAGACGAGAACAACATTGCTTTTTTATTATCACTAAAAATCTTTTTGCTAACAACTTATCTCCGCTAGAAGGAGACGAGAACACATTTCCGGGACTTTCTTCAGTTTTCAAAGTACTAAGCGGCTAACAACTTATCTCCGCTAGAAGGAGACGAGAACTTAAGATAGTGTTTTCTTCCCGTTTCATGTACTCTTCAGTGCTAAGCTAACAACTTATCTCCGCTAGAAGGAGACGAGAACTTCGTCAATAAATTCACATGCTTCCGTAGACAAATAGCAGGCTAAC
Source organism: Lactobacillus sp. WILCCON 0059 (assembly GCF_057197985.1). Classification (NCBI taxonomy): domain Bacteria; kingdom Bacillati; phylum Bacillota; class Bacilli; order Lactobacillales; family Lactobacillaceae; genus Lactobacillus; species Lactobacillus sp. WILCCON 0059. The sequence goes on from NZ_JBUBHN010000001.1 coordinate 1,142,463, forward strand.
AACTTATCTCCGCTAGAAGGAGACGAGAACACAATTGTTAAAAAGTCTAACATGATAATCACCTATCACTAATGCTAACAACTTATCTCCGCTAGAAGGAGACGAGAACCGCCCCGCGGCTTTCCATGTTTGAAAGCCCTTCACTTGCGCTAACAACTTATCTCCGCTAGAAGGAGACGAGAACAGTTGCCAATTTCTTTGATTACATAGCTTTCAAAGCTAACAACTTATCTCCGCTAGAAGGAGACGAGAACCCAGTATTAAAAAAAAAGTCAATGGGCAAGCCGTAGCCATGCTAACAACTTATCTCCGCTAGAAGGAGACGAGAACTTTTACCGATGAAGTTGCCAGTTCAACATACATGAAGAAACATCGTAAACAAAAAGTAAGGAGAAATTAATATGACATATAAACTGACCGAGATCCAAAAGCTTAATTTATATATTCGCTTGAACAAATTAAACAGTAAGATAAAGAGCTTATCGACTGACGAAGAGTGGGCTGATAATCGCAAGCAAATTGGCGAGGTACTCTACCAACTTAATTTAGTCGAAGATCCAACTGATATGAATGAAGTTGAAAAAGCGAATTTGGACTATATTAGAAAGCGGACAAAATCCATTATTCAGAATAGCGGGCGACAACCAATGGCTGCATACTTTATCAACCAAAAGGCACTAGACGAATTAGGCAACTTAGTTGACGAAGAAGACGAAAACTTTTACTCTGACTTTCATGACATGTTAGTTAATGATATGGCCGAATATGCAACAATTGTAAGAGATTTCGATTTAAAATTAGCTAAAGCCAAAGAAGCTAATGATACAAATTCCTACCGAGAAGAATATGCCAGACTTGATAATGCTAGACGGCGCCAACATGATGCAGTAATTGCAAATCTTGCAACCGCAAATAGAATTAACGAGTCGGAAGGCTTAGAGCCAGTATTAGATGTTGGCGATGGCAAATCAGTCCATGATGTGCATCGTACTGATGTTGGCAATGCAGTTATATCATGGCTGGCAGAAACCAACCATCAAGATGCCCAAGTGTAAAATGAGAATGTAGACGTTGCCTATGATTATAATCACGCATTAAAACTTAATACATTTCCGCTGGTTCAAGGCGAGAACAAATTGTAGCTAACAACTTTGTCTCCGCTAGAAGGAGACTAGAACTTTTATTCCTTACGGAGACTCATTCTGCTTTGCACATTACACAAACTTATCTCCGCTAAAAGGGGACGAAAACAATTAGAGAAGAGCGCTATATTATTAATCAACCTATTCTCAATACATAATCTCCGTTAAAAGGAGTCATAATAAAAGCGGCCAGTTGCTGGGTAGTATCCAGTTGCTGGCCGTTTTTCGTAAAAAATTCTCCTTCATCCCATCCAAAATGGACTAGACTGAATAAGAATCGGTGCTATGATGAAAGTAGAATTACTGATAACTGATACAGAAAATGGGCAAGAATCCAATATGAGGAGGCAGCGAGATGGTACAGAAAAATACCCGCGACCCCAAGAAAATGAGCAGCTACTTCTGGTATGAAGTGCCAATTCTTGTGGTCGTTACAATTTCAGGCTTAATCTACAACATTGGCATGGTGGCTGGACCATACTTTCAAGGGCAGCTGGTCCAAGGACTCTATAACCTGCTGAACCATAAGATCCTGGCCAACCGTTTAATCCAATTATCCCTTCTTTACATGCTGGTAATTGCCCTGGTTCAAGTCTGCCGGGCGATCAAACGCTTTAGCGTGCGGATTTTTGCCAACCATACTTCCCGCCGGATGCGGCGCTTGCTCTATAACGCGCTTTTGCACCGGCAATTCGGCGATGACACTGGCTCCCTTATGACCAAGGCCATCAGCGACGTCGACAGCTGCGTGGAGGGGATGCGGAAGTTTACCACGGAAATTTTTGACACTGGCGTCGTTATGATTGCTTACTTGGCCATGCTGCTTTACTACGATGTCCGCTTGACCATCTTAGCCTGCATGTTTACACCGCTAGCTTACGTGATCGCCAATGTCCTTAAGAAAAAAGTCGTCAAAGCCAACAAGGCCTATAAGGAGAGCGAGTCTGTCTTAAACACGATGACCCTTGACCGGATTGTCCACGCCATGACCTACCGGATCACCGGCCGGGAGCAAGCCCTTAATGATCGCTATGAAAAGCAGCTGACCGATTATGAGCAAAAAAGTGCCGTCTCCAATATTTTTGAAGGTGCTTTGACTCCGCTTTACGACGCCATTGCCATGTTTGGCATCGTCTTGATCATCTACTTTGGCGGCCGCAATGTCCTCCACATCGGCTGGAAGGCCTGGGACCTGGCCAGCTTCACGACTTTCTTAGCCTGCTTTACCAAACTCGCTACCAAGGTCTCCCACGCCGCTAAGCTCTTCAACGCTGTTCAAAAAGCCCAAGTCTCCTGGGTCCGGATCAGACCGCTGATGAGTGATCCGATCTATGACCATTATGAAAAAGAAGAGAAAGTAATTAACAAGCTCACTTTTGATCATGTGACCACTTTTTACCATGGCTACCCGGAAACCGCAGTCAAGGACATCAATTTTACCGCCTCCGCTAATGAAATCATCGGTATTACCGGCGAGGTGGCCTGCGGGAAAAGCCTGCTAGGTAAAGCCTTAATTGATGAAGCTGATTACCAGGGGCAGATTCTTATAAATGGCCTTGATTTCAAAAAGCTCTCTCCTCACTCTGCCCACCAATGGATCACCTATATGGGCCATGACCCCATGCTCTTGAGCGACAGCATCAAGAACAACATCTGCTTAGGCGATGACATAGACCTTGACCATTACCTAAAGCTGGTTTGCTTAGACCAAGAAGTAGGAGAGCTCAAAAATGGGCCAGATACCCTTATCGGCAACGGCGGGATGACACTGTCAGGTGGTCAGCAGCAGCGGGTTGCCCTAGCCCGGACCTTGGCTCACGCTAAGCCCATCATCGTTTTGGATGATCCTTTTTCCGCTGTTGACTACGCAACTGAACAGAAGATTCTGGATAATCTGAAAAGCCTTGAAGGCCATGTTATCTTGCTGATGACCCACCGGGTTGACTGCTTCAGCCAACTGGACCAGATTATCTTTATCCATGACCACCAGGTTACCGTTGGCAAGCATGATGACCTGCTAGAAAAGAATGCTGATTATGCAAAGTTGATTGAAGGGGGGCAGCAACATGCGTAATATCGCTAAAACAGTCATTCATGACCATCCCAAGAGTTTTATCTCCATGGTCCTGCTTATCATTTTGAGCATCATCACTTCGCTCTTGCCGCCCCTGGCTCTGGAGCAGATCGTCAACCATTTGACTGATCAAAAGGAGGTTTCCCTGCTTTTTGCCCTGGCCTACTTGGGCTTGATCGTCCTCTCAGACCTTTTTGCCTCAGCTCAGAATATCTCCATTACGATTTTTGGCCAAAAATTGACCCACGGCATGCGGAGTGCCTTAGTGCAAAAACTAAACACCATCACGACCGGTTATTTGACCAATCACGAAAGCGGAGCAATCGCCTCAGTCTTTGTTAACGACGCTGATACCATCAACAGCCTCTATAGCGAGGGAGTAGTCGGGATGATCGCTGACCTCTTCCAGCTGATCGGCCTGCTCTTTGTCGTCTTTACCCGCAGCATTGGTCTGGGCTTCATCATCTTAATCGTAATGCCCTTGATCTTAGTCATGACCAGGCACTTCCAGAAGGCCTCCCTGGCTTCCCAGAAGCAAAACCGGGCAGCCATCGCCAAGGTCAACCACCATATTCCCGAAACTCTTCGGGTTCTCTCCATGATCCATATCTTTGAAAAAGAAGACTACATGGAAGACAAGTATGATCAATATATCGAAGAATCCTACCGGGCCCAGAATAAGTCAAACTGGCTGGACAGCGTCTATTCACCAATCATCTTAACCATCGAAGCCGTCGTTATTGGCCTCTTGATGATTGGGGCTGCCCAAGGGCAGAAGATGCAGGCCTTTTTTGGTATCAACGCCGGCAGCGCCGTGGCCTTGATTGCCTATGTCGGGCAGATTTTTACCCCCTTGGAATCAATTGGCATGGAAATCCAGAGCATTCAAGACGCCATGGCCGGGATGAGCCGGATCCAGGACTTTTTAAATGAAGCAGACAGCAAACCGGACATCTATCAAGGGGAAGGGGACTACATTACTTTTGACCATGTCACCTTCGGTTACTTGCCAGACCAGCCGATTTTAAAAGACTACTCATTTAAAGTGGCAAAAGGCGAGCACGTAACCTTTGTCGGCCGGACCGGGAAGGGGAAGAGCACGATTTTTAAACTCCTTCTGGGCCTCTACCAGCCGCAAAAGGGGAAGATCCTGCTGGATGGCCATTCACCAGACGATCATCCAATGAATCAGCGCCATTTTTTGGCAATTTGCGAGCAAGGAGTTGCCCTGGTCGACGGGACGGTTAAAGACCAGATCACTTTATATGACGACACGATTACTACTGAGATGATCGACAAGGCGTTAGCCATGGTTGGCCTAACCGATATTGTCAAAAATCTTCCGCAAGGCTTGAACACACCGGTAAATGACATCAACCTCTCGCAAGGGCAGCTGCAGCTTCTGATGATTGCCCGCAGCGTTGTTTGTGACCCTCAGATTTTGCTATTAGACGAAATGACCGCATCCCTGGACAGGGAAACAGAAGCCAAAGTCCTCAAGGCAATCGATGCTGCCAGCAGCGGGCGGACGGTTCTGTCGATTTCCCACCGCCGCGGTGCCCATGACGGCCGCCTCATCAAGCTTTAAAAAAGCAACGATACACCAAAAACCCCTCTGGCATTTGCCAGAGGGGTTGCTTATTCTTAAATTTTCGCGATGGCGTCATCGATTGGGGTGTCGCCGCCGATCATTTTGATCAGCTTCTTATATGTATTCTTTTTGTCCAAAACGCCGGCCAGAACCGCGGCTACGTCTGGAATCGGGTTTGGCCCGGAATGTTCCGGATTCAGCTGAATTTTGCCAGTTGCCGGCTTTTCCTCCAAAACGCCGGGAGCTACGATGGTGTAATCCAAATTCGTGTTGTTGATCAGCCACTCGTCTGAGAAGAACTTGGCGATGTCGTAATCAATGATGCCGCTCAATGACGGTTCTTCCTGCCACTTGTCAGGCTCGGTCGCGAAAATCGAGCTCAGCTGAATGTAGCGCTTGACCCCGGCCTTTTCACTGGCCTGCATCAGCTTGACGGCACCAAAAGCGTCGGTCTGCAGCAGGTCTTTTCCCCGGGACCCCGCCAAAAAGTAGACAGCGTCCATTCCTTTGAGCCGGCTGGCCAGGTCTGAGACGCTCTCGTGCAGGTCAAGCATAAACGCCGTGACCCCCGGCAACTTGACGATTGAATCCTTGTGCCGCGAGCCGGCATACACCTCGTGGCCTTCTTTGACCAGGTTCTCAATCACGGCAGTCGCCACCCGGCCGCTTCCTCCAGCAATAAATACTTTCATCAGCTTTTCCTCCTGTTATTTTACTTGTTAAACGTATGATAACATCTACTAAAAAAATAACAAGCAATTGCCCTCGGCAGCTAGAAGCTGATGGTTCCTGGCTTGATTTCCTTACCATGGCAAGAGAGGGAGGCGATGCAGTTCGGTGAGAGCGACTGTTCTCTGATCCAGGCCAAGGATTTCTTTTGTGCTGCCTTGTCGGTGGAGATGCCAGAAGTAATCATTGCCTGCCAAGACTTGTCGCCATAGCCGCCATCACCATAATAAAGAAAGAATTTCCCATCATCTTGCGTGATCTTGGTTGCGACCAGGCCGTCGGTATGGCCAGGAATGTTGATCACGGCCGTCCCCAAAGACGTCATAAGAGCGCTTGAAGGGGCCTTGATCATCGTTCCATGGGCCTGCCTGCAGAGTTGGCGAACGGTAATCGTGCTAATGCTCTGATTCTGGGCAAGCGCGAAGAAGGCGGCCTTCAAGGCTTCTTTTACGGCTGGATCCGTCATGATTCTTCCCCTTTTTGTCCAAAGGACTTCTGAACCTTCTTCAAAAAGCGGTCAGCGATTGGGGAGAAGGTCTGGTATTTTTTCCAAACGAGATAAAGATTGGTCTCCAGTTTTGGCGTCAATGGCCGAAAGACCATCCCGCTTTCCGGGGAAGTGTCGACCAGCTTGTCAAAAGACAGGAGGTAGCCCAGGTGTTCTTTAGCAAAAACCGAGGCGTTGTAAACCAGGCCAAAAGACCCTTCCAAGTGGAGATCCTCCATTTTGTCCTTGGCCCAGCGGGGAATGTCGTTTTTCCAGCCCTGGCCTGAGCAGAAAAGCGGCAGGCCGACCAGGTCGTCAACGGAAATTGCTTCTTTTTGCGCCAAGGGAACGTCTGCCGGCATGACCACGCCCCAAGTGTCAGTTTCCGGAAAAATCAGTGATTCATACTTGCTAGTGTCGGGCATTTCCGCCAGGACGACGAAGTCCAACAGGCCCTTGTCCAGTTTCTCGGCCACTTGCGAAGTGTCGCCACTGGTAATGTGGTAGCGCAGGTCTGGGTAGAGCTGCTTGAAAGAGCTGATCTCCCGGGCCAGGAAGCTGATCTGGTAGGATTCGGCTAGGCCAAAGTACAGGTCTCCGCCCGTGATGTCATCTAGGGCCAAAAATTCCTGTTCAATCTTGTCGGCCATGGATACCAGGTCTTCAGCCCGGTTTCTTAAAAGAAATCCTTCGTCGGTCAGTTTGATGCTGAAGGACTGCCTGGTAAAAAGCTTCTGACCCAATTCTTCTTCCAGGGACTTAATGGCCTTGGACAGGGTTGGCTGGGTGACGTGCAGGCTCTCGGCGGCTCGGGTCATGTTCTCGTCTCTGGCTACCGCCAGAAAATAGCGTAAGGTCCGTATTTCCATTGTTTCCTCCCATCATTCTAAAAAGGAATATCATGTCATAGATTATAACCATTAGCGCATAAGTCTGCAAGGAAATATACTAATAATCAAGCAAGGCAGAAAAGCAAGGAGGTGTGGGATGGACTTGCCAGCAATCAAGCAAAATCTGGCTGACGCGGGCTGTGATGCAGCTTTGGCCGAGGAAATTATCAAAATGTGGGCCGGCGGGCAGTATGATGACGCTCTGCTGAAAATGAAGCTGGCCAGATGTCACGCATTGTGCGATCTGCATGCAAGCAGCCGTAGGGTCGATCTGCTGGATTATCTGATCCGGAAGACCGAAAAAGAAATCAAGCTGAAAAAATAGTAAATGGAGGCAAAAATCATGATGCAAACAGAAAAACTTAATCTGACTGAAGAATGGGACAAGGTCTTTCCTAAGAGCGACAAGGTTGACCACCAAAAGGTAACTTTCATCAACCACTTCGGCATCACTTTGGCAGCTGACATGTATACGCCAAAGGATGCCGCAGACAAACTGCCAGCCATTGCCGTTGCTGGTCCTTTTGGGGCTGTCAAAGAACAATCAAGCGGCCTTTACGCTCAAGAAATGGCTGAAAGAGGCTTTTTGGCAATTGCTTTTGACCCATCTTACACTGGCGAATCAGGCGGCAGTCCAAGAGGCATCAACAGCCCAGACATCAACGTCGAAGACTTCCAGGCAGCGGTTGACTTTTTGTCAGTGCAAGACAATGTTGACCCAGAAAGAATTGGGATCATCGGGATCTGCGGCTGGGGCGGAATGGCTCTGCAGACGGCTGCAATTGACACCAGAATCAAGGCAACCGTAACCTCAACCATGTACGATATGTCCAGAGTGACTGGCAACGGCTACTTTGACGCGGATGACAATGAAGAAGCCCGCCACAAGATGAGAGTTGCCTTGAATGAACAAAGAACTGCCGACTACAAGGCTGGCAGCTATGCCAAGGCCGGCGGGGTGGTTGACCCAGTTCCAGAAGATGCTCCGCAATTCGTCAAGGACTACCACGCTTACTACAAGACTCCGCGCGGCTACCACAAGCGCAGCGTCAACTCCAATGAAGGCTGGAACGTGACGACTTCTACTTCCTTGTTGAACACTCGCCTGTTTACCTACTCAAACGAAATCAGAAATGCCGTCTTGATGATTCATGGCGACAAGGCGCACTCATGCTACTTTTCAAAAGATGCTTACGCCAACATGATTAAGGACAGCAAGTACACCGACAACAAGGAATTGCTCTTGATCCCGGGGGCAAGTCACACTGACCTTTACGACCAAAAGGACATTATTCCTTTTGATAAGATCCAATCATTCTTTGACAAATACCTGAACTAGGCCAGAAATGAAAAAGCGGGCTAAGCGGCTGAAAAGTCTGCTGGTTGCTGGTGCTTCCCTTTTCCTTCTGACCGCCTGCGGCACAAGTGGCAGCCAGGAGCAGAGCGGCCGGAGCCAGAAATCAGCAAGCACTTCAGCAGTAAGGACCAGTTCAGCCAGACAAGGAGCAAAAATGCATTTGTATATCGGAAATAAGGAAATTCCAGTCAAATGGGAAAGCAATGACTCCGTTGCCGCACTAAAAAAGCTGCTTCCCTTGACCATCAGTATGTCGAAGTTTGGCGGCTTTGAGCAAGTAGGGAGTCTGGGCCATAAGATCGTCAGCAGCGATCGGCAGACCAAGACAAAGCCAGGCGATATCGTATTGTATTCGAGCAGGCAACTGGTCATGTTCTATGGTACTAATTCTTGGGCATACACGCGCTTGGGCCATATTGACCTAAGCAAAGAAGAAATCCGTGATCTGCTGGATCGGAACAATGTTACCGTAACCCTTAAATAGCAGGGCTTACGATGATTTTGAGGTAATAATGAAGCTGGAAGAATTTTTAGCATACGTAAACAGCGGGAAAAGGATTGTTGATCCTTCAGAAGAACTGGAATACAGCTCATATTTGACGCAAGAAGCCTTGAAGGTGACGATGGAGCTGAATAATGCTTATCATACGCGAGAAGAGGTGCAGAACTTGTTTGCCAAACTGACGAGTAGCAAGGTCAATCGCAGCTTGTCTTTGGTACCACCATTTTATACGGATTGCGGAAAGAACATCCATGTTGGAAAAAACGTGTTCATCAATACTGGTTGCACTATCCAGGACCAGGGCGGAGTCTATATTGGGGACGGTGCATTGATTGGCCACCATGCCATGATCGCGACTTTGAATCACGAGCAAGATCCAGCCAAAAGAGGGGAGCTGCTGCCAGCAGCAGTGCATATTGGCAAAAGGGTTTGGCTTGGCGCTAACGTCACTGTTTTGCCAGGCGTCACGATTGGTGATGGAGCGATTATCGCGGCTGGTGCAGTAGTGACAAAAGATGTTCCAGCCAGAACGATCGCGGCAGGTGTCCCGGCGCGCGTAGTGAAAGAAATAACTGAATAGAGGAGAGCAGCATTCTGGGAATAGGGATGCTGCTTTTTGTAATGTGTATTTTTTCAAAAAATATATTGTTTATACTAATAAGATGTATAATGGACTTGACCAACAGAAATTGACCGTGATATGTGATAGAAGGGGATGAGAAAAATTGTTTACACAGAAGCAAAAAACGATTGCCTATCGGGTTTTGATGGCAATTTACCTGGTTGCTTTGGGGCCAAATTATACTTTTGGCTACGCAACGCAAGACAATCCAAGCAACAATTTCTTCTTGATTGCTAATTTGCTGTCGATTGTCGCGCTGATTCTGGCAGCTGTTTGGATTGACCGGCCGAAGTTTTTCAAGGCAGTGTGTGTTATGATGGTGATTGTGGCCATCTTGGCGGTAGTTCAGCTTGTCTTTCCAGGGCAGTCGGCCTATGCAAGATATAGCAACGCTTGGGCAATCATTAATATTATCTGGGCTGTGTTAACCGTACTTTACCAAAAGCAGCAGCTTCAACTGAAGAAACACGCCTAGTTATTGACCGCCTTTAGTGCGGCTATTTTGATTAAAAGAGGAAAGAGATGGATACGAATACTGAAAAAATTAAAATGCTGCATGAAGCAGTGCAAGAGCTGGCGATCCTGCTACAGGACAGCAATGAGAATCCGGTCTCATTAAGCTTATATCTCCTTGATTTAGGTATTACTGATTCTAAAGTAAAAGATAAATTGATAAAGAAGACATATGAGCTTGTTCACAATGCAAAGGATCCAATGGCGTTGACTGTACATGATTTTCAAAAGGAATTTCATAAAATCAGCAATTTGATAACTGATGATCCCGATGCAACTGGAGCTACGCAATATATAGTGCTGTGGATCGGGATGCATCTTATTCCCAGAGTATATCCAGTTGCAATGAATTTATAGACGCCATTAGGCAATCAAAAAGCATGACTCCGTTAATTCGGAATCATGCCTTTTTTTAGCGATTTTTTCTGACGATGCTCTGTTCTACAGAGATAAAGTGATTCTTGCCGTCAACCGTGTGGTCGATCAAGGTGAAGTAAGTCGTGTCCTTGCTGTTTTCTGGTACCGCAAGGCGGGCGTTGTAGCCAGTAGCGATAAAGTTGTCCGCGATATCGTAGATATTTTTCAGCAGCAGCTCTTGCTGTTCATCATCGATACCAGAGAAGGATTCGTCCATCAAGATGATCTTCGGAGCAAGCGGATTGCTCATCTTCTTTTCGTCCAGTTCCAAGACGATCAAAAGTGGTTCAAGGATCGCCCGGCTTCTTTGCCCTTCAGAGAAGGCATTAAGCTTCCGGTCAGTCATCTTTTCCGTGGCGTCACCAGCATGACGGCGGAAGCTGATGTTAAATCTGTACCATTTCTTGTAGTCAAATTCCTCATAGAAGTGGTCAACCAGCTCATCCCTGGTCATCTCATCGTTATTGTCCTTAATGTAAGTCCAGAAGCGGTCCATCAAGAGGGTAACCGCGTTCTGGCTTTCCGGACTGTCGATAGAAGTATTCCCAAAAGCTGCCAGGTAGTCCTTTCTGTAGTCTGGAATTTCACTGAAGCTGGTATAGAAGGAGATGTGGCTTGTCTGTTCCTTTTCCTTCAAGGACTTGCTGATCTGTTTGGTTAAAGTAGTTGCTTCAGCCGTAGCCTGGCGGATCTTTTGCAGAATCGTCGAGTTGTTAAGGTAGCGGGCCAGACGCTGAACCTCATCGTCAGCAGAAGCTTGGAATGATTCAAGCTGCTGGCGAATATCGTCATAGAGCTTGCTGAGCTCTAACTCCTGTTCACCGTAGTAGTAGTGAACTACTGCAATTTCATGCAACAAGTTTTGGACTTGAACAAGCAGGTAGTCGCTGAGTTCAATGTCTTCAAATTCCAAACGCTTGCTGTTGTCGACCCGGTAGTCTGTTTCACCGTTAATGCTGTTAACGGCAATCATAGCCAGGTTGGCCTTATTTTGGTTGTTTGCTTTGACCTGCTCACTGTTCCAGTCGTTAGGGGATGCATCCTTGACCTTTTCAGTTAAATTCAGTTTTTCCAGCAGATCAGTTACCGCCTTGTACTCATGTCCTAGTTTTTCATAGGCTGCCTGCTTTTCTGGCAAACTCTCTTGGTAGTCAATAAGAAGGTTGTTTTCTCGCTCCAACTTGAATCCAATTTCGGTAAGTTGCTTATCAAGCTGCTTGAGCAGGTGATCCAGTTCTTCCTTTCTGGCCAATTGCTTTTTGGTTTCTGGATCATTCTGGATTTCTTCCAGTTGTTTTTCAAGAGTCTCAATCTGAGCTTTAATTTCAGTTAACCGGTCTTGCTTATCCTGGACCTGCTTTGTTTTTTCAGATAATTCAGCGTGAGCTTGCTTGATCCGGCTTTCAGCACTAGCCAGCCGGTCCTTTTGCTTAAGCAAGTCATTTTCTTGCATAATCCGCTGGATTTGCTTGTCCTGGTATTTGTCCCAGGCCAGACGGTAGTCAGCAAATTCCTTGCTCTCAGCTGGCAAATCAGGGCAGAGCTCGCTAGTAAGTTGTTCTTTTTGCCGGTGGAAGTCGGCTAACTGTACTTCCAGCTTTTCCTGTTTCTTTAAGCGTTTGTCTTGTTCATCTAGGGCATTATTATAGGCGATTTGTGCTTCGGTGACCTTGGCACTCTTCGGGAAAGCAGCAGGATCTGCTTGTTTAAACAGTTCTTGATAGCTGGCCAGCTTATCTGCCAGTTCCTCTAAGTGCAGCTTAACTTGATTAATTTCTTCCGTCAGCTGGGCAATCTGTCTTTCCCGTTCTTTTTGCCGGTTGCTTTCACCGATATGGGTGATCGCTGTGCCTTTTTCGCTATGCACCTTGACGCTGGCATAACTGATATGGCCGTCTTTAACCGCAACCGTTTGTAAAAAGGAGTTAACCCGATCATCTTGACTAACTAAGTAGTCGGCAAGAGTTGAGAGATCACCTTTATTTACATTGCTAGTATTGGCAGTAGAATTATCAGCTTCCAAGCCAGTCTTGATTTCCTGGCCATCAAAGATGGCATAGAGGAGGTTAGAATACTTTAAGTCGCTTTCTAGTTGTAACTGAAGGTCCCTTGGCACGCCTTCTTTAAAGTCAACCAGTTCAAAAAGCTGCTTGCCGTTCTTGAACTCTGCCGTCGTTTCCGGCTTTGGCTGTTCTTGCAGCTTTGCCAAGTCAGAGCTCAGTTGCTTTAACTGGGTCTTGTCAAGCCGAATGTCGTTCTTGGTCTCAGCGATGGCTTCTTGGTACTGACCTCTTGCATTTTCAACTAGATGCCGTCTGTCTTCATAGACCTCAAGGTCAAATTCTGTCACTTGGTCGAAGCTGATTTCTCTTTCCTTGAGCCAGGCACTTGTTTCTTGATCAAGTTCAGCCAGGGCAGAGGCAATGTTATCCGTGTAGACGGTCTCGTCAAAAGCCTTAATTTCTTTATTTACAATTTCTAACTTAGTAACCAACTCTTGGTTTTGCTTGGCCAATTTCTCCAGTTCTTCTAAAAGCTGCTTTTGCTTATTCAGCAGTTCCTTAGCATCCGGGTACTTTTCTTCAAAGTCCGCTTGAATTTGATACTTGGCGAGCTCTGACTTGATCGTTGCCAGGCGGCCTTCAAGAATAACGAGAGCGTTCTTCTCTTTTCTTGCGTCCTCGGTATAAGCGAGCAAGCGCTCTTCTGCATTCTTGTGGTCCTTTTGGGCTGATTCTAAATCTCTTTCCCGGTTGTCTCGCTCATTTTTAGTTTGATCGATCTCACGTGACAACTGGTCAAGGTTCTTAGCATCAATCACGGTCTGCAGAGCTTGCCGTTCACCTTCTTTAGCCTTTAAGTCCTGACTGACACTTGCCTGGTCACTCTTCAGCTGGGCGATTGCTTCCTCAGTTTCAGCTAGTTTGTTCTTTAAGGCTTCAAACTTCTCTCGCTTCTGGCCCAACTCAGTTTTAGCCTTGCCGTAGAAGTTCTGGATCTGGGCCAGAGTTGGCTTGTTAGTCAGAGTTTCCCATTCTTCAGTCTTGGCCAAGGCATTGTTCAGCTTGTCCAGAGCAGCCTTTTTCTTCTCTTCTTCAACCATGGCCAGAGCGTTGTCGATAAAGTTTTCAACCGTTGCCCGGTCCGCGTAGTGGCTGAGATTTGGTAGGGCAGTCTTTAAGGCGCTGTCCAATTCAGCCGTGCTGCCAGTTTGCTTTAGTGGCGGCTTTTCAAAAGCAGCCAGGTGCTCAAAGTACTCTTGCATCTCGCTTTGTGAGGTAAAGCCAAAGAAGAGCTGGTTGATGGCATTTTGGTAGTCAGCCTGGGTCTCGTAGCGTCGTTCAACATATGGCTTAACGGCCCCGCGGAATTCCGGCCAGCTGGTCGAGTAGGGGAGATCATCACCTTTAACGCCTTGCTTTAAGACGTAGTAATAGTGGTTAGTGTTGGATCCGTCTGCCGACTTGCTGTAAGCCAATAGCAGGGTCTGAATCAAATCGTCTGCCTTAAATTCAACCCAGGCAAAGCCAGCTTCACCGGCCTTGATGTAGTAGTCCAAACTTCTCTTGTTGTCGACAACCCGCATGCTGCCTAAGAAGATCGTTGGGAAAAGGGAGAGCATGGTCGCGGTCTTCCCGGACCCGTTTTCCCCGTTAAATACAATCGACTGGGTATTAGCGTCAAAAGTCTGATTTCTGTAGTTGAAATAGTTGTAGAAACCAAAGCGGTTAAGCTTATAATTCGTCATCAGTCATTTCCTCATCTTTTACGATTAATCCGGTTAAAGAAGTGGTAAACCAGGTATCCTGTTCTTTAGTCAAAAGGCCGGTATCCTGCTCTTTAGAAAGCAGACCAAAATAGGTCAGTTCATTCAAGAGTTCACTTACTTTCATCTTCAAGCCAGTTGATTTCTGTGATCCGGTCATGGTCTTGTAGCTGCCAGTCTGCTTGGCCAGGTTAACTAATTCTGGCAGCTGAAAACTGCTCTGTCCGCTGTCGTTGATCAATTGGACCAATTCAACTGCCATGGCATCCAGCTTGCTTTGCACTGTGTTAGGAAAATCCAGTTGGGAATAGTTGAGCAGGATAAAATAGTCGTCAACGTTGACTAGGCGCAGGCCTTGCCTTGTTTCATGATTAAAAAAGGGTTCAAAAGAATTCTGCAGGTAGTTGTACTCATTTTTGCCCATGTTTTCCTTACGGAAGAAGCCGTTTAGCAGGAGTTCTTGCCGGGCAAGATCATTGCCAGTCTGCATCCCTTTCTCCAAATCAATCGGATCTTGTGGCTTTGGCTGCTTAGTCAAGACATACAAGGAGTCCTTGTCATCCTGGTCCCGAAGCTCAATCACTCCGTCATTTTCCAGCTTGGCAATGACTGGCTTCAAGTACTTGGACAGTTCCACTGAACTTGCTTCTGACAGATTTTCTTTGTCATTGATATAAGCCACGATATCCTGATAGAGGATGGTCATGCCTGTTTGCAGGCTGGATAATCTAGCTAAAGTTTCGTAGTAGACCCGGTATAAGAGGGGATCAGCCTGGACCCGCTTGTCAGCCTCAATGCCAACCGGCCGGGTCTTGGAGTAAGCCCGCAGATGCAGGTCCTGGTCCAAGACCAAATTGAACTTGTCTTTCAAATATTTGCTGATCGCCAGGCGGTTTTGCCGGATATAAGTGGTCGTCTTGCCAGCCAGAAGATTCGGCATGACCTGGCTCCAGTCTATTTCTGCCATCTGCTTTTTACCTCCAGTCTGCAATTGCATAAAATCAAGCTCTGTTTCGGTGATTCAATGGTCATGTTTTCCGTTTGGAATTGCTTGACCAGAAGATAGTCGCCAGTCGTAGCGCTCGCACTCAATAAGTCACCGTCAGCTGAGAAGCGGTAGTCAAAATGGCTTTGCCCCAGCAGCTTTTGCAAAAAGGCAAACTCTTCATCAGTCAAATTAGTTAACGGCTTATTGATCAGGTTCTGTCCTAGTTGGGCCTGCTTGGCTTTTTCCGCCGCGTGCCGCTTTTGTTCAGCAGCGAGTTCAGCTTTTTCCTTATCTGTCAGTTCCATGGACCGGGCTAGTTTCACTTCGGCCCGCTTGCGCTCTTTTGGCGTGAAGTTGTAGTGGATCTTCTCATCATCCAGGCTGTAATTGGCGTGCTTGGACATGTACCAATGGTGGTAAACTGGAGTGCCTTCATATTGATCAAAAAGGAGGGCCATTTCCTGGGCGGTCATGCCAGCTTGAAAGCTCTGAGCCTGGGCTAAAAAGCGTTCAGCCCGCTCCTTGCTGACCTGGATTTCCCGATTTTGGGAGATAAGGTCGATCAAGGCAAAGAACATGTCGCTCAAACGGTCTAAAAGGCTGGCGTAGAGGCCGCTGCCGTCCCGTTCACTTTGGGCAATGTCTGCGATATTGCCGGACATGATTTCGGATAATTCATCGCTGCTTTTAGTAGCGTTGAATGCCAGGAGTTCATCTGCCAGGGGCTGGTAAAAGAGCTTGGGACCAATCTTTGTCTGGCTTTCTTCTAAAGCAAAAATTGCTTCCAGGACTTCTGGGATCTTGCTTTCAACCTTGTCGAGCACTTCCTTGACCACATCCCGCAGCTTAAACAACTCCTGGTTCAAGTCGCCAGTGGTATTGGCATCAGTTTCCAGACGGAAGACCTGCATGTTAAGATCATGAATGTTGGTCGCGAAGCTGTCGATCCGGTTCTTCAGCCGGTTGTAGATACCATTGTTATAGCCGAAAGACAGGTCGTAAAGGGAAATGCCGTCTTTAAAGAGCTGCTGCTTGAGTTTCAGATTCTCTGGATCCGTCAGCAGGCCCTCAAGACTTTCCTTCAATTCCCGTAAATTCTTGATCAGTTCATCGGTTTCCGTCATGGACAGGGATTCTCTGATCTGCTTTTGCAGGTTGGCGATCTTGTCAAATGCCTGGAAGAGTTCCATGCTTTCGCTGGTCAAGGCGTAAGCCGTGGTCTGCATGGCTTCTTTCATCGACCGGGCCTTAGCCTGGTTGGTTAAGGGGATCGATTTTAAGTTTTTGCTCTCTGACAGTTTCTTGAGGATCTTAGTGACTTCGTCATAGTCGGCTGAAAGCTGCTCGCTAAGCTGGAGGGGAGTATATTCACCCATGGGGTGGCTGTTTAAATAGACGACAATGTCCCGGGCCAGGCCTGGAGAAGACACGGCTTTTAAAAATCCGTCAGCTTGGGACATGAAGCTTTGGTTATCATAAAAAATCATGGATGGCCTCTTCAAAAATCACGCGTTTCTTTTTCTGGATCAAGGATAATAGTTCCTGCAAAGCTGGATTTTCTACTTCCTTGATCTGCTTGTCTTTTGCCGGCGGGACGCTGGCTTGGTAGTGCTCTTTATAGGTCTTCAGATCCATATTAAGAAGGTGAATCTCTGGGAATTCTAATAAAAGATTGTCTGCAATTTTGATCCCGCTTTGGTCCAAATCACCAGAATAGTAGAGCTGGCAGGAATTTGTAAGCAGGCGTTTGATCAGCTTCTTCGTGGCAAGGTTGACCTGTCCGCCCGTGCAAACAAAGGCCCGGTCTGGAAACTTGCTGGCTAGTGCGGTAGTTACGCCGGAGTTTTCATGCAGGTAAACCTTGATCTTTTCCGGTAAAACAATTGTGTCAATGTCCGGAAGGGCAATGATGTCGTAGGTCAAAGGAGTGTCCAGCAGGTTAGCGGTCATTGCGAAATTGTAGAGTTGATCGGGATAGACGTTGAAGTCTTCTAAAGTTGCTTCTTCGCCAAGCTGGGCTTGGATGATTTTTTCCAAAAGTCCGCGGCCCCGTCTTCCCCGGTCAAAGGCATGGGGATCGCCTAGCACTTGTAAGGCAAAAGTTGGCAGCAGGACTCCTTCGGCTGGCCTCTCCCAGGCCTTTGCCATCTTTTGGTAAAAGGGCAGGTCGCTGATGATTTGTTTCTCTGAGAAATTTTCGGCAAGAAAAACCGCGTAAGCAGGAGCTACGTTTTCTTTGAACTTGTTTAATTTAAGCTGGTCAGAACTGGCTTTTTGCTTGCGTTTGTCCTTTTTAGAAAGCAGGGGGCCGTATTTGTCTTCCAGCTCTTGATAAACTTCAGCTGGACTCACGTTATATTGCTTGAAAATTTGGTAGCAAGGGATGCTGTAATTGCCGTCTTTATCAAGTTTGGCCTTAGTCAACAGGCCGAGGTCGAGCAGGTCAGCCTTGGTCAATGTAATCCGCCAATTTTTAAGCTGCTGGTCTTCGCCTTTTTCAAGATAGAGGTCTCTGGTCAGAGCAAGCCAATCGATCATGATTTTCGTTCCTTTTCCTTCCAAGCTAATTACTTTTAACTGCTCAATAATCTAAGCATAGAACTTCATCATTTCAATGATACCAGATAGGGCAGGGCTTTAGCGGGAAAAGAGAATCTTCTTTATGATTCCATCGCTTCGGATCCAGAATATGGGAAAAGGCCAAGAAATTAAAGAGGGGGCTAGTTGAATTTAGTCTGGCCCATAAGGCTATTTTTACAGTGCAAATATAGTGTAAAAAACTTGATATATCAAAGTTTACGCTACTTTGTCTCCCGAAGATTTTTCCATTAGCTTTCAAAAAATGTTATAATTTTCTTTGAAAGCGCTATAGAAATGTGAAAAGGAGCAAACTTAAATGGAAAAAATCTTGTATCTCATGCGTCATGGGCAAACACTATTCAACCTTGAACACAAGATCCAGGGCTGGTGCGACTCACCATTAACTGAATTAGGGATCAGCCAGGCCAAGATCGCCAGCCGCTACTTTACAGACAACAATATCCAGCTGGACCACTGCTATTCAAGTACCAGTGAACGTGCTTGCGACACCTTGGAGTTAGTAACCGGCGGCAAGCTGCCTTATACCCGGCTCAAAGGGATCAAGGAATGGAATTTTGGCCGCTTTGAGGCGATGGATGACTTTTTGAACCCGCCGCTGCCTTACAACGACTTTTTCGTTAAGTACGGCGGAGAAAGCCAAGACGGGGTCAGTGAAAGAATAACTAGGACTTTGAGCGATGTCATGGAGCAAGAAGATCACCATTCGGTTTTAGCAGTATCTCACGGCGGTGCTCTGGCCTGCTTCTTACGCTACAACAAGCTTCCCATTGACCATCATATTGGCAACTGCACTATCCTCAAGCTGAAGTATGAAGATGGTCACTTTGCCTTGCTTGACTGGATTGATCCTAATTTCAGCGAACTCGAAAAGTAGTCACCCAGATGCAAAAATTTTCTTATTAAACATTTGGCATCCCTTTTCTTTGCTTTTTTAACAGTAATTGTTTTTGCGAGAAAAAGCCCTTTCTTGATATAATATAGACAAGAAAGAAATTTTGAACATAAATATCATATTTTGCGAAAGCAATAGAAAAGCAGAGGGACATCATGAAATACGAATTGAGCGGCGTGAATACTTGCCCATTAGCAACTGTAACCCTCGATAAGGGAGAAAGCATCAAAGTCGAAAACGGTGCCATGGTCTACATGAAAGATGTTACCATCGCCGGGAAGATGAACTCCAGCAAGAAAGGCTTGGGCGGCTTGCTCGGCGCGATTGGCCGGAGCTTGACCAGTGGTGAAAGCATGTTTATCACCCAGGCAACTGGTGATGAGGATGGCGGACAAATTGGGGTTGCACCAGCAATTCCTGGCAAGATTGCAAAGCTTTCCGTTGGCAAGCAGCAGTACTGCCTAAACACTGGGGCATTTTTAGCAAGTGATGACAGCGTCAGCTACAAGATGCAAAAACAAAATTTTAGCAAGGCTGCCTTTGGGGGAACCGGTGGTTTCTTCGTAATGCAGACTGAAGGCGAAGGCGACATGTTGGTTAACGCCTTTGGTGACCTGGTAGAACTGACCGTGACCAGCGATAAGCCGATCTCGATTGACAATGAACATGTCGTTGCCTGGGATGCAAACCTTGACTACGACATTAAAGTAGCCTCGGGGATGTTTGGCTTTACCTCAGGTGAAGGCCTGGTCAACCACTTTACCGGGGATGGCAAGGTTATCATCCAAACTCGTAACTTGCATTCACTAGCAGAAGCCTTGCAACCTTTTATTGTTGACAAGGAAAGTAACGATTAAAGAAAACGGGATCGGCGTAGCTGATCCCGTTTCTTGCTCACTAAAGGAAATGATTTTTTCACAAAACTATAAAATTGTTTTAAGCGCTGGCTTATGATAAATTACTAGTAAAGATATTACTCAAAATGGAGGATCCCCAAAAAATGTTCAATCAAGTCGAAATCATGCTCTACGTGAGTGACCCGGAAAAATGTGCTAAGTTTTGGACTGACCAAGTTGGCTTTGCTTTAAAGGAAGAAGGCGAAGGCCCGGACCAAAGCAAGACCTACCTGCTGGCAGCCAGCGACAATGCAGATGCCAGCCTGCGCTTGTTTGACCGGGAAGTAATTGCCAAGTACTCACCAGAACTTGACCTGGCTACTCCATCACTGCTTTTCAGCTGCGAAGACGTGAAGGAAACTCGCCAAAAGTTGCTAGATAAGGGTGTCACTGTTGGTGATGTCGTTGATATGGGCAGTGCTGAAACTTGCAACTTCGCGGACCCAGAAGGCCATTACTTTGCCTTTAAGAGCGTGAAAGCATAAATGATTATTTTTCATAAGCAAAAGACCGTCACGATTGTGACGGTCTTGTTGTTTCCTCTATTCATTATTGGCAAACTTACCAGCTTCAACATCACTGATGAACTTATATAATGAAGAAAAGAATGCCTTAGGATTATCAATGTGGTGGCAGTGACCGCCATCTGGCGTCACAACCATCCGTGAGTTTTTCAAAGTCTTGTGCATCCGGCGGACAGCGTCAAGGGGCATGGTGTCAAATTCACCAACCGTTAGGAGGGTAGGGAGGGTAATCTGCCCCAAGCGGTCTCTGAAATCCCACTCAGTTAACTTACCGACCATCATGAATTCATTATTGCCTTGGAAGTAATTGTATACTTGTGTATTCGTCGTGCTAACAACGTGCCGGCTTCCATTTTCCGGGTGACGGATCAAGTAAACGGAGTAAAGCTTGGCAACCAGTTCCTGGTACATGGCATCGTCAAAATTTTCATCTGCTTCGCATTCCCGCATGTATTCCACTTGAGCCGGGCTGAACATTTCATCTCTTTCTCGGTTGATGTTCTCCGTGTACTCATCCAAATTATCAATCATCGATTCAATAATAACGGCCTTGAGGTGCTCTCCATACTTGACCGCGTATTCCTGGGCCAGTAGACCGCCCCAGGAGTGCCCTAACAGGTAGAAGTCTTCCAAACCGAGCTTCTGGCGGACTTCCTCAAGTTCATCAACAAAGTAGTCAATGTATAAATACTTACGGTTTTCCTCTTTGGAAAAATCTGGTTGATCTGACCAGTACGAACCTAATTGATCGTAAGAATAAACCTCAACGCCTTTGCCAGCTAAGCCATTCTTGAAATTGTCAAAGTCTTCATGGTTGTCACCAGGTCCGCCGTGTACACAGAGTAACTTGACCGGCCCTTCGTTGACCTTGCGGGTAAAAAGGTGATAGCCATTGTCTAAAGTAACGATTCTCGTTTGATCCATGATTTTCTCCTTCAGTCAAAAATTCACTTGTTACTTGAAATATGCTCTCGTGTAGTCAACCATGCCAACCTTGTGCCACAGCACACCCTTTAAGTTGGAGTTTACCAGGTGGTCTTCAACCATCGTGTAAAGCGGAAGAACAGGGTAATCTTGATTCATTTGCTCTTGTGCCTTTAACAGGTGGCTGAAGTAGACTGATCTGGTCGCGGCATTCTTTCTAGCTTGGCTAAGCTCATTGTTGTAAGCGGCACTAGCGTATTTACCGTAATTGTGGCTGTTGGTCTTTTCCAAAGTCTGCAGTTCGCTGTATGGGTCAGCGTAGTCGTTGAGCCACAGGGAAAGGTAGAGATCATACTTGCCATTGGCAACCAAATTGTAGGCTGACTTGGATGGCAGATTCTTGACAGTAACTTTAAGTCCTGGCAGCTTGCTTTCCAGCTGCGACTGCAGGAATTCACTGACATTCTTGTCGGTAGTCGTGTCACTTGCCACCAGGGTCAATTCAACCTTTGACTTGCCCAGTTGCTTTAAGCCAGCTTGCCAGAGCTTTTTAGCCTTGGCAACATTGTAAGTTTCTTTTGGCTGAGCAGCTGCAGCGAAGTCTTTACCACTGGCTGGATCCTTGGCGGCGTTTGGTGCTGAGAAGGTGTAGGAAGGTTTTGAACCATCGGCCAAAACCTTTTTGGACAGTTGAGTACGGTTAACAGCCAGGTAAAGGGCTTGCCGGAGTTGTTTGTTGGCAAGAGTAGCACCTTTAGCCATATTCAGATTTACGAAGTTGTTGCCCGACCGGTAGAGATGGTACAGGTTCTTGTTATTTTGCAGGCCTTGTGCCGTCGTACCGGAAACTACAGCGTCATCTAAGCTTCCTTGCTGGAAGAGCTGGTGGGCAGTGTTTGAGTCTTTGACGACTTGGTAATTCAGCTTTTGCAGCTTGACCGCGTTTTTAGCGTAGTAGTATGGGTTCTTGACGGCAGTCCACTTTTCGCTGGTGTTGGTCCACTTGGTGACCTTGAAGGCCCCGTCAAAAGCAGTATATTTAGCAGCCGTACCATATTTGGCACCGTATTTTTTAACCAGGCGGGTGTTTTGCGGGTAAAAGGCAGGCATAACCATCTTGTCGATGAAGGTCGGTTCTGGATTCTCAAGCTGCACGACCAGCTTATACTTGCCAACCGCTTTGACGCCTAGACTGTTGACTTCCTTTTTGCCTTGAGAGATCTGGTCAGCATTCTTAATATTGCTGAAGATGTAGTTATAGCCAGACATTGCTTTGGGAGAAACGCCTTTTCGCCAGGCAGTCACAAAGTCTTGCGCGGTTACAGTGTCACCATTTGACCATTTGGCATTGTGCCTCAGATTGAAAGTATAGGTCTTACCGTCACTGGACTTATGATAGCTAGTGGCAACCGCGGGAAATGGCTGGTCATTTTTATCTGAACGGTAAAGGCCAGCCATAGTTTGCACCAAAGTGTCCCATTGAGGGATTGAGGCAGTCACAGAGGTATCGAGGGAGCTGACTACATCAGTCTCCATCAAGTTCAGACTTGTTTTGGTGTTGGATGCTTGGGAATTGTTATTGCCGCAGGCAGCCAGCGTGCAAGCTGACATGCCAAGTAGTGCAACTGTTGCCATTTTTCTAACTTTCATTTGTGTTCCTCTTTTCATTTTTCAGGGAAAAGAAAAGCGCCCCACTGGATCAAATCGATCCAATAGGGCGCTATTAGCGCGGTACCACCTATTTTCGCCGTTAGGCCTTCACGCACAGATAATGCGCTGCCGCTTTAAGGGGCGGACCCCGAAACCACTAATATCGCAGTTTCCGCTCAAAGGTGATTTTCGCACTTGGTCTGACCGCTTCTTCACACCAACCAGAAGCTCTCTGCAGGTCTCGCCAAAACTACTTTTCCTTTTCAAAGCAATGTTGTTTTGATTTCATGTCTAATATCTTAATCCTAAATCTGAGAAAGTCAACAGTAAATGACAAAAAAGTTAACCTAAAGTTATAAGTGCTAGAAAGAATTTTAACGCTTTGTTAAACTAAAAATATGAATTACGAGGAGGAAAAACAATCATGAACTACCAAGACATCAACGCTGAAACGATTGACCGCTGGGTCAAGGAAGGCTGGGAGTGGGGCAAGGCGATTGACCACGAGACCTTTCAAGCCGCTAAAGAAGGAAAGTGGGAGATTAAGTTAACTCCGGTTAAATATGTCCCGCACAGCTGGTTTGGTGACTTACAAGGCAAAAAGGTTCTTGGCTTAGCCAGCGGGGGTGGCCAGCAGATGCCAATCTTGACTGCCTTGGGGGCAGAATGCACAGTCCTGGACTATTCTGACCAGCAGCTGTAAAGCGAGCGCCTGGTTGCAAAGCGCGAAGGCTACGAAATCGACATTGTCAAAGCCGACATGACCCAGCCTTTGCCTTTTGCTGACGAAAGCTTTGACATGATCATCCAGCCAGTTGCCAACTGCTACGTTGAAGAAGTCAAGCCGATCTGGAAAGAATGCCACCGGGTCTTGAAAAAGGGCGGAGTCCTCTTGGTTGGCCTGGATAACGGGATCAACTACCTTTTTGATAGCGATGAAGAGAAGTATGTCGTCAACTCCTTGCCTTTTAATCCGCTGAAAAATCCTGACCAGATGCGGCAGCTGGAAAAAGATGATTCTGGCGTCCAATTCTCTCATACCTTGGATGAACAGATCGGCGGCCAGCTGGAAGCAGGCTTTACTTTGACCAATCACTATGAAGATACCAATGGCGAAGGCCGCCTGCACAAATTGAATATCCCGACTTTCATCGCGACCAGAAGCGTGAAATAGCAAAAGCCACCAAGTTTGACCTTGGTGGCTTTTTCCTGTATCCAAAGTGATTTGCTTTTTTCTTATTCCTCGCCATGTTCAAACTGTGACTGGTAAAGGTCAGCGTAAAAGCCCTTCTTTGCCATCAAGCTGTCATGGTTGCCAACTTCAACGATATCCCCGTCCTTCAAAACGATGATGCTGTCTGCATCCCTGATCGTTGACAAACGGTGGGCAATAACAAAGGCCGTCCGTCCCTTCATCAGCCGGTCCATCCCTTGCTGGATCAAGAGTTCCGTCCGCGTGTCAACTGAAGACGTAGCTTCGTCTAGAATCAAGATCTTTGGATTCTTGACGAAAGCCCGGGCAATCGTCAGCAGTTGCTTTTGCCCGGCAGAGATATTGCTGGACTCTTCGTTGATCATGCTGTCATAGCCCTCTGGCATCTGCTCGATAAAGTGGTCGGCATGGGCATCAATTGCTGCCTGCCGCAATTCTTCATCACTGGCATTGAGATTCCCGTAGCGGAGGTTTTCCTTGATCGTGCCGTTGAAGAGCCAAGTATCCTGCAGGACCATCCCAAACATGGACCGGAGGTCAGACCGCTTCATCTTGCTGATATCCTGGCCGCCAATCATGATCTTGCCGCTGTTTAACTCGTAAAAGCGCATCAAGAGTTTGACCAGGGTGGTCTTACCGGCCCCAGTAGGCCCGACGATAGCAATCTTTTGCCCGGCAGAAACATCCAGGCTGAAGTCCTTGATGATGATCTTGTCTGGATTGTAGCCAAAGCGGACATGGTCAAAAGTCACATCGCTTGGCAGCATAGCTACTTCCGCAGATGAAATTTCGACCTCTTCTTCCGGCATTTCTTCAGCTTCCAGGAAGTCAAAGACACGTTCACTGGCCGCTGCCGTTGACTGCAGCATGTTCATGATCTGAGCCATCTGGGAAATCGGCTGGGTAAAGCTCTTGACGTATTGGATAAAGGCTTGAATGTCACCAATCGTAACCACGCTGTTTACTGCTAAAAAGCCACCCACGATACAGATTGCTACGTAGCCGATATTGCCGATCAAGTTGGAAATCGGCATCATCAAGGAGCCGAAGAACTGGGACTTCCAGCCGGAAGTGTAAAGCTCGTCATTGTACTTTTTAAAAGTTGCCACCGAGGCAGCTTCACCGTTAAAGGCCTGGACGATCTGGTGGGCCCCGTACATTTCTTCAATGTGACCATCCGCGTCACCCAGAGACTTTTGCTGGCCGATATAGTACTTTTGTGACCGGCTCATGACAATACCAAGTATGCCGAAAGTCACTGGCAATATCGCTAAAGCAATCAAGGTCAGCTGCCAGGAGATCGAAAACATCATGACCAAAACGCCAACCACTGTTACGGTTGAAGTAATGATCTGGGCCATGGATTGGTTGAGCGACTGGGCGATCGTGTCCACGTCGTTGGTAATCCGGGACAAGATATCACCACTGGGATGCTTGTCAAAAAAGCTGAGCGGCAGACGGTCAATTTTTTCCGCGATATCTTTTCTCAAGGAATAGGCAACCTTCTGAGAAATGCCCGAAGTAATCCAGCTTTGCACGTAGTTAAACAGCATGGACAGGAGATAAAGGCCCAAGAGCAGCAGAAGGATTTTGTTGATGTAGATAAAATCGATTCCGCCGGTATTCTGGATTTTGGCGCTGATCCCAGTAATCAGTTTGTCAGTTGCCTTTGATAAAATTTTCGGCCCAATAATGGAGAAGATGGTCGAAGCGATCGCGAAGATCACTACCACCAGTAAAGACCAGTAATATGGCTTAAGGTAGCGGAATAATCTGGCAAAAGTGCCGGAAAAGTCTTTTGCTTTTTCATTGCCTCTTGCGTTGCCATGGTTATGCATCAGCTAATTCCTCCTTTGAAAGCTGTGAGTAGGCAATTTCCCGGTAGACCTGGCAATTCTTGAGCAGGTCCTGGTGCGTGCCCTTGCCGACAATCTTGCCTTCATCCAAAACGATGATCTGGTCGGCATCCATGATTGACGCGATCCGCTGGCCAACCAAAAGAACCGTCTTCTTTTCCTTGGCAGCCATCTTAGTCAGTTCCCGGCGGACCTTGGCGTCAGTCTTAAAGTCCAGGGCACTGAAGGAATCGTCAAAGACTAAGATCTCCGGATCCTTGGCCAAAGCACGGGCGATTGCCAACCGCTGTCTTTGGCCACCGGAAATGTTGCTGCCGCCTTGGGCGATTGGGGCGTCCACTTTGCCTGGCAGGCGGTCAACAAATTCTTCTGACTGCGATACCCGCAAAGCTTCTTCTAAATGCGAATCATCCTTTGCCCCATATAAGACATTTGACTTAACGGTCCCGGTCAAAAGCTGCCCTTTTTGCGGCACTAAACCGATCCGCTTCCGCAGGTCTTGCAGGTTATAATCCTTAACGTCTGTTCCGTCAACCATGACTTTACCGTCAGTTGCATCATAAAAGCGGGGGATCAAGTTAATTAAGCAGGACTTGCCAGACCCGGTTGATCCGATAAAGGCGGTCGTCTTGCCAGCTGGAGCAGTGAAGCTGATATGCTCCAAGGCAGCTTCCTGGCTGCCTGGGTAAGTGAAGGTTACATCGTCAAAAACAACACCCGTATTTTCCTTGCCTAACTTGCATTCAGCTGGAGATTCAATTTCAGGTTCGGTTTCCAAGACTTCCGCCACCCGGCCGGCTGAGATGCTGGCCCGGGGGATGAAGATGGCAATCATGGCGACCATCAAGAAGGCCATGATGATCATCATCGCGTATTGCACGAAGGCCATCATTTCGCCAATTTGCATCTTGCCCAAGTCGATCTGCTTGGCGCCGGCATAAACGATTACCAGAGTAACTGCATTCATAATGAACATCATGATCGGCATCAAGGCTGACATGACCCGGTTGGTAAAGAGGTTGACCTTGGTCAAATTACGGTTTGACTCATCAAAGCGGTCTTCACTGACTTTTTCATTGCCAAAGGCCCGGATGACCAGCATCCCGGTCAAGTTTTCCCGCATGGACAAATTCAATTTGTCGATCAGCTTTTGGACAATCTTGAACTTCGGCATAGCCAGGCCCATGGTAATCATGAGGATGACTAAAATCAGCAAAACGACTAAACCGATGATCCAAGTCATCGATGGGGAGGAATCCAAAGCATGCAGGAGGGCCCCGATGCCTAAGATCGGCGCGTAAGCCACCATCCGGATCATCAAAACAATGACCTGCTGGATCTGAGTAATGTCATTGGTTGACCGGGTGATCAAGGAAGCAGTCGAGAAACGGTCCATTTCCGTATTGGAAAAAGATTCGACTTTTTCAAAAAGGGCCAGCCGCAGATCCCGGGCAACGCCGGCCCCGACTCTGGAAGCTAAAAGTCCAGCCAGAATAGTCACAACAGAACCTAGCAGGGCAATGCCCAACATCTTCAGACCTGCATTTTTAATGTAGCTGGTCTGCAGCTTGCTGGTTGAAGCACCAAGGCGCTTGTATTCCAGCTTGACCGCCCGGCCGCCGGCCATGTTCATGGTGCTGGTCCCCATCTTCTTCATCTGCTTGTCGATAGAGTCAAAAATCTTCTGCTTTTGTTTTGCACTCATCTGCTTGAAGAAGTAGGCCAAGTCCTTTTTCCGGTAAGCAGCTTCCATTTCGGCGATCTGCTTTTTAGCCTGGTCCAGCTGCTTCTTCATTTTTACGGCTTGCGGACTGGTCGGGGCAACTTTAGCTATTTGCTGATAAGCTTTTTCACCCTTGGCGTATTGGTCTTTGGCAGTCTTGATGCCCTTGGAGATATTCTTAAGGAACTTCTTGCTGGTTGATGAATTCTTATTGCCCGTGAGGGTGTAGTAGAGGATCATCCCCCGCAGCATGGCCTTATTCAGCTTGTCTCTGTCGGCATTTTTCTTTAAGACATAGAGATTTTTGCCTTTGGGAAAAGTCTGTTTCAAGTCACTTGAGACGTCAGCTGCTTTAACATAGCGGTAGCTGGCCTTGATCGTCTGCTGGTGACTTTTACTTGAATAAGTCAGTAGCTGCCGGTAGGTCTGAGGCGACAAAACATCAGCAACGCTGTCTTTAAAGCCGCCGGCCTGGATCCCGTTGGTGACGATATCACTCATATAGTCCGGCAGAGCTAGTTCCGTCTGGGCCTGCCCGAAGATAAAAGCGATTGCCAATAAAATCGGAAGCAGGTAGGGTAATAGGTATTTTCTAAGCTTGATCATCCTCGTCCTCCTTGACCATTGCTTCCAGATTGTGGCTGATCATGTCAAAAAATCTCATGATCTGGTCGAAATCCTGGTCATCCACTCCCTGGAAGATCTTTGCGTTACACTTGTGCATTTTGGCAATGACCTCATCAAGTTCCTGGTTGGCCTTGTAGGTCAATTCCAGCCGGTACTTGCGCCTGTCTTTTGGGTCAGTCACCCGGATCAGGTAGCCGTCTCTTTCCAGCCGCTTGATCCGGCCGGACAGGCTGGCCTGGGTAATGTGAAAAAGCCGGGCAAGTTCTGTCTGATTGAACTTGGTGGTCTTGATCGCGTAGAGCAGGCCGCCTGATTCTCTGGTCAGCTGCATGTCCTTAAACTCAGCATGGTAGACCTTGTGCAAAAGCATGGTCATATAACCCTGCTTTCTGATGATTTTCAAAATGCTTTGTTGTTGGGAATTCTCTGAAGAATCCAATTCAATGACACCTCACAATTCATTACTTAGGTGATTAACTGTTAGAAACCTAATTATTAGCACATTAAGCATTATACTTAACGTGCTAAGCAATTACAAGCGGAAATCAAGTAAATTTTGCAAAGAAAAAACGCCAGCAAATGCTGACGCTTAAAACTATTGAGTATTAAGGAATACAGTTTCTACAACTTGGTAATGTCGACCAAGGAGATCTTGTTGTCGTGCTTGGCTTCCAGGGCGTGGATCAAGGCCCGAGCCGTGTCAAGGGAAGTGTAGATCGGCACGCCGGCTTCTACGGCAAAGCGGCGGATCAAGAAGCCGTCCTTCAAGTTGTTGTTTCTGGTTGGGATGTCGATGACCAGGTCGACCGTTTCTGTCAGGATCAAGTCAAAAATGGTGTTCTCCTTGTCGTTGATCCGGTTGACCAGGTGGGCAGGGATGCCGTGTCCTTGCAGGAAGTCGTAAGTACCCTGGGTCGCGTAAAGGTCGTAGCCGAAGTCATGGTATTCCTTGGCGATTGGCAAAAATTCTTCCTTAGCTGAATCCTTGACCGTGCAGATGACCTTCTTGTGCTTAGGCAGGTCCAGGCCAGTACCCATAAAGGCCTTGTACATGGCTTCTTCAACGTCTTCAGAAATCCCCAGAACTTCACCAGTTGACTTCATTTCCGGTCCCAGGGCAATTTCCGCCCCAGTAATCTTTTCAAAGGAGAAGACTGGCATCTTGACGGCAACCGTCTTCTTTTCCGGAGCAAGGCCGTAGTCATAGCCTTGCTCCTTGATGGACTTGCCAATGATGACGTTAGTTGCCACGTCGACCAGAGGAATCCCGGTTACCTTGGAGATGTAAGGGATAGTTCTGGAGGAGCGGGGGTTGACTTCAATCACGTAGACTTCGTTTTCGTAAACGATAAACTGGATGTTCATCAAACCCTTGACTTTTAAGGCCTTGGCCAGGCGCTTGGAGTATTCAACGATCCGGTCTTTCATCTCCTGAGAGATTTTTTGCGGCGGGTAGATGGAGATAGAGTCACCAGAGTGGACACCAGCTCTTTCTACGTGTTCCATGATCCCAGGGATCAAGATGCCTTCGTCATCGCAGATGGCGTCGACTTCACATTCCTTGCCGGCCAGGTACTTGTCGATCAAGATCGGGTGGTCTTCAATGTTGAATTGACTCGTAATGTGGTCGATAAACCGCTTGAGGTCGCCGTCATTTAAGGCAATTTCCATCCCGGCCCCGCCTAAAACGTAGGAAGGACGGACCAAAACCGGGTAGCCCAAGTCGTTTGCGGCCTTTAAGGCTTCTTCAGCCGTAAAGACGGTTTGCCCCTTTGGCCGGTCGATCTGGCACTTTTCCAAAATCTCGTCGAATCTTTCCCGGTCTTCAGCCGCGTCAACGCTGTCGGCAGAGGTCCCCAGGATCGGCACGCCCATCTTCATCAAGTCCTGGGAGAGCTTGATGGCTGTCTGTCCGCCGAATTGGACGATTGCACCGTCTGGCTGTTCAAGTTCAATGATGCTCTGCACGTCTTCCGCCGTTAAAGGTTCAAAGTAGAGGCGGTCGGCGATGTCAAAGTCAGTGGAGACGGTTTCCGGGTTGTTGTTGACGATAATAGTTTCGTAGCCGGCTTCCTTTAAGGCCCATACGCTGTGCACGCAGCAGTAGTCAAATTCAATCCCTTGGCCGATTCTGATTGGGCCGGAGCCGAAGACGATCACTTTTTTCTTGGATTGGTCTGGCTGGATTTCATGTTCACCGCCATAGACGCTGTAGAAGTATGGAGTTTCGGCGTCAAATTCAGCCGCGCAGGTGTCGACAGTCTTGAAGGCAGCCGTAATCTTCAAGCCCTTTCTGAGGTAGTAGACTTCATCAGCCGTCTTGCCGGAAAGCTTGGCAATAACCCGGTCTGGGAATTCGCAACGCTTGGCCAGTTTCAAAAGGTCAAGAGTCAGTTCTTCAGCCTTCAGCCGGTCTTCAATTTCAACCAGGTGTTTGATTTTGTCAATGAACCAGACGTCGATCTTGGTAATGGCGTGGATTTCCTGGATGGAGACGCCTTTTCTCAAGGCTTCGGCGATTCTGAAGGCCCGCTTGTCGTCAATCTTGCGGAGGTCTTTCCGGAGTTCATCGGCTGACAGCTGGGCAATTTCTTCATTATAAAGGTAGTAGCTGTCTTGTTCCAAAGACCGGAGAGCTTTCATGAAGGCACCTTCGAAGTTGTTGCAGATAGCCATGACTTCCCCGGTTGCTTTCATTTGGGTGCCCAGTTTGCGGGAGGCGTCGTAGAATTTGTCAAAAGGCCACTTAGGAATCTTGCAGACAATGTAGTCAAGGGTTGGTTCGTAAGAAGCATAGGTCTTACCAGTCACGGCATTGACGATTTCGTCTAGGGTGTAACCTAAAGCAATCTTAGTGGCGAGTTTGGCGATTGGGTAGCCGGTAGCTTTTGAAGCCAGGGCAGAAGATCGGGAAACCCGCGGGTTGACTTCAATGACGCAATATTCGAAAGAATCTGGGTTAAGGGCAAACTGGACATTGCAGCCGCCCTTGATGTTCAAGGCAGAGATGATGTTGAGGGCAGAAGACCGGAGCATCTGGTAGTCCTTGTCTGACAAGGTTTGAGATGGCGCGACCACGATACTGTCACCGGTGTGGACGCCAACCGGGTCCATGTTTTCCATGTTGCAGACGGTGATACAGTTGCCAGCACCGTCGCGCATGACTTCGTACTCAACTTCCTTCCAGCCGGCGATTGATTGCTCAATCAAACATTCAGTAACTCTGGAAAGGCGGAGGCCGTTAGAACAGATTTCATGCAGTTCTTGTTCGTTGTGGGCGATCCCGCCGCCAGTACCGCCTAAGGTGTAGGCCGGGCGGACAACTACCGGATAGCCGATTTCCTTAGCAAAAGCGATGGCGTCTTCAACGTAGTTGACAACGACTGACTTGGCAACTGGTTCACCGATTTTTTCCATCAAGTTCTTGAATTCCAGCCGGTCTTCAGCCATCTTGATCGTGTCGGTGTCCGTACCGATCGTCTTGACATGGTGCTTTTCCAAAAAGCCTTCGTCAGCTAAGGCCATGGCAATGTTCAAGGCGTTTTGCCCGCCCATCGTTGGCAGAAGGGCGTCTGGCTTTTCCTTTTCGATCAATTGCTTAACGACCGGGACAGTCAAAGGTTCGATGTAGACGTGGTCAGCCATGTCGCCGTCAGTCATGATCGTGGCTGGGTTGGAGTTGATTAGGACAACTTCGATGCCTTCTTCTCTAAGAGCCCGGCAGGCCTGGGTGCCGGCATAGTCGAATTCTGCGGCTTGGCCGATGATGATCGGGCCTGAACCAATCACTAAAACTTTTTTGATATCGTCACGCTTAGGCATTCTTGTGTTCTCCCATCATTTCAATAAAGCTGTCAAAGAGGTATTCCGTGTCGTGCGGGCCGCCGCAGGCTTCCGGGTGGAACTGGACGGACTTGATGTTTTCGTTTAAGTATTCCAGGCCTTCGATGGTCTTGTCGTTGACGTTTCTGAACCAAACCTTGGCTTGCTCAGGGTCGATTGTGTCTTCCTTGATCACATAGTTGTGGTTTTGCGAGGAAATGTAGACACGGCCAGTAGTCAGATCCTTTACTGGGTGGTTGCTGCCGTGGTGGCCGTAGACCATTTTTTCCGTTGCAAAACCGTGGGCTAAGGCTAAAAGCTGGTGGCCAAGGCAGATGGCGAAGATCGGGATACCGGAAGAAGCAAGAATCTTCAGCTGGTCAATGATTTCCGTGCATTCGCTTGGGTCGCCAGGGCCGTTTGACAGCATGATTCCGTCGAAGTTGTGGTCTAAGACATATTGGGCAGGGGTGTCAGCTGGCAGGACAGTGACATGGCAGCCTCTTTTGGCTAGTTCTCTAGCGATATTGCGCTTGGCACCGAAGTCGTAGAGGGCAACTTCGTAGTCACCTTGACCGACATGGTAGGGTTCAAGGCAACTGCATTTTTCAACGACACCGTGGATCTTGAAAGCCTTGATCTGGTCGATCACTTCGCTGACTTCATAATCTTTAGTGGTGATCATGCCGTTCATGCAGCCTTCTTTGCGCAGGATCCGGGTAATGGCCCGGGTGTCGACGCCTTGAATGCCGGGGATGTTGTTTTCAATCATGTAGTCGTTTAAGCTCATGTTCATCCGGAAATTGGAACCCAGGCGGGAAAGCTCGCTTACTACAAAGGCTTCTACAAAGGGGTGGGCAGATTCCTGGTCATCCAGGGGAACGCCATAGTTGCCGATCAAGGGATAGGTCATGACTACGCTTTGGCCAGCGTATGACGGGTCAGTCAAGACTTCTACATAACCAGTCATCGCCGTGTTGAAGACGAATTCGCTGATGACATCATGGACCGCGCCGAAGCTTTCGCCTTCAAAAACGTGTCCATCTTCCAGTATTAAACGCGCTTTCATTGATTGTTTGACTCCTATAAAAAAAGACATATCAACGAGTGACATGTCTTAAGTGATGAAATATTAATAAATTGAAAAAATGGAAAAGAAACAGCGAATGAAGCTGGGCAGATATCGGGATTAACGTTAATAAATGCGGTCATTTTTGCTGCTTCCTTTCTGTTTTTTCAATAGTATAAAGGATAGATGCAAGGCTTGCAAGTAGTTTTCTTGATTTTCATTAAGAAAGGCGTATATTTTGTATGCATTTAGTTGGTAATCGTTGATGTGACAGTGAAAAAACAATTTTTGCCTGGATAATCACGAATATTCGCCTTTCAATTATTGAAATGATATTTAAATTAAAAAGCGCTTTTTCCTATGCTATACTTTTGACTGAGGTGAAACACATGCCAGGAATCGGAACTGTAATCAACGTCACCGCCATCATCTGCGGTGGTTTGCTGGGCTTGAACTTCGGCCATCTGCTAAAGGCCCGGGTGCAGGAAACACTAATGGTCGCCTGCGGTCTGGGGACCATGTTTTTAGGGATCGCAGGGGCGATAGAAAAAATGCTGCAGGTCAAAAACGGTCAGCTGACCAGTGGTTCCAGCTTGATGATGATTTTGTCTCTAGCAATCGGAGGCTTGGTGGGGGAATTACTCAACATTGAGGCCTACTTTGAATCCTTTGGTCACTTCCTCAAGCATAAGACCGGCAATAGCAAGGACCCGGCCTTTACCACGGCTTTTGTTGATGCATCCCTGGTCGTATGCATCGGCGCTATGGCTATCGTTGGCTCCATCAATGACGGTATCTATCATAAGCCAGACACCTTGATCGCGAAATCCATTCTTGACTTTGTCATTGTCATGGTGATGACCAGCGCTGAAGGAAAGGGCTGCATTTTTTCCTTTGTGTCAGTCGGCCTGCTGCAAGGGAGCTTGACCCTGCTGGCTCACTATATCAAGCCAGTTATGACTACCGCTGCCTTGGCTAACATTTCTTTAGTCGGTTCAGTCTTGATTTTCTGCGTTGGAGTCAACTTGCTATGGGACAAGCAGGTACGCGTTGCCAACTTTTTGCCAGCCTTAGTCGTCGCTTGGATTTTTGCTTTTATTCCTGTAATTGGCTGATGATCAGATTCAAATACTGTAAAGCATTGAACAAGAAAAAGCCGGCTTATTCGCCGGCTTTTTCTTCTGCTTCCAAACGCTGCAGTTCTTTTAAGATCAGGATTGTCGATCCTAATACGCAGAGGAGTCTGGTGCCCAGTTGGGAACTCCAGAAAGAATTCGTTCCTAAAGGTGCAAGCAGCAGCCAGTTGACCGCCAGCTTGAGGCCCAGTTCTCCGAGATTGCAGTAGAGGTATTCCTTCATTAAAAACATGCTTCTGAGCAGGCCTTCGTTCAAGAATTTGAAAACAGAAAGCAATTGAATGCCAACGAAAGCCAACAGGTAGACCTTGAAGAAGCCATAAGCTGCCTGGTTCTGCGCCGGATCAAAGAAGAGCCCGGCCAGCTCGCGGCTGGCCAGAACCATCAAAACGGAGCTGATTAGCCAGTAGATCAAGGAAATCTTGCTGCAATAGCGGTAGACAGCTCTGACAGCTGAGTACTTTTTGCCTGCTAAAAGCTGGGCAGTCATTAGGGTCAATGTCTGGGCAAAACCAACCAGGACGATGGTCGCCAAGTTCATGACTTTGACGATGGCTACATAGCCCAGGATAGCTTCCTGGCCGAAGGGGTTGACCCAGGCCTGGACCAGGGTGGCGCCAAAAGTTACCGCAAACTGCTGGACGATCGTCGGCAGGGCAATGTGCATGATCAGCTTGATCTTATCAAAAGAGAGGTCCGGCTTAAGAGAGATCGGTTCTTTTTCCTGCTGGTCCATCTTGGCCAACAGCCAAAGAGTCACCAGCATCATCATCCCTTGCGCCAGAACCGTTCCGAGAGCTGAACCCAAAACACCCAGGTGCAGGACCAGAATGAACAGCAGGTTCAAGAGCAGGTTCAAGCCGCTGGAGGCAGCCAGCAGGTAGAAGGAGATTTTTGCCCGCTCATTGGAAATGAGGATGGCCCGGCCAACATCGTAAATATAAATGATCGGCAGGGCAAAAAGGTAAACCCGGCCATACAGAAGGGCATCCCCCATCATGTTTTCCGGCAGTGAGATCGCCTTGTAGAGGGCCGGCAGGGAAATCCAGGCAATCACCACCAGAATCAAGCCGCTGATCGCGCTAAGAAAAAGCGTGTCGCGGGCCATCGCTGCCTTTTCCTTGTACTTGCCCGCGCCTAAAAGGCGGGAAACCGTGACGTCAACCGACATCTCAAAGCCACCCGAAACCACCAGAAACAGCATGATCACGCTGGCAGCGTTGCCGACGGCACCGAGCTGTCTGGCCCCAAGATAGCGGCCAATGATTGCCATGTCAATCACGCTGTAGAGCTGCTGGACGACCAGTTCACAGATCATCGGCAGACTGAAGCTCCAGACTTTTCTTCTTAATTCACTTGTCATCTCTGTACCTGCTTTCAAATTGCTTACCTTTAGGGTAAACTATGCCCTAAGGGCATAGTCAAGGCTGGAACCTGTTTTTTGAAAGGAAAATTCGATGGACGAAAATTTGATCAAGACTGGCGATTTCGCCAAAATGTGCGCTGTCAGCAAGAAGGCGCTCTATTTGTATGAAGCCAAGGGGCTTTTGCTGCCGGCATTAGTCAAAGACAACGGCTACCGCTACTACCGGTTGGAGCAGGTGGACCAGGTAGCGACCATCCGCCTGCTGGAAAAACTGGGCAGCAGCCTGGATGAAGTTGGCCGCTTTTTTGCCTTGACCAAACTGCAGGACCGCCGCAGCTACCTGCTCAAACAGCAGGATGCGGTTGAAGACGCATTGAATCAGCTAAGCCGGATCAAAAGCAGCTTACTCTTTTTTGACAAGCGAATAGATGATTTTGAAAAATTAGGCTGCCAGAATCTGACCATTGAAAGCTGCCCGACGGAGTATCTTGAGGTAAGTCCGTTTAGGCGGGGCGTCTCGCTGAATCCGATCAACTTTGGTCCCCGCTACGGGGTGATGACTGATGATTTTGCCCAGGCAACGATCAGCCGCTTTTTCAAAGTGGTCAGTGCAGGGGAAGGCAATTTTGTCAAAGCAGCAGGCAAATATGCTTATTTTTACCAGGAACTGGAGAATGAACAAGTGGCGGCCAACGGACCACGCGCGCTGGAATTTATGCAAAAACAAGCAAGGGTGCTGCCGCCTTTTTATCAAGAAGATTTCAGCAGTTCAGTCCTGGGTCATGGCGGATCTGTGATCATCAAGTATTCTGCTAAGCTGGATCTGTGAGCAAATAAGCGGCAACTCTACAGTTTTTTCGCGTGAAGGGATGCTGCTTTTGAATTTGCACTCACTTTTGATCAAAAAAGCGCTTCTAAACGAGCGTAAATGCGATTGAAAAGATAATCTATCGTTTTTTCGCTCCAATTGCTATAATTAGGGGGAGGTGAGAACCATGAGTGAGACCAAGGATTTATTATCCCGCTTGATACTCAAAGGCAAGAATCAGACTTTTGATAGCCTGCAAGCCCAGGAGCAAAATTTAACTTTCTCTAGCTTGGAAACTGCTTTAAAGGATAAGCTTGGCATAGAGGCGCTGAATCAAGATATTCTGATAACTTTGGATTTGCTTCGCAAGGGTAGCGGATACACCAACGCTGGGGCACTTTTGGCTGATCACAATCATTTTCGTGGTATCAATTTGGTTCGTTTTGGAGCAAATCTTAATATCATGCTGGATCGAAAAGATTATGAAGGTATTTCTGTTTTAGATCAATATAATCTCTCCATTAACATGTATCGACAGTATTACCAATACGAAGAAATCAAGGGCTTTAACAGAGAACTGGTAACAGAGATACCTGAGGAGGCTTTCAGAGAAGCAGTTGCTAACGCATTGGTACATCGGACTTGGAATGTGAACTCTCAAATCAAAATTTCAATGTTTGACAACAGAATTGAAATTGTTTCACCCGGTGGTTTGCCAAGTGGCTTGAGCAAAGAGGAGTATCTCTCAGGGAAAATTTCAATACTGCGCAACCCGATTTTGGCGAATGTGTTTTACCGTTTAGGCTTAATTGAACAATTTGGTACGGGAATCCGCAGAATTATCAGTAGTTATCAAGGAAGCGTTATTCAACCTCAATTTAAAATCTTTGAGAACTCAATCGTGATAATTTTGCCGCTTTTACAATCAGTACCAGTCAATCTTTCTAAAGATGAAGGTAAAATTTATCAAGCAGTTCAATCTGGAAACGAAACTACCAGCAAGATAAATGAAGAGGTCAGCTTTGGTCGAACCAAAACCTTAAAGTTGATTAACTCTTTGGTAAAGAAGGGGTACCTTCTCAAAGTCGGGGAAGGCAGAGGCACAAAATATCAGTTATCGAAGTAGAAAAAATAATGGCAAAAATGCAGCATCCTTGATCGATTCCTTCGAGAAGGGGATGCTGCTTTTTTGTATTCGATCAAGGATGGGCAATAACAGAGTGATTTCGTAAGAAATTCCTGTAACATCGCGGATGTCAAAGGATTTTGACAAAGAAAAAGACGGAGATGTCAAAGAAATTTGATGTGACCCCCAAAATTGGGACAATTTAGTATTACGCCGTTAAGGTTGTTAAAACATGATTCCGATATTCAATCGGGGTCATGTTTTTTCGTCCTGTCTTGATTCTTACGTTGTTGTAGTAATCGATGTATTTGTGAATAGCTTGTTCAAGCTCATTTAAGTCCTTGTATTTATGTTCTTGGCCGTAGAACATCTCCCGCTTAAGAATGCCGAAGAAGCCCTCCATTAAGCCGTCATCAAGAGAATTACCCAACCTGGACATGCTCTGATCGATCCCTCTGTTAGCCAGAGCCGCTTGATATGCTTGGTGCTGATATTGCCAGCCACGGTCTGAGTGGAAAATAAGCCCGTTAAGAGCCGGGTGCTTCTCAAATGCGTCATCTAGCATAGTCATCACTTGCTTAAGGTCTGGGTGCCTAGAAATGTTGTAGGAGATGATTTCTTGGGTACAACCATCGATAATTGGAGAAAGGTAGAGCTTTTGATCTTTAAGATGGAATTCAGTCACGTCGGTAAACCAATGTCTGTCCGGAATAATTGCGTAAAAATTGCGCTTGATTAAGTCTGGCTTGATCTTGCCTTGAACGCCGTAATAGCTGCTGTATTTACGTTTCTTGCGGATTGCGATGGCGAATAAGCCCATCTTTTGCATGAGCCTCTGCACCTTCTTATGGTTGATCTCATAGCCTTCCCGGCGAAGCTGTCCGTAAATTCGCCGGTACCCATAGCGTCGGCTGTGTTCAAGAAAGATCTCTTTGATTCTATCCATCAGCTTCTGGTTACCAGAATCCTTATCAGGCTTATGGATTTGGTAGTAGTAGTTACTTCTTGAGATATGAGGCAATCCAGGGTTGGCATTGATAACGTCGATAATGTACTTAACGCTAAGCCGCAATTCTTGCCTTAATTCAGTGATTGCACGAGCTAATTTTTCTTTTCTTGGCTCTTCCGTTCTTGAATTAAGGCCTCCAATTTTTTTATGTATGCAAGCTCGACTGTAAGCCTCTTTACCTGCTCTTCCAGCTCTTTGATCCGTTGTTTGTCCTTGCTTTTGGGCATTCTTGGGTGGTCTACCTTTCTTCTTGGTAATGACAGTATACCCGTTTTCTTTGAAAGAGCGAAGCCAATTTGCAAGAATTCCTGTATTTGTAAGCCCTAAGTCTAAGGAAACCTGCCTAAGAGCTTCACCACCTAGCAGAACTCTATCAATGGCAGCAAGCTTGAAATCAGCAGTATATTTCTGTTGTGGGCGATCCAAAATGTCTTCGCCATGCTTTTGGATCAAGTCTACCAAATATTGGATTCCTCCGCGCTCCATCCCATATTTTCGGCTGAGGTAGGTGCCTCTTCTATGATCGTCTACCCATTCGTGGTAAATAGCGAGTTTGATTTCTTTAGTGTATTTAGTCATGAAAATAACCCCCGAAATTAGTGTCCTAATTTCGGGGGTCATATCAATTAGCTGGACCTTTTGCAAAAAATACGGCTTAATTAAGACAGAAAGGAGCAGAAAAATGAATACAGGAGAAAGATTGAAAAGAGCTCGCAAGCAAGCGGGATTAACGCAAGAAGCCGCGGCTGACAAGTTGCAGGTTTCTCGTCAGACCTTGTCCAACTGGGAAAATAATCGTACTTATCCTGATCTGGTCAGTTTACTGGCCATCAGCGATCTCTACCAGATCAGTCTAGATGCCTTGCTAAAAGGTGACCAGGACCTGGTCCAGCACATGGAAGACAAAATGGACACCGTAAAACAAGGTAAGCAACTGACAGCGGCTTTACTGGTCAACTTATTGTTGCTGGTCATTGGCGCGGTGGTTTTACGTTACGCGGCAAGTCAAGCTGCCTATATAATTCTGTTTGTTTCCTTGGTCGCCAGCGTGTCCTTTTTGCTGATGCAGATTGTTAAAAGAATCTAGGAGGGATAATCATGAATCTGTTAATCTTAATTGGCCTGGCAGTCACTTTTGTCGGTATTTTTTATACTTGGTACCAAATCTATTCTTTAATGCGCCTTGATGCGGAGATGCGCGGAATTCCGCATCCCAAAGGAACCGCCTTGTTTCTCAGCAGCGGTCAAAGAGGGGAAGGACTCCTGGCCTACTTGATCTACCGGAAAAAATATCCTTTGACTTCGCTCACTCCCAAAGACCGGGCAAAAAGCGACCAGCTAAAAAAACAAGCCTGCCTTGGAATAGTCTTCATGGCCGTTGGCGCATGTATCGCGATTATTGGCTTGAGCATCAGCTAGAATTATCTAATCCGGAATTTCGGCAGATTGTTAAAAAGCGGCAAGCTAAAAATTGCCGCTTTTTGCATTTTGATTCTGAGTTGCGATAAACGGTCAAGTCTCCAGGGAGGAAAAGTTTGGGCGCAAATGAGAGCTTTTCTCAGCATTTTACGCGCAAAAACAGTTTTTTACCGAATGCGTAGAAATAGGCATTTTTACGCATTCAAATCTTAATTGGCTAGGACGGATTTTTGGACAATTTTGCCACTTCAATGCACCTTTATGATAGAATAAATACATAAAGACGCATTCAAAGAGGGGAGGATTTTAACAGCAAAATGGGCCGCAAAGTCAAGAAAACAGAAAGCAGCCGAAACATTCGGCCGCTGAAGACAGCAAAAGAAATCAACGCCATGAAACGGGCGCTCCAGTTCGGAACCGGGACTGTCACCGGGCAAAACAGAAATGGCTTGCGGAATGCCATGATTTTTGTCTTTGGGATCAACACGGGGCTCCGGATTTCCGATATCGTCAAGGCCAAGGTCTCAGATATCGAGGACGGAGAATGGTACAACCTGGTTGAAACCAAAACCCACAAGAACCGACATGCATACATTGGCAATATCAGCCAGGATTTGGCCAACTACATCGCGCAAATGCAGCTAAAGCCAGATGACTGGCTTTTCCCTTCCAGAAAAGGGGAGGGGCATATTGAAGGCAAGTCTTTTTACAAGGACTTGAAGCGGGCAGCCCGGCAGTGTGAGATTGATCCGAATACTGTCGGCACACACACCCTGCGCAAAACTTTTGGCTATCACTATATCAAGAGCGCGACCACCCCGGCTGGCGATCCGGACCCCCGGGCCTTGTACAAGCTGCAGAAGATGCTGAACCACAGCAGCCCGACGACGACTTTGCGCTACATCGGTCTGGAGGACGAGAGCATGGAAGAAGATTTAAAGACTTTCCGATTAGGATAAAAGATAGCATTTTTGAACTTGCAATTATTTGCGCTTAAATGTGCAACTGATCACTTCTAGCTTTTTAAGCGCAGCAGAATCGCCCTCTCAGCACTGATAAAAAGTCAGTAATTATATATACATAACAATAATTATGTAAACTTAAAATCAACTAAAACAAAATCCTTCGAGTTTTTTCGAAGGATTTTTCTTTTACAAATTTAAAAACGGCTCTGCAGAATTTTGGCAAAGTCTTCGACATAGTAGCCGGAATTGTCTTTTCGCCAAAAAGCGCAGTAGTTCTTTCTGATGGGATCGCCGTTTCGGACCAGGGGGATCCTGGCAATCGTACCATCACTTTGCGGCTGGCTGCCAATCACGTCAACCGGAAGGTAACCCTGGCCAGTGATGACTTTCATTCTTGCTTCTTGAAGCGAGTCGGCAAAAAGGAAGTCCCCCTTGATGCCGACGACCTCCCCGTAGTATCTTTCTTCTTCTTGGCGGCCGGCGGAGTTGATCACCAGAATGCAGGCGGTATTTTTCAGCTCAGAAATCTCCAGCTGATCCAGCCGGCTCAGAGGGTTGCGGCTGGAAATCTCAGCGTACATCCGGCTTTCAGCCAGGACTTCATTGTTGTAGGCATCAGAAAAAGCACGCCGCTGGTCATTCAAGGCCAAATCGATGTCGTTTTTCTCCATGGCTTCATATAACTCATCGTGGCTCCTGGAAATGACGCTGACTTCCACGGTTGGGTATTTTTGCGAGAATTCCGCAACCGCTTCGGCCAGTTCATTGCCATTGTATCCCTTGTAATAGCCGATGCGCAGCGCAGCATGATCATGATCCGCGATCCTTTTGGTTTCCCGTTTCATCTGCTCAACATCGCTCATGATGATCAGGCTTTTCCGGTAAAAATGCTCTCCGGCCGGCGTCAGGGAAAAAGTACGG
Source organism: Lactobacillus sp. WILCCON 0059 (assembly GCF_057197985.1). Classification (NCBI taxonomy): domain Bacteria; kingdom Bacillati; phylum Bacillota; class Bacilli; order Lactobacillales; family Lactobacillaceae; genus Lactobacillus; species Lactobacillus sp. WILCCON 0059. The sequence goes on from NZ_JBUBHN010000001.1 coordinate 1,184,088, forward strand.
TTGTGCCGGTCCAGCAGTTTCACGTCAAGTTCTTCCTCAAGCTTCTTAATCTGCTGGGAAATAGCCGATTGCGAGACATGGCAGCGTTCGGCTGCTTGGTAAAAGCTGCCGGTTTCCACCACAGCCTGCAGGTATTCGATCTGTCTAAAAAGCATTTGACGGCCTCCTTCTCTGCCTATATGATACTTCGATTACTGTGCCTTATCAATATGAACAGTATAAAGAATTGATTGATTAGCTGGACTTGCCTATACTAATAATAAATCTAGAGCAAACAAGCTTTTTACCAGAAGGAGAAGGTGACAGATTCTAGAGAAAACAGGCATCCATTGCAAATCCAAACTACAAATATCGCGCAAATCTACCAACAACTTTTATATTAATATTTTTAGCAGAGAAGAAAGGCAAAAAAATGAAAGACGTAATGATTTTAACTGGTGCTGGACAAATTGGTATGGCTATTGCCCGGAGAATGGGCTACGGCAAGAAAATCGTCATCGGTGACAAGAGCCTGAAGAATGCCGAAGCAATTGCCAAGGTAATGAACGAAGCCGGTTTTGACGCGGAAGCGGTCGAAATGGACCTGTCTTCACGCCGATCCATCAAGCAGTTGATTGAAAAGGCAGCCAGCTACGGTGAAATTTCCATGCTGGTCAATGCTGCCGGCGTATCACCGAGCCAAGCTTCAATTGAAACGATCTTGAATGTTGACTTGTACGGGACGGGGGTTTTGCTTGAAGAAGTCGGTAAGGTCATCAAGAAGGGCGGCGTTGGCGTGACGATTTCCAGCCAGTCCGGCTGGCGCATGCCGGCCCTCACCTAAGAGGAAGACGAACTGCTGGCAACCACGCCAACTGAAGAATTGCTGAAGCTGCCGCTTTTGCAAGTAGAAAACATCCGCGACACCCTGCACGCTTACCAAATGGCTAAGCGTTGCAATGAAAAGCGGGTCATGGCTGAATCAGTCAAGTGGGGCAAACGCGGTGCCCGCTTGAACGATATCGCACCAGGGATCATTGTCACTCCGCTGGCCCTGGACGAATTCAACGGCCCACGCGGTGACTTCTACAAGAACATGTTCGCCAAGTGCCCAGCTGGCCGGCCAGGTACTGCCGACGAAGTTGCCAACGTGGCTGAACTGCTGATGAGCGACAAGGGCGCCTTCATCACTGGTTCCACCTTCTTAATCGACGGTGGCGCCACCTCAAGTTACTTCTACGGCCCGCTCAAGCCAGAAAAATAACGAGCATAACAATCATAAAGTGACAAAAAGCCTCCGGGACTGCCGCAGCAGTTTCCCGGGGGCTTTTTTGCTAGATAAGGTAGGGAATTAATTAAATAGTTGTCAGTTGCTCTCAGTTTCAAGCAGTCCGTACGCGGGAAGCGGATCCGCCGTCTGCAGCAGCCTGCGATAGCGCCGCTGTTGGCTCTGCAGGTCTTCATTGGCAATCATGCGGGAACCGAAAGTCATGAAGGGACGGACGTATTTCATGCCGGTCAAGCCGGCCATTGACTGGTATGGCCGGAGCAATTCCGCCAGCCGGTAGCCGTGCAGGCCTTCCCGGGTGTAATGTTCCTGCCCGCCGCCAACGGAAACGCAGACCAGCAGTTCCTTGCCATGCAAGGCTTTGCCCTTGCTGCCATAGGCCCAGCCGTGAGTCAGCACGTCATCTTCCCACTGTTTTAGCAGGGCCGGGCTGCTGTACCAGTAGATCGGGAATTGGAGCACGACCCGGTCGGCTGCTTCAAGCGCTGCCTGTTCAGCCGCCACGTCGATTTTGAAGTCAGGATAGAGTTGATAGAGATCGCGCACTGTAACGTTGTCAAGGTCTGCGGCTGCTTCGAGCAGCGGACGGTTGACCTTTGAAGCGCGCGGATGCGGGTGCGCGAAAATGATCAAAGTTTTCATGGAGATTTTTTTGCCTTCTTTTTTCACGGGGAAAATTAATGGCTGCGGTTCCGGTAGTCCTTGACGCTCTTGAAGCGGGCCAGTTCCTCACTTTGGCCGCTCTCTTCCAGATACTGGCTATACTGGTCGGCCAAGTCAGGCACGACTTCGTTACTGCCAGGAGTGAAGTGAATCTTTTCGGTACCGGCTTTAATCGCGGTCTCGAAATACCATTCCTTAAACTTCAAGTAGCACAAGGTATCCTGCAGGTCGCTGATCTGTGTCTGCAGGTCCTTTTCGTGTGCTTTCAAGAGCTGGTAGCGGTCCTCAAGGGTGCTGTCGCCTTGCAGGCGCATTTGGATGAAGTCAGCAATATCGGTCACCGGCACGCCGGCGTTTTTAAGGCAGATGATCGTGCGCATCAAGTGAACGTCATTTTCGGAAAAAACGCGCCGGCCGTTTCCGTTGCGCTGGATGAAGGGCAGAAGGCCCTCCTTGTCATAGTAACGAATCGTGTCAATAGAAATGCCTAGTTTTGCCGCAACTTGGCCGATGCTGTAGCTCATCTTTTTCCTCCAATGCTTATCTGTTTTTAGTCACTTACTTGTCATCGGTTGACAGAGAGATGGCGCGATTGCTCTCAATTTCGGCTGCCAGTTTGCGCAGCTTTTCCAGGCTGCCGTTGTAGGCAAATTCACCAAGCGGCAGGTGGTCTGGCATCTCGTCGCTGTTAACTGCGTCAATGATTGCCTGGGCAATCAAAGCTGGATCCCCAGGTGCATTGTCAACCGCCTGGTCAGTCGTTGCAACCATGTTCTTGAATTTGGCATAGTCAGCGATTTCCGGCACCTTCTTTTCAGATGAAGAGCCAGCCCAGTTGGTCCGCGCGCCGCTCGGTTCAACCGTCAATACCTTGATTCCAAGGTCAGCTACTTCCTGGCGCAGGGCATCAGAATAGCCTTCAACCGCAAACTTTGCGGCACTGTAGTAGCCCATGGTTGGCAGAGTAGTCAAGCCCAGAGCCGATGAAATATTGACAATTATACCACTCTTGTTAGCCCGGAACTGCGGCAGCAAGGCTTCCGTCATTTCGGCCAGGCCAAAGAAGTCAACTTCAAACATGTAGCGCACTTCCTGCAGGTCGCTTTCTTCAATCGTTGAGAAGTAACCTAAACCGGCATTATTGACCAAGACATCGATTTTTGGCGAAAATGCCATGGCTTCTGCAGCTGCCCGCTTGACCGCTTGCGGATCAGACACGTCAACGATGACTTTTTTGATCTGACCGTGATCGTACTGATCAAGATAGTCAAAATCAGCTTCCTTACGGGCGGTGGCGATGACGCTGACGCCGTCTTCCTGGGCCAGCTTGCTTGCCAAGGCCTTGCCAAAACCGCTTGAAGTACCAGTAATCATCCAAGTTTTCATGGTTAATTTACCTCCTTGTCTACAATTGTTAATATTGTTCTCTAGCTGCAGTTACCAAGCCGTCAAGCCAAGCCTGGTGGCCGTTAAGCATTGGGTTTGGGACAGTTACGGCCAGTTCAGCGGCAGACTTGCCCAGCTGAGATTCCTGGGTCAAGAGGCGGACACGATTGTCAGGCAGCTGTTCGATCAAGAAAGCGTGGTATACGTCGATTGAAGAGTCTTCATCCCCGTCATTCCAGCCATGCCAGGCGATTCTGGCTACCGGACTGTCAACCGTCGGGCTGACCAGTTCCATGACCTGGGCATCGATCGGGAAGCCGAAAGTATCAAAGTGGAAACGTTCGCCGTAGTGAAGATCGCTGTTTTCGCCGTTGGTAAGTTCAATATTAGCGGCGTTGTCGTAGTACTTTTCCCATTCAGCAGTATCTATAAGATAGTGCCAGATGTCAAAAACTGTCAGATCTTTAACAATAACCTCATTAGAAACAAAATTGTCAGTCGTTCCAGGCAAAAAACGGCTTGGAAAGCTAATTGAATGCATGTGTAATTCCTTCTTTCGTTAACTTGATAGTAATTACTGTAAAACCTGGAGCTAGCTCTAGGTCAAGCATTATTTTGATTTTTTGGGGGAATTGCACTGACTCCTTAAAAATAGTACTTGAATAAGCAAAAAACGACCGCGTGAGCACTTGCTCCACGGGTCGTTTTGTAGTTTTAGTGGCTACAGAATGTATTCCATCGTAGTTTCCTTGACTTTGAGGCCGTTTTTCTCATAGAAGCGAATGGCGGAATCGTTGCCGGCCCAAACGTTTAGAGTCACTTCATAGCATCCTAGGCGCTTGGCTTCGCGCTTGACGAAATCCAGCAAAGCCCGGCCGACGCCTTGAGAGCGGCGGGAGCTGTCAACGCACAGATCATCTATAAAGAGTGACTTGAACTGCACCATGTTTGTAGAAAAAGGCTGCTCTTGAAGCTGCGTAAAGGCATAGCCTAATACGTCATCATTTTCGTTAACCGCAACATAAATTGGCTTTTGATCGTCCTTTAACAATTCCATCAGTTCTTCAACCGTGTACTTGGTTGTACCAGGAATAAAGACATCCGGCCGGATAGAAGCATGGATTTCAAGCACTTCGTTGAGTAAATTCATAATTGCTGGGACATCTTTATCCCGTGCGCGCCGTATATTCATTTTGTGCACCTCTTAAATTAAGTATTTCTGATATTTTAACACTATTTTCTGCTAAAAATAGTAATGAAATTAGATCTGATTTAAAGCAAAATTGGTCCGTTCTAATTTTTAAAAAGGTTTTGACTTTTTCAAAAAATAGCGCTAACATATTACGCAAGGTATTATCAATCTACAAATTAGATTAACTTGTTATAGCTGTTTTTAGGGCTACCGAGCTCTTTTTTTGAGCACTATTATAACTTAACAGATATAATCTGATTGCAATGCAGATTTTTGTGCCTTGAATAGAAAAAATGGGAGGTATTTTTACGAGGAAAAGGAAAAAAGTAAAAAGGCTTAGGAAATTCCTAGCCTGGCAGATGATTGTCTTGATGTTGTTGGGAAACTTGTCCGTTAATGTAACCAACTCCATTGCGGCAACAACAGAAACAACATCATCTACCGAAGCGGAAGGAGATGAGGAAGAAAAGGAGACTTCCACTAATACTGAAGCTGCTTCAGAAGCAAACTCCATAAGCAGCAGCCAGGCACAGTCAAGTAATACGGACCGTTTAAGAACTAACCAAGCACGTGCTCCGTCGCAAAAGTCTTCCGGCAGGGATGTCAGTTCAAACATCACCAGTCTGACGGTTTCAAAATCACATGTGAATGATGGCGAAAGAATTGAAGTGAAATTCAATTTTGATGACCATGCTGTCAAGATGCAAGAAGGCGACCAGATCTCAGTGAAATGGACAGGTAGCAGTACAGTTTTTGCCGAAGGTTATCAGCTTAACAAAGATCTTTACATTGACGGTGTAAACGTCGGTACTTTACAGATCACACAAAACAGTGCGGTCGTCTCTTTTAATAAGAATATCGAGGATCTTGACAACGTTAATGGCTGGGCATCATTTGAAATCTTAGGACGCAACGTAACGAACACTACATCTGAGTCAATTGGTACGGTTAGAATTAGCAGCGGGTCCAAGTATAACGACATTGAGATTACGAAACCAAAGTCTGGCGATTCTGGTAGTGGTGGAAACCCGTTTTACTACAAGACTGGTGACATGCTTCCATCGGATACTGACCACGTTCGCTGGTTCTTGTGCGTGAACAACACTAAAGATCAAGTCATTGGTGACACCAAGCTTCTTGACCAAATTCAGCCAGGACAAAAGCTCGATACAAGCAGTTTTAAGATTACAGTTTCAGGTCGGAATAATGACTTTTTCTATGGGGATGATGCAATCAGTAAGTTTGAAGCTGCATATCTAGGTTCAGAAATCAAGGTTGATGGACAGAATATCAACGTAGTTTTGCCAGAACGTCATGTCTCCAGAAACAACATTGTGATCAACTACAAGACTTCGATCATTGATTACAATCAGAAGAAGTTCACTAACAACAGCCAAGCTTGGTATCAGATTTCAGGTGATTCAGCTGTTGCAGGGAAAGACTTCAATTTCCAGGTAACCAATGTCAACGCTGACGGCGGGGTGGATGGCAGCAATCGGACCAGCGTCAGCGTAAAAAAAGACTGGGTTGGGGATGATAAATCCGACCGGCCGGAAAGCATTAAAGTCCAGTTGTATGCCGATGGTAATCCAACTGGTGATCCGGTGACGTTGACAGCAGCAGATGGCTGGAAATACACCTGGGATAAACTGGTCAAAGCTGTTCATGGCAATAAAATTGCTTATACGGTGAAAGAAGTGAACGTGCCTGATGGGTACGAAAGCAGTGTCTCCAACACTGGAAATGACTTTACAATCACTAATAAGCAAGCCAAAAAGGTTACAGTTTCTGGACAAAAGAGCTGGAAAGATAATGACGACCAAGATGGTCTGCGTCCTGACTCGATCACAGTTCATCTTTTAGCGGATGGGGAGGAAATCAATAGTCAGAAGGTTACTGCAGCAGACAAGTGGCAGTATAGTTTCGATAACTTGCCAGAATATAAGGATGGCAAGAAGATCGCTTACTCCATCAAGGAAGATGCAGTCAAAGGCTACGATTCACAAGTCGATGGTTACGATGTAACTAATACCCACCAGCCGGAAACCACAGCTGTACTGGGTCAGAAGACTTGGGTTGATGGAAATAATCAAGACGGTCTGCGCCCAGCTTCGATTACGGTTCATTTGTTAGCCGATGGTCAAGAAGTCGCTCAACAGACTGTTTCTGAAGCAACCAATTGGCACTATGCTTTCAGCAATCTTCCAAAATTTGATCATGGCAAGCAAATTGCGTACTCAATTAAGGAAGATCCAGTAGCTGGTTATACTGGCCAAATTCAAGGTTATGACTTGATTAACAGCCATGCGCCAGGCAAGAATTCGATTGCCGGGGTTAAGACTTGGAATGACCAGAATAACCAAGATGGATTAAGACCAAGTTCAGTTACAATTCATCTTTTGGCCGATGGCGAAGAAGTTGCCAAGCAAACAGTTTCTGCCTTGACTAATTGGCAGTACGCTTTTAGCGACATGGCAGTACGCTTTTCTACTACGACTGTAACTGGTCGACATGCCAGAATACATCCACCTTCTTGATGGCAAGAAGTGGCATATAGTTTCGACGCTTACACCATTAAGGAAGATGCGGTCGAAGGATACGGCAGCGAAGTGGATTTTAAGGGCCGTACTACGACATCCGGTCAAATTGAAGGACAACAACAACCAAGATGGTCTGCGTCCAGACTCTATCACTATCCACCTTCTCGCAGATGGTAAGGAAGTAAAGAGTCGTCTACTACGTGGCAGTACAGCTGTGCCAAACACAAGGATGGTCACTCCATCAAGTCGGTTGGAAAGACAACTAACACTCACAAGACGACCAAGATGGAAAGACAATGACGACCAAGATGGTCTGCGTCCAGACTCTATCACTATCCACCTTCTTGCAGATGGTAAGGAAGTAAAGAGTCAGAAGGTTACTGCAGCAGACAAGTGGCAGTATAGTTTCGACAACTTGCCAGAATATAAGGATGGCAAGAAGATCGCTTACTTCATTAAGGAAGATGCGGTCGAAGGATACGACAGCGAAGTGGATGGCTTTAACGTGACCAACACTCACAAGCCGTCTACTACGACTGTATCCGGTCAGAAGTCTTGGAAGGACAACAACAACCAAGATGGTCTGTAGCTGGCAGATCAGAAGGTTACTTGACAAGAAGGACAACAACACAAGGACCAAGATGGTTAAGGGCATCCGTATTTTCACTGACATGCCAGAATACAAGGATGGCAAGAAGATCGCTTACACCATTAAGGAAGATGCGGTCGAAGGATACGGCAGCGAAGTAGATGGCTTTAACGTGACCAACACTCACAAGCCATCTACCACGACTGTAGCTGGTCAGAAGACCTGGAAGGACAACAACGACCAAGATGGCATCCGTCCAAACTCTATTACTGTCAACCTTCTCGCAGATGGTAAGGAAGTAAAGAGTCAGAAGGTTACTGCGGCTGATAAGTGGCAGTACAGCTTTGACAACCTGCCAGAATACAAGGACGGTAAGAAGATTACTTACTCCATTAAGGAAGGTGCGGTTAAGGGCTACAGCAGCGAAATTGATGGCTTCAATGTGACAAACACTCATAAGCCATCTACCACGACTGTAGCTGGTCAAAAGTCTTGGAAGGACAATGATGACCAAGATGGACTTCGTCCAGACTCTATCACTGTCCACCTTCTCGTAGATGGTAGGGAAGTAAAGAGTCAGAAGGTTACTGCAGCTGACAAGTGGCAGTACAGCTTCAACAACTTGCCAGAGTATAAGGCTGGCAAGAAGATTGTTTACTCAGTAAGAGAAGACGATATTGCTGGCTATGAAAGCCAAGTAGACGGATATGACATCACTAACACACATGTTCCAACTACTCATTCAATAAGAATAACCAAAGTTTGGAAGGACATGAACGATAGAGATGGCATTCGTCCGAAATCTATTAGAGTTCAACTCTACGCCAACGATCAGAAGTTTGGCTCTGAAATTGAACTTAGCGATGAAAATGACTGGTCTCAAGTGATTAATGATTTGCCAGTCTTTAATTCTGGCAAGAAAATCAGTTATACGGTTGATGAACTTGATACACTGCAAGGATACACGAAAACCGTTAACTACTCTGATCCAGAAAATATTTTACTGATTAACACATACAAACCATTTGTTCCTTCATTGCCGATTTTCCCAAGTCCAGGTAATGACACAGGTAAGAAAGCTGAAATCGAAGTACCCAAAACAAATAACAGGATTCCTTCTCAACCAACTAAGCCTAATGTGCCAAGCCAAAAAGCCAAGGAGTATGCTAATAATTCTAGTGAGAAGACTAACTCAAGTCAGAAGCGGCTTCCACGCACTGGCGAAAATGATTCTGTTCTCTTGAAGATGATAGGTTTGTTGCTACTGTTCCTTTCAGTTGCTTCTCTCTATATCTACCGAACAGAAGACCGAAATTAGTCCAATAATTTCAGACGATCAATGGTATATCCATTGGTCGTTTTTTGTGTTGTAAATTGGCGCGATCTGATTGCAAGATAGAATCTTATGATGTATTTTGCCGCCATTGATCTTGGTATGATTATCTCAACAAATCAAGCAAGAAAGAAAAACATCTAAACAATACGGAGGCACAACATGAAGAATGTAGCATTAATCACTGGTTCATATGGCGGTCTGGGTACTTGCTTCGTCAACATCCACGCTGAAAAGGGCGGCGACTTGATCCTGGTTGGCCGCAGCCAGGCAAAACTGAACAAGCAAGCTGAAGAAACCAAGAAGAAGTACGACGTCAATGTTTTGACTCTGGCAGTTGACCTTTCAAAGCCAGAAGCAGCTCAAACCATTTACGACTTTACTAAGAAAGAAAATGTGCTGCCAGACATCTTGATCAACAATGCCGGTTTCGGTGGCCAAGGGGACTTCGCCAGAGAACGGACCATGGAACAGGACATGTCCATGATCGCCGTCAACGTTGAAACTCCAACCAGAATCTTGAAGGATATGATCAAGCGGGGCAGCGGCAAGGTCTTGAACGTATCTTCAACCGCTGCCGTAATGCCAGGGCCACTGCAAGCAGTGTACTACGCAACAAAGGCCTACATGACTAGCTTCTCAAACGCACTTTGGCGGGAATTGGAAGGCACGGGCGTAACTGTAACTTGCCTGATGCCTGGTGCGATGACTACTGGTTTTGTCAGCGCAGGTGGTCTGGGCGACACTGCTCTGTTTGACAAGGCGCAAAGCCCAATGCCAGTTGCCAAGGACGGCTACGAAGGAATGCTCAAGGGTGAACTGAACGTGACTTCTGGCTTGGTAGGGATGCAGAAGATCTTCCTGCCAATGTCACCAATGATGCCAAAGAAGATGCTGATGAACAATGTCTACAACATGCAAGTTCGCGGCAGCTCAAAGAAGTAATTGAAGCTATAAATACAACAGCTCAATTGAAAGGAAATGATAGCAATAAACACCGAAGCAAACAAGCGGATCATTGACCTGGTCAAGCAAGAATATATGGAAAGAATTCCTTCTTTTGTCAGAAATCACGCGACTGGCAAGACCTGTCAGCTGATCGCCAGGGAGTTCCCGGAGATCTACGCTGAATTTGAAAAAGCAGAAGTTAGCGCTGATGCCCAAGAGCAGATGCGCAAGATCGTCAACGACATTTTCGAAGAAAGAATGGCCAAGCATCACATGTAACTTGGCACGAAGTGATTGGCTTTAGGCAGGATATGATGTTCAGAAAGAAGCCTAAAGCTCGTAAACTAAAAGCATGATCAAGAGATCAAAAAATAGATAACCGAAACAAACTGAAAATAGAAACAGGAGAAAACAAACATGGCTTACAAGACTACTAACCCATACACCGGCGAAGTACTGGCAGAATTCGACAACTTGACCAACGAAGAACTTGAAGGCAAGCTGGCTAAGGCCAACGAAACCTACAAGGAATGGTCAAAGACTACCTTTGAAGAACGGGCAGCTTTGATGAAGAAGGCTGCACAATTGGCAAGAGAACGCAGAGATGAACTTGCAGCCATCAACGCAACCGAAACTGGCAAACTGGTTACTATCGCTGCTTGGGAAATGAACCTTTGTGCAGACATCATGGAATACTACGCAGACAACGCTAAGGACCTGCTTAAGCCTCACTACGTAAAGACCACTGATGAAATGGCCGGTGACGCTGTCGGCATTTACCAGCCACTGGGCATCATCTACATGGTTGAACCATGGAACGTGCCATTCTTCCAAATGACCCGTCCAAGTGCCGCTCAATTGATGGCTGGTAACGTAGTTGTTCTTAAGCACGCAAGCAACTGCCCGCAATCAGCACTGGCAATGGAAAAGCTCTACCGTGACGCCGGCTTCCCAGAAGGCTGCTTCACCAACCTCTTCATTGACTATGAACAATCAAACGCATTGATCGCTGACAAGCGGATCTGCGGCGTAACTCTGACTGGCTCAACTCCAGTCGGCCGGCAAATCGCAGCTGAATCAGGCAAGAACTTGAAGAAGTGCGTTATGGAACTTGGTGGCTCAGACGCCATGGTCGTACTCCCAGACGCGGACTTGGGCAAGGCAGTTCAAGGCGCCATCATGGGCAGAATGACTATCTCCGGCCAAGTATGTGCCGGTGACAAGCGGATGTTCATCCACGAAAGCCTCTTTGACGCCTTCAAGGGCGGCGTAGAACAGGCAATCAACGGCATGGTAGCCGGTGATCCGCTTGACCCGAACACTACTCTGTCACCAGTCAGCTCAAAGAAGGCAGCCGACAAGATCAAGGCACAAATCGCCAAGGCAGTAAAAAACGGGGCAACTGCAGAAGAAGTAGGTCCAAAGGTGCCAGAAGGCGACGCTTGGGTACAACCAACTATCTTGACTGGTGTAACTCCAGACAACCCAATCTTCAACGAAGAAATCTTCGGGCCAGTATTGATGCTGTTCTCATACAAGACTGAAGACGAAGTAATCGAACTGGCAAACGGTACTGACTTCGGTTTGGGCAGCTCAGTTTACACTGAAGACCCAGCTAACGCAGCCCGCTTGGCAGCAGCCATGGAATCAGGTGCCGTATCAATCAACCAGCCAACCATGGCATCCCCAGCCATCCCATTCGGCGGGATCAAGACTTCAGGCTTTGGCCGTGAAATGGGCGCGGAGGGCATCCGTGAATTCACCAACGAGAAGTACATCAACAGTGCTCAAATCGACATGACCAAGGTATTTGAAGAATTCTAAGACTTCAACATAGTTTAAATCTTCACTCTCTCTTGCTTATTGACTATATTTCTAGATCAATTAAATTCAACTCACTTACTCGATACATAACAAGTGATATTTTCTTTTAAATACTCGAAAAATTCATTCTGAAATAACCTTTAAGATACACAACTCTAACACAACACAACTCAGAAGGTCACGCCTAACCAGCGTGGCCTTTTCTTGTACCTCCGCAACTTAGTCCCGTATTTTGGCATCTTACCTAGATTTTACCCAAGAAAATCCTAGCAGATGTAAAATTATTTTAGAAATATAAATAGAAAGGGGTTGCAAAATGATGAAGAATGCTATTGAAGTTAAGAACCTTTCTAAGTCCTATGGAGACTTGAAGGTTGTCAATGACATTTCTTTTGCAGTCCGTGAGGGCGAGTTATTTGCCTTCCTAGGCCCAAATGGGGCCGGCAAGTCAACAACGGTCGACTGCCTGTCGACTTTGACCAAGTTTGATTCCGGTGAGATCAAGCTGACCGGTCTTGACATGAAGTCACAGGCCCAAGCGATCAAGCAGAAGATCGGAATCGTCTTTCAAGAGGGACTGCTGGATAAAAGGCTAACAGTTCTTGAAAACTTGACACTTCGAGCTGGTTTTTACTATCGCAGCAAGGCAAAAGTGGAAGCTGCGGTTGCCCGGGCAACTGAATATACTGTGATTAAAGACCTGCTTAAGCGGCAATACGGAAAATTGTCCGGCGGGCAAAGGCGGCGGGTAGATATCGCCAGAGCGCTGTTAAACACGCCGAAGATTCTCTTTTTAGACGAGCCAACAACTGGACTTGACCCGCAAACCAGGCAGCATATCTGGGAGACAATCCAGCGTTTGCGAAAAGAGCAGAGAATGACAATCTTTTTGACAACGCACTATATGGCAGAAGCTGCCGCGGCTGATTATGTGGTGATTCTAGATCAAGGAAAGATTGTTGCCGAAGGCAGTCCAATCAGCTTGAAGGAGCGCTACAGTTACGACCGGTTGAAACTGTATCCAAAACAAGGACAAGGTTTAGACAACATACTGACGACTCTTTCGCTTAAGTGGAAGCAGGAAGCAGACCACTATGAGGTTGAATTAGCGAACACCATGGACGCCATCGATATCGTAGAAGAGGTGCGGGACCAGCTGCAGAGCTTTGAAGTCTTGCACGGAACGATGGATGACGTCTTCTTGAACATCACAGGGAGGAGGTTAAGAGAATGAGCGCGATGGTCAAAAGAAATCTCAAGATTTACTTTAGAGACAGGGCTTCGGTTTTCTTCTCGATGCTGAGCGTCATCATTATTTTTGCCCTGTATATCTTCTTCATCGGCGATTCGATTAACAGTGGCTTAAAGTTTCTCCCGCACCCCAACAGACTCATGCGAGCTTGGATGCTAGCGGGGATGCTGGCTTCGGCGTCGATCACAACCAGTTTGGGAGCTTATGGGGTAATGATCAGCGACCGGGAAAATAAGACGATCAAGGACTTTTACTCATCCCCGGTCAGCAGAAGACAGGTCGCGGGCGGCTATATCGTGACCGGCTTCATCATCAGCATCATCATGTCTATTTTTACCTTGTTTTTTGGGGAATTCTACCTGGGTCTGGCCGGCGGAGCGGTGCTGGATATAGAGATTTTACTAAAGTTATTTGGTGTAATTGTCTTGTCAGCCTTTGCTTCATCGGCAATTGCTTCCTTCATAATTTCTTTCTTGAAAACCAACAGTTCCTACTCAGCTGCCAGTACCATTGTCGGTACCTTAATCGGCTTCTTGGTTGGAGCATACATCCCAATTGGCAACTTGCCAGACAACGTTCAATGGCTGGTCAAGTACTTCCCATGTGCTCACTCAGCAGTACTTTACCGGCAGCTTTTGATGAAGCCTGCAATTAAGGCCAACTTCGCCAATCAGCCGAAAAGTGTATTAAAAGAGATCAAGGAAATGTTTGGGATTGTCTTCGTATATGATGGCCATACTGCGCCAGCCTGGGTGTCAGTTGTTGTTCTATTAGTTACTGGGCTAGTTTTCTACTTACTAGCAGTTTTGGTAATGACCCGGAAACAAAATGAAATTTAGAAGTTAGTTAACATAATTTTAGATATGCAAAGCTGTGTACGAATGTATGCGGCTTTTTAATTAAAGCCTTTTCATGGACGGATTTTAGGGATATGATCAAGTTGGATGTTTAAGTTAGGAAAGGTGAATAACATGAAAAGGAAAATACTAGCATTTGTTGGCTGTTTGTCCTTGGTCGCTACGACCGTTCAGCCTGTGCAGGCAGGCTACCTTAATGGGTACGACTATGCCAAAGTTGCAAATAAGAAGGTTGTAGTCACTAAGACTATGAAGGTCTATCGCGTTAAGACGGGAACTTGCCAAGGAGAAAATTTTTTTTACCTTGCGGGCAAGGTAAAGAAAGGCTCTATCATTTATCGGTCACAGTGGTTCATGAGCACTGGCGGTGGTTGGGTGATTAAGAGCAACAAGTACAAAGCCGGCAGACGGAAGTTCTACTTTGTGACTGCCCCAGAAAAGACCAAGTGGTTTAAGGCTTACAAGGCTAAGAAGAAATCTGTAGCCAAAATGAAGAAGGCCAGCAAAAAGACCAATAAGAAAGCCGTTAAGAAGGTAAGCAAGAAGAAAGTCACTAAAGCTAAGACTGTAAAAAAGACAGCCAAGCCTAAGAAGGCAGTGAAGAAAAGCGGTAAGAAGACTGTGAAGAAGGTTGCCAAGAAGAGCGCTAAAAAAACAGTCAAAAAGACTACTAAGAAACCTTCAAAGACAGTAAAGAAGACTAGCAAAAAGCCGTTATCGATGGCACAGAAGTACAGCCCAAAGGTTAAAGCTTGGACTACAACACTTGATTGGGGAGACTCCTTCTCAAAAGATGCGTATTCTTACATTACCAATACCTGGGATCTCCCAAGTGAGACGAACTATACTTTTGTAAAGCCAGTAAACACTAAGAAGGGCGGCTTCTATCAGACTAATATTCTGGTTACCTACCCAGATGGTTCAAAAGAAACGGTGGGGCCGGTATCCTTTGTAGTCAAGTCTGCACAAGCGGATGCGTACAATGTGACTGTCAAGAATACCACCGTACCTTATGGGCACTATATCGATATTAGAAAGGACATTGTGACTAACCCCGTTGGTTACTTCCCTAATGACCCTGCTGAAGTGACTAGGAATACGACAGAATTTCGTTTTTGCCGTGCGGATGGGAACCCTTTAGCAGATGATCCCGATACCACGGTGCCAGGCAGTCATGACTACTATATCCTGGTTGAGTATCCTGATGATTCATACCAAGTTAGCCAGAAGTTTACCTTGACAGTCAGTCAGCCAGATAACCTGGTCTATCATCCAGCTTTGAAGAGCTCTTCAATCACTTTGCCAGTAGGCACGGATATTGAAGGGGATACCTATCAGTTGCTTAAGCCGCAAGACTTCATTAGCAACACCGCTGATATGCCAAGGGGGACCAAGTACGAAATTCGTGACGATTACAGCTACAATGAGCAATCTAGCAGCTACGTTACTATCGATGTTACCTTCCCGGATGGCACGACTTGGCAGTCACCAATGTTCTTGTTGAGCTTTAAGTAGAAATTTGAATTAAGTTACATAAGCAGCACCCATCTTTATTTAGTGCAGGGGATGCTGCTTTTAGTTTATAATAGAGATCATAAGCAATCGGTTACAACTTGCTGGAAAGGAAACTGGTATGTTAGAGAACGAAGCTTTGTTTGACGAGGTAGAGGCAGAACTTAAGAAACGTGGTTCGATTGACTATTTTGAAGAAAAATATGGTAAGATCACCGGCAGAATGATGATCACGGAAACAGAAATCCCCGAAGAATTAGGCATTGAGATCAATGATCCAGATGTTCATTCTTTCAAAGCCACTTTTGACTTCTATAACACCGCAATAGGCCTGGCGCTTAATGTCAAAACAAGAAAAGCAGCGACAAAATTCTGGCTGACCCCACAAGATGAAAGAAATGATGTGCCAACAGACAGTTGGTTCCAGTTCTTCGCCATGATTTTGATGGAAGCCTTAGATGAAGGCATGGACAGCATCCCAACTTTCTCTTTCGTCAACGATTCTAGTGACCTTACCATTAGCGGACTTGGTCTGCTCAAACAAAAATAACAGGAGAATATCATGACCAAAACAAAAGTAGCCTTTATCTGCACCCACAATTCTTGCCGCAGTCAAATCGCTGAGGCCTTAGGAAAAAAGTTGGCCGGGGATGTCTTTGAATCCTATTCAGCCGGCACTGACTTGAAAGATCAGATCAATCCCGACGCGGTTCGGTTGATCAAAGAGCATTATGGCATCGATATGCTGGCCGATGGGCAAAAGCCTAAGACCCTCGCTGATCTGCCTAGCGTTGATTACGTAATCACCATGGGCTGCGGCGTCCGCTGCCCTTATTTGCCTGCAAAAAAGCGGGTAGACTGGGGACTTGAAGATCCAACTGGCCAAGATGATGAGACTTTTATGCAGGTGATTAAAGAAATCGAGAGCAAAATACTTAAATTGAAACAGGAACTGCAGTAACCACTTAAGACCCCTTTGATTAACTGAGGTAAACAGGATGACGAGCCAAAATAACAGCCCAGTCAGCCGGATTGAAGCCGGTGAAAGCTGGCAAATCAAAGACGAAAACGCAATATTGACCATAACCAGCAAGGCGATCAAGTTTACTGACTTAAAAGACGACTCAAACTTCATCATCCCTTGTGATACAGCTGACCTGGCTAATTTTTGCCTTACTAGCGTCAGCAATCTATATGTCGCTGAGCCCTTGCTGGAATTCGGCTATGAGGAAGGGCCGGGCATCCCCGCCAACGAGCCTCTGTTTTTCCCCTATGATCCGGAACTGACTGGCGAAGTAGTCCAGATCGTCAATTACCTGACTCAAAAGATCGCCAGCAAGTCCGTCTATGATGGTCGGCAAAAAGATTTAGCTGCTAAACGCGAATATGAGCGTCTGTACGGGGCCTTTAGATACACCCGGGGGCAAGCTGAACATTTTGACGACAACCACTACAGAATGCGGTATTTCCAAACTATCGAGCTGAGAGGCAGTAAGTGCACGCCAGAGTGGTACCTGCTCCAACCAGAAATGGAAGTCAACTTTGTAGACGATGGCGACAATGTACTGATTGCCTGCCAAGGACAGATCCTGGGCTATTTGCCGAACCCGCGCATCGCGAACCTGGTTAAAGCTGCTATAGCTAACCGTGAGCAAAAAACTTTCGCCTTTATCAAGGCTATTGATGAAAAAAGACAGGTCATCCAGCTTGGTTTAGCCATCTACCAGAAAATGACTGAACCGGTTCTGGCGAATCTTCCACACATCGAAAGCTGGCTCTTAGAAACAGATGGTGAAGACATTGTAGGAGAGAGCCGGCAAAAACACCTTGAGCAGGCAGAAGTAGGACAGCTCTTATCTTTGCAGCTAAACCCGCCTTACGAGCAGATTACGGTCTGCACCCTGGAAGGGGATGAACTGGGAAAATTGAATAAGCAGGACACCGCCCTAGCCATGCGCTGCAACAAGAAACTGCAGATTTTTAGCGAGATCTGCCAAATGGACTACCAGCACCATATCCGTTGCAGAGTCAGAATTTTGTTTATCGACCCGAAAACTCAGGAAAACTGAAGAATAAAAGGCCACTGAAGCACTAAAAAGCTTTAGTGGCTTTTTGTTACAGCTTTTTTACAAAGCGCAAAAAATCTATTGACGATTCTAAAATAGTCCAGTATCATTTAGTGTATCACAACAGTAATACACCGATACGATTTAGGGGGTAACTATGGAAAAAGTGATGACAGTCAACAATGTGACGAAGACTTACGGTAAAAAAGGGGAGAAGCAGTACCAGGCATTAAAAGGAGTCTCGCTTAGCGTGGGCAAGGGTGAATTCGTCGCCATTATGGGGACTTCCGGTTCTGGTAAGACGACGCTTTTGAACATCATGTCTACCTTGGATAAACCGACTAGCGGCGAGGTTACGATCAATGGGAAGGACATTGCCAAGCTGAAGAAGAACCAGATGGCTGACTTCCGAGCTAAAGAAATTGGCTTTATCTTCCAAGACTTTAACCTTCTGGACAACCTAACCGCTAGAGAAAACATCGCTCTGCCACTGTCTTTGCAAGGGGTAAAGAGCTCAGAAATTGACTCCAAGGTCGATAAGATTGCCGCTAAGCTCAACATCAGCGAAGTCTTGGAAAAGTACCCAGCCGCTATTTCCGGCGGGCAGAAGCAAAGAGTTGCTGCTGCCAGAGCCTTGGTTCATGAGCCGGCAATCTTGATGGCCGATGAGCCAACAGGGGCTCTGGACTCCAAGTCTTCCAGAGCTTTGCTGGACACGATGGAATTGCTTAATGAGAAAGACCAGGTTTCGATTTTGATGGTTACTCACGACCCGTTTTCAGCGTCTTTTGCTGACAGGATTCTCTTTATCAGAGACGGCTTGATTGATGAAGAGATCAAGCGCGGGGACATGAAGCGGCAGGGCTTTTACAAGAAGCTGATCAGTCAGCTCAGCGAAAACGCCGATTAGTTGAGTAGAGAAAGAGATTAACATGATTTTCAAACTGTCAATGACCGGGCTCAAAAGCCGGCTAAAAGACTACCTGGTCCTATTTTCCGGCCTTAGCGCCGCCAGCATGATTTTCTACATGTTCTTGACTCTGGCCGCTAACCCGTCTTTCTTGAAGTCCAGTGTTGCCGGCCAGCTGACCATGGCAGCGACTAAGTTTATTTTTTCCTTCGGGATCGTCCTTCTGGCCATCTTGACCCTGGTCTACCTGGCCTATGCCAACAGCTTCCTCTTGAACATGAGAAAGCGGGACTACGGCATGTACATGATGCTGGGGGCAAAAAGCGGCAAGATCGGCCAGCTGATCTTCGCTGAAACTTTGGTGACTGGCCTTTTGGCAACCGGGATCGGGATTGTTTTGGGCGTAGGCTTAACTGAACTGGTTTCAGCCTTGATGGTCAAGCAGCTAGGGCTGACTTTGGCTCACTTTAACCCGCTTTACCTGCCAGCAGTTCTCTGGACCTTGCTCTTCTTTGTCGCCTTGTTCTTCCTGGCCGCTTCTTGGAACGCGGTCAAGCTGACCAAGACTACCTTGATCAATCTCTTAAAAGAAGACCAAAAGCCAAGCAAGCTGAAGAGTCGGCCAGTCTTGCGGACTATCCAGGCTATCGCTGGTGTAGTTCTTTTGGCTACCGGCTACTGGGCAATGGGAAATGTAACTACTTTGCAGCTGAAGGCAATTCCGATTGCTTTGGTTACTATCGTTTTGGGCAGTTACTTCATCTTTGACGCCTTCTTCGTGACAGTGATCGACTTTTTGCGGAAAAGACACGGTTTCCTCTACAAGGGGATGCGGCCATACACTTTGGGCCAACTCAAGTTCCGCCTGCATGGCTATACCAGAATCCTGTCAGCTATTTCAATTATGCTGGCCCTGGCCCTTGGCGCTATTACAGTCGGCATCAACTTCAACAATTTAAAGAATGCCATGACTGACGTTCAGTACTACGATTTTGTCTTAGTTGGCAAGCAGAAGAAGCTGGCTGACAAGGTTGAAAAAATCGGTACAGAGGAAAAAGTTACTTACAGCTACAAGGCTGATGAGAAAAACGGCGTCCTCTATGTCAAGAAAAGTGAAATTGACCAGACACCGCTCAAGATCCAAGAATATAACGCTGCTTCTTCAGACAAGAAGAAGACGATTGACAAGGAAGGGCGGATCTACCACACGGTTAAGGTAAATTCCATGACTTTAACTGGCAAGCAGACTTCGGCTACGGTTCAGCACTCTGCCCAAGCAGCCAGCCTGTTTCCAGAAGATTCTTCAAAGGGCTTTGTTGCCTTGTCAGATGCAGCTTTTGCCAAAAAGAAGCTGACAACCAAGGTCATCACTTTCTACAAGGTTAAGGATTTTGCCAAAAACAACAAGCTTCTTCTCAAACTTACTGATCAAGAAATGAAGCAGTTTAAGAAAGATTCCATGACTTACGGTTATCTCGAATTCACCAAACCTGTTTTGTACCAGCAGATCGCGGCAATGTGCTCAGGCTTTGAATTCATGGGACTCTTCCTCGGCTTGTCCTTCTTGATGATGCTGGCTTCAACTCTGATGTTTAAGATCCTGTCAGCAGCAGCCAGTGACAAAATGCGCTACAAGATGCTTTACAAGCTTGGGGCTAGAAACAGTGTCTTGAAGGGGGCGATCAGAAAGGAAATTGCCATCCTGTTTGTAGCACCGGCGGTGCTTGGCAGCCTGGACGTGCTCTTTGGCTTGAAGTTCTTCACGCTTCTTTTGCCAGACCCATACTACAAGATTTGGGTTCCGTTCCTGGCCTTCTTCCTCTTGTACCTGGTTTACTACTTAGTAACTGTCAAGCTTTACCAGGGGATCGTTTTAGAGGATACTCAGCAAGACTAATAGATTTTTAGCAAAAAAGCGATCGAAACATGATTCAGTTTCGGTCGCTTTTTGCATGGGGTTAAAAAGTGAAAGACTTTTGGAAAATTGGGGTTTGCCGCAGGTCGTAGACAAAGCCATCAGTAGGGGTGATTTCAAATGGCCGGAGCAGTTCCCGGCGTTCAGAGTCCGTCTTGTTGATCTCCAGCATTTCGGGATGCTGGTCATAGATCTTATCGAGGTAGGAGAGGTCGACTTCTTTGACCGTCCCGTTTAAGGTAAAGCCAACGCTGGACATGGTCTCTTCGCCTTTAAGCGCGGTGATAGAGACGTAGGGAAGAGAGTGCAGGCGCTGGTAAAAACTCTTCTGGTAAGTCGTCGCGAAGTAGAGTTTGCCATTAAGGCAGAGTTCAATATCGGCAACGTTAGTATAAGGCCGGCCGTTAGCAATCGTGCCAAAGACGACAGATTGGAAGGCGGATGGGATTAAGTCTAAAAATTCTGCTGTAGTTAAGCTATTGTCCAGCATCGGTACTGCTTTGCGCATGGGATTTTCCTCCTGTGGGTAATGTATTTCTAAGATTTACATGTTCATTATAGCACCTTTTTGGGAGGAAAAATGGGGGTGGGGGATGCTAGTTATACTGGTCATATTTTTGATTATGTAAAGTATGAATGCTCAAGCTGTAAACTGAGGACACCGATTTTAGGCAAACTGTGATTGCAGGACTTGGCATCATTGCTTGGCTAAACAAAGCGGTCAAGAGATCGCAAAAGAGAGCAGGCAACGTTGCTAAAGGCGAGAAAGACTTCTTAAGCAGCCACAAGCTGGCAGCTGGCGCTTATAACACCGCAAGTGTTGGCAAAGTGCTCAGTGACAGCATTTGGATTGATGGCGACCGCTTAATCGATGATGTAAGAACGGAGCTGTTCAAGTGCTACCAGACAGGTAAGTCGCTTGATGAGTTGCGGCAAAAGCTGATACGCCAAGTCAAGCCAACGCCAGGTACAAACATTGCTGACCGGATGGCACAAGCCGAATCAAAGGTCGATAGGCTAATCCGCAGCGAGTCGGCCAAGATGATCGATGAAATCGATACTGCTGCTTATAAAGAGGCCGGTGTTGAATATGTTAATTGGGTCATCGAGCCTGGGGCATGTAGCAAGTGTGTCAGCTTGAAGGAATCTGGGCCATATCCGATCGATAAAGCTCCAGCTTTGGTGATTGACTCGCACCCAAACTGCAGATGCGCGAAGGTGCCAAGCGATAAGGCTGATTTAAGAGGGCTTGGTTTGGTGGCGGGAGCTGCATTAGCCCATTTGGCTCAATCAAACAGTGCAGATCCAGATGACAGCCACTTGGAATATCAGCACTCCAGAAGTGACTCTTCAGATAAGGAGCGCGTAATCCTTGATAGCTCAACCAGTCAGAAGTACAATGACGGTGAAGATGAATATTTAGCAAATCTCGATGCTAGAGTAGTTAAGTATTTTAGCGGTGAAATTTCCGAGTCACTTAGTGAACGTCAAAAAGTATTGGCAGTTGAAGCTTATTTCAATTTCAAAAAAGACGGTATAATCTTCACAGATCATGGTATAGCGAGATATGTTGAACGCATGAGGCGCAAAAACGGTTCGCTTATCTACAATTACGTCACTGTCAAAAAGGCATTCGCCAATCCACCAAATTATGTATCTGAAAAAGATGGCAGGGATGCGAGATATTACAAAAATATTTTGTATGTTTCGGAACCAGACACCGGTGTTGTTGTGACAATGATGAAGAGAACGAGTATTAAGGGGTTCAAGAAGAAATGAAATACAGCGAAGTTGTTTTGAAGATGTTACGGAAAGCTGTAAGTGGTGAGCTTAAAGACTTTTGGGATTTTAGCTTTGATTTTAACGCTTTGTTTGGCGAAGACGAAAAATTCGCGAAGGCCTGGGAAGCAGAAAATCCAAAAATGTTTAATTTGCTTAACGATTACGAAGTGATGATGTTCTTGGAAGAACACAACACAAAAGATACTGAAGGATTCATTAAATTCCTTACTCCGTATTATGAAAAAGCCAGAACGATGGTCCCAAAGGACGTCTTGAAAGAAGTAGACGATGACGGGCAATAACGTTCCGGCTAAAAGCAGCAGCTTTATACCGGACGACACCGGCTGAAGCTAAGGAAGCGTATGCTAAAGATGAAAAGATATGAAAGGCTGCCAAATATGGATTACGAAGAAAGATTAATCAAAGAGTATTCAGGGCTGCGGGAAAAGGTATCAAAGCTCCACACTATGAACATCAAGCACAAGGCGGGCACACTCGACTTCAAGCCTAATTGTCCAGCTGAGCTCTTGCAAGAACAAGAAGATGCTATGACCAAGTACCTCGAAATCCTGGAAACTCGCGCAGAAATTGAGAACATCAAGTTGCACTGATAATTTTCAGCGATTAGTACAAGACAGTGATCTACTAGGAGTAAGAAACATGGCAAGTTGCGAGGAAGTTACAATCAAAATTCTAAAGTATCTCAATGATTGCTATGAAAATGACAAATGTCCAGACGCTGACGAGCTAAACGCTTCAAAGCTACGAATCAGCCCGCTTCAGTTTTATCATGCAATGCAAACAGCGGATTTTGATGGCTTTGTTAAGGGAGTAAGATTTCAAGAAACAATTCCTCTTGAACGAATCGTGATGAACACCCCTGGAACTTGGAGAATCACCCGCCTTGGTATTGAATATCTCAGAGCTTATCTGAAGCTAGAGACTGGCTCCAGATGATTCACTAATTCAAATTGACATCAAATTGGCACTCAATCGAGTGCTTTTTCTACTCTAAGTCAAGTGTTATCAACGATTTTAGGCAATTTTATTTTGAAATAAAGGCCTAATCGGGAAATGGCTCCTGGAGAATCAAGTCAAATATCTGATTTAGGGCATGGTAAATACAGCCACCTTCTGTAATTTCGAAAAAGAGGCTGTTATAATATCTACTTAAACTTCCCACTTGCAAAAGTGGGCTAGTACCTTGAAAATTCAATAGTTTTGCCAACAAAAAAGCACAAGGCCTTCGTTCGCTTGATATAATTAAGTCGACCAAAACATCATCAATATCAAACGAAAGGCTTGTGCTATGTCTAGTTTACCATCATTCGATACTGAAAACGAACCTAAAATTGCCCGCTCTGTTGAAAAGTTCTTTAAGGACTACAAAGTTATGGAGCTTCTCCGCAGATCTGGGCTCCGCAAGTCCAAAGGAGTCCCGCTTTGGTCGATCCTTTCATACATCTTCAGTAATGTGTTTCGAGACAGAAGCATGTACATGCAACAGAAGTCTGGCAAGTGTACTGCTGGCTTCTCCAAAAATACCTACTATCGATTCATGCAGAACCCACATATCAACTGGCTTCGCTTCACTATTCTGCTAGCTGAGAGGATCGTCAATGGGCATCTGAAAGATCTGACCTCTGACCAACGTGCGGATTGCTTCGTCTTTGACGATTCGCTCTACTCCAGAACTGGATACAAGAAGACTGAGCTGGCTGCCAAAGTATTCGACCACGTTTCGATGACCTACAAGAAGGGGTTTCGGATGATGACCATGGGTTGGACTGATGGATCCTCCTTCGTCCCAATCGCTTCATCTCTCCTGTCCTCAAAGAACGATCAGAATGTCATCGGGACAACCAAGAAGATCGACAAGCGCACAATTGCGGCCAAGAGGCGGATTATGGCCCAATCAAAGGGGACCGATGTAGTTATCCAGCTGCTCGATCAAGCCTTGAAAGCAGGGCTCACTGCCAAGTACGTCATGTTTGACACTTGGTTTTCCAATCCGCATCAGATTGTCCAAATCAGTCAACGTGGTTTGAACGTAATCGCCATGGTGAAGAAAAGCTCCAAGATCACATACGAGTTCGAAGGAAAGCGGATGAACGTCAAGCAGATCTTCAACGCATGCAAGAAGCGTAGAGGTCGCTCAAGATATCTCCTGTCCGTCCCTGTAAAGGTTGGAGATCCTGCCAAAGATGGTGCCCAGATTGATGCCAGAATAGTCTGTGTGAGAAATCGCTCCAACCGCAAAGACTGGATCGCTCTTATTTGTACGGACATGACGATCGATGAAAATGAGATCATCAGAATTTACGGCAAAAGATGGGACATCGAGGTCTTCTTCAAGACCTGCAAGAGCTTCTTGAAGCTTGGCACTGAATACCATGGACTCTCATATGATGCATTGACTGCCCATACGGCTTTCGTCTTTCTGCGCTACATGTTCATGTCAGTTGAGAAGCGAGACGATGAAGACGATAGGACAATAGGCGAGCTCTTTTATTGCATGGTAGACGAGCTTGCGGACATCACTTTCAATCACTCGCTTCAGATCCTGGTGGAAGCCATGTTCGAGAGTGTGAAAGAGATCTTCCAACCAACAGAAGAGCAGATGGAAAGGTTCACCAAAGCTTTCATTTCCCGCCTCCCGAAGTACATGCAAGAGGCATTATCGCCATCACTAGCAGCTTAATTGAATATTTACTGGCTAAACTATTGAGTTTTCAAGGCTTCATAGTTCTTTTTGGTGTGGGAAGTTTAAGTATCTATTGGATCAATTTTTATGACAAAAGTCTTTGGTTATGTTTGGCTACGTCATAGCTATACAATTGATCATTCTTAATTAAAGCGAAGATCGTCCGTAATAATTTATGGATCGATGCGATAGCGGCCTTCTTGTGACTTGCAGTCTCAGAAGACCGTTTTCGTTTCTCGTAATAATCCGCAATATGGCAAGGATTTCCTGCTTTCTTAGCCGACTGAATTTGGTTTATGGCCAAGTACAGTACCTTTCTGCCAATAGCTGTCCCACGCTTTGAAATTGACAGGTGGGCTGTGAGCTTGCCAGATTCATAAACTTGAGGATCAACACCAACGAAGGCATTTAATTGGCTAGGGTTGTTAAAACGTCTGATATCTCCAAGCTCACTTATGATTCTTAGAGCAGTGTTTTCGCCAATGCCTGGAATGCTTGTGAGGATCTCTAGATCCCGCTTAGGAGCCAGTTTAGCCATCTCCTGTAAATGCTAACTTCCCAGGCCAATCAAACTCAAGTCCTCTGAGAAAGTGCTCTAAAGCCGCAAAAATACTGTATTTTTAGCACATCTTTGCTTGCATTGATGTGCTTTTCTATGTTATAATTTGAGTATGATATCATACTCAATGAAGGAGAGCATCATGTACTACAACTGCCTAGTAAATATTCCTAAGAACACTGGTAAAATTTCCAGAAATAAACGAGGCAAGACTACCTACATCGAATACACTTATGCTAGAGAGTACCTTCCCGAGAAGAAATACAACGTCGCCAGAAGAACGACCATTGGGAAAGCTGACCCTGATCATCCGGGAATGATGTTCCCTAACCCCAACTTCGAAAAATTCTTCCCTGATGTTGAGATTCCCGCCGAAGGAACGGCGGCTGAACCAGTCAATGAATCCAGAAGCAGCTGTATTCGAATTGGTGCCTTCTCTGTAGTCAGACGAATTATTGAAGACTACAAGCTCGCTGAACACTTGAAGCGCTGGGATGATCGGGGAAAAGGACTGCTCCTTGACCTGGCCGCTTACTCTGTTATCGCAGAAAGCAACGTGGCTCAGCACTTCCCGGATTATGCCTACAACCATCCATTGATGACGCCACAGAACAAGATTTACAGCGACTCTACAATCTCGCGCTTCATTCGCGAGATCGATGACAATGACAGGGTCGACTTCTTGAACAGCTGGAACGCCACCCATGACAAGAATGAGAAAATCTACGTTTCCTATGACTCCACCAACAAGAACTGCAAGGCTGGAGATATTGAGATGGCTGAATACGGTCACCCTAAGAATGACGTTGGCGCACCAATCATCAACTACTCGATTGCTTACGATATGACCAATGAGAAGCCCCTGCTTTACGAGAGCTACCCGGGCAGTATCGTTGACGTCTCGCAGCTGAAATACATGCTGGAGAAGATTCGCGGCTACGGCTATAAGAAGATAGGCTTCATCCTTGATCGCGGGTACTTCAGTAAGGCTAATATTCAATTCATGGACTCGTGCGACTATGATTTCGTGATGATGGTTAAAGGCAGAGCCTCCTTTGTGCACGGCTTGATCATGGAGCACATGGGTGAATTCGAATCAAAGAGAGCCTGCTCAATCAAGGCATACCGGACTTACGGCATGACTGTTAAAGCCAAACTGTACGCGGATGACGACACTGACCGCTACTTCCACATCTACTACAAGGCCAAGAAGCAGGCCAGCGAGCGTGCCAGACTGGAAGCTGATCTGGACCGAATGGAAGCCGAGATGGACAAGATAAAAGGCAGAGAATACAAGCTTCCCAAACGATACGAGCACTACTTCAAGCTCACCTACCACAAAGACAAGTTCTATGGCTACGAGGAACGGGAAGATGTCATCGAACGAGAGCTGCAGCTGTGCGGCTATTTCGCGATCGTGACCTCCGAAAAGATGACGGCTTCAGAAGCTTTGAACCTTTACAAGAGCCGCGATATCTCAGAGAAGCTGTTTGGCAGTGATAAGACTTTCCTTGGCAACCGCTCATTTAGAGTCGCAAGCAGCCAGGCAGCTGAAGCTAAGATCTTCATTCAGTTCATCGCTTTGATAATCCGGGCAAGAATTTACACGCTTTTGAGAAAGCGTAAAGCCGAAATGCCGGGCAAGCCTAACTATCTGAGCGTGCCTTCAGCACTGAAAGAGCTCGAAAAGATTGAGCTGATACGCCAGCCGAACGGCAACTATAAGCTAGATCACGCAGTCACAGCCACCCAGAAAGTAATACTAGGCGCTTTTGGGCTAGACGAAGAATGGATCAAAGCACAGGCAAGACTGATTGGAAAAGACATTAAGAACGCCGCAATGCCGGAAGAACAGAAAGACGATGATGAAGATGCCGAGAACGAAGAGTATTAAAACAATTGAAGCCGAGATCTCCCAAACAGAAGAACAGCTCCGGCGCCTCAAAGAGCGCTGCGATAAAGCGTCAGAGAAGCTTGATGCCCTCTATGAGCTCAAGAAGCACCGAGAGCAGGAGGAATTACTAAAAGCTATTGATAAAAGTACCCGAACCAAAGCTGAGATCCTCGCGTTTCTAGAAAGTCATGCATAAAAAGAAATACGGTTGGCAGAAAATCTGCCAACCGTGTGGTTTGAGTTGTAAAATCCTGGGAAATTAGCAGTAAAGCAGTCTGGCACTCTTCTTCAGCGCTCAGAATGTTGTTAATAGCCATTTTGAGGCCACGAACATGGGCACTGTTCTTTTTGACCGCTGGACATGCGACTTTAGCCAACTGAATAAGACTTTGCTCTATGTCGTTAGCGCGCTTTTTACCAATACCAGATAAGCCTTTTAAGAAGTCGATGATATCGGCTTCTTTTGTTTCTAGTACGATATCTGGATGTGGGAATCTGAGAACAATACTCCAGTGCTTTTTTTATACCCAAAATCGACCAGGCATGGACGTCGATAAAAGCTATGGATTTGTTAGAGCGCAAGCATTTATCGCTTAAAAAGATATGGACAAGGAGAAACCACAATGGACAAGCAAGAACCAATGCCAACTGCTGAGCCTACTGAATCAGTCGACACTCAAGTAGACAAGCAAGCTGGCGAAAACTCACCAAAGAAAGAACTCAAGTACACCGGTGAAGATGTCAACCGGATCATCGATGAGAAGTTCAAGAAATGGTCAAGCAAGCAGGCCAAGAAAGAGCTGGAAGCACAACGCTTGGCTGGCCTTTCAGAGGCAGAGAAAGCCCAAGAATTGCAGAAGCAGGCTGACGAGCGTGCCAACAAGCTGCAAGCCTAACTTGACCAAGTGATGATGAAGCAAACGACAAATAATGATTAGAGCCGCCTTACCCTTCAATTTCAGCTCTTAGCAATTGGCAAGTCTCCGAATCCTGGGATACCAAATTGTAGTCATTAAACGCTTCCTCAGTTGGCTTCTCGGTATCTTGTTCATGACAAAAGTAGTTCTCTACTCGCAGCCAGTTTGCTAGTTGCCCCGCAGTGTACTTTGGAGATTTCTTTGATTCTTTCAAGGAATTTTGACTTGGCAATGTACCTGTAGAAAGCAAATCTTTTAGCATCTTATTGTCTTCCTCTGATGGAAAGGCACCAGCTTCATACAAAGCAACAGTTTTCACACTAAGTCCTGTCAATTCCGTCAGATCACGCTGAGAGAGGCCAAACTTATACCGGAATCTCTTTAAATCGACAGGTGACACAAGTCCCATGTCGTTGCGATAAGCTTGTCTAGCCATTTCAGTTGCACGTTCATCAAGTTCAGCATCGTAAATTGGCTGATCTGTTTCATCATCAAAGCGTGCTGGTGCAGTAATCTTGTATGTCTTGCCGTCAAATGAGTATTCCGTCGTAAAATTTTTGATGTAGGACATGTTCAAACCTCCTTGCCACTTTCATGTGCAATTATGTCACCAAGCTAGAAAAGATGCCACTAAATAGCATACAGATACTACCACCTCACCCCAACGAGCGGGGGAGGGAACAGGGGAGGCGGCAGTTTGCTGCCTCCTTTTTGCTGCGCCTTCTGTACAAATCAGCAAGATTGTGCTTACATTAAATTATTGTAAAAGGAAGTCGATATCATACATGAAGCATGTTTTTCTAATCAAGCCAAGTCCAGATCAGTCCAGAAGTGATTCCCTTGTCAAAAACATCAACAGGGTGATGGAGGGGAGAGACTATGAGATCTACATTAGTGAGTACAAGGACCACGTAAAAGAAATTGTCAAAAACTACCCGGAAAAGACCCGATTCTACTCAGTTGGTGGAGACGGCTTTTTCAACCAGGTCATCCAAAATCTCGTGCACACAGAGCATGAGGTCGTTTGCCTGCCATTTGGGACGGGCAATGACTTTTCCCGCGCGATTCACCGTCATATGAGTCCTGAAGCCATCCTCAAAGCGACTTTAGACCGGCCTGCGATTCCAATTGACACGATTTTGGTCAATGATGAACGTTACTGCGTGAACGTTGGCTGCTTTGGGCTTGATGCCTTGATTGCCAATACGGTACATGACGTTAAAACGCCTAAAAGCGCGGCATATGTGGCTTCAATCCTGCGCAATATCAGCCGCTATAAGTTTGCCAAAGTAAAGGTTATGGGCCAAAATGGCCTGCTTTTTAACGACCGCGTCACTCTTTGTGCCTTCTGCAATGGACGTTTTTACGGCGGGGGCTTCCAAATTTCACCAAAATCAAAGATCAATGACGGTCTGATTGACATGGTAATCTTCCCAAAAGTAAACCGCTTATTCGCGCCATATTATATCTATAAGATTCTGCGAAAGGACCTAACCAGCTGCAAGGATGTAGTAGTGAAGCAGGTGAAAGAATGCGTAATAACAACGCCTGCAGCAATGAATCTTGACGGCGAAAAGAAGGAGGCTGCCAAGTATCATCTGGTCGTTCAGCCCAAATCTTTAAACTTGGTCATCTAACAAGTCTTAGCTAGAGAATCTGCCGAAATCACGGCAGATATTTTTAGCTTGATCAAACAGAACGTAAAAACAGAAATCAAAAACGAAAAATAAAAGAAAAAATGCTCAAAAACTCAGTAAACTTGCTAAAAAGCAAATCCTTGAGCCAAAAGAGCATTTCAAACTTCTGTCATTAAAATTATAGTTTTAAACTAACACACACGTAAAATCAGCACTAAAACTTGGAACTCTAAGCAAGGGCAGATCAGAACTTTTCCTGCAAATCAGGCCATTCTTCAGCAAGCACCGCGTACTCATTGCTGTCATGGTAGCCGTCTCTGAGGATCAGCCGGCCCTTATGGCAGCCTTCAAACCGCATCCCCAGTCGTTTAGCCACATTATTGCTTGGCAGATTGTCTACAGCGCACTGCAGCTGAATTCTGTGCAGGCCATATTCCTCAAAGGCGATATCAATAATTGCCCGGGTAGCCAGCGTCATGATCCCGCGTCCTCTAAATTCTTTGCCCAAAAAGTAGCCGATATCTGCCTCTGAATACATCGCATCAATTGAATTTAAGCTGACTTTACCAGCTAAACGGCCATGGTACCAAATGTGCAGGTCCAAGGCTTTGCCTTCAGCAAACCTGACTAAACCACGCTTTATAGCGTCAGTCTCAGCTTGCACGTCATGAACGTGATCAACCCAAGGCAAGTAGTAGGACAAATTGTCCCGGTTTCTGTCAATCAAGTCATACAAGGCTTCGCCATCAGTCAGTCTTGGCACGGCTAACTCTAATTCATCGTTGATCTTGTAGCTAAACATAAACTCATCTCCAATCTAAAAGCAATTGTCAAAAAGATTATCTGAATTATATCAGAGCTCAGTATCAAATACTACCGTGCAAAATGACCATCTGCGGTAATCAGCGTCCTCTCGCGCAGATTCTTCTACACAACTTTACATAATATGTATTATTCGAACTATTAGATTAAAACGAAATCGTATCCCCTCCAAACAAAAAAGCACTGCATTTGCAGTGCTCAAGTTTAAGATGTTTGCGGTTCAGTTGTTTGGTTCTGCGTAGTTGGATCGCTAGTCACTTCGCCTTTAGGCGTTTCGATATTGCTTGCCTTGACATACAAGCCAACACCAATTGCCCAGTACTTGCTGCCATTGATCTTTTTCTTGCCGCCGTAGACAGTTACCGAGCCATTCTTCAGCAAAACTCCGGAATTTTTCATCCGTTTGCCGCTGCTGGAATAAATGTAGCTGTTGTGGTTCAGCTGGCAATCCAAGCCAATCACGTTCATATATGCCACATACTTGTTCTGGCCGATCATGATATACGGCTTGTCATCGACATAATTGATCAAGCTGTAGCAACCAACGGCCTTGCCGGCCGTGATCTTCTTGTCCTTGGTCCGTTTGCCTTTTTCGTCGTAGACATAAGTGTTGACCATGGCATTCTTGTAAAACGGTTTGTCAGCATCTGAAGCTGCCGTAGTCTTTGCCTTTGGCGCCAAAATAATGGCAAAAGCCAGTACAAATAATAACTTAACGAGCCAAAGCCGTTTTAACTTCACTCTTGTTCACGCAAACCTTTCTTACTTACTCTTAGTCAGCAATCTCAACAGTCGTGATTACCACGTCTTCAAGTGGCTTGTCGTTGCCATCCTTGGCAACCTTGGCAATTTCGTCAACAACATCCATGCCGTCAGTTACATGGCCAAAAACAGTGTGTCTGTGGTCAAGCCATGGCGTGCCACCTTGCTTGTAAGCCTTGACAACTTCTTCTGGGTATTGAGCATCGCGCAATTGTTGAATGAAGCGCTTCGGCATGTTTTTGTTTTGCACGATAAAGAATTGTGAGCCGTTGGTGTTTGGACCAGCGTTGGCCATTGATAAAGCCCCGCGCAGGTTGAAGAGTTCGTTAGAGAATTCGTCTTCAAAGTTGTGGCCCCAGATGCTTTGACCGCCGGCACCAGTACCTTCCGGGTCCCCGCCTTGGATCATGAAGTCGCTGATCACCCGGTGGAAGGTTACGCCGTCGTAGTAGCCCTTTTGTGCCAAGCGGACGAAGTTTTCAACGGTCATTGGTGCTTCTTCTGGGAAAAGCTGGATGACGATGTCGCCGTGGTTGGTCTTGATAGTCGCCTTTGGGCCCTTGACTTGGTCAAGGTTAAGTTGTGGGTATTCAGACATTATTTAAATGCTCCTTGTCATATTGATTCTTTAGATTCTTTCTAAATTATATCATTCGGCACCAAAAAAGACAGCGAAGAGCTGTCTTAGGAAAAATATTAGAGCTGAGTCACATATTCGCCAAGCCGCTTAACTACTTCTGCCAGCTTGTCGTCAGCTGCCGCATAAGAGAAGCGGACATAGCCAGCTGATCCTTCGCCAAATACGCTGCCTGGAATCAGACCCACTCGAGCCTTCCTGGCCACATCTTTGGCAAAGGCAAAGTCATCACTGCCGAATTTCTCCGGAATCTTGGCAAAAATATAAAATGCCCCTTGCGGAACGGCCATTTCAAAACCGAGCTTGGTCAAATTTTCAACCATGAAATCCCGCCGGCGTTGGTAGGCAGCCTTAAATTCCTTTGGATCCGCAAGACCATTTGTCAAAGCTTCAATCGCCGCATCTTGGGCAATGTTGTCCACGCAGGTCACCATGAAGCTGTGTGCCTTTGCGACATTTGGCAATAAACTTGCCGGAGCCGCGATATAGCCAAGCCGGTAGCCAGTCATGGCGTGTGACTTAGACAAGCCGCTGATCAAGATTACCTGCCCAGGCAACAAGCTTGCCAAGGAGAAGTGTTCTTGGTCGTAAGTCAGTTCACTGTAGATTTCATCACAGATTGCCAACAAGTGGTGCTTCTTAATCACTTCCGCCAAAGCAGTTAATTCATCTTTTGAATAAGTCCGCCCTGTTGGGTTGCATGGGTAGTTGAGCATGATTGCCTTAACCCGGTCACCGGCCGCCTTAATTTCTGCTTCCAGCCGTTCTGGCGTTAAATTGAAGCCAGTATCTGAAGTGTCGATCATCACCACTTCCCCGCCTGCCATTTCAATGTTGGTGAAGTAAAGGGAAAAGACTGGTGTTGGCACTAAAACCTTGTCACCGGGATTTAAAAGTCCCAGCAGAGTAGCCGTAATTGCTTCAGTAGCCCCGTCAGTTACGATGATTTCAGTCTCCGGGTCGTAGTCAACCTGTCTGGTTGACAAGAGGTACTTGCTGATGGCTTGGCGCAGGGCCAGCTTCCCCTTTGATGGCCCATAGTGGGAGTCATCTGCTTCAATTCCTCTGATAGCGGCTCTTTTAACATGGTCTGGCACTGCGAAGTCTGGTTCGCCCAAGGTGAGCTTGATGATTCCCGGGATTTGGGAAATTTCTTCGTCAAAAGCCCGGATGGCTGAAGGCGCGATTTTAGCAAGATTTTTGTTGCCTAAATCCCGCAAGTTAGGATCTGTTTCTGGCATGATGATCGTCTTTCTATCTAAAAACAAAAGATACTTTCTACAAAATGTTTTCCAGGCCGACATAAAGCTGGTCTAAGTCAGCTGCCTTTTCCAAGGCAACCTTGACCCCGCTCATGAAGGATGACCGGTCAAAGGAGTCCTGCCGGATGGTCAAGGCTTCCCCCTTGCCGCCAAAAAGAACCTGTTCATGGGCAACGTAGCCGGGCAAACGAACCGCGTGCAGCTTGATGCCTTGGTAATCACCGCCCCTTGCGCCTGGCAGGCTCTCTGTCGTGTCTGGAGCAGTTTGGTGGGGCTCGCGGACTTCAGCGATCAGCCTGGCTGTGGCCAAAGCCGTGCCTGATGGAGCATCTTTCTTATCTTCGTGGTGCATTTCAATAATTTCAACGTCTGGGAAGTACTTGGCTGCTTCCTGGGCAAACTTCATCAATAAAACAGCTGACATGCCGAAGTTTGGCGCGATCAAACCGCCTGTCCCCTTTTCCTTGGCTAATTGCTTCAGCTCTGCTTCTTGCTGGTCAGTCAAGCCAGTCGTCCCCACGATTGGCCGGTAGCCATTTTCCAAGGCATAACGTACGTTTTGATAGACAGAGGCTGGAACAGTAAAGTCAACCCAAATGTCGGCGGCAGCTGCCGGAATGTCGTCCAGACTGCTGTAGAGCTTAGCATCCGCTGGCAGGCCATAGTCTGCTGGATCGCTGCTCTTTAAATGGTGGGCCAGGCCAGCCGTAATTTCAAAGTCTGGCAGGCTTTCTACTAATTTAACGACTTGCTGCCCCATTGAGCCGGCAAAACCGGCCAATAAAATTCTTTGCATCTTACTCTCCTTCTAACATTTCACGCGTCAGCTGGCCAGCTAATGCATCCTTTGGCAGCTTCAAAGCTGTTGCCAATTCTTCCTTTTCTTCATTATTCAAGGCTACAAGTGGCAACCGTAAGCCCCCTACCTGGTAGCCTAAGGCTGATAAAGCTGCCTTAACTGGGGACGGGGACGGGAACATGAACAAAGCGTTCATCCGCGGGGTCAGCCAGCGCTGCAGGCTGCCGGCCAAGGCAAAATTGCCCGCGTAAAGTTCATCGTACATCTCCCGCATTCTTGGCGTATACAGGTGGCTGGCAACTGAAATGACCCCGTCAGCGCCCAAAACTCTGGCAGTAAGTGCCTGGGCATCTTCACCAGTAAAGACGGCGAAGTCTACTGGCCGGCCGGACACGATCTCTTCGATTTCTTCCAGACTGGCACACTGCTTGATACCGGCAATATTGGGATGCTGGGCCAGCTGTAAAATAGTTGACACTTCCATTTTAACCCCAGTCCGGCCAGGGATGTTATAGATGACTACTGGAATGTGAACCTGGTCAGCTACTGCTGTAAAGTGGGCAATCATTGACCGCTGGTTTGGCTTGTTGTATGGCGGAACTACGACCAAAGCATAGTCGATGCCTGGAATTTGGGCGACTTCTTCAGTAAAAGCAATGGTTTCAGCCGTATTATTGCTGCCAGTGCCGGCAATAACCGGCACCCGGCCGTTTACAATCTGGCCAAAGCGGGTGTACAGGGCGATCTTTTCGTCATGGGTCAAAGTAGGCGTCTCCCCGGTTGTCCCCCCGATCACAAAGCCGTTAGAGCCTTGGTTAATCAAATTATTGGTTAATTCAGTCAAGCTGGCAAAGTCGATCTCTCCGTCTTCCGTAAAAGGCGTAATGATTGCTGTCAGTAAGTCCGCGTTTTGTAAGTTTTGGTTCATTGTCTTTGCCTCTATTGTATATTTAGTCTTCCGTCATCCGGTATTCCAAAAAGCCGGTAATTGCCGCTATGCCGCGGCTGATTGAACTTTCCTGCGGTTTTAATGTTGCTGAGTGCAGGGGTGAATCGTCTTCAACGCCCAGCCAGAACATGGTTCCCGGGATCTGGGCCAGGAGGTAGCCGAAGTCTTCCCCGGTCATGGCTGGTGCTGTTTCGACATATTCAACTCCGTCAGCTTCCTTCATGTAGTTAATGAAGTTTCTCGTCAATTCCGGGTTGTTTTCAACCGGCCAGTAGCCGCCTTGGTTGAGTTCCAGCTTGACTTTGACGCCAAAGCTCAGCTCAATTCCCTGGCAGACTTCAGCCAGTCTTTTATCGATCAGTTCGATCATGCTCTGGGTTAGGCCCCGGATCGTGCCTTCAATTCTGGCTGAATCCGCGATTACGTTTCGGATCTTGCCGGCAGTAACCTTGCCCAAAGTAATAACTCCGCTTTGAATCGGGTCGATATTTCTGGAAATGATAGTCTGAACCTGCATGATCAAGGCAGCTGCCGCGACAACCGCGTCATTTGACAGCTGCGGGAAGGCAGCGTGCCCGCCTTTGCCTTGAATATCGATGTTGACTTCAGTCGTCCCGGCAAACAAGGT
The DNA here is from genome assembly GCF_057197985.1 of Lactobacillus sp. WILCCON 0059. NCBI lineage: Bacteria > Bacillati > Bacillota > Bacilli > Lactobacillales > Lactobacillaceae > Lactobacillus > Lactobacillus sp. WILCCON 0059. The sequence goes on from NZ_JBUBHN010000001.1 coordinate 1,219,694, forward strand.
GCCATTCCGGCAGCCAATCGCTCCAGCTGGCAGGCTTGGATTGTCGTGCAGGCCGTAGAATTCATCAACATGCCACTTGCCAGTGAAAAGTCCCAGCTGGTAGGCCTTCATGCCGCCGCTCTCGCTCTCTTCAGCCGGCTGGAAGAAGAAAAGGAGGTTGTCAGTTGGCTGATGCTCACTAAAATAGCTAAGGATGCCCAAGGCCACAGTCATGTGGATGTCGTGTCCGCAGGCATGCATTACGCCCGGATGTTTGGAAGCAAATGGCAGGCCGGTTGCCTCAGTTACCGGCAGAGCGTCAATATCAGCCCGGTAACCAATGGTCCGTTTGGCCTTTGACCCCTTGACCAGAACCAGGAGAGCGGTTGGCAATTCAGCCGGCTCTTTGATTTCCAGGTAGTCTTGCTTCATCTGCTTGATCACATCCAAGAGATAAGCGTGGGTTTGATATTCTTCTAAGGCCAATTCCGGGATCTGGTGGAGCTGGCGCCGGATTTGAAGCAACTCGGCTTCGGTCAATACTGCCATATAAAAACTTCCTTAATGTGGACTAACTTCTGTTTGCTTGGACTAATCGATTCTTTTTCTTTACAGCTTGCGCAGGTCTTCTTCCAGACCAGTCTTGCTTTCAGTCTTGGCATCGACTTCCTTGATTACCTTGGCAGGAACACCGGCAACAACCGTGTGCGGAGCCACGTCCTTGGTTACGACCGCGCCGGCTGCGACAACAGCGCCTTCACCAACGTGAACGCCTTCCAAAACAACCGCGTTGGCACCGATCAAAACATCATCGTCAACGCGGACTGGCAAAGCTGAAGCTGGTTCAACTACCCCGGCTAAGACCGTACCGGCACCGATGTGGCAATTCTTGCCAACGATGGCCCGGCCGCCTAAAATTGCCCCCATGTCGATCATGGAGCCAGCACCGATTTCCGCGCCGATGTTGATCACGGCCCCCATCATGATAACCGCGTTGTCACCAATCAAGACTTGGTCACGGATGATAGCGCCCGGTTCAATTCGGGCATTGATTTCCTTGAGATCCAGCAAAGGAACAGCGGAATTGCGGGCAGTGTTTTCCACACGGACTGATTCAAAGTCAGCTTCATGTTCTGCCAAAAATGGCTTAAGAACTTGCCAGTCACCGAAAACTACCCCAGCTTGACCGCTGACAAAAGGATCCGTGCCTTCCGGGAAAGTGACCTGGTCCAGATTTGCTCCTCTCAAGTAAACCTTGACTGGGGTCTTCTTTGGTGCTGAACCAATGTAATTGATAATGCTTTGTGCGTCTAATTCTGCCATTGTATCTTTCTCTTTCTAAACTATTCTGTTTCTGTTGATGATTACTTTGAAGAGGCAAAGAAAAAGCTCCAGATCGCCTTAACAATCTGGAGCCCGAAAAATTCAAAATTAAATTTCACGTCAAATTGCAAGCGCAACGCAGGTACCTTCCCTGCGACAGTCCATGGCCTCTTAAGCCATAGCCCAGCCAATCCGCCTTGCCAATGCGGACGCTTCGGCAACCTCCCCTTTCTTGCAAGTTCTTCGCCTGGCGGGCTCTCTTGCTTTACTCTTGTCGGTTGCGCCTCTTCAATTTGTAATCAGTTTATAATACTAGCTTCATCTTGTCAACGGCTTTTTTATCTTTTATTTGCATATTTTTTATTCATAGTCCGCCCGATTCATTGGTATAGCAGTGAATAGGTGCGATTAGCCATGAATTATCGAAATCTTTTTTTGCATTTTCCGGAGAAAAATGGTAAAGTCCATTCTGATTAAACTTAAATTCTGATTAAAAGACTGAATATGAAAGAGAGTAGCAAAATGAAAGTAGTTAAGTTTGGTGGCAGTTCCCTGGCTAGCGGCCCTGCTGTAGAAAATGCTTTAAAGATCATTACCGCTGAAGCTGAAAGACAAGTTGTCGTTACGTCTGCCCCAGGCAAACGCTTTGACGAAGATATCAAGGTCACTGACCTCTTGATCAAGTATGCCCATGAAATCAATCATGGCAGAAACGGACTTGAAGTTGCTGACCGGATCTTCCAACGCTACGTTGAAATTGGCGAATACTTTAACTTGCCAACGGAAGAGCTCTTGCCCTTGAAAGAAATTCTGCTGGATTTGCCAAAGCAGCCATATCCAAACAAGAACTACCTGCAAGCGGCCTTTAAGGCGCACGGCGAACGGTTAAATGCCAAGTTGATCGCCAAGATTCTGCAAAGCCAGGGAGTAAAGGCCCGCTACGTCGACCCTAAAGAAGCAGGGATCATCGTCACCGGGAGTCCAAATAACGCCTCTGTCAACCCAGAAAGCTACCAGCTCTTGGACAACTTTGCCTATGATGCTGATGAAAAGCTGATTTTCCCAGGCTTTTACGGCTATACTCTGGCCGGTCACATCGCCACTTTTTCAAGAGGCGGTTCAGACATTACCGGTGCTATTTTGGCCAGAGGCTTCCATGCCGACCTATATGAAAACTTTACTGATGTCGACGCTATTTTCTCAGCTAACCCGAAGGTGGTTGACCAGCCTCAGCCGATTCACACGATGACCTACCGGGAAATGAGGGAACTATCCTATGCTGGTTTCTCTGTCTTTCACGATGAAGCCTTGATCCCGGCAATTCAAGGGCAGATTCCAATCAACGTCAAGAATACCCAGCACCCGGAAAAGCGCGGGACCATGATCGTGCCGGAAAAAGGCTTCAAGCCTGAAACCATCATTACCGGGATCGCCAGTGGCAAGCACTTTGGAGCACTTTACCTGCACAAATACCTGCTCAACAAGGAAGTTGGCTTTACCCTCCGTATTCTGCAGATCTTAAGCAAGCACAAGCTTTCCTACGAACATATGCCAACCGGGATCGACGACCTGACGATCATCTTTGACAGAGATGCTCTGAACGACGAATTGATCGACCAAGTCTGCAACGAAATTCAAAATGAAGTCAACCCAGACCACCTAGAATGGATCAGTGATTACGCGATCATCATGCTGGTCGGTGAAGGCATGCGGGACCGGATCGGGGTCATGCGGGACATCGCCACTCCAGTATCTAGAGAAGGCATTTCTCTCCGGATGGTCAACCAAGGGGCTTCCGAAATTTCCATCATGCTGGGTACGGCAGCTAAAGATGCCGACCAGGCAGTAGCTGCGATTTACGACTACTTTTTCAAGCAAGAAGCACAAGGAGAATAAAATGACTAAATTATTGAAAGTCCACGGGTCACAGAATTCCTTCTTCATTCTGGACCAGACTGAACTGGAAAATCCGCTGACTGACAGTGAACTGCGGCAATTGACCAAGACCCTTACTAGCCATAAGAGCGGCCTGCTTGGCGGAGCCGATGGCATCCTGTCAGTTGAAGAATCAAGTCACTCTGGCGTTTTAGGCAAAATGCGGGTAATCAATGCTGACGGCAGTGAAGCTTCAATGTGCGGCAACGGCCTTAGAACTGTTGCCCGCTACCTGCACGAAAAGACCGGGGAAAGCCAGTTTAAGGTGGAAACCATGTACGCAGACCTGGCCGTCCGGCAAGCCGAAGACTTTGCGGCAGGCGTGCCGGCTTTCGGGGTAGAAATCTCCCCTGTCCGCTTTAACAAAGAGGCTTTGCCTTTTGACAATCTGGGCCACGATCGCCTTTTGGACACACTGGTTCCAGAATTGGTTCCAGGCTGGCGTTTTAGCGCTCTGGCCGTGCCTAATCCCCATTTGATTGCTTTTATCAAAGAAGAAGACCTGGAAAGCCCGGTCTTAGGAGAGCTTGGTGCCTACTTGAACGGCGATAATCCTTACTTCTCAGACGGGGTCAACATCAACTACACCGTTATCCGCGGCGACAGCCAGCTTTTTGTCAGAACCTATGAACGGGGCGTTGGCTTTACCAATGCCTGCGGGACTGGGATGTCGGCCAGTTCTTTGGCCTTTGCCTTGACGCACCCGGACCTGGGCCATTTTGAAAAAGAGATCTCTGTCTACAATCCTGGCGGCATGGTCAAGACCGTCTTGCACCAAAAGGACCACAGCTACTGGATCGAACTGATCGGCAACGCGACTGAAACCCATACCGTTGAAATCCCAGAAGATCAGCTGCATAGCGGGCAGGTTAAACTGGGTGAGGTAAAGGCCGTTGAAACTGGTGAGCAAGCAGCATACCTGACTTTCGTTGACCAGCTGGCCAAGTAGCATCCCTCAGCGAATTAAATACTAATTACTAAATACTAACTACAAATTTCTCAAGCATCCCCAATCAAGCATTCACTGTTTGACTAGGGATGCTTTTTTCTGCATCCCCCTCTAAAAGCAGGCGGAGATACTTCTTGGTAAACTTGTTGGTCGTCAGCTGCAAGCGGGTTTTCAAGTATTCTCTGGCCAAGTCATGCTGGTCGATAAAGGCCTGGTAACTCTGATCAACGCAAACCAAAGCGGGATGCTGCAGAAGTTCCTGGCTTAATTTGACAACGTTAAAAGCAGAAAGATCACTCTTGTCCGCAGACTCATTGATCTCTTTCAGCAAAGCCAGATCTGATCCCTCAGCTGCTTCAGCATTCAGAAATTCCTCAGTCAGATCAGTCGGCACCAATTCATGGTAATAGACATGATAGTCAGAATAAAAGCGTTCCTCGGCCGCGATCAGTCCGTCTTTTTGCATGGCGTCAATTACCTGCAGAATCGCCTTGTTTGGCAGAAAGCGAAAACGTCTGTCATAGTCACTATGGTTGATGGCATCGTAATCCGGATATGACAGTCCCCGCAGAATCTTCAGACAGTTGTTAGGCGTAATCCGCGTCTCATTTCTCAAAGCAAGCTGGGCAATTGCCCGCGCTAACAGGTCCCCCCGCAGCTTAGAAGCAGCAACCTTTTCTTTGATCTTTTTCTTGTAATTTGCCTCTTTCTTCTTCGAATTGGCTAAAAACTTGTCATACTCCTCTTCCATCGCCTCTGGCTCTTTTAAGGCGAAAGCATGCTCGTGATCCTTTCTCCCTGTCAAAGTCACTTCCAGCTTGGACTGGTTCTTGAAATGCCAATTAAGCGACATGTCAGCATGATTTTCTTTGATATGGTCAAGCAGCTTTTGCCAGGACTGGCAATTAGCCAAGCTGGTCTTAAAGTGCTGAAGCTGCTGGCGCTTGTTGCTCGGTAAAAGGAGCTTTTCCCCGTTAGCGCTCAGTTCCAGGTAAGCCTGCTTGTCTCCTGGGAACAGGTAGTCACTAGCCAGATCCCAATCTTCTTTTGGCAAATAATTCTTCAGCTTACCAGGCTCCAGGTAAATGCGTTGCTTGTCTTTATTCTCATGGAAAGCCTGCTCAGTAAGCTCAGCTTTCAGCCACTCCTTAGTCAGTAATTGGTAAGCCAGGCAAACCTTCAAGCTGCTGGGCCGGAGATAATGCTTAGCCAGAGGCTGCGCCAGCACTTTCAAGTAAAAGGGACGGTCAAAGTAGCTTTTGTAATTCTCAAAGAAATCACTGACCAGCTGGTCAACTTCTTTTTCAGTTAAGACTTTGCTTTCTTCTTTCATTTTCATCCTCAATTCTGTAATTCACACAAAAATTTGATCAAAGAGGCCGGGTTGGTGACCTCAGCCAATTCATCGACATATGGAGCATAGCTGCCAATGACTGAATCCCCGGTATCCCATTTGCTTTTAGCTTCGGGATTAAGCCAGTAGCATCTCTTCACTCGCTGGCATAAGTCTTTAAAGATCTTTTCCTCACTAGGCAAATGGTTGTTTCTGGCATCCCCCATCCAGAGCATGATAGTCCGCTTGTTCAGCTGCCCCTGTTTATCTTTGTATTCTCCTAACGGCTTGCCATAGTCCGAGTAGACGCCAATGGTCGGCACCTTTCGCAATACTTCTGTAAGTTCGCCATAGGCCATCCCCGCCTTTAAGTCACTTGAGAGATCCACCAAGTGGTCAACAAAGGCATAAAGCTCACAGCCTGCCGGGAAAAGCTCTCTTAAGCAGCAGGCGAATAAGAAGAGCGGTTCAGCTGCTTTGACGCAGGAGCCCGACACGTCTAAAAAGATCACCAGCTTGCAAGGACGCTTCTTGGGGTGCTGGTATTGCAGCTTAAGAGGGACACCGCCGCTTTTGCAGGCCAGTTTGATGCTGGCCGCAAGATCAATTCTCCCTTTCCTAGGACTAATCAGTCTTTTAGCAACTTGAGCCTTGAATTTATAGGCGTACAAATTGACATAATCACTGATTTGCTCACGTTCAAGCTTGGACAAGCTGGCAAAGGGCTTGGCTAACAGGCCAGTATTGTCAACGAATTTCATCCCCTGGTTTGCTTCTTTGCTCCACTCCCGCTTTCCTGGGGATGCTAACCTGCTCTGCAATTCGTTAATCCTCATCTGCAGGCGGCCAGCTTCTTGCCCGGCATCTTGCCGGCTCTGCTCTAAATCGCCTTGCTTTTTCTCCTGCTTGATTCCTGCTCTTTTCAGCCGTTTGTCCTGGAGGTCGATTCTTTTCAAGATCTTGCCCAGCTCTTCTAAGAGCTGCATGCCGGCCATGGGGTCTGGCAGGTCAGTAAGTTTGCCAGCCGCCTTTTCTAACTCAGCCAGCAGATCTTTCCGCTGGTCAAAAATCTCTCTTTTGCCAGACTGGTCATTGTCTGCCAGAGTCTTAGCCATCTTTGCAAATATCTCCTGCTTAGGACTATCCGCAAACAAGGCTTTAAAGGCTGCAGTATTTTCGGCTTGCAGCTTATCTAAACGCTTAAGCCAGGTCTTTGGAATCTTAAAGCTGCCCGGCAAACCATTCTTCTCTTGAGCAAGCTGCCTGCCTTCTTCTTCCAGACTGGCCTCTTCCTGGTCAAACTTGCGCATGACGCCCTCAAGTTCCTCATGATTTCTGGCTAAGGCCTCTTCTTTATCCCGCAAGCTGTTTTTCAGCTGCAAATAATTCCTTAAATCTTCTTGAAAGTGCTGAGCTTCAGCCGGGCTTTTGACCATTAAGGGCTTCAGCAGCAATTGGTAATTCCACAGGCTGACATCGGGCTGGTCAAAGAAGCTGTCTGCCAGTAATGCCAAAATCTCTTCCGCATAATTCGGCATCAGCTGGTAGCCCAGCTTAAGCAGGTAGTCGCCAAAGGCTAGCAGGTCTGGCAAAAAGCTGCTTTTCAGCTCAATCGTTTCCGCTGTCGTCTTCATCGTCACTGCCACTGCTCCAGATCTCCCCGCCGTGCTTCAAGAGCAAGTTCCTGCCCTTGTCATAATCCCGATTATCCTTAAGCAAGATGCTCAAAGCCGAAAGGGCGGTTTCTTTGCTGATGTCTTCCTGCTGGCTGAGGAATCTCGCGTAGTCAATCGCTTCAGCAAGTGACGGCTGATAGTGCAGATTAGTCATCTTTGAAACTACCAGGGCAATGCCGAAAGCCAGGCTGCGGTCAACATTTGCCTTCAGAGCTAAAATTTTGGCCATCTCAGCCGCCTTCTTCCGCTTTAAGTAAAGATAGTTGCACCTCCGACGCAAGGGGCCAGAGAGCTCACGATAGCCGTTTGAAGTAATGATGACGATGGGCCGCTCATCTGGCTGGCAGGTAACTGTTCCGTATTGCGGGATGGATAAGGAGTAATTCTCTAAAAACTCATAGAGCATGTATTCAGTTGCTTCATCTGCCTTGTCAAGCTCATCGATGCAGAGGACAGTCTGCTTTTTCGACCTAATTGCCTTTAAGACTGGCCGCTCTAAGAGAAAGTCATCCCCGTAGAAATCAAGCTTATTAAGAGCGTACTGCTCAGCTTCCTTGAGATTCATCCATTTGCATTCCTCCATCAAGCGCGGCTTAAGCATCTCAATAACCAGCAGCTGCTTTTGGTAGTCATAATCATACAGAATCTTGTCATCGCTCAATCCTTCATACATTTGCAGCCGCTGGTAAGGCAGGCCTAAGCCATCTGCCAGTGCCTTAGCCAGACTGGTCTTGCCCGTCCCAGCAGCTCCTTCTAAAAGCAAGGGCCGGCCCCGGCTCACGCTGGCCCACAGGGCGGTCGTGATTTCGTCATTAGCCACATAGCCGGCTTTCTCTAAGCCCTCCCGGATTTGCTGAATTGAATACGCCATCACTTTTATCCTTTCTGTTTTCACATTCATCACCTAACTGCTTTACTTTTAGCAATTCGACCAAATGTTCGAAGCTCAGTTTTGATTAAAGCAGATTTTTACCAAAGGAAAAAGTCGCATGTGACCAGCTAAAAATCCCGGTCTGACGGGCTTTTTACAGGCAGATCAATCTGTAAAAGCAGCCAAATTTCAATCCGCGGGCAAAGAAAAAAGCAAAGGATAAACCTTTGCTTAAATTCAAAATTTTTCAAATTTCAACCTGCTGTCACAGCTACCGGAAGAGAACGTCCAGTTTGTTGGCCAGAGTCGGGAAGGCGAAGCCCAGATTGTTCATGGCGAATTCTGCCGGATCCTTCTTGCCAATCAGCGGGGCGAAGAGATTGATGTCATCCCCGGCATTGATGCTGATTTCCGAAGCGCCAACCACTTCGCCAGCCTTGTTGAAGATGACTTTTAATTCTGCCTCTTCATCGCCTTCACCCATGGAGGCAAAAGTCGACCCAAGCTTCATTCTTTTGACCGTATCGCCAGCTGCCATTTCACTTTCCCGTTTGCCTACCTGGGCGACTTGCGGGTAGGTAAAGGTGCTGGTAGCTACGGCAGGATACTTAACTCCTTCAGTCAGACCATTTTCGACAAAATCATAAATGTGATAGGAATCAACCCAGGCAACCGGCGTCAGATTCATTTGCCCGTTGTCAGCGACATCCCCGGCGGCAAAAATACTCGAGACATTAGTCTGCAAGTGCTCGTTGACTGCCACGCCCTTGACCGGATCAAACTTGATCCCTAATTTTTCCAGACCCAAGCCGTCTACGTTAGCCCGCCGGCCAGAGGCGTCGATTACCAGGTCAGCTGCAAACTTTTGTCCATTTTCTGCCGTCACTTCATAACCAGCAGCATTTTTACCGATTGACTTAACTGGCGTGTTCAAATGAAGCGCAATGCCGCGCTCTTCCATCATTTGCGTCAATTTTTCAACATATTCCTGGTCAAAAGGCCGCAGCAACTTGTCAGAGTGCTGCAATACCGTGACTTCACTCCCAGCTGCCTGCAAGATCGTGGCCAGCTCTAAGGCAACATAGCCTCCCCCAATAACGACTGCCTTTTTCGGCAATTCATCCAAGTCAAAAAATTCATCGTTGGCAATGGCATACTCACTGCCCGGCACTTCCAAGTGGTGAGGAAGAAGCCCCGTCGCGATGACAATATTTTCGCCTTCATATTCCGCCCCAGCCGCCTCAACCGTATGCGGACCAGTGATCACCCCGCTGCCAAAGACAGTGTCCACCTGGTCATTTTCAATGCTGGCCCGCTCTTCTTGACGAAATTCTGCCCAGATCTCTTTTTTGCGCTTGATCAAAGTTTTCCAGTCCAGCTTGGCGGCTTCCTTTACTCCTTTGCCAGTCAGATAATAAGTGTTCAAAACCGGCCGGACGGCGCCTTCCAGAAAAATCTTCGGCTGGCAGCCGGTATTTGGGCAGGTTCCGCCCCACAAGTTGTTTTCAATGACCAGGGCGGTCCGATCAGTTCTTGCTAACTTGAAGAGCAGGTGGTTAGCCGCCGGGCCGCTGCCGATGATGATATAGTCGTATTTTTTCATTGCGCTAGCTCACATTTCTATAGATTGAATCTAAAAGATATACAAACGATACTCCTTATTTTTTACAAGTTCAACTTTCCTGTTTAGACAAAAAACAAGACTGGAATCACTTCCAACCTTGCTTAATAGCTACTTTTTCAGCTGCTTGATCCGGTCGTTCATCTTTTGGGCCAGCTTCTTTTCATGCTGGTAAAAAATTAGCCAGACGATAAAGGCCACGGCGATTTCACCGGCAATAGTCAGGAAAGCCGGCCAAAAGCCAGCTTTAGCCGGGATCCAGCCAGTCCAGAAGCTGACCAGGGTCATGACCAGGCAGCCGGTTCCCATGTGGATCAAGATTTGGTAGGCCGGTGCCAGCTTGTCATTTTGATAAACGATGCTGGGCAGGCCAAAACTGAGGCCGACTAAGACGATGCCGGCAAGCATCTTAGTGTATTCAGCGACCGTCATGGTCAAGCTGCCGGCTCCATTTGCTAAGAGGAGCAAGCTGACCAGGCAGGACGAGACGGCGGCGATGCCAATTCCGATCAAGGAACTAACCAGGATATTTTTCTTGGCAGACATTTTTATCCCCTCCTAAAGCCCCAAATACTGCTTAAAAGCGGGCAGGTATTTGCGGGAGATGTAATCAGACAGGCCATGCTCTAAGCGCAGAAACATGGTCCCGTTAAAAGATGCTTCGACGCTTTCCAGGCAAGTCAAGTTGACGACGGCTTGCTTGGAAATCTGCATGAAGTCCTGGCCCAGCTGCTGGTAAACCTCATACAGCCGCTTTCTGGAAAAATACTTGCCTTTTCCGGTGTAGATGACCGTATCCCCGCCTTCGACCCGGACAAGGATGACGTCACTAGGCTTGATGATGACCAGGCGGTCTTCCTGCTGGGCGATTAAAGGAGCAGAGCTGGCGCTGTTTTCCAGGAAAGCAACTACCCGCTCAACCTCTTCAGTCATTTTGTCGGTATAGATCACTGCCAGGGGCAAATCCTGGTCTTTATTCAGCTCAACTTTAACCTTCATGCTGCCCACCTTCTTTCTCTTTGGCTCGTTTGCAATATTATCGTATCGTTTTTTGCCGGTCTTGTCCCAGCTTTTCCGGCAAGATGCAAAAATTGCCCCCTAAGATGCAAATAGAGCCTCCAGGAAAAATCTGGAAGCTCTATTTCATTTCTGTAAAAGTGACATTAAGTCCTCATATCCAATCACTGCCGTACCTTTCTCAGCAGCTTTTTTGCACTTGCCAGTAACATGATCCAGCTCGCCCTTCAGCAAGTAGTCAGTCACGCCGGACACCGATCCGGTCACCTTGCCGCCATGACTTTGAATCAAGCTGGTCAACTCATATCTGGTTGCCTGGCGAAACTGGCCGGTAATCACAAAGCGCTGGCCAGCCAAGCAAGAGTCAACCTGCTTGGGGGTAAAATCGATTATCTCGGTGGCCTTAGCTAAATTGCCGTCTCTGAGATTTTGGTAAACGATATTGTTGGTGATACAGTCGCTGATAGCGATGTGGGAGTTGATCTTGATCCCGTAATAATCCTTTAGAGTCGACAGTCTGACGTTGGGGAGAGGATCTAGAAACAGGCCCCTCTTTTTGTAACTATTGGCCAAAAGCAAGGTATCCAGTTTCGGGTTAGCCAGCGGATAGCCGTTGTCAGCCAAAATGTGACAGTCAAAACTAAGTATATTATGGCCAACCAAAGTATCGTCGCCAATAAAGCCCAAAAAGTCTGGAATAACTTCATCAATCACTGGGGCAGCATCTGTTTGATAATTGCTGATGCCAGTCAGATGAGAGACATATTCATTGATTTTCTCCATGGGATTAACGTAAGTCGAGAACTTCGCCACGGTCTGGTCATCTCTGACCTTTAAGGCACCGATTTGGATGATCTTTTTCCCGGTTGTTTCCAAGTCAAAAACCGTGTAGTCATGCAGTTTAGGATTCATCTCTCCACTTCTTTCTGAAAAAATCTCCTACAAGACCAGCTTGGCCCTAAAGCCTCGGACCTTGTAGTAAGAGTCCGCCCCGTTGTGGTAGACAAAGACCGCCCCGTAGCGCTTTTCCGCAAAAAGTGCTCCTCCTTTTTCCCTGATTTCAGCAGGCGTCTTGATCCAGCAGCTGGTCTTCATATCAAAATCGCCAAGTGCCTGGAGCTGGCGATAATCTGCTTCATCCATCAAGGCCAAGCCATGTTCTGCCAGCATCTCTTCAGCGCTAGTTTCTGGCGGGAACTTCTTTCTCTTAAGCCGGGCTTCTTTGTCGTAGCAAACACTCCACCGACCAGCTGGCTCTTCTTTAGCGCAGTCAACAATGGCTAAACCGCTGTCTAAAGCAACAACATCAGGTTCGCCGCCGCTTTCTTCCATCCAGGCAAGCGCTGCTGTCTTATCAGAATCCAGCTTACAAAAAAACTTCATCCCAAGTAAGGCCTGGGTGCCGGTCCATATTAGCTAAGAATCTCTCTTTAAATTCGTCCATTTTTCACCTCAAACTAGCTCTTCTCCAGCAATCCAAAATGTTTAATCTACAAATATTATAACCAGTTCGGCATCCCCCAGGCAAAAATCGCCGCAAAAAAGCGGTCAGCTTACGCCAACCGCAAATTTGCCTAATCTAAGCTTCTTCCTGCCGCTTCAATCCAGTTGCCGAATTCAATTGCCAGATGAATCTTATGTCCTTCAACAATTTTCTTGGGCATCATCGAAGGAAAATTGATCTGCAGCTTTCCCTCCATCCCTCCTGGTATGTCTTTAAATTGGTGTAAGGCACCGCCAATTGCTTTGCCGGAATCATTTATGGCTGCCCCGGCGATCAGCCAAGGGTATTCTGGGTCAGCTTTTTTCAAAACATCATCATTGTTGGCAAAATCAATCACAGCTCTGGAAACAAAAGGTGAGCCGCCATATCTCTCATAGACCAGCTGCTTGCCGGAAGGGGACGTGTCAATTAAATAGTGGTCGGGATGTGCGGCTAGCATTGCCTTTTCATCATTGGCCGCGTTTACTGCTTCAAACCACTCCACGAATTCCTTGGCAGAAATGCCTTGAGCTCTCAATTCCAGGCAGCAGGGCTTGGCTGGCCCGTGGCTGGCTAAAAGCAGGATTTTCTCCATCCGCTTTGATCTGGCCACGTCACGCCTGCACAATTCTACAATTTTCTGATGACCCAATTCCAACTTCCGGGATAAAAGCAACCGCCGCATCTCTGCCAAATCGCCCTCTGGACTTATTCCCAAAAACTCTAAAGATTTCCTGGCCCGCTTGGCTTCTTCCCGCAACACAAAAGTCCAATCAAAACCTTGCTCCCCTGCCCGGTATGAAATAACAATTTCTCTCATTTGCCCTGCCTCGCTTTCAATTTTTCTATATCCTAGCACCGGCAAAATTACGATACAATAGTCTCATAACTTATAAGACAGTAGAGGTGGAAAATGTATCACATCAAAAAGGACAAGAGGATGTACAAGTCAGCAGACTTGCTCTACCAGGGGCTGGCAGCATGCTTAAAAAAAGAGGCTCTTGCGGAAATATCAATTGCTGACCTGCAGCGGGCTTCATCCGTCAGCCGGGCAACTTTTTACCGCTTGTTTGATCAGCCAATCGATATCTTGGCCTGGAAGTGCGACCAGATGTACAAAAAAGTCATGACTTCCTATGTTGAAAAGGAAAGCCATGACTCTGAAGAATATGAATTTTTGCACTATTTCTTTGCCTTCTGGCTAAAAGACGACAACGCTGAGATCTTGGAGGTCTTGATCAAGCTAAAGCGGTTTGACATTATCGCCAGCAGTCATTACCAAAACTCAGAGATCCTGCATGACTATTTCAAAGACCAATACCAAAAGCCCCTCCCAAATTACCATTACCACGTCTATATGCGGATTGGTGCCTTTGTGGCTTTATTGATTGCCTGGGTTTCAGACGGTAAAAAAGAGCAGCCGGACGAACTGGTTGACATTATCAAGTCAGACTTAGCTGCTTCTAGCGGCCAGCATGTGTTTATCTAGACTAAAAATTCATCTCTGGAAAAGGGATAATCTTGGGTGCGGGCACGGTGTGCTCGCCCAGCATCTTTTCCATCCAGACCATGTCATACCAGCGGTCAAATTTATAGCCGCACTGGTGGAAACGGCCTACAAATTTGTAGACTAAGTGCTCATGGAAACGAATGCTGTTGTCGTCTAAATACGGATCTTCTCCAATCGGAGCAGCGATGCAGGCGTTCAAGTTTAAAAAGCCCTGCTTCTTTAAGCAATCTTCCATCGCGTTATATAAGAATCTGCCAACATGCTGGTGACGGACATTAGCATTGACATAAATGGACAATTCCACGCTGTGGTCATAAGCAACCCGCTCTTTAAAGGGACTGGCGTATGCATAACCGACGATTTTGCCATCTCTAAGCGCCACAAGATAGGGATACTTTTTTAGCGTCCGTTTGATCCGGTCTTGGAATTCACTAACAGATGGCACTTCATCTTCAAAAGTGATTGCCGTTTTCTCTACGTATGGAGCATAGATTTCAAGCAATCTTTCTGCATCCCCAACTTGGGCAGCTCTTAGCTGTAATTCAGGCATAGGCATCTCCGTAAAAAATTCTAAAACGTACTTCTCAATACGTCTATTTTAGCATGAGGCAAAGGCTTAGGAAGAGACAGAAAATGCATCCCTGGCATGAAAGATCATACTTAGGGATGCATTTTTAGCTTATTCTTTGTTTGTATCAACTAATTCTTCTTTGTAGACGTCAACAATTTGAACAGGCTTATATTGGAGATAAGAATCCTTTGATTTTACCTCATGGGTATCTGGATCAAAATCAGTAAATAAGTCGAGCTGTGAATCCTCTGGTACGACTAAGCCATTATCTGTCTGCTCGCCTTCAACAATTGACTCAAAGGTCTGAGTTGTGCGCTTAACCCAAATCCGGCCATCTTGCTTATATGAAGCCCATTCACTGAAAATGATAGGCTGATCTTGAACGTTCTTATAGGTCAGAGTGTTGCCTTGAACCATATTGGCATAGATGATGGTTTTAGCGCTTTTCAAGACCTTACGCTTACCATGCTCTGGTTGCCCCTTTGCCTTGAGTCCCCGAAGGTAGTCGACTACAAAAGTTTGGTACATGTTGTGCCGAAGCATTTTATAGTTATCTTCCATCAACTCAATGCCGTAAAGAGATGAAAGTGCCAGCAAAATTCTATCTTCATAGCTATCAACTGAAGTACTGCCCTTAAGTGCTACCTGCATCTTACGAGTTAGAATTTCAGTTAAAAAAGCTCCCTCACCAGCTGATGGTTCAAGAAAAGTAGCAGTTAGGTCATTTACCTTAGCACTAATTTCCGGTTGATCCAGCATCAGATCAACTATGCGCTTTGGTGTAAAAACTTCACCGACATCCTTGACCCGATCTGCCGATTTGATCAATCGTTCATCAGTCATTAATCCATTGCCTGCACTTTCGTTTCGATAAAGTTGATTTCGTCCTCAGAGAGATTATATTTCTTGTAAAGTTGCTGATCAATCTCTGGGATTGACTTTGTCCAGTCGATATCAGAGTTAGGGGTAAAGTCTTGAAGAGGGACGTATTCCCACTTTGCTCTAGTATTATCTTGAGTTGTTTTCAGAACACCTAACATTACTCTAGCAAACTTGCTCTTGATATAACTCAAACAATTTGCGGCTTCAATTTTAGTCGAGAAATCACCAATTGAAATAAAAGTTTCAGTTGCCCCGATCAGGGGTTCCCCGATCAGGGGTTCCCCGATCAGGGGTGTTGTTAAAGTTTCACCTAACGAACCACTACCATTTGCTTTTGGTACAAAAACCTTATAGTGATAAAAGCTGTCTGGGACATCTTGATATAGTTTCCGCCCCCACCAATATTCACGCGTTCTATTAGATAGACCTAAAAATCTAACATAATCATCGTGCCCATCGCTTGGTTTCTCTTTAAAGAAAACTACATCTTTTAGAACTCTGAAGGCACCTGAACCAACATCTTTTTTGTGCCCCTTGGATTGTAACTGTTCTATCTGAGGGTAATCTGCCAAAGCTTTATCGGACAACTTATATACGCCACGCCCAGATATTATTTCTGATAGAGATCCGCTAATTTTGGGGAGAACTTTTTTTAGAATGCCATTTAGTTCTGGGAATGCAGTAAAAATTTCAATAGGCTCAAATTCTTGATGCGTATCTCTCAAAGAGACAGCAACTCCACCTTTTATATCAGTATGTGGGAAGATGTTGCTGCTGTTTGCTTCATACAAAACAACTTTGAAATGAGGATCATTCAAAATCTTCTTATTCCATTGCTTTGACGTACCACCCGCATTAAATAAGAATCTGGCCGGAGTGATCAGCGTAACCAAATCAGATAGCTTATATGAGAGATCCATAAAGTCGCTATAAATCGGTGCAGCATAGTTATCATTATCACCTGTTGCAGAATCTTGATATGGCGGATTACCGATCACGACGTCGAATTTCATGTTTCCAAATAGCCTCTCAATCTTTCTAGCTTCAGCATCAACGTCGGTCTTAGCGTCCTTAATAATATTTTCGACGTATTCCGCGTTAACATCCCAATCCGAATTATACCCTCTCAGAGTCCGGGTCGCGATTTCCTTTGCCATTGGTGTCTTAGCCACGACAAAGATGTTTTCTCGCAGAATCTTTTGCCAAATGAACTGCTCGTCGATCAAACTAAACTTACCAGCCATCTGATCATTCATCTTTTGGAATTCCTTCCAGTACAGGGATGCAGCAGCGAACAACGGATAAAGCCCAGTCTTGGCGTTGATCTCTAAAATGCGGGTATTCTCATGATAAACCCGCTCTGTATCTTCAGATGATACCCAGTGCATCGCTGATTTGCCATCAACGTATTGAGTCTCGTAATCGTCGTCATAATAAACAAGACCGCCAATCGTTTTACCCAAATGCATGTTAACCACGCGCCATGGCGTGAGCACGGTTTCCTTGTCAGGATTTCTAAAAGTCCCGAAAATATCTGCAATCTTCTCCACCCGGTCAAGTGGATCAGCTTTATCCAGCTCTTTAACGCGTCTTCTGATAATCTTACCAGCTTCTACAAAGATCTCCGCGTCGTAATACGGAATAAACTGCTTGAACATTTCTTTTGTCACGCCGGCTGGCATAAATTCCTGCCACGACACGTCGTCAACCCGGTTCATAAATTGCTGAATTGACACGTCTTCATCAAAGTCAATGTCCATCCCGTAGATCATCATCGGAATTCTAATCGAAATCCCGCGCAAGATTGAGATCAAAGCCCGCCGCTGACGCTTCAGAGCATTAACCTTGTCGATTGCTTCTTGCTCTTCTTTTGTCCGCTCTTTCGGCTTTTTCTTCTTGGCCTTTCTTGCAGTCTCTGACTCTTTATCGGTCAAACCTTGATTGTTGATGTCAATCTTTGTCTCTTGCTTTTCTTTCTTGGTCGTCCCAACAATCGCTTTAAGCTTATTGAACTTGTCAAGAATCTCCTGGCTCTCAATATTCAAGAGTTTGTCAGAGTAAATAGAATTGTCATCAAAACCAGACCTAACAGCTCTTTCCGCGTATGCCTTTTTAAGCTTGGTCAGCAAGGTGTTTACGTTGTAAACCTGCATCTTGTTGCCCTTCTCACCAATAATTGGCAAGAAGTTAAGCAACTTGGTCATCCGCTCTTCCTGTTCACCGCTATTCAGCTTACCAGCACCAGTCGACAAACTGCTTGCTTCGGCCATAACTGTCAAAGCCCGGTCCGGTGCAAAGTCGAAAATGTAGCAATTGGTCTTCTGACCGAAGGTTTCTGACGCATATGGGGTTTGCGCTCTAAAGGCCGCCTGCAGATACTGCATGGCACTGTTGGTGTTTGACAAGAACAAGACACCCGTCCAAGGCTTAATCGTTACCCCTGTGGTCATCTTCCGCACAGTCAAGGTAATCGTCTTAGTCCTTGCTGGATCTGGATCCATCGCTCTGTTAACGCGTTCTACATCGCTTTGACTGGCTTCTTCATCAGCCGACTTGTCTCCGCGAACCACGTTAATTACTTTGTAGCCTTCTTCATGGAAGACCGTGCCTGGTTCATTAAGCAAGTCTTCTAAGGCGTTACATTCCTTAATCCCCGGCAGAATCCATAAAGTATGCCGCAAGTTGTTCCGGAAAGTCCGGTTGGCAAATGGATAGTTGGTTGGACCAGGTGAAGTAATGTTCTTTAAGAACTGGCGGACATTCTTCTCATGCACAAACTTGCCATTCTCATCCGTCCGGAAGAATTCCTTGAAGTTAAATGAGTATCTCCCTAAGCCATCCCCGGTAAAGTTGATGTCTTTAAAGTGATCGCTCATTTCAAAGGTGTACATGGAAACCTTTGGCAGGGTAGCGTATGGGTTGACTTCATTCGGGTGCTCTTCTGACCAGGCCAGCTTAGCTTCCTGCTCCATGGTGTAGTCCCAAGTGAAGATCTGCTCTTCGTCATAGTCTGATAGCAGGTTGAACGGAGTACCAGACAGTTCCAAAAGCTTGGTAGTCCGCTTATTGCTTAACACGGCATCAAGTACGTTCTGTGCTAAGTCAGTCTGCGTCCCTTCATGGGCTTCATCGACAATGACCAAGTCCCAGGCAACTGAGAAAACATCATGGTTCTTGTCACTGACCTTGCCACCGATTTCCGTTGAACCCCGCAGGTCTTGAATGGAAGCAAAGTAAACGTATGGCTTGCCTAAGTTTTCCAGCTCCTCAACTGATCTGTGGCCCCGGTTTCTAGAACCGTAGAGATAGCCAGCCTTGGTCATGCCGATCTTGTTAAAGTCGTCAAACCAACCCTCGTTAACCACTGGCCGGTGGGTCATAATGAGGACCTTCTTGTACTTAGATTCTTTTACTAAGCTTAAGGCAGTGATGGTCTTACCAAAGCGCATCTTTGCGTTCCAAAGCATACGGTTGTAGTGCTTGTATGCGGCCTTGGTCTTGTCAATCGCATCCCTCTGCTCTGGTCTAAGAGTGATCTTAACTTCAATTGGCTTCTGCTGCTTAGGAGTTTTGTTATCAAGCTCAATGGCACTCTTGCCATCTTTGACCGCCTGAATGGCCTTTTTGGCAGTTTCAAGATCAACCTTATACCACTCATCGCCTTCTAGCCCTTCAGCATGCTTGATCCCTGACCGCTCTAAGACCTCATGAACTGCCTCATCCCCAAACCATCTCTTGGTTACTGGTGAGTAGCCCAATTCAGCCCATTCAACAACGTATGGTACACCACCAGTTCTCATATACTGCTTAATTCGCTTATCAGCCCGGTCACGCAGATAATCGCTGTTAGGTCTTAAATCGTTGTTAAAGTCCTCTTCAATAGATGCCTTACCAACTTTTCTTGCCCCAATATAAGCCGGCCAATTGCCACTTGAATTGTCAGCAGTTTGAATGTAAATCAATCTTCTCTCAGAAGATGTGTAGTTTGTTTCCAGTTCTGGCTCATTAAACTTGCTATGAGTATCAACATGAACGTCATAATACTTGTTAGCAAACTCAGCCAGCAAGAACCAGATATTCTTCAGTTCAGTTAAACCAGTGTCTTTAGTAGCAGTTTCTTCAAGGGCGTGTGCTTGAACGTTCCCGCTTCGCTTAACCTCGTAGAAAACATTGATCGCCCGGTCGGTTACGTAAGCGCCACGCTTGAGTCTGCTCAAGTTATCGTTAAATGTTGACCGCTCATCAACCTGCAAGTATTCTAGATCCATGATATCCCTTGCAAGCTGCTCAGCAATTTTTCTGACGTTGACTACCTCTTCAGAATAAAGTCCTCTGGCATACAGCATTTCAGCCCGCACTGCATTGACATAATATTTCTTGAAGTCAGGCTCATCGCCGTTTAAAAAGTCAAAATTACTCTTCATTTTCCCTTACCTCTAATTAGCTATTTACCATTATAAAGTAAGAAAGCAATTTTGGCGATACAGCCTAAAAAAGGCTAGTACTAACAACAGTACTAGCCTAACCTTATTTTCTCTATCTTCTTTACTCCAGCCCCAGCCATTTTCTGTTTCTTTCCTCAATCTCCCGGGTCTTGTCCATAGTCAAACCGCCCGGCATGATCCCAACCGAGGTCTGGTACAAGAAGTCATTCAAGTCATCTTGCTGCCCGGTCTCATAGAATTCAACCAGCTTGTGCCAAAAGTTTTCACGCTCATCAACCGGGACCGCCAGCATGGCCGCGTTATTTTGCACAAAAACATGGTTGGCCACCAGCTGGGCAGTCCTCTTGTTGCCATCATTGAACCACTGCTCTCTAGTAATATGACCAAACAAATAGAAGCCTTGTTTGATGGGATGTTCGATTTTCTTTGCCAGCCGCAACACTTCTTCAATCTTCCCAATATCTGGCATCCCCGGCCTATAATCCGTCCCCGTAATCTTCACCGGGTAACTTCTGATTTCTCCAGCCCCCTCAAACAAGCTTCCCCCGATAATCCGGTTGTATTCCTTCACCAGATCCAAGTCAACTGGCCGGTCAAGGTTGGCCAGCATGAACTCCATAGCCAGCTTCAGATTGTGCACGGTAATGACTTCCTTAACGGTCATCCCTTCACTTGCTTTGCCCTTGCAGATCATCTTGACCTCCGGCAGGCCAATTCCTTCAACCAGTTCCGTATTGGCGATCTTCCAAACTATATCTGGTAAAAGCCTCTTTACTCCGTCAACCGCCAAATCCCGGTCAACCAGTCTGTATTCGTATTCCATAATCTTCTCCGCTCAAGAAAGAAAACGCGGTCCCGGCTCCTGCCGGGTCCGCGCTTATTTTCCGCCCGTTAAACCCCGAAACGATGGTTGTGTTTCAACCAGTCCTTGACCACT
This sequence comes from Lactobacillus sp. WILCCON 0059, assembly GCF_057197985.1. Taxonomy (NCBI): domain Bacteria; kingdom Bacillati; phylum Bacillota; class Bacilli; order Lactobacillales; family Lactobacillaceae; genus Lactobacillus; species Lactobacillus sp. WILCCON 0059. The sequence goes on from NZ_JBUBHN010000001.1 coordinate 1,240,226, forward strand.
TCCTTGCATACGGCATAAATGCCGATCAAAAGAACGGTCGCAATCAACAATGCAAACATTTCCTCTGGATAGATAGAAACGACGATTGCAAATACAACGAATGCTACAAAGCATACCAACAAGTCAATAATCTTCTCGCTAAGCATCATAATCACCCGATTTCTACGGGACCTAGCGGGCGGGTTTATACTTTTATTATACGCCAGCTTCCTGGAAAATGCACTCTTGCCCCAGCCTAATCGCCTTAGCATCTGGCCGGTGGCCAATAAATTCAGTCCTGGCAATTGGAACATTTGCCGGCAGCAGGTCCAAGAGAATTTCTGCTGGCAAATGACTTGCTTTTAACCTGTCCAGCTCACTAAAGGTGCCGAGCAAAACACCGCTGATCTGGTCAAAAATCCCGGTCTCCCGGCACTGTTCAAGTAGACTAGCCACCAATTCTGGCCGGCCCCGGTAAGCTTCCAGCAACAAAATGCTGCCTGTAAAATCCGGCCAGTAGGGCGTCCCTGCCAGCTTCAGCAGGCAGCGCAGGTTGCCCCCGTAGACTGGACCTGCCATTTTACTGCCTCGGACAAAAGTTACGTCTAGCTCACCGAGCTCTTTTGCTACTTCTTTTCCAGCCAGCAAGCGGTCAAAGTAGCCGCTTTTCAGCAAATCCTTGTTGACCAGGCAGTTGCGCAGCTGGAAGTTGACCGCCTTGTTGCCGTTTTTAGCCAGGGCTGTCAAGATCGTGGTCAAATCGCTGTAGCCGTAAAAGACAGCCTGGCTGCCTTTGATCTTGCCTAGATCCAAATGTCCTAAAACAGTATTAGCCAAGTCCCCGCCAGAGATGTCAAAAATATGTCCCATCTCCGGATCTAAGAAGAAGCCCTCCAGTTCCCGGGCCCGCTTTTCTCCCCGGCCAATTAAAGTGTCATCGGTCAAAAATTCACTGACTTCGACTTCCAGTCCCCGGTCTTCCAAAATCTTAACCAATTGGTCAACAACTGGCAGATATGCTTCTTTTAAAGGATTTGAACACCCGACCAAGGCTGCCTTCATTATGCCATCTCCTTTTTTCACATAAGCAAAATTATGTAAAGCTGACCTTCTATTGCCGCAAGCCCTTAGGATAGTAGTTCTTCAGCTGCCCTTTGCCAGATAATTTCCCAAAGCTGAAAATCATCCCCCGGCAGGAAACCAAGACAAAGCCCTTCAAACTGGAGTTAACTTGCAGGCTTTCCCCATGCAGGTAGTGGTCATATTCTTCTTCAGTCAGGTCAACCACTCTTTCCTGGTCAACCTGCCCTAAAACTTCCGCCAGCTGGTGGCTTGGCTCAAAGCGCTTCTTCTTCAAGATTCCCAGTTCCAGGCCGTTGTTCAAAACCTTGATCCCCTTTAATCTATCGGGCGCAAGCGCCGGCACAAAGACGTGATCCTGGCTCTTCAGCATCTGGCTAGGCCAGGAAGCTAAACTTTCCGGCCAGTTGAAGCCGGCAATGGCTTCACTGATATAGCCGGATTCTTCCTTGCCCGGCCGCTCCAAGCTGTTTTTATCTTCTCTCTTCTTGCCTTTGCCCTTTTTCTTCTTATCCTTGTTTTTTCTGGCAGGAGAAAAAGCTTCTGCTGCTTCTGCTTCATAGCTTTCTTCGCCAGCAGCCTTTTGCAGACTGGCCACGAATTGGCCTTCACCGACTCCGTCTTGCGGCCAAAAGCGGGCGCACTGCTTTAAACTAGCATCCCCGTTGCCCCATTCCGGTCTGCCGGCCGCTGCTTTATCAGCCTTTATTGGCAAAACTTTAAAGCCGCATTCATCCATCAGCCAGCTGACGATCTCCTCGTCTTCTTCTGGTGAAAAGGTGCAAGTCGAATAAAGCAAATAGCCACCTGGCTTCAGCATCTTGACCGCTTCAGTCAAAATTTCCCTTTGCCGGTCAGCACAGAGGGCGACATTCTCCTGGCTCCAGTACTTGATGGCGTCATCGCTCTTTCTGAACATCCCTTCCCCGCTGCATGGCGCGTCGACTAAGATCGCGTCAAAAAAGCCCGGGAAACGACTGCTCAAGGCAAAAGAATCGCAGTTGGTGACGACAGCGTTAGCTACGCCCCACCGCTCCAGGTTTTCCCGCAAAATTTTGGCCCGGGAAGGCGAGATTTCATTGGCTACCAGCAGCCCTTGACCTTCAAGTTTCTGGGCTAAAGCCGTACTCTTCCCGCCGGGAGCCGCGCACAAGTCTAAGACCTTGTCGCCGGGCTTAACCGGAATCGCTTGCGCCGGGAACATGGCCGCCGGGTCTTGCGAGTAAACCAGGCCAGCAGTCCATTCCGGGTCCTTGCCGGAAACTTCACCGTAATAAGCCTTAGGGATGCCGGGTACTGGCTCATCTTGCGGATAAGTGACTGCACCCATCTTTAATGTATTGATCCGGTAGGCCTTCTTGCTTGGCTCTTTTAAAGATTCAAGCAGCTTGCCTGCTTCTTCCTGGCCAAGCAGGCGGGTAAATTTTTCTTTAAACTGGGCTGGAATCTCAAGCATCCGCCTTTTTCCCCTTTCTGTACAGATAAACTATCATCGCGACATAAACCGCCAGTTCAACCACGACTGTTCCCAGCAAAAGCAGGGCCAAAATGCTCCGGTTGCCGTAGTAGGCCTTCCACACCAAGAGGAAGTAGGAGGCAAAGCCTTCCAGCACCATAAAGACGATAAAGCGCCCGCTCCGGTTCAAGAGGAGGTTGGACAAAAGATCCCCTTTTACGTGGCTCATGTCCGCCTCTTTCCAGGTCAGCCAGGCAATCAGGCACATCAAAAGGCCCCCGACTCCCAGCAAAAAGAGGATCAAGATAGCTTCCGGCATGAGCAGCGTCAATCTTCTTTGCCTCCCTCGCTTGACAAAGTCCGGCCAGTAGGTCTCACTCTTCAAGTGACTGGCGATCTTGCCAATCGTCTGGCTGCTGGCGTCAACGTACAAGGTAAAGTGGTTCATCCGGCTTTGCCCGGTTTCCTGGTTAACTCCAGTCGTTAGGTAGTAGGCCTTGCTGGACTGATATGGAACAGCTTTAAGGCTGCCGACAACTGAGTAGTACTGGCCATTGGCAATCAAGTAAGTATTGCCCTGAGTCCTAATCTGGGAAGCGGCTGAAGAGGGAGAGACCGCCGCAATGGTGACCTGCCCCTTGAAGTCGTCTTCACTGAAAAAGCGGCCGCTTGAAACAGGGAAATAGTTGAGGTCACGGTTTTGCGACCAAACCAGAACCTGGTTCTTGTCTTCCTTGCTCTTGAACTGCATCTGGATGCTTTCCTTAGGGAATTCCTTCTTGACCCATTTAAGGAAGGAGGCAATCGTCATCGTCTTTTTGGGCTTGACGATCCGGGCCTCCATGCTCATCCCCTGCGCCTGCAAAATTTGGTCAGCCAGCTGTGACTGCATGTTAGAACAGACTATCCCGATCATGATGAAGAGGAAAAAGGTGGACAAGATAACAAAAAGTTTGTGCCTTTTCATCAGCTCACCTCAAAAAATTTTTCCTTGATGAAGTCGTATGATTTGAAACTGCGGTTGATCTTTCTGAGTTCACTTGATCTGGCAAAATGCTTTTTGGTCCAAAATCCCGGCGAGTTGGTGACTCCTTTTTCCCCGATAAACAAGAGCCGGGCCGCTGGAGCATAGTGCTGCTTGGCGGCAATGAGTTCCAGATCAGCCTTGCCGAAATTCGGGGCCCAGGAGCAAAGAATCAAGTCGCAAGCCGCGTACTTCATGATTGCCTGGTCAGCCGGCAGGTTTTCAACCCGATAAAAAGGCTTCTTGCCGGTCTGGGAGCTCTTGGACCATTCTAAAGAGTCCGTAGCCCAAACTTGGATTCCGGCCTCGCTTAAGGCTTTAGACCAGTATGCGTTGCCGGCCATGACTTCCAGGGCAGTTTCAACCCCTAATTCATCTCTGATCAACTGGGCCGTCTCCATGTTGGGCAGAGACCAGATCCCATATTCCAGGGACAGGTACTGGCGGACATTGTTGAGCAGGTTGTTTAAAGCCCGCAGGTCCTTGATCTGGCTTTCAGACAAGTCCCAGGTCATTTCAGCAAAACGCTCATCACTGATGCCCAAGCTTTCCGGCGCGAAAAGCAGCATCCGCTGGCTGGATACGCACTCGTCGATCATTTTGATCTCTTTCACTTGCCGGTCTAATTCAGGATCAGCAAATTCTTTGGCTAAAGCAGAAATTTTTTCAATAAATTGTGTCATATGTATTCCTCACCAGTTGATTTTATCATTTACTTGGCGTTTGAGGTAGCCCGGACGATTGCAAAAAAAGACCCGGCTTTTTGCCAGGTCTAAACGATTCAATTACTTACAGATCTGCCGCCAGGTCGGCCATTTCTTCGTCGACCCCGTTGGCCAGCAGCATGTCACGCGTCTCAAGCTTAGCTGCATTTTTCTTTTGCACCGGCTTTGGAGCCGCAAGACCAGTTGCCTGCTCGGTCATCTTGCTGCTGACGCCATTGGCAATCATGGTGTCCATCAGCATGCTTTCTTCCTTGCTTCTCATTTTAACCAGCCCTTCTTTCTGTAAAGCGCTTTTTTGCTTAAGAATATTATAGCACTATTTTAAGCGCGAAAGCTGATTTTATGCTAATGACAGCGATTCCCTTATTTTCCAAACTTTTGCCAGGTTTTCCCTAAAAAATTAATTTCCCGTCCGCTTTTATTTTTTAAGCACTTTCTTGAAAAAAAGTCCCGCTTGCTAGTAAACTAGATAAGTGTACAAACAATAGAAAGTGGGTCCAACATGTTTTTCTTCTTCCTTGAACCAGTTTTAATCTACAACTGGCTCCTTATCTTGGCCGCGATCATTCCGGCTATCTTTTTGATGATCAAGGTCTACCAATCTGACCGGCTGGAGCCGGAAAGTCCCTATATCCTGCGAAGAATGGTCACCGGGGGAATCTGGTCAGCCGTAACCGCCGGCATCCTTGAGTGGATTGCCAACGGCGTCTTAACTTCTTTCATATCCCAAAAAGACCCAATCTACAACGTCATCATGTACTTCGTGATCGTTGCCTACGCTGAAGAAGGTTCCAAGTACTTCTTCTTGAAGCGCCGGTCCTGGTTCAGCCAGGAATTCAACTGCCAATACGATGGGGTCGTCTACGGTGTCTTTGTAGCTTTAGGCTTTGCCCTTTGGGAAAACATCTCCTACGTCACCATCTACGGCTTCTCTACTGCCTTAGTCCGGGCCGTAACAGCCATCCCTGGCCACGCCTGCTTTGGCGTCTTCATGGGGATCTTCTACGGCTTAGCCCGCGGCTATGCCTACCTGGGCAAAAACATCCGGTCCAAGTTCTTCCGCGTCCTTGCGATCGTCATTCCAGCCGCCCTGCACGGCAGCTACGACTATGTAGCATCGCTTAATTCCGCTGACGGCCAGTGGATCTTCCTGGCCTTCATCGCCGTCCTCTTCTTTATCTCCTTCCATTTGGTGAACAAGATGTCCAAAAACGACAAGTACTTCCAAATCGACCGGCGGAATTACCGCTTCTAACATGAAATATTTTCTAGCAAAAAATCTGTCCCCGCCTCCCTGGCAGGGGCAGATTTCTTTTTGCCCAAATATATATTAGTCCAGTTCTGCCAAATCGTATGGCGTTTCCTGGTAAACGGCGTAGTTGATCCAGTTGCTGAAGAAGGTTGAGGCGGCTAAACTCCAGGTCAAGCGCGGCTTTTTATCCGGGTCGTCAGCTGGGAAGTAGTTAACCGGCAAAAGCGGATTGATTCCAGCTTTAACGTCTCGATGGTATTCCTCAGACAAGGTGTCTCTGGAGTATTCCAGATGGCCAAAGCTGTAGATCTGCCGCAAGTCTCTGCTTGCCGCGATCGCTACGCCAACTTCCGCTCCCTCTGCCAAAATCTGCAGGCTGCTGCCTTTTAACTGGTCTGGGTAAATCGTGGTATAGCGGGAGTGCGGACAGCGGTAGGAGTCGTCAAAGCCGCGAAGAAGCGGACTAGTCCCTACTACTTCCTGCTCATAAATGCCGGACAGCTTCTTTTCCAGGGGCTGCTTGTCGATCCCGAAATGGTAATGTAGTGCCGCTTGCGCCCCCCAGCAAAGGTGGAGGCTGGAGTAGACATGGGTCTTGGACCATTCCATCAGCTGACAAAGCTCGCTCCAGTAATCGACCTCCTGAAAAGGCAGCTGTTCAACCGGGGCGCCGGTGATGATCATCCCGTCATAGCGCTTCTCCTTGATGTCAGCAAAGGTCCGGTAGTAGTTCTGCAAGTATTCGTTAGAAGTATTTTTTGACTTGTGGCTGGCCATGTAGAGGAATTCAACTTCCAGCTGCAAGGGCGTGTTGGCCAGGTGGCGGAGCAATTGCACTTCCGTATTGGCCTTCTTAGGCATCAGGTTTACCACCAGTATCTTTAAGGGCCGGATGTTCTGGGTCATGGCTCTTTGTGAGTCCATGACAAAAATATTCTCCTGCCTTAATACGTCAATGGCGGCTAACTGTTTGTCTAAAGTAATCGGCATAGTGCGTTCTCCTGTCTAAATTCTTTTGTTTAATTTACCATTCTTTCTGAAAAAATGCTAACAAAAGAATTAAGATTTTTGAACTTTTTTAAAAAGAAAAAGCCCGCCAAAGCGGACTTTCTTCTAGCAGACATGTGATAGTCAAATTTACTGTTTTTAAATTAATCTTCGATGTTGAAGACGACGGACTTGACCCGGGTCATGGCTTGAATGGAGTACTTGACCCCCTGTACGCCTGCCCCGGAGCTCTTTACGCCCAGGAATGGGAAGTTGTCCGGACCTCTTTGGGTCTTGTTATTGATGTGGACCGTGCCCACTTCCAACTTGCCAGCGATGGCAAAGGCCTTTTCAAAGTTCCGTGAGAAGACAGAGCTTTGCAGGCCGTATTCTGATTCGTTGGCGATCTTGACAGCTTCATCAGCTGACTTAACGCGGATGAATGGCAATACTGGCCCAAATGGTTCTTCCCAGGCCAGACGCATGTCGGTCGTCACTTGGTCCATCACCATTGGGTAGATCAAGTTGCCTTCACGCTTGAAGTCAAACAAAGGCTTAGCGCCCTTTTCTTCAGCTTCTTCAATCAAGCCTTGCACGTAGTCGGCAGACTTGGTGTCGATCAAAGGAGTGATGTCAGCGTTGTCTTCTGGCATGCCAACCTTCAAGTCCTTGACCAAAGCGTTGACCTTTTCGATCAATTCGTCAGCCACGCTGTCCATGACCAGAACCCGCTTAACGGCAGTACACCGCTGACCGGAGTAGCCAAAGGCGCCGGCAACGATGTTCTTGGCCGTCAGGTCCAAGTCAGCGTCTTCCAAAACGATAGCCGCGTCCTTGCCTCCAAGTTCCAGCATGATTGGCCGCATCCCGGCCAGTTTGCCGATATTCTTGCTGACAGCACTGGAACCAGTGAAGTTGATGAAGTTGACTGCTGGGTGTTCAACGATGTAGTCGCCGATTACCCGGCCCCGGCCAGTAATGGTATTGAAGACGCCGGCTGGCAGGCCAGCTTCCGCGAAGGCCTTGGCCAAAAGCAGACCGGAAATTGACCCTTGTGTCGGCGGCTTGAAGGCCACCACGTTCCCGCCCATCAAGGCTGGAGCGATCTTTGAGCCAGCCAGATTGACCGGGTAGTTGAATGGGGAAATTGCCAAAACCAGGCCAACTGGTTCCCGGCGGACAACAGCAATCTTGTTCTTGCTTGCTGCTTCAAAGTTGCCGCCTTCCATGACTTCCCCGTCCAAAGTTACGCCGACCTTGGCCGTGTATTCAACAATTTCAGCCGTTCGGGTGACTTCGCCGATTGCGGACTTAAGGTCCTTGGCGATTTCCTTGGACAAGGTAGAACCGATCTTTTCAGCGTCCCGGTAGAGGATGTCAGCTGCCTTTTGCAGGTATGCGGCCCGTTCAACGTATGAAAGAGCCCGCCAGGCAGGAAGAGCCCTCTTGGCGCTGTCCATTACGTAGTCCACATCTTCGTGGGACATGGCTGGAACAGTGCCCAGGGACTTGCCAGTTGCTGGTTCGAAAATTTCAATAGCGTCAGCAGAGTCCCGCCATTCGCCATTGACATAGTTTAAATAGTGTTCTGTCAAGAGAGCAACTCCTTTCTTGGATCTAATCACATTTACATTCTAATGCTTTTCTAACCATTTTCAAGCCTTTTTGCAGAAAAAATACCTACCAATTTTTAGATTAGAGCAGACCATGATCTATGAGGTACTGGCGAGCCACCTTGCTGGCACTTTCGTGCTTGACGGTCACCTTGTAGTTCATTTCCTGCATTTCGCTTTCGCTGATCTTGCCCGCCAGTTTGTTCAAGCTGTTAACCACGCCGGGATGCTTTTTAGCAAAAGAGCTCGTCATCAAAGGCGCCCCTTGATATGGCGGGAAAAAGCTCTTGTCGTCCTTTAAGGCGACTAAGTCGTACTGCTTGATCTGCGGGTCGGTCGTGTAGCCGTCAACGACCTCGACCTTGCCGCTGGCAATGGCCTTGTAGCGGAGGGCTGATTCCATGGTTTTGACCTTCAAGTTCAGGCCGTATTCCTGCTTTAAGCCCAGGTAGCCGTCCTGCTGACTGGCAAAGTCCGGGTCAAAGGCGGCAGTCAGAGTAGAATCCAATTTGGTCAAGTCGCTCAAGGTCTGCAGATTGTGCTTCTTGGCAAAGGACTTCTTAACTGCCAGGTCGTAGCCGTTCTGGTACTTCATTGGCGGCAAAAAGGTCATCTGGTATTCCTGCTGGAGCAGTTTTTTAGACAGCTTATAAGCTTTAACCGGGTCATGGGGAGTCGCAACTTTTTCCTTAACCAGGCCTTGCAAAACAGTCCCAGTAAATTCCGGATAGATGTCGATCTTTTCCGTCTTTAAGGCATTGAACAAGAAGCTGGTCCCGCCGAAGTTGTTCTTGACGGTCACCTTGACATTGGGATTGTCCTTTTCAATCAAGTCCTTGTACATATTGATCAAGATGTCTGGTTCACTGCCCAGCTTGCCGGCGATAACGATTTCTTCTTGCTTTGGGGCAAAGAGCTTCGGTGCCTGGCTGATTCCAAGGCCGATGGCAAAAATCACCAAAACAGCCGCTGTGACCTGGAAGTGCTTCTTAGAGGAAGACATGAACTTGAGCAGGCCAGACATGGCCAGAGTCAAGATGGCAGACAGACCGGCACCGATCAAGAGATAAGTGTTGTTGTTCTGCTGGATCCCGATCATGATGTAGGTACCAAGCCCGCCGGCACCGATCATGGCGGCCAGAGTGGCCGTCCCGATGATCATGACTAAAGAGATGCTGACGCCGGAAAGAATCATGGGCAGGGCCATGGGAACTTCTAATCTGAACAATTTGCGTCTTTTGCTAAGACCAAAGGCATCGGCGGCTTCTTCCAGGTTGGGGTCGATATTTCTAAGTGCCGAGTAAGTGTTTTGGTAGATCGGCATAATCCCGTAAGCCGTCAAGGCGATCAAGGCCGGAGTCGTCCCGATCCCCACCAGGGGAATCAAGAGGCCAAGCAGGGCCAGGCTTGGGATAGTTTGGATGATGCTGGTGATTTGGAAGACTACTTCCCCTGCTCTTTTGCTGTGGGCCAGGAGCATCCCCAAAGGAATGGCAATCAAGCAAGAAATTAAGAGGGCTTCAATAGATAAGAGCAAGTGCTCGCCCAAGGACTGCATGATTTGCCCCTGGTGGGTGGATATGGTATTAATCAATTCGTTCATTCTTTAGTCCCCCAATTTTCCGAAGTAGCGAAGCAGGTCGCTCGCCTTAATCTGATAATTTTCCCCCTGGTAGGCAAATTGCAGATAGCCATCAGTTTCCGGCAATTCAGCGATCTCTTCGACTTTTTCGACTTGCGGCAAGCCATCTCCTGTAATTTTGTTTACGTAAGGACTGGCCAAAAGTTCAGACATGGTGCCCAGCCGCGGCCGGGCGCTCTTGAAGAAGTCTGCCACAAAAGAGTTAGCCGGCCGCTGGACGATGTCTTTAGGGCTTCCGACTTGGAGCAGGTGACCGTCCTTGACAACCCCAATCCGGTCGCCTAAGTGCAGGGCTTCCTGCATGTCGTGGGTGACGAAGACTACTGTAGTTTTATTTTGCCGGTGGAGCTTAAGCAGGAGCTCTTGCTGCTGGCGGCGCAGGACCGGGTCTAGGGCGCTAAAGGATTCGTCCATCAAGATCAATTTTGGCTGGCTGGCCATGGCCCGGGCAATAGCGACGCGTTGCTGCTGGCCGCCGGAAAGCTCCCGCGGAAGCCGGGAGATGTACGTGTTGCCTTCCAGGCCAACTTGGTCCAGTAAGGTTAGAGCCCGCTTACGGCGCTCAGCTTTTTTGACCCCAGCTTCTTCCAGCTGGATGGTGATGTTGTCGCCAACTGTCAAGTTGGGAAAGAGGCTGCTGGACTGCAGGACATAGCCCATATGCAGGCGAAGCTGGCGCAGGTCGTGGTCCTTGACCCGCTTGCCGGCCAGGTAAAGGTCTCCATGGGTAGGTTCAGTCAAGCGGTTGATCATTCTGAGCAAAGTCGTCTTCCCGCTCCCGCTGGGGCCGACTAAAACGAAAAGTTCGCCGTCATTGATGGTTAAGTTGATCTTTTCCAAGATGACGTTGTCTCCATAAGCCATCCCGACGTTGCGGTATTCAATCATTTCTTTCTCCTTAGTAAATTTCCTCTGTGATCATTACTCTCTGTGCTTCATTCATGTAACTCCAAAAGTTTCTTGTCTAATCATATTACCTTTAGCAAAAGTTGTAAAGTCAAAAGATACAAGTTTTTTTGTTTTTTCTTTGGGAGCATTCTGTTTTTATTGCCCGAACATCCTTGAAATTTAGGGTTTATAATGAAAGAGCTAAGTTATTCCCACCTTATTTTTGCAAAAATTAGCTAAAAAACCGGTTAAAGCACTAGTTAAAAAGGACTTGCTTTTTACGCATCTCTGCTCTATATTAGTAATTAGAAAAGTTACATGTGCAAGGAGCAGAAAGATGAAAGTATCGACCCGTTTCAGTGACAGCATCCACCTGCTGGCCTTTCTGGTGATCTATAAGGGAAAGACCACCCTGTCTAGCAATGTCATTGCCAGTTCATTAAGCACTTCGCCAGTTGTGGTGAGACGGTTAATGTCCAACTTGAGGGATGCCGGTTTTATCAAAACGACCCACGGGTCAGCAGATCCGGAGCTCTTAAGAGAACCAAAGAACATCAGCCTGCTGGAGATCTATCTGGCAACTGAAGGAAGCAGTCCCCTTTTCGCCATCGACCATGAGACCAATCCAAAATGCATCGTCGGTGGCAACATTCAGCCAACCTTGACTGACTACTTCTCCCACGCGGAAACCGCGGCGGAGGCAATTTTAGGCAAGATCAGCCTGCAGGACGTGATCGACACGATTTTGGTCAAGGAAACCGCTAAAAAGCAGGCAGAAAACAGTAAAGCAAAAGAATAAACAGAGAATGCGAGGAAGAGAAATGAAATATACGATTACTGGCGCAACCGGCCACTTAGGCAGAGAAGTTGTTAAAGCTTTAAGCAAATTAACTGATATCAAGAACATCCGCCTGGCTGTCCGCAGCCCCCAGAAGGCGGAAAATTTTGCAAAAGCCGGCTATGAAGTCATGTATAGCGACTACTACGATGTTCCATCAATGGTCGAGGCTTTTACCGGGACAGATGTCTTGATTTATATTCCCAGCATCACTTATAACGTGGGCAAGCGGATCGAGGAATTCGAGAATTCCCTGGAAGCCATGAAGGAAGCCGGAGTCAAGCACCTGGTTGACGTCAGCTTCATGGCTGACCAGGCTAACAACCCCTTCCAGATGGCAGGCTACTACGCCTACCTGCCGGCGCGGCTGGCTTCAAGCAAGTTATCCTATGCCGTGGTCAAAAATTCCCTTTACGCTGATCCCCTGGTCCCTTACCTGCCGGAATTAATTGAAAGAGAAAACGTGATCTACCCGGTTGGCGACCAGGCGATGAGTTTTATCTCTAGAAGAGACAGCGCGGAAGCTATTGCCAACGTTGCTGTCCGGCCATATCTCAGAGACAAGGGGCAGATATACCTTTTGACCCAGGAAAAGAATTACAACATGGTTGAATTAAGCCGGATCATGACCGAAGTTACCGGGGAAAAGATCGGCTACCAGCCAGTCAGCCTGGAAGAGTTCGCGGATATTTACCGCTCTGAAGGCGACGGGGATGAACTGGCCTCCATGTACAAGGCAGCAGCCATGGGCTTGATGGACGGCGTTACTGATGACTTCACCCGAATCACTGGCCATGCCCCGCAAAATATGAAGGACTTTTTGGCAGAGAACTATAAGAAATAAAGAAAAGGATGCAGCTCTAGTGAGTTGCATCCTTTTTTGCCTTATTCAGGCAAATCTGCCGTATGTTCCAAGCGGTCGATCCGCCGGTCTAAAGTTGGGTGGTCAGAGATCAAGTTGGTCCACCAGTGCTTGACCTGGAAACTGTTAAAGGCCAAAGCTGAAACCATTGGGTTTTCCTTTTGCTGCTGGTATTGCTGCTCAATGGCTTCCAGCTTTTTCAAGGCACCAATAATGCACTTCGGATTTCTGGTCAAGTCGACTGAGCCGATGTCAGCAAGATATTCCCGTTGCCGGGACATGGACAAGTTTAGCAATTTGGCGATTGGCAGGGCAACGATGAAAAGGCCGGCGCCAACTGCTAAGGCAATCGAGCCAAAGAACCAGCAAATGCACTTGGTAATGACTCCCCCATCCATCTTAAACAAGGTCCAGCCAAGAGCCAGCAGGTAAATCGCAGCCAGGTAGATAAAACTGGACAGAGCTGAGGTAATCGTCGTTACCCGCAAGTCATAGTTACGGATATGAGATATCTCGTGGCCGATCACGCCTAGGAGTTCATCATGGTTCATGATTTTCACAAGGCCGGAAGTGACAGCCAGGCTGGCATGCTCCGGGTCACGGCCGGTCGCGAAGGCGTTAGGGATATTGCTTGGAATGGCGTAGACTTTTGGCATAGGGATGCCGGCGGCCAGGCTCATCTCCTTCACCATTTCGTATAATTGAGGGACGTTGTCTTGGGTGATTTCCACCGCATGGGTGATCCGCATCAAGTGTCTGGTCGAATAAAAGTAGATATAGACCATGTAAATAATTCCCGCGGCTAAAAAGATCGCGCCGGCCCAGATGGTTAAGTAGACTGTCAAAAGGCCGGAAATAGCCAATAGCAGGGCTGTAAAGCCGCCCAGCACGATCCAGGTATTGCGCTTGTTTTGCTCGATTTGCTGATAAAGCATATTCCATCCTCAATTCTTTTTATAAAGCTAATTAAAGGATACTAATTGGACGGCTTTCGCGCAATAGATAATTACAGAGCAATTTAGTTATATTGCTTGCTAGGTTAAAAATAAGACTCCGAACGATATATTATCATCCAGAGCCTAGTAGCTAGTGCTTATATAAATTGAACTTTGTGTCGATTGCTAAAATATAGAAAATGTTGCTATTGATTTTACCAATTACTCGACCTTTGTCATTTAACCGAAATACCCAGTAGACGTCACCACAATCTTCTAAACGTCCGGAGCTTGAAAAAAATGGGTTTATGCTTAAAGAAACAACATTATCAGGAAGTTGTTCGAGGCCTTGCTCTTTTGGCCAGCCTAAGACAACTGATATTTCTTCAATTGAAAGCTTTTCTATTTTCTCCAACAACTTCGCTCGGACACTCTTGTTGATATTATAGTTGTTTTTATCAAGATTGTATTGTTTATCTCTTGTGAGAAAAGAAAAATTAAAGGCAAAATATGTCTTATACGTTCTTCTGATTCTTGAGCCATTAGACTTGCGTGTCCGAAAGTTGCTTTTAATCATCGACAACGAACACCTTGCTGTAAAACGATTTTATCTTTTCGTCGCTGATCACATGGCTTTGCGGAGTGTCTTGCCACGGTTTCTCGTTATGTGTTTGAAGCATCAGATCATACGCTGAACTATGCCCATAAATGTCGTAGATACTGTTTAAGATATCAGCAGTTTGTTGGTCGTTCTGCAATTCTTTATAGTCTTCTACTGCCTGTGGATCTTTCGAAATGTCGCCAACAATTTCTCTTTGACCCTTGTAACGATCATGAACTTCCTGCACAACAGGACCATACTTCCATGCAACAATATCGTTATCAAACATCCGCTTGCCCGTCACTACCAAACTAGCGGCTTGAATATAGTATAAGAGCTTCATGGCTTTCATCTGTGTTAATTCTTCAGCATTTGGGTCCAAACGCAACTCAGCGTTGTTTTTTACCCGCAACCAATTCACAACCTTAAAAACACTATAAGTCATTTTTCTACCCTCATTCATTAACCTTTATTTTGCCTATTATTATACGTTCAACACAGTTTGTCTCGCAAGCTACAGGCTTTGTCTTTCAATCCCCGTTCTACCAGCATTTCACCATTTAGTTATTTAGGTTAAGTACGCCCTGCTTCAGCCTTTGCATCCCGTCGATTACCAATTCTTCCATGCTGGCCAGGATTTCCGGCGCGATCTTAAAATCCATTTCAGCGATCCACATCGGCAGCTCGTTTTCCTTTAAGCCGCCTCACTTGATGGAATTGCCCTGCCGCTTTGGCACATTAGCCTTCAATCTCTTTAATCATGTTGTACCAGATTTCCCCGGCATGCTCTGACTCAGCTTGCCCATGGTTGACGTAGCCATTCTTTTCGTAAAAAGGCACTCGGTCCTCCAGGCAGGTCAAGGCGATCCGCCCCCGCTTCATTTCCTTAGCGGTTTCCGCGAATCTGGCCAAAAGCTGGCTGCCGATCCCTTGCCCCCGGTAATCCGGGTGAACAGCAATAGTCAAAACCATCTGGTTGCCGCCAAGTCCCGGCAGACTTTCCGTTTCTTTCTCATACATCCAATCTTCAATGTAGTCGTACTTGCTAGCAACGACTGGGCCGGTAATGAAGCCAATAACTTCATCTTTCAAATTTCTGGCTACCAAAAAGCTCCCGGTAAATTTCTGAATTCTCTCTTTGTACTGAGCGGGACTTCCGGCTTCTGCCTCATTGAAACCAGCTCTTTCGATTTCCACGATTCTGCCTAAATCTTCTGCTCTTGCTTGGTCGAATTTCAATGCTTTTTCTCCTTGAATGCAAAAAGCACGCCTCTGATATCCAGAGAACGCGCCTCGTTTATTTCTTTGTAAAAATTGTCAGCCTTTAGATAGCCATAGCATTAACTTCAGCAGCCACGCCCAACTTAGCCAGAACCAAAGCTGGAGTGTTGACGTTCTTAGCTACGGCGCTGCGAACTTGCTGGTTCTTGTCTTGTGCGAGCTTCTTCAATACAGCTGCGTCTTTGCTCAGCTTGGCTGCCAGGATCCGCAGGCTTGCGTAGTTTGAGTTAGTGTGCTTGCCCAAGAGAGCAACCCATTCCTTCTTAGCTACGATTTGGTCCAGCTTCAGCCATTCAGTAACCTTGCTCTTGCCAAAGTCAGTTACTTGACCCCAGCCACTTACTTCGTAAATGGTGATGCCTTCTTGGCTTGGGTATTGGCTGGCGTTGACAACAGCGTCTTCCAGCTTTTCGTAGATAGCCAGGTAGCGGTTGTGGTAGGTCTTGCCTGCCAGGTAGCTGCGGCCTTCACGGAAGAGCTTGCCTTCCTTAGCTGAGAATACAAGATAGCCCTTAACTGCTTGTTCGATAGTTACGTTAGTCATATTTACCTCTCCTTGAATAAATTTAATGACATAGTATAGTACGAATGATATTCAATTTTCCTGGCATCAAGATTCGCCTTTAGTCAGAAAAAACAGCTTGTAAGCTTCTTTTCTTTATTTCTATAAGGCAATTCCTTAATGCGTTGAAACGATTATAACAGACAATCTCCCAAAATTGTGCATAAAAATTGTTTAATTTCTTTTCTTGTTTTTCTTAAGCAAAAGACTAAAAAAGCTTCAACAAATTCTGTTGTGTGCTTAAAAAAGTAAAGTTAAATACTTGTAAAGCAATTCCAAATTATCTCTTAAAGATGCCGGGCAAATCCCCTCTTCCACCCTTTATTTTGTTATTCTGGATTTACGAAAGTACAGATAGAATAGATTAGAGGTAGAACAACTCATGAACGAGACAATCACGCAGCTGATTCAAAACTATGGCTATGTCGCCGTTGCCTTGTTGATTGCAGCTGAAAATATTTTTCCCCCAATCCCTTCCGAATTGATCCTGACCTTTACGGGTTTCCTGACCCTGTCGGCCAACCTGTCCATCCCTGGCGCGATCGTTGCCTCCACAATCGGTGCCTTCATCGGCGCGATCGTCCTTTACTGGATCGGCAGCTTCTTTGATCAAGACCGCCTTTCCCGTTTTGCCGCCAGCAAACTAGGCCGCCGCTTCGGCCTTTCCCCAGAAAAAATTGCCAAGACCGAATCCTATTTCAATGCCCATGGCCGCACAGCCACCTTCTTCGGTCGCTTTATTCCCGTCGTCCGCAGCCTGATTTCCCTGCCTGCCGGCATGAGCCGGTTCTCGCTGATCAGCTTCAGCTTCTACACCATCCTGGGCACGGCAATTTGGAACACGGTCTTGATCTACGCTGGCCGCTTTGCCGGCAGCGCCTACCAGCAAGTCGTCCAGGAATTTGAAGGCCTCAGCATGATCATTTTGCTCACCTTCGTGGTCATTGCCGCCGCTGTCTACTTGCTCAAGAAAAAGGGCTTGCTCTTTAAAAAATAATTTTTTTGCCTTTGATCTTGACAAAAATTAAATCCGTATTAGAATTTTACTTAATCAAATAACGCAAAGATGAAGAAGACGAGTAGGAAAGCACAATCTTTTAGAGAGTTGCCGGCTGGTGGAAAGGCAACAGACCCTGGCTTTTTGAATAACACTTTTTCCAGATCGCCGGCTGAAGTCGCAGTAAGCCGTGCCGCCTGCAGGACGTTACCCTGCTAGAGCATGTTAGTGCTCGAAGTGGTTCGTTTAGAACAAGGTGGGTGGTACCGCGGAAAGAAGCCTTTCGTCCCTGTAGTTTTTGGGGATGAAAGGCTCTTTTTATGCCCTTTGACAAGTATTAGATTTTTAGCAGAGGCAAAAGATATGGCTAAATTAGTTATTCCAAGTGATTACGATCCGAAAATGACCATCCGCGAAACGGAAAAGGCAATCCGCTACATCCGGGAAACCTTCCAGACTGAATTTGGGACCGCGATGAATCTGGAAAGAATTTCCGCTCCCATGTTTGTCAAAAAGTCTTCCGGCTTAAACGACAACCTCTCTGGCTGGGAAAAGCCCGTTTCCTTTACCTTGCATGACGGGGATGAAGGCGAATTGCAGATCGTCCACTCCCTGGCCAAGTGGAAGCGCTGGGCCCTCAAGCAATACGGCTTCAAGCGCGGCGAAGGTCTCTTCACCAACATGAACGCCATTAGAAAAGACGAGGAAGTCTTGGACAACCTCCACTCAGTTTACGTTGACCAATGGGACTGGGAAAAGGTCATCGACAAGAGCGAACGGACTGAAGCAACCCTCCGCCAAACGGTTCAGCGGATTTTCGAAACCATCAAGGGGATGGAATACCACGTCCGTGCCCTCTACCCGCAAGCCGCCTACCACCTGCCAGAAGAAATCAGCTTCGTAACCAGCGAAGAACTGGAAGCCCGCTGGCCATCCTTGACTCCAAGCGAGCGGGAAGACAAGATCTGCCAGGAAAAGGGAGCAGTCTTTTTGGAACACATCGGCGGCGTCCTCCCGCTTTCCAAGAAGCCGCATGACCTCCGGGCACCAGACTACGATGACTGGACTTTAAACGGTGACCTGCTCTTCTGGTACGAACCGCTGCAACGGGCCTTTGAAGTCTCCAGCATGGGCATCCGGGTTGATGAAGACCGCTTGAAAGAGCAATTGAAGCTTGCCGGTGCTGAAGACCGGTTGGCTCTGCCTTTCCACCAGGAACTACTTAAGGGTGAGCTTCCTTACTCAATCGGCGGGGGGATCGGCCAGTCAAGACTTTGCATGCTGCTTTTGGGCAAGGCCCACATCGGTGAAGTCCAAGCCAGCATCTGGCCTGACGACATCGTAGAAAAATGCCAGGCAGCGAGAATCCAGCTTCTGTAAAAGAATCAACACAAAAACAACAAACTATACAAACAAAATACCGAGGTAAAGAGATAAACATGACAGAATTGATTTCAATCAGAGAATCAAGCAAGCACGTAGATGAAGAAGTCAGAATGCATGTCTGGCTGACTGACAAGCGGTCCAGCGGGAAGATCGTCTTCCTGCAATTAAGAGACGGTACGGCTTTCTTCCAAGGCGTTGTCCGCAAGAACAATGTCAGCGAGGAAGTTTTTGAAGCAGCTAAGGGCCTGCGCCAGGAAGCTTCCTTCTACATCACTGGGACCATCCATGAAGACGCCCGGTCCCACTTTGGCTACGAAATCCAGATCAGCGACCTGGAAGTTGTTTCCAACAACGAAGGCTACCCGATCACCAACAAGGAACACGGGATCGACTTCCTTTTGGACCACCGTCACCTCTGGCTGAGAAGCCGGCGGCCATTTGCCATCATGCAGATCAGAAACCGGATCTTCAAGGCCACGGTCGACTTCTTTGAAAACGAAGGCTTCGTGAAGTTTGATGCTCCCTTGTTGATGCACTCAGCACCAGAAGGGACCACGGAACTCTTCCACATTGACTACTTCGACCACGATGCTTACCTGTCACAATCCGGCCAGCTCTACGGGGAAGTCGGGGCAGAAGCCTTCGGCAAGATCTTTACCTTTGGGCCAACCTTCCGGGCAGAAGCTTCCAAGACCCGCCGGCACTTGACTGAATTCTGGATGATGGAACCGGAAATGGCCTGGATGCACCAAGATGAATCCCTGGACCTGCAAGAGCGCTTCCTGTCTTACGTAGTTGGCCAAGTCCTGGAGCACTGTGAATACGAATTAAGTATCCTGGGCCGGGACCTTGACAAGCTGCGCCCAGCCGCAGAGGGCAACTACACCCGCCTGTCCTACGATGACGCGGTCAAGATGCTGCAAGAAGCCGGCAAGGACTTCAAGTGGGGCGACGACTTCGGCGCGCCAGACGAAGCCTTCCTGTCAGAACAATTCGACCGGCCATTCTTCATCGTCAACTACCCGGTAGCAATCAAGCCATTCTACATGAAGAAGAACCCGGAAAACCCATTGACTTACCTCTGTGCCGACGTGGAAGCGCCAGAAGGCTACGGGGAAATTATGGGCGGGTCAGAACGTGAAGCTGACTACGACACCTTGAAGGCGCAAATAGAAGAAGCAGGCCTCAACCTGGATGACTACTCCTGGTACCTGGACTTGAGAAAGTACGGCAGCGTGCCGCACTCAGGCTTCGGGATGGGCTTTGAACGGGTTATCGCCTGGATCTGCAAGCTGGACCACGTTCGTGAAGCTATTCCATTCCCAAGAATGATCAACAGAATGCAGCCATAATATATACGAAAAATAGCTTGGAGAAAATTGATCTCCAAGCTATTTCTTTGCTGTCATTATGCCCTATTCTCTTGGGCAGGACTCCCGGTAAACGAGTTTAGTTGGGAAAGTGACCTTATAAATACCTGCCTCATCATCTTCCAGCAGGTCTTTCATGACCTTGACGCTGGCCCGGCCCATCTGCTGGGTTTCAACATGCACACTGGTCAAGGCAGGGTTGGCAAATTCGGCGGCAGTTGTGTCATTAAAGGAAATCAGACTAACCTCTTCTGGCACTTTGATCCCGGCCTCTTTAAAAGCCTTCAAGGCCCCGATAGCCATAGCATCATTGGCAGCGATCAAGGCTTCAGGGAAAGATCCGGACTTAAGGGCTTCTTTAATGGCTTCATAGCCAGACTGAGGGGTGAAGTTTCCTACGTAAACCAGGTCCGAGTCATATTGCTCCCGGGCTTTGAGGCTCTTCTTATAGTCGCGGAAGCGGAAGTCGATCAAGTTATTTTTGTCAAAATTACTGTCTAAATCACCATCTAAGAGAGCGATCCGCTCCTTGCCCTGCCGCCAAAAAACTTCTAAAGCCTCCTGCATGGCCTGGTCAAAATCGGCAACAACTGAGCAATAGCCTAGTTTCAAGGTGTCCGTATCGACAAAGACCAGGGGCAGGCCTGTCTTTTGGACTTCTCTTAAGCGGCTGGCTGGATACTGCTGGTAACCAATCATGATGATCCCGCTTAAAGCAGCCGGATCGGGCAAAGGATCGCCCACGTAAACGACTTGGCTCTGCAGGCCCTGCTTCTTGGCTTCAGCTTCCGCGCTGCTTCTGATTGAGTAGTAATAAAGGTCCTTGATCTCCTGCTCCTGGTCACACCAGAGGCAGATAGCCAGGCGCTTTTGCTTGCTCTTTCTGGTCTTACGGCTCTTATGGTAGTGCATGGCTTCAGCGGTCTCAAATATCTTCTGCCGCGTTGCCTCATTGACCGACAAGGTCTGGTCATAGTTCAAGACCCGGGAAACCGTTGCTGGCGATACGCCGGCTGCCTTGGCCACTTCTCTGATTGTTGCCATCTTCTTCACTCGCTTTACTTTTACTAAAATTTCATGCTGTTAAGTTAATTGTAGCATGTCATTCAGTAAAAAGGGGCTGAATTACCAAACGGAGCTGGCGGGCTTGCCGGGCATCCAGGCAGAACTCTGGGTGAACCTTCTGCCCCCATGAGTCATCCCCGCCGACCCCCATCTGGGACGCTAAAGCTCTGACCCAGGTGTAACTATTAGTCAGTTCAAAGGCATGATCAGCTGCTTCAATTTGTGCTACAGAATATGGTAAAGCAGACAGGTTTAAATCTGCCCCGTTAGCAGTAAATTCCAAGCCGCCCTTTTCATCAAAGAGCTGGTACCAGCGGACCTGGCTCCGGTTGCCGGCTTCTTGCGGGCACAGATATGGAGTGAAGTTCTTTTTAACTGTTCCCTGGTAAATGCCAAGATAATTGCCTTCCAAGCGGTCAGCGTAGCTTTCGCCTGGCCCCAGGCCATAGTAGCGGTAAGCGCTGAGTTCTTTTGGCAGGGCAAAGTTCAGACCAAAGGCTGGCAAATGGCCAGCTTCTTCTGCTCCCGGGAAGTCTGCGGTGACTGCAATCTTGCCCTGGCCGTCTACTTCGTAAGTCACAGTCAAGTCGCCCTTTAAGGCAACTGGAAGTGAGAAGGATGTCTTAACTAAAACAGAGTTTTCCTTGATCTCGTAGCCAATATCTTTCAAGCGGGCATACTTGCCGGCATTTTCCCACTTAGCTAGGTCATAGCCGTAGCCAGCTCCCCGGTCGTTGTCAGTCAGTGCCCGCCAGAAGGTAAATTCTGGCAGCCGCTTCAAGTATTCCCGGCCGGCATACTTGATGGAAACCGGCCAGCCTTTGGCCTTAGAGAAGAGGATCTTAAAGTCTTTCCCCTTAAGGCCCAGGTTGAAGTCAGAATCAACTAATTCCGGCCGCCCTTCTGGCTTGAATTCCGGCAGTTTCTCAGCTGCTTCTTCTGTTTCAGCTACCGTGAAGCCTTCTGGTGCCCATGGCAGGTCTTCTTTTATGTGGGCTGTTACTTGGTAGACGATCTCCCCTTTTTCATCTGCAACTTCCGGCCAAGGCAAAGCGAAGGTGCCAGACTCACCTGGTTCCAGGCCAAAGGTCAGAGGCCGGCTCTGGTAGGTCAATTTACCGTCAACCAAGAGGCTGGTCAAGAAGTAATAGGCTGAGCTGTTGGTAAATAAATTGTCGTTTTTGAGGAAGAGCTGCCCATCCTTTACTTCTAACTTGAGGTTGGCATAGAGAGCCTTGACATTGGCCAGTTTCGGCGACTGAGTCCGGTCAGCAAAAACCAGGCCGTCCCCGCAGAATTCATAATCAGTCGGCCGGTCATCGAAGTCTCCCCCGTAAAGAAGGTGACCGTCTTTCTCCAAGCCCTGGTCGATCCAGTCCCAGATAAAGCCGCCCTGGTAGTGCGGGTACTTTTCCAGGGCCGTGTAGGCAGCTAAGTCGCCAACTGAATTCCCCATGGCGTGGGCGTATTCAACTGAAATAAACGGCTTGGCTGGCTTCTTTGTCAGGTATTCTTCAATCACCTTGGCAGGAGCGTACATCCGGCTTTCGATCTGGGTCGCGTCATCAAACTTCCGGTTGTGGGTTACCCCTTCATAGTGCTGGACCCGAGTCGGATCAGCCTTTCTGACATAGTCAGCCATTTGGGCAAAGACGGTGCCGGCGTATGATTCGTTGCCTAAAGACCAGATCAAGATTGAAGCATGATTCTTGTCCCGGGCGATCATATTCTTTACCCGGGACAGGCTGGCTCCAAGCCAGCGCTGGTCGTCACCCGGCACGTTGAAGCTTGGATCTTCGTGGCCGACCTTTTCCCAGGTGCCATGGCTTTCCAAGTTGGCCTCGTCGATAACGTAAAGACCGTATTTATCGCACAAACGGTAAAAGAGAGACTGGTTCGGGTAGTGAGAGCAGCGGACGGCATTGATATTGTTTTGCTTCATGGTCTTGATGTCCCAGATCATGTCTTCTTTAGTGATGGCCCGGCCCAACTTGCTGTCGAACTCATGCCGGTTGACTCCCTTGAAGATGATCCGCCGGCCATTGAGGTACATGATCCCGTCTTTTAATTCAAAATTGCGGAAGCCAACATCCTGCCGGCTGACTTCCAGCAAACTGCCTAGTTGATAAAGGGACAAGCGGACCTGGTAAAGGTTTGGCTCTTCCGCGCTCCAAGGCTTGACCGGCAAATCAGTTAAGGTAAATTCCAGCTTTCCGCTTCTGATCGGACCAACTTTTTCAGCCACCAGGTCAGCTCTGCTGTCCCGCAGTTCCAGCTTAAAGCTGGCATTTGGCAGCCGGTAGGCAATATCAGCTTCGACCTGCAAACTCCCCTTTTGGTAGTCATTCGTCAAGCTGGCAGTCAGTTTCAAATCTTGCAAGTGCAGAATTGGTTTAGCCTCGAGGGTAACTGATCTAAAAATTCCAGACAGGCGCCAGAAGTCTTGGTCTTCCAGCCAGGAAGCGGAAGAATACTTGTAAAGAGCTACAGCCAGGCGGTTATTTTCCTTCTTGAGGAACTTGGTGACCATGAATTCGCTAGGGGTAAAGGAGTCTTCCCCGTAGCCAACGAAGTGGCCGTTCAACCAGACATAGATGGCTGTTGCCGCCCCATCGAACTTCAAGCTGACTTCCTTGTCCCAGAAGGCTTCATCCAGGTCAAAGTATTTGACATAAGAAGCAAGAGGATTTTTGCTTGGAACTTGCGGCGGGAAGATCTCTTCACTGCCATCCCATGGGTATTGGATGTTAACGTACTGCGGCTGGCCAAAGCCTTGCAATTCCAGGTTGCCTGGTACTTTGACAGACTTAAAATTGCTGTCGTCAAAGCCTTCTTCATAGAAGTTGACTGGTCCCTGGCCGTTTTCAGCGTAGTCGATCAGCCAGTCCCCGTCCAGGGACTGAACTAAACTGGACTTGCCCTCCTCTAATTCTTCCAGGCTTTGGAAGGACTCATGGTCTGAGTGCGGAGGAATTGCATTAACTTCATAGACTTCCGGGTCAGTCAGCCAGGCCAGGTCTGCCTGGTCAACTCTTTTTGCTTGCTTATTGTTCATTCTCTATTTCTTCCCTTCTAACTTAAATACATCGTCCAGAGCCTTGACGCTGTGGCCAATTGGCAAGAGCAGCTGGCTATTTGCGAAAGTTTCACTGTTGATGATGGTCACGACAACCGTGTCATCCAGCTTGGCCTGCTTGATGACCGGGTCCCAGAATTCCAGGATTTCCTGGCCAGCAGCAACTTGACTTCCTTCTTCAACGTAGCTGACAAAGCCAGTCCCGTTTAATTTGACCGTACCCAGGCCAATATGGATTAAGACCAAGACCCCGTGTTCATTTTCTAAAACAATGGAATGCCGGGTCTTAGCCAGCTGGCGGACAGTACCGGCAAATGGCGCGTAGACTTTCCCGTCTTCTGGCACCAGGGCAAAACCGTCGCCTAATTTTTTCTTTGAAAAGACCGGGTCGTTTACCATGTCCAGGTTCATCAACTGACCGGACAAGGGACTAGCCAGGGTGAAGCTTTCAGCTTGCGCCGGCTTTTGAGCATGGCTTCGGCTGAACTGGGCTTCCAGCTGGTCAACAATTTCTGCGTGCTTTTCTTCGGTCAAGAGGACCTTTTTTGCAAAAATCAAAACTGCTATCAAGAGCATGGCAGCCGGGAAGGCAAACATGGCAAGCTTGAAAACTGTCTGACCATGAGCGGTGATGGTTGAAGCAGTTGCGCCAGTAGTCATGCCGGCAGTAACGGCGATCAAGGAAACGAACCAGTTGGACAGTGCCCCGCCTAACTTGTCGACCAGAGGCCGGACAGACAGGGTCAAGGCTTCGTCTCTGTGGCCTGTCTTCAGCTGCCCGTATTCAACGGCGTCAGAGATGATCATCAAAACGACCAGGAAGGCCAGAGGCTGCGGAATAAAGAAGAGTTCAGCGCCAACCAGGGACAAGGCCAGGGAACCACTGGCAACTGAGAAGATGCCGATCCCTAAAAGCATTACCGCAATGCAGGCGTAGAAGAGGCGCTTTCTGTTAAACTTCTTGGCCAGTGATGGGAAGAAGGAAACAGAAACCAGGCCGACGAAGGTGTTGATGGTGTACAAGAGGCTGTAGCCATGGGCATCGCCCAGGATGTATGAGAAGTAGTAAAGCTGAAGAGCGTTCAAGGTGTTGACGCCCAAGCCGTAGAACCAGTAGGCAAAGGCCAGCCAGAGGAGCTGGTCGTTCTGCCCCAGGACCTTGAAGACCTGCTTCAAAGTCGTCTTCTCCTTGCTTTCCCGCAGAGCTGATTTAACTTCATGCGTGCCCAGGCCAACGGCAATTGAGGTCAGAATCCCGATTGTGGCAACAATCAAGGCAAAGAAGAACCAGCCCTGCTTGTCCCCGTTGGGGTTGGCCTTGCTAGCCGAAAAGAAGAGGACGATTGGAGTGATGACCACCCCGACTAGGTTAGCCCCGATAGTAGAGCCGACTCTGGCGAAAGTAGAGGTCTTCTCTCTTTCCCGGGAATCCAGGGACAAAGCCGGGATCATGGCCCAGAAGCCAGTGTCCTTAAAAGAGTAAAAGACGTCCATGATTAAGTAAACAATGCCGAAGATTACTAAGTAAACAACAGGATTGCTTTGGTTGAGTCCCCCAAAGTCGGTAAATAGGGCCAGGAGGGCCAGGGAGCTGATGATCCCCCCGCCCACAACCCAGGGCTTGAACTTTCCCCACCGGCTTTCAGTACGGTCGATTGCGTTCCCGATCAAGGGGTCGATCAGGACTTCTCCGATCCGGATAGCCGCGATCAAGTTGGTGATGATAAAGATCATCTTGTGGTCACCGGCATTAAAGAGGTGGGTGGTGACGAAAACGATAAAGTAGGTTGACAGAGTCGCGTAGAAGACGTCGTTGCCAAAGGCACCGGCCGCGTACGACAAGCGTGAGACAAGCTTTTTCTTCATGATTTTCTCCTTTGGATCTTTAACTTGTTTACGCTTACAGTATAGACTTGTTTACTAAACAAATCAAGGTATTTTACCAAAAATATTTTTAGTAAACAAAAAATGACTCTTTGCTGTTTACAAAGAGTCATTTGCTGCTATTTACTTGTACTGACTGAATTTAGTTTTTACCGATTATTCTTATCTCTTACTTCTTCCAGTTCAAGTCACTGGTCGCGTCATCTTCAGTAATTTCCCGGATGACCCGGCAAGGATTACCGGCAGCCACGCAGTTGGCCGGGATATCTTTGACCACGACGCTGCCAGCCCCGATAACGGAATTGTCACCGATTGAGATGCCTGGCACCACCCGGACTCCCCCGCCGATCCAGACATTGTTCCCGACAGTAATCGGATAGGCATATTCCAGGCCGGCCTTTCTTCTTTCCACGTCTAGCGGGTGGCCGGAAGTGTAGAAGCCGCAGTCAGGGCCGATGAATACATTGTCGCCAAAAGTCACCCCGCCGGCATCCAGGACAGTCAAGTTGTGGTTGGCGTAGAAGTTTTCGCCAACCTTGATATTCCAGCCATAGTCGCACCAAAAGTTTGGTTCAATATGGCAGTTTTCACCAGTTTGCCCGAGGATTTCCTTTAAGAGCTCCCTTCTTTCAGCTCCAGCCGTCAATTGGTTGTAGCGGAGGCACTTGGCCTTGCAGGCAGCCAGTTCTGCCATCAAGCCTTCGTCTTGGCCAGGATTGTAGACCTGGCCTGCCAGCATCTTTTCTTTTTCTGTCGTCATTTTTTCACCTATTTTCTATTAAGCTACAGTTTCAGTTTAGCACTGGAGATTAATCACAGGTCATTTCTTATTTTGAATTTTTTGCCAAATCTTTTTGCTAGAGAGGACCAGCAGATAGGCTGAATAGGCAAACATCAAGGTGAAGAGAACGCGGAAAAGAAAATTGCCCGGGTTCAGCCACAAGTTGCCGTAAACAATCATGCTGAACACAGCGTAGAACAACTGGCAGAAATCTAGAATTTGTTCTTTCATCTTAGTTACCTAAAAATACGATTTCAACTCTGCATTCTTACTTATTTGGCCAAAGAAACTTAACCACTGTCTTCAAGACCTTCGGGTTCTCCCGCAAGCGGCTGTGTTGAGCCATTGGGCCGGTAAATTTCTTTTCCCGGTAGCTTTTTGCTCTAGCTTTAACCAAGTAGCGCATGGACAGGGTTGAAGAATTGTTGATCCGACCATCTGAGTGACTGCCGTCTTCCAAATCACCGTAGATGTTCAGTACCCGGGCCTTAGGGAAAATCTTCCGCAAGACCAGTAAATGGCGGTAATTTCTGCTCAATTTATATGGGCGGCCATTCTTTCTGTCTTTTGAAGTTTTCAGTCCCTGCCCGCGCACTCCATTGTAGTGGCCGGCAATGCTGACCATCCGCTTAAGCTTTGGGAAGGACTTCTTTTGTCCGTAGTTGATCAGCATGTAGCTGATTGTCGTGTTCCCCATTGAGTGGCCAATCAAGTTCATCTGCTTGAAATTCTGGCTTCTTTTGACTGCTCTGATTGCTTGGTAGGCATACCAGGCATCGCGATTGTAGTTGAGATTGCGATTGTCTTTAAAGCCAACCAGGACCAATGGGTTCTTAGCCTTTCTGGACAGTTTCTCACTTAATCTGACATGGCCACGGGTGTCAACTTCAGCCTTGATGACTTGCTTGCAGGCACCTGACTTAACAGCCTCTTTGGCCAAAAATTCTTCCGCCTTGATGCTAGAGCTATAGCCATGGATAAAAAAAGTAGGCCGCAGAGCCCGCTTGCTTGATGCGGCTTCTACTTTTTGCTGCTGGTAACCCGAAAGACCCAGCGTCGCTAATAATAAAGCGACGGCTATCCCGGTTTTCTTTAAATGCTTGTCCATATAAACTATCCCCTTGTTCTATCTTTCTTCATCTTTTTCTCTAATTTGCTTCAATTTTACTGGATTTTTTGCTGGGAAGTCAATCGAACAGGACAATCTTAATAAAGTAGACTCGACCTTTTGCTAACGAGGTTTTATTGGGCGCGGCGAAGCCGCGTTAGTGTGTTATAATTATTGTAGTAACAATTAGGATGCTTAAATAAAGGCAAAATAGAAAGGAGCACGTCATGTATCCTCACCAAGAAGGCTTTGAAAATTGGTGCCGGGGCCCGCAAAGGCTCAGCCCCAAGTCAATTGAGAATGCCGATTACTGTTTGGACCACTTCTTTACCTATGCTGAAGTGAATTTTCCATCCAGTGATGTCAATGAAATCACGGCCAGCAACGTCCGCGACTACCTGCAGCAGTTGTCGACTAAAGAAAATCTGCAGGTCACGACCGTCAACAAGTACCTCTCCTATATCAAAAAGTACTTCTACTACCTGGCCCTGGCCGGAATTACCCCAACCTACCGGCTCCTGGACCTCAAAGGCTACTCTTTTGAGCGGCGGAAGACCTACGTGATTGGCTGGCAAGACCATTTGCCTGCCCTTATCCCCTACGTCAAGCAGCCGCTGACTCTCTGGCTGCTGCAGCTTTTTGCCCTGGGCTACCAGGCCAAGGAGCTCCTTGGAATTCGCTATAGCGATGTAAAGGACAATTTGGCTGAGATGACTGACTACCTAACTGGAACACTCTCATTTGAGAAGGACCCGGATCCTTATATCTTTGCCTCCAGATCCGGCGAAGCATACGCCAGCACCAACAATATCATGCAACTGGTCAAGGCCGACAAGGACCTCCTCTCCCCTATGCCGATCACTTTGACCAATCTCCGCCTCTCTTATATCTATTCCTTGATCAGCCAGCAGAAGTATTCTGACAAGGAGCTCCTGAACATTTTCCGCTGCCCGCCAAAGCGCCTGGCCTACTACCAGTACAACGCTGCCCAGTGCAATCTCATTCCATTTTCTGAAGAGATGCTAAAAAAGGCCGGCCCAGACGCCGCCCCTGCAAAAAAATAGGCTATAATAAGTTAATAGTCAGTAAAGGAGATTTTTAATCCAATGAAGAAAAAGAATACGCAAGCTGCTGAAGAAGAAAGCTGGGGCAAATTTTTCCGGGACGTCCTGGTCATGTTCCTGGTCTTTGTCTCAATCTATTATGTGATCTTCTCCTTCTTCTTAGCCAATGAAGTGGTGTCCGGCCCATCCATGCAGCCGACCTTTGAAGACGGTGACCGCTTGATCGCTGTCCGCCGTTTTACCCCTAAGAGAAACGACGTTGTCATCATCAAGGCACCAGACCAGGCCAACGCTATGTACATCAAGCGGGTGATCGGCCTGCCAGGTGACACGGTCCAGTCCAAGAATGACGTCCTCTACATCAACGGCAAGAAGACGGCCCAGCCATACCTTAACAACAAGTACAAGAAGGCTGACCGCTTAGCCGGGACCAACTACACGACCAACTTTAAGATCAAGCTGAAGAAGAACCAGTACTGGGTCATGGGTGACCACCGGGACGTTTCCAAGGACTCCCGCTACTTCGGCCCAGTCAAGCGGAGTAAGATCTTGAGCAAGGTAGTTCTGCGCTACTGGCCAGTTACCCAGATCAGCACCAGCTTCTATTAAGAGGCAAGCAAAGGGATCAAATCATCAGAGTGTGACAGAGAGAGCAAAAAATACAGAAAATGACAAGTAAAAAGAATAAGCAAGCAGCTGAAGAAGAGAGCTGGGGCAAGTTTTTCCGGGACGTCTTGGTCATGTTCCTGGTCTTCGTCTCAGTCTACTATGTAGTCTTCTCCTTCTTCTTAGCCAATGAAGTGGTATCCGGCCCATCCATGCAGCCGACCTTTGAAGATGGTGACCGCTTGATTGCCGTCCGCCGCTTTACGCCAAAGAGAAACGATGTTGTCATCATCAAGGCGCCTAACCAGCCAGGAGCCATGTACATCAAGCGCCTGATTGGCCTGCCTGGTGACACGGTCCAGTCTAAAAACGACGTCCTCTACATCAACGGCAAGAAGACGGCCCAGCCGTATTTAAACAATAAATATCAAAAAGCCGACCACTTAGCTGGGGTAACTTATACTAATAACTTCAAGGTCAAGCTGAAGAAGAACCAGTACTGGGTCATGGGTGACCACCGGGACGTGTCTAACGACTCACGCCGCTTCGGCGCGGTTTCCAGAAGCTCAATCTTAAGCAAGGTAGTCCTTCGCTACTGGCCAGTTACCCAGATCAGCACCAACTTTTACTAAAAAAATCTGAAGCTCCCTCACTAGCTTTTAAAAAAATGGTAAAATAAAGTTATTAAGGAGTGAAGATCAATGAAACCAGAAGAACTTTCGGATGCAATTATCGAATTTCAAAGCAAGCACGCTGTGAGCGACACTAACCTGGCCTTTGCCAGTCACCTCTCAGTGGAAAAGGTGCACGCCATGAAGCAAGGGCGGGGCAACTTTACCAGCGATGAAATCAACCAGATGCTGGACTATCTCCAGAGCCAAATGTAATCAACCGGGCCAAACGGCCCGGTTTTATTTTGCCCTTTTTCTTTTTATCCCTTCATTGTTTCACGCTAACTATTTTACATTTTACGTAAAGTGTAAAAGGACAAAAAGCTTGTTATATCAAGGATAGCAGCTATTATTTTCTTAACAGCTGCCATTTTTATCATTTAACTTTAACCCGCTATCGCAGGCTTTAAAGCCTGCTATTACGGCATTTTCTTTTTCAGCTCTGTAAGCCTTTTTCTCCGATTTTTGTTCCACGGTATCTTTTTACCCTATCTCCGGCCAAGTTATTCACAGGCAAAAAATAAGAGCCGCCCTAGAGCAGCTCCTATCCTTCAGTTATTCTTTTCTTGTTACTCCTACTTGTTCCGGTCAGCTTGCAGTTCAGCCATCTTGATCATGACGTCAACAGCCTTCCACATTGATTCCAGAACCGTGTATTCGTAGCGGCCGTGCATGTTTTCTTCCCCGGCAAAGAGGTTCGGGCAAGGCAGACCCATGTAAGTCAGTTGAGACCCGTCCGTGCCCCCTCTGACTGGTTCTTCGTTGATTTCAGTCAAGCCGCAGGCTCTGTAGGCATCCCGGGCCAGATCAATGATTTCCATGTGCTTGGCCAGTTCATCAGCCATGTTGTAGTACTGGTCCCACATCTTCAACTTGATTCTTTCCCCGTACTTGGTGTTGAGTTCAGCCACCTTTCCCTTGACCAGGTTCTTCCGGGCTTCCAAGCCGTCACGCTTAAAGTCACGGATGATGTAGGCCAGGTGGGCGTTGTCAACCGTACCAGAGAAGTCCATCAAGTGGTAGAAGCCTTCTTCGCCTTCAGTCTTTTCCGGCACTTCGTCTTGCGGCAGGGAGTTTTGGAAATCGATCCCGACTTGGATAGCGTTGATCATCTGCCCCTTGGCTACAGCTGGGTGGACGTTAACGCCTTGGATGTCCAATTCAAACTGAGCTGCTGAGAAGGTCCCCCAGTCCAGCTTGCCCGGGCCTTCCCCGTCAACCGTGAAGGCAAAGGCAGCGTTGAAGTCATCCACGTCAAAGTGTTGAGCACCAGTGCCGATTTCTTCGTCTGGCGTGAAGCCCAGGCGGATTTCCCCATGCTTGATTTCCGGGTGAGCCAGGAGGTATTCAGCAAAGGTTACCAGTTCGGCATCCCCGCACTTGTCGTCCCCGCCCAAAAGTGTGTCACCAGAAGCTGAGATGATGGTCTGCCCCTTGTACTTCTTCAAGTTCGGGAAAACGTCCGGATCCAGGTAGAACTCGCTGTCGCCCAGTTGGATCTTGCTTTCCCCGTCGTAGTTTTCAGTAATCTGCGGCTTAACGTTTTCTGAGTTGAAGTCAGCCGTGTCGCAGTGAGCCAAAAAGCCCATGACCGGCACGTCCCAGTCAACGTTGGAAGGAAGAGTAGCGATGACCGTGCCGGCCTTTTCGTTGTAGTGAACGTCACTTAAGCCCAATTCTTCCAGTTCCTTCATGATGACCATTTGGTAGTCCACTTCTCTTTGGGTGGATGGGAAGCGGTCAGAGTGCTCGTCTGACCGGGAGTTGATCTTGACGTACTTCAAAAATCTTGGCAGCAAAGTTGGGTATTCCATTTTTTCTCCTTTTACCTTTACATAATCAAAAATATTTCACTTAGTCAAAAATATTCCGGAAGGGATCGGTTGATTCAGCGCTGATCATGCACTCTAGCTCCCAGCCCTCTTCCTTCTGCCAGGCTCTAAGGCGCTTGGCAGCTTCATACTTGAAGAGCTTCTCCGTGTAGTGGCCCGGGTCAACCACTACCAAACCAGACGAAATCATGTCATGGCCAGTGTGGTAGTAGACATCACCGGTAATGTAGGCGTCACAATGATCTCGTAAAGCCTGCTTCCAGAACTTGTTCCCGTCCCCGCAGACAAAGGCGACAGTTTCCACCATTTTATCCTGGTCAGCGCAGATCAAGCGGACCATGTCCACCCCCATCTTTTCCTTGACGTAGTGGGCAAAATCAATGGCCTTCATTGCCTTAGGCAGGCGGCCCTTCCGGCCAATAGCGATGCCATCGTCATCGGGGGCAAAACCCGTTACGTCCAAGAGGCCAAGCTCTTCAGCCTGCCAGTCGCTTGACCCGTCTTGGGCCTTGTCAGAGTTAGTATGGATGGAGTAAACGGTGATTCCATTAGCGATAATCTTGGCGTACATCGCCTTTTGCGGGTCGCTGTAGTCCAGGTTGTTAACCGGCCGGAAGATCAAGGGGTGGTGGCTGACGATGAGGTCAGCTCCCCGCTTGATAGCTTCATCGACCACGTTTGGCCGGACGTCTAAAGTCACCAGGATCTTGTGGACCGGTGCTTCCAGGCTGCCGATCTGCAGGCCAACCGGGTCACCGGCGCTGGCGATGCTTTCCGGGAAAGCTTCATTGAGTTTAGCAACAATGTCTTTTACTTTAGTCATTTTCCTCACCTAATTCCTGCTTGATCATGGCCAGCAAGTCTTCGACTTCCTTGATCCGGGTCAAGTCCTTTTCCCGGGCCTTGTTGAGGTTAGCCAAGAGCTTTTGGTAGTAGGCTTCCTGCCCCTGCCACTTTTTATAAAAAACATCAGTCTTGTTCTTTAAGAGCAAGGGACCAAATTCCTGCTCGCGGACAGTCAATTCGTGAACCTGGTCAGTCAGTTTGGCCTTGATCAGTTCATAGATGTGGCCTGCTTCATAGACGATGTCTTCAGCGACGATCTCATACTTGTTTACCATCAACCAGCGGCGGACGGTATTTTCCCCGATATTGGCTTCAAGGACCAAAGTTGGGTAGTAGACGCCCCGGGAGGCAGCTTCAGAGAGCAGGTTGACCATCAATTTGCCACCCATGCCGGCGATGACGACCGTGTCGATCTGGTCACTCTCCTTGATGGTTTCCAGGCCTGAACCCAGCCGGGTTTCAATTGCCTCCGACAGGCCAGCGGCGGCGATGTCAGTTTTCGCGTTCTCCAAGGGGCCAGCGGCAACGTCACTGGCGATGGCGTGGCTGATCTTGCCGCTCTCTACCAGGAGGATGGGCAGGTAGGCGTGGTCGGTGCCGATATCGGCCAAGCGGCTGCCTGGATCAACCATTTCGGCAAGTCTGTTAAGTCTTAAATTCATTAGTAAGCGCTCCTTTATCCAAAAGTAGATTTTATCATAAGTCAGCTGGCAAAAAGCGGTTTCTGCAAAAAAATAATCTCTGTGCTATAATTGGGAGTAGTTTTGTCAGCATTTTGGATGACAGGAGGCAAAGAGAAAGGGAAATGGACCGGACGGAGCCTACAACTTTAACTAATATGTGTATGATCGTGGACCAGGACCGGGTCTTGACCATCGACCGGGAGGATCCGGTTTGGCCAGGTCTGGCTTTCCCGGGCGGTCATATTGAAAAACATGAGTCTTTTCATGATTCAGTCATTCGCGAGGTCAAAGAAGAAACCAACTTAGACATCGTCAGTCCCCGCTTGGTTGGCTTCAAGCAGTTTTTTGACAAGCTGGACCGGCGCTACCTGGTCTTCTTCTACCGGGCAGATCAGTTCTCAGGGAGTCTCCACGCTTCAAGGGAAGGCAAACTGGAATGGGTCAAGATCAGCGACTTGCCTAAGCGGCAGTTAGCCTACAACTTTGACCGGGACCTGGAAGTCTTTTTAAAAAGTGACATTGATGAGCATGTATTGTTGGACAAGAAGGACTTTTTATATTAATGAGCAAGAAAAAGAAAAATAATAAGAATAAGAGCAAGCGGATCTGGGGCGGGGTCGTGACGGTGGCACTTTTTGCCGCCCTCTTCGCTTTCGCGGGTCTCTACATCAAGAACTATCCGGTGGAAAAGGATATCAAGCTGGTGGCGACCCAGCCCAAGGCCTTGAAGGCCAAGAAGACGGTGGCTGAAAAGGACATCTGGGGCTATCCATTCGCCAAGTGCTACACCAAGAAGATCAAGTACCTGTCTGGCCAGCGCTACGGGAAGACCGACGTCTGCCGGCGGGTCTACCCGAAGAAGTCCTACTTCCATGACGGCTGGGACTTTGGCTGGAGCGAGGTCGGCAACAAGGCAGCGGTTTTGGCCATTCACCCGGGGACGGTTAAGAAAGTTGCCTACTGCACGGGTCTTGGCTGGTACATCTGGGTCGTTTCTCCAGATGGCTACGTGGAAGTTTACCAGGAAGGTTTTGCTAACCGGTCCGACATTATGGTTAAGGCAGATCAGAAGGTCAAGCTGGGCGATAAGCTTGGCCGGCTGACTGACTCCCACCTGCACCTGGGGATCACCAAGACTAGCGCTGACTACATCAGCAAGCATGGTCACCCTTACAAGAACTACTGGCGGGACAACGGCACCTGGCTAAACCCGATGAAGGTGATTACTGACAGCTTGAAGCTGCAAGCAGATGTCAAGGAATACAACGCCAAGGCAACCAGCTACAATGCCAAGGCGACCAGCTACAACGAGAAGCTGGCGGCTAAGAAGAAAAAGCTGAAGGCGGAAGAAAGCAAGCACCCTTACCACTACTTGAAGTCATTTATCAAATAGAGATAGAGAAAAAGACGACTGAAATTAATCAGCCGTCTTTTAGTTTGCTCACTTTTTTACCCCGCCCTTTTCCAGGTCTAATAGATAACGCTTAGCTTCAAGGCCCACCGCGTATCCAGTCAGGCTTCCGTCAGCCCCAATGACCCGGTGGCAAGGAATTAAGATCAAGATTGGGTTGCAGTGGTTTGCCATGCCCACGGCCCGTGAGGCCTCCTTGCTTCCCGTCATCTCCGCCAGTTCTCTGTAAGTTCTGGTTTCGCTATACGGGATCTGCCGCAGCTGCTCCCAAACTTTCTTCTGAAAATCCGTTCCTTTCGGATTCAAAGGCAGATCAAAGTCTTGCCTTTGGCCGGCAAAATATTCAGATAGTTCCGCTTTGCAGGCCTCGACCAAGTCGCTTGACGGGTCGCCGGGGATGATCCGGTCAGCCGGGATTTTGTCTGCATCCCTGCCAGCCAGCTTTTGCTGCACGCCTGCTGGTTCAATGCAGAGAATGGCGTCTTGCGAGGCAATAATCCTGAGCGGTCCAATTGGCGTGTCCATCACGGCTCGGCTGATATTGCTGGCAAAAATCTGCCTGTACTTTGCCGGCGGCATTCCGGTCTGCCGGCGAAAATGCGCGTAAAAAGTTGATATATTTTCATACCCAGCGGCGCCGGCTGCATCGAGAACGCTGGCCCCAGCCTGCAAGGCCTGTTTGGCGGCATCAGTGCGCACCTGGGTCAAATAATCCTTGACCGGCATTTCATAATATTGCTTGAACAGCAACGACAAGTGCTTTTTACTTGCGCCAAGCTCTTTAATTTTATTATTCAGCTGTTCCTGGTCGCTGAAATAGTGATCAACCACGGCCTTGCTTGCTTCAGCCAGCTCACGGTCCGGATCATAGGCAGGCAAGTCAGGCCGGCAACGCTTGCAGGGACGGTAGCCAGCTGCTTCTGCTGCTTCCCGCGTAGTAAAATATTCAACATTGGCCCTTTTAGGAACTTTTGATTTGCAAGAAGGCCGGCAAAAGATTTTGGTAGTCTTCACGACATAATAAAATTTTCCATCATAAGCCTGGTCGCAAGTTTGGACTGCCTGCCACATTTCGTTGTCATCCATAGCTCTTC
The DNA here is from genome assembly GCF_057197985.1 of Lactobacillus sp. WILCCON 0059. NCBI lineage: Bacteria > Bacillati > Bacillota > Bacilli > Lactobacillales > Lactobacillaceae > Lactobacillus > Lactobacillus sp. WILCCON 0059. The sequence continues at coordinate 1,275,825 of NZ_JBUBHN010000001.1, forward strand.
TCCTCGTTGTCAAGCAGTAGAAAGTTTTCAAAAAGCACTTTCATCTATATGAAACTTTAACATATTTAGCCAGTTTTTGCTTCTGAAAAAGGCAGATTCAATTGCTTGGGACGAAAAAACGGCTGAGTTAGGTCAGTCGTTCTTTTGCTGATTTTTTACTTTCTACTTTGATTCTTCACTTAATTCATCATAAAGCTGTGCCAGCAGCATGACCAAGGGCCACTTGGTGTGCATTAAGCGCTCAGGACTAGATACAAAATGACGTACTGTCTGATATGGAATCCCTGTTCTTTCAGCAATCATCTTCCGACTGTTATTTTGATTTTTAAGCAATGCTTCTGCTTTATGAATGTATTTCAAGCTTTCCTCATTTAGCTCTATCTTGTCCACATTTTTTACCTCTTTTTTAGTTATGCTGACAATTTCAAGGAGACGCAGTTAACGCCGCTTTTGGCGAGCTCAGCGTCACCGAAGCCATCTGGTGCCTGCTCACTAAAGTAGATATTGTTAGCAGCCCAGTTGTCACCGTCCGCATGGTGATGGATGATGTACCAAACTTGCTTCTTATCAGTGTCTAAAGCAATAGTTTCACCGCCACCATAGATATTCTGATCGTCAAAAAGCATGGTTAAGTCATTAAATCTCAAATTGATGCGCTTATCGTCCAACTGATTGTTTTCTTCTACCCAGCTTGCTAAATTACGCAGTGACTTACGCCATTCCTTTGCCTTTTTACCAGCTTCCTTTTGGGCCTTGTACTTTTCAATCAGTTCCTTGCCTGCATCTGTATCAGAGACATCTTCGTACTCTACATAGTAGATGTCACCATAGCCAGATACATTGTCTTCGTCACTGACAAAGCGGCTTGAGATACACTTCCCTGCACGGTAAGTAGTGTCTCCATTTGCTGCCTTCTTGGCCAAGACAGTCATGCTACCAATTTTAGGCTCAGAGCTGCGGTCTGCTGGAATCTGGCGAGTAAAGTGATTCTCTAGCCACTGCTTTCTCTTTGCCCGTTTGGTTTCACGTTCAGCTTGCTGAGCTTCTACCTTTTTTCTCCGCATTTCTGCAAGCTCATCATCATAGATAAAGCAGCCAAGATGATGCAAGTTATCGATTCTCTTTTCGTTGATGTACATGTCATCAGCGAACTGTTCACGGATATACTTGATATTCCGTCTAGCAACGCCTAAACGGACAAGTTTACTGATCTCTTCGTCATATTCAGTGACGTTGAGGTTTTTGAGTTCTTCTCTTTGATCTTCAGCATATCTAACGTCACTAGGAGATGGAATAAAACTCTCATCCTCCCACTTGTTCTTGAAGGCGTTATAGATGCTTTCAGAACGCTCATCTTCGTATTGCTTACTGCCGATTGGGACAAGGAGGCGCTTAGTGCCGTATCTGCTCTCTTCCTTTTGGACTTCAACCAGGTAGTCAGTGAGTTCTGTTCCTGCCTCGATATCCTTGTTGGAATCATCGATCAGCATTTTGACTTCGTAATCACGTTCAATGCCGCCATGGCCTTGCCAATGCTGAATACAGCTCCAATACTTACGTCCCTTCTTGACGAGTTTTACGTTAACTTTTTGTACAAATGTAGTAGTCATTTTTTGGTCATTCCTTTCAACTTTCTGTACCTACAGTATACCATTATTGTGCCTAAAATGGAACATATATAAATAGAAATGTAGGCACATTTTCCAAGATAGGTACTCTATTAGAGCTAGAAGCGGTAAATGCAAATCTAATAAGGCGTAACAAAAGGCCCTAAGTTTGGGTACTCAGAGCCTTTTGCCATCTATATGCTATTTTCTGGTTTAGTTATCTTGATGTAATGCTATTCAGAAGGGTAAAGGAAAAGCCGTCACAAGGACGGCCGACCAAAAAATAATACTACTAGGTCGTGCTAACCCGACCTAAGTCAATTTTACGGGGTTTAACGGGTAATTGCAAGCTTAGCCGCTAATATTACTTCCAGAATTCTTGGTATTCAACGACATATGCTTTACCATTGATAGTAACAGCAGTTGAGCCAATACATACTTTTTTAAAAGTAGGATTAATGATATTGATATAGTGACCAGTAGTTTGGCCAAATCCAGTATGGCCCGTATCATAGGTTTCTTTTTCTGCCCTAATAGCTTGCTTAAAAGAATCTAATAGGGAATACGCCATCTTGGCTGAACTAACATCGTTCATACTCTTTCCTAATGACACTCCATTATTATTCTCAGCATCCCTTTTAATATCAATACCATTAGTAGTGTGGTAAAAATTTTCATATCCACTTGCAGCTGATTTTTCAGCATATTTCTTTACAACTCGATTTACTTCATCTTGCTTATCATATGCATAAACTAATGGCTTAGCTCCATTTCCAGCTTTAGCTCTAATATCGTTCAATAACTTAAGGAAATCTTCGGAGGTCTTTTTCTGCCAATATTCATCCCAAACTAAAATTGGATGAGTTGAGCCAGCTGGTTGATTAGTATTGGTAAAACCGTCAGTTTTTACCCAGACTGAACTATTGTTGTCCAATGGATCAGCAATGTTGTACCACTTTACGCCATTCTTGTCCGTAGCAGTTGCTGATACGTGATAAACAATAGGGTAGTAGGCTCCTTCAAAATATTCCGTTGTTGCAGCATTCTTCTTTCTACTCAGCGTGTTATCGGAATTCAAAGTAAACATATCAATATTCTTGCTTCCGTCTGCTGAGCTAATATCTCTCTTAACGTTGAAGTTTGCAGATATGATGGATAAAGTGTTCTTTACAGCTGGTGGTGTAACTGGCTTATCTGTATCAGTTGATAATACCCAATATTTATTGTCATCCGTATCTGTAACATAATAGTAGGTATTTCCTTTTGAATCAGTTGCTTGCTTAGAAACTTTAAATGTCTGTTCACCATCCATCGCTGTAGTTTCGCCTTCATTTACAAAGGAAGAACCATTTCTTGAATACATAGTGTATTTGTATTCTTTTCCACGAGACGTTGTTATTGCCTTATTTGCTTTTACAGTAAAGGTCTTCTTAACAGAACTTGAACTACTAGAAGCATTTGATCCACTATTAGTTTGCTTAGACGTAGAAGATGAGTTAGTACTTGAGCTGCTGTTAGCCGCTGAAGCATTCTTCTTGTAGGTCACCTTGATAGTCTGATTCTTTCGCTTGTAAGTTACCTTAGCCGCACCTACGCTAGAACGACTGGCGGTATAGCCTTCTACCTTGGCTACAGTATACTTCTTCCAAAAAGAAGTACTCCACTTGCCATAAGTCATTTTCTTGGTCTTGTTATCAGTCTTCACACTCCGCTTGATGTAGGCATTCTGAATTACCTTCTTCTCACCTGTTGGCTGAAAGAGCTTAATAGTTCTGGTGATTTTCTTAGTCTGCGTGGAATAGCTGTAGCGAACAAATACTTTCTTGGCATTGCTAGTACGGATGTACCGCCCCTTGCCAAGGCTATAGTACTTCTTCCCCTTGATAGTCTTAGTACCGTAAACGGTCAGCTTGGCATTCTTCTTGTAAGACTTCTTGGTCTTCTTGCCCTTTGAGGTGTAGACATAAGCCTTCTTAGATACACGTACTTGGTACTTAGATGCGGCTTGTACGCTTGCTTGCGGTACTACAGAGATAAAAGCACCTGCTGAAAGCAGTGCGACTGAGGCTGATACGCCAGTGATAATTTTTGTGAGTTCCATTTTTCTGTTCTCCTAAATTAGACAAATCATTTCCGTAATTAAATTATATCAAACAAGCAATCGCCATAATACAAGCACCCCAGACTATCGTAAAGAAAGAATAATGCTTCATCAATTATTCGAGACGAAAAAAACGGCTGACCCAGGTCAGTCGTCTTTTGCTGTTCTATTGTTCTGTCTACTTTGCCCTATTCTTGATATTTAAGAGGCCTGCCTTTGATTCTTCCAAGTCAAGGTTGGTTAAAAACGGGATGGCTTCTTCGATTTGCTCATCAGAGAAGTTCCACCATTCCAGCTTGTTCAGAAAAGCAATCGTTTCCTGGTCGAAGCGGTAGCGGATGAGACGGGCCGGGTTACCGGCAACGATAGCGTAATCTGGCACGTCTTTGGCAACAACCGCCCGGCTGCCGATGACAGCGCCATTGCCGATCTTGACGCCTGGCATGACGGTTGTTCCCCGGCCGATCCAGACGTCACTGCCGATCACCGTGTCCCCCTTGACCGGCATGTCTTCAGCCCGCATGCTGGATCTTTCGTACCAGTCCTTTTTGACAGCCATGAAGGGGTAAGTGGAAATAGAGTTCATGGAGTGGTTAGCTGCTGGCATAATGAAGCGGACGCCATTAGCGATGCTGGTGAAGCTGCCAAAGATCAGTTTGGCCCGGTCTTCCCGGTTATAAAGGACGCAGTCTTCTTCGAAATCTTCATCCGCCTTTTCCTTGGCATAGTAGGTGTACTTTCCGGCGATAATGTTGCTGCTTTTCACTGTGTCCTTGAGGTAAATCATTTCTGTTTCTTTCATAATTGTGTTCCTTTCGTCTATGGCCATTATTATGCGCCAGAAAGACATGAAAAGAAAAGCACAGTTTCAGCACATCTGTTGGATTTTGCAGAAAAATTATTCCTCAATGAATTTGGCTGCTTCCAGGCCGGCGATGCGGCCGGAGTTTACGGCAAAGCCCATGGTGTTGCCCGGCAGGGTAAAGTTGTAGCTGTCGGCGTAGATGGTGTTAGCATCAGAGCCGGCACTGAAAAGGCCTGGGATAACCTGGTCTTCGTCATCCAGGACTTGGCAGTTCTCATCAATCTTAACGCCGCCAACCGTGCCATAAGCACCGCTGTAGAACTTGCCGACCAGGTAGCCGCCTTCCCCGGTCAATTTGTGGAGGTAGTCAGGATTTTTGAAAAATTCTCTATCCTGGCCATGATCACAGTAGCTGTTGTAATCGTCGATGGTCTTTTGGAGTTTATCTACTGGGATGTCCAACTTTTCAGCCAATTCGCCGACGCTGTCAGCCGTAATGATGGCCTCATAGCCATTCTCTTCTGCCTTCTTGATCACCGGGTCCAGCATCTTGAAGCCAGCGGCCGGGTGGACGATGTCCATGATGTCCGGGCCGACTTTCTGGTACTTTTGCAAAATTGCCCGGTCCATGATGACATAGGCGTAGTGGCCCGGCTGCAGAAACATGGCATTGCCGGAAAAAGTAGTGTTGCCCAGCATCCCTTCATCCATAAAGCGGTCGCCCTTCTGGTTGATCATCAGGTTTGGCTGGCGCAGGACGCCGTCGGCGACCATGTATTCCAAGTTGTGCGGCAGGATGTAGATCATTTCAACCGTATCACCGTACTTTTGGGCACCGGCTTCCCACATCATCTTCAAGCCTTCGCCATTGATGCCAGGCACGTTGAAGGTGAAGAAATCCTTGTCAAGGTTAAATCCCTGCCGGTCCTTCAGCATTTCAGCGTTTGACCCGTAGCCGCCAGTTGCAACTACAACGGCTTTAGCATGGACGGTGTACTTGACCGCTTCGCTTTCAGCAACTAAGCCGGTCACCTTGCCATCTTCGGTCAAAAGCTGTTTAACTGGCGTCTCCAGGTAGAACTTGACGCCCAGTTCTTCAGCCCGCTTGGTCAAGGCCTTGTTCATGGCAGAGGCGCAGCCTGGTCCGATCTTGCCATCTCCTGGGTCAACGATGTGCCAGGTAGCGTTGGATTCCTTAAAGTAACGGAAAGCCCCGGCGAACTTGACCCCCATGCCTTCCAGCCAGTCGATGGTTGAGGCAGACTGCTTGAAGTAGCGGGCAACCAGGCGGCCGTTAGCCCGGTAGTGAGTGTATTCCATCTGGTTCTTCAAGGCTTCGGCAACTGAGATTTCATTGAAGTTGGCCTTTTGGATCTTAGTGTTGATCCCCAGTGGCCCCATGCCCATGTTGGCGGTCCCGCCGGTGATTTTTTCCTTTTCAAAAACTGCAACCTTGACTCCTTGTTCAGCAGCAGAGACTGCCGCAGCCAAGCCGGCCGGGCCTGCAGCGACAATCGCCAGGTCAGTGGTCAATTCTTCGCTAGTCTTGTCCTGGCTCTCCCCGCTGGCTTCCTGCAGGGCCTTTTTAACAGCGGTCATGATGGCGTTAGAAGAGACCGTGGCGCCAGAAACAGCATCGACATCCGTTGACTGGGCGGCGATGATTTCGTTGGCAATGACGTCGTTAGCCTTAGACTGGTATTCACCAGCCCCGACCAGGACCTCGATAGCACTGATCTTCCCGCCAGTAATGGTGGTAGCGACTTTAACCGGGCCGTGCAGGCCTTCTGCTTCAGTTTGGTACTTTCCGTCTTGATATGACATGGTAGTTCTCCTTGCTTTCCTTACTCATTTTCTTTAACCGCTTACATTGTATCGTGAAGAAAGTATAATAGTAATTAAGCAAGGTATCTAAATCATTAGCAAAAAGTAACTATTTAAGGGAGCAAGAAAATGTTTAAAGAGCTGGAAGTCATTGACAGTATTGAGATTAGCCATGATTCGTTTATTGAGAAAGATAGCGAAGAAAATAGCTCAGACTTTCACTTGGAGTTAGTTGAAGTCCTCTCTCCTTGTCATGCAGTCTTAAACAAGTTGCCCTGTCAGCTGGCTGCCTATGATATCGTGATCTCAAGGAAGTTTCCCCGGCTGGCTTTTTTCAACAAAGATGACTTCAGAATAAGACTGGTCAGTCTGGACTTTAAGCGGCAGGTGGTGCTCGACATGCTCACCATGGCCAATAACGGGCTGGTCCACGACATCTTTAAGGACCTGGACCAGGCAGAGAGCTACGTGCACTATACTGGTCTGGACAACATGATTTGCCATGAGGGGCTGAACTTCTGCCAGAAGATTGCTGAGGCAGGTGAAGACGGCTATTTCGTTGATTATGAACTGTCTCTGGCCTGCGCGGGCTTTCTGACAGAGCTTTCCCGGCACTATCACGCCAGAGTCCGGCTGGATTCATCGCATTTTCCCAGCAGCAATGTCCACTATGCTAATCCGATGACCAGGACGGGGATGATCATGAACTATTTGGTAGCTAATATTCAAGACGTGACTCTGGAAAAAATGGCTGCCCACTTCGGTTACCAGCCCAAGTATCTATCCCGCTTGATCCGGCAGCTTTTTGACCAGACTTTCAGCCAGCTGAAGACGGAGACTCGGGTGTCGATCAGCAAGTCGCTCCTGGAGCTGACGACCAAGAGTATCGAGGAGATCAGTGAGATCGTCGGCTACCCTAGCGTCAGTACCTATTACCGGGCCTTTAAAATGGCCACCGGGCTGACGCCGAGCGAGTACAGGAAGATGCGGCGGGAGGGATGAAGTTCGGCTGAAAGAAAAATGACTCCGGTGTTGTACCGAAGTCATTTGGTGGTTTGGCTAGTTCTTCTCGTTGGCCTTCAGTCTCCTTGAAAAATACCTGCATCAAGCAATTCTTGAACAGCTTGCGAACTCTTTTCTGTCTTATGAAGCAAGAGCTTTAGATATTCGCGCAGGTAGGTCGCTTGATCGTATTCTAAGTAGATCGTTAAGTGATCTGCTAAGTCAAAACTATAGTATAGTCGAAGGGTCAATACTTGATCCTCATGATCAAATGAAATTTCGACTGTGGGATCATCTATTAAAGAAAATTGCTCATATCTTGTTATGCCTTGGAGAAAAGCTTCAACCTCACTTAGTAGTGTCTCCGGCTCATCGTTGTACCATAATGGTTTGACTGAGAAGATTTGACTCTCGTTATGAATAACTTCAATTGAGGAATTAATCCACTCTGAATTGGTATTACGCTTGTCGAGACAAAAGTAGATCGTAAAGTCATTTGACTGCAACTTCAGATGCGGCATGGAAGTGACCCCCTAACAATTTCTAGGAAACAGTAGTCAAATTTTGCTTGATAGTTTCCAATTGCCCGAACAGCTCTGACAGCTTTTCCACAATTCGCTTCTGCTCTGCCAGTGGAGGCAAAGGGATCGGCACCTTTAATAAATCATTAAGTTTGATACCTTTAACCGTTGTTCCGGATGTTGGCAAATTTAATACTGAAAATATGTTGACTAAATATTCTTTGGTTATGTCATTAGAGAAAATAAAAGCTCTAAGGTCTTGATTTATCGCGGTATCTATCTTTGAAATGATTGCACGGCCAACTCCCATTCTCATAACGACAATTAGATTTCCTTTAGGAATCAAATTTGAGCTACTGTTCTCTAAACCTAAAGTAGTAATAGAATCTCTAGTCTTATCCTCGTAAATATCGCCCTCGTGAACGTCTTTTACCGTCATCCACGGTATTTCGCCATTCCAATACTTAGGATTACCTTTATCTGGTGTCCCTCCACCGATATTCTTAAGAGATATTTCTCCAAAACGAGACCATTCCCAGCTATCTGGAATGTCAAAAGGCTTCTCATCATCAGTAATCTCTGGAAGTTTCTTACTCTTCTTGATCTTGCCTTCTTTCACCAGCTCTGCCTTCTCAGCTTGAATTTTCTCCAACAGTTCGCTTGCTGGCTCATCACTAGGATCTTGCTCTACCAACTTGCCTTGCATTGCAAGGTCAAGCAATTTCGATCTCATTGCCTGTTCAAGATCTTGGAACTCAGTATTGTTCTTCTCAATCACATCGATCAGTTCAAACAGCTCCGAAACCTTTGCTGCGATTCGCTTCTGCTCTGCCAATGGAGGGAGAGGAAAAACAACCTCATTTTTCAAATACTTTAATGATGCCAAATTCTTCATCGCAGAGCCCCTGGCATTGGCAATCAGTTGGTCTGTTATATGGTCAAATGCAAGCAAGAAAAATTCTTTGTACATTATAGATTCATCAATTGTCAACTTCATTAACGCTTGGTTGATAATCCCTCTTGGACAATTTGGTGGTAATACATAATATTTACCGATTGTTCCCGCACAACTAATAATAATGTCCCCGGGTTTTACTTCAAATCCACGAAGTCGCTCAAATTCGCTATTCGGCATGAAATAGTTACCATAATCAACACTTTTATTAATAGCATTTCCTTGCTCATATACTTTAAAAGTTTCAGCGCTTTTAGGCACAAACATACTTTTCTTGATAGCACTACCAAATGGGCCACGTTTAATTGCGCTATCCTCTTTTATGCACACTTCAGTAAGCCTTGCTGCCTCCCATTCCTTTGGAAAATACGGAGGCTTCTTAGCTTCAACATATTTATTTTGTCGAAGCATCTTTCTTGCATGTGCATCTTCAATTTCTTTGCGTGCACGATTCAAATTTAGAGTTGCACTTTCATCCCCGGCATCCTGTTCAACCAGCTTCCCCCGCATGGCTAGATCTAGAATCTTCTCTCTAAGCGCTTGCGTATCAACATTCAGATTAGTCTTCATCGCTTACCCCTTCTAAGGCCTTCTGCAAAGCACTAACCGCGTCAGCAATATTTTGCGACTTCTCCACCATATCGCTTAGCAATTCGCTTAATGGACGATCCTCTTTGTCTTCCTCGTCGCCAATCCAAGAGATGTCTAAGCTGGTATTAGGACGTGCTTTGATTTCATCGATGCTGAACTTTCTCCAGCGGCCATTCGGGTTCTTTTCCGCGTCATAGTCTTCCACCCGCTTGCTTCGATCATCAACGCAGTAGGCTTTTTCAAATCCTTCAAAGTCCTTCTTATTCAAAGGATTGCGCTTACCAAAGCTCCGCATGTTATGGCGCATGTCGTAGACCCAAACTTCCTTGGTGTTATCTTGATCCGTCGTCCCTCTATCAAAGAACAGTACATTGGTTTGCACGCCTTGCGCGTAAAAAATCCCCGTTGGCAAGCGCAGAATCGTATGCAGGTTGCACTTATTCATCAAGTCAAGCCGGATTTTTTCACCCACGCCATCCGCAAAAAGCACGTTGTCCGGCACAACGACGGCTGCACGGGCATGACCGCTACGGTTCAGTGAGTTATAGATGATTTCCAAGAAGTTCAGCTGCTTGTTAGACGTTGAATAAGTCAAGTCGTCACGAGTTGCCCCTTCACCACCCTTTTTCGTACCAAAAGGCGGGTTAGTCAGAACAACATCAAAGTCCTTCATCCACTTACCAGCAGCAGACAAGGAGTTACCCAATTCCAAACGGCCATCCATATCATGCAGATACTCGTTCATCAATGCCAATCTATGGGTGTCTTGCACTAATTCCATCCCGGAAAAAGCTTCGTGCTTTTCAAAATCCTGTTCTTTAGCTGAGAGGTCAAAGTAGTCATCAGTTTGCTCACGCAAGTAATCGTTGGCAGCAACCATAAAGCCAAAAGTCCCAGCAGCCGGGTCGTTCAGTCTTTCCCCAACCTTAGGCTGAACCATTTCAACCATCATGTTAATGAGTGGCCGCGGAGTGAAATATTGACCTGCCCCTGACTTGGTCTCATTAGCTGTCTTTTCCAAGAGCCCTTCATAAAGCGCGCCTAAGCCTTCTTCCTTAGCCGTAAACCAGTCCAGGTCATCGATAACATGGATGATCTTGTACAAATTCTTTGGATCCTTGATACTTGTCGTCGCGTTAGCGTAGATAACATTCAGCTTCTTATTTGGGGTCTTACTTGCATCCCCCAAGTCCAGCAACATCTGCTTGTAGTACTGCTGCAGGTCTTCACCATCCCGCTTGACCAGTTCATCCCAGCGGTACTGTTCCGGAATCTGCTCTTCCTGGCCTTGTTCCTTGCTCATCTTTAAGAACAGAATGTAGGTCAATTCCGTCAGATAGTCCAGATAGGTAACCCCATCATCCCGCAGAACGTTACATTCATTCCATAACCGCTGAACGATTTCTTGATTATTCATGTATTTCCTCTCTTACTCTTTAGGCAAACATTATGTCGTTAATCGTATTTACGATGTCATCAGCATGATTGTCAAATACCCGCTGCATCATCTTATAGCCACCCTTAGCTTTGAAGGTCGCGTTCTCATCAAATGCTTCTTGCGCGTTTGGCCCTAAAATATTGTTTTCTCTCAGCTGCTTCTCAATTCTCTGCAGCCACTTCTTTTGCGGAACAGTCCAATCAGCCATTCCATAAACCTTGTCCATGGCCCGCTTGATCAATTCATCTTCTGATTGAAGAGGCGTACCAATCGCCGCCTTGCGGATAAAGCTGATGATGTTAGCAGCCGTTGCTTCCTTGTTCGTCTTCTTCCAAGCCGTCTGCAAGTCTTGCTCGCGGTAGCCTCTAGCTTCCAGGGTTTCGCAGATCTGGTTAAGATCATTCAAAGTCAAGTCTCTTGGTCTGTTGATCAACAGCTGCAGGCCTGCTACTTCATTGATGCTGTTCTTTATAAAAGCATTGAAGCTTTCCAAGTAGTCGTCTGGCTCTTCCAATTTATCGCCAAAAACCTGTTCACTTGAAATCAGCTTGTCTTCTTCATTTGAGATCACAGCTTTATTCTCCTTTAACCGAAATTCTTCGATTAAATCGAGTTTATTTTTCGTAGCCAAAAGCTCTTCTTTTGCCATGTTTTCCAGCTTACGTGTCCAAACAGTCAAGTCTTCCTGGAATTGACCCGCTTTAGCCAATTTTTCTTTCTGCTTGTCGTCCATTCGCTGAAGCTTACGCTGCACCTTAGCTACCAGCTGCGTCCGGTACTCGCGGTAGTCGTCCTCATCTTCAGATTTTTCGATCATTTTGTACATATCCATGATGCTTCTGTGGACATACTTTTCCTTAACCACTTGGCCCATGTCAGTATACTTAGCCATGCTTTCAAACTGGCCAACCGCGTCATAAATGTTGAAGGCATCAATACCTTCGTACTTTCTGGTTGCCCGACCCAGCATCTGTTCAAAGAGAATTCTGGACTTCACCCGCCGCAAGAAAACAAGGTTGGCAATTGATGGCACGTCAATCCCTGTCGTCAGCAAGTCAACCGTGACAACGATGTTAGGGAACTCTTCATTCTTAAATTCCTTGATGTGATCTTCACGGTGACGGTCTTGACCCGTAATCTTCATAATCACGTTCGCTCCTACTGGACGACCAGCTTTAGCAAACTCTTCTTTCAGCAATCGAACAATCATATCGGCATGATCATCCCTAGTCGCAAAGATCAAGGTTTTGCCTAAGTCCCGATCAGTTGGATCAAGCTGCTTGACCAATTCTTGGCAAACGATTCGGTTAAAGCTCTCGTTAACGACCTTTCTGTTAAAGGAATCGACGTCAAAATCCAGGTCATCTGGCAATTCTACCTGTTCAAGGGTTTGCTTGTCATAGTTGTAGACATTTGCATGATCCCCCTTCTTCAGATGAATTCCTTCTTCTAAGAGCTTGGTTTTGATAACGTGCGGAGCATTGTGGTCCATCAAGTAACCATCCAAGACTGCTTGCCGGTAGCTGTAGGTGTAGACAGGCTGACCAAAAATCTGAACTGTCTGCAAGGCTGGGGTTGCCGTCATACCGATTGCAACTGCGTCAAAATAATCGACAACCCGCCGATATTGGCTGACATAGTCACTTTGGTCATAGAACTTGACTTCCTCATCAGACATTTCCTTGTCTTCAAAGTAGCCCCGGTGAGCTTCATCGACAATCACGAAGTCATAAGTACCAGGAGAGATTTCTCTTTCTCCATCTTCCGTATTAAAGAGCCGGTTGACCATCCCTTGGACAGTTGATATATGGATTTTGTCTGTTGATTGCGGAACCTTTTGCGAGTATTCAGCAACGCTGTAAATATCGCTAACTGATTGGCCATTGACTTTGTCATCTTTAAGAGCAATTGCTGTTTGGTCAGCCAAGGACTGCCGGTCAACCAGGTAGAGAATCCGGCGGGCCCGCTTATGCTTAAGGAGACGGTACATCAGACTAATTGCGGTTCTGGTTTTACCCGTACCAGTGGCCATGGCCAACAAGATTTTTGACTTATGATCACGAATGGCTTCTTCAATCGACTTGATAGCTGCAATCTGGTAGTCACGAGCCGCAAAATCTGGATAATCCGTGTCCTCGGCTAAGCTTTCATCCGCGGTCTTTTCGACTTCGGCATCCATCTTCATTTTCAAGTCAGCTGGAGTTAACCAAGATTCCAGAGCCCGGTCGGGGTGGTCAGGATTGCGGGCATCCCAGAACCAGATGCCAGACTGCTCCTTAAATTGTTCAAGATAAGGCCGACCATTGGTGCTAAAGATAAAATCTGCCTCTGAAACCTTATATGGATCAGAGTCTGCTTCTGCTTTGGCATCCTTCAAATAGTCCCGGGCTTGCTCCAAAGCGCCTTGCACGGCTTGGTCATACTTTTTGGCCTCGATAATACCCACAGCCTTTTTGTTCATAAACAAAACGTAGTCCGCTCTTTCACCGTTTTTAAATTTCCATTCAGCGATGGCAACGTTCTGTCCACTTTCAGGCACAGTGTGATTAGTCCAATTGTTCAACTTCTTAGAGTCAACTTTCCAACCGGCATCCCTAAGCTGCTGGTCAATCAGTTCTCTGGTTTCATCTTCAGTCAGTTTGTGCCGTTTAGCAAAATCAAGGTTGATCTCATGCCGCTTCTGTCTGGTCTCTGCTGAAACTGGTTGGACAGGAGTTTGCTTCCGTAATTTTGCAATCTCAGCTTCTAGCTGCTTGATTTTTTCAGATTCATTAACCACGGCCTTATGGCTGTCAACTGGATCTACGTAGTCTGAAATTTCAGCTTGGGTGAAAGTCTCTAAGAACCAGGTCCAGATGACGTACGCTTCTTTATCAACCTTTAAAGCAGCATCTTTTGTCGGCCGATAGCTACTGTCGTGAGCAGCCTTGTTCCGCCGCCGGCGAATGTCGTCTAAGTAATAGGTCACACTGTCAGGATAATCGTTGGAGGAGCGCCGCATTTTGTCGATACGTTCTTTTTGATTCAAATTCCAGTCAACCAGGCCATCAAGTTTAAAGATTTCTTGAGTCAGCTGCTCAGCAAAGATGCCAAATGATACTAGACTGGCTTCTGGGCTATCAAAAATCATTTTTTCCGCGGACATAGCTAAGTCTGCGTATCTTTGGTAATCTTGTCCGCTATAACTAAAGTTGCTCATTGTAATCCCTCGTCTTATTTCAGCCACACATATCTATTATTGAATTATTGCTAGCTTAATTATACCGACTTTTTCGCAATTATTCAGAGATACTTACGGCTTTGATGGCCTGGCGGGCTTCTGGAGTGTCAAGCTTATTCAGCAGCTCGATCATTTCCTTTTTGCTCTGTTCAATTACCTTCTGCTTCGCTGATATGGATGACATCGTTGCTTCAACATCGATCTTTTTCTCAGAAAACGTGTCGATATAGCGTGGAATGTTCAAATTATAGTCATTCTCACGAATTTCATCTAAGTTGACCAATCTTGAATAACGATCTACTTCTTCTCGGTTGCGGTAAGTATGCAGTATCTTATTAACCCCTTCTTCGGTAAGAAAATTCTGTTTTAAGCGAGTAGCGTTCTTTACTCCATCTCGACTTGCATCAATAAATAATATCTTGTCTGTCTTCTTTTTTTTGAAAATAAGTAGCACGGTATAGATAGCAGTGAAATTACGTGCACCTTGTGGCAGTGAAATTACTGCATGGATATTTTGCTTTTCCAAAAGGTATTTTCGAATTTCACCTTCAGCCGCTGATCTAAACAGTGCGCCAGTTGGCAACATTACAGCCATAGTTCCATCTTCACTCAGATGTTGTAATCCTCTCAACACATACGCGTAGTCAGCTTTAGACTTAGGAGGTAATACTCCAACCTCAGAGAAGCAAGGATCGTTCAAAAATTCTGGATTTGCATCCCAATGTCTTGAAAATGGCGGTATCATTGGAATCATGTCAAATTTACTGTTTGCGCCAAGCTCTTCGTCTTTCAGAAAATCTCCCCTAACGAAGTTATCATGAATTATTTGAGTGTTTATCCCATGAACCAGCATATTCATTTTTAACAAACGAAGTGTATTTGGAGAAAATTCTTCACCAAACAGTTCCACTTGACTTTGAAACTTTTCTTTCATAGCTAGCAAGAGTGATCCAGACATTGCTACAGGGTCAAATATTGATACCTTCCCTTTCTTTGCCTCACTGGCCAAAATTTCAGCAATCAATTTTCTCGTCTGTACGGGGGCATCGCCTAAATACATCTTTCTTTGATCTGAATAATAATTTTCCAACAGTTTATCAAATAAGTAACTTGATTCAGTTACAGAAAATCCCGTGAAATCACAAGTCGTAAGGTAGTCTTCTAATGACTTATCTTTGATTTCGCCAAGATGCGGATACTCTGAGATAAACATATCTGAAAGCAGTGGGTTGGTGACTGCGAACTTCTGAAATGCTTCATTCCAATTTTCTGAATTTGTGCGAGCTCTTTGAGCAACCTTCTCAAACAAATAGTTAGGTTCAATGTAGTAGCCAATTTTATCTTTTGATTCATCTTCGTCTACCGGCTTTATTGCTTTTTGTCGATCAGACAAGATCTTGTAAGCTACCAATCCGAAAGTAGCACTGCCATTTTCAAAGCCGAATCCACTTCTCAGTATTATATCTTTGCTGATTTGATCAATTTTTTCTTTGCTAATCATTGGTGCACTCCTTAGCAATTGCGTTGAAAACTAATTGTTCTTGCTGTACAAGGGCTTCTTCAATTTGATGCCGATAGATCAACCAATTGCGATAAATCTGACCTAATTCCTTTTGCTTGTCCAGATCAGGCAAGACAATTTTCAGCTCGCGCAAAAACTTTGCTCCCAAGCGCTTAATCGTTGAGACTTGCCCTTGCGCTGATAATTCGATTTGCTTTTGAACATCTTCTGCTTCATTTAAGTAATAGCAAAGATACCATTCATCCACTTTTGTCAGATTAGGAACGATTTTTGCAAAGTTTAAGGAAAGGATTGAGCCTGCAGTAGCCGGCGATACTACGGCTGCTTGAGGATTAATAAGTCGTAAGGCTAAATCCCCTTCATTAAAGGTGGCTGAAGTGCCAACCTGCTTTGACGGTTTAATTTCACCTAGATAATTTAGATCTTGTTTAAGAGAATCTACATTATAGATGTTTTCTTGCTCTTCTTTGGTCATTCTACTGCTGTTTTTACCGAAAGATAATTCGGCAATCTCTTTCAGTTTCTGTGTTTCCATCACATTGTTCCTCTTCTTCCTGTTGTATTGTTTAATTACAGCTTATAAAGAGCGTAAGAAGCCTTCATTTACTTTCAAAGAAGCACTATTAGATTGTTGTAAAAGCTAATTACACTGTAAGCACCCAATAGCGCGGTATCTATCACCCCCCGGGCAATAGTCATATACTGTTCTTAACAATTGAATACGGAGGAACACGATATTATGACTGAACATCCAATCGTACCGCTTGAGCTGCCGAAGGGCAAACTCAGACCTAGGAATAAGCTTCCAAAGAACAGGCTCGTTCTCAATCTGAAGTCCAATGGAGTTGAGCTGTCATTTTACAGTGATGCCACTAGCGAGCTTATGCTCGAAGTCGTGGACAGGTTCTTGAGCCATGATTAATCTGGCTGAATTAGGTCGAGTGTTCATTGTTTGCGGTAAGACCGACATGCGCCGGGGAATCGATTCGCTTGCTTACATAGTTAAGAAGAGCTTCCATCTCGATCCCTTCTCTGGAAGTGTCTTTCTCTTCTGCGGCAGCCGAAGAGATCGCTTCAAGGCACTATATTGGGACGGCCAGGGATTCTGGCTGCTCTATAAACGCTTTGAGAACGGGAAGCTGGCATGGCCGAACAATGAAGACGAAGTTCGAGAGTTGTCCGATGAACAAGTCATGCGCTTGATGCAAGGCTTTACCATTGATCCTAAAATTAATACTGCAAGAGCTCGTGAATTCTATTGATTTCACGAGCTTTTCTGGTATTCTTATGATTATGAATCAAGGAGGGACAACAACCATGACTGATAAAGAAACTTCAGCTTTAATTGAAACGCTCAAAGCAAATAACGAAGAATTGCTCAAGCAGGTTGCCCTTCTTACTGAACAAGTTGCTTATTTGACTAATAAGCTTTATGGCAAGTCCTCCGAGAAGAGAGCTGTCAACCCAGATCAGCTGAGCCTTTTTGAGGAAGACAACGCCTCTCAAGATGACGAGGACTTACCCTCGCGTTACCGAAACTATTACCTATAAGAGACGCAAGCAAGTCGGCAGAAAGCAAGATATCTTAGATTCTCTGCCGGGCGAGGAGGTTCATCATCGTTTGGATGACCTTACATGTCCAGACTGCCAGCACGAGCTGAAAGAGATCGGCAGCTTCTGTGCTAGAAAAGAGCTGCTGTACATTCCAGCCCAAGTTAAGAGAATCGATCACATCCAACACTCTTACAAGTGCCAGCACTGCAGTGATGAGGCACCAGCTGACAAGATTATCAAAGCACCTGTACCCAAGGCACCGTTAACCAACAGTCTTGGATCAGCTTCTTTGATCGCTGATACGATCTATCAGAAGTATGTTCTCAAGGTTCCTGCCTACCGACAGGAGAAAGACTTGCGGCGCATGGGCCTTCCGCTTGATCACAAGACGGTTTCGAATTGGCATATCAAAGTCTGCGAGTACTACCTCTCCAGCCTTTACGAGCTCTTGAGAAAAGAGCTGCTAAAGCTGGATGTCATTCACGCAGATGAGACGCCATATCGAGTCTTAGACAGCGAAAGAGCTAAAGACTACGTCTGGACCTTCTTATCAGGCAAGCATGCCGAGAAGCCGATTGTCCTGTATCACCATGGATCACGAAAAGGTGCCGAAGCGTGGGATTTCCTCACAGGCTTCAGCGGATACCTTCATTGTGATCAATATCCTGGCTATTTACGATTAAGCCAACAGGATGTGACTCTTGTAGGCTGTATGGCTCATGCAAGACGCAAATTCCATGATTCCTTGCCTAAAGACAAGGCTAGAGAATCAGACGCAACTTCAGTGGCTAATCAAGGGATCCACTACTGTAATCAAATGTTTAGCCTGGAGCACGCTTGGGAAGATCTTTCCGCTGAAGAGAGATACGAGAAGCGTCAGTCTGAATTAAAGCCTCTGCTAGAGAAGTTTTCCGACTGGTGCTCCAAGAAATCAATCTCCGTGTTGCCTTCCGGCAAGCTGGGGACGGCCTTCCAGTATTGCATAAAGCACATGGACAAGTTCATGAACGTTCTAAAAGATGGTCGCCTTGAACTGTCCAACAACAGAGCAGAACGAGCAGTCAAAGAGATCGTCATGGGACGCAAGAACTGGCTCTTTTCACAGAGCAGTTCCGGCGCCAAGTCCATGGCTATCATTATGAGCATACTCGAAACTGCCAAGCAAAATGGCTTGGATCAATTCAAATATATCAACTATCTTCTAGACAAGCTGCCCAATGAGCTGTCATTATTAGACAATCAACGTCTGGAAGCCTATTTACCATGGGCTGAGAATGTTCAGCTCCACTGCAAGTAAAGTCCCATAAACTGATTAATCCCATCTTAGCATTGCTAGGATGGGATTTTAATATACTCTGCTATTGGGTGCTTACATTACACTTCCGAACAACATAACTATATGCTAACTTCCCAGGCCAATCAAACTCAAGTCCTCTGAGAAAGTGCTCTAAAGCCGCAAAAATACTGTATTTTTAGCACATCTTTGCTTGCATTGATGTGCTTTTCTATGTTATAATTTGAGTATGATATCATACTCAATGAAGGAGAGCATCATGTACTACAACTGCCTAGTAAATATTCCTAAGAACACTGGTAAAATTTCCAGAAATAAACGAGGCAAGACTACCTACATCGAATACACTTATGCTAGAGAGTACCTTCCCGAGAAGAAATACAACGTCGCCAGAAGAACGACCATTGGGAAAGCTGACCCTGATCATCCGGGAATGATGTTCCCTAACCCCAACTTCGAAAAATTCTTCCCTGATGTTGAGATTCCCGCCGAAGGAACGGCGGCTGAACCAGTCAATGAATCCAGAAGCAGCTGTATTCGAATTGGTGCCTTCTCTGTAGTCAGACGAATTATTGAAGACTACAAGCTCGCTGAACACTTGAAGCGCTGGGATGATCGGGGAAAAGGACTGCTCCTTGACCTGGCCGCTTACTCTGTTATCGCAGAAAGCAACGTGGCTCAGCACTTCCCGGATTATGCCTACAACCATCCATTGATGACGCCACAGAACAAGATTTACAGCGACTCTACAATCTCGCGCTTCATTCGCGAGATCGATGACAATGACAGGGTCGACTTCTTGAACAGCTGGAACGCCACCCATGACAAGAATGAGAAAATCTACGTTTCCTATGACTCCACCAACAAGAACTGCAAGGCTGGAGATATTGAGATGGCTGAATACGGTCACCCTAAGAATGACGTTGGCGCACCAATCATCAACTACTCGATTGCTTACGATATGACCAATGAGAAGCCCCTGCTTTACGAGAGCTACCCGGGCAGTATCGTTGACGTCTCGCAGCTGAAATACATGCTGGAGAAGATTCGCGGCTACGGCTATAAGAAGATAGGCTTCATCCTTGATCGCGGGTACTTCAGTAAGGCTAATATTCAATTCATGGACTCGTGCGACTATGATTTCGTGATGATGGTTAAAGGCAGAGCCTCCTTTGTGCACGGCTTGATCATGGAGCACATGGGTGAATTCGAATCAAAGAGAGCCTGCTCAATCAAGGCATACCGGACTTACGGCATGACTGTTAAAGCCAAACTGTACGCGGATGACGACACTGACCGCTACTTCCACATCTACTACAAGGCCAAGAAGCAGGCCAGCGAGCGTGCCAGACTGGAAGCTGATCTGGACCGAATGGAAGCCGAGATGGACAAGATAAAAGGCAGAGAATACAAGCTTCCCAAACGATACGAGCACTACTTCAAGCTCACCTACCACAAAGACAAGTTCTATGGCTACGAGGAACGGGAAGATGTCATCGAACGAGAGCTGCAGCTGTGCGGCTATTTCGCGATCGTGACCTCCGAAAAGATGACGGCTTCAGAAGCTTTGAACCTTTACAAGAGCCGCGATATCTCAGAGAAGCTGTTTGGCAGTGATAAGACTTTCCTTGGCAACCGCTCATTTAGAGTCGCAAGCAGCCAGGCAGCTGAAGCTAAGATCTTCATTCAGTTCATCGCTTTGATAATCCGGGCAAGAATTTACACGCTTTTGAGAAAGCGTAAAGCCGAAATGCCGGGCAAGCCTAACTATCTGAGCGTGCCTTCAGCACTGAAAGAGCTCGAAAAGATTGAGCTGATACGCCAGCCGAACGGCAACTATAAGCTAGATCACGCAGTCACAGCCACCCAGAAAGTAATACTAGGCGCTTTTGGGCTAGACGAAGAATGGATCAAAGCACAGGCAAGACTGATTGGAAAAGACATTAAGAACGCCGCAATGCCGGAAGAACAGAAAGACGATGATGAAGATGCCGAGAACGAAGAGTATTAAAACAATTGAAGCCGAGATCTCCCAAACAGAAGAACAGCTCCGGCGCCTCAAAGAGCGCTGCGATAAAGCGTCAGAGAAGCTTGATGCCCTCTATGAGCTCAAGAAGCACCGAGAGCAGGAGGAATTACTAAAAGCTATTGATAAAAGTACCCGAACCAAAGCTGAGATCCTCGCGTTTCTAGAAAGTCATGCATAAAAAGAAATACGGTTGGCAGAAAATCTGCCAACCGTGTGGTTTGAGTTGTAAAATCCTGGGAAATTAGCACTATACTACTTCTAGTTCCGCTTTTCAACCGTTGTTAAGCTAAATTACAAAAAATAGGGTGACAAAAATAACCCCAAAGATCGTCTTTTACTTGGGGTTACCTCTTTCACATTCTATCGGAGTCATGCTAGCCATTAAGATATAAACGGGAACACTAACACTTGAATTACCGATATGATTGTAAAATAATTTTACGCCTTATCAGTATCTAATAAAGTGAGAATTATCATTTATCTATACCACACATAAGGTTGCCCATCAACGACTTGTCCATTATCTTCTTTTAGGTAAATGAATTTATTATCAACAATCCTATACTTTTTATTGTTTTGATTATCCACCAATGTATTTCCAACTCTAGACAATATAGCTGTTGAAGAATAAAAAAGTATTCCATCTTCACTCGTTAACGTAGTACCATCGTTTGCATTATGAAATTCATATTTCATATTATTGCTCCTTGCATATCATACATATAAGCTCTCTTAGTTACATCATAAAGCTTTTAGACCAATTATAGCCGATCTACCCGAGCTCTACACATTAGAAGACTTGGGTCCTAACTTTCCTTTTCGTTATTGTCTTCTTTATCTGGTATCTCATTCATCATATCAAGCAAACTCTTAAAGGAATCTACCTGCTCATAAATTACGTCAGCCGTTGACATTTCATTGAATAGTTTCTTTGCGCACTTAATCTTGGCTTGCTCGATTGGTCGCAAATCCATACTGCTCAACGAGCCCTTGGTTTCAGCAACAAAGTAAATATGCTTTACACTACCTTTCTTAAAGGCAATTGCCCAGTCAGGGGCATAATTGCCGACCGGAGTTGGAATCTGGAAACCGCGAGGTAATTTAGCATAAACAGCAACCTTATCATCTAAGTCCATATCCTCTGCAAATTTTCGTTCAACTGACTTTTCTGCAGACCCATCTGCAAATACATAGTCTTGAACATTCTTTTTTGCTCTGTAAGCTTTAGAAAATTCATGGTTCTTCTCAAGTGTAAAGATACTTGAATCATAACGACCTTCAGTTTCATTGTAGGTGATATCATCCACGATCATAGTTGCTTTCTGCTCATTGATCAGTTTAATTACCTTTGAAATGAATTCTTCAGGGTTATATTGATACATCTTGAATTTTGCCGGCTGTATTGTCTTCAATATTTTTACGACGGTTCTACGTGTTAAGTGAGTCCCAGCACTAACCTTACCAATCAAGTCATATTTAACTTGACTAGTTTCACCACGTGTAAGTGTATAGGTTTGACGGCTTTCAGAAACAAAGCCAGCACCTGCTTTCACACTGTCAGCAGACCACTCTTCCCCTTGTGTACCCTTTGTTACCGTATACTGGAGCGGAGCAACATACAGCTTGCTGTTAATAGAATTGATGGATTTTTCAATTAATTCCTTGCTTTCGAAGTGAACAGTATAACTATACTTGTGGTTGATTTGCTGCCACAGCTTTTGAAATTCTTCTTTATTGAAATTGTCATTCAAGTTATTCTCTGGAATCTTCGTTTTCCGGCCATCCAAAACAAAGTCATCCAAGGCATGATCATCATAGACACTTTGAACCAAGGCATGAATTTCGGGTGTTATCTCTCTCACCCCGTATTTTTCAGGTAGAGGTTTAAGAGTATTATTAGCTACATCCGTTCGGTATGTATCCGTAACGTGATCGTCATCATCAATGTAATCATTCTTTATCAGATAGTGCATAATTACATTGCTCTGTTCCTTATTGATAGTGACAACCTCATCATTATGCTTAATTTGCTTATTCTCAAAGAAGTCCAGCGTTATCTTGGTTGGACGCTCATACAAGTCGTCCTTAATTTCCTTTTGCAAGGATGAAACGAAGTCTTTGTAGCCATCGCTTGCAATGACGGTCAATTTGTTAACGTCTTGAACTTCTGCACCCAAAATATGTTCATCCATCCGATCCCCATCTTGGTTAACACAGATTCTGAGTCCACGCCCAACTTCCTGACGTTTATTAGTAGTGCTATCACCACCGTGCTTTAACGTACAAATTTGGAAGACGTTCGGATTGTCCCAACCTTCACGCAAAGCAGAGTGAGAAAAGATGAAACGAACTGGATTATCAAAAGAAAGAAGTTTCTCTTTGTCCTTTAAAATCAATTCATAGGCTGATTCATCATCACTGATATCAGAACCTCGCTTTATCTTGGAGTCAATCTTATGCCCCTTCTTATCGATACTGAAATAACCGGCATGAGTCTTCTTCACATCGATACTCTTGAGATACTTCTCATATGGTGTATCAAATAGCGTGAGATATTCGTTCAAGATAGAATTATATTCTTCCTCGAACATCTGGCCATATTCCGAGTTGACTTCATTGCCTTCGTCATCGTATTTACGATAATGTTCAACCTTATCAATAAAGAATAGTGACAAAGTCTTAATGCCTCGGTTATAGAGATCCTTCTCTTTCTCGAAGTGCGAACGTATAGTTTCGCGGATTTGAACTCGACGAATATCCTTTTCACTAGCATCCCCTTGAACTTCCCCAGTATGGATCTCAACACCGTTAGTGAAAGTAACCAGGCCATTTATAAGGTCGATATCATTGATGTGGTAGCCCTGGTACTGCTCCAATCCTTTAGAAAGGGAGTACAAGTCATCATCTACTCCGAGAATCCGAACTTCACGATTGATTGATTTATTGTATTTAATTTCAAATTCTAACCGTGCTCTTGGCGGATGATTTGGTGAAATAACAATATTCTCTAGATATAGATACCCGTCTGTCCCTCGTAGATTCTTGATGTCGAACCCCTTGACTTCGATTTTCTTAACCAACTTCTTCTTGTAAGCATCAAGTGCATCAAGAACATAAACTAAATCATGGTGTTCCTTATGCGTTGCAGAGTAGTTCAAGGTAAACAGAGGATTGAACTCTTTAAGGGATTCCTGTGTTTTCTTACCACCCATCTTTTGAGGTTCATCAAGAATGACGATTGGACGGTTAGCCTTTATAACATCAATCGGCCTACGGCTAGCAAATTCGTCTAACTCCATTCGAATCCTACGAGCATCCTTACCTCGAGCATTAAAGGCTTGTACGTTGATAATCATGACAGATAAATCTGCACGAGAACTAAAATCATCAATTTCTGTTAGATTCTTTGAGTTGTACACAAAGAAGTTAGCTCTCTTTCCGTAATCGTTCATGAAGTGATCTTCCATCATTTGAAAACTCTTCTGTACGCCCTCACGGATGGCAATGGATGGTACAACAATGATAAATTTATTCCATCCATATCGCTCATTTAACTCAAAAATGGTCTTGATGTAGACATAGGTCTTACCAGTACCAGTTTCCATCTCAACATCCAAAGAGCATGAACCCATATGTTTGGCAAGAGTTGAGGACTCTTTAATATTATTCTCTTTTTGTACCTCACGAATATTATTAAGAAGTTGCTCTGACGACAAAGCCACTGGTGCATTGGAGAAACCAGCTAGATAAGTATTATCTATTACTTCTGAATCGGAAAACTTGATCTCATACTCCTTACCAACATCACGTCGGTAACTGACAACACCCTGCTTTGGTTGACCTTTAAAAACATTAACTACGCTATTCACAGCATCTGTTTGGTATTGTTGGATCGTAAATTTAAATTTCATGTCAGCCATCTTATAGAACCTTTCTTACAGTCTCTGGACTATATGTTTCAAAGATCTGTTCAAAATTCGCAGCAACACTATCATTAGACATGCTCTTATCCCGTAGAACCGCATAAAATGGCTTCTTCTTCGCAATTTCGGTCACTGTTTCTTCGGTCACATCTTTATCAAAACAAGCAAGGAGATAACCGTCTGCAACAGAGAAAACTTTCTTGCCAGCAATATCTTGGGTCTCAATATCTGATGAAAGCAGGATACCCAAATCTAACATAACTTGAATCAATAAGTCTTCTGGCGTTCTATCTTCCTTAATGTTGTCTTCAAAGCCATCCAGCCTAAGTTGTTCAACATCTGCTGGAGCATAGTAGACATCCTTCATGTTTGATGAGTCGACTTTAAAACATCTGAAACCATAGTCGATATCAGCGTCTGTTTCTTCCTTGATTTTTTTGCCAGCACGACGGATGCGTTCTTCACCTACATCACAAATATTTTTAAAACCGGATTTATAAGCTTCACTCTTCTGATCTGTTTCTTCTTGCAATTGTACTAAAATATACTTACGCTTTCCGCCATCCTCAGCATTTAATTGCATAGCAGCTTGCGCAGTAGTTGCTGATCCAGAAAAGAAATCTACAATGATTGAATCTGTTTCAGTTGCTTGTAGAATGAGAGACTTTATGAGCGACATAGGTTTTGTATACGGAAAAAAAGATTTTCCAAAAAGGTCATACATTTGTTTCGTACCTTCAATATTCATTCCAACATCACTTAACCATGTTGATTGTGGATTTGTGGCTGAATTTAATTCAGATGCAAATCGTTTTCTCATAGGCCGCTTGGAAGTATCCTCAGG
Source organism: Lactobacillus sp. WILCCON 0059 (assembly GCF_057197985.1). NCBI lineage: Bacteria > Bacillati > Bacillota > Bacilli > Lactobacillales > Lactobacillaceae > Lactobacillus > Lactobacillus sp. WILCCON 0059. Next base: position 1,301,055 of record NZ_JBUBHN010000001.1, read on the forward strand.
AAAAACGATTCTATTTTCTTTTATCAATTGGTTCATTGATTCCGGGATATAAGACCAGACACGATTGTAATTTGGCTTATAAACCTTTCCAGTCTTTGGATCAACCAGATCATAATATTGATTGGGACGCATATCCGCTGTCATCCCTACAGTCAGATCTCCTGGTGTCCATGGGCCTCTAGGATCACTGTCTGGATTTGAATATCCTTTATAATCTTTATCGATTCCACGTAATGCGGTGAATTTTTCCCCTTTATAAGCTAGCACATATTCATGATCTGTTGAGCACTTACTTTTATCCAGTTGAGATGATGATCGTCTCTTCCAAACAAAAGTGGCTAAAAAGCTTTGTGTTCCAAATATTTCATCACATATTTTCTTTAGATTACCGAATTCATTATCATCAATAGATATAAAGATCAAACCATCTGGAGCTAACAGATCCTTGGCGATTCTAAGTCTCGGATAAATCATATTCAGCCAGTCAGTATGGAATCGCCCGTTACTTTCACTATTTTGAACAAGACGGTTTCCTTCTTCATCAGTTTGACCACTATTATCAGCGTATTCATCAGCACTCTGGGCAAAGTCATCTTCATAAATGAAGTCATTCCCAGTATTGTAAGGAGGGTCAATATAGATCATCTTTACCTTACCGAGATATGTTTCTTGTAATAGCTTTAGAGCATCTAAATTGTCCCCTTCAATATAGATGTTTTCAGAATCAACTCCTCCAGGTGTACCATCTCGACCAACTGACTTTTCTTTTTCTAAACGTAAAGTTTTGGAAATTGGAGCATTCGCCATAACCATAGACTTACGTTTATCTGGCCACGTAAATTGGTATCGTTCCTGGCCATCATCGATAACCTTAGTATTGATTTCTTGCATCAATACATCCTTATCAATTGCACGAATAATATTGCCATCCTCATCCCTTGTTTCAGTTATTGCATCTGGAAATAGTGCAGCTAACTTTTTATAGTTTTGCTCCGCTATATCTGGCGTATGCATCTTCAGCTTATCCACGTTCTAATACCTCCAACTGCTCCTTATACTTTTTCAAATCTTGATAAAGAGCAAATTTCTTCTTTGGCTGGGTCTCTCCCCAGGCAGCTTTCTCTAATTTCTTAATTTGTGTTTGCAACTGCTTTATTTCGGCAAGTCTGTTCAGCTGATCATCAAGACTCATATTTGAATTGCTCTGAGCATCTGGTCCAATTGCTATCTGTCGGACTAAACTACTCCAGATATCCTCCAGATTATCGCCAGAAAGGTGGAGCTCGATCTTTCCTTCCGGCATCCACTCAGTCAAATAGAGCTTCTGATAGTAAACAGCTAGTTGCCTCTGATCTTCATAGCTCATCAGAAAGACAAGTTTATGCGGGTTGGCTTTTGCTATTGCTTCAATAATCCTTTGGTCGTAGTCCTGCTTCTTAAGCTCAATAGACAGCAGTAGAATTTCTTTTATTTCCGAGTCCTTAACTAAGTTCAGATTTTCTTTAGTCAAGCTATTTTCAGCCACAATACGGCTGATGTCTGACACAAACTTGCTTTTCAGAGCTGTACTCAGTGATAAGTGTTTGTAAAATGCTTCCTTAGGGATCCGTCGGTTAGTCTTTGTGCTTTCTGGGAAATCAATCATTTATATCACCACCAAGAAGTCAATCAATTCAAAGTCATCCAAGCCAGAGAAACCACCAGATTGAAAAGTAGTGGTACCTGCAGAGAAGAAACTCTCAATGTCCTCTTCATTTTTTGCCTCGATGATCGATCCAATCGCATCTTCTAAGAGCTTTGAGACCTCTTGCATTTGACGACCATCTTTTGTTGCTCGGTTGAATTCCTTGCACAGCTCTTTATCTGGTTCATTTCTTCCTTTTGCCAGATGCCGCATCTGGTCAAGGATATCTTTCGGCTGTAAATGGTTAACCAAAATCTCTCCATCCATATCTACGTAGACCATGTAGAACGGATGAAGGCGGTTCCTGTCTTTGATATTTATTTTCTTGTTCACATTCTTTAGTACAAAGATCACCCCAGGCTTATCACCATGAACAACGGCATGAATACCAAGAGGCAAACGGTCTAGATCCTTGTGTTCTTTCATGTAAGCAAGTAAGTCCATCCGGAAGTCGTTTAGCCCTAGATCCGTAATTGAGATACCTTCGTTCATGTCCTCCAGATCGACTACTTCTTCTTGCAAACGCTTCAACTGGGCTTTTCTGTAATTCAGATCTCCCTTCTCTTCTGGGTTGATTAGGTCGTCATCCCCTGTTGAGGTCATTACGGAGATCTTCATTCTGGTCTCAACACGATCTTTAAGATTGATGTATTCGTCAAGTGTCAGATCAGGCCAGAAGTTGACCAACTGAATAACCTTGTTCTTGCTGCCAATTCGGTCAATTCGGCCGAAACGCTGGATAATCCGCACAGGGTTCCAGTGAATGTCATAGTTGATGCAGAAATCACAGTCCTGCAAATTCTGGCCTTCAGAAATACAGTCGGTCGCGATTAAGATGTCAATATTCTTGTCAGTATCTTCCGGGTAGACAACATTCCTGTCCTTAGACATCGGTGAAAAGCAGGTCAAGATATGGTTCATCTCTGCTCTAAAATTCGGAATAGTTGTCTTTCCTTCGATGCTCCCAGTCACCAGAGCAGTATTCAACCCAATTTCCTTAGCACGAGGAGCAATGTTCTCATACAAATATTCAGCAGTGTTTGCGAAGGCAGTGAAGATCAGAATTTTCTTATTTCCTGGATTGATAGGGTGCTCTTCTTTATTACGGATAACTTCAAATAATTGGTTGAGCTTAAAATCATATTCTGGAGAGATGTCTTCGGTCATATGAATTAAGGTGTCCAATACATCTATATCAGCTTTGATTTCACGCTGCCAAGAAACAAAATCCATGTCCCGCAAATCAATCTGAACCTTTTTACCTACTGTGAAGATATCAGTATTTTGATCATCTTCATCAAAGTCAGTGGCCGCGTTTGATAAGTCAGTTAATTCATTAAGCTTTCCTTTGCCGTCTTTTTGGAAACGATCAATTGCATCTGAAGTGTCACACATGTATGCATATATCTTTTGCACGGTAAGCAAGAATGAGTGGACTGAGCTTTCCATTCTTTTCAGAAGGTTAATACTCATCAAACGTTGAATCCCAGATTCACGACCAACTCTGAATTTCTCAGTTTCTCTTTCAGAAACGTACTTTGACAGCCGGCTTGGCAAAATATATTTCGTTGGTGTGTAGATAGCCAGATTTAGCTGGTTTAAACACTCATACACGTCTTTGTAATTAATTGCTCCAGGCTTATCAGTTAACTTAGGGTAAAGGCTGATTGGCTTTAATCGTTTAGGAAATGTGCCAATTTCAGTAGTGTCATAGTAATTTTGGATGTGATGCCGAGACCGCGCGATCGTGACAGCATCTAAAACTTCAAAGAAGTCAAAATCCAGTTCTCTCAATAAGTTCTTTGTAGTCCGCTCCTCTTCAGGCCGCTTGCACCAAGCATTGTAGACAGTCTGAGCTCTACGAAAGATCGTGTCGATGTCCGATTCGGTATTGAGCTTCTCGTTAATCTCATCTGGTACGCCTTCATAAGCCAAGGCAAGTTGATTTCTAAGATCATTGAAGCGATTGTTTACGGGAGTCGCTGATAACATCAAAACTTTGGTGTTAACCCCGGCTCTAATAATTCGATTCATCAGACGCATATACCGGTTTTCTTTCTCGCCGCCATGTGTGTTGGTCCCGTTACCATTTCGGAAATTGTGACTTTCATCAATTACTACTAGGTCGTAGTTTCCCCAATTGATTTGTTCAATTGGTAAACCTGTCGCTGTTTTACCATGATCTCTTGAGAGGTCAGTGTGATAAAGGACATCGTATCGGAAACGATCTTTATAGAGCGGGTTATTAACCAGATTTCCCTTGTAGGTCATCCAGTTTTCTGACAGCTTCTTCGGGCACAAGACTAATACGCTCTTATTGCGCCCTTCGTAGTACTTGATTACTGCTAGTGCAGTGAATGTTTTACCCAAACCGACACTGTCGGCCAAAATGCAGCCATTGTATTGCTCCAGTTTGTTGATGATCCCTAGAGCTGCATCTTTTTGGAAGTTATAGAGTTTGTTCCAGATTACGCTGTTTTTGAACCCAGTTGCTTCGTTTGGCAGCACATCTTCAGACACGTCTGCCAGAAACTCACTAAAGACGTTGTAGAGAGTCATAAAGTAAATCAGCTCTGGAGAGTTCTCTTGATAGACTGACGAGATTTTATCGATAATTTCGTCAGTTACATCTACCATTTTTTCTTTGTCCTGCCAAATTGATTCAAACGTATTTAAGAAGGCATGACTAGCTGGATTATCGAGCCTCGTAGTTATGTTGGTCATAGTGTTGCCACGCTCACATCCCAATCCAACAGTCGTGAATTCATTAAACGGCATGTAAGTGTAGGTATTCTCGGAATTTTCTACCGTTAAAAATTGGTTTATACTCTCATCTGTCGTATTGGTTAGAAAACGAGCTTTGTGCCGAATCCAGTTGGCACACTCTTTGGCAATTGCCTTCTGTTTAAGTTCATTTCTTAAGCGAACTTCAAACTCAGTACCATACAAACTCTTTTCTCGAGTAATCCGCGGAATGTAGAACTCACGACGCTCTTTTGGCATTTGATCAGGTACGAACGTTGGTGAAGTAAAAATGAAGCGAAACTCAGAGCATTTTTCCAATTCATCTTTTAAGGCTTGGTAGGCATAAATCGAGAAGCAGGCTGCAGCAACAGAAACTTTGCTGTTAGTTTTAATCTGCTTCTTCAAGTCGTCTCTCACTACCTCAGTTGTGTTATTAAAGGTTTCTACTCCCACGACTTACACCCCCATTTCTGCATGCCAAAAAGCGGATGACAAACCATCCGCTCTCGTATTGCAAACAAAAAGGATCCACCTATCCCCAAAAGGGCAGATGAATCCAGTGTAAATTGCTTGACAAATAGACGAAGACTTAAATAATCTCCGTTGAGTTGAGTTGAGTTGAGTTGAGTTGAGTTGAGTTGAGTTGAGTTGAGTTGAGTTGAGTTGAGTTGAGTTGAGTTGAGTTGAGTTGAGTTGAGTTGAGTTGAGTTGAGTTGAGTTGAGTTGAGTTGAGTTGAGTTCATTTTTAACCAATCACATCCATAGAATAAAAATGGAGCCAAATTGGCCCCATTTTTTGGATAATCTATTCATCGTTATGAAGTATTCAGTCTTATGAGGTACTAAAAATGGTATTATAATACCTTCTATTTTATTAGAAAAAACACAAAGAATAAAGGCCTACAGCTGAAATACCGTATACGATAACGACACTCCATAACAAGTATAGAAGCTCTTTCGACCTTATTCCTTCTTCCCAGACACAACCTCAATCTGCAACTCGCTCTGGTCAATGCCATAGAAGTCAAACAAGTCTCTTAACTTGTGGATTTTGTTCCAGTTATCAGTGCTCGTGTACAGGTAAACACCGTCAGCGACTTGGCTAAAGCCGTTTTCTGGGTGGTCAATCAGTACTTTTTCAAGTTTAGTTCGATCGCCTGCAATTAGTTGGCGCATAGGGGCAGGATCAAGCTCATAGAGTGCCCGCACAACTCCGATATACATCTCTTTCCAAGTACGCTTAGGCAGCTTGTAAGGTGTGTTCATCAGACTGTAGGACGCGATCTTCACGTTAGCGTAGTTGTTATCGTCATCAAGTCCATAAACTTCATTTTCGACAACCTTCGGCTGAAAATTACTGCTTGGCATTGGCCAGAGCTTCAAAGCTGTCTGCTTCAACAGTTCACTGCGTTCTATCAATTCCTTTTCAGTCCACTGGTCGCATCCCTTAACAAAATCGTTCAGTCTAAACCCACTATGATCAAACCCGTTCTCTGCCGTCTTTTTCTCGTAAAAACTCTTGTTGCTGTAGCTCGAATTATAGGCCGTCAAAGTCAAGTTGGCGAGACGGTTGTCCCAACGGTCATAAATCGCTTGATAATCATCCCCAAGCTCTTTCTTCCACGCACTGGACAACGTTTGCGGCATAATATGCTCAATCGTAAATCGATTGTTCTGCATCCCGCTAATGACATTGACTCTTTCAAGTGAATCTTGGTTCTCTAAGCGATCAAAGATGTAATACTTGGTCTGCTGCCGCATGTTGTAGGCATCCCTAGTCTCAATGCTCTCCGCAAATTCATCATCTGTCGGGAAGTGTGAGACTTCTGCTTTAGACAGAAGCAAGTAATTGATGATGTCAACATAGTTGTCTGACTGGTCAACGTACTTAAGGGAGTCGCTGAACAGGGTCGCAAATAGCTTGTTCAATGAATTGTTCTGCATCCCGCAAATTAGTCGTCTGAAAATGTACGATTCAATACTCCCCAAAACAGCGGCAACTTCATCAGCGTTGACTTTACCTTCTTGCCAGTAGTCAAAAAGCGGCAGAATAAACGGTCTGGTAACACTCACTTCCAAGACAGCCAAACGCTTAAGCAACACGTTTACCTTCTCACTTGGACTTTGCGACTTTCTGATCTGTTTCTCGTAACCCGCATACTTGAGCAAATCCTGCAAAACAGCTTCCGTGGTCATCTTTTTCTGCTCAATGAAACGCTTAAAGACCAGATAGACCTTGCCCATTGCAGGTACCTTTTTGAGCTTGAAGGTTAAGTAGTTACGGATAAACTCTGAAACGTGATACTCGTTGCCTTCTTCCGTATCAAGTTCGATCGGATGCCAATACTTGTTATAGAATTCTTCCTGCTGGTCGGCTGGAAGATTCATCAAGACAAAGTTTCTAATTTTATCGGCTTCGGTCAAATCAACACCGGTGGAGTTCAAGCTTTCAAAAATCAGCTGGGCATCATCTTCCCCTTGTCTGAGTGAAATATCAATTACAATAAGCCGCTGAATTGCATCCCAAAGCTCATCAACCGTGATTCTTTGTTTTAATATCTCATCTTGGAAGAATTTGAAGTTGGTCGTCTGATTAGACTCTTTTACATAGTCTGATTCCGGTCCGAATAGTTTTATCAAGGCTTTTGCATCATGCTTGACCGGCTGCAATTTATAATGGTCCATATTCTCTTTGTCTTTCACATGCCGACATATCAAATAGTCTTCTTCGATTTCTTCAGCAACCAAGTCAGGATCTTTCGCTTCAATTTGGTCACCTTCTAAAAGCTTAACCATAGCCAAGATAAGAAGATACACAGTAGTTAAACGCTGTTGACCATCGATAATCTGAAGTCTACTGCTATAATCCCCTCCAATTTCGACTATACTGCCAAAGAAGTGGGTATCCCTGTGCTCTTTAACCATATTAACTAAGTCATCAAACAACTGCTGGCAGTTTGGAACCTTCCAATCATAATTTCGTTGATACACCGGAATTTGCAACTTGGTCTTTGAGCCGTCAAACATCTCATAAATTGGTATCGCAGTACCCTTCATTTTTTCCTTCCTCACGTTCCATGTAGATACTTATATGATAGCATTTTGCGACTTCCTTCGTTTCCTTTAATCACCACCAAAACACACTCTCAAAGCAATTATCATAAGACTGGTAACCCCACTCAATCTTTTTTCTCGTTTTTATTCAAAGCAAAAAATCCCCCTAAGTCAAACTTAGAGGGATTCATCATCAGAAATTTGTAAAAGCCTTAAAAGTGTTCAACGCTGCTATGACTGGCGGAACTGCTTACATCTGCCTTCACCGGAGTAGCCTTTTTCACAACTTGCCGCTCCTCACCAGCCGCGATCTGTCCAGCCAAGCGACCAAAAGTCTGCGCGTGACTGACCGTCAAGCCCGGGACATGGTCTGGGTATGCCCCAAAGAAGAAACCGCCTGAGCAGTTGCCGGCCGCGTACAAGCCAGGAATAACTTCCCCGTCTTCACGCAGAACCTGCATCTTGGTGTTGACCCGCAAGCCGTCAAGGGTTGCTAGCAAACGGCCGCCAAGCATCGCGCCGTAGTATGGACCTTGATCAAGCGACAGCATCCGGTAGCTTTCCTTGCCGAAGTCTTCGTCTTTGCCTTGGTGGCAAAGGTCATTGTAGCGTGCGACCGTCTTTTTCAAGGTTTCAACTGGCAAGTTCAATTTCTCTGCCAGCTCTTCAACCGTGTCAGCCTTCTTGACCAGGCCTTCTGCCAGCCGGTCCTCTACTTCTTGGCGGGCTTCTTCAGCTGTATAGATGCCTGGGAAGCCCAAGCGGGAACATCCAAGCGTATGAACTGACTTCAAATGCTCGTCATCCATGGTCTCTTCATTCCAGATCATTGCCTGCATGTAGCCTGGCTGCCGAGAAGCCGCGTTCATGGCAAACTGGTACGGCGCGCTTTCATTGTAGAAACGCTCACCCCGTAAGTTGACCCGCAAGAATGGGTAGCTGCCCAACCACAAGTAGCCTGGGTCGTTTGGCGGGGTCAGATCGACTTCATAGAAGTCCTTGGCATTGGTCCCGACCGGTACAGCAGCCCGGTTGAAGACAATCGATGCTGGGCTTTCATCCTTGGCTGCCCCAACTTCCATGGCTGCCACAATCCCTGAACCGTCGTCTCTTTGACTGTCCGTGTACATGTTAGTCTTTAGGCCCAATGGATTCCACTTTTCCATCAAGGCCTTGTTTGACCCATAACCCCCCGTACAAATGATGACATTTTTGGCAAAAATCATGTAGCTTTGCTTTTGCTTGACATCCTCAACAACTGCGCCAATAACCTTGCCATTTTCCATAAGCAAGTGCTGCAGCTTAGTCTGCCAGCGGATTTCCGCCCCATTTTCTTCTGCCTTGTCCAAAACCCATTGCCCATAGCCCATTTGCCAGTATTCTCCATCAGGTCGGGTTACCTCATTGCCTGTTGGAAAGGCCTTGTTCATTGGCGTTTCATAGTGGGCATCAGCTTCTGCCAGCAAGTAGGCACCATGTGGCCGCAAGATTTCTTCATCCAGCCAGTCAACCGTTTCACTGCTCTTGTCTGCCCAAGTGTTTAGCAATTGCTGGTCTGCATTGTCTTGGGCAAATTCCATCAAAAAGTTTATCAATTCATTACGGTCAATCTTGATCCCAGCCTCCTGCTGAACTTTGCTGCTCAGTGAGGCAATCGTCTCCCGGTACAGGTAAGCCGTGCTGCCTGCCTTATCAATTATCAAAACGCTCGCGCCTCTTTCAGCAGCTGCTGCCGCCGCGAAACCACCAGCATTGCTGGCCCCAACCACCAATACGTCATATACTTTTTCCATTTTTATATACCTGCTTATCTATTTTTTAACTTTTTTCAAAATGCTTCTTGCCGCTGATGGCAATCAAAAGCATTGCTACAATCGTTAAGATCCCAAAGAAGATGAAAACAGCGTTGAAGCCGCCAAACTTTTCCGCGATCATGTTGTTTACCGGCATCGCGAAAGCCCCAATAATAAAGGAAACCGTCCCAACCATGGAGAAACCTTTGGCAAAGGCCCTTGGTCCAAACACAGTCTGCGACAGAGCTGTAATCCCTGTACCCAGGAAAACATAGATGATGTCATTAACCCCGGCTGCAAAGATGGCCAAGCCTGCTGAGTGGGCGTTCGTTGCCAACACCAGCAAGATCAAAGACAAAAGGCCGACAATCATCCAGCCGATGCTGGCTTTTTCCGCACCAAACTTGTCATCCGTCATCCCAACCAAGGGATTGAGGAAGATGTCAAAGACCATAGCAGCGGTTACCATGAAGCTGCCAACCGTTGCCGGGAAGCCGACAGCCCCGGCATAAGTCGGAAACATCTGGTTGGCTACCGACGGGAATTGCAACACGCACATCAACAAGGTCACGATCCAAAAGGCTGAACTGTGCAAAATTGCGCTGCTTGAAACTTCTTTTACATCATGTTCCTGAACTACCGCCTTTTTCCCATACGCCTTAGTCCCGGCTTGTTCCGGCGTGAACTTGATCAAAAAGGCACATGGAATGCTCAAGACCCCGACAATGACTGCCAACAGGTTCAAGGCATTCTTCCAGCCCATATCACCAATCCAAGTCGATAGAAGCGGGCTCATGATTCCCTGGAAGACTGAGGTGATCGCCCAGCACAAGCCAGTCGCCAAACCGACTTTTTCATTGAACCAGTTGTCAATCAAAATTCCGACTGGCACGAAGTTCATAAAGGAAATACAGATTCCGATCACGACCGCCAAAGCCAGGAACATCCACAGCTGGCTTATGTGGCCAATCAATAAGAGGCTGACCGTAATTAAAACCGTGGCAGCAAGATAAACCAGACTGTTATTCACGCTGGCCAAAACCCTCGGCACTACCTTCATCATCACCGCCATAACCAAAACCAGAATTGTGTAGTAGTATGAGATCGTTGCTACCGACGCGTGCATTGCCGTAGCTAGCGATGGCAGAAAAGATCCCATCAACACCATGCTTGATCCTAAACAGGCAGCTGAAATCAGTCCGATCGCCCCCATGACTATCCAGGGGCGTTTATTTGCTTTTCCCGCATTCATTTACTTTGCTCCTATTTCTTTTTAATCCGTTTACATTTAGAATGATACTGGAGTTTGCGCCAGTTTGCGCAAACCGGTTAGAATATCACTATAACTGAATGGAATACTCGACAATGAATAGCACACAAATCAAATGTTTTTTGTCCTTGGGGCGAACTTTAAATTATAGTAAGACGGCTGAAGAGCTCTTTATGTCCCAGCCAGCCGTTTCTAAGAATATTAAGAAGCTGGAAAGTGAAATGGATACCAAGCTGGTAAATTTTGCCCACCATAAACTTGAATTGACCGTTAACGGGCAGTTCTTATGGAATAAGCTGTCCCTAGTAGATGCAATTATTGAAGAGACGGTTGTCAGTATTCAAAATAATGATCTCAGCGAGCAGCCAGCCTTCAACATCGGATTTACTGACATCCCCTTTGAAGACAGCTTTTTGCCCAGATTCATTGCCCTAGTCAATGAAAAGTACCATTACCGAATCAACTTGATCTTCCTTGATCCCAACGGCGAGGTAAACCTTCTTGAAAGCTTGAGGAACAAAACCATAGACTTACTGCTTTTTCAAGGTGATCTGTTTGTCAAAGACAAGGAACTGGCCAGCTCACCTTTATTGAGTGGAGGCTTCTCCGTGGCTGTTTCCAAGCAAAATCCCCTGGCCGGTCAAGAACGCCTGTCTCTAAAGGAACTCTCCGGTCAGCGGATCCTACTCTGGAATGGAAATGACTTGATCCCCTCGATCAATGAACTGAAATATAAGATCAACGAAGAATACCCATATTTAAATGTCACCGACAGCTATGACACGGCAATTTTATCAATATACGCTGGAGCGAACGTGGCCGTTGGCATCGTGCCTAGCATCCTTTTTAATCCCGACAGCAAGACCCTCAATTATGTCAAGCTGGATTATCCCTTGCGGATCACGTACAGCGTCGGCTATCTCCGAGAAAATAGTGCTAACAAGCAACTTCAAAATCTAATCAAGGCCCTTAAATATGCCATCAACGTGGAAAAACAGCGCTGGTAAAAAAGAAATCCAGCGATAAAAACTCTCTCTAGATGTGAAATACCCTACAATTGTTAGACACAGACATCTAACAATTGTGGGGTATTTTTAAGACCAAATATTCATCTTAACTAAAAGTACGAATTTCTTCTGATCGTCTAAACGGCGGAAGCTCGTATAAGGAATTAGTCAAAAATATATCAACCCATCGATAATTCATACATAGGTAAAAACTGCGGAGCTAAATGGCTTGGAAAGTCTAAACGTTAAGCGGGCTAGCAAGGAATACTCTGTAGACTTTAAGCTGGATTTTGTAAGGTACTATCTAAAATCCGATGAAGGAAGAAATCTGGTAGCTCCTAGGTTCAATATCAGCCCATCACAAGTTTATTCATGGGTTAAAATGTTCTCCCAATAAACTAAATTACACGACTCCTGCAAAATACAGAGGTCGTGTAATGGCAACTATTCAAATTATTCTAACACGTCTAACTATTCTATGATTCATCTGTCCGTAGCATTTTTCTGTGACACTTTTCCTGTAGAAATTGCCCAGAAATAGATGCTCGCTGTCGTCGAATATGGAGAATATAATTCTTTTTTCTGTTCAAAAAACTCCCTGCTAATCTCAGGCATCTGATAAACCATGCGCATCCCCCTAAGGACGGCCAGGTCTTTGAAGCTGATGACATCCGGCCTTTCCAAGACGTGGATCAAAAGCATCTGTGCTGTCCATTCCCCGATGCCCGGAAACTTCGTGATCTCTTTGATAAAAGCTGCATCATCCAACCTGGTTAAAGCCATCAGATCCACTGTTCCACCTGAGAGCATTTCCGCAGCATGCCTTATGTACCCAGCTCTTCGAAGCGTTGTGCCGCTCTTCTGCAATTCCTCCGGAGAGAAGCGGCAGATGTTTTCCGGCACGATAGGTGAAAACAGTTCTTGATATCGCGCCCACTCCGTTTCTGCCGCTTTTGCCGAGATCTGCTGTGAAATGATGTAAAAAATAAGTCCGGAAAAAAGATCCGGAAGCAGCTTTCTTTTGATATGACCCCCGAAATTAGGACACTAATTTCGGGGGTTATTTTCATGACTAAATACACTAAAGAAATCAAACTCGCTATTTACCACGAATGGGTAGACGATCATAGAAGAGGCACCTACCTCAGCCGAAAATATGGGATGGAGCGCGGAGGAATCCAATATTTGGTAGACTTGATCCAAAAGCATGGCGAAGACATTTTGGATCGCCCACAACAGAAATATACTGCTGATTTCAAGCTTGCTGCCATTGATAGAGTTCTGCTAGGTGGTGAAGCTCTTAGGCAGGTTTCCTTAGACTTAGGGCTTACAAATACAGGAATTCTTGCAAATTGGCTTCGCTCTTTCAAAGAAAACGGGTATACTGTCATTACCAAGAAGAAAGGTAGACCACCCAAGAATGCCCAAAAGCAAGGACAAACAACGGATCAAAGAGCTGGAAGAGCAGGTAAAGAGGCTTACAGTCGAGCTTGCATACATAAAAAAATTGGAGGCCTTAATTCAAGAACGGAAGAGCCAAGAAAAGAAAAATTAGCTCGTGCAATCACTGAATTAAGGCAAGAATTGCGGCTTAGCGTTAAGTACATTATCGACGTTATCAATGCCAACCCTGGATTGCCTCATATCTCAAGAAGTAACTACTACTACCAAATCCATAAGCCTGATAAGGATTCTGGTAACCAGAAGCTGATGGATAGAATCAAAGAGATCTTTCTTGAACACAGCCGACGCTATGGGTACCGGCGAATCTACGGACAGCTTCGCCGGGAAGGCTATGAAATCAACCATAAGAAGGTGCAGAGGCTCATGCAAAAGATGGGCTTATTCGCCATCGCAATCCGCAAGAAACGTAAATACAGCAGCTATTACGGCGTTCAAGGCAAGATCAAGCCAGACTTAATCAAGCGCAATTTTTACGCAATTATTCCAGACAGACATTGGTTTACCGACGTGACTGAATTCCATCTTAAAGATCAAAAGCTCTACCTTTCTCCAATTATCGATGGTTGTACCCAAGAAATCATCTCCTACAACATTTCTAGGCACCCAGACCTTAAGCAAGTGATGACTATGCTAGATGACGCATTTGAGAAGCACCCGGCTCTTAACGGGCTTATTTTCCACTCAGACCGTGGCTGGCAATATCAGCACCAAGCATATCAAGCCGCTCTGGCTAACAGAGGGATCGATCAGAGTATGTCCAGGTTGGGTAATTCTCTTGATGACGGCTTAATGGAGGGCTTCTTCGGCATTCTTAAGCGGGAGATGTTCTACGGCCAAGAACATAAATACAAGGACTTAAATGAGCTTGAACAAGCTATTCACAAATACATCGATTACTACAACAACGTAAGAATCAAGACAGGACGAAAAAACATGACCCCGATTGAATATCGGAATCATGTTTTAACAACCTTAACGGCGTAATACTAAATTGTCCCAATTTTGGGGGTCACATCATTTTCGGCTTTTCCATTCGTGAAATAAATGTCCCAAGCTGTGGGTCTCTGCTTTTAAGCCAAGAAATCTCCCGATCTCCGAATGGAAAAAAGTCCTCTTTCATGCCGCATCCTCCTTATTCACTTCTCCAAAACGTACTGCCTTAATTATAACCCAGCTCGACATCGTTTTCTCTATCCCCTATTTTTTCCTTTCATATCCCGACAAATCTTACCAGCTTCCAAGCCAGCAAAAACTCTCTCTAAGCAAATAGAGAGAGTTGATTTGTATTGGAGACAAAATGTATTTAAGTCAGAGCTGCCGGCTTAGAAAAAGAATGGCATCCAAGCGCAGCTGCGGAAGCAATGGTTCATTGCAAAGAATGGACGACAGCTGTAGCTGCGGTAACTGTAGTAGTGAACCCGGACAATTACAACGACAACGTAGCGTTGGCAAGTTGGAGTAGTTGGCTTAGTTGGTTCAGTCGGGGCAGTTGGAGCAGTTGGTGCTGTTGGAGCGGTTGGGGCCGTAGGTGCAGTCGGTGCTGTAGGTGCTGTTGGAGCAGTTGGAGCAGTCGGTGCTGTAGGTGCAGTTGGAGCAGTTGGAGCGGTCGGGGCAGTCGGAGCTGTTGGAGCGGTTGGAGCGGTTGGCGCAGTTTCGGCAGTACCGGCAGTACCAGCGGTACCAGCAGTACCGGCAGTGCCAGCGGTTCCGGCAGTACCAACGGTACCAGCAGTACCTGCAGTACCGGCAGTACCTGCGGTACCAGCGGTGCCAGCAGTTCCGGCAGTACCAGCAGTTGGAGCAGTAGCTGCAGTGCCAGCAGTACCAGCAGTCGGTGCAGTAGCCGCAGTTTCAGCAGTGCCTGCAGTTGGAGCGGTTGCTGCAGTTTCGGCAGTGCCGGCAATTGCAGCCGTGTCCACTAAGTCAGTTGCTAACTTTTCTGAAGTTGCCGCGTTTTCAGCCTTGCTTGCCGTATCTGCGGTCGTTGCTTCAGTTGCTTGATTTGCAGTGGTTGCTTCGCTGGCAGTCGTTGCTTCAGTTGCTTGACTTGCCGTAACAGCAGTTTCTGAACTGCTGCCAGTTGTCTGTTCGGTAGCAGTTTGAGTAGTTTGCGTGGTTTGCGCGGTCTGAACAGTTTGCGTTTGCACGGCAGTCGTGTTAGCCGTGTCGTTTACGTCATCAGCCTTAACGCTGCTGTTGCCAAAGGCAAAGAACATCCCTAAAGTGGCGCTTGCCACCATTAAAGTTGACTTCCATTTTTTCATGAGACTTTCCTCCCGATTTTTCTCTTAATTCCATGTGTTGTCTTAACCCAGTTGGTCCGTCCGCTGATTTTTTTATAAAAAGCGATCACGATCGCCGGGTAAAGCAAGTAATTATAAAAAGCAAAAGTTAACACGGTCCAGATCAAAAGCCCATATTGCTTTGTCTGGCTGGCCCGCTGGTACTGGACAATGATATACATGTTGAAAATCATGTTGACTGCCACGATCATCGCTAAGAGCCTCCAGTAGTCATCGAAATTGCTCAAGGTAAAGGCAAAAACGATCAAGCTGGCAATCCCTGTAACCAAGGTGACAAAAGGTATCAGCATGTAAAATGACATCTCAGCTTTAGCTGGCAGGTTGATCCGGTGACTCTTTAAAACTCTCGGCCAGTAGCCAAAGAGGCAGTCAAGCCCTCCTTGCGTCCATCTGGCCCGCTGCTTGATAAAGGGGCGGGGCTTGTCGATGGCTTCTTGATAAACCACCGCATCCCCGGCATATAAAGTCTTCTTCCCCTCTAGCAAAAAGCGGGTACTGAACTCAAAATCCTCCAGCAAGGCGTTGCCCCATGGCCGCTGGGCCGTCACCGAGGATACCCGGATAAACTGGCCATTGCCTGATGCCGCCGCGTTGCCCAAGCGGTTTCTGGTGTTCTGAATCCAGTCGTTGATGACCGTGAACTCAATGTCCTGCATGATCTGCAGCCAATTTCTGGTCTCCAGCATCCCTACCCTGGTCTGGAGCAGGTCCAGTTTTTCATCCTGGGCAAAATATTGGATGACCTTCTGGTAGCTTTCTTCTGCCATGTAGGCATCCGCATCCAAAACGCCGCAGATCAAATGGTCCGGGTCGCTATTGTCCATAACGACTTGCTGGTAGGCCAAGTTAAGAGCATTGCCCTTGCCTGTCTGGGCCTGGGGCAGCTGCCGTTGCAGAAGCTGGATTTTCCCGCCAGCCTGCTTGCTAAAGCTTTTAACCAAGTAGGCCGTGTCGTCACTGGACGCATCATCGATGATGACCATTTTTACATTGGGTAAATTCGCCGTTTCCCTTAAAAACAGGCGCATGGTCTGCTCGATGATGCCTTCTTCATTCATGGCCGGAACCAGCAAGACCAGCTGGTAGCCCTTAGCCAATAAGGGATCAAGCTCAATTGACTTGCCGTTTTGCCCCGCGGCCAGAAGCAAGAAGACCCAGAGGACATAAATGATTACGCCCGTTAGTGATATTTCAAAAATTGTCTGACTGATAAATCACCACCCCCTTTGAATGACTGGGGGCTATTTGACCTTGACTGCCGTAGGAGCAGTAGCTGCCGTTGCAGCCGTTGCTGCAGTGCCGGCAGTCGCCGCGGTTGCGGCTGTGGCTGCAGTTGCCGCAGTTGAAGCAAGAGACCCGTAGCCTGGGATGCCTGGTTTGCCTGGAATACCTGGCTTGCCCGGTACGCCTGGCTTAGCTGGAATACCTGGCTTAGCTGGGATGCCTGGAACTACTACCCAGCCTTCACCAAGCGCGCCGCTTCCGCCTTCTGCCTTTGCGGCAAGAGCAGCGATGCTGGCCACGTCAGCGCTTTTGGCGGTTTGCGCTACGGCTGCCGTACTGCCAGTAGAAGCTGGAGTCAAGGCGTCGGCAATAACGCTTGGCAGGCTGGTCTGTGATAAAGCAATCAGTGATGCTGGCAGGATAGCCAACTTAACAATCTTTTTGATGTTCATGGTTCGGTCCTCTCTCATCTCTTATAAGTAATAATCCTATTCTTTCTAATGCATATTATAATAATCATCAAATCTGATTGCAATATCGGTATGAAAGTATAATAAAATACCCAACTTATTTAATTAGCCTTTAAGAAAAGTCCCGGTCTCTCGCGAAATATTTAGATTCTGGCAGCAATTCACATTATTTCTTACTTATTGAATTTGACTTTTTCGGGCCAACCTGCTACACGGATCTTGTTTTTCCCACAAAAAATCCTTCCAAGCAGTTTGCTTGAAAGGTTTTGGGTAGATATTTCCTAAAGGACATGTTTTGCCGCTCGGAATCTTTTGGCTTGATTGTCTTTTCCGGTATATACTTTGTGTAAGCAATGGAATTGAAAGGAGACCCCAAATGACAGAAAACAGAGCAAAAATAAGACAAGTTGGCGACTCGAAAGTTCTCCCGATTCCGAAGAATATCGTAGCTGATGCTGAAGAGTACAGCGTCTACCAGGGAAGAGATGGAATAATCGTTTTTGTTCCAGAGAGTTTAAATCCATTCCGTGATCCAGATTGGGACAAAAAATACACTGAATGTAAGCAGGAAGAAGCGTTCAGAGGATTAACATAGACCGGAAGCATAGCACAAAGGCCAGGCACTTACCATAGCGCCTGGCCTTATTTTTCTACAAAAACAGCTCCATCTCGTTATTCTTTTTACTGAAGCCCTTCTTTTCGTATACGCTCTCGCCGTCTTCACTGGCATTCAGCCAAAGGCGTTTGATTCCGGTTCTACGGGCATAGTCGATTATTTCATCGACAATTTGCTTGGCGTAGCCCTGCTTTCTGGACTTAGGTGAAGTGTAGATGTTCAAGATATAGCCTTCCTGTCCGGTTAGGTTCTCCGCGTAGGGAATCCGGCTAAAAAGGCAAAGCGAACCAGTTGCCGCCAGTTTTCCGTCTTCCAGCATCCCCCAGCTGATTAAATCCCGCCCAATGTGGGCCAGATAGTACTGCTTTGTTGCTTCTTCCAGGGCGGACAAATCTTCTTTTTCAGCGACCTCCCCCAGTTCCGTAAACAGCTCTTTTCTCAGCCGCCAAAAATCGTTTGCAAATGTTTCATCAAGTTCTATGAGTTCCGCTGTCATGCTCTGCCTCTTTCCTTCCTACTCCCACAAAAACTTCTGCAGGGCCTGGTCCACCTGGCTGTTCTCATGCAGGTGGCTGTGCTGGCCACCCTTGCCCGTGATCTTCAATTCCTTGTAACTCTTAGCCTTGACTAAAAGATACTTGAGCGACTTAGAAGAATTGTTGTAGACCCTGCCGTCTGACTGCTTACCAGTATCACCGTAAATGTTAAGGACGTCAATCCCCTTTGGATAGACCTTCCGGAGCCGCGTCAGTTCTTGGTAGGTCGAATTCATCTTCTTCGGCTTGCCGGATGCATCCAGACTTGAGTTTGAATTTTTGTCAAAGCCAATTATCCCGTTGAAGTGGCCGGCGATGTCAACCTGCTTCTTGATCTTTGGGAAATTCTTCTTAGCAGAATAATCCATGATCATGTAGCTGATGGCCATGTTGCCCATGGAGTGGCCAACCAGGTTCATCTTGGAAAAGCCCAGCTGCTTCTGGGCCGTCTTGACTGCCTTATAGGCATACCAGCCGTCCTTATGGTAGTCGGGATTCCGGTTGTCGGCAAAGCCAACTAAAACGACTGGATTCTTAGGCTTTTTAACCAGCTTCCCCTTGATTTTGACTGACCCGTTTTCGTTGACCGTGGCTTCCAAAACTTCATTGGTCTTGCCCGCCCGTCTGGCCGCTTCAGCCATATGTTTTTCCGCGTTGATGCTGGATCCGTAGCCATGGAAGAAGAAGGTCACCGTTTCCTTTGCCTGGGCCTTCTTTTCTGTCTTAGTCAGCTGTCTTTGACATCCCGTCAGGAAAAGCAATCCGGTCAACATAAGCGGGATAATTTTTACCAAATGCTTGCTTCTTGTCTTCATTCTTTTCATCTCTCCAATTTGTTTATTTGCCAATTTCTATTCTACCTGGATGATTCCTCACTGACAAATAGTAAGCATAAAAATGCCCTGCAAGCAGCAAAAACGTTGACTGACATTGCAGGGCAGATTATATTCAAAAACTATTGCTACATCTTTCCGCCGTAGACTGGGAAGACGCCGCTGTCTCCGTAATCTTTGATCACTTTGACATTCTTCAAAGTCTCCATATCCTCGTCTGAGATCACAAAGTCCACATCCGCGTTGGTCTTCATATGTTCAGGATTTGCCGTCTTCGGCAAAACGACCGTCCCCAGCTGGATGTCATAACGGATGCAGAGCTGAGGAACAGTTACCCCGTACTTCTTGGCCATTTCGACCAGTTCTGGCTGCTTCATGATTTCGCCGTGACCCATCGGGGAATATGCTTCAACAACGATATCCTTCTTCTGGCAGTAATCGATCAAGTCAAGCGGGCTGTTTGATACGTGGCAAAGGATCTGGTTGACCATCGGCTTGACTTCTGCCCAGTCATAAATGTTGTCGATATCTTCTTTCAAGAAGTTGGAAACACCGATCGCCTTGACCTTCCCTGCCTTGTAGGCATCGGTCAGCGCCCGCCAGACTTCCCGGTTTTCCGCGAAGTATCTGTTGTCTGACTGGTTGACCTCTCTCCATGGCTGCGGGCTGTGGATGATCATCAGGTCGATATAGTCCAAGCCCATCTTCTCCAGGCTCTCATCAATTGAAGCCGCGGCTGATTCATAGGACTTGTTTTCCGCGGCGACCTTTGAGGTAACAAAAATTTCTTCTCTTGGAATCCCGGCCGTCCGGACCCCTTCGCCGACCCCGCGTTCATTGCCGTAGGCCTGGGCCGTGTCAAAATGCCGGTAGCCGATCTTTACCGCTTCCCGGACTGCTTCTGCAGCCTTGTCATCAGCAATAAACCAAGTACCCAGAGCCATCTGGGGAATCTGCACTCCATTACTTAAAGTCATCAGCTTGTCGTACATGTTTTTTCCTCCTCAATTTCAATTCTATGTTAATTATAGGAAGGTGGAAATAATATGTACAATGCTTATTCTTGATGGTCTGTTATGCATTTACCGCATATTGCTTCAGGGAGTTTTTCATTATCTCAAGTGCCCGTCAAACCAGTTCTGGATTTCATTTAACCGGCTTAAGCGGTTCTTTGGCCGCCCGCTTCTGGACAGTTCGTGGTTCTCTCCGTGGAAGACCACCATCCGGCTTTCCACGCCGTGAGAGAGCAGAGCATGAAACATCTGCATCCCTTCTTCGACCGGGCAACGGTAGTCCTCATCTGAATTGAGGAAAAGAGTCGGCGTCTTCACCTTTTTCACGTACTTGAGAGGTGAGTGCAGCCATACCTTTTCCGGATCATCGTCTTCACTTGCCCCAACCTGGTCAACGCAAAATTCCGGGGCAATGTCAGACATGTGCTCAAAACTCAGCCAGTTAGAGATAGACCGCTGGGAAGCTGCCGCCTGGAAGCGGTCCGTGTGCCCGATCACCCAGTTGGTCATGAAGCCGCCATAAGAGCCACCAGTGATGCCTAAACGGCTTTGGTCGATGTCTGGATAAGCGGCCAAAACCGCGTCGGTAAACTTCATCAAGTCATCGTAGTCGACCGTCCCGTAGCGGCCCCGCAGGTCGCCGTACTGGTTCCCCTGCCCGTTTGACCCATGGATGTTGCAGAAGAAGACAAAGTAACCGCTACTTGCCCAAACCTGCATCTCATGGAAGAAGGACTTGCTGTAAGTAGCGCGGGGACCGCCGTGAACATCCAGGATTGCCGGGTACTTTTTACCCGCCTGGTAGTCTTTTGGCAAGAGCACCCAACCGTGCTGCTTTCCGTCTTCAGCTGATTCATATTCTACTTCATTGACCTTGGCTACGTATTTACCAGCCAAAAGTTGGTCATTATAGTTGGACAATTTTTCTGCCTGGCCATTTTTCACCTGATAGAATTCCAAAAGTTCGTTGGCAAAAGCGGCTTCCAGGAAAAATTCGTCTTCTCCAGTCAAGCGGAAGCCCTTGATGATGCCGTCCGTAGCAAAAAACGGCTTAACCTCCTGTCCGTCAAAAACGTAGATTTCATCGTGGTCAACGATGGTGGTCACGAAGTAAAACTTGTCACCATAGACGTCAAAAGCATTGCCGCCGATCACCCCGCAGTCCCCGGCGATAGCGCTCTGTCCGGAATTGTCCCAGTGGGCTGCCAATTCCAGACCATCCTCAGTCAAGCGGTAGAATTCCGGATTTTCATTTAAACCGGTCTTTTTATGGGTGTTGGCGAAGCAGTAGACTTGATCCTTCAAGGCAAAAACTGCTGAAACTTCCGCCTTGCCTGCTGCTAAAAGGAGCTTGGCTTCTCCTGTTCTTGGGTCAACTTCATAGACCGCCCCGTCAAAGGGCCGCCGGGTCTGGTAGCTGACCCCCACCACGTAGACTTTTTCACCAACTACAAAGGTCTCCATAACCGTAAAGTCTGGCTCAGCTTTGAAAAGTTCAGTCAGCTTTTCTTCTTCCAGGTCCCAGACGTAGAGGCGGTCGCGGAGCTTGTTAATGTAGCCCTGGCCGTTAAAATAGTATGGCAGTTCATCCAGAACCTGGTAGTCGCTGGATTTTTTCTCAGCCAGGTCTACCCTTCTGCTTAAAAGTAGGTAGCGGCCTGCTACTGAATTGATTACCTGATAGCCGGTTGCTTTGAAAGTTGCTACTTTTTCAGGACTGGCCTGGTCCAGTTCTTGCTTATAAAGCAAGCTGCCTTCTTTGCCCTCTTGAACAGTGTAGTAGACCGCCTTATCTACTAAGGCATAGCTCTTCTCTTGCCCCAAAGTCGTCAAGCGCTTGAGCTCGCCATTTTCAAAGACGTCCAGCCAGTTCCAGTAGCCTTCCCCGTCAGCCTTGGCCTGGTTTCTGGCCAGTACTGCCCTTTTGCCCTTAGCCTGCAAGTTGCCCAGGCTGACAACCTGATACAAATCTTCTGCTTTGACTGCTTCCATTTTTTCTTTTTCCTCCTGCTTTTACTTTTAAAGGTGACTTCATTATAGCAAAGTTAAAGGATTCAGCTGGACTTAATTTTTAGCAAAAAAAGCTGGACAAAGCCAGCTTTCTTTTAGAATACTCATTTTATTCTGCTTTAACAGCCACTCTGTGCACCTTGAGATAGTGGATAAAGGCGTAGACCGTGATCAAGACAAAGAAGATGGTGCTGACCAGCATGGCTGTCCGGGAACTGCTGCTGCCCATGAGGCCGCTTAAGTAGTCAACCACGGTTGGCGAAACCGAGCAGCCAAGGTTAACTAAGACCAGAACGATGGTAGTAGCCAGGTTGACACTGCCTTCTGGCGCCGCCCAGTCCAGCCAGTTGTACATGTAAGGCACGCCCAAACCGAAGCCAAAGCCCAAGACGATCACGCCGATAAACAGCATGACCAGGCTGCTGGCAAAAGTCGTAATCAAGAAGCCCAGGGTAACAATCGCGAAACCAACTGGGAAAATCTTGTCATGCAGCTTTTTAAAGAAAAAGCCGAAACTTGCCCCAATCGGAATCGAGATCAAGGTTGAAATCCCGGCAACCAGGGCCGGAGTACTGGAAGAGCCTAAATGTTCTTCCACGATCAAAGTCGGCAGCTTGTAGGACATCGGCATATAGAAAAGGAAGATCAAGAACATCAAGGCTGCAATCAAGCAAACCTTGCCATTGATCCGCTGCTTAGACTTCTTTTGCTTACTTGCCACATCTGCCTGCTTCTTTGGCAAAGGAACGAAGATTGCAAAAAGAATCAAGGACGGGATGACCAGGAAGTAGATCGCGAAAGCGGCATGCCAGCTGATCGTAACCAAGTAGCTGATCAAGAAGGATGAAATTGCCGCGCCAACGCTGCCCATCACATTTTGATAGCCAATCATAGTTGCCATTTCTTCTTCATCGCTCTTGTAGAACTGTGGAATCAAGCTGACGGCCAGGGAATTAAATAGACCAATTCCTAGCCCGATCAAAAAGCGGGATACCAAGATCGGCCCATATTGACTTGCATACATCGGGAAGGTCCCAGCCAAGAGAGTCAAAAGCAGTCCAAAAATGATCGTTGCCTTCTCTCCTATAAACCGAATCAATACCGGACTGACTACTAACCCCAAGATAATCCCAAAGTTCGGCACCGTGGCTAAAGACTCAACTCCAGCCTTGCTTACCCCTGGAAAAGCCTTGTACATCAAAGGCAGAGCCGAAGCAATCTGCGGAGCCATCATCAAATATAAAGATATGGACAAGAGCGAAACTTTAAAGATTGCCTTGTCTTTAACATTTTTCTTCTCAGACATTTTCAAAACCTCCTGCTTGTTTGCTAACTATGATAGCTTTCTGAGCAAGCGGTTTCAATGTCATAACTTGTCAGAAATCCGGCGCTTGTTGACCTTGCTATTTTTATTTAGATCAATTTCCGCCTCTTTGCGGTCAACTTTTTGCCCTAGCCAATTCCTGGGATAATGACTATAATCTAGTTAAACGCTTACAAATGAAAGGAGAATATCATGACTAAAGAAGAATTAGCAGAAGCAGTTATTAAGCTGCGCAGTGAATTCAAGGCCGGCGACGACAAACGTGACGAAGGCCTGCCAACCGAAATTCCAGAGGTAGAAAGAATCAATGACATCAGCTACGGGCCAGACCCAAAGTGGAACCTGCTGGACATCTACCTGCCTAAAGACCGGACTGGCAAAGTGCCAGTCATCATCAGCATCCATGGCGGCGGCTGGGTCTATGGGACTAAAGAAACCTACCAGTTCTACGGAATGGGCCTGGCTAAGGAAGGCTTTGCCTTTGTCAACTTCAACTACCGTCTGGCTCCAGACGTCCAGTTCCCAAGCGAGCTGGATGACGTCAACCGCGTCATGCACTGGGTAGCTGAACATGGAGCTGAATACGACCTGGACACTGACAATGTCTTCCTGGTCGGCGACTCAGCCGGCGGGCAGATGGAAGAGCAGTACCTGGCCATCTTGACTAACGATAAGTTCCGCCAACTTTTTGCCTACGAATTGCCTAAATTGACAATTAGAGCAGCTGCGCTTAACTGCGGAGCCTATTTCATGCTCACACCGGGCTTTACCAATGGAGCACCTGGCGCCTACTTTACCCCGGAAGCAGTCAAGGGCAAAGAAGAGATGCTGGACACGGAGAAGTACTTGACCCAAAACTTGCCGCCACTTTTCATCATGACCGCCAACCAGGACTTTTTGCACGATTCTGCTGTTCGCTTGGACGGCTACCTTTTGGCCAAGGAAATCCCGCATGAATTGCACATTTATGGCGACAACGACAACCCGCGCGGCCACGTCTTCCACTGCAACCAAAGAGACGACATCGCCAAGCAATGCAACCTGGATGAACTTAACTTCTTCAGAAAGTATCTAAAGAAGTAACAGCATGGCTGAACTGGAACACGAACTGGTCAAGCCAACCGGCAACCTGCCTATCTGGCTGATGACTTTTCCCTTGCCAGATGGTGAAACGCCTAGCGAAATCCCGCCTCACTGGCATCAAGGAATCGAAATAAGCTACACGGTGGCCGGGTCAATCGACCAGTTCCAGATTGACGCCCAGACCTACCAGACCTCTCCTGGCCGGATTATCGTGGTTAACTCTCAGTCCGTTCACAGCATTGAGACTAACCAAGATGGCCAGGCCCTGTCCATGATCTATCCCTACAACTTCGTCTCTGGTCTTTTCCCGAAAATTAGCGAATTGGAATTTGCGATCAATGATCCAGGAACTTTTTCAAAAATGCAGCAGGCTGCTTACCAGCTCCTGCAAAAGAAGCTGGGGGCCATCTACGACTCCTGGTCAAGACCGGAAGATGATTTGCGGGAAATCAAGGTTTGCGCTTTAAGCCTGGAAGTGCTGGAAATCTTGCTGGAAGACTTCACGATTCCCCGCCAGCTGGAGCTGGGAAAGAAGCTCTTTATCACCCAAAGGATGCAGGAGATACTGGACTATATCTACGACCAGTATCAAACTCCAATCGGTTTAAGCGAGATCGCGGCTCACGCCCATATCTCTAAGGAATACCTGGCCCGCTTTTTCAAGAAGAACATGGGGATCACCGTTGCCGCCTATCTGCGGAATCTGCGAGCCCGCGCGGCCAGGAAACTGCTTCTAACCGATCCAGGCACATTGGAAACGATCGCTGAGCAGTGCGGCTTTAGTGGTCTCAGGTCCATGAACCGGGCACTGGTTGAATGCTACCAGGAAAGTGCCAGCGAGATCAGGCAAAAGAACTCCAAAAACTTCAGACAATAAATAAACGCGTCCTTGCTTAATAGGACGCGTTTTCGCTTGCTATTTTTCTATTTTTGCACTGGCCGCGGGCCGATAATGACGTAATAAATCTTGCCAAAGTAGTCATTTTTGACCATGTGGGCCACGGCATGCATGTAGATCCGCTTATGGCTCTCTTTGGTGATGACATGGTAGTCAAGCTTAGCCAAACCTTCATCGCCGTCTCCTACTTGCTCCTTGCAGGTCTTAACAGCTTGGTCATAGTCCTCTGGAGCAATCAAGCCCTTAACCTTCTGGCCTACATATTCGATAAACTCTTCCCTGCTGGAGCACTCCATGATCCTGAGGAGCTCATTATTGGCAAAAAGGATCCGCCCGTCGTCTTCCCGGTAGATAAAGAAGGCGCCTGGCAGGTTAACCGCCAGATCCCGCAGGTTGAAGCCCAATTGCGCCCGCCCTTCTTTCATCATATCTGGGTGATAGCCAGCCATCGCGCCTTTTCCGGTCATCTTGACGGCGTACAGAGCCACATCAGCCTTGTACATCAGCTCTTCTCTAGATTGGCTTTGGTCAGGATAAGCGGCAAAGCCCAAGGAAATCGAGTAAGGATAATCTTTTCCTTGGTAGTTGAAGGTCAGTTTTTGCTTAAAAAGCTTATTGAAAATCATCCGCCCTTCTGTCAGCGTCGTCTGCTCCAAAAGGACCGCGAACTCATCACCGCCATTTCTGCCAACCAGGCCCAGCTGGTCGAAATTCTCATCTAAAACCCGGGCAAAGGACTTAAGAGCCGCGTCGCCTGCCTCATGGCCATAGAGGTCGTTGATGTACTTGAAGTCATCGATGTCGATCAAGGCGCCGATTGCCGGCTTACCTGTATTGTTCGCAAAGTACTTGCCGACTTCCCGGTCAAAGGCCTGCCGGCTCATCAAACCAGTCAAATAGTCAGTGTCAACTATTTTGGCCAGTTTCCGGCCTCTTTCAAAATAATTGACCAGGATAGCCGCCAAAGCGGTGTTGATCACCACCGTCAAAATGCCTGTCAGGAGGCTGGATTTGATTTCCCGCGGCATCTGCCCAGCATCTTTTCTGACTGCCTCCAGCTTCCACGTGCATCCCCCCAAGCGGAAAGAAACTGCTGAACGTGGGCCTACAGTTTTCATGTTTGAGTCTAAGACATAATAGCTGTCATTCACTATATGTGTTTTAGACAAGCAGTGATAATAGCCCAGTTTGTCCAACTTCTTAAAGGTTGGTTCAAACAGATCTTTTTTCTTAATCAAGGCAACTGAATAACCCCAGAACTTGCCCTTGATGAAAACCGGCTGGCAAACCGCAAGCGAATCCCGGCCCTCCCCAGTCTTGATTGGGCCAACAATGCCATTGATCTTCTTTTGCCGGCAATAGCTGAAAGCCGCCTTGACCTGGGGATCAGCCAGGAGGCTGGATTTCCCTCTTTCACTGGCCTTGTCCTGGTAAACCCGTTGGCTCTGCCCTTTGTGGATCAGCTGCAAAGAATAGATACCGTCATATCTCTTCAGCATATACTTGGCTGTTCTGGTAAAGACAGCCGTATTGCCTTCATTGCCGACAGTACCTGATTCAATGTTTTCAGTAACGTTTTGCCCCTCTTCCAGCTCCTTTTTAAAATAGTCGCTGGCCAGCTGAGCGTTCAGCTCTGTCCGTGCCTGGTAGCGCTGGGCAAGGTTTTGCCCGGTCCTGTAGACATTAATACCAATGACCACCGCGCTGGTGAAGAACACAAATAGCACCACCAGCAGCTTAATCCACCATCTCTTTTTCATTCTCATCAACACATCCAATATCCATAAGTCTTTTATTCTATATGAACCATTATTATCCTAAAAAGTTCCTTTGACAACCGGATCTTATGTTTTCTATGATAATTTGCTGTCTATTTTATTGATATATCTTTATGCAGACAAAAAGCAGCTTCCCGAAGGAAACTGCTTTTTCGCTGTACCTAACTTATTTGTTTTAGAGAAGTTCATGGCAATAATGCAATTAATCCACAATTGCCTTAAAGTGGTAAATCTTTGATGAAAAGTGCTATAAGAAATGTGGAAGAATGTGTGCTTGATACCGGCTGGTTCACATTATGGTCAAGATATTCAGCTTTGCGACTATCACATCATCGATATCTCTACTTCCAGCACCGACAAGCCTGGCTGGAACATACCCAGCACATAACATAGGACTCTGCCGGCTTCCATTTCTCTCACGAGCGTTCACTGCCAAGCTTTCGCATTGACAGCGTGGGCGATCTCTGCACTCGATATGCTCACATCACCTGTACGGCTGAAGCCGCAGACAATGCCTTTATCCGAAGATGAGCAACCGAACTGTCTCACGAGTTCTGAACTCGCTTCTCGCATGTTCTTCCATTTGAGGAATTGCATGCGCGGTCGTAGAAACCGATTGCTGCCAAAACAACTTATCGGCTTCCCGTCCGGTGAGCCATCTGCACCGAAACAGCCGCTTACGCAACTGCTCAAGTAACAGATGGCATTCCGGCCATTAGCCTGCCCGCATGGATCCTTGTGGATCCTTCAATTCTTTACAATGCTTTATTGTATCTTGGATGATCAATCAAAAAAGTAAGATTCATCATTGCATTCATGTCCCGATCTACAACCTTATTGTAGTTCGGGCATTTTTTGTTGTAGCACACATATTCATTGTGCTTGGTGCCATGCTTCTTATTGCCAGAAAGAGTAATCTTCTCATCGTCCTTCTTGACGTTGCCGCACGCTGCACAGCGCTGGGTGCTTGGATAAAAGCGATTGGCAATCACCAATTTGACCCCGGCAGACTTGCACTTGTATTCGAGATAGCTGCGAAAGCGTCCAAACAGCGCACGGTGCACG
This sequence comes from Lactobacillus sp. WILCCON 0059, assembly GCF_057197985.1. Lineage (NCBI taxonomy): Bacteria > Bacillati > Bacillota > Bacilli > Lactobacillales > Lactobacillaceae > Lactobacillus > Lactobacillus sp. WILCCON 0059. The sequence goes on from NZ_JBUBHN010000001.1 coordinate 1,329,225, forward strand.
CCTTTTGAAGCGACATGGCTCATAAGCATGCCCTTGACGTCCAGATCCTCAATGCAGATTGCATCATATTCTCTGACAAGGTGAGTCGTGTACTTGTGCATCGCGTCATCCTGCATGCGGTGAGCACGCTCGTAAAGCTTCTGAAGCTTGATTCTCGCTTTTTGATAGCTTTTTGAGCGCTTCCCGGCAATCTGGCCATTTTCTTCCAGCTTTCTTGCCAGAATCCGCTGCTTGTGCTTGATGTTCTCATAGACTCTTGCCAGCTTGACGGCGCCATTGTTTCCCTTGTGCAGAAAATAGTGTTCCCCCTCTGCATCATTGAAATGACTGACATTGACGTCAATCCCTGTCTTCTTACCCGTATGCTTGTGAATGTATGGTGGCGTCTCATACTTGTAAGGAACCGCCATGTAGTAATGGCCGTGTTCACGGTAAAAGCTTATCGTCCCAAATTCCGCATTTTTGGGGATTTCAGAAAATCTTATGCTATGCCACTCACCCTTATAAGGTGCTGGGACGGGCAAGGTCAGCTTTCCGTGATTGCCTTCCTTTGCGAGAACCACGCCTTGATTCAATTTAAAGCCTTGGCGTTTGGCTTTCTTGGATTGAAAAACGGGGTGTCCGGCACCATTTTTAACTTTGAGTGCCTTATCTTTGGCAAACTTCTTGAACGATTTGCCCAAGTCAGCACATGCTTGCTGCAGGATACGCGAAGAAATCTGCCTTTCCCATGACTGTTTGTTTGCCGTAAGCTTTTTCTGAATCAGTGCTGCGGTTGGGTAGTATCTAGATATAAATAACTTCTGCTCTTCAGTAAATTGCCGTTCTTCTTTTGGCTTCTTGAATTCCGTCAGAATCTCTGGACTAACTAACATACGGTACTCCGAATAGGTAGCGTTCCAAAGTTCTAGGGCCTTATTGTAGCAATAACGGCGGTAGTCACACCACTGATCTAAGACGTGAGCCATAGTAGCATCTGGATATAAACGATATACGTGAGTCCTTTTGGTTGCCATTTGTCTTCACCTCTTTTCGACAAGCATATTTTAGCACGTATCCCAGCTCTTTTCCAAACATACGTTTGAAAAAGAGCCAAAAAATTTGTTGCATCTTTTGATTAAAATCATAGGTGCAACACAGTTAAATTCTATTGAAATAGATTCGTTTTCTTTCACAAGAACATTATGCTATGTTTTTCGATATAGTTCTATACGCGTGGTGCTAGTTGAAGAAGTTGAGTCCATATCTCTGTAGGATGTAGCTGATATTGTAAGTTAGTACGATTATCTCGACGGTTTGTTGGAAACCGTCTGTACTTCTTGCAAGAATATTTTCAATTCCGTAGTACTTTAGTACAGAGAACACACTCTCGATCGTTCGGCGAATTGCCATTAGCTCTCTTTTGTTATGCTGCTTAGCACCTTTCATATTTTTCCGGTAAGGTGTCCACAGTATATAGCCGTTTATCTTGAGAGTATCGTGCAGCTGCTTGCCTATATAGCCTTCATCGCCTAAAATAAAGTGCCCTTCGGGATGGGTAGTGAGAATCAGCTCTTCTGCTTCTTTTGCATCGTGTATTGATGCTTGTGTGATTACATAGCCAAGAACATAACCGTCTTGAGCTACGGCAAAGTGGCCTTTAAAGCCGTAATAGTAAAACTGTTTGGTTGAGTTATAGCCAATGTTGGCAATTCCTTCAAACACTTTAGCTCTGCGGTTTCTGATTGGCTGACACAAAGGCATGGGTAGACTGTCAATGATCATGTACTGATCAGACAGATCGACTCTTGAGTTTAGTTCGTTGACGATCTGAACAGTGATGCCAAGAAGCGCTCTAGCTCTGCGATTGAAACGAGATCTGGAGAGCCCACAAAGTCCCCAACAGCGAGCAAATCTGCGCTGAGAAGATATACCTTCCTCAGCTTGCCAGACAAGTAATGCAATAATTTCGTAGTCTGGAACCTTTACCAGACTGGCATTGCGACGGTGAGTTAACCGAGATGGAGCGTACTTGTAATAAAGTTTCTTGCAGATTTTCGACAAAGTTCGAAATTCCACTTGCAAACGGTGACTATAACGTTTAATCTGTAGTTGGTTCAACATTGTAAGGACTCCTTTCTTTTTTCCAACTAGAGTCTACAATGTTGGACCTTTTTTGTTAAGAAATTGAAACTATATTTCAACTAGCACCACGCGTAGTTCTATATTACTTATTACTAATTAGTAACTCTTTTTCCAATTCGAATTCATGGTTGCCGGAATATACCAGAGCAAGTCCCCAGGCTTCACCGCTAAACTCATCAGTCTTTGGCTCAACCAAAGCCACAAAGGGATTCATTTGATGGCCCGATGAGCCCCGGCGTGATTCAAACACGTGCCGGCCTTGCACCAAGCCACATCTTTGTGGATGGCGTTCATTAGCATGCGCGCCAGGCAAAGTAATGACTTCCAAATCCTGGCCAACCAGATCTATCTGCATGGAAGCAACTTTTTCCAGGTAGACATTCTCTTCGCCTTTATTGCATACCTGAACGCTGTGGGCAATCACATTCCGGTCGCGATAAATAGTATAAAGCAGATGGTATTTCAGTCCCGTTAGGTCATCGGTAAGTTTGATCGTTAAAGTTTCAGCCTCGTCTTCCTTTTCGACGTAAGCTGCTGGAAGTCCCTGAAGCTTGGGCTTGCCCTGCGCGATTTCATAACCAGTATAGTGTAAGAACAGGGCATTAGACCCATTAGACTGACGGACAACTGTTGCCGGTGAGTGGTAGTCCATCTCACCAGCAGTACTATATTCTTTCGGCAAGGTATCCCGGGAAAATGTCCGGTCCAAATCCCCTGGGAGGTTGCCGGAGAAGCCGCGATCCACCGCCGGGTAGGTTAACTCGCCATGGTAGCCCTTAACCCGTTTACCAAAGTACAGATGGCTTAATGTGCCGCCCTTAACAACTGAAAATAGATAAGAAATAGATTGGTTGTGCAGGTGAAAGACCTGCTCTTTTGCATCATATTCAATCAGTTCTGACATTTTTTCTCCTTCTTGCTGCCACTTATTTGATTTTCATGATCGGATCACCGGCTTTGACTGTCTTGCCATATTCTTCAGTAACTGCCAGCTTTTCAAAGTCTTTTGAGTTTAAGACGGTGACCAGCACAGTATCATCTAAGCCGTGCTGTTTGATGGTTGGGTCCCAGAATTCAATAAGTTCTTGGCCTTTCTGGACCTTTTGCCCTTGGACAACATACTGTACAAAGCCAGTGCCGTTCAGCTTGGCCGTGTCAATCCCAATATGGATCAAGATCGTCAAACCATCAGCGCTCTTAAGACCGATCGCGTGCCGAGTTGCGAAGCTGGCCGCAACTTCCCCGTCAAACGGAGCGTAAACTCGGCCGTCATTAGGTTTGATAGCAAAGCAACGGCCCATCTTGCCACTGGCAAAGTTTGGATCACTGCTGTCTTTAAGTGGTAATAATTCACCTGCTACTGGCGTTGTCAAATATTGCTTTACATCTTTGGCTGAATCTGTTTTAGTTTCCGCACCATCATTTTCAAACTGCTTACCCCAAGTTTTCTCTAATTCAGCAACGATTTCCGCATGCTTTTGATCTGACAAAATCACCTTTTTGGCAAACATCAGCATGCTTAAGGCCAGGAAAATCGCAGGCAAAAGCAGCATGGCAATCTTGAATTTGACCTGGTTAGCTGCTGTAATAATTACCGCAAAATAAAAAATACTGGAATCGACTGATTCCAGTATTTTTATTGCTGTCAAACTTCTTAATCTACAAACTTAACAGCCGTCCCGTAAGCTACGACTGACTGCATATCACCAGCGATTGAACTTGAGTCAAAGCGCATCATGACCACGGCATCAGCACCAACATTCTTTGCTTCTTCTCTGAGCCGGTCCAGGGCCACTTCTCTTGAAGTCGTCAGCATCTTGGTGTAGGCCTTGATTTCCCCGCCGATCATGCTTTTAAGGCCAGCCCCAAAGTCAGAGGCAAAGTTCTTTGACTGAGTGGTTACGCCAAACACTTCACCGATCACTTCGTACTTGCGGCCAGGGATGGATTCCGTCGTTACAACCAACATTTTGTTTTCCATTTCAATTACCTCGTTTTCTTTAAACGTTTCCTAGATTGTAGCACAAATAGAAGGCTTTTGAAGGATTTTTTCTATACTTTTGTAGCATTATAAAGCAATGAAAAAAGCTGCCCTAAGGCAGCTTTTTGCTAATCTATTGCTAATTAAGCATTAGCGTTTTGCTTAGCTTCTTCTTGTTCCTTCTTGTAAGTCTTAAGGTCAAAGCGCTTCATGAATGGATACCAAATTACGAAGGCTACGAGCGCGCAGACGATCGCTACAACAGCACCTCTCCATGACAAGGTAGCCAGGTAACCACCAAGGCCGATTGGAGTTGGCCATGGTTGTTGCACCTTGATGTCAGGCATGAAACCGATTGCGTGGAAGATGTAAGCAACGATGGCAGTAGCCATTGGCGCGCCGATGAATGGGACAAACAAGTTAACGTTGTAGACTACTGGCAAACCGAACAGGAATGGTTCGTTGATGTTGAACAATGCTGGAACAGCTTCAACCTTACCGATTTCCCGCAGCTGGGTTGACTTGGCGCGGCCAGCCATCCACCAAGCGATCAGCAGGGTTGAACCTGAACCACCGAGGATGATGAAGGCGTTCATTGGGTCACCAGCAAAGAAGTTGTGAGCACCCTTAACGTTGGCAGCAAGGTTGGCCAAAGCGATTGGAGTGTAGAATGAATTCATGATGTTGGCACCGTGGATACCGAACCACCACAGGAAGTGGATGAAGAAGACAATAATCAAGAACCCCCACCAAGTACCGGCAATGTTGCCGACAAATGAGAATGGCACGTACATAACCTTGAAGATGTCAGTGCCCATCAGAACAAGGATCAAGTTAATAGTAGCAACTACAAATGCAACGCAGAAGCCAGGAATCAATGAACTGAATGAGTTGGAAACACCAGCTGGAACGACATCTGGCATCTTGATTTGCCAGTTGTGCTTAACCGTAAAGCGGTAGATCTGTACAGTCAGCCAGCCGATCACGATCGCCGTGAACAGACCAGTCGTACCAATTCTGGTAACACCTGAAGTTGAAACTTGGATACCACCACCGATGATGTTGTCAGCCTTCAGTGATTGAACGAATTGAATTGAACCGTTCTTGAAGACCATTTGCGGCACAGTGATGAACATTGCCATCAGCATCATGAACAAGGCGTTAAGTGGCACAATGTTGATCTTTTCTTCTTGTTGGTAGATCTTAGCGTATGAGTAAGTAAACTGCCCACCAAAGATCAGTGACAGGATACCCATGTTGGCGTTGTAAACAACCGTGAACATGTTTGAGAACTTGCCGAGCGTATTTGCGTACAAGGCAGCAAATCCTGGAATTGGAAAGGCCTGCGGCAGAACAGTCAGGATCAAGAAAATCGCCCCGACGATAGTGAATGGAATTACCGCATAACCTGAATCGATAATTGATCTAACAAAACGTGAACCAGCAAACTTCCCAATGCCAGTCGCGAGTTTATCTCTGAATGAGCTTTGTGCTTCAGCCATGATATTCTCCCCTATTTTTTCTCTTCATTAACTTTCGATAATCCTCTTTGAATTGCAATAAGGACCTACTCCTGATCCAAAGCCCGACTCTTTTCCGCATTGCGGATCAGCGGCAAATATTTGTCTCTCCCCAGACAAATATTATGAATCCGGACAAGGGCAGCTGCCGCAGCGGCCATCCCGATCAACAAAATGCAGAGCAAGGCTTGAACAGAACTCTTACTGCTTGCGAAAGGATAGATCAAACTCTTCAAAGGAGTAAACAAGCATATGCTCATCACCAAATTGAGGCCAAGTTGGAAAATGAGGTAGTGCCGAGTTTTTGGCACATCTGCCTGCTTGTTGTGCAGCTTGCCCAGCTGCTCAATCACGCTGACCATGCACCAAACGGTAGCTACAGCCGACAAAATCATCCCCGGCTGGGTATTGGCTGAATAGCTAACCAGCAGCCAGAAGAAATTGGCGAAAAAGAAAGCAATGACGAAGTAGCGAACCATCATGTAGCGGGCAAAGTACGCGTAGCGCACCCGGTCATCATGCCGTTTGTCCACATATGTCTGGTCTTGCTTCATTTTTTGCTTTTGCTTCTTGATTTTTGCAGACATGCTTGCTCTCCTCCCTTGCGCTTACGCTTCGGTCTTCAGAGCACCGCTTGCGTAAAGCTTTTCGTACAAGTCAACCATTTCTCCCGCCAAGTCACGGAAGGTGATGGCATTCATCAAATGGTCTTGTGAGTGGACAACCAAAAGAGTCACGTGGGTGTGCTGGCCTTGGGCTTCCTTAGTCAACATGTCCGTTTGTGAGTTGTGGGCGTCAAGCAGAGACTTGTCTGCTTCTTCCAGCTTCTCTCTTGCTTCCTTGATCTTGCCAACCTTAGCCAGGCGGATTGCTTCAAAGGCCAAGCTCTTGGCGTTACCGCCGTTGGCAATCAAGCCCATGGCAGCCATCAAAGTTTCTTCTTCCCGGCTTTGCTGGTTTTCTGCTGCTTGCTTTAAAGTTTCTGAAGTATCGTTTAATTCAGCCATTTTTCAATTACCTTATTTCTACTTCTACTCATCATCACATGCCCTTAGCAGCTCTCCCCTTCTGCCAAAAGCATTTATATCATCCTATTCAGCCATCAAGCTGTCAGCAAATTCCAAAACTTTCTTGCCGTTCATCATCCCGTAGTCTTGCATTGGGATAACGCCCATTGGAATGCCAGTACCTTCAAGCTTCTTTTCAAAGTCGCCCTTCATGTAGCCAACTTGTGGCCCAAGCAATACGCAGCTGATATCCATGGTGGACAGCTTGGTGTCGGCTTCAGAAGCCGGGCAGGCAAAGATTTCGTAGTCCTTGCCTTGAGCCTTGGCAGCTTCTTGCATCTTCTTAACGAGTAAGCTGGTGCTCATACCAGCCGCACAGTTCAACATAATGGTTTTAGTAGCCATAATTATTTCCTCCTAGACTTTTTTTGTGTTGTTTGTTTACGCTTACAGTGTATACCGCTTTCAGCTGAAAGTAAATGGCTTTCATTACATTTTTCTTCTGCCTGCTGAGTAAAAACAGGCTAAAATCCGCGTAATATCAGCCTTGAATCGCTATTTTATTTTTTTAGAAAAAATAAAAGAACATGTTTTTATCGACTTAAGACTCTTATTTTGGACTTAAGAAGTAAGTTTTTGGCAAAGCAATAAGCCTGTTATGACGCTTTCAACTTTAGTTTCTTGCTTTCACATCTTTCAGTTTTCTTTCTCTAAGAAGAAAAAGTGCAATATTTTTTCTTTTCGCAACTTGCAATAACCGTGAATACAATCTATAATCAGAGTCGAAAGCGGTTACTTACCAAGATATGAAAACTTGTAAGTAAGCACTCGAGTAATGAAAATAGCGAAAAAGTGAAATTAGTAATGGAGGTTTTGCTCAATGTATTCTGCTAAAATGCCAGAAGGATTTTTATGGGGCGGCGCGGTAGCCGCCCACCAATTGGAAGGTGCCTGGGACGTTGGCGGCAAGGGCGTGTCCGTTGCTGACGTCATGACGGTCGGTTCAGCTACTAAGCCACGGGAGATCACTGACGGTGTCTTGCCAGGGAAGAACTACCCGAACCACTCAGCCATCGATTTCTACCATCACTATAAAGAAGACATCAAGCTCCTGGCCGGGATGGGCTTCAAGGCTTTCAGAACCTCCATTGCCTGGACTAGAATCTTCCCTAATGGTGATGACGCTGAACCAAGCGAAGAAGGCTTGAAGTTCTACGATGACCTGTTTGACGAAATGCACAAGTACGGCATTGAACCAGTCATCACTTTGAGCCACTTTGAAATGCCATTCAACCTGGCCAAGAACTACGGCGGCTTCACCAACCGCAAGACCATCGACTTCTTCGTCCGCTTCGCTGAAGTCTGCTTCAAGCGCTACAAGGACAAGGTCAAGTACTGGATGACCTTTAACGAAATCGACAACCAGAGTGCCTTCAACAACGACTTCTTGATGGCAACCAACTCCGGCATCCTCTTTAAGGACGGCATGACCGACGAAGAAAAAGAAGCTGCCATGTACCAAGCTGCTCACTATGAATTTGTGGCCAGCGCCCTGGCAGTCAAGATCGGCCACAAGATCAACCCTGACTTCAAGATCGGCTTGATGATCAACTACTCACCAGTCCGCCCACTGACTCCAAGCTCAGAAGACGCCCTTTTGGCCGACAAGTTCGAGCAGCACCGGGATTTCTTCTCTGACGTCCAAGTCTTTGGCGAATACCCGAAGGCAGTTGAAGCCTACATTGAAAAGCATGGCTACCGGCCAGACATCACTGACGAAGACCGGGTTGTCCTTAAGGAAGGGACTGTTGACTACGTCGCCTTCTCTTACTACCAATCAACTACTGTCTCCAGCGAAAAGGTCTCAGCCGATGAACTGAGCGACCTGGAAAAGGCTGTGGCCGTTAACCCAACTCTGAAAAGAAGCGACTGGGGCTGGGAAATTGACCCAGTCGGCCTCCGCCTTTCCTTGAACCACTTGACTGACCGCTACCACCTGCCGCTCTTCATCGTTGAAAACGGCTTGGGTGCCTACGACAAGGTCGAAGACGGCAAGATTCACGACCCATACCGGGTTGACTACCTCAAGAAGCACATCAGCGAAATGGAAAAGGCTGTGGCCATCGACGGCGTTGACCTGATGGGCTACCTGCCATGGGGGCCAATCGACCTGGTTTCTGCCGGGACTGGCCAAATGGACAAGCGCTACGGCTTCATCTACGTCAACAAGAACGACGAAGGCGTTGGCGACCTCAGCAGAACCCCAAAGGACTCCTACTACTGGTACAAGAAGGTCATCGAGTCCAACGGGGAAGACCTTGACTAATCTTCTTTAATTATTATTGCCATACCAAACCCTAGACAAAAACGCGAAAAGCCAGCAAGATCTGCTTGTGATCTTGCTGGCTTTTTTCTGTTTATCTCTGTTTTTTTACTTTTTCTACTTGAAGTGGCTGCTGTAGACCGGTTCTTTGAAGCCCTTCTGCTCCTTGAGCCAGGCAGTACATTGCCTTGCCAGCTCTTCCGTCATTGCCATAGACGCCGCGATCTGCTCTTGGCTGATCCCGTCGACATGGACACCGGCCGAGATTGTAATGCTGCCGGGCAAGTCGGCTTTGATTTTTTCAAAAAAGACTTGAGCCAGGAGGATATCCTTGTGGTAGCGGCCATCATGGCTGAAAAGCTTGACTTCCTCAACTTCCTGGCTGGACGCGTCATAGGTTAAGACTCCGCCTAAATGCGGCAGGTCCCCGCCTAGCAGGTTGACCAGGAGGTCTTTATTAGCCAAGGTCACTTCTGCCTGGATTTCATAGCCGGCTTCTTTGACGGTAAAAATCTGCTTCTGATTCATTGCCCTTCCCCCCATCTTTTGGCAAAATTGCTGGCAATGCCCAGATTGTCCAAGACCCGCATGTTGGTCTGATCCAGCAGGTCCTGGATCGTTTCCGGTCGGCCATAAAATGAGGGAATCGGAGGCATGATTTGGACGCCCAGTCTGGCCAATTTTAGGAAGTTTTCCAAGTGAATGGCTGACAAGGGAGTTTCCCGCGGCATCAGAATGAGCTTCCTCTGCTCCTTAATCATGACTCCGCTGGCCCGCATGATCAAGTCCTGGTCAAAGCCAAAGGCAATCCCAGCTACTGTCTTCATGCTGGCCGGCGCTACCACCATCCCGTCGACTTGGAAAGAGCCTGAAGAGATCGCCGCGCCAAGGTTGCCGTTGTCAGCCAGATGGTCAGCCAGGTCTTCTACCTGTTTTACGGTATAGTCAGTCTCAATTTCAATATTATTTCTGGCCCAGTCGCTCATGACCAGCCAGGTCTCGACTTCCGGCATGGTTTTAAGCTTTTTCAACAGGTCGATCCCGTAAATTGACCCGCTGGCCCCAGTCATGGCAATAACGATTCTCTTCATCTCTTCAGTCTTTCTTTAGTCCAAGTACTTTTTCCAGTCCGGCACTTCCTTGAAGTGGGCCCGTTCAAACTGGTCCTTCATGTCAAATGGCACGGTCCCGTCGATCACCGTCTTTGAACTCATCCCTCTGAAGCGAATGGACTTAGGATCGTATTCCGGCCGCTCTGACGGGTCAAGCGGGTGGTTCCGCATCCCTGACAGGACCATGATGTCCATGTCCCCTTGGAAGCGGGTATTCATGGTCCAAACGACGTCATTCATGTCAAAAATATCCACGTCTTCATCGACCAGCCAGACCGTCTTCAGTTCCTTAAAGGCGGAAAAGGCCAGGATGGCTGCCTGCCGCTGGATCCCTTCATCAGCCTCATTTTCCTTGTGAATCTGCATGATGGTCATCAGCTTGCCGCCACCGGCTGGCGGGTTGTAGACATTGACCACCTTGCCTGGGATGGCCTTGTCGACCAGTTCCAAAATTGATGCTTCAGTCGGAATCCCGGCCATTGATACGTGTTCTTCACTTGGCCCGATCACGCTTTGCATGATTGGTCTATCTCTGCGGCAAGTTACGGCCTTGACCTTAACCAGGTTAACGGCTGGGTTGGCATCCCCGTTGTAGCCTGGGAATTCCGGCATGGCGTGGCCGGTATGAGTGTTGATGTCTTCAACGATGGTCTCATTTGGCATGATTTCAGCTTCAATGACGTATTCGGCGCGGGCTAAGGCTTGTTCGTCAACTGCCACCCCATCGACCAGCTGGACCGGTTCCTGGCGCAGAGCACCTGCCACATCGAGTTCATCATAGCCCAGCGGGGTTGTTGGCGGTTCAAAAGTTGCCCCAATCGTTACGGCCGGGTCCAAGCCAATATTGATGGTAATTGGCATCGGCTTGCCCAATTTTTCGAATTCCTTTTGGAAGTGGCCAATGTGACGGCCGCCAGGCATGATGTACATCCCCATCGTATCCTTGCCTTCAATGCAAATCCGGTGGATGGTAACGTCAGTCATGGACTTGTCTGGCATTGACCCCTTGACCAGGCCGCAGGTGATGTATGGGCCAGCATCATATTCAGTGTTAGTTGGGGCTGGTACCAATTTTCTGAGGTCAAAGTCCGGGTCAGTCGCCAGGTGGACTACTTCCTGGACTGGGGCTTCTTCCTTGGGTACGGTAAATGGGTGTACCGGGTTTTCAACGGCGTCTTTCAAGAAGCGGCCCAGGGTCTGCCAGTCATGGTGGAGGATCTTGCCAACCCGTCTTCTTGAGGCCATGAGGCCGATCAAGACTCTCGTATTGTCAAAGCCCTTCAAGTTGTTGAACATCATGGCCGGGCCTTCCTTGGTCGGCCGTTCAACAGTACCGCCAGCCCCAATGTAGCGGTAGACGCCGGAAATTTCCGCGTCCGGGTCAATTGCTAGATCTGTTTCATGATAATTTTCCGGGTCGTCAGCGATTTCCCGCAGGACCTTGCGCAGGTCCCAAGGATCAGTAATTTTTTCAGTCATTTTTTCGCGCTCCTTAATTGCAAATTTGTCTATCATTACTGTCATTGTAGATTTCGGGAGCCGGACTTGCAATTCTAAGTCGCTAGCGATCTATTCCAAACTGGAATTCTTCATCTCTTGCCAAAAAAGCTCCTGGGCTTGGTTGTGCCGCCCCTTGAGCCGGACCAAGCAGAGCTGGCTTTCGATCTTTTCTGTCAAATCCAGGCACTTGATACCGGCAAGCTGGCTGGCAGAAACAGACTTTTTCATCAAAAGGGCAATCCCGAGCTGCTGGCGGACCATTTCCAAAATAGCCTCAATCCGCTCGCCCTGGTAGACGAAATTCGGCTCATAACCAGCTTTTTGGCAGGCAGCGACAATTTTCTTTTCAAAATAGGTCCGTTCACCTAAAGTCAAAAAACGGGCTCCAGCCAGATCTGACAATTTTACCCGCTTCTTTTGAGCCAGGGGGGACTTGCTTGAAACAAAGAGGGCCAGTTCATCGTCTTCAAAAAAGAGATAGTCATAACGCGGATCCAGTTTTTCATCCCACTTGCGCAAAAAAAGCAGGTCCTGGGGCCGGCGGAGCTTTTGGGCCAAGTCTTGAGACTCACCTTCATGAAAAAGCAGGTCAAGCTCTGGATGCCGGCCCATAAAGGCTGTTACGGCTTTGAAGAAATCATAATTGGTCATGGTAGGGATTGCGTACAGGTCCAGGGTCTTAGTCTGCTCTTGCCGGCAATCAGCTACTGCCTGGTCAAACTGCCGGCTGTCCGCTAAAAGGCGCTGGGCATAGGGGAGCAGGTACTCGCCTTCTTTGGTTAAGCGGACCCGGCGGCTGCTTCTTTCAAACAGCTTCATCCCGATCTCTTTCTCCAGAGCCGCGATATGCTTGGAAACCGTACTTTGGCTGGTATACAATTCATCAGCTGTCTGTGAAAAGCTCAAGCTGGCGGCCAGAGATACAAAGGCTTGAATTTTGTCTAACACGCTCTTCTCCATTCTGTTCACTGTTTTGCTTTATGAAAGATTATCTGCCTTTTCAACTTTTCTGTCAAAAGCAAAAAATGGCCGGCTAAACCGTCCATTTTTTATCGTTATTAAGCTCCCAGGGCCTTTAAGACTACGTTGACCCAGAACCAGGAAAACGGCATTACCAGAATCATAGCCGGTATCATATCCGCAATCGGGAAGTTTTTCAATTTGGCCATTCTAAAACCGGTTGCCAGCATCAAAAAGCCCCCGCAGGCCTTGAAGTCAATAATCATCGTGTTGTTGGTTAAAGGCAGAATGAATTGGGCCAAAACGAAAAGCAAGAACAAAACCAAGAATTGCGGAATCGCGACCAGGCTGACCACATAGCCCAAATTGCAGGCGAAGATAGCCGCCGTAAAGAGATCGAGAATCGCTTTAGAGAACAGAATCGAGTTGTCACCCGTCATCCCTGCCGTCAGGCTCCCATAGATCCCAGTCCCGCTGGCACAAAAGAGAACAATGCTGGTAACCAGTTGATTGACGAACTCATCATGAGTCAAACCCAGCTTTTCAGCTGGAAAGTGCTTGCTGATCGGAGCCTGCATGAGCATGGCCCCCTTGTTGAAGAGCTGGCCCAAGTGACAAGCGAGGCCAATCACTGTCCCCAAAATCAAGGCAAAAATTACCGCGGGCATGTTCTTCATCGGGGCAATTGCCATGACCCCCATACCCATCGAACAGATCCCGAAGATCAAGTTCAAATCCCGTTTAAATTCGTCACTTAACAAGTGGCCACCAAATGCGCCCAAAAGTCCGCCAATCAAAACGGACAAGGCATCGACAATCGCGCCTGTTGGCATTTTTCTACCTCCTAAAAATCTTAATAGCTTGCTTTTAATTTAGCAAACTCGCCGCCAGGCAACAATTCGCATTTAATTTCTATCTATTCGGGCCTGGAATACGAAGCAAAAAAACATGCTTCCAATAACTGGAAACATGTTCTTAGTCAAATATATTATTCTGCTGAGAAGTAGTCCTGAAGCAGGTCTGAGTGGTGCTTCAGCTTCTTGACGGCCTTGGCTTCAATCTGCCGGACCCGTTCCCGGGTAACGCCCAGGCTGCGGCCAACTTCTTCCAAGGTATGCGGTTCGTCATTTTCCAGGCCAAAGCGCAATTTCAAAACCTTAGCTTCCCGGTCAGTCAAGAATTCACCCATCATGCCGGACAGTTGATCCTTCAGCATTTCAAAAGCGGTATATTCTTCCGGGTTGATCGCTTTATTATCTTCTAAAAGATCCCCTAACTGTGAATCCCCTTCTTCACCGACTGGCTTGTCCAAAGAGTCGGTTTCCTGGTTCTTGGCCACCGTGATGATTTCCTGCACCTTTTGCAAAGGCTCATTCATTTCCGCGGCCAGTTCTTCCGGTTTGGCATCCCGGTCCAAATCCTGCTGCAGGGTCCGCTGGATCCGGTTCATCTTGTTGATGCTTTCCACCACGTGGACCGGAATTCTGATCATCCGGTCCTGGTCAGCCAAAGCCCGGGTAATGGCCTGCCGGATCCACCAAGTTGCATAAGTTGAAAACTTAAAGCCCTTGGAGTAGTCGAACTTGTCGACTGCCTTCATCAAGCCGATATTGCCTTCCTGGATCAAGTCCAGGATCCCCATCTTCCCGTTGTGCTTGGCATAGCGCTTGGCGATGGAGACCACCAGACGGAGGTTGGCGGCGGCCAGTTCATCCTTGGCTGATTCGTCACCGTTTTCAATCCGCTTGGCTACTTCTACTTCTTCATCCCGGCTTAACAGCGGAACCTTGCCGATTTCCTTCAAATACATCCGGACCGAGTCATAAACCCGGTCATTGTCGCTGGAAGCGACCAGTTCTTTTTGTTCTTTCTTTTCAGCTTCTTCTTCAGCCTTGAGGGCCAGAGCAGACGGTTCACCCTGGTCATCAACGATACTAATCCCATTGTCCGCAAACTCTTCTACCAGCTTGGCAGTTTCGGCATCGTTCAGACCATACGGCACCAAGAGCCGTGCTTTCAGATCATTTTCGCTGATCTGCTTGGTCTTCTTTAAACCGGTAATCACCATTTTAACTGCTTTTTCCAGTGGAAAATCATTTACGTTAGAAGCATTTTCTTTTGCCATTCAATCCGCCCTGTTCTTATTCTGCTAAAAATTTACTACTCTAAAAAGTCACGCAACTGGTTGCTCCGGCTAGGATGCCGCAGCTTGCGCAAGGCCTTGGCCTCGATCTGCCGGATCCGCTCCCGGGTCACCCCAAAGACCCGGCCGACTTCTTCCAAAGTCCGGGGATTGCCGTCGTCCAGACCAAAACGCAGACGCAATACATTCTCCTCCCTGTCAGTCAAAGTGTCAAGTACTTCAGCCAGCTGGTCTTTCAGCAATTCACTTGCCGCATGCTGCTCTGGACTGGTCGCGTCCTTGTCTTCAATAAAGTCGCCTAAGTGGGAGTCGTCTTCTTCCCCAATCGGCGTCTCAAGCGAAACTGGCTCTTGCGCCACCTTGAGGATTTCCCGGACCTTCTTGACCGGCAAATCCATTTCCGCAGCAATTTCTTCCGGTTCCGGGTCTCTGCCCAAGTCCTGGAGAAGCTGGCGCTGGATCCGGATCAACTTATTGATGGTTTCCACCATGTGCACCGGAATTCTGATCGTCCGCGCCTGGTCAGCAATCGCCCGGGTAATGGCCTGCCGGATCCACCAGGTCGCATAGGTCGAGAACTTGAAGCCCAGCCGGTAGTCGAACTTGTCGACCGCCTTCATCAGGCCCATATTCCCTTCCTGGATCAAGTCCAAAAAGCTCATCCCCCGGCCAACATAGCGCTTGGCGATGGAAACCACCAAACGCAGGTTGGCATTGGTCAGTTCATCCTTGGCTTCCTGGTCACCGGCTTCAATCCGCTTGGCCAGCTGGACTTCTTCATCCCCGCTGAGCAGGCTGACGCGGCCAATCCGCTTTAAGTACTGGCGGACCGGGTCATTCATCCGGCTGCCTGGAGCTGACAAGTGCTCAAGCTCCGCCTTTTCAACATTTTTCTGCTTGGCCAGGGCCAATTTGGACGGTTCGCCCTTGTCATCGACAATGCTGATCCCGTTGTCTTCAAATTCCTGCACCAGCTGATCGACCGCCCGGCCTTCGATTTGGTAAGGCTTCAGCAAGCGGTCGGTAAATTCCTTTTCAGAAATTTGCTTGCTCTTCTTGACATCCTTAACAACTAACTTAACGGCATCAGCCAGAGATACCTGGTCTGCCTTTCCTGTCTGCTTTGCTTTGTCTGTCATTTGATTGCCTTCACTCTATCACACGCAGCATCTTGCTGCACATTAATCTAAGAAATCCCGCAATTGGCTGCTCCGGCTAGGGTGGCGGAGCTTTCTGAGGGCCTTGGCCTCAATTTGCCGGATCCGTTCCCGGGTCACTTCAAAATGCTGGCCGACTTCTTCCAAAGTCCTGGTCTTGCCATCGTCCAAGCCAAAACGCAGGCGCAGGACTTCTTCTTCCCGGTCGCTCAAGGTGTCCAAAACTTCGGCCAGCTGCTCTTTCAGCATCTCGTTGGCCGCGTGCTGTTCAGGACTCATCGCGTCTTTGTCTTCGATAAAGTCACCCAAGTGGGAGTCGTCTTCTTCCCCAATTGGTGTCTCTAAAGAAACTGGCTCCTGGGAAATCTTCAAGATCTCTCTGACCTTCTTGACCGGCAGATCCATTTCTGCCCCGATTTCTTCCGGTTCCGGGTCTCTGCCCAGATCCTGGAGAAGCTGGCGCTGGATCCGGATCAGTTTATTGATGGTTTCCACCATGTGCACCGGGATTCTGATCGTCCGCGCCTGGTCAGCAATCGCGCGGGTGATGGCCTGCCGGATCCACCAGGTCGCGTAAGTTGAGAACTTGTAGCCCAGCCGGTAGTCGAACTTGTCGACCGCCTTCATGAGGCCCATGTTCCCTTCCTGGATCAAGTCCAAAAAGTTCATCCCCCGGCCGACATAGCGCTTGGCAATCGAGACCACCAAACGCAGGTTGGCTTCGGCAAGTTCCTGCTTGGCTTCCTCATCGCCGGCTTCAATCCGCTTGGCCAGGGCCACCTCTTCCTCACTGGTCAAAAGGTTGACCCGGCCGATTTCCTTTAGGTACATTCTGACCGGGTCATTCATCTTCATCCCGGTCGGGGCCGCCATATTGTTCAGTTCGGCCTTTTCAACATTTTTCTGCTTGGTTAAGGCCAGCTTGGAAGGCTTGCCGGCCTCATCAACGATGCTGATCCCATTATCTTCAAATTCCTGGACCAGCTGTTCGACTGCCTTGCCTTCCAGCTTATAAGGCTTGATCAAGCGATCGGTGAATGCAGCTTCCGTGATCTGGTGGCTGGCCTTTACTCCTTCAACAACCAGCTTAACCGCCTTTTCCAGGGACATTTCATTATCCTTGGCTTGCTTTTCTTTTGTCACTAACTGCCTCCTCTTCTTGCAGCTTCAGCTGTCTTAGCTGCAAAATTGCCTGTGTTTCCAGCAAAATTTCCGTTTGGTCGTTTCGCCGACGCGCGTCTGCAATCGCCTGCATGTGGCGGTCGATCTCATCATCTATCTTGCACAGGTTGAGTACCCGTACCTGCGCTTCGAGCTCTTCCAGGGTAATTTCTCCCGGCAGCTCGGTCATGTCAGTACTAACAATTATACTCTGAAGTTCTTCAGGAATAAAATCTAAAAAGCCGCTTAATGAAACATTTTCATGAGTTTCAATGTAATTGAGCCAAAGTTTGGCCAGGCGCTCGTATTCCGGGTTGGGAAAAACAAAGCCATTGATAAGCAAGTAGTCGCGGGCCTCATCAGAATAGATGTAGGCATAAAGCAGGCGCTGCTGTGCTTTTAACGCCCGGGTAACCGGCTGGGGAGCTTCTGCTGGCGCCAAGGGGGCTGGCTCTGGCAGGACTTCGTTATTTGTGTGCTGGACAACCCGGCGCTGCTTGCGGCGGGCCCTTGACAGGTTAACCTTCAAAGCATCCAGCGAAACGCCGGTTTCCTTAGCTAAGCGGCTGACATACAAGTCTTGTTCAACCGGATTGGGCAGGGCAGCGATCTCGGCGACTGCCTCGCTTAAATATGCCACCTGTTCGCGCTCGTTGTTTAAGTTGTACTTCTTCTTCAAGCGCTGCAGGAAAAAGTCGGTGGTTGAAATGGCACCTTTGATTGCGGCCTGGTAGCTGTCAGCTCCGTACTGCTTGACGTATTCATCCGGGTCAAGCTTGTCTGGCAAGATCACGATCCCCAGGTCAAAGTTGCCAGCTTGCTTGAAGAGGCCCACTGCCCGCTCAGTAGCGTGCTGGCCCGGATCGTCGCCGTCGTAGTTGATGACGACTTGCTTGGTGATCCGGCGGATCATGTAGACCTGCTGCTGGGTCAAACTGGTCCCCATGGAGGCAATCCCTGTCTTGATCCCGGCCTTGTAGGCGGAAATCACGTCCATATGCCCTTCAAACAAGACCAGGTGTCCTTCTTTTCTGGCATGCTTCTTGGCTTCAGAGAAGTGGAAAAGGAGGTCGGATTTGTTGAAGATGCTGGTTTCCGGACTGTTCAAGTACTTGGGCTCTTCCGGGTCATCGCTGATTCTTCTGCCTGAAAAAGCTACTGGGTGGCCGCTTTCATCGCTCATTGGAAACATCAAGCGGTCTCTGAAGCGGTCAAAAAGGCGGCCGTCCTGGCTCTTGACAAAGAGGCCGCTTTCTTCCAGCTGGTCCTCCGTATAGCCTTCGCCTCTTAAGTAAGTCAAAAGCAGGTCCGACTTGCCTGGGGCATAGCCGATCTTGAAGTGCTTGAGCAGGTCATCGTCCAGACCCCGCTGTCTGGCATATTCCAGGCCCCTTTCCCCAATCTTTGTGGTCAGCAGAACCTGTTGGTAAAAGTCCGCCGCGTCCTTATGCATCTGCATCAAGGGGTTCAGCTTGACCGGCTGGTCTTGGTATTCCTGGGGCATGGGGATATTGGCGAATTCCGCTACTCTTTCAACGCTTTCTGGAAAAGTGACTTCCTCCTTTTCCATGATGAACTTGTAGACATTACCGCCCTTGTGACAGCCAAAGCAGTAGAAGAACTGCTTGTCCGGGTTGACGCTGAAAGAAGGGGTCTTTTCTTGATGAAAAGGGCAAAGACCTACATAGTCTTTGCCTCTCTTCTCCAGTGATACATACTGGCTGATCACGTCAACAATGTTTACGCTGCCCCGAACTTCATTGATAAAATCTTCCGAAATTCTTCCAGCCAATTTGCCTCACCCTTTATTCAAAAATTTACTTGATAACCAACTTGCTCAAGTCGCCCAAGCGCTTGGCCAGGTCATTGACAGCTGCCAACTGGCTCAAGCGGTTGTTCTTGACTGCTTCGTCCTTAGCCATGATCATATTGACGTCGAAGTAGCGGTCGATTACCCCTTGCAAGGCAACGAAGGCTTCATAAAGTTCCGCATGGTCCTTGACATTGGCCAAAGCTTCAACTCCATTATAAAGGTCTTGTTCGCTTCTGTCTTCAAATAAGCTCGGGTCAACTGCCTTGGCGTCAGTGAACTTAGCCTTCTTCAAGATGTTGGCGATTCTAGTCAGACTTTCAACGACTGGCTTGAAGGCTTCGTCGTCGTGGTGCTGCTGCAAAACCTTGGCTGCGGCCAGGATCTGGCTTGGGTCTTGTTCGCTTGAGGCCAGAACGGCGTCGATAACGTCGTATTGGTAGTTGTTCTTTTGCAAGAACTGCTTGATCCGGTCACGGATGAAGTCAGCCAATTGCTTGTCTGCTTCAGCCCCTTGCGGCAGCTTGGCCGGGGTCTTGCCTGACAAGAGTTCAACGATTTCCGGAATAACCTGGTCAAATGGCAGGGACCAGTTTTCGTTCAAGAGAATCCGGACAATCCCGTAAGCGTAACGGCGCAAAGCGTATGGGTCGTTTGATGATGAAGGAATCATCCCGGCACCAAAGAAGGCGATGATGGTATCCAGCTTGTCAGCAACTGACAAAAGGGCGCCGACCTTGGTCTTTGGCAACTCGCCTTCCGCCGTGGTTGGCATGTAGTGTTCCTTAATAGCGACAGAAACGTTTTCGTTTTCGCCAGCCAGACGGGCATAGTGCATCCCCATAACCCCTTGCAGTTCAGCGAATTCGCCAACCATTTGGGTTACCAGGTCAAACTTGTACAAGCCGCTTACCCGGTCAAAGTCAACCACTTCTTCACTTGACAAGCCGAAACGCTTAGCCAGGTAGTCGCCGATGATCCGGACCCTGGTCATCTTTTCCGCCATAGAACCTATCTTGTCGTGGAAGGAAACGCTGTCCATCCGGTCAACGAAGTGGCTGAGCGGGTACTTGCGGTCTTCATCGTAGAAGAATACCGCGTCGTCAAGGCGAGCAACCAGGACCTTTTCATTACCTGAAATCACGTTTTCCAGGTGGTCCTTGTTCCCGTTTCTGACTGAGATGAAGTGGTTGATCAGCTTGCCTTCTTGATCATAGACTTCAAAGTAGCGCTGGTTGTCCTTCATGGAAGTGATCAAGACTTCATCCGGGATTTCCAGGTACTTTTGGTCAAATGAGCCGGCAAAAACAGTCGGGTATTCAACCAGGTTGTTGACTTCTTCCAAAAGGCTGGCGTCCAGCTTGATCTGCCAGTTGTGGCTGTTTACCAGGTCGTTGATCTGGGAAACGATCATGTCCTTGCGTTCGTTAGCGTCAACGATGACATATTGGTCCCGGAGAGCTTCCACGTAGTCGTCAGCGTTGGCCAAAACCACGCTGTCGCCCAGGAAGCGGTGACCGGCAGTCTTGCGGCCAGCAGTGATGTCCAGGAACTGAACTGGCACTACTTCGCTGCCGTAAAGAGCGACCAGCCAGTGGATCGGGCGAACAAATTCAAAGTCCTGGGAGTCCCAGCGCATCTTGGTCGGGAAAGTCATGGCCTTGATTACTTCGTCCAGGCCCAAAAGGATTTCCTTGGCTTCCTTGCCGGCCTTTTGCACGTGCACGTAGGCATATTCAACGCCCTTGAGTTCTTCAAAGTAAATATCGTCGGCGCTCATCCCCTGGCCGCGGGCAAAGCCGATAGCGGCCTTGGTCCAGTTGCCGTCAGCGTCTTGGGCGATCTTCTTGGCCGGCCCCTTCTTAACTTCATCCACGTCAGCCTGCTTTTCATCCAGGTCCTTGACCAGGACAGTCAGGCGGCGGGGAGTTGAGTAGGTTTGAATTTCCTTAAAGCCCAGGCCGTTTTCCTTCAAGAACTTGCCAGTTCTGTCAGCCAGCTGCTTGACTGATTTGCTGACCACGTGGGCTGGCATTTCTTCAACGCCGATTTCAAATAAAAAGTCTTTAGTCATTGCTTGCCTCCGCCTTTGCTTGTGCACTCTTCAACAATGGGAAGCCGCGCTTTTCACGTTCTTCCACAAACTTAACCGCTACTTCGTGAGCCATGTTGCGGATCCGGTGCAGGTAGCCTGCCCGTTCAGTTACTGAAACTGCCCCGCGGGCGTCCAGCAGGTTGAAGGTGTGGGAACACTTCAAGATGTAGTCGTAAGCCGGGTGAACCAGGTTTTGGCCCAAAAGGCGCTTGGCAATTCTTTCGTAAGTGTCGAAGAATTCCAGCAATTGCTTCTGGTCGCTTTCTTCAAAAGCGTACTTGGAGTGTTCGTATTCAGGTTCCTTGAAGATGTCCCGGTAAAGGACGCCGTCGCCCCATTCCAGGTCAAAGACTGAGTTGACGTCCTGGATGTAGGAAGCCAGACGTTCAACCCCGTAGGTGATTTCACCCATGGTAGGCTTAACGTCCAGTTCGCCGACAGTTTGGAAGTAAGTAAATTGGGAAACTTCCATCCCGTCCAGCCAGACTTCCCAACCGACACCGGCACAGCCCATGGATGGGTTTTCCCAGTTGTCTTCAACGAAACGGATGTCGTGTTCCAAAGGTTCAATGCCCAGAACCTTCAATGAATCCAGGTAGTATTGCTGGATTTCCAGCGGAGCCGGCTTTAAAACGACTTGGAACTGGTGGTGCTGGAAGAGCCGGTTCGGGTTGTCCCCGTAACGTCCGTCAGCAGGCCGGCGGGAAGGTTCAACGTAGCAGGCCTTCCAAGGTTCTGGCCCGACTGCCCGCAAGAAGGTGTAAGGGCTCATCGTCCCCGCACCCTTGTTTTCATCATATGACGGCATGATCATGCAGCCTTTTGAAGCCCAGAACTGTTCAAGCTTGAAGATCATGGTCTGAATATCTAATTTTTGTGCCATAGTTACCTCCTATGCAAGGCCATAAAAAAAGCCTATGCAATTTTACTTTTGCATAGGGACGAAAAAAGTATTCGCGGTTCCACCCTAATTCAGGAAGCCTATTTGCCTCCTGCTCTTAATTAGCTTGGCTAGAGGGGCCTTTTCCCGCTGTATCCTTCCACCAACCGATACTCGCTGCCGCGGTACTTTTCTATTTCCTCATCATTACCAATATACAGGCTATTTTACCACAAATTCCTTTTCTTTTCATGTTTTTTTAGGAAAATCAGCTGCCCCGGACCTCATTTAAAAAGCGAAGGCTGGGCAGGTTCAAATCAACGGTTGCTTGATATATCTGGGCTATAGCCCGCCGGCTTTCCTTTTTCAAATCTTCGCTGATCTGGATGTTGCCTAAACGGGTGATTGGCAAAAGGCCCAGGGTTCTTAGCAAGGCCGTGGCCTTTGGCGACAGGTGCAGGCGGCTGACAGAGCGGAAATGGTCGCTGCAGACCACACCTCCGGCGGCAATAGAATAGTCAAAAATTCCTTTTTCCTTGCCGCAGATAACGCAGGCCCCTAGCTGAGGAGCCACCCCGAAGGCTTGCAGAAGTTGCAACTGAACGATCTGGCAAATAATTTCCGGATCCTGGCCAGCCACGATCCGGTCAAAGGCCACTAGCAATAAGTCATAGTATTCGCCCAGTTTCTGGTACTCACTGAAGGCATGATCAGCCAAGTCAAAAAGATAGGACAGGTAAGCATTCTTATCCAAATCGGTGAAAAGCTCATCATGCTGGCTGAGCTTCTTATAAGTGCGCAGCTGGCTGATCCCCTTGTAGCGGGTCAAAATGCCAAAAGTCCCTTCCGTAAAAGGCAACACAGCCGCGGCCAGCTGAGACTTGGGCCGCATTCCGCCTTTGGCGATGACCGTGACGATTCCCAGTTCCTTGGTCCAAAGCTTGGCCAAGAGGTCAGCCTCTTTATACTGCTGCCTTTTAAAAAGCAGGCCGTGAACGTCGAGCAGGTCAGCGGCCATTAAAGGTCCTTCTTGTCATAGCCGATGGACTTGAGGAAGGCCGGGTCCTGCCGCCAGTTGCGCCGCACCTTGACCCAAAGCTTCAAGTTGACCTTCTCGCCCAGCAAGCTCTCGATTTCTTTTCTGGACCGCATCCCAATCTGCTTGATCATGGCCCCTCTTTGGCCGATGATGATCCGCTTTTGCCCGTCTTTTTCCACAAAAATCGTCGCGTCAATCTGCAATTTGCCATTGATCCGCTGGTTCATCTGGTCGACCCAAACGGCAGTTGAGTGGGGAACTTCCTGGTCAGTCAAACGGAGAATCTGCTCTCTGATCATTTCGGCCACCACGAAGTATTCCGGCCGGTCAGTCACTTCATCTGAAGCGTAGTATTGCGGCCCTTCTGGCAGGTAGTCCTTCAAGGTCTTGAGCAAGTCGTCGACCCCGTTGCCCTGCCGGGCGGAAATTGGCAAAAATTCCGCGAACTTGCCGACAGCCTGGTAGGAGTCGATGATTGGCAAAAGGTCATTTGGGTGTACCTGGTCGATCTTGTTGATGACCAAAAATACCGGAATATCCAAATCCTTTAATAGACTGGCCACGTATTCCTCGCCCTTGCCGGCCTTTTTAGCGTCAACCATGAACATGACCAAGTCAACGTCCTTTAAAGAAGACAGGCTGGCCTTGTCCATGTATTCGTCCAGGTCGGAATGGCTCTTGAAAATCCCTGGCGTATCAACGAAGACAACTTGCATGTCATCTTCAGTGTAAATGCCGGAAATCTTGTTTCTGGTGGTTTGCGGCTTGGCTGAGGTAATCGCCACCTTTTGCCCGATTAAGCGGTTCATCAAGGTTGACTTGCCGACATTTGGCCGGCCGACCAGTGCTACGAAACCTGACTTGTGTTTACTTGTTTGCCCCATCTTGAATGTCCTTTTCTGTGAAGTGGTATGGTATCAATTGCTCAACTGTAAAGCGCTCAAAGTCGCCCTGACTGTCGGTCAGAATTACTTCCGTTTCCGGATCCATGAACTCGCTCATTACCTGCCGGCAGGCCCCGCAAGGGGAAATCGGCCGGTCAGTGTTGCCGATGATCAAAAGGCACTTGATCTTGCCCGGCCGGCCAGCATTGACCCAGGAAAAGATCGCCGTCCGTTCAGCACAGTTGGTCAGGCCAAAAGAAGAATTTTCGATATTGACCCCGGTAAAAATCTCCCCCGATTCCGTTGCCAAAGCGCTGGCCACATGGAAGTGCGAATAAGGACTATAGGCGTCGGCCAAATGATCCTTAGCCAGTGAGAAAAGCTTTTCCTCTAACTCGTTCATGCTACTTCCCTCTTCCTTCGTCTAATTGGTCCGGGTACAGGGGCAGGCCATAGTCTTCCAAGACCTTGCCCTGGATGCCAAACATTTCCTTGGCTTCATCCGGCTCAATGTGGTCATAGCCATTCAAGTGCAGATAGCCGTGCACGATCGTATAGCCAAATTCCCGGTCAAAGCCGGTGCCGTATTCCTTGCTGTGGCGCTCGATTACGCTCGGGCACATGAACAGGTCGCCGATGTCTTCAGTGAAGTCCGGGTCCTGGGTGAACATGGCCAGGTCCAGACCGTCGTCGCCGTCTTCAATGGCAAAAGAGATCACGTCGGTTGGCCGGTCTTTGTCCCGGTAATCCCGGTTGATGGCTTGCGACCGGTCTTCGTCAACAAAGTTGATGCTCATTTCCTGGGCATTGTCCTTGCCGATTTCCTTTTTCGCCATGAGGAGCAGCTGCATGATCCAGTCTTCCCAGTCCCGGTCTCCCTTAGTCAAAAAGCCGACTTCATCGCTGTAGCTTACGTCAATTCCCTGCATTATTTACCTTCCTCTTCATATGCCTTGATAATCTTTGCCACGACCGGGTGCCGGACAACATCAGCCGCGCTGAATTCCACGAACTTGATCTGGTCGATCCCCTGCAGGATATTGCGGGCCGTGATCAAACCGCTGTGGGCCTTGCCTGGCAGGTCGATCTGGGTCATGTCCCCGTTGACCACCATCTTCGAGTTAAAGCCCAACCGGGTTAAGAACATCTTCATTTGCGCATCAGTCGTGTTTTGCGCTTCGTCTAAGATGACAAAGGCTTCTTCTAAGGTCCGCCCTCTCATGTAAGCCAAAGGAGCGATTTCGATAACGCCCCGCTCCATCAAGCGGTCAGTTGGTCCCTGCCCTAAGATGGCGTAAAGGGAGTCATAGATTGGCCGCAGGTAAGGGTCAACTTTTTCCTTAAGGTCCCCTGGCAAAAAGCCCAGGGATTCCCCAGCTTCAACTGCTGGCCGGGTCAGGATGATCTTGGAAACTTCCCCCCGCTTAAAGGCAGCAACCGCGCAGACTACAGCCAGGAAGGTTTTCCCGGTCCCGGCGGGTCCAATGCCAAAGACCACGTCACTCTTGTTGATGGCTTCAACGTAACTTTTCTGGGTCATGTTCTTGACCCGGACTGGCCGGCCCTTGGCGTCTCTGATCAAGATCTGCTTATAGAGGTCGCCAAAGTATTCAGTTGTCCCCCGGTCAGCCATTTTCATGGCACTGACCACATCCGCCGGGGTTAAGTTGATCCCGTTGCTGGCTACCCCATCCAGGGCCTTCAAGACCCGCAAAACGGTCTCTACCTGCTCTTCTGGACCAGCGACCTTGATCTGGCCGCCCAGGTCGGTAACAGTGACCTCATAGCCTTCTTCGATCAGCTTCAAATTGCTGTCATTGACGCCCACCAGCTTCTGGATATTTTCGCTGCTGTGGGGCAAAAACTTCTTTTCCAATAAAAGAACTCCTTCATTTTCAAACCAGCGGGCAAGCACATCTCTGCCCGCCAGACTATACTCTTCTAAACCAATGATACACGATTTAGGCCAAAAGAGAACACGGAAAATCAAGCAAGAAAAAAGCTCCCGTTTTCACGAGAGCTTCAGTCGATTAATAATGTCTACGCTTGCGAGCGGCCTCAGATTTTAACTTTCTGCGAACGCTTGGCTTTTCGTAGAATTCACGCTTGCGGTATTCTTGCAAAGTACCACTTCTAGAAACGGAACGCTTGAAACGACGAAGAGCATCATCAATAGACTCGTTTTCGTGAACGATAGTCTTAGCCATGTGTGATCCCTCCTTCCATTTCTTGGCATTGCTGCCATAAACATTTATCTAAATTATAGCAAAAATCGACTAATCGTCAATAGCCTGGGCAGATTTTTTGAAAAGTTTTTTCGGCAAAGATCCAGAAAGCGCATTATCCGGTATAATATAATTGATGAGGTGATCTATATGACTGAAAATAAAGCAGAAAACAAGCAAACGGAAAAGACAGAAAAGATGGAAATCAACATTATCATTATTTCCGACTCAGCCGGGGAAACGGCTTTCAACAATGCTCAAGCAGCTGCCGTTCAATTCCCTGACGCGGAAGTCAACTACCGCCGCTATCCTTTCATGACCAATGAAAAGAAGCTGGCCGCTACCCTGGAAGAAATTGAGCAATACCCTAACCTGGTCATTGTCTACAGCATGATTGATGAGAAGCTGCAATTGCCAATCATCAAATTTGCCCGGGAACACAAGGCCAAGTACATCGACATTCTGTCCCCGATCATTGAGGCCATCAGCCAGACGACCCATATGAAGCCAAGCGGCGTGGTTGGTGCCAACCACCAACTGACCAACAAGTACTTCAACCGGATTTCCGCCATGGAATTCGCGGTTATGTACGACGACGGCAAGGACCCGCGGGGCTTTTTGGAAGCTGACGTTGTTCTCTTAGGGGTCTCCCGGACTTCCAAGACTCCCCTTTCCCTGCTTTTGGCTAACAAGGGGCTGAAAGTTGCCAACTTGCCGCTGGTGCCGCAAACCCACATTCCAAAGGAAATCTATCAAATCGACCCGAAGAAGATCATCGGCTTGACCAACGACCCGCAAGTGCTCAACCGCATCCGCCGGCAAAGAATGATCAGCTACGGGATGGATCCGGACACGGCATACTCTAACATGGACTCAATCAATGCCGAACTGGACAGTGCCATGGCTTTGTATAAGAAGCTGGGCTGCTTCGTGATCAACGTGGCTGAACGGTCAATCGAAGAAACCGCGGCTTTGATTATGAACCACCTGGGCTACGAAGAAGATTAATCAAATATTTGCGTAAAAAAACGCGCTGCTTACAGGAAACGTAAGCGCGCGTTTTTCTTTTATCTCAGCGGACTTTCATCCACTCTGAAGACTTCTCCAGAAACTGGATCAACTAAAATGAAATATTCCTTCTTGCCGTTCTCGCTCATGCTGTCAGTTACGCTGAAGACGTAAAAATACTCTGACCGTTTGTCAGGGCTTGTCTTGGTCATCAGCAGCTTGACATTGTGGTGTCCGTGCTGTTTAGCGTAAGTAGTGGCGATCTCAGTCGCCAAATCCAAGCCAATATATTTAGGTTGATAGCGGCCGTTGTCCCTTCCATCTGGCATCTATTTCACCACCTCACTTATTCTGTATAACACAAGTATAATTTGCTTTTTAATATTTTTCAATAGCTAAACAACTTCTTGTTCTCTAAATCTGCCATAAACTTTCTGCACTTCGGTTACGCTCATGAAGGCAAAGGGGTCACATTTTTCTACTGTGGTCCGGATGTCGTAGAGGTCGTAAGTGTCGATAATGGTTAAAAGGACGGTCTTTTCAGTGTGCCCGTAGGCCCCTTCCACGTCATGGAAGATGGTGATCCCGCGGTGCATTTTTTCTTGAATCCCTTCAATAATGTCATTGGGATGTTCTGTAACGATCATTACCTGCAACTTGTTGTGCTGAGTGTAAACTGAGTCGATGAAGCGGCCATTGATAAAAATGTTCAAGGCCGTATAAAGGGCTCTGGACCAGTCAAAGAGAAAGCCAGCGATCAAAACGATGATCAAGTTGACCAAGATATTGAACTTACCATAGTTCATGCCAGTTTTCTTCCTGACAACGATACCCAAGATGTCCAAGCCACCCGTAGAGATCCCGCTCTTTAAGGCCATACCCGTCCCGATCCCGTTGACAGCTGCCCCGAAGATGGCGCAGAGGATTGGGTCCAGGCTCAAATGAGTTGGCTGGATAAAGCGCATCATGATCGTGGACATGGCAACCGCGAAGATGGTATAGCCGGTGAACTCGCGGCCGATCTTGAACCAGGCCAGGATAAAGAGCGGCACGTTCAAGGCAAAGTACATCACTTCAGTTGGGATGGTAAATGGCATGTAGCGGCTGGTCACGGTGTTGACGATCTGCGCGAAACCTGTGATCCCGGAAGAATAGATGTGGCCGGGATGCCAGAAGAAGTTCAAGGCTACGGCAACCATGACTGAGTAAAGAATCGCCGTACCAATTTTTACCAAAAAGCCGTAATTTCGTGACAAGCGATTCAAATCAAATAACTTCATTTTCTGCTTTCCTTTCCGTCGTAACAGGATCAGCAACCTGTGGCCACTGGCCTTGCCCCGCCTATTAGAAGACAAAGCAATGAACATCCTTATTTATGATACAGCTTTTTCATAAATTATTGGGGCTTTTCCCACAACTTTTTATATAAAAAAACGCCTAAACCCTATAAGAGTTTAGACGCTTTCAAATCAATTATTGATTATAGAAATTACCGATTCAAGTTAATTTGGCTGTTGCTCTGGGAGCTAGCCACACTTGAATTAAATGTTGATTCTGAAGTTGAGACAGACGCACTAGCTGAGACAGAAGTTACGACACTTTGTTCAGCGGAGGTCGGGTCACTCATACTTGCCAGTTCGGAAGCGGACATTTGCAGTTTCTCAAGCTCTGATTGAGAAATTGATGCGCTCACGGAAGCCTGGTATTCAGAATTAGTGCTTTCAGAGTTGCCAACGGAAGCAGTTACTGAACCTTCGGAACTGTCAGCAGTGATAGAACCAACGCTAGTGCTCGTAGAGTTTTGAGCTGGAGTGTTGGTGGTATTACCTGCATTAGTTGTGTTACCAGCGTTGGTAGTACCGTTAGTCGTAGCCGCAGTGCCTTGGACGGTCGTCGTACCGGCAGTCGTTGCGGTAGCTGCAGGAGTTGCAGCGTTAGTCGTTGCAGTTGCGGTCGGCGTTGCTGGAGCAGTTGGCGTGGTTGGCGTGTTAGTAGCCGGGATCGTTGGAACGATTGGAGTGTTGCCAGTGTTAGGAATCTGGGCTGCACTTTGACTTGCAGAGGTGCTCAAGGATTCGCTAGTCGATTGGCTTTCACTCGTAGAACTGCTTACGCTCTGAGATTGACTAATGCTTTCCGATTCACTTACACTAAGTGATTCACTAGTGGAAGTTGATTCTGAACCACTTGCACTAGTTGAGCCAGATGCGCTTGTTGAAGTGGACTCTGAACCACTTGCGCTCGTTGAGCCAGATTCACTAGTGGAAGTGGATTCTGAGCCGCTTGCACTAGTTGAACCAGACTCACTGGTTGAAGTCGATTCGGAACCACTTGCACTATTTGAGCCAGATGCGCTTGTTGAAGCTGATTCTGAACCGCTTGTGCTCGTTGAGCCAGATGCGCTTGTTGAACCAGACTCACTGGTTGAAGTGGATTCTGAACCACTGGCACTAGTTGAACTTGATTCACTTGAGGAAGTGGATTCTGAGCCACTTGCACTAGTTGAGCCAGATGCACTTGAGGAAGTGGATTCTGAGCCACTGGTGTTCGTTGAGCCAGATGCACTTGAGGAAGTGGATTCTGAGCCGCTTGCACTAGTTGAACTTGATTCACTTGAGGAAGTGGATTCTGAGCCACTTGCACTAGTTGAGCCAGATGCACTTGAGGAAGTGGATTCTGAACCACTTGAACTCGTTGAGCCAGATGCGCTTGTTGAAGTGGATTCGGAGCCACTTGTGCTCGTTGAACCAGATGCACTTGAGGAAGTGGACTCTGAACCACTTACGCTTGTTGAACCAGATGCACTTGAGGATGTGGATTCTGAACCACTTATACTCGTTGAGCCAGATGCGCTTGTTGAAGTGGATTCGGAGCTGCTTGCGCTCGTTGAACCAGATGCACTCGTGGAAGTTGATTCTGAGCCACTTGCACTAGTTGAGCCAGATGCACTTGAGGAAGTGGATTCGGAGCCACTGGTGCTCGTTGAACCAGACTCACTGGTTGAAGTCGATTCGGAACCACTTGCGCTTGTTGAACCAGACTCACTGGTTGAAGTCGATTCGGAACCACTTGCGCTCGTTGAAGCGGATTCTGAGCCACTTGCACTAGTTGAACCAGACTCACTCGTGGAAGTGGATTCTGAACCACTTGCGCTCGTTGAGCCAGATGCGCTTGTTGAAGCTGATTCGGAGCCACTGGTGCTCGTTGAACCAGATGCACTTGAGGAAGCTGATTCGGAACCACTTGCGCTCGTTGAGCCAGATTCACTTGTGGAAGTTGATTCAGAGCCACTGGTGCTCGTTGAGTTAGATTCACTTGAAGAAGCTGATTCGGAACCGCTGGTGCTTGTTGAGCCAGACTCACTTGAAGAAGTTGATTCGGAGCCACTGATGCTCGTTGAACCAGACTCACTTGAAGAAGTTGATTCGGAACCACTGGTGCTCGTTGAACCAGACGCACTTGAAGAAGTTGATTCGGACCCGCTAGTGCTCATTGAGCTAGATTCACTTGGTGAAGTGGATTCGGAGCCACTCACGCTCGTTGAGCCAGACTCACTTGGTGAAGTGGATTCAGAGCCGCTTGCGCTCGTTGAACTAGATTCACTTGAAGAAGCTGATTCGGAACCACTGGTGCTCGTTGAACCAGACTCACTTGGTGAAGTGGATTCAGAGCTGCTTGCGCTCGTTGAAGTGGACTCGTACTCGCTTACTGAAGTGGATTCGGATTCGCTCGTTGAAGTGGATTCCGACTCGCTTGCTGAAGTGGATTCCGACTCGCTTGCTGAAGTGGATTCGGATTCGCTCGTTGAAGTGGATTCCGACTCGCTTGCTGAAGTGGATTCGGATTCACTCTCTGAAGTTGATTCAGATTCACTCGTTGAAGTGGATTCTGATTCACTTGCCGAAGTGGACTCGGATTCACTCGTTGAAGTGGATTCTGATTCACTTGCTGAGGTGGACTCGGATTCACTTGCTGAAGTGGACTCGGATTCGCTCGTTGAAGTGGACTCGGATTCGCTCGTTGAAGTGGATTCCGACTCGCTTGCTGAAGTGGACTCGGATTCAGATTCACTCGTTGAAGTTGATTCTGATTCACTTGCTGAAGTGGATTCCGACTCGCTTGCTGAAGTGGATTCTGATTCACTCTCTGAAGTTGATTCAGATTCAGATTCACTCGTTGAAGTGGACTCGGATTCGCTCGTTGAAGTGGATTCTGATTCACTTGCCGAAGTTGATTCCGACTCGCTTGCTGAGGTGGACTCGGATTCACTTGCTGAAGTGGACTCGGATTCGCTCGTTGAAGTGGACTCGGATTCACTTGCTGAAGTGGACTCGGATTCAGATTCGCTCGTTGAAGTGGACTCGGATTCGCTTACTGAAGTGGATTCCGACTCGCTTGCTGAAGTGGATTCTGATTCACTTGCTGAAGTGGACTCGGATTCAGATTCGCTCGTTGAAGTGGACTCGGATTCGCTTACTGAAGTGGATTCTGATTCGCTCGTTGAAGTGGATTCCGACTCGCTTGCTGAAGTGGACTCGGATTCAGATTCACTCTCTGAAGTTGATTCAGATTCACTCGTTGAAGTTGATTCCGACTCGCTTGCTGAAGTGGACTCGGATTCGCTCGTTGAAGTGGATTCCGACTCGCTTACTGAAGTGGATTCTGATTCACTTGCTGAGGTGGACTCGGATTCACTTGCTGAAGTGGACTCAGATTCACTCGTTGAAGTTGACTCGGATTCAGATTCGCTCGTTGAAGTGGACTCTGATTCGCTTACTGAAGTGGATTCAGATTCGGATTCGCTCGTTGAAGTGGATTCTGATTCACTTGCTGAAGTGGATTCTGATTCACTCGTTGAAGTGGATTCTGATTCACTTGCTGAAGTTGACTCGGATTCAGATTCGCTCGTTGAAGTGGACTCGGATTCGCTTACTGAAGTGGATTCCGACTCGCTTGCTGAAGTGGATTCTGATTCACTTGCTGAAGTTGACTCGGATTCAGATTCGCTCGTTGAAGTGGACTCGGATTCGCTTACTGAAGTGGATTCTGATTCACTTGCCGAAGTTGATTCCGACTCGCTTGCTGAGGTGGACTCTGATTCACTTGCTGAAGTGGACTCGGATTCGCTCGTTGAAGTTGACTCGGATTCAGATTCGCTCGTTGAAGTTGATTCAGATTCACTCTCTGAAGTTGATTCAGATTCACTTGCTGAAGTGGATTCTGATTCACTCTCTGAAGTTGATTCAGATTCACTCGTTGAAGTGGATTCTGATTCACTTGCCGAAGTGGACTCGGATTCAGATTCACTTGCTGAAGTGGATTCCGACTCGCTTGCTGAAGTGGATTCTGATTCACTCTCTGAAGTTGATTCAGATTCAGATTCACTCGTTGAAGTGGACTCGGATTCGCTCGTTGAAGTGGATTCTGATTCACTCTCTGAAGTTGATTCAGATTCAGATTCACTCGTTGAAGTGGACTCGGATTCGCTCGTTGAAGTGGATTCTGATTCACTTGCCGAAGTTGATTCCGACTCGCTTGCTGAGGTGGACTCTGATTCACTTGCTGAAGTGGACTCGGATTCGCTCGTTGAAGTTGACTCGGATTCAGATTCGCTCGTTGAAGTTGACTCAGATTCACTTGCTGAAGTGGACTCGGATTCACTCGTTGAAGTGGATTCGGACTCACTCGTTGAAGTTGACTCGGATTCGCTTACTGAAGTGGATTCTGATTCGCTCGTTGAAGTGGATTCCGACTCGCTTGCTGAAGTGGACTCGGATTCTGATTCACTCTCTGAAGTTGATTCAGATTCACTCGTTGAAGTTGATTCCGACTCGCTTGCTGAAGTTGATTCCGACTCGCTTGCTGAAGTGGACTCGGATTCGCTCGTTGAAGTTGATTCCGACTCGCTTACTGAAGTGGATTCTGATTCACTTGCTGAGGTGGACTCGGATTCACTTGCTGAAGTGGACTCAGATTCACTCGTTGAAGTTGACTCGGATTCAGATTCGCTCGTTGAAGTGGACTCTGATTCGCTTACTGAAGTGGATTCAGATTCGGATTCGCTCGTTGAAGTGGACTCAGATTCACTTGCTGAAGTGGATTCTGATTCACTCGTTGAAGTTGATTCTGATTCACTTGCTGAAGTTGACTCGGATTCAGATTCGCTCGTTGAAGTGGACTCGGATTCGCTTACTGAAGTGGATTCCGACTCGC
Organism: Lactobacillus sp. WILCCON 0059; assembly: GCF_057197985.1. Classification (NCBI taxonomy): domain Bacteria; kingdom Bacillati; phylum Bacillota; class Bacilli; order Lactobacillales; family Lactobacillaceae; genus Lactobacillus; species Lactobacillus sp. WILCCON 0059. The sequence goes on from NZ_JBUBHN010000001.1 coordinate 1,362,367, forward strand.
TTGCTGAAGTGGATTCTGATTCACTCGTTGAAGTTGATTCTGATTCGCTTACTGAAGTTGACTCGGATTCAGATTCGCTCGTTGAAGTGGACTCGGATTCGCTTGCTGAAGTGGATTCTGATTCACTTGCTGAAGTTGACTCGGATTCACTTGCTGAAGTTGACTCGGATTCAGATTCGCTCGTTGAAGTGGACTCGGATTCGCTTACTGAAGTGGATTCCGACTCGCTTGCTGAAGTGGATTCTGATTCACTTGCTGAAGTGGACTCGGATTCAGATTCGCTCGTTGAAGTGGACTCGGATTCGCTTACTGAAGTGGATTCTGATTCACTTGCCGAAGTTGATTCCGACTCGCTTGCTGAGGTGGACTCTGATTCACTTGCTGAAGTGGACTCGGATTCGCTCGTTGAAGTTGACTCGGATTCAGATTCGCTCGTTGAAGTTGATTCAGATTCACTCTCTGAAGTTGATTCTGATTCACTTGCTGAAGTGGATTCTGATTCACTCGTTGAAGTGGACTCGGATTCGCTCGTTGAAGTTGATTCCGACTCGCTTGCTGAAGTGGATTCTGATTCACTCTCTGAAGTTGATTCAGATTCAGATTCACTCGTTGAAGTTGATTCTGATTCACTTGCCGAAGTGGACTCGGATTCGCTCGTTGAAGTTGATTCCGACTCGCTTACTGAAGTGGACTCGGATTCACTTGCTGAAGTGGACTCTGATTCACTCGTTGAAGTGGACTCGGATTCGCTCGTTGAAGTGGATTCTGATTCACTCTCTGAAGTTGATTCAGATTCAGATTCACTCGTTGAAGTGGACTCGGATTCGCTCGTTGAAGTGGATTCTGATTCACTTGCCGAAGTTGATTCCGACTCGCTTGCTGAGGTGGACTCTGATTCACTTGCTGAAGTGGACTCGGATTCGCTCGTTGAAGTTGACTCGGATTCAGATTCGCTCGTTGAAGTTGATTCCGACTCGCTTACTGAAGTGGATTCTGATTCACTTGCTGAGGTGGACTCGGATTCACTCTCTGAAGTTGATTCAGATTCGGATTCGCTCGTTGAAGTTGACTCAGATTCACTTGCTGAAGTGGACACGGATTCACTCGTTGAAGTGGACTCGGATTCGCTCGTTGAAGTGGATTCGGACTCACTCGTTGAAGTTGACTCGGATTCGCTTACTGAAGTGGATTCTGATTCACTCGTTGAAGTGGACTCGGATTCGCTCGTTGAAGTGGATTCTGATTCACTTGCCGAAGTGGATTCTGATTCACTCTCTGAAGTTGATTCAGATTCACTCGTTGAAGTTGATTCTGATTCACTTGCCGAAGTGGACTCGGATTCGCTCGTTGAAGTGGATTCTGATTCACTTGCCGAAGTGGACTCGGATTCACTTGCTGAAGTGGACTCAGATTCACTCGTTGAAGTGGACTCGGATTCGCTCGTTGAAGTGGATTCTGATTCACTTGCCGAAGTGGATTCTGATTCACTCTCTGAAGTTGATTCAGATTCACTCGTTGAAGTTGATTCTGATTCACTTGCCGAAGTGGACTCGGATTCAGATTCACTTGCTGAAGTGGATTCGGACTCAGATTCACTCTCTGAAGTTGATTCCGACTCGCTTGCTGAAGTGGATTCGGATTCACTCGTTGAAGTTGATTCTGATTCACTTGCTGAAGTTGACTTGGATTCAGATTCGCTTACTGAAGTGGATTCGGATTCACTCTCTGAAGTTGATTCAGATTCGGATTCGCTCGTTGAAGTTGACTCAGATTCACTTGCTGAAGTGGACTCGGATTCACTCGTTGAAGTTGATTCTGATTCACTTGCTGAAGTGGATTCGGACTCACTCGTTGAAGTTGACTCGGATTCGCTTACTGAAGTGGATTCTGATTCACTCTCTGAAGTTGATTCAGATTCGGATTCGCTCGTTGAAGTTGACTCAGATTCACTTGCTGAAGTGGACTCGAATTCACTTGCCGAAGTTGACTCGGATTCGCTTACTGAAGTGGATTCAGATTCGCTTTCCGAAGTTGATTCAGACTCGGATTCGCTTACTGAAGTGGATTCAGATTCGCTTTCCGAAGTTGATTCAGACTCGGACTCACTTGCTGACGTTGATTCAGATTCACTAGTTGAGATCGATTCACTCTCAGAAGCGGATTCGGATTCGCTTGTTGAAGTTGATTCCGACTCGCTTGCTGAAGTAGATTTTGACTCACTATCTGAAATTGATTCACTCAGTGATGTAGACGTCGATTGACTTATACTTTCTGATGCTGCCTTGCTCGTCGATTCTGACTCACTCAAGTACTTAGATGTTGAAGTCGACTGGCTTGCTGAGTCGCTCAAAGACTTAGACGTTGATTGACTTGCACTTTCTGATTCCGCCTTGCTCGTCGATTCTGACTCACTCAAGTACTTAGACGTTGAAGTCGACTGGCTTGCTGAGTCGCTCAAAGACTTAGACGTTGATTGACTTGCACTTTCTGATTCCGCCTTGCTCGTTGATTCTGACGCGCTAATTGACTTACTGATCTTTTCAGAGTACGAAGTTGATTGGCTTTCCATTTCTGAGAGCTTCTCAGAAGCTTCTTTGCTGCTGATCGTGCTCTTAGAAATTGCAGTTGACAAACTGGCTGATTCAATCGTACTCAACCGCTCCGAAATCTTAGTTGAGTCAGACTCGTATTCAGACTTAACCTTAGAAATTTCTTCACTCAGTGACGTACTTGCTGATTCAGATTCAGACTTGCTCTTAGACTGGCTGACAGAAGCACTGACGGATCTGCTTGTGCTAATTGATTCAGACTTGCTTCTTGACTGGCTTGCAGATTCACTCAAGCTAGCTGACTTAGAAGCTGAAACACTTTGGCTTGCAGACTTGCTTTGGCTAACTGAGTTAGACCGACTCTGGCTGACAGAAGCAGATTCTGACTCACTCGCGCTCTTTGATGCTGAAACTGATTCACTTAACTTTTGAGAGCTAGAAACCGATTCGCTCACGCTAGTTGACTTAGATTCACTAAGTGACTTGGATGCTGATTCACTAGCCTCAGAAGCACTCTTTGATGCACTTTCACTTTCCGAAATCTGCTGACTTAAGCTTTGTGATGCTGAAATTGAGTCGCTCTCTGCCTTTTGACTGTCAGATTCTGAAGCAAGACTTCTAGACTGACTTTCGGACTGGGAGCTGCTAGTCGATTCATATGCACTCTTGCTCAAGCTTGCTGATTCGCTTGCACTGATAGATTCGCTCTTGCTTGCTTCTTCACTGATGCTTTCAGATTCTGAGTTAGAGATAGAATCACTCAATGAAGTCGACAAAGACTTGCTCTCTGAAATAGAGTTGGAAACTGAGTCACGCTTGGAACGGGATTCGCTTCTGGAAAGTGATCTGCTCGTGCTCTTAGCTTCGCTGGTTGAAGCAGATTCTTCAGCAGATTTGGATGCTGATTCACTTCTAGAAGCAGATTCTGATGAACTTTCATCCAATGACTTGGACCGGCTGTCACTGCGGCTGTCTTCTTCACTTTGCTTAGTTGAAGCTGACTTGCTGCGTTCAGCTTCTTCTGACTGGCTTTGTGATTCAGAAGTTGACCGGCTGACTGATTGAGACTGAGCCTCACTGTTGGAGTTGTCAAAACCATTCTTAACGTAGGAGTTCTTGTAACCCGCCATGATGGCACCCAGGTTATGTTGCCCAGAGTTTTGTTCAGCACCAGTAGCGTGGACAACAGATGAAGTTGCACTTTCGTCTGCCTGAACTTCAACGAGGACGTTGTTAACAATTGACGCAAAGTCGCTCAAATTATCAGTTGGGATCTTAGTAGTGAAAGTAACCACCACGCCACTTGACGTATCAATCTTATTGCTAGTCGTATAAGCATCCCCGTAGTAACGACCATAGAATTTGCTTTCGTCGACTTGGGAACTGTTAACGTTAAAGCCCAGCGCCTGCTTGCCCTTGCCGTCATTTCTACTAAAAGTGTTGTTGACGTTGTAAAGAGTGTTGTTACTGCTGCTTGAGCTGTATGCTGCAACTACCGCGCCAGTAGCGACTGAGTATACAGTAATATTATCAGCCTTTTCCAAGCCAGACATGCTGTTTACGAAGAAACCAAAGTATGCGTCTTCTCCCGACTGAACTTTCGGCTGGTATGTTACTTCCCAGGTAATAACCCCAGTTGACAAGTTCATGTACCCTTTAAGGTCTGACAGAGTTTTCGCGCTGTAGAAGCCGCTGCCGAGAGTCGTATTCTTAATTTCGTACAGCAAGAAGCCCTTGTTGGCTGCCGTCTGGCTGGCTAAAGTGCTCATGGAGTCCGCAACACTCAGGGAGTAATTTTCAGCTCTTGATCTGCTGGTGCTTTCAGATTCTCTGACTGATTCTGAGAGTGATTCTGAAACAGAAGCTGATGCGGACGCAACCGCGGAAGTGCTTGCTGAAACTCTTTCTGATTCGCTGGCTTCTTCTTTAGACAGAGATTCTGCCGCGCTGGCTGACTGTGATGCATCTGCTGATTCTGACAAACTGGTGCTGGTTGACGCGCTGGCGCTTTCTGAAGCATCTTCCGCGTCTTCCTTGCTTGCCAAAAGTGATGCATCCCTGTCCTGCAGGCTCAAGCTGGCTTCAGCATCTTTTTCCGCCAGTTCACTTTCTGAAAGACTAGTTGATACTGACTGACTTTTGCTTTCAGACAGGCTCTTGCTTAAATACTCGCTTTCAGAAGCCGAAGTGCTCAAGCGGACAGACTCTGACAGGCTGTTGGCCATACTTTCTGATTCCGCAGCAGAAACTGACTGGCTGGCCGCTTGGCTTTCGCTTTCAGACAGACTCTTGCTCAAAGACTCGCTCTCAGAAGCAACCGCGCTAACTGACTTAGACTGAGACTCATGTTCTGACACAGAAGTCGACAGGCTTTCTTCAATTGAGCCAGATGCTTCTGTTGACAGGGACTGACTGTCAGCTTGGTATTGACTTGCATCAAAACTAGTCGTAACTCCAGCGGTCTGTGAACCCTGCTGGACAGTTGTCGCCACTTGACTGCCTGCTGTCAGATCGGTCGTATCTTCAACTACAGCTACGTATGAGTAGTAGCCAGTTTCAGTATTAGTGAAGATCCAGTAGCCGGTCGTTCTGTCAGTATCCACGCTAAAGCTGGTTTGACCGTTTGAAACGTCAGCATTTACACTTACTTGACTGAAATTGTCCTGGTCATCCAGTTGGTCAATAACCGTGTTAACGTCTTGTGAGCTCAAATAGCTAGAACTGGTCTTGTAAAGCTTAACAGTTGCATTGCTGCTCAAGCCGGAGATCGTCACATTTTGCGTACCTTCAGCGGTCCCTGTTGGGTTAACTTCAATTAAGTAGGTAGTCTTGCCAGTAGAAGCATCAAAGCCAACCGTAGTCTGGCTCATGTTAGTGCCAGTGCCGCTGTAGCCGCCTGTGTAGTAGGAGTAGCCGTAATTCCCGTAAATGATATTAGCGTTTGTGTAATTGTTTTGATCTTGGTACTTGCCATTGTCAACATTGCTTCCAAAGTACTTAGTCGTTGACAAGGTCTGCAGCTGGGTTTTACTTGCTTCTGCCTGGGCCACCTGCAGGTTGCTGTTATATTCAACAACCGCGGCTGACTCGCTGGCTGAAGCTGACAGACTGGCTTCTTCTGAAGCACTGGCTGATTGGGACTGGTCAATAGAAGCTTGCTGCTCTAAGCTTTCAGACAGTGACTGGGAGGCTGAAGCTTCCGTACTGGTCTGCTGGCTGTCCTGGCTTTCTGACAAAGTTATGCTGGTCGTGTTTGCCTGATTTGCCGGAACAGCAAAGAGATTGATCTTAGCCTTGGCCGTCTGGCTTTCGCTTTGGCTGCCTTCACTCTTTGACTCAGATTGCGTTTCAGATGATGACTTAGTTTCTGACTTTGACTCAGATTCTGCTTCCGACTTTGATTCTGAGGTCGTTTCTGACTTTGATTCGGATTCTGCTTCCGACTTTGATTCGGATTCAGACTCTGTCTTGGATTCAGATACAGTTTCTGACTTTGATTCGGATTCAGACTCTGCCTTGGATTCAGATACAGTTTCTGACTTTTCAGATACAGTTTCTGACTTTGAATTAGATTCAGATGCAGACTTGCTGGCAGCTTGGCTAGTAGATTCTGACTGGCTTGAGCTTGCCGATTGACTTTCACTGACGCTGCTGCTTTGTTCCTGGCTGTCTTTTACAGACAAGCTTTCTGACTCGCTGGCTGATTCAGATTGTGAATTAGTCTGTGATTCAGTTTGAGAGGTCGTCTGTGATTCGCTCTGGGTCTGGCTAGCTGTGCTTGAATCCGCGTATGACTGCTGCTTTGACTGGCTCTGGCTTTGACTCAAAGTGTCTGACTGAGAAGACTCATTGACATTCTCATTAGAACTCACTTCAACAGAGTTCAAGCTGGCCGTATCCTTGGTCGCGTCAACCGCCGCCTCAACTTGAGAAGTAATCCCAAATGCCTTGTTGTCGATCAAGGCGTTGGCCGCTGCCGTCCCGCCGGCAAAGGCGCCTAAAGCAGTGATCCCCTTTAACGCCGCGCGAGTATTGGCATTGACCGCGTTCTCCTTATTCAGCTTGCGCTTGCTGTCCTTCTCCTCTTTCTTGATAGCTTCCTTGGCCTTGGCAGAGAATTGGACCTCTCTCTTTTCTTTCTTGTTTTTCTTGGATTTCGACATCTTTCATCAACTCCCAATGCTCGCATTTAAACAGTTGCTTATAACTTCTTACGCAAGATATAAGCTAATCATGTACATTTCACTATATTTAAAGTATTATTGTTTCTTCTGCCCTATCGTGTAAAAAAGCCGGGCAGACGCCTATTATCGCTAGCTAGCTTGTCTTTAAATCCGCCCGTCCGGCTAAAAAGTTAAAATGGGCCTTTATTTTTTAATTATAACACGACCGCTAGAACAAATAGTCATAGATGTTTACAAAAATGCTATTATTTCAACCTTTTTAGCGCTATCAAAAAAGCCCGCTCTTGAAAGCGGACTTAAAAAATTTCTTATTGCAGGCTCTTTGCCAAAAGTTCCCGGAAATGCTCTGCCTTTTCAGACCCAGCATGGTCTTCTTGCAAGCTAAGCAGGCGGGCATATTCTTGAGGATCTGCCAAATCTTTAATAGCGTCAATCATCCCTGCCGCATCCCCGGCCGCGAAAATATTCTCCGCTGCCACGTATTCTGGCGAATGCAGAGTGTCCCTAAAAGCAAGCAGCAACAGCCGGTTTTCAAAGGCTTGCCGGCCGGCCTGCAGGATTTCATTGGCATAGTTGATGTCCAAGTAGAGGTCATCTTCTTCCAGCAGGCGGGCAACATCTTTATTTCTTGCCACCGGGTACAGGGCCACGTTCTCGTAATGGCCAAAATTCATCAATCGGCCGGACATTTCCGTTACGGCGGCAATGTCAAAGTGCCAGTCCGGCAAGCCTTCAACCAGCTGCTTGAGACACTCGATCTGGTCGGAATTGGTCAAGATCAAGGCCCGTTTTCTGGCCTGGTTTTCCCTCTTGAACGGATACACTGTCCCCAGGTACTTGACCTTCTCAGCCATCTGCCGGTCCAGCTGGCCGGTGATCTTTTCATATTCAGCCCTGTCTTGGATAATCACCCGGCCGCCTGGCAGGTTGTCTTCCAGAAGATACAGCATGTTTTCCGGCACATTTCCTTGACTGATTTCCTGCCAGAAAAGCAGATTGCGGGACGGCTTTTTCTTTAGCTGGATCAAGGTAAAAAGGCAGTTGCCCAAGGAATTGAAGATCACTTCATCCAGGTCAAAGTCAGCTTCTTCCAGATAATAGGCCGTCAGCTGGTTGATGTTCTTAAAGTTGTAGATGCCCCCATCTGGCAGATTATAAGTATAATCCCCGGTTAGATGGTTCTGGATCAAGACTTCCTGGCCGTTAGAGGCAAAATAGCTGGTCATTGCCTGCCGGCCGCTGTTATCGCAGCTCGTTATCGCGTACTTCCAGCCCCACTGATTGTAGTGGTCAATTACCCGGATCCGGCCGGAATTATCCAGCCATTCAACCTGGCTGACCTGCCGGCGGCGGTTATTTTTCCAGTAGCGGATGTTGGCCCGCTTCTGCCCATGATCCAGCACTTCCCCGCTCTGCGAGTCAGCTTTGATCTCCCAGAACTCTGGCAGGTCAATCTCGTTAAAGTAGCGTGGACGGCCTTTGAAGCTCGATCCAGCCAGGCCTAAAAAGTACTTAAGCGGTGATTCGACTCCCTCTGGCAAAAAGCCGTTGTCCATTATCACCACGCTTGGCTGCTGATAGCCAGCCAGTTTCAACGACCTTTCCAGGTCCTGGCTTTTTTCATTGTATTCATAGAAAAGATTAATCACGGTGCAGCTCACTTTCTATGGCCTTTTTCCATAACTTGGCAACTTGCTTGTCCCTGTACTTGCCAGCGATCTCATAGGACTTCTCTGACATGGCGGCTAAATCTGAAGAAAACAGCTTGACAATCGCCCGGGACATTTCGCTGACATGCTCTGGCACGGTTGCCAGCCGGTCATATGGCAAAAGCAGGCCGTTTTCCCCGTCGGCGATAAAGGTCGGGTTGCCGTAGCGGACGTCAAAGCCGACCATAGCCAGACCCGACCCTACTGCCTCCATCAAGGTGAGGCCAAAGCCCTCACTGGTTGAGCAGGTCAAATAGGCCTGGTAGTGCTGGTAAATATCATCCATCTGCTGGTGTCCTTTTAAATGGATATAGTCCTCAGCTCCGACTTCCTTGATCACTTCTTCCAGCATGGCCCGCTCCGAGCCCGACCCGTAAATGTCCAAAGTCAGTTCCGGCAAGGCCTTCTTGGCTTTGGCCACCGCCCGAATAGCCCAGTCCAGATGCTTTTCACTGGCTAAACGGGAGGCCGTCACCAGACTGAAAGGCTGACGGCTGGCAAAATCTGGCTTTTTCAATTCTTTCAAGCTGCCCACTGGAATCGCATAGATCTGAGGCTTTTTACCCTTATACTTTAAAAACTGCTCTTCCATCAGCTCTTTTTGCAGGTCTGTCGCCGTTACGTAAAAATCGATCTGGTCAGCATGCTGGAACTCATACTCATAGTAATTGTTCCAAAGGATGGTGTCGTCATTGGTTTCTGCTTCACTGAAGTGGTCGGCGTGGACAATCGTCCCTACCCGGGCCTTGCCCCGGTTCTCCAGGATTTCCTGGCCCTGGTCTTCAGCCCGGTCGATCAAGATGATGTCTTTTTTGGAAAAATTCAATTCCTGCAGCATCTTAATCAAGAGCTCATGCTTAGAGTAAAGAATGTCATCCTTGAACTTGAAGATTTCCTGGTCACCATCGATGATTTCATCATAAACTGCCGTCCCATCTTCATTGTAAAAACGGCGCTGGTAGAGCTTGGCCCGATTGTTTTCCGGAGCATAAAACTCGCTGCAGTAGCGGCCGTAGCTGTAATAGTCCTTTCTGACCAGGTTGGCCCCGGACACGTATTCAACCCGGTCAACTATGCCCGAAGTCAAATCCTTCAAATATGCCGTGGCCCAGAAGTCATTGGCGAAAATGTAGCGGACCGCCTTGTTCATTGGCTTGCGCTCAAGAATCGGTGGCAAGACTTTTTCCAAGTCGTCCAGAGTGAAGCTGCCCGCCCTGACTTCAAAGTCGGTAAAAAAGGTATACAGCCAGATGATCTCCCGGTCCTTGAAGCCCAGATTTCTAGTCAAGTGGGCAATATTTTCATAGCTGATCCAATCAGTAAAAATAAACTTGGCCTTCACGCCCAATTTGCGGAAAACCTGTCCCCGGTAGGCCTGGGCGTATTCGACCCCGCTGGAAGCCCAGCCGATTCCCTTGTTGATGCTGTAAACTGTCATGTTAATTACCTAGATCATTTTAAAAATCGCCAGCAAAATACTGATGATGATCGCCGCCGTGATTACCAAACCGAAAGTCCGGTAGATGGTCTTTTTCGGCTTGGCGGGCTTGACGTACTGGTTCCTTGCTCCCTTGAGCTGGCTGTTCATATGAGCCGTCAAGAGATCCTTTTGCTCATCGCTTCTCTGCTTTTCCTGCTTATCAATCTCAGACATAGTAAACATCCTTTTTTCCGAACTTGTCAATCGTGATGCTGCTCATCAACACATTGCGAATGGTCAGCCGCTTGATCTCCCGGCACATCTTCTTATATGAGCTTAAAGCCGCGTGGTGGTACTCATTCATCGGGTCCCTTTGTGCCGATGTCCGCATGGCCACCATCTGCCGCAATTGCTGCAGGTTGTCAACTTGCTTGATCCAGCAGACATCGATGGCCTTTAAGGCGGCCAGATTGTAGAAGCGCTTTTTCTCCGCTTCATCGTCAAAATATTCTTCCTTGCGCTTTAGTTCTTGTTCAGCTACAGCCAGCAAGTAGGCAACAACCGCCTTTGAATTATTCAAATCCAGCTGGCTTAAGTCATCGTCAAAACCATAGGAAAGATTGTCCAGGATAAAACGGCGCAGTTCCCTTTTCTCCAAACGCGGATGCTGGCGGACAAAATCACTGAAAAGCTGCTTCATCCAGCCTTCTAAATCGTAATTGAGCCCATCAGAAAAAATAATCTGGTTCCGGGTCTCATATACCTGCTCACGCTGGATCTCGTCACTGGCTCCCATGGACAATTGCTGCTTGCGGATATCATAGTCGCTTTCGTCACTTCTGACTTGCGCAGAATTAAGAGCCTCCCTGATCCGCCAGTTCTTTAGTTCATGGACCTGAGTCAGGTTCAAGTCTTCTGAATGGTACTTTTGCCGGTAGCGGTCCAGCCACAAGGGACCGTACTTGATGACCACATCGTCTTCCAAGGAAACGAAAAATTCACTTGTTCCCGGGTCGCCCTGCCGGCCGGCCCGGCCGCGCAGCTGGTCGTCAATTCTTCTGGAGCTCATCTTGGCCACCCCTAAGACGGCTAAGCCGCCCAGTTCAGCCACGCCCGGCCCCAGCTTGATGTCGGTCCCCCGGCCAGCCATGGTCGTGGCCACCGTAACGGCCCCGACCTGACCGCCTTCTTTGACGATGGTGGCTTCCTTGGCCGCGTTTTTGGCATTCAAGACATTGTGGGGGATCTGCTCTCTCAGCAAAAGTTCTGAATAGATTTCAGAAACGGCAATCGATTCGGTAATGATCAAAACCGGCCGCCCCAAGGCATGCAGGCGCTTGACCTCTTCCAGTGAGGCTAAAAGCTTGCTTGGCAGATCTGGATAGATCCGGTCTGGCAGGTCCTTGCGGATGACCGGCCGGTTGGTCGGAATCCGGACCACCTTGGTCCCGTAAATCTTGAAAAATTCATCCCGGGCAGAATAGCCAGTCCCGGTCATGCCGGAGAGCTTTTTAAACATTCTGAAGAGACTTTGGTAAGTAATTGAAGCCATGGCCTGCTGGTCATCTGACAAATCCAGCTGCTCTTTCATTTCAATAGCCTGGTGCTGGCCAGCCTGCAGCTTCATCCCTTCCAGGATCCGCCCGTTTTCCTTGTCCAAGAGGGCAACCTCTCCGTCAGCGCCGACCACGTAGGCTTCTTCTTTTTCAAAGAGGCAGTGGGCCTTTAAGGCCAGGTTGATGCAACGGACTAATTCCGTATGCTCGCCGTCATAGAGATTGGGCAGGCTGAAAAATTCTTCTGCCTTCTTGACCCCAGCTTCAGTCAGCCAGACATTGTTATGCTCTTCGTTGAATTCATAATCATCTTCTGACAAAAAGTAGATGAATTCGTCAGCTACTCCGATATAGTTGGACTTGACCTTGGGCAAGCCGGCAATGACCAGGGGAGTAATGGCCATGTCCAGCAAAACTGAGTCGGCTTCGTCGACAATGCAGTAGTTAAAAGGCCGCATGTACTTTTCGTCTTTTTCCTGGGCCATGTTGTCCAAAAGATAGTCAAAGCCCAGGGCCCCGCTGGTTGAATAAACGATGTCAGAATTGTAGATTTTTTTCTTCTGCTTGACCTTCAGCTTCTCGCCTTCCAGACTAAAACCCGTAGCATAGGTAAGGCCCAGCCAGCGGTAGACCTGGGACATTTCTTCCCCGTCCCGGTTGGCCAGGTATTCATTGGTCGTCACCAAAATCGCCCCGTCTCCGCTTAAGGCATTAAGGTAAAGAGGCATGGTGGCGACCAGGGTCTTGCCTTCCCCGGTCTTCATTTCGACAATATTGCCGTAGTTAAGCCCGATTGCTCCCATCACCTGGCTGTCATGGGGAAACATCCCCAAAACCCGCCAGTCGGCTTCCCGGACGACAGCGTAAGCTTCAACCAATAAACTGTCCACGCTGGCCCCTTGCTTTATCCGCTTTTTAAATTCAGCAGTCTTGCCCTTGAGCTGATCATCAGTCAATTGCCGCATGGGCTCTTTAAGCCGGTTGACTTTCTTTAAGACCTGGCGGATCTTCCTCAGATCCCAGTAATCCGCTGAAAACAGACTTCCAATCGCGGCCATGGCCTTACTCCCTTCTGCGCAAGTACCGGTCGACTACCTGGGCCGCCAAGAGCCGCCGGTGCTCGTTTTCTTCATGCATTTTTTCCCAGTCGATCTGGCTGATGTCCGTTTCATCAGTAATCTCTTCCACGTCAATCCGGTGGAAGACCAGCTGGTGGCAGCCCGCCCCAACCAGTTCGATCGTATAGTAGTTGGCCTCTTTCGGAAAGGCAAAAATTCCCTCTTGGCCATGAATGATCTGCAGCTTAACCATGTGGTCTTCCCGGTCAAAAGCCACCAGGCGCAGGTAAAAGCCCGCTTCCTGGTCAGCCTCGGCCAGAATCCGGAAGAGGTACTTGCGACCATTGATCAAAAGCGGAAGTGACGGGATGGCGTGGGCGGTGCTGTAGCTGTAGACCATGTCCCACTTATAGATGACCGAGCCAGCCGGCAGAGCTCCGTTATAAAAGAAGACGTCGTCTCTGGCCCGGCGGATGATCTTGGAGCCATACATATAGGCGTGGCCAGTCGCTTTGACCGTGCTGCCCGTATAAGCAAAGCCGCTCCGGTATTTCTGCTGGTCCCGGCCGGAGATCCCCCGCCAAAAAGGACTGCAATTTTCATTCCAATAAATGCTCTGCATCTCTATCGCCCGTATTCATCCTTCAAAATTGCCCCGTACTGGGTTCTGAACCATTTGACCAAGGGACCGGTCGCGTCATTGTGGTGGCCGGGAAAGCCCTTGGCAATGATCTTGCTGTCCTGCTTGCGCCGGCTGAAGCTGCGCATAATGTCCCGGTAGGCATGGGGGTCGTAGTCGTCGTCCTCCATATAAGCAATAGCCAGGGTAGTTTTAGAAAATTCGGCCTTGTCAAAAGCCGTCCAGAACATGTCATCCAAAGCCTTGGCTCTTTCGTCAAAGTCTCCCCGCCAGTTGTCATCTGGCGAACCAGCGTTTAAAACGTCTAAAGCCGTCGGGAAAATCCCATAGCGGTAGTCTCTTTCCATTTGGGCCATCTTGCCCAGACTGGCCAAAGGCTTGCCGACCACGATAGCTCCTGGCTCAATCTTTGAGCCGTAATAAAGGGCCCCAAAGGTCCCCATCGACAGGCCGGACATAGTTACTTGATGGTGGTCAAAGCCCAGCCAGTCCAGTTTTTCCTGGATTCTGGCCACAAGCTTCTCTTGCAGTTCCTGGCTGCCCAGGTAAAAGGCGCCGCCTTCCAGGCGGGGGTCGCCAACCAGCATAAAGGGCGCCTTCATGGACCGCATCATGTAAAAACCTTCAAAGCCTTCCGCCGTCCGGTAGCCGGAAAAGTAGATATTTAGTGGCGGTTTAAGGTCACCAGGGTTAAAGTAGGTGATCAAAGGGTCGCGCTTGCTGTCGACCAAGTCTTCCCCGCCCGCGATAAAAGCGCCAAGGCCCCGTCTGGACCAGCGGTAGTGGATGTTGCCCATGGTCAAGTTGCCTTCGCCTCTGGCTTCTAAGCTGACGTTTAAGATTGAGCCGGGGTTGGTTCCTTCAAAAAGGAGCCACTTTTTCATGTCAGCTTCCGTGAACACGACCCGGCGGCGGACATTATCCGCAATGCCGGGGTTGTTCTCATAAACGGCCAGGCGGATATCCACGCTGGCATCCTTGAAGAACTGGGGCCAAAGTTCCAGGGTCCGGTCCTTGTCGCAGTACATCCCCCACCGCCAGTTGATCACCGGCCAGAATTCGTCACCGAAGTTCCCGCTGAGGCGGACATTTTCAAAGCCGTTAAACTCTACTCTGCCCTTGAAGAGGGGGTTGACTTCCATGCTGGAGACATCCAATTTGCTGCCGACCTGGCCGCCAAACAGACGGCTTTCGATCCAGTCAAAGGCCTGGTTGTTGCTGGCAAAGTGCACGAAGCGGACCTGCTTGGACTTAAAAAAGAAGGCGGCTTTTTCAGTCAGTTCTTCATCTTTCAAGTCATCATCCACCATGATCGTGTAGGCGTCTAGATTTTTGGCCAGGGCGGGTATATCCTCATCTTCTGGCAAGTCGATCAGCCAGGCCCCTTGAAAGCCCCTGAAGCCCAGCTTTTTGTCTGCTTTCAGCTCTTTGATCAAGTCATCCATTTCCCCGTAGCCGGCCCGAAACCATTTGGCGTTTTCCCGATCAGGCACGGGCGGCAGGTATTCTTTTACCCCATAAAGCAAAAAATAATCCATTAACCCTTCCCTCCTACCGCGTCTGACAGTTCCTTCACGATCTTGGCGGCCGTGTAGTTGTTGATCTTGCCGACTGAGTACATCTTGGCCCGGTTCCAATTGCTGAGCCCGTCTAAATAGTAGTGCAGAGCCCCGGCAAGATCCGAAATCTGCCCAATCCGGAGGCCGTTTTTGCCGTCATCGACATAATCGGACTTAACCAGATTGATCTGGGGGATGCCAGTGCTGATGCCGACCACCTGCAGGAAAATTTCCGGTCTGGCTGACAGGTCAACAATGAGCCGCATAGGCTTGAGAATCTTGATCAAGTCCGTGTCAGAGTGAATGGTGACATAGTTGATCCGGCGGACCCGGTTTTCTTCATCATCGTCATCTGCTTCCATTTCCTTAGGCAGGGACTGGTTGGCTCTTAAAAAGCAGTAGCGGTACTTGCAGTCTCTTTTGGCCATTTCATCTTTGATCAAGCGGTCCAAGATGCCAAACTGGTCAAAGCCGGCGTAGTCAGCGAAGTTGATCTCAACCAGCTTATTGCTTTCCATCACGTCAAAAAGCTCCTTTAAAGCCAGCTTGATCACTTCTTCAGACAAGCCGCCCGTCATGAACATGACCTTGAGCAGGCGTTCCCTGTCGCTTTCACCCATAGTCAAGTCCGTATCAAGGGGAGGCAGCTGGACGACGTGCTCAACTCCATTTTCCTTCATCAAATTGACCGTATAGTCAGAATCGGCGATGACCATGCTGGCCATTTTGGCTGTTTCAAAAACATGGGGGTCATCAAAATTTGTCCGGTGGCCATAATAAGAAATTACTGTCTTGTAGTCTTTTAATTTTTCCAAAAGGAACTGGTCGTGCCGGCGGCTGGCAGCGATGATAAAGGAGTCGTCGGGCTCTAGATTTTCAGCGAAATACTTGTCCAAATACTCGCTGATCATGTCCGTGATCGAGTCGTAGTGGCTCTTTTTAAAGCGATCCTGGGCCGCGGAAAAAATGGTCACCGAATCATCCTTGTTGTTGCGGAAAACTTCCTCGCCTTCCGGGTTCAGAAAGACCCGGCTTTCAAAGCGGCCTTCATTGTCGTAGTTGAGGATGCTGGACAAAAAGCCCCGCCAGTCAAAGAACATGGTCCGGTACTTGTAGCCCTGGCGGACAAATTCGATCTGAATCAAATTGCCGGTAACCCCCATCCGGATCCGGGCGTAAAGCTCATCTTCCCGGTAAACCAGGATGTTGAAGGCATTGTAGACGAAGCTGCAGTCCTTGGGCCAGTTGAAGTCCAGGTAGTTGACGTTTCTGACCACCTGGTCGGCCGGAATCCCCTGCATCAGGTCAAAAATATTGTCGCTTTCCGCGTCCAGAATGTTGTGCCGGAAGAGGAAGTTGCCAATGCTGGGCAGGTAGCCCAAAGTCAGAATTCTGACCGGCTGCCCCTCATCTTTGAACATCCTGATCTGGTTGATGCTGTCGTCAAAGTCAAAGTGAATAAGGCCGCTGTTCAAAAACCAGATCTGCCCGTAGCTGAGCCAGGTCCGGTCGCGTCTGTACCACGATGGCACGAAATAATACATCCTTTTTCCTCCCTTCTCCTAAAGCAGGCCCCGGTACTGACCTCTGATTTGCAGGACTTCAATCTGCTCAGCAATCGCTGCCCCAAAGCCAGCTAAGATAATGACGTAGTTGGGCAGCATAACCAAGCTGGACAATTTTGCGTCAAGCAGAGTGAGGCCCAGCGGCAGACCAGTAAAGACCACGAAATAGATCGAACTGACGAAAGAAAAAATATTGATCAAGTGACGGAGGTATTTTTCCGTCTCCTTGCCCGGCCGGCAGCCAGGGACATAGTCACCTGACTTCTGCATGTCGTCAGCCTGCTGGACCGGGTCAATTGAGATATATGAAAAGCCGTAAGTCAGCCCCACCAGGATCAAGCAGTAAAGAATAAGGCCGCTGACCTGGCTTAAGTCAAAGGCATTGGCTAACTGCTTGAACAGTTTCCAAGAAGACAAATTGTAGAAAAACTGCAAGAGATATTTTGGCAAGACAAACATGGTCGTGGCAAACATGGCTGGCATGGAGCCAGCTGGCAGGATTCTGATCGGCAGGTAGGACTCTGAGCCAAATTCTGCGCTGATCAAGAGCTTGGTTACCGGCACCCGGCGCTCAGCATTGGTCAAGATAACTGTAATTACTCCCAAAAGGAGAATGACAAAGAGAGCCAGGGCCCGGACAATATTGGCGCTTTGGACGCTGAGGCCCGGGATGAGGCCATTGGCAAAAGACTTCATTAATGTAAAGAACATGTTGGCCATCAGAATCAAGCTGATTCCGCCCAGGCCATTTTTGTCATTTTCAACGCTCAGCCAGATCAACAGAAAGCTGCCTGTCATGAGGAAAAGGCCGGCAGCCAGACGGGTGCCAAAGCTGCTGCTGGTCAGTTGGAACTCCCGCAGCATCACCGTTGCTTGAATCACGGTCAAGAAAAAGGTCAAGGTCTTTTGCCAGATGTCCATCTTCTTCTCGGTCATCTTAGACATCATCGGCAGACGGAGCTGAGCCAGCATCCCAGTGATGATCATGGCTGACATCCAAGGACTGATCCCTAAAGAAAAGAGGCTGGCCTGACTGCTGTCGCCCCCCGTTGCCACGAGCAAAACATTCGGCTGGCCGATCTGCATTTTGGCAAAAGGCAGGGGAATATGCTTGCCAAAAACAAAGATCCCTAAATAAAGCACGGACCACCATGCTTTGGTCAGAATCGTGCTTATTCCCAAATCTTTTAAAGAGGCCTTTTTACCCATAATTATCATCACTACATTTCACTAGATTTCAAGAGCATACCCGGCACGTTATTTCTTTTATCCTATAGAAAAAATCATTTCATATTGTCTTTTCTTTTGAAAATAGGTCACGCAAGCACGGCATTGCTTACTATTTAAATAATAACATAGGGCCAGCCCTTATGGTAATTTCCGCCACTTTTTGGCCGCTAAAGAAAAAAGCACGGCTTCTGCGAAGATAACCGTACTTTAATAATCTAATAAAATTTATTATTCTGCTTCCACAAACTTGGTAATCCGCTTAAGAGCCTCTTGCAGGGCTTCATCGCTGGAAGCGTAGGACATCCGGACGTAGCCTGCCCCGCCAGCACCAAAGTAGCTGCCCGGGATCACGCCGACTCTGGCGTCTTTGGCCAAAGCCTTGGCAAAGCCAACGTCGTCACCCTGGTACTTTTCAGGAATCTTGGCAAAGATGTAGAAGGCGCCGCGCGGCAAGGCCATGTCAAAGCCCAGCTTCTTCAAGCCCTTTTCCATGAAGTTTACCCGGCGCTGGTAAATGTCTCTGAATTCCTTCGGGTCATCCAGGCCGTTGGTCAAGGCTTCAATAGCCGCAGCTTGCACGTTGTTGGTCACGACCGTGATCATGAAGTCATTCATCTTCCGCACGCTGGCCATAATTTCAGCTGGCCCGCAGATGTAGCCCAGCCGCCAGCCAGTCATGGCGTGAGACTTGGACAGACCGGAAATAAAGATAGTTCTCTCTGGGATATAAGTAGACAAGGAGTAGTGCTTGGCATCCCCGTAGATCAATTCTGAGTAGATTTCGTCACTGATGGCGTACATGTGGTGCTTCTTGATCACTTCAGCCAGACCTTCAATGACTTCCTTAGGGTAGGTTACCCCGGTTGGGTTGGTCGGGTCGTTCAGCATAATCGCCTTGACCCCCTTGCCTTCCCGTTCAATAACTTCTTCCAGCTTCTCTGGAGTCAAGACAAAGCCGGTGTCTGAGGTGTCAACTTCAACTGGCGTAGCCCCGGTCAAGCAGACCAGCTGCATATACATTGACCAGACTGGAGTTGGCACGATCACCTTGTCACCGTCATTCAACAGAGCCGACAAGGTGCAGGTCAAGGCTTCAGTTGCCCCGACAGTCACCGTGATTTCACTTTCCGGGTCATAGTCAACGCCGGTTAAGCCCTTAACGTACTTGCTGATGGCCTTGAGCAGTTCCGGCTTACCAGACTGCGGGCCGTAGTGGCTGTCATTGTTTTCAATGTCCCGGATGGCTGCCTGCTTGATGTGTTCCGGGGTATTCAAGTCTGGTTCCCCCAGGGTCAGCTTAACGACGTCGTCAAACTGGGACACGTACTTGTCAAAACGGCGGATATCTGAAGGAACCACAGCATCAAGCTTGTGGTTGATAATCGGCAGTAAATCTTGCGCTAATTTTGGCATTCGAAAAACCTCTTCATTTAAATCAAAAAGAACAGCAACTTAACATTTAAGCCTATTTTAGCATAGTTTGTTAAGCAAAGCGGCAAATATAGCTAACTTTGTCTATTTTTTCTCAAATGAAAAATCATTTTCTTAATTCTGCGCCGGCTAAAAGTTTATTTTGTTAAAAATATGCCAGGATTATTTTTGGTATTTTAAGTCATTGGCAATCAAGTCGTCGTAGCTTTCCCGCTTGATCACCAGCTGGTCAAGTCCGTCTTCAGCGAAAACCACGGCTGGACGGGGATTGCGGTTGTAATTTGACGCCATGGAGTAGCCATAGGCACCTGTGCTTAACAGGGCAACTAGGTCGCCAGGTTCGGTTTTTGGCAAAGGACAGGACTTGATCAAAATATCCCCGCTTTCGCAGTACTTGCCAACCAGGTTGACCCTTTCTTCATCTTCTGCCTGGGGGCGGTCAGCGACAACAGCTGAATATTCGGCTTGGTAAAGAGCTGGCCGGATATTGTCCCCCATCCCCCCGTCAAGGGCAACATAGCTTGGGTAACCCGGCAGGTCCTTTCTTGAGCCGACCGTGTAGAGGCTCCAGCCAGCAGGGCCGACGATTGACCGGCCTGGTTCAATCCAGATAGCCGGCAATTTCAAGCCGCTCTCCTGGCACTTGTTCTTGACTTCCTTGACGATGGCCCGGACAAATTCTTCAGCTGGAAGCGGCTGGTCTTGGTCGGTGTAGTGGATGCCGAAGCCGCCACCCACGTTCAAGATGTCAGCTTCATAGCCATACTTTTCTTTCCAGGCCGTGGCCAGCTGGCAGAGCTTGTCAGCGCAGCCCACGAAGCCTCGGACGTCAAAAATCTGCGAGCCGATATGGGCGTGGATACCGGCCATCTTCATCCGGGGATTGGCCAAGACAAGTTCTAAAGCCCGGTCCGCCTGGCCGCTTTCCATGTCAAAGCCAAACTTGGAGTCAACCTGTCCAGTCTGGATGTATTCGTTGGTGTGGGCGCTGATGCCGGGAGTAACCCGGAGCATGACCTTGCTGCTTGCGTCTTTTTCTTCCAGAACCTGGCTGAGCAAGTCGATTTCATGGAAGTTGTCGACAATAATTACCCCGACTCCCTGATCAACGGCTAATTCCAGTTCTGACCGGCTCTTGTTGTTGCCGTGGAAGCTCACCTTATCCATGGGAAAGCCCGCCTTCATGGCCGTCCAGAGTTCCCCGCCGGAAACGACGTCGGTATGGCCGCCTTCTTCATTGATCACCTGGTAGATAGCCAGACAGGAAAAAGCCTTTGAGGCATAGCTGACTTCGTAGTCTACTCCTTCTTCTTCAAAGACCCGCTTGAAGGCCCGAATTGCCTGCCGGATTCTGCCCACGTCAAACACCTGCAGGGGAGTCTGGTACTTGGCCGCCAGTTCCAGGGCATCTACCCCGGCAATTTGCAAATGGCCGGCTTGATTGACATCGCTTGCTTTGATTAATCCGTTCACGGTCTTACCTCATCTTTTTTTCTAAAAAATCTAATCAACTTAAGTAATAAGTTTATCCTTCCTGCCGAATCCGGTCAAGGCAGGTGATTTAGTAAAGCAGAAAAACAAAAAAGACACCCAGCTGGGTGTCTTCCTAACAATTGCGTTAGCTGGATTCGAACCAGCGCATGACGGTACCAAAAACCGTTGCCTTACCACTTGGCTATAACGCAATCTCAAACTTCAACCAAGGGACGGCTCCTCGCATCCCCCGATCAAGTTATATGATACTTAACTTTTTAATTCTTGGCAAGCCTTTTTTTACAAAAAATTTGCTTTCTCCCGCAATGACTTTAAAAAGTTAACTATTGACCAGCTTTTTGGCCTTTTCCTCGGCCTTCAAACCTGCAAAATATGCTCTTTCTTCATTTACGTTGCCGATGACAATCGTGCCCCGCTTCTGGTTGATGCTCAAGTCATCAATAATAGCATCGACCAGCTCCCAGAAGTATGAATTGGCTGCTGCCAAATCATCGCTTTCCCCAACGCAGAGGTGGGCTGCTCGGCTCATCAAGAGCCAGGCCCGGCCTGCTTCTTCCTGCATCTTCCGGTGGGCCTTCTCTAAAGTCTGCCTAGAGCTAAGTTCCAAGCGCTGAGCCTGCTTTTGGAAATCTTCTTCGTATTCTTCTTCAAGTGCCAGGGCAAAGACGATCACTTCACCCAGAGCCCGGCTGGCAAAAGCAAAGTAGCTTTCTCCCCCACTTTTCCGGCTGGCTGCCAAAGCCGCCCGCAGCTGGCCCAAAAGTGGGGCAAAATCAGCCGCGGAATCGAGCTGGCTGCCAGCAAGGGCAGCGTAAAAAGCTGCCTGCTGGTCCCCTTCATCTGCCAGGGCCAGGTAAAGCTGCCTGGCCTGCTTAAAGCGTTTAGCCCGGTAGGCCTGCTTGGCTTCAGCGTAAATTTCTGCCCGGTCTTTCAAGTCAAATTGCCGGCGCAGTTCACTGGCTGAATAGGCTGCCCCGCAAGACTGGCAGACAAAACGGCCGCCCTCTTTTAATAAATCTCTTTGTCCGCAAAGCTCACATTTGATTTTCCTCATCGTTTTCCCCATGTTTTCTTGATCTTTCATGCTTTCCATTGTAACCGCTTACTAATCGCTATTATAGCAAAAGTTCCTATAAAAAGGCAGGTTAAAAAACAAAAAATCAAGACCGGAAAAGTCTTGATTTTGAAAAATATTCTTAAAAATATCAGTTTTTCTGTGTGCTTGCGGCCGGAGCAGCAACTTCAATAATGAATTCAGAACTGGTCCAGGTCGACTTGTCCGGGTAAGTCACCTTGATCTGGGTCTTATAGCTGCCTGCTTTGGCAAAATCTGGCGCCGTTACGAAACTGGCCTGGCTGCCGTCAGGCAAAGAAGCAAAGTTGGCGATCAAGCTGGAAGCCGCGATTGGCTTGCCCGCTTGCGTCTGGGCAGCCAAAAGGACCGGCGTGTAGCGGGTGGAATCAGCTGGATCTTTAACAGTTACCGTCAAAAAGGCACTGGTCTCCTTGCTCTTGTCCGGATAAGTTACCTGGATTTTGGTCCGGTAGCTGCCAGCCTTTTGCCAATTTGGCTGGGCAGTGAAGGCAAACTTGCTCTTCTTTGGCAGACTGGAAAGGTTGGTTACCAGCTGAGCCGGAGTCAATTTCTGCCCGGCCTTTACCACTCCTGAGCGGACTTTGACCTGGTAGCGGGCCTTGTCTGTCTGCCGCTTGACTTTGACTTTAACAAAAGGCGTCACTTCCCAGCTCTTGTCCGGGTAAGTCACTTTGACAGCGACCAAGTAAGTCCCTGCTTGCTTAGTGTTGATCTTTTGCGAGAGCCGGTACTTGCTCTTCTTAGGCAAGGACTTGGCGTTTTTAATTAAGGACTTAGCAGTCAATTTTGCCCCATAAGCGACGGTCTTGCCCTTGATCTTCGGCTGGTACTTGCTCTTGTCCGTCTGCCGCTTGACCGTCACCTTGACCTGGCGAGTATATTCTTGACTCTTGTCTGGATAGGTGACTAATACGGCCGTGTAGTAAGTCCCGGCCCGCTTGAAGTTTGGCACTCTGGCGAAGCGGAAGCTGGTCTTCTTCGGCAATTTTGCCCGGTTGGTGACCAGGCGCTTTGACTTAAAAGCCTGGCCAAAAGCAGTCGTCTTCCCCGTCACCTTAGCCTGGTAGCGCTTGGCATCCTTTACCCGCTTTTTGGCCTTCTTCTTATTAACCTTTTTATGCTTCTTGACCGTCTTCTTAGCCTTCCAAGCATGGTCATAAACGCTGACGGTCACTTGCTGGCTGGTCTCCATTGAGTTGTCCGGGTAAAGCAGGCGGATCCTGGTCTGATAGGTCCCCGCCTTGGCGAAATTGGGCTCGGGCACGAATTCATAAACCGTGTTGGCTGGCAGTTTGTTGGCATTCTTGACCAGGTCCCGGGCAATCCGGTAGTTGCCTTCCCGTACCTGCAAGTTTCTGACCTCCGGATTATATTCGCTTGCCTGACTGGCCTGACTTACCTGGCCCGTTAAAAGGCAAAGGGGAGTCAAAGCGGCTGCCGCGAGGGCGCTGTACAGCTTCTTCATTTTTTATTCCTCCAAAACACAATTCAACTATTTCTTACAAACACATACTTTATGCCCTAA
Organism: Lactobacillus sp. WILCCON 0059; assembly: GCF_057197985.1. Classification (NCBI taxonomy): domain Bacteria; kingdom Bacillati; phylum Bacillota; class Bacilli; order Lactobacillales; family Lactobacillaceae; genus Lactobacillus; species Lactobacillus sp. WILCCON 0059. Next base: position 1,385,383 of record NZ_JBUBHN010000001.1, read on the forward strand.
TTATAGTCCAAATCGTTTGATTTTTGTTCCCGCTTTCAGAATATTTTTGACCTTTTTGGGTATAAAAAAAGCTGCCCGCTTCAGGCAGCTCATGCAAAAAATCACTTTTGCTTTTCTCTATTTTATTCGCTCCGGACCTTGCTGTGGAAGGACATGCGGAAGCTGGCTTCAAAGTCTTCCCCACTGGCCAAGCGGTTCATCCCCTTCTTGTTTTCCAGGTTCCCGTCGGTATCAGTGAGGTCAGCAATCCCCCACCAAGGTTCGATGCAGACGTAATTGCCGGTCTTTGGATACTGGGACCAAACACCCACGTATGGTGCGGAGTCAGTTCTGACATTGATATGGAAGCGGCTGGTTTCCGTCTTGATGGAGAACTTGTTGTCCGGGTGCCGCATCACCAGCACCATGGCGTCATTTTTGAACAGGTCGTCAGTAATGGTGATCATGCTTTCAGTTGGCGCTAGGGACCGCTTTTCCCAGTTGAGCAGGCCGTTTTCCAGCGGCACCATTGCCCGCGGCTTTGCCGGGTTGACCTGCAGGTAAAAGTCATCCTTCTTGACCCCATCTTCAACTGGCAGGGCAAAGCCTGGGTGGCCGCCGACGCCAAAGATCATGTCCCCTTCACCCTTGTTGGTGACGTGGAAGCTTTCCTTGATCATGTTGTTCAAAAGCTCGTAGCTGACCCGGAATTCAAACTTGAAGGGATAGACGGCTCTGGTTTCTTCCGTGTCCGTCAAAAGGAAGGTCAGCTTTTCCTTGCTTTGCTCTTCCAGGGCAAATTCCATGTCACGGGCAAAACCATGCTGGGTCATGTGGTAGCTCTTACCTTGATAGCTGTACTCATCGTTTTTCAGCTTGCCCACGATTGGGAACAAGACTGGAGCATGCCGGCCCCAGACTTCCGAGTCAGCCTGCCAGATGTATTCATTGCCAATATGCTTGCCAATGACGCTCTGGAGTTCTGCCCCGTGACTTGACACCGTAACCTTAAGAATTTCATTTTCGATAGTATAATCCATTATTTGCCCCTTAATACTCTTATTTTTTCTTTTTTTCTAAACTCAATTGCATTTTTACACTTATCACAGGATGAACTTGGTCAAGTCCTTATTCTTGACGATATCACTTAACTTCTGTTCAACATAGGCCTGGGTGATGGTAATTTGCCCCATTTCCATGTCCGGCCCTTCATAGAGAACTTCTTCCAGCAGCTTCTCCAAGATAGTGGCCAGACGGCGGGCACCAATGTTATCAGTCCCTTGGTTGACCTCAAAGGCGATTTCGGCAATCTTGTCGACTGCTTCTGCCGTAAAGACCAGGTCCACCCCGTCAGCCTTCAGCAAGGCAATGTACTGCTTCAAGAGGGAATTTTGCGGGTCCTTCAAGATTCTGACGAAGTCGTCCTTGGTCAAGGCATTCAGCTCAACTCTGATTGGGAAACGGCCCTGCAGTTCTGGAATGAGGTCGCTCGGCTTGCTTTCGGCAAAGGCCCCGGCCGCGATGAAGAGGATGTGGTCGGTTGACAGGGGACCGTACTTGGTGCTTACGGTTGAACCTTCAACGATCGGCAGGATGTCTCTTTGAACCCCTTCTCTTGAGACGCCGGCGGAGTTGCGCTTGTCAGCCGCGGTAATCTTGTCAATTTCGTCGATGAAGATGATCCCGCTTTGGCCGGCCCGGTCCATGGCCTTTTGGTAGATGTCATCATAGTTGACCAGCTTATGTTCTTCTTCTTGGACCAAAAGCTTTCTGGCCTGGCTGACCGGCAGGGTCCGCTTGACCTTCCGCTTAGGGAGCATGTCGCCCAGCATGCTGGACATGTCCATCCCCATCTGCCCCATCATGTCGCCCATTGGGTTGGCCTTAGGCGCTTGTTCGACTTCGATGGTGACTTCTTCGTTTTCCAGGAGCCCCCGGTCCAGCTTTTCAGCCACGCTGAGTCTTTGGTTTCTGATTTCGTCAGTGACTTCTTCAGTTTCTTCCGGCATCCCGCCGCCAGCCAGCAGGCTCTGCATCATTTCCTGCATCTGCTGCATCTGGTTTTGCCGGTTGTTTCTCTTCACGCCCGGCACCAGCAGGCGGACCAGGGTCTTGTTGGCCTGGCGGATGGCCTGGCCTTCAACCTTGGCGAACTCTTCTTTTTCCACGATCCGGACAGCTTCATTGGCCAGGTCCCGGACCATCGATTCCACATCCCGGCCCACGTAGCCGACTTCAGTGAACTTGGTAGCTTCAACCTTGACGAAAGGAGCGTCGACGATGTCCGCCAGGCGGCGGGCAATTTCGGTCTTGCCGACCCCAGTTGGCCCAGCCATCAAGATATTCTTTGGCGTAATGTCCTTTTGCACGTTTTCTGGCAGCTGGGCCCGGCGGTAGCGGTTGTACAGGGCAATAGCCACTGACTTCTTGGCTTCAGTTTGCCCGACAATGTACTTGTCCAGCAGCTCAACGATCTGCTTTGGCGTTTTCTCTCTCATCCCTATTTTTCCTCGATTTCATCCGTAACAATTTCGTGGTCGGTAAAGACATCGATGTCAGCAGCAATGTTGACCGCTTCCTTGGCGATTTCACTGGCCGTCATCCCGCTGGCGTGCCGCAGCATCCCCACGGCTGCCGCCTGAGCATAGTAGCCGCCAGAGCCGATCGCCACTACGCTTTCGTCTGGTTCAAGTACTTCCCCGTTCCCGGAGATCAAGAGCAGATCCTGGTCGTTAAAAGCAATTACCATGGCTTCCAATTTCTGCAAGGCCGGGTCTTTTCTCCAGGACTGGGCCATTTCCACCGCTGCCCGGCGCAAGTCGCCGCTGTAGCTTTCCAGCTTCCCTTCCAGCATTTCTTGCAGGCTGACGGCATCCGCCACCCCGCCGGCAAAGCCGATCACTACTTGGTCATGGTAAATACGGCGGATCTTCTTGGCCGTTGTCTTGGCAATAATGCTCTTGCCCAGGGTCACCTGGCCGTCACCGGCAATGGCCGTCTGGCCATTGTACTTCACTGAACAAATCGTTGTCATTTTTTCCTCCGTTTTTTGGCTTTTCTGTTTGTTTTCTTGTTTTCGTCATTTAAAATTCTTGCTGAAAAGCCAAAATGATTGACGCTTTCCAGCTATTTTCATAATAACACTTTTCCTCATTTTCGGGGAAAATGCTGGCGATATTCTGCCGTCAGCTGCTGCATGCTGACGTGGGTGTAAATCTGAGTCGTTGACAAGTCCTTATGGCCCAAAAGCTCCTGCACGCTCCTTAAATCCGCCCCGTTGTTGAGCATGGCGGTCGCGAAGCTATGGCGAAGTTCATGGGGATGGGCGCCGGCCGTCAGGCCGGCTTTTTGAAAGATCTGCTGGACGACTTTGGCTACCCCCCGGCTTGAGATTGGCTTGCCGCGGCTATTTAAAAAAACTGCCCCAGTATCTGCCTCATTTTTCAATAAACTTGGCCGGGCAGCTTGCAGATAATCTTCCAGGTACTTTTTGCTCTCCTGGTCAAAAAAGACATAGCGGTCCTTGTTGCCCTTGCCGTGCACTAAAATCATGCCGTTTTCCAGGTCAAGCTGGCTGATTTTCAAATCCGTCAGCTCGCTCAGCCGCATCCCGGTCGCGTAAAAAAGAGCCAGGATTGCCCGGTTGCGGACTGTTAACGGTTTGCCATCATTTAACGTCTTGATGACTTGGCCAACTTCATCCTGGTAGAAAAATTCAGGCAGCTTTTTCTTCCCCCGCCTAAGCTGAATAACCACGGTCGGGTCAGCCTTAACCAGGCCCCGCTTGGTCAAAAAGCGGTAAAAAGATTTAAGACTGGACAATTTCCGGGACAAGGTGCTGGAAGCCAGCTTTTGCCCAAGCGCCTGCAGGTAAATTTCCAGGTCCCGGCGGGAAATTTTATCCCAGCCGGGAAAGCCCCCATTTTCCTGCCAGAATTTTTCAGCCGCCGCCATGTCCTTTTGGTAGGCCAGAATGGTTTTAGGGCTGTAAGAGCGCTCATTTTTCAAGTAAGAAAGAAACTGCTCTTCAAGGGTCATTAGTCAGCCAGCTTCTCTGCCTTAAAGGCGGCCAGGTCTGCCAGGCCCCGCTCGCTGATCTTTTCGTGGCGCTCGCGCTTGTTTCTGATCTTCTTGCCTTCCAGACCCGGGATCAAGGCAAAGCTGGCGTTCATCGGCTGGAAGTGCTTGGCGTCAGTGGTCGTAATGTAGTGGGCCATGGAGCCAAGAGCCGTCGTTACCGGGAATTCAACCGTGTCCTTGCCCAATGCTTCTCTGGCCGCGTTGATTCCGGCCACCAGGCCGCTGCCGGCACTTTCCACGTAGCCTTCCACCCCGGTCATCTGGCCGGCAAAGAAGAGGCCCGGCTGCTTTTTAGCTTCGTAGCTGGCCTTCAACACTTCCGGGCTGGCCATGTAAGTATTCCGGTGCATCTTGCCATAACGGACGAAGCGGGCATTTTCCAAGCCCGGAATCATTTGGAAGACCCGCTTTTGTTCCCCATACTTGAGGTGGGTCTGGAAGCCCACGATGTTGTACATGGAGGCAGCGGCATTGTCTTGGCGGAGCTGGACGACCGCGTAAGGGGTCTTGCCGTCCTTCGGGTTCTCCAGACCAACAGGCTTTAAAGGACCAAAGAGCATGGTCTTGGCCCCCCGGGCAGCCATGACTTCAATCGGCATGCAGCCTTCAAAGACTTCACTGTTCTCAAAGCCGTGCATTTCTGCCGTTTCCGCGTGAACCAGGGCGTTAGCAAAGCGGTCGTATTCTTCCTTGGTCATCGGGCAGTTGAGGTAGGCGGCTTCGCCCCGGTCATACCGGCTCTTCTTGTAGACGATGTCCATGTCGATGGAGTCAGCCGCGATGATTGGGGCTGCCGCGTCAAAGAAGTGGAGGCTGTCTGTCCCTTCAAAATCCTGGATCTTTTCAGCCAAAGCATCGCTGGTCAATGGTCCAGTCGCGATAATAGTGATGCCTTCAGTTGGCAGGTCGGTGATTTCTTCATCATGAATAGTCACTTCCGGCAGGCTGGTCAGTTTGTCAGTCACGTATTTGGAGAAAAGCTCCCGGTCAACTGCCAGGGCCCCGCCAGCTGGAACCTGGCAGGCATCAGCGGCTTGCATGATCAGGGAGTCCATCTGCCGCATTTCTTCTTTCAAAAGGCCAACAGCGTTTGAGAGCTGGTTGGACCGCATGGAGTTGGTGCAAACCAATTCCGCGAAATTGCCGCTTTCATGGGCCGGGGTCATTTTCTTTGGCCGCATTTCATACAAGTCGACCTTAATCCCTCTTTTAGCCAGCTGCCAAGCTGCTTCGCTGCCGGCCAGACCGGCGCCGATTACCGTAACTTTTTCTGTCATTTGTTTCAATCCTTCGCTTAAAAATTATCTACTTGCTATTTTACCGAAAAAGCTCTTCCCTGCCTATTCGCACGCTCTATATAAAAATGCCACCAAGGAATTGGTGACATTTCTGCTTATCTATTGGCTTGTTCTGCTTATTCGGCTTCTTCGCCTTGTTCTTCTCTAGGTTCTTCCTTGTAGTCGCCGTTCGGGCAGAGAACGACAATGCCGTCCTTGCGCTTCTTTTCAACCAGGAAGTGGCCGTCGTTCGGGCAAACCCGGCTGATCGGCTTGTCCCATGAGACAAAGTCGCAGTCTGGATAGCGGGAGCAGCCATAGAATTTCCGGCCCCGCTTGGACTTCTTCTCCAATACTTCCCCTTTCCCGCACTTCGGGCAGGTAACGCCGACCTTCTTGACGATGGTCTGGGTGTGGCGGCAGTCCGGGAAGCGGGAGCAACCGTAGAACTTGCCATAGCGGCCCATCTTGACCAGCATCGGCGCCCCGCAGATCTCGCAGTCAAAGCCAGCTGGCTGGTCCTTGATCTGGATCTTCTGGATCTCGCTGTCCGCCTTCTCCAGTTCCTTGGAGAATGGCTTGTAGTACTGGTCAACCACGCTGACCCAGTCCTTCTTGCCTTCTTCGACTTCGTCGAGTTCATCTTCCAGCTTGGCCGTGTAGTCAACACTGGTGATGTCCGGGAAGAACTGTTCAACCAGGCCGTCAACGATCTCGCCCAGTTCAGTTGGCACGATCGCCCGCCCTTCCAGCTTGACATAGTTCCGGGACTGGATGTTCTGGATGGTCGGCGCGTAAGTTGACGGCCGCCCAACCCCGTTTTCTTCCAGAGCCCGGACCAGGCTGGCTTCAGTATAGCGGGCCGGTGGCTGGGTAAAGTGCTGCTTGTTGTCTGACTTGGTCAGCTTGACCTCGTCACCTTCTTCAAGTGCCGGCAAGGCCACGTTCTTTTCGCTTCTGTTGTCGTAGACCTTAGTGTAGCCGGCGAACTTCATGACTGACCCGCTGGCTCTGAAGGTCACCCCGTTTTGGGTCAAGTCGTAGCGGACAGTGTCAAAGACGGCTGGAGTCATTTCACTGGCCACAAAGCGGCTCCAAATCAGGGTATAGAGGCGGAGTTCATCCTTGGTCAAAACCTTTTCCAGGGACTTCGGCGTCCGGTAGACGCTGGTCGGCCGGACGGCTTCGTGGGCGTCTTGGGCGTCACCCTGGTTCTTGAAATGGCGCTCTTTCTTAACCGCGAAGTCGCTGCCGTATTCCTCGTCGATAAACTTGGCTGCTTCCTGGCGGGCAACCGGTGAGATCCGCTTGGAGTCAGTTCTCATGTAGGTGATCAAACCGACCGTGCCTTCCTTGCCCAGGGAGATCCCTTCATACAGGTGCTGGGCAATGTTCATGGTCTTTGAGGTCCGGAAATTCAAGCGCCGGTTGGCTTCCTGCTGCATGGTGGAAGTCGTAAAAGGCGCGGCTGGCTGCCGGCGGACTTCTCTTTTGACTACCTTGCTGACCGTAAATGGCTGCTTCTTGTCAAACTTGGCCAGCAGCTTCTGGACGGCCTCGTTATTAGGCAATTCCGTCTTCTTGCCGTCTTCGCCGTAAAAGGACGCTTGGAATTTGTCCTTGCCCTTGGCGAATTCGGCCTCAATCGTCCAGTATTCAACTGGCTTAAAGGCCTTGATCTCCTTTTCCCGGTCGATGACTAGCTTCAAGGCAACTGACTGAACGCGTCCGGCTGACAGGCCCTTCTTGACCTTGGACCAGAGAATCGGCGATAAAGAGTAGCCGACTAAACGGTCCAGGACCCGGCGGGCTTGCTGGGCGTTAACCGTGTCCATGTCGATGGTCCGGGCGTGGTTAAAGGCATCCTTGACCGCGTCCTTGGTAACTTCGTTGAAGGTTACCCGGTTGGCTTCTTTTTCGTCCAAACCTAAAACATGGGCCACGTGCCAGGCAATAGCTTCCCCTTCCCGGTCAGGGTCGGAAGCCAGGTAGACTTTATTGGCCTTCTTGGCTTCAGACTTCAGTTCCTTGATGGTGTCACCCTTGCCCCGGATGGAGATGTATTTTGGCTGGTAGTCATGGTCAATGTCGACCCCCATCTGGGACTTTGGCAAGTCCCGGATGTGTCCTTTAGAGGCGATCACGTGATACTTCCGGCCCAGGTACTTCTCAATAGTGTGGGCCTTGGCTGGAGATTCCACGATGACCAGGTCTTTTTTCACCTTGCTCTTTTTCCGCTTCGGGCTGCTCTTCTTGGCAGCCGTGGTCTTTTTACTGCTCTTGCTCTTGTCTTCTTTTGCTGTAGCAGGCATCAAATGCCCCTTTCACTAAAATTGAAATTAAATCTTCTTCAATATAGAAATAATTTCCGGAATTGTCAACCAAAAGAAAATTAACTTAAGGGAGCAGACAGGCAATTTTTACTTGAATTTAATCTTTCACAGGTTGATTTCCTTGTCGATGACCGGGGTCGCCCCGGCTGAAATCAGCTGATTGGTGCCCGCCGACAAGGGGCTGGTGATGGCGCCTGGAACAGCAAAGACATTTCTGTTTTCCTGCAGGGCCAGATTTGCCGTAATTAAAGATCCTGAATGGGCTTTGGCTTCGGTCACGATCACGTTCTTGCAAATCCCGGCCAAAATCCGGTTGCGCTCTGGAAAGCGGAAGGGCCTTGGCGGCGTGTCGGGCAGGTATTCGCTAAGCAGGAGGCCCCGGGAAGCGATTTGCTGCTGCAGGATAGTATTTTCCCGGGGGTAAAAATAATTTAGTCCGTTAGCCACGACCGCGATGGTCTTGCCGCCAAAATTCAAGGCATTCTGGTGGGCTATGGCATCAACGCCTTTAGCCAGGCCACTGGCAATCACCTGCTTTTTCTTCAGCAAAACAGGCATGAGGTTCTCAATCACCCTGCCGGAATACGGGCTGGGCGTTCTTGAACCCACGATCACCGTCACCTCTTTTTCCAGCAAAGACAAGTCCCCTTTAGCAAAAAGCAGAATCGGCGGCCGATAAATTTCTCTTAGACGTACCGGATAAGCATCGTCAAAGAAACTGATTATTTTGAAATTCTTTTGTAAGTTTTCAATGGCACTTTCGTAGCGATCGCTTAAAAAGGCCCCCTCCACCCGGTAGAGGATTTCATCTGGTAGTTCCAGGCAGTTCAGCCATTCATGGTCCACGTCCTCATCCGGGGGCATCTGCTGCATGACCTGCAATATCTTCAGATAGCTGAGGCCCTTTTGCAGCTTTAGGCGCAGTAAGAATTCGGTTTTGTTCATCTTTTTCCCTCCACTTACTATTACGCCAAAAAGACCATTTTTTCCTTTATCTCTGCAAAATTTTCGGCTTTTTTGCCTAAAAGAAAAAAGGCTGAACTAGTCAGCCTTTTTAAGTCCCACCATCTCGCTCACCGGACTGAAGGTCAGGCGGTGAATCGGGGTTGGACCGTATTTTCTTAATGCTTCCAGGTGATCCTTGGTTCCATAACCGGCATTATGGTCAAAGGCATAGTCTGGATAAAGACGGGCGTAATCGTCCATCAAGGAGTCTCTGAAGACCTTGGCCACGATTGACGCCGCGGCAATTGAGTTGGACTTGGCATCCCCCTTGATCAATTCTACTTGCGGCAAGTCCACCGGGACATTCATGGCGTCGACCAAAAGAGCATCTGGCCTTGTGCTCAAAGCTTCCACGGCCTGCTTCATGGCCTGGCGGTCAGCCTCGTAAATATTGATCTGGTCGATCACCTTGTTGTCCATGACCCCGACGCCCACGGCAATCGCCTGCTCCAGGATCTTGGGATAAAGGGCCAGGCGCTTTTGCGGGCTCAGCTTCTTTGAGTCATTGACTTCCAATAAGGAAAAATCTTCCGGCAAGACCACGGCTGCAGCCACTACCGGTCCAGCCAAGGGTCCCCGGCCGACTTCATCGACCCCGGCCACCAGCTGCCCCTTTGCCCAAAAGTCTTTTTCATAGGAAAAGCGGGCCAAAAAAGCCTCTTTCTGCTTAGCCAGCTTTTCCTGCCGGCGCTGGTAACTTTCCAGCAGCTTCTGAACCCCTTTGCGGTCATCTTTGGCTAACTCCGCCAAGATGGCAGGCGCGACTGAATCTGCTTGCAGCAGGTCTTTAATTTCATTAATTTTCATTATTCGCACTTGGCCGGTCCAGGCTGATCCGGCCCAGCTTGCCCTTTCTTAACCGCTGTAGCATAAAGAGAGAGAAGCGGTCATAGTCATCCCGCATCCCGTTGTTTTGGGTCATGGCCAAAAGCAGGTCGGTATCCCCAATATTTTCCAGCTTGTCCTTAGTGCAGTTGGCGAACTTGGCCAGGTAGGCCGGGTAGTACTGGCGCAGTTGCTTGATGACGAAAAGAGCCACGTCGTCAGCGTGGAAAATCGTGTCCTTGATCGCCCCAAAAGCAGCCAGCTTATAGCCCACGTCCTGGTCTTCAAATTTCGGCCAGAGAATCCCTGGCGTGTCCAGAATCTGAATGCCGTAAGGGGTCTTCAGCCAGGCCTGGCCCTTGGTTACCCCTGGCCGGTCCCCGGTGATAGCGACGTTGCGGCCAACCAGGCGATTGATGATGGTGGACTTGCCGCAGTTTGGCACGCCAACTAAGCAGATGCGGATGATCGGGTTGGAGGCCCCTCTCTCTTCCAGTTTCTTAACCTTTTCACTGGCTGCCTTCTTGATCAGAGTAATCAGAGCCTGCATGTTGGTGTTGTGCTGGGCGTCCATGGCCATGACCAAGGTGCGCGGCCCCTGCAATTTCTTTTGCCAGAGCTTGGTCATCACCGGGTCAGCCAGGTCGGCCTTGTTCAAAATAATCAAGTGGGGCTTGTCGCCAACCAGGTCACTGATCATCGGGTTTCTGGAAGCGCTGGGAATCCGCGCGTCCAAAACTTCGACAACAACGTCAATCAAGTTTAATTTTTCTTCCAGTTGATTCCTGGCCTTGTTCATGTGGCCTGGATACCATTGAATTTTAGTCATTTTTCCTCCCAATAACAGCAGAAAAGGAAGCCTGGGCTCCCTTTCGTGCTTTTCATTGAATCCTAAAAATACTACTAATACTGCATTTTCTCTTCGTAAGCCTGGTAAGCATCGTCAAAAATCGTCATGCTGGGCAGGTAGGCGGCATTTTCTTCCAAGTATTCTGACAATTTGGTCCGGTCCTGTTCCTGTCTGGGGAAGGTCGAGTCAAACTGGGCATTATTGGCAAACTGAGCCAGGTCGCTATTTGATTCCGGATCGCGCAGAGTCATCAGAAACTGGTAAAAACTTTGTCGGTATGCCATATATTACTCCGTGTAAAACATGACCGCGTAGGCCTCATGGCCAGCGTGGGTGATGATGATCGGGCTGGTTTCCTGGACCAGGATCTCCAGGCCCGGGTTGACTTCCTTGAAGCGCTGGGCAAGTTCTTCCATCTTGTCTCTGGTGTCAACGTAAGAGATGCCGACGTACTTGACCTTGTCGCCCAGTTCTTTTAATTGGTCGACCAGCATGTCGTCGAACTTCTTGATGAACTTCTTGCCCCGGCCCCGGTAAGGAACGTTTAAGCTGCCTTCCTTCATGGTCAGGCCGACATGGAAGTTCAATGCTGAAACCACCCGGCCGGCCCACTTGCCTAAGCGGCCGCCAGCCAGAATGTTCTGCAGGTTGGGCACCATCATTTCCAGGTACATGTTCTTGCCGATCTGGTCCAGGTGGGCCAGGATTTCATCCATTTCCTTGCCCGCTTCCGCGTCCTTGGCCGCCTCAATGCAGTAGTAGCCTTGCGAGCGGTCAGTGTAGCCGCAGTCGATGACCGTGATCTTGCCAGCTACCATTTCCGCTGCCTGGCGGGCGGAGTCAACCGTCCCGGACAGGGTCTTGGCCATGAAAATTCCCAAAACCTCACTGCCGTCAGCCGTCAGTTCTTCCATTCTTTCCACGAACAAGCCGACCGGGGGCTGACTGGTCTTGGGCAGTTTTTCCGCCTCATCCATTTTTTGGATAAAGTTGGCCCGGGTAATGTCAACGCCATCCGTGTAGGTATGTCCGTCGATCGTCACCGACAGGGGCACCACCGTAATACCGTATTTTTCAATTTCTTCCGGACTCAGCTGTACTGAGGAATCCGTCATGATCTTGATCTTAGACAATTTAACTGACCTCAATTTCCAAATTATCCTATCAGCTTCTCTGTTGTGATAGAATTAGACTTAATACAGAGTTTAGTATAGCAAATTTTCGGCTAAAAATTATAATTAATTGATCAAAACTGAAAGGTACTTTATATGGCTTTTAATCCTTGGCAACCGGCTGAAGACCGGCCCAAATCTTACTATATCATTGACAATGTGCTCTCAGCCGTCGTGCACGGGATTGGCTTTGGCCTCTCAATCGCTGGCCTGGTCGTTTTAGTAATCCGGGCCGCCCACACCCACAGCGCCCTAAGAGTGACCACATTTGCCATCTACGGCTCCTGCATGATTCTGCTTTACCTCTTCTCAACCCTCTACCACAGCCTGGTCTTTACCAAGGCAAACAAGGTCTTCCAGATCTTTGACCACTCCTCGATCTTTATCGCCATTGCCGGCTCCTATACCCCTTATACCCTGGTCACCATCGGCGGGGCAAAGGGCTGGGTCATGTTCGGCATTATCTGGGCCTTGACGGTCTTTGGGATCCTCTATTATATCTTTAACCAAGGCAAGCATGTGATCGGCGACACCATCCTTTATATCGCCATGGGCTGGATGGTGATTCTGGCAGGCAGCCAGCTTTATTACAGCCTGGGGCCAACCGGCTTTTGGCTCTTAGTCTGGGGAGGCATTGCTTATACCTTCGGCTGCCTCTTCTTTTCTATGCGGGGCTTGCCTTACAGCCATGTTATCTGGCACCTCTTCGTTCTGCTGGGCTCCATCTTGATCTTCTTCTCAGTCTTGTTTTATGTCTAAAAAAGGCGCTGGTCACCAGCGCCTTTTAGATTGCCAAAAATTCCGCGATTGCTTCTGGGTTGTTTTCCACCTGGCCGCTGACTACTCCCTCAAGAGCCTTACGCAAGAGCTGGCCCAGTTCGGGTGAAGGCTTAACGCCCTCTTTAATTAGCCACTGGCCGTCAATGGCCAACTTCCCCGCCTCCTTGATTGGCAGACGGTTATACCGGTCTAAAAGGACCTGGGTAGGCAGTGGCTGACCCAGGAGGCTGGCCAGCTTTAAAGCCGCCTCCAGGTTCTCCTGGCCAATTTCAAAAAGGTCAAAGTCGCTTACTTTCCCCCGGCACAAAAGGTCAAAAGCAGCCACGATCTGCCTGGTCCGCTGGTTCATGGCATTGGAGTTCTTCCAAGCCCGCATGAAAGCTGAGATCTGATCAGCCGGCAGGTTGATTAAAACGGCGATCAAACTCCAAAAAACTGCTTCGTCGTCTGGGCCCGCCTTAAGATCAGTGAAGACGGAGAGCTGGTCTTTTTTCCCCGCCAGGCCCGGGCATTCTTCGCTCAAGCCCGTTGCCAAAAAGTCCTGGAAGGCCCGGCGGCTGTCCTTGCCCAGAGCCAGCTTGACAAACTCCTCTCTGATTCTTTCCACGGAAATCTTGCTTAAAAGCTCGTGGTTGTCAATAATTGCCTGCCTGGTCTTTTCTTCCAGGCTGAACGAAAGCTGGCTCATGAAACGGACTGCCCGCATCATCCGCAAGGCATCCTCGTGGAAACGTTCTTCCGCCACTCCGACCGCCTTGATAACGTGGCGCTTTAAGTCGCCCAGACCGTCAAAAAGATCAATAATCTCCCCTTGCCGGTTCATGGCCAAAGCATTGATGGTAAAGTCCCGCCGCTTTAGGTCCTCATCCAGGTTCTGCACGAAGGTGACCTTGTCCGGCCGGCGGAAGTCCTGGTAGCCGGATTCGGTTCTAAAAGTCGTGATTTCGTAGCTGGAGCCTCCATAAAGGATGGTCACGGTTCCGTGCTGGATGCCAGTGTCAATGCTTTTGGCAAAAGTCTCCTTGACCTCTTCCGGATAAGCACTGGTCGCGATGTCCACGTCATGAATCGGCCGCTCTAAGAGCAGGTCGCGGACGCAGCCGCCGACGAAATAGGCTTCAAAACCAGCTTCTTCCAACTTTTCCAGGACCGGCATGGCCTGGGTAAAAACTTCAGTTATACGAGTATTAGTCATCTTCTTCTCCACCTTGACTGTTTTTTGCTAAAATTGATTACGCATGGGGAATTATAAAAGAAAGGAGTATCGAAATGAACAAGCCAAAATTCAAATGGACCACTAGTGACACGATCGATATCCTGATGATTGCCCTGGGCTCAGCCATCTACGCCTTCAGCGTGGACATGGTGTCGATTCCCAACAAGCTGGCTGACGGGGGGCTATCGGGTTTCACCTTGATTATCCGCCACTTCTGGGGCATCAACCCTGGTATCAGCACCTTCATCATCAACATTCCCTTGATCTTTTTAGGCTTTAAGTATATGGGCAGGCGGGCCATGATTTATACCGTCTGGGGAACCCTCTGCCTGTCTTTCTTCTTGAGCGCGTGGACCCTGCAGTCTATTATAGACCAAGTTCCCCTCCATCACGACCCCTTCCTGGCCACGGTCACGGCCGGATGCTTGTCGGGACTGGGATTAGGCCTGGTCTTCCGCTTTAACGGCACGACTGGGGGCAGTGATATTATCGCCCGGGTTTTGCAGGAAAAATATGCTATCACCCCCAGCAAGGGCCTTCTGGCTTTGGACTTTTTAGCCCTGGCCTGCTCTTTGTCCTACCTGGACTTTTTCCACGTTGGCTACACAATGGTGTCTTGCTTTATTCTCTCCAAGGTCATGGCCTTGGTAACTGAAGGCGGGACCCGGGCCAAGGGGGTCTTCATCATTTCCCAAAACTACAAGAATATCGCCAAACTGATCGACTTGAAACTGGAACGCGGCTTTACCTACATCAATGCTGAAGGCGGATATTCAAGCGATCCCCGCCACATGATCTACCTGGTCCTGTCGCCAAGGGAAATCCCGGAATTAAAGAAAATCGTCAAGCAAGAAGACCCCAAAGCCTTCATCACTTTCTTTGACGTCAACGAAGCTCTGGGCGAAGGCTTCAGTTACAAGACCAAACAATCCAGCTTATTTATCAGAAAGTAAAAGGAGTCACGCATGTGACTCCTTTTTTCATACATTAATCGTCTTTTCCAATCCGCTCTGCTGCTGTCCGCAGCTTTTTGGCAAATACTGGAGCCAAATGCTTGAGCAAGCGAACCGGGTCGATCTGGCCCTTGACATAAGCATTGCTGAGCATCAAGTAAGCTATCGTTTTGCCAAGCTCATTCTTCACGGGCACAAGCAGCAGCTGGTCAATAGCGTACTTATCCAAAAATTCTTCCTGTTCACTGAAATCAGCCTGCTTCTGGGCAAATTCCTTGACATCAGGAATCAGCAGATAATCCTTCCTTTGCAGCAAGTCGCTGAAAGGCTTCAAGAAGCGGTTGCTGATGTTTTCGAGCCTGTCTTCAACCGGCTGGGCATAAGGAGCTGTCCATTCGTAGTTAATTGAGAAGCTGTCAGTTCCGATTTCCAAAAGCACCGCGTGCGAAGCCTGAGTCACGTCACCAATTTCCTGCAAGGCATTCTGGATTGCTCTGAAGTACTTGCGGTCATCCAGAAGCTGCTGGTTAGCTTCAAAGAACTCAGCATCAGTTGCCACGATCCGCTTGATTTCTGCACTGTCTCTATCATCCACAGCAAAGACTGTCACCACGCAGTTTGGCACGGTTGACGCCTTGCTGTAGTAGCTGACCCAGCTGCGCAGGGCCCGGCAATAGCACTGGCCGCTTACGGCATAGCCCTTTAAGGCCTTCAAGCTGCTTGTCATCCACTCTTCTTCACCGGAGACATAATCAAGATAACGTTCACCAAACAGCTGCCCCTTATTGACGCCAACTAGCTCACAATAGCGCTCATTGGTAAAGATGTTGATAGTATCAATTACTTTGTCGCCGTGGGCGCTAAGCAGTGGCTTGTTGACCACCATTGGCAAAGGAAGGTCCAAGTATTCGTCAAAGACCTGGAAATCGACTGGATTGACCGTCTGGCTTTGGCTGCGGCGGTTAGCCAGGTTGATTGCCTCCTGGCCATTAGCAACTTCACTGGCTTGGGCCAGGCCGGCAATTGGCTTCAACTTGCAATCAAAGCCACCGATATTCCAGACTCCTTTTAATTCTTTGAGCAGCTGATCGACTTCTGTCTGCATTTCTTCTTTGGCCAAGAAGTTGCTGATGATGATGAAAGACGCATCCTTAACCCGGGCCAAAATAGCACTCTTGCTTGCCTGCTGGCTGATCAGCTTGGCACACTTTTCAATCAAAAGCTGGCAAAAACGTTGACCATATTTCATCTGCAAGTTGCTATAATTGCTGATTTCCAACCAGCAGACGGTATAACTCTGCTTATCGTGCTTCCAAGCCGTATCAAACTGGGCTAGTTCTGGCACCAGGCTGGAGGCATCGAGGAAGTTGGCCAGGTAGTCAAAGCCCCTGCTCTCCAGTGGCTTGTGGCTTTCGGTCTTTTTCAAGTTGACGTCGTCAAAGTAGCCGACCAGACCGATCACCTTGCCGTCTTCAAAAACTGGAAACTTCGAAGCAACGATTTGATGAAGAGCACCTTTGACTATCGCCGTGGTTTTGGCATTTACGGCAGGCTGGCCCGTCTGCAGGACCTCCAACTCATCGTCTCTGAAAGGCTTATTGTTGACGTGCCAGCCGATTTGATCATCCGTCTTGCCCAGCAGCTCACTTTGGCTCTTGAAGCCGTAGAAGTCCAAGAAAGCCTGGCTGACGCCAACAAAGCGTCTTTGCGCGTCCTTCCAGAAGATTTTCAGATTACTTTCTTTGATAATCGTCTTCCAGACCTGGTTTTCCACGTCGCCAAAAGCATTATCCAAGCTTTGGTGCTGATTTTTCATGATGTTTTTCAGCAAACCTTCACGTTGGCTTTCTTCAATTTGGGTGTCGATCTTGACCAAGAGGATGTATTGCTGGTTCTGGTAGCTGATCACCGTATAATCGGCCCAGGCATAGTCGCCGTTTTTAATTTGAGTACGCAAGCTGGTCGTGAACCATTTGTTGTCCAGATTGTCCAGCCGGTCCTGCAAACTTTGATAATCCAGCAGGTTGCGCCATTTGGCCAGGTCATCATGCATCACGCATCTTAAGCCATAATC
The DNA here is from genome assembly GCF_057197985.1 of Lactobacillus sp. WILCCON 0059. Taxonomy (NCBI): domain Bacteria; kingdom Bacillati; phylum Bacillota; class Bacilli; order Lactobacillales; family Lactobacillaceae; genus Lactobacillus; species Lactobacillus sp. WILCCON 0059. Next base: position 1,401,927 of record NZ_JBUBHN010000001.1, read on the forward strand.
ATAGCGGAAGCTCTGAATGCCGTTGCGCTGGATCCCCGTCTTTTCCCCCGGCAAATCGCTGGCGATTACGTCCCAGCTGTCTTTGGCAAAATCAAGCAAGTAGATCCGGTTGTAAATTGGCAAAATGTTCTTTAAAGAAGAATTCAAGGCAAATTCCCGGTCGCCAACCTCGCCAATCGTCCCATCAATGCGCATTTCCATCAGACAGACATTGTGCCCTTCAACAACTGGCAAAAGAGATATCTGGGAATAGCGGTTGTCATAGATAAAGGTCTTGGCAACCTTCTGATGCTGGACGACTGCCATTTCTGCAATCTTCATCAACCAGTCTTGGTCAATCTTATTCTTGCCCAGGAGCTCCTTAAAAGCCTGATTTTCAAAAAAGATCCGGCACTCCTGGCCATCATAAGCGCAGAGCGTGATTGGCTGGGGTACCATCACGTCAATGAGGCCCAGCTTGCTGTACATCTTGGCTTCTTCTGGATTCTCAAAGGAAAGCTTCTTGAAGGCCAGACTGGCTTCCAGCTCCTTCATTGGTTGAGGTTTTCCGTAGTAAAAGCCTTGAATCCGCTCGCAGCCGATACTCTTTAAGAAAGCAACCTGCTCTTCAGTTTCCACCCCTTCCGTCAAAGTATGGATTTTCAAAGACTTGGCCATGGCCACGGCTTTAGAGACGATCTTTTTAGACCGGTCATTAAAATCGCGCATAAAGGCCATATCGATCTTAATTTCGTTAAAGTCAAAATCCTTTAAGGCATTCAAAGAGGAATAGCCACTGCCGAAATCGTCCATCCAGACTTCAAAATTCAGCTGGTGGAAGCGGTCAATCGCCTCAACAATGTCGTGCTGGCTTTGCATTACGGCAGTTTCAGTGATTTCGATGCAGAGCAGCTGATGATTGATCTGGTAATGATCTGCCACTTGGGAAATTTCTTGCACCGGATCAATCACAGTAAAGTCAGACCGGGAAATGTTAATCGAAACTGGAACCACATCCTGGCCATTTTGAAAACGGTCGGCCAGCATTTTAGCCACGTAGTTCAAGACGAACAAGTCCAGCTTGTAGGACAGGTTAGCCCCTTCCAAAACAGGTACGAAGACACCTGGAGAGATCATCCCATATTTAGGGTCAATCCACCGGCTCAAAGCCTCCAAATTGCAGACCTTGTCTGTCAAAGTCCGGATGACAGGCTGGAAGTAAACTTGAACCCAGCCTTTCTCCAGGGCCTCATCAATGTGGTTTAAGATGTATTCCTGCAGGCGGTGTCTTTGGTCCAGTTTTTCATCATAGTAGACGATTCCAGATTTATAAGGGTCTTCCAAAGATTCGCAAGCCACCCGGGCCTGGTTGCAGGCACTGTCAAAATCGCTCTTGGCCAGATCCAGGTTGGCCACTCCAACCCGGACTTCCCGCCGGCTTCTGATCCGGTCAACCAATTCCTTCAGCCTGTCTTCCAGGCCATATTCCTCGCAGTAGGCATAAAAGCGGTCTTCCCCCGACCGGGTGCAGGCCTGGTCGCCAAAACTCTCCTTGATGCAGTCAGCGACAAAACGAAGCAGGTCATCGCCTTGTTTAAAGCCATACTGGTTGTTGTAGTCCTTCATCCCCACCAAGTCAAAAGAGATAAGGGAAACGTGCTTGCCTTGCTTGATCATTTCTTTTGTCCGGGTCTGGCCAACTTCCTGGAAAGAGCGCAAATCCAGCAAGCCAGTCAAAAGGTCCCGGTTGATGTTGATCGGAGTGATGTAGCACAGACGCAGATCAAAACCAGCGGCTTCTGCCTTGCGGATTTCCAAATTAAGCAAATGCTCTTGACCCACGCGATCCTCAACGCTAAGGTGCTCTATCACCGCATTGTCACTGTCAAGCACAGCTCCCGCGTGATCCGGCTCTTGTTCTTTCAAAGGCGGCAGCAATTTTTCCTGGGCAAATATTGCAAATTGAGGCAAGTCTTCGCAGGCAAACAGGTCCAGCAGCTTTTTATTGGCATAGACAATTTCCATTTGTCTGTCTTTGACTTCCAAAACCATAAAGGGCTCTCGAATATAAGTAAAAGACTTTCGCAAGAAATTTGTCAGATTATCTTTCTCAATCATTTTACCAGCTTCTATCTAAGCAATTTACGTAATAAGATATGTTCACAAGCTAATTATACTAAATTCCTCAATACTTTTTGGGGAAATCATAATTGTTTAACAATTTTTTGTAAAACAAAAAACACGATAACACCTGTCTTAGCACAGAAAAAACCGCTCTCAATCCCGAGAGCGGTAATTTTTTCATTATTATGCCAATTTGGCAAACTGGCTGTAGTATAGTTGACTGTAAAAGCCGCCCTTGGCCAACAGGTCATCGTGTTTGCCTCGTTCAATAATCTGCCCGTCCTTCATGACTAAGATCAAGTCAGCATTAACGATCGTCGACAAGCGGTGGGCGACAATAAAGCTGGTCCGGCCCTGCATCAATTTATCAAAGGCTGCTTGAATCAGCATTTCAGTTCTAGTATCAATTGAACTGGTTGCTTCATCCAAAATCAGCATTGGCGGATCCAGCAGCATGACTCTGGTGATGCAGAGCAGCTGCTTTTGCCCGGCACTCAGGCTGTCAGCGGAAAGAGGCGTATCAAGCCCTTGCGGCAGGCGGCGGATAAAGCCCCAGCTGTGGGCTTCTTTAGCTGCCTCGATAATTTCCTCATCCGTGGCATCTTCCTTGCCGTAAGCCAGATTGTCCCGGACAGTCCCCTCTTCCAGCCAGGTATCCTGCAAGACCATGCCAAAATTGCGTCTTAAGGCATGGCGGGACATATCCTTGATGTTGGTATCGCCTAAATAGATTCCGCCAGAATCAACATCATAAAAACGCATGAGGAGGTTAATAGTGGTCGTCTTCCCGCAGCCAGTCGGCCCAACCAGGGCAACCCGCATCCCCGGCTTGGCAGTCAAGTTGAAGTCGCGGATCAAAGGCTTGTCTTTTTGGTAGGAGAAGTTCACGTGATCAAAGACAACTGAAGCCGTTTTGACCTCACCCAGATTTTCATCGGATTTATTTAAGTCAACCGGGTCAACTTCCGCCTCTTCATTGATCAGTTCAAAGACCCGACCGGCACAGGCTGCAGCATTTTGCAGCTCTGTAATGACTGAGCTGATGTCGTTAAAAGGCTTCATATACTGGTTGGAGTAGTTAAGCAAAACGCTAAGGCCCCCAACGGTCAAGCGCCCGCCCATGATGGCAAAAGCGCCCACCAAGGCAACCAGGGCATAGATCAGGGAATTGATGAAGCGGGTTGCCGGGTTGGTCAAACTGGAATAAAAGGTCGCCTGCTGGCTGTATTCTTGCAGGCGGTGGTTGATTTCAGCGAAGCGGCTTGAGGCAGTTTTTTCATAGCCAAAAGCCTTGACCACCTTAACCCCATTGACCATTTCCTCAATCAAGCTGGTCTGCTCGCCTCTGGTCTGGCTCTGCTTTCTGAACATTTGGTAAGACCGGCTGGCAATAAAGCGGGCCACGATGAAGCTCAAAGGAGTTAGGACTAAAACCAGGAGGGTAATTTCCACCGACTGGCTGAACATGAAGACCAAGGTGGCCACAATGGTGATCAACCCGGTAAAAAGCTGGGAAAAGCCCAAGAGAAGACCATCAGAGAGCTGGTCAGTGTCCGCGATGATTCTGGAGACGATGTCCCCACTTGGGTGCTGGTCTAAATATGACAGAGGCAAAAGCTGCAGTTGCCGAATGGCCTTTTCCCGGATGTCCTGGACAGTCCGGTAAGTCAGTTTATTGTTGATAAGGCCCATCAGCCAGGTAGCAGCTGCTGAGACCAGAACCAAAAGCAAGATCTGGACCAAATCCTGGCCAATAGCCGGAAAGTCAACTCTGCCCTGGCCAACGATTTGGTCAATGGCCCGGCCAAAAATGATCGGCACATAAAGCTGGAGGATAACGGAAACTGCCGCTAATATGATGCTGATGACCAAGAGGAGCCGGTAGCGGCCGATGATTGGCAGCAGCTGCTTCATTGCCTGCCAGCTGTCCATTTTTTTGTCTTGCTTCTTCACAGCGTTTCCTCCTTGTTTTGATTATTCTTCTCCTCAGGGAACTGGGAGTAGTAGATTTCCTGGTAGACCTGGCAATTGGCCAGAAGCTCTTCGTGCTTGCCGCTGGCCACCAGGTTGCCATCATCCAAGACCAGAATCTGGTCAGCCTGCATGATGCTGGAAGCCCGCTGGGAAACCAGGATTTTGGTCACGTCCTTTAAGCTGGCCAGAGCCTGCCGCAGGCGCGCTCCCGTCGCCAGGTCCAGGGCGCTGTCGCTGTCATCCAGGATCAATAAGGGAGCCTGCTTGACCAGGGCCCGGGCGATCGTTAAGCGCTGTTTTTGCCCGCCGGACAGGTTGCGTCCTTCCTGCTCCAGTTTAAAGTCCAGCTGGCCGGGCTTAGCCAAGACGACCTCCTTAGCCTGGGCTAATTCCAAAGCCTGCCACAGATCATCGTCACTGGCTTTAGGATTGCCCATGAGCAAGTTGTCCCGGATGCTGCCGGCAAAAAGCTGGGCCTTTTGCGGCACAAGCGCGTACTGGTTCAGCAGTTCCTCTTTGGTCAAATCTTTTAAAGAAGTACCGCCCAGCTTAATTTCCCCTTCCCCGCAGTCATAAAAACGGGTGAGCAGCTGCAAGAGGGTGCTCTTCCCGCTGCCCGTACCTCCGATAATGCCGACGGTTGAAGCTGGCTTAATTGTAAAAGTCAAGCCGGCGACGGCTGGCGCGGCAGCTTCCGGGTATGTGAAGGATACGTTCTTAAAGTCGACCTGACTGTTTTTGACCTTAGGCCCTTCTTCTGGATAGGTCAAGCCATTTTCCGTGGCCAGGACCTGGCCAACCCGGTCCCCGCAGGCCCAGGCCCGGTTGATAGTGATAATCAGGCTGGCCAGCTTGATCAGTTCCACGATCATCTGGGCCAGATAGTTGTAAAGAGCCACTACTTGCCCCTGCGCCATGGAGCCGGTATTTACCTGAACAGCGCCAACTTGAATCAAGACGATAGCCGCGATGTTGATCATGACATAGGTTACCGGGTTCATGGCGGCTGACAGACGGCCGACAAACTCGTTCAGCTTGGTCATGGCTGAGACCTTTTCATCAAATTTGGCCACGGCTGATCTTTCTTTTCTAAAGGCCCGGATAACCCGGACCCCGGCCAGGTTTTCATTGCTTAGGCGGGTAATTTCATCCAGCCGCTTTTGTACCTTCCGGTAAAGGGGGATGCTGATCAGCATAATGCCAAAAACGACCAGGGCCAAAAGCGGAATCGCCACGGCAAAGATCAAAGCTGCTTTAAAGTTGACCGTAAAAGCCGCGATCATTGAGCCGAAAACGATAAAGGGACTTCGCAATAAGAGCCGCAGGGCCATGTTAAAGCCGGTCTGCACCTGGTTGATATCGCTAGTTAAGCGGGTGATCAAGGTGCTGGGCGGCAGCTGGTCCAGGTTGGCAAAACTGAAGTTTTCGACCTTGTCAAAAGTCACCTGCCGCAGTTGGCTGGCAATGCCGACACTGGCCTTTGCCGCGAACCACTGGGCCGTAATGCTGGCGCTGATGCCCAAAATTGCCAATATTACCAAAAGACCGGTCTGCTGGAAAACATAAGCCCGGTTTCCTTCTTTAATCCCATAGTCGATAATTCTGGCCACAACCAGGGGAACGAACAGGTCAAAAAGAGCTTCCAGCAGCTTGAACAGCGGAGCCAGAATACTCTCTTTTTTAAAGTCTTTGAGATAGCTAAAGACGTATTTCATATGCCACTTCCTTAAATTCTTTGATACTTCAAGATTCTATCATACTTTATTCTTATTAAAATTGACAATGGGATTTTTCTAAAATTATTTCTAAGTCTATCATTTTTCCAGCTTTCCCACTTGATTTTTTCTTTGATTAGCAATAAAGTTTAGTCATAATATCAAGCAAAATCACTTTTTAATAGCAAATATCTCTATTTCTATTTTCTGGCAGCGCTTTTTAGCCGCAAAAATTAGAAATTGTTAGAGAAAAATTGCTTTTTTTAAAAGTTTCGATTTTTTTAATAACAAGTGTTTTTATTTCTTGTGGAATTGATATATTATTATATCAGAACTGTTTGATACGCGTAGCATATATCTATCTGACATTTCAATCTTTTTATTATGAGGAGCTTAGTAAACCCGTGAGAATTGAACACCTAGAGATCTTTGTAAACGCCGCGCAGACGCAGAGCTTTACCAAGACTGCACAAAACATGAACATGTCCCAGCCAGCGGTTTCCCTGGCTATATCCTCAATCGAGAAGCAACTGGGCTACCAGCTGTTCAGCCGCTCCCGCCGCAAGATGCTGCTGACCCCGGCCGGCCGGTCTTTATACAACAGCATCAAGAGCGAGCTTAACGACTACCGGACCGCTGTTTCCAAGGCTAAGCGGATCGCCATGTCAGAAGGGCAAATCACTTTGAAGGTCGGCTTGATTGGGATTTTGGCCGAGCAGCAGATCCTTCCTGGCCTCATCCGCCAGTTCCGCAGAAGCCGGGATACCGTCAACATTGAGTTCTTCGTTGAAAGCAGCCCGGTTTTGTTTGAAAAGCTGGCCTCCCATGAACTGGACCTGGTTTTGTCTACCCCGGAAGCCATGCCAAAATACCCGGACTTCACCTCCTACACGATCGGCAAATTAAAGTGGTGCACCCTGGTGCCAAGCGACAACCCACTGGCTGAAAAGGACCTGCTCTCAGAAAAGGACCTAGATGGCAAGGACCTGGTCTTCCTGGACCTTTCATGTTCTTCACCGCTGATTACCTTGATGCAGGACCGGATCGAAAAGAACTGCAAGCAAAGCCGGATCTTCTTCGCCAACAACGTCGTGGCCCAAACCATGATGGTCTACACCCAGCAAGGCCTGGCCATCCAGCCATACGCTGGCCCGCTTGACGATGACAATTGCGAAACTAACGGCCTAAAGCGGGTTCCGCTTGACGTCAAGGTCAGCTCAGACTTGACCCTCTTTACTTGCAAGGATGTCCTCAACGAACACGTTTTGGACTTGATGAACTGGCTCAAGGCACAAAACCTGGGCTAAAATTATAATCATATGCAAAAAATGCTCATCGTTTGATGAGCATTTTTCATTACCACTTTTCTGCCTTATCCTATTTGATTTCGTTAAAGGACTTATTGCAGTAGTTGATCAATTGCCGCATGTCCTGCTTGCCCCAGTTCCAGGCCCGGAATTCCTTCAAAAATTCTTCAGAGCAGTAGTTCAAGTAGTGGTCCTCTGCTTCTTCCAGGATCTGCCGGGGGTCCATGGCCTTGATTTCTGCCAGCCGGCTTTCTCTGATATAAGCATGGTCATTCAAAAGAGACTTGCGGGTAACAGGCTTTAACTGGCAGCCCCAGCTGGCTGCCCGGGCACTTGCCACGTGCAAAAAGGCGGCATTGTGGGTGATGCAGTCCTGCAGGATCTGCTGGCCCCGGCCTGACTGTCTGGGCATGTCCAACTTGAAGCAGTATTGCCGGTCTAAAGTTAAAAACAGGCCGCAATTGTCCAGGCATTCAAACCGCTTCATTTGGTGCAGGCCCACCAAGTCAAGCGGCTTGTGGCGCATGATGAAGAAAGAAAAATAAGCATGCGAGCCAAAGGACTGCACGTACTGGTCGGACATCCCAAGCTGCCGGCAGAGCTGCTTTTTGATGGTCAGCTCATGGGCAGGTTCCTTCTTTCTCAGTTCATGAACCAGGCGCCGGCAAGTCTTCTTTTTCAGCAAGACCCAGCCGGCTTCAGCATCATAAACGATTGTCTTGTACTTGCTAAAGAGCAGGTCCATCTGGAAGTCATAGGCCGCGGCTGTATTTTGGTTTATCTGGTAGTCTTCATCCGCCCGGGCCGCGATTTTCCCTTCCGCCAGCAAGTCTGGCAGATTCTGCCGGTCAATCATCGCCACATTCATGTCACATATTCTCTTTTTAGTTCTCATTTTTCCCTAAATGTGCTCCTAACACGGTTTATCACTTACAAACTGTTATTTTCTCCTGGTCTAATTTAACAAAAAGGCTCTTGTGAAGCAAGCGGTTTCATTAAACTTGGTCAACTTTTATCAGCTTTGTATGCGCTTCCCTTTGATGGTTGATTTTCCAGCCGCTGACGTGTAGAATATTTTCCGTAAAAGTCCAGTTGTATTTTTAACTGGACAAGTCAAATTTTGTTAGAAAGAAAATGAAAATTTGCGAATCGACCTTATTTCACTGACAATCTCAGGGCTGGTCCTGCTGGTCTTGATTCTCAACATTCTCTACTCTCCGGCCTTCAACCGCCTGGACAAGAAGCTGCACAAGAAACTGGTGCGGACACAGAAGAATATTTTTTGGAAGATCATTGCCTTTATCAACGAGCCAAAACTGGTCATTGTCTGGGATGTCTTGATCGCCGGCCTCCTCTTAAACGAAGGCAACTACCGCCTGGGCCTTTGGGTCCTGGCCACCCTGGGGGTGACCGACGCGGCGGGTGTGATCATCAAGCATTTGGTCAAGCGCAGCCGCCCTCATGCCCACCTGTCAGAAGAAGAAGGCTACAGCTTCCCCAGCGGCCACGTCTTAGGGGCGACAACCATGTGCCTCATTCTCTACGCTCTTTTGCGCCGGCTGTTTGACCGGTATTTCGCCGTATTTCTTATCATCTACTGGCTTTTCGTGGTTATTTCCCGCCTCAATCTCCGGGCTCATTACCCTTCTGACGTGATCGGGGCGGTTGCTCTGTCAGTTTTCTGTTTTACAGTCGTGCAGACAATCTACGCCGCTCTCTTTTTGAAGTAGACAAAAAGTCCAGAGTTCTAATTTAACAGAACTCTGGACTTTTTATTCTTGCTTTTAATTGTGAAAGCCGACCATGAGCCCCCCTCTTTCCGCGTAGAAAGAGCACAGACCCCGCATCGGCCGGATGGAGATCTCAGCATCAGGGAATTCAGCCAAAAGCATTTCCTTCAGCTTTTCAGCATCGGCCTCATTTTCGCAGTGGTCAATCACTACCCGGCCGCCCTGGTACTTCTCTTCTTTCATCTGCTTGACCAATTCCCGCAGGGCCTTCTTCATCCCTCTAGCCTTGGTTACAGGCTGCAGGTCACCGTCAACGCTGGCCGTCCCGATCAAATTGATCTTCAGCATTCCCGCGATTTTGGCTACAGCTGGGGAAACCCGGCCATTTAAAGACAGATTTCTCAGCGACTGGAGGACGAAAACCAGGTGGGTCTGGGTCCGGTAGTCGGCAATTCTTGCTTCCAAGTCAGCAAAACGCAGCTTGTCATCTTTAAGAATTTCTTCGATTCCTTCCAGAATTACTTCCAATTCAGGCCCCGCTGACCGGGAGTCAACCACGACGATCTGGGCATGCGGGTGGGTTTCTAAATAGATGTCTCTGGCCTGCAAGGCTGAAGAGTACGTCCCCGACAAACCGCTGGTGATCGTCACAATCACTGCCTTCTCGCAGCCTTCCAGACTGTCCAGCCAGCGCTGGATGCTTGGAGCGGCAGTCTTGCCTGCTTCCTGGCTGGCTTCCATCTTGCCTAAAAAAGCAGCCATGTTCAGCTGCTCGTCATCGAGCCAATTTTCCTGGCCGATGGTCAAAGTCAATGGCACGACCTCAAGGCCGCGGCTTGGATCGCTCAAAGTATTGGCGCTTGAATCAACTATCAGTCTCACGTTTTCCATAATATTATCCCGATTCTACTTTTTCCGGCAGCTTCTTCTGCCTTACCTGTTTCTAAATCTATTTTAACAGTTTTTGCCGTACTGGGGGATTTTTTCACTAACCGCTTTCAAGATAAAAAAGCTGGCAAAATTCTTGGCAAAAAGTAAAATTTGTAAAAAGTTGGTTATTGTATCCGTTTTCAACAAATCAGCTGTTTACGGATTCACAAGCTTATACTATAATGAACTTGTAAATAATTACAGAGCGAATGCTCTTGCTGTCGAAGGATTCCTTCAACAGCGTATTTTAAGGAGGATTTTTTAATGACCAAGGTTGTTATTGAAAACGTTCATGCTAGAGAAATCTTTGACTCACGTGGTAACCCAACTGTTGAAGTTGAAGTTACTCTGTCAAACGGCGTAGTTGGCCGCGCTGAAGTTCCATCTGGTGCTTCAACTGGTGAAAACGAAGCTGTTGAATTGCGTGACGGTGGCTCACGTTTGGGCGGCAAGGGTGTTATGAAGGCTGTTAACAACGTTAACACTGCCATCAACAACGAACTGCAAGGTGCAGACCCATTCAACCAACCAGCTATCGACAAGGCTATGATCGAACTTGACGGTACTCCAAACAAGGGTAAGTTGGGCGCTAACGCTATCTTGGGTACTTCAATGGCTACTGCTGTAGCAGCTGCTAAGGCTACCCACCAACCTCTTTACCGTTACCTTGGCGGTACTGACTTGTCAATGCCTCAAACTTTCCACAACGTTATCAACGGTGGTGAACACGCTGACAACGGCATCGACATCCAAGAATTCATGATCACTCCAGTTAAGAAGACTTCATTCCGTGACGGCTTCGAAAAGATCGTTAACACTTACCACACCTTGAAGAAGGTTTTGGAAGAAAAGGGTTACGAAACTGGCTTGGGTGACGAAGGTGGTTTCGCTCCTAACATGAAGGACTCAGAAGAAGCTTTGAAGGCTTTGCACGAAGCTATCGAACGTGCTGGTTACGTTCCTGGCGAAGACATTGCCATCGCTTGTGACTGTGCTGCTTCATACTACTACAACAAGGAAGACGGCAAGTACCACCTGGAAGGCAAGGTTCTTGACGGTGACCAATTGGCAGAATACTACGACAAGCTGCTCGCAGAATTCCCAGAATTGATCTCAATGGAAGACCCATACGACGAAAACGACACTGAAGGCATGGTTAAGTTCACTCAAAGCCACAAGGACCGTCTGCAAATCGTTCTTGACGACTTTATCTGCACTAACCCACGCTTGCTGGAAAAGGCCATCAAGGAAGGCGCAGGTAACGCTTCATTGATCAAGCTGAACCAAATCGGTACTGTAACTGAAACTTTGGAAACCATCCGGATTTCACGTAAGCACGGCTACAACACCATGATTTCTCACCGTTCAGGTGAAACTGGTGACACCTTCATCGCTGACTTCGCTGTTGCTACTAACGGCGGCCAACTGAAGACTGGTGCCCCAGCTCGTTCAGAACGTGTTGAAAAGTACAACCAATTGTTGAGAATCGAAGAACAACTCGGTGACGGCGAACGTCTCGACTTCTTCCCAGCTCAAGACTAATCATTAAAAGATTAGCTCAAGAAAGATCCGCATAAGCGGATCTTTTTTTGTGCCCAAATTCCGCCAGTTGAATTGACAGTTAATCCCCTGCTCTTTATACTAGTAATGATAATTTGTAATTTTATATAAAGATAAGAATGCCTAAGAGAAGTATTAATCAGATGAGTATAGAAAACGGCAGTGTTAAACAGCGGGCTAAAGAAGTCATCGGCAATGGGAGTATCATAATTGCCGCGGCTTCGGCCCTGCTGGCCAGCTACCACTTGACTGGCCACGGTCTGCCCTGTCTTTTTCGGGCAATGACGGGCTATTTATGCCCCGGCTGCGGGATGACCCGGGCGGCTCTTGCTATTTTGGAGGGAAATTTTGCCAAGGCTTGGCAGTATAATCCCCTTTCCTTGACCCTGCTGCCGATTTTTGCCATCTACCTGCTCTATAAGGCAGGCCGTTACGTTCTCAAGGGAGAAGTAGATTTCAAGCTGGGGGAAACTCTCTTTCTGCTTATCCTTCTCCTTATCGCGGTCTCCTTTGGTGTGGGCAGAAATCTGTAAATTTTTTAGCTTTTTATCTATTTTAGGAGGAATAATGTATTGCATACACTGCGGGACTAAATTGCCCGAGGGTGCCAACTTTTGCATAAAGTGCGGGGCACCAGTTGAGAAAGTTGAGTCAGATGCTAAGGCAGAAGTTGCAAAGGCTCCAGCCAAAGATACAGCACCAAAAGATCAATCAGTGATAAGCCAGGTTGACAACAGCATTGACCAGATGGGCGAGCAAATAGGCCAGGGCATTGATGATGCCGCCAAAGACATCACTTCCGGTTTAAAGACGACTGGCGAAAAGACAGGAGATTTCTGGGAAAACTGGCGGGACTACTTGACGCCTGACAATTTGGAGAAATTTGCCAGCGTTGCCCTCCTCTTCCCTCTTTTCATGACGGTGGCTTTGTGGCTGCTGAACCGCCTGTCTGGCTGGATCTATGACCAGTACCTGCTGCCTTTAAATGATATCTTTTACGCAGTTTTCATGGTTGCTACTTTTTTGGTCAGAGCCATCTTCCTGGTCGGGTCGGCCTTGGGCGTTGGAGCAGTTGGCCATGTTTTGTATAAAGACGAGAGCAAGCGGACGGTCTGGGGCTGGATTACCGGCGCGGCTTCAGTTTTATCCTTCCTGGGCTGTCTGGGGATCAACCAGTCATATTCATATAATTATTACAATCCCGGCTTGACGCAGACCTTCAAGATCTTAGGCTGGGTGGCCGTTGTCTGGGGAATCGATACCTGCTCCCGTGTCCTGCTGCAAAACTTAGGCATTGCCGTTGAACCGATCATCAGCCGGGACCTGGCCGCCTACCAGGACTTTTACCAGACCTACCGGGCCAAGCATGAAGCTGAAGAAAAAGCTGAAAAGGAAGAAATTGAGAAAGCCAAGAATGGTCAAGCAGGCCCTGTCTCCTACTTTGACGGGACTGGAGCTGCCTTGTTTGGCACTTATCTGCTCTATACCCTTTTGACCATCATTACCTGCGGCTTCGCCGCGCCTTGGCTCAACTGCGCTATTCAGCGCTGGAGAACCAAGCACATGGTGGTTGACGGCAAGCGGGTAACTTTTAATGGGACTGGTGCTTCTCTTTTGGGCCACTGGATTCTGTGGGAATTCTTGACAATGATCACTTGCGGGCTTTTTGCCTTCTTCATCCCTGTTGGCCTGCAAAAATGGAACATGAACCACACCTACTATGAAGGTGAAAATGGCGCAGAAGATTCCCGCTTTGACGGTAACACCTTCCAGTACATTGGCTACAACATCGTCCAATTCCTGTTCTTAGTAGTGACTTTTGGCCTGGCCTACCCATGGACTCACAATATGATTCTTCGCTGGCAGACCAAGCACCAGATCATTAACAATGACCGCTTGATTTATGACGGGACTGCCTTAGGCATATTATGGCGGGGACTTGTCTTCGTGATTGTATTGGCAATTCCCTTTGGCTTCCTGGCATCCCCTTGGCTATATTGCTGGCTGTGGCGTTACCAATACTCCCACACCCATGTTGACCACAGTCCTGCAGAATAACAGTTGACAAAAAATAATACGCTCAGATCAGTCTGATTTGAGCGTATTTTTATGCCGTATTTTATTTATTTTTTACTTTTTTCTTTATTCAGCCGTCTTGATGACCAATTTCCTTCCGTCCAGGGTCCCCTGGAGCAGCTGCTTGATCAGTTTCTTGGCATTCTTTTGCGACCTAGACAAGAGGCCGGACTTTTTGGCTGCGCCTGTTGCCTTCTTTAAAGCCGCCTGCTCAGCCTTAGTAATGTCTTCTTTTTGGTTCCAGTTAAAAAGGGCATAGCTTTGGTCATAGAACTTGATTGAAGACGGGTCAATCTTCTTGTCCAGCAGCTGGCTCTGTGGCAGAGTCACGGTTACCTGCTCTTTATTAACTTGCACCTTGATGTCCTTGACCTTGACTCCGGCCTTGAAATTCGCCGTATAGACCATAGTAAAGCCCTTTTTTGTAATAAAAGGAATCTGCCCGTTAGACAGTTTGTAAATGCCGGTATAGGTGTACTGCTCAGTCGCCAGTTCCCCGATCGCCTTCAACTTGGCGGAAACCGTGGCCACCGTTACCTGGTCCCGGCTTTTCCTGGGCAAGTGCTGGCCGATCATGATCCCGCCGGCCAAAAATACCACAGCAATCAAGATACCGATTATTTTTTGGAGAAATCCTGTCCTTCTGCCAGGCCGTTTATCTGTTCTTTTTTGCAAAAAAGTCCCTCCTTACGTGCCCCCTATCATAGCAAGGCAGCTTGAAAAAAACAATCAGGAAGGCCGTTATTTCTAAATATCTTAGCAATTTGCCGGAAAAAGCTGCTTTTCCTAGCTGTATACGGATATCTGCTTGTTTTACTTATTTTTACAACATTTTTCATGAAAGTTGTCATTTGCCCTTGCATTAGTCTGCTTTCTGCGCTAAAATTAAAAACCAATAAGAGATTTAATTACAAGTTTATCTTTACTTTACTTTTTATTTTTTCAAAAAGGAGCAAATCAAAATGAGGACGAGGACTTACCACCACCGAACATAGCACCATCCATGATGGTGACTGAAGCTGTTTCATTGCAAGGCAAGGACTGGCAATGAAAAGCTGTCACAGTCATAAGTCGCTCATTGGCTCCAGTATTTCATTACTGTCAACTTGAACATTTTTAAGTACTCTTGCCCAGAACTTTGCCGCTTGTCAGCTCTTCATTGCTTGTGTCCTTTTAGACGAAGGATTAAACATGAACAAGATCATCGAAGTTAAGCATCTGAAGAAGAATTACGGCGACAAGGAAGTTCTCAAGGACATCAATGCCGTCATCGAAAAAGGAAAAGTCATCACGGTTATTGGTCCATCTGGCTCAGGCAAGAGTACTTTTTTGCGCTGTCTGAACCTCTTGGAAAAGCCGACCAGCGGTCAGTTCATTTTTGAAGGCACCGAACTGACCGACCTTAAAGAAGAAGAGCTGGACCAATTGCGGCAGAAGATGGGCATGGTCTTCCAAAGTTTCAACCTCTTCCCCAACATGTCCGTCATCGAAAATGTCAAGCTGGCCCCGATGAAGGTCAAGGGAATGAGCGACCAGGAAGCTGATAAATTAGCCCATGAGCTCCTGACAAAAGTTGGCCTGGATGACTTTGCTGACCACTCCCCGGCCAGCCTGTCCGGTGGCCAGCAGCAGCGTGTCGCCATTGCCCGGGCTTTAGCCATGCAGCCGGACATGATGCTTTTTGACGAACCGACCAGTGCCTTAGACCCGGAAATGGTCGGGGAAGTCTTAAAGACCATGCAGGATTTGGCCCAAACCGGGATGACCATGGTGGTCGTCACCCACGAAATGGGCTTTGCAAGAAAAGTCGCTGATGAAGTCTGGTTCATGGCCGACGGCTACCTCTTGGAAAAAGGCAGTCCAGATCAGGTCTTCGACCACCCGCAAAGTGACCGGGCCAAGGACTTTTTGGCAAAGATTTTGGAAGCGTAGCTAGCAAAGGATGAGAAGCAAGATGAAGAAACTTTTTAAAATTATGACCGCCCTCCTGCTCTTGGCCGGTCTCTTTACCGCGGCAGTTCCAGCTGTTGATGCCGCAAGCAGCAAGAAAGTGGCCAGTGGGACGGTCATGAAGAAGATCAAAAAGTCCGGCAAATTGGTCGTCGGCATGTCAGCTGACTACCCACCACTGGAATTTACCAAGAACGTCAACGGCAAAAACAAGTACGTCGGCGTCGACGTGGAATTGGCCAAGCAAATCGCCAAGGACCTGGGAGTCAAGCTGGAAATCAAGAACATGGACTTTGACTCCCTCCTGGTTGCCCTGGAAACCGGCAAGATCGACGTCATCATTTCCGGGATGACGCCAACGGCAGAACGGAAGAAGAGCATCGACTTCTCCAAGATCTACTACGCTGAAAAGTCCGACTACTTTGTCATCAATAAGACCAACAAGGCCAAATACACCAGCACTTCTTCCTTCAAGGGCAAGACGGTTGGTGCCCAAACTGGGTCGCTTCAATACACTTCTTTGAAGAAAAACGCTGCTAAGAGCGGAATCAAGCTTAAGGGCCTGGCCAAGATCAGCAACCTGCTCATGGCCCTTAAGTCCGGCAAGGTTGACGCGGTTTTATTGGGTGAACTGAACGCCAAGACTTACGCCACTAACGACACTTCCCTTTCCTTGGTCAAGTCCAGCCTCAGCCAGGCTCAGATGGGCAACGCTGTCGGTATAGCCAAGGGGCAAGGCGACCTGGTCAAGGCCATCAACAAGACCATCAACAACTGCCAAAAGCAGGACCTTTTTAACAAGAAATACATCCCCGCCGCTGCCAAGGCCATGAAGCAGGCCTCAAGCAAGACGAACAACTCCATGAGCAAATACGCCAGCTACTTTGCTACAGGCCTGGGCTACACCATGATCATTACGATTTGCTCCATCACGATTGGTTTGATCCTGGGTGTCATCTTTGCCTTGATGCGGCTGTCTAAAAACAAGCTTCTGCACGCTATCGCCGTTTGCTACATCGAATTTCTTCGGGGCACCCCGCAGATGGTTCAGATCATGTTCGTCTACTTCGGGGTAGGGATGCTGATCAAGAACATGCCGGCCCTGGCTGCCGGGATCATTGCCATCGGCCTTAACTCCGGGGCCTACGTGGCTGAAGACATCCGGTCCGGGATCAATTCCGTGGACAAGGGGCAAACGGAAGCTGCCCGGTCCCTGGGCCTCAGCCAGGCCAAGACCTACCGCTACGTGGTCTTCCCTCAAGCCTTGAAGAATATCTGGCCAGCCCTGGGCAATGAATTCATCACTTTGACCAAGGACAGCTCCCTGGTCTCCGTCATCGGGGTCGGGGAATTGATGTACGAGACCGGCCTGGTTCAAACCGCGACCTACCGCGGGGTCATGCCGCTTTTTATCACCATGTGCATCTACTTCGTGGTCACCTTTATTCTAACCCGTCTGCTCAACTACTTTGAACGGCGGATGAACCTGACTTCAAGCCGGGCATAAAAGCAAAAACAGATAATAGAAACAAAAAAACTGGAAACCGTTGATTCGGCTTCCAGTTTTTGCTTTGCATTTTTAAGCTCTATGACCAGTCATGTAGTCCCGGGTCATTGGCAGATTTTTGCCAGAAGGGCCCTTGGTCAAAAGAAACTGCATGACATCGATATTGCCTGATTCAAAAGAAGCGGCACAAGCTTGCAGGTAAAGGTCCCACATCCGGGTAAAGCGTTCCCCGAATTCCTCTTGGATTTTGCTTCTGTGCAGGTTGAAATTCTGGTCCCAGATTTCCAAAGTCCGCTGGTAGTGGCGGCGCAGCATTTCGATATCTGCCAGTTGCAAGCCGTTTTCCACGATGTGGCCAACCATTTCTTCCAGGCCTGGCACATAGCCGCCCGGAAAAATATACTTGTTGATCCAGGCGTTGGTCGCTCCGCCCTGCTGACGGGTAATCCCGTGGATCAAGGCCACCCCGTCTTTCTTAAGGTAGCGAGCGACATCTTTAAAGTAAAGGCCCATGTTTTCCTTGCCGACATGTTCAAACATCCCTACAGAGGTGATGTAATCCCATTCCTGGTCACCCAGTTCCCGGTAGTCGGTCAACTTGACCTCAGCCACGTCTTCCAGACCTTGCTCGGAAATTTTTTCTTTTACCAGCCGGTATTGTTCTTCACTCAAGGTAACGCCGGTGACTTTTAAACCGTATTCCTTGGCTGCCGTAAGCATCAAGGTGCCCCAGCCGCAGCCAATGTCCAAGAGAGTCTTGCCCTTATCTGGATGCAGCTTGTCTAAAATATGGTGGACCTTGGCCAACTGAGCAGCTTTTAGGTCATCTTTATTGCCATCTGTAAAATAGGCGCAGGAATAAGTCAGACTGTCGTCCAGCCAGAGCTTGTAAAAGTCATTGCCGACGTCATAGTGGCTCTGAATATCACTGGCTGACTGCTTTTCTGAGTGGCTTTGTTTAGGCAAAAAGCGGCGGAATTTGGCCGACCGCATAAAACTTTCAGAACTTTCATAAGCCGCCGTGAGCAGTTTCTGCAGGCTGCCGTCGACCTCGATCTTCTTGTCCATGTAAGCTTCACCCAAAGCAAGGGAGGCGTTGCTGGTGATCTCCTTGACCGGAAGCTTTTCATGAAAAGTAATGGTTACTTCCGGATCACCATCGCCGTACAGGTCGGACTTGCCATCCCAGTAATTGACCTTGACTGGAATGTTGAAGGAGTGACTCAGCAGGGTCTTATAAAAGGTCTTTTCCAACATTTAGCATTCCCTCTTTCATGATGCATTTGTTTTTTTCAGCCAACTCCAGCAAATAATGAAAAAGACTATCATTATCTATTATAATGTAAAAATCCGTTTTTTCATAATACTTTATTGTCATACCAGCTTGCAAATTAATTATAGAGGGAGATTATCTGCCGCATAAGCGGGGTGACCACCCGGTCTTTGCGCCAGACCAGCTGCAGGCGGGTCCGCCATTTGGCCAGGTCAACCGGGTAAAGGCGGCCTTTGGCGTAAGTTTTGGCAATTGATTCTGGCACCAGGGCAAGCCCCAGGCCAGAGTCACTCCAGCGGATGGCGGTTCTGGAATCATCGCACGTAACCACGAAATTTGGGGTCAAGCCTTTTTCCGCGAAAGCCTCCTTGAACATGTCCTCAAAGCGGCGGTAGATGACCAAGGGCTGGCCGGCCAGGTCTTTTAGGCCTACCTTTTCTTTGCCAGGGAAAAAATTCTGGCAGGTAACCGCGGTCATCGGCTCATCACTGATGTCGACAAAATTCAAGTTGACCCGGTTGTAGGGGGTGCGGACAATGGCCAAGTCCAGCAGGTTGCCCTGCAGCTTGTCCAGGATCCCGAAGGTATTGTCTTCGTAGATGTCGAAGGAGACGCCGGGGTGCTGGCGGGCAAAAGCCGTCAGTTTGCTTGAAGGAAGTTCACCAATTGATGAGGAAACTGAGCCTAATTTAACTCTCCCCCGCCCGCCCCGGTCAAGCTCCGTAATTTCTGTCTGGGCGTTTTTAGCCAAAGTCAAAATCTGGCCGGCATAATCCCGCAGCTTCTTGCCAGCTTCAGTCAGTTCGATTCCGTAGGGCTGACGGACAAAAAGTTTTGCCCCCAATTCTTCTTCTAATTGCTTTAACTGGTAGCTGAGGGCCGGCTGGCCGACAAAGAGCCGCTTGGCGGCTGACGTAATTTGCCCTTCTTCAGCTACGACCAGAAAGTAATTAAGCTGCTTGAAATTCATTTTTCCCTCTCTTTTCTATTTCATCATTCTTATTCTTTGCTTTCTCCGGTTAACAGATATCAGCTTTTTCGATATCTAACATCATAAATCAGTATTTTATTTATATCAACCCAGGGGCTACAATAAACAGTGAGAAAAATAACTTCTATATGTAACACGTCACGACTGAAGAATAATTACAAGGAGATGTTTGAATGAATGAAAAAGGCTTGACGCAGGCCGAAGCTGACCTGCGCCTGAAAAAAGACGGGCTCAACCAAGTCCCGGAACCAGAATTCAGCTTCTGGAAGGAATTTGCCGGCAAGCTCTGGAATCTCAGTGCCTGGATTCTGGAAGCAGCCCTGCTGCTTGAATGTGTCCTGGGCAAGTGGATCCAGTCCCTCTTCGTCTTGCTCATGCTGCTCTTTGCCGCCTACAACGGAGCCACGCAAAAGAAGAAGTCCCGCAAGGTCTTGAGCTCGATTTCCCAGCAGCTGACCCCCGTAGTCGCCGTATTAAGAGACGGCCACTGGCAAAAGATCGACTCCAAGTACCTGGTAGTTGGCGATATTGTCAACCTGCAAAGAGGGGACATTTTAGCTGCCGACATTGACCTTTTGGACGGGGACTCGACCTTGGATGAATCCTCAATCACCGGGGAAGCCAAGAATGTCCACAAAAAAGCCGGCTCCACCGCCTTTGCGGGCACGACCGTCATGGATGGTGAAGCCCTGGGCAGGGTCAGCGCGACCGGGACCAATTCAAGAAGCGGACAGACCATCAATTTGATCAACACGTCCGCGGCACCTGGCCACCTGCAACAGCTTTTGACCAAGATCATCTACTACCTCTGCCTTTTGGACGGAGTCTTGACGGTTATCCTCTTGATCGCGGCCGTGATCCGGGGCGAAAACATTCTTGAAATGTTGCCCTTCCTGGCCATGATGTTCATCGCTTCTATCCCAGTGGCCATGCCCTCAACTTTTGCCCTCTCCAACTCCTTTGAGGCTACCCGCCTGTCTAAAGAGGGCGTTTTGACCAGTGACCTGACCGGGATTCAAGACGCGGCTAACTTGAACCTGCTCTTGCTGGACAAGACCGGGACCATTACTGAAAATAAGACAGCCGTTGCCTCTTTTGCGAATTTTTCAAAGCTCTCAGATGAAGAAGTCCTGGCCTTGACCAGCCTGGCCATCGACCAGCGCAACCAAAGCGTAATCGACCTGGCTTTAATGGACTACCTGCAAGAGAAAAAGATTCAAGTTAAAGAAGCAGAAGCTTTTACCCCCTTCACTTCCAGCCAGGGCTATTCTGAAGGGCAAGCTGGCGACCACGACGTCAAGCTGGGTTCAGTCAAGCAGCTCAGCAAGATTGATCCGGCTGTTTCTGAAAAATTGGCGGCTGTCGACCTCAGCCTGGGCCGGTCAGTTGGGATTTTGCTCGATGACCGTTTGGCAGGGATTTTTATCACTAAAGACAAGGTCAGAGCTGATTCAAAGGCTGCCTTGGCCGAACTGGTCAAGCGGGGGATCAAGCCGATCATGCTGACCGGGGACAATCAGAAAACCGCCACCAGCGTGGCTGAAGAAGTCGGCTTGACTGGCAAAGTCATCTCCATCAGCGACTTTAAAGAGGGAGTAAAGGCGGAAGACCTGGCCGGGATTGCCGATGTTCTGCCGGAAGACAAGCTGGCTATGGTGAAATACTTCCAAAAGGCCGGCTACATCGTCGGCATGACCGGGGACGGAGTCAACGACTCCCCTGCCCTCAAGCAGGCTGAAGTCGGCATCGCCGTGTCAAATGCCGCTGACGTAGCCAAAAAGAGTAGCAAGATGGTCCTGTTAGACGACGGCCTGGCGCCGATCGTCAAGATCCTGGATGCCGGCCACCGGGTTTACCAGCGGATGACCACCTGGTCTTTGACCAAACTGGCTAGAACAGCTGAACTGACCATGCTCTTGACCTTCTCTTATCTTATTTTCGGCTACCTGCCAATGGCCTTGAATGCCATGGTCATCTACACGATCATGAACAACATGGTCACCATGATGATTGGGACCGACAATACCCACATCACTTATAAGCCGGAAAACTGGGACATGGGCAAGCTGGCTAAAATCGCTTTTTCCTTGGCCGCTGCCTGGACCGTCATTGGCTTTGCCTTTGTCTCAGCCTTAACAAAGGCCGGGGTAAATCATGATCAAGTTGGCACCATGGTCTACGTCTTCTTAGTTATGAGCGCCATGATGATCGTCTTAATCACCCGGACCAAGCGCTTCTTCTGGCAGTCCGCCCCATCTAAGCCGGTAGCCAGTGTCCAGATCGCCGATATCCTTTTGACCTGCCTGTTGGCTCTTTGCGGGATCGCCATGCCGGCCATCGGGATCAAGGAGCTCTTGACTTCTTTGGCCGTGGCCTTCCTGGCCGCCGTCTTGATCGACCTGGTCTACCAGCCGGTCATGAAGAACAAGTAACAAATAAATGTGTGTTTGCTAATTTTTTGACAATTAACTTTACAGGGAAAGAAGAATTTAATGCGCAAGCGAATTTTTAGAATCATCATGAGTCTGGCAATTCTGTTGCTGGTCATCTTATCCGGCATGCTGGCCTACAGCTACTTCAATGTGGAAAGAGCCGTAAGCCGGTCCTACCAAAAAAGCGGCTTAAAGGCGGCTGAAAATGGCAGCAAGGAGGAAGTTTTAAAGAAAAACAGGCCCCTGGTCGTCCTCTTGATGGGAACTGACACCGGGGCCTTGGGCCGGGACTACAAGGGGCGGACCGACTCCATCATGGTCTTGGTCCTCAACCCTCAGACCAAGAAGTCAACCATCGTCAGCATCGAGCGGGACTTCCAGGTCAACTTCCCCCAATATCCGCAATACTCCCCTTCTAAAATCAATGCCGCCTATACTTATGGCGGGGTCAAGCTGCTCAGCCAGACCTTAGACCGGTATTTCAAGATTCCAGTCAATACTTATGCCTTGATCAACATGGGCGGGATGAAGTCAATCATCGACCAGCTGGGCGGAGTCGACATCACTCCCCTCATGAGCTTTGACTACGAAGGCTACAGCTACAAAAAGGGCGTGACGACCCACATGGACGGGGACAAGGCCCTGGAATACTGCCGGATGCGCTATGACGACCCAGAAGGCGACTACGGCCGGCAAAAACGGCAAAGACAGGTTTTGACCGCCATTATTAAGAGCGGAGCCGATGTCCAGAGCCTCTTAAAGCCTGCCTTCCTTAATTCTGTCTCCAGCCAGGTCAGAACTGATTTGACTTTCAGTGACTTGACCCAGATGGCCAAGTCTTACCTGGCCAGCGGCGACCAGCTGGAAACCGACTACACCCACGGGAGCGGTTTTAACCAAGATGGAGTCTCCTACCAGCACATCACCCTGGCAGAGCGGCAGAGAATCAGCAACCTGGTTCGGCAGGCTGCGGGCCTGAAAAAGGTCCAGCTGGCTAATGGCCAGTAAGGCAAACTTAACTAACTACTAAATACTAAATGCTCAATACTTATTACTGTTTAATCTGACCAAAAAGGACCCGCTTTCGCGAGTCCTTTTACTTTGCTGTTAGTTTTTTCTACTTGCTAATTAATCTTCCCTTGCCTCTTCGCTTTTTTTCAACTGCTTTTGCCGGTAAGCAATCAAGCGCTCGAATTCAGTTTTCAGCAAGGCCCCCAGCGGGACGGCAATCAGCATCCCGACAAAGCCGCCCATGGCCCCGCCGGCAATCACGCAGGCAATGACGTACAGGGGGTGAATATGGATGGCTGAAGACAAAAGCTTGGGGTTGAGGATATTGCCATCAATCGCCTGGATCAAGAGGAGAATGATCATCCCCACGATCAGGGCCGTCATGTTCTGGCTGAGGGTGCAGGCTAAAATTACCATCCCATAGCCTAAAATCGGGCCAAAGTAGGGGATCAGGTTCCCCAGTCCGGTCACCAGTCCGATCAAAAGGCCATATGGGACCTTGGCGATCAGCATGGCCAGGCTGACCAAGAGGCCAACGATAAAAGCGTCGACGATCTGCCCTCTGATATAGCCAGAGAAGGCCCGGTCAGCGTCAGCCAGGAAGACCTTGATGCCATTGATGACTTTTCTATTTAAGAGGGTGCCCAGGTTTCTCTTCCAGTAAGCCGCGATCCGCTGGCCGTCGTAGAGGAAGTAGATGGCAAAAATCACCCCGAAGAAGAAGTCGCTCAAAAAGCCAGTTACCCGGCCCACCCCTTTTTGCAGGTAGGAGACTATACCGCTAGTCGACCAGCCTTGCTTTTGCAGGTAGGCCATGATTTCGTTGATAAAGCTGCTGTACTGGGCCTTCAGCTGGTCATAAAGACTTTGCAGGCTGTCCAGGCTGAAATGGCTCAGCTGCTTGGAAAAAGTTACGAAAACCGCTGTCGCGGCCAGTAAAATAACCAGCAAAAGCAAGAGCAGGGTCAAGGCTACCGCGGCTGACCGGCTGGCCGTCGCCACTGCTCCCCGGCTGCTGCCTTTGGAAAACTTCCGGTCAAAGAAGTTGGTCAAAGGCATCAAGAGATAGGTTAAAACCAGGCCATAGGTCAGAGGCTGGGCAATCGCCGCCAGGATCTTGCCTACCCTGACCCAGAAGCCAGTTGACTCATAGGCCAAAAGCAGGATGAAGAGACCGGCAAAGACCGTGCCCAGACAGTAGAGGGCAATCTTAAAATACTTTTGATCAATGTGGTTCCAAAATTTGTTCATCATTCCACCTCGCTAGTTTGACTAGCTTTTATTATAACAGTTTCTCCCCCTGGCCAAAGCAATAAAAAAATAGCAGTTGCAAAACTGCTATTTTTTATCATATTCTTATTGATGATTTTACATCACGTGGTGGATCCAGCCTTCTGGGGCTTCGACTTCCCCGTTTTGGATGCCAGTCAAAGTGTTGTAAAGCTCTTCCATGAACTTGCCTGGCTTGTCCATGCCTGATGGCAGGTCGATGACCTGGTCGCCGTTGACGATGCGGCCAACTGGTGACAATACGGCAGCCGTGCCGACCAAAGCACATTCCTTGAAGGATGGAACTTCGTCGAAGCGGACTTGTCTTTCTTCAACCGTCAAGTTGAGGTAGTGTTCAGCCAAGTATACAATGGAGCGTCTAGTGATTGATGGCAAAATTGAATTTGACTTAGGAACGACCAAGTGGTTGTTTTGGTCGATGAAGATAATGTTTGAGCCACCCGTTTCTTCAATGTAGGTTTGAGTAGCTGGGTCCAGGTACATGTTTTCAGCAAAACCAGCCTGGTGGGCAGTAACAGTCGCCTTCAAACTCATGGCATAGTTCAAAGCGGCCTTAACGTGACCAGTCCCGCGAGGTGCGGCACGGTCGTATTGCGCAACTTGTACGGCAACTGGAGTAGCCCCGCCCTTGTAGTATGGGCCAACAGGAGTCGTAAAAATTCTGAACATGTAGTCAGTTGCTGGAGCAACGCCGATGATTGGGGTCGTGCCGATTTCGTATGGACGCAGGTAAAGAGTCGCGCCTGAGCCGTATGGCGGTACCCAGTCAACATTAGCCTTGACTACTTGGTCGATGGCATCAACAAACTTATCCTTTGGATAAGGCTCCATTTCGATCCGCTTAGCGGAGTTGTACATCCGTTCCGCGTTTTGGTCTGGCCGGAAAACAACAACAGAGCCATCCTTCCAGGTGTAGGCCTTCATCCCTTCAAAAACCTGTTGGGCGTATTGCAGGGTTTCAGCACATTCATTTAAAACAACGTTTGGGTCATCGATCAGCTTGCCGCCTTCCCAGGCGCCGTCGTGGAAATAGTCCACGTATCGCTTGTCGGTTTGATGATAGCCAAAGCCGATATTTGCCCAATCGAGATCTTTTTTAGCCATGATATTACCTCCTAAAAAATTCAATCACTAGTTTTTATAGAAGTAACTATAATACTCTTTCTGAAAGTTGGCAAGGGCATTTTAAAATTATTTTCATTTTCTTGCTATTTTTCGCTAACTTTAATTCTTCTAAGGCAAAATACCTGCTGAAATCAAGCTTTTTGCCCCTATTTCCTCATTTTCTAAAGCTAGCTCATTATTTCTTAATTTTCCTTGTTGGTTGACAAAAGGTCCTCATCCAGCCCCCGGCTGCATTCTGCCTGCAGGGTGACGTGGTTGATGCCGAATTTTTCTTTCAAGCAAGCAGCAAGCTCTTCATCAAGCTCCTCAATATGCTTGGCGGTAAGACCAGAGTCAACGACAATGTGGGCGTCCAGCATGATGGTGTCGTCGCAATAGCGCCAGACATGCAGGTGGTGGAGCTGTCTTACTTCCTTAAAGGCTAAAACGGCCTTTTCGATGGCAGCCAGGTCCAGGTTAGGGTTAGTTTCCATCAGAACGTTTGCTGAGTCTCTGGTGACTTCAAAAGCCTCTTTCAAGAGAAATATTGCCGCGGCCATAGTCAAAATCGGGTCCACCAGGGTCCAGTTCTGGTAGTAGATCAAGAGTGAGCCCACAACGACGGCAACGCTGGACAAGGTGTCTGACATCATGTTTAAAAAAAGAGCCCGGGCATTCAAGTTTTCCTTGCTCCCCTTGCCTAAAATCAGCATGGAGATCAAGTTGCCGGCTAAGCCAACCAAGGAGACGATGAACATGACTCCCCCTTCAATCGGCTCAGGCTTGCTAAAGCGCTGGATGGCAGAGATAAAGAGATAGATGCTGATGGCCAGCAAAAAGAGGCCGTTGGTGTAAGCAGCCAGAGTTTCAGCCCGCTTGTAGCCAAAAGTCTTATGCTGATCCTTGCTCTTTTTAGCAATCAAATTGGCCGCAAAGGCCACAATAATGGAGATGACGTCACTTAAGTTATGCAAGGCATCTGACAATAGGGCCAGGGAACCGGAGACGATCCCGCCGACAATTTCCGCGGCGGTGATGACAACATTGAAAATCGTTACCCACAAATATCTTTTAGAAGATTGGTCTTTCATGATTTGTACCTGCGCAATCTAGAATATATATCGTTTTTGGTATGTTTTATCATACCTACACTATATACCAAAAATGATATATAATCAAGAGGGATAACTGGAAAGGAGGCCCTCATGACACATGAAGAACTGATCGACCAGGCGGCCCGCCTCTTCAAGGTCTTGGGCAACAGCCTGCGGATTCACATTCTCTTTTACTTGAGAACTCATGGCGAAAGCCCGGTTTCCGCGATAGTTGACCACCTTGGCGTTTCACAGCCAGTGATTTCCAAGCAGCTGGGCATTTTGAAGCAGTATGATTTCGTGCAAAAGCGCAAAGAAGGCACTTTTGTCTACTATTCCATCAACGACCAGGATATCGTGCAGATCATCGACGCGATGACCGAGCACCTGGACCACCTGGACCAGCTGCAGTAGTTTACTTTTCATTTTTAATACAAATAAAAACGGCTTTTACCTTTTCGTAAAAGCCGTTTTTCTAATTGTCTCTTCTTTTTCAGCGCTTAAGACCCGCTGTATTGAACCAGGGAGAAGATGTCCACATCAGGGAACTTTTCTCTGCCCTTAAGGTCAGTCAGTTCGATGTAGAAGGCTGCCCCAACAACCTTCCCGCCCAAGCGTTCAATCAA
This sequence comes from Lactobacillus sp. WILCCON 0059, assembly GCF_057197985.1. Classification (NCBI taxonomy): domain Bacteria; kingdom Bacillati; phylum Bacillota; class Bacilli; order Lactobacillales; family Lactobacillaceae; genus Lactobacillus; species Lactobacillus sp. WILCCON 0059. The sequence goes on from NZ_JBUBHN010000001.1 coordinate 1,428,600, forward strand.
TTCCTTAGTAGCGTGCAAGGTGCCGGCCGTAGCCATCAAGTCGTCGCAGATGACTACTCTTTGGCCAGGCTTAATAGCATCCTTGTGCATTTCCAGCACGTTTGAGCCATATTCCAGGTCGTAAGCCGCGGCTTCGACTTCACGTGGCAATTTGTGGGGCTTACGGGCTGGCACGAAGCCGATACCCAGTTCGATTGCTACCGGAGTCCCGACCAAAAAGCCCCGGGCTTCTGGTCCGACGATCACGTCAGCTTGCCGGCTCTTGGCGTATTCAGCAATTTCGTGAGTAGCTGCCGCGAAGGCTTCGCCGTCTTGCAGGATCGGAGTGATGTCCCGGAAGATGATCCCTTCATTCGGGAAGTCCTTGATGCTGGCAATGTACTTCTTAAAATCAATTGACATTTTGTAATCCTCCATTTGCTAGACCATTGGCATAGCGAATTAATTCATTCGAAGAGATTGTTCGTAATTTGTTAACGAAGGCATATTCTGCTTTCACTGACCGGTAGTAGGCTGAATCGTCCAAAGACTTCTTTGCCGGACTCGGCTTAGGGAGCAATCTGTCCTCTTCCATTTTAACAAAATCAAGGGTAAAAAACACCCTCAAAATAAACATGATGCTGTCCGGATCCATCCCCAGCTGGCTGGCAGCCTGCATGTAATCATTCGGCTTTAGCCCTGGGTGGGCCAAAAAGTACTGCCAGACCAGGCCAAAATTTCCCCGGCTGGGCAGAGCCTGCCCTGGCAGCTGATCCAGCTGGAAGCGGAGGTAAAGCTGCCGGTATTGTTTTGCCAGGACAAAATTAAGTTGGGCTTCATTGGCTGGCACGTCAAGAACAGACACGATCTGCTGGCTAAGGTCTTCATTGTCCTTGGCCAGGGAAATCTGCTCCTTGCTGATGCCAAAATGGTTCATGGCCTGGGTGAGATTTTTCTCATCAAACAAGAGATACTTGTCAGCAAAGCCGAGCAAGTTCTCCTGGCCGCGGAAGTCAACGACCCGGGCCGGCTGAGCATACAGGGACTGTCCGTAATGCAGGTCAACGATCCGGAACTGGACATTCGTCTTGCCTTTAAAGGTGTTAGAAGTAAGCTTGACCAGCATCTGCTGCAGGTAAGGCAAAACGGTTTGATTTAAGCCATGGTCAAAATCAACCGCCCTGACCGGGCCCACCTGGAAACTGCAGCCCTTCCGCATGGGGCGGAAGCCAGAGATCTGCGGCTTGTCAAGCAAAAAGACCGGCTGAGGGTTGTCCGTGCCAAAAGGCCCAGCCTGGGCCAGGTCATAAACGCTGGTCAAATCAACGTCCAAAGGACTGATCGTGCCATCATATTCCTGGACCTTTTCCGGAGCCTTCTCCCCTGCCTTAAAGCTATGGTTAAAGTCCTGGCGCAGCTGATTCAATTTTTCTTCTGTCGTCGACAGGCCGCAGGCAAAGTCGTGGCCGCCAAACTGGGTAATGGACTTGCCTTCAAAAGGCTTTAAGGCGTTGAAAAGGTTAAAGCCTTCACTGGACCGGCCAGAGCCCTTGACTATGCCGGCTTCGTTTTTCGTCAGCATCAAGGTCGGCTTGTGGTATTTTTCAACCACCTTGTTGGCTACCAGCCCCATGACCCCTTCATGCCAGGCAGGATCGTAAAGAGTCAGAGTCGCGTCTTTCTGATAGCCCCGGGTCTTGATTTGGGCTTCTGCCGCCTGCATGGTCGCTTGGGTCAACTCTTTTCGCTCATTGTTCAGTTTTTCGATCTGGTCAGCCAATTCCTGGGCCTCACCCGGACTTTCCGCCAAAAGCAGCCTTACGGCCAGGCTGGCATCTGCCAGGCGCCCGCAGGCGTTTAGCCGCGGGGCAATGCTGAAGCCAACGTCTTCTTCATCGATCATCCCCGGAGTAAGGCCGGCATTGTGCATGAGGGCTCTTAAGCCTGGCCGGGAGCTTTCATTCAGCATCTCCAGGCCCCGCTTGACGATAATATGCCCTTCACCGGAGACCTTGACCATGTCCCCAATAGTCCCGATCATGGCCAATTCCAAAAATTCGCTGGCCGTGTCTTCTAAGACTGCCCGGGCGATGGTATAAGCCACACCGGCCCCGCAATAGTCGTCAAAAGGATAAGCCTGGCCCGGGTAATTGCAGTGCACCAGGGCATAGGCATCTGGCATCTCTTCTTTGAAGGTGTGGTGGTCGGTAACGATCACGTCAACGCCCTGGGACTGGGCATAAGCAACTTCTTCAATCCCGGTTACCCCGTTGTCAACGGTGATGATCAATTTGGTCCCATCGGCCACAATTTCCTTGTAGCGGTTCAGACTTGGCCCGTAGCCGTCTTTAAAGCGGTCAGGAATGAAATAATGGACGTCAGCCCCCATGATTGACAGCATTTCTGTCATAATCGCCGTAGCGGTAATCCCGTCAGCATCATAGTCACCGTAAATGGTAATCTTTTCGCCCTCATCTAAGGCTTGGTTGATCCGGCCCACAGCCTTGTCCATGTCATGCATCAAAAAAGGGTCAGCCAGGTCATTTTCAGTGGCGCGGAGCCAGTAGTCGATTTTTTCTTCGCTGTCAATTCCCCGCAAAGAAAACAACTTAGCCGTTAACGGGCTAAGTTGGAATTCCTCAACCAAGCTGCTTGCCAAAGGAGCAGCTGTTCTTTCTTGCCATTTCATCGAAGTTTAAACATCTCCAAATTCTGCTTGCTGGCAGGTTTGATCGCCGTCAGTTTGCCTCTTAAAGACCAGCGGTTAGTCCCGCCATCAGCACAGGTGATCAAGGTCACGATCTTTTTCTTGGTGTTGGCAACCAGCCAGACAGCGCTGGGATCAACCACCTTCTTGTAGTAGATCTTGTAAACGTAAACCTTCTTTAAGTCAGTCAAGTAGACCATACTGCCCAGCTTCACCCGCTCAAGGGGTGAAAAAAGGGCGCCTTTATCGGTCATATAGTGGCCAGCCAAAGGGTAGTTTCCCTTCCCCATCTTCTGGTCAGCCCGCATGGTGCCGCCCCCAGTTGACATGGCCGAATCCGACAGCCCCTTCATGATCGGCAGGTAGAGCTTGACGCTGGGGATGGAAATTGCCCCAATAGCGCCAGCCGTATTCTTAACCCGGCTGCGGGTCGTCTGGGCAAAGTCGATTGACTTGACCTTCTTGAAGTCGTACATCCCCTTCTTCTTCTGGTTCTGCACGATCTGGTCCCGGGTCAGGCCCTTTAAAGCGGCTGTCTGGTTCTGCTTGACAAAAAACGCGCTGATCTGCTGGTTAAAGACCAAAGCCAGGCCCAGCAAAAAGAGGATTACGGCAACTACGCGCAGAATAATCCGCCGGACTGGGTGGTCTTTTCTATTTTTATTTGCCTTTGATGTCATCGTCATTCATCCGTAAAACTGCCATGAAGGCATCTTGAGGCACTTCCACCCGGCCAACTGACTTCATCCGCTTCTTGCCCCGCTTCTGCTTCTCCAGAAGCTTGGCCCGCCGGTCCGGGTCACCGGTGTGGATCTTCCAGGTAACGTCTTTTCGGTAAGGCTTGATCGTGGCCCGGGAAATGATCTTGGACCCGATTGCCCCTTGGATGTCGACTTGGAAGTTTTGCCGCGGGATCAGCTTCTTCAAGAGGCTGCACATTTGGACAGCCCGGTCTCTGGCTTCTTCGCGGTGGGCGATAAAGCTCAAGGCGTCGATCGGTTCCTTGTTCAAGAGAATATCGATCTTGACCAGGTTGGTGGCCTTGTAGCCGATAATTTCATAATCCAAAGAAGCGTAGCCCTTGGTTGAGGACTTGAGCTGGTCAAAGAAATCGTAAATGATTTCAGCCAGGGGCATTTCGTAGATCACGTTGACCCGGTACTTGTCCAGGTAGTCCATAGTCTGGAACTCGCCCCGCTTGCCTTCGCACAGCTGCATTACAGCCCCGACGAAATCATTTGGCACCATGATTTCCGCCTTGACGTAAGGCTCCTGCAGCTCCTTGTATTCACCTGCATCTGGCAGGTCAGCCGGGTTGTCGATTAACTTGACCTCCCCGTTTGGCATGATAGCGTGGTAGTCAACTGACGGTGCTGTCATGATCAGGTCCAGGTCAAATTCCTGCTCCAGCCGCTCTTGAACGACGTCCATGTGCAAAAGGCCCAAAAAGCCGCAGCGGAAGCCAAAGCCCAGGGCCTGGGAAGTTTCCGGCTCAAATTCCAAAGAAGCATCGTTAAGCTGCAACTTCTGCAGGGCTTCCTTCAAGTCATCATAATCCCGGTTGTCAGTTGGGTACATACCAGAGTAAACCATTGGCGGGATCTGCCGGTAGCCTGGCAGGGCTTCTGCCGTTGGATTTTCAGCGCTGGTGATCGTGTCCCCGACCCGGGTTTCCCGGACGGACTTGATGTTGGCGGTGATGTAGCCAACGTCCCCGGCGATCAAGATGTCTTCTTTAACCGGGTGAGGGCTGGAGACGCCCACTTCAGTTACTTCGTACTTCTTGCCGGTGTTCATAATCATGATTTCGTCACCCGGCTTGACCGTACCTTCTTCGATTCTAACTGACATGACCACCCCCCGGTAGTCATCGTACTTGGAGTCAAAGATCAAGGCCTTGAGGGGCTTGGTCAAGTCCCCGGTCGGAGCTGGGATGTCGGTCACGATTCTTTCCAAAAGTTCCGGAATCCCTGCCCCGGTCTTGCCGGAAACTTCTACGGCGTCGCTGGCGTCTAAGCCCAGCATGTCAGCGATTTCGCTCTTGGCCATGTCCGGGTCGGCACTAGGCAGATCGATCTTGTTTAAAACAGGCAGGATTTCCAAGTCGTTTTCCAGGGCCAGGTAAGTGTTTGACAGGGTCTGGGCCTGGACACCCTGGGAAGCGTCAACGACCAGGACAGCCCCTTCACAGGCGGCCAGGGACCGGGAAACTTCATAGGAGAAGTCGACGTGACCTGGGGTGTCAATCAAGTGGAAAATGTAGTCTTCCCCGTCATTGGCGTGGTACTTGACCTGCACCGAGTTCATCTTGATGGTGATCCCCCGCTGGCGTTCAAGGGGCATGTCATCCAGCATTTGATTTTTCAGTTGCCGCTTGGAAACCGTGTCCGTCAGTTCCAAAATCCGGTCGGCAATCGTTGATTTGCCGTGGTCAACGTGGGCCACGATTGAAAAATTGCGGATGTGCTTTTGGTAGTCTTTTAATTTTTCTAAGTCCATATATTTTCTCGCATCCTTACTAAAGTACTAAACAATTATACCCGAAATTGGCCCGTTTGTCTTTTCCCAGTCATCAAAAAAGGCAGTCCTCTCAGACTGCCTCCTTAAATTGCTTTAAAAAATTAGCTCAGCTTCTCCTTCAAGCGTTCAAAGAAACCTTTTTCCTGCGGGGCAATGGAGCCGCCGCTGGCCTTGACGAATTCCAGCAAGGCCTTGCGCTGGGCCTCATTGATGGACTTCGGAATCACGATTTCAACCGTGGTTACCTGGTCGCCAGAACTGCCGCCGCGCAGGCTCGGAACACCCTTGTCCTTTAAAGTAAACTTCTGGTTCGGCTGGGTGCCGGCCGGAATCTTCAGTTTCGTGTCGCCGTAAACCGTCTTGACGTTGATTTCGTCACCCAAGGTTGCCTGGGCAAAGGAAATCGGCACGGTCGTATAGATGGTCTGGCCACGTCTGGTGAAGTCCTTGCTTGGCCGCACCCGGAAGACGATGTAGAGGTCCCCGTAAGGGCCGCCGTTCTTGCCGGCTTCGCCTTGGCCGGCCAGGCGGATCTGCTGGCCGTTGTCGATGCCCGCTGGCACCTTGACCTGCAGGGTCTGCTTCTGGGTCTTGACCCCCTTGCCGTGGCAGTTTTGGCATGGATGCTGAATGATGACCCCACTGCCCGCGCACTTGTCACAGGTCGTCTGCCGCTGGATCATGCCCAAAACGCTTCTTTGCGTAATAGTCATCATGCCGCTGCCGCCGCACTTGTCGCAGGTGATTGGGTGGGTCCCCTTTTCAGCCCCAGAACCATGGCAGACTTCACAGGTGGTTGACCGGCTGTAGCTGATTTCACTGGTCTTGCCCTTGATGGCGTCCATAAAGTCGATCGTCATCGTGTAGTCTAAATCAGCCCCCCGCTGCGGAGCGGTCGGGTCTACCTGCTGGCGGGCGCCGCCACCAAAGAAGCTGTTGAAGATGTCACCAAAGTCACTAAAATCAGCTCCGCCAAAGCCCTGACCACCGTACTGGCCGCCAAAGCCGCCCTGGCCGTTCATGCCAGCCTGGCCAAATTGGTCATACTGCTGCCGCTTTTGCGGGTCATGAAGCACTTCGTAAGCTTCATTGACTTCCTTGTACTTTTCTTCTGCCCCTGCTTCGTGGTTCAAGTCCGGGTGATATTTCTTGGCCAACTTCCGGTAGGCCTTGCTGATTTCTGCGTCACTGGCATCCCGGCTCACGCCTAAGACGTCATAATAGTCACGGTTTGCTGCCATCTGTTTATTACTGCTCCTTTTACTAACAAAAGAAAAGAACTACATCAAGCAGTTCTTCTCCTTTTGTTTAATTATAGTCGCTTTACTTGTCTGGGTCTACCTTGGTGAAGTCGCCGTCAACAGTGTCGCCGCTTGCGCCATTTGAGCCATTGTCAGTTGGGCCTGCTTGACCGCCTTGGCCTTGCTGGTTTTGGGCGTTTTGCTGGTAGAGCTTGACAGCCAGGTCTTGGGCAACCTTGCTCAAAGCGTCCTTCTTTTCCTTCATTTCGTCCAGGTTGTTGTCCTTTTGAGCCTTCTTCAAGTCTTCCAGGGCATCCTTGACTGGTTGAACGTCGCTGTCTGCGAGCTTGCCGTCAACTTCCTTCAAAGTCTTTTCGGTTTGGAAGATCAAGCCGTCAACTTCGTTTCTGAGGTCGACTTCTTCCTTCTTCTTCGCGTCTTCGTCAGCGTGTTCTTCAGCTTCCTTCTTCATTCTCTCGATTTCTTCGTCTGACAGACCTGAAGCTGATTGGATGGTGATCTTTTGTTCCTTGCCAGTCCCCATGTCCTTGGCAGAAACATTAACGATACCGTTCTTGTCGATGTCGAAGGTAACTTGGATTTGTGGCACGCCACGTGGAGCAGCTGGAATGTCAGTCAGTTCGAAGCGGCCCAAAGTCTTGTTGTCAGCTGCCATTGGCCGTTCACCTTGCAGAACGTGGATGTCAACGGCTGGCTGGTTGTCAGCGGCAGTTGAGAAAATCTGGCTCTTGGAAGTTGGGATCGTGGTGTTTCTGTCGATCAGCTTGGTGAAGACCCCGCCCATGGTTTCAATACCCAGGGAAAGCGGAGTAACGTCAAGCAAAACGATGTCCTTAACGTCACCGGAGATAACCCCGCCTTGGATTGCGGCACCCAAAGCAACGGCTTCGTCTGGGTTGATTGAGTGGTCTGGTTCCTTGCCAGCCCACTTCTTTACGGCTTCTTGGACAGCTGGAATACGGGTTGAACCACCGTTCAAGATGACCTTGTCGATGTCGCCAACTGACAGGCCAGCGTCACGCAGGGCGTTGTCAAATGGGATCTTGGTTCTTTGCACTAAGTCATCAGTCAGTTCGTTGAACTTAGCCCGGGTAAGGTCTGCTTCCAGGTGCAGAGGACCTGCTTCACCAGCGGAGATGAATGGAAGAGAAATGTGGGTTGAAGATACGCCTGACAAGTCCTTCTTGGCCTTTTCAGCCGCGTCCTTCAAACGCTGCATTGCCATCTTGTCCTTGGACAGGTCAACGCCGTTTTCTTGCTTGAAGCCGTCAACCAGCCAGTCGATGATCTTGTTGTCGAAGTCGTCCCCACCCAGGTGAGTGTCACCGTTGGTTGACAGAACTTGGAAGACGCCATCGCCCAATTGCAAAACGGAAACGTCGAAAGTACCACCACCAAGGTCGTAAACCAAAACAGTTTCGTCGTCTTCATCCTTGTCCAAGCCGTAGGCCAAAGCTGAAGCAGTTGGTTCGTTGATGATCCGTTGCACGTTCAAGCCCGCGATCTTGCCGGCATCCTTGGTTGCTTGCCGTTGTGCGTCGTTGAAGTAGGCTGGAACAGTGATAACCGCGTCAGTTACAGGTTCACCAAGGTAGTCTTCTGAGAACTTCTTGATGTATTGCAAGATCATGGCTGAAATTTCCTGTGGGGTGTAAGCCTTGTCGCCAACCTTGACCTTGTAGTCACTTTCGCCCATGTGCCGCTTGATGGAAACAATAGTATTCGGGTTGGTGATGGCTTGCCGCTTGGCAACTTCACCGACTTGAATTTCGCCGTCCTTGAAGGCAACTACTGAAGGGGTAGTTCTGGCGCCTTCCGGGTTGGTAATAATCTTTGGTTCCTTGCCTTCCAAAACCGCAACTGCTGAGTTGGTGGTACCTAAGTCAATCCCAATAACTTTAGACATTGTCTTTTATCTCCTTTGTATTATTTTTGCTTGTTTATTGCTTTGTTAAAAAATTGCCTTACTGGGCAACCACAACCATGGCTGGCCGCAGGGTCCGGTCCTTGTAGACATAGCCCTTTTGCAGGACCTGGACGACATGGTCTTTTTGATCATCATTTTCAGCCGGTACGCTTTGGACCGCCTGGTGCAATGTCGGATCAAACTTTTCACCGTCAGCCTTGATTTCTTCAATGCCGTTATCCTTCAAGGCTCTGACCAGGCCTTCCAGGGTCATTTCGATCCCCTTCTTCAGCTGGCTGGAAGCCTCGTCGTCGGCCTTGACCTGGAGGGCTCTTTCCAAGTTGTCCACGCTGGCCAGGATATCCTTGCCCAAGCGCTGGGACTCATACTTGACCAGGTTGGCTCTTTCCTTGCTGTAGCGGCGCTGGGCATTTTGAATCTCAGCTTCGCTTCTTAAGTACTTGTCTTCCAGGTCCTTGTTCTTCTGGGTCAAAGCGGCAACTTCAGCCTTGAGCTGGTCCAGTTCTGAATCAGCTGCCTTGTCAGCCTTTTCCTTGTCGCCACTTACCTTTTTGTCTTCTTTTACGCCTGCCTTGTCAGCTTCAGCTGGCTTGGCTTGCTTTTCCTGGTCTTCTTGCGGCAAATCCTTCTCACTTGGAAATTCTTCTTTGCTCACGACAAACCTCCTTATTTAAATCTGCCATAGTAATCTAACAACTTGCGGGCCAGTTCCTGGCGGAAGTATTCCATCAAGCCAATCATTTCCGAGTAAGGCATATTTCTCGGCCCCAAGAGGGCGATCGTTCCCCGGCCATAGCGGCCGACGCTGTATTCAGCCGTCACCAGGCTGAAATCCTTCAGCAGGTCGTTTTGCAATTCCGTCCCTAAGCGGACATGAACTGGATAATGGCCGGGACTGTCACTCAGATCGATCAGTTCATCAGCTAAAGAGCTGGAATTGATCAGTTCATAAAGCGACTTGATGTCTTTTAAATCGCTGTTTTCTGTATTATTGAGCAGGTTCAGCTGACCGTCAACGTACAGCTGCTCACTTGCCGCGTCTTTAATGACGGCTTCCAGAAGCTCCAGAAATTCCGGAGCATTCTTGCCGACGATATTAGAGCTGGACAATTGCTCAAAGGTCTGCTTGTTGATTTCGCTTAAATTCTTGCCGACCAGCTGGTCGTTGATCAAGCGGACAGCTTGTTCAATTTCATCCCCTGAGATGTGCCGCGGCAAGGTGTAAAGCTGGTTCTTGACACTGCCATCGCTGGTTACCAGAATTGCCATGACCTGCCGGGGTGCCAGGGGCACGATTCTGAAGCCCGTAATGCTGACATTCTTGACTTCGGGGCCTTCAGCGAAGGCCGTGTAGTCAGTCAAGTCCGACAGGATCTTGGCAGCTTCCTTGACGATCTCGTCCACTTGGTTGAACGGCTGGTCAAACTGGTAGCCAATTTGATTGTAAATTTCTTCCGGCAGCTGCAGGGGCTGCACCAAATTGTCCAGGTAGTAGCGGTAACCCTCAGTCGATGGCACCCGGCCGCTGGAGGAGTGGGTCTTTTCAATCAAGCCATGCTCTTCCAGGACCGCCATCTCATTGCGGATAGTCGCGCTGGACACTTTAATCGGCAATTGATTCATGACTGTCTTTGAGCCGACCGGCTCATGCGTCTTGGTGAAGTCCTGAATAATTGTCTTGAGAATAAGTTCTTGACGTTCGGTCAACATAACATCGCCCTCACTTTTAGCACTCACATCTTTCATGTGCTAACATGGTATAGATTAACAAGAAATTAGCAGTTAGTCAAGGAGAATGCTAAAAAAAATCCCGCAAAAAAACGGTCTCTTTTCAAAGACCGTTTTTTACTGTCCAATTAAGGAACTAAAATAGTTTTCACTGGCGACCTGGTCCAGCTTCAGCTGCTCGCTTAAAGCTTCCATGTCGGCAAACTTTTCTTCCCCGCGCAAGTACTTGTACCAGGCAATGGTGATCTGCTCGCCATAGATGTCCTGGTCAAAATCAAAGATGTTGGATTCGATGTAAATCTTCTTCTCATCATTGAAAGTGACATTGTAGCCGACGCTGGTCATCGACTGGTACCAGCTGTCCCCCACCTGGGTCATGGTCGCGTAGACGCCGATTTTCGGCAACACTTTTGGCCAGGCCAATTCCAGATTCGCGGTTGGAAAGCCTAGCTTGTGGCCGTTTCTGAAGCCGTGGACGACCTTGCCGCTAGTTAGATACGGGTGACCCAACAATTCTGTAGCCAAGCGGAGATTGCCGCTTTTAATAGCCTTACGGATTTCGGTTGAGCCAATTTTTTCCCCGGCAAAAATCTGCTTTGGCACCACCTTGATGTCAAAGCGGCCCTTGGCAAAAACCGGCAGATTTTCCATGTTGGCCACGTCCTTTGGGCCATAGCTGTAGTCAAAGCCGGCAACAACCGTGTCTGCCTTAAGGCCCATGATGATCTCATCAACGAAGGCCTGGGGAGCCAGGTGGCTGAATTCCGGAGTGAACTTGAGAATCACCAGGTAGTCGACCCCGATCTTGGACATTTCGTAGGCCTTTTCCTCCGGACTGTTCAAGTACTCAAAGTCCTTGACCCCGGCGTAGACCTCCTTGGGATGGCGGTCAAAGGTCAGCACCATCAATGGCAGATCCTTCTCATCTGCAATTATCCGGGCTTCCTTGATCAACTTCTGGTGGCCGATATGAACTCCGTCAAAAAAGCCCAGGGCCAGGACAACCTTGCCGGCCGTCAGTTCTTTCTTGAACGGATAGCTTAGATTTATTACTTTCAAACTTAATCCCTCAATTACTCATTACTTAAAAGCATTAGGTCCGGGCAGTAGAGACCTTGTCCCTTGGCCCGGTAAATCGCTTTAACCTTTTCATTATACCGCAAAGCGACCTTGCCTGCATCAAGAGGGAGTTTGATCCAGGCCCCGTTTTTCACCTGCTGCCATAAGGCATCGTCTAATTCAAATTGCGGGTAGTCAGCAAAAAAGCTGTCGATTGGCTGAATATAATCTTCAGCATGGTCCAAATTCTCCGCCAGTTCTTCCAAAGTGACCGCGTCCTGCAGTTTGTAGCCAGAACTGGCCGTCCGCCGCAATTTGGTCATCACTGCCGGCAAGCCCAATTTATCGCCCAGGTCGTTGACCAGGCTGCGGACATAGGTCCCCTTAGAACATTCAACTTCATAAGAAAAAGTCTGCCGGCCTTTTTCTGGGTCAAACTGGCTTGGCCGCGTCAAGTCATAGCGAAAAACCTGGACAGACCGCTTGGGCCGCTCAACCGGAATCCCTTCTCTGGCATATTCGTAGAGCCGCTTGCCATTGACTCTGACCGCGGAATAAATTGGCGGCTGCTGGACGATTTCCCCAGTCAAAGACTGCATGGCCTCTTTGATGGCCTGGTCACTGACCGGCTCAGTCAGGGCTTTCTCCGCCAAAACTTTCCCTTCCAGGTCATAAGAATCAGTTGCCAGGCCCAGCATGCCTTCACCAACATAAGCTTTTGGCCGCTCATGCATCAGCTCAATCAATTTTGTTGCCTGACCTAGAGCTACCGGCAAAACGCCGGTGACTTCCGGGTCCAGGGTTCCGGCATGGCCGATCTTCTTTTGCTTTAAGAGCCGGCGCAGCTTATAAACCACATCCCCGCTGGTCATGCCCGCTGCCTTGTCGATTACGATAATTCCGTTGAACATCTTTTTCTCCTCTTCTTTATACGCAAAAAAGCGCCCGAAGGCGCTTTTTGCTAGTTTTGGCGATCTTGTTCCTGCTTCTTCAAGTCAGCAAGCAAACGGTCGATCTTGCTGCCGTAGATCACGGACTGGTCCCGCTTGAAAATCAGTTCCGGAACCTTGTACATGGTCAAGCTCTGGCCGAGCAAGTGCCGCATGGTTCCTTTAGCCTTTTCCAAGCCGGCTTCCGCTTCTTTTTGCGCCTGTTCATCTTCAGTCAGCAGACTGTAGTAGACAGTCGCGTATGAAAAGTCATTGCTGCACTCCACGGCGGTAAAAGTCACGTCGCTGACCCGGGGATCGCGGATGTTCTTGCGGATGATCTTGGTCAGTTCCCGCAGGATTTCGCCTTCAACCCGTCCTTTTCTGTGCTTCATTTCAGCCTCCTGTTAACCTGGCTTAACTTCCTGCATTTCGTAGGCTTCCAGTTCATCGCCTTCCTTGATGTCGTTGAAGTTTTCAATGGTCAAACCACAGTCAAAGCCTGCCTTGACTTCCTTGACGTCATCCTTGAACCGGCGCAGTGAGGCAACCTTGCCGTCGTACTTGACCACGCCGTCTCTGATAACCCGGATGCCTGATTCTCTAGTAACGTAGCCGTTGTCGACAAAGGCACCAGCGATGGTCCCGATCTTGGATACCTTCCAGGTTTCGCGAACAGTCAGGTTACCGATAACCTTTTCTTCGTAAGTTGGTTCCAGCATCCCTTGCATAGCGGCCTTAACGTCATCGATAGCCTTGTAGATGATGCTGTAAAGGCGGATGTCGACGCCTTCTTGAGCAGCCTGGCTCTTGGCAGTTGCCGTTGGCCGGACGTTGAAGCCGATGATCAAGGCGTTTGAAGCGCTGGCCAGGGTAACGTCACTTTCATTGATGGCCCCGACGCCGGAGTGGATAATGTTGACCCGGACGCCTTCAACGTCGATCTTTTGGAAGGATTGGGCCAAGGCTTCAGCAGACCCTTGCACGTCAGCCTTCAAAACGATGTCGACAGACTTCATGCTTTCCCGCTTCATCGTGTCAAAGAGGTTGTCCAGAGTAACGTGCTGAACATTTTCACGCTGCTTTTGCAGAGACTGCTGGGCCCGGGCTTCACCAACCGCGCGGGCAGTCTTTTCATCATCAAAGACAACCAGCTTGTCGGCTGATTCCGGCACGTCATTCAAACCAGTAATTTCAACAGGCATTGATGGCGTAGCCTTCTTGACCTGGTGGCCCTTGTCGTTGGTCATGGTCCGGACACGGCCGAAGGTGTCACCGACAACGATTGGATCACCAATCCGCAGGGTACCCTGCTGAATCAAGACGTCGGCAACTGGACCCTTGCCCCGGGACAAACGAGCTTCGACAACCGTACCGATCGCCTTTTGCTTCGGGTCAGCCTTCAGTTCCAGCATGTCGGCTTCCAAGATGATGTTTTCCAAAAGTTCGTCAATCCCCATCCCGGTCTTAGCTGAGATGTTGACGAAGATGGTTGAACCACCATAGTTTTCTGGAATCAGTTCATACTGCATCAGCTGTTCAGTAACGTGGGCAGGGTTGGCACCTGGCCGGTCCATCTTGTTGATGGCCACAATAATTGGCACGCCCGCGCTCTTGGCGTGGTCGATGGCTTCGATGGTCTGCGGCATAACCCCGTCGTCAGCGGCAACGATCAAAACGACGATGTCGGTGATTTCCGCCCCGCGGGCCCGCATGCTTGAGAAGGCCGCGTGACCTGGGGTGTCCAGGAAGGTGATCAAACGGTCGTTGATCCGGACCTGGTAGGCACCGATGTTCTGGGTGATCCCGCCGGCTTCGTGTTCAGAAACCCGGGTGTGGCGCAGGCGGTCCAGCAAGGTGGTCTTACCGTGGTCGACGTGACCCATGATGGTTACGACTGGCGGACGGACAACCTGGTTTTCAGAGTTCTTGGACTCTTCCATTTCCTGGGCAAAAATGTTGTCGATGTCGGAAATGTCTTCGTGGACCTTTTCCACGGCTTCAATACCGTAGTCAGCCGCCAGCAGTTCGATCGTGTCCTTGTCCAGAGACTGGTTCTGGTTGGTCATGATCCCCAGCATGAAGAGCTTCTTCACGATTTCAGCTGGTTCCCGGTGGAGGATCTTGCCCAGGTCTTGCGCGTTCATGCCAACTTCGTATTCAAAGCTTTCTGGAAGCGGACGATCCTTTCTTTGGGTAACCTGCTTCTTGACTTGTGGCGCATTTTGGTGCTTCTTGTTCTTGCGCTTGCGCCGTTCGCTGCGGTCGCTGTTTGCGCCCCGGCCTTGGTCAGCATAGGCATTTTGCCCCTTGCGGCCAGGCTTGCCGCTGTTTCTGCGGCGGTTATCCTTGTTTTCAGGCATTGGCGCTTCAGTAAAGCTTGGCCGGGAACTTGGCCGGCGAGAAGATGAAGACTTGGCAGCAGGCTTTTCACTGCTTGCCTGGTTTTGCTTAAGGCGGGCTGGGGATGGCTTCAAGATCTTTGGCCCGCGGACCTTTGGTGCTTCAATTGCAGTTTCAGCTGCCTTGTCGGCACTTTCGACCTTCCTCACAACCGGCTTGCTTTCGCTGGCAGCAGCCTTGCTTAAGGACTTCTTGTATTCCTGCTTGGCAGCCTTGCTTTCCTGGTCCAAGCGGACTTCATCAGCCCGTTGCTTTTGCTTGAGATCCTTCAGCAAATCTTGGGCTGCTGGCCGGCGGCGCTTGCTGTGGTCGTTAGAGTGGTTGTTTGCCCGGCGGCGGGAATTTGGTCTCTTGCCTTCAGTCTTCTTTTCGCCCTTGCGAATAGCACTGACTGAAATCTTTAATTTACCAGACTTGCCGCTGGTTTTCTTGTTATCCATGCCCAATTCCTTTGAAGTTTCGTTTTCTTGTTTCTTGGTCATTAGATCACACTCCTTCTTTAATCTTATCCAGCAAGGCTTTCGCAAAACCACGATCTGTTAATGCCAAAACTTTGCGTTTCTTACCTACAGCCTGGCTGAGTTCAGCTTCCGTGAAGACGTCCAGCAATGGAGTTGGGTGGGCCTTCAAAGCAGCTTCGATCTCGCCCCGGCTGTTTTCTGCTAAATCATTCGCGATGATAACGCACTTAAGCTTGCCCTTCTTCAATTTGGCCAAAACGATGTCCGTGCCCGAAACCGTCTTTCCGGCCCGGGTTGCCAAACCAAGCAAATTTAAGGCTTTCTCTCGGTTGTTAATTATTTTTGATCACCAAATAATTCTTTTCTTGCCTTCTGGTGGTCCACGTAAGCGAAGAGCTCGTCGTAAAATTCATCGGCGACCTTCACGCCCAAACTGCGTTCCAGCACCTTTGACTTACGGGCAGCAGCGATCTTTTCTGGCTCTAAGGACACATAAGCACCGCGGCCTGGCTTCTTGCCACTTGGATCAACAGAAACATTCTTTTCCTTGTCAACAACGATTCTGACCAGATCCTTCTTCGGCTGCATCGTATCGGTCAACAAGTCCTTCCGCATGGGGATTTTTCTCTTTTTCAAGGAAATCACCTATTCTTCTTCGTCAAGATCCAGGTCTTCCGCTTCTTCAGCTTCTGCACTTTCGTCAGCTTCAGTCTCTGCTTGTTCATCTGCAGCTTCTGCTTGACCCAGGTCTTGATCTTCTGCTACTTCAGTTTCGTCTTCTACTTCGCTTTCGTCAACAAATTCGACTTCTGACTCTGGCCGGATGTCGATCTTGTAGCCAGTCAAGCGGGCAGCCAGGCGGACGTTTTGCCCCTTCTTGCCGATGGCCAGGGAAAGCTGGTAGTCCGGCACGATCACGAAGGCCTTCTTTTCATCGTCTTCGTCTTCGAACTGAACAGCGATAACTTCAGCTGGGTTCAAGGCATTGGCGATGTAGTCAGATGGGTCTTCTTCGTACTGAACGATGTCGATGTTTTCCCCACCCAGTTCATTGACCACGTTCTGCACCCGGCTGCCGCGCGGGCCGACACAGGTACCAACTGGATCAATGTTCGGGTCGTTGGACTTAACGGCAATCTTGGTTCTTTCGCCGGCTTCCCGGGCAATGGACATGATTTCCACCGTGCCGTCAAAGATTTCAGGTACTTCTTGTTCAAAAAGCCGCTTGACTACGTCAGGGGCAGTCCGGGATACCCGGATCTGGGCCCCCTTGCCGTCAGCACCGACTTTAGTTACCAAGACGCGGACCCGGTCTTGTGGGTTGTAGTGTTCACCTGGAATAGTGTCGCGCTTGATGTCCATGACTGCTTCAACATTGCCGATGTTGACGTAAACGAAACGGTTGTCAGTTCTTTCAACCGTCCCGGTAACCAGCTCATCTTCATATTGAGAGTATTCATTGACGATGTGGGCATTTTCAGCTTCACGCAGGCGCTGCATTACGACCTGCTTGGCCGTAGCCGCCGCGGTCCGGCCGAAGTTCTTTGGGGTAACTTCAAACTTGATCGTGTCGCCAACTTCGTAAGCCCGGTTGATGGCCAAGGCATCCTTCAAGCTGACTTCCACCCGGTCGTCTTGCACTTCGTCAACTACCGTCTTCAAAGCCATGACCTTGAAATCGCCCTTCTTTTCATTAAAGTCGATTTCAACATTTTCAGCCTGGCCGTAGTTCTTCTTGTAGGCAGCGGCCAAAGCGGCCTTCATGGCTTCAACGATAACGTCTTGTTTGATGCCCTTGGTCTTTTCCAAGACGTCAAAGGCTTCCAGCATTTCTTTTGACATAAGTTTTGGATCACTCTTTCTAAAATTCGATTGCAAAACGGGCGCTGGCGATCTGCTTGCGCGGAATAGTCAGCTGCTTGCGCCGGGTCTTGATCTTGATTTCCAGTTTAATCTCCTGGTCGTCCAGGTCAAGCAAATGACCTTCAAAGACCTTCTCGCCTTCCAACTTTTGGTAGAGGCCGACGTGGATGTACTGGCCCTTGGCCTTTTCCCAGTCCTGCTCCTTCTTGATCGGTCTTTCCAGGCCCGGTGAGGACAATTCCAAGATGTACGGGTCTGGCAGCGGATCTGGCTGCATTGAGTCCAATTTTTCTCCAACCAACTCACTCAGCTCCGCAATCGTTTCGATGTCAATCCCGTTTGGCTGCTTGTCCACGTAGATTCGCAGATAGTCTTGACTCTTTTCCTTGACATATTCCAAATCAACAAGTTCACAGTCATGACCGCTAATGACCGGTTCGATTGCTTCTTGGATAGGTGTTAAGTTTTTTGGCAAAATTTTCCTCCGTAATAAAAAGAGTGAGCATTGCTGCTCACTCGAATTTACCATATTCGATCTGAAAAAGATTATAACAAAATTTTTCCCACTTGTAAATAGGAAGCTCTTAGAAGAGGGAAAGTTGGTTTTGGTCAGGCATCCCTTCTAAGACATTGTTGTTTTCAAAAAAGTCCATGATCTTCTGGGAGACCTTGCCTCGTACCTGCAAGTCTTCCTTTGACAAAAATGGGGCTTCACTGCGGGCAGCCACGATCTGCTTGGCCGCGGAGTCACCTAAGCCGTCAACCGCGTTAAAAGGAGCCAGGATGGTGTGCTTGTCAACGATCTTGTAAGTCGTGGCTTCAGACTCGTTGATGTCAACCATCTTGAAATTGATCCCCCGCTCAATTGCTTCGTTAACCAGTTCCATATAGGTCTGCAGGTCCTTTTCCAGCTTGGTGGCCGCCGTCCCCTTTTCCTTGATCCGGTTGATCAAGGCGACAACTGTATTTTTACCTCGGCTCATGGCTTCCAGGTCAACCTTGTCGGCTCTGACTGAGAAGTAGGCGGCATAGTAGATCTCCGGATAGTAGACCTTGAACCAGGCTACCCGCAGGGCCATCAAGATATAGGCGGCCGCGTGGGCCTTCGGGAACATGTACTTGATCTTCAAACAAGACGGAATGTACCAGTCTGGAATGTTCTTGTTTTCCTTTAAGACGGCCATATTCTCATCAGAAATCCCCTTCCCCTTCCGGACAGTTTCCATGGTCGAAAAGGCGACTTCTTCCTTGACTCCCCAGTGGATCAAGTCAGTCATGATGTTGTCACGGCAGCCGATCACGCTCTTTAACTTGCAAGTGCCGTTATTGATCAGCTCTTCAGCATTGCCCAGCCAGACGTCCGTCCCGTGGGACAGGCCGGAAATCTGCAGGAGCTCGGCAAAAGTTGACGGCTTGGTTTCTTCCAGCATCCCCCGGACAAAAGGCGTCCCGAATTCCGGCAGACCCAGGGTCCCGGTCTTGGAATTGATCTGCTCTGGAGTAACCCCCAAAGCTTCCGGGCTGGAGAAGAGGGACATGACCTTGGGGTCATCGGTTGGAATAGTCAAAGGATCAATCCCGGACAAGTCCTGCAGCATTCTGATCATGGTCGGGTCCTGGTGGCCCAGGATGTCGAACTTCAAGAGGTTGTCGTGGATCTGGTGGAAGTCGAAGTGGGTCGTCTTCCACTCCTTGGAAATATCATCTGATGGATACTGCAAAGGAGTCAGTTCATAGATATCCTTGTCATCCGGCAAAACGACGATCCCGGCCGGGTGCTGGCCAGTCGTGGCCTTGACCCCGGTAACCCCAATAGCCAGGCGGTCGACTTCCGCGTTGTTCATCTTGATTTCCGGGTGCTCATCCTGGTAGTGCTTGGCATAGCCGATCGCTTTTTTATCAGCCAGGGTACCAACCGTACCGGCTTTAAAGGAGTGGTTTGGCCCAAACATAACTCTGATGAAGTTGTGGGCAACTGGCTGGTAGTCACCGGAGAAGTTCAAGTCGATGTCGGGCACCTTGTCGCCGTGGAAGCCGAGGAAGGTTTCAAATGGGATGTTCTGTCCGTCTTTAACCATCATGACCTGGCAGTCAGAACACTTTTTATCCGGCAAGTCAAAGCCTGAAGCATATTCGCCATTTTCAAAAAATTCTGACTTCTTGCACTTCGGGCAGCGGTAATGGGGCGGCATCGGGTTGATTTCCGTGATCCCCATCATAGTCGCGACCAGACTGGAACCGACAGAGCCCCGGGAACCAACCAGGTAGCCGTCTTTAACTGACTTGGCTACCAGCATCTGGGAAATCAGGTAAACGACCCCGTAGCCGTTACCGATAATGGCATCAAGCTCCCGGTCAAGCCGGGCCTGGATGTTGTCCGGCAAGGGGTCACCATAAAGTTCATGAGCTTTGTCATAGGTCAGCTTGCGTACCCGCTCAGCAGTATGCGGAATCTTTGGCGGGAAGCTCTCGTCTTGGACTGGCTGCACCCCTTCATCGATCATGGCATTGATCTTGTTTGGGTTGCTGATGACCACTTCTTTAGCAACTTCTTCACCCATGAAACTGAATTCATCCAGCATCTCCTGGGTAGTATAGAAGTGCAGGTCCGGGTGTTGCTTGTTCCGGTTCGGGTTACCCCTTTGGGCAGCCAGCAAAACGTCCCGGTAGATGGCTTCATGCTTGTCAATATAGTGAGCATCACTGGTTGCTACGACTGGTTTATTCAGCTCCTTGCCCAGCTTATAGATGTTGGTCAAAATTTCTTCCAGCTGGCTTTCATCGGCGATCAAGCCATCCGCGATCAAGCTGGAATAGTTTGACGGCGGCTGGATTTCCAAAAAGTCGTAAAATTCCGCCTTCTTTTTAGCCTCTTCATAGCCCTTCTGCATCATGGCAATGAAGACTTCCCCCTGGCTGCAGGCAGACCCGTACAAAAGGCCGGCGTGCAAGCGGCGAAGTTCTGACTTGGGTGTTCTCAGCCCCTTGAAGTTGTACTTGATTCCGGCCAAGGAAACCAGTTCATACAAATTCCGCAGGCCAGGCTTTTGGTTTTGGGCCAGGACTGTAATATGGGTCGGCCGGGCCCGCTTGTAGCCTTCACCGTTGCTGTAGTCGTTCATCTTGCCCAGGTCGTCTTCCTGGTACTTGTCATTAAAGGCATCTAAAAGCTTGAACATCAAGTAGCCGGTTGCTTCAGCGTCCTGGTTGGCCCGGTGGTGGTGTTCCAGGACCACATTGTACTTGCGGCAAAGCGAGTCCAGGGTATGGCGGGATTGTTCCGGGTGCAGCAGGCGGGAAACTTCCAAAGTGTCGACAACCGGCTGGCTGATTTCCGGATAGCCGCAGCGCTTCAAGGCAGCGTTGACAAAGCCCACGTCAAACTGGACATTGTGCCCGCAAAGGGGATCATTGCCATAAAAGTCCATGAACTGCTTGATCACGACAGCTTCGTCATCAGCTGCTTGGACCATTTCATCGGTGATCGAGGTCAAATTGATCGTGGTTTCAGACAAAGGGTGGTGGGGATTGATGAATTTATCAAAGCGTTCAATCACTTCCCCATTTTTCATCTTGACGGCCCCGATTTCAATGATCGTGTCATAAACCGAGGACAAACCTGTCGTTTCAACGTCGAAAATGACGAATTCCTGGTCTTCATACCGCATATGTGCCGGGTTTAAAACCAGCAGACCGTGGTCTTCAACCATGTTGGCTTCCAGGCCCATAATGACCTTCATCCCGTTCTTTTTGCCCGCTTCAAAAGCATTTGGCAGGGCCTGCAAGTCAGCATGGTCAGTAATCGCAATGGCGGGCTGGCCGAACTTCTTGGCTGTCTTGATGATGTCTGCCACGTCAGCAGTAGCGTCCAGCTGGCTCATGTTGGTGTGGACATGCAGCTCCACGTGCTTTTCTTCGCCTTGGTAGGCTTCTTGCCGGCCTACGTGCTCGGTTAATTCCATGCTGTAGATGTTGAAGATCAAGTCATGGGCATATTGGTCATCTTTAAGGCTGCCCTGCATGCGGATCCAAACACCAGGCTTGATTCCTTTAAGGTATTCGATTTCTTCCTTGTCAGAATCACGGACGAATTTTTTAAAGGAGACAGAACCGGTATAGTCAGTCATTTCCCCATTAAAAATAAAGGATCCCGACCGCAGTTCCTGCATTTCCGCCTTGAAGACATGGCCTTCGACAACGGCGCTGCGTTGATCTTCTGACAGGTCTTTCAGCTGAGTGATTTCAGCATTGTCACTGATGGCGCCTGGGCCAAAACTGGCCTTCTTGCCCCGCCGGCCCTGGTAGCTAGGCCGGGGAGCTGGCTTTGGCTTGGCCGGGGCCTGCTGGAAGGCTTCCTGCATGTTTTTTTCATGGGCTTCCACCAGCTGGGCCAGGCTTTCAAAGTCACTTTGCCCGCCCTGTTCGTCAACTTCTGTTAAAAGCTTGACGTTAAAAAAGCCATAGTCGCGCAGTTCTAAAGAGAAACTGTCCAAAAGCCGCTGCTCCAGCATTTTGTCAAAAAGCTGGCCGTTAATCGGAATGATCCAGCGGCCGCTATCCTCATGGGGCGTTTGCCCGACCAGGAAATTCTGAGCAGCTGGATTGGCGGACAAGACTTCTGAATTTTCAACCGCGTAGTGCCAGTAGTCTGGCAGGTACTGCTGCTGGCCGTCTGCTGTTTCAACGAACAGGCGGGTGTCGACAAAGTCGTTAAATTCATGCTTAATCGCCTGGTTCAAGGCGTTGTAGCTTTCAAAACGCAGTGGAGTAGTAAAAAAAACGTGGATATCCCATCTACGTTCTTTTCTGTAGACATCCACGTTTTTTATCTCCCCTGCCTGTAAAACCGCTTCGTCAGCTGCCCCTGCCGGGAAGCCGACCTGTTTTAACAATTTGAGAAAAAGTTGGTTTTTATCAGTCACGAGAGTTCAATCCTAATCTAATTCGCTGGCAATAAAGTCTTCCAGATCGGTAACGGCCAGCTTTTGTGCTTGCTCGTCGCCTGGGCGCTTGACTTCAACGATCCCGTCAGCAGCGTCGCGGCCAACAGTAATTCTGATTGGCGCGCCAACCAGGTCAGCATCGTTGAACTTAACGCCTGGACGTTCATTACGGTCGTCATAAAGGACGTCATACTTGGCAAACTTGGCTTCCAGGTCTTCGGCCAGCTTGCTTTGAATTTCATCCTTCATCTTCATCTGGATGATGTGAATACCGAATGGCGCGATTTCCTTTGGCCAGGCAACCCCGTTTTCAGTCGCGTGCTGTTCAACAACGGCTGAAAGCAGACGGGTAACCCCGATCCCATATGAGCCCATGATAACTGGCTGGGACTTGCCGTTTTGGTCCAGGAACTTGGCCCCCATGGTTTCCGTGTAGTAGGTCCCCAGCTTGAAGATGTGACCAACTTCAATTGAGGTAGTAAACTGCAGTGGTTCATGGTCAACCGGGTCTGGTTCGCCTTCATTGGCAACCCGGAGGTCAGCAAAGCGGTCAGCCTTGAAGTCCCGGTCCAGGTTGGCATTGATGAATTGGGCATCGCTTTCGCCCGCGCCAACAACCACGTTGTAAAGGCCCTTAACGGTTTCGTCAGCCACGATTTCGTCAGCCCAGTCAGCGTTTACCGGGCCAACGCCGCCCTTGCCAGCCCCGGTCAGTTCTTCCAAGTCGCTAGTTTCAGCAACCCGCAAGCTGTCACAGTCCAAGAGGTGGGTCAGCTTGACTTCGTTGACTTCCTTGTCAGCCCGGATCAAAACCAGAACCTTCTTCTTTTCATCAACGATGTAGAGGATGCTCTTGACGATTCTGGTTGCTGGCACTTGCAAGAATTCAGCCAGCTTGTCAATTGTATCGCAGCCTGGAGTAGCAACCTTTTCCATTGCCTTCAGTTCTTCAGGCTCTTGCTTGAAGGTGTCAACACTGACCGCCATTTCCAAGTTGGCGGCGTAAGTGCCGGAAGCGTTGGTGGCAATAGTGTCTTCGCCAACAGCGGCAGGTGCCTGGAATTCAGTGGAGTTCTTGCCGCCCATGGTCCCGGAATCAGCAATAACTGGCCGCACTTCAACGCCCGTGCGCTTGAAGATCTTGAGGTAAGCTGCCTTTTCGTCTTCAAACTGCTTGTCCAGCTGCTCCCGGCTGGCCGCGAAGCTGTAGCCGTCCAGCATGACAAACTCTCTGCCCCGGAGAAGACCGAAACGTGGCCGGTTTTCATCCCGGAACTTGGTTTGAATCTGGTAAAGATGCAAAGGCATCTGCTTGTATGACTTAAGGCTCTTAGCCACAACTTCAGTAAAAGTTTCTTCGTGGGTCGGCCCTAGCAACATTTCCCGGCCATGCCGGTCCTTCAAACGGAACATTTCCGGACCGTACTTCGGCAAACGGCCTGATTCTTCCCACATTGAAGCTGGCAGCATGTGCGGCATGATCATTTCAACCACGCCAGCATTGGCCATTTCTTCTTCAATGATCTTTTCAGTCTTGCGCAAGACCTTGTAGCCCAGCGGCAGGTATGAGTAGACACCAGCCGTAACCTGCCGGATGTAGCCGCCCCGCAGCATTACTTGGTGGCTCTTGGCAACCGCGTCGGCTGGAGTTTCCTTCAGCGTCGGCATGAAAAAGATTGATTGACGCATAATTAACTAAATTCTCCTAAACATTTATTATTTTAAGGACTATTTGATAAAGTAGCGGTAGATATCGTTACCCGTTACCGCGATGATCAAAATCAGCAAGAAGACCACCCCGATCAAGTCAACGACTGTTTCATGCTCCTCTGGAATTGGCTTGCCCCGCAGGAGCTCGATAAGTTCCAGCAAAAGCTTGCCCCCATCCAGGCCGGGAATCGGAATCAAGTTAACGATCCCCAGGTTGATGGACAGCATGCCGACAAAGGCCAACATGTAGGTCAGACCCATGGAAGTTGCCTTAGAGGTTTCCGAGTAGATCCCGACTGGACCGGACAATTTGTTTAAGCTGAAGTGCTTGAATAAGTTGCCCAGGGCCTGGAAGATCATCCCCGTCACCTGCCAGCTCAAATCCCAGCCCCGCTTCAATTTAGCGGAAAATGAGTTGTCAGCCTGGGCAACGATACCAACCAGGTAAGACTTAGTCTTCTTTGAGTATTTTGGCGTCAGCTTGACTGACTTTTCGCTCCCCTTCCGCTTGACCTTGACAGTCATGGTCTTGCCCTTGGAAGAAGAGATTGCCTGGCTGACCTGGTCAAAAGTACTGATCTTCTGACCATTGATGGCCACGATCTGGTCACCCTTTTGCAAAACGTGCTGGGCCGGGGAATTGGCCGCTACCTGACCGACAGTCGTCGTTGCCGGGCCAACTGAGGCAAAACTGTAAATCATCAAGACCACAAAGCCCAAAACGATATTCATGAAAGGTCCGGCAAAAGAGGTTGCCAGCTTCTTCCAAGGCTTGGCCGCCGGCAGCTGCACGTCCCGGGGGGCAATCTGCAGCTCAGTGCCCGTTTCATCGATCATGGTCGCGTCATGGTCGACCTTGTAGGTCACCAGCTGGCTCTCATCCCCGTTTTCATATCCTTCAATCGTCAAGTCATCAACCAGGTCTGCCTTGGTCACCCGCAAGGGGCGGCCTTCAATCGGCAGGTCCGATTCTGAAGCATCGATTCGCGTGACAATTCCAGCCTCATTCAGTTCCAAGACAACAGCCGTCCCAGGATCGATTTCACTCTGTTCATCGGGGCCGGCCAGGCGGACATAGCCGCCTAAAGGCAGCCAGCGGATGGTGTAAGTGGTTTGTCCGGGCCGCCACTGAACCAGTTTTGGCCCCATGCCGATTGAAAATTCGCGCACCAAAATACCGGCCTTTTTCGCCACGAAAAAGTGTCCAAATTCGTGAACAAAGACCACCAGGCCAAAAACAATAATGAAGGCTAGAATACTTTTCACGGCTACCTCCTAAATTCCAAAGATCAGGGCAACGATTGGCAAAACAAAAAGCGTACTGTCAAACCGGTCCAGGATCCCGCCGTGGCCCGGCAAGATCTTGCCGGAGTCCTTGACGCCGTAGAAGCGCTTGTAGGCTGATTCAACCAGGTCGCCCATCTGGCCGACGATTGACAGGAAGAAGGAAGCAATGATCAAGCTGGTCTTGTCGCCACCGACTGGAGCCAGGTTGACGTAAATCGCGGTAACGATAACCGCGATGATCACGGCACCGATTGACCCTTCCCAGGTCTTGTTCGGGCTGATCACTGGCCAGAGCTTGTGCTTGCCGAACTTGCGGCCAACCATGTAAGCAGCCGTGTCAGTCGTCCAGACGATCACGAAGGCAAACAGCAGCCGCCACAAGCCGTGGGCCGGATCGCTGTTTCTGATCGCTGCCAGGTAATGGAAACCAGTCCCGATGTACAAACTTGACAGAACGTACACGCCGATGTCATCAAAAGTCGTCTTGTTCTTGGACAAAACCGTCCAGGTCAAGAGCAGCATTACCAAGGCATAGAATACGCCCCACTTGCTCCAGTTTTTTGGCAAAAAGCCGAAGAAGGAGTTGGGCACGGTCCAGGTCAAGGTGGCCAGGGCTGCCAGGGTAAAGTCAACTGAGACCAGAATCTGCTTCTTCATCAAGAAGACTTCACTGATGCCGACAGCGGCCAGAAAGGCAGCCAGCCAATCAATCCACATGCCCCCGGCAATCAAAACCGGGATAAAAATCAATAAAGCAACAACTGCTGTAATTACTCTTTGTTTCATATTACCTAACTATCTGTTTCATCTAATTTACCAAAGCGCCGGTCCCGGTGCTGGTAAATCTTAACCATTTCGGCCAAGTCGTTTTCATCGAAGTCCGGCCAGGCCTTGTCCGTAAAGGCAAGCTCTGAATACGCAATCTGCCAGAGCAGGAAATTGCTGATTCTCTGCTCGCCAGACGTTCTGATCAAAAGGTCCGGGTCAGAGTACGGAGCGAACTTGGCGGTCATCAGCTTAGCGGATACCATGTCTTCAGTAATTTCGCCAGGCTGAATTTTTCCTTCGGCGGCTTCTTTGGCCAAAGCCTGCACGGCTGAAACGATTTCTTTTCTTGACCCGTAATTGAAGGCAAAATTCAATACCAGGCCAGTGTTTTCAGCCGTTTCTGCCATGGCCCGCTCAACAACTTCTCTGGTTGAGTCCGGCAAGGCATCCAGATAGCCCATGATGTTGACCTTCACATTGTGGGCCTGCAGGCGGGGCATGAACTTGTCAAAAAACTTGACCGGCAGGTTCATCAAATAATTGACTTCATCCTTGGGCCTGGCCCAGTTTTCCGTCGAAAAAGCATAAAGAGTCAGGACTTTAATTCCCAACTCATCTGCCGCGAGCGCAATCTTTTCAACGTTGTCCATCCCGGCCTTGTGGCCCATGAAGCGCGGCATGTGCCGCTTCTTCGCCCAGCGGCCATTGCCGTCCATGATGATCCCCAAATGATTCAGCTGCTTATTCTTATCCATAATTAACCCTGAGTGATTTCCTTGCGCTTGTTGTCAGCCATTTGGTCAATCTTCTTGGTTGATTCGTCAGTGACCTTCTGGACTTCCTTTTCCAGGCGCCGTTCTTCGTCTTCAGTGATTTCGCCGTCTTTCTCCTGCTTCTTCAAAGCCTTCATGGCTTCCTGGCGGACATTGCGGACAGCAATCTTGGCTTCTTCAGCCAGCTTGCCAACTTCTTTGGCAATTTCCTGCCGCCGTTCCCCAGTAAGTTGCGGGATAACCAGGCGGATAACGTTACCGTCATTGGCCGGAGTAAGGCCCAGGTCAGAGGCCAAAATGGCGTGTTCAATATCATTCAAAGAAGTCTTGTCGTAAGGGGTAATCATCAAAACCCGTGGTTCTGGAATGGTAATCCCGGCCATTTGGACCAGCGGAGTCGGTACCCCGTAGTATTCAACCATCACCCGGTCTAAAAGGGAAGCGTTGGCAACCCCGGCCCGGACAGTCGCCAGATTGCTCTGGTAGACTTCGATGGACTTGTTCATGTTGCTCTTGGCTTTAGCAATCGTTTCGTTGTTCATTATTTGTCACCTCTGATAATGGTTCCGATGTTTTCACCTTCAACCACCCGCTTGATGTTGCCTGGAGTGTTGACGTTGAAGACAATCAATGGAATATGGGTGTCCATGGACAAGGAGCTGGCCGTTCTGTCCATGACTTGCAGGCCCTTGGAGATCATGTCCAGCTGGGTCAGTTCAGCAAACTTCTTGGCACTTGGATCCAGGTTCGGGTCAGCCGTGTAGACCCCGTCAACCCCGTTCTTGGCCATCAAGATCACGTCAGCGTTGATTTCCGCTGCCCGCAAAGCGGCCGTGGTATCAGTTGAGAAGTAAGGGTTGCCAGTGCCGCCGCCGAAGATAACGACCCGGTTCTTTTCCATATGGCTGATTGCCACCCGGCGGATGTAAGGTTCAGCAACTTGCCGCATGGAGATTGAAGTTTGCAGTCTGGTTGGCACGCCAGCAGTTTCCAGACCATCTTGCAAGGCCAGACCATTCATGATCGTGGCCAGCATGCCCATGTAGTCAGCTTGGGCTCTTTCCATGCCCAGCTTGGCCCCGGTTTCACCACGCCACATGTTGCCGCCGCCGCAAACGACGCCGATCTGCACGCCCATGTCATGAACCAGCTTGATTTCATGTGCCAATTTCTTGATCACAGTTGGGTCAATGCCAGTTCCCTTTTCCCCGGCCAAAGCTTCGCCGGAAATTTTCAAAATGATACGATGATATTTAACTTGACTCATAATGCCCTCCTAATTAGCTCTAACTATTTTACCATAAAACAGAAAACTGTCTCTCCTATTTACGCTATTTCACCAGCTTAAATTTGCAAAAGTTAATTTGCCCACAAAAAAAGGATGGGTTTCCCCATCCTTTTTCTTGCTAGAAGAAATTAGTTCTTCATTTGTGCAGCAACTTCAGCAGCAAAGTCTTCTTGCTTCTTTTCGATGCCTTCGCCGACTTCGAAACGAACAAAGCTTACTACGGAAGCGTTGACTGAGTCAAGGTATTGTTCAACAGTCTTGCTGTCGTCCATAACGTAAAGTTGGGCGAGCAAGGTGTTTTCTTGGTCAACCTTGGTGTTGTCCAGCATGAAGCGGGCCATCTTGCCTGGGATGATCTTGTCCCAGATCTTTTCTGGCTTGTTTTCAGCCTTCAATTCTGCCTTGATGTCTTCTTCAGCTTGAGCAATGACTTCGTCAGTCAATTGAGCCTTTGAACCATACTTAAGGTGTGGCAAAGCTGGCTTGTTGACCATGGCACGTGATTCGTTGTCTTGGTCAATCTTGTGGTTGAGTTGAGCCAGTTCTTCGCGAACGAAAGCTGGGTCAAGTTCCTTGTATGACAGAACCTTTGGGCTCATTGCGGCAATGTGCATTGCAATGTGCTTAGCCAAAGCTTCGTCGCCGCCTTCAACAACAGTCAAGACGCCGATGTGGCCGCCGTTGTGTTGGTAAGCGCCAAAGTGTTGGTCATCAGTCTTTTCAAGAACAGCGAAACGGCGGAAGGAAATCTTTTCACCGATAGTAGCAGTAGCATTTACGTATGCTTCTTCAAGGCTTTCGCCTGAAGGCATGGTCAATGCCATAGCTTCTTCGTTGTTGGCTGGCTTGCCCTTGGCAATAGTTTCAGCAGTTTCGTTGACCAAAGTCTTGAACTGTTCGTTTTGAGCAACGAAGTCAGTTTCAGCGTTAACTTCAACGATAGCAGCAACGTTGCCGTCAACGTAAACGCCAGTCAAACCTTCAGCAGCGATCCGGTTAGCCTTCTTGGCAGCCTTTGCTTCACCCTTTTCGTGGATGATTTCGATAGCTCTTTGCATGTCGCCTTCGGCTTCAACCAGGGCCTTCTTGGCGTCCATGACGCCGGCACCAGTAGTTTCACGCAATTCCTTGACTTGCTTAGCAGTAATGTTTGCCATTTAAAAAAGTCCTCCAGGTCAAACTAAATAACAGAATTCTTCTAAAGATAGTTTACGACAAATTATTCAGCATCGTCTACTTCTTCAGCAGAGTTTTCTTCAGCACTTTCAGACAATTCCTTTTCAACGTCGGCGTTATCTGCACCTTGCTTGCCTTCGATTACAGCGTCAGCCATAGCACCGGCAATCAAGCGGATAGCACGGATAGCGTCGTCGTTTGAAGGGATGATTACGTCGATCGGAGTTGGGTCAGTGTTGGTGTCAACCATGGCTACAACTGGGATGCCAAGCTTGTTGGCTTCGTGAACGGCGATCTTTTCCTTCTTAGGGTCAACGACGAACATTACGTCAGGAATCCGTGGCATGTCTTCGATACCGCCCAGGAACTTTTGCAGCTTGTCCATTTCCTTGGTCAGCAAAGCAACTTCCTTCTTTGGCAGTACGTCGAAGGTGCCGTCTTCAGCCATCTTCTTCAAGTCCTTCAGACGCTTAACCCGGCTTTGGATAGTAGTCCAGTTGGTCAAAGTACCACCCAACCAACGTTGGTTGACGTAGTATTGGCCTGCGCGGGTAGCTTCTTCAGCGATTGCTTCTTGAGCTTGCTTCTTGGTACCAACGAACAGGAAAACACCGTCGTCTTGAGCAACTGCCTTAACGTAGTTGTAGGCGTCGTCAAGCATCTTGATGGTCTTTTGCAAGTCGATGATGTAGATCCCGTTTCTTTGAGTGAAGATGTATGGCTTCATCTTCGGGTCCCATCTTCTGGTTTGGTGACCAAAGTGTACACCAGCTTCAAGCAATTGCTTCATAGATACAACTGACATAAATAAATTCCTCCTAGGTTATTTCCTCTCAAGCGTTCATTTCAGCATTCAACCGTTTGTCTTTAGGCACCTGAATGCCGATCGCTCTTGATGTGTTTTCTAGCGTGCAATCGCACGCTTGTCTATCATACTCGATTTTCCCTTTAAACGCAAGCTTTTCCGCCTAAAAATTAACCCCCTGCTCTTTGAGGAATTTTTCCTTCCAGGCCCGGTCATGGTGCTTGAACCAATATTCCCGCTGCATTGCTTTTGACTTGTCGGCGTACTCTTCATGATAGATCATTTCAACCGGCCGCCTGCTCTTGGTATATTTGGCCCCTTTGCCGGAATTATGAGCCTGTAGCCTTTTGTTTAAATCGTTGGTGTAGCCGCCGTAAAAGCTGCCATCGCTGCACAGGAGAACATAAAAGTAATGCTTTTCCTCCGGCAATTTGGCCTCTAAAATCTTCTTAATTGCCGGAGTGTTGCTCCCATCAGCTTCATGGACTTCGATCGCATCGCGCAAAACCAGCCCGTCGCCCTTCCCGCTTCTGACTGCCTCGACAATGACTAAATTAGCGTCTTGCCCTCTTCTGGAGACAAAGGGCTGGACAGTCTTGACGACTAAGTCATGTTTAAAGCCGTAATTGATGATCTCACCCAAGCGTTCCGGCCGGTGAACCATGAACATCTTCCCCTTCATTTTCAACAGGCCTGCTGAGACGGCGATAATTTCCTCCAAGTTGATCTCCAGTTCATGGCGGGCAATAGCTTTAGACCGGTCCGGGTTCAGCTTGTGACCGGCTGGAGCCTTGAAATATGGCGGGTTGACCACGACGACGTCATAGCTGTCTTTTCGCAAAAAGCTCCCCGCGTCTTTGACATTTCCCTGGTGAACCGTGATCCGGTCCTGCATGTTGTTTAATTCAACCGACCGCCTGGCCTTGGAAACGATGTCCTCTTGCAGTTCAACATCGTCGTAATGGGCCTTGTTAAAAGCGGCCATGTAGAGGCTGGCTGCCGCGTTGCCGCTGCAGAGTTCAACGACCTTGGACCGGTTTTTGATGGCTTCTTTGGCCCAGTAAGCCAGAAGCAGGGTATCCAGGGAGAAGGCAAAAGACTGCCCGTCCTGGATAATTTTCAGCTGCTCGCCCAGCATGTAATCGATGCGTTCGTTTTCCTTAAGTTCAATCATGTAATTCTGAAGCCCGTCCCTTATTCTTAGATGTGTTATAATTTATTCTACATCATTTGGAGGTTCTTTTATGCTTTATCGTATTTTCAGACCGATTGTCCGCTTCATCGTCTGGGTCTTAAACGGCCACCTGCATGTCCACCACAAGGAAAGACTGCCGGAAGGCACCTACATCCTGGTTGCCCCGCACCGAAACTGGTGGGAGCCGATTCTGTTTGCCCTGGCCGCCAGCCCCACGGAATTCATGTTCATGACCAAGCAGGAGCTTTTTAAAAATCCTGTCCTCCGCTGGATCTTAAACAATGCCCACGCCTTCCCGGTCAACCGTGAGCACCCGGGTCCTTCTGTCATCAAGATCCCGGTCAAGGGCTTAAAGTCAGAAGGCCTGTCTTTGATCATGTTTCCTTCCGGCACCCGGCACTCAGCCTCCCTTAAATCCGGTGCCCTGGTTATCGCCAGAATGTCCGGCCGGCCCCTGGTCCCGGCTGTCTACCAAGGTCCGCTTACTTTTAAAGGGGTATTAAAAAGAAAAGGCATGGAAATCAATTTCGGCGACCCGATCGTTATCGACCGCAAGACCAAATTGACCCCTGAAACTGAAGCTGCCTACAACCAGCAGCTGGAAGAAGCCTGGCAAAAGATCGACCAGGAACTGGACCCGAATTTCCACTATGAAGCCAAATAATTAATTATGACAAAAGAACAAGAAAAGGATTGAGCTGGAGTGCTCAATCCTTTTTCTTTATGCTTTTTCTACTGCTGCTACTTACTTGTTATTTTCCAGGTATTCCATGATCTGGACGGCGTTGGTTGCCGCGCCCTTCCGGATCTGGTCGCCGGTGCACCAGAGAGTAAGGCCGTTAGGGTTGGTCAAGTCCCGGCGCAGGCGGCCAACTTGCACGATGTCCTTGTCGGAGTTTTCCAGCGGAGTCGGGGTGTGGTCGGTAACCAGGAGGTCTCCGTCAAAAGCCGCGATAGCTTTTTCAGCATCTGCAACTGAGACTGGCTCTTCAGTAACGACCGTCACGGCAATTGAGTGGGACCGGTAGACCGGAACCCGGACGCAGGTGCAGGTAACCAGGAGCTCTGGCAAGTGCAGGATCTTTCTTCCTTCATTCTGCATCTTCATTTCTTCAGTCGTATAGCCGTTTTCCAAAGGACTGCCAATATCGGCGATGACATTGAAGGCAATTTGGGCCGGGAAGACCTTGGCTTCCACGCTCTCGCCCTTGGTCAAAGCCGTTACTTCATCCTTAAGTTCGCTGATCCCGCCCATGCCGGCGCCGGAAACGGCCTGGTAGGTGCAGGCGTTGATGGTCTTGATCGGGGACAACTTGGCAATTGGCGCCAGAGCCATCAAGGTGATGGCGGTTGAACAGTTTGGATTGGCGATGACGCCGCGGTGCTCTAAAGCATCTGGGCCATTGATTTCAGGCACTACCAAAGGCACGTCATCTTCTTGCCGAAAGGCTGAGCTGTTGTCGATGTAGACTGCCCCGCTCTTTTCAACCAAGGGCCGGTATTCCTTGGACAGACTGTTGGAAACTGCCCCCAAAACGTAGTCAAGCCCGTTTAGTCTTTCCTGGCTGACCACTTCCAAGGTCAATTCCTGGCCAGCAAAGGACAGCTTTTTGCCCTTAGAGCGCTCGGAAGCAAAAACGCGCAGCTCTTCAACCGGCAGCTTTCTTTCTTCAATGCATTCCAGCATCTGCCGGCCAACGGCCCCTGTAGCACCTAAAATACCAATCTTCATTTATCGTTCCACTCTTTCTTCACTAATAAACTGCTGATAAATCGCCTTGATTGCCGGAACCAGGTCCTGGTTGTTAACCCCGATGACGATGCTTTGTTCATCGCAGGCCTGGTTGATGGTGCGGATGTTGATCTGCTGGTCACCCAGTGTTGACAAAATCTTGCCCGACATCCCCGGCATCTGCCTCATGGCCCGGCCAACCACGGCCAACATGGCCTGCTGGCTTTCGACTTGGATGTCGTCAAGGCGCAGTTCCTGCTTTAATTCCGCCACGATTTCATAAAGGTAGCGCTCGATCTTCTTGGTCTGGACCACGATTGAAAAAGTATCGACCGTAACCGGGACGCTTTCAATCGAGATCTGGAATTTTTCAAAAACGGCCAGAACCTTGCGCAAAAAGCCCGCCTCGGCTGAAACATGCGACTTGACCATGGTGATGACCGTAAAGTTCTGCTTGCCCGTAATCCCTGTGATGACATGAGGCAGCTCTTGCGCATCAAGTTCGCTGCAGTCATTCATGATCATGGTGCCGGGATTTTCCGGGTAGTTGGTGTTGCGGACATTGATCGGGATGTTTTTCTGCCGAACAGGGAAAACCGCGTCGTCATGCAGGACATTGGCCCCCATATAGCTCATCTGCCGCAATTCAGAGTAGGTAATCCGCGGAATCTGGACAGGGTCTTTAATAATGCGCGGGTCCGCCACGTAAAAGCCGGAAACGTCGGTCCAGTTTTCATAGACGTCAACGTCAAAGGCATTAGCCACGATTGACCCGGTAATATCTGACCCGCCCCGGCTCATGACCTTGATGACCCCATTTGGCAAAGAACCGTAAAAACCTGGGATCACCACCCGCCGGCCCGGGTCAACCTGGGCCTTTAGCAGTTCTTGGCACTTTTTTAGGTCGATTGATCCGTCATAATGGAAGCGGATCACCCGGCTGGCATCAACGAAGTCCGCGTCCAGGTATTCAGCCAGGCAAAGGCCGGTCAAGTACTCGCCCCGGGAAACCAGGTAGTCCAGGTTCAAGTTCTGAGCCATATTCTGCCGGATCTTGGCAAATTCTCTGCCCAGGTCAATTTTGAGGCCCAGGCTGCGCTTGATTTCCATGTACTTGTCCACGATGGTCTGGAAAATCGACTCATAGCTGACGTCATAGGTAATGTGGGCGGCGCAGAGGTAGAGGAGGTCGGTAACCTTGTGGTCCTCCTTTCCGCTCTTGCCGCAGGCGCTGGTCACCACGTACTTGCGGTCCGGGTCAGCCAGAATAATCTGCTTGACCTTTTTAAATTGTTCGCTGTTAGCGACTGAAGAGCCGCCAAATTTTACTGCTTTACTCATCTGCCACTCCCGCCAAAAAGGCTGCCGGGTCTCCGCTTTCTTTGACCAGGCGAGACAAGGCCGTCAAGGTCATTTTTTTCGTCAAAAGCGCCTTTTCATTGATTCTTTCAGCCGCTACATCCTGGAAAAAGCCAGCCCGGTCAGTCCGCAGGTAAAAAGTCTGCTCTTCTTCATCAAGCAGCTGGGCCGGCTGACTGCTTTGCACGATTTCCTTTTTCCCTTCAGCCAGATCCAAGAGGTCCTGGACAGCCGCGTGGGCGGTCGGCAAGGATCCAGCCCCCTGACCAACAAAAGTTGCCGGGCCCAGGCTGGCGGAATCAGTTTCTAAGGCATTGAAGTTAAGGCCCACTCCAGCCAAAAGACTGGTCTTTTTCAGCATGACCGGCAAAACCTGCAAGGACAGCTTCTCTCCTGCTTGCCTGCCCCGGCCCAGCAATTTGATGGTCCGGCCGTTTGCCTTAGCCCAGGCGAAGTCTTCCTTGGTCAAATGCCGGATCCCCCATTGCTCAACCTGGCCTGGATCGGCAATCTTGCCAAAAGCGGTCAAGGCTGACAGGCAGACCTTGTAACAAACATCCCCGCCGTCGATGTCGTCGCTGGGGTCTTTTTCCGCGTAGCCCAGGTCCTGGGCGTCTTTTAAGCAGGTGGCAAAGTCCAGGTCCTTTTCTTCCATTTGGGAAAGGATGTAGTTGCTGGTCCCGTTAAAAATTCCCTGGAAGGCCGTGACCGGCTCCAGACGCTGAATCCGCTTGATGTTAGCAATCCAAGGAATCCCGCCGCCAACGCTGGCCTCATAGGCCAAAACCAGGCCTTTTTGCCTGGCTAAGGCAAAGAGTTCACCCGCGAAAACCGCCAGCATCTTCTTATTGGCCGTCACCACGTGCTTGCCCGCTTCCAAGGCCCGTTTAACATAGCTGTGGGCCGGCTCAAGGCCTCCGATACACTCGCAGACCACTGAAATTTCCGGGTCATCCACGATTTCCTCAAAGTCCGTCGTGTGCTGGTCATCTAAGATCTGCTCATCCCGGTGCACCAGGATCTTCTTAATTTTCACATTCTGCAAAAGCGGACTTTCCGCCTCTTCAACCAGCTTGACAATACCGCCGCCAACCACTCCGCGGCCTAAGATCGCAATTTGCATACCCGCCTCCGTTGTTTCTAATACAGGGACACTTGTTTTTGAATTAAAAACATAGTATCATTATCCGCAAGGCCTGACAAGGGGAAAGTCACTTATTATTAAACAAAAATTAAAGCAATATGTCAAAGGAGGATTGGCCATGGCCGACTATTTTTACGTACATAAAAAGATCCTGCCCGACTATCTGGAAAAGGTCCTAGCGGCCAGGGAAATGCTGGACAGCCGGGAGGCAGCCACCGTTACCGAGGCAACTGAACGCGTCGGCATCTCCCGCAACACTTATTACCGCTATAAAGACTATGTTTTCAGAGCTAAAGACCCTTCCCGGGGCCAGCAGGCGGTCTTATCCCTGCTCTTAGCCGACCAGCCCGGGGCCCTGTCCGCGGTTTTGACCTGCGTGACTGACCACCAGGCCTCGGTCTTGACCATTTCCCAGGCCATTCCTTTGGCCAGTCACGCCAGCGTTTTAATGTCCTTGGACTTGGCCGGCCTTGAGGGCGACCTTAATACCCTTTTGGGCGATTTGAAAAAACTCCCTTTCGTCAAAAATCTCCAGCTTGCCGGATTAGAATAAAAGAGCGCGTCCACTGGGCGCGCTCTTATTTTGCTTTTAGCTTAATTTAATTCAATTTTACTTTTCCCGGTTTTGCTGGAGGGTGTAAAGGTCATAGTAGTAGCCCTTCTGTGCCAGCAATTCCTCATGCTTGCCATGTTCGACGATTCTCCCCTTGTCCAGAACAATGATCTGGTCAGCGTCAGCAATCGTCGACAGGCGGTGAGCAATAGCCAGGGTGGTCCGGCCCTGGCGCAGCTTTTTAAGGCCCATTTGAATCAAGCTTTCTGTCTCCGTGTCCACGTTGGCGGTAGCTTCATCCAAAATCAAAATCTTGGGATTGGTTACCAGGGTCCGGGCAAAGGAAATCAGTTGTCTTTCCCCGCTGGAGAATTCCGACCCTCCTTCGATGACCTTGGCCTGGTATTTCCCGGGCAATTTTTCGATAAAGCGGTCAGCCTGGACGGTTTTGGCCGCTTCTTCGATCTGCTCATCCGTGATCTTGTCATTATACAAGCGGATGTTAGAAGCCACGTCCCCGTAGAACATGAAGGGTTCCTGCAGAACCAGTCCTATTTTTTGCCGCAGTTCCGCCTTGGAAAAGTCCCGGATGTCGGTTCCGTCCAAAAGGATCTGGCCATCGTGGAACTCGTAAAACCGCATCATCACATTGATGATCGAGCTCTTGCCTGACCCAGTATGGCCAACAATCCCCAAAGTCTCACCTGGATTTAGGGTGAAGGAAACGTCATGAAGAACATCGTGCTTTCCGTCATAAGAAAACGACACGTGCTTGAACTCGATTTTCCCTTCTGTAATCTTAGCGTCCGCCTTTTCCTTTTGCTCAGGTTCGTACTCTTCCTGGTCCAAAATCTTGAAGATCCGCTTGCCGGCCACGATCCCGTCGGTGAAGAAAGTTAAAGAATTCATCATGTCTGACAAGGGGTTAAAAAAGTTCTGCACGTAGTTGGCAAAAGCATAGATCATCCCGGCCGGGACAAAAGTTGCCCGGAGGGGATAGCCGAACCAAACCAAAACGCAGGTCAAGGCTAAAGAATAGAGCAGGGTCGTAAATGGCGACAAGAGCAAGCCATTGGTTCTGATCAGCTTGAAGCGGGTCTGCATCTGCTGGCTGTTGATTTTTTCAAAGTCTTCATCAACCCGCTTTTCCTGGCGGAACTGCTGAATTACGTTTATGCCGGCAATGCTTTCTTCCAGCTTGGTGTTGATCAAGGAGTTGCGGGCCCGGTATTCGTGATAGGTCTTGGAGTTGACCCGGTTGTAAAGCCAGATTGCCCCAACGATAAGTGGAATAAAGGCCGTCACGATTGCCGCGGCCACCGGATCAGCCATATACATGGCAATCAAGGCAGTTACCATGGACACGATCCCTAACAAAAAGGCAGAGAAAACCTGCATAAAGTTGCCCAAGGTCATCGTGTCGTTGGTTACCCGGGATAAAATCGACCCGGCAGGAGTCTGGTCAAAATACCGCATCCCCAGGGTATGGATTTTTGCGTAAAGGACCCGGCGGACCTTTTCCAAGGCCTTTTCTCCGGCTAAGGCATAAAGATATTCATAGGTAAACTGGAAGCCCGCCTTAAATACCACGCCAATGCCGTAAATCAAAGCAACATAATAGACCGTGCTGAAATCAACCTGGCCGCTTTTTAGATAATGGTCCATGTAATACTGCAGCCAGGTCGGCAGGAGCATATTGATAGCGGAAACAGCCACCATCCCTAAGACGGCAGTCAATAATTCCGCCTTGTAAAGCCAGACAAAAGTCCAGAGCCGCTTTAAAATCTGCCCCTGCTCTTTGGTTGAAATCGGCTGCTGCCAGACTGATTGGAAGTCTTCATTATTCATCGTCATCTTCACCTACTTTCTGGGCCAGTTCCTGCCGCTGCCACATGCGGGCATACCAGCCGCCCTTGGCCAGCAATTCTTCATGCGTTCCTCTTTCTGCCACCTGTCCGTCTTGCATAACGAGGATCAAGTCGGCATCCATCACACTGCTTAAGCGGTGGGCAGCGATGACGGTAATTTTCTTCTCCCGCTCTTGGCGGAGCTTAGTCAGAATTGCCTTCTCCGTTTTAGCATCAACAGCTGACAAGGCATCGTCCAAGATCAAGATTTCGCTGTCATGGAGAAGTGCTCTTGCAATTGACATCCGCTGCTTTTGCCCGCCGGACAGGGAAACCCCGTTTTCCCCGATCATGGTCTGGTAGCCATCCGGGAAGGCCAAGATATCGTCGTGAAGGGCGCTCTTTTTTGCTGCTGCTTCAACCTCTTCCTGGCTGGCATCCGGCTTGGCAAAGGCAATATTGTCCCTTACCGACATGGAGAACAGGAAGTTGTTTTGCGGAACATAGGAAATCTCCTTCAAGTAGACGTCCAGGGGGATCTGTCGGATGTCGTGGCCGGCAAAAGTAATCCGGCCCTTGTAGTTGTCAAATTCCCGCATCAAGAGCTGGATAATGGTCGTCTTGCCTGACCCGACCCGGCCTACCAGGCCGATCGTCTGCCCGTTTTTCAGGTCAAAGTCAACGGCTCCTAAGGCATTCTTGTCTGGTTCATCCGGGTAGGCAAAACTGGTCACGTGGTAGCGCAAGTCCCCGGTCAGCTTCTGCTCCTTGTCCATAGAATCAGAGTCCACGATCAAAGATTTTTCATTGAGCAGGGTCATGATCCGGTCGTAGCTGGCACTCCCCCGCTCAAGAACGTTAAACAGGTAGCCGATGGCAAACATTGGCCAGACCATGGACCCGATGTAAGAAACAAAGGAAATCAGCTGACCCAGGCTGATCGTCTTGCTGAGAACCAGCCGGCCCCCGTAAATAATGGTGATAATGTAGGTGATGCCGATGATCACGGTAATCATCGGGTCATAAAGTGAGTCGATCCGGAAGACCTTTTTATTGATGTCAACCGTTTCATAGGTCATCTTGTTAAAAGCTTCAGCGTCCTCTTTTCCCTGGCCAAAAGTCTTCAAGACCTTAATCCCGGACAAGGATTCCTGGGTCTTATTGTTCAAGCGTGAAAATGCCGCCTGCGAATCCATATATGCATCGTGCAGGCGATCGCCCAAGTAGCGGGCACAGAAGGCCAAAAGCGGCAAAGGCAGCATGGCAGCCAGGGTCAAGCGCCAGTCTACCAGGATCATCATGGCCAGCAAGGTGGTCCCCCCGGTAAAAATCGAGTCGATCAAGGTCAAGATTCCGTCACCGGCCACGTTCTGGACGGCTTGGACGTCATTGGTCGCCCGGGCCATCAAGTCCCCGGTCCGGTAGCGCTGAAAGAAGGTCCGGTCCATCTGCAGAAAATGCCAAAAGAGCCGGCCCCGCAATTCCTTTTCCAAAATTGCCGCCCCGCCGTAAATCTGCTTGCGCCAGAAATAGCGGCAAACGTACAGGGCCAAAGCCGCCAGCAAAATTGCCAAAACAAATCCAAAAAACTGCTGCCAGCTGATTTTTCCCGTGTCCAGCTGATCAGCCATCATGCCCAGGATCCGCGGCGGAACCAAGTTGGCTGCCGAGGTCAAGATGAGAGCCGTGATCCCCAGGGCATAACGCTTGCGGTGGGCTTTAAAGAACCAGCCCAGCTTGCTGAAAGTATCCATTTTTTCCTCCCTCTTTTCTTTGCTTCTTCTTTTTATCCTAATTCTATCATTTTCACCTTTTTTTCTAATTCCCCTAGCCCGCAAAAAAAGAGCGCCCGGATTCCCCTAGCGCTCTTTGCCTCTTAAACCTAGTTCTTGGCTGACTGGTGCTTGATCATGTTCATCACTTGGTTGACCTTCTTGGCTGAAGGCTTCTGGCCCATTTGTGACATCATGGTTTCAACCATTTCCCGGGTAATTGGGGGATTCTTCTTAAAGTAGTTCTTCATGTAAGTCCGGGCACCGTAAAAGCCGGCAACCGCACCCAGAAGAGCTGCCAAAATAATCAAGAAAATCGCCAAACCTAAATTCATTATCGCTAAACCTCCATTGGTCTTAATTTGTTATCCGCCTCAGCGGATAGTATTCGTTAGTCACACAAATACTATCTTACAAAACTTCAGACCATTTTTAAAGAAAAAATTCCTATCTGAGGCCCTTTTCCTTCTGAATCTGCTTGGCTTTCTTTGGGGTGACGTCCTTGCCTTTGTCATCGACGATCACCAGACTGTCCAGCTGCTGCCTAAAGCCCGCCCGGAAATTAGCGATAAACTTCTTGTGCAGTTCTTTGCGTTCGGCTTCTTCTGCTTCCGTCAAGCCGCTTTCCTGCTTCTTCTTGTACAATTCATTGATTCTTTGTCTTACTTGATCTGATTCTGCCATAAACATAGCCACCTTTCTCGTGATATGAATAGTGTACTCGCTTTGTAAAAATAAAAAAAGTTTTAAGCCTAGAACGCCTGTTTGCAAACTCTCCGAATATTTGCTAAAATAAATAATAACCGACAATAAGATTTTTGACGAAGGTAAAAAATATGGCAACTCATGACTCGAAACAATTAGAAATTCTGCAATACATCTATGATACCGTTGAAAACCGCGGCTTCCCGCCGACGGTCCGGGAAATCTGCGCTGCTGTTGGCCTGTCCTCAACCTCCACCGTCCACGGCCACTTGACCAGACTGGAGCGCAAGGGATACCTCATCAAGGACGCCACCAAGCCCCGGGCTTTGGAAATCACCCATGCCGGCCTTGACGCCTTGGGTATCAAGCCTAAAGACATCCCTGTGATCGGCGTTGTTACCGCCGGCCAGCCGATTCTGGCTGTCCAGGACGTGGAAGACTACTTCCCGCTTCCGCCGAACTTGGCCAGTGATGCTGGTGAGCTTTTCATGCTCCGGGTGCACGGCACTTCAATGATCAATGCCGGTATCTTGAACGGTGACTACGTCATCGTCCGCAAGCAGACCACGGCCCAAAACGGGGAAATCGTGGTCGCCATGACTGATGACGGTGAAGCAACAGTCAAGCGCTTCTACAAAGAAGACCTCCACTACCGCTTGCAGCCGGAAAATGATGCCATGGATCCAATTATCTTGGACCATGTGCAGATTTTAGGCAAGGTTGTTGGCCTTTACAGAACAAATATTGATTAATTCATTATTGCCGGTAAGTGACCAATATTGACTGATATTGACTAATATTTTTTGAAAAAGGTGCTTTGTTTTATGCAAATCATCTTTTTATTTTAACCGTTTTCTGAAAACGGTTGACATTTTCATAGCGTTTTCTATTGCTATTTTCCTAAAACTCCGTTAACCTAGTAACTATTCGACAAATTATTAGTTAAAGGGGTTTTCAATTAATGAATATCATCATTGCTTTACTGCCAGCCATTGGCTGGGGGGTTATGCCATGGATCGTCAACAAGGTTCCTAACAGCAAGCCGGCCAACCAAATCTTCGGCGTCGGCATGGGTGCCACTATCGTTGGCATTATCGTGACTTTAATTCAGCATCCGGCCATGTCCATGCCGGTCTTCTTCCTGTCACTACTGTCCGGTGCTCTATGGACCATCGGCCAAATCGGCCAGTTCATTTCCTTTACCCGGATTGGGGTCAGCAAGACCATGCCGATCTCAACTGGCCTGCAGCTGGTCGGCAACACCATCATCGGGGCTTTGATCTTCGGTGAATGGAAGACCAGCAACGACTTCATCTTCGGGATC
The DNA here is from genome assembly GCF_057197985.1 of Lactobacillus sp. WILCCON 0059. Taxonomy (NCBI): domain Bacteria; kingdom Bacillati; phylum Bacillota; class Bacilli; order Lactobacillales; family Lactobacillaceae; genus Lactobacillus; species Lactobacillus sp. WILCCON 0059. The sequence goes on from NZ_JBUBHN010000001.1 coordinate 1,469,819, forward strand.
ATCGCCCTGGCCATTATCATGGTCGGCGTTGTCTTGACCGCCTACACGGAAAAAGGCGACGACTTCAGCCAGAAGACTACCAACAAGGATATTCTTTTCCTGGTCTTGACCACGGTCGGCTACCTGGCCTACTCCGCCTTCCCTAAGACTATTACGGCTGATGCTGAATCAATGTTCCTGCCGCAAACCCTGGGGATCCTGCTGGGTTCAGTGCTCTACCTGGCCTTCAGCGGCAACAAGGCTGCCTTCAAGGAAAAGGCCAGCTACCTTGACCTCTTCGCCGGGATCAGCTTCGGTATTGCCGCTTACGCCTACATCATCTCCGCGCAAGTCAATGGGGTGACTAACGCCTTTATCTACGGGCAGCTGAGCGTCATCATCTCCACTATCGGCGGGATGACCCTGCTAGGTGAACGCAAGCAAGGCAAAGAACTGGTCGCTACGCTTGCAGGCCTCTGCCTCATCGTTGTCGGCGCCATTCTTTAAGACTAAAAATAAAAATCAAAAATTTTACGTGCTAGCAAAAAAGCTAGGAGCTGACGCTCCTAGCTTTTTTGCTTTCTGTCTTATTCTGATTCTTTATTGAATCTTGACCTTCTGGCTTTCTGCCTGCTTGACGTCAAAGCCGGAGACCTTACCAAACCACTTCTTAACCAGCTGGTCATATTTACCGCTGGCCCGCAGCTTCTTCAAGGCCTTATTAATGGCCTGGCGCATTTCGGTTTGCCCTTTTTCAACCCCGATACCGTAAGGCTCCTCAGCCAAACTGGCCTTGGTCAAGGTGAATTCCGGCGTGTCAGCAATCAAGCCGGCCAGAATCCCGTTGTCGTCGATCATGACGTCCCCTTGCCCTGCCTTTAAGGCATTGAAGGCTGAACCATAATCGTCAAACTGCTTGACGCTGGCCTTTGGTGCCAGCTTGGCCACCTGATTGGCCACGTCGGTCCCCTTGATGGCAATGACGACAACGCCTTTCTTGTTAAGGTCAGCAATCGTTCTGATCTTGCTGGACTTCTTGACGATCATCGATTCGTTGGCGTTAAAGTAAACGTCTGAGAAGTCAATCACCTTCATCCGCTCCTTGGTGATGGTCATAGTTGAGATGACGGCATCAAGGGAGCCGTTGTGCAAAAGCGTGATCCGGGTCTTTTCCGTGATCGGCCGGAAGACAGCCTTGCCTTTAGGCCCTAAGATCTGCTTAGTGATGGCCGTGGCCAGATCGATTTCAAAACCTTCGATCTTGCCGGTTTTGATGTTGGTCAGCCCGAACAGCTTCGTGTCCGGCCGAACCCCCCAGGTAATCTGCTTGGACTGCTTGGCCCGGGCATAGCTGCTTTCCTGCTTGCTGGAACAAGCAGTCAGGCTGGTCGCCAGCAAAAGCAGCAGGCTCAAAGCCAAGGCCTGGATGATTCTCTTAATTGTTTGCGGCTGTCTCTTCATGTTTTTCATCTTTCTATCATATAGGATCTATTTAACATTATACCCGATAATCAAGGAAGTTTCTTTTGTTTATATTAAAAGTCTATTTTTCTTATTTTATTAAGTTAAGCCCAGTGAAAAGTTTGAAAAATTATGATTTCAGAAAAGAAAAGCCTTTTCCTGGAGTTTTTGTCCTCGAAAAAATTTAAATTAAAATCAACCGTAGTCGACATTTTTCATGGCTGACCACTGCTTGCCCAAGCTTTTGCCAGCAATTTCAAAGGCTAAGAGCTGGTCCAGGTCAGCAAATTTTTTTACCTTTACCTGCCCGCCTTTTTCCAAGCGCCAGGTCAGCTGCCGGTAAACCTTCCGCTCACTGGACTGGCCCAGACTGTATTGGCGGCCTTCCAGAGAGAACTGAATGTCGCAGCCGTCTTTGATTGCCTGGACAAACTCCTCCAAGCTCTCAAATTGCACGCTCCAAATGGCCACCTCGCTCATCTGGGGCCAGCAGGCGGCTAAAGATTGCCCCCCAATCTCACAGGCCAGAAATTCCTCTGTATTGGCAAAAAACTGCTGCTCTTCCGGCAAGTCGCAGTTGATCAAGGTCTTGCTTTCTGGAGTCAAAGGATTGCCATCATCAACTAAAAGCCACTGCTGGCCGTTTAACTTAAAATGTATCTCATCGCTGTCATCAGCGGCTGTTTCTAATTCTTGAAAACTGGAAATCGGACGCTTGCTTACTGACATAAATTTCCTTTCTAAAAAATCGAGATTTGATTATTAGACATTATTGTACATCTTTTTCAGCCCTCTTGTCTCGTAATCTCTCCGATTGCCCGCCGCATTTCAGCCAAATCCAGGACGCTATAGGCAAATTCTTTTCTGACCAGGTCATCTGGCAGGTATTCGTCATACTTGTCAAAAACTGGCACTTCCTTAGGATAGAGCAGGTCCAAGGGGTCAAAGTCCTTAGCGGCTTCTTCAGCCAGAATCTGGTAAAAGTCTCCTTCACTGACATCCATGCTGAACTGGATGTAGTAGGGCCGGACTGAGTCAAAATTCTTCAGCCCTAAGCGGCTTGCGCATTTAAGGCGCAAGAAGCGCTCCAAAGCCAGGAAGGCATAAGAACCCGTCCAAGGAAACAGGCAGTAGGTTTTAGCGCCCAAATTGACCAGCTGCTTACCTGGCAGGCCGGCCGCTTGCGCCATTGCCCTGGTTTCGCTCAAACGGGCAGCCGCGTTTTTCATCAAGTAAGGATACTGACGCTCCTCTGCCAGAATCTTCCTCATCTGCTGGAGGACTTTGGGATGGATGTCGCCCGCTACATCCCCAAAGTAAGCCGGAATCCGGCCCTTGACCTGGTGGACATAGACCTGCCGGCGGCGGCGGTCGATTTCTTCAACCACCCAGACATGGCCGGCAATGGCGATTTTTTCCCCCAAGGGCGGCGGCTTGACGATCGTCCCCAGTTCTTCAGACTCAGCGTGAACGCTGTATTCCTCATTTTCTTGGAAAACGGCGTAAAACTTGAAATTGTTGGTAACCCGCTCGCCAGCCAGGCCAACGATCAAACCGCCATTTTCCGTCAGCTGGATCTGGTCGGTCTTGATCAGATGGCGGAGCAAAACTTTATAGTCATCCTGGCTGACCCAGCGGAAGTAGGACAGGGTCAAGACCCGGGAGGCCAGTTCTGCCGGGCTCATCTCCCCGCCGGCCATCAAAGTGCTCATAGTCTGGTGGTAAAGGAGGCTGTAAGGCAATTGGTGGTCTCTTGGCGGTTCAACCCAGCGCTCTTGTAAATACAGCTCAACCAGGGCAATCCCCTGCAGAAGTGACCAAGGAATCAAGACCGGCAGCATGGCCCGGCTTTCGGCCTGCTCTTCGCGCATGACAAACCACATTTCTGCTGGATTGCCCCGCCGGCCGGTCCGCCCCATCCGCTGCAAAAAGCCGGAAACGGTAAAGGGCGCTTCAATTTGAAAGGCCCGCTCCAGCTGGCCGACATCAATGCCCAGTTCAAGCGTAGCCGTCGCGCAGGTCGTAACGTTGGCGTCTTCATCCTTCATGATGGCCTCCGCCCCTTGCCTGAGAGCCGCGGACAGGTTGCCATGGTGGATCATGAAGCGGTCTGGTTCGTGCTTATATTCGCAATACTGCCGCAAAACTTGACAGACAGCTTCACATTCTTCCCGGCTGTTGGTAAAGACCAGGCACTTTTTGCCCCGAGTATGGTCAAAAATATAAGCAAGACCCGGGTCAGCCAATTCTGGTGCCTGGTCACTGGCCTTAGCTAAAACGGCTTGGGCCGGCAGGGCAGAATGCTCGCCTGCCTGCTCACCGCTCTTATAAAAGTGCTCCATTGACAAGCGCCAGCGTTGGGGCTGGCTTTTAACCTTAGGGATCCTGGTCTTATGGCCCGATCCTGCCCCTAAAAACTGTCCAGCCGCCCCTGGATCACCGATAGTAGCTGACAGGCCAATCCTCCGCGGCTTAACGGCCGCCAGCCGGTTTAGGCGCTCTAAAAGGCAAAAGGTCTGCCCGCCCCGGTCGCTTCTTAAAAAGGAATGCAGCTCGTCGATGACGACATAGCGCAAGTCGCCAAATAAGCGGGGAATATCCGCGTGCTTGTTGATCATGAGGCTCTCTAAAGACTCCGGCGTTATCTGCAGGACTCCCTGGGGCCTTTTGAACATTTTCCGCTTTTGAGAAGCCGAAACATCCCCATGATAGCGCCAAACCGGGACGTCACTGCCTTCGCAGATGTCTTTTAACCGGTCATACTGGTCATTGATCAAGGCCTTTAAAGGGGCGATATAGAGGCAGGCAATGGAGTCAGCCGGATTTTCCGCCAAATCTGTCAAGATGGGAAAAAAGGCTGCTTCGGTTTTCCCGGAAGCAGTCGAAGCCGACAAAAGCAGATTGTCATCCGTATCAAAAATCACCTGGGCCGCTGCCGTCTGCATTGGCCGCAAGGTCTCCCAGCCCCGGGAATAAATATAGTCCTGGATGAAGGGAGCATAGCGGGAAAAAGTATCCATAAACAAACTTCCCTTAGCACATCTTAAATCGTAAATTCAGCAAAATCGCTGGTCTTTTCATCTGAGACGGCGTCTGGCTCAGTATAAGCAAAATCCCCGTCTGTTAAAAGACTCTGCACGGTCTGGCCTGGATTCTGCAAGACAATGTCCAGCAGCTCAATAAAGTCCCGGATAATTTCTCTTGGGGTGATCATGCTGCTCGTGCCGACTCTGCCATATTCAATCTTGATGAAGTCAGCCAGATCCTTTTCGCTGATCGTCCGTTCATAGCCGTAAAGGCTGGCATGCATGTCAGCCAGCTTTTCAGTTAAAACCAGCATTTCCTCAGCGGTCAAGGGCTCCAGGCGGATAACTGGGGCATACAGGTCCCGCTGCCCTTCTTTGGCAAACTTGCCTTCAGCCAGACGGGACCTGAGGGCTTCATAAGAGTAAACACCCCGCCGCCGGTCTTCGATCGCTTGCGGCGTGGCCCCCATAATAATGCCCAGGTACTTGGCCTTGCCCTGCATGGCATCATTATACATGCTGAGCAGCTTTTCATAGTTGTACTGGCGAGAGATGGCGTTGGGAATCTTGTAGAGGTTGACTAATTCATCGACCATGATGAACATGCCGCTGTAGCCAGCCTGGCGGAAGAAGACGGCAAAAAGCTTCAAGTACTCGTACCAGTCTTCATCAGAAATAATAATGTTGACGCCCAGGTCCTGCTTGGCCTCGGTTTTCAGCCGGTATTCCCCTCTGAACCATTTAACTACCTTACCCTTGGTCTCTTCGTCACCAGCCAGGTAAGCATGGTAGTAGCGCTCTAAAAGCTGGGCGAAGTCATAGCCATGCACCATTTCACTCAAAGAAGAAATCTGGCTGACGATCTTCTGGTCAACAGCGGTCTGAAAGCCGGGGTCCTCAAAAGAAATTTCGCTGGCTACTGCCGTTTGGACATTGTTGATCCAGCGGTCCAAAACTAAAGTTAAGGCCCCGCCTTCCGGCCGGGTTTTAGTTGCCAGGTTCTGGATCAGTTCCCGGTAGGTAGCTAAACCTTGCCCCTTGCTGCCCTGCAGGCGGCGTTCCGGGGACAGGTCAGCGTCTAAGACGATGAAATTCCTGTCCATCACATAATTGCGGATGGTCTGCAGCAAAAAGCTCTTGCCCGACCCGTACCGGCCCACGACGAAGCGGAAGGAAGCCCCGCCTTCTTTGACTAAGTCGACGTCATGTAAAAGGGCCGCGATTTCCGCCTTCCGGCCCACTGTAATATAGGGCAGGCCGATCCGAGGCACTACCCCGCCTTTAAGTGAACTGATAACTGTTTGGGCAATCCGCTTGGGAATCCGTTTCTTTTGCTCCACTATTTCTCCTCAATTCCTAATAAGTCAGCGAGGTCGCTTCGGTAATCCTCCACGATTTCCGCCTTTTGGCCATCGCAGTCGATTACGGCATCGCCGATTTCGTCAAAAATCTTTTCATTAATTTGGTCCACGACTACGCTTAAAAGCAGGTGCTGCTGGCGCAAAAAGTCCTGGTAGGGCTGATCATTATATATGGCCAGCAAGAGCTTTTGCTCAGTGTCGTTTAAGCCCAGGTCGATGGCAGCCATTTCATCGATGTCCTTTGTCAGCTTTTCTTCTGCAGCAGAAGAATCAGTTACTTGCTTACTTATCTCAGCTTCTTCCGCCTCCAGCTGCCGCTCTTCCTCAGTCAGCAGGCTTTCCTTGGTTTCAGCGGCATCGGCCCGGATCTGGTCCAAGCTGGCCAGGTTGATTTTAACCTTTGGCCGGGTTCTTTCAGCCAGAATTTCCTGGTAGTCGGCAATTCCTTGCACGATTGCCTGTTTAAAAGCCGGGGGCAGGTCTTTTTCTTTTAGGGCCCGCCCCTGTTTAAAAGCCTGCCGGCTTAAGCGGTCAAATTCATGCATGAAATTGGCCAAAAGCTGCCTCTGCCGGCTGGAAGGCCAGTAGACTTCATTACTCCACTGCCCGCCTTGGCAGCGGTAGACCAGGCCAGGGCCTAAAACAAGCTCAGCCTCTTTTACCGGATCAAGGCTGAAGAAGACCGTGTCAGCAAACATTTCTACCGGAAAAGTGGTCTTTTCTCCCACCAAAAGCTTGAGCAGCTGGTAAGGGTTCAAGCGGACCTGTTGCCAAACCTGGGCTAAAAGTTCATAAAACTTTTCCGGCTCTTTTTTCAGCAAGGGATTGTTCTTGGGCAAATATGAAGACAAGCAGCAGATGGCTTGGTAGAGTTCCTGCCCGCTTGCTTCAGCAGACAGGAGATTATGATAAACTTCCCCCCGCATCAGCTCGTCTTCAAAGGCTGGCCGGACTTCATCAAGCGGAAAATCATAATAGACCAGGTAATTCTGCAGGATGTGTTTCTGCTGCCAACTGGTGGAAATATCTTTTTGTTCCGCGCACTTGGCAAAAAGCAGGCGCAGCTGGCGCAGACCGTCGGCTTTATCCTTAACCCCAATCTGGCAGACCAATTCACTGGCCAGAAGGTAAATATAGGCGCTAGAAGCAGACTTGTACTTGCCCTGCCGGAATTTGGTCCGCCAGGAAAAATAGGACCGCAACTGGTCAACATTCAGATCATGGTAGACTGGCCGCTGCTTGTTAATTGGGACCATTTTACCAAAGTCATCTTCATAATTGGCCATCAGCATCCCCTGCCGGTAAAAATTGCTCTCCCGCCGGGGAACAGCCAGATAGTCGTAACTTTCCTGCATCTGCTTGATCCCTTCCGGAACCACGTGCTTGCCCTTCTCAGCCAGCAGACGGTCAAAGTCGCTGTCTTTGAAAAAGGCTGGCCGCTTTGGGATCACTTCTTCTTGGAAGTCTTCTCCCTCATCGTCTAGCAGGTAGATTTCATGCTCTTGGCTATTTTCTTGTTCTTCGCTACTTTCTCGCCTATTTATATCTTCTTTTTTTCCAGCTTCCAGCGGCCGGGAACTCTGGTAGGCAGAATCCAGGGTCTTGTAAAAGAAGCGGTCGTTTAAAGCAGGATTTGCTAAATCAACGCTGATCCAGGCCAGATCCTGCATAAAGATGGCCGGTCCAAAAGCCGGCTGGGCAGCCAAAAACTTAGCCAATGACCCGCATTTCAGTTCAACCGTTTCGCGGCCATCCTTCTTAAGAAGCAGGGCGAAGCTTTCGTTTGCTCCTGGGACCGTGACCGCGGCCAGGGTTTGCCCAGCCAGGTCGACATAGCTGGCCTCAATTCCATATTTGCTTTGAATGTAGTTGGCTACTTCCGCCAAGCGCATGCCTGCCCCTCCTTGCTGTTTTTATCATAATTATAGCACGATTTTTCGAACGTTAGTTCCAAAACGTGCAAAAATAAAATCTTCCCGAGAGGGAAGATTTCAAGTTAGCAAAAATTAATTGTCGCCTGTTTGCAAGCTATTTACGGCCTATTTCTATTTTTCCAAAGCAGCTGCCTGGTCAGCAGAAATTTCTACCTTACGGTTCAAAGCCGGGCTGGCAATCTGCTTGCCACTGGCCGTCTGCTGCTTGAGGTAGCTGATGAAGGTTTCCGTGTCCGTTCCCGTCAAGATGCCAACCTTCTTGCCAGCAGTAAATTGGCTGAAGTGGTCGCCGCCGCCAGCGATAAATTCGTTAGCTACAACCCGGTAATTTTTAGTCAAAGAGAGTTCAGTCTTCTCGCCTTCGCCAACATAAATCTTAACGATCTTGACCTTGCCAGCCGCGTCCTTGGTGTAGACATAGTGCAGACCGCTGATCAAGAGGTAGTAGTGGCCATCCAGCTGGTATTGTTGGTTAAGGGCGGCCAAGATCTGCTTGCCAGTCATGGTCAAAACCTGCAGGCTGTTGCCAAAAGGCTGAACAGCCATAGCTGCACCATAAGTAATTGACTTGTCGCTGCCCACAACCAGGCCAGACCGGACCCCGCCGCCGTTAGTCATGGCAAAGTCAGCCTTGAAACCTTGCCGGTTGGCTTCAGACAATTGCGCGTCAACGACCAAGTCGCCAACCGCGTTTTCATTGGAAGCATTGTTGTTTTCCCGGCCAGTGATCGTTTCCGCCTTTTGGGCAGTAGCAATCTTTTGCTTGGTGATGGCTGAAACCCGCTTGTCAGCGTCAGCCACAATCTTGGCAACCGTCTTGTTGTCCTTAGTCTTCGGGTCATCAGCAGCTGACAGGACTGGGTAGACATGGGAAACCAGGCTACCCTTGACGAAGTCCTTAGTCTTTGGACTGATGTAGCCGATTGAGTCAGTGTAGGCCTGGCCATACTTCAAAGCTTGAACCAGCCGGGTCTTGCCGACCTTGGCGTTGGCATACTGGTGGGAGTGGCCGGCGATAATCAAGTCGACGGTATTTTTCGGATCTATCTTGTTTAGCTTCTCTAAGATCTTCACGCTGTCGCCGCTGGTAGTCAGCTTACCCTTACTATCTGCTGCCGTTTCAACCCCCTTGTGGGCCAAAACAACGATTGCTTTAACGCCCTTCTTGCGCAGAACCTTTTCATACTTGGCAATGGTCTTGGCTTCATCCAGGTATTTGAAGGCAGAGTAGTTTTTCTTGGTCGTTAAAGTTGGCATTTCCGTGGTCAAAACCCCGATAAAGCCGACCTTGGCCTTCTTCTTGCCTGCCTTGACCGTCTTGACCGTGTAAGGCTTCCAGCCATATGGTGCCTTGCCGGTGGACTTTCTAACAACGTTAGCCACAATAATCTTTAAGCCCGATTTTTGGTGGGGGTAGGCCATTTCAGCAGAATTGTACTTCTTAATTGGCTTTTTGCCTAAAAGAATCCGGTTGAATTCGCCCAAGCCTTCATCGAATTCATGGTTGCCCAAGGTTCCGATGGTAAACTTCATGGCCTTTAAGGCATGCATGGTTGATTCATCTTGCAAAAGTGAGGAATTGGCCGGGGATGCCCCCACCATGTCCCCAGACTCGACTCTGAAGGTCGTCCCTTGCTTGTTTTTCTGCTTAAAATCCTTCTGGGCTTGATTCAAGTAAGCAGCCAGGCGGGCAACCGTACCGGCATTGCTGTAGCTCTTTTGCCCCAGAGTTGCCGTACCAGTCGTTGACAGGTTGCCGTGCAGGTCATTGATGCTCAAAAACTGCACTGGAATGTCCTTGCTGTACTTCTTGGAATTCTTCCAGTCCTTGCTTTGAGCAGGCTTGCTGGCAGTGTCAGCCTTGCTGGTAACTTTCAATTTGCTGGCGCTAGCCTGGCCCGGCGCTAAAACTGCCGCGGCCAAAAGCAGGGCAGCAAGTTCTTTTTTGATGGATCTAGCCATGTTTTCCTCCGTGAATTACTCAATATTAAACAACAGCATGCTGCTAGTATAGCGCAAAAAAGAGTTGGCTAACAGGAAAAGTTCGGCTACCAAAGGCAAACAATTGCTTTTTTCAAATATATTAAGCAATGTTCTCGGTAAAACACGGATTATTTTTAAGGCAAAAACTATAATTAGTCAGAAAAAATCACTTTGTTTTTTCTCATTTTTTGCAAAAATAAAACTGCCTTGCAAAATGCAAAGCAGTTTCAGATTCGTTGTCAGAATTAACGACGACGTTCTGCGATACGAGCAGCCTTACCGCTACGAGTCCGCAGGTAGTAAAGCTTAGCACGACGTACGCGGCCGTGACGGGTAACTTCAACCTTGGCAACACGTGGAGTGTTAACTGGGAAAGTCCGTTCAACGCCAACGCCGGAAGCGATCTTACGAACAGTGTAAGTAGCACCGATGCCAGTACCCTTCTTCTTGATTACGACACCTTCGAAGATCTGGATACGTTCGTGAGTACCTTCAACAACACGTACGTGAACACGAACAGTGTCCCCGGCACGGAATTCAGGCATGTCGTCACGAAGTTGTTCTTTAGTCAATTCTTGAATTAATGGATCCATTATTGTTTCTCCTTCTACGGCATTCATCAACCTCTCTGGGCCAGCGGAACACCCCTAATCTTTATTGGCAAAATACCACGTCTAATAGAATACCATCTTTGGCCAGGCAAAGCAAGCTTCTTTAGTCCAAAATCTTGAGCAAGTCTTCCTTTTGCAGGCTGGCGCTGGAAACAGATTCTGCCGTCAAAATACCTTGGGCCAGCTGGCTCTTGGCTTCCTGCAAGTCCAAAATAGCTTCCTCAACCGTATCCTTGGCAATCAGCTTGTAGACCGTTACCTTCTTTTCCTGGCCGATCCGGTGGGCCCGGTCAGTCGCCTGGTTCTGGGCCGCCACGTTCCACCATGGGTCATAGTGAATGACGGTATCCGCCCCGGTCAAGTTAAGGCCCGTCCCTCCGGCTTTAAGGGAAATCAAGAAGACCTTAGCCGGACTGTCTTTATGGTTGAAGACGTTGACTAAAGTCAGCCGTCTGACCTTAGGAGTCTGGCCATCGATCCGTAAAAAGCCGATTTCCTCTGCCTTCAGGCTTTCTTCCAGCAGGTCCAGCATGCTGGTGAACTGGGAGAAAAGCAGGACCTTGTGGCCCCCGTCAATCGCGCTCTTGATCAAATCCACGCAGGCCAGGCGCTTTTCAGATTCACCCTTGTAATCTTCATAAAGCAGGCCCGGGTCGCAGCAGATTTCCCTAATTCTGGTCAATGCCGCCAGAATCTGAATCTGCTCGCGCTTGATGCCCTCATCGTCCTCAGCCATGACTTTCTTTTTCAAGCGGGCAATTTCAGCGTCATAAAGCTTTCTCTGCTCTTTTCCCATGCCGACGTAGCGGACTTCCTCCAGCTTGTCTGGCAGGTCCTTGAGGACATCTTTTTTCAAGCGGCGGAGGATGAAGGGACCAACCATCTGGCTTAACCGGGTCAAGCAGTCCTGGTCATCTTCCTTAACGATCGGGCTTTCAAAATCCTTCTTGAATTCCCGGTAACTCTTTAAAAAGCCCGGCATGATGAAGTTAAAAATACTCCAAAGCTCGCTCAAGCGGTTTTCAATCGGTGTCCCGGTCAGGGCAAAGCGGTGTTTGGCCTTGACGACAGAAACCGCCTTAGCCGCGGCTGTGCGCGGATTTTTGATCATCTGCGCCTCATCGATTACTTCATAGACAAAAGTATGCGGCTCATAGTTGGCAATATCGCGCTTAAGCAGGTCATAAGAAGTGATCACAACGTCGATATCCGTCAAATCTGCCAATTGTTCGCTGCGCTCTTTCTTAGAGCCGGCTAAAACCAGGGTCTTCATTTCCGGGGCAAACTTTTTAAACTCCGCTTCCCAGTTAAGGACCAGAGAGGCCGGAGCCACGATTAGGCTTGGCTTGTCCTTTTGACTGGCCAGGAGGCTGATCACCTGCAGGGTCTTGCCCAGACCCATTTCATCCGCCAGAATCCCGCCAAAGCCATGCTGGGCCAGCCGGTTCATCCAAGCCGTCCCGGTCTTTTGATAAGGCCGGAGGATCTTGTCCAGACTTTCTGGCAATTTTAGCGGCGCTTCTTTTTGGTCAAAGTCGTCGATCAATTGCTGGAAGTGGTCGTCTCTTTCAATTTCGCCCATCTCCTGCTCTTTTAAGAGCTGGTCGACGTAAAGGGCCCGGTAGGCCGGCATTTCCAGCTGCTCTTTGCCAAAATCCTTGGCGGTTAAATCCAAATTCTGGGCCAAAAGAGCCAGCTTTGCCAAGTCCTGGCTGTCCGGGTTAACAAAGTTGCCGTTTTTCAAGCGGATGTACTTCTTTCGGTCCTTGTACTGGCTGAGAACTTCCGCCAATTCTTCTGGCGTGAGGTCGCTTTTCAGATCCAGGTGCAGAAGCCCGTCACTTAAGGAAAGGCCAAAAGCCAGATTCAGCTTGTCTTTAAACTTGAGCTTTTTAAAAGCCGGGGTGACTTCAACTTCATCAAAGGCGGAAAGCAACTTCGGCATCCCTTGCAAAAGCTGGTATACCGCGTCGTCATCCCCCTTGTCCAAGCGGCAGTCGCCGTCTTCCAGGTCAAAAAATTTCTCTAAAAGCTCAGCCAGCTTCTTTTCCTTGTACCAGTCCCGCTTAATTTCCCGCTCGCCGCTTTCGCCCAAGCGAAGCGATTTACCCTGGTAAAAGACCCGGGCCTGGCCAACTACTTCATCGCCCTCTACATCCAGGCGCAGCTGGCTCTTTTCCAGGCCTCCTGCTTCTTCTAAAAGCTGCTGGGCAGCCGGACTAATGGTCAAGTTGCTGTATTTTTTCAAAAGGGGCAGGACAGTGGCCTTGAATTGGCTCAGCTGGTTTAAGTCAAAAGTTGCGTCAATGTTTTCTTGATTGTTAAACAGAGCGTATAACATATTGCCAAGCTTGCTAGCTACAAATGCCTCATCAGTCAGCTGGTAGCTGGCCTGGATGCCCCGGAGAACCGGCGGACAGGACCCGGTAATGCTGATCCCCCGGCCTTGGTAATCGTCGATTTCGAGGTCAGCTTTTTCCAGCTCACCCCGCTTGGCTGGGACAAGCTGCTTATTGTTCAAATTCTCGACTTTACTGCCTTCAACAGCCGCGAAAAAGCTGTCAATTCGGCCGGAAGCAATCTCAATGCTTCTTTTTGTCTCCCCGTATATATCGGCACCATCGGCCGCGATCGTGGCCAAAAAGCTGAACAGGCGCTGGCTGGCCGGGTCAAAAGAATCCGGTGACAGCAAAACTTCTTCTTTCCCCAGGGAAATTGGCCGCCAGTTTATAACGTCATTTACGAAGGTCTCGATGTTTTTCACCACATAGAGCCGCTTTTTGCCGACTTTAAATTTGACTAAAAAAGATCCGCCAAGCTCGCTTTCCAGCTGAGCCAAAAGCTTAACGTCTTGCAAGGCATCCTGGTCGAATTCTTCCAGCATCTCTGCCCTGGTCAAGGCCTGGTCTGCCTGATAGTCGGTTACTTCACCCGGGTTTTCCCGCATGATTATATAGACCAGCTTCTGCAAAAGGGCAATTTCATGCCGGCAAGGTCCAGTGATCTGGTCCTGCTGGCATTCGTCATAAGTGCATTTCAGCTCGATCGCTTTATCCGGGCTGACCTTGACCTCGGCTTCTTCGTCTTGACCTGTACGGGGAGAAAACTGGCCGAATGACTTAGCGGTCAGAAGCTGCTCACCATCTTCACTCACCTTGACAAATCCCAAATTGGCCAAGGCAGGATTTTTATTGATCCGCTCCCAAAGGACCGGGTCAAAGTCGACAGATTCAAGGATCTTGCCAGCGTCAAAAATATAATTGACGTATTTCTGGCCCATTCCATATACTTTGTCAATTATCTCTTTCTGACGCTTTTTGCGCTCGTCAATTGTCAAATCACTGGTCAAGGGTTCCTGGATGGCCTGCATCCCTTCGATAAAAAGCTCCGTGGCGTACAAACAAGCTGCCTCGTGCTTGCAGTTGTAGCCTTCAGCAGCGTAGGGGCAGTCGCAGTCCATCCATTTGATCTCGCTCCAGTCGTCAGAGAAGTCGATCGTTACATCATAGCTGTTCCCTGGCTTGCCAACCCGGCAGTGAATGCCAGCAGGCAATTCACTGTAGCTGGGCGCGTAAACCCAGTCCCTTTTCCAGTAGTCCCTTCCCCGGTCCAGGATCCGGTTGGAAAAAAGCTTTCTCCATTGCAGCGTCATCTAATCACCTATTCCTTAGTTAGTCTTCTGCCTGCTCGTCTGCTCTGATCTGCCGCAGCATTCTGACCTCTTCTGGCGTCAAATTCCGCTTCTCCAGCAGGTCCGGCCGGTGCAATTTAGTGGCCTTCAAGGCCTGGTAGTGCCGCCATTCATCGATCTTGCCGTGGTTGCCTGAAAGGAGGACTTCCGGTACCTTTTGCCCTTCAAAATCAGCTGGCCGGGTGTATTGCGGATATTCCAACAGGCCGTCTGAGAAGGATTCTTCAACTGGTGACAAGGCATTGCCCAAGATTCCTGGCAAAAGGCGGACAGTGGCGTCGATCATGCTCATGGTTGGCAGCTCCCCGCCAGTCAAAACGTAGTCGCCGATGGAGACAGTTTCGTCAGCCAGGTCATAAACCCGCTGGTCAAAGCCTTCAAAGTGCCCGCAAATGAAAGTCAGATTTTCTTCCTTGGACCACTCTTGAGCCATCTGCTCGTTGAAAGTCTTCCCCTGAGGAGCCGTAATGATGACCTTGCCCTTGTTTTCAAGCGAATCTAAGGCCTTCTTGATTGGCATCACCTGCAAAACCATCCCGGCCCCGCCCCCATAAGGGGTGTCATCGACGGATTTGTGCGGCCGGTCTGAAAAATCGCGGAAGTTAACCAAGTTCAACTTCCACTTGCCATCTTCCTGCCCCCGGCCCAGCAAGGATACCTGCAAGGGGGTAAACATTTCAGGGAAAAGGGTCAATACGTTGATGTTCACTATCTCAAGCCCTCCATTAATTCAACCCGGACTTCTTTTTTAGCAATATCCACGCTCTTAACGACTTGCGGGATGTATGGGAGCCAGAAGCTCTTGCCGTTTTCGTCAGTTACTTCCCAGATGTCATTGGCGCCTGGAGCTTCGATATCGGTCAATTCGCCGATTTCTTCCCCGCTTTCATCGTCGAAAACCTTGCAGCCCAAGAGGTCCCGGTAGTAGTAGACTCCGTCAGGCAGTTCCCCCTGGTCTTCTTCGCTGATCAAGATTTCCGTTCCCTTCAGCTTTTCAGCCTGATCGATATCAGTGATTTCCTCAAAAGTTACCAGCCAGAACTGCTTAAAGGGCCGGCCAGCAGCGACCGTCACTTCCCGGCTGCCATCGCCCAGGTAGAGACGTGACCCAGTTCTGAAGCGGTCTTCCGGAAAGTCGGTGGTCAAAGCGACCTTGACTTCACCCTTCAAGCCGTGGGTCGCGATGATTTTGCCAACATTGTAGTAATTCATATTGTTTGTTTTTTCCTTTTCAAATAAAAAAAGTTTGAAGCTAGTGCCCCAAACCTTTTCCAATTATTTGTTGTACTTTTCGTCGTGCAACTTAGCCATCAAGCCAGCGCCTGAAAGAAGTGAACGAACAGTGTCTGAAGGTTGTGCACCCTTCTTCAACCATTCAAAGATCTTGTCTTCGTCAAGCTTCAATTCCTTTGGTTGTGAAACTGGGTTGTAGTAACCAACTTCTTCGATGAAGCGGCCGTCACGAGGTGCACGTGAATCTGCTACAACAATCCGGTAAAATGGCTTTCTCTTGGCACCCATACGGCGCATACGAATCTTAACTGACATTAATTAGTCCTCCTAAATTTCAATAGTTCTACTATAACACCCAAAGAGCAGTCTGTAAAGTATTTTTACTTAACAGCCTGCTCTTTTTTAAAAATTATGAGTGGAAGCGCTTGACTTTCTTCATTTTCTTGGCCTTCTTCTTCTTGAAGCTCTTCCCCATCCGCCGCATGGCCATCTTGGCCATCGGGCTGTTCATGCCAGGCAATTTCTCCAGGTCCTTGAAATTGCCCTTGGTCACCTTGGACATCATGTCCTTGGCGGTCTTGAACTCCTTGATCATCCGGTTGACTTCCACGATCGGCACGCCGGAACCTGCCGCGATCCGCCGGCGCCGGCTCGGGTTGAGCAGGCTTTCGTCTTCTCTTTCCTCTGGAGTCATGGAGTAGACGATGGCTTTGGTGTGGGCGATCTGCTTCTCATCGATTGAGAAGTTCTTCAGCTGCGGGTTGTTGGCCATGCCAGGAATCATCTTCATGATTTCATCCAGCGGCCCCATCTTCTGCACTTGTTCCAGCTGGTCAATGAAGTCGTTGAAGTCGAAGCTGTTTTCCCGCATCTTCTGGGCAACTTTTTCCGCCTGCTTGGCATCGTAGTCCTGCTGGGCCTTTTCAATCAAGGTCAGCATGTCCCCCATGCCCAGGATTCTTGAAGCCATCCGGTCCGGGTGGAAGACTTCCAGGTCAGTCAGCTTTTCCCCTTGACCAGTGAAGAGGATCGGCTTGCCGGTAATAGCTCTGATGGATAAGGCTGCCCCGCCCCGGGTGTCACCATCCAGCTTGGTCAAGACAACCCCGGTGACGTCCAAGCGTTCGTTAAAAGTCTTGGCCACGTCAGCAGCAGCTTGCCCAGTCATGGCGTCAACTACCAACAGGATGTTGTCCGGGTGGCTGACCGCCTTGACTTCTTCCAGTTCCTTCATCAACGGTTCATCGATTTCCAGCCGGCCGGCCGTGTCGATGATCACGTAGTCATTTCTGTGGACGGCTGCTTCGGCCAGACCGTCTTCCACGATCTTGGCCACGTTCTTTTCATCCGGCTCGCTGAAAACCGGCACGTTCAAGTCCGCCCCGATCTGCTTGAGCTGGTCAATGGCGGCTGGTCGGTAGATGTCGCCGGCGATCAAAAACGGCCGGGCCTTTTCTTCCTTCATCAAGCGGTTGGCCAGTTTGCCGACCGTGGTGGTCTTACCAGTACCCTGCAGACCGACCATCATGATAACGGTTGGGATATGCGGGGACTTGTTCAAGCCGACCGCTTCTTCCCCCATCATCTTGGTCAATTCTTCGTTGACGATCTTGATGACCTGCTGGCCTGGAGTCAGTGATTCCTGCACTTCCTGGCCCAGGGCCCGCTTCTTGATGGTCTTGATGAAGTCCTTGACCACCTTGAAGTTGACGTCGGCTTCAAGCAGGGCCAGGCGGATTTCCCGGGAGGCAGCGTTGATGTCTTCTTCAGAGATCTTCCCCTTCCCGGTCAAGTTGCGCAGGGCCTTCTGCAAACGTTCGCTTAAATTTTCAAATGCCATCTTATTCTCCTCTAATTACCTGCAGCAAGTCTTCCAGCTGCACTTTGGCTGCTTCCTGGTCGCCTGCCTGCAAGCTGGCTAAGGCCTGGCTGATGCCGTCTTCCAACTGGCTGTAACTGGCCAGGAGCTGCAGCTTGTCTTCGTATTTTTCCAAAGACTTGGCGCTGCGCCGTAAATTGTCATAGACCGCTTGTCTTGAAACATGCCGGTTGTCGGCAATTTCCCCTAAAGACAGGTCGTTATAGTAATAATCTTCAAAATAATCCTGCTGGCCCTGGGTGAGCAAGGCACCGTACATGGCGTACAGGTCACCCAGAGTTTCGTTTTTGCTTAATTCATCCATCTTTTTCACCTGGTTACCAGTATAGCAAAAAGCACTGCAAGTGCAGTACTTTTTAAAGATTTTTATCCATATTGAAAGTCAGCTTGGAAAGCTTGATGGCTTCCTTAAAGAGCTCGCCCCAGAACTTCTCGCTTTCCTGGCGGCAGTGGGCCACCGTTTCCTGGTTGGCCTTGGTCAAAAAGGCGGTCAGTTCTTCGCCGGATAAAGCTTGGGCCTGGTCAGTTACTTCAGCCACCCGGCAGCGGAAGTAGCGGTTCAGTTCAGTCAAGTACTTGGCGTCCATTTGGACGAAGTGAGAATAGTGACTTTCCACCAGAGCCGCTAAAGACTTGTAGAACCACCAGGCATCTGACTGCCGGTATTCCAGGGAAGTATCGTTATAAGACGGGTCAGTGTCATTCATGTTGGTAAAGAAAGGCACAAAGGGGGTGAAAGTCGGCCCACCAATGCAGAGCCACATGATTCCAGCCACGCCATCTGCTTGGTCATCTCTAACTTCCAGGATGTGGGCGTTTTGCGTCCGGTTGAGGCCGATTGGCCGGTAGCGGTGGTGTTCTTCATCACTGCCCTTGACGGCAAATGGGTCGTAGACCGTGTCCTGGTAGTGAGAACCCAGGATATATTCGATGTCTTCCTTGCTAATCTTCTTTTCTGCCCGGCGGATAAATGGCAGGTCAGGGTCTTCCGGGTCCTGGTCAATGCTTGGGTTCAAGATCTTTTGCCCGTACCAGACACGGGAAGTATTGTAGTGGCGGTCTTGCTCGGTGAAAGTGCCAAAGATATGACGGAAGTTCCAGCCTTCCAGGTCGGGGTTAAGCTTGTTTTTGGCAACAAAGTCCTGGATTCCTGCACTCCACATGAAGTCATCCGGCTTAGAAAAGTCAACTTCCTGGATGGAGACCCGGTTGGCGGCGATGGCGTAGGCATCGTCCGGGATTCTTTGGGCGACCCAGTGGTGGCCGGTCACGATTTCCATGTACCAGATTTCATCCTTGTCGGAAAAAAGAACTGAGTTGCCGGCAGCTGACCCGTACTTGGCGATCAAGTCGCCCAGGCGCTTGACCCCGCCTCTGGCTGAATCGATGTAAGGCAAGACGACATTGACCATGCAATCTTCGTCCAAACCATCAACCACCAAGGGGTCAAAGGCCAGAGTGCGTTCATTGCCGTAAGTTGACTCAGTAGCTGACATGGCCACGTTCTTTTCGTTGATGCCGCTTTCTTCATAGTAGCCGTACTTCTTGTAGTCGACATTAGGCACGGCTGGATAGCGGTAGGCGTCTTCCGGCAAGTCCATCGTGAACTTGTTCAGCCAGGACTTGATCTTGCGGCCCTTTTCCCCGTGAACTGCCGGGTTAACGACAAACTTTTGCTGGTTTAAAGGAGAAAAGGTGTCGTCATTGCGGGCAATCAAGTTATTGCCATCCATGGCAGCTTTTTTGCCGACTAAAATTGAAGTACATGCATCGTCTTTCATTTTTCTTTTTAATCCTCTAATTCTAACTTAGCTTCTTTGAAAAAATTACAGCAGATCGTGGAAGAGGCCAACGGCATAGTTGGCCGCGTCAAAGTCGGCCAGGTCTTCAGCCTTTTCGCCCAGGCCAACCAATTTAACAGGCAGCTTCATTTCGTGGCGGATGGACAGGACCACCCCACCCTTGGAAGACCCGTCCAGCTTGGTCAAGACTAAGCCAGTCAGTTTGGTCGTCTTGTCAAAGTCCTTGGCCTGCAGGAGAGCATTTTGCCCAGTTGACCCGTCCAAAACCAGGAGTGTTTCAGCCGGCTGGTCGGGCAGGCGCTTCTTGATGGTCCGCTGGATTTTTTCCAATTCGTTCATCAAGTTGACCTTGTTTTGCAAACGGCCGGCCGTGTCAACCAGGAGGTAGTCAGCCTCTTCCGCAATCGCCCGCTCTAAGCCGTCGTAAACCACGGCAGCCGGGTCAGCCTTGTCCGGGCCAGTTACGACTGGAACCCCGGTCCGCTTGCCCCATTCAACCAGCTGCTCAACCGCGCCGGCTCTGAAAGTATCGGCAGCGACCAAAAGGACCTTCTTGCCCTGGTCGTGGAAACGCTTGGCCAATTTGCCGACCGTAGTGGTCTTGCCGGCCCCGTTGACGCCGACGAAGAGGTAGACATTTGGCTTGGCGTTTGGATCGTAAGCCAGCTTTTCGTTTTCGCTGTTGGCATTTTCGTCGTAGACTTCCACCAGCTTTTGGACGATGACCCGCTTCAAGTCATCCCGGCTCTTTGCCTTTTGCAGCTTGGCTTCTTCGCTGAGCTGGTCAGTCAGTTCTTCACTGGTTTCATAGCCCACGTCAGATTCAATCAGCAATTCTTCCAAGTCGTCGAAGAAGTCTTCGTCAACCGTTCTGAACTTGGCCAAAAAGGCGTTGAGGCGGGCGCCAAAGCCCTTGTTGGACTTCTCCAGCCCCTTTTCATAGAGCTCGGTCGTTTTTTCTTCTGTACTTTCTTCTGCTGGTTCAGTTGTCTCCTCTTCAGCTTCAGTCTTTTCTTCTTCAACTGTTTCTTCTGCTGTTTCTGTAGTTTCTGTTTCTTCTTCAACTGCTTCAGCAGAAGATTTAGTTTCTTCTTCAACAGTTTCTTCAGAAGTTTTAGTTTCTTCTACACTTTTTTCTTCGGTAGTTTCTTCACTGGTCTCTTCAGTAGTTTCTTCTGCTACTGCTTCTTCAGCCTTTTCTGCTACTGACTCATTTTCCGCTTCAGCACTTTCTTTTGCGGCTTCTTCCTGGTCAGCCTTGACTTCTTCTGGCTTTTCTTCGTCTTTTTGGCCAAACAGGCTCTTTTTGATTCGATCAAATAATCCCACGGTTATACCTCATCTTTTAAATCTTTCAAGGAGACCGACAAAATCTGGGAAACCCCAGATTCCTGCATGACCACCCCGTAGAGCTGGTCAGCTTGTTCCATGGTCCCCCGCCGGTGCGTAATCACGATAAATTGTGTCTGGCTGTCATACTGGCGCAGGAAATGGGCAAAGCGGGCGACATTAGCATCGTCCAGGGCCGCTTCCACTTCATCCAGCACGCAGAAAGGCACTGGGTTGACTTCCAGCATGGCAAAAAGCAAGGTGATCGCCGTCAGCGACCGCTCCCCGCCGGACAAAAGGCTCAAGCGCTGCAATTTTTTACCAGGTGGCTGGGCGATGATTTCCACCCCGCTCTCCAGCAAATCGTCCGGATCTGTCAAGGCCAAGCGGGCATTGCCGCCGCCAAAGACCACCGGGAAAAGGCGGCTGAAGGAAGCCGAAATCTGCTGGAAGGTCTGACTGAAGCGGTCCTTCACTTCCTGATCCAGTTCATCCATCGACTGCTGCAGGTTGCTTCTTGCTTCAAGAAGGTCGTTTTGCTGCCCGTTCAAGAAGTCATAGCGTTCCTTGACTTCTTTATATTCATCAATCGCGCCCAAGTTGACCGGGCCAATGTCTTCCAAAGACATCCGGTGCAGCTTGACGCTGCGGCGCAAGCTTTCCTGGTTTTCTTCCGTATTCTCCAGCTTGGCCTGGGAAAGCGCGGCTTCATAAGTCAAGGAGTAGTCTTCTCTTAAACTGTCCAGGTGCTGCTTGAGCTCGCCTTTAACCGTAGCCAATTTGACTGAGAACTCTTCTTGTTCACTAGCCGCGTCTTTTCTTAAGTCATAGTTTCTGGTCGCCACGGCTTCCAACTGGTTGATCTGCCCGTTTAACTGCCCCAAAAGCTGGCTGGCTGAATCCAGATCAGCCTGCTTGTCTTTTTGCTCAGCCAGGAGCTGGTCTTTCTCAAGGCCCAGCTCCTCTTTCTTGCTGGCTGACATTTGACTGGAACTGTCCAAAGCAGCCAGTTTTTCTTCCAGCTGCGCGATCTGCTTCTGGCTGCCCGCCTTTTGCCGGTCGCGCTCAGCTTTTCTGGCCTGCAGGTTTTCCTGCTTGTTGGCCAAAACTGCCAATTGCGGGTCAAGCTCTGCCAGTTTTTCCTGCACGCCCTGGTTTACATCAGTGTAGTTCTGAATGGTCTCTTGCAAACTGGCCAAGTCGCGCTTTTGCTGGTCAGCCAAAGCGGCCAGCTCTTCTTTCTTAGTCTTTTGAGCTGCCTCTTTGTCTTGCAAATCTGCCAGGTAGGCAGCTTGTTCAGCCTGCTGGGCCTGGTAAAGCTTTACGGCGCTTTCCAAGCGCTTGACTTCTTTTTCCTGGTTTTGGAAGGTCAAGACTGCCGCGCTCAAGTCCTGCTGCAGGCTCTGCAGGTCCCGGCTGATTTGCTCCCGGTTCTCCTGCTTGTCTTTGACTTGCTTGTCTAAGCTGGCCAGCTTTTCTTCTTTAATATGGAACTGCCCTTCTAATTCCTCCAGCATGGCTGTCGTTTTGTTGATTTCAGCCGTTGTCTGCAAGGGAGAATTGCTCCGCTGGTTGCGGGCCCCGCCAGTCATGGCCCCGCCAGGACTGATGACATCCCCATCCAGGGTAACGACCCGGTAGTGACCGATCTGTCTTGAAACAGCCAGGGCCGTGTCCATATTGTCGACGATAATGATGCTGCCTAGCAGGTACTGGATAGCTTCTGAAATATCAGTTTCGCCTTTAGCCTCAACCAATTCACTGGCCAGGCCTTGGAAGCCGGCAAAGCGTTCCAGAGCCTGCCGGGTTGAAGCTGGAATTGCCCGGTATCTTAATGCATCCAGGGGCAAAAAAGTTGCCCGGCCCAGTCTTCTGACCTTCAGCTGCTGAATGGCATCTTTAGCCGCCAAACGGTCCTTGGCCACCAGACTTTGGACGCTGCCGCCAAGGGCGGTCGTCATGGCTGCTTCCAGGTCAGCCGGGAAGGTCAAAAGTTCCCCAACTGCCCCGATGATGCCCGGGAAGCGGTCAGGCTGGTTTAAGACCTGCTTGACCCCGGCATAGTAGCCGTCATGCCGCTTTTGGATGTTGACTAAGGCATCCCGGCGGGCAGTCAGGCGCTGGAGGTTGGTCAAATCCGCCTGCAGCTGCTTTTGCGCGACCTGCTGGTCGGCAGCTAAATGCCCTAATTGGTCACTGGCTTCCTTTAACTCCGCCTGCAGCTGGTCATTTTCTGCCCGCAGCTTTTGCCCCTTAGACCGCAAGCCTTCCAGTTCTTCCTGGCTCTTGGCCAATTGACTCGAGGCATCTTCATAGCGCTGGTCCTTGCTCTCCTTGGCCCGCTTGATTTCCCCTTCCAGGTAGACCAGCTGGTTGTTGGCGCTGGTCTGGTCCTGCAGAGTCTGAATGTACTCTGAGCGCAGGTCTTCTACTTTCAATTTGAGGCTGGCAGGGTCTTCTTTCAGCTGATCGGCCAGCTTTTGTCTTTTTTCTTTCAACTGGTCCAATTGCCCGGCATATTCAGCTTCCTGGTCAGCCAATTTGGCAATTTCCGCTTCCGTAGCCGCCAGGTTTTCCTTTAAATCAGCCAGCTGTCTTTGGTATTCCAGCCTGGTTGCCTGGTCAAACTGCCGGGACTGCTGGGAAACCTGCAAGGAAGTGTTGATCTCAGAGAGCCGGTTGGTCAATTTTAAGACTTCAGTCTGCAGCTGATCCCGCTTCTGGCTTTCCAGCTGGAATTCTTCTCTTTTAGCCGCCAGCTTGGCCTGGGACTGCTTGACTTCCGCGTCCAAGCGGCTTAATAGTTCCTGGCTCTGGGCCAGTTTTTTGGAAACTTCCTTCTCTTCCTGGTCTAAGTCAGCGATTTCAAAGGCCAGCAGGGTCTTCAAGTCCTCATCTAGCCCGGCTTTTTGGAATTGGTATTCTTGAGCCAAAGAGCTCTGTTCATGCAGAGGCTCCAACCGCTTCTCCAGCTCGTTGACCAGGTCGTTGATCCGGATCAAGTTGTCATTGGTTGTTTCCAGCTGCCCCTGGGCCTGCTGCTTTTGCTGCTTAAAGTGGAGCACCCCGGCTGCTTCTTCGAAAATCCCCCGTCTTTCCCGGGCCTGGGAATTGAGGATCTGGTCCACCCGCCCCTGGGAAATGATGGCCAGGCTGTTTTGCGAAATGCCGGAGTCCAGAAAGAGGGCCCGGACGTCCCGCAGGCGGACTGGCTGCTGGTTGATCAAGTATTCATTGTCGCCGGACTTTAAAATTCTTCTGGTGATAGAAACTTGATCAGCTGGAAAGTCCAGTTCCTTGTCCCGGTTGTCAAACACCATCGTCACTTCGGCCCGGTTTAAGGGCTTGCGGAACTGACTCCCGGCAAAAATAACGTCTTTCATGTTGCGGCCACGCAGGGATTTAGCGCTGCCTTCCCCCATGACCCAGCGAATGGCTTCCGTGATGTTGCTCTTGCCCGACCCATTTGGGCCGACAATGCCGGTAATCCCCTTAGTAAAGTCGATCACCGTCTTGTCAGCAAAAGACTTGAAGCCGTCCAAAATCAAACTAGTTAAAGGCACTATTTTCCTCCATTCAAGTGCTCCAAGGCGTGGCTGGCCGCGTCCTGCTCAGCCTTCTTCTTGTTGCGTCCTTCCCCGTTTGCCAGCTTCTTGCCGTCAACCAGGACTTCAACTTCAAAGTGGGGCGGCTGCTGGCTCTCATTCAACACCCGGTATTCGATGGTCACGCTGCCGTTTTGCTGCAAAAGCTCCTGCAGATCCGTCTTAAAGTCACGTGACGGGGTAAAGTAGCCGGCCGCGATTAAAGGATAGACGGTCTGGCTAAGAAACTTTTCAACCACTTCAATCCCTTGGTCCAAGAACAAGGCGCCGTTGAAGGCTTCAAAGACATCTTCCAAAAGGGCCTTGCGGTTGCGGCCGCCAGCTTTTTCCTCGCCGACGCCCAGGTTGATTTCTTCTTTAAAGCCGCAGTCCAGTGCCACTTTCGAGAAGCCTTCAGTGCGGACGATATTTGATCTCAGTCTGGTCAGTTCCCCTTCGTTTAAGTGCTGGAAGTGGCGGTAGAGGTAGTCAGAGACCGTAAATTCCAGGACCGCGTCCCCCAGAAATTCCAACTTTTCGTAATTCCCCAAAGTTTTGCCTGGATTTTCATTGACATAGGAGGAATGGGTAAAGGCTTCCTCCAGCAGGCGGGCATCCTTGAAGCGGATCCCGTATTTTTCATCCAGCATTTTAATAAATTTAGTTGAGACCATGAACTATTCATCCTTTCATAACACTAAAAATTATATCAAAAGCCCGCCATCGGAGCGCCTTTTTTACCTAATTCCAAGAAAAAACTCTGCCTTGTCCGGCAAATGGACAAAACAGAGTCGCAGATTATTTTTTATAGCCGATTTTATACCATAAAGGATGGCTGTTGTTCATTTCTGCCGGTTCATAGGAGTAGTTGACCAGCTTCTTGTTGATGGCTGTAATCTTATAGGAACTGGTCAAAGGAATTACAAAGGCTTGCTCTTGCATGTATCTTTGCCACTGCTTGAAGACCTTGATCCGGTAACTGATATTAAAGGCTTTGTCTGAGTCCATTGCTTCCAAAAGCTGGGTATTGGTCTTGGTGGCGAACCGCTCCAGGTTGTACTGGGTGCCGGCACCGTAGATGCCATTTTGGGAAGGCTCATTGTTTAATGTCCAGCCGGCAATAAACATGTCGACCTGGCTGTCGTCTTGGAAGAGCAGGTTGTAAAAAGTATTGAACTCCAGCAAGTGACCTGTGGTCAGCTTGACGTTTAAGCCAATTTCCTTCCACTTCTTAATATAGTTCTTGATAATCTTGCTTTGGCTGGAGTCACCAGTCATGGCAGCCAGGTGGATTACCAGCTTTTGCCCCTGTGGGTCCCGCCGGTATTTTTCACCAGACCTGAGCTTGTAGCCTGCCTTGTCCAAAAGCTTTTTAGCCTTAGCTGGGTTATATGGATAACCCTTGCTCTTGTCGTCATAGTAGTCGCCAAATTGTGACGGGATCAGGCTCTTGATGCGGAAGGTCAAGCCA
This sequence comes from Lactobacillus sp. WILCCON 0059, assembly GCF_057197985.1. NCBI lineage: Bacteria > Bacillati > Bacillota > Bacilli > Lactobacillales > Lactobacillaceae > Lactobacillus > Lactobacillus sp. WILCCON 0059. Next base: position 1,495,163 of record NZ_JBUBHN010000001.1, read on the forward strand.
GAAGTGTACTTGCGCTCGATCTGGGTAACGTTCATTGCATAGCCGATCGCCTGTCTGAGAGACTTGTTGGCCATCTTGGAATTCTTGTTCATCTTGACTGAGTTGGTCTTCTCGTCCCATTTGCCCAGCTTGAAGCCCAGGTAGTTGTAGCTCAAGGGAATCGTGGCGACAAAGCGGTAGTTTTTGGTGCTCTTGATCTGCTTCCACTGGGAGTTGACCACTTCGATGATGTCGTAAGTTTTTTCACTGATGGCCGTGGCGACTGACTTCGGGGAAATAATGGAGATGGTGATCTTGCTTAAGCTCGGTGTCCCCCGCCAGTAGTATTCATTGCGGGTCCAAACCACCTTCTGCCCCTGTTCAATGCTCTGGACCTTGTATGGACCAAAATAGACAGGCTTTTTGCGGATTTCGATGCAGGTTCTCAGCTTGCTGAAAGGCACATCTTTAAGGTAATGATATGGCAGGGCTGATTCCCAGAAATAGCCGTTGCCCGACTTCAACATCCCCGGGTGCATTTCCTTAAAGTGAATTACAACCTTGCGACCGTTTTCCCCGTCCGGCATTTCAATCCCGCTGATTGTCTTGGCTTTCCCGTCATGGTATTCCTTTAGGCCCACCACGTCTTGCAAAGAAGAAGTGTAGTGGGAGCTGTTAGTGGCTTTGTTAGCAATTACCTCGTAGGCATATTCCACGTCTTTTGCCACGACCTGCTTACCGTCAGACCACTTGACCCCTTTTTTAATCTTGATGGTGATCTGCTTGGCCTGCCGGTCCAGGCTAAAAGTTGCTGCCCCGCTGTCAGTGATGTTGTAGCTGTTGTCCGTGTCAAACAAAGATTCAGAGCCGAACTGGGCTAAAGTGGCGTCGGTTGTCGAATCTGCCAGTTCATCAGAAAAAATCCCCGTAAAAGGGGTGTCAGTTTCCAAGGCAACCTTGATGCTGCCGCCTTTTTTAGTCTTGGCAAAGCTGGTGGCCACAGGGAACTGCATGGCATCTTCAGCCCCGCTGTTATTGTCCTGCTTGCTTTTGCTGGTCTTTTGCGCGCAAGCTGCCAGGCTTAGAGCCGCCAAAAAGCAAATTGCTAATTTTGTTATTTTCTTCATCAATCAAGAGTCCTTTTTGCTAATTGCTACAATACTTAGTTTACCATAACAAAAGGAGCAAGACCGGGCCGAAGCGAGAGAACAGAAAAAAAGAGGAGGGAAAACCTCCTCTTTTGAGTCATTAGATATTATTTTTACTTCTTAAAGCCAGTTTCATACCACAGGGTAGCCGTCTTAGATGGCTTGGTTGAGTAGTTGACCAGCTTGCTGTTGACCGCGGTGATCGTGTATGAGTTGGTCAAAGGAATTACAAAGGCTTCCTTTTGCATGTATTGTTGCCATTCGTGGAACTTTTGTACCCGGTAGCTGTGGTTAAAGGCTTTGTCACTGCCCATTTCCTTCAGCAGCTTGGTGTTTTCGCTGGTTGCGAAGCGGGTGAAGTTGTATGGAGCCTTGGCACCGTAAAGATCATCTTGGGTAGGTTCACTAGACAGTGACCATGCGGCCATGAAGACGTCGACTGACGGGTCATCGTTTTGTACCTTGTCATAGAAGGAGTTGAACTCGATCAGACGGCCAGTGGTCAAAGTTACGTGCAGACCAATCTTCTTCCATTGCTGGATGTAGTTTTGGACGATTGCTTCCTGGTTTGGAGATCCGCTCATGGCAGCCAGGTGGATGGTCAGTTTCTTGCCATTTGGATCCCGGCGGTAAGTTTCACCCTTCTTCTTCTTGTAGCCAGCCTTGTCCAGCAAAGCACTAGCCTTCTTCAAGTTAAGTGGGAAGCCCTTCACGCTCTTGTCTGAGAAGTCACCAAAGGATTCTGGAACCAAAGTCTTGACTCTGAAGGACAGGCCCTGGGTGTAGTGCTTGGTTACTTCATCAACATTCATAGCGTAACCCATGGCTTGGCGGAGGTAGCGGTTGCTCATCTTTGAGTTCTTGTTCATCTTGACTGAGCCGGTCTTCTTGTCCCACTTGCCGACCTTGAAGCCCATGTAAGAGTATGATAATGGAATTTGGGCAACAAAGTTGTAGCCCTTGGTCCCCTTAACTTCCTTCCATTGGGAGTTGACAACTTCAATCAAGTCAAACTTCTTGGACTTGATTGACTGGGAAGCTGAGTTTGGAGAGATTACTGAGATAGTGATCTTGTTTAACTTGGCTTGGCCACGGTAGTAGTAAGGGTTTCTTACCCAGGTCGCTGATTGGCCACGGACCAGTTTGGAGAGCTTGTATGCACCAAAGAAAAGCGGGTTCTTCCGGACCTTGTCGCTGGACTGCAGCTTGCTGAATGGAACATCCTTCAGGTAGTGGTACGGTGCAGCGTATTCCCAGAAGAAGCCGTTACCGGACTGGGTCATGCCTGGCTTCATTTCCTTAAAGTGCAGAACCACCTTGCGTCCGTTTTCACCGTCAGGCATTTCGATCCCGGAGATCTTCTTGGATTTGCCTTCGTGGTATTCTGCCAAACCGACGATATCTGCCAAAGAACTGGTGTAGCGGGATGACTGGCTGGCCTTGTTAGCGATGATTTCGTAGGAATATTCAACATCCTTGGCAGTTACCTGCTTGCCGTCAGACCACTTGACCCCCTTCTTAACTTCGATAGTGACCGTCTTGGCCTTCCGGTCCATCTTAAAGGTTGCGGCCCCCTTGTTGTTGATCTTGTATTGATCATCGGTTGCAAACAGACCTTCATTCCCAAAAGCCATAAAGTCTTGGTCATATTGGCTGTCTGAAACTTCGTTTAAGAAGACGCCCTTGACTGGCGTGTCAGATTCTTCAGCGATGCTAAGGCTGCCGCCCTTCTTAGCTACGCCGGTTGCCGTAGCTTCCGGGAACTTCTTCGCGTCTTTGGCCCCACTGTTACTGTCAGTTGAGCCGCTCTTGCCGCAGCCGGCCAACAATGCTGCACCAGCCAGGAATACTCCTAATGTTCCGAGCATTCGTCTCTTCATAATAAAATCTACCTCCACACAATATATTCAAAAGATAAAAACACACAGCATATGAATAGTTATCGAGATAGCAATTCACAAAATTTATCTTTCATGCCTTTTACTTTAACATTTTCATTTTAAAAGTCAATGACAAATTTAATTTAATACTAATTATTTTAGTTTTCTCTTTGCCGGGCGTCACCAGCCTTTTGCAAAGCCTGACCGACATAGTTGATACTCAAGCAGATCACCAAAAGCAAGACAGTTGCCGGCAGCCATAGCCATGGCCGGTCGATGATGTTGACCGGGTCATTGGCAAAACCAATCAAGGTTCCCAAAGACGGAATCTTGGTCGGCAAACCGTAGCCGATGAAGGACAGGACAGTTTCAATCCCGATGTTGCCGGAAACGCTCAAAACGACATCGATGATAATCATTGACGCAATATTTGGCAGAATTTCCCGGAACATGATCTTGGTGTTTGACGAGCCTGAAGTCTTGGACGCCAGAACATAGTCCCTTTCTCTCTGTGACAAAATAAAGGACCGGTAGTATCTTGCTTCAACCGTCCAGCCGAACATCGAAATCAGCAAAACCAAAGTCATGGAATTATAATTTGGCAAAACCGTTACCAAAACGATCAAAATTGGCATTTGCGGCAAAATCTGCACAAAGTCGACAATCCGCATGATAATGGAGTCAATAGTGCCGCCATAGTAGCCGGCTACAAGGCCGACTACCAGGCCAACCAGTTCACAGAACAAAGTGACCAGGAGACCAATCATGATGGAATTGCGCCCACCCATGATCAACAGATTCAGAATGTCCCGGCCACCGTCATCGGTTCCCAGCAGGTGGCCATTTTGCCCCCAGCCAGCGTAAGATTCCAAAATGTGCATTTCAGTAACCTGGCTGCTGTTCAAGAACAAAGAACCGCCAAAGGTAAGCAGCAAAATAACGACGATGGTGCAAAAGGCCACAGTCGCAGCCTTGCTTTTAAAAATTTCTCTAAAAGCAATCTTCAAAGCGGATGGCGGAATTTGGGCTCTGTCATCTTGCTTCTTTTTGCCTACAGTAAATAAAGCCATCATTTCACCTCTACTTCACGCGAATTCTCGGGTCAACCAGACTCATGATAATATCAGACAAGAGGTTGCCCAGCAGAGTCAAGGTCCCGTAAATCATGATCAAAGCCGTCAGAGTCGTATAGTCACGCTGGCTGATCGAATCAAGGAAGAGCTTACCCATCCCTGGGAAGGAGAAGACCGTTTCAATGATCATTGACCCGCCGAGCAGACCGGTGATGGTGTTACCCATAAAGGCAGCGATCGGCAAGAAAGAGTTCCGCAAGATATGCTTGTTGAAGACGACTTTTTCCGGCACGCCCTTGCTGCGGGCCGTCTTAACATAGTCTTCCACCTTGTTGTCAATGATCCCGGTCCGCAGGTATTGCACCGTCCCAGTCGTTGCGATGATCGCATAAAGAATTGCCGGTAAAATCATGTGCTGCAGGCGGCTGAAGAAAATTCCCCAAAAGCCGCTGGCATTAGCGGAAACCGTCCCGCTGATCGGGAACCAGCCCAGAGTAAAGCCGAAGAGCCAGAGACCCAGCAGGTAAAAGACGAAGCCAGGGATAGCATAAGTCACATAATTGAAAACTGAGATTGCTCGGTCCTGCCATTCGCCTTCATGCTTGCCGGCGCTGATCCCCATTGGGATGGCAATGCCGTAGAGCAAGACAGTTGACAAGAGCGAGAGCCAGAAAGTGTTCTGAGCCCGGTCAGCAATCAAAGACGCAACTGGTACGTGCTGGATATAGCTTTGCCCCAAATCACCATGAAGCAAATTCTTAATCCAGCGCATATATTGAACCGGCACTGGGTCATTTAGGCCATAAGCCTGCTTTAAGCGGGCGATTTCCTTTGGGCTTGAGTTAGGGTTGATCAAGCCGGTAAAGGGGTCCCCAGGCATCATTTTCGCCAGCATAAAGACAATAATACTAAGCAAGATCAGCTGCGGGATCATGATCAAAACCCGTCTTAAGACTGTTTTCCACATTTGCTATTCTCCTCCCTTAAGCTGTTCTTTCGGCAAGGCAACCTGGTGGTTAGGTGCAACCTCGGTCAATGGGTAGACCCGGCCATCTGCATCATACCAGTTTGCCTGGTCCTGCAAAAATTCCTTTTCTATTTCCCGCCGTCTGGCCGCGTGTTCAGCCCGGTGCTCAACGTCAACCTTCGGAATGGCTGACAAAAGGCGCTTGGTGTAAATGTGCATCGGATTCTTGTAGATCTCTTCCTGGCTGCCCACTTCCACCAAACGGCCCCGGTGCATGATTGCCAGGTTTTCGGACATGTGCTTGACTACGCCAAGGTCATGGGAAATAAACAAGAAGGCAATGTTGTACTGCTGCTGAATGTGCTTCATGAAGTTCAAAACCTGGGCTTGAACTGACAAGTCCAAGGCACTCGTTGGTTCATCGGCCACGATCAGCTTCGGATTCGTAGCAACGGCCCGGGCAATCCCGATTCTCTGCCGCTGGCCACCGGAAAATTCATGGGGGAACTTGTAGATCGCGTCACTTGGCATCCCTACGATGTCCAGCAATTCCTGAACCCGGTCGCGTTCCTGGTCAGTCGTCAGATTTTCAAAATTCCGGATCGGTTCAGCAATAATGTCCTCAATCCGCTTGCGGGGGTTAAGACTGGACATGGAGTCCTGGAAGATCATCTGCACGTCTTTGTTGTAGTTCATCTTCCGGCGGACTGATTCCTTGGTGATGTCCTTGCCTTTGTAGAGAATCTGCCCGCTGGTCACCTTTTCCACGCCAACGATTGCCTTGCCAGTCGTGGACTTGCCGGAACCTGATTCACCAATCAAGCCGTAAGTTTCCCCTTCTTTGATTGAAAAAGAAACCCCATCAACAGCCCGGACATAATCAGTAATTCTGTTCCAAAAGCCCGACCGGATTGGGTAATGGACCTTCAGATCTTTAACTTGAATAATTTCTTCTGCCATACTTGCTACCTATCCTTCATCTTGAAAGTGGAAAGTCTTCCAGCAGGTGCAGCGGACAAAGTGATTTGGCTCTACTTCGTGCAGCTGTGGATCTGCTTCATGAGCGTCAGCTGGAATCCATGGAATTCTCGCGGCGAAACGGTCACCGGTCCGCGGCATGTTTTTCAGTGACGGAACCGTGCCCTGGATCACGTGCAAATCATCTTTGTCATCATCTGACTGCGGCATGGAGTTTAGCAGTGATCGGGTGTAAGGGTGCAAAGGATGAGTAAACAAAGTTTTCACATCAGCTTTTTCTACAATTTGCCCGGCATACATCACGGCAACTTCATCAGCCGTTTCTGCCACGACGCCCAAGTCGTGAGTGATCAAGATGATGCCTGAGCCGGATTCTTTCTGGATCTCTTTAAGCAAATCCAGGATCTGGGCTTGAATAGTCACGTCCAAAGCAGTCGTTGGTTCGTCAGCAATAATGATCTCAGGCTTGCAGGCAATGGCCATCGCAATAACCACTCTTTGCCGCAAACCACCGGAAAGTTCATGCGGGTACATGTCATACATAGCTTCAGGCTTTGGCATCCCGACTTGCTTGAAAAGTTCAATCACCCGGCCGCGGCGCTGCTCTTTGTTCATGTCCGTGTGGTAAAGCAAGGCTTCCGCTACCTGGTCCCCGACTTTCATCAAGGGGTTCAAGCTGGCCATCGGGTCCTGGAAAATCATGCCAATATTGTTGCCGCGAACTTGGTTAAACAAATCCTCACTCAAATTTACCAAGTTCAGGTTCTTGTACTTAATTTCTCCTTGAACCCGGGTGTTTTTCCGGTCATAGAGGCCAACGATGCTGGAGGCAATCGTACTCTTGCCGCAGCCGCTTTCGCCAACAATAGCTAAAACTTCGTTGCGCTTGAGAGTAAAATCGATGCCATCAGCCGCGTCATAGAACTCGCCCTGCAGGCGGTAGCCGGTATGAAGCTGTTCGACGTCTAGTAAAACGTTTTGCTGATTGTCCAACTTTTTTCTCCTTCAAAATAATTATTAGTTAGTAAATAAATATTACACTAGTAGATTTTAACTTTTCTCAAATCTTTTTCAATAGATTTTTAACATTTTTCTAGTGTTTTTTACTTATTTCTTCATCATTTCCGCCAATTCATATCATAATTGTTAAATTATCGTTCGATTTTTATCATATTTTTCTGCCTTTTCCGGAAAATGCGCACAAAAAAAGCATTTGCCACAGATTCTTCTTTGGCAAATGCTAATTAAATATTAGTTGTTTTCAATTCGCTTTCAATTTGCTTTCAATCCACTTAACCTTGGTGGCTCTTGATGTAGGCTACCGCATCAGCAACAGTGGTGATCTTTGCAGCGTCTTCGTCAGGGATTTCAGCGCCGAATTCATCTTCCAGCTGCATGATGAATTCCACCAGGTCGATTGAGTCCGCGTCCAGATCCTTGGTAAAGTCAGTATCCATGGTGATCTTGTCCTTGTCCAGCTGGAAGTTGTCCGCGATCAAAGTGGCAATCTTGTCAAAAATTTCTGCTTCAGTCATTATTCTTTCTCCTATAATTTCTAATCTTCCTATTTAGCAGGGTATTCTTTTTTGCTTATCCTTATTTGCTAAATTCTTTCTCAAAAATACTAATCAAGTCTTCAGCTAAAATCTTGTCGATCTGCTTAACCGCGTAGTAGACGGCCCGGGCTTCAGACCGGCCGTGCTGCTTAACTACTGGTGAGTTCAAACCGAGCAAAACAGCCCCGCCGTACTTGGCCGTGTCAAAACGGCTGGCGACAGACTTCAAGGCATCTTTGGCTAAAAGGGCACCCAGCTTGGCCTTAACCCCATTGTTCAGCAAACCGTCTTTCAGCATGTGGATGATGACACCGGCTGTCCCTTCGATGCTCTTTAAGACCGCGTTGCCAGTAAAGCCGTCCGTAACGACAACGTCTGCCTTCCCTTGCAAGAGCTCATGGCCTTCAATGTTGCCAGTGAAGTTCAAGGAACTGTCCTTCAAGAGCTGGTAGACTTCCTTGTGCAGGTCGTCACCCTTGTCAAATTCTGCCCCGTTATTCAAAAGAGCTACTCTCGGCTTGGATACGCCGCGGACCTTTTCAGCATAGTAGGATGCCATCTCAGCCCATTGCAGCAGGTATTCCGGCTTGCTAGTGGCGTTAGCTCCAACGTCAATGATGTTGAAGCCGTCATCTGAAGATTCAACCGGCATGGTCGGCATGAGACCTGGCCGGGCAACGCCCTTGATCCGTCCGACAATAAAGATCCCGCAAGTTAACAGAGCCCCGGTATTGCCCAGTGACAAAAGGGCGTCTGCCTTACCTTCCTTGACCCAGTTAGCTGCTACGACCATGGAAGAGTCCTTCTTGGTCCGCATGGCCTTGACTGGCTCATCTTCATCCAGGATCACTTCCGTGGTGGCTACTATTTCGATCTGGTCATCGCCTGCTGGCAGCAGCTGCTTCAGCTTGCCTTCATCGCCAAAGAAAATGAACTTGTCTTCCGGCAATTCTGGCTTGGCCTTCAAAACTGCTTCTACAATCGCCTCAGGGGCATTTTCCCCGCCCATGGCGTCAATCGCGATTTTTCTCATCAATAATCTCTTTTTCTATTTGGACTAAGCTCTCGCTTGTACGATTTTCTTATATTTTATCACAGCTTGCAGGTCTGCCAACTTTTCTGCTTTCAAGTCTGGATCAGCCTGGACGATCCGCTTGGCCTCGTCTCTGGCCACCACCATGACCTGGTAGTCGCTGACAACGCTGCCTGTCCTAAATTCCGGCAGGCCTGACTGGGCCTTGCCAAAGAGATCGCCCTCGCCCCGCATCTTGAGGTCTTCTTCCGCGAGCTTGAAGCCATCGTTGGTTTCAGCCACGATCTTCATCCTCTTCTTGCCGGCTTCAGTCTTGGGGTCAGCCAAAAAGACGCAGTAGCTTTGCGTCTGCCCCCGGCCGATCCGCCCGCGCAGCTGGTGGAGCTGGCTTAAACCAAAGCGGTCAGCATCAAAGATCACCATCAAGTTGGCATTGGCCACGTCTACTCCGACTTCGATCACGCTGGTTGTAACCAGGATATTTATCTCTCCGGCCGCAAAGCGGTCCATGATGCTTTCTTTGTCAGCTGCCGCCATTTTGCCATGCAAAAGAACAACTTCCTGGTTTGGAAATTCGCCAGCCAGCCTTTCATGTAATGCTTCAGCGTTCTCTAGGTCGATTGTTTCCGATTCGCTGATCAAGGGCGTAACCGCGTAGATCTGGAAGCCTTCGGCCAGTTGCTGGCGCATCAGTGAATATACCTCATCCAGCTGGCTGCTGGTCTTCCAATAGGATTTGATCGGCTTACGGCCGGCAGGCAGGTGTCTGATTTCTGACAAGGCGGTATCGCCATAGACAGTCAAGGCCAATGACCGCGGAATCGGGGTGGCCGTCATGGCTAGGATATCCGGCCGGTCGCCCTTGTTGATCAAGGCCAGACGCTGGGCAACGCCAAAGCGGTGCTGCTCATCAATGATCACCAAGCCCAGCTTCTTAAAAGCCACTTGCTCTTGGATCAAAGCATGGGTACCGATCACCACGTTGATGCTGCCATCAGCCAGTTCCTTATAAATTTCCCGCCGCTCCATGGCCTTGGTTGACCCGGTTAAAAGGGCCACCCGGACGCCAAAATTTTCCAGCATTGCGGAAATCTTTTGGTAGTGCTGGTTGGCTAAAATTTCCGTTGGCACCATCAAAGCTGCTTGGTAGCCAGCCGTTACTGCTCCATAGATGGCAAACACCGCGACCACAGTTTTCCCGGACCCAACGTCCCCTTGAAGGAGGCGCTGCATCTGCCGGTCAACAAACATGTCGGCAAAAATTTCATTGATAACCTTTTTCTGGTCAGGCGACAGGTCAAAAGGCAGAGACTTGGTCAGCTTGCCAATTTCTTCCAGGTCATAGTGCTTGGCATAGCCGCTGTGGCTCTTATTCTGGCTGGACATCAAGGCCAGCTGCATCTGAAAGAGGAAGAATTCCCGGAATACCGCGCTTCTGCGGGCCTCTTTAGCTTGAGCCAAGTCTTTAGGGTGGTGCATGGCGATAACCAGATCCTGGTCATCCATGAGCCGGTAGTGCTTCCGCAAGTCCTCCGGCACGGCATTGCCCATCTCGTCCATGCTTTCAGCGATCGCCAGGTCTATCATGGTCTGCAGCTTCTTTTGCTTGATCTGCCGGTTGACCGAATAAATGGGTGCCATTCCGTCATCTTCATGCTTGCTGGCGATGAGCTTATAGGCTGACAGGCTCTGCTTTCTGAGCTCATATTTACCATAGACGGCAATTTCCTGGCCCACGCTCAGCTGCTTGGTCAGCCATGGCTGGTTAAAAAAATTGACCATGATAATATCATGATCAATTCGCAGTTTGAAGCTGACCCGGCTCTTGTGGTAGCCAAAGTAATTCTGGTAGGGATTGGTTGCCACAATCCCTTTCAGCATGACCTTCTGCCCATCTTCCAGCTGGTCCAGCGGAAGGTTCTCCAGTTCGTCATAGCGGTAGGGAAAGTAGAAGAGCAAGTCGTAGATGCTGTAAATGCCTAGCGACTGCAAAGCCTCTGCCGTCTTGGCTCCCACCCCCTTCAAGGCCGTCACCGGTCTGAAAATAGCTTCGTTTAAAGTCATTATTCTACAGAAATCAAGAAGTTGTAAACTGGCTGGCCACCGTCGTGAATTTCGAATTCGCAGTCATCATCTTCATGAGCTGCTTCCAGGCGGTCAACAACTGCTTGGGCTTCTTCTTCAGTAGCGTCGCTGCCGTACATTACAGTCACGATTTCAGAGTCTTCGTCCAGCATCTTTTCCGTCATGGCTACAGTTGCGCTGATTGGGTCAGCGTCATCAACCATGATCGTGCCGTCTACGATACCAATGAAGTTGCCCTTGTGGATTTCAACCCCGTTGATTTCAGTGTCACGGGTTGCTCGGGTTACTTCACCTGACTTGACTGAACCGAGTTCATCACTCATGGCTTCAACGTTCGCGTCAACGCTGGCTTCCGGGTTGAAGGCCAGCATAGCGGTCAAACCTTGCTGGATGGTCTTGGATGGCACGATGCCGACCGGAATTTCAGCAACTTCAGCTGCCTGCTTAGCGGACATGATGATGTTGCCGTTGTTTGGCAGGATAATCGCTTGCTTTGCACCGGACTTGGTGATGGCATCAATGATGTCTTGGGTTGAAGGGTTCATGGTTTGCCCGCCGGAGATGATTCGGTTGACCCCTTCGCTTTCAAAGAGCTTGCGGACACCGTTGCCGGAAGCAACCGCGATCACTGCAAAGTCAACGCTCTCTTGTTGTTCTTGTTCGTTGTCAACGATCGTTTCGTGCTGAATCCGCATGTTGTCGATCTTGATCTTGCCTAATTGACCAAATTGTGACCCGTAAAGGAAGACCTTGCCTGGGTATTCAGTGTGCACGTGAACCTTGGCGATTTCCCCGTCAGAAACTGCCAAGAGGGAGTCACCCAATTCTGACAGATAGCTTCTGAATTCTTCCAGGTCAAATGGCTTCTTGTTTGGCACGTCAGCCTTAAGGTCAACCATGATTTCGGTACAGTAGCCGTTGGTGATGTCTGAAGTTGCCAATTGCCCTTGCACAGCCTGGTGGTGAGTCGCGTTGATCAAGGAGTTCATGTCGTCGGCATCTGGAACGTACTTGTCATCGAAGTTTTCGCCCAAGAGACCTTCTAAGAAGCCTTCATAGATGAAGACCAGACCTTGACCACCGGAGTCAACCACGCCGACTTGCTTAAGAACTGGCAGCAGGTCAGGAGTGCTCTTCAGAGCTTCCTTAGCGCCTTCAACTACGGCCTTCATTACTTCTTCTACATCATCGGTTTCATTAGCCTTGTTGGCACCTGCTTGAGCGCCGACCCGGGCCACAGTCAAGATGGTCCCTTCAACCGGCTTCATCACAGCCTTGTAGGCAGTAGCTACACCATTGCTAAAGGCATTTGCCAATTCCTGGGCGTTCAAAGTGGTCTTGCCCTGGGTTGCCTTGTAGAAGCCGCGGAAGAGCTGGGAAGTGATAACCCCACTGTTGCCGCGCGCGCCCATCAGCATCCCCTTGGCCAGGCTTTCAGTCAAGTCGCCGACACTGCTGCTTGCGTTTTCGGAAACGGCCTTAGCACCGCTTTCCATCGTGAGATTCATATTCGTGCCAGTGTCGCCGTCAGGAACTGGGAAAACATTTAGATCATTGACGAATTGCACGTTCTTGCTCATCCGGTGAGAGGCAATCCGCACCATGTCTCTAAATTCTTTACTGCTAATTTCACTTAAAACCAATATTGAATCCTCCACTTATCTAGTCGTCGAGAACCTTTACACCTTGGACAACGACGTTGACCGCCTTGGTGTCGATCCCCAGCTGGCTTCTTAAGTTATATTTGACACTGTCTTGTACATTACGACTTACTTCAGAAATTTTCAAGCCGTAGCCAACAATAATATAGACATCAACAGTTACTTGATTTTCGTCAGACTTAACAACGACGCCGCGCTTGTAGTTTGCCCGGCTTAAAATGCTGTCGACTCCGTCTCTGATGGCATTCTTGGATGCCATACCGACAACGCCATAGTTAGACGTAGCTGCACCACCAACAACAGTTGCAATTACACCGTTTGAAATATCAATCAAACCATACTTTGTCTTGATTTTAACAGCCATGTTTATCCTCCGTCTTATTTCCAATATACACCCTTATTTTATCATAACGAGATAAAAAGCTAACCCTAACGACTTTATTTTCTAGAAAATACTTTTCAAAATAACAATTGAAAAAGCTCAAACTTTATGGTAAAGTCTAATAGTATGACATGACATGTAAAGGGGGTTTAGCAGCATGGCAAAAGATTTCGTAACCGGTAAGAAGACCACTTTTGGTAACACGCGTTCACACGCTTTGAACTCATCACGTCGTTCTTGGAAGCCAAACCTTCAAAAAGTTCGCATTCTTGTAAACGGCAAGCCTAAGCGCGTTTGGGTTTCAACCAAGACTTTGAAGTCTGGTAAAGTTACCCGTGTCTAGTGACGAAACGAGCCCGTCAGATCAACGATCTGCCGGGTTTTATTTTTGCTCTAAAATCATCAGCAAAAACAGGCAGCTTGAATAGCTGCCTGTTTTTTTTACTTCTCCGCCAAATTGACCACCCGGTCAAACATGGCTATTTCTTCATCTGAAATTTTGTGGGCTACCTCGATCACGGTGCCAGGGAAATTCTGCAGAATTGTCTGGTGAATCTGCTTGGAGAGGCGAGGATCCAATGCTGAAGTAGCTTCATCGGCCAGAAGAACCGGCCGCTTGGCCAAGAGAGCTCTGGCAATTTCCAGCCGCTGGCCCTGGCCGCCAGAGAGATTTTTGCCTTCTTTGCCAACTTGGTAATCTAAGCCCTTTTCTTCAACCAGGCTGGTCAAACCGGCTTTTTGGCAAACTGCCAGCAGGTCTTCCCGGCTGACTTCTCTGCCTAAGGAAACGTTGTATTCGATAGTATCATCGAGAATATAAGGTTTCTGCTGGACAAAGGAGAAGTACTCGTGATCCCTGCTCCAATCGCCATTCGCGTCTTTTCCGTTGATCTCGTAGTCCCCATCTGCCAGCTCGATCCGGCCAACAAGGACGTTAAGCAAAGTTGACTTCCCCCAGCCAGATGGTGCTTCCAGCAATACTTTTTCACCATTTTTAACAGTTAAATCAAGATCATTCAAAAGCTTCCGGTCTCCTCTTTGCACACTTGCATCGTCTAAAGAAAGCTCCTTAAACTCATCCCGGTCTGCAGCACTTTCTTTTGCTGTAAAACCTGCCACTGCAGTATACTTTTTCCAGATCGGATTGCTGGTTTTAATTTCATTGACAGATGAAAAGATGCCGACAATCGGATTGATAAAGTTGTTGGCCAGCTGGGAGATCATCATAAAGGTCCCCAAAGTGATCTGCCCTTGGGTTACAAAGTAGATGCCCAGGCTAAAAGGAATGATCATGCTGCAGACATAGGCGAAAGCCGTGATGACTTCACCCGTCACCATTTCTGTCCGCTTCATCTTGGCCAGGGCCGCTTCCATTTTCTGGCTGTAGTGGAGCATTCTGGAAAAAATGCTGTCTTCAGCGTCATAAAGTCTGGCAAAAGTAGCAAAATTGATGGTATCCGTCATTGCCTCAGTATATTTGCTGTTCTCCTCTTCCCAGGCAGAAGAAGCAGCTTCGATTTTTGGCCCGAAAATATTTTGCAGTAGACCAGGTGCCAGGGATGCGACCAGGAAGATCAAGGACAGAGCCCAGGAAGACAGCAGAGCCGCCGCAAATGCCGCTATAAACTGCAAACCATTAAAAACAATATCCAGCTCAGCTTCCACCCGGTGACTTTCGACCTGCTTCAAGTCATTGGTCATAAAGGACAAGTCAAGTTTTGGATCAGCATTATCTGAATACAAGAGATATTCTGTTGCCTGCTCCTTGATTTTCAAGTTGACATCCTTGATGATATTTGCCTGCATAATTTGGTAGATTAGGGCCAGGCAAGCAAAAAGGACAATACCCACGACTGCTTTAACAGTTAATTGTAATAAACTCCCCTTAGGATGTCCGGCAAAATTAATAAATTCTTGGAAGACATAAGCGATAAAAACCGCCTGCATTGCCTTGGCGGCAGCGAAGACCGCAAAGACCAGCAGTTTCCACTTGCTGGCATATTTTAACGTCATTTTTCTCCTCCTCGTAAATATTTTAGTAAGATTGTTAAATATGCTTAAAATAATACTACTAAAAAATTAGAATGTAAATATTGAAATCTAATTTTTTAAAAAGGGTGGTAAGCAAAAAAGTCCCGCTTTTCAGCGAGACTTTTTTATTATCTTAATTATATTATCTTGTGCAAATCAAGCTTGCTCATAACGGTTCAAGTCTTTAGAATAAACGACCGCTACTAAGCCCTTCTTCAAGGATAACCGGCAGCTATCCTTATCCGGCAAAAACTCATTAGACGTGAAGGAACGCAGGTAGTCGCCACTATAAGGCGCCAGGTCATACAAGGCTCCCTCAATCGTCAAATTTTCTACCGGCATTAAGCAACTTACCCCAAAGTAGGTATAGTCCTGCTTCTGAATTTCATAGCTGCCAGCTTGCCGGTAAAAAATCATATTCTGCTTGTCAATCAAGGTCAACTGGTTGGCATACTTGCGCAGGTCCGGGTTCAAAATGCCAAAAGCATTGATCGCCGCGTGGTCCAGCCTGCCGCCAGTAGCCCCGTAAACCTTCAGCTGGTCAATCTTATAATCGCCAAAAGCAATTCCCAGCATCAGCTCAGAATCGGTCCAGTCTTTCTTTGGCACAGAATAGCGGATATCCGCAACCGTCCCTTCTACCCAGGCCAGTTCATCAGCCTTCAGTGAGTCAAAGTCCCCGATCGCCAAATCCGGCTTAAAGCCTAATTCCAGCAAAAGAAGCGCTCCCCGGTCAACCCCGATCAAAAGGTCGCCACTTTCTTGCGCCTGCTTCAGCTGATCTTTTAAATCAGCCGGCCATTCTTCCTTTGGCCCGCCAAGCAATACTGCAGCATCCATCACAAAACACCCTATCCTGTCTTATCTCATCACTTCAAATACTCCGGCATCCGGCCTTCCTCAATTTCCGTCCGCATGGCCAGATAATCGTCATAACGGAAAGCCGCGATTTCACCTAAAGCCAGCTGGTCTTTGACCGCGCACTTCGGCTCATGCAGGTGTTGGCAGCCCCGGAACTTGCATCCCGGACTCAAGGCTTTAAATTCCTTGAAATACGTACACAGTTCATTCAGCTTGATCGGCGTCAAATCAATTGCCGAAAAGCCTGGGGTATCTGCCAAAAAGCCTTCCCCTAATTTAAAAAGGGTAACCGTTCTAGTTGTATGTTTTCCTCGGTTCAAGCTGGTCGAGATCGCGCCCGTCGCCTGCCCCGCGTCTTCCTTGATAAAGTTCAGCAGGGTCGACTTCCCGGCCCCTGACTGGCCAGCCAGAGTCCAGATCTTGCTTTCCATGATCTGCTTTGGCAAGTCGCTTGCCAGATTTTCCCTGTCCAGATAAACCCGGTAGCCAATCTTTTGATAGTATGCCAGCTGGCTTTCTATTTCTGTCAGCCGGTCTTTCTCCAGCAGGTCGCTCTTTGACAGGTAGATCGTTACCTCTACCCCCTGCCAGGCAAAAAAGACCAGGAAGCGGTCCAAAAGAGCGGTGGAGAAATCCGGTTCCACTGCCGAAATGACCAAAAGCACGTGGTCGACATTAGCGACCGCCGGCCGGCCGATCCGGTTCTTCCGGGGCAGAATTTTCACCAAATAAGCCAAGCCCTGTTCATCCAGCTTGACCTGCACGCTGTCGCCGACCTGGGGCTTCTCCCGGTTCTTGCGGAAAACGCCCCGGGCCCTGGTCCGCACGACTCCTGCCGGCGTCTGCACGTCGTAGTAGCCGGCGATCAGAGAAACAACCGTCCCTTGTACTATTTCTGCCATTTAATTCCCGCTTTCACTGTCATCTGCTGAAACCGTCTCATCAACAACGGTTTGATCATCACGCACAATCTTGATCTTGCCGTCACCCTTAGTAACAGAAAAAGTGATCGTGAAGTCCGTATCCTTGGTGATGTACTGGTCCCGGTAAATATTGCCAAGACTGTGGTCATCGTCCTGGATATAAATCCGGACATGGTTGCCCTGGCTTGAGGAAGAGCTAGAGCTGGACTCACTGGATTCGTCACTTGATTCACTAGAGCTTGATGAACTCTCATCTGCCTGGTAGTCAACCGTGTAGGTCTTCTTGACCTCTTTCTTTTCTGCACCCTTAGAAACCGTAACCGTCAAGCTGTCCCCTTCAGCGACTTCACTGCCGGCTGCCGGATCCGTCGAAATCACGTCGCCGCTGTCCACGCTGTCAGAGTAATCCTTCACAACCTTGAGGTTCAACTTCTTGCTCTTAGCGTAAGACTCGGCATTCTCCAAGCTCTTGCCCGTCAAATCTTCCAGTTTAAAAGTGGTCTTGCTGCTGGAGGAGCTGGAGGGCTTGGGCTGGTCTTCCAACGCCACGGCCACCACCAAAGTGATCGTTGTCTTAGAAGCATCTACCTTACGGCCAGCCTTGACGCTCTGGGAGATGATCAAACCTGGCAGGTACTCATTAGACGGTGCCTCCCGGCTCTTGACCTTGAAGCCCAGTTTCTTCAGCTTCTTTTTGGCGGTCGACAAATAAAGGCCCTCTACATCTGGTACCTTGGTCAAGTTTGGCCCCTTGGAGACCAGCAGGCTGACCTTCCGCCCCTTGTCAACGGGGCTGTTGGCCTCCGGCGTGGTCGAAATCACCTTGCCCTTCTTGACCTCGCTGGAGTAGGTCCGCTTCACAGCCCCTACCGCCAGACCGGCACTCTTCAAAGAGGTCTTGGCTGCCTTTTCCGTCATGTTCACGACGTCCGGAACCCGGACATTGTTGTGGCCAACTGCCAAAAACATAAAAAGCAGAATGGCAAAGACCGGGAATAATGACCCGATCCACCACCACTTATATTTCTTGATATTGGCCCATAAAGACCGCTTCTTTGGCTCTTCAGCCTTGCCTTCTTTGGCCTTCTCAGCCTGCATGACCTTGCCGTTCAAGGCTGGCAGAATTTTGGTTTCATCATTGTTGCCGTGGCTTGGCCGGTAAATGGCTTCACCTGCCCGGCTCGGATCCAGACTGGTGTCCAGATCAGCCTTCATTTCAGCCACGGAAGCATACCGGTCCCGCGGGTCCTTGGCCGTCGCCTTTAAAACAACGTTTTCCAAGGCCTGGGGAATGGCCTTGTTTTGCTTTCTGAGGGACGGAATATCGTCTTCCGCATGCTTGAGGGCAATCGCTACCGGCGTTTCCCCGTTAAAAGGCACATGGCCGGTCAAGGCCTCATACAGGATGATCCCCAAAGAATAGATGTCAGACTGTTTGGTGACCATCCCGCCCCGGGTCTGTTCAGGAGACATGTAGTGCACCGAACCCAGGACCGAATTGGTCTGGGTGATCGCGCTTTGGTTCAAGGCAACCGCGATGCCGAAGTCGGCAATTTTGATGTTGCCTTTTTCATCCATCAAAATATTCTGCGGCTTCAAGTCGCGGTGAATCACGTTGTGCTTGTGGGCCAGTTCCATCGCTGACAAAATCTGATCCATGATTTTGATGACCTGCGGCAGGGGAATCGGGCTGTTTTCCCGGATATAGTCCTTTAAGTCGGGTCCTTTCACGTATTCCATGACCATATATGGCAAGCCATGGTCGGTCCCCACGTCAAAAACAGAAACAATATTTGGGTGGCTCAGTTCACTGGTGGCCAGAGCTTCTCTTTGAAATCGGGCCAGAACCTGGGAGTCCTTCTGCAAGTCAAGGCGAATAATTTTAACGGCGACCTGTCTCTTTAAAATTATGTCATCAGCCAGGTAGACGTTGGCCATCCCGCCTTCACCCAGGGTGTCGACGATCCGGTAGCGGTCTCCAAGCAAATAACCTTTATTGATCACTCGCGCCATCCTCCTCATTTACGGCCAGGCAAACGGTGATATTGTCGCCGCCGCCCAGGCGATTGGCTTCATTGACCAACTTGTTGCACCTCTCCTGCAGGTTCAGGCCCTTGGTTGCCAAAACCTGTTGAATCAAAGGATCCGATAGGGAATTGGTCAAGCCGTCAGTACAGAGAAGGAACACGTCGTCAGTCTTCATTTCAAGTTCATTATATTCCGGATCAATAGTGCTTGAAACGCCTAAGGCTTGAGTGATGATATTTTTCTGAGGGTGGGTCTTCGCCTGTTCTTTGGTGATCTGCCCCATCTTGACCAGTTCGTTGACTAAGGAGTGGTCTTCGGTGATTTGGCGGAAATTCCCTTCAGAGTAGCTGTAGGCCCGGGAGTCGCCCAAGTGGGCAATCAAGACTTCCTGGTCAAAGAAAATTGCCAGGACAATCGTCGTCCCCATCCCATTCAAATCAGGGAAGCGGTCTGCGGCCTTCAGAATCGTTTCGTTTTCTGAGCGCAGCTGGACGTCCAGCCACTTTCTGGCCAGATTCTTGTCGTGCAGGTCGGTATTGGCGAAGTTGTGGCCCAGGTGGCTGACCGCCATCGTGGATGCCACGTCGCCGCCCTGGTGGCCTCCCATCCCATCGCAGACGATGGCCATGGTTACCCCAACGCGATTTTGAAAAATCTGCACGAAGTCTTGATTGCTCTCTCTAACTCTACCAATGCTTGAAGCAAATGCCGTTTTAATCACAAGTACTAACCCCTTGTCGTAAACTTGGCAATGAAAAATCCATCACTGTTATAGCTGTCGGGCAGGATCTTCAGCATCCCTTTGGGAGCTGAGATCTTGACCGTTTCAAATGGTTTCAATGCAAAATCTGGATGCGCGGCTAAAAATTTCCGCACGTTTTCTTCGTTTTCTTCTACAGAGATTGAGCAGGTGGAGTAGACTAACTCCCCGCCCTTTTTCAGCAAGCCGGCTACTTCATTCAAAATATCCAGTTGGATCTCAGCCAAATGGCTGATGTCTTCCGCCGTTTTCGTATAGCGGATTTCCGGCTTGCGGCGCAGCAGTCCCAGACCGGAACATGGTGCGTCTATCAATATCTTATCAAATTCTTGCCCGGAAAAATACTCCCTTGCCTTCCGCGCGTCCAAAGCTTTGACCTTGACCCGATCAGCAACCCGCATTCTGGCGGCATTTTCCTTGACCAGGCGCAATTTCTTTTCATGGATATCCAGGGCCGTAACTTGTCCTTCTGGCACTTGTTCAGCTATTTGGATGGTCTTGCCGCCCGGGGCGCTGCAGGCATCAAGGGCCTGTTCGTTTCCCTTAAAGTCAAAGGCTTCTGCCACCAGGCTGGCTGCTTCGTCTTGCACCGTAACTTCACCATCTTTGAAAAAGTCGGTCAAAACGATTCCGCCCCGGCTTAAGGCATAGCTGCGGCTGGCTAAAGGCGACTCCTTAGGAGCAAAATGTGCCCGGTCCAGGTCCCGGACGACTCTTTTTTCATCAGCCAAAGCAGAAATCCGGATTTCGTTTTTGGCCTTGCTGTTGAAGCTGGCCATGATTTTTTCCGCCCGGCTCTTGCCCCAGTTGGCCACGAAATAGTCACTCAGCCAAAGTGGCATGCTGCACTTCACGCTGAGATAGTCTGGCGCGTCTTTTTCAGGCAGGACTTCCCCCCGCCGCAATAGCGAGCGCAAGATCCCGTTGACCAGGCGGTAGCCGCTGGACTTAGGCCGGCCATAGGCCTTGGCCAGTTTGTTGGCTTCGTCTAAGACTGCCCGGTCCGGTACCTTGTCCAAAAAGAAGATCTGGTAGGCCGACATCAATAATAGTGGCTTGATATACGGCTCTCTCAGCCGGGCCTTGACCAGGTCCTTAAGCTGGTATTCCAGGTAAAGCTGGTATTGGATGGTTCCATAGACCAAGTTGGTAGCCAGCCGGCTCTCTTCGGCCGGCAGCTTCGCCGCTTTCAGAGCGTGGTTTAAGCTGATGTTTGAATATGAGCCCTGGTTGATAACCTTCATCAAGGTGTCCAGGGCCACGGTGCGGGCGTTAGTCTTCATCTACGATCTTTTCTCCTGCTGCAAACTTCTTCCCCTGCCCGTTCAAAAAGTCCTTGATGGCCATGGCCTTCTTGCCATTTGGCTGGACTTCAAGCAGGTTCAAGACCGTGTTGCCGGCAAAGCTGATGGCAAAGCGGCCCTGGTTGGTCAAGAGGTGGCCAGCTGGCAGACTGGTATTGTCATCAGCTACTTCCGCCTTCCAAACCTTTAAGCGCTGGCCCTTAATGACCAGGTAGGCGCCGGGGTCCGGGTTGAGGGCCCGGATCAAGTCCTTGGCCTCCTTGGCCGTCAGTTTCAAGGAAATTCTCTCCTCAGCCTTGCTGATGGTTGGAGAAAAGACTACCTGGCTTGGATCTTGCGGCTTTTTGACAATTTCGCCACTAGCAATCTTTGGCAGAGTTTCCAAAAGCAGGTCCCGGCCAAGAGGAGCCAGTTCCGCGAAAACTTCACCGCTGGTTTCATCTGGTCTGATCGGCAGGCTGGCCTGGGCGTACATGTCGCCGGCGTCCATTTCCTTGACCATTTCCATGATGGTCACCCCGGTTTCGGCATCCCCGTTTCTGACTGCATACTGGATCGGTGCCCCGCCCCGGTATTTCGGCAAAAGGGACCCGTGCACGTTGACGGCCGCGATTTTAGCTGACTTTAGAAATTTTGTCGGCAAAAACTGGCCAAAGGCAGCAGTGATGATGAAATCTGCTTCAAGCTGCAGCAATTCATCAAGTTCAGCTGACTTAGACAGACGGACTGGCTGATAAAGGGGCAAGTTGTTGGCCAAAGCCACTTCCTTAACCGGAGAAAAGACAACCTTCTGCTTGCGGCCAACCTTCTTGTCTGGCTGGGTTACCACGGCCAAAATATTATAACCGGCCTTGATCAGGCCTTCCAAAACTGTAGCGCCGAATTGCGGCGTCCCTAAAAAGATTACTGAATTCACGTTTATTGTTCCTTTACATAATTCTCTCTGGCTCTGAATCGATCTCAACAGTCAGGCCGTACTTTTTCACTTCCTGGGCCTGGTCCTGGATCTGGTGCAAGAGCTCATTTAAGTGTTTTTCTCTTTTATATTTTACCAGTATTTGGTAATAATACTGGCTCTTTAAGCGGCTGATTGTTGCCGGAGCCGGACCAAGGATAATGGTTGGCGCCCGCAACTCTCTTTGCAATTGGCGCTTGATTTTAAAAGCCTCCCTGGCCGCGTTTTGCTCATTTTTGGCCGAAACGGAGATTAAGACCGTGTAAAAGTAAGGCGGGTAGTCGCCGGCATGGCGGACCTGCATTTCTTTGGCATAAAAAAGCTCATAGTCCTGCTTTTGGGCCAGGCGGATGGCATAGTGGTCTGGATTATAAGTCTGGATCATGACCTGCCCTTCCTTATCAGCCCGCCCGGCCCGGCCAGCAACTTGCGTGAGTAATTCAAAAGTCCGCTCAGAAGCATTGTAGTCGGGCAGCCATAAACCAGTGTCGGCATTGATCACCCCAACCAAAGTCACGTTGGGGAAGTCCAGTCCCTTGGCAATCATCTGCGTGCCCAGCAAGATATCGGCTTCTCCCTGGCCAAAACTGGTCAAAATCTTGTCATAGCTGCCCTTTCTCCGGGTCGTGTCGACGTCCATGCGGAGAATTTTGGCTTGAGGAAAAAGCTCAGTCAGCTCTTCTTGCACCTTCTGCGTCCCCGTCCCTAAAAAGCGGATCTGCCGGTCCCGGCAGTTAGGACAAATTTCCGGAACAGCTTCTTGGTAGCCGCAGTAGTGGCATTGCATGGTCCAGGTATCCTTGTGCATGGTCAAGGACAAGTCGCAGTTGGGGCACTTCAAAACAAAGCCGCAATTGCGGCAGAGCATGAAGTTGGCGAAGCCCCGCCGGTTTAAAAGCAGAATTACCTGTTCTTTTTTCTCCAGCCGCTTTTGAATCGCCTCAGCCAAAGGACAAGAGATGTCAAACTGGCTGCCGGCAAACTGCACGTGCTTTAAGTCAAGCAAGTCAACTCGCGGCAGGGGCTGGCTCTTGGCCCGCTTTTTTAAGCGCAAAAGCTGGTAGACGCCCTTTTGGGCCCGGGCCCGGCTGGCCAAAGACGGAGTCGCGCTACCCAAAATCAAGGGGCAGTGGTGGTAGCGGGACCGCCAAATCGCCACGTCCCGAGCGTGGTAGCGGGGATTATTGTCCTGCTTATAGGAGCCTTCATGCTCCTCATCGATAATAATCAAGCCCAGATTGTCCAAGGGGGCAAAAACCGCACTTCTGGCACCCACGACCACCTGGGCCTGGCCCCGGCGGATCCTGCGCCATTCATCATAGCGCTCCCCTTCCGACAAGGCCGAGTGCAAAACCGCCACCTGCTGGCCAAAGCGGGCCTGAACCTGCTTGACCATCTGGGGGGTCAAGGAAATTTCCGGCACCAGCATCAAGGCTGTCCTGCCCAAGGCTAAAGCCTGGCTGATCGCCTGCAGGTAGACTTCAGTTTTCCCGGAACCGGTCACCCCTTCCAAAAGAAAGGTCTGGCTGACCCGTCCCTTGATGTCCTGGCTGACCCGGCTTAAGGCCGCGGCCTGCTCGTCATTTAAGTCCAGGGGGCGGCTGGGCGCAACCGGCATGGTTGGCCGCCGGTATTTTTCCTGCTCTTTTTCCTGCAGCCATTTTTTGCTGACAGCCGTTTTCAAAGTAGCTGAACTGATGCCCAGGCCGGTCAACTGCTCCCGGCTTTTTGGATAGTCAGCCATGTTCTCGGCCAAATCGACCAGCAATTTCCTTTGCTGGCTGGCCGTCTTCCGGCTTTTGGCAAAAATCTCCTGGTAATCAAGGGCAGTTAACAGAGGATAGTAGACCGAAACCAGCTTCTTTTTAGCCTTGTTTTCAACCAGGTATTCAATCCTGGCCTCCCCCTTGTCAAGGAGCTGCTTGACCAGCTTGATCAAGCGCGGCTCTTCCAGCTTAGCCAAATCTACCGGATCCCCGGCAAAAAGGGGCAGCTGCTCTGCCCGCTGGCTGTTTGGCAGGAGGATTTTCCGGTAATTGGCCCGCATGACGCCCGGCAGCATGGTTTTCAAGATGCTGATCCGGTAGGCAAAAATCTGCTGGGCTAAGTCGCTGGACAAGGCAACCAGCTCGGGAGTCAAAGGTGGCATTTCATCGACCACTAAAAGCAGGTCCTTTAATTGGCCGGTAAAGTCACTGCTTTTTTTCACGGCAACGACAAAGCCCTGGACCTTGCGGCGGCCAAAAGGTACTACCACCCGGCTGCCAACTTCAGCTTCCAGGCCATCAGGGATATGGTATTCAAAAATGCGGTCGGTCTGATGGGCGGCCACATCGACGATAACTTCTGCGATCAAGTCTTTCACCCCTTTCTTAACGCTAAAAAAGGAGCGGGCTTCAGGTCCGCTCCTCTTCAAGGATTATTCTTCGGCTTCACCGTGAGGTTCAACGTCAATCGTTACCTTGCCGGCAGCAATTTCTTCCAATGCTTGGCCGACTGGCTTCAAGTTGTGGTAGTTGTCCAAAGCGCCCGGCTTGCCGGCTTCCAATTCGTGAGCCCGCTTGGCAGCCAGAACTGACAGTGAGTATCTTGAATCGATTTCATCTAACAGCTTGTCAATTGATGGATAGGTAATTCTCATCTTAGTCCTCCTTAACCATTTTCCGATAATCGTCGATCACGCGCTTGACGCTGACGTGTTCAGCGTCAACGATTGCTTTAATGTGGTTGACGGCGTTAGCAACAGTGTCGTTGACTACCGCGTAGTCATAGTCCTGCATCACCAGAATTTCCTTGCGCGCTTGGGCAATTCTGCCCCGGATCACGTCTTCGGATTCAGTGCCCCGGTGTTCCAGCCGGTCTCTTAAGGTGTGCAGGTCAGGCGGCGTCAAGAAAATAAAGACGCCATCTGGCATTTGTTGGCGAACCGTTCTGGCCCCGTTGACATCGATTTCCAGCAGAACGTCCTTGCCGGCAGCCAGCATTTCCTTGACCGGACCCAAAGGGGTGCCGTAAAGGTTGCCAACGTATTCGTTGTATTCCAGCAGCTGGTTGTCAGCGATGGCCTGCTTGAATTCTTCTCTGGTCACGAAGTAGTAGTCTTTCCCGTTCACTTCGCCTTCACGGGGCTTGCGGGTAGTCATTGAGACTGAGTATTCGAAGGGAAAGACCTTGTGTTCAACAATTGCGCTTTTGACGGTTCCCTTGCCAACCCCGGACGGGCCGGACAAAACCAACAGTAATCCTTTATCTGCCATGATAGCTCCTTTTTTTGACTAGTAATTCTATTTTGGACCATAAGCGCCTTCTGATCAAGTCTTAAGGCCGAAAAAAGCTTTTTTAAAAAAGGGGCTTGCTTTTCCGAATATTCGTTCGTATAATATGTTTACAAACAGGCGTTCGAAAATTATTTACTTAAAGGAGTCTTCATCATGTCCCAATTTCAAACTTTTGCCAGACAAGCCGCCCAGCCCCTCAAGAAGGCCTTTCATTATCTCTTTGCCTATGACGAAGACCGGCTCACCCTCCGCGGCGACAGCCTGGCCGTTAACTTAGCCAAGCTGCAGCTGGCCTTCTTGAAGAGGCAGTATCTTCTGGTCACCTTAAATGATGGCAGCTGGCGAGTCGGCAAGATAACTAAGCGGATTTCACCCAGCCGCTTCGTTTTCCGTGACGCCGACAACAAGATTTTTTACCTACTTGACATTAATGACATTTTAACAGTTGAGCTGCCTTAAAGCAAAAAAGGGTCTGTTTTCTCCAGACTCTTTTTGCACTTATGTTCTTGTTTATCTTTCGTTACTTTACGCTGGCGTACTTGAACTGCCAGCCGCCAAGGTTGTCGTTATAGACGTTCTTGATTTCCGGTCTGATCAAGTAAGCAGTTGAGATGTAGTAGATTGGGGTGATCCCTTCATCCTCAAGTAAGATAGCTTCGGCTTTTTGCAAGTCGCTTACCCGCTGGCTGCTGTCGCCGGTCGTCTTGGAATCAGCGATCAAGCGGTCGTATTCGCTGTTAGACCACTTGCCGTAGTTTCTGCTGTTGTTGCTGGTCAGGAGGTCCAGGAAGGAAATAGCGTCGTTGAAGTCGGCGATCCAGGTGGAAACCATGACGTCGAACTTCCCTTCTTCCCGGCGGGCCATCCGGGTCTTAAACGGCACGGTCGTGGTTTCAACCTTGATCTTGCCCAGAGTCTGAGTTAATTCGCTCTGCAGGGCTTCAACCGTCTTCTTGCCGGAATCAGTGTCATCAGCCATGATGGAAATCGTGATGGATGACTTGCCCAGTTCTGCCAGGCCCTTATTAAAGAGCTTCTTGGCTTCAGTTTTGCTGTACTTGTTGTAAGCTTCTGAGCTCTTGGCAACGCCGCTGGTGTATTCACTGTCACCGACATACATTACGCCCTTGGCCGTAAAGGTCTTGGCTGGCTGGTTGTTGCCGCCTAAAGTGCTGCAGAGACCAGAGCGGTCAATCGCCATAGAGATTGCCCGGCGGATGTTGATGTTGGCCAGGTTCTTGTCATTTTGCAGGTTGTATTGCAGATAGGCCGTCCCACCGTTGTTGATCAGCTGGAAGCCAGGCTTTTTAGACAATTGCTTGGTCTGGGAAGAGTCCAGGCTGAGGGCGTCCAGCTTGTTTGACTGGTAGAGGTTGTAGGCAGTTGACGGCGTCTTCTGCACGCTCCAGTCAATCTGCTGGATCTTGACATTCTTCTTGTCCCAGTAGTACTTGTTCTTGACCATCTTCCAGGAGAGGTTGGAACCCGTCCAGCCCTTTTGGACATATGGGCCGTTATAAAGCATGTACTTTGAAGCTGTCCCGTAGTTTGACCCGTACTTCTTGACCGCCTTTTCCGCTTGCGGGAAGAAGAGGGCGAAGGCCATCAAATTCTTGAAGTATGGAATCCGCCGGTCCAAAGTCACGACCAGCTTGTAGTCGCCTTCTGCCTTAATACCTAGGCTGGATAAAGGCTTTTTGCCGGCAGTAATGGCCGTGGCATTCTTGATGCCCTCAAACAAGTAGGCATATTCTGAAGCCGTCTTGGGATCGACCGTTCTTCGCCAGGAATAGACAAAGTCCTTGGCTGTGACCGGACTGCCGTCGCTCCACTTGGACTTGCGCAGGGTAAAAGTATAGGTCTTGCCGTCCTTGGAAACGGTGCTGCTGGTGGCTAAGCCTGGCATCAGCTTGCCATTTTTGCCAGTCCGGTACAAGCCTTCCATCGTGTTTCTGAGCTGGTCGAAGCTGACGGTATCGCTGGCCTTGGACATGTCGATGGTCGAAATTTCAGCTGAAGCTGACCAAGAGAATTCCTGCTTCTTGCTGCCTTGACTGCTGGATTTACCACAGGCAGTCAGCATAACCATTGACAGGGCCGCCAAAGCCAGCGGCGCTTTATTTTTTATGGATCTCATTTTTTCGTCCTCTCTTTCTTGCAGATTTTACATTGTTTCCAGAAACACATCACTTTTTCTGGAAGTTTCTTTAAAATCATATTAAAATAACGATTATCCATTGTCAATAATTTTTACCTGTGGATAAAGTGAAAATTACGTTTTCTTCCCATTAGCATGCAAAAAGCTCTCTTGTCTTTTGGCAAGAGAGTAATTTTTTGCTTATTTTTTCTAGCTGTTTTTTAATCTTGTTGCTGGCTGGCAATCAAGTCGGCAGCGTTTTGCTCAGCTGCCTCACTGACATTGGCACCGGCCATCATCTGGGCGATCATCTTGACGCTGCTGTCTTCATCAAGCTCCTTGACCTGGGTAAAGGTCTCGCCTTCTGCAACGGTCTTGGCGATAGCGAAGCGGTGATCGGCACTGGCCGCTACCTGCGGAGAGTGAGTGATGGCAATAACCTGCTTTTGGCCGGCAATCGCGTGCATCTTCTTGCCGATAGCCGCTGCCACCCGCCCGGAAACCCCGGTGTCAATTTCGTCAAAGACCATGGTGCCGACCGGCTCAACCCGGGAGAAGATAGCCTTCAAGGCCAGAATCAGCCGGGACTGTTCCCCGCCAGAAACGATCTTAACTAGCGGCATCAATTCCTCGCCTGGGTTTGGCGCGATGTAGAAGGCCAAGTCGTCTGTCCCCTTAGCCGTGAAAGTGTCGGTCTTGGCGAAGCGGATGGAGAAGCGGGCCTTATCCATGTACAGATCGGCCAGTTCATGCTTGATCGCTTCTTCCAGCTTCAAGGCTGTAGCTTCTCTGGCCTGGTGGAGGTCGCTAGCCAGGACTGACATTTTTTCCTCAACGGCTGCAATCTGCTTGACCAGTTCTTCCTCGTCAAGGCCGCCAGTTTCAAACTGGCTGAGTTCCTGGGAGACTTTTTCATAAAAATCAAAGACGTCAGCCAGGCTTGGACCATACTTCTTCTTCAAGTTGTTTAAGAGGTCCAGGCGGTTTTGCACATACTGATAGCGCTCTTCGTCAAATTCCAGGCTGTCCATGATGTCGCCGAGTTCTGAACGGGCATCGCTCAGTGAATATACCCCGTCAGTAATGGACTGGGCCACGTTCTTGAAGTCCTTATCCAGGTCAGCTAAGTCTTCCGCCGTCCCCTGGGCATCCCCAAGCAGGCTGGTCAAGCCGTGCTCGTCGTCGTCAAAAAGCTGGATCATGAAGTTGGCGGATTCGGCAATCTTTTGGTAGTTGTTCAGCTTGTTGAACTCATCTTCCAAATCCTGGTCTTCATGTTCATCCGTCAGATCTGCCTGGGTGAGTTCTTCGACCTGGAACTGAAGAATGTCCTGGCGCTGGGCCAGTTCCCGGCTGTCGCGGCGCAAGTGCTCCAGGCGCTGGTTGAGGGCCAGCCAGGACTGGTATTCAGCTTGGTACTTGGCTAAAAGGGGCTTAAAGTCCTTGCCCGCGTATTCATCAACCAGGTCAATCTGCCGGCTTTGGTCCATCAGCATCTGCTGGTCATTTTGGCCATGGATGTCGACGAGGTACTCGCCAATTTTTGCCAAAGCAGTGATGGTGGTCAGTTGCCCGTTGATTCGGATGACGTTGCGGCCCTTGCTGGAGATCTCCCGGCTGATGATCAAGTCATCGCCGTCCATCGGCAGGCCGTAGTCGGCCGCAATCTGCTCAACTTCCCGCATTTCATCGTCTTGCAGGGTAAAAAGGCCGGTCACGACTGCCTTGCTCTGGCCAGATCTGACCATTTCTTTTTGGGCTCGGTGGCCTAGCAAAAGGGAGAGTGCATCGATCAAGATGGACTTGCCGGCCCCGGTTTCCCCGATCAAGACTGTCATTTGCGGCTGAAACTTGATTTTCAGACTCTTAATGATGGCAAAATTTTGGATATCCAATTCCACAAGCATAAGCGTCCCACAGCATCCTTTCTACAGACCCTGGGCAGCCCGGTCAACCAGCTCGCTGACTGAGCCGGACCAGAGATTCTGTCCTGGATTTGCCTGATCCTTTTTCAAGTGAATCAAAAATTCAATATTCCCCTTGCCGCCTTTGATTGGCGAATAGTCAACACCCAAAATGGAAAAGCCGATTTCCAGGGCCTGGGCCATGGTGTGCTCAATCACGGCCTGGTGGACGGCATGGTCGCGGACGATCCCGTGCTTGCCGACATTTTCCGGACCTGCCTCAAACTGGGGCTTGATCAAGCAGACGGCATCCCCTTGGTCTTTCAAGATTTCATACATCGGCGGCATGATCAAGTCCAGGGAAATAAAGGACACGTCCGTCATGGCAAAGTCCGGCAGGCCTTCGGTAAAGTCGGCTGGAACCGAGTAGCGGAAGTTCTGCCGCTCCATCACCACCACCCGGGGGTCATCCCGAAGCTGCCAGGCCAGTTGATTGTAGCCCACGTCCAAGGCATAGACCAGCTTGGCCCCGTTTTGCAGGGCCACGTCGGTAAAGCCGCCAGTTGAAGCCCCAATATCCAGGCAGATCTTGTCTTTTAAGTCAATATTCCAGACCTTGACTGCCTTTTCTAATTTGAAGCCGCCCCGGGAAACATACTTTAGCTTGTCTTTTTTAATGAAAAATTCTTCGTCAACCGGAAACTTCTCCCCGGCCTTGTCGATCCGCTGGTGGTTATGGTCAGTCACCAGCCCCGCCATGATGGCTCTTTGCGCCTGGGTTCTGGAGTTAAAAATTCCCTTGGCGGCCAATAATACGTCCGCGCGTTCTTTACTTGCCATTAAAGCACCTTCTGATACAAATCCAAAAAGCCCAGCAAAACTTCTGCCTTTTCCCCGGCCAGATCAGCCTTGCCCATTTCAATCAGCTGCTTGAGCTCCTGTCTAGTTGCTTCAGCCCCCAGCATGGTCAAGCTGTTGTTCTTGCCAACTTCTTGATCCTTATGGGTCGCCTTGCCCGCTTCTTCCTGGCTTTCAACGATATCTACCAGGTCATCATAGAGCTGGTAAGAGCGGCCAAAGTGCTTGGCAAAGGCCAGGTACTTTTGTGCCTGCTGGTCTGGGCAAGCGGCTAAAGCCGTGGCCATCTGGACGCTGGCCAAAATCAAGCAGCCGGTCTTCAGCCATTCCATATGGTCAATTACTTCTTCGCTGCTGTCTTCATTGTTAGTGGTGTCGATATCCAAGTATTGGCCAGCCACCATCCCCTTAGGACCCACTGCTTCAGTGATGATCTCGACCAGCTTCCAGTTGTGTTCAGCCTGGGCGATCCACTGGATGCCTAAGGGCTGAAGGCCATCCCCAGCCAAGATAGCTTCAGCCTCGCCCCACTTCTTGTGGCTGGTCAATTTCCCCCGCCGGTAGTCGTCATTGTCCATGGCCGGCAGGTCATCGTGGATCAAAGAATAGGTATGGATCAGTTCAATGCCGCAGGCTGCCTGGATTTCTTTTTCCGTGATTTCAATGCCCAAGGCGTCCAAAGTTGCCAAAAAAAGCAGGGGCCGCAGGCGCTTACCCCCGGCCATGACTGAATAAGCCATGATTTCGGCAAAGCGGGGGTCATCGCTTTCCTTTGGCAGTTGCCCCTTTAAAAAATCATTGACTATCGGCGTGTACTTAGCTTGAAATTCTTTAAAAGTTGTCATGATCTTATTCCTTTGGCGCTGAGGCATCAGTTGGGTCAAGTTCCTTCTCGCTGCCATCTGATTCAATCAACTTGGCCACGGTGTTCTCCGCCTTGGTCAATTCCTGCTTCAATTCCCGGCTCAGCTTGACCCCAGTTTGGAACTGGGCCAATGATTCTTCTAATGACAACTGGCCATTTTCCAGCTGACCAACGATTTCCTGCAGCTCCTTGAGCTGACTTTCAAAATTGTTCTTTTCAGTCATTTTTTTCTTCCTTAATTTCTTCAATCCGGCCGATCGCCTGGCCATCCTTTAAGTGCAGGCGAACCTGGTCGCCTGGCGACAATTGCTGAACTGACTTGACCACGGTGCCGCTTGCGTCAGTCGTGTAGCTGTAGCCCCGGGCCAGGGTCTTTAAAGGACTATAGTCGTCCAGCTGCTGGACGGCCTGCCGGCAGGCGGCCTGCTTTTGCTCCAGAATCCGCTTGATCCCCAGCTCCAGGCTCTTGGCCAGGTAATTATTTTCCTGCTTGAGCTGCTTGATCCGCCGGTCTGGAGCCTGGTGCTGAAGGCGCTGGGTCAAAAGGCTGAGCTTTTGGCTTTGGTCTTTGACAATAACTTCCATCATCCGGTTCAGCTGCTGGGACAATTGGTCGACCTGCTGCATTTTCTGCTCATAGAGGCGCTGGGGTTCTTTCATGATAAAAGAATTTTCCAGCTGGGCCAAAGCCTGGGCCCGGACCTGAATAACGGCCCGGATATCAGTCAAAAGCCTGGTCTGCAGCTGGCCGATCTCAGCCAGGACCCGGGTCAGATCCGGCGTCGCCATTTCAGCGGCTGCTGTTGGCGTAGCTGCCCGGCAATCGGCGGCCAGGTCGCAAAGAGTCGTGTCTGTTTCGTGGCCAACTGAGGAAATCACCGGCATTTTCATGGCGTAAACCTGCCGGACCACTTCTTCTTCGTTAAAAGGCCACAGGTCTTCTAACGACCCGCCACCCCGGCCGATAATGAGCACGTCATATTCATCTGCCCGGACTTGAATCTGCTGCATGGCGGAAACCAGGCTGCCGGCCGCGCCCTCTCCCTGCACCTGGGCCGGGAAAAGGTCGATTTCAGCGTGCGGGAAGCGGCGGTTAGCCGTTACCATGATGTCGTGGATGACTGCCCCAGAGGCTGAAGTCACAACCGCGATCTTATCTGGAAAAAGGGGCAGAGGCCGCTTGTGCTCTTGGGCAAAAAGGCCTTCTTTAGCCAGTTTCTCCTGCAGCTGCTTGAAGCGCTCAAACAAGGCCCCCAAGCCGGCTGGTTCCATGCTTTTGGCATAAAACTGGTAGCTGCCCTGGGCCTCATAAGTTGACAGGCGGCCGGTCACGTAGACCTTCATCCCTTCTTCAGGCTCAAACTTGACTTTCTCAAAATCACCGCGGAACATTACCACATTGATTTTAGACTTGTCGTCTTTTAAAGAAAAGTACTGGTGACCACCTCTGCGGAAGCGGAAATTCGACAATTCCCCTTGGAGAAAAATTTGATGAAGGTAGGGATCTCGGTCAAACTTCTGCTTGACATACCAATTTAATTCACTGACAGTCAAGTACTTTTCTTCAGTCCCCTTAATCGAGTCCATGCTGTCTCCTTGTCAATTTAATGACTTCTTCCATTAAAAACTCTACCGTCAATGGACCAACCCCGCCGGGCACTGGCGTGATCCAGCTGGCCTTTTCTTTAACGGAATCAAAATCAACGTCGCCGACCAGGCGGCCGTCTACCCGGTTGATGCCCACATCGATCACCACGGCACCTTCTTTGACCATGTCAGCCTTGATCATTTCCGCCTTGCCAACCGCGCAGACCAAGATATCGGCCCGCTTAGTCAAGTCAGCCAGGTTCCGGCTGCGGGAGTGCAGGATTGAAACAGAAGCATTTCTTTCCAGCATCAAGGCGGCCAGAGGTTTGCCAACAATATTTGACCGGCCGACGATCACGGCGTTTTTGCCAGTCAAGTCAATTTGGTAGTGGTCTAAGAGGGCAATAATGCCGGCAGCCGTGGCTGGTTCAACAAAGTGCTTGCCCTGCCAAAGGCGGCCGATATTAGCCGGAGTCAAGCAGTCAACGTCCTTTTCTGGATCGATTCTTTCGATTACCCGGTCAGCATTGATCTGCGGGGGAACCGGCAATTGGACCATCAAGCTGGAAACTTCCGGGTCGGCATTCAAGCTGTCGATCAGCTTTAATACATCTTCTTCACTTTCATCAGCCGGCAATTGGTAGACCAGCTGCTTGATCCCCAGTTTCTCAGCCTTCCGTTTCTTGGAGGCGACATAGACCTTGCTGGCCGGGTCATCACCAATATTGATTACGCAGAGTTTAGGGCTGACTCCGTGTTCTTTTAAGGAAGCCACTTCGCTGCCTAACTTTTCGCCTAATTCCCGGGCCAGCTTCTTCCCGTCCAAAATTTCTCCCAAAATTGCCTCCTTAAGAAAAAAAGCCGGCAAAACGCCGGCTTAAAGATTATTCTTGCACAAAGTTTGCCAATATGCCATTGATGAAGGCCTTTGACTTCGGGTCATCAAACTCGTCACACAAATTCAAAGCCTCGTTGATGGCTGACCGGTCTTCAATAACCGGGCTGTACAGCATTTCGTACAGGGCTACTTCCAAAATCGCCAAGCTGGTCTTGCTCAACCGCTCCAAGCGCCAGCCTTGCTTCAAGTTAGCGGAAAGCTTGTCACGCAGTTCAGCCTGCTTGTCGATCACGCCGCTGACCAGTTCCTTGCTGTAGGCCGGCAAAGTATCCAAGTCCAAAGCAGACTTGACATTATCTTCCAATTCACTGGCCGTCAAGCTGGGATCCTGGTTGTACAGATAAATGGCTTGCAGTGCAATTCTTCGACTATCGTGTTGATTCATTACTTATCTTCTTCTTGATCGGGGAATAATGGTTGATCAGCATCTTCAAAGTTCTTTTCATCTTCAGGGAAGACGAGACCAACGACATGAACATCAATTGACTTCAAATTCATATCCGTCATCTGAGTCAGCTGCTGCTTCAAAGCTTCTTGAATCTTGCCCGCAACAGCTGGCACGTTGACGCCGTACTTGAGATATACGTAAACGTCAGCCGTCAGTTCGCCGTCTTCATCAACAGAGACGGCAACTCCCTTGCCCCGATCCTCGCGGCCAAAGACACGGCTCAAGCCTGACTTCAAGCCACCGCGCATCCCGGCAACGCCGTCGACCTTCTGAGCAGAAATGCCCAGAATGACTTCGAGTACTTGCAGGTCGATCTTGATTTGATCGCCCTCATCATTGCCGCTTAAAACGATTGTTGAATTATCAGCCATTTTTCCACCTCGAAAACTACTACTTAGAACGTGATACGTATGAACCGTCACTAGTGTTGATCGTCAGCACGTCACCAACGTTAATAAAGAATGGCACGGTGACAACCAAACCGGTTTCCATCGTAGCTGGCTTACCACCACCTGATGAGGTATCGCCGCGGATGCCTGGTTCGGTTTCAACGACTTCCAGGTCAACCGTGTTTGGCAGGTCCAGACCCAAGGTTTCACCATTGTGAGAAATAATGTTCACAATCATGTTTTCCTTCAGGTACTTGGCTTCCTGGTCAATCTGGGCGTTCGGCACTTCCAATTGCTCGTAAGTTGCCGTGTCCATGAAGACATAGCTTGAACCGTCGTTGTAAAGGTATTGCATTTGCCGGGTTTGAATGTCGGCCGTTTCAACCTTGGCAGTTGAACGGAAGGTGTATTCTTGAACAGCGCCGGTCCGCAAGCTCTTCAGCTTTGAACGAACGAAGGCACTACCCTTACCTGGCTTAACGTGCTGGAATTCAACGATACGCCACAAGTCGTTGTTGTATTCGATCGTGAGGCCGTTCTTGAATTCGTTAACAGAAATCATTGTCATCTGGTAAATCCCCCATTTCTACATCTTAAATTGTACCAATAAACACTAAATTTTACCATAAAAATAATCTTACAGGTGAATGAGTTCGTCCTTTGGCAAAGTTGACAAAACTTCCGGCGTGTCGCCGTTAACCAAAATATCATCTTCGATCCGGACCCCGCCTTGCGGCAGGTAGATGCCTGGTTCAACCGTGTGCACGATTCCATTTTCCAGGGTCGTCTGGCTGAACAAAAATTCCGGCTGGCACATTTCGTGGATTTCCAGGCCGATCCCGTGGCCAATCCCGTGACCGAAGTATTGCCCGTAACCAGCGTCATTGATGTAGCCCCGGGCTGCCTGGTCAACATCCTTGCCAGTTGCCCCGACAACGGCGGCAGCAATCCCCCGCTTTTGGGCTTCCAAAACGATCTTGTAGATCTTTTCCAGTTCGTCTTCCACGCTGCCCAAAGCGTAAGTTCTGGTAATGTCGGCGGTGTAGCCGTTGTATGAGGCGGCCGCGTCAATTACGACCAGTTCATGCTCTTGCATCAAGCGGTCGCTGGCCACCCCGTGAGCCCAGGAAGACCGCGGACCGGAAGCGATGATTGAGTCATAGCCCGGGCCGTCGCCGCCGTATAACTTGAAGAGGTAGTCGAGCTTGGCGCCCACGTCTCTTTCCTTAGCGCCCGGCTTGAGCATTGGCAGAACTTCTTCAAATGCTCTTTCCGAAATTTCAACCGCCTTCTTGAGAGTAGCCAGTTCCAGGTCATCCTTGACATTGCGGACCCGTTCCACGATTTCAGCAGCCATGACCATCTCAACATCTGGCAGCTGGGCCTTGATCGCGTCATATTCATAAGCAGAAACGAATTCTGCTTCGACTAAGAGCTTCTTGACCCCCAGTTTCTTGACTTCTGCCGCGATTTCAGCAGCTTCACGTCCATGCTTCATGACCACCTTCAATTCACCCACAGCCTGGGCTTCGATTTGCGGGGCAAAACGGGAGTCTGACAGAAGTACCCGGTCGCCGTTTTTGGTAATGATCAGCTGGGCTTCTTCACCTGTAAAGTTGGTCAAGTAGCGGTAGTTTGCCCGGTTGAAAACCAGCAAAGCATCCGCGTCTTTGTCCTTGATCAAGTCAGCAGTTTCCTTGATCCGTCTGGTCAGCAGACTTAACAATTCATTGTTTTTGCTCATAAGCACCATCCTTTTCTGCAGCTTTTAAGCTTTTGTTCATGATGCTTTTATTATACAAAAGATCAAGGGCTTAAACATGCTTTCCCTTGAAAAAGGGCAAGAAAAAAGCAGGCAGCTGGGCTGTCTGCTCCTTTGCCGGCTTGATTATTCAGCGTCTTCTACTGGCAAAACAGAAACTTGCTTCTTGTACTTGCCAAGACGTTCGAACTTAACAACACCGTTAGTCAATGCGAACAAAGTGTCGTCGCCACCGCGGCCAACGTTCTTGCCTGGGTGGATCTTAGTACCACGTTGACGGTAGATGATTGAGCCAGCGTGTACTTCTTGACCGTCGGCACGCTTTGCGCCCAAACGACGACCAGCTGAGTTACGACCGTTGGCAGTTGAACCACCACCCTTGTGGTGGGCGAGTAACTTTGCGTTTGAAAGAATGTTCATCATCATAGTGTTCACCTCTTACTAAGCTTCGATGCTCTTAACAGTAACCTTGGTGTAAGGTTGACGGTGACCGTACTTAGAATGTGAGTGCTTCTTTGGCTTGTACTTGAAAGTTACAACCTTCTTTTCCTTGCCTTGCTTGTCAACACTGGCAACTACCTTAGCACCTTCAACTAATGGAGTACCAACCTTAACGTCGTCACCATTAGCTACCAGGATAACTTGGTCAAAAACAACTTCTTCGCCAGCTTGTACGTCAAGCTTTTCAACGAAGATACTTTCGCCTTCGGCAACCTTGTATTGCTTGCCACCGGTCTTAATAACTGCGTACATTAGTACACCTCCGTATAAAATTACTTAGACTCGCCATCAAAGGTGCTGCCCAAAGCAGGCTTGTCAACCTTATCTGCGCGGTTGCAGAATCGAGGTATCACTCAAATTGCAACTCTGTTAGTATAGCACGCTTTGCCCGCCTTGCTCAAGTCTTTTGCCAGGCAAATTCCTGTTTTTGCCAGATTTTTTGCGTTAAACTCAAAAGAGATAATTTGTAAGGAAGAAATCGAGGGAAAAATATGCCAAAATTCTATGGATACAAGCGCTGCTCCACTTCCCGCAAAGCCCAGAAGTGGTTTGACGACAACGGC
The DNA here is from genome assembly GCF_057197985.1 of Lactobacillus sp. WILCCON 0059. Classification (NCBI taxonomy): domain Bacteria; kingdom Bacillati; phylum Bacillota; class Bacilli; order Lactobacillales; family Lactobacillaceae; genus Lactobacillus; species Lactobacillus sp. WILCCON 0059. The sequence goes on from NZ_JBUBHN010000001.1 coordinate 1,531,957, forward strand.
ATCAGCTATGACTTCCAGGACCTGGTGGAGACTCCGCCTGAAAAAGACCTGCTCTTGTCCTGGCTGACCAAGTACCAAGACCGCGGCCTGCGCTACTTTTTCAATACCAGCGGCCAGCACTACCGGCAAATGGGCCTGAAAGACAAGTTGCCGGACATGACTCTGGAAGAAGCAGCTGACCTCTTGTCTAAAGACGGCAAGCTGATCAAGCGCCCCCTGGTCGTTGATGACCAGCACTTAACCTGCGGCTTTAAAGAAGAGGTCTATGAGCAGACCTGGAAATAGCAAAAACAAGTTCCGACTTCCGGAACTTGTTTTTTATTTCTTTTATTCCCCTAAGGCTTGGGTCAGGTCAGCAATCAAGTCATCCGCGTTTTCCAGGCCAACTGAGAGCCGCAAAAGCCGCGGCGTAATCCCCAGCCGCAGGCGCTGGTCTTCTTCAACGTCGTCATGGGTCTGGTAGTAAGGAATGGTCAAGAGGCTTTCTACCCCGCCCAGGCTTTCCGCGAAAGTAATCAGCTTGACGCTCCTCAGAACTCGGTCGACTTCTTCGTCGCTGTCCAAATAAAAGGAGATCATCCCCGCCTTGCCCGGGTAGAGGACTTTTTCCACGTGCGGCGCCTGCTCCAAGAAGGAAACAATTTTTTTCGCGCTGGCCGTGTGCTGCTGCATTCTTAAAGGAAGAGTCTTCAAGCTTCTGGTCAAAAGCCAGCTGTCAAAAGCCGACATGGTATCGCCAACCGTGATCGTGTATTGGAAGTAAAAGTCGGCCAAGACCGGATCCTTGACCACCACGATCCCGCCTAAGATGTCGTTATGGCCCCCCAGGTACTTGGTAGCTGAGTGAATAACCACGTCTGCCCCTTGGGTCAAGGGCTTTTGGTAATATGGCGTGTAAAAAGTATTGTCAACAGCCACCAGGATGTCTGGATTATAGTCATGAACGGCATCTGCCACGGCCTGGATGTCCACGCTCTTCATCATCGGGTTTGACGGAGTTTCCAGCCAGACCAGCTTCGTCTTTGGCGTCAAAAGTTCCTTTAATGAGTCCAGAGCTTCCCCGTTCCAGAGCTTGAACTTGATCTGGAAGTGGTCTGCCAGGTGGCGGAAGTAGCGGAAGTCGCCCCCGTAAAGGTCGTCTAAGCTGACTACTTCATCCCCGGTCTTCAAAACGCTCAAGACCAGCTGAACAGCTGCCATCCCGCTGGCTACCGCGAAAGCTTGGCATCCTTCTTCCAGTTTGGCCAGGGTTTCTTCCACTGTTTTCCGGTTGGGGGTCTCCACCCGGGAATAAGTGAAGCCCTGCAAGCGGTCAAAGTTGACCGCCTGGTCCAAGTCCGGGTGCCGGTAACAGGCCGACAAGTATAGGGGCTGGGCAACCGGATTAGCTCCGTCTTTAATGCTGCCAGCTTCCGCCACGATGGTCTCAAAAGACCGGGTATCTTTTTCTGTCATCTTTTTTCTCCATTTCCTCAAATCCGTTATCTTTTAGCCTTTGCCAGGGCCTGGGCAATGTCGGCGATCAAGTCATCCGCGTCCTCAATGCCCACGGCGAAGCGGATCAGTCCTGGCTTGATTCCGGCAGCCAGCTGCTCTTCTTCTGACAATTCAGCATGGCTCATCTTGCTTGGCAGTTCGACCAGGCTCTCAACCGCGCCCAAACTTACAGCCAGGCTGAAAAGCTGCAAACTATTGACAAAAGCTACCGGGTCATAAGCTTCGTCGTCCAGTTCACAGGAGAAGACACCGCCAGCCCCCTTGGCTTCTTTACGCAGCTCCTCATAACCAGCTAAGTCTGGATCACCTGGATAGTAGATCTTGTCGATTCCAGCTTGCTTTTTCAAAAAGGCAATAATGGCCAGGACATTTTCCATCTGCCGGTCTAAGCGCAGTGACAAGGTCTTGATTCCCCGGGCCAGCTCATTGGAATCTTCCGGCGACAAAATCCCGCCGATGGCATTTTGCACAAAGTAAACCCGCTTTGCCAGCTCTGCTCCCTTGGCAATCACGGCCCCGGCACTAACGTCGGAGTGGCCGGCCAGGTACTTGGTCGCGCTGTGCACGACCAGGTCTGCCCCGTATTCAAGCGGCCGCAAAAGATAAGGACTGAGGAAAGTGTTGTCGGTAATGGCCAGAATGCCGTGCTCATGAGCTAATTTGGCAATTCCCTCAACCGGGGTCACCTGCAAGAGCGGATTGGTCACCGGCTCAAAGTAGATTGCCTTGGTATTAGGCTGGATCGCTTTTTCCACTGCCGCCAAATCCCTGGTGTCAACCGCCGTGAAATCCAAGCCCCGGTCTTTGAAGTACTGGTAGACAATCCGGAAGGTGCCCCCATAGATCTGATCACCGATGACGATATGGTCACCTGCTTCAAAAATCGCCAAAGCCGCGTGAATCGCCGCCATCCCACTGGCAAAAACAAAGGCCCGGTCGCCGCCCTCTAAGCTGGCCAGCTGCTCTTCAACGGCATTTCTGGTTGGATTGCCCGACCGGGAATAGTCATACTTTACTTCCGCCCCGATCTTTGGATAGGCAAAAGTGGTCGCCTTGTAAACCGGCACGGCCACGGCTCCTGTTTGATTGTCGTCTTGCCTTGGCTGGTGAACCAGCCGCGTGTTAAATCCCGCCATCTTTTTCCTCCTTTTTGTATTAAGTCTAATCTCATCATCAGAACTTTTCTTTAATCTAAGCTTAATTATACCCGAAGGAGCAGGCTTTTCATAGAAACGAAAATTGAAGAAAAAATAACCTCCGAAATTAGGATCCTAATTTCAGAGGTCAGATTTATTAGCCGCCAAGGTAGGCCTTTTGCACGGCCGGGTCACTGAGCAGGTCCTGCCCGCTGCCGGTCATCTTGACTTCGCCTGAAGCCAAAACGTAGCCCCGGTTGGCAATGCTGAGGGCTTGCCGGGCGTTTTGCTCGATCAAGAGAACAGTCATGCCTTCCTTGTTGATACTTTTAATAATGTCAAAAATTTCTTGAATGTAGATTGGCGCCAAACCCATGGAAGGTTCATCCAGCAAGAGCAGCTTTGGCCGCGCCATCAAGGCCCGGGCCATGGCCAGCATCTGCTGTTCACCACCGGAAAGAGTGGCGGCATCCTGCTTTTGCCTTTCCTTCAAGATCGGGAAACGCTTGAACATGGCTTCCATGTCCTTTTCCACCCCATCTTTGTCCTTTCTGAGGTAAGCGCCCAGCTGCAGGTTTTCCTTAACCGTCATCCCGGCGAAAATCCGCCGGCCTTCTGGCACCTGGGAAATCCCGGCAGCCACAATCTTTGGCGCGGTCAGCTTGGACAAGGACTGGCCCAGGAAGACAATATCACCGTTAGCCGGCTTCAAGAGGCCAGAGATCGTCTTCAAAATAGTCGACTTGCCGGCACCGTTGGCCCCGATCAAGGTCACGATTTCGCCTTCCTTGATGTCAAAACTGACGTCGCGGACGGCCTTGATCGCCCCGTAATTGACTGAGAGGTGGTCGACTTTTAAAATTTCTTTAGGCATCTGCTCCACCTCCGAGGTATGCGTTAATTACGGCTTCGTTGTTTTGAATTTCACTTGGCGTCCCCGTTGCCAGCAGCTTGCCTTCAGCCAAAACATAGATTCTTTCCGCCAGGTTCATGACCAGGGACATGTCGTGCTCGATCAAGAGGACGGCAATCCCGTATTCAGTCTGCAGGCGCTTGATCAGTCTGGTCAAATCAGCCGTTTCTTCCGGGTTCATCCCGGCAGCTGGTTCATCCAGGCAGATGATCTTTGGGTCAGTTGCCAGAGCCCGGACGATTTCAACCTTCCGCTGGGTCCCATATGGGAGACTGCCAGCAGGGAAGTACATGACATCCTGCAGGTCAAAGTCCTTCAGCAATTCCTTGGCCCGCTCTTCCATGGCATCTTCAGTCTTATAGTAAGCTGGAAGCCGGAGAACCGCGGTCAAGAAATTTTCCTTGTAATGGTTGGTCAAGGCAATCAGCACGTTTTCCAAAACGGACAACTGGCTGAAGAGGCGGATGTTCTGGAAAGTTCTGGAAATACCCATCTGCGCTACCTTGTAGGCCTTGGTATTTTTCTTAACTTCTTGGCCACCGATTTTGACCGTACCAGTGGTGGCTGGCGCCACCCCGGTCAGGCAGTTGAAGAAGGTAGTCTTCCCGGCCCCGTTAGGCCCGATCAAGGCAACCAGTTCTTTTTCGCCCACGTGCAGAGAAACATCGTCGACCGCGGTCAAACCGCCAAAGACTTTGGTGATGTGGTCCGCGCTTAAAGCTTCTGTCATTTCAGTTCCTCCTCACTACTTGCTTTCTTTTCCGGCTTCTTTCATGTCGCCGTCTTGCTTTTTAGTCAAAAGGCGCTTGAAAGAAAATTCCCACTTGCCAAACAAACCGCCTGGCTTGAAGATCATGATGATGATCAAAGCTACCGCGTAGAAGACCATCCGCAAAACGCCCAGGCTTTGCAGAGCCGCGTCCAAAACACCCAAGAGGGTAGTGGCCACGAAGGTCCCGGTGATGCTGCCCAGACCGCCAAGAACCACGAAGATCAAAATGTTGATTGATTCCATGATCCCGAAGCTGGACGGAACGATTGTCTGCAGGTATGAAGCGTACAGGGAACCCGCGATAGCAGCTGTTGCTGCCCCTAAAACGAAGGCTGACAATTTCCACTTAGTCGTGTTGACCCCCATGGCTTCAGCCGCGATTTCGTTTTCCCGGATGGAAATAACCGCCCGGCCGTCCCGGCTGTGAATAAAGTTGACAGTCACGATCGTGGTCAAGCAGACAAAGATGTAAACCACGTCCCAGGTCGCAAACTGAGGAATGTTAAACAGACCAGCTGCCCCGTTGGTGATCTTCATGTTGTTGATCACGATTCTGATAATTTCCGCTGCCCCCATCGTCGCGATGGCGAAGTAGTCGCCGTGCAGACGCAGGGTCGGAATGCCGACCAAGAGGGCAACAACAATCGCGAGAACCACCCCGACCAGAATCGACAGGTAAAAGCCGCCTGCCGAGTTCATCGTCTGGGTCATGATCCCGGTGGCGTATGCCCCCAGGGCCATGAAGCCCGCGTGACCCAATGAGAATTGACCAGAAAAGCCGATGACCAGGTTCAACCCGACCGCCAGAATGATGTTGATCCCAATCGTTACCAGCATGTTTTCAATGAAGGTATTGATCACGCCGGTCAGCATCAAGGTGTTGATCAGGTAAAAACCTGCCACCATGAGGATCAGCCAGCAAAGATTGTATTTCCAGTTTTTCTTCATCTGACTTCTTCCTCCTAAACCTTTTCAACTTGCTTCTTGCCAAACAGACCGCCCGGCAGGACAAGCAGGATAACAATCAAAACGATGTAGACGGCCGCATCTCTGAAGGCTGAGAAGCCCATGGCCTGGACGGCCGTTTCCAAAAGACCGATCAAGAAGCCGCCGACAGCTGCCCCTGGGATGGACCCGATCCCGCCGAGCACGGCGGCAACGAAGGCCTTGATCCCTGGCGTCATCCCCATCAGTGGGTCAATTGAGTTGTAGTACAAGCCGATCAGAACGCCGGCTGCCCCAGCCAGGGCGCTGCCCAGGGCGAAAGTAATAGAAACAGTATGGTTGATGTTGATCCCCATCAAGCTGGCTGCGTCGTAGTCAGTTGAAACTGACCGCATGGCCCGGCCGGTCTTGGTGTAGTTGATGATGTACATCAAACCCAGCATCAAAACTAAAGTAGTAACCAGGATGATCAGCTGAATGTTGGAAATCGTTACCCCGCCCAGGTCAAAAGTCTTCCGCTTGATGACCTGAGGGAAATTCCGCGTGTCTGAAGTTACCAGGTAGGACATCCCGTTTTCAAGGAAGAATGAAACACCAATGGCCGTAATCAAAGCAGCAACTCGGGGCGCGTTTCTCAGCGGCCGGTAGGCAACTGCTTCAATAATCACGCCGGCCAAGCCACAGACAATCATAGCCGTGATCAAGGCGGTGATAAAGCCAAAGTGCAGGTAGTTGATCGTGTAGTAACCCCAGTAAGCACCTAGCATGTAGACGTCCCCGTGAGCGAAGTTAAGCAGCTTTGAGATCCCGTAAACGATCATGTATCCCAAAGCCAGCAAAGCATAAATGCTGCCGAGGGAGAGCCCATTTATCAATTGCTGGAAAAATGTTTGCAAGTTTAAAACCTCCTTGACTTGCCTGTGGCATTACCGGCTAAATTATCAAATCCAAAATTAATTACTTAACCGTGTAAGCCTTTGATACCTTGCCGTTGGTCATTTGTTCAACAACGACTGACTTTTGCGGGTTGTGCTTGGAGTCCATAGTGATGTTCCCAGTTACGCCCTTGAAGTTCTTCAGGTTTGCCAGGCCCTTTTGGATAGCGCTTGAAGATACTTCGCCTTCGTTCTTGGCAGCGTCGACGATCATGTAAACTGAGTCGTAAGCCAGGGAGCTGAAGGTTGCCGGTTCTTCACCGTACTTAGCCTTGTAAGCCTTCAGGAACTTAACAACTTCTGGTTCCTTGGACTTGGTTGAGAAGTGGGTAGTGTAGTAAACGTTGGTTGCGTTCTTGTTGCCGGCGATTTGGGCAAGCTTTGGTGAGCCCATGCCGTCAGCACCAACAACTGGAACGTTTAAGCCCATTTCCCGGGCCTGCTTGAGGACCAGACCGATTTCAGTGTAGTAGCCTGGCAGGTAGATTGCTTCTGGCTTCTTGCCCTTAATGGTAGTCAGGGTTGAGTTGAAGTCCTTGTCACCTGATTGGAAGTATTGGGTAGTGACGATCTTGCCGCCCAGCTTCTTGAATTCCTTAGTGAAGGACTTGGTCAGACCAGTACCGTAGTCAGTTGAGTTGTCAGCCATGATGGCCACGCTCTTCTTCTTTAAAGTGTTGTACATGAAGTCAGCAGCCTTCTTGCCTTGGAACGGGTCGATGAAGCAAGCACGGAAAGCGTACTTTTGCGTCTGCCCGCTCTTGGTTTGAGTGAATTCAGCAGCGGTTGCTGATGGACCAACCATTGGCACGCCCGCTTTGGTCAGGTTGGCGATTGAAGCAGTAGCGTAAGCCGTAGCTGCCGGGCCGACTTGGGCAACGATCTTGTCGCTGTTGGCCATTTGGGCAGCTACAGAAGCGGCAGTTGAAGTGGATGACTTGTTATCGCTGATATACAGCTTAACCTTGTAAGTCTTGCCGCCGATCTTGACGCCCTTCTTGTTGATTTCTTGAGCAGCTAAAGCAACCCCCTTCTTTTCTTGCTGGCCGTAGCTGGCAACTGAACCGGAAAGTTCCAGGTTGACCCCGATTCTGATCGTGTTGTCACTGGACTTGTTGCCGGCAGTTGAGCTGGTCTTGGCGGTTGCACAACCGGTCAGGGCTGCGGCGGACATCATAGTTGCGGCTGCTAAGCCGAAAGCTTTCTTAAATTTCATGACGGTTTCCCCATTTCAATCAAATATATTAGACTTCTGATTCTTGATTATCACTTAAACCTAAATTAAAAAGGTCTTCACTCATCTCGTGAGTGAAGACTCTTAATCCGGATCATTGAGCTCACTCACAAATGCAGACGAAGAAGAGCTCACACAGAGCTCTACATAATTTGCAAGAGAGTAATGACGGCAGCTGAGAACAGCATGGCATTATTCATTTGTTGACACATTTGACATTTCATAATTCTCAGCTCCTTTTAATTTTAAGTTGCTTTTATTTTATTTAACTTTTGTCTTAATGTCAAGCTCATTTATCATTTTTGTTTAATTTTTGTTTTTAGGCAAAAAGAAAAAGGAGCGGGTGGCTCCTTTTTCTAACTTTAAAACTTCTTGCCGGTTGCCCGGTAGCCGATATCGCGCCGGTAGAAAGTCTGCGGGATATCCAGCTTGGCCAGGTAGGCATAAACGTGCTCTTGCGCTTCTTTTAAGTCAGCAGCTTCTGCCCGAACCATCAAGATCCGGCCGCCGCTGCCAGCCAAATCGTCAGCTGGGCCGGTTACGTTGGCATAGTCAACGTAAATGCCCTCTTCTGCTGGCAATTGGCCCAGTTTTTGCCCCTTAAGCGGCTTTTTCGGATAGCCTTCAGCGGCCAAAATGACGCCAAGGACTGCCTCATCCTTTTCTTCAACGGCTGGCATTTCCTCGTCATTTACGTTTGCATCAACCAGTTCAGCAAAGTCGCTCTTCAAGCGTGGCAATACAACTTCCGTTTCCGGGTCGCCAAGACGGACGTTGTATTCGATCATCTTCGGCCCCTGCTTGGTCATCATGAGGCCCAGGTACAAAACGCCGTGGTAGTCATAGCCGCCTGCAAGAAGGCCCTTGGCCGTTGGCTCAACCAACTGGTCAACGATTTCTTGGTATTCTGCTTGACTCAACTGCGGAACCGGGCTGTATGACCCCATCCCGCCAGTGTTTGGCCCCTTATCGCCGTCATAGGCCCGCTTGTGGTCTTGAGCCAGGGGCAGGAGACGGTACTTGCCGCCTTGCATGACGGCAAAGACGGAGTATTCAGGACCAGCCAGGAATTCTTCAAGAACAACCTGCTTTTGGCCCTTGGCAAACATTTCCGTCAAAGTACTTTCTGCCGTTTCCTGGTCTTCAGCGATAACCACGCCTTTCCCGCCAGCCAGGCCGTCTTCTTTCAAAACGACTGGCAGGCCAAAGTCTGGCACGGCACTAATCGCGGCTTCCGCCGTCTGGAAGGTTTCGTAGCGCGGGTGCGGCACCTGGTATTTTTCCATGAACTGCAGAGCATAGTCTTTTGACCCTTCCAGTTGGGCTGCTCTGGCATTTGGACCGAAGACTTTTAAGTCAAAAGCGTGGAAGTAGTCAACGATCCCGGCTACTAAGGCATCTTCCGGCCCGACAAAGGTCCAGGCAATATCTTCCTTAATAGCAAAGTCCTTCAAGGCCTTGAAATCATCTTCTGGAATGCCAGTGGCTTTAACGCCGATCGCGGCCATGCCGGAGTTGCCCGGAGCACAGAAGACTTCAGCAACGTGCGGGCTCTTCTTCAAAGCGCGGGCGACGGCGAATTCCCGGCCACCAGACCCGACTACCAAAATTTTTAGCTTGTCTTTCATTTTTATCAGCCTTTTTAGTGTCTAAAGTGACGAACGCCGGTGAAGACCATGGCAATGCCATACTTGTTGGCCATGTCGATGGATTCCTGGTCACGGACAGACCCGCCTGGCTGCACGATTGCCTTGATGCCGTGCTTGCCGGCGTATTCAACGCAGTCACTGAATGGGAAGAAAGCATCGCTGGCAATGACTGCCCGGTCATCCAAGGCTTCTGCCGCGTGGTCGATGGCAATCTTTTCAGAATCGATCCGGTTTGGCTGGCCGGCGCCAACGCCCAGAGTCCGTTCGTTGTTAGCGACAACGATGGCGTTGGACTTGGTGTGCTTAACGGCCTTCCAAGCAAAGAGGAGAGTTTCCAGCTGTTCTTGCGTTGGTTTAGCTTCAGTTACGCATTCCCAGTCAGCAAAGTCTTCGTCCAGAACGTCTTGGTCTTGTACCAGCAAACCGCCCATAACGGAAACAGTTTCCTTGCGGGTTGCTTCATCCTTCTTGCTGAAGTCCAGCTTGAGAATCCGCAGGTTCTTCTTCTTGGTCTTCAGAGCTGCCAACGCATCTTCATCATAGTCTGGCGCGATGATGATTTCCAGGAAGATCTTGTGCATCTTTTCAGCGGTTGCCAGGTCAACCTTCCGGTTCAAGGCAATTACCCCGCCAAAAATTGATACAGGGTCAGCTTCGTATGCCCGGTCCCAGGCTTCTTCCAAAGTTTCGCCCTGGCCGATCCCGCATGGGTTCATGTGCTTCATGGCTACGACAGTCGGCTTGCTGAATTCGCGGACACATCTCAAGGCTTCATCAGCGTCTTTGATGTTGTTGTAGGACAGCTGCTTGCCGTTTAATTGTTCAGCCTGCAGAACTGAGAAGGCCTTTGGCAGGGCATCTTCGTAGAGCCAGGCCTTTTGGTGGCTGTTTTCCCCATAGCGCATGGCTTCCTTTAAATCGTAAGTCAAAGTCAGCTTTTCCGGGGCAGTTTCGACGGCCTTTTCAGTCAAGTATTGGGAGATCAAGGCATCGTATGAAGCAGTCAGCCGGAAGGCCTTGGCCGCCAACTTAGCCCGGGTTTCCAAGCTGGTAGAACCGTCTTTTTCAATTTCAGCCAAAACCTGGTCATAGTCGGCCTGGTCAACGACAATAGTTACATCACGGTAGTTCTTAGAAGCTGACCGCACCATGCTTGGGCCGCCGATATCAATGTTTTCAATGGCTTCGGCCAGGGTCACGTCAGGCTTTTCAATGGTTTGCTTGAATGGGTAAAGGTTAACGCAAACCAGGTCGATTGGCGTAATCTTGTGTTCCTTCAAGGTTGCCACGTGCTCAGGCAATTCCCGCCGGGCCAGGAGGCCGCCGTGGATGTAGGGGTTCAAGGTCTTAACCCGGCCGTCAAGGATTTCCGGGAAGCCAGTCACGTCCTCAACTGAAATGGTTGGGATGCCGGCTTCGTCCAAAACGCGCTTGGTACCGCCAGTTGACACGATTTCATAATCATTGGCTACCAGGCCCTTGACAAAAGGAACCAGGTTGGTCTTGTCTGAAACACTTACAAGTGCACGCTTCATTTATTTGTTCTCCTCTTCAAATTTCAGCAAAGCTTTTCTTAAGGCTTCCGGATACAGGTGGTGTTCACATTCGTGAATTCTTGCTTCCAGAGTATCAACCGTGTCGTCATCGTAAATGGGCACGTGCTTTTGAGCAATAGCCGGACCAGAGTCCAGGCCAGAGTCGATATAGTGAACCGTTACCCCAGTTTCAGCCGGGTGGTCGGCAAAGGCCCGTTCAATTGAGTGCAGGCCGGGGTAAGCCGGCAAATATGCCGGGTGGAGGTTGACGATTCTGCCTTCATATTCGTTCAAAATCGTTGGCCCGATTACCCGCATGTAGCCAGCCAGGGCAATAAAGTCGATCTGGTAATCCTGCAGAACCTGGAGGATCTTTTCTTCGTACTTTTGCTTGCCGCCGCAGGACTTGACCGTAAAGGTCACTACCGGGGTGTGGAATTTTTCTGCCCGCTTGATCACCGGAGCGTCCGGGTGGTCACAAAAGAGCAGGGCAAGTTCGCCGGGCAGGTCGCCCTTTTGAAAATGTTCGGCCAGAACTTCATAGTTGGTTCCGTTGCCGGATGCAAAAATTGCTACTTTCATCGCTGCCACCTATTTGATAATGATCTTTTCGCCGTCAGTTCTCTGGCTCAAGCGGCCAACTTCAAAGACCTTTTCGCCGCTTTCCAAAAGCAGCCGCTTGGCCTCTTCCTTCTTGTCAGCTGGAACTGCCAGAATCATCCCCAGGCCCATGTTGAAGGTCTGCCAGCAGTCATCATCTGACAAATTGCCAACTTGCTTGAGGTAGTTGAAGACATCTGGAACTTCCCAGCTGCCAGCGGTAATTTCTGCCACCAGGCCGTCATTAAACATCCGCGGCACGTTTTCAATGAGGCCGCCCCCCGTAATGTGGGCCACGCCGTGGACCAGGCCTTGCTTGATCAAAGGCAGGACAGACTTGATATAGATTCTGGTCGGAGCCAGCAGGCTTTCACCCACGCTCTTGCCCTTTAATTCAGCTGGCGTGTCAGTCAGCTTGACGTCATGGTCCTTAAAGAGAATCTTGCGGACCAGTGAAAAGCCGTTGGAGTGAACCCCGCTTGAAGCCAGGCCCAAGAGAACGTCCCCGGCTTGTGGAGTGTCAACTGACAAAAGGCGGTCTTTTTCCGCTACCCCAACCGTAAAGCCGGCCAGGTCATATTCATCTGGCGCGTACATGTCTGGCATTTCCGCGGTTTCCCCGCCGATCAAGCTGGCGCCTGCCTGCTTGCAGCCTTCAGCCACGCCTTGGACAACTGAAGCCAGGAGGGCTGGATCGTTGTGCCCGCAGGCGATGTAGTCCAGGAAGAAAAGCGGTTCTGCCCCTTGAGCCAGGACATCGTTGACACACATGGCTACGACGTCAATACCGACAGTGTCATTTTTGTCCATCTTTTGGGCAATCATCAGCTTGGTACCGACACCATCAGTCCCGGAAACCAGGACCGGGTGCTCATAGCCCAGGGAATCAAGGTCAAACAGGCCGCCAAAGCCGCCGATATTGCCAACGTAACCCGGCCGCTTGGTTGAGGCTACCGCCCCCTTGATCCGCCGTACCAATTCATAGCCGGCATTGACGTCAACGCCTGCATCCTTATAGCGATTCACGATCATTCACCTCTGTTTTGCTTCTTTAAAATTTCTTCGACCGGTTCAACGTCCAGTGGTTCCTTGATTTGGTTTTCGTAGTCGTACAAAGGAGTCGGGTACTTGCCGTCAAAGTAGGCTACAGTTAAACCACCATTTGGCGCGTCGCCGGCATCTGGCATGTCAACCGCCTTGATCAGGCTTGGAATGCTTAAAAAGCCCAGGCTGTCAGCCCCGATCAGCTTGCACATGTCGCTGACGCTGTATTTGGCCGCCATCAAGTCTTTTCTTTCAGAAATGTCGATCCCGTAGAAGTGCGGGTACTTGAAAGGCGGAGAAGCAATCCGCATGTGCACCGACTTGGCGCCGGCTTCTTTCAGCATCTGCACGATCTGCCGGGAAGTCGTCCCGCGGACGATTGAGTCGTCAACGACTACGATATTCTTGCCGCTGACCACCCCGCGGACCGGAGCCAGTTTCATTTTAACCCCCTGCTCGCGCAGAGCCTGGGTTGGCTGGATGAAAGTCCGGGCAATGTACTGGTTCTTGATCAAGCCCATTTCATAAGGCAATCCAGCTGCTTCAGCATAACCAGTCGCTGCTGAGAGTGAGGAGTTTGGCACACCAATGACCATGTCGGCATCTTCTGGAGCTGGCTGTTCTTTGGCCAGCAGCATCCCCATCCGCTTTCTGGCGGTGTGGATGTTGACCCCGTGGATGATGGAGTCCGGCCGGGCAAAGTAGATGTATTCCATTGAGCAGACAGCCAGCTGGGTTTCAGTCGTATAATGGTCGATCTTGATCCCGTCTTTGTTGATGATAATAAGCTCACCTGGCTGCACGTCCCGGACCAGCTTGGCGTGTACCGCGTCAAGGGCGCAGGATTCGCTGGCCACGACATAGCTGCCATTGTCCATTCGGCCTAAAACCAGCGGCCGGAAGCCGTTAGGGTCAAGGGCTGCATAAAGGGTGTCATTAGTCATCAAGAGGAAGGCAAAGCCCCCCTTGACCTCGTTCAAGCTGGCCTTCAAGGCTTCAATAAACGGCATGCGGACCTTGCGCCGGATCAAGTGGATCAGGACTTCCGTGTCAGAGCTTGACTGGAAGACTGACCCGGAATCTTCCAGGCGCTTTTTCAAAGTCTGGGCGTTGGTCAAGTTCCCATTGTGGCAAAGAGCGATTTCCCCGTCCTGGAAGTGGAAAAGGAAGGGCTGGACATTGGCCAGGGAATCTGAACCGGCAGTACCGTAACGGACGTGGCCGATAGCCATGTTTCCTTTTAAAAAGTCCAGGTCAGCTGGGTTGGAGAAAACTTCTGACAAGAGACCGCGGTCCCGGAACTGACGGAGCTTCTGCCCGTCACTGGCCACGATCCCGGCCCCCTGCTGGCCCCGGTGCTGGAGGGCATGGAGACCGAAGTAGGTCACGTTAGCCGCGTCAGGAACGTTGTAGATCCCGAAAACGCCGCATTCTTCGTTTAATCCTTTGATTTCATAAGGCATGGCAGGGCTTCCTCCCAAATTTGCTTCAATTCAGCTACCGGTAAGTCAGCTGCTTGGTCCTTCAAAGTCAGCTTCAAGCTGTCGCCAGCAGTTTGGCCGAGCTTGACCGCGTCGCCGGCCAAAGCAGCAGCGAATTCAGCTGAGTATTCGCTTGGCACGCTGACCAGGAAGCGGCCTGGAGTTTCGCTGAAGAGTTCAGCACTGGTCAAGTCGCAGGCAACTTCTGCCCCGATGCCGTGGCCAAAGCTGCTTTCAGCCAGGCTGACCGCCAGGCCGCCTTCGCTTAAGTCGTGGGCACTGGCTACGTGGCCGGCTTCCATTTGGGCCAAGAGCCGGTTTTGGTAGCCCTTAATGTGGTCCAAGTCCAAATCGTTCAAAGAACCGGAGATTTCCCCAGTCAGCATCTTTTGCAGTTCTGAACCGGCGTAGTCTGCCCCGGTTTGGCCAACCAGGTAAAGATCGTCGCCCTCTTCCTGGAAGCTGTCTCTGACCAGGTGGTCCAGGTTCTTGACCAGACCGACCATGCCGACCATTGGCGTTGGGTAGATGGACTTGTCGTCAGTTTCGTTGTACAGGGAAACGTTCCCGGAAACAACTGGAGTTTCCAGAACTTCGCAGGCCTTGGCAATCCCCATGACTGAGTGGTGAAGTTCCCAGAAGACTTCTGGTTCGTTCGGGTTCCCGAAGTTCAAGCAGTCAGTGATGGCCAGAGGTTCTGCCCCGCTGGCGATGATGTTGCTTGCAGCTTCAACAACGGCCCGCTTGCCCCCGATTTCCGGATCCAGGTAGATGAAGCGACCGTTGCCGTCAGTGGTCATGGCAATCCCCTTGTGGGTGCCGCGGACCCGCAAAACGCCGCTGTCTTCACCAGGCCCTACAACCGTACTGGTTCTAACCATGGAGTCGTAAGTCTGGGTGAACATTTCCTTAGAAGCGATGGTTGGCTGGGCCAGCATCTGCTTGAAAGTCTTGGCCAAATCAGTAATCTCTGGTTCCCAGGCAGGCTTAGCCGCGTCATCGATCATGTGCTGCGGCTGCTTTTCTTCGCTTGGCTCTTCCAAAACGTCTTCAGTCAGGCTGGTTACCGGTATGTCGCAGACTACTTCGCCGTGGTGGCGCAAAACGTAGTTGTGGCCGCTGGTAATCCGGCCGATAACAACGGCGTCAAGGTCGTAGAAGTCAAAAATCTTCTTAACGTCTTCTTCGTGGCCCTTCTTAACGCAAAGCAGCATTCTTTCCTGGGATTCGCTCAGCATGATTTCGTAAGCAGACATCCCGCTTTCTCTTTGCGGTACCAGGTCCAGGTTCAGTTCCATGCCGGACTTGCCTTCTGAAGCCATTTCTGAACTTGAGGAAACGATCCCGGCTGCCCCCATGTCCTGGATGCCGACCAGCCAGTCAGCGTGCTTTTGGGTCAATTCTAGGCAGGCTTCAAGCAGCAGCTTTTCCATAAACGGGTCGCCGACTTGAACGGCTGAACGTTGGCTTTCGTGTTCTGAGTCAAATGAGTGAGAAGCAAAGGTTGCCCCGTGGATCCCGTCACGGCCTGTCTTAGCCCCGACGTACATCACGGCGTTGCCTTCACCTTGAGCCAGGCCCTTTTGCATGTCCTTGACGTCCAACAGGCCGACGCTCATGGCGTTCATGACTGGGTTGCCCTTGTAGATGTCGTCAAAAGTGAGTTCACCGCCGACAGTTGGAATGCCCATGCAGTTGCCGTAGCCGCCGATACCGGCTACAGTTTCGTTTAAGAGCCAGCGGGTGTGGGCGTCATCTAATTCACCAAAGTGCAGGGAGTCCAAAGTTGCAACTGGCCGCGCCCCCATGCTGAAGACGTCACGGAGGATCCCGCCGACGCCAGTAGCTGCCCCTTGGTAAGGTTCAACTGCAGTTGGGTGGTTGTGGCTTTCAGCCTTGAAAACGACTGCTTGGCCGTCGCCAATGTCAACTACCCCTGCCCCTTCACCAGGCCCTTGCAAAATGCGCGGACCCTTGGTTGGGAAGAGACGGAGAACAGGCTTAGACTTCTTGTATGAGCAGTGTTCGCTCCACATGGCTGAGAAAAGGCCGGTTTCAGTGTAGTTTGGCAAGCGGTGCAAAAGCTTGTCACAGATGTAGTCGTATTCTTCTTCAGACAAGCTCCAATCGAGATAAGGCTTCTTTTCTTTGATTTCTTCTGGAGTCATTTCCTGCATCATTACGCTTTTACCTCCGCGTGGTCCAAAATTGACTTAAACAGGCGCAAGCCGTCGGTGTTGCCCAAGAGGGCTTCGACTGCCCGTTCCGGGTGAGGCATCATTCCTAAGACATTGCCTCTTTCGTTGGTGATCCCGGCAATATTGTTCAAAGAGCCGTTCGGGTTTTCCTTTGAGTAGCGGAAAACGACCTGGCCATTGTCTTCAATCTTCTGCAAGGTTTCCGGGTCGGCGTAGAAGGAGCCGTCAGCGTGCGCGATCGGCAGGTTGATCTTCTCGCCCTTTTGGTATTCGGAAGTAAAGATGGTGTCGTTGTTGACTACTTCCAGTTCAACCGTCTTGCAGACAAACTTCAAAGAGTCATTTCTCTTCAAGGCACCTGGCAAAAGGCCAGCTTCAGTCAGGATCTGGAAACCGTTGCAGGTCCCAAAGACTGGCTTGCCCGCCTTGGCCATTTCGACAATGGCTGGCATGATGTTGGTAAAGCGGGCAATAGCGCCGGCTCTCAAGTAGTCCCCGTATGAAAAGCCCCCTGGCAGCATGACAGCATCAAAGCCGTCCAGGCTGCTTTCCTTTGAAGGAACGTAGGCCACGTCAGCGCCGCAAACCGTGTGCAGGGCTTCGTAGAGGTCGATGTCGCAGTTTGAGCCCGGGAATTGGATTACCGCAAACTTCATTATTTTTCCTCCAAGATCTTGTAGCTGTAAGTTTCCATATTGAAGTTAACCAGCAGCTCTTCAGAGATTTCCTTAACAGTTTCAGCTACAGGCTTGTCCTTTTCTTCAATAGTTACATCAAAGAACTTGCCGACCTTGACTGCCTTGACTTCATCGTGGCCCAAAGAGTGAATTGAGTTGGTGATGGCTTCACCTTGCGGGTCGAAAACTGATTGCTTGTAAGTAACGTAAATCCGTACAGTAGTCATTTGCTTAATCCTCCTTGGCCAAAGCATCCTTCAAACGGGCCAAAACTCTTTCGTAAACATCGATCAGGTTGCCGATTTGCCGGCGGTAAACGTCCTTGTCCATGTGGTCCTTGGTTTCCATGTCCCACAGGCGGCAGTTGTCTGGTGAGAATTCGTCAGCCAGGACGACTTCGCCGTTTGGCAGGGTCCCGAATTCAACCTTGAAGTCAACCAGCAGCATGCCTGCTTCGGCAAACAGCTTGGTCAAAAGCTGGTTGACCTGGCGGGAGATTTCCCAGATCTGTTCATGTTCTTCATGAGTCAGCAGGTGGAAGGCAATGGCGTCTGATTCGTTCATCAGCGGGTCGTGCAGGGCGTCGCTCTTCATGAAGAGTTCTTCAACTGGAGTGTCCAGCTTCTCACCTTCTTCTTTCAAGCCATAACGCTTGCAGAATGATCCAGCCGCGATGTTCCGGGTAACGACTTCCAGGTCAATCATCTTGACCTTCTTGACCAATTGTTCGTTTTTAGACAGACGCTTGATAAAGTGCGTCTTAACCCCATGCTTCATCAAATATTCGAAAACCAGACTGGAAATTTCCGCGTCAAGTTCGCCCTTGTTTTGGAAGACGTCGTGCTTCAAGCCATCCAAAGCGGTAGCGTCATCCTTGTAAACAGCGCGGAGCACTTCTGGATCGTCAGTGGTCCACATTTCCTTAGTCTTACCCTGATAAAGCAATTCTGCCATTTTTTACCCTCCGATTAACACGAACTATAATAATGTAAACAGGAATTACTATTCGTAATTTCTTTCTTGAACTAAGGATAACAACTTAAAAAAGTTTGGTCAAGAGATTAGCGAACATTTTTAGCTAATGTTCCGCTTACAAACGGAAACAATCCCATTCTTTTTGGACATAATCTTAAAATAAAAGATATATCAGAGAAAAGCCGAACAAAAAAGCGGCTCATTTTATGAGTCGCTTTTGATTATCTAAATTTCTCTATTCTTTTTATATTGCGGATCGCATTAAAAATTATTGTCTTTTTGCACTTATTCCAAACCAAGCCGCTTGTAGATATCGTCGACGTGGCGCAGGTGCCAGTGGTAGTCGAAGGCATCATCAAGATCAGCCTTAGTCAGTTGCTTTTGAATGGTTGGGTCTGCTTCAAGCAGAGGGCGGAATGGAACTTGTTCAGCCCAGCACTTGGCCGTGTATGGCTGGATCAAGTCGTAGGCAGCTTCCCGGCTCATGCCGCTTTCAACCAGCTTGAGCAGAACACGGCCGGAGTAGATCAAGCCCAAAGTCTTGTCCATGTTCTTCTTCATGGTTTCTGGGAAGACGTCCAGGTTGGCCAGGATCTTGCCCATCCGGTTGAGCATGTAGTCAAGACCAATGGTGCTGTCTGGCAGGATTACCCGTTCAGCACCTGAGTGGGAAATGTCTCTTTCGTGCCAGAGGGTTACGTCTTCGTAGGCAGTTACGACATTGCCGCGGAGAACTCTGGCCATCCCGCAAATGTTTTCTGAACCGATCGGGTTACGCTTGTGCGGCATAGCAGAGGAACCCTTTTGCCCCTTGGCGAAGTGTTCTTCAACTTCATGGATTTCAGTTCTTTGCAAAGAACGGATTTCAGTAGCGATGTTTTCCAAAGAAGTTGCGACTAGGGCGATGGCGGCAATGTATTCTGCGTGCAGGTCACGTGGCAGGACCTGGGTTGAAATTTCCTGAGCGCGCAAACCCAGCTTCTTGCAGACATATGCTTCAACTTCCGGGTCAACTTCAGCGAAAGTGCCGACGGCACCGGAGATCTTGCCGGCTTCCACCCCGCGGGCAGCGTGTTCAAAGCGTTCTTGGTTCCGCTTCATTTCTGAGTACCAGCGGGCAAACTTCAAGCCAAAAGTAGTTGGTTCAGCGTGAATGCCGTGGGTGCGGCCCATGCAAACCGTGTCCTTGAATTCAAGGGCGCGCTTAGCCAGGATGTCGATGAAGTCCTGGATGTCCTTGCGGAGGATGTCGTTAGCCTGCTTTAATTGGTAGCCCTGGGCAGTGTCAACCACGTCAGTACTGGTCAAGCCGTAGTGCACCCACTTCTTTTCCGGCCCCAATGATTCAGAAACGGTCCGGGTGAAGGCGATGACGTCGTGGTGGGTCACGGCTTCAATTTCGTTGATGCGGTCAACGCTGAACTTGGCGTTTTTCTTGATCTTTTCCACGTCTTCTGCCGGAATGTGGCCAAGTTTGGACCAAGCTTCGTCAGCAGCGATTTCTACTGCCAGCCAGCATTCATACTTCTTTTCATCAGTCCAAATGGCACCCATTTCTGGTCGGGTATAGCGTTCAATCATTTATTTTCCACCTTTAAAAAATCAACAATAATCTGCTTATTAATTATACATCCCAAACTTTGGTCGCGGCAATCTCAGCCAGGGTCTTGTCGACATCGTCGGTCAAGATCGTCACGTGCCCCATCTTCCGGTCTCTGCGGACTTCGCCCTTGCCATAGTCATGGAAGGACCACTGCGGCTTTTCAGCAATCAGCTTTTCGGTTCCGGCCACGTGCTGGCCCAAAACATTGACCATGACGACCGGGCTGAGCAACTTAATTTTTGGCAATGGCCAGTTGCAAATTGCCCGGTTGTGGACAGCAAACTGGGAAAAGTTGCAGGCTTCAATCGAGTAGTGACCGGAATTGTGCGGGCGGGGAGCCAGTTCGTTGATGACGATTTTGTCGTCCTTAGTGACGAACATTTCTACGCCTAAGATCCCGCGCAAGTCGATGGCTTCAGCGATCTTGACAGCAGCGTTCTGGGCCTCTTTGGCCAAGTCCGGTGAGATCCGGGCTGGCACGATGCTTTCATGCAGGATTTCGCCCTGGTTTATATTTTCGCTGACCGGGAAGACCGTGACTTGGCCATCGCAGTTGCGGCCGACCATGACAGAGGCTTCCATGCGGAAGTCAACGAATTTTTCCAAAATGCAGTCACCGCAGGCCAAGACATCAGCAGTCTTGGCCAAGTCGGCAGTTTCCTTCAAAACAACCTGGCCCTTGCCGTCATAGCCGCCTTCGCAGGTCTTTAAAACAGCTGGCAGGCCGAGGCTGCTAACAGCAGCGTCCAGTTCAGCCCGGTTCTTGACCGCTCTGAACTTGGCCACTTCACAGCCGGCACTTTGGATAAAAGTCTTTTCCCGGATCCGGTTGTTGGTCGTGTAAAGGAGTTTGGTCCCCTGCGGGATAAAGACCTGGTCCTTGACGCTTTCCAGGGCATCCAGGTCCACGTTTTCAAATTCATAGGTCAAGACGTCGCTTCGCCGGGCCAGTTCATGGATAGCCTCGATATCACTGTATTCAGCCACGATCTGGTCGTCAGCGGCTTGGCCAGCCGGGCAAGCCGGAGTTGGGTCCAGAATGATGACCTTCATCCCGCTGGCCTTGGCATCAAAAGCCAGCATTTGCCCTAATTGTCCCCCGCCAATGATGCCGATAGTTTGGCCGGGCTTGATTTTAATAGACAAGGTCTGCACTGCTTTCTTTGGCTTGGTCGTGCATTTCCTTGCGGTAGTCCACGATCTTTTGCTGGAGTTCTTTGTCTTCGATGCCTAAGATCTGCATGGCTAAAAGAGCCGCGTTCTTGGCGCCGGCCGGGCCGATGGCGGTCGTCGCTACAGGGATGCCGGCTGGCATTTGGACGATGGAAAGAAGAGAGTCCATCCCGCCTAAAGCGCTGGTCTTGGCCGGGCAGCCAATTACCGGCAAGGGAGTGTTGGCGGCAATCATGCCTGGCAGGTGGGCGGCCCCGCCAGCACCGGCGATGATCACCTTAGTGCCGTTTTCCGCTGCCTTTTGGGCAAAGGCGAACATTTCTTCCGGCATTCTGTGTGCTGAAATAACCTGCTTGTCGTAGTCAACCCCGAACTTATCGAGCAGCTTGCAAGCTTCCTGCATATAGCCCCAGTCTGACTTGGAGCCCATTACAACACTGATTCTACTAGTCACGATTATTCCTCCTGTCTGCTTTCCCTTAGGATAACAGAAAACTGAACTTTTTTAAAGAGAAAGATGAACTATTTACCAAGAGTTTCTTATTAACATTCGTTTTTAGTTAAAAAGTCGTAAGAAAAAGACCACCAGAGGTGGTCTTAATGCCATAAAATCAATCTTCCTTTTCTGCCCGCCAGTAATGATGGCCATAAGGGTCCCGCTCCAAGCGGCCCGTGTCAACCAAGTAGCGGCGCAAAATAGCGTAGTCATCATAGACTGCCGCCAAAACTTCATTGACTTCCTTTTCAGTATAATCCCGGCCAAATTCAAATCGGTCAATCAAAGCATCAAACAAGGCATCTTTCGCCCTTTGCTTGCGGGGAATGACCTGTAGACGGCCATCCTTGAAAAATCCTGTAATCTCCATTTAAATTTCCTCAACTTCCAACTTTTTACTCTGCATGCCAAAAATTGCTAGCAAAAAGATCAGCAAACCGACAGCAGCCAGACTAACCCAGGCAAAGCCGATGCCATAGTGGTCTGACAAAAAGCCGTTAATTGCCAAAACCACGACTTCGGCGCCCGCGTCCAAGGCATTGGCAACAGACATAATAGTCGCCCGGCGGTTCTCTGTTTGGATCGTCGTTTGCAAAACAATCCCGCCCAGCATATTTTCTAAACTGCCAAACATGGTATGGGGCATGAACAAGACGAGAGACCCATAATACCAGTTTTTCAACCCAACCACGCCAAGCAAAGTAGCAGCCATCATAACCGTGCTGACAACAATCAAGCGGGTCTGTCCTCTATTAGACAGCGGCTTTTTGGACACATAGCGGTTGTAAAGGGAAATCGCCAGCATCCCGGACAAACTCATCAAGATAGAAATCGTCCCAGAATTGACGGTCTTGCCTCTTTGAAAGTACATCTGCCACTGGTCAAGCGGGCCGGCTGAAATAATTGCCACGGGAAGCAGAAGCAAGATCCAGGCAAAAGTCTTCTGTTCTTGCTTGACCGTAAATTTTACATCGGCAACCAGGTTCAGCTTCGGCATCCCTTCTTCCGCCTCAGCCAGGTTTTGGCTGTCATATTTCAAAAGTGGGATAATGGTCAAACTGGTCGCGAGCAAAAAAGCCGCCCCGATAAGCAAAGGCAGGTCCAGGCGGATATTGCCTAAAATATTAGCCCCAACGAAGGTGGCAGCCATGGTCAAGGGCGTGCCGATAATACTGTAGCCAGAGAAAATAGCGCCCAGCTGGTCTTTTTCACCATGCTCAACGGCCTTGTTGGCAATCCAGGAAGTCATGGTGCCCGATTGCAAGGAATCCCCCAAAGCGGTCGAGACCCCGCTGACCGTCAACCACAATAAGTTCATGGGGCTGAGTGCCAAAATTATCAAACCTACAGCTCTGAAGATCCCGCTGGCCATTATGGTTTTCAGATATCCGAATTTGTCAGCAATGTAGCCAGAAGGTATTTCGGCAAAGAAGGTGACCAGCCAGAAAATCTCTAAGAATAGATTGATCTGGCTGTAGCTGTAGCCATTGTGCCGCATAAATAGGTAGATCGTTCCGCTCCATAGCGAGGTCCCGATCGTATACAAGATGCTAACGTAGTAAAAAATATATTTGTATTTCTTCATGTCTTCTCCAATAGTTGATTTGTCTCCCTAAATATTTATTTTTTCTGATTAAATACACCTCTTAAATTTACCATCTTTCTAAAAAAAGTCCATCATTTTCTTCACTTTTTGCTAATGTTAAACAGATTTCTTGGTGGAAAATCCACTATTTATAGTCTTTAGCCTATTATTTTCAGATTAAAAAAGCGCTAGGCAGATGTTTCTGCTTAGCGCTTATTAACAAAGAAATTTATTCATTAACCGACCGACTTATTTCGCCATGTTCGAGTCGAAAACTTCTGCCCGCTTGTTCATGGCTATATAGATCTTCGATTTGTAAGAAGCCAGACCCTCTACTTCCCGTTTGGCATTGAAGTGGTAGTAGTTGACCAGGTTGCCTTTGGCATCGATCTTGAACAGGTAATCGTTAAAGGCAATGTAATAGCACTTGTGAGCAACGTTATAAGTAAAACCCTGCACCTGGCTGGAGTTGGAAATCAAGTCACCATTAGTGGCGGCTGCTTCCTTAACCTTGAAGCTATTGCCTGTCCGGGTGATCTTCCAAATTTCAAAGCGGTGCTTGGACTTGCTATGGAACAAGGCCAGCATGGTATTGTCGTCAATCACGTCCGCGTTTAAGAAGTAGCGGTTGTTTTTCCGCTCGCCATTGCTTACGGCAAAAGTCCAGATCCGCTTGATCTGCATGTCTTTCTTATCGACTTGCAAAAGCTCGTTTGACCGCAGTTTCTTGGTATGGTTCCAGTTAGCCAGTTCATAGATGTAGCGTGACGTAGACCCAACAGACTGACCATGGCCGAGTTTGATGTAGGGACTGATCTTGATGCTCTTGACGTAATTCTTCCAAAGCTGGTAATTCAAGGTATTGGTTGGAATATACTGCAGGGCATACTTTGGCACCTGGTTTAAGTGGTAAAGCACCATGTGGCCCCGGGCTCCGTCCATAGACGATTCAGGCCCGCCATAATAATTGGTCGTGACCATGTCCTGGCCATATACATCCAAACCCTGGACATTGCCCCGGACATTGGTTTCCTGGCTGCCTTCCAGCAGGCTAAATGAATTTGGCTCATAAAACTTGGTAGTCAATTTGGCCGTCTTCTTGCCATGCTTGTCAGTCCCCACGTAAGTGTGCGGAGCGACTTGGGCATTGTAGTTGCCTCTAAAAGCCAGCTGGCTTGGAAACCAGGTCTTGCCAACATTGCCGCCCTTGCCCAACTTGGCATCGGCCTTGGAAATGCCCTCTTTGGCATCGCTTCTAACCGTCACCGTGACCTTCCCGCTGGCCTTGCCGTAGCGGTATGTTACTACGTAGCGGCCTGGCTTTTTCTCAGAAATCCGGTCAGCTGACCGCTTCACTGAGTTAACGTCAACCACGCTGCCGTGCTTGTCTGTCACGTAGTTGATGGCATCAGTCGTCACAAAGCCGTTGGTATCCAATTTATTATTGACCAGGCTGACACCCTTAACCAAAGACATCTTGCTTCTGGCAAAAGCCCGCTCGCTGACATAGCCGACTCCCCGCCCGTCAACGTAAACATAGTAATACCGTCTGCCCCGGACGAGCTTGTAAGATTTGGACTGGACGTGAGCCAGCTTGAATTCCTTGCTGCTGGCCATTTTCTTGCCAAACTTCCAGACCAGCTTGGTCTTTTTCTTCTTGCCCTTGCCAGTCTTGACTTTTACCTGACTTAAGCTGGAATAGATCCCGTAGTTTTTCTTCCCGTCGATCACCTTGGTCGACAGCTGTTCACTCGCGGCCGCAACTGGCTGACCAGCTTCAAAGAAACAAGCAACTGCCATAATTGCGGCTGAAAAGGCCAGTACCTTCTTCAAATTCATTCCTCTTATACTCACAATCATTAAACTCAACTATTTTGTAATATGATCCACTTTCAAAGTTTCCGTCGGATGGTTCAAGTTGACGTAGAGCTCACCCTTGTAGCTGCCCAAACCTTCAAACTCCCGGCCTGTGTCAAACTTGTAGTAATTCAAAAGCTTACCGGCATCCGTTCCGCCATCTAAGCCTGCCCCGATCTTAAAGAGGTAGTCGTTAAAGGCAATGTAGTAAACGTCATATGCACTGTCCCAGACAAAGCCCTGAACTTCAGCGGAATTGCTGATGAGGTCGCTGCCGGTTGCCCCAACTTCCTTGGCCTTGAAGCTGTCGCCAGTTCTGGAAATCTTCCAGTATTCATAGCGGTGCTTAGAAGCATTGTGGAAGAGAGCAATCAAGGTATTGTCGTCAATCACGTCCGCGTTAAGGAAAATCCGCGGGTACTTGGCTGACCCGTTCCAAACCTTGAAAGTCCAGATCTTGTCAATTTCCATGGTTGACTTCTTGACCCGGATCAGTTCCTGGGAGTTAGACCAGTTGTTGGACCGGTTCCAGTTGGCCAAAACGTAAACGTACTTCTTGGTGCTGCCGACTGACTGGCCATGGCCCAGCTTCATGTATGGGCTGACCTTGACGTTCTTGATGTAGCTCAGCCAAGTGTTGAAGCTCAGCATCTTGCTTGGAATCAGCTGCCAGTTGTACTTTCTGACTTCCCGCATGTTGTAGTAAACCATGTGGCCTCTGGCTTCCCGGTTGTCTGCCTGGCCTAAGTCAAGGTTGCTGGTCACCAGGTCATTATCATAAAAATCAATCCCTTGAACTGCACTGGATACCTTGGCCTCCAGGTTGCTTGAACCTGGCGCACTCAAAACTGCCGGATGATAGAAGATGGTTTCAATATCCGCGCCTTTGGTATTGCCAGACATGTTGGTCGCCCAGTATTTGTGGGAGCTGGAAACCGCGTCTTCAGAAGTAATAGTTGAAGATGAGGATATGCTGGCCCCGTCACTGGCTGACCAAGTCTTGATCTCTGGCAGGTCAGTTTTAACCGGCGTTACATTGGCGGAACTGATTCCTTCTTTGGCATCCCCCCGCACCGTCAGCTTGCTGGTTGCCTTTGCCTTGCCATACTTGAAGGTCAAAACTGCTGTCCCGGCCTTCTTGCTGGAAACATAGCCAGTATCAGAAATATTCAATTTAGCAGACTTGCAACTGATCTCAACTGAATCATTGTCAACCAGGCTGCCATGCTTGTCAGTTACATAGTTAATCGCGTCTTCAGCGTTAAAGCCAACCGAGTCAGACGGGTTATTGACCAGGCTGACCTGAGAGACCACATTAGCCTTAGAAAGGGCAAAAGCCTTCTCATTCACGTAGCCGACTGGCCGGCCATCAACGTAGATGTAGTAGTAGCGCTTGCCGCCTTTGACCTTGTAGGACTTGGACTGGACATGAGAATATCTGAAGTCAGAAGAAGCCGTCAATTTCTTGCCAAACTTCCACTCCTTCTTCTTTACGTTCTTGTAATCAGTCTTGGTCACCCACTTGTACTTGACCTGCTTGACTGTCTTGTACTTGGTCTTTCCCTTCTTCTTATAGGCGACCTTCTTCTTAACCGTGTACTTCTTCTTTTCCTTGGTCTTTGTCTTGACCTTCTTAGTTACCTCTTCCAGTTTGAGCGAGGAATAGACCTGGTAGCTCTTATCCCCCATGATCTTGGTCACAAGATCGGTATTCGTGCTCTTACTGTAGTCTTTACTGCTGCTTGCTTGCACCTGACTAGCCAGACCGACCATCAAAGCCGCGCTGGTCATCATGCCCAGGGCAAAACGTCTCATCAAACTCTTCCCGAATCATAAAACTTACTAAATCTTGATAATCACATCAGTATTGGTAAGTTTTTCTGATATTCCTTTCTAGTGAAATCTATGGGTAGATTCAACTTGGCAAAAGAAATCAGATTTTTAACCTTTTGAAGTTAAGGTCAGTGAGTACGGTTGGCTGTCAAACAACGCCGGATGGCGTCATCCAATAGCTTTTTATCTGCCCCACTGAAAACTTTTAGCATGGCAGCCTTGAAGGCATCTTGCCCGCAAAAAGCCGGCAAGCATATCGTGATGCCTTCTCGAAGCAGTCAAGCCGCGATTTTAATACCCCGAACTGAGTTCGTTAAAGCTGACTGCTCTTACATGCTAGAGCCTTCAGCTTTGTAGTATTACTTGGCTTATGCTTCTTTTATCCGACTGTCAAGAATTTCCTTAACTCGCTTGTAAGGCGTATAAAGCGTGATTTCTTCGTCAGTTAATCTACTCAATATATTTTTTGCAGCGGCGATATTCGCATTCATTTCGCCGCATTTCTTGCATCTAGTCAGTTCATGATGACTGCCGTATCTTTCCTCAAAATGCTGCCCGCAGATCGGACAGTACTGAGAAGTATATGCCGGATTGACATCATGAGTTTCAATCGAATTCTTGCTTGAAAGATATTCAATGCGTTCATCCAGTTGGCCCTTAGTCCATGAATTCAAGCGCTTGCGCATTTTTCTTGCGAATCTGCTGTTATCTGATTTGACGCCTTTTTCTTTTACGAACGTCAAGTCTTCCTTGGCAATGACTGCCGGATGCTCTGTCTCAATCATCCTGTTTATCGCACAGTTGATAAAGCTTCTGACAGTTTCTTGCGCTGAGCGGTAACTCTTTTCATACGACTTTCTGCCGATATTGTTCTGCTCCAGATTCTTAAGCTTGCCAAGCAGTTTTCTTTTCTTCTTCGAAGCTGTCTTAGACAAAGGTTTGTCTGCCTTTTCCAGTTGCTCAAGCTGCTGATTGAGCAGCCAGCGCAAACTCATATAAGGCTGCCGATTTGCGTTTCGCTTGCCGTACTTGTCAACGATGGCATTGGCAAGCTTGCTGAAGTTTTTACCATATTCATTGCCGCTGCTGCAGGAAAGCAAGGTGGCAAGCCCCTTGTCAATGCCGATCGCCTTCTTTGAATTGTTACTGTAACGCTTGCTAGTGATCAGCTTATGAACTTCGAGGCGCTGCTTGATGCGGTCAAGCACTACTGTGATATCGCCGGTGCGTGGATAACTCCACGGGCTGGTCATCTCCACAGAAAACTGCTTTCTAGGCACGTCTGAACTGAATGAAAAAATATTTCCTTCAAATGCCCAATTCAAGTCACACTTCATGCTAGAGCCAAGCTTGCCCGACTTGCGTGCCCGGTAGTGATAGCGATACGTAATCCGGCGTAAGTAGCTGTATGCTTGCTTGATTTGCTTATCCGTCAGCTTAGCTTCTATTTCAGTTAAAGCTTCGGCATATTCTTCTGGCAGCTCAATTGGCTTGTGAAGAAGAACGGCTTGCCATGCACTTTTAAATTTCAAGATAAAGAACAAAAGGTGGCGCTGATCTGCAGAAAGATTTTCATTTCCTTGAATCAGCTTCTTCAAACGATTAGCCAGATTCGACCACATGCTCTTTATGTTGGCACATGCCTCGCGGAGAGCACCTACCCAGTGCTTGGTCTGAAAGTTGTAGACTGTTTCTAGCTTTCCTTTTGCGCCTTTAACCGGCTTGTCCCACTTGCGAACTTGGTTGCGCAGAGCCTGCCAGTTATTAACCGCAAGCATCGACTTGATACCGCAGTAGCGGTTCAAAAAGAAATGCCGGCATCTGCCGTATCTTTCAAAGAAGTCAGACATTCTGGCAAATTCTTCATCGCTTAACTTTTTGGAGTAGACTCTAATCGTCTTGGGCTGAGTCTTTGTCACTGTCTGCTTGATTGAAGAGCTTTTTGCTTTCTTGGATGACTCTTGCATTCTGATGCGACCTCTTTCCATACAGCTTAGCTGAGAAAACAGTGATTATAGATAAAACATCTTCTACAAGTTCTGAATTTGGATCAACGTTGTCTGTCTGATTGATGACAACCAGCT
This sequence comes from Lactobacillus sp. WILCCON 0059, assembly GCF_057197985.1. Classification (NCBI taxonomy): domain Bacteria; kingdom Bacillati; phylum Bacillota; class Bacilli; order Lactobacillales; family Lactobacillaceae; genus Lactobacillus; species Lactobacillus sp. WILCCON 0059. The sequence continues at coordinate 1,560,179 of NZ_JBUBHN010000001.1, forward strand.
CTACATCGTTTGCCTGACAGATTGTCTCAATTATTTCAAAGCCAAAACGAACAAGCCGGTCTTGGTAATTTACCACGACTCGTTCGCACTGCTTCTTGCAGATCATGTTGATCAGCTCTGTCAGGCCCTTTTTCTTATAGTTGAGACCAGATCCAACGTCTTGAATGATCTTAAACTGATAGCCATTGACTTCGCAATATCTAGACACTACATCCTTCTGCCTTTGGAGGTCTTCTTTTTGATGACCAGAAGAAACCCGGCAATAGCCGATGGTCAGTAGCTTCTTAGGCTTAGATGCCTTCACATTTCCTTGCAGAACTTCATCTAGCATTTCTTTAGTGTAGCGACGTTGATTGGAGGCGGTTCTAAGCGGTGTAATCAATCCCTCAGCTTCCCAATTGCGGAGAGTTGACTTGGCAACGTTAAGGTACTCAGCTGCTTTTGATATGGACATGTATTCGCTCATCGTTTCTTCCTTCCAATCTTTCGATATAGATATTATATCAAGAACTGGTAAGAAACATTGCTATTTAGCATTGGATAAAATGAATAATTTTTAGCAGTCACACCCTTCATTATCTAAAGATACAAAACTCATAATTCTATTATTAACAAAAAGCACCCAGATAATTTACACTTTTATCAATAAATGCCTTTTCATACTTTACCACAGTTTTCGAGCCCTATTTCATTTGTAACGAAATTGTTAACTCATTTTAAAAAAATATTGCTTTCTTGCTAAAAATCAGTCAAAAGCCAAAGAGAGTTTGTCCCCTTCCAGCTGCAGCTTGGCTGAATACCGCTGCCCGCTCTTTTTAGAGACAAAGCCGTCCAGCTTGTCGGTCTTGCCCTTGCTGATCAAGGTCTTGACGATCCGCTTGCCCATGTTCTTGCCGGCAAATTTCTTGGGCAGGGTAAAGTGGCAGCCGCCCCGGTAATTACTGCAGCCGTAAAACTTGCCTTTGTCAGTAATTTCGCCTTTCTTGCAGACCGGACAAGGCCCGATTGCCGCGGCTTTGGCCTGCCGGGTCTGGGCTTCTTCCTGCAAGCCTTGGTCGACCTGGATCTTGCCTGGCACTTCCATGATCATCTTCGAAATAAATTTCTTGATCTGCCCTAAAAAGTTATCCTGGCTCCGTTCTTTAGCCCCAACTTGCTTTAAGGCCTTTTCCCACTGAGCCGTCATCTGCGCGCTGACTAAAAGCGGCTCTGCTTCGGCCGCCTTGCAAAGAATAGTCCCTTCCGGGGTGACCGACAGCTTGTTTTGCCGGCTCTGCATGTAGCCCCGCTTCTTCAAAATTTCAATGGTGCTGGCCCGGGTGGCTTCCGTCCCGATCCCTTCAACATCCTTTAAAATGGCCTGGGCTTCTTCATCGTCCAGGGTCTTGCCCGCTGTCTTCATGGCCGTGATCAAGCTCCCTTCCGTAAATTTGGCCGGGGGCTTGGTCTCTTCTTCCTGCTCCTTCAATTTAGCCGTCAGTTCCTGGCCAGCTTCCAGAAGCGGCAGCTGGGCATCTTTGACTGGCCCTTCCAGGATCTTCCAGCCCAGGTTCACAGTGACGTTACCGCTGGCTTTAAAAGTCAATTGGCCAACATCAATCAAAGCCGTGGTCTTCTCATAGACGTAGGCCTTTAAAAACATTTCCAAAGTCCGCCGCAGAACCAAATCATAGATCTGCCCTTCCAGCTTGGACATTTTCCCTAATTGTGACTGGCTGGGCACGGTCTTGGTCATGATGATAGCGTGGTGCTCCTGGACCTTGCTGGAGTCGACATAGCGCTTCTCCGCTTTTAAAGGCTTCATCTGTTCTTTGACTTCTGCAGAATTTGGCAAAAGCCCTTGGTAGCGGTCCAGGTTCTGGGCCAGATAGGCATACTCGTTGTCCGTAATATAGTTGCAGTCAGTCCGCGGGTAGCTTAAAAACTTGTTTTCATACAAATTCTGCACGGCCTGCAAAACCTGGCTGGCTGAAGCATGATAGCGACGGTTGGCTTCCGTCTGCAGGCTGGACAAGGAGAAAAGGCGGGGGCTGGCCAGGCTCTTTTGCTCTTTCTCCACCTTGGCCACCCGGCCAGTCTGCTTGCCCAGACTCCCGCCTTTAGCCAGCAAAAACTGCTCCAGTTCCGCCGGACTCTTAAATTTCGTTTCTGGCAGCAAGCGGCCGGTAAATTTCTTTCTTCCCTGCCAAAAATCGGCCATAAGCAGCCAGTACTTCTCTGGCTTAAAATTGGCAATCTCCTGGTCGCGCTTGTAGACCATATACAAAGTTGGCGTCTGCACCCGGCCGATTGAATAAGTCCCCTTGATCCCCTGTTTTCTTAAAAGCAAGGTAAATAAGGGACTGCCATTCATCCCGACCAGCCAGTCGCTGATCTGCCGGGTCTGGGCTTCCTTATAGCGGTAGTAGTAGTCCCAGCCTGGCCGCAAGTTCTGGAAGCCTTCCCTGATCGCGGCTTTTTCCAAAGAGTTGATCCAGAGGCGGAAGAGGCGCTTTTGTTTCAAGTCGATCCCTGCCTGCCGCATGATGGACCAGGCAATATTTTCCCCTTCCCGGTCACTGTCAGTGGCAATCACGATCGTATCTGCCCGCTTGAGCAAATTAGCGACAATATTAAACTGCTTCTTCTTATCCCGGGGGACCAGGTACTTGTACTGGTCTGGAAAAATCGGCAGCTTCTTTAAAGACCAGCGCTTGTAGCTGGCGTCATAGGCTTCCGGCAGGGCCATTTCCACCAGGTGGCCAAAGCCATAGGTGATCACCGTATCTGCCGGCAAAATAGGGTCAGCCACCTTAATCTGCCCCTCCCCCTTCTGGCTCTGGGCAAAAGCTGCCGCGTATGCCCTAGCCTGGCTGGGCTTCTCTGCTAAAATTACCGTCGTCATTACATTTCCTGCCTTGTGTAAAAAATCGTGAGCAAATAAAAAGGCCCCAGCCATGAGGCCAGGATTGCTCGAACAAATGTTTATTATTTATTCCATTATAGTTTACTTTTGCCAGCTTGGCAAATTTTATGCGAATATAACAAAAAAATCACCGAGGCAAGCCTCAGTGATTTCTCTGGTTGCAATCATGATTCGGGTGAGATTCGAACTCACGACCCACGGTTTAGAAGACCGTTGCTCTATCCAGCTGAGCTACCGAACCGTTATGCTCCGACGCAACAAATTAAGTATATTAGACCAGGGATAAATTGTCAAACATATTTTGGAAAAAAGTTGCTTTTTTTCTTGACCATTTTTCCCTTGACAAAAAGGAAGCGGTTTGCTTGCATTAACTTGAGAACTTGCTTAAAAAACAGCTAAAAAACTGGATAAAGCAAAAAAGATTCCATAACCCATAGATGTAAAGATACAAAGTTATAAAGATGAGGTAAAGCATGAAATACAATCAATATGCCTACGTTGAAACCAGTCCGGAAAAGGCTGCTGAGGAGCTGCTGGCGATCAACTTTTTGCCGGAAAACTACTCTTCCCTTTCCTTTAGTGAGCTCCTGGCCGTCTTAACCGGCAATGTCCTGGCTGAAGCCACGACCCGCCAGGCTAAGGACGCTAAATTGGCGGAATTTGCCGTGGATGACCAAACTGACCTGGCCGCCTTTCTCTTGAACACGCCAACTGCCATCACCGCCAGCCAGTTTGCCAATGTTGCCCTGCAGCTGTTAGGCTACCACCCAAACTACGACTACAGTCTGACTGATCCTCTTTCTTGCGGGAAAAAGCATGCCCTGCCAGCCTTTAAAGATTTGACCAATAAGGAAGACTTGATTTTTGCCTTCTACCGCCTGCTCAACACCCGGAGCAAAAACGGGCAGATCCTTTTAGACGTCATGGCCGGCAAGGGCTACTTCACCCAGTTCTGGGGAGAAGGCAAGTTTATGTTCTTTAATGGCAAGTCCCTGCCAGTTTTTGACACCAGCCAGGTCATCCGCGAAGTCGTTTACGTGCAAAGCGACCTGGACACGGATGGAGACGGGGAAGGCGACCTTTTGCCAGTCACGGTCTTCCGGCCTGTTGAAAGCCAGGACCAGCTGAAAGTTCCAGCCCTTTACACGGCTTCACCATACTTTGGCGGGATCATCGACAATGTCAAAACTAACCACAATGTTGACGAAAACCTGACTGACGCGACTACTTGGACCAATCCCAAGTACGTGGCCAAGCCCTTGGTTAAAAGTCCTGCCCCAAGCGACCAGGACGTGCCAGCGACAGAACTGGCAACCGGCCAGTCTTCTTACGGCTTAAACGAATACCTCCTGGCCCGGGGCTTTGCCTCCGTCTTCTCCGGGGCCATCGGCAACCGGCACGGGGATGGGATCCGGATCACCGGGGCACCGGAAGAAACCATCTCCCAAAAAGAAGTCATCGAATGGCTGACTGGGGACCGGGTAGCCTATACCGACCGGACCCGCCGCTTTGAAACAAAAGCCAGCTGGTGCAGCGGCAATGTCGGCATGACTGGCCGCTCTTACCTGGGCACTTTGCAGATTGCCATCGCAACAACCGGGGTCAAGGGGCTGAAGACGGTGGTTTCTGAAGCCGCTATTTCCTCATGGTATGACTACTACCGGGAACACGGCCTGGTTGTCGCGCCAGGCGAATGCCAGGGCGAAGACATGGACAAGCTGGCCGAAGTCTGCCAATCCAACCTCTGGGATGGGGGCAATTTCACCGCCAAAAAGGCTTATGAAGCAGAGCAGGCAGAACTTTTTGCTGGCCAGGACCGGGCAACTGGCCAATACTCTGACTTCTGGGAAGCCAGAAACTACCGCCACCACGCTGATGGCATCAAGTGCTCCTGGATCTCAGTTCACGGCTTAAATGACTGGAACGTTAAGCCAAAGAACGTCTACAAGATCTGGCAAAAGGTCAAGCAGTTGCCAGTTGAATCCCGCCTCTTCCTCCACCAGGGTCCGCACTACAACATGAACAACCTGGTTTCCATCGACTTCACCGACCTCATGAACCTCTGGTTCGTCCACGAGCTTTTAGAAGTGGAAAACGGGGCTTATGAACAATGGCCGAAGGTCATGATCCAGGACAACCTGGAAGCCGACAAGTGGCATGAAGAAAACGACTGGGCCAACGACCTGGGTCAGGCCAGCCTCTATTCACCAACGCCTGACGGGGACCTGTCAACGGTTGAAAACGGCCAGGGCCAGCTGACCTTCACCGACCTAGGCGGGACAGAATTCAAGAAGGCCGGCATCAGCGAGACTGACTGGGAATACCAGTTTATCAGCGGGGAGGAAAAATGGGCCAAGGCCAGCCTCCGCTTTGAAAGCGAGGAATTCCTCCACCCGACTACCCTGGTCGGCCGGCCAAAGGTCCGGGTCCGGGTAGCGGCAAGCAAGACTGTCGGCCAATTGTCCGTTGCCCTGGTTGACCTGGGAACCCGGCAGCGGCTGACGCCAACGCCAAAGATTTTTGCCAGAGGAAACCAGCCCTTCGGCTTCCGCTTCGGGGCAGACTCCTTGCAGGAATTCGTCCCGGACAAGGCCACTAAGGCCAAGCTGATCACCAAGGCCCACATGAACCTGCAGAACTACCAGGACATGAAGCAGCCAAGCAAGCTGGAAGCCGGCCAGTTCGTCGACCTGGAATTTGAACTGCAGCCGACTTACTACACTCTGCCTGCTGGCGCTAAATTGGGCCTCATCATCTACTCAACCGACCAAGGCATGACCAAGCGGCCACTGGAAACCGAAGATTACACGGTCGATCTGGCTGGAACTGCCCTTTTGCTCTACCGGAAATAATTTTTTTAAAAGCAGATTTATGATAGAATAGTCTTGTTGAAAGATAATTCAAAGGCTGTCGCGGAGCTACCGCTGACAGCCTTTTTGTGCTCTTAGAAAGGTTTTTATGGAAAAATCAAGCAAAGTCAACCTCGCTATTTTCAGCGCTGGGCTCATGACCTTCATCGGCATTCTGAATGAAACCTCCATGAACGTCGCCTACCCGCTTTTAGTCAAGCAGTTCCACCAGCCCCTGGCAACCGTCCAGTGGATCACTACCGCCTATCTCTTGACGGTCACCATCGTCATGGGGACCACCGCCTACCTGCTCAAGCAGGTCCCGGCCCGCTGGCTGCATTTAGGAGCCGCCCTGGCCTTCATTTGCGGCTGCGTCATCTGCGCAGTAACCTCCAGCTTTCCTTTGATGCTGGCCGGCCGGGTCATTCAAGGGATCGCTACCGGCTTTTCCACCCCGATCATGTTCCAGCTGATCTTCACCCAGGTCCCTAAGCAAAAACTGGGCCTCATGACTGGTTTTGCCGGCATGATCATCTCCTTTGCCCCGGCCTTGGGGCCAACTTACGGGGGCTTGGTCTTGACCATGGCCAGCTGGCGGATGATCTTCTGGCTGCTTTTGCCCCTGGCCTTAGTCAGCTTAATCGGCGGCCAGGTCTACATCCGCAATCAGGTTGCCCGGCAAAAGGAAAAATTTGACGCTCCTTCCCTGCTCTTGCTGGGGCTGGCCCTTTTTGCCATCATCTATGCCCTGTCTTTAATCGGGACCAGCAATTTGGCCTGGATCCTGCTTTTAGCCGGAGCAATCCTCTTTTCCTTCTTCCTTTTTGTCAACAAGCGCGGCGGCAGCCACCTGCTTAACCTGGCAATTTTTAAAGAAAAAACTGTCTGCCTGGCCGCTTTAACCTACTTCTGCCTGCAGCTGGTCAACATCGGCCTGTCTGTTGCCGTTCCGGTCTACGCTCAATATGCTTTGGCAGCCAGCAGCTTGATCAGCGGCCTGGTTCTTTTGCCAGGGTCCTGCGTCGGCGCGATCATCTCGCCTTTTGCCGGAAAAATGGCCGACAAGCGGGGCTTCAAGTTTCCGCTGATCCTTGGCGGCTGCCTCTTTCTCTTGGGCAACTGCCTGCTCTTAGTCCTGCAGCCCCTTTTAACCCCGGTCTTGATCGTTGTCTGCCACATCGTGATCCGGTCCGGCTTCAACTTGAGCTTTGCCAACACCATCTCCAATGCTTCAACTCTAGTTGAGCGAAAAAACGTAGCTGACGTCAATTCCTCTTTCAACATGCTCCAACAGTTTGCCGGTTCAGTCGGCGTCAGCCTGGCCACGGCCTTGATCTCCCTGGCCCAAAGAAGCTACCAGGGCGGCAGATACGACTTCATCCTCTTCAGTTGCCTGGCCCTGCTGACCCTCCTGGCTATCTGGCAGAACTTCCGCCTGCAGGGCAGGAAAAACAAAGAAAATTAGTTTTCTGTAACTTTTTTCTAATTTTCCTTGTCAAAAGAAAAAATACCAGTTATACTTGCAGTAACTAATTTAGGAGGTAAGCCAAATGTTCAACAAGAATCTGTTCAACGTAAACATGACTGCTTGTTGTTGTGGATTGTGTCTTAAGCAATCCACTATTTGGCTTGGACTGGAAAGCTAGAAGCAGACCAGAATTCCAAAAATATCCAAATAACTTTGATTGTTTAAGACGCGTAGAGCCTGGCTCACGCGTCTTTTTGTTTTCCAGATTTCCCTGGTTTTATTAACTATTGACTGCTATTTTTTCAAAAAGGACTGACAAACAAGATGAACAAGAAAATCGGCATTCTCAACTTGATGCATGACAAAATCGATACTCAAAAGAGGTTCAGCTATGTCATCAAAGAGGCCAGCACAGAAACCGACATCACTTACTTTTACCCCAAAAGCCACTATCTAAACCGGCCCTTGCCCGAAAACTGGCCGGCAGAGCCCTTGGATCTGGCAAAAGTTGCAAAGCTGGACGGCTTTATCGTCACCGGTGCTCCGATCGAGCAAATTCCTTTCACCGAGGTCGACTATTGGGAAGAACTGACCCGGCTCTTTGCCTTTTTAAAGGCTAAAAAGATTCCCCAGCTTTATGTCTGTTGGGGTGCCATGGCGGCTCTCTACTATTTCTACGGGATCGGCAAGCATCCCCTGCCGGAGAAGATTTTCGGTATCTACCCCCAGGAGATCCTGGCTCCCGCCCCCCTGTTAGATGGCCTGGTCACGGGTTTCCGTGCCCCGCACGCCCGCTACGCCGAGATGAACAGGAGCGAAATTGAGGAGGAAAAGGCCTTGACCATCAATGCCACCACTCCAGACGGCCACCTGACCCTGGTCACCGGACCTGGCCAGCAGGCCTTTCTCTTCAGCCACCTGGAGTACGGCCCCCAGGCTTTTAGCAAGGAATACCAGCGGGAATTATCCGCTAGAGGAGGTGATGACCGGAACCTAGCAAAACCGCAACGGTATTTCGCGGATGAAGCCGCCATGTCCCTGCCCCAGTTCACCTGGGAGTCCACCCAGCAGCACTTTTTTAAAAACTGGCTGCAAAGCATCAGATAATTTTTATGAATAATTTTCAGGAGGAAAAAACTATGTCAACTGACCGCATTTACGGCAACATTTTGGAAACTATCGGCCACACCCCAATCGTTAAGTTAAACCGGGTCGTGCCAGAAGGAGCAGCCGACGTCTACGTCAAGCTGGAATTCTTCAACCCAGCCGGCTCTGTCAAGGACCGGATTGCCCTGGCCATGATTGAAAAAGCAGAAAAGGAAGGCAAGCTTAAGCCTGGCGACACTATCGTCGAACCAACTTCCGGCAACACCGGGATCGGCCTGTCAGCTGTGGCCAGTGCCAAGGGCTACCACTTGATCATCGCCATGCCGGAAACCATGAGCGAGGAAAGAAAGAAGATCATGCGGGCCTACGGGGCTGAGCTGCTCCTCACTCCAGGCAAGGACGGGATGCCGGGTTCTATCGCCTTGGCCGAAAAGCTGGTCAAGGAAAAGGGCTACTTCATGCCAATGCAGTTTGAAAACCCAGCCAACCCGGAAATCCACGAACTGACTACTGGTCAGGAAATCGTCAACGCTTTTGCAGGCGACCTGCCAGAGGCTTTCGTGGCTGGGGTTGGTACTGGCGGCACCTTGACCGGGATTGGCCGGGCCCTGAAGAAGGCCGGCGACGTCAAGGTCTACGCCCTGGAACCTGCGGAATCCCCGCTTTTGAAGGAAGGCAAGAAGGGGCCGCACAAGATCCAGGGTATCTCTGCCGGCTTCATTCCTAAGACTCTGGACCAATCCATCTACGACGGGATTGTCGAAGTTTCCAGCGAGGAAGCCTTTGCAACGGCCAGAGAAGTTGCCCGCCTCGAAGGCTTTTTGCCAGGGATCTCTGCCGGGGCAAACATCCACGGAGCTATCGAACTGGCTAAAAAGCTGGGCGCCGGCAAGAAGGTGGTCACTGTAGCACCGGACAACGGGGAACGCTACCTGTCAACTGCTCTGTACCAGTAAGATAGATACAAAAATAAACAATAGAATCAAAGAAACAAAATAACTGAATCAAAACAACAGAATCATCTAATTTAGTACTTAACACCTTGCTTAACATCAACAACTAATCAAAAAAGCTGCATCCCCAGGGATGCAGTTTTCGTTTGCCTTCTATTTGCATTTATCGGTATCGGCTTATTCTTCCAGCAAGGACAGCAGCCGGTCTTTTTCCTCCTGGCTGGCAAAAGCTGCTCTAACCGAGTTCAAGTAGAGCTGCTTTTCTTCGGATTTAGTCAAGCCCTGCTCTTCCATGAGCTGGTATTCATGTGGCAGGTTGGTGGCTGAAACGGTCATGTTGTCGGTATTCAAGGTCACCCGCAAATTCTGCCCCAGCATAGAGCGGAGGGGATATTCCGCAATCCGGTCAAAAACCTTGGTGTTTAAGTTTGAGCTGGCGCAGCATTCAAGAGTAATGCCGTCTGCAGCTAACTGCTTAACCAGGCTTGGATCTTCTTGGCAGCGGATGCCGTGGCCAATCCGCTTAGTTCCTAGAGCCAGAGCTTCTCTCATCGACTCTGGCCCCATCGCTTCACCGGCATGGATGGTGTAAGGAATCCCCCATTCTTTGGCCTGCTGGAAAAAGGGCGCATACTTGCGGTTGGCTACTTCTTCATTTTCCGGGCCCGCCAGGTCCAAGCCGGCTACCCCCTTACCCAAGAAGTCTTTAGCTACTTTCACCGTTTCCCAGTTGGCTTCATCCTGGCCAACCAGCCGCATCAAGCAAAGCAGGAAGTTGGCGTGCAGGTCGTCACCTTCCTGCTCCTTTTGCCAGGCGTAAAAATCGTCTCTGCCGGATAAAACTGCTTGGACAGCTTCTGCCTGGGTCAAAGTTTCCGTGTGCCTTTGTGGGGCAAAGCGGATTTCCACGTAAACCAGGCCCTGGCCGCGCAATTCTTCCAAGAGTTCTCTGACAATCAAGCGCAAGTTTTCTGCCGTCTGCATCAAGGACAAGGGAAAGTCAAACTTTTCCAGGTATTCGTCCAGGTTCCGGCAGTCCGGGCTGACGGACAGTCTTTTTCGCAAGTCGGCTTCTGGCAGGCTTTTGCCTTCTTTGGCCAGCAGTTCACGGACGGTTTGGTAAGGCACGGAGCCATCTAAGTGCAGGTGGAGGTCAATCAGTTTTTTCATGGTGTCTTTTACCCCTGTAAGAAAATAATTGTTACTATTTTAGCACCATTTCTGCTTTTTTAAAGGATATTTTTTGCAAAAAGCTTTTTGGCGATTGACACAAATTGGACGACTCTGACATATTGTTCGGAATTTGCTGAAATGCTTTTTCTTTTAAAAAGCAAAATCCTGCTTGAAAGCAACATTGCTGTCTCAAGCAGGACTTTTCACGGCAAATTAATATTGTCTGCGTTTTTTATAAATCTTTTTAACTTTTTCAAAACCGGTCTCTTCCAGCTCGCAGACCAGCCCTTGCGGCAGGACGTAGAGCACCCGGCCTGTCGCTCCGTCGTCGATCAAGTCGTACAGGCGGCCAGCGCTGCGGCTTTCGCCCAAGACCGTGTAAGGGCTGTTGGCCACGTAGCCAATCTTGCCGAGAGCCCTGGCTTCAACCCGAATGGCTTCTTTGTCATACTTGTTGTCAGGTTCCTTGTACAAGGTCACCCGCATTCTCGGCTTGAAAGCTTCAGTGCCATAGTAGTGGTTGCAGCCAGTTACCGTAAAGAAGATATCTTCCATACTGTCCCCCTCCTTTTTTCTTGATCAAGATTGATATATCCACACTTATATCATACCGCTTTTTCCCCGCTTGAAAAGGCTTTTTTTGCCCATAATTGCACGGCCTTGCTCAATTACCGCTTTTTCACTAAAATATAATCAGTATAAAAGTTTTTAGAATAAAAAATGCTCGGAGGGAAAAATATGAAAATTGCTGTTTTAACTGACAGTTCTGCTTACCTGAGCAAGGAGCAACAAGAGAAATACCACATTGACGTGGTTCCGATTCCCTTGATTTGGGACGGAAAGACCTATTACGACTTAGTTGACATCGGCTATGAAGAATTCTATGAAAAAATTTCCTCTAGCGAGACCCTGCCAACCACTTCCCAGCCAGCTTTGGGCCAGATCATGGAATTCGTTGACCGTTACGTGGAAGAGGGCTACACAGACGTGATTGTCTTGCCTTTGTCCAGCGGGATTTCTAGCTCATATGCCAACTTGATCAACTATGCCGCAGAAGAAGACCGGATCAAGATCCATCCTTTTGACTGCCGCACTACCTGTGCCGGCCTGGCTGACTGCGCTATTTTGGCCGCCCGCCTGGTTAATGCCGGAGCCAGCCCTGACCTCATCATGAAGGACCTGGAAGACCTGCGCAAGACGATCGGCGTCCGTTTCCTGGTCGATAACCTGGCCCACCTAAAGCGGACCGGCCGCCTATCAAACGCGGCCAGCTTTATCGGTACTCTCTTGCACATTACGCCAATCCTGGCCATGGACGTGCAAAAGACTGGCCACATCTCAGCCATTGCCAAGGAGCGGCAATACAAGCGGGCCTATAAGCACGTGCAAAACGACTTCCGTGAATTGACGGAAAACAAGGACTACCCGATCCAAGCCACGATTTTTGACGCGGCCAACCCGGACCGGGGCGAGGAATGGTTTAAAGATTACCAGGCCACTTTCCCAAAGGACAAGTTTGACCGGTCCATCATCGGCCCTGTTGTCGGCGTTCACTGCGGAAAAAACACCATCGCTATCATCTGGTGCCGGGACATCGACAGCTATTTTGACAAAAACGGCCAGCCCCTTGAAAACGTTGAATCAGCTGAAGTCGGCGAAAAGTTTTAGCTAATCCAAAACATGATAAGCAAAAATAAACTCCTGTGCATTAGCCTGCACAGGAGTTTTTGTCTGTCTTACTTAGTCAGTTTACTCTTATTCGCCCCAAACTTCGTCAGCGACTTCCTTGATGAACTTCAGCTTGTTCCATTCTTCTTCTTCAGTCAAGGTGTTCCCTTCTTCAGTTGACGCAAAACCGCATTGCGGGCTGAGGCAGAGGTTTTCCAATGGCACGTAACCGCTGGCTTCCTTCAAGCGGGCAATCACCGCGTCCTTGTCTTCCAGCTTCCCGAACTTGGAAGTTACCAGGCCCAGGACGATCTTGACATTTTCCCGGCCGTTCCAGACCTGCTTAATTGGCGCCAAATCGCCTGATCTGTCTGAGTCGTATTCCAGGAAAAAGCCGTCATAGTTCAATTGGGCCAGGTAAGGAGCAACTGGTTCATAACCACCGGAGAAAAGGAAGGTTGACTTGAAGTTGCCCCGGCAGATGTGGGTAGTGACCGTCAAGTCTTCCGGCAGGCCTGCCAAAGCCGCGTTGATGACCGTCACTGCGCTTTCGGCCAAGTGAACGTACTTGGCGTGTTCTTCTGGATTGTCCTGGCTTTCATTGAGCTTGCTGATCAAAAAGGCCCAGGTGGTGTCGTCGATTTGCAGGTAGCGGCAGCCAAGATCGTAGAAATGCTTGATGGTTTCATTGTAGGCCTTGCCCAAGTCAGCCAGATAGTCTTCCCAGCTGGCATAGAATTCTGGCCAGTTGTCAGACCGGTTGTCTCTGAAGAGCATGGTTGGTGAAGGGATGGTCTGCTTGGCTACCGCGTCCCCAGCCGCCTTTTTGGTAAAGAGGAAGTGGTCGAAAAATGGATGGTCTGGGTTGTAAGCTACCTTGCCGCCCAGTTCAGCATTGTCAGTCCGGGTTTTGGCCCCATGGAACTTGTAGCTTTGCTGGTAGTCGTACTTGATTACGCCTTTAAGGCCCCACAAGAAGTCCAGGTGCCACCAGCTGCGGCGGAATTCACCATCAGTTACGGCTTTCAGGCCCACTGCCTTTTCCTTTTCAACCAAGTCGCTGATCCACTTGTCTTCCACCTTGGTCAAGTCTTCCTTGCTCAACTCCCCGGCCTTGAACTTGGCCCGGGCATCCTTTAATTCCTGCGGCCGCAAGAAGGAGCCAACAATGTCGTAACGGTATGGTGCAGATAATTTAGTCATAAATAATTCCCCTCTGGCAAAAATCAAATCAAGTATCAAAACAGATACCAAAACAACAGAAAACGCTAAGACACGATTGCCGGGCACTAAAAAAGCGCGCCCCAAACTGACTCAGTCAGTCAAGAGACGCGCCTAGCGTGTTACCACTCTTCTTCAGTCCGGCCTCGCGGCCAAACCCTCAAAAGCTTCCTAATGAAAGCCCAGCGCTATACCGGGCGCTACCCGCAAATGGCTTGCCTAAGCTCACCATTTGTTTATGCTCCAAGACCATCTTCGCTGCCTTTGCCCTCGCCGGCTCTCAGCTAACCCGGTTCTCTGTAGCAGGCTGCCAGCAGCTACTCATCTTTTCTCAGCAATCGTTAATCTATTTGCCATAATCTTAAAACTTTTGCCAGGCTCTGTCAATCCTTTTGGGCAAAATTAATTTTGACTTTTTCTCAGCTTATGCAACTTGCACAAGTAGCTGACCCCACTGACCAAAATTACCAGCAAACCGGAAAACAAGAAGAGGTAGCCCAAAGGCAGAAGATAGAAGTTTTCGTGCAAAAAGCCTTGCTTGTCCACGTACTCTACCGAATTGGCCTTGATCAAAAAGCAGATAAAGCCGACTAGCATCAATCCTCCGCCAATCAAAGCCGACCAGAAGTTGAACTTGGCCCGCTTGGTTTCACTTGCGTCATTGATTAATTTGTCAGTCATTTCAGTTCCTCCTAAAATCAGTTCGTCCAAAGAAAGCTGAAAAGTCTGGCTGATGACGATTAAAGTTTCAAGATCGGGCAAATTCTTGTCATTTTCCCAATTGGACACCGCCTGCCGGGTCACATGGATCTTGGCCGCTAATTCTTCCTGGGTCAAGCCTTGGTCCCGGCGGAGTTTCTTGATCTGTTCACTAAATTTCATCAGTCATCCTCTTTCTGTTTTGCTTTCAACTCTTAGCTTAGGAGAATTTTGGCCTTTAAACAAGCAAGCCTGGCTTGCAAAGGAATTATTTCCGGGGAAATAGTCGCTTGCTCTGGAGAATTTTCTCACACAACAGGCAAACCAGGATAATGACCGGAGCTAGGCGGAGGCTGAACAAGAAGACCAGCAAAAGTGCCACCAGCTTAGGTTTGCCAACGATCACGCTCACGCTGGCCGCGGTCAAAACAGCCACCAGGAGATTCTGGGACCAGGGCAAAAGCAAGGCCAGGCCCATCCCTAAGGCAACTGAGCAGAAAATCGCCGGGAAGATGGTCCCCCCTCTCCAGCCCAGACCAAAGCCAAAATTGGTCAAGAGACACTTGCCAAAGGCTAAGCTGATTAAAAAGGCCGGCCCTAATTTGGCAGCCTGGTCAACCAGGTCCCACATGGTAAAGGCCCCAGACCAGAGCAGGTAGCTGGATAAAAGGCCACCGATGCCCAGCAAGAGGCCGCCCAGCATCCCTTTGAGCAGGTAATTTGGTATGGTCTCGCCCAATTTTGCCCCGATTTCTTCAAATTTCAAAAAGAAGTTGCCAAAAGCCAGACCCAAAGCAAAAGCAACTGGAGTCAGCAGGATCCCCTGCCAGGTCCAGGCCACCTTTGCAAAGCCGATCTGGAAGACCTTGGCTTCCGGGAAAGCCTTCAGCCACATGGCAAAGCTGCAAATGCCCAGGCAGGTCCAGATAGTATAGCTGGCCTTCTGCCGCCACTTCTTGGCAAAAACATCTTTTAAAGGCCCTTCTGCCGGAGAAAAAGGTCTGAACAAGGATAAAAACTGTTCTTTAAAAGACGCTTGGGGCAGGTCCGGGTCAGTCAAGTAGTTGGTTAACTGCTGGCCCATGGCGCTTGACTGGCGGGCAATAATCCCGGTCATGGAAGCTTCCGGCCCCACGCTGGCCCCGCCAGCCAGAATAACCGTCCCGTTGACCCAGGTCCGCCAGCTGGCTCCTGTTACCTTCCCGGTTTCCTGGAACTCGGCCAGGATCTGCTTGATCGTCTTGGGATAGGCCCCGACCTTCAGCTGCAGAAGCCCGATCACCAGGCCAAACAAGAGGCACTGGAGCAGCAGGAGACCCGGATGGGCCAAGATTCGCTTAGACCAGAAAAGGGAAATCAATTCACTGGAAATT
This sequence comes from Lactobacillus sp. WILCCON 0059, assembly GCF_057197985.1. NCBI lineage: Bacteria > Bacillati > Bacillota > Bacilli > Lactobacillales > Lactobacillaceae > Lactobacillus > Lactobacillus sp. WILCCON 0059. The sequence goes on from NZ_JBUBHN010000001.1 coordinate 1,575,595, forward strand.
GTCAAAAAAATCCCTGCTCCTAAACCAATCAGCAAACTAAATATACTTGCATAGATAAAAGCCAGGCTTTTCAACCGCTTCATATACAATATCCTCTCCAATCCTTAATCTGCATCATTCCATGATAACAAATTTCACCCGCAACTTGAAAGCTTTTTCTCGCCCTTCTGCTTCAACTTAATTATTCTTATCCAATCGCCATTTTCTATACCTGTACCCAGTTCTTTAAGGAAAAATTTATTTGAAAGCGCTTTTGATAAATGCTAGAATACAAGGTGAAAAAGGAAAAAATATCAGAAAACAGTTAGCAAGTACATGAGGTGAATGAGATGTATTATTCAAACGGTAATTACGAAGCATTTACTGACGCTAGAAAGCCAAAAGACGCTGACAAGAAGAGCGCTTATGTCATCGGGGGCGGCCTGGCTGGCTTAGCTGCCTGCGTTTTCATGATCCGCGATGGGCACATGGATGGCAAGAAGATTCACTTGCTTGAAGAAGAAGCCCTGGCCGGGGGGTCCCTGGACGGGATCAAGCGGCCGGAATACGGCTACATCATCCGGGGCGGCCGGGAAATGGAAAACCACTTTGAATGTCTTTGGGACATGTACCGGTCAATTCCATCTTTGGAAATTCCTGGCGCCTCCTACCTGGACGAATACGCCTGGCTGGACAAGGATGACCCTAACTCATCCAACTGCCGCCTGATCCACCACAGAGGCGACCGGGTGCCAACTGATGGCCAGTACGGCCTGGGCAAGTGCGCCGGGGAAATCGTCAAGCTGGTCATGACTCCGGAAGACAAACTGGAAGGAATCTCAATTGAAGATTTCTTCTCTGATGAATTCTTTGAGACCAACTTCTGGGCTTACTGGGCAACCATGTTTGCCTTTGAAAAGTGGCACTCAGTCATTGAAATGCGCCGCTACGCGATGCGTTTCATCCACCACATCGACGGCTTGCCGGACCTGTCAGCCTTGAAGTTCAACAAGTACAACCAGTATGAATCCATGACCAAGCCGCTTTTGGCCTACCTGGAAAGCCATGACGTTGATATCTGCTACAACACGCAAGTAGAAAACGTCGTAGTCGATACCAGTAATGGTGAAAAGCTTGCCAAGAAGCTGATCCTCACCAGAGACGGGGAACACCAGGAAATTGACTTGACCCCGGACGACCTGGTTTACGTTACTAACGGGTCAATCGTTGAAAGCTCAACCTACGGCACCCACCACACTCCAGCGCCAATCACCCACAAGCTGGGCGGCTCTTGGAAATTGTGGCAGAACTTGGCTGAACAAGACGAAGCCTTTGGCCACCCGGAAGTCTTCTGCGAAAACATCCCGGAAAGAGCCTGGTTCGTTTCTGCGACCATGACCATGAAAGATGCTACTCTGGAACCGTACTTCGAACGCCTGACCAAGCGGGACATCCACCAGCACCGGGTCAACACCGGCGGGATCATCACTGTCACTGACTCCAACTGGATGCTCTCCTTCACTATTCACCGTCAGCCGCACTTCAAGGACCAGAAGGAAAACGAAACCGTTGTCTGGATCTACGCCCTTTACTCAGACACGCCAGGCAATTACATCAAGAAGCGGGTCGTAGACTGCACTGGTGAAGAGATTACTGAAGAACTCCTCTACCACCTGGGCGTGCCAGACGATTTGATCAAGAAGTACGCCGGCGATGACTATGTCAACACTGTTCCAGTTTACATGCCTTACATCACCGCTTACTTCCAAATGCGGAAGAAGGGCGACCGGCCGGCAGTCGTACCAGCTGGTTCTGTCAACCTGGCCTTCATCGGCAACTTCGCTGAATCTCCGACCAGAGATACGGTCTTCACCACTGAATACTCAGTCCGGACCGCCATGGAAGCTGTCTACACCCTGCTTAACGTTGACCGCGGGGTACCGGAAGTCTTTGACTCAGTCTACGACATCCGGGAGCTTTTGAAGGCAACCTACTACTTAAACGACAAGAAGCCAATCGACCAGATGGACCTGCCACTGCCTAAGATCGCGGTCAAGGGGGCACTGAAGAAGGTCCAAGGCACTTGGCTGGAAGAATTGCTCAAGGAAGCAAAATTGCTTGAATAGGCAGTTACAAAATAAACGAATAGATAATATTAATTGCAAGCAAAAAAGAGAAGCACATCGCTTCTCTTTTTCTTTTGCCTAAAAACATAAAATAGTTTACTACGCTTCTTCACCGTCGCGCTTTCTCTGCCACTTGGCAATGAGCGGCAAAATTACGCCTAAGCCGATCATAAAGAGGGGTTCAACGATGTTCAAGATCAGCATGTGGGTCCACTTGGCCGTCCCGAACTTGGCGTCGATCGGCACAATCCCGAAGGTGGCCCCGGTCAAGGTCACGATCAAGCACCACCAGCCAACAAAGATGGCAAACTTCCGGTTCTTGATGTAGACATAAGCTGACGGGTAGTCTTCTTCATGCATCCGCACCTTGATGAAGGCCCAGAAAAGCAGGCCAGTCACATAAGGTGATACGATCCCGTTCAAGTTCAAAAGCTGGTTGAAGATGTCGTTGACCGTTGGCAGAGTTGAGCTCAAGAAGAGCAAAACTGAGCAAATGAAGGTCGTCAGCCAATAGCCGTTGATTGGCAGGCCGTTCTTGTCCACCTTGGTCAATTGCTTTGGCAGGTACTGCTTGGCCGTGTCAGACAGGAAAATCCGGGCCCCGCCGTCCACCAGTACCGCCAGCTGGGCCAGCATATAAAGGGCCTGGGTGATGATAAAGGCATACAAGAAGAAGTTGCCCATGCCAAACTTTTCCCCCATGGCTTGGAAGGCGTAATAGGACCCATTCATCTTCAAGTCATCCGGCAATTTGTGGGCGTTAAAGAAAACGCCTAAACTGAAGGAACCGAAGATGGTCAAAAAGCCAGTCATCGCGGCCAGCATGTACATGGCTTTCGGGAAGTCCTGGGGACCATTTTTCATTTCATTGACATAAGGGGCGACGAATTCGCTGCCGTTCATGGCAAAAATCAAGAGGCCCAGGGACATCATGAACTTCATGTCAAAGGTCGGCAGGAAGTTCTTGAAGTGGAAGGGCTGGGTCGCTACCGGCCGCCCCTCGCCCAGGTAGGCAAAGGTCATAATGACAAAAAGAATCGTCATCACAAACATGGCCCCGCCCCCGATAATGGACAGCCATTGCAGGGAGTTGGCAAACTTGTGCTGGAAGAAGATGAAAACCACGAAGATCAAAGCCGTGAACAAGGCAAAGACCCAGTTGGACATTTCCTTATCATCCAGCGCCCGCCCCTTAAAGAGCCAGGCAAATGAAATAACGGTTGAGTTAGCCACGTCAACCAGGTAAGGCAAGGATACCACCCAGTAGCACCAAGCCGTAATATAGCCCATCCGGTCACCGGAAGTGTGCCGGATCCAGGAGGACAGGCCGCCCCCTTCTTTGGCAAAAACGCTGCCCAGGTGGCCGACCATCATTTCATAAGGAATGACGAACAAGACCAAGAGCAAAATCCAGTCACTGACGACAGCCAGGCCCTGGTTTTGAAAGTTGTAGATGATATCATCGAAACCAATCACGGTCACGAAGTCCATCAGGGCGATCACCGGCCAGGAAATATATTTCCGCTTGCCGGTTTCATCTAAAGAATCCATGCTTTTTTCTTCTTCCTCCTTACTTTTATGCAATAAAGGAAATCATGATTTCCAGCTGCATCAAGGCATTGATAGCGCCAGGCAGCGCTTCTTCACTAACGGTCTGCTCAATCACGGCATGATCTTCGTCAAAGTCGAAACCGGCATCCATGACCATCCCGGCCGCGTACTCGTTCAAGTCCTCGTTTTCTTCCATGGGGTTGTACTTGTACATGAGGCTCCCGTCATCGGTCACCGTGTACTCGTCTCCATTTTTTTCAACCAGGACAAAAGGCTTGCGGCCATATGCATCGACCAATTCGTTTTCCACTTGGACAACCGTGTCTGACCAAGGGTTAAAAACCGTCTGCCCGGCTACCCAATTCACGTAGTCTGCCTTCAATTTCTCGATTTCCATTATTGCTGTCTTCCTTCCAAAAAATTTACGCTATCTTTCATTATAGCCAATTAGCGGGCAAAAGAAAAACCAGCCTGACGGCTGGCTTTTGATATTTTCAGATTTTCTCAAATATTTACACTTAATGCTTATCAATTGCCCCGTTGAGGCGCTTGCGCCAAACCAGGTAAACGATCAAGGCCAGCGGTACCACGATCAGCTGGACCAAGTAGAAATAGCGGCCCGGCATAGCCTTGGCCACGACCCCGGCCAGCATTGGCCCAAAGGCCATGGCGATGTCCAGGCCCAGGTAAAAGGTGGAGCTGCCCAGGCCCTGTTCATTGGCCGGTGACAAAAGCAGGGCCGTTGATTGCAGGACCGAGTAGATCAAGCCGTAGCCGATTGCCATCCCGGCTGCCCCCAGGGCCATCATCCAGTTGCTGTTCATGTAGGCTAAAAGGACCAGGTAGATGGCCGTAGCCACCAGACTCAGCCAGAACCAGACCCCGAAGCGGACCGTGTCAAAGTAGTTCTTAAGGAAAGTCCGGATCAAGAGCAGGACGATGGCGTAAATGAAGAAGTAGCTCCCTACCGCCACTGGCATATGCATCTTGGCCACGTAAGTCACGATGTCAGCCTGGGTGACGAAGTAGGGAATGCCGAAGCAGGTCGTTAAAAGTGCTACTGGCAAAGCGTTGACGGAAATCAGCTTGAATTGCTTCTTTTCTTTTTGCCGGGGACTTGGGACAGCCCGGTTGCCGACGAACTGGATGATGATGATCATGATCAAAGTTGCCGCGGCTGGCAGCATCATGGTTTCCCGGTAGCCAATCACCTTGTAGAGGTTGATTGAGATGGCCGGGGCAATGGACATGGCCAAAGCATTCATCAGCCCGTACAAGCCCATGGCCGCCCCGACGTGCTGACGGGGAACCAAGAAGGCGATCCAGGTGGTCATGCAGACGGTACAAAGAACGAAGCCAGTCCCGTTGATGATTCTGAACAAGAGCAAGAGCTCCCCGTTAGGCGAAACAATATAACCCACGATCCCGATAAGAATCAGCACCCCGCCAATAAAAGACAGCTGGTACTTGGAGAACTTGTCAGTCAAGTTGCCGGCAATTGGCCGGAGAAACATGGCCGCGAAGCTCATGATCCCCACGATCACCCCGGCTAAAATGCTGCTGGCTCCCAGGCTTTCAGCATAGCCGTTGATCAAAGGATTGTTGAACATGGTCCCGAACAAAAACAGGAAGGAGGCAGTCATAACCAAGATGACATCTTTGGAATAAATCGACTTGCCCTTTTCCTGCTCCATCCGCCCGGCTTTGGCCGGGGAAACACTTGCGCTCTTGCTGCTCACTATATAACCTTCTTTAGTCTCAATCAATTATAATGATTTTTGCTTAAAAACAAATTAGATTTTACCATATTTCGCCCTTCTTCGCTAAGGCTGGCAAAAATCTCTTTGCCTTTTTTCTATAATTCAGCAATAAAGCGCTAGCAAAAGCCTGACTTGCTTAAGATAATTAAGTCTGATTTCTTCATAAGAAAAAAGCCTGCCCAAAAGGCAGACTTTCTGATTAGTCAATGATAAATATCGTATTCTGAATTTTAGTAGTTGAAGTAGCGCTTTACTTCCCATTCTGAAACTGATTGAGTGTACAGAGCCCATTCAGTTTCCTTCATTTCCAGGAAGCTGTCAACAATGTGTTCGCTGAAGGCAGACTTGATGACTTCGTCTTCCTTAAATGCCTTGATGGCGTTGTGCAAGGTTGATGGCAATGGCTTGATGCCCAGTTCCTTGCGTTCGTCGTCAGTCATTTCGAACAGGTTGGAAGTTACAGGTGCCATTGGCAGCTTGCCTTCCTTGATCCCGGTCAAACCAGCCTTCAGGCAGGCTGACAGAAGCAGGTATGGGTTGGCAGTTGGGTCAGCTGACCGCATTTCCAGACGGGTGCCGACTTCGTTGGCGTTAGGAATCCGGACCATTGGTGACCGGTTCCGGCTTGCCCATGAGATGTAAACTGGAGCTTCAAAGCCTGGGATCAGCCGCTTGTATGAGTTGACAGTTGGGTTAGCCACGCAGGTAATAGCGCGGGCGTGTTCCAAAATCCCGTTCAAGAAAGTCAAGGCAGTAGTTGACAGGTGGTATTGGCCATCCTTGTCGTAGAAGGCGTTCTTGCCGTCCTTGAAGAGGGACATGTTGGTGTGCATCCCGTTGCCGGCCAAACCTTCAACTGGCTTAGCCATGAAGCTTGCGTACAGGTGGTACTTGCGGGCGATAGTCTTGACAACCATCTTGAAAGTTTGCAGCTTGTCGGCAGTTGCCAAAGCGTTGTCGAAGCGGAAGTCGATTTCTTGCTGGCCGTCGCCAACTTCGTGGTGGGCAGCTTCTACGCGGAAGCCCAGCTTTTCCAAAGTTTCAACGATTTCCCGGCGGCACTTGGCGCCTTCGTCTTCAGAAGCCATGTCGAAGTATGAGCTGTGGTCAGAAACTTCAGTAGTTTCTTCCCCGTTCTTGCCTTCCTTGAAGAGGAAGAATTCAGCTTCAAAACCGATTTCGAAGTCGGAGAAGCCCATTTCCTTCATTTCAGCAACAACCTTCTTCAAGTTGTTGCGTGGGTCACCTTCAAATGGAGTGCCGTCTACGTTGTGGACTGAGCAGACCAGGCGGCCGATGGTGCCTTCTTCAACAGTCGTCCATGGCAGAACTGACCAAGTTGACAGGTCTGGGTACAGAACCATGTCACTTTCTTCCAGACGAACGAAGCCGTCGATTGATGAACCGTCAAAGCGGGTTTGGTTGCCCAAAACGTCGTCCAATTGGCTGACTGGAACTTCCAAGTTCTTCAGCGTGCCGTTAATGTCAGTGAAGGCCAGACGCAAAAAGCGAACGTTCTTCTCTTCTACATCTTTACGGATTTCTTCTTCAGTAAATACCTTGCTCATGTTCTCACCTTTAAAAATCAAGAATAAATTTACGATCAACTAATCAATTGGCTCTGTGCTAATCGATGCTTTAAAGATACCACTCTGACCGCCTGAGGTCAAATTGGTCTAAAGACTTTTTTAATAAAAAAAGTCTTTTGTTACTTTTACTTAAAAAACAAATGATTTACGGCATTTGTAACCGCTATTCTATCGTGAGCATAAGTTAGACCACCTTGCATGTAGAGGGCATAAGGCGGCCGGATAGGGCCATCTGCAGAGAATTCCATGGTCGAACCAGAGACGAAATTGCCGGCGGCCATGATGACTTTATCTTCGTAACCTGGCATGTCGCTTGGGATCGGCTCAACGAAGGAGTCAATTGGCGAATTTTTCTGTACTTCTTTGGTGAAATTGATCATCTTTTCCTGATCGTTGAAGATAATCGTCTGAATGAGGTCAGTCCGCGGCTCATCCCACTTAGGCGTTACTTCACAGCCCATCTTTTCCAAAAGAGCTGCTGAGAAGATCATCCCTTTGATGGCTTCACCAGTCGTGTGCGGAGCCAAGAAAAAGCCTTCATAGAATTCGTGCATGTTGGTCAAGGTTGCCCCTTCTTCCTTGCCAATCCCTGGCGCCGTCAAGCGGATAGCCGCGTTTTCAACCAGTTCTTCTTTGCCGACGATGTAGCCGCCGGTCTGGGCAATCCCGCCGCCGGCGTTCTTGATCAAGGAACCAGCCATGAAGTCGACCCCGTATTCGGTCGGTTCATGCTTTTCGGAAAATTCCCCATAGCAGTTGTCGACGAAAACTAAGCTCTCCGGGCTGACCTGTTTGACAAAAGCGGTCATTTCCTTGATCTGGTCAACCGTGTAGCTCTGCCGGGTATCATAGCCCCGAGACCGCTGGATGACCACGATATGGGGCTGGTCGCGCTTAAGGACCTTCTCAGCTTCCTCATAGTCGACCCCGCCTTCACTGTTTAAAGGCACGTAAGAGAAGTTGATCCCTTTTTGGATCAAGGTCCCCCGCTTCTTCGGGGCCAAGCCGATTACCTGCTGCATGGTGTCATACGGCATCCCGGTCAAGTAGGTCAAAGTTTCGCCAGGCAAAAGGTTCCCGTCTAATGCCACGGCTAAAGTGTGGGTGCCGGAAACGAACTGAGGCCGGACCAAGGCATCTTCAGTGTGAAAAACCTGGGCGTAGATAGCTTCCAGCTTCTCTCTGCCAATGTCATCGTCCCCGTAGCCGTTGGTCCCCTTCAGGTCAGCTTCAGCCACCTGATGGTCAACAAAGGCCCTCAAAACCTTCTCCTGGTTATAGACCACCTGGTCGTCGATTTCCCGCAGGCGGGGTGCGATTTCCTGGTCAACTTCGGCCAGGATTGCCTTTAATTCTTCTGGTAATTTTTTCATTTTTCTTCCTTCATCCATTCTTCTATTCTGACAGCAATTCTATTGGCGCAGTTTAGGTCGGTCAAGGGGTCATACCACTCAACCGGCAGCTTGTTTCTAAAGTAGGTCAATTGCCGCTTGGCATAGCGCCTTGAAGCCGTCTTAAGGGTTGTCACGCAGCTTTCCAGGCTGGCCTCGCCTGCAAAATAAGGGAAAAATTCCTTGTAGCCGATGGCCTGCAGAACCTGGTGCTCACCTGCCCGGTTGTCGTAGACAAAGCGGGCCTCTTCTAAAAGCCCAGCCTCCATCATCAAATCCACTCGCTGGTTGATCCGCTGGTAGATGGCATCCCGGTCGCTGTTTAAGCCGATGATCAAGTAGTCATAGCGGGGCTTGATTTCTGCCTGCTGCTTGGAAAAAAGCCCGCCCGTCCGGCTAATCACGCTAAGTGCCCTAAGGCTTCTTCGGCTGTTAGCCACAGGAATCTTTTTGGCGGCTTCCGGGTCTTTCCTGTTTAATTCATCCCACAAGGCCTGGGGGCCGTTAGCTGCTAAAAAATCCTCCCATTCCGGGTCCACGCTGGCTGCTTCTTCTTCCTTGTCGCCCAGCTGCATGTCGTTTAACAAGGCATTGACGTAAAAGCCGGTACCGCCCGCGATGATGGGCAATTTGCCTTTCCCCGCGATCTCGCCGATAGCTGACCGGGCCTCATCGACGAAATTTTTAACGGAAAAGTCTTCAAAGACCGAATGGGCATCCACCAGGTAGTGTTTGACTTCTGCCTGCTCTTCCGGGCTGGCCTTGGCCGTGCCGATGGCTACTTCTTTGTAGATCTGCATGGAGTCGCCAGAGACGATTTCCCCGTCCAATTTCTTGGCCAGCTCGATGGCCAGGCTGGTCTTGCCCACGGCAGTCGGCCCGACGATAGCCACTACTTTCTGCATAAATTCCTCCTGCAATTTTCTCTTCTATCATCATAAACCAAAAAAGCCTGCTTGAGAAATTTTCTCAGCAAGCTTTCAGCTTAGTTCTTGGCTGCCTTCTTGCGGCCGTCCCATTGGGAGAAGCCGTCTTTGAGATAAAAGACCTTGGCAAAATTGTGCTTGCGCAGGATGCTGGCGCAGCGCAGGGTCATGGTCAAAGAGTCCGAATAGAGGTAGACCGGCAGGTCTGGCCGCAGTTCGGTGTATTGGTACTTGAACATGGTGTAAGGGATGTTTCTTGCCCCGTCAATATGTTCATGCTTGAACTCATCGGCTTCGCGGACGTCGATGATCTGCGCCTTCCGCATCCCGGCCTTGAATTCCTCGTTGGTCAGTTCCCCGCCCAGGCGCTTGGCCTGGATCCGGTTGTAAGCCCAGAAGCCCAGAAAGCCCAGCAGGATGACGCCTAAGATGACGTCAAGAACGATTAAAAAATTGGTCATGTGAAAAAAGCTCCTTCTTGCAAGTCTTATCTTATAATAACGCTAAATTCAGCCTGCGGCTAGCTAGTCAAGTCTTTTTTCCCGCTCAAGGCGCTCTTCGTATTCGTGTTCATGCTTTAAGACCAGCTTGGCGTTTAAATAGAGTTTTTTCTCTAAAACGCCTGCCTTATACAAGTTGTCCAGCTCAATCGCCATTAGTTCGATATCCCACTTTCTTTTGCCCAAGTGGACCAGGATGCCGTATTTTTTCAAAAGCTGCTGGACATCGTAAAGATTTTTCAAAACAGTCATTTTACACCGTCACTGCCATTCCTAAACGCAAAGTCAAAACCACATAGACAATCAAAGCAGCTGCCGCCAACAGCCGGCCGCCCTTGCCATAGCCCCGGTAAGTTGCATCACCCAAAATAATGGCCAGTAGGGCCCCGGTGATTAAGCCGCCCAGGTGGCCCAGGATGTCCACGTCAGGCATGAAGATGTCCAAGACCAGGTTGATGACTGCTAAGGCTAAAGCCTGCCGGCCCAAGAAGGACAAGAGCGCATTGTCTTTGTCCTTGAAACCCGCGCAGGTCATGGCTCCAAGAAGACCGAACAGGGCAGTTGACGCCCCGGCGCTGATCGCCTGGTCATTGCCAAAAGCCAGGGTCAAGAGGCTGCCGCCAACCCCTGACAGCAGATAGATCAGCAAAAAGCGCCAGTGGCCGAAAACCGGCTCAGCATACTGGCCGATATAGTAGATCATGATCGCGTTTGAGGCGATGTGCATGATCCCGATGTGGAGGAACTGGGCGGTAAAAAGGCGCCACCACTGTCCTTCCATCACTACGGCCGGGTTAAACATGGCCCCCATTTTCAGCAGAACGGAAGTACTCTCAGAGCCGCCCATAAAGGTTTCCACCAGGAAAACGGCAAAGAGGATCACAACCAGAGCGGTTGTCATATAATTACGCCGCAGATTATTCATCGCCGGCCTCCTTTACAATTATCAAATCATCCATCGCCCGGTCATGGTCTTCCATTGGCCAGGCAGGAGTCTTGAAGTACATGACTGAATTGACCAGGGCCAGGGTCTTGACCGGATTCTTGGCTAAAAAGCGGTCATAGTAGCCCCCGCCAAAACCGATCCGGCTCTTGCCCGCCGGACTAAAGGCCAGGCCAGGGACAAAAAGCAGGTCCAAATTATTATCAACTTCATTTTCTTCAGCCAGCTCCCAGACCCCAAACTTGGTCTGCATTATGGGAGCAGCTTCGTCCCATTTTAAAAAGTCCAGCTGCCAGCCAGGATGGCACTTGGCCAAATAGAGCTCCTTGCCTTCTTTCCGCAGCTCTTTAATCAAGCCCCTTATATCCACTTCCAGCGGCATGGGCAGGGTTAGCCCGATTTTTCTCGCCTGCTGGACCATTGGGTGCTTTAGGGCCAGCGCCGTCAATTCCTGGTCTTGCCGTTTTTTAGCCGGGCTCTTGGCAAAATCCGCCAGCCGCTTCCTTTGCCAAGAGCGGAAAGTTTTCTTGTCCATCAAAGCAGTCACGCCCTCTCTTCCTGCAAAATAAAAAAAGCAGGCCTTTCGACCTGCTATCTTTTATTACTTAGTCTCGCGGTGAAGAGTTACCTGTCTTTCAACTGGGCAATACTTCTTCAAGGTCAAACGTTCCGGATGCTTACGCTTGTTCTTCTTAGATAAGTAACTTCTGTCGCCACATTCGGTGCATTCTAAAATGATGTTGTCTGCCATTATTTTCACCACCTACAATTAATATCTGACTGTACAATCATAACATTTTCAAGGGCAAAGAGCAAGTTATCTCAGTAAATTAACTGTTAATTTGTGCTTGAAAACTTCCCTTTATGCATCTTGTAGTAAGTCGTCACCATCGCCTTGGCCATGTTCTTGTTGTAGCTGCCTTCCTTGTCCGGATCGATGCCGGCAAAAACAATCGCGAAGGCAATCTGCGGATTGTTGGAAGAAGCCCAGCCGACCATGGTTTCGTTGATCAGTTCAGTGTCTGTCGACTTCTTGGTCTTGGTGTTGTAGTAGAAAGTCTGGGCCGTACCGGTCTTGGCCGAAATCGACGGTTTGACGTTCTTCAACGCATGGGCCGTCCCCCAGGCATTTGACCCATGGACAACCTGGTAGAGCCCCTGCTTGATGACGGCTAATTCATCAGTTGTCCAAGGGATCTTGAACTGGACGGTCGGCTTCTTGTTGTAGTAAGCATAGAAATGCTTGCCATCGCTGCTGGTGCGGCCGATAGACTGGACAACGTATGGCTGCATCCGGTAGCCCCCGTTGGCAATCGTTGAAATGTACTGAACCAGCTGAATTGGGGTGTAAGCGTCGTAGTTCCCGTAGGATTCGTCAAGCACTGACCCGGACAGGATAATCCCGTTGGAGTCAGTTGACGCCCCCTGGATACCCGAGCTTTCACCCGGCAGGTCAACCCCGGTCTTTTGCCCCAGGCCAAACATGGCAAAGTTGTTTCTCAAGGTCTCAAAGGCTGTCTGCGGCATGTGAATGTACTGTTTGGCCACATAGCTGGCCTTCACCCAGCGCAGGGTCAGCTGCATCATGTAGATGTTGGAAGATACTTCCAGGGCGCTGGCCGCCGTCAAGGAGCTGAAGGTCCCTGTCGGGTAAACGGACTTCTTGACCGGAGAACCCGGCAGATAGATGGCCGTGTCCGGCAGGGTGTTGTTGGTTGGAGTGATGACCTTGTTGATCAAGCCCCCGGCCACCTGGGCCCCCTTGACAACAGACCCCATAACGAAGGACTGGTTGATGTTGCCCAGGGCGTTGTCAGAAATCTTGCCAGTTGACGGGTCATAGCTGATCCCGGACATGGCCAGGATAGCCCCGGTATTCGGGTTCATGGCGATCGCGTAGGCACCGCTGGACAGGCTGGCTGCCCCGGCGCTCAAGGCTGAGTTAAACTGCTGCTTGAGGGCCTTGGTTACGGCTGCCTGGTACTTGGCGTCAATCGTCAACTTCAAGCTGGCCCCAGACTGGCCCTTGTAAACCTGCTTGGTCTTGGTGATCTCGTTGCTGGAGTTGCTGGTAACCTTGTAGCTGGCCTTGGTCCCCTTCAAGAGGGCTTCATATTCCTTTTCCAGGTAGGAAGTCCCAACCCGATCGTTTCTGGAATAGCCGTTGACCAGGTAGTATTGCAGGTTGTCGCTCGGCAAACCGGTCTTGGTCGTGGAGACTGACCCGATGATACTCTTGATTGAAGACCCGTTCGGGTAGTAACGGTTCCAGTCGGTCCCGATCCCGACCCCCGGCATGGAGGACAGGTGCTCGCCGACCTGGGCGATTTCCTTGTTGCTGAGCCCACTGCTCTTCAAGTTGATCGTCGACAAAGTCGTAGCCCCCGACATCTTGTTGTACAAGACAGCCGCCGTCTTTTGCTTGCTGGTCAAGCTTGGCTTAAGGGTATTTTCAACATAAGCCACTTCATTGTCGTTGATCTCTGAAGTTGACAGGCTAGACTTCTTCTGGGACTTCGGCAAAGCAGCCAAAACCTTCTTGGCCCGGCTTTCATCAGCCAGGTAATAATCGGCAATTTGTCTTTTTGTCGGCTTTTCGTCGGTAATTTTTATATAATTACTAAGGGTATTAGCAACCTTGTACATCTCTTTGGAAGTCGCTGACAGGCTGCGCATGTAAGTAATCGCGTTTTCAGCCTTGTTGCCGACCAGGATCCGGCCCTGGGAGTCGTACATGACCCCCCGGGGAACAGACTTGGTCATGGTGTTTTCGTCGGTGGCATTGACCTCCGCGGAAAAGCGCGAACCGTAAAAGAGCTGCAAGTATGCTAATTGGCCAATTAAGGCCGCGAACAAAATTACGATGACCCCGACCAGAATCTTCATTCTGAGAGGGGTGTTTGCGGTTTGACTACTGTTGCCAGTTCCGCTATTCTTTCTAAAATAACTCACGATAAAACCATCCTCACTAACAAGTAATTTTAGCAAAAAGACCTGTGCAATTCTATCATTCAGAAGAGGAGTTAGCTAATTCTTAATGTACATATCCAAAATAAAACGTTTTTTCCAAAAATTCGGCCTTAAGCAGCTCTATGCCTGCCTGGCCTTCGCCCTGCCGGCCCTTATCTTCGCCGGCTACTTCATCTCTAAGAAAGGCAATATCCTGACCGTTGACCTGGGCCAGCAGTATGTTGACTTCCTGGCCTACTACCAGCAAAAGCTCTTTAAGGACCCAAGCAAATTGATCTACAGCTTTGCCAGCGGCCTGGGGGGCTCGATGCTGGGGACGGACAGCTATTATCTGCTCAGTCCCTTCAACCTGCTCTTGCTCTTTTTCCCGCAAAAGTTCCTGCCTCAAGGGATCCTTTTGGTCATCTCCTGCAAGATCGGGGCCATCGGCCTGTCCAGCTACCTGGTCTGGGGAAAGAAGTACAAGCTGGCCAAGGAATACGTTCTGGCTGCCAGCCTGGCCTTTGCCCTCTGCGGCTTTGTCGTTGCCAACAACCTAAACTTGATGTGGCTGGACAGCCTGGTCCTTTTGCCCTGGCTGCAAGAAGCCATTGACCGCCTTTTGGCCGGGGAGAAAAATCACCTGGTCCTGGTCACCTTCCTGCTCTGGCTGACCAACTTCTATACCGGCTACATGACCCTGCTTTTTGGCTTGCTCTACCTGCTGGTGGGTCTGGCCACAAACAGTGAGCGGAAAGTCCGCTTTTGGACCTACTTCAAGGCCAGCTTCTTTGGCTCCTGCCTGGCCGGGGTCAGCCTCTGGCCGACTTTTTTGGAGCTTTTAGCCGGCAAAACCGATGCCGATATCAGCTGGAAGCTGAACTTCCAGTTCCCGCCCTATCAGCTGGTTGCCAAATTAATCGACGGGGCCTACAGCTTCCATGAAATGTCGGACGGTCTGCCCAACATCTTCATCTCCTCCTGCTTTGCCCTTTTGGCCCTGCTCTTTATCTTTAATGCCAAGTTCAGCAAGCGGGAAAAATTGACCCGAGGCCTGCTTTTGGCCTTCCTGGTCTTGTCTTTGTCCTTTACCCCCCTGGTTTTGATCTGGCACTTGGGCCAATTCCCGGTTTGGTACCCGGCCCGCTTCAGCTTCCTGGTCTCCTTCTATGCCTTGAACCTGGCCCTGGAAAATATGGACAGGGAGCCCGTCTTCAACCTCAAGCAGAAAATCCTGGCGGCCCTTTTAGGAGCCAGCGTCTCCATTTACCTGGCCATCGATCCTGACAAGCTGGAATTTATCCGGCAAGACGGGCAGATCGCGACCGGCCTCTTTCTATTGGCCGGCCTGCTCTTTATTCTCTTTATCTATGGCCAGCACTACCTGGCCGGCCACTATGCCCTGCTTTTGGTAGTTTCTGAAGTCACGGTCAACTTGATTTTTTCATTAAACGCGATTTCCTACCAGGAAAACAAGAACTATGCCAAGTTTGAAGCCAACGTCAACCAGGCGACCAGCTACCTGGCCAAGACCGATTCCAGCCTCTACAGAACGGAAAAGAGTTTCAGCCGGTCTGATGACGACCCCTTCACCGGCAATTACTACGGGGTGACGACCTTCAACTCCATCAGCAACTCCAGCACTTCCAACCTGCTCAGCCGCTTGGGCTATGTCCACAACAGCAACTCTTACACCAACCAGGGCGGGACGCTCTTGACTGATGCCTTCCTGGGGGTCAAATACTACCTGGAGCCGAATTATTCTTATGACGGCGTCTCAGCTGCCCAGCGGATGCCATATGACAATTTGAACCACCGGGCAGATCTAAACAGCTATTATCCGAAAAAGCAGTTCAAGCAGCTTAGCATTTTGGAAAACAAGCAGGCCCTGCCACTCATTTTTGCCAGCCAAAGCCAGCAGAAGCAGGTCAAGTTCCTGGACAATGACCCAGTTTACAACCAGCAGAAGCTCTGGGAAAGCCTGGGCCTGTCCGGCCAGCTTTTCAGCAAGGTCAAGAGCCAGATCAAGCTGACCAACTTAAAGGTCAACCAGTCCAACCCTCTGGTCTTTAAAAAAGCTAACTCAGCCAAGCCGGCTTCCGTCACCTTCATCTTGACGCCAAAAAACGATGACTCTTACTACCTGCAGCTCCCAGATGGCTTTGACTTCAAGACCTCCAGCTTGAGCGTCAATGATATCTTTTATGACTATGAAAGCCGGGATGGGCAGATCCGCCTGGTCAACGTTGCCAGCGGAAACAAAAAGACCAGGATCAAGGTCACTTTCAACCTGACCAATTCGACCCTGGACTTAACTGGTCTTCTCTTCTGGCACTTCAACAATTCCGCCTTCAAGGCCGGGATCAAACAGCTGAAAGAGCCAGAACTTAAGTTAAAGCAGACTGGCTTGAAAATTTCCAGCCAGGCCTTCAAGAGCCAAAAGAAGCTCTGGATCACGACCATTCCTTATTCCAAGAACTGGCTGGTCTATGACAATGGCAAGCGGGTCAAGACCAGCAAATATGCTTCCAGCCTCCTGGCCTTTAACTTAAAGGGGGGCAAGCACAAGCTGACCCTGATCTATTTGCCGGTCAGCCTCATTGCCGGCAGCTTGATCAGCCTGATAACTTTAGCTGTCTACCTGCTTTTGAAAAAGAAGCAGCGAATTTAAAACAGTAAAATAGAGCGCAAAAAAAGGTGCTGTCCGTGTGGACAGCGCCTTTTTAGTCGCTCGTCTTAACGTCGTTGATTACGACATCGTAGCTGACATTGGCTGAGTCAACGTTGATCTTGACCGTTTCACCCTTCTTGTGGCCAAGCAGGGCCTTGCCGATCGGAGATTCGTTGGAAACCTTGCCGTGGAATGGGTCAGACTGGCTGCTCCCCACGATTTCGTAAGTTTCCGGTTCATCTTCGCCGACTTCAGTAACCGTAACGGTCTTGCCGATACTTACTTCGTCGGGATCAACGGCATCAGTGTCGACAACGACAGCGTACTTCAGTTGTTCGCTGACGGCATCGATTCTTTCTTCCAGCCGCATTTGTTCATCCTTAGCTGCATCGTATTCTGAGTTTTCAGACAAGTCCCCGTAAGAACGGGCAATCTTCAAACGTTCAACGATTTGCGGCCGCTTGACGAACTTAAGGTTTTGCAGTTCTTCTTCCAGCTGCTTCTTGCCTTCGGCAGTCATTTCATAGGTTTTTTCAGGCATTTTGATTCTCCTTTATTTAACGCATTATGCAATGTTAAATATTAGAGTTTAATTCCACGAAAGTCAACCATTAACGGATGTTTGCTGCTAATTTTTCTTCCAAAGCAGCTTGCACATCGTCAGTTGCCTTAGTTACAACCGCGTCAGTCAAGGTTTCGGCTTCGTTTAAGAAGGTCAAGCGGTAGGCCAGGCTCTTCTTGCCGTTTGGCAGGCGGGCGCCTTGGTAGACGTCGATGACTTCAACGCTGACCAGGTACTTGCCGGCATTTTCCTTGATGCAGCTTTCAACTTGGGCGTTAGTGACGTCTTCGTCAACCAGGATGGACAGGTCCCGCTGAACGGCTGGGTACTTCGGAGCCGGCTTGGACTTGACGCCCTTAGCCATCAAAGGCAGCAAGGCATCCAGGTTCAGTTCGTAAACGTAGATTTCCTTGCCGGCGAAGTTCTTGTCAGTCATGGTCAAAACTGGGGCGATTTGGCCGATCAAACCGATGTATTCATCATTTACGTAGATGCCAGCCGTTCTGGTCGGGTGCATCCCCTTGATTGACTCTGCCCGGTATTCCACGTCCTTGACGCCGATCATTTCAAATACGTCTTCCAGCTGTCCCTTGACATAGTAGAAGTCAACTACTTCGTCCTTGTGCTGCCAGTTGCTTTCCCCGGCCAGGCCGACGTAAGCAGCTGCCAGGTGTTCGTGTTCGTGGTAGTCGCCGCCTTCCATGTCGTAGACGCGGCCGTTTTCAAAGAGCTGCAGCTCAGTCTGCTTGCGGGCAAAGTTGTAGGCAACCGTGTCCAAAAGGCCGCAGATCAAGTTTTGCCGCATGGTGGTTCTGGATGAGTTCAGCGGCCAGTTGACCTTGACTGGAGCCAGGGCCTTTTTGACAAAAGTCGTGGCCATTTCTTCAGAAGTCAAGGAGTAGTTGATCGTTTCACTGAGGCCCTGACCTTCAAGCAATTGACGCAAGTGACGGACCTTGACTTCATCAGCAGCGTAGCCGCCAGTCAGTTCACCAGTAGCTGGGTGGGTGGACTTGATATTGTCATAGCCGTAAATCCGGCCAACTTCTTCAAAGATGTCAGAGTCAATGAAGATATCCCAGCGGCGGTTTGGCACAGTTACCGTGTATTCGTCGCCCTTTACTTCAACTGGGAAGTTCAGCTTGCCCAGGATCTTGACGATTTCGTCCATAGACAGGTCAGTGCCCAGGATCTTGTTGGTCCGGGAGGCAGTAGTGGTGATGACAACTGGCTCCTTGTCCTGGTCGCTGGCCTTGATTTCACCAGCTAAGACAGTAGCGCCGGCATTAGCCCGCAAGATAAGAGCGCAGGCGTCCAGGGCCTTTTGGGTGTTGTCCCAGTTGATTCCCTTTTCAAAGAGGGCTGAAGCGTCAGTCCGGTTGTCGTGCCGCAGAGCCGCCTTTCTGGTAAGAGCTGGGTCAAAGACAGCAGCTTCCAAGATCACGTCAGTGGTTTCTTCAGTTACTTCACTGTTCAAGCCGCCCATCACGCCGGCAAGGCCGACTGCTTGTTCACCGTCAGTGATCACGATGTCCTGCGGGTCCAGGTCGATTTCTTTTTCATTCAAGAGCTGCAGCTTTTCGCCTTCCTTGGCCAGGCGGACCTCGATCTTCTTGGTCTTGTCAAAAAGCTTGGCGTCGTATGCGTGCATCGGCTGACCAGTCAAAAGCATGACATAGTTGGTAGCGTCGACCACGTTGTTGATTGGGCGGATGCCGGCATTCCACAAGCGGGCCTGCAGCCAAAGGGGACTTTCAGCAATCTTGACCCCGGTCAGCTTTCTCAAGTAGTACTTCGGAGCGATCTTTTCATCGGCAACGGCAGTAAAGTCGCCAGTCCAATCTGCCCCGTCTTCTTTGAGGACAACGTCTTCGATCTTTGGCTTCTGGTCGATCAAGGCACCGACTTCGTAAGCTGCCCCTTCCATTGAGGAAGTGTCAGCCCGGTTTGGCGTAATGTCGAAGTCCAAAACATAGTCGTCCATCCCCAAAGCTTCAAAGACAGAGTCACCCGGCTTAAGGTCCGGATCATGGAAGACCCAGATGCCGTCAGCGTACTTCGGCGGAACAACTGAGTCGCTGAAGCCAAGTTCCTGCAGGCCGCAGATCATCCCATTTGATTCAACCCCGCGCAGCTTGCCCTTCTTGATCTTGATCCCGCCTGGCAAATGCGCACCTGGCAGCGCCACGATCACGTCCTGGCCAGCTGCCACGTTAGGCGCCCCGCAGACGATCTGGCGGGCTTCGTCTTCACCGACGTCAACCGTGGTCTTGTTTAAGTGGGTCCCTTCGATCTTTTCGCAGGTCAAAATGTGGCCCACGACCAGCTTGCTCAAGCCGTCTTCCGGGTGAACCGTTGAGGCTATTTCGACCCCGGACCGGGTCAGTTTTTCAGCCAAGGCGTAAGGATCTACGCCGTCCATGTTCAAGAAATCTTTCAACCAATTGTAAGAAACTAACATTAATCTTCCTCCTGACGGAATTGTTGCAAGAAGCGCACGTCGTCACTGTAAAAGTCGCGGATGTCGTCAATGCCATACTTCAAGATGGCGAACCGGTCCAGGCCCAGGCCAAAGGCAAAGCCGGAGTAGACAGTTGGGTCAATCCCGGCAGCGGAGAGAACATTCGGGTGAACGATCCCGGCACCCAGAACTTCGATCCAGCCAGTGTTCTTGCAGATCGCGCAGCCCTTGCCCCCGCATTCAAAGCAGGAAACATCCATTTCAACTGAAGGTTCGGTAAATGGGAAGTAGCTTGGCCGCAGGCGGGTTTCCCGGTCCTGGCCGAATTCGTGCTTGGCAACCAGTTCCAAGGTCCCCTTAAGGTCGCTCAAGGAGATGTTCTTGCCGACAACCAGCCCTTCCATCTGCATGAACTGGTGGGAGTGGGTGGCGTCGTCATCGTCTCTTCTGTAAACCTTGCCTGGGGAGATCATCTTGAGGTCCCCCTTGTCAAAGTCATGCTTTTCCATAGTCCGGGCTTGGACTGGTGAAGTCTGGCTCCGCAGCAGGTGGTCAGCGTCAACGTAGAAAGTAGCCTGCATGTCCCGGGCCGGGTGGTCCTTAGGCAGGTTCAGCATTTCAAAGTTGTAGTGTTCGCTTTCGATTTCCGGCCCCTGAACGACTTGGTAGCCCATGCCGATGAAGAAGCGTTCCAGGTCGTCTTGAATGATTCTGATCGGGTGCTTGGAGCCGACGTGCTTTCTGCGCCCTGGCAGGGTCACGTCGATCTTTTCAGCTTCCAGGCGGGCCTCAATGGCCTTTTCGATCAATTCATCCTTGGCACTGGCCAAGTTTTCATTGAAGAGGTCCCGGAGTTCGTTGACCTTCTGGCCAACTTCCCGCCGCTTTTCCGGAGCAACGTCCTTCATCTGGTGAAGGATTTCCGTCAGTTCACCCTTCTTGCCGACCAGCTTGACCCGGACGTCATTCAGGCTCTTTTCGCTTTCTGCTTCCTTGATTTCAGCAAGCCCCTGCTCACGCAGAGCCTTCAATCGATCAAATAAATCCATTTACTTATTCCTTTCAACAAAAAAAGCTCCGCCCCCAAAAGGGACGAAGCTTCGCGGTACCACCCTAGTTCAGGCCTAAAAAGGCCTGCGCTCTATACCGATAACGGTGGCAGCCGGAATTGATTAGATCCTACTCGCAAGATGAAATTCACAAGCTGCTCTTTGGTTTCCTTTCAGTTGCCAAGAAACCTCCCTGTCAAAGATCAGTCTTGCTACTAGTCTTGTTCTTAGTAATTAATTAAAATCATAGGCTAAAACTGGCTTAAATGCAAGCTGTTTTTTACGCCCACTTGTCAGCCCAGATGTGCACCTGGTTAAAGACCGGCTTTAATTCGGCTCCTTTTGGCGTCAAAGTGTAAAGGACGATCTTCTTTTCTTCATCCTTGGACCGCTTGACAATTCCGTCAGCTTCCAGCTCCCGCAAGCGTTCAACCAAAACCCGGTCTGAGCAGGCACCAACCGCGTGGGCCAGGTCTCTGAAGCGCATGGCCTTAGTGTCGCACAAGGAGCTGATAATCAAGCCGTTCCACTTCTTGCCGATGATTTCAAAGGCCTTGACGAAGCGGGCGCACATTTCGTAGTTTTCAGCATTTTTACAGCATGGCGCGTCCTGTTCGGCTAATTCTGTCATAGAGAATCCTCCTCAAATTAGTTTCCATGTTATCTATTTAATCATACTTTACTTACGAAAAACAAGCGAAACGTTTTTTAGCTGAAATGATAGATCATGATCCCGGCGGCAACAGCGGCGTTCAAGGACTCAGCCCGGCCCTTGATCGGGATGTAAAGCTTCTCATCAGCCAGTGCCGCGATTTCCGGACTTACCCCATGGGCCTCATTGCCAATGATCAAGGCGACCTGGGCTACTGGGGCAAAATCGCCCAATTGTTTAGCGGAAGGGTCCAAGAGACTGGCATAAACCGGGATGTCAGCGGCCTTCAAGCTGGCAATGGCTTCTGCCAGGTCAGCCTTGATCAAGTTCAAGTGGAACTGGCTCCCCTGCATAGACCGCTGCACCTTAGGATTGTAGAGGTCAACCGTCTTGTTTGACAGGATCACCCCGTCAAAGCCGGCCGCGTCAGCGGTCCGGATGATGGTGCCGACATTGCCCGGGTCAGCCAGGTCATCTAAAAGGACCCACTTGCCGTAGCTGAAATCAAAGTTATCTGGCTGGTTGATCTTGACGGTCAAGAAGATGTCCTGGGAATTCTTGGTGCTGCTGAGATGGCTGGCCACGCTTTGGCTGATCTTGATCAGCTTATCTTCATCATAAGCCAGGCCCAGTTGCTCCAAGCGGCTGAGTGCCTCTTCAGTAGCCAGAATTTCCCGGTACTTAACTTTTGCTTTTAAAGCTTCTTCGACCAGGTGGAAGCCTTCGATCAGGTAATAGCCGCTTTCTTCGCGGTATTTCTTCTGGTTCAGCTTGCCGATGGCCTTAATTTGCGGATTGTTGACAGATGTTCTTTCTTGCATGATAAAATACTCCTTAGAAATACTATTTTAATGATTTTTTGCAAAAAATAAAGAAGGTAAGAGAAATGCAAACATGGGAACTATTAGCACATGGGGTCGTCCAAGGGGTAGGCTTCCGCTGGTGCGTGCAGATGCTGGCCCAGAAGATGGGCCTGGCCGGCACCGCCAAGAACAACCCCGACGGGACGGTCACCATCGTCATTCAAGGTACGCCAACTGACCTGGTCAAGTTTAAAGCTGCGCTGCCAGACGCCGCTCCTTACGCGAAAATTTACCGTTTGGACACAAAAGTTCTGCCTGAAATGGAACAAATGCATTCTTTTCATGTATTATATTAGTCAGATCCTAAAAATTTGGAGAGAAACTAATCAATGAAAAAAATCAAAAAACGTTTGTTACCAGTCAGTCTGCTGGCGCTCTTGCCGCTTTTTCTTACGGCCTGCGCCAGCCAGACCAGCAAGAACGGCAGCTTGAAGGCACCAACCAGTGGTCCTTACTACTGGATCTATGAGTGGATCGGCCTGCCTTTGCAGCATATCACCGTCAACATCGCCCACGCCATTGGCGGGGCCAGCGGGGCCGGCTGGGCTATTGTCATCATCACTTTGGTCGTCAGAGTGATCTTGATGCCGCTGATGATCAACCAGCAGCACAAGGCAACCATGCAGCAAGAAAAAATGCATCGCCTGCAGCCACAGATGCAGCTTTTGCAAAAGGCCATGAAGACCCCGGGCATGACTCCTGACCAGCAGCTGGCCTTGAGTGGTCTGCAAAGAGAAATCTACTCTAAGAACAATGTCTCCATGACTGGCGGAATGGGCTGCCTGCCCCTCTTGATTCAAATGCCGATCATGATCGGGATCTACCAGGCCGTGGCTTACTCAAGCACCTTGGCCAAGTCCACCTTCTTCGGCATCTCTCTGTCCAGCAAGTCCATGGTCTTGGCCATCATCGCCACTGTTTTTGCCTTGATTCAAAGCTACGTGGCCATGATCGGCATCCCTGAAGAACAAAAGAAGACCATGCAGGCCACCATGCTGATGAACCCGATCATGACTTTCTTCTTCTCCATGTCCTTCTCCGGCGCCCTGGCTCTTTACTGGGCAGTCGGCAACCTGGTCATGGTCATCCAGCAGCTGATCACCACCTTCATCGTGCAGCCGCGGGCCAAGAAGCGGGTTTCCAAGGAACTGGAAGACAGCCCGATCGTGGAAGTCGTTACTCAAGCCAAGATCGACCAGATCTTAAAGCCAGCTGCTGAAAAGAAGCCTGCCAGCCAGCCGAAGTCCGGCGACCTGCGCAAGCGCAACCAGGGCAAGCAGAAGCGGAAGTAATCTTCCAAAGAAAAAACAAATAAAAACAAAAAAGAAAAAATAAACAAAACAGAACAGAACAAAAATAAAAGCCGCTGAACAGCGGCTTTTATTTTGCTCTGAATGTTAAATTGTCGGATCTTTTTTCGGACTCTCAGTTTCAGCCTGCTTTTGCTGCCGGCTTTCTAACTGCTTGACTTCTTCGTCAGTCAAGACCGGGAAGGTGATTCTGAACTGGCTCCCCTGGCCTAAGACTGATTCAACGTCGATAGTGCCGTGGTAGGATTCCACCAGCTTCTGGGCAATTGACAGGCCCAGGCCGTTGCCGCCCTTTTCCCGGGTTCTGGCCTTGTCGACCCGGTAGAAGCGGTTGAAGATTTTCTTCTTGTCCTCATCGGAAATCCCTTCGCCGTAGTCTTGGACCACGATCTGCATTTCCTGGCCGGACTGGCCGGCAGCCACAGAGATTTCCTTGCGGTCAGTTGAGTACTTGATCCCGTTGTCGATCAAGATGATCAAGATCTGCTCCAGGTGCCCCTGGTAAATCTGAATCTTGGTATCCGGGTCCAGGTCCTCAACTTCCAAAGAAATCTTGAAGTCCGGGTGAACCATGCCCATGTCCCCGACTACCCGAGTCAAAACTTCCATCGGCTCAGCAATGGCATTCGGGTAGTGGACGCTGATCTGCTCAGCCCGGGTCAGATCCAGCATTTCCTGAATCAAGTGCTTCATCCGCTCAGCCTCCGAAATCGAGGCGTCAATGGATTCTTCCAGGACCTGGGGATCATCCTTGCCCCAGCGCTTAAGCATGCTCAGATGGCCCTCAATGACCGCCACAGGCGTCCTCAATTCGTGGGAGACGTCAGAGACGAACTGCTTCTGCTGTTCGATATACTTTTGCATCCGGTCCAGCATCATATTGAAAGACAGGGCAAGTTCTTCCAGTTCGTCGTTTCTGTGCAGCTCAGGAATTCTGGCCGTGCTGTTGGGGTCAGCGTTAACTTCCCTGGCCACCTTGGACATTTTCTTGATCGGTCTGACAACGCTGCGGACAACCAGGTAGGAAACGACGATGGCCAGACTGACCCCCAGAATTGAGAGCCAGAGCATAGCCCGCAGAGTCCGGGTAATCAAGCGGTTGTAGCCGGTCATCTGGTTCTTGACGACAATGTAGCCGGTCAATTTATGAGTCGTCCGGTTTCTGACCTTCCGGTAGACATACAGGGAGCTTTGCCCCTTCTTGTCTTCCTTGACCACGCTCTTGCTTTCACTGGTGAATTTGACCAATTTAGGAGCGCTGTCGCCGTTATGAAAGACGATCTCATTGCGGAGATTGTAGATCGCCACGGTCACGTCAGGGTTGGTCACGGTACTTAAGACCGTGTCGCCAAAAACGCTGCTGTTGTTGCTGTCATTTTCTGACAAAGCCGGCCCGCCCTTCAAGATCCGTCTGGTATTGGGCGACAATTGCTGGACCACGTTGGTGATTTCCAGTTCATCATCGATGCCCACCAAGCGCTTGCGGAGGATGTTGACGACTTCATTGGAAGTATCTTTCTGCTGGCTTAGGGCTTCCTGCTTGACCGTATTGTAGACGACAGCTGAGAAAACAAGAAAGGAGACCGTGATCGTCATGGCGACGATGCTGACCCATCTCACGATCAGTGAAACGTGCCTGGTCTCCTTCTTGCCGCTGGCGCTTTGCTTATGCATTGTCGTCCTCGTCTCTTACCATGTAGCCGGTTCCGCGCACCGTCTTGATGTAAGATGGCTGGCCAGGGATGTCGATCTTGTTGCGGAGGTAACGGACGTAAACTTCGACAACATTGGTTTCGATGTTTGATTCCGGCCCCCAGATCTTGTTCAAGAGCTGGTCTCTGCCAACAACATTGTTCTTGTTTTCGATCAAGGTCATGAGCAGGTTGTATTCCCGCTTAGTCAAGTCAACAGTCTTGCCGTCGCCCCGGTGAACGATCCGGTTGGCGGTTTCGATGGTCAAGTCCTTGAACTTGACCACCTTTTGCCGAGGCAGCTTGTCCTTTGAAGCATCCTTTTCAATCTTGACCCGGCGCAAGACAGCACGCAGGCGGGCCAGCAGTTCTTCAATGGCAAATGGCTTGACGATGTAGTCGTCAGCCCCGTGGTCCAAGCCTGATACCCGGTCAATTACGGAGTCGCGGGCAGTCATCATGATGATTGGCGTGGTCTTGCTCTGCCGCACACGGCGGGCAATTTCCAAACCATTCAAGTCTGGCAGCATCAAGTCCAGCAAGATCGCGTCAAAGTCTTCACTCAAAGCACGGTCCAAAGCCTTGCGGCCGTTGTTTTCCACTACGGTCTCATAACCTTCGTGCTGGAGTTCGAGTTCGACGAAACGAGCCAGGTTCTTTTCGTCTTCAACAATTAAAATTTTCGGCATGTTTTTATCCCCTCACGTCCTACTGATTAATTTTTGGGTCTGCTGAATCCAAGTATAATCTTAAAGTATATTTTAATAATTCTAGGATAGCCCAAAATCAGCTTTTTAACAAGTCCTCAAAAAAACAAGTCCCTTGCCAGATGAATTTTCTCTGGAAAAAGACCTGTTTTACTGAAGAATGTTTTTATTTTTCTTCATCTTCTGCTTTATTCTTGTCTTCTTCAGCTTGCATCTTGTCCAAAAGGCCCTGCAGCTGAGCGAAGGCCGGGTTGACCTGGTCCTTCTTCTGGCCGGCAAAGTCCTGTTCAGACATGACTTCCCAGCCCTGGCCTTCTGGGTAAAGGTCTTCCTCAGCTTCTTCCTTGGTCAAAACCGTGCTTGGAATGTTCAAGAGCATGTTGTCTTCCACGGCCGTTTGCACGTCAATGCGGTCATCGTCCAGCGGAATAATCATCAAGCCCAGTTCCTTTTCTTCCTGGGTCGGTTCATGGTCGGAATAATTTTCCACAAAGCTGAATTTCTGCTTTAAAGGCACTGCCTCCAGGCTGCGGGATGACGGAACCAGGAGGTCGGCTTCCACTTGGAAATTGCCAGTCACGAAGGGTTCGTCATAAAAGAGCTGCCCTTCCACGTGGGCGCTGTTGACCTCATAGACCAGGTCCTTGGCCCGCTCGTAAAAGCCGTCGGCAAAAGTCAAATCAGCTGAGATCTGGGTCAAAGGCTCCCGGCTGTTCTTGATTTGGAAAAATGAAAGTTCTAGCATTAATTTACCTCGAGTGGCCGCCGGCCAAAGTTCTGGTCAGCGCCAACAATCTGTTCAAATAAGCGGTCAACCCTGACCTGCAGGCCCAGGGTCCCTTCTTGGGCATTCTTGCGGTCCACCTTGGAAACGATGTCGACTGCAAAGTCTTTCCGCTGCTGCTTCAAATACTTCCGCCCCCGCTTGCTGTAGGCCAAAAGCATGGTGGAAACATGGTCGTAGCTGTTTAAGACATCTGCTTCAGTCACGTTCAGCAAGGTGTAGAGACTCAATCTTCTTAACCTTGAATAGGTGTAGCGCTTGGACTTGACCCGGCGGAGGAAATCAGCGAAGTTTTCAGCCAGGTGGATTTCCGCCTTGAACTTATATTCCAGGCCTTCGCTCATCTGATAGATCTGCTGCAATTCCTTGATTGAAGCTGATTCCAGCCGGTATTTCAGAAATGGGAAGAGCAGTTCCCAGTTAGGCAGGACCTTTTCCTGGTCAAAAACAGCGATTTCCCCTTTCGGCAGCCACTGCTCCAATTCCTCCCGCTCTGCCCCGTTTAAAAGGAGGTTGCGGATAGCGCTGGCGCTTTGGACGGCTGCTTCTCTTTGCAAGATATCGTCATGGCCGGCCCCTACCCGGTTGACCGGGCTGAGCTTTAACGGTGAGCCAAGATTGGCATTGGCCACGGCATAGGCCAGGCCCAAAATCGCGTTGGGCTCGCTGACTTCATGGCCAACTTCCCGGGCCACCATCTGGTTGTACTGGGTGGAATAAGTCTGGCTGTAATCAGCGAATTCCTGCCTTTGCCGGGGGATCTTGGAGATCCGGTCGCCGAAATATTCAAAGTTCAAGTTGGCGTCTTCAACCCCAAAGACCAGGTTCTTGGCCCCCAAGCGGGTCAAAAGGTCGACCCCGCCGGTAGCGAACATGTCAGCTGCTTGAACTGCATAGGAAAATGGCAATTCAAAAACCAGATCAGCCCCGGCCTCAATGGCGCTGCGGGCCCTCGACCACTTGTCCAGAATAGCCATTTCCCCACGCTGGACGTAATTGCCGGACATGACCGCGATAATGGGGTCATCGCCAGCGATCAAGCGGGCCTGGGTCATCAAGAATTCATGACCGCTGTGGAAAGGGTTATATTCAGCAACAATCCCGACAACGCTCATTGCCTAGTCTTCCTCAAGTTCCACGCGCTTGCCGTCAGCCCAGAGCTTTTCCAGGTTGTAGAAGGCCCGGGCATCTTCTGAAAAGATGTTGACCACGACGTCGCCCAAGTCAACCAGGAGCCATTCTGAGTCATGGTTGCCTTCAACTCGGTAGTCGTAAAAGCCAGCTTCGTGGCAGGCTTCGATGATGCTGTTGGCAATGGCGTGCAGCTGACGGCTGGAAGTGGCGCTGGTGGCCACGAAGTAGTCAGCCAGGATGCTGATGCCGCGCATGTCGTAGGCTTCGGTGTCTTCCCCGTGCCGTTCGCTGATTGCGTTTAAAACTAAGTCAAGTAATTCTTCGCTCTTCAAATTTTTCTCCTAATGTTTTCTTACTTTTAATTTTATCTATTTTTACTCAGCTGCCCAGACATTGTAGGCAGCCAAAGTCCTTGGGTAGATCTTGCTTCTCTTTTCAATCAAAAAGGCCAGAGTGTGGGCCAGTTCATAGCCAACCCCGGAAGCTAAATCCGCGTAGCTGGTCTTTCTGGCCTCTTCAACGCCGGCAAAGGTCCGGCCAGGTTCGATATAGTCAGCCACAAAGACGATCTGGTCCAGGGTGGTCATTTCCACGTCCCCGGTAGTGTGCCGGTAGACAGCGGTCAAAATTTCCTGGTCAGTGATGCCGAGGTCGCGCTTGATGAACCAGCTGCCCACGATCCCGTGCCAGATGGCCCGGTTCCAGTTCAAAAGATCCTGGTCAAAGCCCTCTTCCTTGATGACCTTGATGTATTCTTCAACTGGAATCTGCTTGGCGTAGTCGTGGACAAAACCGGCCAAGGCCGCCTTGTCTTCGTCATAGCCGTTGAGTTTGGCCAGAGTCCGGGCAGTTTCACTGACGCGGACGCAGTGGGCAAAGCGTTTTTCATCCATCATGCTCTTTTCCTTGGCCACTAATTCACTGCTGGACAAGGGAGAATATGTTTCCTTAAAAACTGGATCAGTCACGGTAAAGCCCCTTTTCTTCAATATATTCGCGGACCTTGTCCGGTACCAGGTAGCGGATTGAGGTCCCTGTTGAAACAGCCCGGCGGATAGCGGTTGAGCTGAGCCGGATGTCCGGGGCGTCAACCCAGATCATGGAATATTGGGGATCCTGTGGGTAGCCAGGCCGGCGGATGCCGACCAAGGTGGCCAATTTGGCCAGTTCATCAGCGTTCTTCCACTTGTGGAAGCTGTTGACCTGGTCGCTGCCCATGATCAAGTAGTAGGTATTCTCCGGCGCCTTCTTGGTCAAATAGCGCATGGTATCAATCGTGTAAGAAACGCCGCCTCTGAAGAGTTCCAGCAGCTTGACCCTGAAACGAGGATTGTCCCGGGTAGCCAAATCCAGCATAGTGGCCCGGTCGCGGGCAGACACGTTTAAGGGAGCGTCCTTATGCGGGGGAATATTGTCCGGAATGAACCAGACTTCATCCAGGTGCAGCTTGGTCATGGCCTGCTCAGCGGCAACCAAATGGGCCATATGCACCGGGTTGAAGGTGCCGCCCATGATGCCGATCTGCTTGCCTTTTCTCTGGCTTTCAGCCGTCTGCACTTTTACTTGTGTTTCTTTACTGAAATCTACCAATGAATCCATACTTAAACCTCTAAATCAAAGCTCTTCTGGTTCCTAAGCCAATTCCGCCCGGCGTGTAGGCCTTGATCACGCAGCCTTCCGGCACGGTGATAAAGCCTACCCCGGCAAACAATACGTCGCTGCGGTACTTGATGCTGTACTCTTGCCCTTTTAGCGGCGGCAGGTCGCTATTTGGCCCTGGCGGAGACAATAATTCACCGACGTGCTTTTGGTAAAATTCGTCAGCCTTCTCCGTCTTGGTCCGGTGGATGTACATGCCCCGGGCAGCGTAGATGGTAAAGCTGGTTGACGGCCCCTTCAGGTAGTCGATTCTGCCCAGGCCTGCCAAGAAGATGGTATTGCCTGGCAAAAGCTGGTAAGTAGCCGGCTTAAGCGGCTTCTTTGGCGAAGCCAGGTCCAGGTCTTTCGGGTCCAGCCGGCTGGCCAGTTGCTTGTCGGTCAAGATCCCTGGCGTGTCGACTAAGAAGTGACCGTTGTCCAAAGGAAT
This sequence comes from Lactobacillus sp. WILCCON 0059, assembly GCF_057197985.1. NCBI lineage: Bacteria > Bacillati > Bacillota > Bacilli > Lactobacillales > Lactobacillaceae > Lactobacillus > Lactobacillus sp. WILCCON 0059. The sequence continues at coordinate 1,605,279 of NZ_JBUBHN010000001.1, forward strand.
CTCGATCTGGTCCAAAGTGGTCCCCGGGAAGCGGGAAGTAGTGATCAAGTCCTTAACGTCACCCATTTCATCGATAATGGCGTTGATCAAGGTCGACTTGCCGACATTGGTCGTGCCGACGAAGTAGACGTCCTGGTCCTGGCTGTGCTTGTTCAAGTATTCAATCAGAGTGTCCAGGTTCTTCTTCTTGGCCGCGGAGATCAAGAAGATGTCCTTTGGGTACAGACCCATCCGGTTGGCTTCCTGCCGCATCCAGTCCTTGATCTTGCTTTCTTTGGAATTCTTCGGGAAGAGGTCCAATTTGTTGCCGACCAAGATAAAGTCGTTATTGCCGACAAAGCGCTTCAAAGAAGAAATCAGCGAGTTGGAGAAGTCAAACAGGTCCACCACGTTGACGATCAAGGCCTTCTTTTCCGCCATGGTGTTCAGAAGTGCTAAAAAGTCATCATTGTCCAAGGAGACCGGCATGATCTCGTTGTAGTGGCGCAAGCGGAAGCAGCGCTGGCAGTAGACTTCTTCTCTTTCACCATTTTCCACCTTGGCCAGGGCACTGGCCGGCAGGTAGCCTGGCAGCTGCTTGTCCTGACTTTGCAGAGCCGCGCCGCAGCCGATGCAGCGAATTTCTTCACTCATGTCTGAGTTTTCCTCCTTAAATTTCATCTTCCTTAATTATATCTGAAAGCCGGCGTTTAACAAAGAAAAAGCGCACCTAGCCAAGCTAGATGCGTTTCTTCCAAAGAATTAAGCCAAAGCCTTCTTAGCAGTTTCTGCTAAAGCGGCAAAAGTCTTTTCGTCGTTGTAGGCGATGTCAGCCAACATCTTACGGTTCATGTCAACACCAGCCAGCTTCAAGCCGTGCATCATCTTTGAGTATGACAAGCCGTTTTGACGAGCAGCTGCGTTGATCCGGGCGATCCACAGTCTTCTGAATTCGCTCTTGCGCTTCTTACGGTCGCGGAATGCGTACTTGTATGAAACGAACAATTGAGTGCTTGCAGCCTTAAATTGAACGTGCTTTGAACCACGGTAACCCTTGGCAAGCTTCAAAACCTTCTTACGACGTGCGCGTGTAACGGTACCACCTTTAACTCTTGGCATCTGAAAATCCTCCTAATATCGTTAGTGTATTAAAAAATAGTAAATTAACGCATTTGGGAAAGCATTTGCTTGATGCGCTTCAAGTCGCTGCGTGAAACCATAGCGGCTTTTCTCAAATGACGACGTTGCTTCTTGGTCTTACCGTGGAAACGGTGGCCAGTGAAGGCGTGGTGGCGCTTCAAACCGCCGTTACCAGTTCTCTTAAAACGCTTAGCTGAAGCGCGGTGGGTTTTCATCTTTGGCATGGTAAAATTCCTCCAATTAACTATTTTTTGTTCTTGTCTTTATCACTCTTAGGACTGAGCATTAAAAACATTTGACGGCCTTCCATCTTTGGCCGGCTGGTTACAACAGCAATATCCGAAGTTTCTTCGGCCATCTTTTCCAGCACTTGTTGTCCTAATTCCTTGTGCGTGATCGCGCGGCCTCTGAAACGAATCGAAACACGAACCTTGGCGCCTTCTTTTTCTAAGAACTTGCGGGCATGCTTAAGCTTGGTTTCGAAGTCATTGCCTTCAATCGTCGGGCTCAAACGGATTTCCTTAACGCTGACCTGCTTGGAATTCTTGCGTGATTCCTTCAGCTTCTTCTGCTGTTCGAACCGGTATTTACCATAATCAAGAATCTTTGCTACAGGCGGCTTGGCATTTGGTGAAATCAAAGCCAAATCAAGGCCGGCATCGCTCGCTTGGCGCAGAGCTTCATTTCTTGACACGACCCCAACTTGTTCACCTTCAGCGTTGATCAGCCGAACTTCACGAGCGCGGATGCTTTCGTTAAGGATCATGTTGTTTTGTTTCTGTGGTATAACTGTTCACCTCCATGTTAATTTCGAGGACAAGAAAAAAGCGGGCATATTGCACCCGCCTTTAAAATCAACAGAAAATATCGATTTGCCCAGAGGTTGAATAACTTAGGCGAGAAGCGGGGGCTTCTTCTTGTTCTCAACTTCTACTATTGTACTAGGTCTAAGATTGCCCGTCAAGGGTCAATTTCACTTTCAGCCTGATTGCTTAAAGCTTAATTTTGCCAATCGCGACAGGAACGTATTCCTTGTATGCTTGGAGCATTTCTTTAACGACTTTCTCTGCCAAAGGCAGGCTCAATCTTTCATTCAGCTTCTCTTGGAAATTGGCAAAGCCGATCACGTCATCATTGAGAGATATCTCCGCAAACAGTTTGTCGATCTCATGAGAATCTTCGGCGCTGATATCATAATAGAGCAAAAACGCTGTTCGACTTTTCGGCATGTCAAGCTTGTCAATGCAGTCTGCTAAGACTGATTTGATCAAATACAGTTGATAGTCTAATTCATTTTCTTCTGACATTTTATACCACGAACTCCAATGCTTGTCTAATCCAAAAGGCTAATGTTCTAGCAGTAGGTAAATATTAGATGTTATTCCATCAAACTGATGTATATAAGAATTGCCGCCAATATAACTCCAGCTGTAAATGTGATCCAATTGATAATCTTTTTGACTCTGTCAGAGACCGAATCACTCCGCAAAAGCTCATAACTGCCTAAGCCTGCCAGTGATATCGGAATAATGTTCCAGTAGTTGCTATTGTGGTGGGTCAAAAGATCAACGACATAAGTCAAAATGAACAGAATCAACGTATTCGCAAGAACTTTCACAACAATCTGCTTCATATTGCCTTCATCCTTCTCTTTTCTCATCTCTTTAATTCGCTTTCTTTTGAAATTATCATTTATAACCATATTGATCAAGGAAATTCTCCATTCGCTTTTATCAATCATTCATCTAAAATGTGTCCTTGTATATACAAAAAACATCCCGCAATTAACAATATCGTAAACTTGTATATCGTAAACTTGTAAAGTATGATGTTGTAAAACATAGTATTGATAACGAGGTGATTCCAATGTTTATCGGCAGAAAGCAAGAGCTTTCAGCTTTGAATAAGCTCTATCAAGAAGACAGCTTTCAATTTGCGGTCATCTATGGTAGATATCGTATCGGGAAAACCAGCTTGATCAACCAATTTCTAAAAGGCAAGCAAGCTATCTACTTTACTGGCCTTGAAGAAAAATTCCAGGATAGTTTATCTCGTTTTTCTGACGCGATTCACGCCTACGAAGATCCCAGCTATCTGGATGGGCCGAATTTTGCCTCCTTTGAGCAAGCCTTCAAATATCTCGTTCATATCTCTGAGAAAAATGACCGCTTGATCTTAGTCATTGATGAATTTCCTTACCTGGCGAAAGCCTATCCGCCAATCAGTTCAATGCTGCAATCCTACATCGACCATTATTTTAAACAGAACAAACTCTTTCTTATTCTCTGCGGCAGTTCCATGTCCTTCATGGAAAAGCAAGTGCTTGGCTACAAGAGTCCGCTTTATGGCCGCAGAACTGCCCAGTTTAAGCTGAAACCCTTTAGCCTGCATGATGCCGAAGAATTTTTCCCGCAGTTAAATAAGGAAGAAGTTTTTGAACTCAATGCCATCACCGGTGGAATTCCCCTCTACCTGTCCCTAATGTCTCCAGAAAAATCCCTTAGGGACAATATCAAGGACAACTTTCTGACAACCAGCGCCATGCTCTATGCGGAACCGATGAGTCTGCTCAATCAAGAACTCCGCGAGCCAGCAAGTTACAGCTCCATCATCAGTGCCATCGCGGCCGGGGCCAGCCGGCAGTCAGAGATCTCAACTAAAACTGGTATTGCCAGCGGGGCCCTTAGCCCTTACCTGGACAATTTGATCGACCTGGGCATTATCGAAAAACGGGTGCCGGTTACAGAAATTGATAAAGCCAGAAGCCGGAAGACCATCTATGCCATTAAGGATGTCATGTTCCGCTTCTGGTATACTTTCGTCGGCAAACGGGTCAGCTTTATCGAACGGGGGATTACCGAGCCAATTTTAGACTACATCATAAAGCAGCTCCCCCACTTCATGGGACCAGAATTTGAGAAACTATCCCAAGAATACCTCTGGTCCAAGCTGTTTGATCCAGACCTGGTGCCAGAGCCTTTTGTAAACTTAGGCAATTGGTGGGGGCCTGATCCCAAGGAAAAGAAGCAAGTTGAAATGGACATAGTCGGTTTCGATGACCAAAAGCTGAACGGCTACTTTGGCGAATGCAAGTGGAAAAACGAACCGATCTCCGCGGATATCCTTGAAACCCTCATCTACCGGAGCAGCCTCTTCCCTACTCCTAAGAAAAATTACTATCTGTTCTCCAAGACCGGCTTTACTGACAAATGCCGCCAACTAGCCCAGCAAGTCGACTGCCACTTAATCAGCTTCGACAGTAAGCACCCAATAGCGCGGTATCTATCAACCCCCGGGCAATAGTCATATACTGTTCTTAACAATTGAATACGGAGGAACACGATATTATGACTGAACATCCAATCGTACCGCTCGAGCTGCCGAAGGGCAAACCCAGACCTAGGAATAAGCTTCCAAAGAACAGGCTCGTTCTCAATCTGAAGTCCAATGGAGTTGAGCTGTCATTTTACAGTGATGCCACTAACGAGCTTATGCTCGAAGTCGTGGGCAGGTTCTTGAGCCATGATTAATCTGGCTGAATTAGGTCGAGTGTTCATTGTTTGCGGTAAGACCGACATGCGCCGGGGAATCGATTCGCTTGCTTACATAGTTAAGAAGAGCTTCCATCTCGATCCCTTCTCTGGAAGTGTCTTTCTCTTCTGCGGCAGCCGAAGAGATCGCTTCAAAGCACTTTATTGGGACGGCCAGGGATTCTGGCTGCTCTATAAACGCTTTGAGAACGGGAAGCTGGCCTGGCCAAACAATGAAGACGAAGTTCGAGAGTTGTCTGATGAACAAGTCATGCGCTTGATGCAAGGCTTTACCATTGATCCTAAAATTAATACCGCAAGAGCTCGTGAATTCTATTGATTTCACGAGCTTTTCTGGTATTCTTATGATTATGAATCAAGGAGGGACAGCGATCATGACCGAAAAAGAAACTTTAGCTTTAATTGAAACGCTTAAAGCTAATATCGAAGCGCTCAAAGCAAATAACGAAGAATTGCTCAAGCAGGTTGCCCTTCTTACTGAACAAGTTGCTTATTTGACTAATAAGCTTTATGGCAAGTCCTCCGAGAAGAGAGCTGTCAACCCAGATCAGCTGAGCCTTTTTGAGGAAGACAACGCCTCTCAAGATGACGAGGACTTACCCTCGCGTTACCGAAACTATTACCTATAAGAGACGCAAGCAAGTCGGCAGAAAGAAAGATATCTTAGATTCTCTGCCGGGCGAGGAAGTTCATCATCGTTTGGATGATCTTACCTGTCCAGACTGCCAGCACGAACTGAAAGAGATCGGCAGCTTCTGTGCTAGACAAGAGCTGCTGTACATTCCAGCCCAAGTTAAGAGAATCGATCACATCCAACACTCTTACAAGTGCCAGCACTGCAGTGATGAGGCACCGGCTGACAAGATTATCAAAGCTCCTGTACCCAAGGCACCGTTAACCAACAGTCTTGGCTCAGCTTCTTTGATCGCTGATACGATCTATCAGAAGTATGTTCTCAAGGTTCCTGCCTACCGACAGGAGAAAGACTTGCGGCGCATGGGCCTTCCGCTTGATCACAAGACGGTTTCGAATTGGCATATCAAAGTCTGCGAGTACTACCTCTCCAGCCTTTACGAGCTCTTGAGAAAAGAGCTGCTAAAGCTGGATGTCATTCACGCAGATGAGACGCCATATCGAGTCTTAGACAGCGAAAGAGCTAAAGACTACGTCTGGACCTTCTTATCAGGCAAGCATGCCGAGAAGCCGATTGTCCTGTATCACCATGGATCACGAAAAGGTGCCGAAGCGTGGGATTTCCTCACAGGCTTCAGCGGATACCTTCATTGTGATCAATATCCTGGCTATTTACGATTAAGCCAACAGGATGTGACTCTTGTAGGCTGTATGGCTCATGCAAGACGCAAATTCCATGATTCCTTGCCTAAAGACAAGGCTAGAGAATCAGACGCAACTTCAGTGGCTAATCAAGGGATCCACTACTGTAATCAAATGTTTAGCCTGGAGCACGCTTGGGAAGATCTTTCCGCTGAAGAGAGATACGAGAAGCGTCAGTCTGAATTAAAGCCTCTGCTAGAGAAGTTTTCCGACTGGTGCTCCAAGAAATCAATCTCCGTGTTGCCTTCCGGCAAGCTGGGGACGGCCTTCCAGTATTGCATAAAGCACATGGACAAGTTCATGAACGTTCTAAAAGATGGTCGCCTTGAACTGTCCAACAACAGAGCAGAACGAGCAGTCAAAGAGATCGTCATGGGACGCAAGAACTGGCTCTTTTCACAGAGCAGTTCCGGCGCCAAGTCCATGGCTATCATTATGAGCATACTCGAAACTGCCAAGCAAAATGGCTTGGATCAATTCAAATATATCAACTATCTTCTAGACAAGCTGCCCAATGAGCTGTCGTTATTAGACAATCAACGTCTGGAAGCCTATTTACCATGGGCTGAGAATGTTCAGCTCCACTGCAAGTAAAGTCCCATAAACTGATTAATCCCATCTTAGCATTGCTAGGATGGGATTTTAATATACTCTGCTATTGGGTGCTTACCTTCGACATAATGTAAGCCCAAATGTAAAAGCACATACGCAAAAACATCCCGCCTCAAAGTTGAGACAGGATGTTTTTTTATGTCAGAAAGGGTTCAATTTTATAAGGAAGGAATTAGTCTTCGCGGGAGTAGTTTGCAACGTCCTTGCTCAGCTTGTCCATGAATTCAGCCAGGCTTTCGGAGTTTTGTTCTTCAGTCCCGTAAGGACGGACATTAACCGTGCCGGCGTTCATTTCATCATCCCCAAGCACCAGAGTGTAAGGTACCTTTTGGGTTTGTGATTCACGGATCTTGTAGCCCAGCTTTTCGTTTCTGAAGTCGATTTCAGCTCTGAAGCCCTTGGCTACCAGTTCATCGCGAACCTTCTTAGCGTAGTCTGAGTGAGCGTCCAGGTTAACTGGAATGATTTCAGCTTGAACAGGAGCCAGCCAAGTTGGGAAGGCACCCTTGTAGATTTCAGTCAAGTAAGCGATAAACCGTTCCATAGTGCCGACGATCCCGCGGTGGATCATAACTGGGCGGTGTTCTTCACCATCAGCGCCGATGTATGACAGTTCGAAGCGTTCTGGCAGCATGAAGTCCAGTTGGATGGTTGACATGGTTTCGTCGTTGCCCAAAGCAGTCTTGGTTTGGATGTCCAGCTTTGGACCGTAGAAGGCAGCTTCACCTTCAGCTTCAACGTAGTCCAGGCCCATGTCGTCCATAGCTGCCTTCAGCATGCTTTGGCTTCTTTCCCACATTTCATCGTTGGCAAAGTACTTGTCAGTGTTCTTTGGATCCCGGTATGAAAGACGGAAGTAGTAGTCGTTGATGTCGAAGTCGTGGTAGACGTCCATGATGATTTGCAAAGTTCTGGCAAATTCTTCTTGCACTTGGTCCAGAGCTACAAAAGTGTGACCGTCGTTCAGAGTCATTTCCCGGACACGTTGCAGGCCTGACAAGGCACCAGACTTTTCGTACCGGTGCATCATACCCAGTTCAGCAATCCGGATTGGCAGTTCCCGGTATGAGCGGATGTGGTGCTTGTAGATTTGGATATGGGATGGGCAGTTCATTGGCCGCAATTCCAGCATTTCGCCTTCACCCATGTCCATTGGCGGGAACATGTCTTCCCGGTAGTGAGCCCAGTGGCCGGAAGTCTTGTAGGCGTCCAGGTTCATCAAAACTGGAGTGTAAACGTGTTGGTAGCCGGCTGCGACTTCCTTGTCCACGATGTAGCGTTCAATGATCCGGCGGATAGTAGCACCCTTTGGCATCCAGTATGGCAGACCTGCCCCAACCTTAGGGTCAACGAAGAAGAGGTCCAGGTCCCGGCCGATAGTCCGGTGGTCTCTTTCCTTGATTTCTGCCCGCCGCTTGAGGTCAGCTTCCAGGTCAGCTTCCTTGAAGAAGGCAGTCCCGAAGATTCTTTGCAGCATTGGGTTTGAGCTCTTGCCCTTCCAGTAGGCACCAGCTACTGACAAAAGCTTGAACTTCTTGATCTTGCCAGTGTTTGGCAAAAGGGCGCTAAAACCAAAGTCAACGAAGTCACCCAGCTTGTAGGCGTCAACCACGTCGCCTTCCTTAGCCAAAAGTTCGCTCTTGTATGGGTCGTCCTTGAAGGCTTCAGCCAGTTCGCTCTTAGCTACTTGTACGTGTTCAATGGCTTCGCCGTTCTTGATGGCCTTTTGCAGGGCCTTTTCCAAGTCTGGCAATTCAGTAACCTTGATTTGGTCTTCCTTGTCAGTTTCGATGAAGAAGCCGTCTTCTGAAATTTCAGCTTGGCCCAGCTTGATTTCCGGGTACTTGTCCTTAACCAGAGCTTCCAAAACGAAGGCAACAGTTGCCCGTAAAACGCTCAAGCCTTCAGCGTCCTTGTTGGTCAAAATGGCAACTTCGTGGTCAGCGTCCAGTTGGAAGTCAAGGGGCTTGATTTCCCCGTCAACCTTGCCGGCAACGGCGTTCTTAGCCAGGGAAGTTGAAATGCTGGAAGCAAGGTCAGCAACGGAAACGGCTGCGTCAAATTCTTTCTTTGAGCCATCTGGCAGAGTCAAAGCAAAACTCATTGGTTTAAATCCTCCAAAAACAAAAAAGTCCCGAGCACAAATACATGCTCGGGACGATTAATCATCGTGGTTCCACCCAAAATTCAGGCCTCAAGCGGCCTCTCTTATTGGACTGATAACGGCGTCCAACCTTGTCATTTATCTTTTGGGGTCATAGAAGGTGGGGTTCCTCCCAAATGGGGGCTTTCAGAACGGGGCCCCTCTCTCTGAAGCGGGAGGAATCATGTCTTCTATTTACTTTTCGATTATACCCCCTTGCCCAAATAAGACAAGGCTTTTTTGCCACTTTTTTCAAAAAATTACTGCAGGCGGCGGTTGTTCCCAGAAACGACCACTTCTTTAGCCAAATAGCGTACTCTTTGCATCAGCCGGGCCGCCTTGACCGGGTCATCTGCATTCTTGGTCGCGCTAAAGTGGCTCTCAAGCGTATCCATGTCAAAGTTGGAGCTGAAGAAGGTCGGCAGGTCATTGTCCATCCGGGCCTGAAGAATCACGCCCAAAACGTCATCTCTTGACCAGGGACTGAGGGTCTCTGCCCCAATGTCGTCCAAAATCAAGACATCGCAAGCAGCCAGGCGCTGGATTTCAGCCTGCAGGCTGTTGTCGCCAAAGTGGCTGGACAGGCCCGCGATAAAGGTCGGCATGTGCAAAAAGATCACCTTGGCCCCCATTTCCGCTACCCGGTTGGCCAGGCCCGCTAAAATGTAGGTCTTCCCGACCCCAAAGTCTCCGCTTAAATAGAGGCCCTTGGCGTGGGGATTGCTCTGGTAAGCCTGCAAAAAGGCCCCTACTTCAAACAAGGCCTGCTTGCGCTCAACTGCCACGTCCAAGTCTTCTAACTTGACCCGGCGCAATTTCTCCGGCAAGTCAATCAGCTCAATCCGCCGCTTGGCCGCTTCTTCTTTGTCCCGGCGCTGCTTAGCCTGGCTGGCCTGGTAGCGGATCCCGATTAGGGGTCCCTCCATAAAAAGCTCAGGCAAATAACCGCTGATCACTTTGTCGTGGCCGTCTTTTTGCTGGCAGTATTCATAGAGGCTGGCAAAGCTGGCGTCCACGCTCTCCTTGGTCAGCTGGTCCTGGTGGGCAGTAAGAAAAGCCCGGACGTCAGGGTCAGCGAAAACCTGCTTTTTCATCTTTTCAAATGATTCCGCCGAAAAATCCTGCCCGTTCTTGGCTGCCGCGGCCTTAGCCGCTTCACTCAACATGTCGCCAATTGCTCTCATCTAATCACCCTTACTTGTCTTTCTTGTCCGGCCCCTGCAGCATCTTCCGCAAGTCTTCATCTGAAATATTGACCGGCTGGACAAACTGCTTCTTGTTCCAGTCAGTCCCCTTTTCAAGCCGCCGGTTGCCCGCTGAGTAGTTCTTCTTTTGCCCTGCCTGGGCCTGCTTCTTTCCATCGCGCAGATGCTTGATGGCGGCTTCCGGGGTCGTGATTCCCTTTTGCAGCCAGTCGTTGGCGATCCTGTTGGCCAAATCCTGGGTCAAAACTGGCTGGTAGTTGAGGCAGGTGTAGACCAGAACATTGATCAAGCCATGGTTCAAGTGAATCTGTCTGTCCAGGTTGTTGACGATCTGCCGCTCTCTGGCCGTGGTAAAGCCGCCCTTCTCCAGCTTCATGTCATCCAAAAAATTAATCGGCGTCTTAGAGGTAACCAGGTCTAAAAGCTCCTGGTCCTGCTGGTCCACGCTTGGCCGGTCCTGCTTTTCTTCCTGGCGCTTGATTACCTGCTTGCGGCGGTGGTCAGCCTTGTAGTTGTAGTTGAGGCTCTTTCTAATCGCCGCGGCATCCAGCTGGTAGCTGCCATGCAGGGTCGGCAGGGTTTCGTTGATAAACTCTTCCTCGCTTAAGCCGTAAAGCTCCATGATGGACCGGATTTCGTCTTTTTGCCGGTCGATCTCGCTTTCCGGGATCTGGTAAGTCGCGAAGCGGTCTTTCAAGTACTGCCAGTCGATCTGCTTTAAATTGACCTGGGCATCTTCAGTCTTTTGGCTGGCATTTTCCTCAGCTGCCTTTTGGACATCTTCTGAAGGATTGATGGCCTCATTTTCCGGCAGGCGGAAGACTTCAAAAAATGAAGCGGAAACTTCTTCTAGATTGTCCAGCTGCCGCTCCTTGACCTGGGCCTGCTTGGCAAATTCCCGGGAAAGCTGGCTGAAGCGGACACCGCCAACTTTTTCCTTTAAGAGGCTGGCTAACAGCGAAGTGTTGAAAAATTCACTGGCATCCGGCACGGCATGCAGCTTAAAAGCCAAAATATCCCCCAAGCGGAGATTGTGGCTGACATAGGTCTTCAAGAGCCCCACAGCTTCCAGTTTATGCAGGGCCTGCCAGAGCTGGCGGAGGCTGCAGTCCAGGTCTTCTTGCAAGCTGTACAGGGCACTTGAAGCAGACAAGGACCGGTAAGGATCAAAGTCCTGGACCAGAGTCTGGTAAAGGGCAACCCCTAAAGCCCCGATCAAGGGCTGGTAGAGCTTGATCAAGACCTGCCCCTGGCCGGATTGGCCTGGCAGCTCATTTAAAACGACGTAGCGCAGACGCGGATTGGAATTCTCGTACATGGACTACTTGGCCTTGCTGTGCCGGTCCATCATGTCCTCCATGGTCTTCATGAAGCTGGACATGTCAGTGAACTGGCGGTAGATGGAGGCAAAGCGGATGTAGGCAACGTCGTCGATGTCGGCTAATTGGTCCATGACTAATTCCCCGATTTCCTTGGAGTAGATCTCGCTGACTCCTTTAGCTCGGATCCGGTTTTCAACATTGTCGACCAGCTTGTTGAGCTGTTCACTGGTTACCGGCCGCTTCTGGCAGGCAGCCGCCACCCCGTTCAGGATCTTTTCCCGGCTGAAGGCCTCTCTGGTGCCGTCGTTCTTGATCACCAAAAGTGGTGACTGTTCCACCCGTTCAAAAGTCGTAAAGCGGTAGCCGCAGTTTTCGCATTCTCGCCGCCGGCGGATGGTCCGCCCTTCGTCAGTCGGCCGGGAATCAATAACCCGGGAGGCGTTTTGATGGCAATTTGGACAAAGCATGTTGAAGCTCCTTTCACGCGATAGTTTTCAGCAGATTGCTCAATTTCTCTCTTAGTTCTTCTATTGTACCAGTATTTTCAAGCACATAGCTAGCCAACAGGCGTTTTTCCCCCAATGGCAGCTGGGCATTCATCCGCCTTTTAGCTTCTGCTTGGCTTAAAGAGTCCCGCGCCATCAAACGCTCTAGTTCTACTTCTTCCGGCGCCGCGATCAAGAGGACAGCGTCAAAGTAGTCCTGCCAGCCAGCTTCAAAGAGCAGGGGCACGTCGATGACGCAGACAGAAGCCTGACTGTTCTTCATCTGCTTTTGAACTTCTTTTAAGACCTCGCCCTGGGTAATTTCAGACAATCTTTTCAAAGCATCAGGATTGGCAAAGACATACTGGCCCAGCTTCTTCCGGTTTAAAGTCTTATCTTTATTAAAAAAGTCCGGCCCGAATTCTTCTAAGATCTTTTGCCAGGAGACCTGGCCAACTTCGGCCTGCTGGTGGGCAATGGCGTCGCTGTCGATAACCTGGCAGCCCATATCTTTTAATATCCGGCTGGCGGTCGACTTGCCTGTGGCAATCCCGCCGGTCAGTCCCAGATAAAAAGTCATCTGCTGCTCTACCTCTTTTGACAATGCAGGCAGTAGGTGGTCCCCCGCCCGCTGATCTTGATCTTGACGAAGTTTTCCCCGCAGCGCGGGCATGGCTGTCCTTCCTTGCCGTAGACCTTGAGCCTTTCTTGATAGTGGCCGGCTTCTCCGTCAGCGTTTAAGAAGCTGTGTACGGTCGTGCCTCCGCATTTGGTAGCTTCTTCAATGGTTTCATTGATGGCTGTATAGAGCCGCTTGACCTGGTCCTCAGTTAATTCGTTGGCAGGGATCAAAGGGTTGATCTGGCTTTGCCAGAGAACTTCATCAACATAAATGTTGCCCAGACCTGCCACCAGGGTCTGGCCCATGAGCAGGGTCTTGATTCCCTGGCTCCTCTTCTTCAAGCCTTTTGCAAAATAGTCCAGGGTAAATTCTGGCGTATTTGCTTCAAGGCCTAAATTCTTCAAGCCCGTAATCTGGAATTCAGTTCCAGTTTCCACCAGCTGCAGGCGGCCGAATTTGCGAACATCCGCGTAGCGGAGAGCACTTCCGTCAGTAAAGGCAAACTGCATGTGCTCATGCTTGTCTACTGGTGCATCCCAAGTCGTTAAGTGGTACTTGCCTTCCATCCGCAAATGGGAAACGACGGTCAAGTCGCCTAAACGGAAGAGCAGGAATTTGGCATAGCGGTCAACAGCAGTAAAGGTCTTGCCCTTTAACTCCTTTTTAAAAGCTTCCGGGTCGCCGGTGATGACCTTGTCATACCAAATATCGACATGGTCGATCGTCTTGCCCACGACCAAGGGCCGCAGGGTCCGGCGGACCGTTTCAACCTCAGGCATTTCTGGCATTTTTTACCTCCTACTTTGCTTCATACCAGTCATGGCCCCAGCCGGCATCAGCGACTAAAGGCACGTCCAACTTAACGGCTGACTGCATGACTAACGGGACAATCTTCTGGATCGTTTCTAATTCATCAGCTGGCACGTCAAAAATCAATTCGTCGTGGACCTGAACAACCATCTTGGTCTTTAACCCTAGTTCATCCAGCTTCTTTTGCATATTGATCATGGCAATCTTCATGATGTCGGCAGCTGACCCTTGGATTGGGGAGTTGATGGCTGTTCTTTCCGCGAAAGAGCGGACATTGAAGTTCTTGGCGTGGATATCTGGCAGATAGCGGCGGCGGTGCATGATAGTTTCCGCGTAGCCCTTTTCTCTGGCGTCTTTAACGGCCCGGTCCATGTAGGCCTGGATGCCTGGGTACTGGTCAAAGTATTCGTCGATGAATTCCTTGGCCTGCTTGCGGGAGATATCCAGGTTCTTGGAAAGGCCGTAGTCAGAGATCCCGTAGACGATCCCGAAGTTGACAGCCTTGGCCCGCCGTCTTTGGAGCGGCGTTACTTCGTCAACGCTCTTTAAGTGGAAGATCTTCATGGCCGTGTGGGCGTGGATGTCGTAGCCGGTCTTGAAGGCTTCCTGCATGTTCGGATCTTCTGAAACATGGGCCAGAACCCGGAGCTCGATTTGGGAATAGTCGCAGGAATAGATATAGCCATCCGGACTTGATGGGACAAAGGCCTTTCTGATCTGCTTGCCTTCTTCCGTTCTGGTTGGGATGTTTTGCAGGTTAGGGTCAACTGAAGACAGGCGGCCAGTTGCCGTCAAAGTTTGCAAATAGCGGGTGTGGATGCGGCCGTCACGCTCATCGATGACGTCTAAGAGGCCCTTGACGTAGGTAGACTGGATCTTGGAGATCTGCCGGTATTCCAGGATGTCGCTGACGACTGGGCTTTGTTCTTTCAATTGGTTTAAGACTTCAACTGAAGTGGAGTAGCCGGTCTTGGTCTTCTTGATGACTGGCAGGCCCAGCTTTTCAAAAAGGATGACGCCCAGCTGCTTTGGTGAATTCAAGTTGAATTCTTCCCCGGCTTCCTTGTAGATCTTCTCTTCCAGGTCCTTTAAACGGACAGCAAAGTCGTTTTCCAGTTCCTTTAAGCGGGAAGGCTGGACCTTGATCCCGTTCATTTCCATCTTGGCCAAAACGCGAGCCGTTGGCAATTCGATCGAGTCGTAGAGGTCGTCTTGCTCGTGCTCTTTCAGCTTGCTTAAAAGACTGTCCTTCAAAGCCGCGATAGCCGCGGTTTTTCCGGCCAGGTGGTTGAAGAAGGCTGAATCATCTGCCGGAATCTTGGCATTCTTCCCCTTTCCGTAGACTTCCAGGTCGGTCTTTAAATCATAGTAGTCGTAGCCTTGGACCAGTTCACCCAAGTCGTTGGAATTTTTCTCATTGTCAACCAGGTAAGAAGCTAAAAGCAGGTCAAAGGTCAAAGATTCAGCCTTGATTCCCAGCCGGTAGAGGCCGTAAGTGGTCCGCTTTAAGTCAAAGACATTCTTTTGGACAGCAGGATCTTCCAGCATTTCCTTCAAGGGGCTTTCCTGCAACAAGGTAACTTCCCGGCTGACGAAAGTTTCCTTGCCAATTCTCAAGGCAAAGCCGGCAAAGTCAGCCAGGTGGTAGTTGTCGCCAAACATGGCCAGGTAGAAAGTGACTTCAGCAGCCTTTGGCAGCTGGGACAAATTATCAGCAGTGAGAACGACATAGTCTTGCTTTTTGACTTCCGTCTTGTTTTCTGTCAGCTCCCCTTTTTGGGCCAAATCTGCCAAAAAGCGGCGGAAGTTCATCTTTTCGTAAAAGCGGCGGAGGTCATCAACATTGCTGCCTTGATATTCAAGGTCAGCAAGGGTAACTTCCACCGGACTGTCGCAGTTAATGGTGGCTAATTTTTTGCCCAAAATGGCATTGTCCTTGCCGGCGATTAAGTTTTCCTTCAACTTGGACTTCTTCATTTCGTCAACGTGGTCATACAGATTTTCCACGCTGCCGTATTCCTGGATAAGCTTAGAAGCAGTCTTCGGGCCAACCTTGGCCACACCTGGGTAGTTGTCAGACGGGTCACCCATCAAAGCCTTCATATCGATGAATTCGGTTGGCGTCACCCCGTTGACTTCTTTCATATGGTCTGGGGTAAAAGCTTCCAGCTTGGTTACCCCGGACTTGGTCACGTAGACGGTCACGTGGTCGCTTGCCAATTGGGTCAAGTCCTTGTCTCCGGAAACAACGGCCACTTCATAGCCGGCTTCGGCCCCTTTTTTAGCCATGGTACCAATAATGTCGTCGGCTTCGTAGTTGACCAGTTCGTAGCTCTTGATCCCCATGTCCTTGAGCATCTCGCGCAGGTAAGGCAGCTGCTCAGAAAGTTCTGCCGGGGTCTTGTCCCGCCCGCCCTTATAGTCTTTGTACATGGCGGTTCTGAAGGTGGTCTTACCAGCGTCAAAGGCCACCAGAATATGGCTTGGGTCTTCCTGCTTCAAGACCACGTCCAGCATGTTTTTAAAGGCATAGAGGGCGTTGGTGTGGAGGCCTTCTGGATTTTTAAACTTGTCTAATTGCTGGTACATGGCGAAAAAGGCCCGGAAGGCCACGGAATTGCCATCGATTAAAAGTAACTTCTTCTTGTTCATTGTCATTCCTTGCAAAATAAAAACTGTCAAAATACCTATCTAGTATTTTAACAGTTTTTGCTAGTTCGTTAATTATTTAGACCCGCCTTCTGTTTTCACGTTCTTGTAGAACATGAGCCAGAGCAAGATAACTATCGCAGCCAGGAAAATAAAGGCATGTTGGGTGCCGATTGCCGTCGGCCGCGGCCCCTTTGACCCGTATTGAGCTTGGCTAAGGGCCACGATTGCTGAAGTCACTGAAGTCCCGATGGCGCCGGCAAATTGCTGGATAGTGTTTAAGAAGGCATTGCCTTGAGCTGACTGGCTAGGCTTCAAGCTGGCCAGACCGTTGGTCATGATTGAACCAACAGACATCCCCATCCCAGTCATATAGATGACGTAGATGAGGCAAATTACCAAGTTGGACATGTGCTGGGACAAGCAGGCAAAAGCAATCAGTTCAATAGCCATCATGCTGACGCCAGTGATCATGGGCAATCTGGCCCCTTTAGCGTCGTAGAGACGGCCGCCGACCACGCTCATGGCCGCTCCGATGATGCCGGCGGGCATGGTGACCAGGCCAGCCAGAGTTGCCGTTCCCCCATTGACCAGCTGGACATAGTTGGGCAAAAGAAAGGCATTGCCCAGAGAACAGAGCTGCATTAAGAGGAAGCCCAGCAAGTGCACGCTGAAGGACTTGTTCTTGAGGATTTCAAAGTGCAGGATTGGTTGGGAGATTTTTTTCGACCGGCCCAGCAAAAAGCCCAAAGAGCAGAGACCGATAAAGATTGGGAACAGGTTGGTCAGCAATTTGCCTGAGGAAAGGTTGCTGAAGCCATAGATAACGCCGGCAAAAAGGACAGCGATAAAGACAATGCTCAAGAAGTCCGGCTTGATCTTAACGATCTTGGACTTCTGTTGGATGCCGTAAAGGCCCAGGAAGAGAGACAAGATGATCAAAGGCATTAAGAAAAAGAAGACATAGCGCCAGCCCAAAGTGTTGATGATCAAACCGCCGAAAGTTGGCCCCAAGGCAGGAGCAACACCCGTGATCAAGTTGCCAAAACCCATCATGATGCCAATTTTTTCAGCGGGCACCTGCTCCAGGATGATATTGAACATCAAGGGCAAGGCAATCCCGGTGCCCAGACCTTGAATGGCCCGGCCAAAGAGCAGAACCGCGAAATTTGGCGCTAAGGCGTCCAGCAAGAGGCCAAAGAAAAAGAGCAAGTTGGCTGAAACAAAGAGCTGCTTGGTCTTAAAAGAACTTTTCAAAACAGCAGACAGTGGCACAACAACGGAGATGACCAAGAGGTAAATCGAGGTCATCCACTGAACGGTGTTGGTGGCCAGGCCAAACTGCTTCATCAAGGTTGGAAAGGCAACGTTCATTGCCGTTTCCACCAGAACCCCGCTAAAGGACATCAGTCCTGTTGCCACAATGGCCGCGTAGACTTTTTTAGGAATTTTTGAATTCATGTGTAAACTATTACCCCTCTTCTGCAATGTATTTTAAAAGCTTTCTGACGGTGGCTAATTCTTCCTTGCTGAACTGCTGGAGGAGTTCAAGATCATCGTCTTTGATTTCTTCACGGATCTGCGGGATGAGCTCATTAGCTTCACTCGTCAGCTGCACCAGTTTTTGCCTTTTATCATTGGGATCTGGCAGGCGCCTAATTAAGCCCCGCTTTTCCAGGCGCTGCAGCATGATGGTCGTGGTCGAGCGCTGGATGGCAAATTCCTCGTCCAAAGCATGCTGGTTAGCTGTTTGGCCTGCTTGCTGGCTTAGAAAATCCAGCACTGCCATCTGTTCACGCGTCAAGCGCTCCTTTCTGGCAAAGGGGCCGGAATGCTGGTCGATGCTTTTGGCCGCCCGTTTGATCCATTTACGGATTGGTTCTTCCACCTGTATCCTCCTTTTGTTAGACATCTAGCGATTATTATAGTCGGTATTTTGTTAGATGTCTAGCAATTTGAAAAAGAAACAGCGCCAAGGCTGGGGGACCTTGGCGCTGCTCGCGTGCTTAGAAGAGAAATTTAATTAAGCTGAATTTATGTTATGGATTAATGCTTGCGCTTCTTGCCGCCCAAGAGGCCGAAGAGTGAAGTCAGGGTTACCAGGCCCAGACCTAAGGCACTAAGCAGGCTGGCCTTTTCTTCATCGGCGCCGGTTTGCGGCAGCTGGCTGGCAGTTGCAGTCTTGTTTGGAGCAGGAGTCTGCTTGCCAGTAAGTGTGGTTTGCTTTGGACTTGCCGGAGTAGTAGTTGGGTTTACCGGAGTCGGGTTGTTTTGGCCTGATGGGGATGCAGGCTTTTGTGGTTGACTCGGAACCTCTGGCTTGTCCGGAGTAGTTGGAGTTTCTGGGTTGGATGGAGTATCTGGATTACTTGGTACTTCTGGAGTAGAAGGAGTAGTCTTCTTAGCGTATGGCACCGGAGTATCTGCAGTTGGATCTGCCGGAGTTACGCTTGGCACGTCAGTAGTCCAGCCAGGAACTTCTGGGGTTGGTTCATTTGGCAGAACCTTAGTTGGATCAGTTGGGTCATTCTTGTAGCTTGGCGTGTCGGCACCTGGGATTGGAGTACCGTTTTCGTCTACAGGGATGATCTTGCCGATCTTCTTGTAAGTGAAGACAGCAGTCTTGTTGCCGTCAGTGAAAGTACCAGTCGTGTCAGTAGTCTTAACCAGTACGTAGCCTTCTACAACCTTGGCGTCCTTAGTTACGTCGTAAGAATCACCATTCTTGTAGTCAGTACCCTTGTTTACGCTTGGTTGCAGTTCGTTGCCGTTTTCGTCAACAAACTTTTCAGTCAGGCCGTACTTAGCTGCTGGAGTTTCTGGAGTTGAAGGAGTTTCCGGAGTGGTCTTCTTAGTGTAAGGAACTGGAGTATCCTTAGTCGGATCTTCCGGAGTCACGTTTGGAACGTCGGTAGTCCAGCCTGGTACTTCTGGAGTTGGTTCGTTTGGAACCACCTTGCTTGGGTCGTCTGGGTCGTTCTTGTAGCTTGGAGTGTCCGCGCCTGGGATTTCGTTGCCGTTAGGGTCAACTGGAACAATCTTGCCGACCTTCTTGTAAGTGAAGACTGCGGTCTTATCGCTGTCACTGAAAGTGCCAGTCGTGTCAGTAGTCTTAACCAGAACGTAGCCAGTGATTACCTTGGCGTCGCTAGTCACGTCGTAGCTGTCGCCTGACTTGTAGTCAGTGCCCTTGTTCACGCTTGGCAGCAGTTCGTTGCCGTCTTCGTCAACAAACTTTTCAGTCAGGCCGTACTTAGCTGCTGGAGTTTCTGGGGTTGAAGGAGTTTCCGGAGTGGTCTTCTTAGTGTAAGGAACTGGAGTGTCCTTAGTTGGGTCTTCCGGAGTTACGTTTGGAACGTCAGTGGTCCAGCCTGGTACTTCTGGAGTTGGTTCGTTTGGAACCACCTTGCTTGGGTCGTCTGGATCGTTCTTGTAGCTTGGAGTGTCCGCGCCTGGAATTTCGTTGCCGTTAGGGTCAACTGGAACGATCTTGCCGACCTTCTTGTAAGTGAAGACAGCGGTCTTGTCACTGTCAGTGAAAGTACCAGTCGTGCCAGTAGTCTTAACAAGTACGTAGCCTTCTACAACCTTAGCATCCTTAGTTACGTCGTAGGAGTCGCCAGTCTTGTAGTCAGTACCCTTGTTTACGCTTGGCAACAGTTCGTTGCCGTCTTCGTCAACAAACTTCTCAGTCAGACCATACTTAGCTGCTGGAGTTTCGTTCTTAGTGTAAGGTACTGGAGTGTCCTTGCCTGGATCTGCTGGAGTTACAGGGCTTGGATCTACTGGAGTGTAGTTTGGAACATCTGGAATTGGTTCATTCGGAACTACCTTAGTTGGATCGTTAGGGTCCGTTGGGTAAGTTGGAGTGTCTGCACCTGGGATTGGAGTACCGTTAGGGTCAACTGGAACAAGCTTGCCGTTTGGTGAGTAAGTTACAGTTTCTTCAACGTCTGGGTTGTCTACAGTTGCAGTCAGACCACCTGCTACCTTCTTGTCTGCGTGGTAGCCATCTACTACTGGAGTGTCTTCAGTACCGAAAGTCTTAGTACCTGTCCAGCCAGTAGTCTTGACAACTTCGCCAGTTACCTTGTCGATCGTGTCAGTCTTGCTGAAGGCATCCTTCTGAGTTTGAACCTTGTCAGCTGGAGTGTCATCGCCCGCACCTACGTAGTGGATAGTTTGGGTTGCATCCTTGTAGCTGGTAGTTTCTTCAGTTGCGTGCTTCAGGTGAACAACGAAGTCGTTGCCTTCCTTAGCGTAAACCTGCTTACCATCAGTGAAGTCGTTTGATACGAGTTCGTAGCCTTGGTCTTCGTAGCTCTTGATCTTGTCAGCAGTAGTGTAGTTAATCTTTGAGCCTACAGTACCCTTCTCAAGATCTTCGCTGCTCAGAGTCTTGCCAGTAGTGTCGTCAACGTACTTGATAGTACCAGTTACCACTTGGTTGTAGACAACTGGAGTGTCCTTGCCTGGATCTGCTGGAGTTACAGGGCTTGGATCTACTGGAGTGTAGTTTGGAACATCTGGAATTGGTTCGTTCGGAACTACCTTAGTTGGATCGTTAGGGTCCGTTGGGTAAGTTGGGGTGTCTGCACCTGGAATTGGAGTACCGTTTGGATCTACTGGAACGATCTTACCGTTTGGTGAGTAAGTTACAGTTTCTTCAACGTCTGGGTTGTCTACAGTTGCAGTCAGACCACCTGCTACCTTCTTGTCTGCGTGGTAGCCATCGACTACTGGAGTGTCTTCAGTACCGAAAGTCTTAGTACCAGTCCAGCCAGTAGTCTTGACAACTTCACCAGTTACCTTGTCGATCGTGTCAGTCTTGCTGAAGGCATCCTTCTGAGTTTGAACCTTGTCAGCTGGAGTGTCATCGCCCGCACCAACGTAGTGGATAGTTTGAGTTGCATCCTTGTAGCTGGTAGTTTCTTCAGTTGCGTGCTTCAGGTGAACAACAAAGTCGTTGCCATCCTTCTTGTACACTTGGCTGCCATCAGTGAAGTCGTTTGATACGAGTTCGTAGCCTTGGTCTTCGTAGCTCTTGATCTTGTCTGCAGTAGTGTAGTTAATCTTTGAGCCTACAGTACCCTTCTCAAGATCTTCGCTGCTCAGAGTCTTGCCAGTAGTGTCGTCAACGTACTTGATAGTACCAGTTACGACTTGGTTGTAAGGTACTGGAGTATCTTCACCTGGGTTAGATGGAGTTACAGGGCTTGGATCTACTGGGGTGTAGCCTGGAACTTCTGGAATTGGTTCGTTTGGAACCACCTTAGTTGGATCGTTAGGGTCCGTTGGGTAAGTTGGGGTGTCTGCACCTGGGATTGGAGTACCGTTAGGGTCAACTGGAACAAGCTTACCGTTTGGTGAGTAAGTTACAGTTTCTTCAACGTCTGGGTTGTCTACAGTTGCAGTCAGGCCACCTGCCGTCTTCTTGTCAGCGTGGTAGCCGTCTACTACTGGAGTGTCGACAGTGTTGAAGGTCTTTTCACCTTCCCAGTCAGTGTATGACAGAACCTTACCAGTCACCTTATCGATAGTAACAGTCCGAGTGAAGGCATCCTTCTGAGTTACAACGTTGTCAGCTGGAGTCTTGTCACCTGCGCCTACGTAGTGAATAGTTTGACTTGCGTCCTTAACCAGGTTCTTCCGGTCAGTTTCTTCACCGTAAACTGGGCTGTTAGGGTCGTTAGGGTTGATCGGTTCGCCTGGAGTTACAGGGTTCGGATCGTTTGGAGTGATGGTTTGAGTCTTGTGCTTCAGGTGAACAACAAAGTCGTTGCCATCCTTCTTGTACACTTGGCTGCCATCAGTAAAGTCGTTTGAAACGAGTTCGTAGCCTTGGTCTTCGTAACTCTTGATCTTGTCTGCAGTAGTGTAGTTAATCTTTGAGCCTACAGTACCCTTCTCAAGATCTTCGCTGCTCAGAGTCTTGCCAGTAGTGTCGTCAACGTACTTGATAGTACCAGTTACGACTTGGTTGTAAGGTACTGGAGTATCTTCACCTGGGTTAGATGGAGTTACAGGGCTTGGATCTACTGGGGTGTAGCCTGGAACTTCTGGAATTGGTTCGTTTGGAACCACCTTAGTTGGATCGTTAGGGTCCGTTGGGTAAGTTGGGGTGTCTGCACCTGGGATTGGAGTACCGTTAGGGTCAACTGGAACAAGCTTACCGTTTGGTGAGTAAGTTACAGTTTCTTCAACGTCTGGGTTGTCTACAGTTGCAGTCAGGCCACCTGCCGTCTTCTTGTCAGCGTGGTAGCCGTCTACTACTGGAGTGTCGACAGTGTTGAAGGTCTTTTCACCTTCCCAGTCAGTGTATGACAGAACCTTACCAGTCACCTTATCGATAGTAACAGTCCGAGTGAAGGCATCCTTCTGAGTTACAACGTTGTCAGCTGGAGTCTTGTCACCTGCGCCTACGTAGTGAATAGTTTGACTTGCGTCCTTAACCAGGTTCTTCCGGTCAGTTTCTTCACCGTAAACTGGGCTGTTAGGGTCGTTAGGGTTGATCGGTTCGCCTGGAGTTACAGGGTTCGGATCGTTTGGAGTGATGGTTTGAGTCTTGTGCTTCAGGTGAACAACAAAGTCGTTGCCATCCTTCTTGTACACTTGGCTGCCATCAGTAAAGTCGTTTGAAACGAGTTCGTAGCCTTGGTCTTCGTAACTCTTGATCTTGTCAGCGGTAGTGTAGTTGATAGTTGAACCAACCTTGCCAGTTGGCAGAGTGTCGCTGTCAAGTTCTACACCAGTAGTGTCATCGATGTACTTGATAGTACCTGACACTTGGTTGTTGCTGTAAGTTACAGTGACAGTAGTATCAGCTTGGCCTGGAGTTACTACCAGTGATGAAACGTTTGAAATATCAACCTTGTCGTAACCTACTGAGCTTGGGTCTGCTGACTTAACTGCTTCCAAAGTCTTTTCGGTTGGAAGCCATGCACGATCTGCACTTTCAGTGTCAACCTTGCCATCGTTGTTAGTGTCGTAACCAAGGATCTTGCCAGTTACCTTGTCAACGATTGCAGTCCGAGTGAATTCAGCAGTTTGTTCGTATGAGCTAGTGCCATCTGGTGAACCGTTAACCGCATTGCCGTCTTCGTCAACGTAGTTGATGGTCCGCTTAACAGTTGAAGTCAAGTCATCCTTTGACACGCCATCTGGGTAGTTTACGTCCCCCTTAGGATTGATTGGTTTGCCTGGAGTCTTTGGATCAGTTGGAGTTACTGGCGTGGTTTGGTGGCCGTAGTATACCTTTTCCGTTACATCGGTGGTATTGCCGTCAACAGTTACCGCTGCAACTGAAGCTCTATCTGGTGCAGTGTAGCCATATTCTGACAGATCTGCAGAGTCCTGTTGAGTCCAAGTTTGTGCATCAACATTCCAACTATCGTTAATCGTGTAACTTGAGCTATCAGCTGAGATAGTACCGTAGCCAACAAAGTTGTTTTGGTCATCGTAGATCTTGTTACGGTTCAGCGTTGCGGTTTGAGTAACCGTTGATTCCAAGTTAGAAGGAATTGGTTCACCAGTTACGCTGTCGTAGTATTCGATCGTCCGAGTTACGTTCTTAGTTTCAGCTTCAGTGTGGTAAGTTACCAATTCGTAAACGTAGTAAACGTCATTAACAGTGTTGGAACTAATACGACCAGTTTCGTCAGATGGAGTTACGTTGTAAGTGTAACCGTTGACTTCTGTCGTACCAGCGGTTCCCTTAGACTTGTCACTCATAACGTAACGGTAAGTCTTACCGTTAACAGTGATGGTTTCTGGCTTGTAAGTTGAGCCAGATACGTCATAAGTAGTGTTGTTGCTTGAGTTTTCGTAAGCAGTTACTGGTGATTGAATTACAGTGCCATCACTGGTTACATAGTTAACGCGAACTTGGCCTTGTGGAGCGTAGTAGTAGTCAACTGGCTTTTGACCTTCTGGGTTAATGTTAAGCAATAACCAGTTAAATACGTACTTGCCCACCATTTGCTCATCGGTAAAACCAGCAGCCTTAGCTATCTCGTCTGTAATAACGAACGCTCCCTTTTCGTGAGAACCATTATAATTTGCAAGATTATTACCAGTAGTAGACCATTCACCAGGCTTCAGCTCTTCACTAGTAAAGACAACCTTCCAAACATCAGGATTATTAATATCATCAAGGCTCGCACCATTTAGAGCCATGCGAATACTGATAATGCTACTACCGTCAGTACTCGTGATCAAACTAGTCCGAACCATTTGAATGTAATTTGAATACTTTCTTGGGGTAGGAACTAAAAGATCACCGACTGTATAGCTACGCTTTAAAGTGCTAGTTGTTTCGGAAGGGACGGATACCAAGTCATAACCAACGAAATCACGCAGACCTGACGCGGTATAGATTGAACCCGGTCTACCGGTTTCATCGTATGTTGCTAATACGGTTTCATTACCGGCAGCGTCCTTTGCAATGTAGCGTGTTTCAATAGTACTTGCATCCGGATAATTGAAACTGATAGAGGTCCCAGAAGTTTGATTATCGCTGTCTGCTTGATATACAGCCGTAGAGTACATTGGACCATTATTAGCATCAATTGGGCTGGCATCAAATTTAATAGCCTTTGTAGTTACACCATTGACAACATTTTCTGCATATGAGTATTGGAACGGATTACCGTTTGTAGAATTTAATGCATCAATGGTCTTGTTTAAATCACCCGGCTTGGCTGAGCTTTCCCAAAGAACTGTGTCTTGATCTGCATCAACCAATTGAATATAAACAGTGTCGTCATATACTCCGTTAGTAGCTTGAGCTGCTGTTGATACCCGGATATAGTAATTTGTTCCATACGTTTGGTTATAACTGGTAAGACCACTAGTATCGATTGGCCCTAAGCTGAGAATCCCAAAAGTGTAACGCCCTTCAGTTGGATCAGCCTTGTAGCCGGATGGAATCTTTGAACTATCCTGTTTAAGACTTGCTCCATTAGCGTCGCTCATCTCAGGGGAAACATCGCTGTCAGTTAAGCCTTTGGCCTTAGCTTCGTCAGTAAGCTTGCCTTCTGCAGACGCAGCATCATCAGTAGTAGTGGAGGTACTTGCAGTAGTAGTTGAAGCGTCCGTAGTTGCTGCAGTAGCAGTAGCCTTTAACGAGGTAGTTGCTTCTGAAGTTGAGTCAGAAGTTGCTGAACTAGCTGACTGATCTGCACTGGAGTCACTAGTTGCAGTTTCAGTCTTATTTTCACTGTTCGTAGATTCAGTGGATGCAGTCTTAGCCGTGTCAGTTGCTGAATCAGTAGTAGTGGATTCACTTTTACTGTCACTAGTTTCTGAAGTAGTGCTTTCAGTTTTAGTATCTGAACTGTCAGTTGCAGTTGACTTGTCGCTTGAGTCAGTGCTTTCTGAGCTGGTAGTCTCAGTGCTGTCACTAGTACTTGAACTGTCAGTAGTAGCAGTCGTTGAAGCAGTATCAGTTGTTTCTGAGCTCTTAGTGTCAGTGTTCTCTGAGCTGGCAGTAGTGCTAGTTGCATCCCCTGACGTGCTCGTATTTTCACTGCTCGTAGTAGCAGCCGCAGTCACAGCAGTTTCAGCTGGAGTAGTAGTATCCGCTGAAACAGTACCCCCAGTAGTCAGCATGAATGACACACCGATCAAGGCTGATGCCAAACCGAAGCTGTATTTTCTAAAACCAAAACGCTGCTTTTGCTCAAGCTTGCGTTCTTGAAGTTTCCGGTTGTTCTTGGACAACATATTTCTTCCTCTTTCTGTTTGAATTTCTCTTCTAAACTATAGTCTAAGTTTGATTTAAGTCTATAGTCTTATAACCTGCTAAATATCATAACACAACATAAACCATTTTTTAACACTATAATTATACTAATTTACTTACCCACCCTTTTATTTACGCAACCGTTTACACTTTTGCTGTGCCGCTATTTGCGCCACCAAAATCCACTTTTCTCCCTATAGAGAAACTATAATATCGTAACCTTTTGCTAATAAAATAAGGGATCTTCCCACGGAAGATCCCTTATTTCTCGGTCTAAATCCAAATTTTTTCTTGCTTTTTTCTAAAAAGCCGCTACATCCCTGCAAAAGCCAGCAGCTTCTTCTGGAATTTGCTGCCTAAAGCAACTGCTGCTAAAAGCAAAGCCAAAATTCCACTCACTACAAATGCGTTAACGTGGAATACCGCCGTCAAACTGTTGACTACAAAAGGACTGACCACCCCGCCGATGGAGTTGATCGCCTGGTATACCCCGAGCGCCATCGATGTGCTGACCGGGTCAACCACGATTGAAATCAAGTAGGCAAACTGCCCCATGGCAATACTCATCGCTGCTCCGACAACAAAACTCCCGGCAAAAATCCCAAATAAATTGTGGCAGAGGCCAATCAAAATATATGACAGACCGTACAGGAAGAAGGCTAAAGCAATGGTCGAATGCGGGAACTTCTTCCCGATCTTACCGACAATAAAGCCGCACAGCATCCCCCCGATCAAGGAAATAGTTGACGTGAGTGCCGCCTGCGCGGTTGACCCCAGCTTCTCCTCAGCCACAAACAAGGAAATATTGTTGTTCAAAACATTGTTCAAAAGCATGGTGCAAAAGGCCCAGCCCGCGCAGCCAAAGACATACTTGTTCAGCTGGATCTTGCCGGTCTTTGCTCCTGCCCGCCCGTCATCAACCGGCAGCGGGTTCAAAGGAACCAAAGCCAAAACGGTAATCAATACCAGTACCGCGAACAAATAGATCCAGTAGTTGGCAACCCAGCCGCTCTTGCTGGCCAAAGAGCCGCCGCCCATGATGAAGACAATCCCCCCTAAGTTGGTGAAAGTCGTAGTCAAGCCCATCGTGCTCTGCCGCTCAGCCGCCGGCAGCATGCTGGCAATCAACACTTGTGACAGGTTGGTGCAGGCCCCTTGCCCTAAACCTACCAGACATGAGCAGACCAAGAGGAAGGCGAAGCTGCCATGATAAAACAGAGGCAGAAGGCCACCCACGCAGCAGAGTATGATCATGACGATCGTCAAATTCTTCAATTTGATCTTGCCAGCCGTCAACTTCCCCATCAAAAGCCCGGCCAGCATCATGAACAAGTTTGGCAGTGACGTCAGCATCTGCACTGCCGTGGCGCTTAAGCTGAAGGACTTGGCAATCGCGTTATATGACGGCGTAATCGCCAAAGCCGCCATTCCCATGGCACTGACCGCCAAAACACCGATTCTGGTCTTGGACACATAAGCTTGATCAGCTTTTGCCGTAACTGTTTCTCCCATCATCATCACCGCCTGTCTATTTCTTTAAGTCTTCTGCCGCGGCTAAACCTGCCAGGCGGCCGGAAGTCCAGGCAAAGCCAGAAGCCAGCCCTTCATAAGCCGGATAGCTCTGCCCTTCATAGTAGCCGCCCGCGTTGGCACCGCCGGCGTACAGGCCCTTGATTGGCTTGAAGTCAGCGTCCAAAACCCGCAGGTGGTCATCAACTCTGACCCCGCCAACTGTCCCCAGGTAGGCTGCCTGGGCCTTAAAGGCATAAAATGGCCCTTCTTCAACGCTGTAGACCAGACTTTCCTTGCCCTTGGCAAAGGCCTTGTCATCTTGGTCCTTAATTGCCTGATTGTAGTCAGCTACAGCCTTGGATAAATTATCTTCGTCAAAACCAGCCTTTTCTGCCAAGTCGCTGAGGCTTTCGCCCTTAAAGGCCGTTTCGTTAGCTACAGCTTCTTCTGCCAGCTCAATAAAGTCGCCAGGCTTGTCAGTTGCCCCAGGACCTGCCTTAGACACAGTCAGCTTGGTGCCCTTGGTGTATTCGTTCAAAGTCTTGGTGTCAACGATGATATAGTACATCCCGCCGACGTTGTAAGCAGCGTTGGCCCACAAAACCGTATCGTAAACCGTGTTTTCATCGGTAAAGCGGAGGCCGTTTGGATCAACCCACATCAAAGGAGTGAGAAGCAGCCGGGTCAAAGGATTGTCTGAAAAGCCGGCCAGGTGCTTCTTGGAAGTGTTCTGGGTTACCTTGGACTTGGCCAGTTGTGAAGCGTGGATCAGAGCATGAGAGTCAATGTTGACGGCGCCGGCCTTTTCCAAAGCCGTCATCCCTTCGCCCATGTTTGGCACGCCCAGGCCCCGCATCCGGTCGGTGTGCATGAGCTTGGCTACCCGGTCCTTGTCGCCGCCAAAGCCGCCAGTGGCCACAACGACTGCTTTTGCATGAACGATTACTTCTTCACCATTTTCGTCAACTGCCGTCAAGCCGCAGATTTCCCCTGCTTCATTTTTCAGCAAGTCCTGCATGGTCGTCCCAAAGAGAAATTCCACGCCTTTTTCTTCAACTGACTTCTGTACTCTGTCCCAGGATTCCGGCTTGTTTTGGTACATGTGGTAAGAACCGCCGGCATATGGATTGTCCAGGTGGGCAAACTGGGTGGTCTGGCTGGTCGGGTTCAGCTTGATCTCCATACCGAGGCTCTCAATTTCTTCCAGAGTCGGCTTGGCGTTTTCCACGATCCGCCGGGTCAGTGGCCCGTTGTTCAAGTAGTGGTTGTACTCGTTTAATTGCCGGATGGCTTCTTCCGTTGACAGCTTCAAACCAGCTTCCCGTTGCTCCTTGGTGTCAATGGCGAAAAAGCCGCTGGAGATCTTGGTGTTGCCGCCTGCCTGGGCCTGCTTTTCAACAACCATTGTCTTAAGCCCCTGGCTTGCACCCGCGTCAGCTGCCGCCATCCCGGTACCGCCACAACCTGCTACGACCAAATCAACCGTGTATTCTTTGCTCATCTTAGTTTCCTGCCTTTCAAAATATTGCTTTTCTTCTTGATTTCTTTTTCATCATACTTGGAAAGGTGTTACAATTTAAGCGCTTAAGTTATCCTAAAATTTGTGCTTAAATATCTTTATTGTGAAAGGACTTAGCTATGCTGAACGTAAAGCGCCTGACTGGCGAACAAGACTTGACCACGACTACTTCCCCCTATGCTAGAAAAAGCAGCCATACATTTCATATTGACCTCCTGGAATGCTTGACTGATGCCGTATTGTCTGCCGATAAGCGCCTCTTCTCTTTAAAAAAATTCGACATCATCGTCGCCACTGGTTTCAAAGAAGTCCACTTGTCTCCTTTAGCTGAAAATAGCAAAGCTGGTACTTCTGCCTCCTTCCGCCTCCTCCAAATTGATTTGGCCTACCCGGACCCTCTTAACCAGTACTTAGTTGCCGATAACGCCTTGATCCATGACTTAATGAATGACAAGTCCGGCAAATATGCCTACATCGTTTTTCAAAATCTGACTGATGGGATGACCACTGGCTATATCAATTTGCTTGAGCTTCTGGCAAAAAGAGACAAAGACGAATACGATGACTTCCAAGTCCAGCGCCTGGCCGGCCTGCTTTTGACTGAACTGCTCCACCAGCACCGGCAGAAGATCTCCAAGAGCAGGTCAAATTTTCCAAGAAAAAATGTGCGCCACGCTAACCGTGACGCACAATCTGGCGCTATTATGACTTACCTGACCCAGCAGAATGGCCAGGTCTCTTTAAAAGAAGCGGCCCAGTACTTCGGCTACCAGGCGAATTACTTTTCCCGCCTCTGCCGCAAGCTCTTTGCTATGGACTTCGTCCACCTGCGCCGCAATATCCGGATCAACCTGGCTGAAGACCAGCTCCGCTTAACCAACAAGAAGCTGGAAGAAATCGCTTCTGAACTCGGCTACCAGGACTTGTCCAGCTTTTCCAAGGCCTTTGCCGAATCCACTGGCATCACCCCAGGCAAATACCGGAAAAAATACACACTTAATCAAATATACAACAGCTAACACTTAATACATAATACTAAAACACTTGATATACACGATAGGCTTAATACACTACATAAAGAAGCCGCAAAGAATTACAACCAGACCTAAGATGATCCGGTACCAGCCAAAAGGCTTGAAGTCGTGGGTCTGCACGTACTTCAGCAAAAACTTGATTGCCAAATAGGCAACGACGAAGGATACGATCATCCCCGTCAAAAGGATGGCCAGCTGGCTGCCGGCAAGGATACCCCCGGCCTTAAAGAACTTGACCAGCTTCAACAAGGATGCCCCAAACATGGTTGGAATGGCCAAAAAGAAGGAAAATTCAGTCGCCACGTAGCGGCTGGCGCCCAGCAGCATGGCCCCTAAAATCGTGGCCCATGATCTTGAGGTGCCGGGAATCAGAGACAAAACCTGGAAGCAGCCGATCAAGAAGGCAAAGTGCCAGCTCAAGTCACTCAGCTTCGTTACCGTCGGCTGCCGCTTGGCATAAAAGTTTTCTAAAATGATGAAAAGTATCCCGTAAATGATCAGGGTGGCGGAAATTACCTGCCAGCTGGTCATGTTTTTGTCCAGCCAGTCATTCAGCGGCAGGCCAATAACCACCGCCGGCAAAACCGCCAGAATCACTTTAAACCAGAGCAGCCAGGTCGCCCGCTTTTCCGGGCCGGACTTACTTCTGGCAAAAGGATTCAATTTGTTGAAATAAAGGACCACCACGCTCATGATGGCGCCCAGTTGGATGACCACCATGAACATGTTGACAAAGCTGGTCGGTTGGCCCAGCTTGATGACATAATCTGCCAAATACAGGTGGCCGGTTGAAGAGATGGGCAAAAATTCGCTCAGCCCTTCGATAATACCTAAAATTACCGCTTTAAAAATATCTAGCATTTATTCACTACTCTTTCCTTCTAAATTTCCAATTCCTTGTTGACCAGGCCCTGCAGCCTTTTGCCCAGCCAATTGCCTAGCAGATATAAGGCTGCCAGCAAGTCAGCCAGAAGCGACAGGCATAAGCCCGCCTGCAGCCAAAATGGTATTTCTATGGCCAGGCTGGCCGTGTTCTTTCCCTTCCAACTCATAATAGTCGCCAGACCCCCGGCCCCTGGCTTCACCTTGACCTGCTGGCCGTTTACGGTCAGCTTCGACTGCCGGTACAGAACCAGGGGCAGGCGGATTTCTCCGTCTTTACTACTGGTCCAGTTGAGCTGAACCGTCTGCCCGGCAGTCTTTTTCGTAAAGAAATGCTGGCCAAGAACTGCTTGTCTGTAAGCCGCTTCAACCTGCTTAAAGTCCCCCCCGCCAGCCGGCAAATAATCCGGCACAGTCTTGCGGGCTTTTTGTAAAAACAGACCTGGGTCCATTTTTTTAGCAGCTTGCCCGGCCAGAAGCCGGTCATCCTTGTCATTGTCACTGCCCATACTGGTCGTCTTGGACCGGGCAACGCCAGGCATGTAGCCTCTGACCGCGTTGGTATAGATCTGATTTCTTAAATAACGCAAGTCAAAGAATAAGAGCAGGGATAAGGCTACGGCAAGGACGGCTCCCAGCTGCAAGTCCAAATGCCGGTCTTCCAGCTGCTTGATCGTCAAGACCGCCCCCAAAAGCAGGAAGGCATAGGCCAAACTGGCCAGGCGGGCCGGGAACTGCAAGTAGCTGGCCAAAAATGGCAGGGCCTGGCCGATTTTATCCCAAGGAGCCAAAGCTGAGCTCAAATACAAAAGCCCAGCCCCGGACAGGGTGAAGATCCGGTTCAAGCGGCCGGTAAATGTCCGGTCGAAGGCTAGAAGCAGGCAGGCCAAAATCTGCAAGGCAAAGAAGATAAACATGAGCTGGCTGAGCTGGTCTCTGGTGCTTGAATTAAGGACCAGGCCGGTCAGCTTGCTCGTTGTCTTCTGCGACAAACGCAAGGCATTGCCTGTCAGCGACATTTTTCCTGGAGCAAGCAGCTGGTTTGTCAAGCCGAAATAGACCAAGGGCAGCCAGTAGTTCATGGTCAAAAGAAGGCAGATTCCTGCCGCCTTGATCAGCTTGATCCAGGCCAGCTTGCCCTCTTTCGCCAGTCTGTAGACAGCTGCTGGCAGCAGGGCAGCCGAAAAAAGCAAAGCCGTCAGCATATGGCTCTCTAAACTGATAAAGAGCAGGATCACCAGCCGCTTGACCGGGAATTCTTGCTTTAAATCCAATAGGTCAATGATGGCAATCATGAGCCAGGGCGCCAATAGCGCCGTTATGGCGGAAAAATTGCTCCCCATCTCCCAGCGGGCCAGCCAGCCCACAGTCAGGTAGACGGCCCCGCTCCACAGGGCGGCCAGGCGGTTGCCCCCTACCCGCCGGCCTGCCCGGCACATGCCCAGGCAGGCAAAGAAGTAGACCAAAAAGCTGGTCAAGAGCTGGAATCTGTACCAGCTGCCTGCCGCTAGCAAGATCAAGCCCAGCAGGTAGGCGAAGAGGGGGCCGTAAAAGGCATTGACTATCCGGCCACTTTGGTGAAAGCCGTAGACAGACATGAACCAAGAATAGTTGCCCGTTTTTATCTGCTGGCTAGCCTCATAAATCCGGTTGAAGTGAAAGATGCTGTCAGAGCCAATGATCAGCTGGCCCGCCCTAACTTGGGCGGTGACCAGGTAAGCTGCTAAAGCAGCAGCGATTAAGACGATAGCCAGCTCCTTCAGCCATTTTTCCATTTGCTTGTTGATCATTGCTTTATTTTTTTCTGCTTTGACTTGCCAGCTGCTTTTTGGCAAAAGTCCAGACAACCGGCAGGAAGGAAATCACGATGATGGCCAGCATGATGATGGAGAAGTGCTGACGGACAAAGCTGACGCTGCCCAGCCAGTAGCCGGCTAAAGTCATGCAGAGTACCCAGCAAAAGCCCCCGATGATGTTGAACATGAGAAAGACTTCCCGCTTCATCTGGCTGATCCCGGCAGTAAAAGGAATCAAAGTCCGGATGATCGGCACGAATCTCCCAATAGTCACGGCGCTAGGGCCGTACTTAGCGAAGAAGTCGTGGCTTTCCTGCAGGTGCTTTTCCTTCACGAAGCGCTTGAAGAAGTCTGATTTCAGCCAGCTTTGCCCAAAAAGGCGGCCGCTGGAGAAGTTGACCCAGTCACCAGCAATTACGGCGGCGATGAACAGAGCAAGGGCCGGAAGCGGGTTGGCAAACTGGCTGGCCAGGAAGGCACCCGACAAGAAAAGCAGGGAGTCACCTGGCAGGAAAGGCATGATTACCAGACCGGTTTCGATAAACAGCAGGCCGGCAACGATGAAGTAGCTCCACATCCCAGTCTGGGCGAGCATGTTGTTGATCAAAGCAGTCATATTTTTTACCTCCGTTTGTTTGTTTAGCATGCTTTAATCTTAGACAAATCCCTTCCTGCCTTATACAGACTTTTCATGAAGCAATTCTGACGTTTTTTCAGAAAAGAAATAAAAAGGCCTAACGGCGCCATTTCTGGCAGGCCGTCAGGCTTTTTTACCCCCGAAAAAGTCGGGATTTTTTATTTTTTGATCGTCAAACTGAAGATGCTCCCATGCGGCTGGTTGTCGGCCAAGGCCAAAGTCCCGCCCAGCAAGGCGGCCATCTTCCGGGCAATAGCCAATCCCAGGCCCGTTCCTTGGATCTGCCCCCGGACCTCGTCACTTCTGTAGAAGTAGTCAAAGACGTGCTCCTTGTCCTTGGCGCTGATCCCCGGCCCTTGGTCGGCCACGCTGATCGTCACCCTGCCCTCTTTTTCTTCAGCATTAACCAGAACCAGGCTGGAAGCTGGCGAATACTTGCCGGCATTGGTCAACAGGTTCAAGACAATTTCAAGCAGGCAGTCCCGGTCACTGGTCAAAACAAGCTCATCCGGGCAGTCCAGCTGGACCGGCTGGGCCAATTGGGCGCTTCTTAAAGCAGACTGCAGGGTTTCTTTTAAGTTGAAGGTCTTTTTCTCCAGCTGCCGGTGGTCAGTCCGGGCCAAAATCAAGAGTTCATCGACCATCTTCTGCATATGCTTGGATTCGTCATCAATAAAGGCCACGGCTTCTGGGATCACCTCCGGGTAGGCCTCCCCCCGCCTTTTGATCAGCTGGGCATTGCTGCGGATGGCCGCGATCGGGGTCCGCAATTCATGGGCCGCGTTGTTGACAAAGTTCTTTTCCTGCTCATTTTGGTCATAAAGCTGGTCCAAGAGCTCATTGAAGCTGACGGCCAGCTCAGTGATTTCCGTTGGCTTATTTGGCACCGGCAACTGCCCCCGGCCAGAATCGGCCGCCTTTTTGGCAGCCAGGTTCAAGACCAGCAGGGGCTGGGTCAGTTTGTCGGACAAAAAGACCGCGAACAAGACGCTGATGGCCACAACAATGACCCAGACAAGCAGGATCGCTAAAAGGACATTCTTCACCACCTGCTTTTGCTGGTGCAAATCCACCCAGACCTGGTAGTAAATTCCCCGGGCGTGACCAGAAGCATAGGCGTAGAGAGCATCCCCCTTATAATAGATCCCGCTAAAAACCGGCAGGGGCTGAAGGGTCTTAGTCAGCTGCTTGGCATTGGCTGAATAGTAATTTTTCCGCTTGGCATCAGACCGGCGGTTTTCCACGTGCACATAAGTCTGGCTGCTGCTCAAGCCATTGTTGACCTGCCAGTTTTTCCAGTCCTGGTCGTCGTCGATCACCGCCCCCTTCAAGCGGCGAACGATGGTCCTGGTATTGGCGCTGCTGTTAGCCAGTTCCTGCTGAACCACAGCCAGCATGGTCAAGAGGCCAAAAAGAAAGGTCAAGATGGTCGTCAAAGCCAGAAGGTTTCTGAGCAGGATGGCTGAATTACTGTTTTTCATATGATCACTTCAACATATAACCCACGCCCCGGACGGTGTGGAGGAGTTTTTCTGAAAAATTCTGGTCAATCTTCTTCCTAAGCAGGCGGACATAGACATCGACCGTGTTGGGCTGGCCTGCAAAGTCTGCCCCCCAGACCGCGTCCAAGAGCTCGTCTCTGGTTAAAACCTGGCCAGCTTGCCGCATGAACTCGCTCAGCAAAAGAAATTCCCGCTGGGTCAGCTGGATGATCTGCCCCTCTCTGATGACTTCCCGGCTCTTCAAGTTGAGGGTGAGGCCCTTTAAAGAATATTCTTCCTGGCCGCCCGACTGGCTCCGGCGCAAGACTGCCTCCATCCGGGCCAGGAGCTCTTCAATGTCAAATGGCTTAGTCACGTAGTCATCTGCCCCGCTCTTTAAACCAGACACCTTGTCGCCGGCGTAGTCCCGGGCCGTCAGCATGATCACCGGGACCTCGCTGATCCGGCGGATCCGGCGCAAGACGCCCAGGCCATCCAATTTCGGCAGCATCCAGTCCAAAATGACCAGGTTGATCTCAGCCTGGAATTTTTCAAACTCCGCGACTGCCTGCTCCCCGTCCCCGGCCAAGAGGACTTGGTAGCCTTCAAACTGGAATTCTTTTTGCAAGCTCTGGGCCAGACCCGGCTCATCTTCTACCAGCAAAATCGTTTCAGTCATCGCTGTCTCCTTCAAAAAAGCAGCCCCCTAAAGGACTGCTTGCTCAATTACTTTTCCAGCATTTCTTCAAATGCTACTTCGTATTTAGGAATGTCGCCGGCACCCATGAAGACGATGCAGTCGCCCTTGTAGGCCAAAAGATCCTTCAAGTTGTCAAAGTCGATGACTTCAGCACCTGGAATCTGGCTGGTGATGTCTTCACTCTTGATGTCGCCAGCCTTTTCTCTGGCTGATCCATAGATTGGCGTCAAGAAGGCCTTGTCGACCCCCTTCAGAATTTCCACGTATTCTTCTTCGAATTCCTTGGTTCTGGAGTAAGTGTGCGGCTGGAAGATGGTAACCAGCTTCCGGTCCGGGAACTTCTGCCGGGCAGCTTGAATCGTAGCCCGCAGTTCAGTTGGGTGGTGGGCGTAGTCATCGATAACCACCGTGTCACCGAAGTCCTTTTCGCTGAAGCGGCGCTTGGCCCCGGTGTACTTGACCAGGCCCTTTCTGACTACATCAAGGTCGATGCCTTCAGTAAAAGCAATAGCGATAACGGCAGTAGCGTTCATCACATTGTGATCGCCGAAAAGGTGGATGGTGAATTCGCCCAAGTCTTTCCCGTGAGCCCGGACATGGAACTTGGCCCCTTCAGTGGTCTTGACCACGTCAAAGGCCTGGAAGTCGTCACTGTCCTTCAAGCCGTAAGTGTACTTCTTGGCCGTCTTTGGCTGGATCTTCTGCAGGCGTTCGTCATCGCCCCAGACAAAAAGCCCCTTCTTGGTCTGGTCAGCCGCCGTCTGGAAGGCTGAGGCATAGTCATCTCTGTCCTTGAAGTAGTCCGGGTGGTCAAAGTCGACATTGGTCATGATCTGGTAGTCTGGGTGATATGCCAAAAAGTGCCGCCGGTATTCGTCAGCTTCGTAGACGAAGAAGCGGGAGTCCTTGACCCCCTTGCCCATCCCGTCACCGATCAAAAAGGAAGTCGGAGCGGCTTCACCCAAAACCGTTGCCAAAAGGCCGGTGGTTGAAGTCTTGCCGTGTGAGCCAGCTACGCCGATGCTGGTGTACTGCTGAACGATTTCTTCAACCGTGTCCGGGTAGCTTTGCCACTTAACGCCCTTTTCCTCGCAGGCGGCAACTTCGATGTTGTCGCTCTTGAAGGCGTTGCCCTTGACGATCACCTGGCCGCTTTCCTTGATGTTGTCCTTAGAGAAAGAAGCAACTTCAATCCCAGCGGCTTCCAGCGGATCCTGGGTGAAGGTGTACTTGTCGATGTCGCTGCCGGCAACCTTGTAGCCCAAGTCGTGCAAAATCAAGGCCAAGGAAGCCATCCCGGTCCCCTTGATCCCAATAAACCAAATTTGTTTAGTCTTGTCTAACATTTTTTCGCTCCATTTGTTTCAAACGTTCGACCCTTATTTTATCATTATTAGGCTAAGAAAAAAGAGCTCCGGGCCATAATCAGCCTAAAGCTCTTTGTTTTTTGCCGTTTTTTAACAATTACAGGGTGATGACGCCGCTGGCCAGCAGTTCGTCACACTTGGTCGGTTCAAATTCGTCACCGATCTTGAAGCTGTCTGGGACAACCATGATCCCCCGCTTTTGCGGAGCGTGGGCCAGGCCCAGTTCTCTGGCTGAGCAGATCATCCCGTCTGATTCAACCCCGCGCAAGGCGCCTGGCCAAATCTGGGCCCCAGTTGGCATCAAAGTGCCTGGCAGAGCCACAACGACCTTTTGCCCTTGGGCAATGTTTGGCGCACCGCAGACGATTTGGTGGTCTTGACCGTCGCCAACGTCGATCTGCGTTACGTGCAAGTGGTCAGAGTCCGGGTGAGCAGCGCATTCCTTAACGTAGCCGTAAACCAAAGTTGGCTTTGAAACAGTCAGCTTGTCGGAAAAGCCAACGCTGGCCAGCTTTTCGTTTAAAGCAGCCACTTGGTCTTCATCCAGCTTGACTTCGCCGTTTGGCAGCTTGTCGTAGTCCAGTACCTGGTCAACGTTAAAGAAGTTGAAGCCGGTCAATTCGCCCTTGCCGTCCGTAACCCGGGTCACGTCGGCCTTTTCTTCGAAATTGCTTTCGCCATCGCCTTGCGCCAAGATGACGATCAAAGTGTTGGGATAGCTTACTTTGTTAATACTAGTGATCATTTGATCTCAAGTCCCCTCTTATCTAGTCAAGCGACCGCAAAAATGCTTCTACTTCCTGCTTGGTCTTGCGGTCTCCATTAACTAGTCTACCAATTTCTTGCCCATCTTGGTAGACAACAAATGAAGGAATTCCCATAATGTTCATTTCCTTGCACAAGTCGATAGAACCATCGCGGTCAATCTTGATGAACTTGCTGTCGGCGAAGTCAGCTTCAATACTTGGCATGGCTGGTTCCAAAAAGCGGCAGTCTGAGCACCAGTCTGCGGAGAATTCGACAACGGTCCGCCCGCTCTTGACTAAGTCAGCCAGCTTTGCTTGGTCAACTACTTTATATTCTTCCATGTTTGCCTCCTGCTTACTTTTAATAAGAGAATCGTTTACTAGCTATTTTAACCGATTTTCCCGGAAAAGGGAAATTTTCTACTTGGCCAGAAAGCCCGCGTGCAGGCAGTAGATCGGCTGCCCCTTGCTGGCAAATTTGTGCTCATATTCAGTTTCCACGTTCTTTTCCACGATTTCTTCTTTTTCGTGGTGGAGGTCAACTGACACGAAGTCAAAGTGCATCCCGTAATTGTTCATGCTCTTGACGCTGTAGGCAAAAAGGCCGGAGTTGTCGGTCTTGAATTCAATCACCCCGTCACTTGTCAAGACTGCCTGGTACTTGGCCAAAAAGTCCTTGTAGGTCAAGCGGCGCTTTTCATGCCGGCTCTTTGGCCAGGGATCGCTGAAGTTGAGGTAGATCTTGCTGGTGGAATTTTCCCCGAAGTAGGCCACCAGGTTGGCCGCGTCGGCGCAGAGGATCTGCAGGTTGTCTAAACCTTCATCCAGCTTCTTTTTCAAGATGATGCCAGCTGCCGTCTTCTGGATTTCCATGGCCACGAAGTTGCGGTCAGGGTGCTGCTTGGCCAAAGTGGTAATAAACTGCCCCTTGCCTGAGCCAACTTCGATTTCAATTGGCTTATCGCTCCCAAAGCGGGCTGCCCAGTTGATCTTTTCCGCTGGATCCGGCCGGTCCAAGGCGCTTTCCGGATGCTCTTCTACCAGTTCGTTTGCCCAAGGCTTGTTCTTTAAACGCATGTCTTTCTCTCTGTTCTTTCTAATCTTTTGTTTTATCTATTTCTTATTTTACCGTTTGCTTTAACTTTTTTCTCTTCTGCCCTATTTTCTCCGCTTCTTGTTCTTATAGCGGGATTTTTTCGCCAGTTGCTGGGTCTTATACGGCAGGTAGATTTTTGCCAAAAGGCCGCACCAGACTAAAAGCAAAAGGCTCCAGGCAAATTGGCCCGGCATAATGGCCAGCCAGAAAATTATAATCAGCCCCGTCTGCAATAGCAAGGCCCAGGCTAAGACCCGGCTGAGTTCCTGCCCCCGGTCTTTCTGGGCAATCGGGTAGACCCGGTACATGATGTTCTGGTCATATTTTTGCCCTAAAGGCAAAAGCTGCCAGACGGTCAGATACATGACCAGGGAGGACAGAAGCAGTGACCAGACCGGATCCTGGATCATGACTGTCAATAAAAGGGCAAAGGCCGTCATCCGGGCTAAAAGGTTCAAGTATTCCGGGTCCCGCAAAAGACTCCGCCGGTACAAGAAGCTGTTTGGGCTTTCCTTGCCAAAAGGCGGCAGTAAAAAGTCCAAGTACTTGCGCCGCTTGATGTTGACCTGTCTTTCCTTGACGTCGGTAAACATGGCAAAGCCAGCGTAAACCGCCTCTTTCCGTCTTGCTTCATAGTCAATGGCGTACTGCCAATCAAAGGCGGAATTTTTCCAGGCCCGCAAGGCTAAGACGGAAATAATAGCAGCAGCCAAAAGCAGGTACAAGGCATTTGGCAGGAAATACAAATTCGCCAAAAGCAAGGCTAAAAGGACTAGCCTAATCAGCCAAGATACCTGCTTGACCTTATGGTCAAAAGTCAGGCTGCGGCTGACTGCCCCCTGCTCAAAGGCCTTGGTGAAAAAGAGGGCCAAGACCAAGCTAAAGTAGTTCAGATTGCTGAGGCCCATTTTTAAACTGGCAAAGGGATACATGATCCCGCCGGCTAAGGCTAAAAGCAGGGCCGGCAGGACCAAACTGTAGCGGCGCATGGGAGCTAGATATTCGCCCAGCCGGTCGTCAGTAGCCAGCAAGAATTGCCGGTCAGCGGCCTCTAAAAGGGTCACCAGTTTGCCCGGCAAGTAGGCCAGCCAGAGCAAGGCGGATAATACCAGGGGATAATACCAGGCCTTGACTGGCAGAACCTTCATCACCTGGGCATACCAGAACATGACTGCCCCAAAGATGAAGATCAGAGCCAGGACAAAGAAATCATTGAAAACCAGGGCCAAATACTTGGCTGACTGCTGGAAGTTACTTTGCAGTCTTTTCTTAGCTAACTCACGCATTTTTCTGCTCCTGGTACAAGAGCTGGTAGAGCTTGTCAAAGGAGTCGCTGGCCTTTAAGCCATAGTGGTCCCTAATTTCATCCAGGCTGCCGGTGAACTCGATCGTGCCCTGGTTTAAGATCGCGTAGGTCTTGATGGCCTGCTGGGCATCGGCTAACACGTGGGTGGTCATCAGAATTTCCTTGCCGGACTCTTGCGCCTCTTTGATGAGGCCGATGAAGTTGGCTACAGCCAAGGGGTCAAGGCCGGTAAATGGCTCATCGATCACTAAAAGCTGGGCGTCAGTCAAAAAGGCGGCCACGATCATGACTTTTTGCTGCATCCCTTTTGAAAAGTGGACCGGCAGCCAGTCCAATTTATCTTCCAGGCGGAACATGGTCAAGAGTTCTTTAGCTTTGTCCCAGGCCTTATCCGGATCCAGCTGGTAGGCCAGGATGGTCAGTTCCAGGTGCTCCTTCAAGGTCAGTTCCGGGTAGATGACTGGCGTTTCAGGGATGTAGGCTACCAGCTTTTTGAATTCAGCTGGCTTTTCAGCCAGGTTGATCCCGTTTAAAGTGATTTTGCCGGCTTGCGGCCGCAGAAGCCCCAGCAGGTGCTTGATGGTGGTAGACTTGCCGGCCCCGTTCAAGCCAATAAGGCCGATCGCTTCACCGGAAGCGATGGTCAAATTGACGTCTTTGA
Organism: Lactobacillus sp. WILCCON 0059; assembly: GCF_057197985.1. Classification (NCBI taxonomy): domain Bacteria; kingdom Bacillati; phylum Bacillota; class Bacilli; order Lactobacillales; family Lactobacillaceae; genus Lactobacillus; species Lactobacillus sp. WILCCON 0059. The sequence goes on from NZ_JBUBHN010000001.1 coordinate 1,645,611, forward strand.
TTACCGGGATGCCGCTGTAGCCCCCGGTCAAATGCGATATTTCTAGAGTCATATTTTCCCTATCTTTCTTCATGTTTTTATCTGCCTCTTATGATAGCATGGAGACATAGAGAAACTGAAAAAATAACTCATTAAAATTGATCAGAGGTAACACAATGACTAAGGCTGAATTAATTGACGACTGTTTATTCTGTAAGATTATCCGCGGCGAAATTCCCAGCTACACCGTTTTTGAAAATGACGACGTGAAGGCCTTTTTGGACATTTCCCAGGTCAACGAAGGCCACGTGTTGATGGTGCCGAAGAAGCACTTGACCAACTTCTTTGACTACAGCGCTGAAGACGCCAGCCGCTTTTTGCAATACGTGCCGGAAATCGCCAAGGCCATCAAGGCCTCTGATCCGCGGATCCAGGCCATGAACATCACCAGCAACAACGGTGAAATTGCCGGGCAAGTGGTCATGCACTCACATATCCACTTCATCCCCCGCTGGGAAGGCGACGGCATCAAGTTCTTCACCAGAAACAATGCCGACCAATACGACGAAAAGAAGTACCAGGAAGTCTGCGACCGGATCAAGGCCCAGTTTTAACTGAGGGGGTAGAAAAATGCGGAATTTCAAGCACTTTGGCCTGGGCTTTTTGCTCGGTGCAGCAGCAGGGGCAGTCTTTGCCTTCTTGCCAGATGAGAACGGCAAAAGCACCAGGGACTATCTCAAAGAAGACGCGGAAGACTTCAAGGAAGGCCACAAGGAGCTGCAAGACGGCCTCTCCCGGGCCCAGGAAGCCGGCAGCCGCTTAGCCAGTGAACTGCCAGCAGCTGAGCAGATGGTCAGCGACCTCAATACCGACGTCGACCGCTTCAAGCAGGAAGCTGACGAGGAAATCGCCCGCCTGCAGGCCAAGATTGACAAACTAAGCAGCGAGCTCAACCAGGACCTGAACGAGAGCGAAAATTAATCAGAACATGATAAAAGTGTTGAATGATTACTCTGAAGTAATTACTCAACACTTTTTTTGGCTCTAAAATATTCTATTGTTTATTTGACTGCCACTGGCCAACCAGGCTGGCAACGTCACTTGCGCCCATGTCGGCCAAAACTGCTGGCAGGCCGTCAATCACGTGCTTGATGGCCAATTTGTCATGGAAGGCCATGCTGCCGATCTGGACAGCGCTGGCCCCAGCCAAGATGAATTCAGCCGCGTCTTCCGGGCTGTTGATCCCGCCGACCCCGATAATTGGCAGATTGGTTGCCTGCTTGACCTGGGCCACCATACGGACAGCTACTGGCTTAACTGCTTGACCAGACAAGCCGCCAAAGTCATTGCCTAAAACCGGCCGCCGGGTCTTTAAATCAAGGTGCAGACCCAGCAAGGTGTTGATCAAGGTCAAACCGTCAGCCCCGCCTCTTTCCGCTGCCTGGGCAATTTCCACAATGCTGGTAACGTTTGGCGTCAATTTCACGTATACCGGCAGGTCCACTTTTTCCTTGACCAGACGGGTGATCTTCTCCACCATTTCCGGCACGATGCCAAAAGTCATCCCGCCTTCAGACACGTTCGGGCAGGACAAATTGAGCTCTAGGGCATCCGGCTTGGCCTCGGCCAGGATTTCAGCAACTTCCACGTAGTCTTCCACGCTTTCCCCGCCCACACTGGCCAAGATCGGCAGGTCCGGGTGCTTTTCTCTTAAAGCCGGGATCTTTTCACTAGCCACGACTTCAGCGCCTGGGTTGGTCAAGCCTACGGCATTCATGACCCCGTCACTCAGCAAGGCAATCTGCGGCTGCGGGTTGCCGGCCCGGGCGTGGCGGGTAGCAGTCTTTAAAACAATCGCCCCCATCTCGTCCCAGTCGAAATTCTCTGGCAAGTCGCCAAAGGCAAAGGTCCCACTCGCCGGCATTACCGGATTCTTCAGCTTCAAGCCTGGCAGTTCAACAGCCAAATTAACTTCTGCGGTCATTTTTCCTCCCGTGTGACTTCATGTGACTTCTTTAACTTTTCAATTCGCCAAAATTATCCTACAAAAAAATAAAAAAGGCAAGCTAGCCTGGCCCTTGATTTTTAAGAAAGTTCGTGATAGTCTTTTGTTAACTGAGCTTTAATTGGTACAGAGAGACCACAAGCAGCACAATCTTTTTGGTATGCACGCATTCTGCCCGCCTGGGGTCTCTGTAGACTCTGGCGGGCTTTTCTTATGCGGTCATACGCGCTTTGTAAATTTAAGGAGTCGCAATGAACAAACCGTTATTTATCGCTTTGGACTATGATGATCAGGAGAAAATGTGGCTGTTCCTCAACCAGCTGAAAGACAAGCAGGGCCTGCACGTCAAGCTGGGAATGGAAATGTTCTACCAGTACGGGCCGGAAATCGTCCGTGATCTGTCCGCCAAGGGCTACCAGATCTTCCTTGACCTCAAGCTGCACGACATTCCCAACACCGTCAAGCGGACGGCTCACCAGCTGGCTGCTTTAGGCGTCTACTGCACGACTGTCCACGCCTTGGGCGGCAAGCAGATGATCCAGGCCGCTAAAGAAGGCTTGATCGAAGGCACCCCGGCCGGCAAGCCGGTTCCAAAGCTTTTGGCCGTGACTGAACTGACTTCCATCTCTGAAGAAGTCTTGAAGAATGAACAGCACTGCTCACTCAGCCTGGCTGACGAAGTAAAGAGCCTGGCCCACCAGGCCCAGGAAGCCGGGGCTGACGGGATCATCTGCTCACCACTGGAAGTCAAGGCGATGAAGAGCGAATTCAGCGACGACTTCATGTTCGTCACTCCGGGCATTCGGCCAAAGAGCTACCAAAAAGACGACCAGGCCCGGGTGGCCACCCCGGCCCAGGCTAGAGAAAACGGGTCAACCGCTATCGTTGTCGGCCGGCCAATCACCCAGGCCGCTGACCCGCAAAAAGCATATGAAGAGATTTTAAAGGATTGGAGCAAGAACGATGCAAAATAACGAAATTATCCGCCAGCTGATCGACAAGAAGATTGTGACTATTTCTCCAGACAAGGACTTTGTCTACGCCAGCGGGATGCACTCCCCGATCTACACTGACCTGCGGCAGACCATTTCCTTCCCGGAACTGCGGCAAGCAATCGCTGAAAACCTGGCAGCCTTGATCAAGAAGGAATTCCCGGAAGTTACGGTCATCGGCGGTGTCGCTACTGCCGGCATCCCGCACGCAGCCTGGGTTGCTCAAGTCTTGAACCTGCCAATGGTTTACGTCCGCTCCAAGCCAAAGGACCACGGCCAGGGCCGGCAAATCGAAGGCCGCCTGTCCATGGACGACCACATCGTTTTGATCGACGACCTCATTTCAACTGGCGGCAGCGTTTTATCTGCCGTTCAAGCAGTCAAGGACACCGGCGCTCACGTTGACGGGGTCAGCTCAATCTTCACCTACCTTTTGCCAGACGCTGACGAAAACTTCAAGAAGGCCGACACCAAGTTTGCCCCGCTTTTGAACTACCGGGAACTGATTGAACAGGAAATTGCCGAAACGGTCAGCGAAGAACAATATAAGGAATTGTTGGCTTGGCACCAGGATCCTTGGAACTGGAAGCGGTAAGAGCAGGTAAAGAAATTCCTAAGAAAGGCGGATTTTTTCATGAACTTTGCCTCCAGGAACTCTATAGCTGGAAAAATATGTTATATTAGTAACCAGTACGTATGAAGGATGTGGAGATTTAATTTTATGAAAAAGCATTTGAAGAAAATCGCCGTTTTGGCAGGTGCCGCAGCTATCGGTCTGTCCACTGCCGCTTGCTCAAGCAGCTCAGCTACTGTAGTTAACTACAAGGGTGGCAAGATCACTCAAGACGAATACTACGAAGCTATGAAGGACACTTCAGCCGGCCAATCAACTTTGGTCAGCCTGATCATCTACCGCACGCTGAAGGCCCAATACGGTGACAAGGTATCTTCAAAGAAGATCGACGCCGAATACAACAAGTACAAGAAGCAATACGGCTCAAGCTTCAGCACTGTTTTGAGCTACAGCGGCTTGACTACCAAGTCATTCAAGCAAAACCTGGCTACCAACTTGTACTCAGTTGCTGCTTTGAAGGACTTGAAGAAGCCAACCACCACGCAAGAAAAGAACTGGTGGAAGAGCTACCACACCAAGACCACTGTTCAGCACATCGTAGTTGCCAAGAAGTCAACTGCTGAAACTGTCATCAAGAAGCTGAAGAGCGGCACCAGCTTTGCTACTCTGGCTAAGAAGTACTCAACTGACACTGCTACCAAGAACAAGGCCGGCAAGCTGTCAGCCTTCGACTCAACTGACACCAGCTTGAGCAGCACTTTCAAGTCAGCTGTTTGGAAGCTTAAGGAAGGCGAATACACTACCACGCCAGTTAAGACTTCATCCGGCTACGAAGTCATCAAGGTTTTGAAGACCACTGAAAAGGGCTCATACACTAAGAACAAGAAGTTCATCGACAAGCAGCTCTACGCTAAGTGGGCAGCTGACTCCAACACTATGACCAAGATCATCAGCAAGGTTCTGAAGAAGGCCAACGTCAACATCAAGGACAAGGACCTCAAGGACAAGAACCTGCTGGCTAACTACCTTGGCACTTCATCATCATCTAGCTCATCATCAAGCTCAAACTAATGAGAGCTGACGATTAGATGATAAAAAAGACTCGATTCATTTGAATCGGGTCTTTTTTGTTTGCTTCGCTACTACTTTTTCAGCTCATAAGCGGCCAGGATTTCCTTGGCCTGCTGGCGGTCTGCCTCTCTGGCAAAGGTCAATTGCAGGACCCCGTCGATTTCTTCTCTGATTTCCAAAATCTGCAGGCTGACGATGCTGATGCCGGCTTCTGCCAGCAGGCGGGTCACATCGGCTAAAGCACCAACTTGGTCGGGAATATTGACGAAGAGGTCGTAGTGACCTGGCGCTGCCCCCACCTGGTCTGGCCCCAGCTTGTCCCGGCTGATTTTTGCCTTTTGGAAAAAGTCATAAAGGGCAGCCTTATCTCCTGCTGCAATTTCCCTGACCACTTCCTTGAGCTCAGCTTGAAATTCAGCCAGCTGCTTTAAGATGTCCTCTGAATTGTTCAAAAGAATCTGGCTCCACATGGTCGGATCTGATGAAGCGATTCTGGTGATGGACTTAAAGCCCCCGGCAGCCAGCCTGGTCCCCAACGGCTGGCCAGCAAAAGTCTCTTCAGTCTGGTTGACCAGACCGGCAGCGATGATGTGCGGCAGGTGGCTGATTTGCGCCACAATCTTGTCATGTTCTTCTGCCGTCAGCTGCAGCCATTTCACTCTAGTGGCTTTAAGCAGGTCTTCTAATTCAAGCAGCCTCTTTTCTGCTGCTTGACTTGCAGGAATCAAGAAGTAAAAAGCATTCTCAAAGAGCAAGGCCCGACCTGCCCAAGCCCCAGTCTTGTGCGACCCGGCCATGGGGTGGCCGGCAATAAAGTCGATTCCTTTTTGGCTTAAAGCCTGTGCTTGGTCGACAATTGCCTGCTTGACTGAGCCGACGTCAGTTACCAGGACTCCCTTTTTCAGCTCCATCTGGCTCAATTGCCTGATATCGGCCTTTATGGCGTCAACCGGGCCGGCCAAAATGATGTAGTCCGCCCCTTCTGCCCCTGCTAAGCCTGGCAGCATCTGATCGGCCAATTGCTGGCTTAAGGCGTATTCCTGGGTTTTAGGATCGGGGTCAGAGGCCAAAATCCGGTAGTCTGGATGCCCCTCTCTGATTGCCCGGGCCAGGGAGCTGCCAATCAGTCCCAGGCCCTTGATAAACACTGTCGTCATTGCTTTTTTCCTTCTGTTTTAGCTTTTGCTTGATGCCTATTGCTTACCTAACCAGCTTCTCCAAGTCACTGAAAAAGCCCGGGTAAGACACGGAGATGCTGTCTTCATTAGCCAGACGAAGAGCTTTGTCGCTCTTTAATGCTGCGATGGCTGCCATCATCCCCAGCCGGTGGTCTCCGTGGCTGTCCAAGGTAGCATCTTTGACCTGCCAGTTTTTCCGGCCCTTGATGATCATCCCATCCGGCAGTTCAGTGATTTCCACGCCCAGTTTGCCCAATTCCTGGCTTACCGTCTTGATCCGGTCAGTCTCCTTGACTCTGAGCTCCTCTGCTCCCCGGATCTCGCTAGTTCCGTCAGCGCATGCCGCCAGGAGCGCCACCAGGGGCAGTTCATCGATGACAGCCGGAATATCTTCCGCCGTCAGCTTGACTGGAACCAGCTGGCTGGTCTCAATCGTTAGATTACCCAATTCTTCTCCCTTGCTTGGCACTTGTTCGATGGCAATTTTTGCCCCCATCTGCTCTAAGACCTTGACGATCCCCGTTCTGGTCGGGTTGAGGTTGACGCGGGTTAAAGTAACTTTTGAATTTGGCACGATGGCCCCGGCCGTCAGCCAAAAAGCGGCTGAAGACATGTCGCCGGGCACTTCTACTTCCTGGCCTGTCAATTCTTGGCCGGGCTTGACATGAATGGTTAAATTATCGGGATCAGTCGCAATATCCGCCCCAAACTGTCGCAACATGATCTCAGTGTGATTTCTGGTCGGCAGCTTTTCGATAATAGTTGACGGGCTATCTGCTGCCAGGGCCGCAAAGATGGCCGCGCTTTTGACTTGGGCGCTGGCAACTTCCAGCTGGATTTCTGCGCCATGCAGCTTCTGCCCCTTGACCGTGGCCGGCAAGGTCCCGGCCGGACTCAAGGCAATCTCTGCCCCGAACTTAGCCAAGGGCTGGCTGACCCGCTTCATCGGCCGCTTGCTTAAAGAGGCATCCCCGATCAATTGGCTGGCAAAAAAGCTGCCGGCCAAAATCCCCATTAAAAGGCGAGTCGTCGTGCCGGAATTGCCCATATCTAAAGCTTTATTCGCTGGCTTGAGCCCCCTTAAGCCTTGCCCGTAAACGACTAGTTTTTCCCCTTCCCGGTCAATTCTTACCCCCAGGTCTCGGAAGGCCTTGACTGTGGTCAAGCAGTCCTGGCCGGGCAAAAAGTGCTTGATCCTTGTCTCACCTTTGGCTAACGCTCCCAGCATCACGGCCCGGTGGGAAATGCTTTTGTCGCCAGGAACGGTTAACTGGCCAGAGAGGCCATTTGGGGCCATCGCTAATTCTTTCATGCTTTGTTCTTTCTGTTTTCTGTCTTTTTATTTTTGCTAAATTTTACTACTTAATCTGGTAGACGCACCAGACCATGGGAATTTCGATCCGGGCGAGGACTTTTTCAAAAGGCCGCAGGGTCACGTTCTGCTCATTGGTCAAAACGTACTGCCCCCGCCGGCGGTATTCCTGGTAGGCCAGGTACTTGCTGGGACAGGTCACGACTTCCGCGTCCGGCACGTACTGGAGCAGCAGCTTGGCCACGGCGGCATGGGTAAAGGCCAAGTGGTTGTGGACATAGGAATTTTCCAGAAGCAGCATGGGGTTCAAGTTCATGACAAAGGCTTCTTTTAAACCCAGCTGCTTTTGGTAGAGGTAGTGCATGTCCCCCGAATTCAAAAACATATCCATTAATATTCAAGTGAACACTAATGAACATATTCTTGTCCTCTAGCTTCAGCTAGAGGATTTTTTTAGGCTTTTTCACAGGGAAATGCCTTGTGCGCTCAGTTGTATGTACCTCCACTAAAGTTTCCCTTAGCTTCTGATACTTTTATCATACGCACAGTCAAAGAGTTCGCCATATTTTGCTTAACAAAGCCCGAAGACTCAGTCTCACAAAACGGGCAGGAATATATCCTAAGTTTCCCTAGTGCCGAGGCTCTAGGGCAGCGCCCAGTCCATGACTTGAAGCAGGGACGAACCCACGCTTGTGACGCTTTGATTGATAGACTATGCCATCACCAACTGTTTGTTTGCGTAACGGTCTTCAAGAATCAACTTAACATTCTTGTATGGCATGTATTTCGTTATTTCTTTGTCATCCGCTCTTTGCAAAATATTTACCGCTGCGGCTGTATTTGCGTTCATTTCTCCACAATTTGGACAGACAGCCATTTCATGATGTGCGCCTTTTCTTTCACTGAAATGTGCACCACATCTTGGACAGAACTGAGACGTATATGCTGGATTAACGTCAATGGTTTGAATTCCCAGACTGCCGCATAAATACTCGATACGTTTATCCAGTCTTCCTTTAGTCCATGACGATAACTTCCGTCTCACTTTTGCTTCATAGCGGTTTGATGCTTTAGGCAATTTCTCTTTAGTAAAAGTCAGATCTTCCTTGACAAGAACATCTGGGTCTTCTGCCACAAGCATCTGTCTAATGCTTGTGTTCATCACCCGCTCCATGTTGCGCTTCTTTCTTTCATGTTGGCGGTGGTAGAGCTTGCTGCCAAGATGGTGTTCTTCAAGACGGGCAATTTGGCGCTCAAGACTTCCAATGCGGTGTTTGATACGTTTCTTTGTCTTAGCTGAATAATCCTTGGCTAACTTTTCCTGCAAAGCAGACTTTTCTTCTCTTAATTCCTTGGCTAACTGGATGTATTCATTGCGATTTGTATTGCGGTCATTGCACCGCTCAACTTCAGCGCCTACCAGCTTGCTGAAATCTGCTCCATATTCTTGATCACTGCTGCATGAGATGAGAGTTGCCAATCCTTTATCCATACCCAGTTTCTTCCGTGGCTTGCGGATCTCATGAGCAACAGCTTTAATAGCACGATGAACTTCCAGCCGCTTCTTGTCTCGATCAAGAATGAGCTGGATATCGCCACGTTTCTTCTTATTGGCATAGCAGTATGGTCCTGTCAGCTTAAACTGCTTTTTCTTTCTGCATTTTGCCGTCATGATTTCTAGGTAGCTTGAGCCATCTTTTTCAACAACTCTCCACATCATTTCGTCACAGAGCATGCATCGTGCTTCTGTTGAATGAGGGTAGGGTTTATGTTTTCTGGTGAGACGTCTGATATATCCAAAACAGTGCCGAAGCTGCTTCTCGGATAAAGCGGCTCTTAGTGCAGGATACTGGCTCATTTCTTCATTTGGCTGTGCTTCATTCTCACGTCTCTGCAGAACGAGCTGCCAGTAATACGGAGAAGTGAAGACGTAATTGAGATAATGGCGCTCAGCATTAGCCAGTGCATCGTTAGCTTGAACCATCCTTTTCAGTTTCAAGCCAAGATTTGACCACATGGAATTGAGATTCATGCACACATCTTTAACCGCTTCTGTTACATGCCGGCCCTGAATTCCAAACTGCTCGCTCAGAAGCTTTTGCTTTGAGAGTCTGACCGTTCTTGAATCGGGAGATTTCAATCCTTGAGCTTTATTCTTCTTATAGGCCTTTTTCCAGTCTTTGACCGCTTTGCGGGCTTTCTTGATTTCACCGTCATGCTCGCGGATTTTATCTCTAGGGCCATACCAGTTAGCAACATCAGTCATGTGATTGATGCCGCACAACTGTGAATAAAGGAAGTCTCTGCATTTGCCGTAAGCAGTGAACAGCTCATCCAATTCTTTTAGTTCGTCACCAGTTAACTTTACAGTATAAGCTCTGACTGTCTTAGTTTGGGTTCTTCTCTTTTTTCTGGTCATTTTTGGAAGCGACTTTCTTTTTACGATCTTATGTTCGCGTCTAGCCGTATTATATCACAACAGCTCGTCCAAATACATTGATAACATGACCTAGAATAGAAAAAGACTACAAATAAGCATTAGTAGTCTTTAATTGTTATTTTTGACTATATATTTTTACAGCTGCTGACTTCCCAGGCCAGGCCCAGTTTCTGGGACTGAAAAGCTGCCGGGATCAAGAGATAGTCACCAGATAAGTCCGCCAGGTTTGCCAAGATGTCCTCAAAGCTAGCATGGCCGATGATTCCGATATCTGCTTTATCTTGCATTTTTTCCCGGTAAAAAACTGCCGCCTTCCAGCTGTCGGTTGCCTCCAGCCCTAACGTGTGCAGCCGCACTAGTATTCCCGGCATTCCTGCCGGTAGCGGGCCAATTCTTCCTGCAGGCGCTGCAAATTGCTGGATTCAAACTGCTCGCAGATGGCCTTGGCCAGTTCCAAAGCGATCACGCTTTGGATAACCAGGGAGGCCGCCACGATTGAGGTCGTGTCTGACCGCTCAATGCTGGCCAGATGCTTTTCCTTGGTATTGATGTCCACCGTCTGCAAAGGCTGGTAGAGGGTCGGAATCGGCTTCATGGCTACGTTCATGACTAGCGGCATCCCGTTGGTCATTCCTCCTTCAAAGCCGCCCAGGTGGTCGCTGAGGCGGGTAAAGCCAGTCCCCTTTTCCCAGTCGATCTGGTCCATGACCTGGCTGCCGAACTTGGTCCCCAGTTCAAAACCGTCCCCGAAGCTGACCCCCTTCATGGCATTGACGCCGACAGCGGCCGCGGCCAGCTTGGCGTCTAATTTCGTATCCCAGCTTACGTAACTGCCCAGCCCCGCCGGCAAGCCAGTTGCCACCAAGCGGATGATCCCGCCCAAGGTGTCGCCCTTTTCCTTGGTCTCTGAAATCAGCTTATGCAAATCTTCCACCTTGTCCTGGTCGATGACGTGCATGTCATTTTGAAAAATCTTTTCCCGGATCTCACTAACGTCCAGGGGCTTTTCTGAATCAGCCGCAACTTGCCCGACTTGAGCTACATAAGCCACAATGTCGATATCCAGCTGCCGCAAAAACTGCTGAGCGATATTGCCTAAAGCTACCCGCAGGGTGGTTTCTCTGGCTGATGACCGCTCCAAAACATTGCGCAGATCCCGGTGCCGGTACTTCATCCCGCCGACCAAATCCGCATGTCCTGGCCGCGGGTGCTCGAGTTTCCGCTGGGAATTTTCCGCCGTTTCTTCAGCCGTCGGCGACATGATCTCGCCCCAGTTGCCGTGGTCCCGGTTCTTGACCACTAAGGCTACCGGCCCGCCTAAGGTTACCTGGTGGCGGACCCCGCCGACAAATTCAACCTGGTCTTTTTCGATTTTTTGCCGGTCGCCCCGGCCAAAGCCTCCCTGCCGCTGGCTTAAAGCAGCATTGACTTCGGCAATGTCGATCTTCAGGCCCGCCGGCAGGCCTTCAATAATCGCCGTCAATTGTGGTCCATGGGATTCCCCCGCGGTTAAGTAGTACATGTGAGCTCCTTTGTTTTTATGCCTTATCTTCTATGTTTTCTCTTTTTACTTTTTTCTTTTTTACTATTAGCTTTTTCTTCAACAATCATGCCAAAAGTTAACGGACAGCCGTCATGAGATTGCCTTCTTCATTCCAGGCCTGGCAGAAGTCCAGGATCTGCTGGCAGATTTCTTCCGGGCTTAAGTGGTCGGTCTGGATCTTCAAATTGGCCACCTGCTCGTATCTTTCCTGCCGGCTGGCCTTGAGCTTGGCCATGCCCTCTACGTCCAGGCTGTTGGCAAGCGGGCGATTCTTGTCATTGCCGATCCTGTCAACAATAGTCTCGATCTCCGCGTCCAAAAGGATTACCGGAGCACCGGAATTGATCAAGCAAGCGGCGTTGTCGTCCCGCATCGGGGTCCCGCCCCCGGTCGTGATCACCGCGTCTTGGTTGATGTTGTCTACTAAAGCCCGGTGCTCGCAGAGGCGGAAGTGGTCTTCGCCGAATTTGGCAAAAATTTCCGGGATGGTCATCCTCTCTCTTTCAACAATGGCCTGGTCTAAGTCGATCTGCAGCTGGTTTAACTTTTTCGCCAGCAAATCGCCAACCGTCGTTTTCCCGCATGCCATGAAGCCTACTAATACAATTCTCATCTTGTCCACTCTTTCTAAGCTAAAAAATAAAAACCACCTGTTTTGGAAGACGTCTCCAATCCAGATGGTTGCAAATTCTATAAAGAGTGGGCCCTTGCCCTCAGCCATGCTAGATTGAATTTGTATCTAGCAGGCTCAACAAACATTGGCTAGCTGAGATACGAACGTCTCGCGTCCGTATCCGCGGACGCTTTAGTCGAAATAAGCATAGCCATAAAAGAAACTAGTCATGTTTGTCTTGAGCAAGTTCATTGTTAGATCCTCTCTTTTAAATGATTGTTTGATTAAAAATATTAAAACATCTCTCATTGATTCTGTCAAGCTTTTAAGCAAAAAATCAAACAAGGAAAAGAGAAAAAGAGAAAAAGAAGATTTTTTCCTATCTTTCCTGCCTTGGCCGGTAATAACGGCGGCCGTCCTGGGACAAAAGCGGCGGGGTAAATTCTCCCGGCTTGGTCGTGGACAGTTCAGTCGTGATGGCATTGACCGCCGCGTCCAGGTCGTCGATCCGGTGCAAAAGCTCTGCTTCAAGCAGCGCCGGCAGTTTTGGTGACCCGTACTCATAGCGGCCATGGTGGGATAAGACCATATGCCGCAGTAAAAGCAGGTCTTCACTGGCCAGATCGATTCCCAGTTCCTGGGCGGCCAGCATCAGCTGCTCGTCGATCAAAACCAGGTGGCCAATCAAGTTGCCTTCTGCCGTGTACTGAGTCGCAACAGGCCCCGACAATTCCAGCACCTTGCCCATGTCGTGCAAGATGCAGCCGGCATAAAGGAGCGACCGGTTGACGGCTGGGTAGTTGTCAGCTAAGCCTCTGGCGTCTTTCAGCATGGTCAAAGTGTGGAAGGCCAAGCCGCCCTTATAGGCGTGGTGGTTAGACTTGCCAGCCGGATAAGCGAAGAAGCGGCTGGACCACTTTTTCAAAAGGAAGTCCACCAGGTCATGCCAGTGCTTATTGTCGATCTGAGCCACAAAACCCTTGATCTCCTTCTCCATCTCAGCTGGCTTTTCCGGAGCAGAGGCCACCAATTGGCTTAAGTCCACCTGGTCATCTGGGCTGACCGGATGAATGCTGAAAAGCTTGATCTGGTCATGGTTGTGGTAGTCCTCAATCATCCCTGAAGCCTCAACTACCGTACCGGCATTGAAGCGGCTGGCGTCCTCAGCCTTGGCCTGCCAGTAATTGGCCCGGATGCTGCCAGAAGAGTCGGCCAGCTGCATGAGCAGGTAGTGCTTGCCCCTCTTGTCTTGGCGCAGCTGGGAATTCTTGACCATCAAGACCAGATCAAATTCTTCCCCTTCATTGTAATCGAGCAAACGTTTAAGCATTTTGCTCCCCCTTCTTATATTTGATTGGCGCGGCGCTGACGGCTTCAGCCAAGTCTTCTCTGGCCGTAAAGACCAGGATCTGCTTGTCTTCGCTCATCTTCTTGAGCATGTCCATAATGTAGCCGGTCCGCGGGCCGTCAAAGTTGACGAATGAATCGTCGATCAAGACCGGCAGGTCGATCTTGTCCTTGATCTGCATGACAAAAGCCAGTTTCAAGGCAAAATAGAGCTGCTCTTGAGTCCCCCGGGACAGGTAGGCCAGGGGGATTTTCTTTTTGTCTTTTCTGACCACCTTAAGCGGGGTCTTCTTGGACAATTTGGCTGGCAAAAGGATTTCCTGGTAGCGGCCGCCAGTCAGAATTTCCAGGTAGTCCTGGGCTAATTTCAGCATCTTCGGGAAGCGGTCGTTTGAGGCCAGATCCAGAGTCCGGCCAATGACTTCCCCGGCTAACAGGCTGGCCAGGTAGTCCTGGCTGTCTCTTCTGAAGCTGTCGGCAATTTCAGCCAGCATCTGCTTGTCTTCAGCTACCTGGCTGGAAGAAGCGTAGCGCTTTTCATCCGCCAAAAGGTTGGCCATTTCCTGCTGGCGGGCTGAGACGGCTCTTTGCTTATCAGCCAGCTCTTTTTCCAACTCTTGCTTTTGCCCCAGCAATTTTGCAGAATCCAGGCCATTTTCTTCAAAAGCAGCTAACTGGTCACCCAAGTTGTTCTTTAAAGCAGTAATCTGGGCGGCCAGGGCCTTTTGCTCCTGTTGCTTTTTGGCCAGGGACTGGTAGCCTGCCAAATTTTCCACCCCGGCAGTCTGGTAGATGGCCAAAAGCTGCTCAGTTAAATCACTAATCTGCTTTTGGTAGTTCAAGTTGGCCGCCTTGACCTCCTGGCTCGCCCGTAGAGCCGCGCTCTCAGCTTCCACCTGCTCTTCTAAGCGGCCCAGCTGCTGGCTGATAGCCGCAATGTCGCTGCCTTGCAGGCCCAATTGCCGGGCCAGATCAGCGGCCTGTTTTTCTTTCTGGGCCAGTTCTTCCTGGGCATTTGCCAAGTCTCGCCGGTTGATGGCCAGGTCCCGGTAAGGGGCAAGCAAGGAGTCGACCTTAACGCTGGCATCGATGCCGTACTTTTCCTTAAAGGCGCTAGCCTTGTCCGGCCCCTTGGCAGGCTTTTTGAAGTAGGCATAAGCCGCTAAAGCCGCGCCGGCAAGGATTAACAATATTGCCAAAATCCGTTTTTGGCCGATCAAAGCCAGACCAATTATGGCCACGATCAAGCCGACATATGGCGGCAGGGTCTTTGGCGTTTCTTCAGTTTTTTGGCTTTCTTCCCAGTCAGCCTGCATCTGCTGGAACTGGTCCATGGATAAATCAGCCACTTGGTCTAAATGCGGGGTCAGTTCTAAGAGGCTGGCCTGCTTTTCTTCCAGCTGCTTGACCTGCTGCTTAAGCATTTCCAGGCTCTGGCTGATTTGCCCCAGTTCCTGCCGCCAGGCCCGGACCTGGTCCTTTCTTTTGGCCAAAAGGGCTGGGTCGACTGCTGCTTCTTCCTCCTTGATGGAAGCCTTGAGGGCCTTGATCTGGGCATTAAGATCCAGGGCCTTTTGGTAGAGCTCCTGGTCAAAAACTACCGGGCTGACCTGCTTTTTAAGGTCTAAATAAGTCTGGTAGTTTTTCACCTGCTCCAGCTGCTTGTCCAGCTTACTTAACTGGCCATTTACTTCCTGGACTTCTTTTTCCAGCTTTTTAGCTTCTTTTTCTTCAGCCAGCCGCTTGCCTTCCAGCTGCTGGTAGGCGTCAAATTCCTGGCCGTCAGAAGCTACCTTGTCTCTTTGCTCAGCCAATTTGAGCAAGTCCTGGTTGACCGGGGCCTTCTTCCCGCTTGGCTTGAAGAGGTCTTTGGCTTCCTTGTCAAAGTCGGCCCGGATGGCCAAAAGCTGGCTGCTCTGGGCTGCCCCCAGATAGTAGATGTTCTCCAGGATCTCGCCTTCAGACAAGGAGCTGACCTGGCGGAGGAGGTCTTCGTTAAAGATAAAGCTTTCAGCGTAAAAGCTCCCGTCAATGTTTTGAATCTGGTCGTAAAAGACGCTGGCTGGGACTTCCTGGCCGTTTAAGAGGACCTTTACTGCCCCGGTCTTGCTCTTGTCCCCCTTGCTCCAGGTCCGCTCCAGGGTGAATTCTCCTTCGCCGCTGGCAAAGACCAGCTGGCCCCCCATCGGGTAGCTCTTGGTCAGGGGTTCATAGTCTTCAAAAAAGACTGAGCTGGTGTTTTTCAAATTGAAGCCAAAAAGGATCTGCTTGATGAAGGCCACGGTCGTACTCTTGCCGGCTTCATTGCCCCCGAAGAAGGCCGCTAAATTGCCCTCTGGCAGGTCAAAAGTCTCCTGGCTGAACTGGCCGAAATTGTAGATTTGAATCTGCTTGAGTCTCATTCTTCTCCCCCAGTCATTGCCTGCAGGCGGCTGGCCAGCTTGACGGCCACCAAGTCCCTGACCTGACCGCGGAATTCCTCGTCTTCTAAAAGGTGGCGGGCATATGGGTCCTTCTTGGCCCAAGAAGCGGCCAGCTGCTGGATTTTCTCGTCGGTCAGAACTTCTTTTTCAGCAGCGGCCAGGGCTTCCCGGTCGCTGTTGTTGAGGCTGACCAGGCCCCGGATGGATAAACGGACGTCAACCAATTGTGATGGCGCCAAAGCCGCGGACAGGCCGGCCCAGGCCTCCTGGTCCTGCCAAAGGTCGAGCTCTTCACTGGTCAAATATTCTGAGCCCGAAATCTTCAAGCTGAAGTAAGTCTTGCCTTGACTGTTTTTTTGCAAAAGCTCCAGGGCTTTAGCATGCAAATTGCTTTTGTCAATTGCCTGGTCCAGTTCTAAGGTCAGCTGCTTCCAGGTAATTGGGGCCGTCTGGACAAAAGTCAAGCTGGTCTGCCCGCTGGTCTCATCGACTTCAGCCAGGTAGCAGCCCTTCTCTCCAAGTTCGCCGACATCCCGGCCTTGGATGTTGCCGGGGTAAACGATCAGCGGCTTTTGACTTAAAATTTGCCGGGCGTGGATGTGGCCTAGGGCAAAGTAGTCATAGCCCAGCTCCTTCATCTTGCTTAAATCGAAAGGAGCGTAGACATTCCCGCTAGCCGCTCTTTGGGCCGCGTGCATAAGACCAATTGTATAGCCCTCTTTTTCCGGGAACTGACCCAGCATGTCTTCTTCAATGTGGTTCTGGCTGTAGGAAAAGCCGGTCACGTTGTAGGAGAAGCCATTTTTAGTCTTGAAAAATTCCCGCTTAACTTTTTCCTGGTCGCCCAAGAGGCAGAAGTATGGGCTGTTTTCGACCAAAAGATCCTGCCGGGTCATGTAGTCGTGGTTGCCGAAAATCATGACCACTTGGATCTGGGCGTCAGTCAGCCGCTTTACCTGCCGGGCTAAAAAGAGCTGGCTGGCCGGAGAGGGCTTGTTTGAGTCAAAGGTGTCGCCGGCGATTAAAACCAGGTCGACCTCTTCTTTTAAGGCCAGGTCCACGATCCGGGTCAAAGACTGGGCAGCTGACTGGCGGATTTCAGCATATTCCCTGTTTGGCAAAAAAGATAGTCCACGAAATGGGCTATCTAAGTGCGCGTCAGCTAAATGAATGAATTTCATGATTAGGCTTTTCTCAAATCCTCATATGCTTCAGACAAGGGCTGGCCGATATTCTTTTGTACGTCATTGAGCAGGGTGTAAACTGCTTGTTCTGCCAAGAGCATGTTTTGCAAGGTGGTGTTTTGGCCGACCCGTTCATTCAAGCTCTTGAAGTGGTCTTGCTGCTCTTCAGTCAGTTCCTTGCCAGTTTGCTGAGCTTCCATGATTTCCATTTGGGCAGCGTCCAGTTCCTTGAACAAGGCAAGGCTGTCAGCATCTGCCTTAACGGCGTCCATGGCTTGCTTCAAAGCAACAAACTGTTGGGTTTCCCGCAAGTCGTTAGCTAATTGGTTGGCAGTGTCGTAAATGTTGACCATTTTTTCTTTTCTCCTTTTTTTATTCCATAAAAATTCTGTTTGCTTATTTTCCAGTAATCTTATTGTACCATGACTGAATCGTTGATTCGGCATTCTTTACCCCATCGCTGATCGATTCTTTCAGCTTCTGACTCCAGCCCGATGAACTTGACGAAGAGCTGGAAGTTCCGTTGCTCTGGGCCATGGAATCGGCCGACTGGACGGTGAAGCTGGTCTGCTTACTGTAAGGCAAAATCCTGGTCATTTCGTCCTTATAAAGGGTGGTGATCCCGGTTTCAGAAATCCCCTGCATGTAGTGGTTCTTGTCGGTTGTGTCAAAGCCGACCCAGGTAGCCACGACCACGTCCGGGGTGTAGCCGACGATCCACTGGTCCTTGGTCCCGTATGCAAAAGATACTTCAGTAGACCCGGTCTTGCCGGCTACTGAGTAGCCCGCTGGTTTGGCGTTGACGGCAGTACCGGAAGTGAAGACGCTGAGCAGCATCTGGGTCATCTCCTTGGCCGTGTCAGCTGAAATGATCTGGCTGGTCCCAGTATTGTTGTTTTCCGCGATCACGTTGCCGCTGGCGTCAGTGATCTTAGTAATCATATAAGAGCTGTCCGGCAGCTTCCCGCTGTTGGCAAAAGCCGAGTAAGCCCGGGCCATCTGCAAAGGACTGACCCCGGTGGAAACCCCGCCCAGGGCCAGGGCCAGGTTCTGGTCGCTCTTTGAGACGGTAATGCCAAACTTCTTCAAGTAGCTGACCCCGGTGGAAACCCCGATCTTGTTTAAAAGCCAGACAGCCGGGACGTTTTTGGACTGGGCCAGGGCCTGGTACATTGGGATCGTGGTCGAATATTGGTTGTCGACGTTGACTGGCTCATAGCCGTTCTTGCCGAACTTCTGCCGCTTGTTGGAGAGGTCTGAGTCATAGTGGTAGCCATTCTCCAAAGCAGGCGCGTAGACGGCCAGGGGCTTGATGGCACTGCCGGGCTGGCGCTGCATTTGCGTGGCCCGGTTGTAGCCTCTGAAGACATGCTTGCCGCGTCCGCCGACCAGGGCCTTGACCGCCCCGGTTTTGGGGTCCATGGCCACGCTGGCTCCTTGGGCCCGGGAGGTGCCGGCTGGGTTGGTCGGGAAGTTGTATTTATTCTTGAAGCTGGCCTGCATGGACTTTTGGTAGTTTTGGTCCAAGGTCGTGTAGATCTTCAGCCCCTTGCTCATGATCTCGTTTTCGCTGAGGCCATACTTGCTGATGGCTTCAGAGATGACGGCGTCAAAGTAGTAAGGATACTTGTAGCCGCTGGTGGCCTTGTAAGTGTCGACCAGGTTCATCCCCTCTTTTTTGGCCTGGTTGGCGGTCTTCTGGCTGATGGACTTGTTGTCGACCATCAGCTGCAGGATGAGGTTTCTTCTGGAAACTGAGTGCGAGAGGGAATCGATTGGGTTGTAGTAGGAAGGGTTCCGCAAAATGCCGGCCAGGGTTGCCCCTTCAGCTACCGTCAATTGGCTGGCGTTCTTGCCGAAGTACTTGCGGCTGGCGTCCTGGACCCCGTAAACCCCGTTGCCAAAGTAGGCATTGTTGAGGTACATGGCCATAATCTGCTTTTTAGAATAGACCTTGGTCACCTGGATGGCGTAGAACATTTCTTCTACCTTCCGGGACAGGGTCTGCTGCTGGGTCAAAATAGAGTTCTTAACCAGCTGCTGGGTGATGGTCGACCCGCCCCCGGCGATATTGCCGCCGTGGATGACATAGCTGACCGCCGCCCGGAGAATGCCTTTCGGGCTGATCCCGATGTTGGTCCAGAAGGTCCGGTCTTCGGTGGCGACTACGGCCTTTTGGACATTGGGGGAAATCTTGCTTAAGCTGACATAGGTCCCCTTGCCTGAAGACACGGATCCGGCCTTTTTGCCATTCTGGTCATAGATAACCGTGGTCTTAGCCAGGGAAGCCTGGAGGTTGGACAGGTTGGCTGTTTTGACTTTAAAGGTATAATAAGAAGATACAGCTAAAAAAAGGCTCAAAACGATCAAAATCAACCATCTTATCAGTTGGAAGCGGTAGTTGATCCTTTTCAGCCATCCCCACAAGCCCTTTTTGGGCTGGGAGTCGTTCATTTGTTTACGCGCTTTGCGCCTGTTTTCCATTGATATCTGCTCCTTCGTTAGAACATAGTCTAAACAGTTTGATTTTAACATAAAAGCTGCCCGCGGCTATCTTCCGAGAAGCAAGTTATCCATTTCTTAATTGCGCTAATAAGGTTTTTAGAAAGAAAATAAATACCGTCATGATCTATCATTTCAGCTTAATCTATCCCGCAGACCGTCCTCCCGTCTCTGTCAGCGACCTTCTAAGGCAGCTCTTGATTCCCCGCAAGTGGCGGCACTATCTTCGCATTGAGCAGCAGGTTTTAATCAACGGCCAATACCGCAGCTTTAACCAACTGGTCAAGGGCAATGAAAAAGTTGACCTCTACTTAGACCAGGTGGAATCGCTCCAGGGGGACTATCCGGCAAGCGGCAAAATGCCAAAAGTCGTCTACGAAGACGAAAATGTTTTAGTCATTGACAAGCCCAAGGGGCAAAAGACCCACCCCAACCAAGGCGAAAACGGGACAGCCCTTAATGACTGCGCCAGCTACTTAGGCTACAGCCCCTACATCGTCCACCGGCTGGACATGCTGACGGGCGGGCTCTTGCTGGTCGCTAAAAATCCGGCTGTCGTGCCGATCTTAAACCGGCAGCTGACCAGCAAGACTTTAAGGCGAGACTACCTGGCCACGGTTGACTTGAACAAAGAAATACCCGATGGTGGCACAATTGACCTGCCGATCGGGCAAGACCCGTTTGATCAAAGAAAAAGGCAGGTCAGAGCTGACGGCTTAAGAGCAGTCAGCCACTTCCAAGTTTTAGAAAAAGACGAGGAGAAAAAGCAGGCAAAATTGCTGGTAACTTTGGAAACTGGCCGGACCCACCAGATCCGGGTCCACTTGTCGGCCTTAGGCTGGCCGATCGTGGGTGATCCCCTCTACAACCCAAATTTTGCCGGCGAAGACTTAGCTTTAACCGGCTGGCAGCTGACCTTTGTCAAGCCCTACAGCTTTGACCAGGTTACGGTTAGATTGGACAAATGACAGCAAAAATTTAATAAGAACAAAAGAAAAAGGCCCTGTAGCAGCAAATGCTGTTACAGAGCCTTTTAACATGAAGAAAATTCTGAAGATTCAGATTATTCTTCGTTAAGTGAGCTTCTGTCGAATGAAGCGTCAGCTTCCTTGTCGTCGATTGATGGAGTACCCATCCAGCTGATCATTTCCTTCATTGAGTCAGTGATAGCTTCAGTACCTGGCAAGAGCAGCTTACGTGGGTCGTAACCCTTCTTGCTCTTGTCTTGGTCCTTGCCTTCTTCGATGTACTTGCGAGTAGCTTCTTGGAATGCAAGTTGGAATTCAGTGTTGATGTTGATCTTTGAGATACCCAAAGAAATTGCCTTTTCGATTTGGTCTTGAGGAATACCTGAACCACCGTGCAATACAAGTGGAGTTTCAGGAACAGCTTCAGCGATTTCCTTAAGACGGTCGAAGTTCAAGCCGCTCCAGCCTTCTGGGTAAACACCGTGGATGTTACCGATACCGCAGGCAAGCTTGTCAACGCCAGCAGCTACGAAGGCCTTAGCGTCTTCTACTGAAGCAAGTTCGCCGGCACCTTGGTTTTCACCGATCTTGCCGATTTCAGCTTCAACAGAAATGCCGCGTTCGTGAGCCAGCTTGATGATTTCCTTGGTCTTGGCCAAGTTTTCTTCAGTTGGCAATGCGTGACCGTCGAACATAACGCTTGAGTAACCAAGCTTGATACATTCAACAGCTGAGTCGTAGTCACCGTGGTCCAAGTTCAAGATAACTGGAACTGAGATGTTCATAGCGTCCATTGAGTCTTCTACCAAGTCCTTAACGAGCTTGTAGCCACCCATGTACTTAGCAGCACCAGTTGAAACTTGAATCAACAATGGAGTTCTGGTTTCTTCAGCACCACGAAGAAGAGCGCGGGTCCATTCCAAGTTGTTAGTGTTGTAGGCACCAACAGCGTAGTGTTCCTTACGAGCCTTCTTAAAAATGTCATTACCGTTAACGAAATAAGCCATAAAAATACCTCCTAAGCTTCTTACGACTCTATTGTACCCAATAATGAATATTTGAGCAAACAAATTCTTGCCTGTAAGCGCTTTATACTAAAAATATTTGTGTTCGCTTTCTCTATGCGGAATTCCTAGCGCATTTTGAGGACAACCTTGCTGCCAACAGGCAGGCCGCCGCTCAGTCTTTGCTCATAGAGCCACTTGGCATCGCTGACCGACAAACGGACGCAGCCATGACTGTCCGGCTTCTTGCCCAGGGTGGTTAAGTGGGCTCCGCCCTTGTAGCCATAGTTGTACTGGCCAACTTTAACCCCGGAGCCAAAATTGTTGATCGGGACTGAGTGGAAAAGGTAGACCCCGTGCTGGTGGTAGGAAACGTAGTAGCGGGCCCCTACCCCATCATTATTGTAGAAGACCTCACCAGCTTCTTCCTGGATCCGGTAGTTGCCAACTGGGGTCCGGCTTTCGCCGTTCTTCTTGATCGCGCCCGGGGAAGCATACATGGTGTAGATGACTTTCTTGCCGGACATGACATAGGCCCGGGCTCCGAGGATAGAGACGCGGATCCAGACATTCTTATACTTGGCAAGGTCTGGGTACTTGCGCTTGGTTTCGCTGGAGTACAGGTAGTAGCGGCCGGTCATCGGACGCATGTCGCTTGGATCAGCGTATGGTCTGTTGTTTTCTTTCTTGGCGACCCGCTCCTTCTTAGGGGGATGCTCCTGGACCTTGCTTTTGCCGCCGACTTCCGGCAGGGGCTCAAAGACTGGAATGATCATCAAGCACGCGATTATGGCAATCAGCAGCATTCCGATACGTTTATGGGCCTTGTTCATCAATTACACTCTTTTCCTAATCTTCTTTTTATAACTCTGCAACCGCCAGCAAAGCGATTTCACAAAGGATTAAGTTTATTATCTTACAAATCACATGAAAAACCTAGTCAAACCACTTCAGTTTGCCCGAAATTTAAAGAAAAAGCAATCCAAAAAGGATTGCTGCGTGAAATCTTATTTGATTTGTAATAAATGACATCTGACTGTAAAACGGGTCGTGCCGTCATAAGTACATGTGAATAGGCTGAGGTCGTACTTACTGCGGACCATCTTGCTGATGGCGGTCGGCTGCAGGACTTCCATTTTCTGAACCTGGTAGACGTAACGCTGGCCAGTTGCGGCTTCAAAATAAATCTTGTCGCCGACTTTCAGCTGGTTCAAGCGGCCAAAGTGGTTCACGAAATTGTGCCCGGCCACGGTCCAGTCCCGGTCTTCTGCCGTCCCCGTATAAGTCGCCGGAGATACTTCCAGCTGGCTGAAGCGCCACTTGCTAGCTACCGGCAGGGTTAAGTTCAAAGTCGGGAAATTGAGATAACCACTGTAGGCTGTTCCGTTGACTTTAATCGTGCTCTTGCTTGATTTCTCAGTCTTTGGCGTCTGCTCGAGCGTCCGGACGATTGCCTTGGCAGAACTGCCGGCGCGGTAGTCTTCAATTAGGTTGTGAGCCAGCAATAAGCCGGCCAGCAAGATAAAGATGGCTCCTAGCGCCATTTTGATTCTGCCCTTTTTTCTCATCTTTTACCCTTTCTTCTGATCAGCCCAGCCCCAGACAAACAGGGTGAGGCCCGCCAAAGCAAAGAGTGGGATCGGCCAGTTCAATTGCCCGGTCTGCGGCAAGCGCGGAGTTTGCGGCAAAGTCGGGACCGTGCTGCCTGTCGGTGTCTTGCCATTGCTCTTGCTGGTCTTCTTCTTAGCCGTAATCGTTGGCGTGCCTGGGTACTGCGGCTTGCTTGAAACCTTTCGGTTACTTGAGCTTGAAGAAGACGGCGTACTTGGCGTATTAGGTGTGGCCGGATTAGACGGCGTCTTCTGGGTGTCCTTTGGTTGAGCTACGATATTATTAACCGTCTGCCCGTCAATTGTATATGGCAGAACCAAGCAGAAGGGGTTGATCTTCTCATAGCCAGCAGCGCTGGTCGTTTGCACTACCAGGTAAACCGCGTTTGACTCCAGGCTGATTGAGGCATCCCCGCTGGATGAAATCTCAGTTGTCTGCGCGCTGAGCTGCTTGTCAGCAACATAATTAGCCAGACTGCGGGCAAAATTCGCCGACATAATCTCATTTTGCGACATGCCCGCAATATCCTGGCTCATTTCGGCAAAGTCACTGGTATATTGATACTTTTTCGCTGAATCAAGCTTGGCAACTTGATAAACCACTAAATTCCCGCCGGAAATCGCCTTGCCAGTCTTCTGGTCCCGCATCTGCACTGTCAATGAGCCAGTATCAGCTGCTTGAACAGGATTGACCACGGCAAAAGCTAAAAACAAGCTGAGCAAGGCAACTAACAAGCCAACTTTGTTCGACTTGGAAAGCAAGCTGTCCACCCTCCTTCTATTTATGTCTTTCTTGCCTGTGTTCCTTTATCAGCTGGCCCAGCCAAATAAGAACCAGGAGGAACATCAAGGCTACTACACTATAGTATACAACTTTTTTAAGCGGCAAATGGAAGGCATCCTTGGTCTTCTCTGCCGGATTCTTGACCCTGACTCCCCTGATCAAAAGCCGCTTGGTATTGATCCCGTAAGGAGTGCAAGTCAGCAAGGTGCAATAGTCCTTGCCTTTAACAACTTTCAAATATTTAGAGCTGTCCGGCTTGACGACATGAATCGCGTCGACTTTATAGCTGATCTTCCGGTCTAAAACAGTCACTGTAAAATGGTCACCCAGTTTGAGCTCATCCAAGTCCGTAAATAGCGTCGCGCTGGGCAGGCCCCGGTGGCCGACTAAAACCGCGTGGGTCGACTTGCCGCCAATGGGCAGGCTGGTGCCTTCCATATGACCGATCCCATCCCCCAGGACTGCCTTGGCCGTACCATGATAAATCGGCAGATGGACCCGGATCTTGGGAATATCGACATAAGCCATCACGTCTGTTGATGGCACCACCAGGTCTTGCCGGTAGCCGGGGATAATTTTGGGATGATAAAAGGCGGCTGGCGTTTGAGCTAGCCGCCTATTATACTTTCTGGCCTTGGCAAGCAAGTTGGCTTTCAGCCGCTTGTTTTGCCTGGCCGCCAGCTTCGCGTAGGCGTCAGCCTTTTGGCCACTGTTTTGAGTATTGAAGTGGTCGCTGACGATTGGGTACAGGGAGATGGCAAAGCCGGCCAAAATGACCACTAAACGAATGATCAGCGTTTTTCTGTTAGTTTGCACGCTTCTTCTTCAAGCTTGGTGCAGCGATAGCGGCGATAACCACCAGGGCACCTGCTGCCAGGAAGATGTAGCGGCCCATGCCACCAGTGCTTGGCAGAACGAAGGCGCTGTCGGACTTGTTGTTCACAGTGGTTTCGATGACGCCTGAAGCCGTGTCAGCTGACAAGGCAGAGTTGTTAACAGACAGTGAAGTCAAAGCAGCATCAGCAGAGTTTTGCTTGTCAAAAGTTGCTGAAATCTTGAATTCGATGTCGTCAGCCTTCTTGTAGCCCTTTGGCACAGTACTTTCAACGATCTTGTATTCACCCTGGTCAAGACCGGAGAATTCGAACTTGGTCCCGTCAACGATCTTGGCAACAATGCTGCTGTTGTCAGTAGTCTTGTCTGGGTTGATAGTAGCGATAGTCTTGTAAGTGTCGCCATCCTTCTTTTGCAGGGTAAAGCCCGCGCCAGTCAATGGCTTATTGCCGTTACCAGTCTTGTTGACTACCAGTTCGTAAGTGTAAACCTTGGCATTCTTGTTGGTAGTCGTACCAGTACCGTTGCTGTATGGGTTGTTGGAGTAAGTCAGCTTAACATTGTTGACGTTGCCGGCTTGACCGACTACGGCGTTTTCGTTCAGCTTGGTGTTGTAAGTTACGACGATGGTGTCGCTGGTCTTAACCGTGCCAGCTTCAACCAGCTTCTTAAGGTCAGTCAATTCAACCTTGAAAGTGGTGCTGCCGTCGTTGTTCTTAGTAGTAGTTACAGTGTAGTCGGTACCCTTGGTCAATTTAGTAGCGCCAGTAGCGTTGATCCCCTTAGCATAACCAGAAGTTACGTTTTCAGCTTGAACAACGATTGAGCTTTCGTCCAAGGTCAAACCCTTTGGCAGGGTGTCAGTAAAGTAGTAAGTGTAGTTGTCGTATGACTTGATTTGGCTGGAGATGGTCCCAGTAACCATAAATGGAACAGTGTCGCCAATGTTGTAGTCAGTTGCGTCTACATAGTTTCTTGAGCTGGTAGCACCCGGGTTGCCTTCCAGAACCTTCTTGTGAACGGTTGGAGTGGTGGACTTAACGTTCAGAGTCACGTCCTTGTTAACCAGGCCAGTCAGCAGGGTTGCTGAGTAGTTGTGCGGGTCGCTTGCATTGTCCGCGGTCGCGTCAGCCAGCATGTAGTAACCGGCGTTGTCAGTAGACAGGGTGTTTTCCCCGCTCTTGAAAGTTTGGTCAGCATCCAGCTTGGCTGAACTGATCCCCTTGTAGGCAGCGTCAGCGAACTTCCGCAAGGTTGCGTCTTCACCCGCAGTTGAGTTGTCTGACTTGGAGTGAGCCTTGATGAAATCCTTCAAGCCATCAAAGTCGCTGACGGTTTTACCGCTGGCGTCACTTGCGGCCTTTAAAACGATGTCCTTGTACTTGCTGTTTAAAGTGTAAGTTACGGCATCGTCAGAACCGACTTCAGCCTTCAAAAGCTGATAGCCATTGTACTTTGAATCAGTACCGTTGATTGTTACCTTGATTGAACTGGCCGCGTGGACAGTCTGCAGGCTGGCCGGAATGGCAGCGAGCAGGCCAAACAGCAAAACCAGGGCGCTGAACAGGCTGCTCAGCTTTCTCGTCATTTTACTAGTCATGTTTTCCTAACCTCTTTGTTTACTCTTTCTTTTTCTCTTTATGCTGATTCTCTCTTGTTACTCTGCTGATTTACTTCTTTTTCCTTCTGGCTGTCCAGCTGGCCGTCAGAGCCGCGCTGACGCCGATCGCCGCGTAGGCCCAGATGCCGCTGGCACCAGCTTCCGGCAAGGCAAAGTTTTCGCTCTTTGCCTGGTTCAAAATGGTGATTTCCCCATTCTTGATCCCGTTGTTGTTCCGGTAGCTGCTGGTGTATCCTGGCACCGCCTCCTCTTCTGCAAAATATACTAAGCTGTTTCCATCTAAATCTTTTTGTGGCAGGCCGCTCCAGACATGTTGCCAGTTGTTGGCACTGGAGAGCTTGACCGTGTCAACCAGGGTCTTGCTGGTCTGGTCGATCGCCAGCTGGGGATCTGTCTTGTCGATTTCCGGCGATCCAATCCAGTTATTGGCCTTGATGACGATGTTTGTATCTTCATTAATGGCACTGGAAGTAAAAGCCTTGCTGCCAGACTGCAGCTGCTGGTCAACCCCGTTGACTAGAACGCTGGCTAAGCCGGAACTATCAATGGCTCCCTGCTTTTCCCAGGACAGGCCAACCGTGCTGCCCTTGGCAACTGCCCAGTCATAGCTATATTTTGTGTTTCCCCAGCCATCTATAACGGTTACCTTGACCTTCACCCCATCCAGCTTCTTGACAGCCCGGTAGAGGTGAACCGTAATTTCCGGCACCCCGGCCTGGCCGGCGGTGCCGTCATGGTTCAGCCAGGTCTTGCTTACCTTCAATTGGCTGTAGCTGTCTGGAACGTAGATTGAACCGTCGGCGCTGGCAAAGAAGTGAACGTTCTTTTGCCCGCCAATTTCATTCTGGATGGATGAACTTAAGCTACTGTAAATGCTGCTTTGGCTCTTCTCGCCGTCCATCCAGGCCAGGTAGTAGTAGTTCTTGTTCAAGCTGTAGCCTTCCGGTGCCTGGGTCTCCTTAATCCGGTAGACAGCGTTGTTGTCTAAGTCGGCGATAACAATCTTACCGTCCTTATCCGTCGTCAAGTTCGCGGAGACCTTGCTCCAGCTGCCATTATTTTCTTTTTCCAGGCTGAATTTGGTCCCCGGCAAGGTCTTGGCATTGTTGTCCGCGTCAACCTTGTAGACGGTCACCTTTTTAGCCTCACCCCAAGCTGAAGAATCGCTGTTGG
Organism: Lactobacillus sp. WILCCON 0059; assembly: GCF_057197985.1. Lineage (NCBI taxonomy): Bacteria > Bacillati > Bacillota > Bacilli > Lactobacillales > Lactobacillaceae > Lactobacillus > Lactobacillus sp. WILCCON 0059. The sequence goes on from NZ_JBUBHN010000001.1 coordinate 1,672,768, forward strand.
TCAGCTTGCTTGAAGTATTGGCTGAGTAGTGACCAGCCAGAGAAGCGCTGTTGGAAACAGTCGGGTCAATGTTGTCCCCGCTGTCAAAAGAGTAGTGGTAGACCAAAACGCAGGCCTGCTTATCCGGCAATTCCAACTTCAATTCCTGCTTGTCCGGATCATAATTCAAGCTGTACAAGCTTGAATCCAGCTCCTTGCCCAGGTGATCCTTGGCAGTTGGGTCATACTGGTAAAGCTTGGTTTCCTTCAATTTAAGGTTGGCCTGCATCCCGTCCGGCATGGACAACTGGTCAGTCAAAATAACCGTGTCCCCATTCGGATTGAGGTCCTCAGCTGCTGGATTGATGTTGACCTGGTAAGCAACTTCATTGGTCAAGCTGCCACTGGCGTCCTTGACCTGGCTGCCAGTCTTGGCCAAAACAGGAACATCCCGGTTGATGGTCGTCTTCTGGCTGTCTTCATCACCTTTGAAACTGGCGGTGTTGACATAAGTCTCGGACTTATTCTTCATGTTTTTCCAAGCACTGTCATCTTCAAACGATGCTTCGTAGGTCAGCTGGATCTTTTGGTCATTGCTGCTGTCGTAACCTGCTGGCAGGGTAATAGTCAGCTTGGTCTGCCCGTCAGCAGTTTTCTCAGCTGCGATCTGCGGCTTTTGTTCCTTGTCCAGGTCATAGCCGTTGTCTTGCTTGGTCCAAGTGTACCAATCGTTTGAGTAAAAGGCCGCTTTAAGGGATCCTTCAACATAGGTCAAGCCTTTTGGCAGAGTGTCCGTAACGACCAATTTGCCGCTTGAACCCTTGTCCACGTCAAGCAAAAGCTTGTAGTAGATCTTGCCGTTGGCCTTGTCAATATCTGACGTAATCGGCTTGCTTTGGTAACTGCCCGCATCACCAGTCAAGCTGGCCAGCTTGCTGATGTGGTTCTTGACTGAGAAGCTGTGCTGGTCATAGCTTTCCTTGTTTTGCTTCTTGTCATTGACGCTGACCAAGGTCCCCTTGTTGTAGTAGGTCCAGGTTTCACCGGCAACTGCTTCGCTGACCTTGGCACGGGTTGAATAGTGAATCGTGTACTTAGTCGGCGTCAAAGTCTTGCCAGAAACGGCCGTCAGCTGCAACTTGAACTTCTTGACTGGAGTAGATGAGTCAGTATTTGCAACGACCTTCCCGTCCTTGTCATAGCAGGTCAGTTCCAGCTTGTAGTCTCTGCCTAAAACATAGCTGCTGTTTTCGCCAGTCAGACTTTGCTGGCTCTTGTCAGTCAATTCCCGGTAGAGCTCACTTGCTAAAGCGTAGTGACTGCTGTTTCCCCGGTCAACCGCGGCTTCATCGTGACTGGTATAGCTTGAAGCATTGTAGATGTAGTCTTCATAAGTCAAGGTTGACAGCTTTTCACCAGTCAAGGTCATATCTGAGTGCCACTTGTAGCGCTGCTCATCGGCATTCAGCTTTTCTTCTGAGTCATACTGTTTCTTTAAGTCAAAATTGCCAGTTTCTTCAGTTACGGTTGTTTCGTCGCTAGCCGTATAGCTGTGGCCGTCACCCTTGAAGTCAGCCTTGTTGGTCACCTTGGTGTTTGCTGGTAAAGAAGCTGTCTTTGTCTTGTAGACGATCTTGAAGCTGTGCTTCTTCAAGCTGTCCGGCAACTTTGAAAAATCCAGCTGAATCTGGTCATCGCCCTTTTTGCCTTTAACAATCACTTTATTCAAAACACTTGCTGACTGACTGGAGTCATCGTTGTCAGTGATCGTTATGTCGCCGTCCAAAGTCAGCTTGTTTGGCAGATCATCACTAAGCTGGTAATGGCTGATGTCCCGGCGGTCATCATTGACGGTGATCGTCCAATCGATCCCGCCCTTGCTGTAATTGCCGGATTTGTCAACCAGAGACTTGGAAACTGTCTCTTGGTCTCCACCATAGCTTTCTTTTTTCCCGGAGGTCGCCTTGACGTTGTTGCCAACCTGCACGTAGCCGTTGGTTCCGTCTTTTGGCGTAATATCAACTGAGTAAGTAATCTTATAGGATTCTCCCTTGCCCAGCTGCGGCAGGTCCTTGATGGTAAAGGTATTGTTGTTAATCTGCGGCTTGTAGTCTGACAGGCTCATCTCTGTCTTTTGGCCGCTGGCATCTTCTTTGACGATCTTGAAGCTGCCCTCTTTATACTTGCCGGTCGCATTGTTGATCCAAGCCAGCTGGTCAGTCACATTGACCTTGTCCGGGCTGCCGTTTTGCGATGAAACGGTAACCGTGTAGTCTACTTTATTCTGGTCGCTGGAGACTTGGCCAGTCTTTTTGACGGAAATGTCTTTTGTTTCCGTTTCCTCATGCTTCTTAATCGTGATGCTGGTTCCCGATCCCGGGAAAACTATCGGCTTATCGCTAGAGGAGCTGGATTTTTCCAAAGTCCCGGTGACCATCAGTTCCGCTTTTTCCAGGCCGGCAGCTGGATCAAAATTGTCATTGAAGCTGATCTCAACTTTCCCAGAAGTAGAAATAGTGTAGTCACCGATTATCTTGCTGGTGTCTTTCTTGTCATAGACATGACCGGACAGTTCTTTGTCGATCTTGAAGCCATCGGGGAACTGGTAAGTTACCTTGCCCTTGGCCGCTAATGAATCAGGCGGAATCGTATAGTCAATCTTGGCTTGCACGTTTGCCCCGTTTTCCAGGCTGCTGCCGCTATCGACCTTGACCCATTTGTCCTGGCCATTGATATTTTGCTTGGTCGAAATAGTTATATCCTTAATCCATTTTTCTTCAGCCAGGTCCGCGCTGCTCTTAACTGCAGCTACTGCTGAAGAAGGGGCAAGAATATATTCCGAAATCCCGGCTCCGCAGGGCAGAAGCAGGCTCAAAGTGAGCACAAGTGCTGTCAGCAAGTGGAGAAACTTCCAGCAGCTCTTTTTCTTAACCCATTTCATTTCAAATCACCCAATTTATCATCTTTTCTCAAAGTGAAACTATTTATATTGCTTTATCCAATTATTAATGAACTAATTATAACGTTATTTCTACGCCTATAAGGCATAAATAACATTAAGTTAATACACAAGCTCATCACCCCTTAAAAAGCCGGGGCTAAATCTTCAACTATTGTCTTAAATATAGGCCTCTATCATCTTTTACGCAAGATTATTTCACAAAAAAGTAATTAGTTTTTAGTTATCATATAGAACTTAAATTTAATTTGCGCAAATGATTGGATCGCTTTTTATTTATTTTTTACTATACACAGCTATGGCACATCTTTGTAATATCGTAATACTAGTCGCTATAAAGCTATACAAGACAAAAAAACAGGGCTCTTTCACTCTTTGTGAAAAAGTCCTGTTTACTTTTACATTAACAAGCAATATTGCTCTTTTGACCAGAAATTCTACTTAAAGGCCTACTTATACTTGATAACGACCTTGGTACCCACCTTCAGCTTGCCTGAAGTCCGTTGGCCATACAGCCAGCGGGCGTCGCTCAAGGTCAAGCGGATGCAGCCGTGGGAGTCCGGCTTGGTCCCCTGCACAGTCAAGTGAGCATTGCTGCCGACGCCGCCGTAGCCATAGTGGTAGCCCTTGTAGTAGACGCCAGAGCCGTAGTTGTTGATCGGCACGCTGTGGAACAAGTAGTCACTGCCATAGTAGGCCATGTAGTAACGGGCCCCTACGCCGTCTGATGAAACAAAGGACGGGCCGTAAGCTGCCTTGATCGAGAAGGTGCCGCGCGGCGTGTCGCTTTGGTACTTGCCATTAGTCATTTCAAAACGGCCGGCTGAAGAGTACATGGTGTAGATGACCTTCTTGCCGCTCATGACGTAGACCCGGTTGCCCAAAATGGAAACCCGGATCCAAACATTCTTGTACTTGGCCAGGTTCGGGTAAGCCCGCTTCTCACTTGACTTGAAGTAGTAGTCCCCAGTCTTGGCCCGCATGTCTGCTGGGTCATAGTAAGGGGCGTTGGCCGGCTTATGAAGAACCTGCTTGTAGCTAACCTTGACCGTAACGTTCTTGGTCTTGCTAGTCACTGTCTTGGCCTTAACCTTAGTCGTGCTGCGCTTGTAGCCGCTTATAGTAGGAACCTTATAACTCTTCCAGGTCCCTTTTGACCACTTGCCATAGCTCTTCTTAGAGCTGGTCGAAGTCTTGGTCAATTTGCCATCAGTATAGGTTTTAGTTGTCGTGGTGGTGGTCGTCACCGTTCTGGACAGCTTAACCTTTTGGGTGATGGTCTTGTTCTTGCCCGGACGGTCCAAGATGATCTTCCGGGTCTTGGTTACATATTGCTTCTTCTTGCTCTTCTTGACCGACTTCTTGGTCGTCACGACTGAAGACACTTTAACCGTAACAGCCACCGTATCAGTCGACTTGTCGGTGTAGGTAACCAAGACAGTCCCTTTAACCGTGCCAGCCTTGGCGGTGCTTGGTGCCTGCTTCCAGGTCACGCTGGCCACGTTCTTGAGACTGGAAAGGTTGCTGATAGCTGAGCTGGCCGACAAAGTCTGGCCAACCTTGGCAGTCAAGCCAGTCTTGGCGACCGGGCTGTTCTGGCTGGCATAACTGGTTACTTCCAAGTCGACTGCAACTTCACTGGTCGTCCCGTCAGTATAAGTGATGACTACCGTTGCCTTCTGGCTGCCGGCAGTTGACACGTCTGGCGTGGTCTTCCAGCTGTAACCCTGGACGCTCTTTAAATCAGACTTGTTGCTGATGGCGTCAGAAGCATCCGGCAGCGTGCCGACGGTCGTGGTCAGCTTCTGCCCCTTGGCTTCCTGCTGGTTTAAAGCAGTAGATGCATCCGACGTATCCGTAGTCGTATTAGTTGACGTATTGGTCGTCGTGTCCGTCGTCTGCGCCGTATCCGTGTCGGCCAAGACAGCTTGGCTGCCGATTCCGCTGGTCAGCAGGGTCAAAGCGGCCACTGAAAGCAGAGTAAGATACTTTGACTTTTTCATAATTTCCTCCGATATCTAACAGGTGCTCAGGCGCTTCATCAAGCGCGGCATATAAGCAGAGATTTGCGTTGGCCGGACAAGGTAGGAAGACTGGTAAAGGTCGTCTCCTGCCCTTGAATGGCAGTAAACCGCTGCTGAAACACTGGTCAGCTTGGGGCCAAACTGGCCAATAAAAGCGGCAATAATACCGGCTAAAGTATCGCCCATTCCGCCCGTAGCCATCCCTGGGTTGCCGGCTGAATTGCGGTAGATTTCACCTGTAAAGCCATATACTCGCGTTCGATGTGCCTTCAAGACCAGTATAACATTTTTCATTTCGCCCGAAAACAAACGCGAAAGAGCCGCTTGATTGGTCTGGTCTTCCTGGTCAGCAATCTTGATCCCGCTCAGCCTCTGCCATTCCATCTGGTGGGGAGTCAGAACGACTAAACCAGCCTGGAGATTTTTGAGCAGGTCTGGCCTTTGACTGAGCAGATCCAAGGCGCTGGCGTCAAAAACAATAGTCTGGCCAGAACCTGCATGCTTGCAGACTGCTTCCAGAATTTTCCAGGCTTTTTCATCCAAGCCCAGGCCCGGACCGCACAAAATTACGTCAGACTTGGAAATTTGCTCAGCCAGATCTGAATTGTAGTCAAGCACGGCTGCTTCTGGCAGGCGGGCGTGGAGGGCGGCGAAATTGACCGGGTCAGTCGCTACCGTCGTCAGACCCGCCCCAGAACATACCGCGGCCTCAGCAGCCATGCTGATGGCTCCGCCGTATTGGCGATTTCCGCCAATCAGCAAGACCCGGCCGTAATTGCCCTTGTGGCTTTCAGCCGGCCGGGGGCGGACCACCTGCCGGGCTAAATCTTCATCAATGCTTTTCATTTTTACTTGCTGCCAAAAATGCTCCGCCACAGACGGACGAAGAAGTTGGCCTCCTGATTGTCCTTGGTTGCTACAGCTGGCGCGGTCACCGTCTTACCGCTAAGAGATGGCAATTTTCCGCTAGTTGCTGAAAACTTGTAGCTGGCCAGCTTGCTCCCCTTCTTTACAGGTGCTGATACTGCAGTCTTGGACAAAGAGGTTTGCAGCTTGCTGCCCTGCTTGGCCCAGATGGTCACCGTCTTGCCCAAAACAACTTTGCTGCTGGTTTCCTTGCCTTCTGGCACCTTGACCGTGTTAGCCCCGCTGATGCTGGACCCCTTCTTCAAGGTAACAGCCGTGTAGTTCTGGTAAACATAGTGCATCAATTTGGCCGTTTGCACGAAACGGGACGGGTCCTGGCTGTTTGCGTGCTTGGCGCCCAAAACTACAGTGATGATCCGGTGGCCGTTTTTCTTAACAGTCCCGGCGAAGCAGGCACCTGCTTTGTCAGTCGTCCCCGTCTTCAAACCGTCAACTGGCAGGTCAGAGTAGTAGCTGCTGAGCCCCTTCAGCATCCAGTTCCAGTTGGTCATCTGGCTTTGAGTTGAGCCGGATGAGAAAGTAGCGCTGGTGATTGAAGTCGTCTGCAAGACTTCCGGGAAGTCCTTTAAGAGCTTCTGGCAGACGATAGCCATGTCAGTGGCTGACATCTCATTTTCAACATTCTTGCCTACGCCCGGGTAAGCCGCTGAGCCAAGGTTGCCGTTGGCCAAGCCGCAGGCGTTATAGATCTTGGCGTCCTTGATCCCCCAGCTGGTCAAAAGCTGACGCATCTTTTTAACAAAAGTCACCTGGTCGCCGCTGACAGCCTGGGCCAGGGTCATAGCTGCCCCGTTGGCGGATTCGATCAGAGTAGCCCGGTAGAGCTCCTTGATCGTGTAGGCATGGCCACTGGTCAAAGGCACGTTGGAATACTCGGTGTTCTGGCTGACCTTGGCAATCGCGGACGTTGGCTTGGCCGTGCTGGTCCAGGACAGCTTGCCTTGCTTAATGGCCTGCAGGGTCAGGTAAACCGTCACCAGCTTGGTCATGGAAGCAATCTGCCGCGGAGTCGTGGCATTCTTGGCATAAAGGATCTGCCCACTGTCGGCATCAACGGCAATCGCCGCCTTGACGTCCAGGTTCAGGTCCTGCTGCTGATAGTTGGCAGTTGCCGCCGCAACCGGCGCCGCCTGCCAAGTACTTATTCCGGTCAGCAAAAATCCACTGGCTGCCAGACTCAGCAGCGCCTTTTTTATCTTTTTTAACAAAATCGCTCCTCTTTTCAAAAAAAATTACGAAAATTTTGAATTAGCACTTCCATTTTACCAAATTTTTGCTATTATTAAATATGTGCTGAGGCACGAGATGCCCACTTGGCGGAATTGGCAGACGCGCAGCGTTCAGGTCGCTGTTCTGGCAACAGAGTGAAGGTTCGACTCCTTTAGTGGGCATGAATGAATAGCTGGGACGTCCAGCATGGGAGTTTTGAGAGCTGACCTTAGGGTCGGCTCTTTTTTGCTTCTACTGCCTTTTTAGCCTAGCAAAGTAATGGAAAACTGCTCCTAAGAAAGAGTAAATATTTTCTAAAAAGACAAAAAGAAGATCTCCTTTTTAAGGGAGATCTTCTTTTAATGTTGCTAGTTATGCCGGCAATTAGTGAGAAGCACCTGAAGTAGTGTCTGGCGCGGTTTCCGGAGATGAAGCGCTAGTAGTTGCTTGAACTTGCAATGCGTCAGCCTTGTCTTCTGAGTGACCAGATGCACCTGAAGCCGCGTCAATGTCCAAGCCAAACTTTTCAGCAAAGTATGAGAATGGGTGCAGAGCTTCTGCGTGGTAGTACTTCACGAATTCTGGGTCATCCAGAGTGTTAAGTTCAGTTGAGTAAGCCATGTGCTTAGTGTACTTAACGTCGATGAAGGCTGGGCCGTCCATCTTCTTCCATTCTTCTACAGCTGCTTGGAATTCAGCCTTGTCGTGAACAGTGAAGGCCTTCATGTTCATACCTTCAGCAACCTTTGCCCAGTCGTTGTCTGGCAAGATAACACCTGACAGAGGCTGGTTTGATTCGTCACGTTGTTCTGCTTCGATGTAGCCCAAAGTTTCGTTAGTGAAGACAACAGTCAATACGTGCATGTTGTAGCGAGCCAAAGTCAGCAGTTCTTCGCTCATCATAGCGAAGCCACCGTCACCGGCCAAGTGCCATACTTCACGGTCTGGGTAAGCAGTTGCGGCTGCAATGGCAGCTGGTGAACCGTAGCCCATGGTTGCGTGCAAACCGGAAGTAGTCCAGCGCTGCTTGCCATTCATGTTCAACAGACGTACGTGGTCCATGTTGACGTTACCAACGTCAATAGCGAAGACAGCGTTGTCTGCGGCTTCCTTGTTGATGACATCCCAGATTGGTTCTTGGCGTACGCGGCCTTCGTCCTTCAAGTGGTCGTCAGCAAATGAAGCAGTCCAAGCGTCCCATTCTTCACGGTCGGCCAAAGCAGCCTTGTAAAGTGGTGATTCTTCACGGGCTTCACCAGCGTCGATCAAAGCACGCAAGCTCTTCTTGGCGTCTGCCAGGATTGATACGTCAACTGAGTGACGCTTGCCTTGCTTTTCTGGGTCAACGTCGATTTGGATAACCTTGGCGTTCTTAGGGAACCACAAGACTGAGAATGGTGAGTTGTTACCAACCCATACTACCAGGTCAGTGTGGCCTTGAACTTCGTTAGGAGCCTTGGCACCGATACGGCCGATAGTACCCAAGTATGGCTTGAAGCTGTCTTCAACGATACCCTTGCCCAGGTATGAGGACATCATTGGCATCTTGAACTTGTCAGAGAATTCCTTCAATTCGTCGGCAGCACCAGAAGCACCCAAACCGAAGTAAACAACTGGGTTCTTAGCTTCCTTGATCAACTTAGTTGCGGCTTCAATTGATTCAGCAGTTGGAGCAGCGTAGTTGTCAGCAACGTGGTTGCTTGCGGAAACGCGGTAGTTGTCTTCGATTTCTTGCCAGCCGAAGTCCTTAGGAATTACCAAAACAGCTGGACCCTTCTTTGCGTATGCTTGACGGATAGCAGTGTCCATCAAGACTGGCAAAGCTTCCTTGGTCTTGGCTTGGTGTACCCAAACGGCAACGTCACGGAACCATGGCATTTCGTCAAAGGCTTGGAAGAAGTTGATGTCTTGACGAGGAGTTGGAACGTTGGCTACCAGGGCAACCATTGGGGTCTTGTCGTACTTAGCGTCGTACAAGCCGTTCATCAAGTGGATGGCACCAGGGCCAGCTGAACCCATGCAGACACCAAGCTTGCCAGTAAGCTTGTATTCTGCTGAGGCAGCCAGAGAAGCAGCTTCTTCGTGACGAACTTCGATGAACTTGATCTTGTCTTGCATTTCATAGATCGCGTTCATGGTTGAGTCGAACGAACCGCCTGGGAAACCGTAGAGGTGGTCAATGCCCCACTTGTACATAACATCTAAAACTGCGTTTGCACCCTTAATTTTTGCCATAAGTGAATCTCCTTACATTTAATACCTTCAAAAAATTACTTACATTAATAATTATAGGCTTCTTGTAAGCGCTGTCAACATTGTGAAAATATTAATTTTATTTTCTTGGATATTGCCAGGACAATCTCTTGCTTTTCACAGTTTTAAGAAAGATTCTATGAATATTAGACAAAATTTTATCAATGAAAGCATGCAAAAAGCGGATCATCCGATCCGCTTTTTTGTAAGCACCCAATAGCGCGGTATCTATCAACCCCCGGGCAATAGTCATATACTGTTCTTAACAATTGAATACGGAGGAACACGATATTATGACTGAACATCCAATCGTACCGCTCGAGCTTCCGAAGGGCAAACTCAGACCTAGGAATAAGCTTCCAAAGAACAGGCTCGTTCTCAATCTGAAGTCCAATGGAGTTGAGCTGTCATTTTACAGTGATGCCACTAGCGAGCTTATGCTCGAAGTCGTGGACAGGTTCTTGAGCCATGATTAATCTGGCTGAATTAGGTCGCGTGTTCATTGTTTGCGGTAAGACCGACATGCGCCGAGGAATCGATTCGCTTGCTTACATAGTTAAGAAGAGCTTCAATCTCGATCCCTTCTCTGGATGCGTCTTTCTCTTCTGCGGTAGCCGAAGAGATCGCTTCAAGGCACTATATTGGGACGGCCAGGGATTCTGGCTGCTCTATAAACGCTTTGAGAACGGGAAGCTGGCATGGCCGAACAATGAAGACGAAGTTCGAGAGTTGTCAGATGAACAAGTCATGCGCTTGATGCAAGGCTTTACCATTGATCCTAAAATTAATACTGCAAGAGCTCGTGAATTCTATTGATTTCACGAGCTTTTCTGGTATTCTTATGATTATGAATCAAGGAGGGACAACAACCATGACTGATAAAGAAACTTCAGCTTTAATTGAAACGCTCAAAGCAAATAACGAAGAGCTGCTCAAGCAGGTTGCCCTTCTTACTGAACAAGTTGCTTATTTGACTAATAAGCTTTACGGCAAGTCTTCCGAAAAGAGAGCTGTCAACCCAGATCAACTGAGCCTTTTCGAGGAAGACAATGCCTCTCAAGATGACGAGGACTTACCCTCGCGTTACCGAAACTATTACCTATAAGAGACGCAAGCAAGTCGGCAGAAAGCAAGATATCTTAGATTCTCTGCCGGGCGAGGAGGTTCATCATCGTTTGGATGATCTTACCTGTCCAGACTGCCAGCACGAGCTGAAAGAGATCGGCAGCTTCTGTGCTAGAAAAGAGCTGCTCTATATTCCAGCCCAGGTTAAACGAATCGATCACATCCAGCACTCTTACAAGTGCCAGCACTGCAGTGATGAGGCACCGGCTGACAAGATTATCAAAGCTCCTGTACCCAAGGCACCGTTAACCAACAGTCTTGGCTCAGCTTCTTTGATCGCTGATACGATCTATCAGAAGTACGTTCTCAAGGTCCCTGCCTACCGGCAAGAGAAGGACTTGCGGCGTATGGGCCTTCCGCTTGATCACAAGACGGTTTCGAATTGGCATATCAAAGTCTGCGAGTACTACCTCTCCAGCCTTTACGAGCTCTTGAGAAAAGAGCTGCTAAAGCTGGATGTCATTCACGCAGATGAGACGCCATATCGAGTCTTAGACAGCGAAAGAGCTAAAGACTACGTCTGGACCTTCTTATCAGGCAAGCATGCCGAGAAGCCGATTGTCCTGTATCACCATGGATCACGAAAAGGTGCCGAAGCGTGGGATTTCCTCACAGGCTTCAGCGGATACCTTCATTGTGATCAATATCCTGGCTATTTACGATTAAGCCAACAGGATGTGACTCTTGTAGGCTGTATGGCTCATGCAAGACGCAAATTCCATGATTCCTTGCCTAAAGACAAGGCTAGAGAATCAGACGCAACTTCAGTGGCTAATCAAGGGATCCACTACTGTAATCAAATGTTTAGCCTGGAGCACGCTTGGGAAGATCTTTCCGCTGAAGAGAGATACGAGAAGCGTCAGTCTGAATTAAAGCCTCTGCTAGAGAAGTTTTCCGACTGGTGCTCCAAGAAATCAATCTCCGTGTTGCCTTCCGGCAAGCTGGGGACGGCCTTCCAGTATTGCATAAAGCACATGGACAAGTTCATGAACGTTCTAAAAGATGGTCGCCTTGAACTGTCCAACAACAGAGCAGAACGAGCAGTCAAAGAGATCGTCATGGGACGCAAGAACTGGCTCTTTTCACAGAGCAGTTCCGGCGCCAAGTCCATGGCTATCATTATGAGCATACTCGAAACTGCCAAGCAAAATGGCTTGGATCAATTCAAATATATCAACTATCTTCTAGACAAGCTGCCCAATGAGCTGTCATTATTAGACAATCAACGTCTGGAAGCCTATTTACCATGGGCTGAGAATGTTCAGCTCCACTGCAAGTAAAGTCCCATAAACTGATTAATCCCATCTTAGCATTGCTAGGATGGGATTTTAATATACTCTGCTATTGGGTGCTTACGCTTTTTTTAAGCTTCTTCAAATTCGATAATGCTCTTGGTTGAGATGTAAGCTGGTGAAAATTCGCCCCGGTTGTACTTCTCCACCTTCATGAAGCCGTCCTTAGATGAAAAGACGAATTCTGCCAGTTCTTCCAGGCTGGCAAACTGGTCAGTGTAGAAAGTCCCCTTTTCCGTAACCAGCTTCATCTTGCCGGCAAAAAGTTCCCGCCGCTTAGAGTAATTGTTGGTCCGGTTTTGGTTTTGGTAACCATTTCTCTGGTTGTTTCTGCGCTTGCCGTAATTGCCCCGGCCCCGCTTGTCGTCGCTAGTACGTTTACGGACGACAAACTGCTGGTCATTTGCCGGCTCATGGCTCTTTTCAGCCTTTTCGGCCGGCTTTGCTTCTTCCCCGGCCTCTGGCTTAGGAGCAGGCTTTTCGGCCTCCTCAGCCTTGTTTTCGGCTTCCTCGGTATCATCAAAGGCAAAAGGCAATTCAACTTGCGGGTGTTCAACTAATTTTTCCGTTGCCGGGCGCGGTGCCCTCTTGATAAAGCGCGGACCAGCTGGCTTATCTTCTGCTTCTTCTGCAACCTTTTCTTCTTCGGCTGTATCAGTAGTCTCTACTTGCTTTTCCTGGCTTTCTTGTTCTTGCTTTTCTTCCTCTGCTGGCTTGTCTTCAGTCTTTGCTACTTCTACTGCTTCTGCAGCTTTTTCTTCTTTGACTTCAGCCTCAGAGCTCTTTTCTTCAGCTTCAGTCTTTTGGTCTGTTGCTTTTTCTTCAGCCTTTTCCTCTTCAGCTGCGAAATGGTCGTTGATGTACTGGATGGCGTTTGGTCCCCAGTACTTCTTGTTGTGGTTCTTTTCATCAACGAAGTCTGGCTTCAATTCCTTGTGTTCCCGCAAAAAGATCCGCAGCTTCTTCTTGCCCAGGCCAGTGGTTTCTGCCAGGGCATTGATGTCCAAAAGGCCGTTGTCGGTTGCCGGCGAAGCTGCCGACTTGGGCAAAACCTTGCCCAGCTCTTGGAAGATCTGGCCCACCGCTCGCTCGTCATAAAATTTATTTCCGCTTGGGTCAGTCAAGGTCGGTTTGAACTTGAACTTCATGTTGATCAGGTAGTAGACCTGCTGCTGGGAAACCTGTGCCAATTTTGCGATTTGATCCATTGAGTAGTATTGTTGTGCCATGTATCTGCTTTCCTCTTAACTTAAAGTGCTGATTTTTGCTAAAAAAATTATGATAATTCATTTTCAATTTTACGTCAAATTGACATGAAATGCTTGATTTTTGCAATATTCAACAAAAAAGCCGCTCCATAAGGAGCGACTTGATGATCAAATCAGTCTAATTACCATTCGTAATCTTCAGTGTCCTGCATCCCCAGGCCAGTAGCCTTGTCCAGCAGGATTCTTTGTTCAAAGTGAGCCACGTTGAGCTTGGTTTCCTTAACCATGTCCGGGTTTACGGAAACGTAGTCAATCCCGCTCTTAACCAAGAATTCAGTGAAGTCTGGGTATTCTGAAGGTGCCTGCCCGCAGATGGAAACGGTCTTGCCATCCTTGTGGGCGGTCTTGATCAAGTGACGGATTGCCCGCTTAACAGCCAGGTTGCGTTCATCGTAGAGGGCAGAAACGGCGTCGTTGTTCCGGTCAGTCCCCATGATCAGCATGGTCAAGTCGTTTGACCCGATTGAGTAGCCGTCAACAAACTTGTTGAACTTGTCAGCCAAAATGATGTTGGATGGAATTTCCGCCATCATGAAGACCTTGAAGTCACGGCTGCGCTCAAGCCCTTCGTCAGCCATGATCTTGGTTACCTTTTCTGCTTCTTCAACAGTTCTGCAGAATGGGATCATGACGTTCAAGTTCTTGAGGCCGAATTCGTTTCTAACCTTCTTGACTGCTTCCAGTTCCAGCTTGAAGGCTTCAATGTACTTCGGGTCGTAGTAGCGGCTTGCCCCGCGCCAGCCAAGCAGGTCAGCTGGTTCATGCGGTTCGTACTTCTCCCCGCCCTTCAAGTTCCGGTATTCGCTGGACTTGAAGTCAGAGAATCTTAAGACAACTGGTCTTGGGTTCATGGCCCGGCAGACCTTGCTGATCCCGTTGGCCAGTTCGTTGACAACCCGTTCTGGGTGGCCGGTTTCAATCAAGTAAAGCGGGTGCTGGTGGATGTAAGTGGTCCACAAGAATTCTTCCCGCATCAAACCGATACCATCAGCTGGCAGAGTTGAGTACTTTTCAGCCAGGTCTGGGTCACCCAGGTTCATCATGACTCTGGTTGCCGTTGGCGGGAAGTATTCAGCAGCGGCCATTGGCGCGGTCTCAGCCTTCTTTGGCTTAACGACTTCCTCGGCTACACCTTGGTAGACAACCCCGTTCTTGGCGTCAACCGTTACTTCCTGGCCGGTCTTCAGCAATCTGGTTGCAAAAGTCCCCCGGCTAGCGGTACCAACGATACATGGAATCTGCATTTCCCGGGAAACAATAGCGGCGTGGCAGGTCATCCCACCGTTGTTGGTAACAATAGCTGCCGCCTTCTTCATGGCTGGTACCCAGTCTGGTGAGGTCATCAAGGTAACCAGGATTTCTCCTTCCTTGAATTCACCGATGTCCTTCGGGTCGTCAATTACGTGCACGATACCAGAAGCTACGCCTGGGCTGGCTGGCAGACCCTTGACCAAAACCTTGTTGGAGCTTGGAGCCTTAACGTCAGTTTCTTCCTTGGTGCCGCCCTCCTTCTTTCTTTGTGACCAAACAGTTTCCGGACGGGCTTGAACGAGCCAGAGCTTGTCGTCTTGGTCTCTGGACCATTCCATGTCCATGTAGCAGCCATAGTGCTTTTCAATCTGCTTAGCGTAGCCGGCAAGTTCAATGACTTCTTCATCAGTCAAGCATGGAGTCTTGGCTACGTCTTCCGGGACGTCTCTTTGTTCAACCCCGCCGCCTGGCAGACGGATCAGTTCAATGTTCTTGTTGTTGATGGTCTTGCTTGCGATTTGCATGCTTTCCTTGTCAACTTCGAAGTTGTCCGGGGTAACTGTCCCTTGGACGATGTATTCGCCCAAGCCCCATGAACCTTCGATCATGACCTTGGTGTCGTCACCGTTGGCAACGTTAACCGTGAACATAACCCCGGCTGACTTGGAGAAGGCCATCATTTGGACAGCTGCTGACAAAGCAACTTTCTCTTGCGGGAAGTTTTGCTTGATCCGGTAGTAGGTTGCCCGGTCCGTGAACAGGGAAGCGTAGCAGTCTTGTACCTTGCGGATAACATCCTTGCGGCTTCTAACGTTAAGGTAAGTGTCCTGTTCCCCGGCAAATGAAGCATCTGGCAGGTCTTCGGCCGTAGCACTTGAACGAACTGCAACGTAAGGTTCATTTTGCCCGGTCATCTTGGCCAGTTCGTCATATGAGTTGCCGATGTCTTCGGCCAAGTCTTCCGGCATTGGTGCCTCACGCATGATCTTTCTGATCTGGCTGCAGACCCGGTGCAGTTCTTCTGAGTCTTCTGGGTCCTTCAAAGTTGCCAGCAAGGCATTTACCTTCTCGTTCAAGCCATTGACTTCCATGAAGTGCCGGTAGCCGTGAGCAGTAGTCGCGAAGCCATAAGGCACTGGCACGTCAGTACCTGAAGTCAATTCACCCAATGATGATGATTTGCCCCCAACCAGGGCCACGTCTTCGCGGCGCAGTTGGTTAAACCAAAGAACGTATGCATTTTGGCGTTCTTCCTCAGTCAATTCCTTCTTGTCGTTAACTTCCATTGTTTTCACCTCATATCACTAGGGCTTGTAAGCCTTTTCACTTTTCACTATTGATTATTGCCCTTTTGTGAAAAAATGTCAACAGTTTCTTACAAGTTTTTTGGAGGAATTTCTTGTAACCGTTTCCTTTGCCAAAATAACAATCTTTCCAAAAGACTTTTCTGTTAAAGTACTGGCAACCATCGAATTGTTTTTATTCACAAACTAAAAAATAGTTTTATCAAAAAGCCCGCCCATCCCCCGTCAGACCAAGTCCTTTTGCAATTATTTTCGCAAGATTTTTGCCATGAATAGACGATTTGGGCAAAAAAGCGAATGAAAAAATTCCAAAAATGGCGAAAAAAAGACCCTCCAAAAGGAGGATCTTTCAATGACTCTTATTCTATTTATCCAAACTTATCTGAACTTTTGCATGATCCGGGTCACCCGGCTGCCCAAGATGTTTTCAGCCAAGCCGGTTTTAAGGCTCAAGGCCCCATAGACGATTACGCCTACCCCAACCGCAAGAGCACTGAGCAGCATGGCTGACAGACGGCGGTATGGACTGAGGAAGAGCCCGCCCAGCTTGACCGTGGCAAACACTGCCGCGAACATCACTAAGGAGAAGCTGGCAATCCCGATAAAGCGCCGCATGGTCCGGTCAGCCCGCCAGCGGTATTTCACGCTGAGGTGCTTGAGGGACATGGCGATGACCGCCAAAAGGCCCAGGTTGGTCGCCAGAAGCGGGCCATAGACCTTGAAGAGACGGATCATCGGATACTGGACGATTGACTTGATGACCAAGCCGAGAATCAAATAGCGGATCGCGTACATGTTTTCATCCAGCCCCTGCAAGATGGCCATGAGGACCGTAAACATCCCCAAGCTGATGGCCGTAAAGGAGGACAGGTACAAGACATGGGCTCCCAGCCGGTCATAGCCGTAGAAGATCGTGTACAGAGGATCTGAAATCGCGGCCATCCCCAGTGAAGCCGGCAATAAGACAAACAGGAAAAGTTCCAAGGTATTGCCGATCTGGCGGGAAATATCCCGGTAGTCCCTTCTGGCATGGGCCCCTGACAAAAGCGGAATGGCGGTAACTGCCATGGCCGTTGACAGGGAAACCACGATCATGATCAGCTTGTTGGCGTTCAAGCCGAACAAGGCGTACCAGCTTTCTACTTCATCAAAAGGCACGTGCATGAAGCTGGCAATCATCGGGTGGAAGGTATACTGGTCCACCAGCTGGAAGATGTTGATCCCGGAGTCAATGATGATGAAGGGAATCGACTGCTGAATGATTTCAAAAAGCAGGCTGTTGGTTGAAACTTGCACCTGATTGTTGGACTGGGCGATCAAGGGATCCACCGTCCGCTTCTGCTTGAGGTAAAAAATCACCAGCAGGCCAATACCGAACACGGCCCCGATCGCGGCAGCCAGGTTGGACTGGGTTACCGCGTCAACATAATTGCCATGCTGGACACGCATGATCACATAGGCCGTCAAAAGCATCCAGATCACCCGGGCCAGCTGTTCCACGAACTGGGACATGGCACTTGGCATCATGTCGTTGAAGCCCTGGAAATAGCCCCGCAGAATGCTCAAGATCGGAATGATCAAAACCGCGATGGACAGGCTCCGGATCACCGGAACTTCCTGGGGGTTAAAGCCAGACAGCGGCAAGGCCAAAAAGTACATGCATGCCGCCGAGATGATCCCGAAAGCTCCCATCAAGACCAGGCCGTGCCTAAAGAGCTTGCGGCCGACCCCGTACTCATTCAAGGCATTGTATTTGGCAATCTGCTTGGCGATCGCCCCTGGAATGCCCGCGGTGGAGATGATAATGAACAGGCTATAGATGTTGTAGCTCTTCGCCGTCAGTGAGTTGGCCAAGTTGCCAAACTTTCCCATCCAGGCATACCAAGGGATGATATAGATCGCCCCGAGAATCCGCGACAGGATAGAGCCAATAGTCATCCAGGCCGAGCCCTTTAAAAGCTGAGCCTGGGAGTTGGTCTGTGATTTGTTTTTTGCCATAAAACTTCCCTAATCCTTATACTTCAACCTACTATCATATTCCTGATCCAGCTTGAAATATACCATAAATTGTTTTTTTAGGAAAATTTTAGATTATTTGGCAACAATGTTCACGATCTTGTTTGGCACGACAATGACCTTCTTGATCTCCTTGCCTTCCAAAAATTCCTTGACGTGCGGCAGAGCGGTTGCGGCAGCTTGGGCTTCTTCTCTGCTTGCATCCTTGGCGATTTGGAAGTTGCCCCGCTTCTTGCCGTTGACCGTAACAGCCATTTCAACCGTGCTTTCAACCAGCTTGCTTGCGTCATAAGTTGGCCAGCTAGCAAACTGCACGCTTTCGTCGTGGCCGAAGACATGCCAGATTTCTTCCATCATGTGCGGAGCAACTGGCGCCATCAGCTTGACGAAGCCTTCAGCGTATTCTCGCGGAATCTTGTCGACCTTTTGGCAGGCGTTCATGAAGACCATCATTTGGGAAATGGCAGTGTTGAAGCGCAATTCTTCAAAGTGTTCCGTAACGACCTTGACCGTTTCGTTGTAGATCTTGTCCAGCTTGCCGTCGTTTTCGTCACTGATCTTTTCAGACGGGATCGGGTCCAGGTCCAGGTCGTTGACAAAAGTCCGCCATACCCGGTCAAGGAACTTCTTGACACCGGAAGGACCGTTGTCGTCCCAGTCGATTGAAGCATTCAGTGGCCCCATGAACATTTCGTAAGTCCGCAGGCTGTCTGCACCGTATTCGTCAACGACATCGTCTGGGTTGACCACGTTGCCGCGAGACTTGGACATCTTTTCATGGTTCTTCAAGATCAAGCCTTGGTTGTAGAGCTTTTGGAACGGTTCCTTGGTTGGCACGACGCCCAGGTCGTAAAGGACCTTGTGCCAGAATCTAGCGTAAAGCAGGTGCAGGGTCGCGTGTTCTGCCCCGCCGATGTAGAGATCAACCGGCATCCACTTCTTCAAGAGTTCCGGGTCTGCCAGAGCCTTGTCGTTGTGCGGGTCGATGTAGCGGAGGAAGTACCAGCTTGAACCAGCCCATTGCGGCATGGTGTTGGTTTCCCGCTTGCCCTTCCGGCCGTTTTCATCAACAACGTTAACCCAGTCAGTCAGGTTAGCCAGCGGGCTTTCCGGAGTACCAGATGGCTTGATGTTGGTTTCCTTAGGCAGGCGCAGCGGCAATTCGTCTTCTGGCACCAAAGTGGTTTCCCCATCTTCCCAGTGGATAACCGGGATTGGTTCACCCCAGTAGCGCTGACGGGAGAAGTTCCAGTCCCGCATCTTGTAGTTGACCTTCTTTTCGCCGACGCCCTTTTCAGTCAGCCAGTCGACCATCTTGGCCTTGGCTTCTTCATTGCGGAGGCCGTTCAAAAATTCTGAGTTGACGTGGGCACCGTCGCCGGCAAAGGCTTCCTTGCTGATGTCACCGCCTTCAACGACTTCCTTGATTGGCAGGTCGAACTTAGTGGCAAAAGCGTAGTCTCTTTCGTCGTGGGCTGGAACAGCCATAACTGCCCCGGTCCCGTAAGTTGCCAGAACGTAGTCAGAGATCCAGACTGGCACCTCTTCCCCGTTGACTGGGTTGATGGCGTAAGCACCAGTGAAGACCCCGGTCTTATCCTTGTTCAAATCAGTTCTTTCCAGGTCAGACTTGGATTCGATGGACTTGATGTAGGCATCAACTGCTTCCTTTTGTTCCGGCGTAGTGATTTCCTTGACCAGGTCGTTTTCCGGTGCCAAAACCGTGTATGAGCAGCCAAAGAGGGTGTCTGGCCGGGTGGTGAAGATGTCAAAGCTCTTGTCTGAATCCTTGATCTTGAAGGTTACTTGAGCCCCAACTGAGCGGCCGATCCAGTTTCTTTGCATTTCCTTGATCGGTTCTGGCCAGTCCAAGTCATCCAGGTCATCCAGCAAACGGTCAGCGTAAGCGGTGATCTTCAGCATCCATTGCCGCATCTTGCGGCGGTAAACCGGGTAGCCGCCCCGTTCAGTCTTGCCGTCGATAACTTCTTCGTTGGCAACGACCGTGCCCAGGTCTGGTGACCAGTTAACTGGCACTTCAGCTTCATAAGCCAGGCCCATCTTGTACATTTGTTCAAAAATCCACTGGGTCCACTTGTAGTAGTTCGGGTCAGTGGTCTTGATTTCCCGGTCCCAGTCATAGGAGAAGCCCAAAGCTTGCAGCTGCTTTTTGAAGTGGGCAATGTTTTGGTCAGTGAAAGTAGCCGGGTCGTTACCAGTTTGCAGGGCGTATTGTTCAGCCGGCAGGCCGAAGGCATCCCAGCCCATTGGGTGCAAGACGTTGTAGCCTTGAGCCCGCTTCATTCTGGCCATGATGTCAGTAGCCGTGTAGCCTTCCGGGTGACCAACGTGCAACCCCTTGCCTGATGGGTAAGGGAACATGTCAAGTACGTAGTACTTTGGCTTCTTTGGGTCAGTCCCAGTCTTAAAAGTCTTGTTTTCCAGCCAGTACTTTTGCCACTTCTTTTCGACAACTTTATGGTTGTACATCTGCTAAATCCTTTCCTAAAAACAAAAAACGCCCTATGTTCAAACATAGGACGAATTGTTTCGCGGTACCACCTAAGTTCCACGCTTTCGCGTGACACTCAAATGTTTCTTAAAGCGAAACAACACTTTGGCATTGTCCGGGTGAGTTCAAAATTCCTCTTTCAAGCCTCGCAGCCACCGGCTCTTCTCTGAAGAAAGAAAAATTTCTACTACTCCCTGCCCTTTATTATTTTCTCTATAACGATTATACTTTACCACATGGCCAAAATTTTACAAGGAGAAAAATTAAAAACAATTGAATACGAAAGAAAATAAAGTTAATTATCAGCCGCTTTTAATTTTTGGCAGCGCCTTCAGCATCTTTTTTGCCTATTGGGTCTACCTGATTGCCAGCAAGAATCCCTTTATCAAGGCTTTTGACACGGTAGTCTACAATGCCATCAGAAACAACAATCCAGTCGAAAAGCAGCTGACCTTTTACTGGACTCAGCTGGGCAACACGCTCACGATCACAGTCTTTACGGTGATCCTGGTCCTTTTCCTAATCTACCGGCGGAACTATATCCACGCCGTCTTCGCCAGCTTGACCATGATCGCGGCAAATTACTGCAACTCGGTCATCAAGAACATCATTCAGCGTCAGCGGCCCCGGATGGACAAAACGGTTCACGCTGACGGCTTCTCCTTCCCGTCTGGCCACTCAGTCGGCTCTATGACTTTGGCCCTGGTCTTGATCGCCTTGATCGTTGTCTTGGTGAAAAAGAAGCCACTGAAATACTGGTTGATTGGTTTCTGCGTCTTCTTCACCCTATCGATCGGCTTTACCAGAATGTACCTGCACGTTCACTGGCCAAGCGACGTCTTAGGCGGCTGGTGCGAGGGCCTGGCCTTCAGTTCCCTGGCCAGCTGGCTCTTTTTCAAGGCCTTGGACAAAAAGAATAAACTAAATCCTTAATAACAAAAAATCTGCTCACCAGTCCGTGAGCAGATTTTTGTTTACATTCATATTTTGCCTAGTCCTTCTTCTGCCGGTAGATATGGTTGAAGACCAAAGACAAAAGCAAGGCAATCAAAGAAACGATGTAGATCCCCCGCATGGCTGAGTGCAGGATTTCCCGCAAAGGAGCCAAAACGGCCGGATCCAGGCTTTTAGCCTGGGCTGGGGAGACAATCTTGTTCATCATCTCACTGGTCAAGGAAGGGTGCTTTTTGAGCCCGCTGGCCACGACCGCGTTGAAGGTCATCCCGTAAAAGACCATCATCACGGTCTGCCCCAGATACTTCATCAAGGTGTTAAAAGAAGTTGCCACCCCTACCTGGCTCTTGTCGACCACCATCTGGGCCCGGACCTGGCTGGCCGTGGCGATGCTGCCGAAGCCAATCCCGTTGAAGACGGCAATCAAGCAGAAGACCCAAAATGGCGTGTAGGTTGGAATCAAGATAAAGGCCAGGTCAGCCCCAAGCAAAAGAAAGAGTGAGGCGTCAAAGAACTTCTGCGTTCCCCACCGGCCCATAAGGTCGCCGGCCAGGAAGGACCCGCAGACCCATAAAAGGGAGCTTGGCGTAATGGCAAAGCCGGCGATTGAAGCGCTGACCCCGTTGATCCCCTGCAGCCAGGTCGGGATATAGAATTCAAAGCCGATCACGACTCCGGACACCAGGAGCTGCAAGATGTTGACCGCCAGAAATTCCTTGTCTTTCAAAATGCTGAAGGGAATGATCGGGTCAGCGGCAGTTTTTTCCACCTTGACAAAAAGGCAGAGGCTGACCAGCATGATTGCCGCCAAAGCCAGCAAGGTCCAGCTGAAGCCTTTTTCCAGACCCTGCAAAAGGAGCATCAAGGAAAGCAAAAAGATGACTAAGCTGAAGCTGCCCTTGAGGTCGATCTGTAATTTGTTTTTAGCAATATCCTCATGCAGGTAGAAAGCGACCAGCAAAAAGGCGATCAAGCCGATTGGCACGTTGATCATAAAGACCCAGTGCCAAGACAAGTGCTGGACGATAAAGCCGCCTAAAAGCGGAGCGATAACTGAAGCCAGGCCCCAGAAACCCGAGGTCAGACCCAGCATTTTGGCCCGCTTGTCAATGTCATACATATCGGCTAAAACCGTCACCCCTGCTGTCTGAATGGCCCCTGAACCAAGTCCCTGCAGGACGCGGAAGATGATCAATTCCACCATTGAGTGCGAAAAGCCGCAGAGGGCTGAGCCGAGCACGAAAAGTCCGATGCCAAATAAAAAAACTGGCTTGCGTCCTACGCTATCAGCCAGTTTCCCATAAATTGGCGTTGAGACTGCCGTCATCAGCAGAAAGACAGACACCACCCAGCTCATGATTGCCAGCCCGTCCAAATCGGCAATAATAGTTGGCATCGCGGTCGAAACAATGGTGCCTTCGATCGCGGACATAAAAGTGGTGATAAAGACAGCGAGCGTGACCATTTTCACGTTTGTTTTCTTCATTCTTTTCTCCAACGAAATTTATGTTACGTTATGTCTTACGTGTATTCAGTTGTCGTAAAAATATTACTTGCGGCCGTTAACGAAAGCTCGGAGAGCTTCAGCCTTGTCGGTCTTTTCCCAAGGCAGATCGATGTCAGTGCGGCCAAAGTGGCCGTAAGCAGCCGTCTGCTTGTAGATTGGCCGGCGCAAGTCCAGCATCTTGATGATCCCGGCTGGCCGCAGGTCAAAGTTAGCCCGGACAGCTTCGGTCAAAAGCTGGTCGCTCACCTTGCCGGTCCCGGCAGTATCAATCATGATGGAAACCGGGTGGGCTACCCCAATGGCGTAGGCCAATTGCACTTCACAGCGGTCAGCCAGGCCAGCAGCTACAATGTTCTTAGCCACATAGCGGGCAGCGTATGAGGCGCTTCTGTCGACCTTGGTGGCGTCCTTGCCGCTGAAGGCACCGCCGCCGTGGCGGGCATAGCCGCCGTAAGTGTCGACAATGATCTTGCGGCCAGTCAAACCGGCGTCGCCCTTTGGCCCCCCGATAACAAAGCGGCCGGATGGGTTGATCAGGTACTTGGTCTCGTCATCCAGGAACTTATCTGGAATGACTTCCTTGATCACATCGTGGACCATGGCCACCCGGATCTCTTCGTTAGTCACGTCAGGACTGGTCTGGGTAGAAATAACTACCGTGTCCACCCGCTTAGGCTTGCCGGCATCATCGTATTCCACCGTGACCTGGGCCTTGGCATCTGGCCGCAGCCAAGGGAAAGTCCCGTCTTTTCTCAGCTGGGCTACTTTGCGCATCAAGCGGTGGGCCAGGGAAATCGGCAAAGGCATCAGTTCCGGCGTTTCGTTGATGGCGAAACCGAACATGAGCCCCTGGTCACCGGCCCCGATCTGGTCGAGTTCATCGCTGTCGTCTTCTCCCCGGACTTCCAGGGCTTCATCAACCCCGCCGGCGATGTCAGGCGACTGCTTGTCCAGTGCTACCAATACAGCGCAGTTGTCGGCGTCAAAGCCCAGGTCCGGGTCATTATAGCCGATCTCACGGATCGTCTTTCGCGCGACCTGCTGGTAGTCAACATTAGCCGTGGTCGAGATTTCCCCGAAGAGCAAGACCAAACCGGTAGTTACAGAAGTCTCACAGGCCACGTGGGCTTGCGGGTCCTGCGCGAGTACCGCGTCCAGGATGGCATCGGAGATCTGGTCAGCGACCTTGTCCGGGTGTCCTTCTGAAACTGATTCTGACGTAAATAAGTGCTTTTCCATCTATGTGTGTCCCCCTATAGACTAGCTACACGGTTACAAGGCATCTTCACCAATTTGGTGAATCCTATCAGGACTTGTAACAAATAATATTTTAAATATGTTCAGTTTTTTGTAAAAAAAAAGATTACCGTCCGGTAACCTTCTGAACAATGGAGGATACAGGGCTCGAACCTGTGACCCTCTGCTTGTAAGGCAGATGCTCTCCCAGCTGAGCTAATCCTCCATATGACCCGTACGGGATTTGAACCCATGTTACCGCCGTGAAAGGGCGGTGTCTTAACCACTTGACCAACGGGCCGTTTCGTAAGCACGTTTACTAGTATACAGCAATTCCCTGCCAATGCAAGTCTTTTTTACGAAAAAATTTTCAGAAAAATAGCAAGACAGATAAAAATAAAAACAAAAAATCCACGACCATGTCGTGGATTGCTTATAGCGGCGGGGGGGATCGAACCCTCGACCTCCCGGGTATGAACCGGACGCTCTAGCCAGCTGAGCTACACCGCCATAAAACGGAGTGTGAGGGATTTGAACCCTCGATACAGGTATTTACCCGTATACATGATTTCCAATCATGCTCCTTCAGCCGCTCGGACAACACTCCATATTAAACTCCGCCTGTCAGACTCGAACTGACGACATCCTGATTAACAGTCAAGCGCTCTACCAACTGAGCTAAGGCGGAATGTTGAGCGCGGCAGCTTCCTATCCTCGCAGGCAGTTTCCCACCAACTACTTTCGGCGTTAAGAAGCTTAACTGCTGTGTTCGGCATGGGAACAGGTGTATCCTTCTTGCCATTGCCACCGCACTCTCTTTGAGCTTGCACGCTCAAAACTGAATATCTCTTCCTAGTCAAAACCTTCATTGCTTCGCTCTTTTGGTCAAGTCCTCGACTGATTAGTACCGGTCCGCTCCAAAGCTCACGCTTCTTCCACTCCCGGCCTATCTACCTCATCGTCTCTGAGGTGTCTTACTTTCTTGAAGAAATGGGAAATCTCATCTTGAGGGGGGCTTCGCACTTAGATGCTTTCAGCGCTTATCCCGTCCGCACATAGCTACCCAGCGATGCCTTTGGCAAGACAACTGGTACACCAGCGGTGCGTCCATCCCGGTCCTCTCGTACTAAGGACAGCTCCTCTCAAATTTCCTGCGCCCACGACGGATAGGGACCGAACTGTCTCACGACGTTCTGAACCCAGCTCGCGTGCCGCTTTAATGGGCGAACAGCCCAACCCTTGGGACCGACTTCAGCCCCAGGATGCGACGAGCCGACATCGAGGTGCCAAACCTCCCCGTCGATGTGAACTCTTGGGGGAGATAAGCCTGTTATCCCCAGGGTAGCTTTTATCCGTTGAGTGATGGCCCTTCCATGCGGTACCACCAGATCACTAAGCCCTACTTTCGTACCTGCTCGAGTTGTCTCTCTCGCAGTCAAGCTCCCTTTTACCTTTACACTCTGCGAATGATTTCCAACCATTCTGAGGGAACCTTTGGGCGCCTCCGTTACACTTTAGGAGGCGACCGCCCCAGTCAAACTGCCCGTCAAACACTGTCCTCGGCCTGGATTACAGACCTGAGTTAGAGCATCCGTCAAGCAAGGGTAGTATCCCAACAGCGCCTCAGATAAGACTGGCGTCCTATCTTCTCCGGCTCCTACCTATCCTGTACATGCTTGACAGATACCCAATATTAAACTGCAGTAAAGCTCCATGGGGTCTTTCCGTCCTGTCGCGGGTAACCCGCATCTTCACGGGTATTATAATTTCACCGAGTCTCTCGTTGAGACAGTGCCCAAATCATTACACCTTTCGTGCAGGTCGGAACTTACCCGACAAGGAATTTCGCTACCTTAGGACCGTTATAGTTACGGCCGCCGTTTACTGGGGCTTCAATTCAAACCTTCGCTTGCGCTAAGCTCTCCTCTTAACCTTCCAGCACCGGGCAGGTGTCAGCACCTATACTTCATCTTACGATTTTGCAGATGCCTGTGTTTTTGATAAACAGTTGCTTGGGCCTTTTCACTGCGGCTGATCTTGCGACCAGCGCCCCTTCTCCCGAAGTTACGGGGCCATTTTGCCGAGTTCCTTAACGAGAGTTCTCTCGCTCACCTGAGGATACTCTCCTCGACTACCTGTGTCGGTTTGCGGTACGGGTGCACCGTCTCTGGCTAGAAGCTTTTCTCGGCAGTGTGACGTCGCAGCCTTCGCTACTTTAATTTCGCTCCTCATCACGCCTTGTCCTTATGAGAGCAAGCATTTGACTCGCTCTCAGACTTGACGCTTGAACGTGGTATCCAGCACCACGCGCTGCTAGCCTCCTGCGTCCCTCCATCGCTCATAACGATTCGGTGCAGTACAGGAATCTCAACCTGTTGTCCATCGACTACGCCTCTCGGCCTCGCCTTAGGTCCCGACTTACCCTGGGCGGACGAGCCTGCCCCAGGAAACCTTAGTCTTGCGGCGGACAGGATTCTCACCTGTCTTTCGTTACTCATACCGGCATTCTCACTTCTAGAAGCTCCACATGTCCTCTCGATCATGCTTCACCGCCGCTAGAACGCTCTCCTACCACGTGCTTGCGCACATCCACAGTTTCGGTATCATGCTTAGCCCCGGTAAATTTTCGGCGCGGCGTCACTCGACTAGTGAGCTATTACGCACTCTTTGAATGATGGCTGCTTCTGAGCCAACGTCCTAGTTGTCTGCGCAACTCCACATCCTTTTCCACTTAGCATGAATTTTGGGACCTTAACTGGTGATCTGGGCTGTTTCCCTTTCGACTACGGATCTTATCACTCGCAGTCTGACTCCCGCACATAAATGTCTGGAATTCGCAGTTTATCTGAATTCAGTAACCCTTGACGGGCCCCTAGTCCAAACAGAGCTCTACCTCCAGCATCCTCTTTGCGAGGCTAGCCCTAAAGCTATTTCGGAGAGAACCAGCTATCTCCAAGTTCGTTTGGAATTTCACCGCTACCCACAACTCATCCCCGCAATTTTCAACTTACGTGGGTTCGGTCCTCCAGCGCGTTTTACCGCGCCTTCAACCTGGTCATGGGTAGGTCACTTGGTTTCGGGTCTGCGTCAGCCAACTGCTCGCCCTCTTCAGACTCGCTTTCGCTGCGGCTCCGTCTTTTCTGACTTAACCTTGCTGACTAACGCAACTCGCCGGTTCATTCTACAAAAGGCACGCCATTACCCCTTAACGGGCTTTGACTACTTGTAGGCACACGGTTTCAGGTTCTCTTTCACTCCCCTCCCGGGGTTCTTTTCACCTTTCCCTCACGGTACTGGTTCACTATCGGTCACTGGTTAGTATTTAGCCTTGCGAGATGGTCCTCGCGGATTCAAACGGGATTTCACGTGTCCCGCCCTACTCAGGATACTGATAGGCCTTCTTTGGATTTCGCTTACGGGGCTCTCACCCTCTCTGGCGCGTCTTCCCAAACGCTTCTGCTATCCTCTGAAGTGCCATGTTTCAGTCCTACAACCCCGGCAGATAAATCTGCCGGTTTGGGCTCTTTCCTGTTCGCTCGCCGCTACTTGGGAAATCGATATTTCTTTCTCTTCCTGCAGCTACTTAGATGTTTCAGTTCACTGCGTGTTCCTTTCTTGTGCTATGTATTCACACAAGAATAGCATGTCTGCACATGCTGGGTTCCCCCATTCGGAGACCTCCGGATCAAAGCCTACTTACGGCTCCCCGAAGACTTTCGCGGTTAGTCGCGTCCTTCATCGGCTTCCAGTGCCAAGGCATTCACCGTGCGCCCTTCTTCACTTGACCTTGCAAGTCAGTTCTTTCGAACTCTCTCGGTCGCTTTGCAATGTTTTCATTGATCTCAATGATTCTCGGTTTTTTCTTGGAATTAAGATATTCAGTTTTCAACGTACAAACTTGGCCGTTAGGCCAATGGAGGCAAACGGGATCGAACCGATGACCTCCTGCTTGCAAAGCAGGTGCTCTCCCAGCTGAGCTATGCCCCCGTAAATATCAACTTTTAAGATGTTACTCCATCTTAGCCGAAATGTAAAGACTTTTCTTCGCATTTCAATGGGCCTGGATGGACTTGAACCATCGACCTCACGCTTATCAAGCGTGCGCTCTAACCAGCTGAGCTACAGGCCCAAGTTCTTATTGTTGGTACTCTCAAAACTGAACAAAGTTTCTTTTGCAGTGTGCTTTCGTAACTCACAATCGTCTATTAGTGTTCCCACTCTCTGATTGTGTGTCTTTCCTTAGAAAGGAGGTGATCCAGCCGCAGGTTCTCCTACGGCTACCTTGTTACGACTTCACCCCAGTCATCTGCCCTGCCTTAGGCGGCTGACTCCGTAAAGGTTATCCCACCGACTTTGGGCATTGCAGACTTCCATGGTGTGACGGGCGGTGTGTACAAGGCCCGGGAACGTATTCACCGCGGCGTGCTGATCCGCGATTACTAGCGATTCCAGCTTCGTGCAGGCGAGTTGCAGCCTGCAGTCCGAACTGAGAACAGCTTTAAGAGATCCGCTTGCCCTCGCGGGTTCGCTTCTCGTTGTACTGCCCATTGTAGCACGTGTGTAGCCCAGGTCATAAGGGGCATGATGACTTGACGTCATCCCCACCTTCCTCCGGTTTGTCACCGGCAGTCTCTCTAGAGTGCCCAACTTAATGATGGCAACTAAAGACAAGGGTTGCGCTCGTTGCGGGACTTAACCCAACATCTCACGACACGAGCTGACGACAGCCATGCACCACCTGTCTCTGCGTCCCCGAAGGGAAAGACTTATCTCTAAGTTTGTCACAGGATGTCAAGACCTGGTAAGGTTCTTCGCGTTGCTTCGAATTAAACCACATGCTCCACCGCTTGTGCGGGCCCCCGTCAATTCCTTTGAGTTTCAACCTTGCGGTCGTACTCCCCAGGCGGAGCGCTTAATGCGTTTGCTGCGGCACTGAGAACCGGAAAGTCCCCAACACCTAGCGCTCATCGTTTACGGCATGGACTACCAGGGTATCTAATCCTGTTCGCTACCCATGCTTTCGAGCCTCAGCGTCAGTTGCAGACCAGAGAGCCGCCTTCGCCACTGGTGTTCTTCCATATATCTACGCATTCCACCGCTACACATGGAGTTCCACTCTCCTCTTCTGCACTCAAGAATGACAGTTTCCGATGCAGTTCCACGGTTGAGCCGTGGGCTTTCACATCAGACTTATCATTCCGCCTGCGCTCGCTTTACGCCCAATAAATCCGGACAACGCTTGCCACCTACGTATTACCGCGGCTGCTGGCACGTAGTTAGCCGTGACTTTCTGGTTGATTACCGTCAAATAAAGACCAGTTACTGCCTCTATCCTTCTTCACCAACAACAGAGCTTTACGATCCGAAAACCTTCTTCACTCACGCGGCGTTGCTCCATCAGACTTGCGTCCATTGTGGAAGATTCCCTACTGCTGCCTCCCGTAGGAGTTTGGGCCGTGTCTCAGTCCCAATGTGGCCGATCAGTCTCTCAACTCGGCTACGCATCATTGCCTTGGTAGGCCTTTACCCCACCAACTAGCTAATGCGCCGCGGGCTCATCCTAAAGTGACAGCTAAAAGCCGCCTTTCAAACTTGAATCATGCGATTCATGTTGTTATCCGGTATTAGCACCTGTTTCCAAGTGGTATCCCAGTCTTTAGGGCAGATTGCCCACGTGTTACTCACCCATCCGCCGCTAGCGTCCAACAAATCATCCCGAAGGAATCTTTGAATTCAGCTCGCTCGACTTGCATGTATTAGGCACGCCGCCAGCGTTCGTCCTGAGCCAGGATCAAACTCTCAATTTGAAAATTGAGCCTTTTTAATCTGCTCCAGATTATTTGCTTGCGAATTGACTTCGCTTATTTGTTTGGATCAAACAATGTTTGACCCGCACACTGCGAAACTTTGTTCAGTTTTCAAAGTACCAACTTGCGTCAAGTGACGCAACGTTTTATATCTTACTCGCTTGTTGACTTCTTGTCAACAAGTTTTTGATATTTTCTTTTTCGTGCCTCCGCAAGACTTGCTTGTCTCACGCGGCAACAAATATTAGTATACTAGCTTTTTTTGATTCGTCAAATTTGCTTTTTCATTCGTTTTATGATTGGTGCACCCGGCAGAGTTGTGACAGATAATTTTCTGCTTATATTCCACTTTTCTGTTTTTAGCTAAAAAATTCGTTTTTGCCGGAAAGAATAGTTCGATTTTTGCCGTTTTCAGCTTTAAATTTCTGTAACAAGTTTTTTACTTTTTTCGTTTCGCTTCTTAATTAATTTTGCCGGCGTTCTATGGTAAAGTTGTTTTAGTATATTTTCGAAAGGAGATCTCGCTTATCAAACAATATGATCTTGCCGTGATTGGTGCTGGACCAGTCGGCCTCTTCGCGGCCTACTTCGCCCGCCTGCATGGCTTAAAGACGGTTATCCTTGAATCCTTGAACGAGCCGGGCGGCCAACCGGAAATGCTCTACCCCTTCAAGAAGATCCTGGACATCCCTGTCTTCAATGAAATCACCGCCGCTGACTTGACCAAGCGCCTTTTAGGCAACTTGACCGACCAGGACCTGGTCACCGGCCACAAGGTCAGCCAGCTGGAGAAAACTGACGACTTCGTGATCGATGGCGAATACCAGGTCCGCAGCATTATCGTGGCAACTGGCAACGGGGCCTTCAAGGCTAAAAAGTTTCCGCTCAAGGCAACCCCGGAGGCTGAAGACCACATCCACTACTTTTTCAAAAAGCCTGACCAGTTCGCCGGCCAGAAGATCGGCATCTTCGGCGGCGGGGACACGGCCCTTGACTGGGCCCAGGAGCTTTCCCAGATTGCTGACGTCACCCTCGTCCACCGGCGCGACCAGTTCCGGGGTATGGAAAGCAGCGTGGAAAACTTGAAGGCTGACCAAAAGGTAACCTTGAAGACCCCTTACCTGCCAAAGAGCATGCAGGTTAAAAATGATCAGCTGCAAATTTCCTTGAAAAAGGTCGGCGGAGATGAAGTCGCTCAGGAAACTTTTGACCAAATCCTGGTCGCCTACGGCTTCCGGGCCGACAACCGCTTCGTCAGCAAGTGGGGAGTTGACCTGGATCAAGGACTCATTTCTGTTGACCGGTCCATGCAGACCAGCGTGCCTGGCATCTATGCCATTGGCGATGCCTGCGGTTACCCGGGCCGGGTGCCAGTTATCGGGATCGGTTTTGGGGAAGCCCAGATCGCGGTCAACGCGATCATGCAAGACCTCTTTCCGGAAAAGAGCCTAACTATCCACTCAACTAGTATTTAGCTGAAAAAGTAAAAAGAAAAGTTAAGAAATAAGAACTGAGGTTAACACATGCCATTGATTGATTTTATCCTGCACATTGATGACCACTTGGTCACCATTGTCAACCAATTTGGGGCGGGTACCTACTGGATCATTTTTGCCATCATCTTTATCGAAACTGGTCTGGTCATCTTCCCCTTCCTGCCAGGTGACTCCTTGATCTTCGCGGCTGCCGCCATGGCCGCCAATCCAAAATACGGCTTAAATGTCTGGCTGCTCTATATTACTGCCGCGGCTGCCGCCATTATCGGTGACAGCATCAACTACGAAATTGGCAAGTGGTCAGTCACTTCCGGGGCCAAGCACAGCTGGTTCAACAAGCTGATCAACGAAAACAACCGGCTGGCGGCGGAGAAATTCTTTGAACGACATGGCTCCATCACCATCGTGATCGGCCGTTTCATCCCCTTCATCCGGACCTTCGTGCCCTTCATTTCCGGGGGCAGCAAGATGCACTACCGGACCTTCGTCATTTACAACATCCTGGGCGGCCTGCTCTGGACGGCCCTCTTTACCAGCATCGGCTACTTCTTCGGCAACTTCCCAGTCGTCAAGGACCACTTCTCCTTGATCGTGATCGGCATCATCCTGGTTTCAGTCGTGCCAATCATGGTTGTGGCCTTGAAGAAGAGAATGACCATGCGGCGCGAGCAAAAGTTCGACAATTAAAGCAGACAAAAAATAAGGACCTGACGGTCCTTATTTTTTTCGGTCTATATTTTGTTTAGCTTGCTTTTCTTGCCTTTCTTTACTTTTTCAGCAAATACCGGGCCAGGTAGAGCTCATAAATCGCTCCGCCAACGGCAAAGCAGGAGGCAAAGAAACCTTCCGTCAAGACGTTGATGATTGGATCAGTCGCCGGGTCAAAAAGCCAGTTGTCATTGCGGAAAAAGAAAGTATGGAAGACCCGGAAGAAACTGTCAAAGTCGGTCAAGGCAAAAGGCATGACCACGACCGGCAGCAGCATCAAGAGCAGGGCCTGGGTCTGGGTCAATTTAATTGGCTTCTTGTAATTGCGGAAATAGCTGCTAAGGGCCAAACATAAGAGGAAAACCAGCTCGGCCAGAATAAAGAGATTCTTGACATCGGCAAAGTGAGCCGCCGCTGAAGCCGAAGTTGGCAAGTTGCTCATCTTGAGCTTGGTCTGACCGGGCCAGACCAGGTAAAGCAGGAGCTGGTTGTAATTGCTCATGACCTGGCCCACGGTCAGGTTGACCGTTTGGTAAGTCTTCTCCAGCAAGGTAAAAAGCAAAAGCAGGGGCCAGCTGACCACGATCGCGCCGACGACGGCACTGGAGACCGCGAATAGAAAATGAAAAAGGGGCTGGCCCAGTTTGCTCAAAAAATTTTTCATAGGCTAAATTCGTCCAAATTATTCACTAAATAAGTCGGCGGCGTGAGGCCGGCCAGGTCTGCCTTTTGGGTCACCCCGGTCAAGGTCAAAAGGGTGTCGACTCCGCTGTTGATTCCGGCCATGATGTCAGTTGGATAGTTGTCCCCAACGATCAAGGCTTCTTCCGCCTTTACGCCGGCTAAGTCCAAGGCGCGGTTAACGATGATGGCTTCCGGCTTGCCGATAAAAAGCGGCTTTTGCCCAGAGGCGACTTCCAAAGCCGCGCAAATTGAGCCGTTGCCTGGCCGCAGTTCCTTGCCCACCGGCAGGTTCTGGTCGGAATTGGTGCCAATAAAGACCGCCCCCCGGTGAATGCAGCGGGTGGCCACCATGAGCTTGTGGTAAGTCAAATCCGTGTCCATCCCCACGATCACGTAGTCAGGATTTTCCTCGTCATAGAAGAATTCCGGCCGGTCCAGGATTTCCTTCCACAGGCCAATTTGTCCAATGATATAGACACCGATCGGCCTTTTCGCCTCTTTTTCCAAAATATAGCTGGCCGTGGCCATGCTGGGCGTGTAGATCTTGGAAACATCCGTCTTGACCCCATGCCCGGCCAATTTGTCAGCCACCATCTGGGGCGTCCTGGTCGTGTTGTTGGTCAAAAATAAGTAGTCAAGGCCCGCCTCATCCAGGCGCTTGACAAAGCGGACGCCGGATTCAATAGTCTCCTTGCCCCGGTAAATCGTCCCGTCCAAATCAATCAAAAATAAGCGGTAATCTTTCACGGCTTCTTCTTTCTAATCACAAATGCCTTGTGCCGGCGGTTCTTCTTGCGGCCTTCGGCATAGCTGCCCTTCTTGGGCCGGCCGTCCTTGACCTTTCTTTCGGTAAAAGCCGCCTTGTTCTTCGGCCGCTTTTTGGCTGGCCGCCGGCGCTGGGTCGGCCGGGGCTTGCGGCTTGGCTGGAGGGACTCCAAGATGAAGTAAGGAGCGCCCGGGTTGCAGTATTCAGTCAGGTAGTCAACGATAGTCGACTTTTTCCGGTCAATGGAGGTCTTGACATAGTCATTGTAAAAGCCCCTAAGGCGCAGGTGCTCGCTGGAAACATCCCCGACCAGGTAATCGTATTGGTCCAGGTATGGATCGTACTTTTGCTTCAAGACTTCCCGGTCCAAGGCATCCCGCTGGTTGACCAAAAGGCGGTATTCGCGCTGGTTGATCACGACCTTTTCGCCGGCAACCACGACTTCTGCCAAAGGGTGGAGGGGCTTGGCTTCAGCTGTTTCTTCTTTTTGCTCTTTCCTGCCCCTAGCTTCTTTCAGCTTTTTCTCCTTCTCTTTATCTTTTTTCGCTTCTTTCTGCTCTTTCCTCAATAAGTTCACCTTCTTTATTTACAGGATATTTGCGGCTTAAGTAGTCGCCCACGACTTCCCTTAAGAACTGCGGGAAGAGGAATTCATTTTCACCAACAATGGCCAAAGTCGGGAAAAACGGAATCAAGACATAGTGGTCCAAAACGGCAATCTTGTACTCTTGTGCTGGATCCAGCAATTGCCCGTTGACGAAAACGTTCCTGGTCATCCGGTCATACTTGATCCCCTTGTAGTAGACCTCGCCAAAAATCTTCCCTCTGAAGCTCATCCCAATCAAAGGATAATGTTCCAAAAAATGCCGGTTCTTTTCCACTTCCATGACCAGCCGCCACAAGTCCCGGCCTAAAAGCGTGGTCCGGACGACATGCATCGGATGCGGGAGCGCATGCTGGAGGTCAAACTGGTTGATTGGCCCGCTCTTAAATGGCGTCAAAAAGAGACCCGTACTCAGCATGGCCAGGTCGGTTCCGGCGAAGTCAGCGATTGCTTCAAGGGAGACGTCAATGGCTGCCATTTTGTCATCCTTGAACTTCTCTGGCAAGTCTGCCACCTGCCGGCTCTGCAGCATTTTTTGCCCTTCATCATATAAGGCAGCAATTTCTGCTTCATCGCCTTCCTCACTTGGCAAATCCGCCACTGGCACAGTAGTTGGTTTAATCGAAAGGATCTTGTGGTCATCGCCGATTTCCAAGCTGATGTCGCCCACATAAGTGCCCCATTTGCCCGTCTGGGTGATCCAAGTGTGGCCTTCCTTGATCCCTTTTTCCAAAAGGGTGTGGCTGTGCCCGCCCACGATCAGGTCAATTTCCGGGTAGTGCTTGGCCAGCCACTGGTCCATTCTGAGGCCCACGTGGGTGATCAGAATCAAGCAGTCGTACTTGCCGGCAATTTCCGGCAAAACCCGGTCCATGGTCTCGCCCAGCATCTTGATCTGCCAATGATTGGGCCCGTAAGTCAGCGGATAAGCGGCGGTTAAGCCTACTAGTGCCAGACGGGTCCCCTTCTTGGTCTTGATGATCTTGTAGTCATTTGCCCAGGCCGGCCAGCTGCCATCTTCTTCTCTGAGGTTAGACAAGAGAACAGGGAAGTTGGCGTGGTCAAAAAGCCGCTCCAAAACGGCATGCGGGTTGGAAATACCCTCATTGTTGCCAATCGTAATGGCATCATAATGAAAGTCGTTCATCAAGCGGATGTTGGCCTGGCCTTCTGTAGCATCAGACAAGGGATGGGACCGGTCCATGAAGTCGCCGGCGTCAAAGGTCAATACCTGGTCGGCCGTCGCCGTTTTCTGCACCTGGTGCAAATAGCGCCTAATTTTTGGAAAATGCTCAAAATGCGAGTGCAGGTCGTTGGTATGCAGAATCCGCAAAGTTTCCATTTTCTTCCTCCTAGCCGATCTTGTTGGCTTTCAAAACCATTTCATAAGCATCCCTAACTGGACCTTTGGGCTTGTCCCATTCCACCCATTGCGGGTTCTCCCAGTCTTCTTCGTTCATCAAAGTATGCAGCTGGTAGGCCTTGTTAATGTACTGCTCGTAGGTTTCCAGCGCCTTGGTACGCGGGATGTTGATGACCAGAATCCGCACGTTCTTGATTAAGCCATTGTTGACGGCCAGTTCCGCGAAGCCATTTTGGTCGATGTTGGAAATTTCATAGTACTGGCTGCCGTCGTTTCTGGTAATCTCTTCGATCAAGTCAAATTGCTCGTATAAGTGATCCATTTGTGTCCCCCATTCTTATAAAAAGATTGTAACACAAAGTTCAGCTGCCTTTGCCCGGACGAAACTAAAAGAGCCCGCCGTTTGGCAGGCTCTTTAGAAAAATCTTACTTGTTCAAGGTACTTTGCTTCTTGATCAGTTCGTATGGCAAAACGATGTGCTTGTCTTCCAGGCCTTCATCGTTCATCAGCTTGGTCAGCATTCTCATGGCCACGGCACCCAAGTCGTAGAGCGGCTGCTTGATCGTGGTCAAGGCTGGCCGGACAACTGAAGCGATTTGGGTCGCGCTGGCCGTAACGATTTCAAAGTCTTCCGGCACCTTAGCCCCGCGGTCCAAAGCTGAGTTGAGCAGGCCAACTGAGGAAACGTCTTTGGTGACGATGGCCCCGTTGATCCCCTTCTTGGCCAGTTCCGGGTAAAGGTTGTAGCCGTCGGAGTAGTCCTTGATGCTGTCAAAAATCTCGCAGCCTTCCAGTTCATTGTCAGCCACGAACTTCTCAAAGGCCGGAATCCGGTGGTCCCGGTTGATTGGCGCTTCCTTGTCGCCTACAACCAAGGCCAGCTTCTTCTTGCCGTCGTTTAAGAGCAGGTTCAAAGCTTCCGTGTCGGCCTTCTTGTAGTCGATGTTGACTGACGGAAATTCCAGGTTGTCGGAAACAGTTCCGGCCAAAACTACTGGCGTGTCGGTCCGCTTGAAGGCTTCAGCTGCTTCTTCAGACAGCTTGTTGGACATGTAAATGACCCCGTCAACCTGCTTGTTGAGCAAGCCTTGAATGACGGCGTCTTCCTTCATCAAGCGGTTTTCCACGCTGGAGATGATGATATTGTACTTGTACAAAACGGCAATGTCGTCGATCCCCTTTGACAATTCAGCGAAGTACAAGTTGGTCAAGTCCGGCA
Source organism: Lactobacillus sp. WILCCON 0059 (assembly GCF_057197985.1). Lineage (NCBI taxonomy): Bacteria > Bacillati > Bacillota > Bacilli > Lactobacillales > Lactobacillaceae > Lactobacillus > Lactobacillus sp. WILCCON 0059. The sequence goes on from NZ_JBUBHN010000001.1 coordinate 1,709,232, forward strand.
CGATCAAGCCGACCGTTGTGGTCCGCTTTGAAGCCAGACCCTGCGCTACCGCGTTTGGTTGGTAGTGCAGACGCTTGATAACTTCCATGACCCGGTCACGGGTTTCCTTACGGACATTGTTGTTGCCGTTGACTACCCGGGAAACCGTGGCCATTGAGACCTTGGCTTCCCGAGCAACATCGTAAATGGTTACATCTTGCTTATGCATAATAACAGCCCCACCTATCTAAATACTAATTACTGATTTAATGATACCATGAGAACGCTTTTGGTGCAATCGCTTACAGCTACTTTTTCAGATTTTTTCAGTTTTTTTAGTGCTATACTGAGGTTAATTTCATTAGTAAGGAGAATTTTGCCATGAATTTAGACAAATTACAAAACTGGCTGCAGGAAAACGGGATGGACGTGGCCTACGTTTCCAGCCCGACTACCATCAACTATTTCACGGGTTTCATTACTGATCCTGAAGAAAGAATCTTCAAGCTTTTCGCCTTCAAGGACGCTGAACCCTTCCTCTTCTGCCCGGCTTTGAACTATGAAGAAGCCAAGGCATCTGCTTGGGACGGGGACGTGGTCGGCTACCTGGACAGCGAAGACCCATGGAGCAAGATCGCTGACGAAATCAAGAAGCGGACCAAGGACTACCAAAACTGGGCTGTCGAAAAGAACGGCTTGACGGTTGCCCACTACCAGGCCCTGCACGCTCAATTCCCGGACGCTGACTTCTCCAAGGACTTGTCAGACTTCATCGCCCACATCCGCCTCTTTAAGACGGAAAGCGAACTGGTTAAGATGCGCAAGGCCGGGGAAGAAGCCGACTTTGCCTTCCAGATCGGTTTTGAAGCCCTCAGAAACGGGATTACCGAACGGGCAGTAGTCAGCCAGATCGAATACCAATTGAAGCTGCAAAAGGGCGTCATGCAGACCAGCTTTGACACCATCGTTCAAGCCGGCGAGAACGCGGCCAACCCGCACCAAGGGCCAAGCATGAACCAAGTTAAGCCAAACGAACTGGTGCTTTTTGACTTAGGGACCATGCACGAAGGCTACGCTTCTGACTCCAGCCGGACGGTTGCTTACGGGGAACCGACTGACAAGATGCGGGAAATCTACGAAGTCAACCGGACTGCCCAGCAAGCGGCCATCGACGCGGCTAAGCCAGGCATGACGGCCAGCGAACTTGACGGGGTAGCCCGCAAGATCATCACTGACGCTGGCTATGGTGAATACTTCATCCACCGCCTGGGCCACGGGATCGGGATGGAAGTTCATGAATTCCCATCCATCGCTAACGGCAACGACGTCGTTTTGGAAGAAGGCATGTGCTTCTCCATTGAGCCAGGGATCTACATCCCAGGCTTTGCCGGCGTCCGGATCGAAGACTGCGGGGTCCTCACCAAGGAAGGCTTCAAGCCATTCACCCACACCAGCAAGGAATTGAAGGTTCTGCCGGTTAAGGAATAAGAATGAAAACAGAAAAAGGCTGCTAGAAGTATCTCTCTTCTAGCAGCCTTTTTTTCGTATACAATTATGCCTTGCGAAGGTCGCGAATCAAGTAGTAGACGCCAATTAAAGTCAACAGCAAGTAGACATTCAGAAAATCATGATAGCCTTCCTTCATGACAAAAATGGCAAAAAACGCGGCAGGTACGATAGTCAAGATTATCCCCCGGTATTTTTTCAGCTTCAAAACAAAAGGATTATCTGATTTTCTGAAGGAAAAATACATTACCATTAGGTAAATCAGAAAAAGGACCATGTTTGTTGTCGTCATGTGATTTATCCTCAACTAGTAAAAAAGTGAAACCCGAAAGCATCGCGTTTCACTTTTCTGCTTATTCAAAATCTATCGTGAAAAAAATCCACTATTCTTGATCTGGACTAGTCGGCGTGGTTGGTGCACTTGGTTCTTCCGGCTTCTCTTCCCCTTCTTCGCTCTTTTCAGCATTGTCCAGGTCGCTGGCGTCTTGTTCGCCAGGCTGGTTAGCTGAATCGTCAATTACGATATCGTCGAAGTCCTTCAGTTCAGAATCATCTTCAATGTTCTTTGGGAAAGAAGCCAGTTGATTCTTCAAGATTTCCGTCCCGTTGTCGTACTTTTCCTTCAAGTCTTCAACGTTTGGATTGCTCTTAAGCTTGTCCTTGACTTCTTCAATCTTGTCGTCTGAGATCAGGCTGGCAGCTGCAACCCCAGCAGCAGCCCCAAAGACGGCCCCTAATAAAAAGCTACCAAATTTGCTCATGGTTGTTCTCCTTTTCTTAATCCTGACCCTTCCGCCGGAAATGTCTGGCAAAAGCCGACGTAATTACGGAAGTGATCATTCCCGTCCGGGTAAAGTGGGCATTGGAAACCTTGTTGATCATCTTCTTGGATGATTCGTTGATGTCTGAGACGCTTTGGCCCAGGTCAGCTGCGGCCTGCACGACCGGCTGCAAAGTTTCCATCTTGCCATTGACGTCTTGCAAAAGCGCGTCGGTCTTTTCCAAGAGTCCGCCGGTCTGCTTCATCAAGTCATCCATGTCGTTAGTCAATTTGGCCAAAGAATCATTGGTCAATTGGACTGTCTTCTCAGCCTCTTTCAAAGTCTTAGAAACATTAAGCAACATGGGAATCGTGAACAGGACCAGTACCAAAAAGGCAATGGCCGCGATCAAACCGGCTAAAGCGCCAAATGAAATTGTCATAGCTTGCTTCCTTTCCTTTCTAAAAAAAGTCTAGCATGAAAACGATTTAGACACAATCGAAAGATTTTCCGAAGTTTTTGCCCGCTTTTCTGTTATCCTTTAAGCATAGCTGAAAGGAGCATTTTTTCAATGAAAAATCTTGATTTCAAAATTGCCGGCATCTCCATCGACGTCGACAAGCTTTTTACCAGCGGCGTGACCATCCTCTGGAAGCTGCTGATTTCCACCCTGGTCTTCTACCTGGTCAGCCATTTCGGCCGCAAAATCATCAAGCGCTACCTGGACAAGCACAACGACAAGCTGGTCCTGTCCAAGAGGTCCCAGACCATCTCAGCCCTGGTGAACAGCCTCTTCCGCTACACCATGGTCTTTTTCTATGTCTACTCAATCCTAACTATCCTGGGCATCCCCGTCGGCACCTTGATTGCCAGTGCCGGGATCTTCTCCTTGGCCATCGGCCTTGGCGCCCAGGGCTTCATGAGTGACCTGGTCAACGGCTTCTTTATCTTAAGTGAAGGCCAGTATGACGTCGGCGACAATGTCGAAATCGGCACTGAAACCGGGGCCGTGACCCAGCTGGGCCTCAGAACCACTCAGATCGTCACCACCGATGGCACCTTGATCTTCATCCCCAACCGGCAAATTTCCATCGTCAGAAACCTGACTCACGGCGGGATTGGCCTTAACCTGGACATGAACCTGGATGCGGACACTGACCTCAAGCTGCTGGCCAGCCTGCTTGACCAAGCTGATGAAAAGCTGCTTGACTGGCACGACAAATTGGTCAGCGGGCCAACCCAAATTGGGGTTGTCAGCCAGCAGGGACAGACCATCACCTACCGGGTCCACTTCCAGGTCAAGCCGGGCTTTGAAGGCAAAATCCGCCAGGCCTACTGGCAGACCTACCTGCAGTACTTACGGGTCAACCAGATCAAATTTGGCCAGGAACCAGTCATCATCAACAATAGTAAAAAAGCTTGATCTAAAAATGCTGAGCCGCGGCCCAGCATTTTTTATTTGATCTTAGTTGAATTGAGCGAACCAGGCTGGCAGTTCTTCGATCAAAGCCTTGACTGCCTTGCCCCGGTGGGAAACTTCGTTCTTTTCTTCAGTGGTCATTTCAGCGAAAGTCTTGCCCTTGCTTGGTACGTAGAAGAGCGGGTCGTAGCCGAAGCCATCCTTGCCGCGAGGAATTGCCAGCACTTCACCTTCGCAGGTGCCAGTTACAACCAGGTCCTTGTCTTCGTGGCCTGGCATGGTCAAAACCAAGACAGTGACAAACTTGGCTTGACGCTGGTCTTGCGGAACCCCGCCCAAGGCTGCCAAAAGCTTGCCGTTGTTTCTAGCATCGTTGTGGGCTTCACCGCCGTAGCGGGCTGAGTGAACGCCAGGAGCGCCGTTCAGTTTCTTAACCCGCAAGCCTGAGTCGTCAGCCAAAGTTGGCAGCTTGCTGAAGTCTGCCAAAGCGTGGGCCTTCAGCTTAGCGTTGGCTTCAAAAGTCGTGCCCTTTTCGTTGACGTATGGCGGGTTGTCCAAATCTGCATTTGACTTAAGCTCGATGTCCAGACCAGCCTTCTTGAAAGCTTCCTGCAATTCCTTAACCTTGTTTTGATTATCTGTAGCAAACAATAGTACTTGAGTCATATAGTGCTCCTATCATTTCAAAAAATAAAAAATCTCTCTACTGAAATTTTACCACTTATTCAAGCCTTTTCGAACTTACAAAGAGAGTAATTTCTGCTATTTTCACCGCTTTTTCAGTCCTGGAGAACTTTTTTCTATTTTCCGGCGATTTCCTAGCCTTTTTCTAAAACTTGTTAAAAAATTTCACCATCCTGTAATATTTAGGGTAGAATGAAAACAGCGAATAAGGATGAGGATTATGTCAGAACACAACGAACACGTATACTTTGTCAATCAACTATACCGCGACTTCTTGTTGCCAACGATTTTAGGCGGGGACACGCCGGCGATTCTTTACTGGGCCGGCAAGCGGATCACCCGCAAATATGCCCTCAGTGAATTTGAAGACTTAAGCGAATTCTTCAAGATGGCTGAATTTGGCGATTTGACCATCGTCAAGGAGCGCCGCTCCTCAGTCATCTTCTCCTTGAGCGGGCAGCCAATCAGCGACCGCCTGGCTGCCGGCAGCCGGGAATTCTCCCTGGAGAGCGGGATGATCGCCGAAGCGGTTGAACAAAACCGGGGCCGGTCAGCTGAAGCTGAAATCAGCGTTGACGACAAGAAGCAGACCGTCCAGATCACTGCTTTCTTCTAGCAAGCCAGAAGATTGGGCTAGATAAAAGAATATATAAAAAATACCAGAGCCAACGGCTCTGGTATTTTTGTTTCTATTCGATTTTTTATTTCTTAGTCAGCGTACTGGTCAAGAATTTCGTTCAGCTTTTCCTTTGGAGTGTAGCCAGTCAAACGGTCAACTACTTGCCCGTTCTTCTTGATCAAGAGGGTTGGGATGGCCATGATGCCAAAGTTCTTGGCCGTTTCCGGGTTGTCGTCTACGTCCATCTTGGTGAAGTGAACGTCTTGTCTTTCTTCAGCCAAAGCTTCGATGACTGGTGACTGCATCCGGCAAGGGCCGCACCAAGTTGCCCAAAAGTCAACCAGAGCTACGCCATCCTTGGTTTCTTCTTCAAAAGTTGCGTCAGTAATTGCATCTACCATGTAAATACCTCAAATCATTAATCTTAAAAACATTATTTTCTACTTGATGTTTTAAGTTTACTAGATTTACTTACTTTTTGCAAGTAACTTGCCTACTTTAAGGTCACGATCGTGGCCCCAGTCCCGCCTTCATTGGCTGGCGCGTAGCTGTAGGCCTTCACGTGCTTGTTGCGCTTGAGGTACTGCTGGACTCCCTGCCGGATAGCCCCGGTCCCAATCCCGTGGATGATGGTGACGGTGCTAAGACCGGACAAAAGGATGGTGTCAAAGTACCGGTCCAAATTGACCATGGCTTCCTCATAGCGCTGCCCTCTAAGATCCAGTGAACTGTGGGCCCGGCTGGACCGGGAGGCGGAAGTAGCCCGTCTTTGGGCCTGATGCTTCTGCCCGGCGGCCAGCTTGTCGATGTCTCTGTCGGTCACCTTGAGCTTGATCCGGCCCAGGGAAACCTCATAGTCATGCTCGCCCAGCTTCTTGGTGACCGTCCCGGTCTGCCCGTAAGACAGAACCTTGACCTTGTCACCCACCTGGACATGGTGGCGCTTCTTTTCCTTTTGCAAGACCTTGTTCTTGGCCAAGTTGGCCTCCTGCTTGGCCAGCTGGTTGAATTCGCCCTTGGCGTCCATCAGCTGGTTGGTCTTGACCTGCATCCCTTCCTTGCGGGCTTCTTCCAGCTCGGCAATAATCTTGTCGGCCTTCTTGCGTTTCTTGGCCACGATTTCGTTGGCCCGGTCCTGGGCAAAGTCCAGCTGCTTTTGGACCCGCTGGTTGTAGATGTCCAGGGCATCCTGCAGCTTCTTTTCCAGCTGCTTGGCCCGGTCCAGGCTGGTCTGCAGCTTCTGCTTGTTTTCCGTGGCCAGTTTAGTCTGCTTGTTTAATTCGTCGATCATGTGGTTGATGTCGGAATCATCGCTGCTCATCAGCTTCTCAGCCGCGACTACCACATCCTCCCGCATGCCCAAACGGCGGGCAATGGCAAAGGCGTTACTGTGGCCCGGAATCCCCATCTGCAGGCGGTAGGTCGGCGACAGGGTCTTGATGTCAAATTCCATGGAGGCGTTGGTCGTCCGCTCTCTGTTATAGCCATAGAGCTTGAGTTCCGGGTAGTGGGTCGTAACGATGATCTTGGCCCCCTTCTTTCTGAAGAAGTCCAAAATCGAGATGGCCAGGCTGGCCCCTTCTTCTGGGTCGGTCCCGGCCCCGATTTCGTCGATCAAGACCAGGCTTTGGTCACTGACCCGCTTCATGATCGCCACGATGTCGTTGATATGGGATGAAAAAGTACTCAGCGACTGCTCGATTGACTGTTCGTCCCCAATGTCGGCAAAAATCTGGTCAAAAACGGCCACGCTGGAACCTTCATTAGCCGGAATAAAGAGGCCGGATTGGGCCATCAGCTGCAGCAATCCTGCCGTCTTCAAAGTGATCGTCTTACCACCCGTGTTGGGCCCGGTGATCAAGATCGTGTCAAAATCCTGGCCCAAAGCGATATCGTTGGCCACAACCTTGTCTGGATCGATTAAGGGGTGACGCGCCCCCAGGAGCTTAAAGGACTGGTCAGCAGATAAAAGCGGCTGGCTGGCCCGCATTTGCTTGGCTAATTTTGCCTTGGCCTGGAGGAAGTCCAATTCGCTTAAAGCCGCGGCCACCCGCTTGATGGCCTCCATCTCTTCTCTGGCATCCAAAGACAATTCGTGGAGAATCCGGCGAACTTCCTGCCGCTCTTCAGCCAGCAGGTTCTGCAGGCGGTTGTTCAAGGGCAGGATGGCGGCAGGTTCGACAAACAAGGTCTGGCCGGAGGCACTTTGGTCATGGACCACCCCGCCGAACTTGTTACGGTATTCCTGCTTAACCGGAATAACATAACGGTCGTCCCGGATAGTCACGATCTGTTCTGACAGGTACTGGCCGTTCTTGCCCTTGGTGTAGGCGGTCATCTTTTCCTTGATTTCTGCTTCGGTTGCCAAGCGGCCGTGGCGCAGACGGGCCAGGTCAGCTGAAGCGGTATCCAGGACTTCCCCGTCATAAGTCAGAGAAGTGCGCAGGCGCCGGTAAAGGTCATCCGGCAGTTCCAGACCCTCCAGCAAGGCATCAATTGCCGCCAAATCCAAAGTTTCGTTTTCTTCCGCGTCTTCTACAAAGCGGCTGCTTTCCTGGGCCAGGGTGAAAATCAGCAGGATATTGCCTAATTCCAGGGCGTTCAAGTCGGCCTTGACCTTTAAACGCTTGAGGCTTGGCTCAACATCTTGAAAGTCGGTTAGGGGCAGCTGTCCCTTGATCCGGTCCAAATCAACCAGTGCCTTGGTTTCGCTTAAGGCCCGGCTGACCGTCTCCCGGTCGCTGGCCGGCTGAAGCTTTAAGGCCTTGCTTTTAGCCGGGGCCGTTACCGCCTGGTCGGCCAGGCGGCTGGTAATTTCCTGGTATTCCAGTATGTCTAAAATTTTGTGATTCATCATCTCAGTAATTTTGTCTAAAAATTTTTTCCTAACAAAAAAAGCGGGCTAAGCACCCGCTTCTTTCTTATTCTGCAGAATCGTCGCCGCTCAAACGGTCATCTTCAAGGAAGGTGTTGAGCACCCCTTGAACCATGTCCCATTCAGCGTCAGAAGTGATTTCGTGCAGGTCGCTGCTGGTTACGTCGCCGTCTTCGTCGGCATCGTAGCTGAAAGCCTGGACTTCAATTTCGTCGTCATCTTCTACAGCTGCCGGGTAAAGCAGGATGTAGGACTTGTCATTGTCGTCAGAATGGAAAGTAAACAATACTTCAAATAATTCTTCGTTGCCGTCTTCATCGATCAAGGTCAGTTGTCTGTCTTGATCTTCGGCGCTAACTTCAAAAGCCATAGTTATTCCTTTCGCTGTAAATCCAAATAGTTCTGCAAAATCAACACAGCTGCCATTTGGTCAACGACCTCCTTGCGCTGCCGGCGATCATGCATTCCCGCCTCTTCAACCAAAATCCTCTCCGAGGCCACGGTCGTCAAGCGTTCATCGTCATAGTAGACTGGCAAGCCGAACTTCTGCTCCAGGCGCTCGCCCATGGCCTTGCTCCGGCTGACCGACCGGCCAGCCGTTCCATCCATGTTCTTGGGCAGGCCCAGGACGAAGCCGTCCGCGTCATACTCACGGACCAGCTTCTTTAAGGACCGCATGCCGAAATTGTGCCGGTCTTCATCAATCGGAATCGTCATCACTGCCTGGGCGGTGATGCCCAAAGGGTCGCTGACGGCCACCCCGATGGTCTTGGAGCCGACGTCCAAACCCAGCAGGCGCATTACTTGTCCTTGCCCAGGTAGCTCTTGACCAGTTCTTCGATGATTTCATCGCGTTCGTGCTTCAAGATCAAGTTCCGGGCGTCGTTGTGGCGTGGGATGTACGCTGGGTCGCCTGAAAGCAGGTAACCCACGATTTGGTTGATCGGGCTGTAGCCCTTTTCTTCCAGGGCCTTGTATACGTCTTCCAGAGTGTCGCGGATGTTCTTTCCCTTATTCTGGTTAAAATCAAAGTGCATCGTCTTATCAAGCGAACTCATTGTTATTCCCCCTCTTTTGTCTATTCTACTTAAAAATTTTCCTTAACTCAATTATTTAGCCTAATTAGTCCAGCTGGCTGACTGCAGCGTCAATGGCATCCTGCAGGCCTTCAGGCTTCTTGCCGCCGGCTTGGGCCATGTTTGGCCGGCCGCCGCCGCCACCACCGAAGATGGCTGCCACGCTCTTGATCAAGTCGCCGGCCTTCAGGCCCTTGTCCAGGGCCTTTTGGCCCAGGCTGATCAGCATGTTGGCCTTGTCTTCTGACTTAGCGCCCAGGATCAAGACGTCAGACTTGCCTTCGCTCTTCCATTGGTCAGCGATTTCCCGCAAGTCGTTCATCCCCTTGACGTCAGCGATCGTGGCGATAACCGTCAAGTCGCCAACCGTCTTGACCTGGTCAAAGATCTTGCCAGCCTTGGAAGCGTTGATTTGTGCTTCGTAAGCGGCATTTTGCTTTTCAGCACTTCTGAGTTCTTCTTGCAGGCTGGCAATCTTGCTTTGGATGCCATCTGCCTTAGTAGCCTTAACTTCAGCCTGGATCTGGTCCAGGATATCTGAGCGGCCGGCTAAGTATTCGTAAGCCAGCTTGGAAGTTACGGCTTCAATTCTTCTGACCCCGGCACCGATGGCTTGTTCAGAAATGATCTTGAAGACGCCGATTTGGGAGGTGTTGTCGCAGTGGGTACCCCCGCAGAATTCGATGGAGAAGTCATCCATTTGCACGACTCTGACCTTATCGGTGTACTTGCCGTCAAAGAGGGCCAAAGCGCCCATCTTCTTACCAGTTTCCGGATCAGTTTCCGTGGTCTTGACCTGAATTGCTTCCCAGATCTTTTCGTTGACGATCTTTTCAACGTTCTTCAGTTCTCTTGGCGTGGTTGGGTCAAGGGAAGTGAAGTCGAATCTCAAGTAGTCTGGTTCAACGACTGACCCGGCCTGGTGGGTGTGTTCACCCAAAACTTGCCGCAGGGCAGCGTGCAAAAGGTGGGTAGCTGAGTGTGAGTGGCGCAGGCCTTCCCGGCGAGCGCGGTCAATCTTCAGCTTGTAGGTCTGTCCCTTTTCAAGCGGCAGGATCACGTCAACGAAGTGCAGGTTCTGGTCGTTAGGCGCGTGCTGCACGTCAACTACCCGGGCAACCAGGTTGCCTTCTTCATCGTAGATGTCACCGTGGTCAGCCACCTGGCCGCCCCGTTCAGCGTAAAATGGCGTCTTGTCGAAGATCAAGGTTGCCTTTTCGCCGTCAGCCTTGTCAACCAGCTTGTCGTCAACGATGATGTCAACCAGCTTGCTTTCTTCTTCGTAGACCCCGTATTCAAAGACGCTCTTGTCCTTGATTTCCATCAAGGTTTCGTCTTGTGAACCCATGGATTGCAGGTTGCCCCGGGCCTTGCGGGCACGTTCCTTTTGTGCTTCCATTTCAGCGTCAAAGCCTGCTTTGTCAACCTTGAGCCCCTTGTCTTCAGCAGCTTCAACCGTCAATTCGTAAGGGAAGCCGTAAGTGTCGAACATCTTGAAGGCATCCTTGCCGGAGATGGTCTTGTCTTCGCTGTTTTCAGCCTTGTCAATCAAGTCATCAAGCAAAGTCAAACCGGCTTCCAAAGTTGCGCCGAAGCGGTCTTCTTCGTTCTTGACAACCTTGCTGATAAATTCTGCCTGGTCGCTGACTTCTGGGTAGTGGCTCTTCATGATGTCGCCGACAACTGGCACCAGCTTGTAAAGAAAGGCACCATCGATGCCCAGCTTGCGGCCGTTCAAGGCTGCCCGCCGCAAAAGCCGGCGCAAAACGTAACCGCGGCCGTTGTTGCCTGGCAAAGCCCCGTCACCGATGGCAAAGGAAATGGCCCGGATGTGGTCAGCGATGATCTTGAAGGAAGTGTCGTCAGCCTTGTTTGCGCCGTACTTCTTGCCCGCGCTCATTTCTTCAGTAGCGTGGATGATTGGCAGGAAGAGGTCGGTTTCAAAGTTGGTCGGTGCATCTTGCAGGATGGAAAGGACACGTTCCAGACCCATCCCGGTATCGATGTTCTTGTGTGGCTGTTCAACGTAGCTGCCATCTGGCAGGTGGTTGAATTCTGAGAAGACGATGTTCCAGATTTCCAGGTAACGGGCGTTTTCACCACCTGGGTAGTTTTCAGGGTCATCTTCTGGCACGTCATTGTTTTCCTGGCCGCGGTCGTAGAAGATTTCTGAGTCAGGACCACATGGGCCTTCACCGATGTCCCAGAAGTTGTCTTCCAATTGCACGATGTGTTTTTCCGGCAGGCCGACTACTTCATGCCAGATCCGGTGAGCTTCGGTATCCTTAGGATAAACAGTCACGTAAAGCTTGTCCTTGTCCAGGTCCAGCCAGTCAGGACTGGTCAAAAATTCCCAAGCCCAAGGAATAGCTTCTTCCTTGAAGTAGTCACCAACTGAGAAGTTGCCCAGCATTTCAAACAAGGTTTGGTGGCGGGCAGTCTTGCCGACGTTTTCAATGTCGTTGGTTCTGATTGACTTTTGTGAGCTGGTAATCCGGCGGTTCTTTGGCACGACTGAGCCGTCGAAGTACTTCTTCATGGTTGCCACCCCGGAGTTGATCCAGAGCAAAGTCGGGTCATCCTTTGGAATCAGGCTGGCTGACTGCATGACCATGTGGCCGTGTTCAGCAAAAAAGTCGAGGAACATTTGCCGAAATTCTGAACTGTTTAACTTTTTCATCAAAATCTCCTAAAAACACAAAAAACAAGCATGTTTGCCTAATTCAAGGACGCTCTAGACGCGGTACCACCTTGATTGCAACAATGCTTGTTACCTCTTGATTATCTTAAATTGATCACTTTAAGGAGCATTTTCTGGCCAGCGATAAACCCTTCCCAGCTGCCGGTTCTCTCTTTGAATCGGCTGGACAGAAAACATATCTTAAACGTCACTAATTTTACTACTTAGAGAAAAAATGTCAACGGTTTTGTTCGCGCTTGCGCTTACGGAGGCGCTTTTGGTGGCGCATTTCATGCCGGGCTTCAATCTTCCGCTTCTTGCGGTTATCTTCTTGGATAGCCTGCTTGATCTTCTTTTTGTAGCCAGGCTTGCGCTTGGACTTGACCTTCTTGACCACGCCCTTCATGTGCGGGTCAAGCTGGCGGTTTGAGGCAGTCCGGTTGTCCCGGCGGCGGTAGTGGGTCCGCGGAGCGAGTGCCCCGTCCTTGATTTCCACGAAGTCAAAGTGGACGCCCATGTGCTCCAAGGCCCCGACCCGGTTCATCTCTTCTTCTCTGACCAAAGTCACGGCGTGGCCCGGCAGGCCGTTCCGGCCAGTCCGGCCGATCCGGTGGATGATGAATTCCAGGTCCTTGGGAATCTCGTAGTTGATGACCAGGCTGACGCCAGGCAGGTCGATCCCCCGGGCAGCCAGGTCACTGGCTACGACGTACTGGTACTGGCCGGCCCGGACTTCCCGCAGGGTCCGCTTTCTTTCCCGTTCGGTAATGCCGCCATGGATCTTGGCCACCTTGAGCCCTTGCTTGGCCAGGTAGTCAGCCAGTTCGTCGACCATCTGCTTGGTGTTGGCAAAAACCAAGGCCAAGTAAGGCTGGCCCATGGTCAAAAGCTTGTAGACGATCTTCTTTCTGTCCTTGCTGCCGATGTCCAAGAGGTCATTCTTGATCGTTGGGGCAATAACGGCCGGGTTGTCGATCACGATTTCTTCCGGCTTGGCCATGTACTTCCGTAAAAAGTTGGTCAGCTTGACCGGAATCGTGGCTGAAAAAGCGGACATGACCACGTCCTTTGGCAGACGGGCGGCAATCTTGTCCACGTCGCCCAAGAAGCCCAGGTCCAGAGTCATGTCAGCTTCGTCGATGACGAAGTTCTTGACCTGGTCCAAAAGCAGGATCTTCTTGTCAGCAAAGTCCAAAAGCCGGCCCGGAGTGGCGATAACCAGCTGGGGCTTGTTCTGCTCAAATCTGGCGATCTGCCGATCCCGGTCGCTGCCCCCGGCCAGGTGGGCAATGGCAATGTTCAAGCCAGAGGCATCTCTTAGCTGGCGGGCTACCCGGTAGAGCTGGTCAGCCAGTTCCCGGCTTGGGGCCGTGACGATAGCTTGCACATAGCGGGCGTCTTCGTCAATGGAGTTTAAAATCGGAATCAAGTAGGCGTGAGTCTTCCCGCTCCCCGTGGCCGCTTGCACGATCACGCTCTCTTCTTTCAGCATGGCCGGGATGACTTTTTCTTGGACCGGAGTCGGTTTGGTAAAGCCGATCTTGGCCAGGCCCTGGCGGATTTCGCTTCTTAAGCGCGTGTCAGTAAAAATGTTATTCATGGTCTTCCTTGTATTTCTTGGTTACTTCAACTAATTCCTGGAAAATCTGGTCGATTTCCGCCTGGTCGTGGGCAGTTGCCCCTGAGGCCAGTTCGTGGCCGCCCCCGTCGTGGGCTTCAGCCAGCTTGTGGATGTAAGGACCCTTTGACCGGTAGTGAACCCGGTAAGTGCCGTCTTCTTTTTCCACGATGACCAGCCAGGTCAGGATCCCCTTGATCCGGCCCGGGGTTGAAACAGTGACTGAAGCTTGCGGCTGGGTAACGCCCAGTGCCTTTAAGTCTGCCTGGGTAATTACGGCAATAGCGACCAGGCCGCTTTCGTCCAGCTGCATTTTCTCCAGCGCCAGGCTCTGCAGCTTGGCCTGCTGGAAGGTTACTTCACTTTCGTTTCTGGCGATTTGGGAGATGTCGATCCCGGTCTTCATCAAGCGCGATACTACTTCAAAAGTGTGGGCGCTGGTCGCGTCGTACATGAAGCGGCCAGTGTCGCCGATGATGCCGGCGTAAAGAGCCAGGGCGATTTCCCGGTTAAGGGGCAGGCCTTCTGCTTCGATAAAGTCAGCGATGATTTCGCAGGCAGCGGCGGCTTTTGAGTCAACGTAAGACATGTCAGCATATGGGTCAACATCCGGGTGGTGGTCAATCTTGATCAGGTAATCCCCCATCCGGTAGCGCTGGTCAGAGATCCGCGGCGTGTTAGCCGTGTCGGTCGTGATCACCAAGGCGCCTTGGTAGTCTTCATCCTTGACTTCATCCATCGTGTTGATCCAGTCCAGGTCACCCACGTCATTTTCCCCGGTGCAGAGAATCTTCTTGTCCGGGAACTGCAGACGCAGGCTCTTAGCTAAAGCAGCCTGGGAGCCGATAGCGTCCGGGTCGGGATTGGTGTGCCGGTGGAGGATGATGGTCGGATATTGCTTAATCTTACTGAAAATTTCGTCAAAAGTGTTCATCGCGGGGTCCTTTCTGCCTTATGAGTTCAAAATTTTATTTTAGCAAAAAATCAGCCTTTTAGCTATTCATCTGCAAAAAGACTGATTTCCTGATAATGTGTTTCTTCAAGTTCGCCAGCTGACAAGCCTAAGAGGCGGATGCCTTCAGCCAGAAATTCCGGTTCCTTGGCCAAAAGCTCCTTAGCCAGCTGGTAAAAAATTTCCGGGTCACTGGTCGGCTGGACCTTCTGCCGGCGGGTGATGGTCTTGAAATTGCGGTCACGGACCTTTAAAACGACCACCCTGGCCAAAAGATTTCTCTGCTTCAGTTCAGCCGCCACCGTCTGGCTGAAATCCTTTAAATAGCCTTCAGCCCGGTCCTGGTCGTAAATCACCGGTTCAAAAGTTCGCTCCTTGCCCAGGGACTTGCGCTTTCTGGAGGCCTGGACGGGGCTTAAGTCGATTCCGTAGGCATGCAGGGCCATGTAGTAGCCAAACTTCTTATAGTCTTTCAAAAGGCGGCTGAGCCCGTAATTTCTGAGATCGCGGCCCGTCAAAACGCCGGCTTCTTTTAGCCGCTCCTGGGTCTTCTTGCCGATGCCGGGGAATTTTTTGATTTCCTGCCTGTCCAAAAAGGCCTGGGCCCGGTCCGGGGCAATATAAGTGCGGCCAAAAGGCTTGGCGTATTCTGACCCCATCTTGGCCAAAAACTTATTGTAGCTGACCCCGAAAGATGAGGTTAAATGCAGCTGGCGGAAAATCTGCTCTTGCAGGTAGCTGGCCAATTCCAGGGCGCTTTTGCCGGGGATCTTGCTCTGGGTCACGTCCATATATGCTTCGTCCAGCGCCACGCTTTCGATCTGGTCGGTCAGTTCGTGCATTAAGTCATGCACTTGCCCGGAAACCTGGCGGTATTTTGCAAAATCGGGCTCAACGAAAACCAATTCTTCAGCTGGAATCAGCTTGACGGCTTGGGCGGCCGGCATGGCTGACCCAACCCCGTACTTTCTGGCCCGGTAGTTGGCGGTAGCGATCACTCCGTGGCCACCCGTTTTCCTGGGATCCCGGGCAATCACGACTGCCTTATTCGCCAATTCCGGCCGGTCCCGCATCTCAACTGAAGCGTAGAAGGCGTCCATGTCCAGGTGGATAATCCGGCGGGAAAAATCGTTCCTGGGCAACAGGTCAATGTCGGCCATTACTTGTAGATCCAGCCGTCCTCAGGATCAGCAAAAATCTTGCTGGTATCCGGTCCCATGCAGTAGGGCCGGTACTTGACTGGCTTTTCGCCGACAGCGTTTGCCTTTTGCCAGGCAGCTTCTACCGCGTCCACGAACTTCCAATACTGCTTCAGTTCTTCCCACTTGGTAAAGTTGGTGGAATCGTTGACGAAGACATCGTGAATCAAGCGCTCATAGCCATCTGGCACTTCAGCTTGTTCATCTTCGCTGTAGCGGTAGCGCAATCTTTCCAGACGCAGGTCACCGCCAGCAACAGTCTTGCCGTTTAAGCGGAAGTAGACCTGGTTGACCGGGTCGATCTCAATGGTCAGCACGTTGGTCTTGGCCTTATCGTCGTATAAGCCAGCTTCATCCTTAAAGACTACGTCCACCCGGGTCTTCTTTTCCCGCATTTCCTTGCCAGTTCTGAAGTAAACCGGGACGCCAGCCAGAGGCCCCTTGGTAAATTCCAGGCGGCCAGCCACGTAGGTTTCAGTCTTGGAGTCTTCCGCCACGTTAGGCTCTTTGACATATTCAAAAGTGGTTTCCGTCCCCAGGTACTGGCCGCGGATGATGTTCTCGCTGACGGCTTTTTCATCAGGGATAACTAAAGATTCCAGAAGTTCTTCTTTAGCCGCGTGGATGGCCTTGTCAGACAAGTCTTTTGGCTCTGGCATGGCTAAAAGGGTGATGATCTGCATAATGTGGTTCTGGACCATGTCCCTTAGGGCCCCTGAGTTATCATAATAGCCGCCCCGGGCTTCAACGCCCAGCCGTTCAGCCAAGGTAACCTGGACATTCTTAACCGCGCCGGCATTCCAGATCCGCTTGATCAAGGAGTTGCCAAAACGCAGAGGCAGGATATTCTGCACCATTTCCTTGCCCAGGTAGTGGTCGATCCGGAAGACCTGGTCTTCGTTAAAGGAGCCGCGGATCTGCTGGTTCAAGACTTCCGCGCTGGCCAGGTCAGTCCCAAATGGCTTTTCAACCACCAGGCGGTTGAAGCCGGTCCCGGTCAAGTGCTGGTCGGCAATGTGTTCAGCAATCGTCCCAAAGAAGCTTGGGGCCATGGCCATGTAGAAGATGCGGTTGCCGCCGCATTCATAGCGCTCGTCCAGTTCCTGGGCCAATTGCTTCAAAGTCACGTAGTGTTCAACGTTGGTTACGTCGTGGGACTGGTAGTAAAAGTGGCTGGCAAATTCCGTCAGCTGTGCTTCATCGACCTCTTCCCAGCTTTCATGGACAGCTTGGGCCACCTGCTCACGCAGGTATTCATGTGACCAGGGCCGCCGGGCAGTGCCGATAACGGCAAAGTTGTCGTGAATGACATTCCGGCGGTAGAGATTGAACAGGGCCGGATAGATCTTGCGGTGGGCCAGGTCGCCGCTGCCGCCGAAAAGGATCATTACTGTTGGAATATTGTTCATTATAGTACCTCTAAAAAATCAACTACTAACTATTTTAGCAATTAATTGGCGCAGGCAAAACAAAAACGTCCCCGAAGGAACGCTTTGTTCGTTTATTCTTGGCTGCCTTTGTCTTCGGACGGAGTTTCTGCTGGAGCTTCAGGCTTAGCTTCTTCAGCTGTTTCAGCCTTGTCTTCTGTTGGCTTAGCTTCTTCAGCTGCTTCACTTGCGTCAGCTTGCTTCAAAACAGTTCTGACTGCCAGTCTGGAGAAGGTCAGGTAAATGCCGTCAGCGTCCAAGACGATGGTCTTGTCAGCGTCGTTGATTGAGTCAATCTTGCCGCGCAGGCCGTCAACCATTTCCACGCTGTCGCCCTTCTTGAGCTGGTTCATCATTTCCTGGCGCTGCTGTTGCTGCTTCTTTTGCGGCTTGATCATGGTAAAGTAAGTAAAACCAAACAAAACGGCCAGCATAACCAGCATGAAGATGCTGCTGCCAGCACCGCCATTGGCTGCGGCTAATGCAAAAGTATTCAAATTATCCACCTCATAAAATCAATTTGCTGCTTTTTGGCAGATGCCAAAAGGCTTTAACGAACATTATACTGTAAACTGGTCTTTTTTGCTATTCTTCCTCACCAGGCAGGGGCAAATTCAACTGCTGGTAGGCCTTCTGGGTCACCACCCGGCCCCTTGGGGTCATGACAATGAAGCCATTTTGCAAAAGATAGGGCTCATACAAGGATTCGATCGTCTCCCGGTCTTCCCCAATATTGGAAGCCAGGGTTCTGATTCCGACCGGGCCGCCCCCATAGCTTAAGATCATGGTCCTCAAGAGCTTGCGGTCAGTTTGGTCCAGCCCGGCGCTGTCAACTTGCAGCTGCTTTAAGGCCATGGCCGTCGTTTCCAGGGAAATTTCTTTTTCTCCCTTGACTTCAGCAAAGTCCCGCACCCGCTTTAAAAGGCGGTTGGCCACCCGGGGCGTTCCCCGGGACCGGCGGGCCAGTTCGTGGGCGGCTTGCGGGGAAATCTTGGTATGGAAGACCTCGCTGGAGCGGAGGAGGATTTTTTCCAAGTCCTCAACTTGGTAGTACTGCATGTGCTCAACGATCCCGAAGCGGTCGCGCAGTGGCGCCGACAACTGCCCGGCCAAGGTGGTTGCCCCAATCAAGGTAAAAGGCGGCAGAGGCAGGTGGATGGCATGAGTTGTCTGCCCTTCCCCAACCACGATATCAATGTAAAAGTCTTCCATGGCTGAGTAAAGGACTTCTTCAACCGGCTTGGCCAGGCGGTGGATTTCATCGATAAACAAGACATCCCCGGGCTCAAGGTCGGTTAACAGGGCTACTAAATCCCCGGCCCGCTCGATGGCCGGACCACTGGTACTCTTTAAGTTGACGCCTAATTCATTGGCAATGACAAAGGCCAGGGTGGTTTTACCCAGACCTGGCGGGCCATAAAGGAGGACATGGTCTAAGGCCTCGTCACGCTGGCGGGCAGCCTGGATGTAGACTTCCATGTCCTTTTTGACATGCCCTTGCCCGATATACTGGCTGAGCAGCTGGGGCCGTAAGGAAAGTTCTACCGCTTCTTCACCTTCCGCGGCTTCCTGGCTGGTCAAATGTTCTTCCGTCATCTTCCTTTACCCCCTTATTTTTTCAGCAAAAAGCCCAAGCCCCGCTTGATGTATTCGTCAGCGGACATTTCCGGCAATTTCTCCAGTTTCGGCTTGATCCGGTCAACTTCTTTTTGGCTGTAGCCCAAAGCCCCAAGGGCCAGGAGGGCGTCTTCCAAAGCCGGGGAAGTACTTTTGACCGGCTCGTCTTCGGTAAAGAGGTTTTCAGCCACATAGTTGCCCATCTTCCCCCGCAAGTCCAGGACGATCTGGGAAGCCGTCTTCTTGCCGATCCCAGGAAAACGGGTCAGGTAGGAAACTTCGCCGCTTTCAATGGCTGAAGCCAGCGCTCCGTTGTCTTCGGCGGCCATGATGGCCAAAGCCGACTTGGGGCCGATCCCGGAAACTTCATTAAGCTTGTTGAAGAGGCCCTTGTCCTGCTGGCTCTTGAAGCCGTAGAGGGTCATTCCGTTTTCCCGAACAACCTGTTCAACGTAGATCCGGGCCTTTTCCCCTTCCCGGTAGGCATAAGGGGTCGGGGTCAGGATCCGGTAGCCGATTCCGGCCACTTCAATGACGACATAGGCCGGGTTAACCACGGTAATGGTGCCCTCAAAATACTCGTACATCTAGTTTTTCACTTCCCTTTCTTAAAAAGCTTGCTTAAATCATTCTGGCTCAAGCGGACGACAGCGACCTGGCCGCTGGCATCCCGGTAAGGGTCGCTGGCTGTCTGTAAACGGAGCAGCAGGTCGGCGGCTTCTGCACCGGTTAAATTGACCCGGCGGGAAACGTTGCTTTCTGCCGCCTTAGCCGCCACCAGCTTCAAGAGACTTTTTCCATCGCTTTCCCGGCTGGACAAGAGCTGGTCCAAGAGCTCCCTTACCTGCACGGTGACTTCGCCTTTCAGCCAGGTTGGGTAAGAGTGCATCAAGAGGGTGTTTTGGCCAAAGTCTTCCATCTCCAGGCCCAGCTGGCGCAAAAGGGGCAGCTGGTCTTTTAATTTCTGGTAGTCATAGACGCTGAAGTCAAAGACCAAAGGCTCAAGCAAGCCCTGCTGGTAGTTCTCTTCTTTTTCCAGGCTGGCTAAAATCTGGTCGTATTCCAGCCGTCTTCTAGCCGCCACCTGGTCAACGAGGTAAAGGTCGCCTCCGTGTTCAGCCAGAAGATATCCCCCCATCTGGCCCAAAAGCCTAAGAGCCGGCAGGTGCTGCCTTAAAAGCTGGTCAGCCTTTGAAATAACGGGACTGGCCTTTTCTTCCCCGCCCTCAAAAGGCGAAAGAGCCGTCTGCTCTTTGACATGCTGGTCCCAGGTCTTGGTTAAGACGTACTGGTCGTCTTCTCTGACCTGGTTTAAGTCCACGTATTCCGGAGCAGAAGTTTTTTCTTTGCTATCTGCTTCTTTTGTTTTTGTCTCTGTCTTTGTTTCTTTTTTATCTGCTTTATCAGTTTTATCTGTTTTGCTTTCCGACTCAGCCACTTGGGGGACTTCCAGCTGGAAGTCGTCTGGCCGGCGGGTGTCGACCACGTTTGGCTTTAAGTTGAATTCCAATTGGTCCAGCTGGGTCTTGTCTTTAAAAGGAGTCAGCTGAAAAAGCGGGCTGGCCTCGTCTTCATCCAGCAAGGCATCAGTAACGGCACTGGTGATCAAGCGGCTGAGCTCTTTTTCCTTGGACAGGCGGACTTCTTCTTTAGTCGGGTGAACGTTAACGTCGACTAAAAGGGGATCAGCCTCAATCGCCAAAACCGCAATCGGGTACTTGCCCCCTAATTTATTGCCATAGCCGTTCAAAAGGGCACTGGAGAGCTGATAGTTCTTGATATAGCGGCCGTTAAGCAGAATTGAGATAAAGTTGCGGGAAGACCGGGTCAGGTCTGCTTCTGACACCAGGCCATAAAGGGTAAAGTCCGGGTCCTCGTTTTCCACCGTCAGCATTTTTTCAGCGACTTTGCGGCCATAAATATTGGCCACGTCCTGCTTTAGGTTGCCGTTGCCGGGCGTTCTGAGCAAGACTTTCCCGTCGCTGGCCAAGGTCAGGCTGATTTCCGGGTGGCCCAGGGCGATCCGGTTGACGATGTCCACAATCTTCAAGAGTTCTGTCTTAGGGCTCTTCAAATATTTCAGCCGGGCCGGAGTGTTGTAAAAAAGGTCCCCGACCGTGATCTTGGTCCCCTTGGCGCTGCCGGCATCTTCCTGGAACTTTTTCACCCCACCGGCAAAAGCCGCCCGGGTCGCTGTCTGCCCGTCAGTTGAAGTCAAAATTTCCACATGGGCCACGGCGGCAATTGAAGCCAGGGCTTCCCCTCTAAAGCCCAAGGTCGCGATATTGAACAGGTCGCGTTCGTCTTGAATCTTGCTGGTCGCGTGCCGCATAAAGGCCAGGTCAACCTGGTCCGGGGCAATCCCGCTGCCATTGTCTTGCACAGAGATCTGCTTTAAGCCCGAATGCTGAACTTCAACCCTAATCCGGCTGGCCTGAGCATCAATCGCGTTTTCGACCAGTTCCTTGACCACGCTGGCCGGCCGCTCAATAACTTCCCCGGCCGCGATCTGGTTGGTCAGATTTTCTGAAAGTTCATGAATTTTCGCCATTATTCTTCCTTCAAGGCCTGCTGCCAGTCAGCTACCAGCTGCATGACTTCCAGCGGCGTCTTTTCATTCAAGTTGACCTGGCTGATCTCGTCCAAAAGTTCCTCCTGCTCTTCCTTAAGCGGGTTCTCTTCCACCACTTCCACCGGGCTGAAGAGGTCCAGCTGCTGGCTGCTTGGGTTGATTTCCCGGGCCCCTTCTGCTTCCAGGCGCTTGAGCATGCTGGAGGCCTCTCTTAAAACAGCCCGCGGCAGGCCGGCCAATTTGGCCACGTGGATTCCGTAAGACTGGTCAGCTGGTCCGGGCAAAATCTTGTGCAAAAAGATCAGCTTGCCGTTTTCTTCTGTTGCCCCAACGTGGATGTTCTTTAAGTGCGGCAAAGTTTCATCTAGTTCAGTCAGTTCATGGTAGTGGGTGGCAAAAAGGGTCTTGGCGCCGACCTTGTCGTGCAGGTACTTGATGATGGCTCCGGCCAGGGCCATCCCGTCGTAAGTGGCCGTCCCCCGGCCGATTTCATCAAAGAGGACCAGGGATCGGCTGGAGGCATGCTGGAGGGCGTCATTGGCCTCGCTCATTTCCACCATGAAGGTGGACTTGCCGGAATAAAGGTCATCAGCTGCCCCGATTCGGGTGAAGACCTGGTCAAAAATTGGCAGCACGGCGCTGTCTGCCGGCACAAAGGAACCAATCTGGGCCATGATGGCGATCAAGGCCAGCTGCCGCATGTAGGTGCTCTTCCCGGACATGTTTGGCCCAGTAATGAGGTAGATGCTGGTGTCTTCATCCATGACCAGGTCGTTAGGGATGTAGGAGCCCGCTGGCAAAACTGCCTCAACGACCGGGTGGCGGCCGTTTTTAACGGCAATTTCGTTTTTGCTGGAAAAACTTGGCCGGCAGTAATTTTTCTCTTCTGCATCCTGGGCAAAGGCCACGAAAACGTCCAGGGCGGCCAGCTTCCGGCCCAGTTCCTGCAAGGCCGGGATATGGGCCTTGACAGCCTCTCTCAGCTGACTGAAGAGCTCATATTCCAGGTCGGTTGACCGGCTCTCAGCTTCCAGGATCAAGTTCTCGTGTTCTTTTAATTCCGGAGTGATGTAGCGCTCGGCATTGGTCAAGGTCTGCTTTCTGGTGTAGCGGTCCTGGGGCACTTTAGAGACATTGCCCTTGCTTACTTGGATGAAGTAGCCAAAGACCCGGTTGTAGCCGATCTTCAGATTATCGATCCCAGTTCTTTGCCGCTCTTCCATTTCCATCTGGGCCAGCCACTTTTTCCCGCCATTCATGGCTTCCCTGTACTTGTCCAGGTCCTCGCTGACCCCGGCCCGGATAATGCCACCATCTTTAGCGGAAATCGGCGGCTGGTCAACTAAGCAATTAGTGATGCTTTCAGCAAGTTCGCTCTGCGGATCAATGCCTTGCCCGTATTTTTCCAGGTCCGGATTGCCCGATTCGGCTAAGGCCTGGATGATCGGCTTGGCCGCCTCCAGGCTTTTCGCCAGTTGCAAAAGCTCACGGGGGTTGACATTGCCAAAAGCCACCCGGCCGCTTAACCGCTCCAGGTCGTAGACTCCCTTTAAAGAGTCAACGATGTTTTCCCTGGTAAAGTAGTCGTCCAAAAGGGCTTGAACCATCTGCTGGCGCTGGGTGATCCGGTCTAAAGACAAAAGCGGCCGGCTCAGCCACTGCTTTAAAAGCCGGCCCCCCATGGCCGTGGTGGTCTTGTCCAAAACCCAGAAAAGTGACCCCTGCTTCTTGCCAGTCGTGGCTGACTGGGTCAGTTCCAGATTCCGCTGGACGGTGTTGGCCATCTGCAAATACTGGCCGATTTCAAAGCTTTCCGCCACCTGCAGGTGGGCCAGGCTCCGCTTCTGCGTGGCCAACAGGTAGACAACCAGCTGGCGGACGGCAGCTTTTTCCAAAGAATCAGTCAGTTTCTGCTGGACGTAGGAAATTTCCGCGTGCTCTCCCTCCAGCTCAGCCGGTTCAGACACGGTGATATTGGCCTTTTGCAAGCTGTCCCGGTCGCTGGCGCTAAGGTTGCCAGCAAAAACGACTTCCCGGGTTCGCAAAGACAAGAGTTCATTGACCACTTCCGTGTAGTGCTTGACGTGGGTGGCAAAAATCTCCCCGGTCGACAGGTCGCTGTAAGCCAGGCCGTAGCCGCCAGCCTTTTCGACGACACTGGTCAAGTAGTTGCTTTCCTGGCTGTCGTCTGGCCCCTGGGCCATTTTAGTACCGGGGGTAACCAGCTGGATGATCCCCCGCTTGACCATCCCCTTGGCCTTCTTCGGGTCTTCCAATTGCTCACAGATGGCCACTTTGTAGCCTTTTTCCACTAAAGTGTTGACGTAAGAATCAACCGCCATATGAGGAACCCCGGCCATGGGAATCGGGTTTTCCGACTTGTTTGACCGGTGGGTCAAAGTCAGTTCCAAAATCTGTGATCCCTTGACGGCATCATCTTCATACAGTTCATAAAAGTCCCCCACCCGGTAGAAGAGAAAGGCATCCGGGTACTGGTCTTTAATTTGGTAATATTGCTCCATCATTGGAGTCGTGGCTTTTCTTGGCATAAAAACTCCCTCGCTTATCGTATGCTTTCAATTATACAGCATTTCACCGGCCTGCTTGCCCTGTCTTGCACGCAAAAAGAGCCCAGCTTTGAGCTGGACCCTTCTTACAGTAATTCTTGTGTGTGTTAAATTTCAGTATTTTACATCATGCCTGGTTGAGCAGGGGCTGCTTCAGGCTTGTCTTCAGGAATTTCTGCCACAACTGCTTCAGTGGTCAGCAAAAGACCAGCGATTGAAGCGGCGTTTTGCAGAGCTGACCGGGTCACCTTGGTTGGGTCGATGATCCCTTCGTCGATCATGTTGACATACTTGTCTTCAGCAGCGTTGTAGCCGACTTCCGGGTCAGCCTTGCGCAGGTGGTCAACAATGACTGAGCCTTCTTTACCGGCGTTTTCAGCGATTTGGCGAACTGGAGCGGTCAAGGCCCGGGCCACGATGTTGATCCCGGTTTGTTCATCAGCAGTGTCACCCTTGGTTGCCTTAACGGCTTCTTCAACGTTGACCAAGGCAGTACCACCACCAGCTACGTAGCCTTCGTCAACAGCTGCGCGGGTAGCGTTCAAGGCGTCTTCTACCCGGTAGCGGCGTTCCTTGAGTTCAGTTTCAGTAGCAGCGCCGACGTGGATTACGGCTACGCCGCCAGCCAGCTTGGCCAGACGTTCTTGCAGCTTCTTCTTGTCAAAGTCTGAAGTCGTGTCTTCGATTTGCTTTCTGATGGTGTCAACTCGTTCTTGGATGGCTTCCTTGTCACCAGAGCCGTCAACGATAGTAGTTGAGTCCTTGGTGATGGTTACCCGGCGGGCTTGACCCAATTGGCTGAGCTGGGTGTCCTTGAGTTCCAGGCCCAGGTCTTCAGAAATAACCGTACCGCCAGTCAAAGCAGCGATGTCAGCCAGTTGTTCCTTGCGGCGGTCACCAAAGCCAGGAGCCTTAACCGCAACAACGTTGAAGGTACCGCGGATCTTGTTCAAAACAAGAGTTGGCAAAGCTTCGCCAGTCACGTCGTCAGCGATGATCAAGAGAGCGCGGCCTTGTTGCACGATTTCTTGCAGCATTGGCAAGATGTCTTGGATGTTGGAAATCTTCTTGTCAGTGATCAAGATGTATGGGTTATCCAAGTCCGCTTCCATCTTGTCGTTGTCAGTTACCATGTATTGGGACAGGTAGCCGCGGTCGAATTGCATCCCTTCAACCACGCTCAGTTCAGTTTCAATCCCGCGAGAGTCTTCAATAGTGATGACGCCGTCGTTGCCGACCTTTTCCATGGCTTCAGCGATCAAGTCACCGATTTCCTTTGAAGCACTTGAAATTGAAGCAACTTGGGCGATTTGGTCCCGGCTGGAAACTTCGTGGCTGTTCTTGTGCAATTGGTCAACGGCTGCTTGGGTAGCCTTTTCGATCCCGCGGCGGATGCCAACTGGGTTGGCACCGGCAACCACGTTCTTCATGCCTTCTTGCACGATAGCTTGGGTCAAAACAGTGGCAGTGGTCGTACCGTCACCGGCGATGTCGTTGGTCTTTGAAGCAGCTTCAGCCACCAGCTTGGCCCCCATGTTTTCGTAGTGGTCTTCCAGTTCAATTGCCTTGGCGATCGTCACGCCGTCGTTGGTAATCGTTGGGTTGCCGTAGCTTTGTTCCAAAACGACGTTTCTGCCCTTAGGCCCCAAAGTCGTCTTGACCGTGTTGGCCAGCTTGTCAACCCCGTTTAAAAGTGAACGTCTTGCGTCTTCTGAAAACTTAATGT
Source organism: Lactobacillus sp. WILCCON 0059 (assembly GCF_057197985.1). Lineage (NCBI taxonomy): Bacteria > Bacillati > Bacillota > Bacilli > Lactobacillales > Lactobacillaceae > Lactobacillus > Lactobacillus sp. WILCCON 0059. The sequence continues at coordinate 1,734,510 of NZ_JBUBHN010000001.1, forward strand.
CTTTTGCCATTTTTTAATTTGCACTCCTTAAATTACTTAACGATTGCCAAAATGTCTTTTTCATGAAGGACTAAGTATTCCTTGCCTTCGTACTTGACCTTGGTGCCAGAATACTTATCGTATAAAACTTCATCGCCCTCTTGGACGGTCATAGGAAGCTTGCTGCCATCTTCAGCGTACAGGCCGCCGCCTACGGCAACAACCTTGCCTTGAGTTGGCTTTTCCTTAGCGTTGGAAGCAAGTACGATGCCACCAACGGTTTGTTCTTCAGCTTCTTTAACTTCAACGATCACGCGATCTCCAATTGGTTGTAACACGTTATTCCCTCCTGAAATTAATTGTCTTTAGAAATTCTTTAGCACTCATCTTGATCAAGTGCTAACTTACAACTATGATAATAATCCCTTTTTCCAAAAAAGGCAAGAGAAAAATAGCACTTTTTAGGCGAGAGTGCTAAAAAGTGCTGTTTTCCTTATTTATTCGTGTTGTCCATGGCCTTCTTCCGCTCTTCCAGCTGCTTTTTGATCATTTCGTCAGAGTCGAGGAAGTAGATCAAGGTCTGCAATTCGGTAGCCAGGTCGACGTTTTGGATCCGGACCCCATTTGGAGCTGACAGGCGGATTGGGGTAAAGTTCATGATCCCCTTGATCCCGGCTTCAATCATTTCATCAGCCGTCTTCTGGGCCGTAGCCTGGGGAACGGTCAAGATGGCGATCCGGATCTGCTGGTCAGCGATCTGCTGCTTCATTTCATCCATTGAGTAGACCGGCACCCCTTGGGTGATCTTGCCAGTGATTTCCGGGTTGATGTCAAAGGCGCAGGAAATTCTGATATTGTTGCTGCGCTTGAAGTTGTAGTTCAAAAGAGCGTGGCCCAGGTTGCCGACCCCGACCAGGGCAACGTTGGTCAAAGTGTCCTGGTTGAGGATCTTCTTAAAGAAGCTGAGCAGGTTCTTGACGTCATAGCCGTAGCCCCGCTTGCCCAGGGCGCCGAAGTAGGAAAAGTCCCGGCGGATTGAAGCGCTGTCGACTTGGACGGCTTCAGCCAGTTCAGTTGAAGAAACCTTGTCTTTGCCTTCATCATTCAAAAGAAGCAAGTAGCGGTAATATAGCGGCAATCTTTTGGCAGTAGCCTTGGGAATTCTAAATTTGTTGTTCATAAAAGATGCCTCCGTCTGATTAGTTATTTGTGAATGTGAATCTGTAATCAATCATCTATTATGATACCCGCTTTTACTAGTCTTTGGCAAGTCGTATTTTCACAATATTTGCCATAAAATCCTTTTCATCGAATTTTTTCACAAATCAATTGAAGGAGCCTGGCTCTTTTTAAAGCTGGGAAAGAAAGGAAAAATCTGCTGAAAATCATTGCCAAAGCCGTCAGCCGGGCCTTTGCATGGTACAATGTTTCAAGGTGAAAAAATATGATAATAGCACAAGGACACAATTTGGAGCAACGCTTTGGGGCTGCTCCTATATTCAGCAAGGTTAACTTTTCAATTGAAAACAATGCCCGGATCGGTCTGGTCGGGCCAAACGGGGCCGGGAAAACGACCCTTTTAAAGATCATGACCGGCCGCCAGGAGGCCAGCCAGGGCGAATTTACCGTCAACAAGGGGATCGAACTCGGCTACATCGCCCAGGAGCACGACTTTGACGAAAAGAAGTCGATCTGGGAAGAGATGCTGACGGTCTTCCAGCCCTTGATCGACCAGGGCCAGCAGCTGGAAAAGCTGCAGTATGCCATCGCCGACCACCCGGAAGACGAGGAGCTTCTCCGCCGCCTGGACCAGGCCCAGTACAATTTTGAACAAGCCGGCGGCTACACTTATCAAGCCGAAATCAAGAGCATGCTCAACGGCTTCAACTTCCCGGAAGCGACCTGGAATAAGCAGATTGCCAGCCTGTCCGGCGGGGAAAAGACCCGGCTCAGCTTCGTCAAGCTGCTTTTGAAGAAGCCCCCGCTCCTGCTTTTGGACGAACCGACCAACTACTTGGACCTGGATACTTTGGACTGGCTGGAAGCCTTCCTTAAGAACTATCCAGGTGCCATCCTGACGGTTTCCCACGACCAGTACTTCTTAGACCACCTGGCCACGCAGATTTTTGAACTCCAGCATGGCCAGCTGACTGTCTTTAAAGGCAACTACAGCCAGTACTTAGCCCAGAGAGAACTCCGCGACCAGCAGCAGGAAGCCGCTTATGAAAAGCAGCAGGAAGAAATCAAGCGCGAGGAAGAGTTCATCCAAAAGAACATCGTCCGCGCCTCCACTACCAAGCAGGCCCAAAGCCGGCGCAAGGCCCTGGAGAAGATGGAACTGGTCGACCCGCCAAAGCACAAGTCAAAAGTCCGGATCAAGTTTGACAGCGCCCGGCCATCCGGCAAGGAAGTCTTGATCTTGAAGGACCTGGCCGTTGGCTATCCAGACAAGACCATGCTTAAAGACATCTCCTTCCAGATCAACAAGGGCGACCGGGTGGCCATCATTGGGCAAAACGGGATCGGCAAGTCCACCCTTTTAAAGACCGTCATGAAGCAGCTGCCGGTTAAGAGCGGGACCATCAAGTATGGGGCCAGCCTGGACATTGGCTACTATGACCAGGAACTGCAGGGCTTGGACTACTCTAAGACCGTGATCGACACCATTTGGGACCGGCACAAGGACATGAACGAAAAAGACATCCGGTCGATCCTGGCCAGCTTTTTGTTCACGGCCAAAGATATCGACAAGCAGGTCAGCCAGCTGTCCGGGGGGCAAAGAGCCCGCTTGACCCTGACCGTCTTGTCCATGGAGCACAACAACTTCCTTTTGATGGACGAACCAACCAACCACTTGGACCTGGACGCCAAGGAAGTTTTGGAAAAAGCTTTGGACGATTACGACGGCACCCTCCTCTTCGTTTCCCACGACCGCTACTTCATCAACGAACTAGCCAACAAGATCGTCGTTGCTAAAGACGGCCACGCCAAGATCTATGAAGGCAACTACACTTACTACTTGAACGAAAAGGCCAAGGAAGAAGCCGCCGCCCAAGAAGCTGCTGCTGAAGAAACGACAACCATCAAGGCAGTCAGCGAAAACAAGCTCTCCTACCAGGAGCAGAAAAAGCGGGACTCTGAAAAGCGGAAACTGGAGCGGCAGGTCGCCCAGGCGGAAAAAGACCTGGAAAAGCTGGAGGCCAAGGAACAAGAGATCCAGCAGGCCATGGCTGACCCGGCTATCGCTGCCGACTTCAGCAAGCTGGGGCCTCTGCAGGAAGACTTGACTGCTGTCCAGGAAAAGATCAGCCAAGTTACCCAGGCCTGGGAAGATGCCTCCCTGGCCTTGGAAGAATTTTAATTTTAGACAAAGTAAAAGCAAGTCCGTTTCTGGACTTGCTTTTTGTCTGCATTTTATTTTGCTCTTTACTTGTATTCCTCGGCGTAAGGCAGTTCCATTGACGGGTCCGCGTCCAAGGTCAGGTCGGCAAAGTCGCCGGCCAGGTACTGGTTGTAAGCGGCAGCCCCGATCATGGCCGCGTTGTCCCCGCAGAGCTTAAGCGGCGGCAGGACAACCTTCGGTGCCTTTTCCAAAGCGGCGATTTCCTTGTTCATCCGTTCTCTTAAGCCCAGGTTGGCGGCAACCCCGCCCCCCATGATGAAGGTCTTCGGCTGGTACTGCCGGATGGCCCGCATGGTCTTTTCAGCCAAAACGTCCACCACGGCCGCCTGGAAGCTGGCCGCCAGGTCATACTTATCCAATTCTTGCCCCAATTGATCAGCATGGTGGCAGGTATTGATAAAGGCACTCTTCAGGCCTGAGAAAGAGAAGTCGTAATTGTCTTCATCAATCATGGCTCTAGGGAAGCCAAAAGTGTCCTTGCCCTGGTGAGCCCACTGGTCGATCGTCTTGCCGGCCGGGTAGTTGACCCCCAGGACCCGGCCGATCTTGTCATAAGCTTCCCCGGCCGCGTCGTCGCGGGTGTCGCCCACGATTTCAAAGTGGGTCGGGTCTTTCAGCAAAACAATTTCAGTGTGGCCACCGGAAACCTGCAGGGCCAGGGCCGGGTACTCAATTGGTTCAACCAGCTGGGCAGCTGAAATGTGGCCCATGATGTGGTCAACCCCGATGAGCGGCAGGCCAGTAGCCATGGAAGCCGCCTTGGCCGCGTTGATCCCGATCAAAAGTGCCCCGACCAGGCCAGGGCCGTGGGTCACGGCGATGGCGTCCAAATCTTCCCAGCTGACCTTGGCTTCTTCCAGGGCTTCCCGGGTAATCTGGGTAATCACTTCGATATGGTGGCGACTGGCCACTTCCGGCACGACCCCGCCGAAGCGGGCATGGCTCTTGATTTGGGTGGCCACAATCAAGCTTTCGATCTCTGACCCGTTCTTGACCACGGCAGTCGAAGTCTCGTCACAGGAGCTTTCAAAAGCTAAAATGCGAATGTCTTTCTTTTCCTTCACAGTCAGTTCTTCTTTCTTAGATGGCAGATCATGTTCAAACCGTCGCTGTCAGGACGGTCATCATTGTTGTAGTAGTTCTTGCGGACAAAATTGTCTTCAAAGCCAAGCCGGCGGTAAAGTTCCTGGGCCTTCCTGTTTTCGACCCGCACTTCCAAAGTAACCGCCTTGAGGTCGGCAGACCTAGCCAGGTCTAAAACCGTCTGCACCAGGTAGCTCCCGATCCCCTGCCCTTGCTCTTTGGGCACCACCGCCAAAAAGGTAATGTGGGCTTTAGATAAACTGAAGCGGCAGCCGATGGCCCCGGCCAAAAACTCACCCTCAAGCAAAAGCAGGTAGAGGGAATCCCGGCGGCGCAGCTCTTCAGCAAAAACTTCCTCGTCCCAGGGCAGGCGGCCGGCGTAAACTTCTTTTTCCAGCAAAAGGAGGCGGGCAAGTTCGCCAGCCTCCGCTTTTTTTAAGCAGTATTCATGGCCGCTGATGCTGATTGCCCGGGGGGCGAACTGCACCAGGTCAGCTTTAAAGAATAGTCCCATAAGTCTAAACTTCTTCTACGTATGCACTGTCTGCTTCAAATTCCTGGCCGGTCTTCTTGGCCCAGTCGTACTCAGCCTGCGTCCGGCGCAAGTAGTTCGGCACGGCCTGATCCGGATCAAGGACCGGGGAATCTACCGCCAGGCGGCCAATGGCACTGGCATGCAGAAGGTTTTCCTGCCCTTCAGCCAGGCGCAAGTCCTTGTCGGCCAGACCTGCCGCGATTTCTTCCTGGTACTTGCTGAAGTCGCTGCCGACAAAAATTACCTTTTGGTCAGGCAGAGCCGCTACTTGCTTTAAGAGTTCACTTAAGTGGTAGTGGCCGTCAGCAAGCACTGCTTCCCGGCCCCGGTAGGCCCCGGCAAAAAAGTTCTTGTTTCTGGCGTCCAATGCCGCCACAACCAAGGCATCTTCACCGGCAAAGTTCTGAGCAAGAGCCTGCAAGGTTGAGACCCCGACCAGCTCTTTCTTCAAAATGCTGGCAAACATCTTAGCCGTGGTCAAACCAACTCTGAGGCCGGTATAAGAACCAGGCCCGATCGCTACCGCGAAACGGTCGATATCTTTTAGCGCCAGACCGTTTTCTTTCAGCAGGCTGGCGATGTCTGGATCAAGGTCAACGCTGTGGTTGCGCTGGTTTTCCTCGATCTTTTCGCTGACCACTTGGTCATCTTCATTCAAGGCAACGCTCAAATCGCTCGTTGCCGTCGAAATGCTTAAAATCTTCATTCTCTAACTTTTATTTCCTAAAACTTTCTACTCAGCTTGACCCGGGATAAGGCTTCCAGGACAAACCAAACCACAACCATCTGAATCCACGGGGTGATCATTTCCTTGAGGATCCGGCTGGACAAGGCTGTCATGAAGTTGGCACCATACATCATGCTGACCCAAAGGGTGTTCAAACCGATGTTGCAGATCACAGTGACGCAGATCACGGATGCAATGACCCGCCAAACTTGAACGGGCTTTTTGTACAAGAAGAAACCGTAGATCATCGGCCCCAAAGCAGCGGTCAAGGTATAACCAATAAAGAAGCCGCCCAGGTTGCCAAAAATCGCGGATGATACCAAGTCGCTCAAGGCACCGCCGGCAAAGCCCCACCAAGGCCCGAACAAGTAGCCCAGCATGACGCTGCCGATAAAGCCAAGGCCCACCTGCAAGGTAGCATCCCCAACCTTAAACTGCTCTAAAACCACCTTGATGGCGATAACCATGGCCAGCAAGACCAGCTCCCGCAGCTCCAGCTTGCTGCTTACTTTTGATTCACTTTTCACAAGACTGTCCTCCTAAAAAATGGCTTAACAAAAACAACTGAATCAGTCTCTATTAAAACACATTTTTTGCCAGTTTACCTCACAAAGTGCCATAACTTCACCTTGCCTAGTAATGGCGTGACAGGTCTTGACAGCGCTGTCTTCTGTTTCCTGCATAACCTGGCAGGCAACTTCATCGCCGTATTTGATTTCCTTCTCAAACTTAATGGCCAGCTCTTTTGGCTCATGGCTGTTGACAAAATCCCGCGGCAGACTGTCGACGATCCAGTCCAGGTAGTGGGCATTGTTGACGTGGTGGTTGGAATCCAGGTCATAGTAGTAGGCCCGGTAGATCTTTTCGTCTGAATATTCCTCTTTTGGCCGCAGTTTCTTGAAGCGGGGCATCTTGGCCAAAAGGGGTGCTCCCAGCTGCCCGGCGATTTTTTCATCGCTAGGCAAAAGCTTTCTGGTCTGTAAATCAAACAAAATCCACTGGCTGTGGGCGATGACCAGGTCATTCCCTGCTTCGTCCTCGATGCCGAAGTCCCGGTAGGACAAAAAACGGTTGTAGCCAACCGCTTCAGTCCAAACCTTGACCTTTTGCCTGGCCCGGGGCAGGTCCGTAAATTCAAATTCGTACTGGGTGACTACCCAGCCCATTCCCCGCTTTTTCATAGCGTCAGCTCCGCCTAAAGTAGGCGCCAGCTGGCCTTCAGACGTTTCCATCATCAGGTCGATCATTCTGGGCAATTTCAGCTGGCCGCTTTCCCCGCAGTCAGCGTATTCCAGCTGGTAATCCTTGTAATATCTCATTTTGCCCCCTCTTGGTGATAGCGGTCATAGAGCTCGTTTTTAGAAACTCCCTGGCTCTTGGCCACCTGCTTGATGGCATCCTTTTTAGAAACGCCCTGGTCTACCTGTTCTTTTACCATGTCTACCAGGTCAGTCCAGTCCAGGGTCTTTTCTTCCGTATTTGGCGATACCAAAACGACGAACTCGCCTCTGGGATCAACTTCCTTAAAGTGCTGGATGACTTCTTCCAAGCTGCCGCGGACGAATTCTTCATGAATCTTGGTCAGTTCTCTGGCGCAGACGATCTGCCGGCTGCCAGGAATTACTTCCGCCATCTGTTCCAGAGTCTTCAAGAGCCGGTGAGGTGCCTCATAAAAAATTGAGGTAGCTCTTGAAGCATTGATTTCTTCTAAAAATGGCCGCTGCTGGCTGGCCTTGCGGGGCAAAAAGCCGTAGTAGGTAAAAGGCTGCCCGTCAAAACCGGAAGCGATCAAGGCCGTGGCAAAAGCCGACGGGCCTGGCAGGGGAACGACTGGAACATTGTTTTTAATGCATTCCTGGACCAAAATATAGCCGGGATCGGAAATCACCGGCATGCCGGCATCGCTGATCTCGGCGATTGTGGCCCCATCCTGCATCAACTTGACCAGTTCAGGCGCCTTTTCTTTTGAGTTGAACTTGTGAAAGGCCACCATTTTGTTGTGAATGCCCAGCCGGTCCAGCATGATGCCGCTGGTTCTGGTGTCTTCGGCGGCAATGTAGTCAGCCTCTTCCAGAATCCGCTTGGCCCGGATCGTAATGTCTTCCAGGTTGCCGATGGGCGTAGGCACCAAATAGAGCTTGCCCTGCTGGTCATCCGCGTAGCTGTGTTGCGTTTGCATTATTTGTGCACCGACTTCTTTCCAAAATTATCCAAAATATCCAGGCAAAACATGCAGTCCGCGCTGGGATCACGGTGGGTCCCGTAGTACATGTTGCAAATATGGTAGCCAGACTGGTAGATCTGCTTGAGCATGGCCATCCCGCTCTGGCTCTTGCCTTCGTGTTCTTTAACAGTCAATTTGTCCAGCTTCTCGCGCAAAAGCTGGTTTTCAACCTTGAGCTCGGTATTTTCCTTCAAGCTCTCCAGCACCTCCTGCTGCAGGGAGTCCATGCTCTTAAGCATGCGTTCCATCTGCTGCTGCAGCTGCTGCAATTTAGTATATGGGTCCACTTTCCTTACCTGCCTTTACTGCTGCCACTTTAAGGCCAAATAGTCCAAATTGTTCAAAAAGCCGACATTGCTCTGCCGCATCCGGTCAACCTGCATTAAGTCTGCCAAAAAATCTGCTGCTTCCTGGTAGTCACCCTTTGCCAGGTCCTTTTCGCCCCATTTCTTGAGCAAAATCCAGACATACTTTTCCCAGGCCTTGGTCCCCTGCTTTTGCTTTTTAACCAAGCCCGCCAGCTGGTGGGCAGACACGATGGCCAAAGAGTCATGCTCGCGGAGTTCCTGGTAAAAGTATTTGACCGCCTGGTCGATCTCCTGGCTGCTTTTAACCTGGTCAACTTCTTCCTGGCTCATGCCATTGGCCAAAAGGAGCCTGTCTTTGCTGGAAGCTGCCTGCTGGCTGAAATTGATGATCTGAGTCCTGGACTTGATCGTCGGCAGAATCTGCCCGCCATTATTGGCAATCAAAAAAGTGACTACCGGAGCAGCTGGCTCTTCCAGCAGGTTGAGCAGGGCGTTTGCGGCCGGCAGGGTCAGCTTCTGGGCATGGTTGATCACGAAGTAGCGCCGGTCGCCTTCCAAGGGGCTTTTGGCTAATTCCTGCTTAAGTGGCCGGATCTGATCAATCGCGATCGACTGCTTGTTTTCTTCTGTATCGATCAAAAAGACGTCCGGGTGGTTGCCTTCCAGAATCCGCCGGCAAGCCGGGCAGGTTCCGTCCGGCTTCTCTTCGCCCGTGCAGTTCACGTAGCAGATCAGCCAGTAGGCAGTGTTTAAGGCTTCCCCCTCATCGCTTGACAAGAGCAGGTAGGCATGCGACAGCTGCCCCCGGTCCTGGGCTTGCTTGAGCTGCCGGGATTCGGCCCCGCCAATTTGCTTTAAATCCAGCATTAAAAGTGGAGGAACTGGTCAACCGGCAAGACGAAGACCGTCGCGCCGCCGACCGTGATGTTGACCGGTTCAATCGGCTGCTCGAAGGAAATGCCTGGGTGCAGGCCAGGGTTGATCGTTTCTTCTCTGGTTTGGGAATGCTCTTCGATCAGCTTTAAAACGTCTTCAACGTCTTCATCTTCCACCCCAAGCAAGAAGGTGGTGTTGCCTTCACGCAAAAAGCCGCCCGTTGACGCCAGTTTAGTGGCGCCGACATTGTTGTCGACAAAAGCTGCCTGCAGGCGCTTGGCGTCTTCAGACTGGACAATGGCAATGATCAGTTTCATCTTGATCCCCCCTAAAACAATTCTGGAAATCTGCTTTTCACCAGTTTAACACTTGCAGCCACGACTTGCGGCAAATCTTGACTCGCGTCGACCACTTTTATCCGGTCCGGTTGTTTTTGATTGACTTTCTGGTAGCCCTGGTAGACCTTTTCATGGAAGTCCAGCTTCTCTTGTTCCAGCCGGTCTTCACTGCCTGACCGGGCCTTGGCGATTCTGGCCAGGCCCTGGGCCGGGTCCAAATCCAAAAAGATGGTCAGGTCCGGCTCCAAGTGGCCGGTGGCAAAGGCATTGATCTGGGCTACTTCATCAATCCCCAGTCCCCGCCCCTGGCCCTGGTAGGCCAAAGAAGAGTCGACGAAGCGGTCGGAGATGACCAGGTCTCCCCGCTTTAAAGCGGGATTGATGATCTCGCTGACGTGCTGGGACCGGCTGGCCGCGTAGAGCAGGGCCTCGGTCTTGGCGTTCATTTCGGTGTTGGCCGGGTCCAGGATGATGTCGCGGATTTTTTCAGCAATTTTTGACCCGCCTGGCTCCCGCGTTACCAAAATCTCCCGCTTGCACTGGCCCTTGATGGCCTTGACGACTTCATTGATCACTGTCGTTTTGCCGGCGCCGTCGGGACCTTCAAAAGTGATAAAGTAACCTTGCATTTGTTCTTGCCTCCTAACTATCTATTTTACAGAACTAAGGCTAGTATTTACAGAGTTAACTTCCCACTAAATCTAGTAGGTAAAAATTGCAAAAAAATAATCCCCCGAAATTGAGGGATTAATACGCTTCTATTGGGAAATGGCGTTGGTGACGCCGGTATATGAAGCATGGCGGTAGCGAGCCTCATCGTATAAAAAGGCATACTCAGCTCTTAAAATCTTGTCCGCCACGATATTGTCGTCAGACATGTCCAGGGTCGTGTTGTCCAGGCCCTTGCTGAGGCTGATTTCCTGCTGCAGCTTTTCCACCAAAGCCATCAGCTTCTCATCTTCTGCTTGCTTGATTTTGTCGCTGTGCTTATTCATGCTATAGCTCCGTTCTTCCTTGAACTGCCCGCTTCAAAGTGATCAAGTTGGCGTACTCAATGTCTGAGCCGACCGCCAGCCCCGCGGCCAGGCGGGTGACCTTAAGGCCAGCCGGCTTGATCAAGCGGGAGATGTACATGGCCGTTGACTCCCCTTCAGGGGTGGAATTAAGGGCCAGGATGACTTCTTTGGCGTCATCGTTTTTCTGCAGGCGGACGATCAAGGACTTGATATTGATCTGCTCCGGCCCGATCCCGTCCATCGGGGACAAGACCCCGTGCAGGACATGGTAGAGGCCGTCATATTCGCCCATGTTTTCAAAGGCCATCACGTCCTTGGCTTCTTCAACCACCATGATGGTTGACCGGTCCCGGGCAGGATTGCTGCAGATGGCGCAAGGGTCCTGCTCGGTGATGTTGCCGCAGATTGAGCACTGACGCAGTTTTTCCTTAACGTCAACTAAAGACTGAGCGAATTCGTCCACGTCTTCTTTAGGCATGTCCATGGCGTAAAAGGCCAGGCGGGTCGCCGTCTTTTCACCGATGCCCGGCAGTTTCATGAAGGAATCGATCAAGCGGGCAATTGGCAGTGGGTATTGCAAATTACATCAAGCCTTTCGTGTACTTGCCCAGGCTCTGCTGGGTTGCCTGGTCGATCTGCTTCAAGCCCTTGTTGACGGCGTCGATGACCAGATCTTCCAGCATGTCCGGGTCATCCGGGTCAATAGCTTCCGGCTTGATGGACAAGCTCTTTAAAGTCCGGTCGCCGGTAAAAGTGGCGACTACCATGTCATCAGCTGCCTTGCCGGTGAATTCCTGGGTCGTGATGTTTTCCTGTTCCTGGGCCATTTGTTCCTGCAGCTTCTTGGCTTGCTTCATCATCTGCTGCATGTTCATGCCGCCCATTCCTGGGAAAGCTGGTCTCTTGCTCATGAAAAAAATCTCCTTTTTGTTTCGTTTTTATCTGCTTAATTTTAACGCGAAAAAAGTTTTTTGGCGAATATTAGTCCTTGATCTGGGCCAGAGAGCCAAAAAGTTCTTCTGCCTTGCTTACGACCGCATCATCTTCCGGCGGAGCCTGGTCCGGCAAAGGCGGCTCAGGAGCTGCTTCTTCTGCCGGGGCCGGCTGGGCCTTGGCCCGAAGCTGGCTAGCGTGTTCTTTGATGAAGTCCTGGCGGATCTTCGGCCATGCTTTTTCATCAACGATGGCGATGGTCCAGCTCTCCTTGGTCAATTGCTCCAGGTCAGCTTTCAGCGTTGCTAAAAATTCCTGCGGATTTGTGGCCAGCTGCCAGGCCCGTGACTGGCTGGACAAAAGAACTGCCCGGTCGCTGGCCGCGATCGGCTGCAAAAAGCCCAAGACCGTCTTGGCTGGTTCGGCCAGCATGCTTGGCAAGTCCCGGTCCCAGAGGTTGCGGGCCTCGGCTAAGCCGGGCTTGGTGGCCTGGCTTAAGACCGCGTAGATCTCTTCCTTGCTGCTGGTGATCTCGGCCTGCAGATTTTCAGCTTGTTGCTGCCTTTCAGCTGCCTGCTGGGCCACTTCAGTTGCCCCGCCCTTTTGCGTGTAGAGCTGCTGGTTGAGCTGGAAGACATGGCGGGGACTGAAGCCCTGGCTTGGCCGCTGACTCAACTGCTGGACCTGCTGGGTTAGCTGGTGGACTTGTTCTTTCAAGACTTTGACCTGCCGCTCTAAGGCCGGGTCACTGGCTGAAGGCGTTGCGGCTTGCTGGCCTGCCTGGCTATTTTGCCGCTTCTGGCTGGCCTGGACTAAAAAGACCTCCAAAGGAATCTGCTGCTGGTTGGTAAAGCGGAGGCTGCCCAGGGCGTCATTAGCCTGGTCAATAATCTGACTGAAGCGGCCTGGGCCTTGCTGGGCAATTTCCTGGGCAAAGTCTTCCGTCAGGAATTCCCCCTGCCCCGTTTTGCCATAAAGCATGGCCTGGACGGCCAGGCTGATGATTTCGTTTAAGATGTTCTGGGCACTGGCCCCGTCCTGAATGGCGGATTTGGCCAAGTCCAGAGCCTGCTGGCTGTCCCCGTTTAAGAGGGCCAAAAGGAGCTTTTCAATTTGCTCCTGGGCGGCAAAGCCGGTGACCTCCAGGGCGTCTTCGTAGCGGACTGAGCTTTTTTCAAAAGAAAGAAGCTGGTCCAAAATACTCAAGGCGTCCCGCATCCCCCCGTCAGCGACCTGGGCGATGACCTTTAAGGCCTTGTCCTCGTATTCGACCCCTTCCTGGCCCAGGATGTATTCCATCCGCTTGACCATGGCCTCGTTAGAGAAGCGCTTGAAGTTGTAGCGCTGGGTTCTGGAGATGATGGTGGCCGGCACCTTCTGCAGTTCAGTTGTCGCCAAAATGAAGACGACGCTGGCCGGCGGCTCTTCCAAAGTCTTCAAAAGGGCGTTGAAGGCCGAAATCGACAGCATGTGGACTTCGTCGATGATGTAAACCTTGTACTTGCCTTCAGTTGGGGCATAGTGGACCTTGTCTAAAAGGTCGCGGATTTCGTCAACGCTGTTGTTTGAGGCCGCGTCCATTTCGATGATGTCCGGCATTGCCCCCTTGTCTGCGGCCAGGCAGTTGCTGCACTCGTTGCAGGGCTCGCCCTCTTGCAGGTTCAGACAGTTCAAGGCCTTGGCAAAAATCTTGGCGCATGAGGTCTTCCCCGTCCCCCGCGGGCCGGCGAAAAGAAAGGCATGCGAGACCTTGCCCCGGATAAGTGAATTCTTGAGGGTATCGGTAATGGCTTCCTGCCCAACCACATCATCAAAGGTGCGCGGGCGCCATTTGCGATACAAAGCTTGATAAGCCATACATTCTCCCCGTAATGAAAAAGCTCCTAGCCCCGAAGAGCTAAGAGCCTGTTAATTGCTAAATAAAGGGCACATGCCCAAGCGACCTTAGTGCTGCTACCTTCCGGTCCTGACACGCTTCGGAGGTCGAACATTGCCCAACCAATATTGTAACCTAAACTAATCCTTTTGGCAATTTTCCTGGGCTTTTTTTGCCAATTTTTGCTTGCGGCGGATTTCCCGGAAGAAATCTTTCAAAAGCTGGGCTCCCTGGTCTTTGTAAAGACCCCGGATGACCTTGGGATGGTGGTTGAATTTTTCCACGCTGAAGAGGTCAACCACGCTGCCGGCAGCGCCGGCTTTGGGGTCCATGGCCGCGAAGTAGACTTCCTTGATCCGGGAGTTGATAATGGCTCCGGCGCACATGGCGCAAGGCTCCAGGGTAACAAAGAGGCTGCAGTCGATCAGGCGCCAGGAGTCAAGCTTTTGGCAGGCTTCCTTAATGGCCAGGATTTCGGCATGAGCCGTCCCGTCTTCATCCAGCTCCCGCCGGTTGTAGCCCCGGCCGATGATCTGCCCGTCTGGGCCCACGACAACGGCCCCAATGGGAACCTCATCTTGCAAGCGGGCCTTTTCCGCTTCAGCAAAGGCTGCCTCCATATAGGTCTTTTTCTCTTCGCTTGAATACATTATTTCTTCACGCTCTTTAAAATGTAGTAGCCCTTGTCCCGGGTCAAGATTTCGCAGTTGCCAAAAGATGCTGCCATCAGCTTTTTCGCGCTCGGTGCCCCCTGCTTTTTCTGGATGACGACCAGCAAAATCCCGCCTTCTAACAGGTGGTCCTTGGCTTCTGCCAAGATGCTGGACCAGATGGCTTTGCCGGCCCTAATCGGCGGGTTGGTCACGATCATGGCATATTGGCCAGTAACTTCTTGGTAGCGGTCTGAGGAAAAAATATTGACGTTGCCTGCCCCATTGGCCGCCGCGTTTCTTCTGGCCAGATCCATAGCCCGCTCGTTGACGTCAACCATGTCGACTTGGCGGTCTGGCCACTTTTTAGCGGCAAAAAGGCCGATCGGGCCATAGCCGCAGCCGACATCCAGGATATTGCCGCCTGGCAAATCCTGGTCCAGCATCTGCTCAATCAAGACCCCGCTGCCGTAGTCGACCCGGTTTTTGGAAAAAACGCCGGCATCCGTGGTCAAGTTCAAATTAATGCCGTTAAGGTGGTAGTTGACATGGTGCTCGTCATGGCTGGCCGTGGGATTTTCAGTAAAGTATTGTTCAGCCATCTTATGCCTCGCTGATCTTTACGGCGTCTTCGCCGTCGATTTCACTGACCTGGACCTGGACGTCCTCGCTGGCCGCCGTCGGGATGTTCTTGCCGATGAAGTCCGGCCGGATCGGCAGTTCCCGGTGGCCCCGGTCGATCAAGACAGCCAGAGCGATCTTAGCAGGCCGGCCCTGGTCCATAATCGCGTCAAGGGCTGCCCGGATGGTCCGGCCGGTGTAAAGGACATCGTCAACCAGAATGACCGTCTTGCCGGTCAAGTCAAAGGAAGTGTCAAAGCTGGCGATAGCCTTGGCCTTTTCTTCCCGGCTGAGGTCGTCGCGGTAGGCGGAGATGTCCAAAGACAGGACTGGCAGCTGGCTGTCTTCGATCTTGGCCAGGCGGTCGCCGATTCTTTGGGCCAGGTACCAGCCCCGGGTCTTGATCCCGATTAAAACCAGGTTTTCCGTCCCCTGGTTTCTTTCTACGATTTCGTAGCTCATTCTGGTCAGAGCCCGGCGGATCCCCGCTTCATCCATAATTTTTTTGCTCATTTTTATTCTCTCCGTATTGTAGTTTTTCTTTCTATTCTACTTTTTGTGTCAGTTGCTGTTTCTTTTATCTGTTAAAAAAGCATCGCTAACCATTTTATAAGACTGGCCCTTATTCAGTCAAATTCCGCCAGTTCTTTTCATAAGCGCTGGCCACCAGGTCCAGGTACTTGTCATAGTCAAGCGAGTTCAAAATTGCTTCCTGCTCTTCAGCTGCAAGCAGGTTGACCGCCCGGTTTTCCACGTGCATGGACCAGTCAGGTGACAAATTAGGAATCTTCTGGACGGCAGCCTCCCGGCCCTTGGCCAAGTTTCCCAGGCCGTTAGCCTTAAGAACGGCCAGGGCTTCTTGATCATGCTGAATTACGGCTTCCCCGCTTCTCTTGCGCTTGTTCAGCATGGCCGGGGTCAGCTTTTTAGCCGCGGCGGAATACAGGTGGACCGTCTTAGGCAGGCCGTCTTGGTAGATAAAAACCCGGTTGTAGCGCTGCAAGATTAAAAGCTGGCCGGCATCCCCCCGGCCGAAAATGCAGTTGGCCCGCTCCTTGCTGTGGTTGGCTGAAAGGACATTTTGAAACATTCTGAGCCGGTGGGCCGGGTCTGGGAAGGCTTCCTTGGCTTCCTCCAGAATCTGCCGGCCAAGGTCACGGTCAAAATGCGCCGCCAGGTCTGTTCTTTTTTCCAGCAGATAGCGGCTAAGGGCCCAGTCGATAATGGCCGGGTGGGCCAGGGACTTGGTCGGGCTGGTGTCCTTCCGGCAGGCCAGGCTGCCTGAAGCTGACAGGACCTTGGTCAAGTCCGGGCTGGCTTCCAGGCGGTTGTTGGAGTCTTTGGAGACCAGGTAGAGTTCTTCCGGGACAATCTCCACCCCAATTTCAGCAGCTTCTTTAGCCAGAATCTTCCGGTTTAAGTCCGCATCTAAGACTGAATAAAGGCCATCAGTATTGGTCGACACGATCCGGGCTCCGGCATAGGTCTGGGCCTGGCCAATCATATAAGTGAAGAGCTGGCCAATGATCCGCATGGACCGGATTCGGTTGTTCATTCTAATGGAGGACGGCACCCGCCCTTCTCTAGGATCAGCGGCCCCGGTAGCTGAGTTTAAGATCAGCTTGGTCCCTTCTCTTTCGATATTGAACATCCGCCGCTCTTCTGCACTGTATTGGGGATCAGTCCGCTTTTTGTCCAGTTCCTGCTTTCTTTCAAAGATTGCCGTATACCGGTCTTCACCTAAGCGGTCATTGTAAAAAGCATTCAAGCGTCGGAGCATGTTTGGATAGTAGGAGGTAAAGTCTTCGTGATTGGTCAGGTCGCTTGAAGTAAAGGCGTAGCGGTCATCCAGTCTGACCCGGCCCCCCTGCTTTTTGAAAACGGATGGTTCATCTTGACTGAAGTCGCGCCAAAACTGGCCCCGGTCGGCCGGATCTGTCTGCTCCATCAGCTTGATCGTTGCCTTAGTGGTCAAGAAGGTCTGGTACTTTTCCACCCGGCCGTCTGGCAGGGTGACTTCCCTGGCCTTACGCAGGTCCAGGGGATCCGGGTAAAGCTTTTGCACATAAGCCAGGTCAGCCTGCTTTTTCTCCCAAAGGGCATGGTCCTTTAAATAAAGCTCTTTATTGTACTCTGACCCATGCAGGCCGCCGACAGAGAAAGTAATGTAGCAAGTCGACGGCTGACCATCTTTTTGGTAGTAGAAAAGGTTGGTGTCTTCGTCTTCAACCTCACTTAAGTCGCTGACCGGCAGGGCCTGGTCGCCGTAATCTTCCTGGTATTCCTTTGAGGGGTTGAAGTTCTTGCCGGCAAACTGCTTGTAGTAGTCATAGACCCGGTCAAACTTCTTGCGCAAGTTTTCGTCCTCAAAGAGCTTGTAGAAAAATTCCCGGCTTTCTTCCAGAATGTCTCTCTGCTTTTCCCCCGTCTTTGCCGCCACGCTGGCAGCCGGGTACAAAAATGAAACGGCCCGGTCGTCTTTTAAGCGGCCATATGGGCAAATAGTCCGGCGGGCAAAGTTGGCGGAAGTAGAATCAATGGTCAAGCGGTCTTTTCTGACAAATTCCGGGCCGATTTTAGGCTTGTAGCTGCTTCCGTCTTCTTGGTAGATCAAGTCCGGATACTGACCCAGGAGGCCCTTTTTCAAAATAAACTGCCCTTGGTAGTAAGGATGGCAGAAAAGCTCCTTCAAGTTGACCACGTCAGAGACATTGTAGGCAATGAGATCTGCCAGTTCTTCGGGACTGGTCAAGTAGTCCTGGCCAGGCTTTAATTTGTCACTTTCCAGAATCTGCCAGCCCAACATCCCCAAAAGCCGCTTGAGGCCAACCCGTCTTTGCCGCTCATTGAGCTGGGCCACATCGATGTGGCGGCCGGACATTTGGAAATTTTTGGCAACTAAGCCCATGGTCTTATCCTGCCAGAGGCGCAGGCGCATGTTGCCGATATAGCGGCTGAAGAGCTCATCGTTAAAGTCTCGCATCTCCCTGGCCGTCACGGCTGAAAATCTGTCCCGCTTGCCGTTTTCGCCAGGCTGCCAGGCTCTAGTGAAGTAATAAGCCAGCATGGTTAAGTCGTAGTTGCTGGAGTTGTAGCCCAGCAAGTATGGCGCTTTTTCTTCCTGGTAGCCTTTATCGGTATCGCAGACCGGGCGGAACTGGTCCGGAAAAGAGGACGGGGCTTGGGGATCATTGACATACTGAGCATCTGAGACGCCAAAGGTCTGGGCCAGGCGGGCGGCAGCTGAGCTTGTCCGGAGATTGTAGTAGTAGATCTCTCCTTTAAAATTCTGGTTCTTCTCCCGGATCCGTTGGGCAGCAGCCTTCTTAAAGTCCAGGCTGTCTTCGTCATTTAAAGCAGGATCATCGACTATATAATAAATGTCGACCCGCTGGTCGTCTGGCCGGTAGCAAGACAGGGTAAAGGCATTGGTCAAAGATTCGATATCGTAAAAGTATGAATTGAGTTGGCTCATTTTTTCCTCCAGTCTTTTACCAATATTTTAGCAAAAAGCAAGAAAAAAGCGGGCCATCAGGTCCGCTCCCGTTCTTTGCCGTGCAGCTGCTCATAGCGCTCCAGCGACATTGAAGTTACGTGATAATTCTTGCAATAAGGGCACCGGTAAGCCCGAATCGGCATCGGCCGCCAGTGTTCATGGTTGATTTCGCGAAGGTGAACGGTCACTTCTTCTTTATAAAGAAACAGATCGGCATCGAACTTCGTCTTAAAGGCCCGCTTGCCGCTCGGACAAATCAGCAGACGGCTGCGGCGTGCCCGGCGGTAAGCCTTGTTAGCTTGACTCTTTGTCATTGCCACGCCCCCTTACTCTTTTCAGAAGTAAAACAGCAAATCACTGAATTCTTATCTTAATATTCACTTTCTAGCTTGATTTTAGCACCATTGACCGGCCAGCTCAATTAATATCACTTTTTACCTAGTTTTTGGTAAGCGCTCTATTGTTTTTTAATAAAATAAGGGCGATAATAAACTAGTGTGCAAAGAATATTTCATGAATTCTTAGGAGGCAAAATGAGAAAATTAACTAAGTCTGTCGTGACTGCCTTGTCACTGGCAACCGCAACCCTGTCAGTTATCCCACAAGCAGCCGCTCCGGCCCAGGCAGCTACTCAGACCAAGACCAGCAAGGAATACGTAAATGGCAGCTATACTGTAGCCGCCAGCTTCTACGACAGCGGCAGCAAGGTTTATTCAACTGAAGCCAGCTTTTTGACGGCAGCCGCTGCTAAGGTCACGATCAAGAGCAAGAAGATTTCTTCAGTGTCCTTCACCCTGGCCAAGGACAGCCCGGTCTACAGCGACCTGACCATCAACGGTTCCAAGGCCAAGACCAGCACTGGCAAGGACGGCAGCGTAACCTACACCTTCGCGGCCGGTGCTTACCAAACCAGCACTAAGACCGCCACTTTCACGGTCAACGGCAGCAAGTTCAGCGCTGACGTTGTCTTCAGCGCTTTGCCAAGTTCAGCAACTGTAACCGTTACTGAAACCTCAGCAGTGGTCAAGAAGAAGGTACAAAAGACCTCAGCCGTTTACAACCGTGACGGTGCTAAGACCAAGTACAAGTCAATCAAGGCCGGCAAGACTGTTACTACTTACGGCACTTTGACCCGGGGTACTACTAAGTACTACAAGGTTTCCAAGACTGAAAATAAGTACATCAAGGCTTCCAACGTTGACGGCCGCTACATTACTTTAAAGAACGCTGCTGCCGTTTACACCAAGGACTTGAAGAAGACCAAGACCAGCTACAAGAAGGGCAAGAAGGTTTACGCTTACGCCTACGCTATCTTGGGCGGGGAAAAGTACTACAAGCTTGGCACTAACAAGTACATCAGCGCTTTGAACGCTGACGGCCGCTACATCACTGTCAAGCACGGCGCGGCTGTTTACAGCAAGGACTTGAAGAAGACTGGCTCTTCATATGGTGAAGGCAAGAAGATCTTGACCTTCGGCCGGACGACTTTGAGCAACAAGAAGAAGTACTACCAAGTTGGTCAAAACAAGTTCATCGTTGCTTCCAACGTTGACGGGACTACCCGGACTTTGAAGAAGAATGCCTACATCTACAAGAAGTCCAAGGGCAAGGCAGTTCGCTACAAGAAGTACGTCTTGAAGAAGAACAGCCACCGCAAGACTTACGGCAGCGCCGTAACCATCAAGGGCAAGAAGTACTACATCATCTCAGTTGGCCAATACGTGGTTAAGTCCAACTTCCGCTAAAACTGGATATACTAAAAAAGGTTCTGCTTTTGCAGAATCTTTTTTGATTGTTTTTTAATTTAAGAAGGACGATAATAAATTAATATCCAGAATAGATTGTTCAATAAATTAGGAGACAAGATTCAAGCATGAAAAAGTTAAGCAAATCCATCGTGACTGCCCTGTCACTGGCCACGGCCACCTTGTCCGTGATTCCACAGGCAGCTCCAATCCAGGCAGCAAGTAAGACCAAGACCAGCACAGAATACAAGGACGGCAGCTACACGGTAATGGTCACTGTAGAGAACCTGGGCAACAACATTGATGTTCCTTCCAACTTTTTCCCTTCAGCCACGGTAACGATCAAGAACCATAAAATTGCTTCCGTGTCGATTGACGTAGATGATATTGACGACGAGGGCGAATACTATGTCCAGGTCAATGATGAAGTTGCGATTGGTGAGACGAAGACCTTAACCTTTGACGGCTCTGCCTACAAGAACGGCCTGCAAAACGCAAATATCAACGTCAATGGCGATCCATCATACTGCAACATCACTTTTGGCGACCTGCCTGGCTCAGCCTTCGAGACGGTTACTGAGACTTCAGAAACAGTTAAGAAAGTCGTCAAGCGGACCGCGGCGGTTTACGACAGAAATGGCGCGAAGACCAAGGACAAGGCCATCAAGGCTGGCACAAGCATCACCACTTACGGGACTTTGACCCGGGGAAACGTCAAATACTATAAAATCTCCAAGACTGCTAACAAGTATGTTCAGTCATCCGACGTTGACGGCCGCTACATCACTTTGAAAAACGCGGCTGATGTTTACACCCAGAGCCTGGAAAAGACAGATGTCAGCTACAAGAAGGGCCAAAAGGTCTACGCTTACGCCTACGCCATCTTGGGCGGGGAAAAGTACTATAAGCTGGGCACTGACCAGTACATCAGCGCTTTGAAAGCTGACGGCCGCTACATCACGGTCATGCACAGCTCTGCCGTTTACAGCAAAGACTTGAAGAAGACAACTTCTTCTGTCGCTGAAGGCAAGAAAATCCTGACCTTCGGCCGGACGACTATTAAGAATAAGAAGTATTACCAAACCGGCTACAACTCCTTCATCTCTGCTTCAAACGTTGACGGGACTACCCGGACCTTGAAGAAGAACGCTTATATCTACAAGAAGTCCAAGGGTAAGGCTGTCCGCTACAAGAATTATGTATTGAAGAAATACAGCCAAAAGCAGACTTACGGCAGCGCCGTGTCAATCAAGGGCAAGAAGTACTACATCGTCGGCGTCGGCCAATATGTGACTAAGTCCAGCTTTCAGTAAGAGCTAACTTAGCAAAAAAAGACAAAAACGGCAGGTCAATAAAGATCTGCCGTTTAGTTTTTCTTTAGCATTTCCACAGCTTTTTTTAGCAAGCTGTTCATCAAATGACCACGCTTGCCCGTTATCCTTACAGTACAAGTTCAAAAGAACTTGCTACTAAGCAAAGGAGGCAAAAACTATGCTGAAACTGTTTACCCAATTACTCACGATTTCATTGGCTCTGTTTGCCTTTACCCGCTACAGACGCTCACGCCGTCAACTGGCAGTAATTCCTGCCCACCAGCGGCATAATTAAGCAATCGTGACACTTCCCTTTTTCCCTTGAATTTGAATTCTATCTAATTGCTGGTACACCGCTTTAGCCAGCATTGCATTACATTAAATTTCTTATTTTTTCACAACACACAAAGCTCCATCTCGATGGCAAAAAGCCCTGGCAATCGCCAGGGCTTTCTTGCGCTTATATTACTTTTTACTAGCTCTTACAGGTTCTTGACCCACTTCAAGGAAGCAGAAACATTGATCTTGATTGGATCACCGTACTTAGCCCCCTTGTTCAAAGCTGCTAAGTCCGCTCCATCAAGGTAGTAGACATAGTGATAGACACTGGTTGCGTCAGTAAACTTGACTTGGTATTCCTTGCTTGAAGCAATGCCAGTATTTACGGCTTCAGCAATTTTGGCAAAGTTATCGGCAGAAATTTCCGTCCCCTTTTCACCAGTCAGGTATTGACCAGCTGCCTTTTCGATCAAAGCAGTGTCTTCAGCTGACAGCTTTTGCCCAACAGTCATCGGGCTGTCAATAGTAACATTATCTAAGCCCCAAACAGTCGTGGCAGTTGCTTCAACAGTTGAAGTTGCCTTTTCGATCACCTTTTCGTCCTTAACCAAAGTTGCCGTGTAGTTGACCGTGATTGGGCTGCCGTAAGTTGCACCTTCGTTGGCCTTAAGGAAGTTGGCCAGCTTTTCAGCAGACGTATTTCCTTGCAGCCAGTATTCGTAGTGGTAGTTGTTGCCGGCAGCGTCCTTGAACTGGTCGCTCTTGAGGCTGTCAGTAAGGCCTGAGAAGATTTCCTTCAAAGAAGCTTCACTGATCTTGGTCCCCTTGACCCCGTTCAAGTACTTGGAAACAGTCTTATCCAGATAGTTAGTCAAAGTTAAGTCTTGTCCCACCTGCAACTGGTTTTCGGTCTTAAGGCTTGATTGATCAGCCCCGTAAAGAGCAGCCAATTTTGGCGTAACAGCAGAAGCCGTATTTTCAGCTGACTGGTAACCTTCCAGCATCCCCTTGTAAACCATCAGAGATTGAAGTGGGTAGCCATGGTCATCAAAGAGGGTCATGTTGTCCCAAGTGGACCCGCCCCAAGTTTCCTTGCCATTATAGTGCATTTCATTGTCTGGAGCGTAGCCGATCGCGTACTTGGAAGCCCAGCCGGTCCCGTAGACGTTGACCAGCTGCTTGTTGTAGTTCCAGCTGTTCCAGCCAGCTCTGACCGCGATTTGAGCTGGTTCCCAGTAGAAGGCACCAACACCGCCGCCAGCAACTAATGACTTATAGAGGGCAGTTACTTCATCGACCTGACCTTGCGGGCCAACCGCGTAGTCGCTTGGGGCATAGCCGATGTTGTTGTTAGTACCGTCTGAGTCATTGACATTGTTCAGCCAGCTGGTTTCCATGACGACTACCCGCTTGCCGAATTCCTTTTGGGCCATCTGCTCCACCTTCAGCAGGTTGTCTGGGTTATTGTTGGAGCTGCCCCAGAATGGGTAGTAGGAAGTCCCCAAGTAGTCATAGTCAACGCCGTTGTTCTTCAAGACAGTCATGATCATCTGGTAGCGGGCAACGTCTGGTGATTCAAATTGAACGGCGATCTTGGCGTCCTTGTTGGCAGTTCTGACCGCCTTAGCAGCGGTAGCCAGGTAGCGGGCAACGGTTGTCCCGTAGTCGCTCTGCCAGAGCTTATTCCAGTCGCCGCCAGTCAATTGGTCGGCATCATAGCCGAAGGTCCCCTTGGTGATTTCATTACCGATCTGGACCATGGCTGGAGCCACCCCGGCCTTTTCCATATCGGTCAAGACCTTCTTGGTGTAAAGGGAAATAGCTTCATTCAATTCAGCACTGGACAGGTTCTTCCAGGACTTAGGCAGAAGCTGCTTGGCCGGGTCGGCCCAGAAGTCTGAGTAGTGGAAGTCCAAGAGAACCTTCATCCCGTACTTTTTAGCCTGCAAGGCAGTCTTGATCAAGCTTTCTTCGTCGGTGTTACCGCCGCCGTAGCCCTGGCCGTCAGCGTTGTAAGGGTTGTTCCATAAACGCAGGCGGACCCAGTTGACCCCGGCTTCCTTCAAAACATCGAACAAGTCAGCTTCTTTGCCGTTAAAGTCATAGTACTTAACGCCGGCTTTAAGCATGGCCTGGTAGGTTGACACGTCTACACCGCGGGCCATGTCGTCAGTCATGCCAGGAATCTTTTCAACCTTGACGCTTTCGTATTTGAGGCCAGTTTCAGTCCCGTTTTGGTAGGCAGCGGTAATTTCGTCAGCCGTCTTCTTGCTGGTTGGGGTTTCATCCACTGCTTCATTGTTATTGCCGGCCCCTTCAGTCAGGGTCGCGGTGAAGTTGGCCTTGATGGCGTCGCCGTACTTAACTCCCTTGTTCAGAGCCAGGAAGTTGGCTAATTTAGCGGCGCTGTCTGCCCCGTCCAGCCAGTAGGCATAGTGGTAGGTCTTGCCAGCTTCATCGCTGTAGTCGGTCGTGCCAACATAAGCCGTATCATCGCCGCCCAAGCCTGCTTCGATTGCCGTCAAAACATCCTGGCTGATTTCAATTCCAGCCGGGCCAGACAAAAGTGAGGAAGAGATATTGGCAAGCAGCTTTTTGCTTTCATCAGCCGTAAAGGCCTGA
The DNA here is from genome assembly GCF_057197985.1 of Lactobacillus sp. WILCCON 0059. Lineage (NCBI taxonomy): Bacteria > Bacillati > Bacillota > Bacilli > Lactobacillales > Lactobacillaceae > Lactobacillus > Lactobacillus sp. WILCCON 0059. Next base: position 1,758,534 of record NZ_JBUBHN010000001.1, read on the forward strand.
CCATCCTTCAAACCATTCTTGACGCTAACCTTGTCCTGGCCGTAAACCTTAGTCACGGATGGAGCAAGAGTAGAGGATGATTGAGCAGGCTGAGTTACTGCTTCAACCTTGTAGATCAAGCCGGCCAAAGTGCCGTTGTAGTAGCCGGCCCCAACCACGCTGCCAGCGGCGCTGGTCGTCCCCAGCTGTCTGAGCAAGTCACTGACGAACTGGGCAGCAGTTTCATTGTTCTTGGAGACATCAGTCTTCAAAGTTGCCAGAACCTTGCCCTGCATAGAACTGTTCTTTTCCATCAAGGAAGCGATGACAGTCTTGTCTTCCTTGACATCGCCCTGGGCCAGGAGCTGAGCCATTTCGTGAACAGCAGATTCCTGGTAGCCGTTCTTGGACTCAGTCCAGTCATACTTGACCCCATTCTTCAGCTTGACTGCAGTCAGGAATTCAGTTTGATCCCGCAAAAGCTGGGCATGATCCATGCCATTTTGCACTGAACCATCCTTGTCAAAGGAAACCTTGATCCCGTTTAAGGTCTTGCTGGTGTTTCTGGCAATCTTGCCTGTCGCGTCAGCGTAATATTGCTTGCCGTTAACCTTGATGAACTGGTTCTTAACTACCTGGCCATTAGCGTCATAGTAGTTGGTAACGCCAGAAGTCGTCTTAAAGGCATTCTTGGTTGGCTGAGCAGTAGCCGTAACTGCCTTTTGAGCCGTTGCCTGGACTGCCTTGCTGGCCATGTTAGTTGCTGGAGCAGTAGCAGCAGGCTTAGCTGTAGTGTTTGTAGTAGCAGCAGTATTAGCAGCAGTATTAGTTGGATTAGTTGTCGTAGTCGCTGTAGTTGTTGTAGTTGCAGCAGTAGTCTTGTTTTCACTTACTGCATTACTAGTCGCAGCAGTGGTATCAGTTGACTTGTTTTCAACCGTAGACTTAGCTGCAGCAAGTTTTTCAGCCTGTTGGTCCTGGACAACAGCAGTCTGCTCGTCCTTGTCAGTGGCCGTGTCCGCCTTTACGCTGCTAGCGTTGCCGACAGCCAGGCCAGTAGCCAGCAGGGCTACGCCGGCAGCTGTCAAACTCTTATTAGACTTGAAGTGCTTAATCCGTCTCTTCTTCATAAGCTTATTCCTCTTTTAATTCCTCTTAATGCAATTGAATTGTATTTTCTTTTTCTTGCTTTTCTTCTGTTTCTTCGGTTCTCTCAAAAAATGCCCAACAGAAATTGTTGAGCATTCTTTGTGAATTTGCTTGGCTTACAGGTTCTTGACCCACTTCAGGGAAGCAGAAACGTTGATCTTGATTGGATCACCGTACTTGACACCCTTGTTCAAAGCTGCTAAGTCCGCTCCATCAAGGTAGTAGACATAGTGATAGACACTGGTTGCGTCAGTAAACTTGACTTGGTATTCCTTGCTTGAAGCAATGCCAGTATTTACGGCTTCAGCAATTTTGGCAAAGTTATCAGCAGAGATTTCCGTCCCCTTTTCACCAGTCAGGTATTGAGCAGCTGCCTTTTCGATCAAAGCAGTGTCTTCAGCTGACAGCTTTTGCCCCACTGTCATTGGGCTGTCAATAGTAACATTATCTAAGCCCCAAACAGTCGTGGCAGTTGCTTCAACAGTTGAAGTTGCCTTTTCGATTACCTTTTCATCTTTAACCAAAGTTGCCGTGTAGTTGACCGTAATTGGGCTGCCGTAAGTAGCGCCTTCGTTGGCCTTAAGGAAGTTGGCCAGCTTTTCAGCAGACGTATCTCCTTGCAGCCAGTATTCGTAGTGGTAGTTGTTGCCGGCAGCGTCCTTGAACTGGTCGCTCTTCAGACCATCAGTGAGGCCCGAGTAGAGGGCCTTCAGAGAAGTTTCGCTGATCTTGGTCCCCTTGATCCCGTTCAAGTACTTGGAAACAGATGAATCCAGGTAATTGGTCAAAGTCAAGTCTTGGCCGACCTGCAACTGATTTTCGGCCTTAAGGCTTGATTGATCTGCCCCGTAAAGAGCTGCCAGTTTTGGCGTAACAGCGGAAGCAGTGTTTTCAGCTGATTCATAACCAGTCAGGAAGCCCTTGTACATCATCAAGGATTGGAGCGGGTAGCCATGGTCATCAAAGAGGGCCACATTGTCCCAAGTTGAGCCACCCCAAGTTTCCTTGCCCTCGTAGTACATTACGTTTTCTGGAGCATAGCCGATCGCGTACTTGGAAGCCCAGCCAGTCCCGTAGACATTGGACATTTCCTTATTGTAGTTCCAGTTGTTCCAGCCGGCCTTAACCGCGATTTGAGCTGGTTCCCAGTAGAAGGCACCAACGCTGCCGCCAGCAATGATGGCCTTGTACATATCAGCCATCGCGTTGACTTGCCCTTGCGGATCAGCCGTGTAGGAAACGCCATCTGGCATGGTCGGCATTTGCCCGATTGAGTTGCCAGTACCATCTGAGTCATTCATGTTGTTCAGCCAGCCAGTTTCCAGAATGACCGTCGTCTTGCCGAATTCTTCCTTGGCCATCTTTTCAACAGCCAGCAGGTTGTTCGGCGTGTTGGCACCCGTCCCCAGGCTTTGGCCCTTGTAAGTGCCGTTGTCGTTGCCGGTTGACCAGAATGGGTAGTAAGAAGTCCCCAGATAGTCGTAGTCGATCCCGTGCTTCTTGAAGACAGTCATGATAGTCCGGTACTTGTAGATGTTTGGCGTTTCCAGCTGCAGGGCAATCTTAGCCTGAGGAGCAGCATTTCTGACCGCCTTGGCCGCGGTTGCCAGGTATTCAGCTACCTGGTCACCGTTGGCGCTCTTCCACAAAGTTTCCCAGTTGCCGCCGTGGTCACGGTCAGTGTACAGGCCAAAGGCCCCGTTGGTGATTTCGTTGCCGACTTGCACCATGTCAGCACTGGCACCGGCTTCGCGCAGGTCGGTGAGGACCTTTTCAGTGTAAAGCTTGATTGATTCGTTTAAGGCATTGACTGACAGGTCCTTCCAGGCCTTTGGCAGAATCTGCTTGGCCGGGTCAACCCAGAAGTCGGAGTAGTGGAAGTCCAAAAGAACCTTCATCCCGTACTTCTTGGCTTCGCTGGCCATCTTGATCACGCTGGCTTCATCAGTGTTACCACCGCCGTAGCCCATGCCGTCAGCGTTGTATGGGTCGTTCCAGATCCGCAGGCGGACCCAGTTGACCCCGGCATCAGCCAGAACCTTGATCAAGCTGGCTTCTTTGCCCTCAAAGTCGTAGAACTTAACGCCAGCGTTGACCAAAGACTGGTAAGTTGAAATGTCGACCCCGCGAATCATGTCATCAGTCATGCCAGGGATTTTTTCCACCTTGACGCTTTCGTACTTAAGGCCGGTTTCAGACCCAGTCTGGTAGGCAGCGGTAATTTCGTCAGCCGTCTTCTTGCTGGTTGGCGTTTCATCCACGGCGTCAGTATTAGTGCCCGCGCCGGCAATCAAAGTAGCCGTGTAGACAGCCTTCAAGGCATCACCGTACTTAACGCCAGCGTTGGCCTTGAGGAAGTTGGCCAGCTTCTCAGCGCTGTCCTTGCCGCTGAGCCAGTATTGGTAGTGGTAGGCCTTGCCATTCGCGTCGTAGTAAAGGCTGCTGCCTTCAAAGGCAGTTGCATCCCCAGCCAGGCCGGCAAAGATAGTTTGCAGGACCTCTTGACTGATGGCCGTGCCAGCCTTGCCAGTCAACAGAGCTGATGAAACGCCGTCAGTCAAAGTCTTGGCGTCTTCATCGCTCATCTTAGTGGTAACCGGGTTGGTTACCTTGCCAGCGTCGCTGTAAACAGCGCTGACGCTTGGGTCAATCTTGGAGACAGCTTCTGCCGCCTTCTTCACTTCTTCAACCTTGTAGATCAAGGCAGCAGCTACACCGTTGTAGTAGCCGGCCCCGATCACGCTGCCAGTAGCATCAGCCGTGCCCAGCTTGGAAACCAGGGTTGCAGCTACTTGGCTGGCGGTAGCGCCGCTTTGGCCGATGTTCAAGGTCAAGCTGGCCAAGACCTTGCCGGACATGGAAGAGTTGTTTTCCATTAAAGTAGCGATCAAGTCATTGTTGTTCTTGACGTCACCTTGGGCCAGGAGCTGGGCCATTTCATGGGTAGCTGATTCCTGGTACTTGTTCTTGCTTTCAGTCCAGTCATACTTGACTGACTTCTTCAGCTTGCTTGCGGCTGAAAATTCGATTTGGTCGCGGAGCAATTGGCCAAAGTCCAAGCCATTGCTGATAGCACCAGTCTTGTCAAAAGTAGCAGTAATCCCGTTAACCTTCTTGGTCGTGCTCTTGGCAATCTGGCCATTAGCGTCAGCGTAGTATTGCTTGCCACTGACCGTGAAGACCTGATTCTTGACTACCTGGCCATTGGCGTCATAGTAAGAAGTCTTGCCGTTGGTCGTCTTAAAGGCGCTCTTAGTAGCCGTAGCCGTGGTAGTAGTTGCCGCCTTAGTCGCCGTTACCGCGCTGGTCTTGGTCTGCACAGCGCCCGCAGCTGCCGTCTTAGTAGTGGTAGTAGCTGCGGTAGTCTTCTTGGCAGTATCTGCAGTGGTGGCTGCAGCAGTCTTTGCAGTATTTGCAGTATCTGCGGCAGTCTTGCTATCAGTTGCTGCAGTGTTAGCAGTCGCATCAGCAGTTTTAGTGTCAGTTGTTTGCGCTGCTTGGGTGTCAGTACTTTGGACGGCTTGCTTTTGCTCAGTTTGAGCCGCTTGGGCATTGGCCGTCTGTTGGTCCTGGCTGTCAGTTACGTCAGCCTTGGCTGGGTTGGCATAGGCCAAGCCAGTTGCCGTGGCTAACAGGGCCAGATTGGCCGCTACGATTTTCTTGCTCTTAAAATGCTTGATTCGTCTCTTTTTCATAGAGGTCCTTCCCAATTTTTTCCATTAAAATTCTATCTTAGATCATTATACCGTTTTCAATTAATTTGTTCAGCTTTTTTCTGGAAACTGGCCGCTTGTAATGCAAACGTTAAAAAAGCCATTCTTAGCCCTTTTGCCTTGCTTGTGTGTAAAAAAGAGCCAATAATATTATTTATAGAGACTTTGTAAAATTCGCGAAAAATTCATTTTGCTTTAACCCTAACTGAACTCAGAAAGCAGGTGCATCATGTCCTCACTCAATCAAAAACTGGCCAGTCTTTTCCTGATCGACAGCACTGGCGATTTTACTGAAAACCTCCGCCTTTTGGACCATTACCAGCCAGCCGGCCTTCTCCTTTTTGCCAAAGACCTGGCAGGGCTAAGCGAAAAAGCCGTCAAAGAGCGGCTGGCCGCCTACCGGCAGGCCCGGCCGGGTCTGCTGCTTGCCATTGACCAGGAAGGCGGCTTGGTCAGCCGCTTGTCTGCTCTTTACCCAAGCCGGTCCTATCCCAGCCAGGCTGAGCTTTTGCAAAAGGGCGCCGACTTTTTCTTAACCGAAAGCAGAAAGACCGCCCTGGAATTAAAAAACTTAGGCATCAACTTAAACTTTGCTCCGGTGGCTGACCTTGCCCTTGATCCCGCCAGCTTTATCTACAGCCGGACCCTGCAGCTGGGAGCTGAAGAAACCGGGCCGGCAATCGCGGCCTTTGTCAAGCTTTACCGGCAGCTGGGGATCGCCTCCTGCGCCAAGCACTTCCCTGGCTACGGGGATGCCGGCGACACCCACCAGGCTCCGGCTAAAGACCATAGAAGCCGTAAAGAGGCCCAGCTGGACCTTTTGCCCTTTAAAGCAGCGATCACGGCTGGCGTGCCGACCATCATGGTGGCCCACTTGGAAGTCACCTGCTACAGCGCTGGCCCTGCATCCCTTTCCCCGGAAATCTACCGCCTGCTTAAACAAGAGCTTCACTATTCCGGTGTGGCCATCACCGACGACTTAGCCATGGCCGCAGCACAAGAAAGCGGCTGCCCGGAGCTTTTGGCCTTAAAGGCCGGAGCCGACCTTCTCTTAGGCGGCAGATTGGAAAACTTGCCAGTCTTAGAAGCAGCTGCAGAAAGCGGCGAATTGCCGGAAGAGCGGATCAAAGACGCCCTGGTCCGGGTCCAGACCCTGCAGGACGATTACTCTCTTTAGGGTCCTTTTTACAAAAATTCTTTAACATGTATCAATTAACGACAAAAAAGGCAGATCGCTTGATCTGCCTTTTGTCTATTCTTGTTTAAGTCTTAGAGAAAGTATCAAACATGATCTCTTTCAAGATCTGGTAGCCAACGTCCTTGACCTTGTCTTCGCCAAAGCTGCGCTGGTTCAGAAGCAGGATGATCCCGTTCTTGTTGTCAGCCGTCAGCTGGAAGTAGGCAGCATAGTGGGCGCTGCCGATAGCCCCGTAGGCCAGCTTGACCTTCTCCCCCTTCTTGAGGTAGACCCCGCCGCTGTAGCGATTGATCTTGCTCTTGAGGTGGGTCAGCTGGTGAAAAGCACTTGGTGACAGGAACTGCCCTGTCCCCAAAGCCTCTTGAATCAGATAGTAGTCGCCAGCCGTCGTCAGCATGTTTCCGGCCCCAACCAGCTGGGACAGGCGGGTCTTTTCCAAAACTGCCGCCTGCTGGTAGTTCTTGCCATGCTGATATCTGTAAGATACGGCCAGCTTTTTATTCTTAGGCAGCTGGCTGCTTACATAAGTTGACGTCAGACCCAGCCGCTGGACTACCCGCTTCTTAAAGTTCCAGGCATATGACCTATGGCTGACCTTCTTGATAATGCCCGCCAGCAAAATGTAGTTGACGTCGCTGTAGTGGTAGCTGCCCACCTTGTCTTGCGGCAATTGGTTGGCCCGGGTCACGATCCATTTTACAGCTTGGTCTTCACTGTAGTTGATATGGCGGTCAACTTCTACATCTGGGATCTGCAAACCTGAAGTATGGGAAAGCAGATTGCCCACGCTGATCTTCTTGGCGTTCTTCAAAGCCGGGTACCAGCGGGAGATCTTCGTGTTTTGGCTAAAAGCACTTGAGCTCCCCTTCTTTTCCTCCATCAGCTGCATGACCATAGCGCCGGTTACTTCCTTTTGCATGGAAGCTGCCGGGTAAACGACCTGGCGGTCCCCATTTTTGATCTTCTTTTTAGCGTCAGCCAGGCCGTAGTTGACAACCTGGACATGCCCGTTCTTGATCACGGCCACGCTGCCAGCCACATGCTTCTTCTTGAAGAGTTTCTCGACAAAAACATGCATGTCAGCTGCCGTGACCTGGTCTGGCGCGGTTTCCTCCGGCCAGGCGGCGACGCAGGCACCGGCGCAAATCCCGGCAAACAGCAGGGCCGTGATGATCTTTCTTCCCTTTTTAAACAACAGCAGTCTTTCCTCCCTTGGATACATTAAGAACATTATAAGGCCATTCCGGCAAAAAGGCAGGAAAGTTATTGCTTTTTTAAAAAATTAAAAGAATGCTCACTAATTCAAACTGAAAGTTCCCGGCTGGATCTTCTGCAGCAGGCCAAAGGCCAGGCCCTTGATCTGCTGCTCAGTCTGGCTGCGCTCGTTGACGAACATGATGATCCCGTTTCTGTTGTCAGCCGTCAGCTGGACATAAGTCCCGTAGTGCTCCTCCCGAATTGAGCCAAAGGCGGACTTGAGCTTGCTGCTCCGCTTCATGTACATGCCGCCGCTGTAGGTAGTCTTTCTGGCCTTAAGGTGAGTCAGATAGTTGAAGTCACTCTGGTTCAAAATTGCCCCGTTCTGCAGGGCCAGCATGATTTCGTAATATTCAACCGGCGTGGTGCACATGTTGCCGGCACCTGGGATCTGAGAAGCCACGGATTTTGGCAGGGAAACTGGTCTTTGGTACTTTCTCTGCCAAAGGTAAGCATAAGATACCGCCTGGCTGCGGGTCCAAGGAATGTCGTGTCTGAGGCTGGTGTGGGCTAAGCCCAAGGGACGGACAATCCGGCGGTTGAAGTTGTAGGCGTAAGTGTGGCCGGTCAGTTTGCGGATGATGCCCACCAACAAAATGTAGTTGGCATTGTTGTAGTTGAAGCTTCCGATCTTGTATTGCCAGCTGCCATTGATCTTCTGGGTCACCCAGTTGATGGCCTTGCTTTCAGACAAGTTCCGGCCCCGGTTGCTTTCAGAGCCAGGCGCCCGGTAGCCGCTCGTTTGCGTCAGCAGGTTGCCGACCGTCACATAGCGGGCATTTTTCAGCTTAGGATACCAGCGGGAAATCTTGGTGTACTGGCTGAAACTTTGCTTGGTGTGCTTCTTTTCGTTCATGATCTGCACCAGCATGGCCCCAGTCACTACCTTTTGCAAGGAGGCGGCTGGATAAGTCACATTGTAAGCGCCGTTCTTCATCCGCCGGCCAAACCAGGCATAACCATAGTTGACGGTCTTAACGCTGCCGTTTTGGACCAAAAGGACTGACCCGGCCAGGTGATTGTCCCGCATCACCCGGTTGACGTCGCTCTTAGTTGCTTCCGCATGAACCGTAGCTGGCGCTAAAGTCGGAAGCAGGAGGCTGGCAGCTAAAGCCAATTTGCCGGCTGCTTTTGCTGATTTTTTCAAAAAAAGATCTTTAAAATTCAAACTGTTTTTCCCTTTCTCATCATAAATATAACCACAAATTATGTTAGCCCTAATATTTTCTAAAAACAAGGGAAGCAGTGTTACGTTTTAATTACAGGATTTTTTCCCGCAAAAAAAGACCACCGGAAGCAACCGATGGTCATTTAGAAGTGGTCAAGATTTACTTAACGGCATCCTTCAAGGCCTTGCCTGGCTTGAAGGCTGGAACCTTGCTTGCAGGAATTTCGATTTCAGCGCCAGTTTGCGGGTTGCGGCCCTTCCGAGCAGCGCGTTCACGAACTTCAAAAGTACCAAAGCCGATCAATTGTACCTTTTCGCCCTTAGCAAGTGCTTCTTCGATTGATGCAAACAAAGCGTCAACGATTTGAGCAGATTCCTTCTTGCTGAATTCAGTCTTTTCACTTACAACTGAGACAAGTTCAGTCTTGTTCATCTTGTTTCCTCATCTTTCTATTAAAAGGCCCAGCAAAATGCCGAAGCTTAATCATATGCTTAATTATAGCAAAACTTTGCCGCCGCAACAGCCTTTCTCTGAAATAGCTGAGAAAAAATACCAAAATTACAAAAACGTTTTAGTGTAATATTCCTATTTCACTGGCACGCAGTGCTTGTCGTTGATGGCCTTGACCTTGTCCACCCGCCGGCGGTACTTTTCTTCCATCAAAGGATCCGTGGTCAGCCAGGTCTTGACGATTTCGCCGGCCATCATATCCCCGATGATCTTAGCCCCTAAACAAAGGACGTTGGAGTCGGTGTGCTGGCGGGCAAGCTTGGCGCAGAAAGGATCCTGGCAGACCGCGGCGTAGATGCCGTTGATCTTGTTGGCGATCAAGGCGCTGCCATAGCCAACCCCGTCAACGAAAATGCCCCGGTCGCATTCGCCCTTGGCTACAGCCAGGCTAGCTGGGTAGACGAAGTCTGACAGGTCGCAGGATTCTTCATTATCAGTCCCGAAGTCAACTACTTCATAGCCATTTTCTTCGAGGTAGGCCTTGATTTCGTTCTTCAAGCGGGTGCCGGCGTGGTCATTTGCCATTGCAATCTTCATGTTTATGCCTTCTTCTATTTCAATAAAAAACTCTTTCGCTTCTATTCTACCATTTTCAAAGAAAGGGGAAAGTTGCGCGTAAATTTTAGCCTTTTTTAAATAAGTTCATGCATTTTGATCAATTTCTTGCCATATTTGTTTCTAATTATCCGGATAGAATCTTATTAATATCAAGGAAAGTATTTTATGGCAAGGAGGGACTACAATGTCTGCCAGAAAAGTTATCACGAGTGTACTCGCCGTCGGAACAACCATCGCTATCGCCATCGACGGCTATCTCTTATTTTTAAAAGCTGACCAAGCCAATTCTACTGCGTCTACAGCTTCATCCAGCACAAGCACTGCTGCTTCATCTGCTTCATCAACTTCATCTTCTGCAAGTTCATTCACGTCCAGCGGCTTAAAAGACGGAACCTATAGCGGTAAAAGCGTCAGCACCCAGTGGGGCGAGGTCCAAGTCCAGATCAAGGTCAGCGGGGGAAAAATCACCACGGTCAATGTCTTAAAGTACCCGTCAGACAACGACCATTCCCAGCAGATCAACGACCAGGCCCTGCCTGTCTATAAAAAAGAGGCCATCGCGGCCCAGAGCGCTGACATCCAGCAGGTTTCCGGGGCTACCGTCACCTATGAGGGCTTCACCCAGTCCCTGCAAAATGCCATCACCCAGGCTAAAGAAAGCTAGTGGCGATCATGACTGTAACCTGCCTTAACCAAACAGTGGAAGCCATGACCATACCTTTCACTGTTTCCGTTGCTGTTCAAGGAGAGGCATCCCCGGACTTGACCCAGGCTTTTTCAAACTCCTGCAACAAAATTCATGCAGAATTAAAAAGAATCGAAGCTGATTTTTCCGCCTTTTTGCCGGACTCCTTAGTCAGCCGCTTTGCTGAAGGCGATGAAAGCATCCTCTTGGCCAATACTGAATTTCAAGAGGTCTACGCGGCTGCCCTTTTAGCTAAAGAAGAAACGGCTGGCGCCTTTGACCCTTATTTTGCCGGCAAATTCAACCCCACCGGCCTGGTCAAGGGCTGGGCAGTGGAAAAAATCTTTGCCTCCTGCCTTATGCCCCTGGCGGCTTTTCCCGAAGTCACCGGCCTTTGCATCAACGGCGGCGGGGACCTGCAGGCCTGGACCAAGGGGGACTTCCGCTGGAAAACCGGCATTGAGAACCCGGCCCAGCCCCGCCTGCTTTTAGCCATTTATGATTTGGCCAGCCAGGCCTTGGCAAGTTCGGGCTATGCCTACCGCGGCCAGCACGTGACATTAGCCGGACCTGCCGACCTCAGCCAGGTCACGGTTCTTGCCCCAGACTTAACTTTCGCGGACATCTGGGCGACAGCCGGCCTGGCCATGGGCGAAGACGCCTTTAAGGAGCAGATTGCCCAAAGAAGGCTCAGCGGCTTATACGCCAGAAAAGACGGCCAGCTGGCCCTGTTTACAGAAGGAGAACTTCAATATGTTCAAAAAGCATGACTACACCTTGGGCGTCTTATGGGCGGCGGCGATTTTTATCCTCCCTTTGCCCTTCATCCAGACCCTGGAAGCCGGCCTGCCGGCCATCTATTATCCGCAAAAGCTGCCCATCATGGCCGGGACCATCGCCTATGTCTGGCTGCTATTGGCCATTTACCTCTCTACTCGCCCGCGCTGGCTTGACCGCTTGATCGGCCTGCCAAAGGTCTACATGATCCATGGCATCATGAGCCTGGGCGCCATCCTTTTAGCCTGGCTGCATATGCAAGGGTCACCTTCAGCTGGCCTTATCAAGCAGACTGGCAATATCGCCTTCTACCTCTTCTTGGGCCTGGCGGTTTATTCCATGGTCTTCATGGCCGGCTGGCTGACCAAGCGGGTCCCATTTTTGGCAAAAATCAAGCAGGTCCTGGAGGAAAAAGTCTTCAAGCACGAGCTTTCCATTTGCCTGCACCGGCTAAACCTGCTGGCCGTCTTGCTGGTCTTTATCCACATCCAGCTGATCCCTTATATCCGGGCCATTACCCCCTTCATGGCCTGGATCTGGATTGCCACTGTCTTCGTTTTTGCCAGCTATTTCATCAGCCTGGCCAAAAGCCGGGGAAAAAGCAACGCCGAACTCCTTGACAGCCGCTTGATCGCTGACAATGTCCTGGAACTGACTTTAAAGACTGACCAGAATTTGACTAGCTTTGAACCAGGCGACTTCGTCTTCCTCTCCTTTCCAGAAGAAAAAGGCCTGGAAGAACCCCACCCCTTCTCCTTCGTCAACCTCCCTAAAGAAGAGAAACAGGTTGTGCTGGCCATCAGAGGCGACGGGGACTTCACCAGACAATTGCAAGAGCTCAAGCCACCAGTCAGAGCCCGCCTCAGTCCCAACTTTGGCCGCTACCAGGAAGCCATTGCCGAAGCCAAGCCGGACCAGCTCTTGCTGATCGCTGGCGGGATCGGGGTTGTCCCCCTCTTGTCGGTGATTGACGGCAATCCAGACTTGCCCACTAAAGTTTTTTACAATGCCCATACCAAGGAATCCTTGATCTATGAGGAAAAATTCTACTACTGGAACAGCCGGGAAAATTTCCAGAGCCGCTGCCAGGTAGGCCGCTTTAAAGACGAGGAAATTTTGGATTCCCTGCCTGAAGATTTTTCAGGCCTCCAGGTTCTAATCGGCGGTCCCCAGGTCATGGCCGACCACTGGATCAAGCTTTTAAAAGAAGCGGGCCTGCCTGCTGGGCAGATCTATTATGAAGAATTCGACTGGTAGAAAATAAACCAAACAAAAAGTGAGACCAAGCGGTCTCACTTTTTCTATGTGCTTAATTAGCGATGTAGGCGTACTTGAAGTTGTAGCAGACACCGGCACTGTTGTAGATAATGCCCTTGACCTTGCTCTTGATCATCCAGGCCTTGTTGGCTTGAGTCAGCGGAGTTACCCCCTGGTTGACCATCAAGACGTTTTCAGCCTTGGCCAAAAGCTTCATGCGGGCTGTCCCGGAGCTGGTCTTAGATGCCGCGATCAGCTTGTCGTATTCCTTGTTGCTCCACTTGCCGTAATTGTAGGAGTTACCGGTCGTCTCACAGTCAAGGAAGGAGATCGGGTCAGCGTAGTCGGCAATCCAGCCGGACAGGGTGCATTCAAAGTTGCCGGCCAGGACCCGGTTGAGCTTGGTCTTGGAAGGGATGCTCTGCACCTTGACGCTGATCTTGGAGCCAAAGGCCGTCTCCAGCTGGCTTTGGACAAATTCAGCCAGTTTCTTGGAAGTATCATCGTCAGAAGCTAACAGAGTGAAGGACAGTTTGCTCAAGCCCTCTTCCTTCAAGCCCTTTTCAAAGTACTGCTTGGCCAGCTTTTTATTGTAGCTGGTGTACTTTTTAGCTTCGCTGCTTTCTGCTACCTTGGTGAAATCCTCGCCACTAACAGTGGTCAAGCCGCTGGAAGTAAAGGTCGTCGCTGCCTTGTAGGTGGCCCCTAAAGTCTTGGACAGGCTGGAGCGGTTGATGGCCATGGAAATCCCCCGGCGGAGGTTGGTGCTGGCAAACTTGCTGTACTTCTTCAAGTTGAACTGGAGGTACTGGGTGTTGGCCACTTTTCTGATCGTGTAGCCCTTGGACTTGGTCAATTGCTTGGAAGCCTGAGCGTCCAAGATGGTCCCGTCCAATTTTCCTGCCTGGTAGAGGTTGTAGGCTGTTGACGGGGACTTTTGAACAGAGTAGTTGATCTGGGTCAGCTTGACATTCTTCTTATCCCAGTAGTACTTGTTTTTGACCAGCTTCCAAGAGAGGTTAGAGCCAGACCAGCCCTTGTGAACGAATGGGCCGTTGTAGACCATGTATTTAGAAGCGGTCCCGTACTTGGATCCGTACTTCTTGACTGCTTGTTCATTTTGCGGGAAGAAAAGCGGGAAGGCCATCAAGAGCTTGAAGTATGGGATCTTCCGCTCTAAATTAACGACCAGCTTGTACTTGCCCACGGCTTTGATGCCAAGGGTGGAAGCTTTTTTCTTACCGGCCACGATCGCGTCAGCGTTTTTGATCCCAGAAAAAAGATAGGAGTATTCTGACGCGGTCTTCGGGTCAACCGTCCGCTTCCAGGAGTAGACAAAGTCCTTGGCGGTCAGGGCCTGGCCGTTGGACCATTTAGCATTCTTGCGGATATTGAAGGTCCAGGTCTTGCCGTCTTTAGAAACGGTTGACTTGGTTGCCAGGGCGTTTTTAACCTTGGCATTGTTGCCCAGGGTGTAAAGGCCCTCCATGACTTGGTTGACCTGGTTGAAAGAAACGTCGTCCATGATCTTGGACACGTCAATGGTGGACAGTTCCGCCTCTTCCATCCAGTTCAGCTTTTGATTGGCCGCGGTCTTGCTGGAACTCGTCCCGCAGGCAGCCAAAAGTGTTGACGTCATGACGGCCAAGCCGCCCAGGATAATTTTGCTCTTTTTCATGTTTTTTGCCTCAAATCAAACCAGACTGGTTCATGGGCACGCGATGAACCAGCACTACTGCCATTATTCCTAAACCTGCATGTCGCCTGTAGTTTCTCTCCTGATTCATCGCTTGTCACGCTCCTTTTATTGAGGTATAAATTAAGTTTTAAGTTATTTTTCATTCTATCAGTTAGAACGGAAAATGCAAGCATCTTTTTGTGAAAAAACAATTTTTAAGCAAAAAAGGCTGAAATAAAGCAAACAAAAAACGCGCCTGTGGATGTCCACAAACGCGTTCTTCGTTAATAATTAATGCCCGAGGGCCGTAATTATTTAAGGGTAACAGTTGCGCCAACTTCTTCAAGCTTAGCCTTAAGTTCGTTAGCTTCGTCTTCTGACAAGCCTTCCTTAAGAACAACTGGAGCACCGTCAACAGTCTTCTTAGCGTCCAGCAAGCTTGCGCCAGTAACTTCCTTAACGATCTTGATAACCTTAACCTTTTCAGTACCTGCTGAAGTCAATTCAACGTCGAAGCTTGACTTAGCTTCTTCAGCAGCACCAGCGGCACCAGCAGCAGCTACAGGAGCAGCAGCAGTAACGCCGAATTCTTCTTCGATAGCGTGTACCAGGTCGTTCAATTCAAGAATTGAAGCACCCTTCAATTGTTCAATGATGTTAGCAGTATCCAAAGCCATTGTAATATCCTCCGAAAATATGGAATTTAATATCTAGTTTAAAATGACCAGACTATTCAGCTGATTCTTCCTTTGATTCAGCGACAGCCTTAACAACGTATGCAAAGTTGCGTACAGGTGCTTGCAATACAGAAAGAAGCATTGAAAGCAGACCTTCGCGATTTGGAATTGCAGCCAGTTCTTCGACTTGTTCCTTGGTAGCAACTTGACCTTCAAGTGCACCACCCTTAATTTCAACAACGTCGAACTTCTTAGCGTAGTCAGCAGCGATCCGGGCAGGTGCAGTAACGTTGTCTTCATCATCAGTGTAGATCACAGCTGATGGGCCAACGAATACAGGTGCCAAATCTTCCAAGCCGGCTTGAGCAGCAGCACGACGAAGGTAAGTGTTCTTGACAACCTTCATCTTGGCGTTGCTTTCACGCAATTCTGCACGGAACGCAGTAACTTCGTCAACAGTCAAACCAAGGTAGTTGATAACTACGATGGACTTAGCTGACTTAAGTTCTTCTGCAAATTCTTCAACGAATTTAGCCTTAGCAGCGATAATAGCTTGACTCAAAATTATTCACCTCCATAAAATTTTGTAAAATTCTACAAGGCCTAAAAAACTCCATGCCAAGAAAGACATGGAGAGTTTAATAATCTTCATTATCTTCTGGCCTCGGCGGGATTGTATTGAGGCTTTACGCCACCCACGTCTTAGGTTAGAAATTTACTTTATCTAGATTACCATCTGAAACAAGATCTGTCAAACCTTTTTCGCCACTTTTTGTAAAAATCTGCTAAAATCTACTGTAATGACTTTTAGGAGGTACAATTTTGAAGAGTAAACTGATCGACATTTTCTACTTCTTCTTAGCCGGCATTTCCGGCACCCTGGCTGTCTTCAGCATGTTCAAGGACCATTCCGCCGCCAGCATCGCTTTAGACGTCTTATTCCTCATCATCAGCGCCTACTTCATTGTCCGCGGCTTCCTGGACATCGAATCTGAAAACAAGAAGCTGAGCAGGAACTGGCAGATCCTCTCCTGGATCGCCTGGTGTCTGCTCCTCTTGGGCGTCATTTTGACCTTGACTGGCTATAAGCTAGGCATTAACGGCCTGGGCTGGGGTGGCTTCATCCTCTTCTTGCTCTGCTCATTCATCGTGCCTGAACAAGCCAACGACAAGAACTTCCACGTCAAGCGCCGGGACGAGACCGGTTTTGATGATAAAAATTAAGTCTGTTTTTTAGTATTTTTTAACAAAATAAACTAGCAAACGCTTGCAGCCTGCCTTTTGAAAAAGCAGGCTCTTTTTTTGCCCCTTTTTCAAACTTTTTCAGTATATTTCTTCTCTTTCTAAATTGGTCTAGAGTTTTATAAAAAGAATCTTCATGGTATAACTAAGAACATAAATCTTAGCAAGCAATTGGTATAGAAATAGAAGCAGAAAGGAAAAAAGGATGAACACAGCAAACACCGTCTTCTTAATTATAGCCGCCGTCCTGGTCTTGATGATGACCCCGGGCCTGGCCTTTTTCTACGGGGGCCTGGTCTCCAAGAAAAACGTGGTCAACACCATGCTCTCGGTCTTCATCATCTGTGCTTTAGCCATCGTCTTGTTCGTGGCCTTCGGCTATGAGCTTTGCTTCAACGGCAACGTAGCCGGGATTTTTGGCAAAGTCCAGCACTTCTTCCTCTCCGGCAGCGACTTGACCAAGGTTGTTTTAAAAGACCAGGGAATTACAGCAGCCAGCTACCTGCTCTTTGAAATGATGTTTGCCATCATCACCCCTGCCCTCTTCGTCGGGGCCACGGTGGGCCGGATGCGGTTCAACTTTCTTTTGGTCTTTGTCTTCTTCTGGTCCATCCTGGTCTACTACCCTCTGGTCCACATGGTCTGGGGCAATGGCGGGCTTTTGGCCGGCTGGGGGATCCTGGACTTTGCCGGCGGCACGGTCGTTCACATCAACGCCGGCATCACTGCCCTGGTCTTGTCCATCTTCTTAGGGCCCCGCTACCAAAAGCAGACCCGTCCTTACAGCCTGCCTTGGGTCCTTTTGGGGACTGCCATCCTCTGGCTGGGCTGGTACGGCTTCAATGCCGGCAGTGCCTTCGGCATGAACCAAACGGCTTTGACGGCCTGCTTAACCAGCACGGTTGCCGCAGCAGCTTCCATGATGACCTGGCTTTTGCTGGAAGAAGCCTTCAGCGGCAAGGCCAGCCTGGACGGGATCTGCACCGGTACACTCTGCGGGTTAGTCGGCATCACGCCAGGGGCTGGCTATGAAACCTGCGCCGGTGCCCTCTTTACCGGCATCCTCTGCAGTCTGGCCAGCTACTTCTTTATCAGCCAGGTCAAGGGGCGGCTCAGCTTTGACGATCCCCTGGATGCCTTTGGCTGCCACGGGGTCTCCGGCATCGTCGGTTCTTTGACTGTCGGCCTCTTTGCCAGTCAAAAAGTTGACCCGCAGATTTCCACTAGTGGCCTCTTCTATGGCGGCAGCTGGGAACTCTTAACTAAGCAGGCAGCCGGCACCCTCTTCACCATCGTCTTTACTCTCTTGATGGTCAGCTTGATTACCGTGGTCTTGAAGCGCTTCGTCAACATGCGGGTCTCCGCCCGTGACGAAGAAGTCGGCCTGGACCTCAGCGAGCACGGGGAATTCGCCGACTGCCAGATCAGCGAAAGCCAGGCTATCTTTGGCAAGTAGCAGCATTTTTCTCAATATCCTATTCATCAAATCATTTCACTTTTATCTTATCCACATCTTTTACCCTATCATCAAATCAAAAAAGCTTTGGCAAACAAACTGCCAAAGCTTTTTCTTCGTTTTACATGCTTTGTTTTTTGACTAGTTAAAGGAATACAGCCGCTGCAGGAGCAAGTAGGCCCCGCTGACCATCTGCCGCATAGGCAGGACGTCCCTTGAGACAAAATGGCCTACCAGCCGGCGTTTAAAGGACTTGTAGGTCTCCAGGTCATAAGTCTTCAAGAACTGCCAGAGCTCGTCTTTTTTGGCAATATACTCCTTCTTCTTGCCCCGGATCAAGATAACGCTGGTTACGCCCGTGACGGCCTCTAAGAAGTACTTCATGTATCTGGCATAAGGCGCCCGCTTGTTGACCTGGGAAGCGTAGAAGACGATCAGCTGCTTGTTGATCAAGATCTGCTGGTCAATCTTCTTCAGCATCACCTTTTCATTGACTGACTGGTCGTCTCTGCCGATAAAGTAGTGGTAGAGGTTGACCGGCAGGTAGCGCATGGTCTGCACCTCTACCATGGGCTCAAAGACAAAGATGTTATCATCATATGATACCTTAGTTGGCAGGGTTACCTTAGCCCGCTCCAGGACTTTCCGGTTGTAGATGACGGAGTGGAGCATAAAGTACTGGCCCATCCGCAACTTGACCTCATCCCAGGAGAAGGTCCGCCCGACCGGCAGATGCGGGAACTTGATTACCCGCTGGCGGCCAACGGCCGGCTTGTCATAGACATAGTTGGCCAAAAAGAGGTCGACTTCTGGATTCTGTTCCAGGTAATCCAGCACCTCTTGATAGGCCTCCTGGTCCAGCCAGTCGTCGCTGTCGACGATCTTGACGTACTTGCCCTTGGCCAGGCGCAGGCCGTGGTTGATGGCCCCGCCGTGGCCAGCATTTTTCTGGTGGACGACTTCCAGGTCCAGGTTTAAGTATTTAGCTTGGTAGTCATCTAGCATCCGGCCGGTTTCATCAGTTGACCCATCGTCAACCAGGATGATCTGCACCCGGTCACCGCCCGGCAAAAGGGAGTCGACGCAACGGTTTAAGTATTCAGCTGAGTTGTAGTAGGGAACGATAAGAGTTAATAATTTTTCCACCTTGATACACTTCTTTCAGTTCGGCTATTTGTCCCCTACTAGTATAGCAAGATTTCTTAAAAGAAAGCCTTTTCCAGCACTAAAATTTTCTTAAAGCAAGATTAGGGCAAAGAAAAACTCCCCGCCAAAAGGCGAGGAGCTTAATTAGCTTAACTTAGGGATAATTAGGCCATCAAAGCGATTGGGTCCAACTTGATCCCAGGGCCAAAGGTTGCGGCAACTGCGCAGCTCTTGATGTATTGACCCTTAGCTGAAGCTGGCTTTGCACGCAGAATAGCGTTTTGCAAAGCGCGGAAGTTTTCAGTCAATTGTTCTTCAGTGAATGAAACCTTGCCGATAGCAGCGTGGATTGAAGCTTGACGGTCGACACGGTATTCTACTTGACCAGCCTTAACGTTTTGAACAGCCTTGGCAGTGTCCATAGTAACAGTACCAGTCTTAGGGTTTGGCATCAAGCCCTTAGGCCCAAGCACACGACCCAAACGACCAACCTTAGCCATCATCATTGGAGTAGCGATGACAACGTCGAAGTCCAGGTAACCGTTTTGAACCTTTTCTACCAGGTCGTCTGCGCCGACTTCGTCAGCACCGGCAGCCTTGGCTGCTTCAGCTTGTGGGCCTTCAGCAAATACGATAACCTTTACAGACTTACCAGTACCGTTTGGCAAAACGATTGAGCCACGGATTTGTTGGTCAGCTTGCTTAGGGTCAACGCTCAGGTTGTAAGATACTTCTACGGAAGCGTCAAAGTTAGCGTATGAAGTTTCCTTAACCAGCTTGATAGCGTCTTCTACTGAGTACAACTTGTTGCTGTCAACCTTCTTGGCAGCTTCTACGTATTTCTTACCATGCTTTGGCATGAAAAATCCTCCTTGTATGTGTGGTCAAACGAGCTTTCTCTTTGCTCTCCCACCTGACTTGTTAATTGGTAAAAATTAACAAATTAGTCCTTTACTTCGATACCCATACTTCTAGCAGTACCTTCAACCATGCGCATAGCAGCTTCGATTGAGGCAGCGTTAAGGTCCTTCATCTTAGTTTCAGCGATTTCCTTAACTTGAGCAGTGGTTACTGAACCAACCTTGTTCTTGTTAGGTTCGCCTGAAGCCTTTTGAATGCCAGCAGCTTGCTTCAACAAGACTGGTGCTGGAGGAGTCTTAGTTACGAAGTCGAATGAACGGTCTTCGTAAACAGTGATGACTACAGGGATGATCATGCCCTTTTGGTCAGCAGTACGAGCATTGAAGTCCTTAGTAAAGCCAACAATGTTGATACCTGCTTGACCCAAAGCAGGACCTACTGGAGGTGCAGGGGTTGCAGCGCCAGCTGGAATTTGTAACTTAACAACGTTAATAACTTTCTTTGCCACGGTCAAAACCTCCTTGATTCCGTGATGCGGTTAAAATGGAGAGTTTCCACACTCTCCTCCCACAATAATAAAGTACGTTTAATATAGTACTCTGAAAAGCGGCAGAATGCAAGACTTTTTTCTTTAGTCTTCCATCTTCTTGACTTGGTCGAAGTCCAGTTCAGCCGTAGTAGCGTGGCCAAACATGTCGATGGTCAAGAAGAGCTTTTGCTTGTCATCCTGGATTTCAGCAATCTTGCCGACCATGCCGTTGAAGGCACCTTCGGTGATCATGACGTTTTCGCCAACTTCGTAGTCGTAGTCAACCTTTTCAGTTGCTTCGCCTTCTTGCATCTGCAGGATGGCTCTGACTTCTTCCTCATAAAGCGGGGAAGGCTTGGAACCACCGCCGTGGCTGCCAACGAAACCAGTAACGTTAGGAGTGTTCCGGACAACAAACCAGCTTTCGTCAGTCATGACCATTTCAACCAAAACGTAGCCAGGGAAGACCTTTTCGTTAACTTCTTCCTTCTTGCCGTGCACGTCTTCGATCTTTGGTTCTTGCGGAACGACAACCCGGAAGATGTAGTCCTGCATCCCCAGTGACTGGGCCCGGGACAGCAAGTCGGATCTAACCTTGTCTTCAAAACCAGAGTAAGTGTGCAGGACGTACCATTGCTTCTTGGCGGATTCTACCATAATTTCTTTAATCTCCTTTTTGGCAAACAAAAAAACCTCGCTAAAGAGGTTTTCCTAGAAACTAGCATGATTATAACATACTTTGTCGCTCTTACAGAACTAATTGAATCAATTTTGCAAAGGCCCAATCCAAGGCACCCAAGAAAATCGCGTAAAGCAGAGAGGTTACGACCACGTTCACCGTGTCGCGCCGGTTTTCCTTAGCACTTGGCCAATGAACCAGTTTCATTTCCTGACCAACGCTCTTAAAAAACTTAATCATCCCTGTCTACCTCGTTTCCTTGTGCAAAGTCTTCTTGCCGCAGTGCTTGCAAAACTTGTTCAGTTCCAAGCGCTTGGTGCGGTTGTTGTTTGCAGTGATTGAGTAGTTCCGTGACCCACAAACGCTGCAGGCCAAAGCTGCTTTCTTTACTGCCATAATATTCACCTTCAAACTTCATTTGATTTTAGCAAAAATCCGCCCTAAAAGCAACTATATATATGACCGACTTTGCCGGGCTTTATTTTCACATCTTAAGTGGTCCCTGTGTCATAATGGTACTATCGAAAATGCAACTGTTGTATTCCATGAGGAGAAAAAATGAATCAACACCCCGAATACCTGCTTAACAAGATCAAGTCTCCAGCTGACCTCAAGGTCCTGGACCTGGAAGAAATGAACCAGCTGGCTTCAGAAATCCGCCACTTGATCATCGAAAAAGACGCGGCAGTCGGCGGCCACCTGGGTCCTGACCTGGGGGTCGTGGAACTGACCATCGCCTACCACTACGTCTTTGACGCCCCTGGAGACAAGATCATCTGGGACGTCTCCCACCAGACCTACCCCCACAAGATGCTGACCGGCCGGGCTTATGCCTGGCTGGACCCGGAAGCTTACGGCAAGGTGACTCCTTACACCAACCCCGATGAAAGTCCCTACGACTACTACGCCGTTGGCCACACTTCTACCTCCATCTCTTTAGCCACCGGCATGGCCAAGGCCCGCGACCTTTTAGGCGGCAGCGAGCGGATCATGGCCGTCATCGGCGACGGCTCCTTGACCGGCGGGATGGCTTACGAAGGCTTAAACAACGCCGCGATGGAAAAGGGCAACCTGGTCATCGTCATCAATGACAACCAGTGGTCCATTGACAAAAATGTCGGCGGCTTGACCACGGCCCTAAAGAAGCTGAGAGACAGCCAAGGGAAGGATCCGGAAAATCCTTTTAAGGCCTTCGGCTTTGACTACCGCTATGTGGCTGACGGCAATGACCTGGAAAGCATGATTAATGCCTTCAGCGAAATCCGTGACGTCGACCATCCCCTGGTCTTGCACGTCAACACTTTAAAGGGCAAGGGCTATGAGCCAGCCGTCCAGGATGAAGAAAAGCACCACTGGGTCCGGCCCTTCAATTTAAGCGATGATTCGCCAAAAACCGTGGCCGCTGGCCCGACTCCAGCGGAAATTGCCGTTAAGACCGTGGCCAGCGCTATTGACGGCGGCCAGGAAAACATCATGGCCGTCACGGCCGCTATCCCTGGCGTCTTTGGCCTGGACTCCTTTAAAAAGTCTTACCCGGACCACTACCTGGACGTCGGGATCGCCGAGCAGGATTCCGTGGCCTTCGCGGCTGGCTTTGCCAAGGCTGGCGGTCGGCCGGTCCTTTTTGAAAACTCCACCTTCCTGCAGCGGGCCTTTGACCAGCTCAGCCATGACGTGGCCGCCAACAACTTGCCAGTCGTCATGATCGTGGCTGGCGGCGGGATCCAGGCCAACTCCAAGACCCACGTGGGCGTCTTTGACCAGGTCATGGTCAGCAACCTGCCCAACTGGAAGTACCTGGCCCCGACCAGCTTGACTGAAGAAGCAGCCATGATCAACTGGGCCTTGAAGCAAAAAGACAGCCCCGTAGCTATCAAGCTCCCGGTCCGGCCAGTTCCAGCCGGCGGTGCCGTTTTAGAAGGCTACCGGCACATCCACTACCAAAAGCGGCGGACCGGGCAAAAAATTGCCATCCTGGCTTTGGGCGACATGCAGGAATTAGGCAGCCAAGTTGCTGAAGAACTTGACGCTGCCCTCTACAATCCTTTGTCAGCCAACATTTTAGATACTGACTGCCTGGACCACTTAGCCCGCCACTACCAGGCCGTAGTTACTTTAGAAAACAACATCCTGGACGGGGGCTTCGGACAAAAAGTGGCCGGCTATTTAGCTGACCGGCCGATTTTGGTCAAGAATTTTGGCGAAAAGCGGGAATACACCGATGTTGACCAAAGCTACGACCAGATCCTGGTTCACAACCAATTGACGGCTGAGCAAATCGTTGCCAGCGTCAAACAATTATTTAACTAAGACGATTTCAAAGCAGAAAAAAACGGCGACTCGTAGAGCCGCCGTTTTTCGCCCCTTCCCCTCCCTTATGGGAGACAAGAGGTCAGGAATGTAGGGAAAAGATTATTTCTTAAGGTGTTCGTTGACAAAAGCGATGATCTTGTCGTCAGAGTCGCTCATGAATGGAAGCATGGCTTCCTCAGTCTTGTCGGTGTTGTGGCCGTTTGACTCCATGAAGTAGTCCCAGAGGGCATCTCTTACAGGAGTGTCTGAGTCACTCCAGTCAAAAACTTCTTTCATTGAACGGTCCAGCAAAGCTGTCTTTACAATTTCTGACATTTTGATTACCTCCTAAACAATTTTTTCATCCTACACCTATATTATAATCCGAATTGGCTAAAAAGTTTATGCCCCAACCCGCAATTTTAGCTTGATTTTTTCCTTCACCCGGTATTTGGCCCGCATGAGCCCCATCTCGCTGACCTGGTACTGGCGCTTGATCTCCCCGGCCTGCTTATAGCCGAGCTCCAGGAGCAATTCTTCTAGCTCCAGCATGCTCAAAGACTCAACCAGGTCCCGCCAGTCCAAGACCGGCGCGGGTGGATCCGCGATCAGGCAGGAAGCCTGCTCAAGTTCGCCAGCTACGTCTTCCCAGTAGACCTGGTCACTGATAGACAGGCGCTTTTTCCGCTTGCCCCGTCTGATCAAGTTGACAGCCCGGTTGTGCAGGCTGACCTTGTAAAAGCCGACAAATGGCTTCTCTTGCGTCAGATCAAAGCGCTTGGCCGTCTTATAGCAGAGGATCAAGGCCTCTTGCTCCCAGTCCTGGCTGTCATATAGCTCCACAAAATACTGCTTGATGGTGCCGCCGATCACTGGCAGGCAGCTGTAATACAATTCTTTAAGGGCCTGCTCATCATCCTCTTTTTGAATCCGGCTGATCAGCAGGCGCTCTCTTTCCTTTGTCAATCCCATAATAAAAAGCCCTTTCATTCTGTTTGCCCACAGAATAAAGGACTTTTTCATTTGACAGAATCGAACCATTGTTTGATTCTATCACTTTTCGCAAACTGTAAACGATTTGCCTTACAAAGGGTGGCGGCTGTTAAAGGCCTGGTAGAGCAAAACCCCGGTTGCCACTGAAGCGTTAAGGGATTGGACGTGGCCAATCATCGGGATGGTCAAGGTCTGGTCCATTTGCTTAAGAAGAAGCGGGGAAATCCCCTTGCCTTCATTGCCGATGACTAAAACGGTCTTACCATTAGCATTCCACTTCCGGTAGTCGTCACCTTCCATGGCCGTCCCGAAGATCCAGTAGCCCCGGTCCTTCAAGGCCTGGCAGGTTTGGACCAGGTTGTTCACCCGGGCAACTGGGACGTGGTCAATAGCCCCGGTGGAAGTCTTTGCCACCACGCTGGTCAGACCGCTAGCCCGGCGCTTAGGGATGATCACCCCGCTGACCCCGGTCGCGTCGGCGCTGCGGAGGATGGAGCCCAGGTTGTGCGGGTCTTCAATATTATCCAGCATAAGCAACAGCGGAGCATCTTCTTGGTCCAGTTTGTCCAAGAGCTGGTCAAAGTCGGCGTATTCAAAAGAGGCCACAGCCAAAACCAGGCCCTGGTGGTTTTCTCCGCCAGTCAGCTTGTCCAGCTTGTTTTTCGGCACCCGCTGGATGATCAAATGCTTCTTTTTAGCATAGCGGTAGACTTCTCTGGCAAAGTCCTCTTGAACCCCTTCTGCCAGGAAGACCTTGTTGATCTTTTCGCTGTCCTGGGTTTTCAAAAAGTCGATTCCGGCATGGCGGCCGAAGACAAAATCCTTGTTAGTTGAAGACATATTCCCTTGTCCCTTCACTTTCCACCTCATCAATGCACCAGGCAATCAATTCCTTGACTCTGGCATCTTCTCCGGCCAAATCCAGGTAGCCGAAAACGGCTTCAAAGCCGGTTGACATCTCATACGTGGCCAGGCTGGTGTTTTTGGCCTTGGTATGGGTCTTGGCGTTTCTGCCCCGCCGGTAGGCCTTTTCTTCTTCTTCGGTCAAAAAGCCGGTGTCCAGCATTTTGGCGATCAAGCCAGCCTGGGCCTTGGCTGAGACATAGTGAGTCGCTGCTCTTTGCAAGTTCTGCGGCTTCAGCATCCCGCCCTTGATCAAGTGCCGGCGGATGGCGGCTTCATAGATCCCGTCGCCTAAGTAGGCAAGAGTCTGCCCGCTCAAGGTATTGGGATCGATTTCCTTCTCAGTTAACTTCTGTACTTTATTCACGGCTCCACCTGGTTCCTTGCGGGGTATCCTTGAGGACTACCCCCATTTCTTTAAGCTGGTCTCTAAGTTCATCACTCTTGGCCCAGTCCTTGTTCTTTCTGGCTTCCGTCCGCTGAGCCACCAATTCTTCGATTACGGCGTCATCATCGCCGGCTTCCTTAGCCAGGAGCTTGTCGACATCCAGGCCAAAGACGCTGAGCCAGGCAGCTAATTTTTCAGCAAAAAGCTGCAGACTGTCCTTGTCGGCCTTTTCAGCGTTAGCATTGGAGTTGACGGCTGGCAGGGCTTCGTAGATGGCGGTCAAGGCGTTTTGCACGTTGAAGTCATCGTCCATGGCTGCTTCGAACTTGGCCGTGGTTTCAGCAAGCAGCTTTGCCAGGTCAGGGTCTGGCAAGCTTTCAGTTGCGTCAGCCAGGCGGTACTTGATCCCTTCCAGGGTGTTCTTGAAGCGGTCCAAAATGTTGGCGGCTTGGGCCAGATTTTCTTCAGAGTAGTTGATCTGGCTTCTATACTGGACGCTGGCCATAAAGAAGCGGAGGACCTGGGGGTCAACGGTCTTTAAGATATCGTGGACGGTCACGAAATTGTGCAGGGACTTGGACATTTTTTCCTCATCCTTACCCACGGTCACGAAGCCGTTGTGCAGCCAGTAGTTGACGAACTTCTTGCCCGTCTTGGCTTCACTTTGGGCAATTTCGTTTTCGTGGTGGGGGAATTCCAGGTCCTGCCCGCCCCCGTGGATGTCCAAGGTGTCGCCTAAGTACTTGGTGGACATGACTGAGCATTCAATGTGCCAGCCAGGCCGGCCCTTGCCCCATGGGGAGTCCCAGGCAATTTCGTCTGCCGCCTTCTGCCCCTTCCAGAGGGCAAAGTCGATTGGGTCTTCCTTGCGGTCTTGTTCTTCATCGTTTACGTGCTGGGAGGCCCCTTCTTCCAGCTGGTCGATGTTCTGGTCGCTGAGGCGGCCGTAGTCAGCGAACTTTTTGGCCCGGTAGTAGACGTCCCCATCTGCTTCATAAGCGTAGCCCTTGTCGATCAAGGTCTGGATGAAGTCGATGATGGCTGGGATTTCATGGGTTGCCCGCGGGTGAAGAGTAGCTTCTTCGATGTTCAGGGCCCGGGTGTCTTCCAGGAAGGCCTTGATGTAGCGTTCTGCCAGTTCCGGCACGGTCGTGCCTTCTGCCCGGGCTTCGTTGATCATTTTGTCATCGACGTCGGTAAAGTTGGAAACGTAGTTGACCTTGTAGCCCTTGTATTCAAAGTAGCGGCGGATAGTGTCAAAAGCGATAGCGCTTCTGGCATTGCCGATGTGGATGTAGTTGTAGACCGTCGGCCCACAGACGTACATGCTGACCTGGCCGTCAACCAGGGGTTTGAATTCTTCTTTTTGCCTAGTTAAAGTGTTGAAAAGCTTCACGATATTTTCCTGCTTTCTTTTACAAGTTTTTCCTTACCTGCAATAATTCAGTACTTAACACTCTACATTTTAGCAAACTATCACGGCCCTTGGCGGCAAAATACCGGCTGGCAGTGGTAAAATCTGTGGAAACAGAGAAAAATAGAAAAAATAGAGAGAAGAAAAATGACCCTACTGACAGATTTAAAAAATTACCAGCCCTTTAACGAACAAGAAGCAGCAGACGTCAAAGAGATGATCTACCGGCTGGAGACCGGGGAAGAACTGTTCTTGCGGTCCAATTTGGCCGAGCACTTTACGGCTTCAGCCTGGGTGGTCAACCCGGCAAGAGATAAAGTCTTAATGGCCTACCACCGGATCTACGACTCCTGGGCCTGGCTGGGCGGGCACGCCGACGGCGATCATGACCTTTTGCATGTGGCTTTAAAAGAAGTCGAAGAAGAAAGTGGGGTTAAAGCAGATCCAGTCACGGACCAGATCTATTCTGTTGAGATTTTGACCGTGGACGGGCATGAGAAAAGGGGCAAGTACGTCCCGTCACACCTGCACTTAAACGTCACCTACCTCTTAGAGGCAGACGACAATTTGCCCATCCGGCCTAAAGAAGACGAAAACAAGGCTGTTGCCTGGTTTGCCTTGGACGAAGCCCTGGAAAAGTCAACCGAGCCCTGGTTTGTCGACCGGATCTACTCCAAACTGAACGCCAAGCTCAAGGACTATCCGGTGAACTAAAAACTTTTTTCAAAAAGACGCTTGACAGGCGCTTATTCCCGTTTTAAGATTACATTAATTAAAAATTAAAGCAATTTAAGAAAAGTATCGATTAGAAGAGTAACCAGGTCCGGCTTTTTCCAGAGAGCTCAAGTTGGTGCGATTGAGCAATAGCCGCCTGGCGAAACACATCTAAGAACTGGTTGGCCGAAATAAAGTAGGCCTTCCCGCTAGCGAGCGTTACCACGGCTGCCCTGGGTGTTCCTGGAAACTGGCCTTCTTTGCCCTTTCCGGCGACTAGTCAGCGGCAGTGTAAGGTCAGTTGCCGTGAGACAGCTGATGAAATGAAGTGGGACCACGACTAACAATCGTCTTCAAGGAAGCAATTCCTTGAGGGCGATTTTTTCTTTCTCTTCGTTTCTTACTCTTTCTTTTTTAATCTTTCTTTTTCTGCCAGCTTTAAAAATGATTTTGTAAAGGAGTCCGCCATGAAAGAGTCAAACATGTTCAAAAATACCCCGTCTGCCTTAAATGGCCGACATCCCCTCGCTGCTTTTTAAAAAAGAAAACGACATAGTTCTGTATCAGTAATTTTTAGAAAACACCGAGGAAAAGATCATGAAAAAATCAGCCATCATCACTTTAGCCCTGTCCGCCAGCCTGCTTTCCGCCTGCTCCAACAGCTCTGCCAGCAGCTCTAAGACCAAGCAGGTCTTAAACTGGTTCTCCGCTGGGGAAATCTCCACCATGGACCCGGCTCTTAACAATGACGTCTACGGCGGTGAGCAACTGGACGCCACCATGGAAGGCCTGGTCCGCCTGGGCAACAACTCCAAGGTCCTGCCCGGCATCGCCAAGTCCTGGAAGGAAAGCAAGGACGGCCTCACTTGGACTTTCAACCTTAGGAAAAACGCCAAGTGGTCCAACGGGGAAGCCTTGACGGCCAAGGACTTCGTCTACGCCTGGCGCCGGCAGG
The DNA here is from genome assembly GCF_057197985.1 of Lactobacillus sp. WILCCON 0059. Lineage (NCBI taxonomy): Bacteria > Bacillati > Bacillota > Bacilli > Lactobacillales > Lactobacillaceae > Lactobacillus > Lactobacillus sp. WILCCON 0059. Next base: position 1,786,713 of record NZ_JBUBHN010000001.1, read on the forward strand.
TCAACCCTAAGACCGCCTCAACCCAGTCCAACAAGTACTCCGGCGTCAAGAACGCTGACGCCATCGTCGCTTCCAAAAAGCCCGTCAATAGTTTAGGTATCAAGGCTGTCGGCAAGTACAAGCTGGTCGTAACTCTGGAAAGAAAGATCCCATACTTCCAATTGCTTTTGGCTGGATCTGCCTTCGCCCCGCAAAACCAAAAGTTCATTGAAAAAGCTGGCAAAAAGTATGGCACGGCCGCTAAATACACCCTGTCTGACGGCCCCTTCGTCATGAAGGGCTGGACCGGGTCCAACCTGACCTGGAAGCTGGTCAAGAACAAGTACTACTGGGACAAGAAAAATGTCAAGCTGACCAAGATCAACTTCAGCGTGCAAAAGTCCCAAAGCACCTCCTACAACCTCTACCAGGCCGGCAAACTGGACATGACCACCCTGTCCGCTTCACAAAGCAAGAGCCTGAAAAAACAAAAGGGCTGGCAGATCAAGAAAAGCAACCGGACCCAGTACCTCATGTACAACTTCAAGACTGACAAGAACTTGCGAAATGTCAACCTCCGCCGGGCTATCGCCGCTGCGATCAACAAGGAATCCCTGGCCAAGACCTTGAACCTGGCTGACATCGCTGCTACTTCTTTAACCCCAAGCGGGATCACTGACCCGGTTACCGGCAAGGAATTCAGCAAGGAAGTCGTAACCAAAGAGACCAAGGCTATCCAGTCCGGGACTAAGGCCCAGGCTAAGGCTTACTACAAGAAGGCTTTGCAAGAGCTGGGCAAAAAGCAGATCACCATCAAGCTTTTAGGTGATGACACTGACGACGCCAAGAAGACCACGGAATTCATCCAAAGTGCCCTGGAAAGCACCCTGGGCATGAAGGTCGAAGTCACCAACATGCCATTCAAGAATCGCTTTGCCAGAGAAGAAGCTGGCGACTTTGACGTCATCTTGGACGGCTGGAGCGGGGACTACGCTGACCCGAACACCTTCCTGGAAATGTTCCAAAAGACCAACGTCAACAACTACGGGTCATGGGAAAACGCGGCCTACAACAAGGCTATGGAAACTTCCAAGACCACGACTTCAACCAAGAAGCGCTGGGCTGAACTGGTCAAGGCTGAACGCATCCTCCTTACCCAGCAGGGCGTGACTCCTCTTTACTACGGCAACACCGCGACCTTGGTCAACCCAAAGGTTAAGAACATCACCCTCAAAGGCGCAGGCCTGGCTTACAACTTCAAGGGTGCCTACATCAGCAAGTAATTAACTACTAAGGAGCAAAAGATGACTTTTCCCTACCAAGAATTCGCCCGTAAAAAAATGCCAGCCCTCCTGGCTGACTTAAAAGACTTAATCGCCATCGACTCTGTCAGAAACATGGACCTGGCCACTCCCGAATATCCAGTGGGGCCCGGCCCCGTCAAGGCCCTGGAAAAATTCCTGAATATTGCTGACCGGGACGGTTTTCAAACTGAAAACATCGACAACTATGCCGGAGTCGTCACTTTTGGCCAAGGCGACCAGGAATTAGGCGTGGCCGTTCACGTCGACGTGGTGCCCCCAGACGAAGGCTGGAGCCAGGATCCCTTTACCCCTTGGGTCAAAGATGGAAGAGTCTTCGGCCGGGGAGCAAGCGACAACAAGGGGCCGGCCTTAGCTGCCTACTACGCCCTCCTGGCTTTAAAGGAAGCTGGTTTTCAGCCGAAAAAGAAGATTTCCTTTATTATCGGCACTGACGAGGAAACCGACTGGGTGGGGATGAAGTATTACCTGCAAAAGCGCCCGGCTCCTGACTGGGTCTTCTCCCCCGACTCCTCTTTTCCCATCGTAACTGGCCAGGCTGGTCTGGCTGTTTTGAAGACAGATTTCATTGCTGAGGAAAGTAAAGCAGATACTGGCTTAGTCCTTGAATCTTTCTCTGCCGGCCAGGCTACCAATATGATCCCAGCTGCCGCGACCGCCATCGTTTCTGGCGAGAAGCTTGAGAAAATTGCTGCAGCTTTCCCGGACTTTTTGGCCAAAAATGGCTTGACCGGGGAAAGCAAAGAATCAACTTGTGAAAATGGCACTGGCTTAAAGATAACCTTAGAGGGCGTCAGCGCTCACGCCTCTGTTCCTTGGGAAGGAAAAAACGGGGCCTGCCTCCTGGCCAGCTTTTTACGGAACTTTCCTTTCACCGGCCAAGCCAAAAATTTCCTGGACTTTGCCGGCGACTTTGAACTGGAGGACTACTACGGGGAAAAGATCGGGATCGCCAATACTGATCCCGAGATGGGCAAGTCCATCAACTGCCCGGCCGTCTTCCGCTACCAAAAGGGCCAGGAAGCCTACATCAAGAGCGACATCCGCTACAGCCGGGGGACCAGCCCGGAAAAAATGTGCCAGCAGCTAAACGACAAGTTCGGCGCTTTCTGCCAGACGAACTTCCAGCCTTATGAGGACTTTGAAAAGCCCCACTTTGTTGCCAGCAGCGATCCCTTCGTCAAGACCCTCCTTTCTGTTTACGAAAAGCAGACTGGCCAAGCCGGTGAGACCATCATCTCCGCCGGAGCCAACTACGGCCGCTTCTTTAAAAACGGGGTTGGCTACGGACCTGCCTTCCCAGGCAGCCTGGACACCGCCCACGCCATCGACGAATCCATCAGCCTGGCTGAACTGGAAAAAAGCCTGGCTATCTACGCTGAAGCTATTTACGAGTTAACCAAGTAAATATAGAGAAAAAAGACTTTTACCTCATTATTGGTAAAAGTCTTTTCTTATCTGCTTGCCTTCAGTTCTTCGCAGACCTGCCGGTGGCGGTCAGCGTAAAGGCTGCTCTTTTCCCAAATAAAGGTGAAGTCGTGGCGGATCTGGAAGTCCCGCAAATTTAACTTCCGCAGCTTTCCTGCCTTTAACAGATCACTGACCGCGGTCTGGTACAAGAAAGAGACCCCGCAGTTGGCCAAAAGCAGCTGGGTGATCATCTGCATGTTGCCGACTTGGACATACTGTTTGAAGTCGCTCAATTCCCGCCCCTGGGCCCCTAAGCTGTCCTCCAGGATCTTCCTGGTCCCTGAGCCTGGTTCTCTGACTAGTAGCCGCTGGTCAAAAAGGTCGGCGATCTGGTCTGGCTCCTTGGCAAAAGCCAAATCTGGCGAGCAGACGGCGATAAAGTCCTCGCTTTGGTAGCGCAGGCTGGCATAGCCCCTGGCCGGGTCGCCTTCGACCAGGGCAAAGTCCAGGTCCCCCTCGTCCAATTTCTTGGTCAAAAACTGGGTGTTGCCGTAAACGACTTCCACATTTGTCTGGGGATGGTCTTTCAAAAAGCGGCTGAGGGGCCTGGCTAAGGCGTATTCCCCAATCGTCATGGTTACCCCAAAGCGAACCGGCGGCAGGTCAGCCTGCTTGATTTCCGCTTTAAGCAGGCGTTCGTCACTCTGCATCTGCCGCATGGCCTGGCGGAGTTTTTCTCCCGCCGCGGTCAAGGTCAGCTTCTTGCCTTGGTAGCTGAAAAGCTTGACCTGGTACTCCTTCTCCAAATAGCGGATGTGCTGGGACACAGCCGGCTGGGTCACGTGCAGGCGGTCGGCCGCCCGGGTGAAGTTCATGGTCTCACAGACCGTTAAAAATGTTTTGACGCGAAAATCCAGCATCCCCTGCCTCCTTACAATAATTCTGATTTATCAACAGATAATAATCTATAATTTTATTTTCTACCATTTTACCCCTATACTAAAGCATGTTCAAAAAATATCTGGAGGCAAAAAAATGAATTGGATTAAAAAGAACCTGCCCGGCATCCTGGTCTGCCTGGCCATCGCTATCCCTGCCTGGCTCTTAGGCAAGGCCCTGCCGGTCATCGGGGGCGCCGTTTTCGCCATCTTGTTTGGCATGGTCATCACCCTCTTTTGGGAAGACAAGAAGAGCGCGGCCAGCGGGATCAAATGGACTTCCAAGTACATCCTGCAAACGGCTGTCGTCCTTTTGGGCTTTGGGATGGACCTGCAGGTAGTAGTCAAGACTGGCAGCCAGTCCCTGCCGATCATCGTCTGCACCATCTCGACCTCGCTCTTGATTGCCTGGCTTTTGCACAAGTATTTCAAAATCCCCAGCAAAATTTCAACCTTGATCGGGGTCGGTTCATCCATCTGCGGGGGCAGCGCCATCGCCGCTACCGCCCCGGTCATCGACGCTGACGACGATGAAGTGGCCCAGGCCATCTCCGTCATCTTCTTTTTCAACGTCTTGGCCGCCATCCTCTTCCCCATCTTTGGCAAGATCCTGGGCTTTGACCAAACCAGCGGGAACTCTTTCGGCATCTTTGCCGGAACGGCTATCAACGACACTTCTTCCGTCACTGCCGCGGCGGCAACTTGGGACAGCATATTCCATTTGGGCAGCCAGACTCTGGACAAGGCCGTGACCGTCAAATTGACCAGAACCCTGGCCATCATCCCCATCACCCTGACACTAGGCTATTTCAGCGCCAAAAAGGAGCAAAGGGGCAACAGCTTTAGCTTGAAGCGGGCCTTCCCCGCCTTCATCCTCTACTTTGTCCTGGCTTCTTTAATAACGACTTTTGCCCTGGCCAATGGGGTCAGCGCCAATGTCTTTTCGCCACTAAAGGAACTGAGCAAGTTCATGATCGTCATGGCCATGGCCGCGATCGGCCTTAACTCCAACATCGTCAAGCTGGTCAAATCCGGGGCCAAGCCCCTCTTGCTCGGCGCTTCCTGCTGGGCCGGAATCACTGCCGTCAGCCTGCTTTTGCAGCGGGTCTTAGGCCTGTGGTAAAAAACAAAAACAAACAATTTAATCGATTGCATGAAAAAAGGCTTTTACCAAAACGGTAAAAGTCTTTTCGTTTATATGCTGTTTTATTCGATACCAGCTTCGCTAAGCTGCTTCAAGGTCAGGTCCAGGTGCTTCATAACCGTTTCCTTGCCCATCAGTTCCATGGCTTCGCCGATGCCAGGGCCGACCATTGACCGGGTAGTGGCAATCCGGATTGGCATGAAGAGCTTGCGGCCTTTGATGCCGGTTTCCTTCCGGGTGGACATGATGGCGCCCATGATCTTCTTAGCCGTGAAGTTGTCCAGCTTGTCTAATTGCTTCTTGAATTCTTCAATAGCTGGACGAGCTTCGTCCTTCTTGATTTCTTCGACTTCTTCGTCGGTCAGGTATTCGGCTTCAGTGAAGAAGATCTTGCTCAAGTCGACGATTTGCTTGGTGTAGGACATTTGGTTGGCGTACATGTTGACCAATTGTCTTACCCATTCCATCTTGCCTGGAGCCGGGTTGGCTTCAACCAGGCCTGCTTCTTGCAGGTTGTGCAAGGACAGGTCCAAAAGTTCGTCTCTGTCAGCAGTCTTCATGTACTGGTTGTTGACCCAGTCCAGCTTCTTTTGGTCAAAGGCAGCTGGTGACTTGGACAGACGAGCTGGGTCAAACTGCTTGATGAATTCGCGCTTGGAGAAGATTTCGCTTTCGCCAACCGGTGACCAGCCCAGCAAAGTGATGAAGTTGAACATGGCTTCTGGCAGGAAACCAAGTTCTCTGTATTGTTCGATGAACTGCAGGACTGATTCGTCACGCTTGGACAGCTTCTTGCCAGTAGCGGAGTTGATGATCAAAGTCATGTGGCCGAAGACCGGGGCTTCCCAGCCCAAGGCTTCGTAAACGCAAAGCTGCTTTGGCGTGTTGGAGATGTGGTCATCGCCCCGGAGAACGTGGCTGATTTCCATCAAGTGGTCGTCGATAACGACGGCAAAGTTGTAAGTTGGCATCCCGTCGCGCTTTTGGATGACGAAGTCACCGCCGATAGTGTCAGATTCAAAGCTGAGGTGGCCCTTAACGATGTCGTCCCATTCGTAAGTCACGCCTTCTGGAATGTGAATGCGGACAACTGGCTTAAGGCCCTTGGCCCGGGCTTCGTCTTGGGATTGCTTGATTTCGTCAGCAGTCATGCCTTCGTATTCGTAGACATAGTGAGGAGCAATCCCCATGGCCCGCTGTTCTTCACGCTGGGCTTCCAGTTCTTCTTCAGTTTCAAAGGAGTAGTAAGCCTTGCCTTCTTCAAGCAGCTGGTCGATGTACTTTTGGTAGATGTCCTTTCTCTCGGACTGCTTGTAAGGGCCGTAGTCGCCGCCGACGTCCGGACCTTCATCCCAGTCGATCCCCAGCCAGTGCAGGTTCTCGATTTGAGATTCAGCCCCGCCTTCAACGTTTCTGGCGGTGTCAGTGTCTTCGATTCTCAGAACCAAAGTCCCCTTGTTGTGACGTGCAAACAGATAGTTAAACAGAGCAGTACGCGCGTTACCAATGTGCAAGTGGCCAGTTGGTGACGGAGCGTATCTCACGCGGATTTTCTTATTAGCCAAAATTATGCCTCTTTCTTACTATTCTTCAACTTATTAAGTTTACTAGCAATAAGGAAAAAATTCAATCTTTACCGGCAAATACAGCCCTAACGGCAAGCAAAAATGCCCGCCAAAGGCAGGCATTTGTCAATTAATCTAATTTGCTTATTTCTTGGCTTCTACGCCCTTCTTGAAGACGAAGTATTCCGCTGCCCACAAGATGGCCACGTAGACTACTTCTGCCAGCAGGTAGAGCCAGCTGACCACCGGCAGGCTCAAGTCCGTGTGGGAAGTGTGGAAACCAGTATTGTCGATGACAAAGCTGAAGTCAAAGCCAGAATTGGAGATCATGTTGATGATCGCGCTCAAGATGCTGGTGCTGCCCCAGGAAAGAAGAGCAAGCAGAACCAGCAGGATGACCGCCTTGGCAAACTTGCTCCATCTGCCCTTCAAAGGCAGGAAGTCGCCCAAAACGCTAGCTGATTCAGTAATAAAGAGCCAGAAGCAGATGCCGCCGACATAGCTGACCAAAGTGAAGAGGATCAAGTAAAGGCTCCAGTTGATGATACTGGAAACGTATGGCTGGAAAGTCGCCGCTTCTTGAGCGTCAATCTGCATCTTCCCGCCGAAAAGGAAAGGCAGCAAGGTTAAGGCAAGGATTAAGATGTTTCCCAAGCCAAAGATGATCAGATCTGCCAGTCCCGTCAGCAAGTTGGCCGTCAAGAAGTTGCCGGTCGTTACCGGTACTTGCCGCCAGGTCTGAGACCGGTTGACCTTATAGGCAGCCATAATAATGTCGATTGAGTACCAGGCACACATGAAAAAAATCGCGGTTGCGGAAATTCCGACGCTGATACCATTTGAATCACTGCCGAAACCATATCTGATCCCGAAATACAAGTTGATCAAGAGGATAAAAACTGCTTCGATGCCCAAGGCGATCCAGGTGGTCCGGCTCTTTTCCTTGAACATGGCCGCGAAAATCTGCTTAAACCCAATCATTACTCTTCCCCCTCGTAAAATCCTTCATACCATTCTTCGATGCTTTCGTGCTCAGCCCGGATTTCATCAGCGCTGCGCTGCTCTAAGACTGAATGCTTCTTGATCAAGACGACCTCGTCGATCACCGGAGCGATTTCGTCCAAGACATGGTCGCTGATGACCAGGGTCGCGTCTTCCGGCTTCCAGAGCAGCATGGACTTGATGATCTTCTTCCGGCTCATGGCGTCAACCCCATTGAAAGGCTCATCTAAGAGATAGAGCTTGGCCTTGCGGGAGAAGACCAGGGCGATGATCAGCTTCTCCTTCATCCCCTTGGACAGGTTGCCCAGTCTTTCTTCTTCATTCAAGTTCATGAATTCCAAGATATCGGCAAACTGCTTAGCGTCAAAGTCCGGGTAGACCGTCCGGTAGAAGCTGGCCACTTCCTTGATCTTGCGGAAGTCGCGAAAAGCTGACAGGCTGTCGTTCATGGCGATATACTGCTTGCGGCGGTCTTCATCACCTTCGCCGCAAACCTCCACGCTGCCCTTGTATTGCTTGGCCAGGCCTGCGATCACCCGCATCAAGCTGGTCTTGCCGGCCCCGTTGGCCCCGACTAAGGCCACGATCTGTCCGGCCTCCAAAGTCAAGTTGACTCTCTCCAAAATCGTCTTTGAACCCTTGTGGTAGCTTAAATCCTTAATCTCCAAAGCCTTCATGCTATTCCTCCCTTGTGTCTTCTAAGTAGCTGGCCAATAGTCCAGTCAGGCTTTCCCTTTCGACTCCGAGCTTCTCCATGCGGCTGACAAAAGCAGCCAGCTCTTGCTTCAGCAGTTTGCTCTTCATTTCCTCCAGGCGGCTTTCATCAGTCGTGACGAAGTTGCCTTCACCACGCTTGCTATAGATATAGCCTTGAGCCGTCATCTCTCTCAGCGCCCGCTGAACCGTATTGGCGTTGACCGTCAATTCAAGTGCCAGGGCTCTGACTGAAGGCAGCTTGTCGCCAGCCTTGAGCTTGCCCTGGGCGATCTGCAAGTAGATGTAGTCTTCAATCTGCAAGTAGATCGGCAAGTTGTCTTTGAATTTCATTTGCACACCCCTTCGCTGTACTAGTTATCTAATACACTGTTAGTGTATAACGGATTGGCCCTTTCGTCAAGGCAGAAACAGCAAAAAAGCTAAATTTTGTCCCTTTATTGTTGACCTAGTTCTTTCCAGTAATTTTTAGTTACCTTTTTTCCTTTAAATAATCAGCAGGTTCTGCTTTTAAGTTAGACAAAGTCTGCTTTTTACCAAATGAACTAATACTTAAAGTAGTCTTTAATTTCTCAGCAGTTGCTTTAACAAGGACTTCAGTCCTGTCTCATCTTCAGCTCATAGTCGCAAGAAAGCGTTTCTTTTTGTGTATTTTCTGTTAGACTACAATTAGTGTTTGATAATGTAAACTTTTCAAGGAGGACAACATGAAAAAGACTAAGACTTTTTTGGCTGCCGCCAGCATCTTGACTGCTGCATTAGCCTTGACGGCCTGCGGCGGCAACTCTTCATCTTCTTCATCTAAAAAAGAACTGAACTGGGAAGAATCAGCTGAAATTCCTACTATGGACCTGTCCAAGGCTACTGACTCAGCCAGCTTTACCCAATTGATCAACACCATGGAAGGCCTTTACCGGGCAAAGTCTGACGGCAGCCAGGAAAAGGCCATGGCTACCAGCGAAAAGGTATCCAAAGACGGGAAGACTTACACCTTTACTCTCCGTAAGGACAACAAGTGGTCAAACGGTGACCCGGTAACCGCGCAAGACTTCGTCTACTCATGGCGCAGAACGGTTGACCCAAAGACTGCTTCTCAATACGCCTACCTGTTTGAAGGCATCAAGAACGCCATGGACATCCAAAACGGCAAGAAGAAGCCGGAAACTTTGGGGATCAAGGCCGTTGGCAAGTACAAGCTGGTTGTAACTCTGGACCGGCGGATCCCTTACTTCAACAACTTGATGGCCTTCGGGAGCTTCTTCCCGCAAAACGAAAAGGCGGTCAAGAAGTATGGTTCCAAGTACGGTACTGCCTCCAAGTACATGGTCTACAACGGGCCATACGTTATGAGCGGCTGGACTGGCTCAAACCTCTCCTGGAAGCTCAAGAAGAACCCATACTACTGGGACAAGAAGAACGTGAAGCTTGACGCGGTCAACTACAGCGTGCAAAAGACTCCGTCAACTGCCTACAACCTCTACCAGTCAAACAAGCTTGACGCTGTTTCCCTGGACGCTGAACAAAGCAAGCAGCTCAAGAGCGTTAAGGGCTACAAGCTTTACGCCCGCGGGACTACCTTCTACATCCAATTCAACCAGGCTAAGAACAAGTACCTGCAAAACGCCAACATCCGCAAGGCTCTTTCCATGGCCATCAACCGGGAAAGCCTGACCAAGGTTCTGGGCGGCAGCAACACTGTAGCTCACACCTTTACTCCAGAGAAGCTGACCACGGTCAACGGCAAGGACTACACCAGCCTGATTTCTAAGAGCGATGAAGCTTACACTTACTACAACAAGAAGGAAGCGCAAAAGTACCTTAAGCAAGGGATGAAGGAACTTGGCGTTTCCAAGCTGAGCTTCAAGCTTTTGTCAGACGACACCGATGGTGCCAAGAAGTCAACTGAAGCAATGCAGTCAAACATTCAGGAAACTCTGCCGCAAGTCTCCATCACCACGCAAAACCTGCCATTCAAGACCCGGCTGGCCAGAACAGACGCCGGCAACTTCGACATGGTCGTAACTGCCTGGGGTGCCGACTTCAACGACCCGATTTCCTTCCTGGACTTGATGACTACTACCAACGCCCAAAATGGCGGCAAGTGGTCCAACAAGGAATACGACAAGCTGATCGAAGCTTCAAAGACTACTGGCTCAGACTCTGAACGCTGGAGCGACCTGTCCAAGGCTGAAGGCGTTCTGCTTAAGGACGTTGGTATTTCACCACTTTACTCAAGCACCAGTGCCTGGATCGTCCGTCCAAACATCAAGGGCTTGGTAAACCTGCGCGACCACTGGGACTTCAAGTACGCTTCTGTTAACTAGTGTCTGTCCCTAGAAGCTAACAAACTGAATCACTGAAAATAGCAGACCGTCTGGTCTGCTATTTTTGTACTTTCGCTCTATTTCTTGCTACAATTGAACTGATTTTTAAAGAGATTGGTGGCAGGCAAAATATGTACAAAGTAGTCAAGAAAGAAACTATCAAGGCTGACCGCTTCACGGTCATTCAAGAGAAGGTGGCCAAGGATGGGCAAATAGCTCCATATTCCTACGTTACGATCGGCTTCGGGATTTCCATCATCCCTTTCGTTGATGATGACCACGTCTTGCTCTTAAAGGAATACCGGCATCCCGTTGGCAGCTGGCAATATGAATTCCCAAGCGGCGGCATTGATGAGGGAGAAGAGCCCAGTCAAGCAGCTAGAAGAGAGCTGCTGGAAGAAACGGGCTATGAGGCCAGCCAGTTGACAGAGCTGGGCTTCACCTACCCTTCTTTTGGCTCAACCAATGAGAAGATCACCCTTTTTGCCTGCCGGGCTAAAAAAGTCACCCAGCCAAAAAGAGAGATTCTGGAAGAAATCAAGATGGAGATCGTCTCCGTCGACCAGCTGGAAAATTTGATCGTCAAAGGCGAATTCGCCCACGGGGCTGGCCAGGCAGCCTGGCTCAAGTGGCGGCTGCTTAATGAGAGAAGATAAGAAAAAGCAGGGAAGGCTATAAACTAGCTTTCCCTGCTTTTTAGCTGTATACTGCTGCTTTTTTCAGCCAGGCATCCAGCTCCTTTAGTTTTTCTTCAACGGTCCTGCTGTCTTTTCCGCAAACGGAAATTGCCGCAAGGGCCTCTACGCTACTGGCCGCGCCATTATAGGTCCGGCCAAGCTTAGCATATTGATAGTAGTCATAGACTTCTGGATTGGCTGCTAGCACGGCATCTGCATCCGGCAATTTTTGCAAAATTCCCCGGCCAGGTTCAACCATCACAAAACCGCGAATTTCGGCTGGCTTATACTCCTTGTCAAGATCCACCTTATTCGGCAGGCCTAGATCCAGTTTCAACAATTCTTGAATAGGACTAAAGCCCAGCCCTTGCTCAAGCTCTTGCAGAATCCGTCCTCCCCCCAATCTTGACCCGATCTCGCACAATTTTACCTCGCGGCCGTCGCAAAAGACTTCAAGATGAAAGAGATAGCTTTCCGGCGTATCCATTCCTTTGAGCAAGTCCGTCGCGTAAGAGCGGATCAGCTTCTGTTCCGCCGCGGTCTGACTTATCTGCACGCTTCCAACTGATTTGCCGTTTTTCACTTCTAGTGTATTGGCAAAATACTTAGAGCTGATCAAGTAGGCAAAATGGCCTTGCTTTACAAAACCATCCACGTGGTACAGGGGCCAGGGGATAAATTCTTCTGCCAAATAGCCACGAAGAATTTTATCGGCGGCCAGCCTTTCTAACTCAGCATGATCATGAACTACAAAGGTATCCATCGACCCCATGCCGGCAATTGGCTTTAACACGAAGGGAAAGCCCAGCTTCTTTTCTGCCTCAATAAGATCAAACACGTTATTGACTGGCCAGTAACGGGGAACGGCTACGTGTGCTTGCTCAGCTGCCTTGACCATAGTTAATTTATTCCGGAATTCTTCCGCGCTCGTCAAGCTTTGCCCCAAGGTAACTTGGTATTTTTCTCGCAATTTTGCCGCAAAGATAATCTCTTCTTCAGAATAAGCATAAACGTAGTCGATCTGCTGGCCAAAAGTTTGACTGATCACGTAGTCAATATAATCTTCATTCCAGATCTTCAAGAAAACGAATTTGATGTTTTCTGGCAAAGTTTCTGGATAATTGTCACGATGCCGTTCCATGGCAAAAATCAGATAGTGGTTATCCTTATCCCCGCTAATAGCATCGAAATAGTTAATGTAGTTGTTGCTGATAGGGGCTAAAATTACAATCTTTTTCATCGACAAACCTCATTAAAAGCCTTGTTGATTTTAGCGCTGACTATATCTGAAGCTGCTGCATCCTTGCTGGTATACTGGGCCAAAAAGAAGGCATCCCCAATAGATTCAGCTGCTTGCGACTGCACGCCTACAGGATGGTTTTGCTCGTAAGTGAAAAGGTCTGGGATTTTTTCCTCTAAACTTTCCATCATCATCTTTCCATTGGTCAGCTGAACATAAGAGCTTGAGCAGACCCGCGGTGAAAGTGGCTGCTCCCAATCAATCTCTTCTGCACGCCCTTCTTGCATTTTCCAATATTCTTCCAGAAGATCGATGCCAAAGGACTGCTTAACCAATTTTGGAATCTTCGCTCCGCCAAAACGCTTGCCAACCTCGGTAAAGACAAAGCTCTGGTCTTTGTCAGAATAAAACCATTCAAAGTGAAAAGGAGTAATGTCCCTTTCAACGTTCAATGCTTGAAGTGCCTTCTGGCTTAAGGCAAACAACTTCTGCAGCAGATGCTGATCTTGATAGTAAAGCGAGCTGGTATGGAGGGTGAAATAACCAGTCTTTTTAAAATCGCTCAGTTTATTATTGTACTCATGGCTAAAGAAACGAGAATGTCCCTGAAAATCGGTATAGCCATCAACGGTAAACATCCGGTCATAATGAACGAAACTTTCTACCAATAAATCTTTATCGCTCAGATAACCACTTTGATTCTTTAAAGAAGATAGCGGCAGAGGCGCTTTAAAATAACTGATACCTTTGGTTGAGTCCGCGCGTCTTGGCTTGACCATTCCTTCATGAATGCTTTCAACAGCAGAATTTTCCGTCAAATCATAAAAATTTGGCTCAGCTACTTCCTGCTTTAAAACCGACCGCATATAGTACTTATCCTTGAACAAGACATCGCTCACGCCTGTTTTTCCAGGAACAAAGATTGCCTTTAGCACTCCCACCCAGTCCATGATTTCTTCTTGAAGGGTAAAGATATCCTCAATTTTTTCTCCTTCAGCCTGCTTTTGTTTAAAAATCGGATAGACGGTCTGAAAATCGATTCTTTTGACAGGGATAATCTGACTGATTTTCAATTCTAAATAGGCTTCTGCTTTAGTTTCTGGAACAACGAAGGAAATTCCCTGGCTAGGACGAATGCCAACCACTTTGGGATTGTAGGCCCAAATAAAGTATTTCATTGCTGGCTCACCTCCTTAAAAATCGTATTCGCTGTGCCAGTTATGTAAATAGTCACCATAATACTCATCTGGCAATCCTAAGGAGCTCTGTGCTACTTCTCTAGTTAAGTTCTTTTTCTCAACAGTTTTAACTGCTGTCCGGTAATTTTTTTGTGTTGCCCGCAGATTATCAGTAAAAATAGTCAAAATATCAGCAGAATAATTTTCAGCTTTACCGATCTGCTCAACTACTGACACTAGCTCATCAACGTCATTGTTGACATAATAGACGTAGTAAAAATAGAGGTGGCGTATCTTCCGCTTTACTTCACTATTAATTCCTTTGGCAGCTGGAAGAATCCCTAGAGACATAACTTTTAGCACAGTGCGAACATCATTAATAATCACATGTTGATCTCTAGCTTCATTCGTATACTTAGCAACTATAGCTTTCTCTGCTTGATATTTAGCCTCATCAAAGATGAAACGTTTATTTTCAGTCAACAAATCTATCAAGTTTTCTACCCAAATAGAATCAAGTTGCGAAGAAAAGTCATTTGAATCATAATCGACCAATACAAAATCAACCACATTGATTGACCCAGTCTTAAACTTCATTCGTACTTTAATGTAATAGTGCTTTCCTGGTATATCCAACTTGCAGAGATATCTATCAGTGGTTTCAACTTCATTGAGCTTAAAATCAAATTTTCGTTGTGCAAAGTAATCATGCAAGATGTCTGGGTAGGTAATTTCTACTTCAGAAGCAGCGATTTGTGGGAACAGCTTTTCACGGCTGACTTCAATTAGCTGCTTAATCAAATCGATTTGATTGGATCGTTGATATTTTTGTACAGCATACGTCGTCTGATAATTCAGATTTAAAGGGTTCGTCAAATCTAGCGCGTTCAGTTTTCTGATTGTTGGCTGATATTTTACAAAGATGCTGGACGTACTTATTAAACTGTCGAAATTTTCTTCTGTATCTTGGAAAGGTGAGAAAGTGAAGTATCCATCATCAGGCCGCAAAAGCGGACTTTCAGGTAATTCTTCAATCTGCCATTTTTCCCGCAACATCCGAACAAATTTTTTATAGGTACTCATCTGCAGTAACACCCTAACTCTATTCTGCCCGCCGCTGATTCAGCGAGTAAATTACACTGGCAAGGCCTGCTACAAACATCAGTAATCCCCCCAGCCACAAATAATCCACGCTGTCCTTTACGTCCATGACAAATTGGAAGAAAAAAGAACCGAGCGGCACGAAAATGATTGCCGCCGTAAAGACAATACTGAATACCCGGCCAATGTAAGTCATATCCGCGTTGGTCTGAATGTAAGTCATAAACTGAATGTTAAAAACCGAAATACAGAAATTAAACAGGGTAATACAGATTATCGGCCCAAAAAGCCAATGACTAACTTGATACAGCGGTCTCATCACCGCCAGCGGCAGCCCAGCCACAGCAATAATCCAGAACAGATACTTGCTGGATAATTCCTTCCAAATCAAATTTGAAGCCACTGCTCCCAGCAAGCCACCAACTGATTCAGCCGTTAAAAAGAAAGCATAAGCATTCTTGCTAAAAGCAAAACTAGCAAAAGGAAGAATCAATTCGTAACCTGCCAAAATAAAGTTGATTATGCTGGCAAAAGCAATTACGATCAAAATATTTTTTTCAGCCAGCAGATACTTAAATGCATCCTTGATCTTGCTGAAACTGCTTTGCTTAGCTACCGGAGGCTCTGTTTCAAACAAAATATCCAGCTGTCTGATCAACAAACCAGAAATAATAAAAGTAAGTCCATCCAGCAGCAAAGCTATCTTGCTGCTAACAAATTTAGCGATCACCATGGCAAGCACGGGACCAGCAACCTTGATAGTTTGCTTGCAGCTTTCAAGCAAAGAATTGACCCGACCAATCTGTTCCTTGCGGACAATTTCACCAAAGACCGCCTTATATGCTGGATCTCTGATCGAAGACAAAACCGATAAAGCAATATTGACCACAATAATTGCGTATAAAAGCCAAATAGAGGGAACAAACACTGCCAGCGCAATGCACAAGAGACCGGCAATAATATCGCAAATCCAGATAATGCTCTTCCGCTGCTTCGTATCAGACAAGATTCCGCCTATAAAGTTGACGAAAACACTGACGATCGTTTCACTGCTCTGGTACACTGCCATCCAAAAACTGCCGTTCCCCAGTTTCGAAAGCCAGACAGAATTAACATAATCGAACAAAATATCCCCAAGCTTGGAAATACCATTGCTTGTTACAAGCTTGACGGTATTAGCTAGCTCTCTTTCATTTAATTTCATTTTTCACCTCACTAGCACCCCTTCATTTTTAAATTAAAAATATATTTAAAATAATAGCATTTCTCATTAAATTGTCAATTAAATTCCAGCACTTTTCATTTTCTAAACTTTTGTCATTCAAGATGATCGCCTACTTATCGCCAATATTTTTCAAAGTTTTTCATTGCAATATACAATCCGTATAAATTAAAGGTCTGTTTCCTTACTCTTTCTTTTTTAAAGAAAAAAGGCCATGCTCAAGCACAAAAAGTGTTTGGGCATGACCAAATAAGTTTATTATTAACTATTTCCTCACAAAAGCAACAAATCTTTACTAGTCTTGGTAAAAGGGTGGAAGCCGTCTTCATCAAGCCAGCCGCAGTCCTCGATTCTGACGCCCCCGACGCCCGGCAAATAGATCCCCGGCTCAATGGAAAAGCACATCCCTGCTTCCAGCTTCTGCTTGCTTCCCGGTTCCAGATTCACCGGCTCATGAACCTGCATTCCGATCCCGTGACCTAAGCGGTGGGTAAAGTACTGCCCGTAGCCCGCTTCTTCGATAACCCCGCGGGCCACCTGGTCCAGCTCACCTGCCGTCATCCCTGGTCTGGCCGCCCTAGCCGCTTCCTCCTGGGCTAACCGGACCGTCTCATAGATTTCCCGCTTTGCCGGGCTGATTTCGCCCAGGGCCACCGTCCGGCTGACATCTGAAGCATAGCCGCCTTTCATGATTCCCAAGTCAAAAATTACCATATCCCCGGCCTGAACCCCCTTTTGGCTGGGCAGACCGCTGACGCTGGCCGCGTTTTCCCCTGCCTGGACGATCAATGGGAAGCTTAAGTTCCCCATCCCCTTTTTCTTCAGCTGGTAGTCCAGTTCAAGGGCCAGCTCGCTTTCACTCATCCCCTGCCCCTCTTTTAAAAGGGCAAAAGCCAATTTCAGTGCCTGGTCGGCCTGTCTGCCAGCTGCCTGCAGCTTTTCAATTTCCGCCGGCGACTTGATCATCCGCTGGCTGGCCAGCCAGGAAGAGATGTCTGCTTCCAAATTCGCTTTTGGAAAAACTTCCTTAATCCCCCGGTAGTGACTGAGGGTCACCGCCCGCGCTTCCAGGGCCCAAACTTCTTTTGGCCAGGCGGCCATTTTTTCTTTGGCCTTCTCCCAAGGATTCTCCCCGTCTTGGTAAAAGCAGGCCCGGTCCGCCCAAGAAGTCTGCTTGACTTCTCCTTCATTGATGGCTGGAGCCAGCAAAAGGGCCTGGCTTGTTCTGGATACCAGCAAGGCAAAGACCCGCTCCTCCGTCCAGCTGCTGTAGCCAGTAAGGTAAGCAATGTCCACTGGATCAGCCACATAGGCCAGGTCAATGCCTTTTCCATCCAAGTAGGAACTTAAGCTGCTCAGATGCTCTTTCCAGGTTAATTTTCTTTCTTCTTTCATGCTTTTTCACTCCTAAAAAACTGTTTTTGCTTTGCTTTCATATTTCTTTCTTTTTTCTAGTGTTTTTTTAATCAATCTCCTAGGCAAAGCCATTTGACCATTATATAATTTCTATCAAATCCAAAAGTCATTCTATTGATCCATTTTTGGATTTGGGGAAACAAAAATTTTGCATCATAAGCACTGGCTTATTAGAAAGGATAACACAAATGAGCAATAAGCTTTGTCAAAAACGGCTGACCAGCCCGCAGAAGTTCAAGCTTGATTTTCAGAAAATATTGCCGCGGAAATCTTTTCCGCGGTTTTTTTGCTGCAATTTTTCTTTTTTTCTGACAACTTTTTCTATCAATTGTTCTAAGAAACAGATCAATTAAAATGATATAATAATTCATATAGCAAAGAAAGCGCTTTTACAAGAAAGGAAACGCCTATGAACAAGCAGAAATTGCGGCTGTCCATCAGCCTCTACCTCAACTACGTGGCCCACGGCTTCGGCCTCTTGATCCTCTCCCAGAACATGACCGCCCTGGGTAAAAGCTGGTCGGTCCCCTTGAAGCTGGTTTCCTTCGTCATCTCAGGCGTGGGGATCGGCCGCCTCTTGGCCTACCTGATCACCGGCTACCTGGCCGACAAGATCAGCCGGAAGTTCTTCGTCTACCTAGGCATGACCTGCTATCTTGTTTTTGCCTTGGGCATCCCCTTCTCCAAAAACGTCTACCTGGCTTACGGCCTGGCCATCTTAGCCGGGATCGCCAACTCCGCCCTGGACGCCGGGACCTACACGACTTTTGCCGAAATGGGGCAAAAGGGCAGCCGGGGCAACATCTTGATCAAGGCCGCCGCCTCCTTGGGCGAATTCATCCTGCCCCTTTTGGTGTCCAGCCTCCACCGCCACCAGCTCTGGTACGGCTACAGTTTCATGGTCATGGCCGGTATCTTAATCGTCAACGCCATTCTCCTGGCGCCCTTGAAGTTCCCGCAGCCTGGTCAAAAGGAGGCTGAAAGCGGGCAAAATTCCGCCAAGAGCCAGAAGAGCTGGCTGACCACGGGCTGCTTTGCCCTCTACGGCTATGCCTCCATGGCCCTCATGATCTGGTTCACCCAGTGGATTACCCTTTTTGGGCAAAAACAAGGCTTCTCCACTTCCACCAGCCACCTCTTTCTTTCCTTATATAGCGTCGGTTCCATCATTGGGGTCTTCATCCTCTTCGGCCTGCTCAGCCGGGAAGTCTCCCCTTACGCCATCCTCTTGATCATGAACGTCTTAGCCACTTTGATGGTCCTTTTGCTTTTATTCAGCCACTCCGCAATTTTGTCTGAATTTGCCTCCTTCATGTTTGGCCTGACGGCCGCCAGCGGGATCATGCAGACGGGCCTTAACGCCTTCATGGAATTCTTCCCTGACAAAAAGGGCCTGGCTACCGGTATCTTCTACTTCTTTGGGGCAGCTGCTTCCTTTACAGTCCCGATCATCACCGGCGTCTTATCAGACATCGACATCCGCCTGGCCTTTGGCGGGGACCTGGCTGTTGGCATCTTAGCCTGCCTTTTGGTTACCGTCATCTCTGTCAGCCACGGTAAAAGAAGCGCGGCTGAAGCTAAACAATAGTAAGCAAGTTGATATATTTTTTTAAGTAGTTCTCTTGTTTGAAAGTTCTTTCATCAGCTCTTGCAAAATTCAATCAGTGCTATAATTTTTATAAAAGACACGTTAATTTTTTCATGACATGAGGAAGGCACAATGGCAGACAAGCTTTATCAGTTCAGTGATCAAGAACGAGTAAGATACGAGAAAACGCCTCTGCCGCTTATCGTCCTCCAGGTCATCGATGGTGAATATCACGTTTTGCTGGTTTCCGATGACTATTGCAAGATGGTGGGGTCTGACCGGCAGTCCATGCTGGAATACCTCAACCACCACAGCTTTGGCCGGGTTCACCCGGCTGACGTTGCTCACCTGGCGACTTTTTCTGCTGCCGCCGTCAAGTACCCGGAATGTCACTTGACCTACCGCTTGTCGATCAAGGGCGAGTACCATACCCTTTTTGCCCACTCCAAGCGGATCAAGACTAGCGATGGAACTACTCTTTTGCTGGTCACCTACTTTGACCTGGGCAACGACCAAAGCCAACAAACCCGCCAGCAGCTTGAGTCTCCCGACATCGACCTCCTGACCGGCCTGCCCAACACCAGCTATTTTGGCAAGTTTGGAGATGACTTTTTAAGTAAGCTCCTGGCCCGATCCGGCCAAGTTGACGTAATCTACTTCGACATTATCTCCCTGCGTTCATACAATGACCATTTCGGCTTTCTGCAGGGCAACCAGTTTGTCAAGAAATGCGGGGAAATAATCCGAGCTTGCTTCCCTGAGGGACTGACCCTCCGCTATGTTGATGACTCTTTCTTGACCATTACGGCCCCGGTCCAGCTCAAGCGGGTACTGCCGGAGATTCAAAAGAAGACAGCCACTTTTTCCGCTGACAAAATCACGACGCTCAGAGCGGGCGTTTACCAGGTTAAAGAGCCTGAATCAGCCACCAGCGCGGTCGACAAGGCCTACCTGGCCTTGCGCCACATGGGCGACGACCGACAGAAGGCTTACCAGATCTACAATAATTCAGTCAAGAAGCACTTTGAGCTGCAGGACTATTTGATCGGTCATTTTGAAGAAGCCCTCAGCCAGAATTGGCTGAAAGTCTACTACCAGCCGATCTTCAACCTCTATTCCCAAAAGGTTTGCAGCTTGGAAGCCGTCTCCCGCTGGCAGGAGCCAGGCAAAGCAACTTTGAAAGCCAGCCGCTTTATCTCAGTTTTGGAAAGAAGCGGCTTGGTCTACCAGCTTGATCTTCATGTCCTGGATAAGGCCTGCCGCCTGCTGAGTCAAAGGCGGGCCGACAATCTGCCTACCATTCCCATCTCGATCAACCTGTCGCCCAGCGACTTCAACCTCGACGGCTTTGCCGACCAGGTTGTCGAAATCACCCAGAAATACCAGATTCCCCATATGATGATCCAGTTTGACCTTATGGCCCAGCCGGTTTCAGCTGACCACCAACACTTAAAAACGGCCGCGGCTAATTTGCAAAAAAAGGGCTTCAAGATCTGCCTGGACCGCTATGGCGGCGAAAACAGCGACTTGTCAACTGAGACTCTGCTGGAATATAATTTCGACTATCTCAAAGTCGACGTCCGCAGCTTCACCAGCAACCGGCAAAGGGCCAAGATCATCCTGGCTTCGATCATCAACATGTCCCGCTTGCTCAAGATCGTCCCCATCGTCAAGGGCGTTGAAGACAAGGGCATGCTCAACTTTATCCATTCTTTTGGCGTCATGCTGACGCAAGGCCGGCTCTTAGCTAAAGAACTGCCAGAAGAAGAGATTGGGAAAAGCAAGCTGGAATTTGAAAACGTCGAAGAACGGGCTCTCTTTACCGGCTTAAGCCATATTAACGTCCTTGATCCCTACCTGGAGACCAAAAGTAGACTGGACAATAATTTTGAAAATCCCCACCCTAACTCCATCTTCATCGTCCAGAATCAGCAGGCTAATCTTGTCTACAGTAACAGCGCTTTCCGCTCCTGGACCGAGCACTTGGGCTACGCGGACTTAGATTCATTCATCAGAACCTGCAACAGCGCGGCTACCGGCAACTACAGCCGCTTCTGGACCGGTGTTGATCAATGCCGACAGGTCAATGAAATTGCCCAGTTTGACTGGATCACTGACCAAGAACAGTTCAAGATCCGCCTGCAGCTGATTTCCAAAACCGACAACCTGGCCGCTTTTCTCACAGATGGCTACAAGGTCAAGAACCGGACTCCGCAGCAAGTCTACCAGAACTGGATCGGGCAAAACGGAGACCTGGATTCTGAAAAGATCCGCCTGGCCCTGCTGGAAAGCAGCAATGTTGGCTTTTTCTGGAAAAACCGGCGGCTGGAATATTTAGGCGCCAACCAACGCTTTTTGGACTATCTCGGCTTAAATCTCAAAGACATCCTCCACAAAAAGAGCAGCGGAAGATGGAACAAGGAGCTACTGGACTACCAAAAGCGGGAAAGCCAACTGTTAAAAGACGGAATGGCCTTGGACGACTACTTGACTCTCAATGTCAATGGCAATCGCCGAACCTTCCACTACTACCTCTCGCCTGTCTACGAAGGAGACGCGGTCAGCGGCCTGCTTGGCTTTACCGTTGACGTTACCAGCCGGATGGACGAACTGGCTGCCTTACAGATTGAAGCCGCCCGCGATCCTTTGACCACTTTGAAGAACCGGCGCAGCTTTGACCGGGACTTCGGCTATTTGACTCAAAAAGACATCGTGGTCATGATGATCGACATCGACTACTTCAAGACTTTTAACGATAAATTCGGCCACCTTTACGGGGACGCCGTCTTGCAGAAGATCTCCGAAACTCTCCTGCACGTCTATGGGATCGGCCACTGCTACCGCTATGGGGGCGATGAATTCTTGATCATCGAGGACTTTGAGTCCCAGCAGCTCTTGCGAGAGGATGATCAAAAAGTGCGCAAGCTCTTGGAGCAGGTCAAAATTTTGGATTTAAAATTCGACATTCATATTTCTGCCGGCTACGTCTACGGCCAGGCCCAGACGGCAGACGAAGTAGACAAGATGATCCAGGAAGCCGACCAAATGCTTTACAAGAGCAAGGAAAGCGGCCGCAACCAGATTAATGGCGGACCGTCTATCTACAATTAGTGCTTAGTGCTTTTATTTAGCTTAATGAACATTAAAAATCCACCCTCGCGGGTGGATTTTTTCGTTCTTTCTTCTTTTACTTTCGTTCTGTTCTATATTTGGCAATTTTTACCGCAGCCGGTGCTGGAACTGCTTTTCAATGCCGGCCTTAAAGACCAGGCTGTAGCCCAAGGTCGCCCCAACGGCTGCCTGCAGGCATTCAAAGGGAAACTTGACCAAAGAAATTGCCGGAGTGGCGTAGACGAAGGCCCGGCCCAGGGTGTAGCCAGTCACCATCACGGCCGCGCCTAAAAGAACACCCAAGATGACTTTCTTTTGCTCGCCGGCAAACTTATGGGCGAAGTAAGAGATGATCAAGGCTTCAAAGCCGTGAGAGAAGAGGCTGACAAACATGGGCGCCGGGTAGAAAAGGAAGTCGCCCAGGAAGGCCCCCACCCCGCCAACTACAAAGGCTTCTGACGGCGAAAGCAGCAGGGCTGCCGCCACGATGACCACGTCATTGAAGTAAAGGTGACCGCCCGGGACAGGGATACTGAATGAAGACAAAGCAACGTTCATCGCCATCAAAACGGCGACGACGGCGGTTCTTTTGACTGACCATGATTTTTGCATGTTTTTTCCTCCATCTTATTCGTTTAGTGACTATGTTTACTATTCTATCACTTTTTCAGATTTATTTAAGCTTGTTCCTTACAAAAAATAAGAAAAAATATGAGCAAACAAAAGAAATTAATAATGTTGGGAAAGAAAAAGGCCAAGCGGAGGATAGCTTGGCCTTTTCGGATTTATGACTGATAATTCTTGATTTTAATGGCAGAAATAGCTTATGTTACAGGATTGGCTTTCTTCTCATGGCCACGGTCTTGATGTTCAAGAGGTCCTTGGCAGTGATGTTGTGGGAAACTGAGTTGGCCCCGTATGAACCGGTCCCCAGGGTCAAGGATGGCATCATGTTGTTGTAGACCCCGCCGATCCCGCCGAGAGCAGCCGGGCTGTTGACCAGGATCCGGCAGGCAGACATGGCAAAGGCAAACTTGCGGATGACCTTGCTGTTTTGGGTGTGGATGCCGGCAGTGTGGCCCCGGCCGCCGTAGTTCAAGAGGTCGGTGCAGATCTTGAAGGCTTGGGCACTGTTTTCTGCCTTGTAGAGGGTGAAGACCGGGGACAGCTTTTCAGCTGACAATGGGTACTTCGGGCCAACGCCCTCGTATTCAGCCACGATGACTTGGGTGTCAGCCGGCACGGTCACCCCGCACATTTCAGCGATCTTGACCGCGCTCTTGCCGGCCATCGGGCCAGCTACCGTCCCCCGGCGCGGGTCGATGAAGTGTTCTTCAAAGAGCTTGATTTCGTCAGGCTTTAAGAAGTAGCAGTGGCGCTTTAAGAAGGCTTCCTTGACTTGATCATAGATCTCCTTGTCAACAACGACGGAGTTTTCTGAGGCACAGATCATCCCGTTGTCAAAAGTCTTGGACAAGACGATATCGTTTACTGACTGTTCGATGTCGGCCGTCTTTTCGATGTAGGACGGGCCATTGCCTGGGCCCACGCCCAAGGCCGGCTTACCAGTTGAGTAGGCTGCCTTAACCATGCCCGGGCCGCCAGTTGCCAAGACCATCTGCACCTTTGGGTTGTTCATGAGGGCAGTCGTGGCCGTGAGGCTTGGGTGTTCAATCCATTGGATCCAGTTTTCCGGTGCCCCGGCAGCCACCGTAGCTTCCTTGATCAGCTTGGCCGTTTCCACGCAGCACTTTTGGGCTTGCGGGTGGAAGCCGAAGATGATGGTGTTCTTGCTCTTCATGGCGATCATGGCCTTGAAGATAACCGTGGAAGTCGGGTTGGTGACTGGCGTTACCCCGGCGATGACCCCGATCGGTTCAGCGATCTTCATCAAGCCTTCTGCCTTGTCTTCTTCGATCACTCCGACCGTCTTCATGTCCTTCATGCTTTCCCAGATGGTTTGGGAAGCGTAGGTGTTCTTGGTCACCTTGTCTTCAACCTTGCCCCGGCCAGTTTCGTCAACTGCCATTTGGGCCAGGCGGCGGGCATTGTCTTCGCCAACTTTTTCAATGACTTGGCAAAGCTTGTCCACGTCTTCTTGGCTGAAGTCGTCCATTTGAGCTAAGGCTTCATGTGATTTATCAACCAAAATATCAACATTGTGGTAGATTTCATCTTCAGTTTCAACTGCTTTTTCCACGTTAACAGCGCTTTGCTTAGGCATTATATCGTCTCCTGCTTTTCGTTTATTTCTTGTGATATATTTATCAATTACTACTATAACAGCATTTAGAAAAAAGAAAAGAGGGTAAAATCCCTCTTTTTTAACGACACAAGAAGTTGATTTTCCCTTATAATTTGCCTTATTAACGATGTAAGCGGTACCTGTCTTTTGATTTTGTGAACAAATTATTTTATTCTCCTTTTCCACTTTTGCAAAAGATAGCGATTTCTATCACAAAAGTTAAAAGGCGATTTTTCAGCATTTTTTAGCAGTGATTCTCTGATTTGGATACCTGCATTCTCCTTTTTTCACTTAAAAAGACCAGGTAAAAGTCTTTTTACCTGGTCTTAGTTCAGTAACTTTTTCACTTGGCCTCTGTAATTTAGTTGCTTTTTGCAAATAAAAAGGACTCAAACGAGTCCTTAAATTTCTTTTCTACTTAAATGGGTTGTAAAAGCGGCCCTGGTTTAGGTGCCAGAAGTAAAGCATCAAGAGAACCAGCAAAACCGCCACTCCCAAGCTCAGCCAGTCGCTGCCTTTGAGCTTTTGGGAAGTATACCAGGTCCGCTTCTTTTTGGACCCGAACCGGCGCAGCTCCATGGCCGTGGAAATCACCGTGATCCGGTCTAAACTGGACAGGATCAAAGGCATGACGATGTTGACCGTCCCCTTGGCCCGGTCGGCCAGCTTGGCCTTCTTGGAAATCTCATTGCCCCGGGCCTGCTGGGCATGGGAGATCGCCCAGTAGCTTTCCTGGATGTCTGGAATATAGCGCAGGGCCAGGGAAAAGGCGTAAGAGAAACGGTAGCTGATCCCGATCTGGTTCAGACTGGAAGCAAACTGGCTGGGATTGGTCGTCAGCAGGAACAAGATCGCGATCGGTACGGCGCAGATATACTTGAGCATCAGGTTGAAGAGATAAAAAGTTTCCTCAGCCGTTAAAGCAAAAAAGCCGCTGCCCAGCAAGACGTGCTTGCTGCCGTAAAGGTCAGCCCCGTAGCTGGGCTGGAAGACGTAAACCAAAACTAAATTCAAGACCGCGAAAATCATGATCAAGTTGACCACGACAGACACCTGACGCCACTTGACCTGGGAAACTTTGAACAAGGCCAAAGACAGGATGCACACGATCAGCAAAAAGCGGGTGTCATAAGTCACCATGCAGGCCACCGAAGTAATAATCAAGAATAAAAGCTTGGTGGTCGCGCTCAAGCGGTGGACAAAGGTCTTCCCTGGCGTGTAGCCTAAAACAGCATCATTCATTTCTGTCTTCCCCCAATCTTTCCCGTTCATAAGCCGCGAACTTGCGGGCAAAACCTTCTGGATCCGGCAGGCCGTAGTGCTGGGCCAGGTCAAAGAGGCTGACCTGGCGGAGGCTGGCCTCTTGGACCAGCTTTTCATCAGTCAGAAGATCAACCGGCGTGGTGTCGGCAATCAAGCGTCCCTTGGCAAAAACAAGTGACCGGTCAGTGTATTCCATCATCAAGTGCATATCGTGGGTGATGATCATGATCGTCTTGCCGGCTTCGTTCAATTCCTTCAAGAAGGACATGATTTCCGTGTAGGTCTTCCAGTCCTGGCCAGCCGTCGGCTCATCCAAGATCAAGAGGGCCGGTTCCAAAACCAAAATAGCGGCAATCGTCACCCGCTTCTTTTGCCCAAAGCTGAGGGCGGAAACCGGCCAGTTTCTGAAGGGGTACAGGCCGCAAATCTTGAGCACCTTGGCCACTCTTTCCTTGACCTCGTCTTCTGGCACTTTCCGCAAGCGCAGACCCAGGGCCACTTCATCAAAGATCATGGTCTGGCTGATCATCTGGTTGGGATCTTGCATCACGTAACCAATCTTGTCCGCCCGCTCCTTGATGGACAAGCCGGCCATATCCTCGCCTTTCCAGGCAATCTCGCCCGTGTTTTGCAAAAAACCGCAGATTAAGCGGCAAAGGGTGGTCTTCCCCGCCCCGTTTTGTCCAACGATGGAGACAAAGTCCCCCTCCTTGATGACGGCATTAACGTCTTTTAATGGGTATTTTTGATCGACGCTGTAGGCAAAGCCGACATTCTTCAAGGTCAAGAGCTCTCTGCCAGCTGCCTTTTTAGCCGGCAGTTCGTAGCTGTTTTGCCAGGTCAAAAGCTTCTCCTTGACATCCCCGTCAACCGGCAGATCTTCCAGCGGAGTCAACTTGTCCAATTTATTCAAATCAATCCCGGCCGTCTTCATGGCGTCCAGGTACAGGGGATTTCTGACCCCAACAGCTTCCAGGCGGTCAGCCTTGAGCAGGTCATCTGGCTTCTGGTCAGCTAAAATCCGGCCATCATCAACCAAGACGATCCGGTCTACTTCCTCAGCCAAGACTTCTTCCAGGCGGTGCTCAATAATGATAACCGTGGCCCCGAACTTCTTCTGCATCTGGTCGATAAGACGCATGGTCTTGTAACCTGATGCTGGGTCCAGGTTGGCCAAGGGTTCGTCAAAGAGCAGGATCGGGGACTCGTCGACTAAGACCCCAGCCAGGGCCACCCGCTGCTTTTGCCCGCCCGATAGGCTTTGCGGGGACTGCTTGAGCAAGTCGCCCAGATCCAGCTCCTTGGCCCAGCGGTCCACCACCTGCTTCATTTTGTCCTGGGGCACGCAGTCGTTTTCCAGGGAAAAGGCAATGTCTTCCCCGACCGTCAAACCGATAAACTGGGCGTCAGTGTCCTGGAGAATGGTTGAAGTGGTAAAAGATAAGTCAAACAGGCCAGTCTGACTGATGTCCTTGCCATCAATCAAACACTGGCCTGTGATCGTCCCTTTATCCAGGTTGGGAATCAATCCATTCAAGCACTTGCCCAGGGTTGACTTGCCAGACCCTGAGGGCCCGGCCAGCAATAC
The DNA here is from genome assembly GCF_057197985.1 of Lactobacillus sp. WILCCON 0059. Lineage (NCBI taxonomy): Bacteria > Bacillati > Bacillota > Bacilli > Lactobacillales > Lactobacillaceae > Lactobacillus > Lactobacillus sp. WILCCON 0059. The sequence goes on from NZ_JBUBHN010000001.1 coordinate 1,813,740, forward strand.
TTTTTCCCCCTGCTCAATCGTCAAATTGATGTCACGGAGGGTTGGCTCCTGCTGGCTGTCGTACTGAAAAGAAAAATCTCTAAACTGAATCAGACTTGTCATATATTAATTCCTTAATCCTTGTGCAAACTGCCCTTCTTGACCCGGCTGCCGGCGTAAAGCTTAAGCAGGATGGTGCCTAAAACCGCGATGGTCAAGCCATCCATCAAGGTGGTCAAGCCGGCCTGGGCAAAGACCTTGGCAGCTGGTTCGCTGTTCAAGACCATGTCACCCACGGCCCCCAAGAGGAACCAAACGATAGCGTTGGCTGCAACCTGCACGACGTTGAAGATGACCATTTCCTTGGTGCTGAATTCACCTTGGTCAATGTTAACGCGCAAAGCGTAGAGGCCAATCAAGAAGCCCAAAAAGCCTGCCGCGAAGTTCCAGTTCCACCAGGTCTGCCCGTACATGATGAGGTCCAAAAGCACGTGGCCGATAAAACCGACCCCGAAGCCGACCGTTGGCCCGTAAATCATGGCAATCATGGCCAGGAAGGCGTAAACCAGTTCAAAGTTGGTGTTTGGCAAACCGCTTGGGATTGAGGCAAAACGGCCGACAATCACGAAAACGGCTGATCCAATTCCCAAGGCGGCGATGTTCTTGGGACTTAACTTCCACATATCCTTATTCATAATAATTCTCTCCAATTCCTATTTTTTACTTGTTGACCTTGCTGATCTTGACCTGCCAGTCGGTCCCGGTACCGATGTGGTGAACAGCGGCAAAGGATTCCTGGTTGAGGGCAATCCCGATGTTGACCAGGGAGTTGATGTAGACCAGCGGCTGGCCAAGGTTGACTTCCGCGAATGACCGGACAAATGGGATGTGTTCCTGGTAGACGGCCACATTCTGGTGCAAGATGGTAACCAAAAGACTGTCGCCCCGGTCGATAGACAGCTTTTTAACCATTTCCAGAGGAATGTTGGTCCACAAGGAACCAAAGCGGACGTCCAAAACGTCGATAGTGCCGACGGCCGTGTCGCCTTGCAGGCGGGGTTCAATCACCGGCAGAGTCACCAGACTGTCGACTGGTGTTTCTTCACCCAATTCTTCAAAAGCCACCTGCCCGCTGGCCAGCATAGCCCCGTTATAAGCGTAGACATCCCGGCCATGGAAGGTGTTGCTTTCCTGGGAGTGCGGCAGGCGGTTCTTGTTTTCATCAATCACCCGGACAGCTTCCACCCCTTCATACTTGTAAATATGAGTCAAAGTCCCGTTGTCTGGGGTAATGACATAGTGGCCGGACTTGGTCTTGACGGCGATTGACCGGCGAGCAGAGCCAACGCCTGGGTCAACGACAGAAACGAAGACCGTGTCTGCTGGCCAGTACTTGATGGTTTGGTAAAGCCGGTAAGAGGCGTTCCAAATGTCGTAAGGTGGGATTTCATGGGTCAAGTCAGAGACATTGATGTCACTGGCGACCGTGTGAGCCACGCCATGCATGGCGCTGACCGCCCCATCTACTAAACCAAAGTCTGTCTGCAGGACCAACATTTTATTATATGCCATCCAAATTCCGCCTTTCAATCGTTTTTAATTTTTAATATCTATTTAAGATACTCTCTTTGCCAGTTTATGTCAAGAAAAGCATTCGGATTTCACAAAAACGTCCAGCTTTTTAGGCTTGTTTTCGCTTACTTTTTACCGGAAAAGCTAACATTATCAACAAAAAACAGCCATGACACGGTCATGACTGTATAATCTGTTTGATTCAGTTTTAGTTATCGGCCTGCTTTTCCTTCCTCCGCTGGTGGAAGTAGCAGAAGCCACCGAAGAAGATGACCCAGGCTGTGGCCAGGCTGGCGCCGAAGACATCTTCTTTGACGAAGAAGAGGCTGAAGAAGATGACCAGGAAGAAGGCAATCGTCAAGGGACTGGTTACCTGGTAAAAAGGCATCTTGAAGCCGTCCGGCAAAAAGTCGCTGGACTTGCGGTACTTACGGTGAGCCAGCAGGGCCAGGACGTAAACCAGGATGAAGATGTCACTGGTTGCCCCGGCGACCATGCTGAAGGCTTCAATCGCCGTGTTTGAGAAGCTGAGGATCGGCGCGATCAAAGAGAACAGAACCGAGATCATGATTCCCTTTGCCGGTACCCCATTCGGGGAGATTTTGGCAAAATGCTTCTTCAGCCAGCTGCCCCGGTGGGCTTCTTCTGCCAATTGGAAGAAGTGTCGACCAGCTGAGAAGATGGTTGAGTTCAAGGCTGAGGCCGCGCTAGTCAGAACCACGAAGTTCAAAACTGAAGCTGCCGTGGTGAAGCCAGCCAGCTGGAAGACCTGGACGAACGGACTGCTTGAGGCAGACACTGACCGCCAAGGGACCACGCACATGATCACGGTTAAAGTACCGATGTAGAAGATCAAGATTCTCAAAAGGGTCTCGTTTACCGCCTTCTTAATCACCCGGTGCGGGTCCGCGGCTTCCCCGATCGTAATGGTCACGAATTCAATCCCCGCAAAGGAGAAGAAGACCATCGGGAAGGCCGTAAAGAAGGCATAAGTGCCATTTGGCGCCAGCTTGAAGTTCTTGGTCAAGTTGCTTAAAGAAGCATAGCCAACTGGAGTTTTTGCGTGGACCGCCACTAGGAAGATCCCGGTCAAGATCATGGAAATAATAGCGATGATCTTGATCATGGCAAACCAGAATTCAGTTTCCCCAAAGAGGCGAGCTGCCGTTAAGTTCAGCAGGGTCAAGGCTCCTAAAAAGATAAGCTCAACCAGCCAAAGTGGCGCGTGCGGGAACCAGTACTGGAAGTAGGTCCCGACCGCTGTAAGTTCGGCCATGCAGGCAAAAAGCAGGCCGATCCAGTAGGACCAGCCGGCAAAGTTGCCCGCCGCAGGCCCCAGGTATTTAGTAATAAATGAAACGAAGGTATGGTGGTTGGGGTCTGAGTAAAACATTTCTCCCAATGCCCGCAGCATAAAGAAGAAGAAGACACCCATAAAAGCATAAATCAAAATGACTGACGGCCCGGTGGCAGAGATTGTGCTGCCGGCCCCCAAGAAGAGACCAGTCCCGATTGTGCCCCCGATGGCAATCATCTGTACGTGCCGGTTCGATAAAGACCGGACCGTTCCGTCCGCGTTTTCGTGTTCTTTCGCCATCTGTCCTCCTAAATAATTAAAATAATATTAGTGCATAATTGTTTTAATGATAGAACAAATAGCTGAAAAAGTAAAGTTTTTAAGTTAAATTGGCTTGATTTTCGGCTTAGTAATCTTCGTTAATATAGTAGTCCAAGTCCCCCAACTGAGAATTCTTTAACGGCGTTTCGTCATATAGCTTGTTTTTCTTCAAGAAAGCAATCGTGTGGCTGTAGTTGGCGTAAACCGGGTATTCAACCGTAGCACTATCTGACTTTGTCGCTGCCCAGTCGATCTTGATCCTACCGACTGGTTTCTGCCGGCTGGCCAGCTTGTAATCCCATTTGGCCAAGTCTTGCTTGTAAGCCTTGCGGAATTCGCTGTAAAGCTTGCCGTCTTCCAGCTTAACCGTCTTCTTGCCGCTCTTATAGGCAATGGATACGGTGCCCAGCTTGTCCATGATCATCTGGTCATGGTAGATCTGGAAGTAGCCCCGCTTGTAAGCCTTTGTTTTACTGATCTGCTCGAAGTATTTATCCAGATCCTCTTCCCGCATATTATAAACTCTGGTTTTAACCTGGCCATTCTTCATTCTGAACAAGAAGCGCAGCTGGATTATCGTTGCTTGATCGTGATCCGTCTTCTGGCTTTGCTTGCTGCCGGCTTTAGCAAGTTGCAAGAGCTCGTTTGAAGACGGCAAATACATGTACTTGGCCGCGTATTCATTTGCGCTAGTACTATCGGCAGACTGGCCAATATAGTAGGCGCTAAAAGCTCGGTCATCCGGAGCAATTGCTACGCTGGCCACTTGATCACTTGCAGGCAACCAGTTGTCGAACTGTTTACCTCCCCAGTGCATACCGACAAAAATTGCCAAGCCAGCCGCGGTCAACAGCAATCCCTGGCCAAAGTGGTTCTTCCATGCGGCCAGATCAAACTTGAAGATAACTTCCATGATGCTTGCGGTCAGCAAGCCAATGATAACAGCACCCAAGATTCCGCAAACAAATTTGTTTCCAGAAATCAAGTAGCCTAAAATCCCGCCAAAGGCTGCGAAGAAGATAACCAAGATAATTTTTACTGCCTGTTCAATCCAAGCAAAGGTAACAGCTCTGCCAGCTTTTTCATTGGCTCGCTTCTGGTAGGCCCAGTATGCCAGACCCAGGTAAAGAACAGTCCAGAGCAGGTTTAAGCCTATTCCAAGCCAGTGATTGCTGTTAAAGGCCTGCGACCAAGGATTGGTGTATGGTTGCCAGCCATAGTCATAAGTACCAGCAGTATGAGCAATGGAGCTAAAGAAAGTCGAATGCAGAAAGAGCACACCCAGTTCAAAGCAGGAGAAGAAGATCGTGGCTAAGCCAGCCACAAAAGTATTCCCCGTGACCATCATGCTCAAAACGGCAATCCCGTACCAGGCTGAAAAGGTCAGTAAATTATTCAAACAGCTCTGCCATATTCCAGCGTTGGTCATCACGTTGGCCCCAGCGGCCATGCAAATCGTCAGACCGACCAAGAAAAAGGCAAGGTAAATAACGCTGAAAGTAAGCAGGCTGTTAACCGTGATTCCGATATACCGGGTCTTGCGACTGATGGGTTGACTTTCATAGAAGTCTACTTGCCGCGGTACATGCAAATAGCGAAAGGCTTCAAAGCCGAAGTAGACGCCGAAAAGTCCTGTGATAATCGGCGTTACAGAATTTCGGTAATTGAAGTAGTATCTAACCGCACTCTGCAGGCTTTCATATGGTTCTTCACCACTAATCAAGAGAAGCATGGTCCCAACGATGTAGAACATGGCCATGACCAAAACAGTCAAGGCTACGGGAACCTTCCGATGCCGCAGGATTTCTTTTTGCGGCAGAGCATGTTTATTTAAGGATGAGTTTGCGCGTGTCATAGCCAACTGCCTCCGCTTCTGCAATAAAGATTTCTTCCAAGGTCAACGGCAGGATTTCGAAGAAGGTCATCGGCACATGGTCAAAGACCGCTTCGACTTCACTCCGGCTCCCCCGCACTACCAAAGTGTGCAGGCGGCCCCGGCTGCTGTGGTCAACCACCTTCAGCTTGCCCAGGACTTCCTCCATGTCCCGGTCGTCCTTAAAGACGCACTGCAATTTCTGGATTTCCAGCTTCATGTCGGCCAGGTCTTCTGATAAAAGCAGACCGCCGCTGTGCAGGAAACCGATGTGGTCACAAATATCTTCCAATTCCCGCAAGTTGTGAGAGGCAATGATCGGGGTTAATTGTCGCCGGTCCATGTCTTCGGCAAACAAACTCTTCATGCTCTGCCGCATAACCGGGTCTAAGCCGTCAAAAACCTCGTCTAAGAGCAGGTACTTGGTGTTAGCACATAATCCTAGCAGGATAGCTAATTGCCGCTTCATGCCCTTAGAATAGTCGTGTATGCGGCGCTCAGGCTCTAAGCGGAAGTCGGCCAGCAAGCTGGCAAAACGCTCTTGGTCAAAGTCCTGGTAAACTGCCGCGTAGTCCTTAGCCATAGACTCAGCTGTGGCATTTGGAAAGAAGTAGGGGTCATCCGGAATAAAGCAAAACTTTTCTTTAGCAGCTGGATTGTCATAAACCGGCAGGCCGTCAATGGTGATATGGCCAGAAGTTGGCCGCAAGATGCCAGCGATCATCCGCAAGAGAGTACTCTTGCCGGCCCCGTTGGTCCCGATCAAGCCAAAGACCCGGTCTTCTTCAATGGTCAGGTTAAGGTTCTTGATGGCCTCAGTCTGCCCATAATCCTTGTTTAGTGCATCAATCTCGATCATCTTCTGCCGCCTCCTCCATGGCTTCAGCAAACAATTCTTGTGGATCAAGTCCCACAGCTTGAATCTCCTTAATTAAATCAATCATTTTCCCTTTCAGCTCTTCTTTTTGCTTGCTCTTCAGCGTTTCATTGGCCCGGACGAAATTTCCCCGGCCCTTGACGCTGTATACGTATCCCTCCCGTTCCAGCGCGGCATATGCCTTCTGCACTGTATTAGGGTTAGTCGACAATTCCATGGCCAACTTCCGCACCGATGGCAGCTGCTCGTCCGGCAGCATGACTCCAGTCAGAATCAGCTGCTTGTATCTGTCAGCGATCTGCTGGTAAATCGGCCGGCTGTCCAAATAGTCAATAAAGTCCACTAGCTCGCTCCTTTCTAGCTGTCTCTACTGTACTATTTATTCTAGTACACTAAAAACGAATTGACAAGCAATTGTCAAAAAGAAAACAGATTGTTTCTAAAGTAAAATAATCAGCCAAGGAAATTTAGAAAGAAAAGAAAAATAACAGAAAGAAAAAATAAACGAAAACACAAAAAAAGAAGCAGGTATCTACCTGCTTCTCAGTGACGGTCCATGCGGGATTTGAACCCGCGATCTCCTCCGTGACAGGGAGGCGAGATAGACCACTGCTCCAATGGACCAAATATTCTGTTCTGCCATTCGGCAATGACCCGTACGGGATTTGAACCCATGTTACCGCCGTGAAAGGGCGGTGTCTTAACCACTTGACCAACGGGCCAGATGGAGGATACAGGGCTCGAACCTGTGACCCTCTGCTTGTAAGGCAGATGCTCTCCCAGCTGAGCTAATCCTCCAATGCACCCAGTAGGACTTGAACCTACAACCTTCTGATTCGTAGTCAGACACTCTATCCAGTTGCGCTATGGGTGCATTTATTCAATTAAGCATCGCTTGATGCTAAGCGGAAGACGGGATTCGAACCCGCGACCCCCACCATGGCAAGGTGATGTTCTACCACTGAACTACTTCCGCATGATAAAAGCCAGGCTAGACAGTCTGGCTGATCGAGCGCGGCAGCTTCCTATCCTCGCAGGCAGTTTCCCACCAACTACTTTCGGCGTTAAGAAGCTTAACTGCTGTGTTCGGCATGGGAACAGGTGTATCCTTCTTGCCATTGCCACCGCACTCTCTTTGAGCTTGCACGCTCAAAACTGAATATCTCTTCCAAGTCAAAACCTTCATTGCTTCGCTCTTTTGGTCAAGTCCTCGACTGATTAGTACCGGTCCGCTCCAAAGCTCACGCTTCTTCCACTCCCGGCCTATCTACCTCATCGTCTCTGAGGTGTCTTACTTTCTTGAAGAAATGGGAAATCTCATCTTGAGGGGGGCTTCGCACTTAGATGCTTTCAGCGCTTATCCCGTCCGCACATAGCTACCCAGCGATGCCTTTGGCAAGACAACTGGTACACCAGCGGTGCGTCCATCCCGGTCCTCTCGTACTAAGGACAGCTCCTCTCAAATTTCCTGCGCCCACGACGGATAGGGACCGAACTGTCTCACGACGTTCTGAACCCAGCTCGCGTGCCGCTTTAATGGGCGAACAGCCCAACCCTTGGGACCGACTTCAGCCCCAGGATGCGACGAGCCGACATCGAGGTGCCAAACCTCCCCGTCGATGTGAACTCTTGGGGGAGATAAGCCTGTTATCCCCAGGGTAGCTTTTATCCGTTGAGTGATGGCCCTTCCATGCGGTACCACCAGATCACTAAGCCCTACTTTCGTACCTGCTCGAGTTGTCTCTCTCGCAGTCAAGCTCCCTTTTACCTTTACACTCTGCGAATGATTTCCAACCATTCTGAGGGAACCTTTGGGCGCCTCCGTTACACTTTAGGAGGCGACCGCCCCAGTCAAACTGCCCGTCAAACACTGTCCTCGGCCTGGATCACAGGCCTGAGTTAGAGCATCCGTCAAGCAAGGGTAGTATCCCAACAGCGCCTCAGATAAGACTGGCGTCCTATCTTCTCCGGCTCCTACCTATCCTGTACATGCTTGACAGATACCCAATATTAAACTGCAGTAAAGCTCCATGGGGTCTTTCCGTCCTGTCGCGGGTAACCCGCATCTTCACGGGTATTATAATTTCACCGAGTCTCTCGTTGAGACAGTGCCCAAATCATTACACCTTTCGTGCAGGTCGGAACTTACCCGACAAGGAATTTCGCTACCTTAGGACCGTTATAGTTACGGCCGCCGTTTACTGGGGCTTCAATTCAAACCTTCGCTTGCGCTAAGCTCTCCTCTTAACCTTCCAGCACCGGGCAGGTGTCAGCACCTATACTTCATCTTACGATTTTGCAGATGCCTGTGTTTTTGATAAACAGTTGCTTGGGCCTTTTCACTGCGGCTGATCTTGCGACCAGCGCCCCTTCTCCCGAAGTTACGGGGCCATTTTGCCGAGTTCCTTAACGAGAGTTCTCTCGCTCACCTGAGGATACTCTCCTCGACTACCTGTGTCGGTTTGCGGTACGGGTGCACCGTCTCTGGCTAGAAGCTTTTCTCGGCAGTGTGACGTCGCAGCCTTCGCTACTTTAATTTCGCTCCTCATCACGCCTTGTCCTTAAGAAAGCAAGCATTTGACTCGCTCTCAGACTTGACGCTTGAACGTGGTATCCAGCACCACGCGCTGCTAGCCTCCTGCGTCCCTCCATCGCTCATAACGATTCGGTGCAGTACAGGAATCTCAACCTGTTGTCCATCGACTACGCCTCTCGGCCTCGCCTTAGGTCCCGACTTACCCTGGGCGGACGAGCCTGCCCCAGGAAACCTTAGTCTTGCGGCGGACAGGATTCTCACCTGTCTTTCGTTACTCATACCGGCATTCTCACTTCTAGAAGCTCCACATGTCCTCTCGGTCATGCTTCACCGCCGCTAGAACGCTCTCCTACCACGTGCATAATGCACATCCACAGTTTCGGTATCATGCTTAGCCCCGGTAAATTTTCGGCGCGGCGTCACTCGACTAGTGAGCTATTACGCACTCTTTGAATGATGGCTGCTTCTGAGCCAACGTCCTAGTTGTCTGCGCAACTCCACATCCTTTTCCACTTAGCATGAATTTTGGGACCTTAACTGGTGATCTGGGCTGTTTCCCTTTCGACTACGGATCTTATCACTCGCAGTCTGACTCCCGCACATAAATGTCTGGAATTCGCAGTTTATCTGAATTCAGTAACCCTTGACGGGCCCCTAGTCCAAACAGAGCTCTACCTCCAGCATCCTCTTTGCGAGGCTAGCCCTAAAGCTATTTCGGAGAGAACCAGCTATCTCCAAGTTCGTTTGGAATTTCACCGCTACCCACAACTCATCCCCGCAATTTTCAACTTACGTGGGTTCGGTCCTCCAGCGCGTTTTACCGCGCCTTCAACCTGGTCATGGGTAGGTCACTTGGTTTCGGGTCTGCGTCAGCCAACTGCTCGCCCTCTTCAGACTCGCTTTCGCTGCGGCTCCGTCTTTTCTGACTTAACCTTGCTGACTAACGCAACTCGCCGGTTCATTCTACAAAAGGCACGCCATTACCCGTTAACGGGCTTTGACTACTTGTAGGCACACGGTTTCAGGTTCTCTTTCACTCCCCTCCCGGGGTTCTTTTCACCTTTCCCTCACGGTACTGGTTCACTATCGGTCACTGGTTAGTATTTAGCCTTGCGAGATGGTCCTCGCGGATTCAAACGGGATTTCACGTGTCCCGCCCTACTCAGGATACTGATAGGCCTTCTTTGGATTTCGCTTACGGGGCTCTCACCCTCTCTGGCGCGTCTTCCCAGACGCTTCTGCTATCCTCTGAAGTGCCATGTCTCAGTCCTACAACCCCGGCAGATAAATCTGCCGGTTTGGGCTCTTTCCTGTTCGCTCGCCGCTACTTGGGAAATCGATATTTCTTTCTCTTCCTGCAGCTACTTAGATGTTTCAGTTCACTGCGTGTTCCTTTCTTGTGCTATGTATTCACACAAGAATAGCATGTCTGCACATGCTGGGTTCCCCCATTCGGAGACCTCCGGATCAAAGCCTACTTACGGCTCCCCGAAGACTTTCGCGGTTAGTCGCGTCCTTCATCGGCTTCCAGTGCCAAGGCATTCACCGTGCGCCCTTCTTCACTTGACCTTGCAAGTCAGTTCTTTCGAACTCTCTCGGTCGCTTTGCAATGTTCTCATTGATCTCAATGATTCTCGGTTTTTTCTTGGAATTAAGATATTCAGTTTTCAACGTACAAGTGAGAGTTGATACTCTCAAAACTGAACAAAGTTTCTTTTGCAGTGTGCTTCCGTAACTGATGGATTTCTCTTAGCATTTCTGCTCTCCATCCATCTGTTTTCCTTAGAAAGGAGGTGATCCAGCCGCAGGTTCTCCTACGGCTACCTTGTTACGACTTCACCCCAGTCATCTGCCCTGCCTTAGGCGGCTGACTCCTAAATGGTTATCCCACCGACTTTGGGCATTGCAGACTTCCATGGTGTGACGGGCGGTGTGTACAAGGCCCGGGAACGTATTCACCGCGGCGTGCTGATCCGCGATTACTAGCGATTCCAGCTTCGTGCAGGCGAGTTGCAGCCTGCAGTCCGAACTGAGAACAGCTTTAAGAGATCCGCTTGCCCTCGCGGGTTCGCTTCTCGTTGTACTGCCCATTGTAGCACGTGTGTAGCCCAGGTCATAAGGGGCATGATGACTTGACGTCATCCCCACCTTCCTCCGGTTTGTCACCGGCAGTCTCTCTAGAGTGCCCAACTTAATGATGGCAACTAAAGACAAGGGTTGCGCTCGTTGCGGGACTTAACCCAACATCTCACGACACGAGCTGACGACAGCCATGCACCACCTGTCACTGCGTCCCCGAAGGGAAAGACTTATCTCTAAGTTTTGCACAGGATGTCAAGACCTGGTAAGGTTCTTCGCGTTGCTTCGAATTAAACCACATGCTCCACCGCTTGTGCGGGCCCCCGTCAATTCCTTTGAGTTTCAACCTTGCGGTCGTACTCCCCAGGCGGAGCGCTTAATGCGTTTGCTGCGGCACTGAGAACCGGAAAGTCCCCAACACCTAGCGCTCATCGTTTACGGCATGGACTACCAGGGTATCTAATCCTGTTCGCTACCCATGCTTTCGAGCCTCAGCGTCAGTTGCAGACCAGAGAGCCGCCTTCGCCACTGGTGTTCTTCCATATATCTACGCATTCCACCGCTACACATGGAGTTCCACTCTCCTCTTCTGCACTCAAGAATGACAGTTTCCGATGCAGTTCCACGGTTGAGCCGTGGGCTTTCACATCAGACTTATCATTCCGCCTGCGCTCGCTTTACGCCCAATAAATCCGGACAACGCTTGCCACCTACGTATTACCGCGGCTGCTGGCACGTAGTTAGCCGTGACTTTCTGGTTGATTACCGTCAAATAAAGACCAGTTACTGCCTCTATCCTTCTTCACCAACAACAGAGCTTTACGATCCGAAAACCTTCTTCACTCACGCGGCGTTGCTCCATCAGACTTGCGTCCATTGTGGAAGATTCCCTACTGCTGCCTCCCGTAGGAGTTTGGGCCGTGTCTCAGTCCCAATGTGGCCGATCAGTCTCTCAACTCGGCTACGCATCATTGCCTTGGTAGGCCTTTACCCCACCAACTAGCTAATGCGCCGCGGGCTCATCCTAAAGTGACAGCTTGCGCCGCCTTTCAAACTTGAATCATGCGATTCATGTTGTTATCCGGTATTAGCACCTGTTTCCAAGTGGTATCCCAGTCTTTAGGGCAGATTGCCCACGTGTTACTCACCCATCCGCCGCTAGCGTCCAACAAATCATCCCGAAGGAATCTTTGAATTCAGCTCGCTCGACTTGCATGTATTAGGCACGCCGCCAGCGTTCGTCCTGAGCCAGGATCAAACTCTCAATTTAAAAATTGAGCCTTTTTAATCTGCTCCAGATTATTTGCTTGCGAATTGACTTCGCTTATTTGTTTGGATCAAACATAGTTTGACCCGCACACTGCGAAACTTTGTTCAGTTTTCAAAGTACCAACTTGCGTCAAGTGACGCAACGTTTTATATCTTACTCGCTTGCCGACTTCTTGTCAACAGCTTTCTGATATTTTTTATTTTGCCTTCAATTGCCTTTCTTTACGAAAGCGCTTCGTGCTTGCCTTGAAGACATTTAATACTTTACCTTGTTTTTTCTTTTTCGTCAACTTTTGCCTTTTAATTGTCTTTTTCGCCAAACACCAGGAGGTGTTGTAAAAGTTGTTTTTCTCTTCTCTTTTTAAAATCCTCTTTCATTTTTGGGAAAATTGCTTTTCTGGAAAAATCGTTCGGATTTTGGCCTTTTCCTGAGTTAAATGAATAAAAAGTTTTTTGAAAATTTTTGTTTTTTCAACTTTTCGCGGGCAGAAAGTAAAAAAGAAGCAGCCAATTTGACTGCTTCTTGCTTATTTCAGATATTGAACCGTGATGTCGCTTGGGTTGATCAAGAGCATCTGATAATTTTCGAGTTTCGCGATTTGCTTGGCACTTAGCCGGAGATACTGGCCGATTTGCTTGAAGTCAAAGTAGCTTTCCCCGCCTTGGCCAACCTTTTTGGCAAAGGCGTGCAGCTGTTTGGCAGTTGCAGAATCCGGTTTGTTCCAGTCGTTGATAATCCGATCAAAAAGAGCAGGCGACCGCTTGATCTCCTTCTGGAATTCTTCGTTGGCATAAAGCATGCTGAACTGGCTGCCATCGTCCAAGACCAGGCAGATCGGCTTGTCGCTGACCAGGTCCACCAAGCCAACTTGCTGGTAAAACTTGCTCTGCCCCCAGTTTTCGATCTCGATCCCCTTCTCGGTAATCAACTGGCAGAGTTTATCAGGCGGCAAAGGCTTGCTGTAGTAATAGCCCTGGATCCGCTCACAGCCAATTGACCGCAAAAAGTCCAGCTGCTGCTGGGTCTCAACGCCTTCTGCCAAGGTGTGAATGCCCAAATCTTTAGCCATCTTTACACAGGCAGTCACAATCTTTTTTGAGGCTTCATCAAAATCCTTCATAAAGATCATGTCCAGCTTGATCTCATCGAATTCAAAATTCTTGAGATAGTTCAAGGCAGAGTAGCCGCTGCCAAAGTCATCCATCCAGACTTCGTAGCCAGCCTGGCGGAAGTTGTGGATGGCCCGCTTTAAGCCATCCACGTCTTTAGACAGGGCACTTTCAGTGATTTCCACATGCACCAGAGACCGGCGCAAGTTGTTTTTGCGCATGGCCTGGTTTAATTCCGTCAAAGGATCCATCATCTGGAAGTCTGCCCGGGAAAGGTTGACTGAAACCGGGATGACCGGCCAGCCCTTATCCATATGCTCGCGAATCATTTTAGTCACTTCTTGGATGACATAACGGTCAACCTTGTAAGACAGGTTCATCTCCTCAAAAAGAGGAATGAAATCCCCAGGTGACAAAAAGCCCTTGACCGGGTCAATCCAACGGACTAAGGCCTCCGCGCTGCAAAGCCGGCCAGTCAAAGTCCGGATGACCGGCTGGTAGTAAACCTGCAGGTAGTGATTTCTAAGGGCATCATCCAAGTGGTCAATCAAATACTGCTTTAATTCTTCTCTTTCCTGCATGGCCGGAGTATACAGACACCAGCTCTGCTCGGGCTGTTTTTTAGCCTGGTCACAGGCCAGCTTGGCCCGGTCACAGGCCAAAGAAGCGGTCACCTTGTCAGAATATTGGTAAACCCCAACCCGCATCCGCAGCTGGTTGGCCAAAGGCAGCCGCTTTAAGCGGGTATGCAGGCGGATAATCCGCAATTCCCAGTCGCCAGGATCTGGATCATAAACATAGAAGTTGTCCGCGTTAAAGCGGGCTAATGTAGCACCTGGATAGAGCTCCTTCAAAAGTTCCGCGATTTCGATCAAGCAGCGGTCCCCTTGTTCCAAGCCATGGCGCATGTTGTAGAACTTGAAGTTCTCTACGTTCATGACCAAAAGCTGGCCACCTGGCTGCCACTTCTGACCAACTTCCAAAAGAAAGTTATGCATGTTGAGCAGGCCGGTCAAGGAGTCATAGCGGGAAACCCGCTTGTCAGTCACGTCCTTGACGACCACGATCGCGCTCTGCGGCACCCGATGGTTGCCAGAACGGCCTTCGATGACTTCAAATTCCAAAAGCCGCTGCTGGTTTTCAACTTGGACATGAGCCGTCAAAAAGAAGCTGGACTGCTGGGTCAACTGCCGGCGCAGATTCTCACAGTTCAAGGCATTTAAAAGTGGTTGCTGACTGTTGGGCAAGACCAGCTGACTGGCGAAAAGGTGCAGGAGCTGGTCATAGTTGTCTCCTTGCTCCAGAACCGACTGCCAGGACAAAGGAGCCTTGAAGACGGTGGCTTGATTTTGAGTCAGATCGAGAAAAAGTTCAAAAATATTGTCCCGGCTGTAGATCAGCTGGAATTCCCGGTAGGCTTCCAGCCGCTTGCTTCGCTCCAGGCGGTCCTTGGAAACTTCGTTGGCTCTTCTGATGAAAACCACTAATTGTTCAGGCTGCCCTTCAAAGTCATAGCGGTTGGACACGATAGTCAAGTGCAGCTTATCACTGTGCTGGAAAGCATGGCAGCTAACTTCCATTTCTTTGCCTTGCAGGGCCTTTTGGTAAGCAGCCACTACTTTATCTTGGTCTTTATAGGCCACGAAACTCTGGCAAAAATCCCCAATCGACTTGGCTCGGTAATAGTTGCTGAGGCCAAACCGGGTCCGCAGGTCCTTGGAAAAAATAGCCGTCTTGACCTTGGGATAGATCCAAACCATTGACAGATTGCCAGCATTAGCGCTGATGACCCGAACCTGGGCAGCAATCTGGTCTTGAGCGACTAAGGGCCAGAGCAGCTTGGCCAGAATCGTCAGCGTTTCTTTTTCCTCTTCATTCCAGACTTGGCCAGCTTGCTTTTCCTTTTGAAAGCAGACCAAGCCCTGACAAATGCTCCCGCTGAAGTAGCTGTAGACCAGATTGCCAGCTGCCATGGCAAATCTATTGCTGAAGTATTCCCCCGTCAAAACTACCGGGTTCTCCTGGCGCAAAAGTTCGTAAGTCGTGTCGCGTTCCTGCCCTTCGGCGATCAGCAGGTTGTGGTGCATGGCTGAAAAATTATCGCCATGAGAACAATATTGATATAAAAACTGGCTGCCACCAGCCGTGTTTTCGCAGACATAGACCATGGCCAGGCCCAGTTCATCTTTGACTAAGTCGAGCAGGCTGATGACTTGGTCTGGCTTTGGGCGGCCATTTCCCATTATCTTTTTTTGAAAAGCATGAAAAGCATCTGTGATTTTCGTCTTAATCATTTTCTTCGCCCAAACATCATAACTCTTTTATTATTTACTCTTGACTACTTAATTGTAGCGACTTTTGCTTTAAAAATCTCGTTTTTCGGCTTATTTTTCCCAAAAATTGTCCAAAGGGACTAAAAAAGCCTTCCAAGTTAAAACTCAGAAGGCATTCTCTGTGAATTATAAAGTTACTTGCTCTCGCTCCTTGACCCGGGCCCAGTTGTTGGGATCCTGCAAGGTCGTATCCAGCTTGCCCAGCATGTGATCAAGCTTGTGGTATTCAACATCTCTTTCTTCATCAGTCGTCTTGGCCAGTTCTGCCTTCAATTCTTCAGCAAAAACGGTCTCTTCAGCATTGGTCCAGAAGTAGTCTTCATACTGGATCCCGCTGAAGTGCCAAGGCTTAAAGAAGAGGTTGTAGTGGATCAGGCCAGGGTTAGCCAGAGCCTCAGTGTTTTCGTTTGGCATGGCATCCCAGCGGCCGTCCAGGTACTTGATCCGGCCGGAGCAGATTTCATTTAAATAGTCTTGGTCCGGGGCGATGCAGTCAAAGTGGTAGCGGCCCAAGAGGCTGAAGAACTTGTCAACGAAGTTTTCTTCCCTAAAGGCCTTGGCATTCATGACCAGCATCCCCGAATTGATATACTTCTTCGGATCCAGAGTCAAAACTTCCTTAATGTAGCGAAGCATCTTCTCCACAAACTGGATGGAAGAGTCGGTGCAGGCACCCAAGAGGTTAGTGCCCAAGTCATGGTCATAAAGCTTGGCGATGTCGTCATTCAAAACCGTGTCACTGTCGATGTAGACTACCTTGTCATATTCCGGGAAGAGGTCCGGGATAAAGAGCCGGTAGAAAATAGACATGGTGAAGAAGTCGCCCCGCAGGTAATTTTCCTTCCGGTCCTGGATTGGCTTCAGGAGTTCGTCAGACATCTCGTAGAACTTAACGTGGACATTGTCTCTGTTATAAGCAGCCAAGGCCTTTTCATGTTCTTGGCTTAAGCCCTGGTGCAAAAAAGTTACCGTGTAATCACGCTTTGGGTCAGCATGCTTGACCAAAGAGTGGAGGGAAACGGCCGCGTATGGGGTGAAATCGTCACTGATTGAATAAAATACTGGAACTGTCATTAATATTTTTCCTTTCCATCTGTTTTCAACCGATATACTACATTGTAGTTCTTGCCAGCTTTTTAGCAAGAAAAAAATGCAAATTGAATGAAAGGATTACATACCGAATCATAAAACTTACTAAATCTTGATAATCACATCAATATTGGTAAGTTTTTCTGATATTCCTTTCTAGTTAAATCTATGGGTAGATTCAACTTGGAAAAAAATCAGATTTTTAACCTTTTGAAGTTAAGGTCAGTGAGTACGGTTGGCTGTCAAACAACGCCAGATGGCGTCATCCAATAGCTTTTTATCTGCCCCACTGGAAACTTTTAGCATGGCAGTCGGAAAAGCATCTTGCCTGCCAAAAAGCAGGCAAGCATATCGTGATACCTTTTCGAAGCTGTCAAGCCGCGATTTTAATACCCCGAACTGAGTTCGTTAAAGCTGACTGCTCTTACATGCTAGAGCCTTCAACTTTGTAGTATTACTTGGCTTATGCTTCTTTTATCCGACTGTCAAGAATCTCCTTAACTCGCTTGTAAGGCGTGTAAAGCGTGATTTCTTCGTCAGTTAATCTACTCAATATATTTTTTGCTGCGGCGATATTCGCATTCATCTCGCCGCATTTCTTGCATCTAGTCATTTCATGATGACTGCCGTATCTTTCCTCAAAATGCTGCCCGCAGATCGGACAATACTGAGAAGTATATGCCGGATTGACATCATGAGTTTCAATCGAATTCTTACTTGAAAGGTATTCAATGCGCTCATCCAGTTGGCCCTTAGTCCATGAATTCAAGCGCTTGCGCATTTTTCTTGCGAATCTGCTGTTATCTGATTTGACGCCTTTTTCTTTTACGAACGTCAAGTCTTCCTTGGCAATGACTGCCGGATGCTCTGTCTCAATCATCCTGTTTATCGCACAGTTGATAAAGCTTCTGACAGTTTCTTGCGCTGAGCGGTAACTCTTTTCATACGACTTTCTTCCGATATTGTTTTGCTCCAGATTCTTAAGCTTCCCAAGCAGTTTTCTTTTCTTCCTCGAAGCTGTCTTGGACAAAGGCTTGTCCTTTTTCTCCAGCTGCTCAAGCTGCTGATTGAGCTGCCAGCGCAGACTCATATAAGGCTGCCGATTTGCGTTTCGCTTGCCGTACTTGTCAACGATGGCATTGGCAAGCTTGCTGAAATTTTCACCATATTCATTGCCGCTGCTGCAGGAAAGCAGGGTGGCAAGCCCCTTGTCAATGCCGATTGCCTTCTTTGAATCGTTGCTGTAGCGCTTGCTATTGATCAGCTTATGAACTTCAAGACGCTGCTTGATGCGGTCTAGCACCACTGTGATATCGCCGGTGCGTGGATAACTCCACGGACTGGTCATCTCTACAGAAAACTGCTTTCTAGGTACATCTGAACTGAATGAAAAAGTATTTCCCTCAAATGCCCAATTCAAGTCACACTTCATGCTAGAGCCAAGCTTGCCCGACTTCCGTGCCCGGTAGTGGTAGCGATAAGTAATCCGGCGTAAGTAGCTGTATGCCTGTTTGATTTGCTTATCCGTCATCTTAGCTTCTATTTCAGTAAAGGTTTCAGCGTATTCTTCTGGCAAATCAATTGGCTTGTAAAGAAGGACAGCTTGCCATGCGCCTTTAAATTTCAAAATAAAGAACAAAAGGTGGCGCTGATCTGCAGAAAGATTTTCATTTCCTTGGATCAGCTTCTTCAAACGGTTAGCCAGATTCGACCACATGCTCTTTATGTTGGCACATGCCTCGCGGAGAGCGCCTACCCAGTGCTTGGTCTGAAAGTTGTAGACTGTTTCTAGCTTTCCTTTTGCGCCTTTAACCGGCTTGTCCCACTTGCGAACTTGGTTGCGCAGAGTCTGCCAGTTATTGACCGCTAGCATCGACTTGATACCGCAGTAGCGGTTCAAAAAGAAATGCCGGCACCTGCCGTATCTTTCAAAGAAGTCGGACATTCTGGCAAATTCTTCATCGCTTAACTTTTTGGAGTAGACTCTAATCGTCTTGGGCTGAGTCTTTGTCACTGTCTGCTTGATTGAAGAGCTTTTTGCTTTCTTGGATGACTCTTGCATTCTGATGCGACCTCTTTCCATACAGCTTAGCTGAGAAAAAAGTGATTATAGATAAAACATCTTCTACAAGTTCTGAATTTGGATCAACGTTATCTGTCTGATTGATGACAACCAAGTCTACGTCGTTTGCCTGGCAGATTGTCTCAATCATTTCAAAGCCAAAACGGACAAGCCTGTCTTGGTAATTTACCACGACTCGCTCGCACTGCTTCTTGCAGATCATGTTGATCAGCACTGTCAGGCCTTTTTTCTTATAGTTGAGACCTGATCCAACGTCTTGAATGATCTTAAACTGATAGCCATTGACTTCGCAATATCTGGACACTACGTCCTTCTGCCTTTGGAGGTCTTCTTTTTGATGACCAGAAGAAACCCGGCAATAGCCGATGGTCAGCAGCTTCTTAGGCTTAGATGCCTTCACATTTCCTTGCAGAACTTCATCTAGCATTTCTTTAGTGTAGCGACGTTGATTGGAGGCAGTTCTAAGCGGTGTAATCAATCCCTCAGCTTCCCAATTGCGGAGAGTTGACTTGGCAACGTTAAGATACTCAGCTGCTTTTGATATGGACATGTATTCGCTCATCGTTTCTTCCTCCCAATCTTTCGATATAGATATTATATCAAGAATTGGTAAGAAACGTTGCTATTTAACATTGGATGAAATGAATATTTTTTAGCAGTCACACCCTTTTCTCTATGAGAAAAGGTAGTGGAGGGCCTGGCGGACGCTGGAAACCGGGATTACCTCAATTCCCAGATCCTTAAGACTTGGGCTCATATTGTACTTAGGGATAAAAATCCGCTTAAAGCCGACCTTGCCGGCTTCCTTGACCCGGGCCTGGATCTGGTTGACCCGGCGGACTTCCCCGGTTAAGCCGATTTCCCCGACAAAGCAGTCAGTCGCTGAGATTTCCTTGTCATAATAACTGGAAGCAATAGCCATGGCAATGGCTAGGTCGATGGCTGGTTCGTTTAAGCGGATGCCGCCAGTGGCTGATAAATAGGCATCTTGATTCTGCAGCATGAGGTTGCCTCTTTTTTCCAAGACGGCCAAAAGCAGGGAGACCCGGTTGTAGTCAAGCCCAGAAGTCGTCCGCTTGGCATAGCCAAAGGCAGTTGGGGTAACCAGGGCCTGGATTTCGCCCAGGATCGGCCGGGTACCTTCTAAAGAAACAACCACGGCTGACCCAGTTGAGTCGGGCAGGCGTTCATCCAGGAAAACCGCGGATGGATTGGTCACTTCAGCCAGGCCCTCAGTCTTCATTTCAAACATGCCGATTTCGTTGGCCGCCCCAAAACGGTTCTTGACTGAGTGCAGAATCCGGTAGGCATGGTGCTCGTCGCCTTCAAAATAAAGGACGGTGTCGACCATGTGCTCCAGGATTTTCGGCCCGGCAATAGACCCTTCCTTGGTCACGTGGCCAATGACAAAGACAGTGATTTGGTCAAGTTTGGCGATCTTCATCAGTTCAGCGGTAACTTCCCGGACCTGGGAAGCTGAGCCCACCATGGAGTCCAGGCTTGGTTCGTTCATGGTCTGGATAGAGTCGATGACGACAAAATCTGGCTTGACGTCGTCGATCTGGTCGCGGATGTGTTCCATGTTGCTTTCCGGGTAGAGAAGCATGGGGCTTTGGCCCAGGCCCAGGCGGCCAGCCCGCAGCTTGATCTGGCTGGCTGATTCTTCCCCGGAGACGTAGAGGACCTTGTATTTTTCCGCCAATTCGCTCATGATCTGCAGCATTAAAGTGGACTTGCCGATGCCGGGATCCCCGCCGATCAAGACTAAAGAGCCAGGTACGATCCCGCCGCCCAAGACCCGGTTGAGTTCTGAAGACTTGGTTAAAATCCGCTCTTCTTTTTCCGCCTTGATGGTGGACATTTTGACTGCTTCTTTAGCCCCCACGCTGGCCATCAAGCGGCTGGGGGTAGCCTTAGTTGAAGTCTGGCGGACCTCCTGGCTTTCTTTTTCAAACTGGTTCCAGGCCCCGCAGTTAGGACACCGGCCCAGGTAAGAAGCGGAGATGTAGCCGCAAGAGCGGCACTTGTACTGGGTTCTAGCTCTGGCCATTATTTGCCGCCCTTCTTGCCGGTTGAGCCAAAGCCGCTTAAACGCTGGCTTTCAATTGGCTGGTCGTCATCAGTTTTAAGGTACTTGATAAAGATCCCTTGGGCGATCCGCTCACCCTTTTTGATCTTGAGGGGACGGACGCCGTAGTTCAAGACTTGGACGAAGATCTCCCCTTCATTGTTGGGGTTGTTGTAGTAGTCGCTGTCGATGACGCCAATCCCGTTTGGCAAGGACAGGTTGCGCTTGAAGGTGTTGGAGGACCGGTTGGCCAGGATCAAGACTTCGTCTTCTGGCATGTAGGCCTTGATGCCAGTTGGGACTAAGATCGGCTTTAAGACTTCTTCAGCCTGCAAAAGGTCGCTTTCGATCAAGTCGTGGCCGTTTCTGATCAAGCGGAAGATCCTGACGAAGTTCAGGCTCCAAATGCTGGGGATGGTGATGTCGCGGGCCGCTTCGATGTCATAGCCGGCGCTGGCCAAAGTCTGCCGCCGGGGCAGGGTCAAGCCTTGTCCTTCATACTTCTTAACTATTTCAAAGCCTCTTACTCTGTTCATTGTTTTTTGCTGCTGCAAAAAACGTGTGCACTGTAGCCAAATAGTAATCTTTGACTACGTATTGTCCGAAGACATAAATACATACATTTTTCTTATTGCCGTCATCACCGATATTCCGATATCCCAACAAGGGGGTAACCGCATTGACCAGCGCAGGTACCGAAGTACCACTCTTGCAACTTCATGGAAAGGCTCTCGCCAATCCTCGGGTACAGCCAACCCGCATGGCTAAGGCCAGGGCCTTAGCCATTAACTCTCCTTTCTTTGAAATTTATAGCGCATGATTTAATTCTGGATGCTCAGTCAGCGCTAAAAGACTAAGCATCGCATTCTTGTCCCGATCTACGACTTTATTGTAGTTCGGGCATTTTTTGTTGTAGCAGATGTACTCATTGTGTTTAGTACCATGCTTCTTGTTTCCGTAAAGGGTGATCTTGTCATCACCCTTTTTGACATTACCACAAGCCGCACAACGCTGAGTAGACGGATACAGCTTATTTGCCAAAATAAGTTCCTTACCGTACCAATCGCACTTGTAGGTCAAGATCTGCTTAAATTTACCAAACATCGACCGGTGAACACCCTTTGAAGCTATATGGCTCATCAGCATACCCTTAACCGACAGATTTTCGATCACGATCTTGTCGTAGTCATTAACCAGTTCGGTCGTAAACTTGTGCATCAAGTCGTTTTGGATATTGCTTGCCTTGCAATAGCATGCTTGAAGCTTGGCTTTCGTCTTCAAGTAGTTCTTGCTTCCGCAAGCAGCTTCTCCATTTTTAACTCGCTTTTTGGCAAGCTGCCTTTGATAGTGCTTGATTTTTTTATAAATTCTATCAAGCTTCTTAGGCAGTACGTTCACCCGGCCACCCGTGTAATCAAAGTGACCAACATTGACGTCAACCGCGGTAGCTTTACCTGTTTTGTCTGGCAACTTAACATCTTCAGCCTTGATCTTATACGGGATGGCAACGTAATAACGGCCTTTTTCTTTGAAGTAGCTAACAACGCCAAATCCATCTGACAAGGGCTTTTCGCTCAGCTTAAAGCCCCGCCATTGATCTTTTGGAACGCTACATCCTCTTGCCCGTTCCAAATAAAGAATTCCATCCTTGATCTTGCTCCGATCACTTTTGAAGCCTTGTCTGGCTTCCCGCTTTGACCGAAATTTTGGTTTGCCCCAGCCAGGTTGGTCCTTGTCAAAGAAATTGTCCCAAGCCTTACCCAAATCAGAAATTGCCAGTTGCAGAATCCGGGCTGACTGTGTATACTGCCAGTCTTTTTTATCGGCAACTAACATATTACGAACTCTTCGTTCACTCGGCGAAGGCTTTGCTTTAAGCAACACTTTCTGCTCTTCGGTCAGCTTTTTGGAGTCGGAGTCCAAAGAAGATTTAAGCGCTTGTCTTGCCTTACACATTTCATTCCACAAGGCAAGGCCTTGATTCCAGCAATAGCGGCGATAGTCACAAGCTTCATCCAAAACTCTTCTCATAGTCTTGTTGGGATGTAGTTCATAGACTCTTGTCTGAATTAATACGGCTGGTACTTCTTCTATCTGTTCCGCCATTTGATTTCACCGCCTTTCAGAACCATATCATTTCAATCTTTTTTCGAGGAATATTTTAGCACGTATTCCTACGATTTTCCAAACATACGTTTTTGAATACGACGGAAATTTGGACTCTAACCTAAAGAAAAGTTTCGGAATTCCCTACGCTAATTTGGCTTAGTACCTATCTGTTTACTCTTACATATAATCAAACACATTAAACACGTTTTTCGCCACTAGTTTTTTGCTCCTTTAATTATCTAGACATCTATTTTACACTAGTTAAGACAGCAAAGGAAAAGGCAAGGATCACAAAATACTTGCCGCTCTGAAAGGAAAAGCTATGCCAGACGAAAGAGAAAAAGTCATTGAAATCAAGGCTGACGGCCAGTTAGTTGCCAAAAGTCCCCTCCTCTTGATTGAGCGAAAGAGCGGGCCGGTTTGGGTCATGAACCAGCTTTTTATCGCGCCGGGAGCCCCGGAAGGAATTTTGGACCAAGTCATGGCGCAAGTCGCAAAGATTTGCCAGGAGACGGGCTTAAAAGTTTGGCCTTTGGACCCGCAAGTGATCGCTTATTGCCAAAAGCACGGGGAATTGACGAACATTTGGGCCGGCAGACCTGCAAATTAAGCTGCTTTGATAGACGGAACATTTTTAATGGGCTAAAATGGGCTTAGACAGTTTTTTAAAAGAAAAAAAGAGAAAACAGGAGGCAATAGGATGTCAAAAGAAATCAGCTTTGACACGATCGAAAACTTCACCAGCAACTTGAGCAAGCACCCAGCTTACGGGGTAGCTGCCAACGCTGCCCAAACCAATGGGATCTTCAAGGCCAGCCAAAGCACCCAAAGCAAGATTGACCTGGACCCGACCTTCTCAGTGGAAATCGACACTGGTTCAGTTACCAACCAAAAGCAGTCAGGCCGCTGCTGGATGTTCAGTGCTTTGAACACCATGCGCCACTCAATCCAAAAGGAATTCAAGCTGAAGGGCTTTGAATTGTCACAGAGCTACACCTTCTTCTGGGACAAGTTTGAAAAGTCCAACTTCTTCTTTGAAAACGTGATCTCCTCAGCTGACAAGCCGCTGGGCGACCGGAAGGTCTCCTTCCTCTTTGCCACTCCGCAATCAGACGGCGGGCAATGGGACATGCTCTGCGGCTTGATTGAAAAGTACGGGATCGTGCCGAAGAAGGTTTACCCGGAAACGGCTAACTCAGAAAACTCCCGTGCTTTGGACGACACTTTGAACACCATGCTCCGCAAGGGCGGTTTGGAACTGCGGGCTTTGGTAAACGAAGGCAAGAGCGAAGAAGAAGTAGAAGCTCACAAGGCAGAACTTTTGGACGCCATCTTCCGCATGCTGGCAACTTCCTTGGGCTTGCCGCCAAAGAGCTTCAACTTTGAATACACTGACGATGACGGCAACTACCACATCGACAAGGACATCACCCCGCAAGACTTCTTCAAGAAGTACATTGGCTGGGACCTGGAAAACTACATCTCAGTCATCAACGGGCCTACTGCTGACAAGCCATACAACAAGGTCTTCTCAGTTGAATACCTGGGCAACGTGGTCGGCGGCCGGCAAGTCCGCCACCTCAACCTGGAACTGTCCAAGTTCAAGGACTTGATCGTCAACCAATTGAAGCAAGGCGAAGTCGTTTGGTTTGGTTCAGACGTTTCCAAGGGCGGCGACCGGGAAGCCGGGCTTTTGGACACCAAGATCTACCAAAGAGACCAGCTTTTTGACTACGACTTCTCAATGAGCAAGGCTGACCGTCTGGACTCAGGCGAAAGCATGATGAACCACGCCATGGTTATCACTGCCGTTGACCTGGTTGACGGCAAGCCAACCAAGTGGAAGATCGAAAACTCATGGGGCGACAAGCCAGGCTTCAAGGGCTACTTCGTCATGAGCGACGAATGGTTCGACCAATTTGTCTACCAGGCAGTTTTGAACAAGGCTTACCTGCCAGAAGACGTTAAGGCAGCTTACGACGAAGGCAAGAAGAACCCAATCGAACTTCTGCCATGGGACCCAATGGGCGCTTTGGCTTTCGACTTCTAATAGATTTAACGGCCATCTCCTTAACTGATAGTTAAGGCACAACTAGATATCAAGACAAGCTCCAGAGGCAATTTGCTTCTGGAGCTTTTTTGGGGCTAAAAGACAATTTTTTCATCTTATCACTTGTTCTTTTTATAATTACAGGTATACTGTTTTTAGAAAACAGATTAGCAAGTGAGGTGACAAGATGTTTAAGCAGCCTTTGGCAGACTTGCTGCGGCCGCAAAATTTGGACCAGATGGCTGGACAAAAGCAGCTGCTGGCACCGGGCAAGCCATTAAGGCAAATCATTGACCAGGCGATTCCGCTGAGTCTGATTCTCTGGGGCCCGCCGGGAAGCGGCAAGTCCACTTTAGCCAGCGTCATGGCCAAGAGTCTGGACTTGCCCTTCGAGTCTTTCAACGCGTCGATTCAAAATAAGACCCAGCTGCAGGCGCTGATTCAAAAGCATCCAGATGAAAGCTTCATGCTTTTGCTGGATGAGATCCACCGTTTGACCAAGCCGCTGCAGGACTACCTCCTGCCCTATCTGGAAAACGGGCATATTCTTTTGGTCGGGGCAACGACGGAAAATCCGGTGATGAGCATCGTGCCGGCCATCCGGTCCCGCTGTCAGATTTTTGAATTCAGCCCTCTTTCAGCTGAAGACATTGAGCCGGTATTAAAGAGAGCAGCCAAAGAATACCTGGACTTTGGATTGGGTGATTCGGAAGCGCATGCTATTGCCAATTCGGCCAATGGGGATGCCCGGGTAGCTTTGAACATTCTGGACACCTTGCACGCCATGTATCCGGAAAAAATCACAATGGGGGACGTGGCGGCTTTCGCCAAGAGCCAGCATTTTGCTTACGACAAGGATGCGACCCAGCACTACGACTATCTGTCCGCCTTCCAGGATTCAATTGAGGGCTCAGACGCTGACGCGGCCTTGTATTATCTGGCAGTGCTGCTAGAGAGCGGTGATTTGGAATCGGTAGCCAGGAGACTGAAAGACGCGGCGGTTTTGACGGTGGGCCTGGCGTCACCGGAAACCGTCACCCAGGTGATCACTTTGGCCAACACGGCCAGGGAGATCGGCTTGCCGCGGGCGACATCAGCCTTGACTATGGCAACCATGCTGCTCTGCATTTGCCCGCGGTCAGATTCAGTCCGCTGGACTTATGCCCGGGCTAAGATGGACGCGGAAAATCCAAATGCTCACCCGATGCCCGCCTACTTAAGAGATGATCACTACAAGGGAGCAGGCAAGCTCAGGGGGGCAGGAATCAAGCTGGACGCCTTCAGCCAGCCCCACCAGATTGCCAAGCAGACTTATCTGCCAGAGGATTTGGTGGGTCACCACTACTTTTTCCCGCGCAATACCGCCAATGAAGAAAGGCTCTACCGGCAGTACCAGGCCTTGTTTGAGTACATCTATGAAAAGAAGTTCGCGGCCAAAGATCCGCTGAAGGAGGATGGAAAATGGACTTGATTTGGACAGACCGAGCTTGGAATGAGTACTTGACTTGGTACGCTAAAGGCGAAAACAAGATCATCAAGCGAATCAACAAATTGATTGAAGATATTAAGCGGCACCCATATACGGGGATTGGCCGGCCGGAAGGGATGCAGAAGGATTCTCAGCACCGCTGGGCCCGGCGGGTTACCCACTCTGACCGGCTCGTTTACTGCATTGAAGATCATCGGCTGGTGATTTACTCCTGCATGACCCATTACGAAGGTTTTAAAAACGACAAATAGAATAGCAAAGAAAAAGTACTGACCCTCACATAAATGAGAATCAGTACTTTTTTGCGTTATGTGGAAAAATTCATCAAATTACAAAGCTTAGTGAGAAGCCCCGCTGACCGTGTCAACCGCGAGTTCACTCTTGGCGCTGTCTGCCGCGATCCGGCCAAAAGTAAAGACGTCAGCTAAGGCGTTGCCGCCTAAACGGTTGCCCGCGTGAACCCCGCCGGCATTTTCACCAGCACAGTAAAGACCGGTAATCTTTTCCCCTGCTTCGTTTAAAACATGGGCACCCGCGTCAATCTTCAAGCCGCCCATGGTGTGGTGCATGGCTGGCTGGCGCGGAGTAGCGTAGAATGGGCCATTTTCAACCCGGTGGTCAAAGACGCTCTTGTGAAATTCAGGGTCATCCCCTTGGTCAACGTATTGGTTGTACTTCTTGATGCTTGCCAGTAAGTGGTCTGGGTCAACCTTGATCTGTTCTGCCAATTCTTCCAAGGTATCAGCCTTGTAGAGCTGTCCGCTAGCGATTTCCTGCTTGATCTTGTTTTCATCAGTGTTGTAGGCAGAATTCTTGATCGTTTCATCGGCAATCAAGTAGAAGAGGCCGCCGTTGGCAATTGCCGCCTTGGCTAAAGTATCCCGGCCAGCGTATTCGTTAACGAAACGGTCACCCTTTTGGTTGACCATGACAAAGTCAGCTGGCGGAACTTGCAGGCCAGTGTTGTATTCACCGGTCTTCGGGTCAGCAACTGGCATCATCTGGGTAAAGCCCATGCCGACTAAGGCAGCCCCTGCTTCCAGGCCCAAGTTGATCCCATCACCAGTAATGTATGGGGCGTTGGTAGTCTTCATGTTGTCTGGAATATCATCCCAGTAAGTGTTGTACTTTTGCAGCATCTTGGTGTTGGCGCTATAGCCGCCCGCCGTCAAAATTACCGCCTTGGCGTGTACAGTCAGCTTGTCAGTCTTCACGCCCACTACCCGGCCATCTTCAAGCAAAAGATCAGTTACCTTGGCATCGGTAAAAGTCTGCCCGCCATGTTCATCGTAGTACTTCTTCAAAGCCTTGATATAACCAAAGCCATCGCTTTCCACTGGCTTGTGGGCCCGGCGCCAAAGGGCACCAACTGGCATGGTTACGGCCGACATGTTAAAGTCAACGCCAACTGAAGCCAACCACTTAACCGATTCCAGGGCATGGTCAGTCAAAGTCTTGGCCAAAGAGTAGTCGCTGTAGATTTCATTGCCCTTCAGGTCAACCCGCTTGCCGCCCAGATAAGTTTGCAGGCGGTGGAAGAGAACGGAGTCAAAGAGGTAGTCTTTTCCGCTGTCCAAGTAGTCCTTGATCTGCTTTTGCATCTCCTTGAAGTCTTCCAGGTATTCCGGAGCAATTTCTTCTTCCTTGACTTCCATCATTTGCTCCAGGGTGACATTTTCCCCGGGCAGGGCTGGAAACTTGTTTTGCCATTCCGGGTCAGCCGCGTTCAAAAAGCCGCCTGACCGCATGGTATTGCCGCCGACAGTTGGCGCCTTTTCAAGCAGGGCTACCTTCAAGCCATTTTGCAAAGAGCGGACAGCAGCGGTAAAGCCAGCCCCGCCGGCACCAACAACCGCCACGTCAACCGTGACTTCCCCGCTTTCGATTTCTGCTTCTTGGTACTTTGGCCGCTTTTTAAATTCTTCAGCATCCCCGCCAGCCATTTCAACCGCCTGGCCGACCCCGTCCAGGATCCCCCGGCTAGTCAGGGAAGCCCCGGAGACGACGTCAACGTTTAAAGTTTGCCCCTTAACAATCGCTTCCGGGATCCGCTTTAAAGCCGCGTCTGAGATGCCAGCCGTTTCCCCTTCAGCAACCTTGACATCTTCGATCCGGTCTCCGTCAACCGTCACCGTCAGCTTAAACTTGCCATTGTGCCCTTGGGCGTCAACCGTGTATTTTCCAGCCTTCATTTTCTTGCTTCTTTCTATTGCTTTTTAATAATCTTTTTCTCACCCGTGATCGTAACACTTGAAAAAAACGCTCGCAACGAGAAATTGTGATTTTTTTCATTAGTTAAAAAGAAAGCTGCCTTTTCGGGATTTTTGAAAGCCACGCGGTAACCATTTTCTATTTCTTCTGCAAAAATTTCATAACAATTTTCCAATTGACAATTCCCCGGCTAGCTGTTAAATTATGATTATAAAATTCTTAATGTTATTTTAATGTATCAACCCGCTAGAATCGCGTAACAGAGGAGATCAACATGGGGAAAAAGTTACCGCTTGCCACAGCTTTAGCGGCTGGGCTCCTGCTCAGTGCCTGCGGCAAATCATCCACCACATCCACGGCCAAGACCACGCTCAACTTGATGGAGAGCGACACGATCGCCACTTTTGACCAATCCGCCAGCACCACGGTGCCGATCTGGGACGTCTTAAACCAGATGGACGACGGCCTCTTCCGCTCAGACAAGAACAACAATCCTGTCCCAGCCCTGGCCAAAAAGACGGTCAAGTCCAATGGCGGCAAGCGCTACACCTTCTACCTCAAGACCGCCAAATGGTCTAACGGCGATGACGTGACCGCTGAAGACTTCGTCACCGCCTGGAGAAAAGGCGTGGCCCCAACCGCCCTGTCCGGCTACAGCTACATCTACCAAGGCATCAAGAATGCCACCGCCATCCAAAATGGCAAAAAGAAGCCCGAAACTTTAGGCGTCAAAGCCGTGGGCAAGCATAAACTGGTCGTTGACCTGGAATACCCAATCCCAACCTTCACCAAGAAGCTGACCATGACCTCCTTCTTGCCCCAAAACACCAAACTGGTCAAGAAATACGGCAAAAAGTACGGGACCAGCATGAAGACCTTCGCCTCAAACGGTGCCTTCAAGCTCGGCAGCTGGAAGGCTGGCTCAAACACCTGGACTTTGGTCAAGAACCCTAATTACTACGCTAAATCTGAAGTCAAATTATCCAAGATCAAGTACCAAGTCGTCAAAGAAGCCAACACCGCCCACCAGCTCTTCCAGCAGGGCAGTCTGGACGACGCCTTAATCAGCGGCACCACCGCCCAGGGCCTGCAAAATGACAAGCACTTAAAGCAAGTCGACCGGTCCGGCAACTACTTCATCCGCACCAACCAGGCCACAGGCCGCGCCTTAAGCAATGACAAGCTCCGCCAGGCCCTCTACTTAGTCATCAACAGAAAGCAGCTGGCTGAAAAAGTCATGGCCAACGGCTCTAAGCCTTCCTACACTTACTCTTCACCTGGCGCTGCCAAATACCCTGGCACTAACAAGGACTTCGCTACTGTCGCTAAGCCAAAGGAAACCTACAATGTTGCCAAGGCGAAAAAGCTCTGGAAGGAAGGCTTGAAAGAACTTGGCAAGTCCAGCGTAACCTTGACTTTGGTCGGCTACGACACTTCTACTGACAAGAACCAGGCCGAATTTTTGCAATCACAAATCGAAAGCAAGCTCTCCGGCGTCAAAATCGAAGTCAAATCCCTCCCATTCTTGTCTGCCTACAACTTAGCCGTCAAGGGCGACTTTGACCTGCAGCTGAGCTACTGGCTCAACGACTACGCTGACCCAATGAGCGAACTGGAAACTCAAGAGCTGAACAACTCCCACAACTTCGGCAAGTACACCAGCAAGAACTTCAACCAGCAGCTAAGCCTGGCCAAGTCCAAAAACGCTACTTCCCAAAAGGCCTACTTTAAGAACCTCTTGAATGCCCAAAAGCAGCTGAGCAAGGACAACCCAGTCATCCCTCTGTGCACCGAAGTTGAAGACCACCTGGTCAACTCCAACCTGCGCGGGGTTCTCTGGAACACCACCGGTACGGCCGACTACACCCGGGCCTACTTCAAGTAAGGAGGATATATGGCTAAAGCAGTTTTTTGGCTGAGAAACGGGTCTAAAATCGTCTTGGACCTTTTGCCAGACGCCGCCCCGAATACCTGCGCCAGCTTCGTCTGGGCCGTCAAGCACCATATTTATGACGGTCACGCGATCCAGCGGATCGTTCCCGGCAAATGGGTCGATTTAAGCTACAATGCCTTTGGCAAAAAAGAGGCCAAGTACCTCCTGCCCAATGAGTTTGACCTGCATCCCGACTTAACGCCAGTTCCCGTCACTGCCGGAACGGCCTGCATGGGCGGCTACGACGAATTGGGCCTGGCCGGCTGTGAAGTCTTCTTTCCCTTGACCGACCAGCCGCAACTGACCGGGACCTACCCCGTCTTTGCCAAGGTAGTCTCCGGCTTTGATGAAATCGAGCGCCTGGGCCAGGTCCAAACCCGGCCCGTGACTGACTTTCCTTATGAAGGAGTCGAGGTCAACGAACCTGTTATTCCACAAGTTATCGACAAGGTTACCTTGGAGCCAGCAGATTTCACCCTGCCCGATCCCGTCCGCATGACCCACGGGCAAATTCCCTTGACCTGGCAGTAATTTTTTACATAAAAAAGCTTTTCCCCACAATCTTGAGGAAAAGCTTTTTCTTTGCCTTTTACCAAATGTGCAAAAGTCTGGTCCGGTCCAGCTTGCTCAAATTAAACTGGTGAACGTGTGATTTCTCGTTCTCCGGAAATTCTCTGATAAAGTCAGCCACATTGTAGAGGCCAGTCGTGTAAGACCAGGTCCCCTTGACCTTCTTGACTGGGTCCAGCATTTCGTTTCTGATCGGGTAAGCCGAAATCAAAAAGTGCTTGTGGTGGAACTTGAAGGCAAAGTACGGCAGGCGGAACTCGTCAACCACCTCTTCCTTGGTCTTGCCGATCGTCACCACATTCCGGTAAGTCCCATACTTTTCACTGAACTTGTCGTTGAAAGAGAAGTAGAAGTTGGAAATGTGCACATGTGGAAAATCTTCTTCCGCCACCTCGTCTGGGATGGCAACCACATGTGAATAATGGTCCAGATTGTTCTCTCTCTGCTGCAGGGCCTGCTCCATCTGGTTGGGCTTGATCCCCTTGACCCACTTGGGCAATTCAGGATGAGCCTTGTAAGAATTGTACATCATCGTGATGACTTCCGGCTTCACCCAGTCATACTGCATCCGGATCTGGTTTCTCTTCAACAAACCTTCCAGAGTCTGGTTCTGCATCAAATCGACCACATAGCACTCGTAATGGTACTTCTCGCACCACTTCTTGTAGTGATCGATCTCGCTGGCGACAATGTGGGTCCCGTCCACGATGACGGTTTCCCCATAGGACATCTTGTGCTCAACCAAGTTGTCCTTCATCCGCTTGGTCTGTTCCGTGACATGCCGCGGAATA
Organism: Lactobacillus sp. WILCCON 0059; assembly: GCF_057197985.1. NCBI lineage: Bacteria > Bacillati > Bacillota > Bacilli > Lactobacillales > Lactobacillaceae > Lactobacillus > Lactobacillus sp. WILCCON 0059. The sequence continues at coordinate 1,845,379 of NZ_JBUBHN010000001.1, forward strand.
ACCTGGTGCAGAACGTCAGTCTTCTGGTCATAGTAAACGGTCAGGTCCGCCAAAAGCAGGCGGATCGCATCCCCGCTGATCGCGTACGGCAATAAGTGGTGCCGGGCGATAAATGAAGACTTGCCAGAGCCGGGCGCGCCTCTCAAAAGAAATAATTTGCGCATACTTAGCTCCATTTTAAAAAAATCTATTTTAAATATATCAGAATAGATTTTACCATAGATTGCCCCCGACATTTAGCAATCTGGCAAAAGTCTCCAGATTTTTTCGCTTTTTCTAACTTTTTGCCTGCATGTCCTTGCCGTCCCGGTCACCCACGATAAAGACTAATTCCGTCTGGCAGACCAGGTCCCCGTTTACTTTAGCCACCGCCGCCACGCTCCCGGTCTTGGCCCGGACCTTGAGCATCTTCACTTCCATCTCCAAAACATCCCCCGGACGGACCATCCTTCTGAACTTGGCCTGGTGGATCGCCCCAAGGTAAGCGGTCTTTTTGTAAAAAGCCGGCGACTTCAAGATCAAAATCGAAGCTGCCTGGGCCAAAGTCTCAATGATCAAGACCCCGGGCATCACCGGATTTCCCGGGAAATGTCCCTGAAAAAATGGCTCGTTGATCGTCACGTTCTTCACGGCTTTAATGCTTTTGTCGGCTTCTATTTCCTCCACCCGGTCGATATAGCAGATCGGGTAGCGGTTAGGAATCAAATCCATCACTTCTTGGGCTGTCATTACTGGCATCTTGTCACACTTTCTGTTTATAAAATCTTTTCACAAGTTTTCTGATAACTTGTGACTAAGTGTAACACTCCCAAAAGCGATGTCAAGTTTTTCAATAACCGCTAGTTTTTGGACAAAATAAAAAACAGGCCTCAGCCTGTTTAAGTTATCAGTTAGTTGGTGATTATCTTATCCACAATGTTCAGCTCCTGGTCAAAGTCATAGACGATGGCCTGGGCGTTAGGCACCTCCAGCTTGAGGATATCCACATTGTTGATATCTTCTAAGTATTTGATCAGCGCCCGCAGGCTGGAGCCATGTGCCACGATCAGCTGGTCTTGCCCAGCCATTAAGCGACTGGCTACCTCATCTTCATAATAAGGCAAAAGGCGGAGCTGGGTCTGGTGCAGGCTCTCAGCTCTTGGCAAAAGCTTGGGGTCCACTCCCCAATAGCGGCGGTCAATGCTTGGCGACCCTTGCGCAGGAGGTACAGCGTCAAAGCCCCGCCGCCACTCTAAAACCTGCTCTTTGCCGAAAATCTTCCTGGACACGTCCTTGTCAAGCCCCCGCAATGCCCCGTAGTGGCGTTCGTTCAGTCGCCAGGTTTTGGAAATTGGCAGGTACAAAAAGCCCGCTGCTTCTGCCGCGATGTTCGCCGTCTCAATTGCCCGTGACAAAAGAGAAGTATGAATCAAGGTCGGGTGAAAGTCACCAACTTCTTTTAATTTCTCCCCCGCTGCCCAGGCCTGCCGCCGGCCCTTGTCTGTCAAGGGGACGTCGTTCCAGCCTGTATATACGTTTGCCGCATTGGCCTGGCTTTCCCCATGCCTCAGCAGTGCCAACTTTGCCATAATTTTTGCCTTCTAGAGCCAAAAAGCCCAGATTCCAGTAATGATGAAGAGGATGCCCAGGATGACAAAAGCCTTGCCCCCCAGCCCCTTCTGCTTGACGCCCTGCTTCTGCCGGCGCAGGCGCGTGATGCCGGTAATTAAATCCCAGATGCCGAAAAGCAAAACGGCATAGGGAACCCACCAGGAATGAACGTTCATATTAACTCCACAACTTTACCGCGTAATAAATGGCCACGGCCAGAATCCCGGCCCCGGTCAGATAGTAGGACTGAGCTGGCAGATTGCCCTTCTTGCCCATCCGCTGGGCGTTATAGCCCCGGGCAAATTCCCACAGGCCCACGATCACCAGCAAAACGATCGTAAAAGTGTGCGTATCCCACTTCATCGTCTAATTTGTCTCCTTGTTCATAAATCCGCGGCCTTGCAGTTGTAGTCCACGATTTCAAAATTGCCTTCTTCGTCCAAAATCCCCCGGCTGACGCTGCCGTTGTCCGGGAAGGTGATGTCGTGCAGGCCGTCGCTTTCCTTCCAGTACTTGATCCCCAGGGTCTTGATGAAGTCCCCGTGGGACACCAGCAAAACCCGGCCTTCGCCCATGGTTTCTTTTCTTAAGACCTGGATGGCCCGCTTCATTCTGGTTTCCAGTTCTTCCGTATTTTCGGCCAAATGGCGGGGGTCAGCCTTCTTGGTGACTTCCCGGAACTTATAGATGCCGATGGTGTCGATGATCTTTTTCACGTCAGTCGTTGCCGGGATGCCCGCTGCTTTAGAAACGCTGTGCCAGATGTCGTCGATGCTGCCGCCTTCAAAAGAGCCGTAAAAAACTTCTCTGAATTCCGGCAGCTTTTTGATCTTGCCAATCTCAGACACCTGGTTGGCATCCTTCATCAAGTGGACGGTATCGATCGCCCGCTTCAAGTCTGATGAGTACATGTTGTCAAAATGGATCTGCGACAAGGCGTCAGCCGTCTTCTTTAAGTCGTCGATTCCTTTGATGGTCAAGGGGGTGTCGCACCAACCCTGTACCTTGTTCAGGCGGTTGAAAAGCGTTTCCCCATGTCTGACCAGATAAACTTCAGTTTTCATGCTCTGCCTCCTTAAATCAATCATAACTATTCTAACTTACTTTGCCCGGCTTGGGTAGCTAGCCCCAAGCTTGCCAGCCCAAATAGGCAGCCAAAAGGACCGAGAAGAAGGCCGTGATTCCTCTGACCCAGGCAGGCTTTAGATATTTAATCATTTTTTGCCCGAAATAGCCACCGATAAAGAGGCCAATTGCCAAAGGAAAAGCTACCGGCCAGTCGACCCCGCCCTTAAAGGCGAAAAGGGTCAAAGCTACCAGATTGGCTAAAGAGCCGATCAGACTCTTAATGGCATTGATGACAACAAAGGATGAATCGCTTAAAGCTGTCAAAAAGATCAAGGTCAAAACGCCTGAAGCTGCCCCAAAGTAGCCGGCGTAAATCCCGGCTATAAACAAGCCAAAGTAGGCCCCAACCCTTCCCAGCTTGGTCGCTTTTTTTGCCTGCTTTTGCCGGCCGCTATAGAGCAGCATGGCCGCGGAAAAAAGCACAAAGAAGGGCACCAGTTTTTGGAAGATTTTTCCCGGGAACTGAACCAAAAGCCAGCCGCCAATGAGGGCACCTGTCAATTGGAAAAAGGCATAGCGCCAGAGCTCTCCCCAGTGCCCCCGCATCTCTTTTAAGCAGGAGGATAAGGAGCCAAAGCCGGTCGTGACCAGGGCTGCCGTATTGGTCATGTTGGCTGTGACGGGGCTGAGGCCAAAAAGAAGCAGGCCCGGGTAAGACACGAGTGACGCCATGCTGGCCACCGCCGCCACGATGCCGGCCAGGATGCCTAAGATGATGAGGTAGATGAATTCCATTTCTTTTCTCTTTTCTATTTCATAGTCATCAAGCTTATATTTTGTAAGTGATAACACCGCCTTTTATTTTATCCGCTACTTGGAGCAATTGCAAATTGCTTAAAAAAGTCCGCTTTCAGCGACAAGCTGACCGCAATTTTGTACAATAGAGGGTAGACAATCATTAACAAAAAATTAAAAGCAATAGCTAAAAAACTATTTTTTAGAATTAGAAAAAAGGAGAACAAATCTATGCCAACAGCAGCAATTGTATTTTCAGATGGATGTGAAGAAGTCGAAGGCTTGAGCCAGGTCGACGTCCTGCGCCGGCTGGGCATCCCCTGCGACATGGTGGCCCTGGAGAATTTGACCATCACCGGCGGACACGACATCCGCTTTACTTGTGACAAATTAGTGGATGAGTCCTTGCTTGACTACGACCTGGTCGCCTTCCCAGGCGGGGCCCCGAACGCCAAGCACTTAAGAGAAAGCGAGAAATTGGCGGCCTTGATGAAGCAGCGCTTCGCCGCCGGCAAGTGGAACGCCGCCATGTGCGCCTCCCCGATCGCCTTGTCCAAGTACGGCTTTTTAAAAGAAGCCAAGTGGACCAGCCACCCGGACTTTAAAAAGCAAGTTGCTGAGGAAAACCCAGCCAGCACTTACGTGGACACCCCGGCCGTGATCGATGAGGACCACAAGCTGGTCACCAGCCGGGGGCCGGCAACTTCCTGGGCCTTTGCCTATGCCCTGGCCCAAGTTTTAGGCGTGGACACCAGCAAGCTGGAAGACGCCATGCAGTACAGCTACTTAAGAGAGCACATCAACGAGGCTTAAGATGAGCGAAGAAAAAATGGTCAGAAAGGCAGAAAGCCGGGACTTAGAGGACATTGTGACCATCATCAAGGATGCCAAGGCTCTTTTAAAGGCGCAAAATTCCAGCCAGTGGCAGGAAGGCTACCCAAACCGGGCCAGCATTGAAGAAGACCTGGAAAACCGCCAGGGCTGGGTTTTACTTAAAGATGGCCAGGTCGCCGCTTATATGGCCGCAACCAGCTTTGACCCCAATTATGAAGTCCCGATTTGGGCGGGAAGTGCTCCCTACTGGGCCCTGCACCGCTTCGCCATTAAAAAGTCTTTCAGAGGACAAGGCTTGAGCCAGCTTTTGCTGAAAAGAGTGATTGCTTTTGGCCAAGAGAGCGGGATCAAGAGCTTCCGCCTGGACACGGGCAAGCAGAACCAGGCCGTCCAGCACCTGGCTGACAAGCTTGGCTTCGTCTACCGGGGCATCATCACGGTGACCAGCGACTCGGTTGACCCGGAGCGGCGGGCCTATGAGCTGCTTTTTGACAAGTAGAAAAAGCAAAAAAAAAAATAGAGAAATAGGAAAATAAACAAGGAGGAAAAAATGGCTGAACAATTGGCAATTGAAGACCTGCAGGTCGACGTAAAGCAGATTCCCTTAAAGCAGCCCTTCGTCACGGCCCTGCACAGAGTTGACGCTGTCAACGCCGTCCGGGTGACGGTCCACCTGGCTAACGGGGTAACTGGGGTCGGCACCTGCACCCCTAATGAAAAAGTGACCGGGGACAGCCTGTCCAGCGCCCGGGCCGTTATTGAAGAAACGATCAAGCCCCTGATCCTGGGCAAAAACCTGACCAACTGGAAGGAACTTTTGAACACAGTCAAGACTTCCATCGTCCACAATGCCCCGGCCAAGGCAGCGGTAGAAATCGCCCTCTACAATACCCGGGCCAACCTTTTTGGCCTCACCCTCTCCCAGCTCTTAGGCGGCAAGGGGGGCAGCGTGGAGACCGACTATACCATCAGCATCGGCAAGGCTGAGCAGATGATCGCTGACGCCCAAAAGATGGTCGACCAGGGCTTCAAGACCCTTAAATTGAAATTGGGGGCCGGCCACTTAAAGCGGAACATCAAGCTGGTCGAAGACCTGGCCTACGCGGCTGGTCCCATGGTTCACCTGCGCTTAGACATGAACCAGGCCTGGGATGTCCGGCAAACCATGCAGGCGGCCCAGTACTGGCACAAGCAGGGCCTTTTGATCGACTTTATCGAGCAGCCGGTCCCGGCCTGGGATCTGGACTCCATGGCCTACTTGACCAGACACTCCCCTTACCCGATCATGGCTGATGAATCGGTAGAAAGCTACCAAGACGCCCAGAAAGTTTTGGCAAAAAATGCCTGCGACTACATCAACATCAAGCTGATGAAGACGGGCGGCTTGTCTGAAGCCCAGAAGATCAACGACTTGGCCGAAAGCCGGGGCGTAGCAACCATGGTCGGCAGCATGATTGAGTCAATCGAATCTTTAGCGGCGGCCTGCGCCTTTTACCGGGCCAACCCGAATACGATTTTTGCTGACCTGGACGCCATCTTCATGGTTGACCAGGACCCGGATTTAAGCAGTTATGCCGAATGCGTCGGCGACAATATCGTGGTGAGATAAAATGCTGGATTTTAAGAAGATTGATGACATCCTGGCTTCCTTGCCAGGGAAAACTGCCCTGTTAATCAAAACTAAAACCGGCGTCCTCTACGCCAGCCCCTTAGCCGGGGAAGAATTCAAGTCAGCCAGCCTAATCAAGCTGGCCGTGGCCTGCTACTACCAGGCTCATCCGCAAGATCTAAGCCAGATGGTCCATGTCCCGGAAGACAAGATCGTTGACGGCGGCATGCTCTGCCACCTGGCCCAAAGGGACTGGCAGCTGCGGGACATTCTGGACTTGATGCTGTCGGACTCAGACAACACGGCCACCAACTTTTTGATCGACTTCGCCGGCTTTGACAAGATGGCCGCCTGGTTTGAAGAAAACTTTGCCCATCTTCACCTGGGCCGGTACTTGATGGAAGTGACCGACCGGGAAAACTACATTTCCGCTGAAACTGCCCTGGAGCTCTTAGAGCGGCTCTTAGCTGACCCGTCTCCTTTTGGCCAGGTCTGCCAAAAAGCCCTCTTTTACCAGGAGTCCGTCAACAAGCTCCTCCAGGACCTGCCAGAAGGCTGCTCTTACAGCAAGACCGGGGAGCTGGAAGATACAGAACATGACGCGGCGCGGATTTTTGCCAGGGAAAACTACTATGACATCTGCTTCATGAGCCACTATGAAGGCCTGGAAGAGCGCGAGCAGATCCTCCTGGCCCAGAACGCGGTCGGCAAACTGGCCTACCAGGACTTGACCAAAGAATAAGATATATTCTTTTTGGATGACTAGCCATTTTTATCACTACTGTGATAAAATTAAAACAAATTATCAAAAGTGGGGATATAAATGGACATTACCAATTTTTTCACGGTTGAGACTTCGGAGCTCTCTAAATCTGACCGGAAAATCATGAAGCGAATGACCTCCGACTTGACCAATGTTGAGTCGCTGACCATCAACCACCTGGCCGAAGAAGCGGGAACTTCCCTGGCTTCAGTTCAGCGCTTCTGCCAAAAGATGGGCTATTCCGGCTTTAAGGAATTTAAGTTCCAGCTGCTGACCTACATTAAGAAGCAGGAGAGCCAGGAAGCGGCAGTTTCAAGCAGTGAGTACCTGGACGACTACCATGATGCCATCAACCGGGTCTGGATGAGCAATGAGAAGGACGCCGAAGAATTGGCGGAAGTCCTGACGACCAGCTCGACCAACTTTATTTTCGGGATCTACTATTCTGAATTGCCGGCAAGGCTTTTAAGCATGGGGATGCGGGATTTGGGCAAGTCGACCTACTTTGGGGACAACCTGGCGGCTGGCGAGCACCTTTTCCCCTTAAGCGACGAGAACTCCACAGCCGTCTTTTACTCGGTCTCCGGGATCTCCAAGCTTTTTGGCTCCTCGCCCCTGCCCAAGTCGATCTCCCACTTCAAGCACAGCTACCTGGTTACCATGAACCCGGACACGCCTTTGAAGAAGTACTTTAAGAAGGTCATCGTCCTGCCGGGCAAGAACCTGGCCCAGGGCCTGCCGGTCGACCCCCAGTCGATCCCGGTGGTCTTTACTGAAAGAGTCATTGATATCGCGGCAACCAAACACCGCCGCTAAAGCTGCCGGAAGGCAGCTTTTTTGCTTGGGCTGGAGGCGGCAGTTGGGGACTTTGCGGGGAACATTTTTTCAAAAATGACTAACTACATCGCAAATCAGCCCCTAAAAGTACCTAACTGATGCAAAAATCGTTTGGTTCAGTAATAAACGGGGATCGTTTTTCGAAAAAATTTCGTGGTTCAGTAATAAACGGGGATCATTTTTCGAAAAAATCGCTTGGTTCAGTAATAAACGGGGATCGTTTTTCGGAAAAATCGCTTGGTTCAGTAATAAACGGGGATCGGTTTTCGGAAAAATCGCTTGGTTCAGTAATAAACGGGGATCATTTTTCGAAAAAATCGCTTGGTTCAGTAATAAAGGGGATCATTTTTCGAAAAAATCGTTTGGTTCAGTAATAAACGGGGATCGGTTTTCGAAAAAATCGTTTGGTTTAGTAATAAACGGGGATCATTTTTCGAAAAAATCGTTTGGTTTAGTAATAAACGGGGATCATTTTTCGAAAAAATCTCGTGGCTCAGTAATAAAAGGGGATCATTTTTCGAAAAAATCTCGTGGCTCAGTAATAAACGGGGATCGTTTTTCGAAAAAATCGCTTGGTTCAGTAATAAACGGGGATCATTTTTCGAAAAAATCGCTTGGTTCAGTAATAAACGGGGATCTAAACAATAAATCAGCCCCGTTTTTACCGTAGCCATGGCCAAATCAACAATAATCAGCCCCGTTTTTACCGCAGCCAAAGCCAAATCAACAATAATCAGCCCCGTTTTTACCGCAGCCATGGCCAAATCAACAATAAATCAGCCCCGTTTTTTCCGCAGCCAAAGCCAAATCAAACAAAATCAGCCCCGGTTTTTCCGCAGCCAAAGCCAAATCAACAATAATCAGCCCCGTTTTTACCGCAGCCATGGCCAAATCAACAATAAATCAGCCCCGTTTTTTCCGCAGCCAAAGCCAAATCAAACAAAATCAGCCCCGTTTTTACCGCAGCCAAAGCCAAATCAAACAAAATCAGCCCCATTTTTACCGCAGCCAAAGCCAAATCAACAATAATCAGCCCCATTTTTTCCGCAGCCAAAGCCAAATCAACAATAATCAGCCCCGGTTTTACCGCAGCCAAAGCCAAATCAAACAAAATCAGCTCCGGTTTTACCGCAGCCAAAGCCAAATCAACAATAATCAGCCCCGGTTTTACCGCAGCCAAAGCCAAATCAACAATAATCAGCCCCGTTTTTACCGCAGCCAAAGCCAAATCAAACAAAATCAGCCCCGGTTTTATCGCAGCCAAAGCCAAATCAACAATAATCAACCCCGTTTTTACCGCAGCCAAAGCCAAATCAACAAAAATCAGCCCCGGTTTTTCCGCAGCCAAAGTCCATGCCTAATTGTTTGCCAGGGCTGGCGAAGATTGTTAGAATTTTACTTAAGCATTTGGTTACTTTTTGTAACTAATCTGATAAAAGCAGCTGAAACAGGAGAAAATAATGGAATTAAACTACAAAGAACTCGCGGCCGCCAAAAAGGACGCCATCCTCAAGGACTTGGCGGAATTGATCGCCATCGACTCATCCGAAGACCTGGACAAGGCCAGCGCGGAATACCCCGTTGGCCCTGGCCCGGTCAAGGCTATGACCAAGTTCCTCAGCTTTGCCAAGCGGGACGGCTTTGACACGGAAAACTTCGCCAACTACGCCGGCCGGGTCAACTTCGGTGAAGGCGCTAAGCGCCTGGGCATCATCGGCCACATGGACGTGGTGCCAGCTGGTGAAGGCTGGAATCGGGACCCGTTCAAGATGGAAATCGACGACGAAGGCCGGATCTACGGCCGGGGCAGCGCCGACGACAAGGGGCCAAGCTTGGCTGCCTACTACGGGATGCTTTTGCTCAAGGAAGCCGGCTTTAAGCCAAAGAAGAAGATCGACTTCGTCTTAGGGACCAACGAAGAAACCAACTGGGTCGGGATCGACTACTACTTGAAGCACGAACCTACTCCAGACATCGTCTTCTCACCAGACGCTGAATACCCGATCATCAACGGTGAACAAGGGATCTTCACCCTGGAATTCAGCTTTAAGAATGATGACGCCAAGGGTGACTATGTCTTAGACAAGTTCAAGGCCGGGATTGCCACTAACGTGACTCCGCAGGTTACCCGGGCAACTATCTCCGGTCCTAACCTGGAAGCGGTCAAACTGGCTTACGAAAGCTTTTTGGCAGACAAGGAGCTGGATGGGTCATTTGAAATTAATGACGGTTCAGCCGACATCGTATTGATCGGCCAAGGAGCCCACGCTTCAGCTCCGCAAGTCGGCAAGAACTCAGCTACCTTCCTGGCCCTCTTCTTAGACCAGTACGCTTTTGCCGGCCGGGACAAGAACTTCCTTCACTTCCTGGCTGAAGTTGAACACGAAGACTTCCAGGGCAAGAAGCTGGGCATCTTCCACCACGACGACTTGATGGGCGACTTGGCCAGCAGCCCGTCCATGTTTGACTACGAACACGCCGGCAAGGCCAGCCTCTTGAACAATGTCCGCTACCCACAAGGGACTGACCCGGACACCATGATCAAGCAGGTCATGGACAAGTTCAGCGGCATCCTGGACGTCACTTATAGCGGCTTTGAAGAACCGCACTACGTGCCAGGCAGCGACCCAATGGTGCAGACTCTGCTCAAGGTCTACGAAAAGCAGACCGGCAAGAAGGGCCACGAAGTCGTAATCGGCGGCGGGACTTACGGCCGCCTCTTTGACCGCGGGGTTGCCTTTGGGGCCCAGCCGGAAAACGGCCCAATGGTTATGCACGCGGCCAACGAATTCATGATGCTGGACGACTTGATCCTGTCCATCGCCATCTACGCGGAAGCCATCTACGAATTGACCAAGGACGAAAATCTGTAAGAAAAAGCTGAAAAGGCAATTTCCTGGGCTGACTTAATTTTGTTTAGTTTAGCCTGGTTAAAACAAAATATTCTTAACTTTAGTGGGGTATCAAACTAATTTTGTTTTGACACCCCACTTTTTTTGCCCTTTCTTAAGCGATTTTTCCTTTACAAAAAATGCTGAAACTTATATTATAAAACCATAAATTCTTATTCGATTTTAATTTTTTGTTTAGCAGAAAGGACTTGCTTTATGGAAGACCGCAGCATTCAAAACACGGACGGAACCATCCGCTCCTTGTCCAACCGGCACGTACAGATGATTGCCATTGGCGGCACGATCGGGACCGGCCTGTTCTTGGGGGCCGGGACCACGATTTCTGCCACTGGCCCCTCAGTTATTTTTATCTACGCCATCATGGGCCTCTTCTTCTTTTTCCTCTTGCGGGCATTAGGAGAGATGTTCTATTTTGACGCTAACAGCCACACCTTCGTCTCCTTCATCAGCAGATACCTGGGCGAGGCAGCTGGCCGCTTTGCCGGCTGGACCTACTGGATTGGCATCCTTTTTGCTTGCATGGCGGAATTGACGGCCGTTTCAACCTATGTCCAGTACTGGCTGCCCGGCCTGCCCGCCTGGCTGATTGAAGTAGCGGTTTTAGGCCTCTTGACCCTGCTTAATCTGACGGCGGCAAAGCTTTTTGGCGAAACTGAATTCTGGTTTGCCATGATCAAAATCATCGCCATCATCTCCCTGGTCGTAACCGGGATCATCATGGTTGCCGCGAATGCCAAGACACCGGTTGGCCAGGCCAGCCTCAGCAACTTCACCGGCAACTTCTCCCTTTTGCCAAAAGGCAAGTACGCCTTCTTCACGGCTTTCCCGATGGTCTTCTTCTCCTTTGCCGGGATTGAGTTCGTGACGATTACCATCGGCGAAGCCAAGAACCCGAAGAAAGTCATCAAGAAGGCCGTCAACGAAACCTTGCTCCGGATCCTTCTTTTCTACATTGCTACTTTAACCGTAATCATGTGCGTCATCCCTTGGGGAAAAATTACCAGCGGAACAAGTCCTTTTGTCCAAGTCTTCAAGATTGCCGGCTTTAATGCCGTAGCCTCGATCTTTAACTTTGTCGTATTGACTGCCGCAGCATCTTCTCTTAACTCCGGCATCTTTTCCGCCGGCCGCCACTTCTTTCAATTGGCTGAAGAAGCCCCTAAGGGTTCATTTTTGAAAAAACACTTTGCCAAAATTTCCGCCAGCGGCGTGCCAGCAGCTGGGATCGCCATCTCAGCTGCCTTAATGCTGATCGCGCCAATCATGAGCTTCTCCAGCACTGCTATTGAAGTTTTCGGCACGGTAGCCGGGGCAACGAGTGACATGTACATCCTGGTTTATGTTCTGGCCCTTCTGGCCCACCGCAAGTACCGGGAATCCAGCGACTTCATGGCTGACGGCTTCAAGATGCCTTTCTACAAGGTCTCCAGTCCTTTGACCATCGCCTTCTTCCTGGTCATCTTCTTCAGCCTCTTCTTTATTCCAGCTGATGTCTTCGGGGCAAGTCTGGCTGCCAGCTGGACCCTCCTCTTTGGTGGCTGGTGCTGGCTCAGCGAAAAGCACAGAAGTGCCCATCCAAGTTTAAGCAATTAAAGTCAAATAAAAATAAAAGGCGTTGACAGAAAAACTGTCAACGCCTTTTTAGTTAGGTTTTACAAGTGTATATTTGTCTATTTATCTGCTCATCGATCAAGCGGCCGGGTAGTGAGCAGGTCACCTGTCAAGGCAACTTGGTAGCCCTGAGCGATTTTGTCCTTCCGGGACGGGTGGACTACTTGGAACTTGCCCTGCTTGACTACCCGCGGGTTGTCGCTCTTGAAGCCGTCTGGCAAAGGCAGGTTGGTTCCGTGCAGAACGACAACGATCACCTTGTAGCCGGCTTTAGTAATCTGGATCGGCGCGTAATGAAGAGTCGTATTGTAAAGTTCAACAATCGAGCCCTTTGGCACGTAGAAGAGCTGCCCGTCTTTTTGCGGGTCAATTTTTCCCCTTTGATCCAATGTCTGCCGCTTGGCCAATACCATCAGCACATCATCAAGCATAATGTTTAATTCTGAGCACTGGTGGTATTCAAAAGCGGAAAAGTCATCCGTGTGGCCGATCGTGGCCCCGGCGTCAACCGGCATCCCCGCGAACACATCTCTGCCGATCCGCTGGATCGTTTCCGTCTTTTCCAAAGCCGGAATCTTTTGCAGGTAGCTTGACCCTTTAGCCGGCATTTCGACTTGAGCCATCACCTGCTCAATTTCATCCAGCGGATAGTCATACTTGACTCCGTATTGGGCAAAATCCGGATCACTTGCTTCCAAAATGGTCAAATCCGGATTGGCCTGGCGGAAGGCCTCCAGTTTAGTCATGGTAGACACCTTGAGCCCACTTCTTGTTTTCTTCGTCAAAGAAGTGTTCATTGTCCTTTTGGTCTGGATTTGGCTTGGCAATGTGGTCGATCTTATCGATCAGCTTCTTGTTTTCTTCACTTGGCTTGTATTCAGCATTCAAGTAGCCGTCGACAATGTCAAAAATGAAGTCCCGGCCCAAAACGATGCCGCCGAAGCCCAAAACATTGGCGTTCAGTTCTTCTCTGGCGTAAATGGCTTGGGTAACGTCACCGACCATGGCTGCCCGGATCCCTTCGTTCTTGTCAGCGGCAGTTGAGATACCGATCCCAGTCCCGCAAAGAACGATCCCCAGGTCGGCCCGGCCGTCAGCAACAGCTTCTGCCACCCGCTTGCCGTACATCGGGTAGTGGGTCCGGGAGTTGTCGTAAGTCCCCATGTCCAGGACTTGGTAGCCTTCATCCTTCAAGTGGTCGGAAATGAGCATCTTGGTTGCAGTAACAATGTGGTCATTACCTAAAGCGATAACCGTGTGCTTGTCAATTTTTGGATCAACGTATTCTGGTTGTGGACGATCATTATCTAACATTTTTTGAAGCCTCCGTTAACTAAATCATCTTTTCGAGCATGTCCAAACGAACTTGGTGACGCCCTGCGGCGTATTCAGTATCCAAGTATCTTTGCACGATCGTGTTGGCCAGGTCTGGCCCCACTACCCCGCTGCCCAAAGCAATTGCCTTGGCACCGTTGTGCATCGCGGTCATGTGCGCGGTCCGTTCTTCGTTAACATCGGCGGTTACCATCCCCTTGACCTTGTTTGAGGCCATGGCTGAACCTACGCCGTAGCGGTCGAACATTACGGCCTTCTTGATGCCGTTGTCCAAAACTTCGTGGGTCACCTTCAGGCTTGATTCCACAAAGTCTTCCGCTGGTTCTGGAGTAACATCCAGGACTTCATAATCATGCTTTTGAAGGTAGTCCTTGACTGATTCCTTCAAGTTAAATCCGTCTTTGTCGCTGCCGATAACAACTTTCATTGTTATGCTTCCTTTCGTTTATTCCTCGATGCGCGTTCGTATCGATGTAAATTGCCGATAATATTCCAACACGTCAGGAGAAATCTGTTCATTGGTAACCAATTCGTCGATATCGTACAGGCTGTAGAACTGGTAAAAGTCCCGGTGATTGAACTTATACATGTCGGCCACCAGAATCCGCTTTTGCGAATTATTAAGGCCAATGCTCTGCGTTTGTCCTTCTTCAATATCCGCCGTCAAAAGGGCAGCATCACTAATCCCATTGACACCAACAAAGGCCTTGTCGTAATTCATCGAATCCAGCTCATTATTGGAAAGCGCGCCATAGAAGCTGCCGCTGACCCGGCGGTAGGAGCCGCCGACCAAAACCAGCATGTAGTTGCGCGGATTGCTGCGTGCCATTTCAAAAATCGGCAGCGAATTGGTCACGATTCGCAGATTTTCCTGATTTAAGCGAGCGACCATAAATTCCAACGTGGTTCCCGGGCCGACATAGATGGTTTCATTGTCATTAACCAGACTTGCCGCCACTTTGGCAATTTCCTGCTTCTCCTGGATGTGGATTTCTCTTTTCTCCTGGAAATTCTGCTCGATCTGGGTCTGGGATGAGATAGCCTGGACCCCGCCGTGCAGGCGGATGACCTTGCCGGACTTGGACAATTCATCCAGGTCCCGCCGAATGGTCATTTCCGAGACATTCAATGCCTTTGCCAGATCAGCAACTGAAACATAACCTTGCTTGGTAACCGCGATCATTATTTGATCAAGACGTTCTCTCTTTAACATTCTCCACCTCTTGATCACCTTTGTTAATTTGTGTTCGCTTACAAACATAATATAACATCGGTGAACACCTTTTTCAATACTTTTAAACAAAATTTTTTGCACTTTTCGCGCACTTCTTTTGAGTTTTACGCTAATAGGCAAAACTATCTTGTTTAATTGTAGACCAAGCAAGACAAAAAAACTGACACTTTTTGATAATTTCGCACAAAAAGTTGTCAGTTCTACCATCAAAATATTCAAACTGGTCAATCGAAAGTCAGTGTGGTCGTGATCTGGTTGTACATCTCTGGGAAGAGCCATTGCTCCCCATCCTTTTCGCTCAGTTCAACCGGCTGGCCATAGCGGTCTGGCAGGCCGCGGAAAGGCTCAACGCAGACAAAAGGCGCCTGCTTCTCTTCCGGACTCCAGACGGCCAGGTAAGGGAAGTCGCTGATATCCAAAGAAACAGCGTGCTGGTGGCCGCTGGCCAGCTTAACGCGGCTGACAGCGTCTGCCTTGTAGATCTTCAAGCCCTTGTCCAGCATCGGCCAGCTCAAAGGCAGGTTGCCATCTTTAAGGGCAACTTTTTCTTCCTTGCCACTTCTAAAAGGAGCAGGATCAATCAGCAAAGAGGTCAGTTCGGTTTGCTTTGGAGCAAATTCCAGGCGGTAGTCGGCCAAGTCCCCTTCCAGGTTGAAGGCCGGGTGAAAGCCCAGAGAATAGTACATCTTCTTGTCATTGAAGTTGTCGATCCGGTAGCGGATTAGCAATTCCTTCCCCCGCAGCTGGTACTTGACCTTGAAGGCAAAGTCGTAAGGATAGACCTGCTTTGTTTCAGGACTTGATTCAAAGAGCAGGACGATCTGGTCACTCTCCAGGCTGACAAGCTTAAATTCATAGTCGCGCAAAAAGCCATGCTGCTTCATCGCGTATTTTTGGCCATCCAGCAGGTAGGAATTATCATTTGACCGGCCAATAAAAGGAAACAGCAGCGGGGCGTGCCGACCCCAATAGCGGCTATCTGCCTGCCAGACGTATTCATAGCCGTCTTGCTTGCTCTTAACGCTCTGCAGTTCGGCGCCTAAAGAAGAAATCTTTACTTTCAGTTGCTCATTAGCGATCGCGTATTCTTTAGCCATTTTGCTTGCCCCCTAATATTTAGTGACCGTAACTTGCTTGTAGTATTTGTCAAATTGGCTTGGATCGATCCAGCCGGTCTTGGCCTGCATGGTATTCAGCATCCCCGTCGTCATCCCCCAGCGCAGGACATCCTCTGCCTTTTCACCCCGGTCGATAGCAACCGCCATCCCGGCCAAAGTTGAGTCGCCAGACCCAACTGGGCTGACCACCTTGATCTTCGGAATTCTAGCTTCATAGAAGTCCTGGCCGTGCTTGGCAAAGGCACCTCGGGCGCCAAGGGAAACGACTACCCATTCAATATTGGCCAATTCTGGCTGGCTCAAGGCCGCCTTAAGAGCGTCCAGGTCATCCAGATCGATTTTTTGCCCTAAGAGCTGCTGGAGCTCAGTTTCGTTTGGCTTGATCAAGTCTGGGCTGGCAGAGAGGCCTGCTTCCAAGCTCTTGCCTGAGCTGTCCAAGAGGACCTTCTTGCCGGCTTGGTGGGCCAGATCAATCAGCTTGGCATAGTAGTCAGCTGGAAGGCCCGCTGGCAAGGAACCAGAGATGGTTACCAAGCTGCTATCCTTTAAAAGCTGCTTAAAGTGGTCCAGGAACTGGTCCCCGTCAGCTTCCGTTAAGGTCGGGCCGGCTTCCAAAATTTCGGTCTGCTTGCCTCCGTCGTGCAAAATAGCGATGCAGCTCCGGGTCTCTTGGTTGATGTGCCAGAACTTGTAAGGCAATTCCAATTTCTTGAGCTGGTCTTCGATATATTGGCCGAAGTAGCCACCGGTAATCCCCGTGGCCAGGACTTCATGGTTTAACAGATTGATCACCTTGGAGACGTTGAGCCCCTTCCCGCCGGCTACCTTGCTGACCTGGCTGACTCGGTTGACGTCATCGATCTGCAGGTGGTCTAGGGGGTAAGAGATGTCGATTGACGGATTCATGGTGATGGTTAGGATCATTTTTTTCTTTTCCTTTCTGTTGTGTGCTTATTTTTTCAATGAAGGAGTTTAAAAGAAAACCCGCGAATTTATTAGAGAATTCGCGGATTAATGTGATGAAAGTGAATTTGTTAAGTGTCTATTTACTCAATGGTTAGAGGAAGAGAGTTTTCCATGGATTAATAACGCAACGTTCTAATCTATATGGGAGTAATTGAGGAGTTGTAATAAGTAAGTTTGGGAGAGTCGCCTTATTCAACTTCCAGCTTGTCACGCCATGACTTGGCACCAGTCAGAGCCTTGTTCAAGTTTTCGATATTTTCCTTGCCTTGGGTCCGCATCCACTTGCGGCCGGCTTCTTCGCCTTCAGCCGCGAAGATCTTGATGGATGGCTTCCAAGTTGCCCGGCCGCAGAGAACGCCGTTGAACTGGGCACCGGCTTCTTCGGCCAGCTTGATTTCAGCGATGAATTCTTCTGAAGTTACGCCGGCAGACAGGAAGATGTATGGGAGGTCAGTAGCGTCAGATTGTTCCTTGAACAATTTCTTGGCTTCTTCCTGGCTGTAAACGACTTCGTTGTCACCGTTGAAGCCTTCGACATACTTGATGTTGAAAGGAATTTCCACCTTTAAGACAGTTACGCCATAGCGCGGCTTGGAGAATTCCTTTTCAGCTTCGATTACCTTGTGGGCCTTGACCTTGGCAAATTCCGGACTTTGGTTGTCGGCAATGTTAGCGTCATAAGTCAACAGTTCCAGGAAGAATGGCAAGCCAACAGCCTTGGCTTCAGCACCAACACGTTCGACAAAGGCATGCTTCTTGTCGTTGATAGCTTCGCCTTCGTCTGGGTCGTAGTAGAGCAGGAACTTGATGGCGTCAGCGCCTTCTTCCTTGATCCGCAGGCCAGATTGGTTTTCGATCAAGTCGCACATTCTGCCTGGTTCACTGGTGTCGTAGCCAGTCTTTTCGTATGAAAGCAGCAGACCGCAATTCTTGTCCCGGACCTTGGTTGCCGGCAGACCATATTCAGGGTCAGTCAAAATACCAGAGGCATACTTGGTCAGTTCTTCAGAAACTGCCTTCTTGTATTCAACGATGGTTTCTTCATCGGCTGGCTTGTTGGCAGCCTCAGCCAGCATTCTCTTCAAAGACCCTCTTTGGTCGATGGCCAAAGCAGAAATGACGCCGTCAGCAGTTGACAGGTTTTCCAAGTGCTGTGCAACATCCGCAGTAATTTTAATCATTAAGTTTTACCTCTATTTTTCTTTTTACTATTCCATTTATTACACGGACTACTTGCTTGAATCTTTTTTGTCTAAAGCATGTCCAGCCCAGTTGTAGTATTTCCGGCTGTAGCGGTTCTTCTTGTTGTCCCAGACAACGATTTTGTAAAGAGCATAGGTAGTACCGATCATGGCCGCCGCTTGAAAGACCCACAGCTTGGTCAAAAGGCTGACGGCATTGATGATAATCACAAATACAGTCCACATAAAGACCCGGTCACGGCGTGCTTTTTCAGCAGCCGATACTGGTGAGTCAGACTTTTTCATAACAAAAACCTCCAAGCAAGTAATTATTTACTAATTCTTCTTTGCCTTAGCAGCAGCGTATTCAGCATTGCGCTTCTTCATTTGCTTTGCGTACCACATAAAGAGCAGCAGGTAGGCAGCCAGAGCCAAAAGCGCGTAGACGATGAACATCCCTTGCTTGCTCCAGGCGTTACCAACCAGGTAGCCCAGGAACTTTTCAACTGGCCCTTCCATAGTCGTGTCGGAAACCAAAGTGTGGGCAGGAATTGAAGCACCAACTTGGTGAGCGACGTTGGTGACGAATGGAGCGACCAAAGTACCAGCCCACAAGAAGATAGGCAGTTCCAAGGCACCGATGATGATCATGCGGATGATCTTGCCGCGGGTGACAACCAGCAAGGCAGGTGCGATCCCCATCCCGATGATACCGCCTAAAGGCATCAGTCTGTTGCCCGGCAGAACCATGGCTTCAAGCATCATGATAGGGGCCAAAACGTTACATGCAGCCCAGATTTCTGAGCGACCGGCGATGAATGGCCAGTCCAAACCAATGTTGAAGGTCCGGCCTTCGAACTTCTTGGTAGCGAAAGTAGAGATACCTTGGGAAAGTGGTTCAACGGATGCAATGAACCAAGAACCAATGACTGAGAATAATTCAATGCAGGTACCAGCAGTGAAGGACAGAGTAAACATGTTCTTCCAGCCGGCTTCAGTAGTGAAGTTGGTGCCAGCCAACAGGGAAACGAAGACCCCAAGGTAAACACCGATGGCAAAGCGGCTGCCCCAGAAGCCAATCTTTTCATTCAGCTTGGCTGAGTCAAAGTCGAACTTGTCCAGCCATGGGAAGACCTTGTCAAAGAGCTTGTCGAAGACCATGATGATTGGGTTCATCATGTAGTTCATGTGGGTCGTGGTCATTGGGTTGGAGTCTGGAGCATCCAGCAGGTCGTTGAAGGTTGGCTTCATCAAGTCAGAGTTGATGATCTTCAAAGTCCCAATGAAGAGAACCAGGATGGTTGACAGCCAAAGCGGTGCCCCGCAGTACATACAGAAGAGGCCGACAAAGGCTGAGTGCCAAACGTCGAAGATGTCGACGTCAAGCGTGTTGGTCTTGTTCCAGAGCAGCATGACCACGTTCAAGATGATCAAAACCAGCAGGTAGTACAGGGTGTAAGGTGAACCCCAGGTGATGGTAGCCAGAGGTGCCCAGCCCATGTCCAGGATATCCATGTGGATCCCGGTGTGTTCAACGAATTGCTTCATTGGCACTTGGAAGGCCGTCGTCAGCATTGACATGACGTTGCTGATGGCTGTCAAGGCGATGGCCAGCTTCATACCACCTTCAAGCGCCTTGCTGAATTTAACTCTGAAACACAGGGCAATCACCGTCAAAACCACCAGCATGATGGTTGGCGCGCCCATGTCGATCAACGGTTTAAAAACCGCGTTCGCAAAGGAAATAATCGCATTCATTTCTTTTTGTCCTCCCGACAAAAATCTTTTACTCTTTTACTCTTTGCCTTTTTATTCCGCTTCGATCTTCTTGCAGATCTTTTCTACTTCATCATAGACCGGCTGAGCCATGGCTGGAATCCGGTAAAGGATTGGACCAGCTTCGACGACTGGGATCTTTGGAGTGAAGGCCAGGTCGGTCTTAGCAATCGTCAAGTAAGCGTCGTAGTCCTTCAGCAAGTCTTCGTTGACATCCTTGATCATGACCGCGTCACACTTAACATTGTGCCCGCGCTTCTTCATTTCCGCTTCAACTGCATCCTTAATTTGGTGGGATGAGTTAACCCCGGCACCACATGCTGCCAAAAGCTTGATTTGTCTAGCCATTGTTAAAAGCCTCCTATAAAACCTTGTTTCCTAAAAATGTCCGATCATAAATTCATAGATTTCGTCTGTGGATTTGGAATTGAAGAGCTTCTTCAATTGATCAACTGGCGTCGAATTCAAGAAATCCATGATTTGTGCCAAGATGTTTGCCTGTCCTTCTGGATCGTTGTTCAAGATCATGAACAGAAACTTAACATCCATTTCCTTGTCCGGTTCGATCATGTTGTGAAACTTAACTGGGTGAACCAGTTCGATCGGCACGATCATCCGCGTATTCACGAACTCGCCTTCCGTGTGTGGGATGGCAACATTTGGCAGTTCCTTGGAAATCGGCGAAGTGTCAATCCCGGTTGGGTATTGCTTTTCACGCTCCAAGATATGCGCAATGAAGTCTCCTTTTACATAGCCTCGATCGAGCAACTTTTGGTAAACTTCGCGAATCACGGCTTCCTTGTCAAGCTGCTCACTGATGAACACCGCGTCATCAGCAAACAAGTCAGTTTTCGTCGCTGTCAACATCACAGCACTCCTTTCAATCACAGACAATCAATGAACTATTCTGAACACTTTTTGTTTGCTTTTGTTTGATTACATTGATTATTATAGTTGACCATTTTCAATTGTGCAAGCGCTTTTTGTGTTTTTTTGTGTTTTTTTGTGTTTTTTGTTATGCCTGTTAAAAGCACGGCAGAATAGCGCTTTGGACAGATATATATGGACATATTTTCAGCTATTTCAAGCTGAAAATGTAAAGAACAGAACAAAAAGCAACAAAAAACAGCGATTTTTTTGGCATAATCGTGAGAAAGCGCTATATTAATTATTGGCAACAAACACAAGAATGGAGGAAAAGCAACCATGAACGCACGTACGAAAAATCTACTTTCTGCTAATTCCCGGCAGGACAGCTTACGTAAACGGGCAGAAAAAACGAACAAATATGAACAGTTGAAGAGACTGCCAGCTAAACAGTTAACGGAAAAGCTGACCAAGAAGAATCAAAAGTACCTAACCAGTCTCAAGCAGGCACTTATAACCGAAGGAAAACTTGGTCAAACAGAGGCAGAAGATTTAACTGCTCCCCTTTTGGCCAAAATCGTCATCGCCCAGGAAGAAGGGCAAACTGCCCGCCGACTCTTTGACCTGGCTCCAACAGACCTGGCCCGGCAACTGCTGCAGCCGAAAGAAGAGAACGAGGCAGAGAGCAAGTGGCCATACTTCTTTGTCGTCTGCCTGGCCTTTCTGGCCATGTTCAGCATCCTGGCCGGCGTCTATGAGTCAATCGCAAAAGGAAAGCTTGATCCAAATAGACAGATCGGCTGGCTGACAATTTTAGTCCTCACCCTCTTTATGGGCTGGGTCGTTGTCCGCTATAAAGACCTGGTCAAAGCGGGAATCAAGCACAGTCACCTGCAGCTCTGGTCAATCATGAGTCTGGTCATGGCCGGCGCGATTATCTGGCTCCTGCGCTTGCCAGTTTTAAGAACTGTCAACCCTGCCCTGCCAGCTCCTTTATGTTTCATTGTCGCCGCTAGCGCAATCGCCGGCTTGGTCCTCTTAATGCGGCACTTTAAGATCAACCATATCTTTTTTGAAGAGAGAAGAAAGCAAGCTAAGCAGTAATTAGTTCTCAAATATTTTTAGAACAAGAAAAGGCACTGAGCAAACGCTCAGTGCCTTTCTTAAATAAATAGATTGTTTCTTTAACAAGTTTATTTTTACCCCAGCAATCCGTCCAGCTTTTCGGCGCTCATAAGATGGCCTTCCAGAACAAGTTCACGGACGCTGCGCTTTTCCTTAAGGGCCCGCTTGGCGATTTTGGCGGAAAGCTGGTAGCCCAGGTATGGACAAAGAACGGTGGCGATGCCGACGCTGCCTTCCTTGAGCTGCTTGCAGCGGCCCTTGTTGGCAGTGATGCCCGTAATACAGTTTTCTACCAAAGTGTCGATTGCTCCAGTCAAAGCAGTAAAAGATTCAAAAAGCTGGTAGAAGACGACTGGTTCAAAGGCGTTCAATTCCAGCTGCCCCGCTTCAGCCGCCATGGTGATGGTGGTGTCGTGCCCGCAGACCAGGAAGGCTGCCTGGCTGACAACTTCCGGGATAACCGGGTTGACTTTGCCTGGCATGATAGACGACCCGTTTTGCTTGGCTGGCAGGTTGATTTCGGCAAAACCGCAGCGCGGACCAGAGGACAAGAGACGGAGGTCGTTGGACATCTTGGACAGGCTGATGGCGCAAGCTTTAAGAGCACCGGAAACTTCCACAAAGGAGTCCAGGTTTTCCGTAGCATCAAAGAGGTCATCTGCCTGCTTGAGTTCAAAGCCAAAGAGCTTGCTCAATTCACCAGCGATGTGGTCTTCATAGTATTGAGAAGCATTAATCCCAGTCCCGATCGCTGTTGCCCCCAGGTTGATCTCGTGCATTTCCATGGTGGCTTTTTCCAAGCGCTTCTTTAAACGGCTGACCATTGAAACGTAGCCGGCAAAACTATCGCCCAAGGTCATTGGCACGGCGTCTTGCAGCTGGGTCCGGCCCATCTTGATCACGTCAGAGAATTCATCCGCCTTGATTCGCAAAGCAGCTTCCAGTTTGTCCAGGCTTTCCACCAGCTTCTCACTAAGCAAGATGGTGGTCATCTTGCCGGCAGTTGGAATCGTGTCGTTGGTGGACTGGGCCATGTTGACCTGGTCGTTCGGGTGAACCAGGTCGTAAGTCCCCCGCTTGCCGCCTAAGAGTTCGTTGGCCCGGTTGGCAATGACTTCGTTCATGTTCATGTTCGCGCTGGTCCCGGCTCCGCCTTGGATTGGGTCGACGATGAAATCAGCTGCAAACTTGCCAGCGATTACTTCGTCACAGGCAGTCTTGATTGCTGTCGCTTGTTCTTTGGTAAGTAGACCAATTTCCTGGTTGACGCTTGCAGCCGCCTTTTTGATCAAGGCCAGGTTGCTGAGGAAAACCGGGTTCATCCGCAAACCAGTGATTTGGAAGTTTCGACCGGCCCGTTCGGCTTGAACGCCATAGTAGGCGGCTGTAGGAACTTCAAGACTGCCAATTGAATCTGCTTCTAATCTGCTTGCTGCTTTCATCTGTTTTTTGCCTCGTTTTTTAGCTCTGTTTTTTGATTTCTTTCTATGGCCAATACTATAGTTTAAAATTAGACCAATGTTAAGGCCCTTTCCCGTTTTCTTTGCCATCTTTTTAGAAAAGGCTTACAAAAATTAGATTATTAACTTTGTCTGAGGGAAAAATTTATCATCCAAGGCGAAAGAGTTTAGACCAGTCATTGGAAAAAAGTATAAGGGCACAATAAAAGAGGCTGGTTGCCTAGCCTCTTCGCTTTTTAATATTCAAATTTCCAACTCACCTGCCGCTGCCAGGTCTTGCCTGGCTCAAGGGTAATCTCTCGCAGGTCATTGCCAGGCACGGGCGCGTTTTGTGCCTCCAAGGTCAAGCCGCCATATTGTGGCAGATCCTTGACCAGCTTTTCACCCTTGCCAAAGCTGTTTGCCGTATAAATTACGATTGCTGGCGCGTTCGTGCTCATCTTCATTGACACTTTGCCATCACTGGCCGTAATTTCAGCGGCAGTTTTTTGCCCATTCAAAATAAATGGGTGATCGAGCCCCTTACGCGAGGCAATCTGTTTATCCCCGCTGTTCAAAGCTTCCCCCATGGCCTTGCTCTTGGTAAAATCAAAGGCTGTACCTTCAACCGGTTCCATTCCGCCAACCGGCAGGCCATCTTCCTTCACTGGCAGATAGTAGTCCGCAGCAAGGAAGAGCTTGGTCTGGTCGATCTTTGTCCCCAGACCGTCCAAGCAAAAGTAGGTATGGTTGGTCGGATTAAAAATCGTCAGCTTGTCAGAGTAAGCCGTCAAATTGTAAAGCAGTTCACCGGAATTATTCAGAGTGTAAGTTGCCTCTAACTGCAAATTGCCTGGAAAGCCATTGTGACCATCTGGATCAAGCAGGCTGAAGTGAACGGAGACAAAATTTTCCCCCTGCTCCGGTCTGAAGGACCAAACTTGCTGGTCAGTCCCAAATCCGCCATGAATATGATTTTCGCCATCATTGATTGGCAGCTGGAGGATATGGTCACCGTTTTTCCACTGGCCGTGCCAGACCCGGCCGGCAATCCGGCCAACCGTACCGCCCAAGAAATTGCGCTCCTTGCTGTAGTCCTCTGCCTGTTTTAAAGACAGAATAACATGACGCTTTGCACCATCTACCGGAACAACCACGTCTTCCAAAGTCGCTCCATAGTTAATGACCTTGACGGACATGCCATGATCGTTTTCCAAGACAAACTCACAAAGATCTCTTCCTTGAAGCCGTCCGTATTTCTTGAATGTTAATTTCATCTTGACTTGCCTTTTTTCTCCTAAAACATTGTTTATTTTCGTGAAAGCGGTTAGAATGTTATTGACAAACAAATTATAACAAAAGGACACAAAAATGAACACAGACTTTTTAAAAAATAATTTTACGCAGACCTTTAATCAAGAAGCAGCCGACCTCTTTTTCTCACCTGGCCGGATCAACATTATCGGTGAACACACCGACTACAATGGTGGCCACGTATTCCCTTGCGCTATCAGCTTGGGGACCTATGCCGCCTACGGACCTAGAGACGACAAGAAAATTGCCATCTGCTCAGGCAACATGAATGATGACCTGATTGTTTTTGAAATTGGCGATCGCAAGTTGGAAGAAGATCCCGACCACAAGTGGATCAACTATTTCAAAGGGATGGCCGCCTACGTTCAAGAGGAAAGCTGCGAAATTGACCATGGCTTCAACCTCTATGTTTGGGGCAACCTGCCATATGGTGCCGGCCTGTCATCTTCAGCCTCAATCGAAATGCTGATCGGTCACGTGCTGACTGAAGAATACGGGCTGGAGATTGATCCGGTCAAACTCGCTCAGCTCGGCCAGAAGACCGAAAACGAATTTATCGGCCTCTCTTCCGGGATCATGGACCAATTCGCCATCAACATGTCCAAGAAAGACCATGCCATTTTCCTTGACTGTGCCACTCTGAAATACGACTACCTGCCGCTGGATTTGGGCGATTGCGAAATCATCATCATGTCCACCAATAAAAAGCATACCCTGGCCGACTCAGCCTATAACGACCGCGTCCGTGAATGCCAGGAAGCTACCAGAAGGCTGCAGGAAAAGCTCAACATTGACCACTTAGGCGATATTGATGAGAAAACTTTTGACGAATACTCCTACTTGATCAATGATGAGACCCTGCTTAAGCGAGCCCGCCATGCCGTTTTTGAAAACCAAAGAACCATCAAGGCCACTAAAGCCATGCAAGACAAGGATCTGAACCGGTTGGGCCGCTTGATCAACGCCTCCCATGTTTCCCTGCACTTTGACTACGAAGTTACTGGCAAGGAACTGGACACCTTGGTGGAAAGTGCCTGGAAGCAAGATGGCTGCCTTTGCGCCAGAATGATCGGCGGTGGCTTTGGCGGCAGTGCTATCGCCATCGTCAAAGAAGATAAGGCAGAAGAATTCAAGGAAAACGTTGGCAAGATCTACCAAGACACCATCGGCTACGCTGCTAGCTTTTACGAAGCCAAGATCGTTGATGGGACTCATAAACTGTAAAAAATAAGGAGACGAGAAGCCGAAATGCTGATTGAAAACTTTGTGCGAAAAATTATCGCTAATACTGATTATCAAGAAATGGACCGGGTCTACCTCTTCAACCGCCTGCAAGCTTTGGTTGGTGATGGGGACGTCGAAGAAGAGGCTTCCGGCGAAAGCAGCCTGCTGCAGCTGGTTGACCTGGCCGTTAAAAGGGGCAAGATTCCAAACGACGTGACCAGCCGGGAGATTTTGGCCGACCAGCTGGCAGATTTTTTGACTCCTGCCCCGAGTGAGACCAATAGACTTTTCTGGAACAAGTACGACCAAAGCCCAAAGGCAGCTACCGACTGGTTCTATGACCTCTGCACCCATAACAACTATGTTAAAAAGACCGCAATTGCCAAGAATATTGTTTTCTCCGGCAATAGCTCTTACGGCCACCCCTTGGAAATCACCATCAACCTCTCCAAGCCGGAAAAGGATCCCAAGGCCATTGCCGCCGCGGCCAAAAAGAAAGATACTGACTACCCGAAATGCGACCTCTGCCTGGAAAACGAGGGCTACTTAGGCGACTACGGTAAGAATGCCAGAAGCAATTTGCGGATCATCCGCATGAATATTGGCGGGGAGAAATGGGGGATGCAGTACTCCCCTTACGCCTACTTCAATGAACACTGCATCTTTTTGGACCAGATCCATGAGCCAATGGTCATCAAGCAGCAAACCTTGATCAATCTGCTGGAAATCGTCAAGACCTTCCCCCACTACATGGTTGGGTCAAACGCCGACCTGCCAATCGTCGGCGGCTCCCTTCTGTCCCACGAGCACTACCAGGGCGGCGGCCACCGCTTCCCAATGATGAATGCCGCAATCAAGCAGGAGCTCACTTTTGCCAGCTACCCCCAGGTAAAAGGTGGTATCGTTGACTGGCCGATGAGCGACATCCGCTTGATCAGCCAGGACACTGAAGGCTTGATTGAACTGGGGACTAAGATCATCAAATCTTGGCAAAAGTACAGTGATCCTGACTTGGGGATTGTGGCAGAAAAAGATGCCGTTCGTCATCATACGGTTACCCCAATTGCCCACAAGGACGGGGATGAATACGTCTTAGAACTCGTCTTGCGCGACAACAACACCAGCAGTGACTACCCACTGGGCATTTTCCACCCTCACCAGGACAAGTGGCACATCAAGAAAGAAAACATCGGCCTGATCGAAGTCATGGGCCGGGCCATCCTGCCTGGACGATTGAAGGGTGAACTGAGCGAGGTCAAGAAATACCTGCTTGGCCAGGATAACCAAATCGCTGAGATTCACCTGCCATGGGCCAAAAAATTGCAGGAAAAGCACACTGATATCAATGAACAAAACGTTGACCAGATCCTGCAGCAGGAATTGCTGGACGTTTTTGACCAAGTTCTGGCCGATGCCGGGGTCTACAAAGACGACGAAAAGGGTGAAGCTGGCTGGCAAAAGTTCTTAGCCATGATTGCAGCTGAAAACAAATAATAAGAGACAGAAAACAGAAACAAAGTAAAAAGGCATGGTTCCCAAACAAATGGAATCATGCCTTTCTTTTGCTGTATTTTGTTTATTTTTCTCCAGCTTACGCCTTAAAGCTGCCCCAGTAGGCGCCGCCATAGGCCCACTTGAGGTGGGACGGCACCCCGATGTAGTGCATGGAGTAAGTGCCGTTGGTGTAGGACACGTTGAAGCCGTAGTAGTCCCAGTCGCCGTCGTACTTGCCGCCCTGGGTGTTCATCAAGTCCCCGGCGTGCTCCCACTCAGTGTATTGGCTGAGCTGGGTAACCTTGCTCTGGTTGGCGTAGCGGTAGCCGAACATCATTGTCTTCAAACCGAAGTAGATGTCCTTCTTCATGGCCGTCATGGTAAGCTTCTGGCCATCCTTAAAGCCCGCCATATCTTCTACATAGTTGTAGTTGCCCGGCAATTTCAAACCAACCCGCTTGGTGGCCCGGACAATCCCCGGGACATAGTGGCCGGTGGCGATCGTCTTCTTGTTTGCCACGTATTCCTTGGAAATTTCAAGGGCCAGCTTCTGGGTTCCCTTGCTGTACTTCCACTTCTTCAGGCCCATTTTTACCCGGGCCTGGTTGATCAAGCGCAAGGAGTAGACGGCCAGAGTCTTGGACTGGCTGGTCGTCAAGTGGCCATTGGTCAATTTGACGATGGTCTTGTCGTCCTTGCTGCTCTCTGGCAAAGCACTTTGGTCAAAAGTATTAACCTGCATCCCCTTGACGTTGATCTTCCGCCACTTCTTCAGCCAAGCCGCGTTCTTCTTGTTTTTCAGCCACTTCTTCTGCTGGCTCGAAGACAAAGTAGAGTACTTGTAGGCCTTCTTCAAGTTGGCCTTGGTGTAGCCCTTAGGCAGGGTAAAAACTGCCTGCCGGCTGCTGGCTTGGGCCGGCTTGACTTGACTAATGGTAAAAACTGCTCCCATTGCCAAGGCTGCTACAGTACTTGCAAAAAATTTCTTCATCGTTAAACCTCTATTTCTCAATTCAAATTCTATCCTATTTCTTCTATTATAACTTGTTTGGCAGCTTTTTTCTCTTTAAAAAAGCAAATGACCAGCAAACAAGCAATGAAACAAAGAAAAATGGTTCCCCGAAAGGAACCATTTTCGCATAGACGTGTCTAGTCGTTATTAGTACCAGCCGTTAGCCTGCCAGAAGGCCTTGGCTGCAGTCCATGAACCGTAGCGGCTCAGAACGTAGCTGTTGGCAACCTTTTCCTGGTTGGCGGCAGAAGTGTCACCGTTCAAGTAGCTCAAGCTCAATTGGTACTTGCCGTAGTAGTTACCGTTTGAGGCAGTGTATGAACCGCCACTTTCCTTGTTTGCGATCCAAGCCTTAGCTGCTTCTTCAGATGATGAAGAAGTTGAGCTGGAAGTGCTTGCGGAAGCAGTTGAAGTTGAAGCAGAAGTGCTTGAACTGGTCGTGCTTGCGCTGTAGCTGGAAGTGTTGGCTGAGCCAGTGTTTGCGCTGTAGCTGTAGTTGTAGCTTGAGCCGTAGCCGTAGTTATTAGCTGATGAGCTGTAGCTCGTAGTGTAGCCAGTAGCCGTTGAGCTGTTAGTGCTCTTGGCCTGGTAACTGTTGCCAGTAGTTGAACTGGTAGTGTTGTTAGCAGTGTTTGCAGTGTTAGTGCTGCTGGTATTCGCGTTGTAAGTGCTGCTTGAAGCAGTTGATGCTTCAGTGGTGTACTTGGCCAAGATCCATTGGCGGTTGCCGATCTTGTACCACTTTTCACCTGAAGCATCGCGGGCGGTCTTAACTACCTGCCATGAGCTGCCGTCCTTGACAGAACCGGTAACCGTAGCAGTGTGGTAGTTTGACCAAGTTGCAATTGATTGCCCATCAATGTAGTCAACCGTTACGCTGTCACCGATGGTTGCCGCGTCTGCTTGACCGTTCGTGCCTAAGCTGATCGCTGCCACGCCAGTCAAAGCCAAGCCTGCAGCAAATACTGATTTAAGTACGTTAGATTTGATGTTCAAAAAAATTCTCCTTTGTTTGTCGCAAGCTCTCGTCTGCCAAGTTACTTCTCCTTTGGCAAATTCCTTCTTGCTGCTCTTGTGTCATTTGACAGTTTATATGTTAACAGGGCCAAATTTCAAAACCATAGCAAAAAAGTAACGGTCCAGTTAAGAAGAGATTACAGGAAAAAGCCTTTTTGTAACATTTGTAATATTTTCCCGCTAAAAATATCGCTAAAAGCAAAAAAGACACCACGCAAACGCGTGATGTCTTGGTATGGGTCGTCAGGGGATCGAACCCTGGACACCCGGATTAAGAGTCCGGTGCTCTGCCAGCTGAGCTAACGACCCAAGTGGGTTATTCAATTAGCGCCGAAGCGCGATGGGTCGTCAGGGGATCGAACCCTGGACACCCGGATTAAGAGTCCGGTGCTCTGCCAGCTGAGCTAACGACCCAAATGGGTTTATTTAATTGGCGCCGAAGCGCGAATGGGTCGTCAGGGGATCGAACCCTGGACACCCGGATTAAGAGTCCGGTGCTCTGCCAGCTGAGCTAACGACCCAAATGGGTTATTTAATTAGCGCCAAAGCGCGATGGGTCGTCAGGGGATCGAACCCTGGACACCCGGATTAAGAGTCCGGTGCTCTGCCAGCTGAGCTAACGACCCAAGTGGGCTGCGGCTGACTTTCGTCAACCGACATTTATTTATTATACAGAAATGCGACAGGAATGCAAGCCTTTTGGCAAGATTTTTGCTCAAAAACTTTCTTTTTCTGTCCAGCCCTACTAAAAAACGTGTCTTTCTTCCTTATTTTTGCCAAAAAGCACCCCGGGGGGCAACTTCCAGCCGGCGGATTTCATCCTTTAAGCCCGCCTCTCTGACCGCGTCGACAAAGTCGCCGATATGCTGGGGGTCAACCAGGCTCATGATGGTCGGACCGGCTCCAGACAGGTAAGTCGCTACCGCCCCGTGCTCATGGCCGACATTGCGGATGATTTCAAGTTCCGGTACCAGCTGGCTTCTGTAGCGCTCATGGAAGAGGTCAGCCTCCATTAACTCCCCGGCCTTTTCATAGTCCTGGGCAAAAAGCGCTGCTACCGCCGTATTAGCCACGGCACTGGCCTGGACCGCGTCTTTAAAGGAAAGTTCCTTGGGCAAAACCGCCCGGGCGTCGCTGGTCTTCAAGTTGTAGGCCGGGATATAGGCGATCATGGCAAATGGCGGCACCGGGGCCTTAACAGCCGTAAAGTGGCCGTTGACCTTGCAGCCGACAACCAGGCTGCCCAGGATGGTCGGAGCCACGTTGTCCGGGTGTCCTTCCAGTTGAGCCGCGATTTCGATTTTTTCATGCGGGGCCAAGTGGAGCTGGCCCAGCTGGTCAGCCAGCTCGATCCCGCCAACAATAGCGCTGGAACTGGAGCCCAGGCCATGAGCCAGGGGGATATCTGATTCAACCCGCAAGTGCTGGGGAGTTAAATCTGGCTTGACGCTTAAAGCCGCTTGGACGATCATGTTGTCTTTCCCGCTCGGCAGGTCCCCTAAATTATGGTCGACCTGCCAGTGGTCGCTTTCGCCCAGGACTTCAATGGTCAGGTACAAGGAGATGGCCACCCCGATGGAGTCGAAACCCGGGCCCAGGTTGGCGCTGGATGCTGGAACTTTGATTTTCACGCTTCTTCACCTCAATAATTGGCAATTGCTGGCTTTTTTAATCATTCTATCATGTTTTCTCTTTTAGAAAAATGATTTCCCCGCTATAATTAGCCATAAAAGAAAAAATCTTTTGCAACCATCGTTACTAGTTTACAGATCGCGCATCTGACTTTTAGGGAGGATTTATGATTTACCGCAGTACTCGCAGCCAAGGGCAGGAAGTTACCGCCGCCCAGGCAATCATTCAAGGTCTGGCCCCAGACGGCGGCCTTTTCGTGCCCAAAGAATTCCCGGCTCCATTCTCAGCCGCTGAATTGAAGGAAATTTTTGCCCTGCCTTACCAGGAAATGGCTAAACAGATCCTGGCTTTGTTCTTGACCGACTATAGTGAAGAGCAGCTGGCAGAGATCGTTAAAGGCGCCTATGGCCAGCAATGGGATGACGAGAGAATCGCCCCGCTGACTGATCAGAAAGCCGGCAATTACTACCTGGAGCTCTTCCATGGGCCGACTCTGGCCTTTAAGGACGTAGCCTTGCAGTGCCTGCCCCGCTTGATGAAGACGGCCTTGGAGAACGCAGACGACCAGCGGGGAATCGTTATTTTGACCGCTACTTCCGGGGATACCGGGACTGCCGCCATGCGGGGCTTCCAAGCCTTAGCCAAGACCCGGGTTATCGTCTTTTACCCTTACCAAGGGGTGGCTCCAATCCAGCTTAAGCAGATGCTGAGCGAAAACAGCGACAATACTGTGGCTGTTGCGGTTGAGGGCAACTTTGACCAGGCGCAGACCAGGGTCAAGCAGATTTTTAACGATCAGGACATGAACGATTTGCTGGCAGACCATGACTTGACCTTCTCCAGCGCCAACTCTATGAATGTCGGCCGCCTTTTGCCCCAAGTCGTCTACTACTTTGCCGCCTACAAGCAGCTGCTGGACCAAGAAGCTATTAAGTTCGACGATCCTGTCAACTTCTCCGTGCCAACTGGGAACTTTGGCGACATTCTGGCCGGCTATTATGCTAAAAAACTGGGCCTGCCAGTTGGCCGCCTCATCTGCGCTTCCAACAAGAATAATGTCTTGACCGACTTTTTCAAGACGGGCAAGTATGACAAAAAGCGGGACTTCTACGTGACCAACTCTCCGTCCATGGACATTCTGGTTTCCAGCAACCTGGAGCGCCTGCTCTTTGACCTCTGCCAAGACCCAGACACGGTCAAGGACTTGATGGAGCAGCTAAACACTAAGGGCGAATACCAATTGCCGGAAGACATGCGGGCAAAGCTGTCAGGCTTTTGGGCTGACTACGCGACTCCAGAAGAAATCGAAGGCGAAATCAAGCGGGTTTACGCAGAAAGCGGCTATGTCATCGACCCGCACACGGCTGTCGCTTCTTTAGCTGCCAAGCGCTTTAAGGCAGAAGACGACAAGCCTACTGTCGTCCTCTCTACCGCCAGCCCATACAAGTTCCCGGAAACTGTATACCACGCGATCAGCGGGCAAAGCGTTAAGGAAAAAGGCCTGCCAGCTCTTAAGGAACTGACTGATTTGACCGGCCCTGCTCCAAAGGCCATGGAAGCCTTCTTGGGCCACAGCTCCCGGGAAATCGTCATCCCGGCTGATGATATGGCAGACGAAGTCAAGCGGCAGCTGGATTTGGACTGATTTTTCCAAAAAGAGAATAGATAAACGAAAAGCAGCTCAGGATTTACTCCTTGAGCTGCTTTTGCCATGTAATTGGAAATAAGAAATAAAAAGAAAATAAAAAATGGAGGATACAGGGCTCGAACCTGTGACCCTCTGCTTGTAAGGCAGATGCTCTCCCAGCTGAGCTAATCCTCCATATGACCCGTACGGGATTTGAACCCATGTTACCGCCGTGAAAGGGCGGTGTCTTAACCACTTGACCAACGGGCCATTTATTTTGCTTGGCCTTTTCGCAAGGCACGATTACTAGTATACCCGATCCAGGAGAAAAAGCAAGGGGCTAACACAAAAAACTTATTATTTTTATTTGCAAAAAGCTCTTGCACTTTTCCCTGCCTTTGCTATACTAGTAGATGTGCTTGCGGGCGTGGCGGAATTGGCAGACGCGCAAGACTAAGGATCTTGTGACCGCTTTTGGTCGTGGAAGTTCAAGTCTTCTCGTCCGCACTAAGCGAAAGGAACTGGTTTGTCCAGTTCCTTTTTTTGTTTCTCCGAGAGCTTTTTTGCTAAAATATTCTTAGAGTGCTAATTGAAAAGCAAAGCTCTAAGTAAAATAAGTTGTAAGAAGTACACTTTTAAAGGAGAAAAACATATGACTGAATTAAACTGCCGCTTGGCCACCAGCGCCGATTTAGACGCCCTCTGCCAGTTCTACCAGGATATCTGCGACCACCAAAAAGAGGACCAGTACGGAGCCGACTGGCACTGGGGAATCTACCCGGCTGAACAGGACATCAAAGAAGCCATCGACCAAAAGCGGGCCATAATCGGACTCAAAGACGGCAAGATTGCTTCCGCCGGCATCTTAACTGTTGGAAGCGACCCCCTTTACAGCAAATTTGCCTGGCCTACCCCAGCTGAAGATAACGAAATCGCCGTTCTCCACCTTTATGGCGTTCACCCTGCTTTCCGCCGGCAAGGCCTGTCTGGCATTCTTTTGACCTTTATCAAGGACCATGCCAAAGAACTTGGCTGCAAGGCGATCCGCTTAGACAGCATGGCCGGTAACGTCCCTGCCCGCCGCCTCTATGAAAAGAACGGCTACCGCTTCGTCAGCCAGGAAACGGTCCACTACGACGACATCGGCGACACCAAGGTTGACCTGCTTGAATTAGCCTTATAACAAGAAAAATCCACAAGCTCAGCTTGTGGATTTTTTCTCTGTTCTTATTTGTTTCTTTCTATTCCTTGTTCTTGCTCTTTTCCCGCCATTCCTTGGCCCGCCGGTCGGGCAAGAACCACATCAGCATGACCAAAGCCATAAAGACCCAGGACAAGACCGGCCAAGCAAAAGCAGACAGGGCGATCCCCAAATTCGCGGCCAGGGTCAAGTAGCCCTTGATCCCCATATTAACCCGCAAGTCCTGGCTGTCGCAGGCAATCTGCCAGGCAAAATGCTGCAAGAGGATAAAACTGACCGAGGTCAAAAAGAGAACCAGGCCATAAAAGAACAGGGGTGGCCCAGCCAAGGGGTTCTTGCCCACCCAAGCCGTAGCTAAGGGAATCAAAGACGACATGAAGAGCCAGACCATGTTGGTCCAGATTACCTTGTGGTTGACTGACGGCAAAGCGTGGGTGATGTTGTGGTGGTTGACCCAGTAAATTGCCATATAAAAAAAGCTGAGCAGGTAGATGGTCAGCTGCGGGACAAGCGGCATTAAGGCCTGGAAAGTAGCCTCATCGGGCGCCTTCATTTCCAGGACCATGATGGTGATGATGATGGCCAAAACGCCATCGCTGAATGCTTCCAAGCGGTTCTTGTTCATTTTTCCTCCAAAACAGAAATACTCAATATGCGTGTTAAAAATACTTTTATTGTCTCTTAACCATTTTAGCCTACTTTTGCCAAAAAGAAAAAGCCTGGCAAACCCAGGCTAAATTCTATCAACTTTACTCTTGATTCTTGTAATCAGCTTCCATTTCTTGCGGGTCTTCCGCCTCTTCTTCATCGAAGCTGTATTCCATCTTCTTGTTGCGGTCCTTCATAAAAGCATAGGCAATCTCAACCGCGTAGACCAAGAGGCCGACCAGGCCAAAAGCCAGAAGGAAAAGGCAAACGCGTTTCTTCTTTTCCATGCTTGTCACCTTATTTCTATTGACAAAAATTACTTCCTAATTTTATTATAAGCGCTTTTATAAAAAATAACAGGCAAAAAAACGATCAGCACAAAGGAAAAAGCATCCCCCTTAGGAGATGCTTAAACAGTCTGGTTTCTGAGCAGCTTGACCGGGAGCAGGTAGCTGTTTTGGGCCAGCTTCTTCTCCGGATCCGCGATCCGCTCATAAAGCAGCTTGACCAAAGTCCCGGCTAAATCCGGAATCGGCTGGACGATCGTGGCTAGCTCTGGCACATAATTCTGCACCAGCTGGGTGCCGTCAAAGCCGACTATTTTCAAGTCCTCCGGCACCTTGATTCCTAACTTCTTAGCTTCTTTTAAGAGCAGGATGGCCGTCAGGTCGTCTGAACAAAAGACCCCGTCGATCTTCCGGCCGCTGGTCAAGAGCTCCCGGAGTTCCCGGCCCTTGGCGGCTGGCAATTCGTAAAAGGCTGACCGGGCAGTGTGGACCGTCAACCCCGCCGCGGCTACCGTATCCGCGTAGCCATCAAAGCGGCGAGAAGTCGGATTTCCCGTCTTGACCGGGTTGCCGACAAAGTAAATATGGCCGCATCCCGCGTCCAAGAGAGCCTGGGTGGCCAGGCAGCCGCCCTGGTAGTTGTCGCTAGTCACGATCGGCACCTGGTCGGACAAGTCCCGGTCAAAAGACACGATCGGCAAGCCGTAGCGCCGGTATTCTTCAATGCCCAGGTTGTGCGAACCCGCGATGATCCCGTCAACCTGGTTGGCCTCCAGCATCCGCAGATAACGCCGTTCTTTCTCACTGTCCTGGCCGGCGTCGCAGAGCAGCATCTTGTAGCCGTCCGCTTCCAGCTTGTCCTCAATTGCCGCAACCAGTTCCGCGAAGAAGGGATTGGTGATGCTGGGCATGATTACCCCGATCATCTTGGTCTGCTTGCCCTGCAAAGACCGGGCCAGGGTGTTGGGCTGGTAGTTCAGCTCCCGCATGGCCGCGTAGACCCGGTCCCTGGTCTTCTGGCTGATGTAGCCGTAATTGTTGATCACCCGCGAGACAGTCGTTGGTGAGCAGCCAGCTTTTTCCGCCACATCAGTTAATTTTGGCCTCATCGTCATCCCCCCTCTTCTGTTATCCTACATGTCCTTTAACCGCCAAGTCTTGGCCTGGTAGTCAACATTACTATCCATCTTAACAAAACTTTGTCCATTTTGAGCAAAAAATCTACCCGTGATGACTTCTTCGCCGCCGTTGACAAAAATTTCAAAGAGGGAGTGGTCGACAAAGATCCGCAGATCCAGGTCTTCCCCGGCTGGTAACTTCACCGTCCGGCTAGTCCCGTAGTCTGGGTTGACGGCCTTGCCGCATTCACCCCGGTCAACGGTTAAGCGGGCGTG
Organism: Lactobacillus sp. WILCCON 0059; assembly: GCF_057197985.1. Taxonomy (NCBI): domain Bacteria; kingdom Bacillati; phylum Bacillota; class Bacilli; order Lactobacillales; family Lactobacillaceae; genus Lactobacillus; species Lactobacillus sp. WILCCON 0059. The sequence goes on from NZ_JBUBHN010000001.1 coordinate 1,881,289, forward strand.
CTTGCCGGTCTTAAAGCGCAGCTTGATGCCATTCTTGCCCTCGCTGTCCGCGGCCAAGACCAGCATACCCTTCTGCCCCTTCTTGATCGTCAGTCTAAGTTCGCTTTGCGCACCTGCATCAAAGGCCAAATCGCCAGTGAAGTCTTCTTCAGCTTCTCTCAAGCTCTTCATGGCCTTGACCGGCTTTTGAATCAAGCGGCCGTGCTTTAAAGACAGGCGCTTGACCTGGCTTAAGCAATTAGCCCAGCCTTCATCGTCACTTGGGTAAGTCATGTCCGGCAGGCCAACCCAGCTGATCGCGTAAGCGTGGCCGTCTGGGGCATTAAAGGCTTGGGTAGCGTAGACGTCAAAGCCCCCGTCCAGGTTGATTGGTGCCTTCTGCTTGGTCTCAAAGTGGCCGGTCTCAAAGTTGAAGCTTTCCCCGACCCAGTACATGTTCGGGTAGACATTCTGGTAGTCGGTCACGTTCTTGTCCAGGCCCTGCGGGCAGAAGATGAAGACTGGCTTGCCGTCAACGAAGACCAGGTTCGGGCATTCAACCATGTAGCCCATGTCCGGCAGGTCAACATAACCCAAATCCTGCCATGGACCAGTTAATTCGTCAGCCTTGTAAAGACTGATCTTGCCGGCCTTGGTCTCCTTGTCTTGGGCGCCCAGAATGGCATAATACTTGCCGCCGTGCTCCAAGATCTGCGGGTCACGGAAGTGTTCAGTCACGTGATCTGGTGCGTTGATCAACGGTTTGTCCAGCTTGGTTACTTTTCCATCTTCATCCATCCAGGCCCCAACCTGGTAAGAGTGGCGGACCCAGTTTTCGTCGCGGACATTGCCCGTGTACATCAGAAAGAGCTTGTCACCAATTGCTCTGGCTGAGCCAGAATATGCCCCATGGCTATCCAGCGGACTGTCAGCGTAAACAGCTTCGCCCAAGTTCTCCCAGTGAACCAGGTCGGAACTGGTCAAGTGGACCCAGGACTTCAAGCCGTGCACGGCCCCAAACGGATAAGCCTGGTAGAAGACCTGCCAGCGGCCATTATAGTAGGAAAAGCCGTTAGGGTCGTTCAAAAGGCCTGAAGTTGGCCGGATGTGGTAGTGCAGCTGGTAGTCTGACCGGGCTGCCTGGCTCTGCAATTTAAGCAAAGTTTTGGCATCCCATTTCTCATAAGGAAGATATCTTTTTTCTCTTGTCCATTCCATATTAAGCAACCTCCGCCTAATCACTAATCTCTTCTTTTAATTTCTATACTTCATTTGCCAGATTATTGTCACGCAAAAACTTCTGAATAATCAGCACTTTATCACTTTCTATTTTATGGTTGAAGCGCTAACATGTCAAACGGTTAACAGGCCTTTTTCAGTTAACAGAACTTTTATAAAATATTTTCTGTCAAACGATTGACATATTTGTCAGAAACCGTTATCATGTTAAGTGAATTAGAGAAAAGCGTTTTCAGAGGATAAGGAGAGTGTTTCTCGTGGCAATGAATTACAATGCAGTTGCCAAGCGGGTGATCGCTGCCGTAGGTGAAGACAACCTGGTAGCAGCTGCCCACTGTGCAACGCGTCTGCGTTTAGTCTTAAAAGACGATACCAAGATCGACCAAGCAGCCTTGGACAAGGATCCTGACGTTAAGGGTACCTTCAAGACTGACGGCCAGTACCAAGTCATCATCGGGCCTGGTGACGTTGACAACGTCTACAACGAACTGATCAAGCAAACCGGCCTGTCTGAAGTTTCTACCGACGACTTGAAGAAGATCGCCGCCAGCGGCAAGAAGGTCAACCCAGTTATGGCCTTCATCAAGCTCTTGAGTGACATCTTCGTGCCAATCATCCCAGCCCTGGTTGCGGGTGGTTTGCTGATGGCCTTGAACAACTTCTTCACCAGCCCTGGCCTGTTCGGGCCTAAGTCCCTGGTGCAAATCAACCCAGCCATCAAGGGCCTGTCTGACATGATCCAACTTATGTCAGCTGCCCCATTCATGTTCCTGCCAGTTCTGGTCGGTATTTCCGCCGCTAAGCGTTTCGGGGCCAACCAATTCCTCGGGGCTGCAATGGGCTTGATCATGACCACCCCACAGCTGGCCGGCTCAACCCACTACTGGAACATCTTCGGTCTGCACGTAGCACAAACCAACTACCAATACCAAGTTATTCCAGTCCTGGCAGCTATCTGGATCTTAGCCTTCTTAGAGAAGCGCCTGCACAAGGTCCTGCCAAGCGCGGTTGACTTTACCTTCACCCCGCTTCTGTCAATCATGATCACTGGCTTCCTGACCTTCACCATCGTCGGGCCAGTGATGAAGACCGTTTCTGACTGGATCACCAACGGCTTCGTATGGCTGTACGACACTGCTGGCTTTGTCGGCATGGGTCTGTTCGGTCTTTGCTACTCAGCTATCGTTATGACTGGTTTGCACCAAAGCTTCCCGGCCATCGAAACTCAATTGCTGGCTGCCTTCGCTGCCGGCAAGGGCGCGGGCGACTTCATCTTCGTTGTTGCTTCCATGGCCAACGTTGCTCAAGGTGCCGCAACCTTCGCTATCTGGTTCTTGACTAAGAACGAAAAGATGAAGGGTCTGTCTTCATCAGCCGGTGTTTCTGCCCTCTTGGGTATCACCGAACCAGCCCTCTTCGGGGTTAACTTGAAGTACCGCTTCCCGTTCTTCTGTGCTTTGATCGGGTCCGGTGTTGCTTCAGCACTTGCAGGCTTGCTGCACGTTGAAGCTGCATCCCTTGGTTCTGCCGGTTTCCTGGGCTTCTTGTCCATCTACCCAAAGACCATCCCAATGTACGTTGTATGTGAACTTGTTTCCTTCGCTATCGCCTTCGCCTTGACTTTCTTCTGGGGCAAGGGCCACTTGAAGGAAGAAGTTGCCAGCGTTGAAGGCGAATCCGGCGTCAGCGCTGAAACTGAAGTTCCAGCTGAACAACAAGTTGAAGCTGCCAAGACTGCTGGTCTGGAAGACGAAGTAGTTCTGGCACCTGTCGACGGCGTTTCTGAAGACCTGTCAGCCGTAAATGACGAAGTCTTCTCCCAAAAGCTGATGGGTAACGGGGCAGCCATCGTTCCTAGCGACGGCAATGTCTACGCTCCTGTTACCGGTACTGTTTCCGTTGCCTACAAGACTGGCCACGCTTACGGTCTTAAGTCTGACAACGGGGCTGAAGTCCTGATCCACATCGGTCTGGACACGGTTAACTTGAATGGCCAGCACTTCAAGTCCCTGGTCACTCAAGGCCAGCACATTGAAAAGGGTGAAAAGATCGGTGAAGTTGACCTGGATGCCGTCAAGGCTGCCGGCTACGACACCACTGTCATGGTTGTCATCACCAACACCCCTTCATACAACGAAGTAGACCGGGTTGAAGCAACTGACGTAAAGCACGGCGACAACTTGATTGCTTTAACTGCTCACTAATCAAAAACTATTACTACCATGAAGCAGCCCTGCCTGGGCTGCTTTTCCTTTTATTGAAAGCCTTATTTTGAATTTACATGAGATTTTTTCTTGCATCTTGGCAAGGACATGACTAAGATTTAAATTAAGCCAAATTATAGAGAACTGTTTAGCACGGGGAGGAATTTAAGCATGACTTTACGAGTTGGTATTTTAACGAGCGGCGGCGACTGCCAGGCGCTCAACGCGACCATGCGGGGCCTGGCCAAGACCCTTTACAACTGTGTTGACGACGTGGAAATCATTGGTTTCAAGCGGGGCTACTACGGCTTGATGCATGAAGACTACGTCAAGATGAAGCCGCGGGACTTCTCCGGCATCATTAACGAAGGCGGGACGATTCTGGGCACTTCCCGCCAGCCATTCAAGGAAATGCGAGTTATCGTTGACGGCTTTGACAAGGTCGCTGCCATGAAGAAGACCTACAAGAAGCTCAACCTGGACGCTTTGGCTGTTTTGGGCGGCAACGGGTCCCTTAAGTCAGCCAACATGCTGGCCCAAGAAGGCCTGAACGTGATCGGTCTGCCAAAGACCATCGACAACGACACTTGGGGCACCGACTACACCTTTGGTTTCCAAAGCGCCATTGACATTGCCACCAGATACCTGGACGACATCCACACTACTGCCCAAAGCCACTCCCGGGTCTTCGTCGTAGAAGTCATGGGTCACAAGGTTGGCCACATCACCCTGGCTGCTGGTCTGGCTGCCGGCAGCGACATCATCCTTTTGCCGGAAATTCCTTACGACATCAACGTCGTAGCCAAGAAGATCAAGCAACGGCAAAAGGCTGGCAAGGGCTTCACGGTCATTGCCGCTGCTGAAGGGGCAATTTCCAAGGAAGACGCTGCCCTGCCTAAGAAGAAGTACAAGGCTAAGGTTGCGGCTAGAAACGGCATCAGCGTGGTTAACGAAATCGCTGGCCAATTGCAAGAAGTTCTGCCAGACGCTGAAATCAGAACGGCGGTCATCGGCCACGCTCAACGGGGCGGCCGGCCAGATGCCTACGACCGGCAGATCTCAACCCGCTTCGGGATTGAAGGCGCCCGCCTCATCATGAACCGGTCCTTTGGCCGCCTGGTTGTCTTGAAGCAAGGCGAAGTCGACTCCATCGCCCTGGAAGACACGGCCGGCAAGCTCAAGTACGTTGACCCGAATGGCAAGACCGTAAATAACGCCCGCCTCATGGGTGTCACCTTCGGGGACAAGTAAGAACCTATAATTCTTAACAGCATACAAGCACAAAAAAGAAGCATCGCGTTAGCGGTGCTTCTTTCTTTGTTGTTAACTTCTCTGCTTTACTTCAGCAATTCGCTGATGGCGTCTTGGAAGCTTTCAGCTGCCTTTTCAGCAGTTTCGATGTCAGCCTTGTTGACGCCAACGTAAGCCTTGATTACTGGTTCAGTACCAGATGGGCGAAGGGCTACCCAAGTTTCGTCATCCAGGAAGTACTTCAAGACGTTTGACTTCGGGAAGCCAGTCAATGGAGTTTCTTCGCCGTTTTCGAGCGTAACTTGTTCTTGGTAGTCTTCGATCTTGACTACCTTGACGCCGTTGATTTCGCTGAGGTGTTCACTACGCAGCTTGCTCATCAGTTCAGCCATCTTCTTTTGCCCGCCAATCCCTGGCATTTCAATTGCCCGGGTGATTTCGTAGGCAACGCCGTACTTCTTCCAGATTTCCTGCAGGCCGTCAAAGACAGTCATGCCCTTGGAAGCGTAGTAGCTGGCAACTTCGGCGAACATCAAAGCCCCTTGCATGGCGTCCTTGTCACGGGCGAAGGCTTGGAAGAGGTAGCCGTAGCTTTCTTCAAAGCCCATCAGGAACTTGCCGTCCCCTTCCTTGTTCATCCGGTCGACTTCTTCACCGATGTACTTGAAGCCAGTCAGAACTGACTTGGTCTTGATGCCGAAGTCCTTGGCAATCTTGAATGGCAAGGCACTGGATACGATTGAGGTAACGATTTCGTAATCCGGAGTCAGCTTGCCTGAGTCCTTCAAGTTTTGCAGAAGGTAGTAAGACATCAAAGTAGCGATTTGGTTCCCAGTCAAAACTTGGAAGTCGCCCTTGTCAGTTCTTACGCAGGCCCCCATCCGGTCAGCGTCCGGGTCGGTAGCCACGATCATGTCAGCACCGATTTCGTTGGCCAGTTCAACACCTGGGTTGAAGACGTCACGGAATTCCGGGTTAGGCTTCTTGCAAGTTGGGAATTCTGGGTCCACAATTGCTTGGCTTGGCACTGGAACAACGTTGCTGAAGCCGCCCCGTCTGAAGGCGCGGTCATAAAGCATCTTGCCAGTCCCGTGCAAAGGAGTGTAGACAATCTTCAGCTTGTCGGCATTTTCCTTGATCATGTCCTTGTTGACATTTACCGTTTCCAGCTTGGCCAGGTAGGCTTCGTCAACGTCTTCACCGATCAATTGCAAAGTGCCTTCAGCACGCAGCTTCTTGACTGGAGCTGCCTTAACGCTGAAGATGTCTTCAACCTTTTGGGCGTAGGCAAAGAGGCGGTCGGCATTTTCCGGCCCCATTTGGGCGCCATCTTCACCGTAAGCCTTGTAGCCGTTGTACTGCTTGGCATTGTGGGAAGCAGTGATGTTGATCCCGGCAAAGGTGTGCAGGTAGCGGACAGCGAAGGACAGTTCCGGCGTTGGACGCAGGTCGTCAAAGAGGTAGACGTGAATGCCGTGAGCCCCCAAAACGCGGGCAGCGTGGGTTGCCAGTTCGCGTGAGTTGTAGCGTGAGTCAAAGGAAATTACCACGCCCCGCTTCTTGGCTTCTTCGCCGTTTTCGTCGATCAAGCGGGCCAGACCTTCAGTTACCCGGCCGACTGTGAAGACGTTGATCCGGTTGGTCCCTGGTTCCAGGAGTCCCCGCATCCCGGCAGTACCGAAGTTGATGTCCTGGCCAAAGGCGTCTTCGACCCACTTGTCGTCACCGCCCAATTCAGCCATTTGTTCAGCTAAATCTTCTGGCAGAGCAGCTTGTTTCCATTGTTCAAAAATTTCTTTTGCGTCCATTGATATATTCCTTTTTACTCTTTTTCATTCCTGTCCAGCTTAAATGTCTTCAACAGATAAGCTTTCTGAGCTATGCTTTCTTGATCCAGTATATCACTTACCAGCTCGCTAATCCGCTCTGGCAGGCAATATGTTTGAAATTCTCCCGCGTCCAGGATCATATCCTGGTCGGTCTTATTGTAGCAGTAAATGACCAGTTCTCTTTGATTGAAGCGGACTAAAGCGTTGATGCCGTAAGCAATCTTGACATAGCCGACTTTCCCGTCGACCAAAGCCCGGTTTGCCCGCCGCCAGTGGGCCAGTTCCTTGACTTCTTTTTCCAAAAAGTCGCTTTCCTTGCCCCATGGGAAGTAGCGGCGGTTGTCCGGGTCCTTGTCCCCTTCCAGGCCGGCTTCATCCCCGTAATAGATGCAGGGAACGCCAGGCACGGCGAACAAGAGGCCAAAGGCCAGGGCCACCAGCTTCTCGTCTCCCCCCAAGACGGTCTTAATTCTGGCCGTGTCGTGGGTGCCGATATTGTTCAAGCAGTTTTCCAGAAATGCCTTAGGATAGTTCTCAACCAGCTTTTCCAGGTCATTCAAGGCGGCCACTTCTTCCGTTTCGTTATTGGCCTGCAAGAGCGAAACGATAAAGTTGCGGACCGGATAGTTCATGGTCCCGGTTAAGTTGTCCCCGGCCATGTAGGTCCGGAATTCACTGTTGACGAACTTGTGGGAGGCATCTTCCCAGACTTCCCCGATCAAGACATGGCAGTCTTCGTTTTGCAGGCGCTCGCGGATTTCCCGCAAGAGCGGCATCGGAAGCTCGTCAGCCACGTCCAAACGCCAGCCATCGACATGCATCCGGGTCCACTTGGCTAAAACGCCATCGGGTCCGCAGATGAAGTTCTGGTAGTCAGCATTGTTCTTGTTGACCTCTGGCAGAGTAGTTACCCCCCACCAGGACTGGTACTTGGTCGGGTAGTTGATGAAGTTGAACCAGGAGTAGTAAGGCCCTGTCTTGTCGCTGACCGCGCTCAAGAAGTACTTGCTGTCCGCCCCGACATGGTTGAAGACCCCGTCCAAGATCAAGGAAATTCTGTTTTTGTGCAGGTCCTTGATCAGGTTCTTAAAGTCTTCTTCAGTCCCCAGCATGGGGTCGATCTTCATGAAATCCTGGGTGTCATAGCGGTGGTTGCTGGAAGACTGGAAGATCGGGTTCAAATAGATGGCCGTCACTCCCAAATCTTTTAAATAGGGAATCTTTTGCCGGATACCTTCGAGGTTGCCGCCAAAAAAGTCCCAGCGGGCAATATCGCCATGTTCATCCTTAATGTAGTAAGGACTGTCTTCCTTGGTCGCGTAGATGAAACTGTCCTTCTTGCGGCCCTGGATCTCCCCATGCGGGTTGCCGTTGTTGAAGCGGTCAGGAAAAATCTGGTAGACCACCCCCTGGGTGTACCAGGGAGCCTGCGGGACTGCCCGGTCATAGCAGGTCAGCTGGAAAGTCCGGATGTCCCGGCTATCCTGGGTAATCTCGCTTTCGCCAAAACCATCCTGGCTTCTTTGCAGAAAGTAGTACTGGTCATTTTGCTTGATATTGAAGTAGTAATAGTAGAGCCCGGAGCTGCTGATCTTGACGCTGGTCTCATACATCTTGCTTTCATCGTTGTAAGTCAAGGGGTAGGCTACCGGCGACTCATTGTTTTTAGTCAGCCAGAGGGTGATCTCCTGGATTTCTTCATCGACTTCAACCGCCCACTTGACGCTGGTATTGGCCTGCGTGGCGCCAAAGGGCTGCTTGTATTTGGTGTCCCAAGAATTAAAAATAGCTCTCATCAGTCACTCTTACGCTTTTTCAGCGTCAAATTCCACCTTGTCCAGGTGCCAGATTTCACTGGCATAGCGTTCAATGGTCTTGTCAGCGTCAAAGCGTTCAGAGTGAGCGATGTTGACCAGGCTCATCTGGGCCCATTGCCGCTTGTTTGCCCAAACCTTTTCAACCAGCTTCTGGGCCTTCAAGTAGGCTTCAAAGTCGGCCAAAACCAGGAATTCCTCGTTGTCCTTCAAGAAGTCATCGTAAAGGGCCCGGCCTTCGCTGACGCAGTCTGGAATAGTTCCGTCAATCAAAGCGTCAACCGTCTTCTTCATGACCGGGTCGCTTTCGTAAAGGTCGCGTGGGTGATAGGAGTGGTTTGCGTAGTAGTTGTAAACTTCATCCTTGTCCAAGCCGAAGGCAAAAATGTTGTCGCTGCCGACCGCGTCCTTGATTTCGATGTTGGCCCCGTCCATAGTCGCCACCGTCAAAGCCCCGTTGGCCATCAGCTTCATGTTGCTGGTCCCGCTGGCTTCCTTGGTGGTCGTTGAGATCTGTTCACTGAGGTCAGCGGCTGGAATGATTTGTTCAGCCAGGGAAACATTGTAGTTTTCCAGGAAGACAACCTTCAGCTTGCCCTTGATGTCTGGGTCATTGTTGACCAGGTCAGCTACAGAGTTGATCACCTTGATGACCTGCTTGGCAAAGACATAGCTTGGAGCAGCGATGGCCCCAAAGATGACTACCCGCTTCGGATGGTCGATGCCGGCCTTGAGGTCTTGGTAGAGCTTCAGAACGTGGAGCAGCTTCAAGGTTTGCCGCTTGTAGGCGTGCAGACGCTTGACCTGGACGTCGAAGATGGCTTCAGGGTCAACCACGATGCCGGTCTTGGCCTTGATGACCTTGGCCAGCTTCTTCTTGTTGGCCAGCTTGATTTCCTGCAGGCTGGTCAAGGTTGCGGTGTCGTGGTAGAACTTTTCAAACTTCAGCATTTCCTTGCTGTCAAAGCGCCAGTCGGTCCCAATGGTCTTGTCCAAAAGCTTGGCCAAATCCGGGTTGGCGATTTGAATCCAGCGGCGCAGGGTGATCCCGTTGGTCTTGTTGTTGAAGCGGTCTGGGTAGAGCTGGTAGAAGTCGCGCAAAACTTCGGTTTCCAGTAGCTGGGTGTGCAGGGCAGCAACCCCGTTGACTGAGTGGGAACCGATGATGGCCAGGTGGGCCATGTGGACTTGCCCGTTCTTGACGATTCTGGTTCTTTCAATCACGTCGCCGGAAACCTTGCCTTCCAGGCCAGCCACGTAGCGGCGGTCGATTTCCTTAACGATGTCAAAGAGCCGCGGCAAAAGCTGGCTGAACATGCCTACATCCCACTTTTCCATGGCTTCAGCCATGATGGTGTGGTTGGTGTAGCTCATTACTTGGACAGTAACTTCCCAAGCCTTGTCCCAGTCCATCCGGTATCTGTCGACCAGAAGACGCATCATTTCAGCCACGCACATAGCCGGGTGAGTGTCGTTGATGTGAACGGCAACATACTTCGGCAGGTCAAGCAGACCTTCTTCGCCATAGTCCTTGATAAAGCTGTTCAAGATGCTCTGCAAGCCGGCGGAAACAAAGAAGTATTCCTGCTTCAGCCGCAAAAGGCGGCCATCATAGCTGGAGTCATCCGGGTAAAGGATGGAAGTCAAGTCTTCCACCTTCCGCCGGTCAGCGATTGACGGGTACTTCAATTCGTCTTCCGGGGCAATTTCCGCGTCCCACAGACGAAGGGTGTTAGCCACCCCGTTGTGGTAGCCGACCATGGCCACGTCATAAGGTACGGCCCGGACAACAGTAGCACCTTCGTATTGCGGAGTCAGCCAGCCGTGGTCATCAACCATGTTGACGCGGCCGCCGAACTTAACCAGGACAGACTTGCTTTCCCGGCGCACTTCCCAGTAGTCCCCCTGCTTCAGCCAGTCATTTGGCAGTTCCTTTTGGTAGCCGTTGACAAACTTTTGCTTAAAGAGGCCGTACTTGTAGCGCAGGCCGTTCCCGTTGCCGGCATAGCCGGTTGAAGCCAAAGAGTCCATAAAGGCGGCAGCCAGCCGGCCCAAGCCCCCATTACCCAGAGCCATATCTGGTTCAACAGCGGCGATATCATCCAGGTCAATCCCTAAGTCAGCCAAAGCTTCCTTGGCCGTGTCCAGCCAGCCCAGGTTCAAAAGGTTGCTCTTTAAAAGAGTCCCAGGCAAAAATTCAATGGAGAAGTAGTAAGTCTGCTTGTGGCCATTGGCACTTTCCGCGATCCGGGTTCTGCGCCACTTGCTGGAGTAACCGTCACGGACCATTGAAGCCAAAGCAGCAAAGATGTCTTCCTTAGAAGCTTCTTCCACGCTTTCTTCAAAGTGCCGGTCCAGCTTGCTTGCTAATCTTTCCTTGAATTCTTCAGGAGTAATCTCCCGCAAATTGCTGTTTGCGACTGATACTTTACTTGATTTCATGCTCATCTTCCTCATCATTTTCGACTATCCCAGTAATTCACCGTACATCCATTGGTACTTGCTTGCTGAGTTCTTCCAGGAGAAGTCAGACCGCATGGCAGTTCTTTGTGCCTTGGCCCACTTGTCCTTTTCATGGTAAAGTTCCAGCATCTTCTTGATGGCTTCAACCATTTGGTAGCCGCTGAATTCGCGGAAGCCAAAGCCGGTGCCTTCGTTCTTGGTCTTGTCGTAAACCCAGACCGTGTCGGCCAAACCGCCGATTTGGTGAACGATTGGCAAGGTCCCGTAGCGCAGGCTGATCAATTGTGACAAGCCGCATGGTTCAAAGGCGGATGGCATCAAGAAGGAGTCGGCCCCAGCGTAGATCTTTTGCGCCAGGTTGACGTCAAAGGCCAGGATCAGCTTGAACTTGTCCGGGTAGCGGCTGGCAATGTCGCTTAAGGCATGTTCGTAGTACTGGTCCCCGCTGCCCAAGATAACTACTTGCAAGTCAAACTGGAGAATGTTATCCAGTTCTTCCAAAAGCAGCTGGCAGCCCTTTTGAGCAGTGAGGCGGCTGACCATCCCGATAACCGGGGTGGTTGGCGCTACCGGCAGGCCAACCTGCTTTTGCAGGTCAGTCTTGTCGCGGCGCTTGTGCTTCAGGTGGTTGACGTCGTAGCGGACCTTGATGACCGGGTCAGTAGCCGGGTTGTACTTTTCAAAGTCAATCCCGTTCAAGATGCCGACCAGCTTAAAGTTGACTGACCGCAAGATGCCATCTAAGCCTTGGCCGAATTCTGGCGTTTGGATTTCTTCAGCATAGGATGGGCTGACCGTGGTTACCCGGTCGGCGTACAAGATCCCGGTCTTCATCCAGTTGACGTCATTGTTGAAGCGGACGGTCCCGTTGTCAAACCATTCATAGCCCAGGCCGAAGAAGTTCGGCAGGGTCTTGGCATCGTACTTGCCTTGGAATTCCAGGTTGTGGATGGTCAAGACAGTCTTGATGCCGCGGTAGGCGTCCACGAAGCCCCACTTTTCTCTGAGCAGGAATGGAATGAAGGAAGTGTGGTAGTCGTTGCAGTGCAGGATGTTCGGCACGAAGTTGAAGCGCTCCATCATCATGATCACGGCCTGCTGGAAGAAGGCGTAGCGTTCGCCATCGTCGTAGTAGCCGTAGATGCCTGGCCGCTTGAAGTAGTATTCGTTGTCGATGAAGAAGTACTTGACCCCGTTCATTTCCAGGGTGAAGATCCCGCAGTATTGGTTCCGCCAGCCAACTGGAACATAAAAGTTGCCTTGGTATTCCAGCTTTTCGCGGTATTCCTGCGGCATGTCCTGGTAAAGAGGCAAAGCCACGCCGACTTCATCGCCGTCCTTGGCCAATTGGTTGGGCAAAGAGCCCAAGACGTCGCCTAAACCGCCAGTCTTAAAGAAGGGAGCACATTCGGCCCCGACAAATAAAACTCTCACGTTTTTTCCTCCCGATTAATCCAGTACAAAGTCCTTGCTGATGACGCTGCCCTTCTTGATGACAACAGGGCTGTCAGGCTTACCCTTGACGGTCACGCCCTTTTCAATCACCACATTCTTGTCCAGGATGGCGTATTCAACGTCAGATCCGCTCTTGAGCTTGCAGTTGGCCATGATTACGGAATTCTTGGCAACAGAATCCTTAGCAAAGTTTACTCTTCTGGAAACGACGCTGTTCTTGACTTCACCCTTGACCGTGCAACCAGTGGCAATCAAAGTGTTCTTGACGTCAGATTCCTTGTCGTAGTAAGTGCCGACTTCGTTTCTGATCCGGGTGATGATCTTTTGATTGCCGTAAAGCAGGGAGTCGCGCTTGTCCTTTTCCAGCATGTCCAAGTTGGCCTCGTAGTAGCTGGAAATGTCGTGGATGTTGCGCAGGTAGCCGGTGTATTCGTAAGCGTTGGCCTTTTCCTTAACAGTCAAGGCTGCCAGACGTTCCGCAACGTCATAGGAAGCCCCGCTCTTTTGGGCCTTTTCCAGTTCGTGAATCAGCCAATCAGTGTTCATGACATAAACATTAGCTGACAGGTTAACCGGACCTTCACCAGTCAATTCGATGGCTTCTCTTTGTTCAATGACGATATTGTCATCACTTAAGACAAAGGTGTGGTCATCTGGCGCAATGTCTTTTTGGTCAACCCGCTTGAAAACAGGGGTAATCCGGTTTTCGTTTGATTGGTGGAAGTGGAGGATAGCCTTGAGGTCAAAGTTAGCCGCCATCTTATTGCCGATGAAAACAGTGTATGGCATCTTGCAGGTCTTAAGGAAGAGGATCAAGTCATCAAAGTAGTTTTCCCCTCTTGACCGCCGCCGCATCAAGTTCTGGTAGAAGTCCAGGTATTCGTAAGAGCCGATCGTGTCCAAGCCCCATTCCTTGCCCCCGCCCAGGTGGTCCAGGTAAGAACGGACCTTTTCCTGGCTGATCAAGGTGTAGACGTGGTTGATATCGGCGTTGACGATGCTGGAGAGGGCAAAGTCCATCAAGCGGTACTTGCCGGCAAAGTAAAGAGTTGACAGGGCTCTTTCATCGGTCAGCGGCTTCAGCTGGCTGTATTCGTGCTGGTTGCTGAAGATTGCACACATCTTACTTGTTTTCATTTGGTAACACTCCAATCTTTTCCTTGTTGCCGACTACGGCAATTTCCCCATTTTCTTCACCAACGACAGAATTGCTGCCGATCACGGCGCCTTCACCAACGATAGCCTTGGTGATCTTGACGTTCTTGCCGATCTTGGCGCCCGGCATGATGACTGAGTCAACAATCTCACTGCCGCGCTGGACGTCAACGTTGGCTGAGATGATTGAGTGCTTGATCGTCCCGTCAATGTAGCAGCCGTCAACGATCATAGAGTCAGTAACTTCGGCGTTTTCCGTAATCATTTGCGGAGCGTCAATGGTGTTCTTGGAGTAGATCCGCCAGCTGCGGTCGTCCAGGGCCAGGCCGTCAGAGCCGTCCAGGAATTCCATGTTGGCTTGCCAGAGAGAGTCGATGGTGCCGACGTCCTTCCAGTAGCCTGAGAACTGGTAAGAGAAGACTCTTTCGTCGCTCTTCAGGTAGTAAGGGATGACGTCCTTGCCGAAGTCGACCATGTCGTCAGCCGTAGCAAAGCCCGCGGTCAAAACGTCGCGCAGCCGCTTCCAGTTGAAAATGTAGATCCCCATTGAAGCGTGGTTGCTCTTTGGTTCAGCTGGCTTTTCTTCGAATTCGATGATCCGGCCGCTGGAGTCGGTGTTCATGATCCCAAAACGTGGTGCTTCTTCCCAAGGCACGTCGATAACAGCCACAGTCAAAGAAGCGTGGTTCTTTTCATGTTCTTCCAGCATGTCAGCGTAGTCCATCTTGTAGATGTGGTCACCGGACAGGATCAGGACGTATTCTGGGTCCTGGCTGTCGATGTAGTCGATGTTTTGGTAGATGGCGTGGGCGGTCCCTTCGAACCACTTGCTGCCGCCGTTGTCCGTGTATGGCTGCAGGATAGTGGCGCTGGAGTTCAAGCCGTCCAGCCCCCAGCTGGAGCCATTGCCGATGTGGTTGTTCAGCCGCAGTGGTTCATATTGGGTGATGATGCCGACATTGCGCACGCCGGAGTTGGCGCAATTGCTCAGCGGAAAGTCGATGATCCGGTAGCGGCCGCCGAATGGCACGGCCGGCTTAGCTTGATTGGCGGTCAGTTTGCCCAGCCGGGTCCCCTTGCCCCCGGCTAAAATTAAACCTAGCATTTTTGTACTCATGGTAAAAAATCCTTCCCTACTTAATCTTTTATCTTTAATCTTTTATCACATTACATCAACGTTTCTTCGAACGCTTTCTCTTGATTGTTACCTGGTCAGGCTTGATGATCATGGCACTGAAGCCTGGCAGGTCAACAGAAATCTGGTAGTCGAAATCCTTGAATTTCTCCTCTGTGGTAGCCATTTCCTGTGGTTTCGCGGTCCAGTCGCCGCCAAATTCACTGCGTGAGCTGTTGAGGACCTCCTTATAGGTCCCTGGGTAAGGCACGCCGACTTTAAAGCCGTCGCGCTGAACCGGCGTGAAGTTGAGCAGAACGATCAGGAAATCATGCCGCACCTTTCCTTGTCTGATGAAGGAAAGGACGGACTGGTCGCGGTTGTCCGCGTCAATGATTTGGACTGACCGGTCTTCCTGTTCCAATTGCCACAAAGCCGGTTCATTCAAGTAAAAGTGGTTCAATTCCCGGTTGAACTTGAGCATCTTGGCGTTTAATTCATCACTTAAAGAAGACCACTCCAAGCCTTCTTGGTAGCGCCATTCCAGGTACTGGCCGAATTCCCCGCCCATGAAGAGCAATTTCTTGCCCGGGTAGGTCATCAGCATGGTGTTCAAGTTCCGCAGCTGAGCGAACTGGTCTGGCCGGGCGCCGAACATCTTGTTCATCAAGCTGCGCTTGCCATGGACGACTTCGTCATGCGACAGCGGCAAGATGAAGTTCTCACTCATTCGGTACATGAATGAGAAAGTAGACAAGTCAAAGTTGTCTTTGCGGAAGTAAGGGTCCATGGAATAGAAGCGGAGCTCATCATTCATCCAGCCCATATTCCACTTGTAGTCAAAGCCCAGGCCCCCGTCTTCGACCCGGCCGGTGATCTTGACTTGAGAAGAACTTTCTTCCGCGATCAAGATTCTTTCCGGGTGCATCCCCTTGATCGTCTTGTTGAACTTGTGCAAGAATTCAATTCCTTCAATATTGCGGTTGCCACCGTACTGGTCTGGCTTCCACTCGCCCGGTCCCCGGTCATAGTCGCGGTAAAGCATGTTGGACACCGCATCGACTCTGAGCCCGTCCAGATGGTAGTATTCCAGCCAGAAGAGGGCGCTTGACAAGAGGAATGACTGCACTTGCGGCTTGCCCAGGTCAAAGTTCAAGGCGCCCCAGCCCTTGTTCTGGGCCCGCCAACCTTCTTCAAATTCGTAGCAAGGTGTCCCGTCGTAGTAGGCCAAAGCATCGTTGTTAATGCAGAAGTGACCTGGCACCCAGTCAGCCAGAACACCGATGTTTTCCTTGTGGCAGGCTTCCACGAAATCCTGCAGATCCCGCGGCTCTCCGTAAGCCCGCTCCAAGGCAAAGTAGCCGGTGGTCTGGTAACCCCAGGAAGCATCCAGCGGGTGGGCAGTCAAAGGCAAGAATTCAATGTAGTTAAAGCCCTGTTCCTTAACGTAGGGAATCAATTCCTTTTGCAAGTCGCGCAAGGTATAAAGACTGCCGTCCTCATGCTGCTTCCAGGAGCTGGCATGCACTTCATAGATGTTGATTGGCCGGGCAAAGTGGTTTGACCGCTTATGCCAGCCAAACCAAGCCCCGTCAGTCCACCGTTTCTCCGGCAAGTTGCTTACCACGGCAGCGTTGCCTGGCCGGTGTTCATATTCCAGGGCCATCGGGTCAAATTTCATGACCTCTTCCCCGCCTGCTTGCTTGACTAAGAATTTGTAAAGCTGGCCAGGCTGGGCACGGTCAGTTTCAATAGACCAAACTCCATAAGCGTTTTGCCGCATGGGCAGGTCTTTCTCCCAATTGTTGAAATCGCCGACCAGCCAGACTTGCTGTGCTTTAGGCGCCCAGACGCGAAAGGCATAGCCATTTCCAGCCGCGTGACAGCCAAGATAATTTTGCAGATAAAATTCATTGCCAGCGGCAAAGTTCTGTAAATGTTGCTCCAGCTCGTCCATTTCTTACCTCACTTCCTATAAAAACATCACCATTTATTCATAAAGACATCAAATCATTTTCGCGTCAACGCTGTAAGCGTTTTTCGCCTACTTACATTATAAGCCTTTTTTGGTATTTTTCAGTATAAAAAATGACATTTCTCAAAAAAACGTTTTCTTTCTGCCAAAACTAGATTCCATCTAGCTTCACGCTTATTTTTTGGTCGAAAAATCGAACGATTCGAGCAGCTTATAAAGTGTGTAGTTTTACAAATAAATGATACCATATTCTTATTTTGCTTTCATTTGATTGCTAAAACAATTTAAAGCGCTTTCTATATTGTGAATATTATGTTCTTTGCCATTTAAAGGCTGGGTCTTTTTCATATACTTGTATCGTATTTCTTTTTTCTAAAATTATTACATTCTTTCAATACTGTTTCAACAAGGATTTTGTACATTCCGAATCTGATAAACAAATAACGAGCGCCAGTAAGGGATATAAAATGAAAAGCCGCCGGCTAAGGCTGGCGGCTTTGTTAATCATTTAGTTATTAAGTCCCTGGTAGACCATTTTTCCAATCCAAAATAGGATGAATAACCAGAAAATAATAATCGGCAAGGCATAGTACCATTTCTTCGGTTTTCCGCTCTCCCACATCCCCTGGCTCTTGTCCAGACAGTCCTGCCAGACGTCTGCGGGAATCAGTTTAATGGTCAAAGCAGCTAAAAGGGGCAGGATCAAGAGATCGTCCAGATAGCCCAGGACCGGGATAAAATCAGGGATTAGGTCGACGGGTGACAAGGCATAGGCCACGGTCAAGAAGGCAAGGAGCTTGGCCAGCCAGGAGGTCCGCCGGTCTTTAAGGGCGAGAAAGAGGGCCGGGAGTTCAACTTTGACTCTGGCGGCCAGGGCTTGGAGCTTTTTCTTCATGATATCCTTTCGCTTTAATGTTCAGCCTGCTTGATCTGATCACCCAAGCTGGCGAGGTCAAAATCGGCCTGCATGAAGTCGGCGTTGCTAGTTGGCAGGTGGAGGTTAAAGTCACTAAAAGGCGTAAGGCTGAGCTCGCCTTCAGCTAGCTCTAGGTCCAGAACGTGCCCGCCTAAGGCATGGTCGCCACTTAAATAGTGGAGGTGGAAACCACTGGAAGCAATCCCCTGGTAGAGGTCGGGAGCGTAGTAGCCGATTAAGGTGCCAGTCGTGTTTTTACCTTCAAAGATGGCCTGCTGGTCAGCAACTTCAGTTAAGCCTGGGTATGGCTTTTCCTGCTTGAAGACGGTCCGGGTCTTCATTTTGGCAAAAGTGCCGGTGAGTTTAACGGCATAGAAGATATTGTTCATCCCCTGCCCTTTCAGATAGGCTTCAAGTTCTGGCAAAGATAAGCCACTTACCTTTTGGCCAGGACTTTTCTGGTCAAAGTGGACACAGGCAAAGGGCGTTTTGATGTTGCCGGACAGGGCTTCGACGGTCCCGTCCCGGCGGATGGTATAGGCTGTGCCGTCAAGGATGACCATTTCACCGTCCAGGCCGCTGCAGGTGCCGATTCCGCTATCGCCATGATTCAGTAATTCTTCGAGAGACATGGTCCCGTCAAAGAGGCCAGCGACCAGCATAGCTAAGGTGCCGTGCTGGAAAAGTTTTGCTTCCTTGCTCATTTTTTCCTCCTAAAAACTAGTAATCAAGTTCGCCGGCATGGTGAATCTGCTGGCGGTGCTTCAAGTTAAAGCCAAGGGCCTCCAGGGCGTGACTATTCTGCTGGTAGGTCAAGGCGAAGAGGTCGATCAAGCCAGCGTCAGTGTTCAGCTCATAGACGAAGGCAGATTCGTTCTCGGGGATAAAAAGGGACTGGCGGCTTTCCAGAGTGTCATCTTCTGAGAAAGTATAGTCATCGATCACACCCTGCAGAAGCAGGCAAGGTCCATCTTTTCTGCAGCCAGCAGGGATCGCCTGGTAGACCGCGTCTTGGTTGCGGCGATTGTAAATGACGTCGACGTCAAAGTTTTCCCGGAGGTCAGCGCTATCGATAAAGAAGCGGTGCATCTGCCGGGCCTGCTGGTAAAAGGAGCGCCAGAAGGCAGCTTTTTCCTCTCCGCTTAAGCCAGCAAGTCTTTCAGAGATGCTGTAGCTCAGGATTTCGCTAGGATCAATCTCCAGGTCTTCCAGGTAGTCGTTGTCGTATTCATTGTTGTAGTCAGTCATTTTTATCACCCCGCCTTTCTTAAATTACATAGTTATGCTTTAAAGCTCTTTTGTCAATCCTAAATATGTTAAGCCTGCGAAAAAACAGGAAAAAGACGAAAAAAGACGTGACCTGTTAAAAAACAGAATCACGTCTTGAAAAGCAGTTAGCTTTTTTAAAGAAAGAGATTAATTCTTGCGTTTCTTGTCGATAGCGAGGCCGAGCAGAGCGGTCAAGGCCATTACGCCGAGGCCGAGGACTGACAGAGCACGGGACTTGTCAGTTGCTTCACCGGTCTGCGGCAGTTTGGCTTGCGCGTTTTGCTTCAGACTAGCAGTTTGCTTGCTTGAGCCAGTTGAGAAGGCAGTAGCGTTCGGAGTAGCTGGAGCGGTCTTGCCCTTCTTGCCAGGCAGAGTTGGACTATTTGGACCAGTTGGCGCGGATGGCGCCCCCTTCTTGCCCGGCTTGTTGCTGCTTGGCTTGGATGGAGTCACGCTCTTAGTGTAAGGAACAGGAGTATCCTTGGTTGGGTCTTTCGGAGTTACCTTTGAAACGTCAGTCGTGTAGCCTAAGACATCTGGCGTTGGTTCATTTGGAAGCACCTTGGATGGATCGCTTGGATCGTTCTTGTAGCTTGGAGTTTCAGCACCTGGAATTGGGTTGCCGTCCTTGTCTACTGGAACGATCTTACCGATCTTCTTGTAGGTGAAGACTGCGGTCTTGTCGCTGTCACCAAAAGTACCAGTCGTGTCGGTCGTCTTAACCAATACGTAGCCAGTGATTACCTTGGCGTCTTTAGTTACATCATACTTGTCACCGGACTTGTAGTCAGTGCCCTTGGATACACTAGGCACAAGATCATTGCCGTTTTCGTCCACGAACTTCTCAGTCAAGCCGTACTTAGCTGCTGGAGTTTCGTTCTTCGTGTAAGGAACAGGAGTATCCTTAGTCGGATCTTCTGGAGTTACATTTGGAACATCAGTCTTGTAGCCTGGTACAGATGGAGTTGGCTCATTTGGAACCACCTTAGATGGGTCATCTGGGTCGTTCTTGTAAGTTGGCGTATCAGCACCTGGAATTGGGTTACCGTCCTTGTCTACTGGAACAATCTTACCGATCTTCTTGTAGGTGAAGACTGCAGTCTTGTCGCTGTCACCAAAAGTACCAATCGTATCGGTCGTCTTAACCAATACGTAGCCAGTGATTACCTTGGCATCCTTAGTAACGTCGTACTTATCGCCGGACTTGTAGTCAGTGCCCTTGGATTCGCTTGGTACAAGATCATTGCCGTTTTCGTCCACGAACTTTTCAGTCAAGCCGTACTTAGCTGCTGGAGTTTCGTTCTTAGTGTAAGGAACCGGAGTGTCCTTAGTCGGATCTTCTGGAGTTACATTTGGAACATCAGTCTTGTAGCCTGGTACAGATGGAGTTGGCTCATTTGGAACCACCTTAGATGGGTCATCTGGGTCGTTCTTGTAAGTTGGCGTGTCGGCGCCTGGGATTGGGTTGCCCTTTGGATCTACTGGAACGATCTTACCAAGTTTCTTGTAAGTGAAGACGGCAGTCTTGTTGCCATCAGTGAAGGTACCAGTCGTGTCGGTCGTCTTAACCAATACGTAGCCAGTGATTACCTTGGCATCCTTAGTCACGTCGTACTTGTCGCCAGACTTGTAGTCAGTGCCCTTGCTTTCACTAGGTACAAGATCATTGCCGTTTTCGTCCACAAACTTCTCAGTCAAGCCGTACTTAGCTGCTGGAGTTTCGTTCTTCGTGTAAGGAACCGGAGTATCCTTAGTCGGATCTTCTGGAGTTACATTAGGAACATCAGTCTTGTAGCCTGGGACAGTTGGAGTTGGCTCGTTTGGAACCACCTTAGATGGATCATCTGGGTCGTTCTTGTAAGTTGGCGTGTCAGCGCCTGGGATTGGGTTGCCATTTGGATCTACTGGGACGATCTTGCCAAGCTTCTTGTAAGTGAAGACTGCAGTCTTGTCACTCTTTTCGAAAGTACCAGTCGTATCAGTCGTCTTAACCAATACGTAGCCAGTGATTACCTTGGCATCCTTGGTTACGTCGTACTTGTCACCAGACTTGTACTCAGTCCCCTTGCTTTCGCTTGGTGAAAGTTCGTTGCCATCTACGTCCACGAACTTCTCAGTCAAGCCGTACTTAGCTGCTGGAGTTTCGTTCTTAGTGTAAGGAACCGGAGTGTCCTTAGTCGGATCTTCCGGAGTTACATTTGGAACGTTGGTCTTGTAGCCTGGGACAGAAGGAGTTGGCTCGTTAGGAACTACCTTAGATGGATCTTCTGGATCGTTATTGTAGGTCGGAGTGTCTGCGCCTGGGATTGGGTTACCCTTTGGATCTACTGGAACAATCTTACCAAGCTTCTTGTAAGTGAAGACTGCAGTCTTGTCACTCTTTTCGAAGGTACCAGTCGTATCAGTCGTCTTAACCAATACGTAGCCAGTGATTACCTTGGCATCCTTGGTTACGTCGTATTTGTCACCAGTCTTGTACTCAGTACCCTTGGATTCGCTTGGTGAAAGTTCATTGCCTTCTTCGTCCACGAACTCCTCAGTCAAGCCGTACTTATCCTGAGTGTAGACAACCGGAGTATCCTTGGTTGGATCTTCTGGCGTTACATTTGGTACATCAGTATTCCAACCTGGAACCGTTGGAGTTGGTTCATTTGGAGTTACCTTAGTTGGATCATCTGGATCGTTCTCGTAAGTTGGCGTGTCAGCGCCCGGAATTGGGTTGCCATTTGGATCTACTGGAATAATCTTGTTGACCTTCTTGTAGGTGAAGACAGCAAGCTTGCCACTATCCGTGAAGGTACCAGTCGTCCCTTCCGTCTTGACCAATACGTAGCCAGTGATCACCTTAGCGTCCTTAGTTACGTCGTACTTATCGCCAGTCTTGTAGTCGCTGCCCTTGTCGACGCTTTCTGCAAGTTCATTGCCTTCTTCGTCAACAAACTTTTCAAGCAGGCCGTACTTGGTTTCTGGGGTTTCGTTCTTGGTGTAAGGAACCGGAGTATCCTTAGTCGGGTCATCCGGAGTTACGTTTGGAACATCAGTCTTGTAACCTGGAACGCCTGGAGTTGGTTCGTTTGGAGTCACCTTAGTCGGGTCATCTGGGTCGTTCTTGTAGCTTGGCGTGTCGGCTCCTGGAATTGGGTTGTTATTTGGATCTACAGGGATAATCTTGCCGACCTTCTTGTAGATGAAGGTAGCAGTCTTGTCACTCTTGTCGAAAGTACCAGTCGTTTCATCCGTATCAACCAGAACGTAGCCAGTAATTACCTTAGCATCCTTAGTTACGTCGTACTTGTCACCAGTCTTGTACTCAGTACCCTTGCTTTCGCTTGGCGCAAGTTCGTTGCCGTCTACATCGACGAACTTCTCAGTCAAACCATACTTATCTTGAGTGTAGACAACTGGCTTATCCTTGGTTGGATCTTCTGGAGTTACGTTTGGAACATTAGTCGTCCAACCTGGAACCGTTGGAGTTGGTTCGTTTGGAGTTACCTTAGTTGGATCATCTGGGTCATTCTTGTAGCTTGGAGTTTCAGCACCTGGGATCGGGTTGTTATTTGGATCTACAGGGATAATCTTACCAACTTTCTTGTAGATGAAGGTAGCAGTCTTGTCACTCTTGTCAAAAGTACCAGTCGTTTCATCCGTGTCAACCAGAACGTAGCCGTTAATTACCTTGGCATCCTTAGTTACGTCGTACTTGTCACCAGTCTTGTATTCAGTACCCTTGGATTCGCTTGGCGCAAGTTCATTGCCGTCTACGTCGACAAACTTCTCAGTCAAGCCGTATTTAGTTTCCGGAGTCTTAACGTAAACAACTTCAGTATCCTTAGCTGGATTCTTCGGCGTTACCTTATCACCAACCTTGTTGTCTCTTGGCTGGTAGCCTTCAACTTCTGGAACAGTTGGGTCCACCACCTTGGTTGGGTCAGTTGGATCAGTCTTGTAAGTTGGCGTATCAGTGTCCTTAATGTGAACACCTTCTTCGTCAACTGGGATCAGCTTGCCATTTGGCGTGTAAGTTACAGTTGCTTCAACATCTGGATTATCCGGAGTTGCAGTCAAGCCACCTTCACTCTTCTTGTCGGCGTGGTAGCCTTCAACTACCGGAGTATCTTCAAAGCCGAAGGTCTTGCTGCCTTCCCATTCGCTAGTTGAGATTACCTTGCCAGTTACCTTATCGATCGTAACTGTCCGCGTGAAGGCTTCCTTTTGAGTTTGAACCTTGTCAGCTGGAGTCTTGTCACCTGCACCTACGTAGTGAATGGTTTGGGTAGCGTCCTTAACCAGGTTCTTCCGGTCAGTTTCTTCACCATAAACTGGACTGTTCGGGTCATTAGGGTTGATCGGGTTACCTGGAGTTACTGGGTTCGGGTCATTTGGCGTGATGGTCTGAGTCTTGTGCTTCAGGTGAACTTCAAAGTTGTTGCCTTCTTTAGCGTAAACTGTGCTGCCGTCTGTGAAGTCGTTAGAAACCAGTTCGTAGCCCTTGTTTTCGTAGTATTCTATTTCCTTTGCAGTAGTGTAGTTGATCTTTGAACCAACCTCACCGCTTGGCAGAGCATCTTCATCAAGAGTGACTTTTGTCGTATCGTCAATGTACTTGATCGTACCAGATACAACCATCGGGTTATTGCTGTAGACAACCTTTTCAGTCAAGTCAGCTTGGCCTGGCACTACAGTTTCCTTAGCTACAGTGTCCTTGTCAACATGGTCAAAGCCAAGAGTCTTTGGATCAGTTGACTTAACTTCACTAAGATCCGCACTCAATGGCTTCCAAGCACGGTTAGCATCATCAGTGTCAGCCTTGCCGTCACCATTGGTGTCGTAACCGAGAATCTCACCGGTTACCTTATCAACGATAGCAGTCCGCTCAAACGTTACGCTTTGTACGTATGAGCTCTTACCGTCTGGTGAACCGTTAACTGGTCTGCCCTTAGCGTCAACGTACTCGATAGTCCGGGTAACAGTATTTCTCAAGTCTTTTTCAGTCAAGCCGTCTGGGTAAGTTACATCCCCGCCAGGGATGATCGGCTCGCCTGGATTCTTAGGATCTTCTGGTGTTACCGGAACAGTTTGGTGGCCATAGTATACAGTCACTACAGTGTCCTTGGTTGAGCCATCAACATTTACAGCTGCTACAGTTTCTTTGTCTGGAGCAGTATAGCCATGACTGGACAGATCAGCTGACTTTTGTTCATCCCAAGATCCAGTAACCTTGTAGTTATCGTCAAGGGTGAAGCTAGTGCCATCTGCTGAGACAGTACCGTAACCAATCTTGTTGCCCTTGCTGTCATAAATTACTGACCGGGTCAAAGTAGCAGTTTGAGTTACTGAAGGTTCAAGTTCTGATGGAATTGCCTTGCCAGTTACTGAGTCAACGTAGTTGATAGTTCTAGTAACAGTCTTAGTTTCTTCATCCTTGAGCGTGTACGTGATCTTACTGTATTTTACAGTAACCACACTATCCCCTTGACCTGGAGTAACTACCAGATCCGGAACAACAGGAGTATCAACCTCATCGTAGCCCAATAACTTTGGATCTTTTGATTGAGCCTCTAACAAGGTCTTCTTAGTTGGCGTCCATGCTTGATCGGCTTTGGTGGTATCAACTTTGTCATCACCATCAGTATCGTAACCGAGGATCTCACCAGTTACCTTATCGACAATAGCGGTCCGAGCGAATTCTGCAGTTTGTTCATATCTGCTGGTACCATCAGGTGAACCATTAACCGCATTGTCTTTATCGTCAATGTAGACAATCGTCCGGGTAACAGTATCCTTCAAGTCCTTTTCAGTCAAGCCTGCTGGGTAAGTTACATCCCCGCCAGGAATGATCGGCTCGCCTGGGTTCTTCGGATCTTCTGGCGTTACTGGGACAGTTTGGTGGGTCAAGTGAACAACAAAGTCATTGCCTGTCTTAGCATAAGTTTGAGTACCATCAGTAAAGTTGTTTGAAACGAGCGCGTAGCCCTTAGCTTCGTATTTCTTGATCTTGTCTGCAGTAGTGTAGTTGATAGTTGAACCTACAGTACCCTTTTCAAGATCTTCGCTGCTTAAGGTTTGACCAGTAATATCATCAACGTACTTGATGGTACCAGTTACAACTTGAACATAAGGCACTTCAGTATCCTTGGATGGATCTTCTGGAGTTACCTTGTCGCCAACCTTGTTGCTCTTCGGCGTGTAGCCATCTACGTCTGGAACAGTTGGATCCAAGACCTTGGTTGGGTCTGTTGGATCAGTCGTGTAAGTTGGCGTGTCAGTACCTGGGATTTGCTTGCCGTCTTCATCAACTGGGACCAGCTTGCCGTTTGGAGTGTAGGTTACGGTTGCTTCTACATCTGGGTTATCGACAGTTGCGGTCAAACCACCAGCAGCCTTCTTGTCTGCGTGGTATCCGTCAACTACTGGAGTATCTTCAGTACCAAAAGTCTTAGTGCCAGTCCAACCAGTGCTCTTGGTTACTTCGCCAGTTACCTTATCAATCGTGTCAGTCTTGCTAAAGGCATTCTTCTGAGTTTGAACCTTGTCAGCTGGAGTCTTATCACCAGCACCAACGTAGTGGATAGTTTGAGTTGCATCCCTATAAGTTGTTTTTTCTTCAGTTGCGTGCTTCAAGTGAACAACAAAGTCGTTGCCAGTCTTAGCATAGGTTTGCGTACCATCAGTAAAATTGTTTGAAACAAGTTCATAGCCTTGAGCTTCGTAGCTCTTAATCTCGTCTTCAGTCTTGTAGTCGATGACTGAACCGATCTTACCAGCCTTCAAATTGTCGCTGTCAAGTTCTTTACCGGTAGTATCGTCAATGTACTTAATCGTGCCTGAAACAGGGTTGTTGCTGTAAGTTACGGTAACAGGAGTAACAGCTTGATCTGGCGTAACTACGAGTGATTCAACAGTAGACTTGTCGACATTGTCGTAGCCTACTTCGCTAGGCTTCTTCGAATCAACCGCCGCCAAAGTCTTTTCGGTTGGCATCCATGCACGGTCTGCACTTTCAGTGTCGACCTTGCCATCGTTGTTAGTGTCGTAACCAAGGATCTTGCCAGTTACCTTGTCAACGATAGCAGTCCGAGTGAATTCAGCAGTTTGTTCGTATGAGCTAGTACCATCTGGCGAACCGTTAACTGCGTTGCCGTCTTCGTCAACGTAGTTGATAGTCCGAGTTACACTAGCATTCAAGTCATTCTTTGACACGCCATCTGGATAAGTCACATCACCCTTAGGGTTAATCTTGTCAGTAGTAGTCTTCGGATCCGTTGGCTTTACCGGCGTAGTCTGGTGGCCATAGTATACCTTTTCCGTCACATCGGTAGTATTGTGATCAACCGTTACCGCAGCAATTGAAGCTCTGTCTGGTGCAGTGTAGCCGTAGTCTGACAGATTTGCAGAGTCCTGTTGAGTCCAGGTTTTCTGTTCAATCGTGTAACTTGAACCATCAGCTGAAACGGTACCATAACCAATGAAGTTGTTTTGGTCATCGTAGATCTTGTTTCCAGTCAACGTTACGCTCTGTTTAACCGTCGGCTCTAAGTTCTCTGGAATCGGGTTGCCAGTCACACTGTCATAGTATTTGATCGTCCGAGTTACTGTCTTAGAATCACCTGCTTCAGTGTGATATTTAACCTGTTCGTATACGTAGTAAACGTCGTTAACCGTGTTGGAAATGATCGTACCAGTAGCGTCTGATGGGGTCAAAGTGTAAGTATAGCCATTGACGTCAGTCGTTCCTGCAGTCCCCAAAGACTTGTCACTCTTAACATAACGATAAGTCTTACCGTTCACAGTAATGGTTGCTGGTCTGTAAGTTGAGCCGGTTACATCATATGCCGTGCCAGTATCAGAATTCTTATACGCAGTGACTGGCGTTTTGATTGCCGTACCATCACTAGTTACGTAGTTTACTCGTACTTGGCCTCGTGGAGCGTAGTAGTAGTCAACTGGAGATTGACCTTCTGGGTTAATGTTGAGCAATAACCAGTTAAATACGTACTTGCCCACCATTTGCTCATCGGTAAAGCCAGCAGCCTTGACCGCTTCGTCTGGAATAGCAAATGCTCCCTTTTCGTGAGAACCATTATAATTTGCAAGATTATTACCAGTAGTAGACCATTCACCAGGCTTCAGCTCTTCACTAGTAAAGACAACCTTCCAAACGTCAGGATTATTAATATCATCAAGGCTCGCACCATTTAGAGCCATGCGAATACTGATAATGCTACTACCGTCAGTACTCGTGATCAAACTCGTCCGAACCATTTGAATGTAATTTGAATACTTTCTTGGAGTTGGAACTAAAAGATCACCGACTGTATAGCTACGCTTTAAAGTGCTAGTTGTTTCAGAAGGGACGGATACCAAGTCATAACCAACGAACTTACGCAGACCTGACGCGGTATAGATTGAACCCGGTCTACCGGTTTCATCGTATGTTGCTAATACAGTTTCGTTACCGGCAGCGTCCTTTGCAATGTAGCGTGTTTCAATAGTACTTGCATCCGGATAATTGAAACTGATAGAGGTCCCAGAAGTTTGATTATCGCTGTCTGCTTGATATACAGCCGTAGAGTACATTGGACCATTATTAGCATCAATTGGGCTGGCATCAAATTTAATAGCCTTTGTAGTTACACCATTGACAACATTTTCTGCATATGAGTATTGGAACGGATTACCGTTTGTAGAATTTAATGCATCAATGGTCTTGTTTAAATCACCCGGCTTGGCTGAGCTTTCCCAAAGAACTGTGTCTTGATCAGCGTCAACCAATTGAATATAAACAGTATCATCATATACCCCATTGGTAGCTTTAGCAGCCGTTGATACCCGGATGTAGTAATTGACATTATACGTTTGGTTATAGCTGGTATAGCCAGATTGATTAATTGGCCCTAAGCTAAGAATCCCAAAAGTGTAACGTCCCTCAGTTGGGTCAGCCTTGTAGCCACTAGGAATCTTTTTTGCAGAGTTGTCAAGTAACAGACTTGCCCCTTTGGCATCACTCATCGCTGGATCAACATCGCTGTCAGTCAGCCCCTTTGCTTTGCCTTCAGTAGTAATCTCACCGCTTGAAGAAGCCGCATCATCCGTAGAAGTTGTGGTGTCAGTCGTAGCCGTAGTAGCCGCTGCCAACTTTACTGACTTAAGTGCTGAAGCCTTAGCCACCTTAGAAGCAGTCAAAGCATTAGCGTCAGCTGTTTCGCTAGTGGCCGTTTGCTCTTGACTATTTTCTTCGCTGGTGGCCGTGGCTGGAGTCGTGCTTTCACTGATAGCCGTACTTGCCTTTTCACTAGCTTCACTCGTTGCAGTGCTGGTCTTACTTGCTTCACTAGTTGCGGTGCTCTCCTTAGCCGCTTCACTAGTCACCGTTTCCTTACTTGCAGTTTCACTGCTTAGAGTCGTTTCTGCCGCTGCTGACTCACTAGTCGCGGTTGAGTTTACAGCTTCGCTGGCCGTACTTGCTGCTTCACCAGTCGCATTGCTGCTTGCTTCGCTAGTCGCCGTAGAAACAGTAGCTTCACTAGCTGCAGTCGTCTGAGCACTACTTGCCTTATCCGTGCTCGTCACCTTAGTCTCAGTAACCGTTACTGCCGACTGGTCTGTCGTATCCGCTGATACAGGACTCCCCCAAGCATAAGTCAAAAAAGACAAGCCCAGCAAAACTGAAGCGGCACCAAAGCTGTATTTTCTGATACTAAAACGCTGCTTGGAGTCGCTCATTCGTTGTTCTTGAAGATGCCGATTGTTCTTTGATAACATGCTTACACCTCTTAGACAAAACTAGCCATTTTCTAGAAATAGCTCACAACAGGTTCACTTGCCATCACTCATCCAAATTGTATTGAGCAATTAGCCAACTCTATAGCCTATATTTTCCACACAGAAGTACACACATTTAGTCATAAAATTTCTGCATCCCTCTCTCTCGTCATAATTTCTCACTAAACTTTTTTCTTCAAATTTAGAATAGCTTACTATACCTAAGATAAAATAGTCATCATTATTTAATTCACCACGAGTTAGCTATGTCTTAAGTACATGCTTATCCTATTTAAGTCTATTTTACCGCCTTTTCATTTCTTTGTTAACCGGTTACACTAATGATTTTCATGCAAAATCTAAGTAAAAAATAAAAATCCATAAGCTTACCTGCTTATGGATTCACAAATATTAAGATGCGTGAGTTATAATGAAATCAAAAGCTCTGGTTGGCAAAATAGCGTGCGCGAAGACCAATGGCTTGGCCCCAAAACCAATCAAATAACGAGGGCGTGGCCGGCGAGCGTTAACTGCCCGGCTGATCGCCCGAGTCACAACCTTTGGGTTGCTCATCATGTTGCCGCTGTACTGCTTGTGCATCCCTGCCGCAACCTTATTGGCAGTCTCTTCATAAGCGCCGCCCTTGGCTGATTCTGCCAGGTGATCAGCCGCGATATGGCCCCAGTTGGTCTTAATGCCGCCTGGCTCAATCAATACAACGTTGATCCCAAACTGCTTGGTTTCCATCCGCAGGGCGTCGCTGAAGGCTTCAACCGCGTACTTAGTCGCGTGGTACCAGCCGCCCATGAAGGAAACAATCCGGCCGCCCATGGAAGAAATGTTGATGATGGTTCCTAAATGCTGAGCCCGCATGTATGGCAAAACTGCCTTAGTCAAAGCTGCCAGACCAAAGAGGTTGACGTCAAACTGCCTTTTAGCTTCAGTCAAGTCCACGTCTTCGATCGCGCCATAGCTGCCGTAACCCGCGTTGTTGACCAAAACATCGATGCGGCCTTCCTGGTTGATGATCTCTTCAATCGCTTCTCTGCAGGAGCTTTCATCAGTCACGTCTAGGTGAATTGGGGTTACCCCGTATTCCTTCAAAGACACCATCTTTTCTACCCGGCGGGCTGCCCCGTAGACCTTGTTGCCCTGCTGAGCTAATTTCTTGGCAGTTTCGTAACCCATCCCGCTGCTGGCACCAGTAATCAAAATAACTTTCTTTTCCATCTTCATTTACCTAGCTTTCTCTTGGCTTATTTTCTTAATTTCTGCTTCGTCTCTTGATTTGATGATTACAGTATATCTGCTCTAAGCAAAAAGCAGAACATCACTAGATGCCAGGGTAAAATCAATTCGTGCCATTCAAACTCTTTCAGCCGCCTGCCTGGTCTGCTGGCGGTAAGAAGTCGGCGACAGGCCCTTTTTAGCGGTAAAAATCCTGATGAAATAGGTATCATAGTCAAAGCCGACCGCCTCAGCAATTTCCGCTACCTTCATTCCGGTGTGCGTAAGCATCTGCGCGGCAATCTTCATCCGGTACCTGGTTAGGTACTCCATGGCCGTGCAGCCAAAGCGGTCTTTAAAAAGCTGGTTCAAAGTCACCCGGTTGATGCAGGCTTGTCTGGTCAGATCCTCCAGGCTGATTTTTTCATAGTAAGCCGAATAGATGTAGCTCAAAGCCAGGCTGACCGGGTCTTCCGCGGTCAAAGCGCTCAAATCCTCCGCCATGCTCAAGATCTGAATCAGGTACTTTTTGATCCTGCAGCACCACAACTCATCGCTCTGGGCTGCCACCTCCATCCCCATGATAAAGAACCATTCCCGGATCTGCTCGTAGATCTTATTTGGCAGCTCCCAGTATTTCTGCCTGGCATCCTTGGCAAACAGACGCTGGCCGGTCTTGAGCGCCAGATGGAATTCCTGGTCCGGCTCACGGCTGAACGGAGCCGTCTTCAAAAAAGCCTCGTCAAAGCTGAAGGATTGGGCCGCGAAATCCCCGCTGGCCGTCACCCGATCGGCCTCATTTAAGAAAAGCAGGGCCGGGGCCTTGACGGTAGCCGATTGGCCATTGATCTTCATTTTCGCCTTGCCATGAGTCAGCAAGGCCAGACTCATAGCCCGGGGCGTCTCCAGGGCGGCGACCGGCTTAAATTCAATATTCAGCACCCGGTCCTTGTAGCGGTCTTTTTGTGGCATGACTTCCTCCTTAATTGACAGATTGTATAGCTCCTTTTTTCATATTCTTTATTATAAAACATCCAGCGCGTTCGTATAATGATAATCGTAAAGGCCAGCCAATCAAGCCGCTTTCCCAGACTATGAAGCAAGCGGCGGCGGGCCGGAATTCGGATAACAATCAAGGAGGATTACAAATATGTCAGTAAAAGTTGCCATCAATGGTTTCGGCAGAATCGGCCGTCTGGCCTTCCGGCAAATGTTTGGAGCTGAAGGCTATGAAGTAGTAGCCATCAACGACTTGACCAGCACGGAAATGCTGGCCTACCTGCTGAAATATGATACTACCCACGGCCAGTTCCCAGGTGACGTTTCATATAACGACCATGCCCTTCTCGTCAACGGGCAGGAAATCTCAGTCTACGCTGAAAAAGATGCCAGCAATTTACCTTGGGGCGAATTACACGTTGACGTTGTGCTGGAATGCACCGGCTTCTACACTTCCAAGGAAAAAGCCAGCGCCCACCTGCAAGCCGGCGCCCGCAAGGTCGTCATTTCCGCTCCAGCTGGCAAGGATCTGCCAACTATCGTCTATAACGTCAACCACCAAACTTTGACAGCTGACGACAAGATCATCTCTGCTGCTTCTTGCACCACCAACTGCCTGGCCCCGATGGCCCAAGCCTTGAACGAACTGGCTCCCGTTACGGCCGGCGTCATGACCACCATCCATGCCTACACCGGTGACCAAATGCTTTTGGATGGGCCGCAGAGAAAGGGCGTTTTGCGCCGGTCAAGAGCTGCTGGGCAAAACATCGTACCTGCATCTTCCGGTGCCGCTAAGGCTATCGGCCTGGTTATTCCTCAGCTGGACGGCAAATTGACTGGGGCAGCCCAAAGAGTGCCAGTAGCCACCGGGTCTTCCACTATCCTGGATGCCGTAGTCGACGGCGTGGTCACCGCTGAAGAAGTCAACGCTAAGATGAAGGCCAGTGAAACTGAATCTTTTGCCTACAACACTGACGAAATCGTTTCTTCAGACATCATCAACTCCCGGGCCGGGTCAATCTTTGATGCCACCCAAACCAAGACTATCCCAATGCCTGAAGGCAAGACCCTGGTTCAAGTCGTCAGCTGGTACGACAACGAAAATTCATACACTTCACAGATGGTGCGCACTATTCGTTACTTCGCCCAACTGTAAGTCTGCATCCCTCTTTAAGAACAACAAAAAGTCCGCTGCGTTTGCAACGGACTTCTTTGATACTCTGAGTGCCAATTATTGGAATCGAACCAACGACCTTCTCTTTACGAGGGAGATGCTCTACCAACTGAGCTAAATTGGCAATTTATCAACTCTTTCATTATAGCAAACAATCTGCTTTTGTCAAAAAAGTTTTCGCCAATTCTCGCAAAAAATCTGTCTACTTTAGGCCGCCTTCTCAGCTCTTATTTCTCAATAATGGTAATCTCGCCGATCCGCATGACTCCTTCGTAAACCTGGACGTTGCTGCCATCATAAAGGTTCTTGTAGCTCCCCTCTGGCAGCTTGGTCGGAATCGCCTGCTTCTTGCCGGTCGTGTTAAAAATCCCGATCAACCGCTCTTCTTCTTCGCCTTCATCCAGGCTGTGGACAGCTTCCAAGACGCCCTTTCTGACCTCTTTAGCCTCATAGCTGCCCTTGGCCATGATTGGCAGCTGCTTGATTTCATGCATCTTCTTTAAGAGGTCAGTCAAGTCAAGATCGCCGCTCCAGTCAACCGGGTCCTTGTCAAACAGGGTCACGTGGTGGGCATCCCCTTTTTCTTCCCCATTGTAGACCAGCATGGCCCCCTTCATGAAGTAGATAAAGGCCGTCATTGCCCGCAAAGACGCCGGATCATCGATCATCCCGTGAGCCCGGACCACGTCATGGTTTTCCAAAAAGTGGGCCTTAACATAGTTTTCCGGATAGACCCCCTCTTGCCGGTTAAGACCAGCCAGGTAGTCAGTCAAGTCCTTTTGCCCCAAAAGCGCTGCTCTGAGGTCTGGGTAAATGTCATAGTCATAGGTCATGTCAAAAGCCTGGTAGAGCTCAGAATCTGACCCGCCGACTGCCCCCTTGCTTCTCAAGAAGCGGATAAAGTCCGGGGCACCGGATTCAGCCAGCCAAATAGCCCCTGGCCGCACCTTGGCTACTTCTTCTCTGGCATACTTCCAGAAGTCCACCGGCACCATCGGGGCCACATCGCAGCGGAAGCCGTCCACATACTTGGCCCACATGACCAAAGTTTCCGCCTGGTACTGCCACAAGTCCTTATGGCTGTAGTCTAAGTCGATAACGTCGCTCCAGTCGCCCACCTTGTTGCCGAAGCTGCCGTCTTTCTTGTGGTAGAACCAGTCCGGGTGCTCCTTAGCCAAGACTGAGTCTGGTGAAGTGTGGTTGTAGACGCAGTCGATGATGATCTTCATCCCCTTGGCGTGGACGTCGTCGCACAGGCGCTTGAAGTCCTCCATGGTCCCGTATTCCGGGTTGATGGCCCGGTAGTCGGAAATCGCGTATGGTGAACCCAGGCTTCCCTTCCGCTTCTCCTTGCCTGACGGCTGGATTGGCAAAAGCCAGATGATGTCCGTCCCCAAATCCTTGATCCGGTCCAAATCCTTCCGGACCCCTTCAAAATTGCCCTCTGGCGAGTAGTTTCTGACAAAAATGCTGTAAATCATTTGCTTGCGCAAGTCGATCTTGGTGTCGCTAGCCATTTTTTCCTCCTTGGCCTGTGGCCACTTTTTTCTCACCCTTCTATCTTAGCGGTTTTCCTAAGCGCTTTCACATTTTCCGGCAATGTTACCGGTAACTCTTTTTAAAAAAGCGTCCTAGATTTAGTAGCATGTTTAGCGTTTCCAGCACAAGATCTTGAAAATTTCACCTTGTCCTTACATTGCTGACATGGTATCCTTAACACATCGAATAATATTGACCCTATTTAAGAATATTGTTCGTGTATTGTCTAAAAGTCCAAAGATTAATAAGGAGAATATCTTAACAATGAAGACTAATCGTTACATTGTTGCTTTGGCGGGGGTCATGCTGCATCTGATGATCGGCTCAGTATACGCTTGGAGCGTCTACACTAAGCCAATCGCGGCACAGACCGGCTGGAGCGAATCATCAGTTGCATTTGCCTTTAGTTTGGCCATCTTCTTCCTGGGGATGTCCGCGGCTTTCATGGGCCGCCTGGTTGAAAAATTCGGCCCGACCTTGACCGGGACTGTTTCCGCCATCCTTTACGGGAGCGGGATTGCCTTGACTGGCCTGGCTGTTCAAAGCCAGCAGCTCTGGCTCTTGTACGCTTCATACGGCGTCATCGCTGGTCTTGGCCTGGGTGCCGGCTACGTCACCCCGATCTCAACCATCATCAAGTGGTTCCCGGATAGACGTGGCTTGGCAACTGGCCTGGCCATCATGGGCTTCGGCTTTGCCGCTCTTTTGACCAGCCCAATTGCCCAATTCCTGATGTCCAGCGTTGGCTTGGCGGGTACCTTCTACATCTTGGGGGCCGGCTACTTCCTGGTCATGATCGTTTCTGCCCAGTTCATCAAGCGGCCAAGTGCAAAAGACCTGGCCAACTTCAAGAGCGAAGACAAGGAAGCTGTTTCCTTAACCGGCGGCCTGCAAATGACGGCCAACCAGGCACTGAAGACCAAGACCTTCTACCTGCTTTGGTTCATGTTCTTTATCAGCATCACCTGCGGGATCGCCCTGGTCTCTGCCGCTTCACCGATGGCCCAGGAATTGACTGGGATGAGCGCGGCTACTGCCGCTGTCATGGTCGGCATCATCGGCCTCTTCAACGGCTTTGGCCGCTTGATTTGGGCAACCTTGTCCGACTACATCGGCCGGCCTTTGACCTACAGCTTGATCTTTGTCGTTGACATGGCTATGTTCGTGATCTTGATCTTCACCCACTCACCATTTGTCTTCGCTGTAGCCCTCAGCCTGCTCATGTCCTGCTACGGGGCCGGCTTCTCAGTTATCCCGGCTTACCTGGGCGACGTTTTCGGCACTAAAGAGCTCGGCGCCATCCACGGGTCCATCTTGACCGCCTGGGCAGCGGCCGGCATGGTTGGCCCGCTCCTGCTCTCCTTCACCCACGAAGTTTTGCAGAGCTACTACATCACCCTGGCCGCCTTCATCGTCCTGGCTGGTCTGGCTCTTTGCGTCTCCTTCCTGGTTCAGCGTGAATTTGCCAAGCTGACCGACCTGGCTGACGAATTAGATTAATGAATTTTCAAGTTCCTGCTTAGGCGGGAACTTTTTCTTTTCCCCGCGAGCTTTTAGCCAGGCTAGAGGCTATAATATTATAGAAGAGAGATTGATGAGGGGGAAAAACATGATGCTTCCAAGCAAGTTGCGCGACCTGCGCAAGAAGCATGGCTTAAGCCAAAAAGAATTAGCGGAAAAATTAATGACCACGCAAGCCAACGTGGCCAGCTGGGAAAACGGCGACAGCGTGCCCGACATATCATACATTGCCAAACTGGCGGTTTTATACGACGTGTCAGCTGACTACCTGCTAAAAGACGACAAGCAAGAAGGCCAAACCATCGAACCAGGCGAAGAGATGGACCGGCCGAACAAGAAGGATGCTGATCCTAAACGCCTGGGCAGGATCAATAGTATCTACTGGACCATCGTTATCGCCGTCTACCTTCTGGTCAGCATCGCGACCGGCCGCTGGTCAACCAGCTGGGTCCTCTTTATTTTAGGGGGCGCCATCTGGCTCATCGGGGCTGGTTTTCACTGGATCAATTCGACTAAATAACAAAGGAGCTGCTTCTTAACTAGAAGTCAGCTCCTTTTGCTTTCTTATAAATGGTTAAATGACATGATGTAAAAAGTCAGCGGGACTGTCACGACCAGGTACAGGACCGTTGCCAACAAGTAGGCCAGAATAATATTGACCCCATGTTTGGCAAAAGTCACAGCCAGCAGGTCAATCCCGCAAAGCAGGGCAAAATCAGCAAGCGAAGCCCCAAACTTGGCTTGGCCAAAGTGACTCAACACTAATCCAGCAAGGACAGCGACCACAATACAGATAGTCCACCGCCGGCTGGTTTCGGGCGGATAGGCGTTAATGGCCCGCTCTTTAAGATGCTGCATGTAATTCTTCATCATTTTCCCCCTAGTAAAAATTAGATTTCTTCTATAAGGTCATTATAGTCTTTTTTGTGAGAATGGTAACAAAAATCCATAATTTAGCAAATTTCCCCTAACCTGATACAATTAAGGCAAAACACTTCAGAAAGCAGGAAAAGCATGCTGAAAGATGGTATTTACGAACAAATCCTTAACCAAGAGATCCTGGACCAGCTGGAAAAACTTGACCCAGAGACCACGGATTATAAATTGGAAGAACTGGACGCTGATGACTCCCGCCAGCTCTTGACCATCTACCTCTCCCAAGTCATCCGGTCGGGCCTGCACTACCTCCGCGACAGCTTCAAGTCCGGCGAAGACAGATCTGCCCTCATCGCCCAGATCCGCCTGGCCAACTCTATCGTCGACCAGGTCGCCCAGCATACCGGCGAGGCTGACTACGAGGACCTGCAGATCCTGGAACAAGGCGAAGTCTTGACCTCCATCTACCACAAGCTGACCCAGTCCCAGAAGATTACTCCCATCCGGCCCCAGACTTCCATAGTGGAGAATGCCCTTTTTACCGGCAGCAAAAATGAGCCCAGCATGCTCAGCGAAATCAAGAAGGAAATTGCCTCTTCCGACCAGGTCGACTTGCTTGTTTCCTTTATTAAATGGTCTGCCATCCGCCCCCTTCTGGGAGATTTGGAAGCTTTTTGCCAAAAAGCCGGCCACCAGCTGCGGGTGATCGCTACGACCTATACCCAGGCAACTGACTACAAGGCCATCCTGACCTTGAGCCAGCTGCCCAACACTACAGTCAAGATCAACTACGAGACCGACCACGCCCGCCTGCATGCCAAATCCTACCTTTTTAAAAGAGAGACTGGCTTCTCTACCGCCTACATCGGTTCCTCCAACCTCTCCAGCGCTGCCTTGACCACTGGCTTGGAATGGAATGTCAAGGTCACCGAGCAGGAATCTTTTGACATCGTCAACAAGTTTGCCGTCTCCTTTGAAAGCTACTGGAACGACCCCTCTTTTGAAACTTTTGACCCGGATAAGGAAGACTGCCGGCAAAAACTGCAGACGGAACTGAACCGGCACAAGGAAAGTACTTTCCACCTGGAGACCACTATCCGCCCCTACAACTACCAGCAGGAGATCCTGGACCGGCTCCAGGCTGAGCGGGAAGTTTACGGCCATTATAAAAATCTCCTCGTCGCAGCCACCGGGGTGGGGAAAACCGTCATCGCCGCCTTTGACTTCAAGCGCTACTTGGAAGAGCATCCCCACGCGCGTCTGCTCTTCGTTGCCCACCGGCAGGAAATCCTGGAGCAGAGCCTGCAGAAATTCCGCGAGGTCCTCAACGACTTCAACTTTGGTCAATTGCTGGTCGGCCAGTACAAGACTGACGATGTCAGCAAGCTGTTCGTCTCCATCCAGTCCTTTAATTCAGAAAAAATAGCTGACCTGCTCCCAAGCGACTACTACGATTTCATCATCATCGACGAATTCCACCACGCCGCCGCTAAGTCCTACCAAAAGCTGCTCAGCCACTTCAAGCCCAAGATTCTTCTAGGCCTGACCGCCACCCCCGACCGGATGGACGGGCAGGACATCTTGCAATATTTTGACGGCAACATCGCCGCCGAAATGCTGTTAGGCGAAGCTATCGACCGCCAGCTCCTCTGCCCCTTCCAGTATTTCGGGGTCACCGACAATGTCGACTATTCTAACATGAAGTGGAGCCGGGGCCAATACGAGGTCAGCGAGCTGGAAAATGTCTATACAGCTAACGATGCCCGGGCCAAGTTGATTTTGCGCAGCCTGGACAAGTACAGCAACAATTTGGAAGACATCAAAGGCCTGGGCTTCTGCGTCA
The DNA here is from genome assembly GCF_057197985.1 of Lactobacillus sp. WILCCON 0059. Classification (NCBI taxonomy): domain Bacteria; kingdom Bacillati; phylum Bacillota; class Bacilli; order Lactobacillales; family Lactobacillaceae; genus Lactobacillus; species Lactobacillus sp. WILCCON 0059. Next base: position 1,918,893 of record NZ_JBUBHN010000001.1, read on the forward strand.
GCGTCAAGCATGCCGAGTTCATGGCTGCTGCCTTCAACCAGGCCGGCATCCCTTCCGCCGCTTTATCTGGCCAAACTGCCCAGGCTGACCGCCAGCAGGCCAAAGAAGATTTGACCTCCGGCAAGCTCAAGTTTATCTTTGTCGTTGACCTTTATAATGAAGGGGTCGACATCCCGGCCGTCAATACCATCCTCTTTTTGCGGCCAACCCAGAGCCCGACCATTTTTCTCCAGCAACTGGGCCGGGGCCTGCGGCTCTGCCCTGGCAAGGACTGCCTGACGGTTCTGGACTTCATCGGCCAGGCCAACCGCCACTATAACTACGAAGCCAAGTTCAAGGCCTTGACCGGACCAGGCCACGCCCTGCCATATGAAATCAGCGAGGGCTTCCCGCATCTTCCAGCAGCCTGCTATCTAGAGCTTGAACCTGTTGCCAAAAAGTACATCCTGGCCAACCTTGGCCAAAACGCCGCTAACAAAAAGGGCTTGACCCAGCGGGTGAAGACTTTTAGCGAAGACACAGGCCTGGAATTAACCTTGGCCAACTTCCTCAAGGCCTATGATATGAGTCTTTACGACTTCTACCACGCCAGCGGGGCGCGGTCACTTTTCCGTTTGAAAAAGTGGGCCGGATTAATTACTGACGACCGGGATGTGGAAAACCAGGTCTACCAGAAGTTCAGCAGCTTTTTCCACATCGATTCCAAAAAGCTCCTGGACTACTGGCTGGCTTACCTGGAGACGGCAAAAGAGCCAGCCAGCGAGAATGAACGCTTGATGCTGGGGATGCTTTACTACAGCTTCTACAAGAAAAAGCCGGCCCAAATGGGCTTTAAGGACCTGCATGAAGGGATCGCAAGCTTTTTAAAGGAAGACTTCGTCAAAGAAGAATTAATGGAAGTCCTCCGCTACCGGCGTAGTCAGTTGACCGTCCTGCCCGAAGCTAACGAATACCCCTTCACCTGTCCTTTGGAAGTCCACTGCCACTACAATGTCAACCAGATCATGGCGGCCTTTGACTACTTCAACCAGGACCAGTCCCCGGAATTCCGGGAGGGGGTCAAGTACTTTGCTGACAAGAAGACGGATATCTTCCTTATTAATTTAAACAAGAGTGAAAAAGACTTCTCCCCGTCAACCATGTACGAGGACTACGCCATCAATGCTCAGCTCTTCCACTGGCAGAGCCAGAGCCAGGACCGGCCAGCCAGTCCCAAGATCCAGCGCTATATCCACCAGGGGGAGACCGGCAACATGATTTCCCTTTTTGTCAGAGAGTTTAAAAAGCAGGGAAATTATACGGCTCCTTACACTTTCTTAGGCAACGCGGATTATGTTTCAAGCGAAGGAGACCGGCCCGTTTCCTTTGTCTGGCACCTGCACCAGGCGATCCCGGCCAGTCTTTTAGCCAAGGCCAACAAGGCGATTGCCCTCTAATTGCTTCAGCCGGGGAAAGCATTTTCTGTTATACTAGGTATCAGTTAGGTTTTGCAAAAAAGTATAAAAAAGGAGTTAATATGAAAATTTTAGTTGTAGGTGGTGCCGGCTACATCGGCTCCCATGCTGTAAGACGGCTGGTTGCCGATGGCAACGACGTAGTTGTTTTGGACTCACTGTTCACTGGCCACAAGGAAGCCATTGACCCAAAGGCCAAGTTTTACCAAGTTGACCTTTTGGACACGGAAGCAGTCGCTGACGTCTTGAAGAAGGAAGAGATCGAAGCTGTAATGCACTTTGCTGCTTACTCTTTGGTCGGCGAATCAGTCAAGAAGCCGCTCAAGTACTACAAGAACAACGTATCCGGCATGATCAGCCTGCTGGAAGCCATGGAAGAAACCGGGGTTAAGTACCTGGTCTTCTCATCCAGCGCTGCTACTTACGGCATCCCTGAAAAGCTGCCAATCACCGAAGAAACTCCGCTCAACCCAATCAACCCTTACGGGGAAACCAAGATGATGATGGAAAAGATCATGCACTGGGCTGACAAGGCCAACGGGATCAAGTCCATCGCCCTGCGCTACTTCAACGTGGCTGGTGCTTCCCTGGACGGGTCAATTGGTGAAGACCACCACCCAGAAACCCACTTGATTCCTAACATCATGAAGGCTGCCCTGGCTGGCGGCGGTGACTTTACTATTTTTGGCGACGACTACGACACCAAGGATGGTACCAATGTCCGCGACTACGTGCACGTGGTTGACTTGATCGACGCCCACGTCCTGGCTTTGAAGCACTTGATGGAAACCAACCAAAGCGACGTCTTCAACCTGGGTACGGCCAACGGCTTCTCCAACCTGGAAATCTTGAAAGCAGCCATCAAGGTTACCGGCGTTGACATTCCTTATACTATTGGGCCACGCCGCGGCGGTGACCCGGACTCACTCGTTGCTGACTCAAGCAAGGCCCGGAAGGTGCTGAGCTGGAGTCCGAAGTACGAAAACGTCGACGACATCATCGCCAGCGCTTGGAACTGGCACCAAAAGCATCCTAACGGCTTTAGCAAGTAAGACAAAGAAAAATAGTGGAACTTCCTCAGATGGAAGGTCCACTATTTTTTTGCCTATAATTCGTATTCTTCTAGTACTGCCCCGTATCCACACAAGTAAATCAATCGCTTGATTCCATGTGCGTTGTCACTCTCACCTTTATTCAACTGACGCAGATAATTTGCTAGCAGCTTATATATAAACAACCCTGGATACGCTGGCAGAACATTGATAAACTCGTATGCCTGCTCAAACATTTCTTTTGCAGAGTTGGTAGAGCACATATACATGAAATTAAGACTTGCTTTAGCCAACATCTCAATCCGATCTAAGGGGACCTCTCGCAACTTATTGCAATAGCTCGACAGCAAGACGTCAGTGAAATCTGCTGCTCTTTCAAAGTCAAAATTGGTCATTGCATCCACAAAAAGCGAGATTGCCATATCATCGTTTGTCCAATCATCGAGCCGCAACAATTGTCTAATTACGTTTACAGTCAATTCTTCATCATAGGCAAAACGCTTTTTATGCTAGTTTCCCAGGATTTTACAACTCAAACCATACGGTTGGCAGATTTTCTGCTAACCGTATTTCTTTTTATGCATGACTTTCTAGAAACGCGAGGATCTCAGCTTTGGTTCTGGTACTTTTATCAATAGCTTTTAGTAATTCCTCCTGCTCTCGGTGCTTCTTGAGCTCATAGAGGGCATCAAGCTTCTCTGACGCTTTATCGCAGCGCTCTTTGAGGCGTCGGAGCTGTTCTTCTGTTTGGGAGATCTCTGCTTCAATAGTTTTAATACTCTTCGTTCTCGGCATCTTCATCATCATCTTTCTGTTCTTCTGGCATTGCGGCGTTCTTAATGTCTTTTCCAATCAGTCTTGCCTGTGCTTTGATCCATTCTTCGTCTAGCCCAAAAGCGCCTAGTATTACTTTCTGGGTAGCCGTGACTGCGTGATCGAGCTTATAGTTGCCGTTCGGCTGTCGTATCAGTTCAATCTTTTCGAGCTCTTTCAGTGCCGAAGGTACGTTCAGATAGTTAGGCTTGCCCGGCATTTCGGCTTTACGTTTTCTCAGAAGCGTGTAGATTCTTGCCCGGATTATCAAAGCAATGAACTGAATGAAGATCTTCGCTTCAGCTGCCTGGCTGCTTGCGACTCTGAATGAACGGTTGCCAAGGAAGGTCTTATCACTGCCAAACAGCTTTTCTGAGATATCGCGGCTTTTGTAAAGGTTCAAAGCTTCTGAAGCCGTCATCTTTTCAGAGGTCACAATTGCGAAATAGCCGCACAGCTGCAGCTCTCGTTCAATGACATCTTCCCGCTCCTCGTAGCCATAGAACTTGCCTTTGTGGTAGGTAAGCTTGAAGTAGTGCTCGTATCTCTTTGGAAGCTTGTATTCTCTGCCCTTTATCTTGTCCATCTCGGCTTCCATTCGGTCCAGATCAGCTTCCAGTCTAGCACGTTCGCTGGCCTGCTTCTTGGCTTTGTAGTAGATGTGGAAGTAGCGGTCAGTGTCGTCATCCGCGTACAGCTTGGCTTTAACCGTCATACCATAAGTCCGGTAAGCCTTGATTGAGCAGGCTCTCTTTGATTCGAAGTCACCCATGTGCTCCATGATCAAGCCGTGTACAAAGGAGGCTCTGCCTTTAACCATCATCACGAAATCATAGTCACATGAGTCCATGAACTGGATGTTAGCCTTACTGAAGTATCCGCGATCAAGGATGAAGCCTATCTTCTTATAGCCGTAGCCGCGAATCTTCTCCAGCATGTATTTCAGCTGCGAGACGTCAACGATACTGCCCGGGTAGCTCTCGTAAAGCAGGGGCTTCTCATTGGTCATATCGTAAGCAATCGAGTAGTTGATGATTGGCGCGCCAACGTCATTCTTGGGGTGACCGTATTCAGCCATCTCAATATCTCCAGCCTTGCAGTTCTTGTTGGTGGAGTCATAGGAAACGTAGATTTTCTCATTCTTGTCATGGGTGGCGTTCCAGCTGTTCAAGAAGTCGACCCTGTCATTGTCATCGATCTCGCGAATGAAGCGCGAGATTGTAGAGTCACTGTAAATCTTGTTCTGTGGCGTCATCAATGGATGGTTGTAGGCATAATCCGGGAAGTGCTGAGCCACGTTGCTTTCTGCGATAACAGAGTACGCGGCCAGGTCAAGGAGCAGTCCTTTTCCCCGATCATCCCAGCGCTTCAAGTGTTCAGCGAGCTTGTAGTCTTCAATAATTCGTCTGACTACAGAGAAGGCACCAATTCGGATACAGCTGCTTCTGGACTCATTGACTGGTTCAGCCGCCGTTCCTTCGGCGGGAATCTCAACATCAGGGAAGAATTTTTCGAAGTTGGGGTTAGGGAACATCATTCCCGGATGATCAGGGGCAGCTTTCCCAATGGTCGTTCTTTTGGCGACGTTGTATTTCTTCTCGGGAAGGTACTCTCTAGCATAAGTGTATTCGATGTAGGTAGTCTTGCCTCGTTTATTTCTGGAAATTTTACCAGTGTTCTTAGGAATATTTACTAGGCAGTTGTAGTACATGATGCTCTCCTTCATTGAGTATGATATCATACTCAAATTATAACATAGAAAAGCACATCAATGCAAGCAAAGATGTGCTAAAAATGTAGTATTTTTGCGGGTTTAGAGCACTTGATTAGGCGACTTGAGTTTGATTGGCCTGGGAAGTTAGCATTTTACCATGTGACCGGTCAAGCAAGATCTCAGCATGCAACTTAGGAATATTTGTTTTACTTGTCCAGTTTATTTCCAACATACGGGCGAGACTGGCACAGTCTTTTTTTAAAAAAGCTTCATCACTATCTAAAGCAGACAGTTCTCCTAGCAATTGGTTAACAAAGCAGCGGGCACTTACCTGCTGCGCAGTAAGGATTTCGAACAGGTCGTCAGCTCTTATTCTTTGATCCCCACTCTCAATTCTGGAATACTGCGTTACAGACATAGTCATACCAGCCATTTGCTTTTGAGATAAGCCCAAATCCAATCTTATCCTTTTCAGCAGTTCACCCACCTTTGTACTGCATCCCATAACTATTCTTACTCTCCACACTAATACACAAAAATATTAAACGGATCCTCGATTATCTACCGCTACTAACTAAGCTTATCTTTCCTTTACTTAATCAGCACCATGCTTTTCAATCCCCAATTTTGGTGCAATCCAATCGAAAATTATTGTGCTGACAATTCCGGCCAGCAGATTTGACAGATAGATGTTTATCGACAACTTCGAAAACAGGTATTCCATAATCACAAAAATAACAACAAAGCTCCCTAACGATTTGGCTTTATCTAAGAATTTGTTCATGCTTAACTCCCACTCGAATCTAATTAATATAATACCAAATAACCGAGGCAATTACGGCAGTTGCTGCATTAGCAGCCCACTTTGGAACATGGTTATTTACAAGAAACTTATAAATTTTCGGTGAAACACTATTTGCTAGACTTCCAAGGAGAAAAGTATTCCAATACTTGCTGAACTTCTTTAGTGAAATCTTTTTAATGACTGCCTTTGGGAGTCTGCCATAAATTTTCTTTGGAAGCTCTTTTTGAATGAATTTCCTGCCATATTTTTTGGCTAGCTTCTTCAACAAGGTACTTTGAACACTTGCGTCCACATGCTCTGTTAATGCAACAGCCTTAGGAATCTCCTGCTGTGGCAGTTCAGAGTTTGCATCTGTTTCGATAATACCAGGTGCTAAATCGACATAAGTTTTCAATTCATCCTTGTCTTGATTTGGTAAAGAATCTGTCTCATCAGAATTGATAACCTCATATGCCTCATAGAAATCATGCTCGTATCGATTATCTTCTGCTTTTACAATTTCTGCTTTTACAATTAAACCAGTAGCCATTTCTTCATAGCTTGAAAACCAAATTCCTGTTAAGACAACGGCAGTAAATACTTTTAACAAACTATTTTTTGGTAATTTCCTCATTTTCTATTATTTTGCCTCCTATTTTTCTATTTGTTTTGTATTTTAGCCAAAAAATAAATGCTTGTCTTAAAAATTGCAGATTTGCAAATCCATTTCATTGCTTTTGCTAAAAGTATAACTGTATCTGCACATAAAAAAGCCTTTCATGGCAGAAAGGCTTCTTGCTATATGCTTTATTCCTCCTAAAACAGGGAACCGCACTTCTCGATCATTTGGAAGAGGTCAGCCCGGTAGTCTGGGTCTTCCTTGCGGAGGCTGCTGATGGCTACCCCGAAGTGCTCCTTATAGCCAGTCGAGTTGATGTACTTGCCGTGGCCCAGGTACATGGCGATATGTCCCGGGAAATAAATCAAGTCCCCTGGCCGCAGGTCTTCAAACTCAATCTCATGTACCGGCCAGGCTTCTTTGATTTCCGCGTCCCGCCAGAGCAGGACCCCGTTTAGCATGTAGCTCATGAAGACCAGGCCCGAGCAGTCGATCCCCAAGGGACTCTTGCCCGCCCACCGGTACTGGCATCCCAAATATTCTTTGGCGGTCTCCGTTACCTGCTTTCTGAAGCTTTCTTCATCTGGCTTTCCCTGCAGCAAAAAGTACTCCGGGTCAGCTGACCACAAGAAGTCGTCTTCATCCAAGCGGGGCCCTAAAGCAGTCTTGGATACCCAGCCGCTTCGCCCGTCCAAGAGCTTAACCTTGTAATAGCCGTCTACCAGTTCATCCGTCACATTAAGCAGGCTGCCCTTATAAACCGTCAGCAAAATGTCGGCTGAAACCTTGGGCTCAGCCAGGACATCAATGACTGACCGCCGGACTAGTTTGACCTCCCGCGCCTTGACTTCTTCCAGACTCACCGGCGTTACCGCAGCCTTTGGCACGTAGCCTTCATAGCCATAATGGCTGGTCACGTACCAAAAGTCTTCCTTTTTCCCGGTCGCCTTGACGGCCCAGCCGTATAAAAGTTCATCGCTCCTGGATTTGAGGTCGTCTTCTGTCATGAAGACTGCTGGTTGATTGATCAAGCCGTACATTTTGCCTTCCTCCTAACTTTAATCACTTATTTTTTCCTTCTTTATCCTAATCGTAGATAATCCCGGTCATTTTTGCAAGAGGACAAATCGGCCTATTTCTTAAGATTCCTTTGCCTTATAGACTATTTCCTTAAATTAATTTCACTTTTTACTAGCTTGTGTTAAAATATTTCATGTAACTCAATGGAGGTTTTATGGAAGAAAAGAAAACACAAAGTACTTACAAGCGGTCTTTGACCAATGCACACATTCAGCTGATTGCCCTGGGCGGGACGATCGGGACTGGCCTCTTTCTTGGGGTCGGCAACAGCATCCAGAAGGCAGGACCGGCAGTCATCTTGATTTATATCATCGTCGGCCTCTTCCTCTTTATCTTGATGCGGGCCTTGGGTGAACTGATCTTATCTGACTTAAAGAAGCACACTTATATCGAGTTTATTGAAAAATATCTCGGCAAGGATATCGGCAAGGTGACCGGCTATCTCTACTGGCTCAGCTGGCTGATCCTGGCCATGGCGGAAACGACGGCCTTAGGCATCTACTTCAAGTCCTGGCTGCCCAACCTGCCGACCTGGCTGCCCGGAGTGCTCTCAGTCGCGGTCCTGCTCTTGATCAATTTGATCTCTGCCCGCTTCTTCGGGAATCTGGAGTTTGCCTTCGCCATCATCAAAATCTTGATGATCGTCGGCTTCGTCATCTTCGCGGCCTTTATGCTGCTGAGCTCCGGCTCAACCAAGTACGGCCAGGCCAGCTTCAGCAATCTGTACGCTGACGGCTTTTTCAATAACGGAGCAGGCGGCTTCCTGCAAGGCTTCCAGATGGTCATCTTTTCCTTCATCGGGGTGGAACTGATCGGGCTGACGGCCGCTGAAGCCAAGGACCCGCACAAGACCATTAAGAGCGCGATCAATGAATTGCCACTGCGGATCATCCTCTTTTACGTTTTGGCCATTATCGGCATTCTGGTGATCCTGCCTTGGGACAAGGTTTCCACTTCCAGCTCACCATTCGTGCAAGCCTTGATGGGAGCAGGCTTTAAGGGCGCCGGCAACTTGATCAACTTCGTGGTCATCACGGCAGCTATTTCAGCTACCAACAGCTTCCTCTACAGTGCCGGCCGTCTGCTCTTCTCCGTTACTTTAGGCGGGGAAAGCAAGTGGAGCAAGTTCTTCGGCCAGCTCAACCACCGGCAATTGCCAATGAGAGCCCTGGTCTTCTCTGCTTTGATCATCATCTGCGCGCCTTTGATCACCTTGATTATGGGTGACGAAGCTTTCAGCTTCATTTCATCAATCGCGACCAGCATGTTCCTTTTGATCTGGATCATCATGACCATGACTCACCTGCGTTACCGGCAAGTTACGCCAAAGGACCAGCTGCACGAATTCCAAATGCCAGCTTATCCTTACCTTGACTACCTGCTCTTAGCCTTCTTCGGCGCCATGGTTGTCCTGCTTCTCTGTCTTGAGAGCTACCGGGTGCCAATGATCACTGCTTTGATTACCTTCGCTGTCCTCTACGGCTTCAGCAAGGCTTTCAACAAGAAAAAAGCAGAAACAAAATAATTAATGAGATACAACAAAAGCTGACCGCAAGGTCAGCTTTTTTATGTGGTGTTTTACTTTTTCAACAAGAAGAGGCCGTTACGCTTAAGCAGCTTATTGACCAGCTTCTTCGACTTCTTAGAAAGCTTATACAGATCAGCATCAATGCCGCTTTCGATCCGGAGCAAGGAATAATGCTTCTTCTCCTTAAAAAGGACATTTACCCCGAGGTAGTGGTCTGTCACGATCAACTTCTTGATGATCTCCAGCAAATCAGCTACAGGCAGCTTGGTCAAATCACGGTCAAGCAAGTCAGGATAAGCTTCTTTAGCCAGATCATGGTCCAGAAAAATGTGTGTCTCATACTGGCTGACCAGCATTAATACCAACAAAAGCATTTTGTCCGCATATGCTTCGCCAATCGTATGCGACCTCAGGCATTCGAATATCTCATCATAATTGTCTGGCGGCTCCATTTTAGGAAAACAATCGATGTAGTAATCCCTTGGTCCTGGATGGCGAAGCTGGTCCACCAGCTTATAAGCCTGCTTTGCTTTCATGGCTATCCCCTCTTTCAAAACTATCTATTCAGTATAACACGGAGATATGTAATCATTGGAGCACAAAAATAAGCCCGGACCAAGTCCGGGCTTATTTCCATTCTATTTCTTTTTGCGAGTAAAGAAGAGCTTGATCGTATCCCAAACTCCCAAAGCCTGCCGCATGTGGTCGGCTGGGACGTACTTACGGATCGCCCGCAGAGTCTTCTTCGGATCCTTGGTAATAAAGATGAACTTGCCATCCTTCTTAGTCCGGATCTCAAAACGGGGAATGTACTTCCCTTTGAAGTGAACATCTGCAACTACATAAGTTACCTGATCCCAAGGAATCTGGATATAGTCTTCAACATTCTTCTCGTTATAGAATTCAAAAGCTTCATCGCCGATCATGACTTTGCCATAGGTAGACATGGCACGGAACCAAGTTCCTTCTACAGCCAGATCAACGGTCTTATTCATTGATTGAGCCATTTGTTAATCTTACATCAAGCCCCATACGTGGAAGAGGATACCAACAACGAAGATCCCCAAGATGATGATGATTGGAGAAACTTTCTTCTTCAAGAGCCACATGCAGAGGAAGGTAAGCAGCAAACCTGCCAAACCTGGAATCAGCATGTTCAAGTTGTCTTGCAGAGTAGTAACCTTAGTATTAGTCAAGGACAGACCAGCAGCTTGTTGGGTCAAGGCTTCCTTGATACCAGCAGCACCGCTTGGCAGCTTGGTCCAGTCGATGTAGCCACCCTTTTGGATTGGCACTTCTGAAACCTTCAGAGTGAAGGTGATGCTTACCCAACGTTCGATCAAGGCACCCAGGACGAACATACCCATCATGGCAGCCCCACGGGTAACCTTCTTCAGCAGACCACCTGAAAGGTCGGCACTGATAGCGGCACCAGCCTTGTAACCCAATTCTTGAGTGTACCACAAGAAGGCGATACGGATCAAGTTCCAAAGAACGAAGAAGAGGATTGGCCCGAGGATGTTGCCGTTGGTGGCCATTGAGGCACCAATAGCACCGATGATTGGACGAACAGTGTACCAGAAGACTGGGTCACCGACACCGGCCAAAGGCCCCATCATACCAACCTTAACACCTTGGATGGCTTCGTCGTCAACTTCAACGCCATTGGCCTTGTCTTCTTCCAAAGCCAGGGTAACACCAATGATTGGTGAAGCCAAGTAAGGGTGAGTGTTAAAGAAGACCAGGTGACGTTGCAAAGCAGCAGCCATGTCTTCCTTCTTTGGGTACAGCTTTCTTAAAGCTGGGATCATACTGTAGACCCAACCACCGTTCTGCATTCTTTCGTAGTTCCATGAACCCTGCAGAAGTTGTGAGTGCCACATAACGTCCCAACGATCACGCTTTGATAAAGTTACTTTCTTTTCAGTCATGATTTATCTCTCCTTTCTGGCTTGATTTCTAATAGTCATCAATGATGTCGCCCAGCGGGTCACCAGTACCAGCTGCGGCAGCATCGCCAGAGCCCTTGCTTACCTTGTCTTCCAGAGCAAGGTACATCAGAGCCAGGGATAAACCAATCGCACCCAAGGCGATCAAAGTCAAGTCCTTAACGCCGGCCAAAGCAAAACCAATGGCGAAGAATGGCCATACTTCACGGCTGGCCATCATGTTGATAACCATAGCGTAACCTACGGCAACAACCATACCACCACCGATGGTCATACCATCTGACAGCCAGGCTGGCATAGCGGCCAAGGCGCTTCTAACAGTTTCAGTAGGGATAGCCAGCAAGCAGGCTGCTGGGATGGCGATACGCAAACCCTGCAGGCTGACAGCGATCCATTGCCATACGTTGATCATGCGCCAGTTGCCTTCTTCGGCGTGCTTGTCCATGATGTGAACGATGGCAGTTGAAATGGTCCGGACCAACATAGTCAGGAACAGACCGGCAACGGCCAAAGTGATGGCCAAACCGGTGGCAGTCCCGATACCCTTGGTACCTTGACCACCCTTGATCAAAATGATGGCTGAGGCAACAGCGGCCAAAGCGGCGTCAGGTGCGACAGCGGCACCGATGTTTGCCCAACCCAAAGCGATCATTTGCAAAGAACCGCCCAGCATAATACCCAAGGTAAGATTGCCAGTAACTAAACCGATTAAAGTACATGCAACCAATGGTTGGTGGAATTCCCATTCATCCAGGATACCTTCCATCCCGGCCAGGAAAGCTACCACAATCACCAGGATGACTTGAATAGCATTTAAGTCCATTTTTAACTCCTTTTCCCACTACTTCTTTTGCTCATCGAGCAGGCTTTGTGCCTTCTTCAGAATTGAATCCATGTTTTCTGGGTTGTCTGAAGGAACCTTGCGGACGTCGAACTTGATGCCCATCTTTTCGAGTTCACGGAAAGTGTCGACGTCAGTCTGGTCCATGGACAGAACGGTGTTGGCGTTAACCTTGCCCTTGCTGTATGACATGGAGCCGACGTTCAAAGTCTTGATGTCTACGCCGTTCTTGATCGTTTGCAAAGCATCTTCTGGGTTTTCAAACAACAAGAAGGCGTGCGTAGTACCAAAACGCGGGTCTTCAGAGATTTCCTTCATCTTCTTCAGCGGAACGGTGTGTGCTACCGTACCAGCTGGAGCAGCTTCACGGATCATGCTCTTGCGCAGGTCGTCCTTGGCAACCTTGTCAGAAACCACGATAACCCGGTCTGGGTGAAGTGATGGAATCCAACCAGTTGCAACTTGACCGTGCAACAAACGTGAGTCAATTCTGGCACCAACGATCTTGATGTGACCGTCGCCCAAAACAGTCCCTTCTGGGATTGCTTCCTTAGGCGCGCCAGCTGCGGCTGCAGGTGCAGCTGCCTTTTCTTCTGCAGGCATTAAGCTTTCAGGCTTGGTCTTGATACCATCCTTGGCTGGCTTAATGATTGCAGTTGCGATGTCTTGCGCGGTAGCCTTGTCATTGATCATTCTTTGGGTCAAGGCTTCGACTACCATTGGCAAGTTCAAACCAGAAACGATTGCCCACTTGTCGTGACCATCGAGCAAACCGTTGGCCTGGTTGAAAGGCGTGCCACCCCACAGGTCGACCAGGAACAAAACTTCTTCCTGGTCTGCAAAAGAAGCAATCGCTTCATTCATCTTACCCTTAATATCATCTGGGCCTTCAGAAGGCTTCAGAATGACATGGGCAAAATTGTCTTGTGGGCCAAAGAGCATTTGCGCGGATTCGGCAATGCCGTCCGCGAAACCGCCATGGCTAGCTAAAACAATTCCTACCATGATATTTCCTCCTCAAAAACTTCGGTACGTTCCTATTATACAATAAAAAGCGCTTACGTGAAGCACTTTCTTGAAACCTTTTTCAACTTTTTTGTTAATTTTATCTCTATAACTGAAAATGCATTACAATAACGCAAAAAGTGGCCTAAAAATTGAATTATTTAGAAAAAATCCCGGATTTAATTAAGGAAGGAAAAATACTTTTTGGAGAAAGAAAAAACGGCTGATCAGCTAAATCAGTCGTTTTCTTTATATATTTGCTGTTATAACGGAGTAGCAGAGATTCGAACTCTGGCGCCAGTTTCCCGACCTACACCCTTAGCAAGGGCGCCTCTTCAGCCACTTGAGTACTACTCCAAGTCATGTATATTAATATTAGCAAACTTTTCCGGGTCCGTCAAACCCTTTTGACAGATTTTTTGTCTCTTTCTGGCTAATTCTTGCTTTTTTATTTTCAAAAGCAGGGTCTCTGCAAATCAATTGAAAGCATATCTCATTTTTCATTATCTTTAGCTATCCTCTTTCGTTTAGCTTAAAAAATAATTAAGCAAAGCCGTGTCAATAACTTGGGATAATGTCCCGTAAAATTTAAATTATTAGCGGGGAATTTTCCCCGCTATTTTTATGTGAATCTGTGATACTTGTGCGCTTTTTCCTGCTGCTCAATGAACGAAGCCCGCTTCCAAGGATGGGACATCGGTGGAATATACTTTTTCCGCGGTTTCTTCTTCTTGGTCTCAAAGTCGAGATCCGGAGAGACCTTGGCATTCTTCGGAATCTCGGTTAAAGCATACACTTTCTCGTCAACGGTGACCAACAACTGGCCATCTAACGCTTGGATAACCAGGCATTTAGTGCCTTTGGCAAAGCAAATAAGCTTGTTTGAGGCATCTGTGGCTTGATAATAGTGATTCTTGTAGGAGATAGCCGAGCCGCTGTCAAACGTGCGTGGAGATAGTACTGCCAGCGTGTAGTTGATCTTCTCGCCATCAGGGCTGTCGTCGAAAGCTGATTCAAATTTGCCTACATCTTGTCCAAACTTCTCGTTGAATTTTGGCACAAAAACCTCCCGGAGATACTTGTTGGCATCTTCGATTGTAGTAATATTGTGAAGCCTCAGTTCGGGCTTCAAACGGCTCTGTACGGTCTGATTCGCCCGTTCTACCATGCCTTTGGCCTGTGAGACGCTAGTGGTTACGATATCTGTTCCGAGGGTCTTGCAGGCATAACCAAATTGCGTAAGTACATCTTTGTGCTCTGCCTTGGTCTTAGCCGTCTCGTAGTTGAAAACAGTCCGATTATCGGTCTTGAATCTAAGAGGGATACCGTAATCCACGAGAATCTGCTCATAGACGTGGTAGTATGCATTCAGAGTCTCCTGCCAGTCGAAGTAGGCGCCGACCAGGTTACCTGTGGCGTTGTCTATGGCTAGGTGCAGGTGAGCCTTCTTATCGCCAAACCAGAGCAGGGAAGAGGCATCCATTTGAATTTCCTCACCGAAGTACTTACAGCGCTCATGGCGAGGATGTGCGTCTTCCAAGGCTACCTGGTGGTCGATAACCTCTTCGGAAACTTTGGTTGTCTGCTTTGGGTGATCCCGGTACCACTTCTTTTTGGCCATTTTCCGCTTAGTTTGCCTCCAAGGCTTTGGCGAAAGGATGTAATTGTCCTTAAGCAGGTTATAGACCTTGGTGTAAGAAACAGAGATGTGCTCGATTTCTTCAAGTAGCTCAACGAAGTGAGTCAAGTTGCAGTCTTGATATTTGGTGCGATATAGAGTTACAATTTGTTTGTTAATTTCTGTGGTGAGACAATTAACAGGTAAGCGACCGGCGTTCCCATGAACAAAGGCCGCTTTTCCTTTGCTTCGATACTGGTTGATTCTTCTGTTCAGCTGTCTGACAGAGATCCCCAAGATAAGGGCAGCTCTTTTCTTGTTTCCGCCATGATCAACCAGCTCTTTGATGATTCTGTATTGTTCTTCGTACTTCATAGTTAACCTAACTTTCTTCATTGTCCGTAACCTCCGATATATGGAGATTATCTCAGACATTTACCTTTTTGGGACATTTTTCTCTGTTATTACTTAAGACATTATCACTTGTTAAACACAAGCTTAAAAAATAATTAAGCAAAGCCGTTGCTTAATAAAGCTCTTAATGTTATAGTAGTAAACATGAATTTCGAGTGATCATTCAGTAGCAGCCAGGCTCAGCGCTCAGAAAACCGGTGGTTGATGCGAACCGGACAGGCCTGGAGCAGCGAATTACAGGATCAAGATGCTCGGCCGGTCTAGCCCCGTTACGGCTAAAACGAGTGCAGCATGCTGCAAAGTTGGGTGGTACCGTGCCGATAAGCGCCCCAGCCTGAGTCAACCGACTCGGCTGGGGCTTTTTGTTTTTAAGAAAGGAAAAATATGAAACGATATCAAGCCTTGGTTTCAATCAATAAGTAATACTGGATTTTAACTAAGGAAAAACACATGAACAAACAAATCTCTTTTAAAGAAGCAGTAACTATTCTTATTTTGATGCTGGTCATTCTCGGCTGGGGCGTCATCGGCTTTGGCCTGTCCCCGCAGATCCCGGTCCTGACCGTCATCGCCTTGCTCATCTTCTGGCTGCAGATCCGCGGCTTTGAATGGGAAGAAGTCATGAAGGGGATCAGCCAGGGGATTTCCACGGCCATTGTCCCGATCTTTATCTTCCTTTTAATTGGGACCTTGATTGCTGTCTGGATCCAGGCTGGGATCATTCCATCCTTGATGGTCCTGGGCTTTCACATGATCAGCAGCCACTTCTTCGTACCATCGGTCTTCTTGGTCTGCTCCTTGGTCGGCCTGGCCATCGGGTCCGGTTTTACGACCGTGTCTACCGTCGGGATCGCCCTCTTCGGGATGGGGAGCACTTTGGGCATCAACCCGGCTTTGACGGCTGGGGCCATCATCTCCGGCGCCGTCTTTGGCGACAAGATGTCTCCTCTGTCTGACTCAACCAACCTGGCTTCTGCGGTAGCTGAAGCCGACCTTTTTGACCATATCAAGAACATGATGTGGTCAACCATTCCTGCCTTTATTGGTTCTTTGCTCTTTTTCTTCTTCCTGGGCCAGAGCAATAAGGCAACTTCCTTAGCCGGCATCGCGGCTGTAGAAAGCAGCCTCCGCCAGCACTTCTCAGTCTCCTTCTGGGCAGCTTTGCCGATCATCTTGATGTTTGCCTGTGCGTGGAAAAAGGTGCCAGCCATTCAAACTCTTTTTGCCAACATCTTCTTGTCCGTTGCCATGATTTTCGTCCAGAATCCGGGCTTCAAGATGCAAAAGCTGGCTACGCTGATTGAATCCGGCTACGTTTCAAATTCCGGCAACAAGACCGTTGACGCCCTCTTGACCCGGGGCGGGATCTCCAGCATGATGGGGACTGTTTCCTTGATTATCATGACCCTGGCCCTGGGCGGGATCTTGATGCACCTGGGCATCATCGACAGCGCCATGAAGCCCCTGGTTGACCGTTTGAAGAAGCCAGGCTGGCTGATTTTGACGACGATCATGGCCGGGATCGGGATCAACCTCTTCGTCGGTGAACAATACTTGTCAGTTATCCTGCCGGCCAACGCCTTTAAGCCAGCTTACAAGCGGATCGGCCTTGATCCCCTGGCCCTCAGCCGGGTCTTGGAAGACGGGGGCAGCGTCATCAACTACTTGATCCCTTGGGGGGTGGCTGGTTCCTTCGTCGCCTCTGCTTTAGGCGTACCAGTCTTGGACTTCCTCCCCTTCACCATGTTCAGCCTCTTGTCACCAGTCTTCTCCATTCTCAGTGGTTTTACCGGTATTGGCTTGAAGTGGAAGAAGGCAAGTAAATAGAATATCAGAATAATAGCAGTTTAGTGTTGAATAACTACCAAGCAGAGTAGTTGTTCAACACTTTTTCTTTGATAGTCCTCAACGCAAAAAGGAAAACAGCCTTCTGCAGACATTAACCAGCAGAAGGCTATATTGTTCATATCAATAAAAAAATCAACTCCATATGCATGTGTCACAAGTTAAATAAGGCATCTAGCATATAAGTTGATCTAGTAGGTATTATAGCACAAAAACCAAGAAAAACAAAAAGAGCCAGACTTCCGTCTGACTCTTGTCTCGCGCGGCAGCTTCCTATCCTCGCAGGCAGTTTCCCACCAACTACTTTCGGCGTTAAGAAGCTTAACTGCTGTGTTCGGCATGGGAACAGGTGTATCCTTCTTGCCATTGCCACCGCACTCTTACTTGAGCTTGCACGCTCAAAACTGAATATCTCTTCCAAGTCAAAACCTTCATTGCTTTGCTCTTTTGGTCAAGTCCTCGACTGATTAGTACCGGTCCGCTCCAAAGCTCACGCTTCTTCCACTCCCGGCCTATCTACCTCATCGTCTCTGAGGTGTCTTACTTTCTTGAAGAAATGGGAAATCTCATCTTGAGGGGGGCTTCGCACTTAGATGCTTTCAGCGCTTATCCCGTCCGCACATAGCTACCCAGCGATGCCTTTGGCAAGACAACTGGTACACCAGCGGTGCGTCCATCCCGGTCCTCTCGTACTAAGGACAGCTCCTCTCAAATTTCCTGCGCCCACGACGGATAGGGACCGAACTGTCTCACGACGTTCTGAACCCAGCTCGCGTGCCGCTTTAATGGGCGAACAGCCCAACCCTTGGGACCGACTTCAGCCCCAGGATGCGACGAGCCGACATCGAGGTGCCAAACCTCCCCGTCGATGTGAACTCTTGGGGGAGATAAGCCTGTTATCCCCAGGGTAGCTTTTATCCGTTGAGTGATGGCCCTTCCATGCGGTACCACCAGATCACTAAGCCCTACTTTCGTACCTGCTCGAGTTGTCTCTCTCGCAGTCAAGCTCCCTTTTACCTTTACACTCTGCGAATGATTTCCAACCATTCTGAGGGAACCTTTGGGCGCCTCCGTTACACTTTAGGAGGCGACCGCCCCAGTCAAACTGCCCGTCAAACACTGTCCTCGGCCTGGATCACAGGCCTGAGTTAGAGCATCCGTCAAGCAAGGGTAGTATCCCAACAGCGCCTCAGATAAGACTGGCGTCCTATCTTCTCCGGCTCCTACCTATCCTGTACATGCTTGACAGATACCCAATATTAAACTGCAGTAAAGCTCCATGGGGTCTTTCCGTCCTGTCGCGGGTAACCCGCATCTTCACGGGTATTATAATTTCACCGAGTCTCTCGTTGAGACAGTGCCCAAATCATTACACCTTTCGTGCAGGTCGGAACTTACCCGACAAGGAATTTCGCTACCTTAGGACCGTTATAGTTACGGCCGCCGTTTACTGGGGCTTCAATTCAAACCTTCGCTTGCGCTAAGCTCTCCTCTTAACCTTCCAGCACCGGGCAGGTGTCAGCACCTATACTTCATCTTACGATTTTGCAGATGCCTGTGTTTTTGATAAACAGTTGCTTGGGCCTTTTCACTGCGGCTGATCTTGCGACCAGCGCCCCTTCTCCCGAAGTTACGGGGCCATTTTGCCGAGTTCCTTAACGAGAGTTCTCTCGCTCACCTGAGGATACTCTCCTCGACTACCTGTGTCGGTTTGCGGTACGGGTGCACCGTCTCTGGCTAGAAGCTTTTCTCGGCAGTGTGACGTCGCAGCCTTCGCTACTTTAATTTCGCTCCTCATCACGCCTTGTCCTTATGAGAGCAAGCATTTGACTCGCTCTCAGACTTGACGCTTGAACGTGGTATCCAGCACCACGCGCTGCTAGCCTCCTGCGTCCCTCCATCGCTCATAACGATTCGGTGCAGTACAGGAATCTCAACCTGTTGTCCATCGACTACGCCTCTCGGCCTCGCCTTAGGTCCCGACTTACCCTGGGCGGACGAGCCTGCCCCAGGAAACCTTAGTCTTGCGGCGGACAGGATTCTCACCTGTCTTTCGTTACTCATACCGGCATTCTCACTTCTAGAAGCTCCACATGTCCTCTCGATCATGCTTCACCGCCGCTAGAACGCTCTCCTACCACGTGCATAATGCACATCCACAGTTTCGGTATCATGCTTAGCCCCGGTAAATTTTCGGCGCGGCGTCACTCGACTAGTGAGCTATTACGCACTCTTTGAATGATGGCTGCTTCTGAGCCAACGTCCTAGTTGTCTGCGCAACTCCACATCCTTTTCCACTTAGCATGAATTTTGGGACCTTAACTGGTGATCTGGGCTGTTTCCCTTTCGACTACGGATCTTATCACTCGCAGTCTGACTCCCGCACATAAATGTCTGGAATTCGCAGTTTATCTGAATTCAGTAACCCTTGACGGGCCCCTAGTCCAAACAGAGCTCTACCTCCAGCATCCTCTTTGCGAGGCTAGCCCTAAAGCTATTTCGGAGAGAACCAGCTATCTCCAAGTTCGTTTGGAATTTCACCGCTACCCACAACTCATCCCCGCAATTTTCAACTTACGTGGGTTCGGTCCTCCAGCGCGTTTTACCGCGCCTTCAACCTGGTCATGGGTAGGTCACTTGGTTTCGGGTCTGCGTCAGCCAACTGCTCGCCCTCTTCAGACTCGCTTTCGCTGCGGCTCCGTCTTTTCTGACTTAACCTTGCTGACTAACGCAACTCGCCGGTTCATTCTACAAAAGGCACGCCATTACCCCTTAACGGGCTTTGACTACTTGTAGGCACACGGTTTCAGGTTCTCTTTCACTCCCCTCCCGGGGTTCTTTTCACCTTTCCCTCACGGTACTGGTTCACTATCGGTCACTGGTTAGTATTTAGCCTTGCGAGATGGTCCTCGCGGATTCAAACGGGATTTCACGTGTCCCGCCCTACTCAGGATACTGATAGGCCTTCTTTGGATTTCGCTTACGGGGCTCTCACCCTCTCTGGCGCGTCTTCCCAAACGCTTCTGCTATCCTCTGAAGTGCCATGTTTCAGTCCTACAACCCCGGCAGATAAATCTGCCGGTTTGGGCTCTTTCCTGTTCGCTCGCCGCTACTTGGGAAATCGATATTTCTTTCTCTTCCTGCAGCTACTTAGATGTTTCAGTTCACTGCGTGTTCCTTTCTTGTGCTATGTATTCACACAAGAATAGCATGTCTGCACATGCTGGGTTCCCCCATTCGGAGACCTCCGGATCAAAGCCTACTTACGGCTCCCCGAAGACTTTCGCGGTTAGTCGCGTCCTTCATCGGCTTCCAGTGCCAAGGCATTCACCGTGCGCCCTTCTTCACTTGACCTTGCAAGTTTGTTCTTTCGAACTCTCTCGGTCGCTTTGCAATGTTTTCATTGATCTCAATGATTCTCGGTTTTTTCTTGGAATTAAGATATTCAGTTTTCAACGTACAAGTGAGAGTTGGTACTCTCAAAACTGAACAAAGTTTCTTTTGCAGTGTGCTTCCGTAACTCACAATCGTCTATTAGTGTTCCCACTCTCTGATTGTGTGTCTTTCCTTAGAAAGGAGGTGATCCAGCCGCAGGTTCTCCTACGGCTACCTTGTTACGACTTCACCCCAGTCATCTGCCCTGCCTTAGGCGGCTGACTCCTAATGGTTATCCCACCGACTTTGGGCATTGCAGACTTCCATGGTGTGACGGGCGGTGTGTACAAGGCCCGGGAACGTATTCACCGCGGCGTGCTGATCCGCGATTACTAGCGATTCCAGCTTCGTGCAGGCGAGTTGCAGCCTGCAGTCCGAACTGAGAACAGCTTTAAGAGATCCGCTTGCCTTCACAGGTTCGCTTCTCGTTGTACTGCCCATTGTAGCACGTGTGTAGCCCAGGTCATAAGGGGCATGATGACTTGACGTCATCCCCACCTTCCTCCGGTTTGTCACCGGCAGTCTCTTTAGAGTGCCCAACTTAATGATGGCAACTAAAGACAAGGGTTGCGCTCGTTGCGGGACTTAACCCAACATCTCACGACACGAGCTGACGACAGCCATGCACCACCTGTCACTGCGTCCCCGAAGGGAAAGACTTATCTCTAAGTTTGTCACAGGATGTCAAGACCTGGTAAGGTTCTTCGCGTTGCTTCGAATTAAACCACATGCTCCACCGCTTGTGCGGGCCCCCGTCAATTCCTTTGAGTTTCAACCTTGCGGTCGTACTCCCCAGGCGGAGCGCTTAATGCGTTTGCTGCGGCACTGAGAACCGGAAAGTCCCCAACACCTAGCGCTCATCGTTTACGGCATGGACTACCAGGGTATCTAATCCTGTTCGCTACCCATGCTTTCGAGCCTCAGCGTCAGTTGCAGACCAGAGAGCCGCCTTCGCCACTGGTGTTCTTCCATATATCTACGCATTCCACCGCTACACATGGAGTTCCACTCTCCTCTTCTGCACTCAAGAATGACAGTTTCCGATGCAGTTCCACGGTTGAGCCGTGGGCTTTCACATCAGACTTATCATTCCGCCTGCGCTCGCTTTACGCCCAATAAATCCGGACAACGCTTGCCACCTACGTATTACCGCGGCTGCTGGCACGTAGTTAGCCGTGACTTTCTGGTTGATTACCGTCAAATAAAGACCAGTTACTGCCTCTATCCTTCTTCACCAACAACAGAGCTTTACGATCCGAAAACCTTCTTCACTCACGCGGCGTTGCTCCATCAGACTTGCGTCCATTGTGGAAGATTCCCTACTGCTGCCTCCCGTAGGAGTTTGGGCCGTGTCTCAGTCCCAATGTGGCCGATCAGTCTCTCAACTCGGCTACGCATCATTGCCTTGGTAGGCCTTTACCCCACCAACTAGCTAATGCGCCGCGGGCTCATCCTAAAGTGACAGCTAAAAGCCGCCTTTCAAACTTGAATCATGCGATTCATGTTGTTATCCGGTATTAGCACCTGTTTCCAAGTGGTATCCCAGTCTTTAGGGCAGATTGCCCACGTGTTACTCACCCATCCGCCGCTAGCGTCCAACAAATCATCCCGAAGGAATCTTTGAATTCAGCTCGCTCGACTTGCATGTATTAGGCACGCCGCCAGCGTTCGTCCTGAGCCAGGATCAAACTCTCAATTTGAAAATTGAGCCTTTTTAATCTGCTCCAGATTATTTGCTTGCGAATTGACTTCGCTTATTTGTTTGGATCAAACAATGTTTGACCCGCACACTGCGAAACTTTGTTCAGTTTTCAAAGTACCAACTTGCGTCAAGTGACGCAACGTTTTATATCTTACTCGCTTGTTTGATTCTTGTCAACAAGTTTTCGATATTTTCTTTTTTGCCTCCGCGAGAACTTCCTGTCTCACGCGGCAACAAATATTAGTATACTCGTTATTTTTGAAAGGTCAAATTAACCTTTTCATCCGGGTTACGTGAGGAACAGCAGGTGGTGTTGTAATATTTAGCCTTGTCGGTTCTGCTTCTTTTATTCTGCTTTATCTTTCTTTTTAATTCCTCAATGAATTCTTCGTTCGCTTTTTGCTCTTTTTTGCCGAGAAAAATGTTTTTATCTTTTCTATTTTTCTTTTTTAGCTTCTCTTTTCTCTTTTAACTGTTCTTATTAACTCTCTTTTTCCTTTATCTGCTTGTTTGTCTCGCTTATAAGAAGATCTTCGAAAATAAAGTCGCCGCGATATTGGGCTTATGACAGCCCTTTCCCTCACTTTTTCTGCCTCGGTACAGTTATCAAATCCCCTTGATTTTTCATATAATTTTTCTTGTGTCCTTTATGTTCTATATTCCATTTTGGACTATTGTTTTCTTGTTTAGAAAGGCTGATCCAACTTCCATGATCAAAATCCGTCTTATCAAGCAGCTGGGCTCTTCCAGCCGCTATGTCCTCTGGCAGATCCTCTGCCAATGGCTCTCTTTATTGGGCCAAATCGTCTTTATCTTTGCCCTGGCGCAAATCTTAACCGGGCAAAATTCCTGGCTTGCCTTACTCGCTGGCGCTGCTATCCAGCTTTTGGGCCAGTACGCCTATAACCAGGCCAGCTTCCACGCTAGCGCCAAAGTCAAAGAAGTCTTGCGGCCAAAAATCTACGCCAAGCTGCTTATTTTAGGCGACAGCTATAAAGAAGCAGTCAAGCCAGCCGAACTTGTCCAATTGACCGGCGAAGGGATTGAATCCGTCGACAGCTACTTCAGCCGCTACCTCAGCCAGTTTGCCTATGCCTTCCTGGCTCCCTTGACCCTTTTTGCCATCTTGGTCAAAATCGATGCCCCGGCCAGCATCTTCCTTTTATGCGCTGTGCCTCTGATTCCCATCGTCATCATGGTCGTCATGCTGGTCGCTAAAAAAATCCTCAGCCGCTACTTTGCCATCTACCACCAATTAGCCGATACTTTTTTGGAAAAAATGCAGGGCATGACTACTTTAAAGGTCTACCAAAACGATTCCGCGGCTGAAGCCGAACTGGCAGCAGAATCTGAACACTTCCGGCAGATTACCATGAAAGTCCTGACCATGCAGCTGCTCAGCACCGTGGTCATGGATACCGTGGCCTATGGCGGCGCTGCCTGCGGGATCGTCATTGCCCTTAATAACCTGCGCCAAGGACAGGTGGACAAGCAAGGAGCCATCATCTTGATTCTCTTGGCCGCTGCCTACTTCCTTCCCATGCGGCAGCTGGGCCGCTACTTCCATATTGGCATGAACGGCATGAAGGCCAGTGACCAGATTTTTGCCTTCCTGGACCTGCCAGAAAAAGCCGCCGGGCAAATTTCCCTGCCGGAAAATACCGATATTTCCGTCAAAGATCTTTCCTTTACCTACCCGGACGCTGACCAAGCCGCTTTGAGCCAGATCAATCTGTCCATCCCTGCCCCCGGCTTTACTTCCGTCGTTGGCCTGTCTGGATCGGGTAAAAGCACCCTGGCCGCTCTTCTAGCCGGCCGCCTGTCGCCAAGCAAGGGGCAAATCACGATTGCCGGCATCCCTTTATCCGATCTTTCCCCTTCCGCCTGGCAAAAAACCGTCACCCTAGTCACTTCAGGCAGCTACCTTTTCAAGGGCAGCGTCAAAGACAACCTGCTTATGGCCGGACCAGCCAGTGACAGCGACTTAGTCACCGCCTTAAAGGAAGTCCGCCTCTGGGACTTTTTGGCCAAAAATTCCGGCCTGGACTACCAGCTGACAGCCGGGGCGACCAACCTCTCCGGCGGGCAAAAGCAGCGCCTGGCCCTGGCCCGGGCACTTTTAAAAGACAGCCAGATCTACATCTTCGATGAGGCCACTTCCAATATCGACCTGGAAAGCGAAGCCGCCATCATGGCCGTCTTGCACGAACTTGCTCAAAAGAAGACCGTCATCCTCATCTCCCACCGCCTGGCCAACGTCACTAAGAGCGACCAGATCTACTTTTTGGAAAAAGGTCGCTTAGTTGAAAAGGGCAAACATGAAGAACTCTTAGCCAAGGGAACTTCCTACGCCCAGCTCTTTAAAGACCAGGCTGACCTGGAAAATTACGCGAAATTTGGAGGAAAGCATGAAGAATAACAGCAACTTTAAGATCCTCTGGCGCCTGCTGGGCCTGGTCAAGCCCCTCTGGCCGGTCATGGTCCTGGCCATCATCTTGGGCAGCGCCGGCCAATTAGCCGCCAGCTTCGTCACCATCAATGCCGTGGCCGCGGCTGGCAAATTAATTAACGGACAAAATGCTTCTGCCTTGATTATCCTTCTCCTCATCTGCGCCTTTTCCCGGGGAATCCTCCACTACGGAGAGCACTACTGCAACCACTTGCTCGCTTTTAAAATGCTGGCCCTAATCAGGGTCAAAGTCTTCCATAAACTCCGTCTGCTCAGCCCCGCTAAATTGGAAGGCAAGGACAAGGGGGACCTGCTTTCCCTTATCACCAGCGACATCGAGCTCCTGGAGGTCTTTTACGCCCACACCATTTCCCCCATCGCCATCGCCTGCGTCTATACCATTTGCCTGCTGGCCTTCTTTGCCCGCTACTCATTCGCCTGTGCCCTTTTGGCCCTAATTTTTTACGCCCTGGCCGGCCTCGTCATCCCACTTGTTTTTTCCCGCTTCTCCAGCCTCCCTGGCCAGGATATCCGGGAAAAAATGGGCCAGATCAGCAACTTTATGCTGGACTCGATTCTGGGTTTGGCAGAAAGCCTCCAGTACGGGCAAGGAGATAAGCGGAAAAAAGAATTGGCAGCAACTGACCAGGACCTGACCCAAAGCCGGGCCAAGCTAAACCAGCTGACTGCCCTTCAGCAGACCTTGACGAGCCTGGTCATCCTTTTAGCCGCAAGTACCATGCTCTTTTTGACCACGCGGCTCCTTCACCTGCCCTTTAGCCAGAGCTTAACAGCAACCAGCGCCGCGCTGGCCAGCTTTGGCCCGGTCAGCGCCCTTTCCGCTCTCTCGACAGGCTTGACCGAAACTGTCGCCAGTGCCCGCCGGGTATTGGCAATCTTGGCTGAAGAGCCAGTCGTAGAAGAAAACGCGGCCGGGGTCAAGCCGGCTTTTTCCTCAGCCAGCTTAGAAAAAGTTGCCTTCACCTACCCAGATGGAGACCGGCCAGTCCTAGAAGACTACTCCTTGACCATTCCTAAAGGAAAAATCATCGGCATCCACGCCCCAAGCGGCAGCGGTAAATCCACCATCCTCAAGCTCCTCGCCCGCTTCTATGACGTGCAAAAAGGGCAAGTGGCAATTTCAGAGACCAACATCAAGGACATCGAAACTTCCGCCCTCCGGGGCCTGGAAAGCTACATGCCCCAGGAGACCTGGCTGGCTACGGACACGGTTGAAAACAACATCAAACTGGGCAAATCCGCCAGCCGCGAAGAAGTAGTCGCCTGCGCCAAAATGGCCAACATCCACGACTTTATCATGACCCTGCCCAAAGGCTACGACAGCCTGCTGGGCGAAAATGGCAACAGCCTGTCAGCCGGGCAAAAGCAGCGGATCGGGATCGCCCGGGCCTTCCTGCACGGAGGCGAACTTCTCCTTTTAGACGAAATCACTGCCAACCTCGACGCCTTAAACGAAGGCATCATCCTCAAGGCCCTCAAGGAAGCCAGACACGGCAAGACCGTGATCCTGGTCTCCCACCGGCTCAGCACCCTGGCCATCGCCGACCAGGTCATCGAGCTGCCAAGCCGCGAATAAACTAAAAACGCCTGGAAGAAATTCCAGACGTTTTTTTGCTTCATCTTAGCCGATCGAGCCCACCATCTGGTACTTGATCAGGCGGTTCAGTTCCACCGCGTATTCCATCGGCAGTTCCTTGGTGAAGGGTTCCAAAAATCCCATCACGATCATCTCCGTGGCCTTGGCTTCTGAAATCCCCCGGCTCATCAAATAGTAGAGCTGCTCTTCAGAAATTTTGGACACCTTGGCCTCATGCTCCATGGAGACGTTCCCGTTCAAAACCTCATTATAAGGAATCGTATTGCTGGCTGACTTGTCATCCATGATGATGGTGTCACATTCCACATGGGCCAAAGACCCATCACTGTCCGGATTGAAGCGGACCTGCCCCCGGTAGTCCACCCGGCCCCCATCTTTGCAAAGGGACTTGGAAACAATGGAGCTGGTGGTCTGGGGAGCATTATGAACCATCCGGGCACCAGTGTCGGAGTCGATCCCCTGGCCATTTGAGTCGCAGCCGGCAAAAGCAATCGACAGCATGGTCCCCCGGGCCCGGCGGCCGTTTAGGTAGACGCTGGGGTACTTCATGGTAACTTTAGAGCCAAGATTGCCGTCCACCCATTCCATGGTCGCGTTCTCCAGAGCTTGCGCCCGCTTGGTTTCCAAGCTGTAGACATTGTCTGACCAGTTCTGGATGGTCGTGTAGCGGCAGTAGGCGTCTTTTAAGACATTGACCTCCACGACCGCCGCGTGCAGACTGTCAGCTGAATAGTTGGGTGCCGTGCAGCCTTCCACATAGTTGACGCTGGCCCCTTCATCGACAATGATCAAGGTCCGCTCAAACTGGCCGGAATTGCCGGCATTGATCCGGAAGTAGCTCTGAATCGGGACTTTGGCCTGAACCCCTTTTGGCACGTAGATAAAAGTCCCACCGGACCAGACGGCGGAGTTGAGGGCCGCCATCTTGTTGTCATCCGGCTTGACCAGCTTACCAAAGTACTTTTTGACCAAATCAGGCACCACTTGGACGGCGGCGTCGGTTGACATGAACAAAACGCCCTGCCGGGCCAGGTCCTCTTTGATTTTTTCATAAACGACTTCTGACTCGTACTGGGCGGATGATCCGGCCAGATACTGGCGCTCGGCCTGGGGAACACCCAGCTTTTCAAAGGTCTCCTTGATCTTGTCCGGCACCTCGTCCCAGTCCCGGACCGCCTTTTTGGCATCCCGGCGGAAGTAGTTCAAGTGGTCAAAGTCGATCTTGGTCAAATCCGGGCCAAAAGTCGGCAGGGGCATTTTAAGATAGGTCTGGTAGGCCTTGAGGCGGAAGTCCAGCATCCAGTCCGGCTCATTTTTCGCCGCGGAAATCTGCCGGACCACCTCTTCACTCAAGCCTGTACCCGTGGTATAGATGGGTTCGATCTCGTCTTTGAAGCCGTACTGGTAGTCCTGGTCCAGGGCCTGTAAGGTTTCATCTTTTTCAGCGGTCATCTAATTTTTCCTTTCTATTGCTTCACTCAAGCCTTGCCAGGCCAGACCCGCGCACTTGACCCGGGCCGGAAAGCGGGAAACGCCCTGTAAAAGGGCCGCGTCGCCCAGCTCCTTTTCTTCTTCCTGGCTGATTTTTTCTCCTTCAAGCATCCGCCAAAAAATTGGCAAAAGAGCAAGTGCTTTTTCAACTGGGGCCTGGTCGACCAAGCCGGCCATGATCGCCGCTGAAGCCTGGGAGATCGTGCATCCCTCAGCCAGGCAGGCGACCTGCACGATCTTGCCATCGGCGATTTCGACTTGCAAGGTCAACCGGTCCCCGCAGCTTTCATTGACCAGGCTGACCACCTTTGTCGGACTGGCCAAAGGCTGCCGGTATTTTTGGCTAGCCGCGTAGTCCAAAAGGACTGCCTGGTAGACCTGCTTTAAATCATCTAGTGCCATTGAAAAACTCCTTCGCCGCCTGAACCCCCTTAATCAAGGCTTCCACATCAGCTTCGTTATTGTAAAAAGCCGCGCTGGCCCGGGCAACTGCCTTGACTCCTAACCAGTCCATCATGGGCTGGGCGCAGTGCTGGCCGGCCCGGATGGCAATGCCCTGGGCGTCCAGGGCCGTTGCCAGATCATGGGGGTGAACGCCAGGCAGGTTGAAAGAGACGATGCCGCCACCTTGGCCGTAAACCGTGACTCCCGTTTTTCTCAAGCCGGCAGCCATGGCCTGGCCTAATTCTGCTTCCCTGTCTTTAACAGCGTCTAAGCCGATTTCATTCAAATAGTCAATCGCTGCTCCCAGGGCAACTACGCCGGACACATTCTGGCTGCCAGCCTCAAACTTTTGCGGGGCCGGCTTGAAAGTTGCTGTAGTTTTGCTGACCTCCTGGATCATCTCCCCGCCAAATTCCAAAGGCTGGGTCTGGTCTAAGAGTTCTTTTCGGCCATACAAGACCCCGGTCCCGGTCTGGCCCAGCATCTTATGGGCGGAAAAAGCGTAAAAGTCAGCGCCTAATTTTTTGACGTCAACCGGCAAATGGCCCGCTGCCTGGGCCCCGTCGACTAAGACCAGGGCCCCGCGCTTTTTGGCCAAAGCGGCCAGCTCTTTGACCGCTTGCTCAGTCCCTAAGACATTGGTAACTTGGGCCAAGGCCAAAAGGCGGAGGCGGTCAGACATGACTTTTTCTGCTTCCTTTAAGTCAACCCGGCCCTTTTTGTCCAGGGGCAAAAAGACCAGCTTGGCCCCAGTCAAGGCGGCAAGCTGCTGCCAAGGGACCAGATTGCTGTGGTGCTCGGCGGCAGTTAACGCGATCTCGTCTCCCTTTTTTAAATGCCGCGAAAAATAGCCAAAGGCAGCCAAATTGATGGCTGAAGTCGTTCCCTTGGTAAAAACTATTTCACTGGCCTCGGCATTGATAAAATCACCGACTTTCTGCCGGACCCCTTCGTAAGCCTCAGTTGCCTTTGCCGACAAAGCGTAGGTTCCCCGGTAGATATTGGCGTTTTCCTTTTGATAAAAAGTATTGATTGCCTCAATCACGCACTTGGGCTTCTGGCTGGTCGCCGCGTTATCCAGGTAGACCAAGGGCTCGCCATTCATTTTTTCAGCCAGGATGGGAAAATCCTGCCGGAATTTATTCCAATTCTTGTCCATCGATCAGCTTTCTTTCTACCATTGCAAACAAAGGCTGCCGGCTGGCTTCCGGGATCTTGGTCAAAACCGGACCCAAAAAGCCCCGGATGACTAAACGCTCAGCCAAAGGCTTGGGCAGGCCCCGGCTCATCAGGTAATAGAGCTGCTGGTCATCGACCCGGCCGACGCTAGCCGCGTGCCCGGCAAAAACATCGTTGTCATCGATCAAAAGGATAGGGTTGGCATCCCCTCTGGCCGACCTGGACAGCATCAAGACCCGGTTTTCCTGCTGGGCGTTGGCCCCCTTTGCCCCCTTCATGACATGGCCGATCCCGTTGAAGACCAGGCAGGACTTCTGCAGGATCACCCCGTGCTGGAGGATGCGGCCATCTGACTTTTTGCCGTAATTATTGACGACGGTGTTCAGGCCCTGGACCTGGTCGCCGATAGTGATGGCGATCACGTTCATCTCAGCTCTGGCTCCCTGCCCGTAAAGGTCGGAGTCATAGTCAGCCAGAATCTTCCCGTCGCTCAGCATCCCCATGGCCCAGTCAACTTTGGCGTCCCGGCCGACCCAGGCCACCCGCTTTAAGTAGGCGGTCGTGTTTTTGCTCAAGCGGTCGATTCCGGCATACTTAACCCGGCTGCCGGCTAAGGCGCAGATCTCCACCACCAGGTTGGCGGTAGCTTCGTTGTCTCCTTGGCTGGCCACTTTTTCAAAATAGGAAAAATCCGCGTTCTTCCCGGCGACGAGCAAGACGTGCAAGGCAAAGTCCTCTTGCTTTTGGCCATCTTGCAAATAAGTCACCGTCAAGGGTTCAGCCAAGGCTACGTTGTCTGGCACATAGACGAAGAGCCCTTGCTCCATTTTGGCCACGTTTTCGGCTAAAAGGCGGTTTTCCTTAAAGCTGGCCGCCCGGCCAAAGTACTTTTCCACCAGGTCCCCGTGCTCAGTTAAAGCCGTCTCCCAGTCGCAGGCGACGCAGCCTTTTGTCCAAAATTCAGCTCCAGCTTCAATGGAAAAAGCTGCCGTCTTTTGCAAGGGCCGGGTCAAAGACAGGGGCCAGGCCCGGTAGTCCACCTTGGCAAAGTCGGGCCTAGGCAAGTCCGGCAAAGCGGCAGCGGCTTCTGCCTGCATTTTTGCAAACCATGCTTGTGCGGTCATGCTACCTCCTTAAACGTCTTCATCTGTCAGTTCAATATCCAGGCCCAGCTCATCGCGCAGCTTGGTATAGCCTTCCTTTTCCAGGCGCTTGGCCAAATCCGGCCCGCCTTCAGCCACGACCCGGCCGCCCATCATGACATGGACCTTGTCAGGCACCACGTAGTCCAAAAGGCGCTGGTAGTGGGTGATCATCAAGGCGCCGAAGTCCGGCCCCCGCAAGTCGTTGACCCCTTTTGAGACCACCTTCAAGGCATCGATGTCCAGGCCCGAGTCGATCTCGTCTAAAATCGCGAACTTAGGCTTGATCATCAGCATCTGCAAGATCTCGTTGCGCTTCTTTTCCCCGCCGGAAAAGCCCTGGTTCAAGTAGCGCTGGGCCATTTCAGCCTTCATGTCCAAAAAGTCCATCTTTTCATAGAGCTCTTGGAGAAATTCCCTGGCCGGGACTGGATCGCCTTCCGGCCGGCGGGCGTTCAAGGCGCCCCGGATGAATTCGGCGTTGCTGACGCCGGGGATTTCAGCCGGGTACTGCATGGCCAAAAAGAGGCCGGCCCGGGCCCGCTCGTCAACTGGCAAATCCAGCAGTTCTTGCCCATCCAGCTTGACAGACCCCTGGGTCACCTTATATGCCGGGTTGCCCATAATGGCTTCTGACAGGGTTGACTTCCCCGTCCCATTTGGCCCCATAATGGCATGGATCTCTCCGGTTTTAAGCTGGAGGTTGACCCCTTTGAGAATCTCCTTGCCGGCAATTTCTACGTGCAAATCAGTGATTGCTAACTCTGACATGACTCACCTCAACTAGTTATCTACAAAATTTAGTGTCACGTCTATTTATAGCACACAAGACCTAGTGGTTACAGAGGGCAAAAGGAGAAATATGCGATTTTTTAAAAGATTGCAAATCAGCAGAAAAATATCCGACTTTTTTCAGAAAATAAGCAAGTGATTTGACAAATCTTTTTAGCCTGCTACAATAGCTAAACATAATCAAGCAGTTATGGAAAGGAACTCTGTCAACCGTGAAAAAACGTCAAAAAAACGACTTTGCCAAAGAAATCCAAGTCAAGCCTTTTAACGAGCTCTCTGCCCGGGAGGTCTTCTGCCTGTCCAGAATCCGCGATGACGTTTTCGTCGCCGAGCAGGAAATCACGGTTCCTGAACTGGATGACCAGGACCTTTCCGCTTATCACGTTTTCCTTTTAAACGAGGACAAGAGCAATGCCCTGGCCGCCGCCCGCTTCTTTAACGAAGAAGGCCGCTTTTACATCGGCCGGGTCGCCGTGCAAAAAGTTGCCCGCCACCGCGGCATCGCCAGCCAGCTTTTAAAGGCCATTGAGAACTATGTCTTGGAAAACGACTTGACCCAGGAGCTTTACCTCCACGCCCAGGCCAGTGCCCGGGACTTCTACCTGGCCAATGGCTACCACGATGTTGGCCCCGTCTTCATGGAAGCCGGCATCCCCCACCAAATGATGGCTAAATCCCTCGCCTAAGCAGCCGCAAGGCTGCTTTTTTCATGCAAAAAACTGCCCCGGGAAAGGTCCCGGAGCAGTCTGGCGATTTGTGAGTTAGTAAAGAAAGTTTTATTAAATAGAGGAGTAAAAATAAAAGATTTGGATTAAAGAGTAATGTTAAAAATGGTAAAAATCATCGCGCCGCGCGTTAGTTAAAGACAATTTCCTGCGCGTCGTCACCCGCCTCTACAGGGCGCGGGTCGACATCCTTGACTTCTTTAAGCAGGTCCATGTTTGTGTAAACCACCATGACCGTGTTGTCCAGGCCGTGGTCAGCAACTGCCTTGATGTCCATTTCAGCCAGCTTGTCGCCGGCCTTGACAGAATCGCCTTGGTCGACGAAAAGCTTGAAGGGTTCCCCCTTCAGTTCCACCGTGTCGATCCCCAAGTGGATCAGGACTTCCAGCCCTTCAGCCGTCTTGATGCCGATGGCGTGCTTGGTTGGAAAAAGAGTGGTAATGGTCCCGGAAACCGGGGCAACTACTTCCTGGCCGGTCGGCTTAACGGCAAAACCGTCGCCCAGCATCTTTTGGGAGAAGACGTCATCGCTGACTTCGGACAGGGGAATCAGATTGCCCTTGATGGGCGCCTTGACTTCATTGCCTTTTGACTTGGACTTTTTAAAGAAATTAAACATGAACATCACCCTTTCACCGCTCTAAAGGCGAGAACTACATAGAATACAAAACAAATTACGAATAAAGAAGCAATCAAGTAGGTCAAGGACAGCAGCTGGCTCGGCTTTACCTTGCTCTCTTCAGGCAGATCTCCTCCCCGCCGCAGGGCAAAAATGGCGAAGAGAAGGCAGAACCAGTTGCCAACGATCAGCTGGGTCCACAGCTGCAGCTTCATAAACTTCATATACTGGCGCCGGTCGGCCAAGAGGGCCCCGCCGTCAATCCAGCAGAGGTAGCCCAAGAGGAAGTCACCGGCTGCCACGATGATTGACACCGTGGTCGCGGGACTGGCCGCGATAAAGTCAGTGATCGTCTGCTTGGCCGCCCCGGCCCGCAGCTGCAAAAGCAGCAGGTAGGCCAGCGGGGCGAAAAAGAGGACAAAGGTGTAGATCTTTAAAATTCTTTTCGGCGTCAGACCTGCTGACTTGGTCAACCTGTCCAGCCAATTCAAAGCTTTCTCCTGCATTATTCATCCTCTTTTCTCAGCCACTCGCAGTAGCCGTTAATCAATAAATCAATCATTATGTAAGCCGGACTAAAAGCCCAGTTCTTGGTGCTGATGCTCTCATGGAAGAGACTTGGCTGGAAAAAGAGACTGTAGTCAGACAGGCTGGCCAGCCGGCTCTCCTTGATGGTCGTCAGCGAAGTAATCGTCAAATCCGCGTTGACCAGGTGCAGCTCTTCTAGGAGCTGGCACAAGTCGGGATCTTCCCCGGAGAAGGAAATCACGATCAATTGGTCATGATCTTGCAGCCAATTCTTCGACATCTTCAATTCACTAATCGCTGACGGCATGATGACCGTCGGCTTGCCCACATTCACCAACAGCTGGTTGGAGAGATAACTGGCGATTGATGCCTGTTGCCAGCCGGTGGTGTAAATGTAGATATTTTTCGTCTGGTTTAAGGTCGAATAGAAGCTTTCAAAATCCAGAGTTCTGAAATAGCTGAGCTCTGAACGGAGATTTTTGACCAGGCGCTCGGCAAAGGTATCCTGTTGCTTGACCATTTGCTTCTCCCCCTTGGAAAAATCCGCCAGCTCGTATTTCAATTCACTGTAGCCACTTAGACCGATCTTCTTGCATAAGCGAAAAATGGCCGATTCTGAAACATAAA
Organism: Lactobacillus sp. WILCCON 0059; assembly: GCF_057197985.1. Lineage (NCBI taxonomy): Bacteria > Bacillati > Bacillota > Bacilli > Lactobacillales > Lactobacillaceae > Lactobacillus > Lactobacillus sp. WILCCON 0059. Next base: position 1,952,360 of record NZ_JBUBHN010000001.1, read on the forward strand.
GTTTCTTGGCCAATTTCGCCAGACTGAGTTCGCTGCATTCAGCAGCATTGTTCAGCAAGTAATTCAAGATCTTCTTATCCGATGGATTGAGATCGCTTGATTTGTCCACGATTCGTGCTTTTAGTCCTGCCATAAAAGTCTCCTCTTGCTAACTTGTTGACGTTTTCACCTAGTTAACAGAATAGCACTTTTACGCTTTCAGACCAATTTAAAAGGCTTACACTACTTACATAATTTCTTTCATTTTATCGACAACTCGTTCAGCTTCCAGGCCGACCACGATGTCGATTTCCTGGTCATCCCGTCTTTCAACGGCACTGGCCCCGACCTTCTTGAAGTCATCGTCAGCAGCGACCTTCTTAGTGTCAAAGACGTGGGCTCTTACTCTGGTTGAGCAGGAGGTCAAGTCCTTGATGTTGCTTCTGCCGCCCAGCAGGTCCAGGTAGCCGGTAGCCTTTTCTTCGTCAGGATCGGCTTCAGCCTTGGCAACGGTATTGCCGCTGTCGGCGATGATGCTTTCAATTCTTTCCAGAACTTGGGCAACGTCCAGACCAACGATGACCTGGATGGCTGAACCGTGACGGACAACCCCGACTGCCTGGTTCTTTCTGAAGGCAGCGTCGGCACCGACCTTGTCAGGGTCCTTGACAGTTACCCGCAAACGGGTAGCGCAGGAAGTGATTTCAGCAATGTTTTCCGGCCCGCCCAAGAGAGTCGTGTAAGCCGTAGCTCTGGCGATGTATGGGTCAGAGGAGTTTTGCCCGGCAGCTTCAGCTGCTTGTTCAGCAGCCTTGGCTTCCTTGTATTGCTTCTTGTTCATCAGCTTGACTTCCTGGTCGTCAGCTTCCCGGCCTGGAGTAGCGTAGTTGAACTTGACGATCATGAAGCGGAAGACGAAGTAGATGATAACGGCATAGATCAGACCAATGATGAATTGGGCCATGTAAGTGTGCCAGTGGTTAGCCCAGAGTGGCAGCCAGTTCATAGAAGCAATCCCGATGGCCCCGTCAGTCATTTGGCCGACAACGCCGAAGATGTACATGGTCGTGTTCATGGTTGCGGCCAGAACTGAGTAGACAACCCAGAGGATTGGAGCCGCGAAGAGGTAGGTAAAGTCAACAGGTTCGGTAATCCCAGCCAGGAATGAAGTCAAAGCAGCTGGCAAAAGCAAGGCTGAAGTCTGCTTCTTCTTGTTCTTCTTGGCGGTGTGGTAGAAGGCCAGGCAGATGGCTGGCACAAGGAAGACTTTTTCATTCCCGTAAAGCATGAAGCCCATGTTTGGAGCCAGGCTCTTCAAGCTCTTGGTGCTTTCGGCAAATTCAGTCAAGTGCTTGAGCCACCATGGCTGCAGCCCCCCAGCAACAACGGCTGGGCCGTATTGGAATGGAATGTAGACCAAGTGGTGCAGGCCGGTTGGGATCAGAACCCGGTTCAGGAAGTTGAAGATCCAAACCCCGATCAAGCCGCTGGAAGCCATGAATTCCTGCAAAGCAGTGATACCCATTTGCACCTTTGGCCAGATAAGGCAGGTCAGGAAGGCAACTGGGAACATAGCCACGAAGCCCAGGATGACAACGAAGGCTGAGCCCTGGAAGGTACCCAGGAAGTCCGGCAGCTTCTTGTCAAAGTAGCGGTTGTGCAGCCAAACCACGATACCGGCAATGACCAGGGAACCAACGATACTGGTGTCCAGGGTCTTGATCCCGGCAATCATGGTCAAACCATTGTTGGTTGAGTTGGCCACGATCTGGGTCTTGACGTAGTCCTTAAGGCCGAAGAAGGCGCCCCAGTGGGTCAGAAAACCAGCGATAAAGTAGTTGAAAGTCCAGTAGGTAACGATGGCTTCCATGGCTGCCCGCCCATGGGCCTTCTTAGCCAGCCCGATTGGCAGGCCGACCACGAAGAGCATGTCGACTTGGTTAAAGACGGTCCAGCCACCTTGTTGAACGGTGTCCCAAAGACCGTACCAGAAGGTATTAGTGTTTGCCAGCGAGCCAAAGATCAACGGGTTGTTGAACAGGCTGGTCAAGGCAACCACGATACCGGCGAAAGAGAAAAGCAGGACAGGCACGAACATAGCCGCCCCGAATTTCTGCAGTTTCTGCATCATAAGCAATCTTCCTCCCTTGCTGCTTATTGCAAGTATCTTGCTTGTTGTTTCTTATTTCAATTCATTCTGACTACTTCAAATCCGGCCAGTAAGGCTTGTTGACGACCATCATGTCGTCCAGGATCTTCTTGGCAACGCTAGCGTCTGGAACAGTCTTGTTCAAGGCAAAGGCCTGCAGCATCTTGATGTAGGACTTTTGCTCATAAGCATCAACAACCAGCTTTTCGCAGGTAACTTGTTCCATCATCAGACCTAATTGGAAGCGGCCGGCTTCACCAACTACCAATGGTTGCACGCCGTCTGAGCCAAAGAGGCAAGGCACTTCAACGATGGCGTCGTCTGGGAAGTTGCTGATGGCCCCGTTGTTCGGGATGTTGGCCAGGTACTTCTCGTGGGTGTTGAAGGCAATCGCGTGGCAGATGTCAATGATGTAGTTGGAGTGCACTTCGCTTTCCCAAAGGTTGCCCTTGGCCGTGCCTTCCTTGACGATCCGGGCACATTCACCGAAGACGATCTTTTGCCGGTATTCCAGGATTTCATCGGTTCTGGTGTAGTGCGGGTTGGCGTTTTCCACTTCGTATTGCGGGAAGTAGTAGTACTGCATGTAGTTGTTTGGCAGAGTCGTCGGGTCCAAGGCGTAGCAGTCAGCAACCTTCTTGAAAGTTGCGACCCAGCTGGCTTCGGTTTCCTTGTCGAAGTCTCCACCCACATAGTAGCCGTTCTTCTTGACATAGTCTTTCAAAAGCGGCATCAGGTCTTCCCCGGTCTTCTTGTTGGTGACGCTCTTCCACCAGCCGAAGTGGTTCAAGCCGTAGTAGGTAAAGTCGAGGTCCTTGAAGCTCTTGAGCCCGGCAATGGCAGCCATTCTGCCCATGTCATCGATTGGCATGTCGCAGATGTTGACGACCTTGGAGTTCGGGCGGAAGCGCCGGCAGGCTTCAGAAACAATCGCGATCGTGTTGGAGTAGTTGACCATCCAAGCGTTTGGCGAGTACTTTTCCATGAAGTCGATGATTTCAATGATGGCCGGGATTGACCGCAAACCGTAGGCCATGCCTCCGGGGCCGGTAGTTTCCTGGCCGTTGACCCCGTACTTCAAAGGAATCTTTTCATCCTGGCTGCGCATTTCGTACTTGCCGACTCTGATTGAGCCCAAGACGAAGTCAACGTCAGTGAAGGCTTCTTCCGGGTCAGTCGTATATTCGAATTCGACTTGCGGTGCCTTTTCCTTGACGATGATGGCGCAGGCGTCACCGATCTTCTTTTGCCGGTCAGCATCAATGTCGTACAGTTTCAGTTTCCGCAGGGGAAGCTTGTCTTGGTTGGCACAGAGACTGATGACAAAGCCAGGGGTGAAGGTACTGCCACCGCCGGCAATAACTACTGAAAATTTCTTGTCTGACATAAATCAATTGCTCCTTACAAAAGACATTGTTTCATCACATGGGGCCTTTCAGGCGCCCCGACCTCCCGTGAGCTAGCTTACACTTTAATTATGTCACCGCTTCCAGATATGTAAAGCGTTTACGAAAACAACGGACCATATTTCAGATTGAGAAAAGTATTTCGCAAGGGCGAAAAATATTTCGGAAAGCAAGCTGGAAGAATTTTTGCAAAGAAAAAAGGCACTGGTCTTGCCAGTACCTCGCGATTGACTTAATTTAGTTAACTAAAGCTGCAGACCATTTGGCAGAGCCAAGGCCACAGCGAAGATCAGCAGAGCAGCACCGATCCCCCAAAAAATGATCTTCTGCCCCTTTGGCATATCCTTTTCAACCCCAAAAATTACCAAGCCCAGACCAATCAAGCCAGACAAAAGCATCATCCAAAAACCCATTGCTATCCTCTTTCTATCACTCTAAACTAATTTTTTTGCTTATATCCATTCTACAACTAATGCTGGCCTTTTCAAGGACTTTTTTGAAAGCTTAATATGTAGATAAGTATACGTGAATACAAAAAATCCGCCTTCCGGCGGATTTCCTAAATTCTGTATTTTCTGCGCAGTTCCCGGTCCTGGTCGCGCTTCTTGATCGTTTCGCGCTTGTCGTATTCCTTCTTACCCTGCGCTACGCCAATCAAGACCTTGGCAAAGCCGTGCTTCAAGTAAACCTTGAGCGGCACGATGGTCATCCCCTTTTGGGCCTTCACATCGGCCAGTTTGGCAATCTCCTTCTTGTGCAAAAGGAGTCGGCGGCTTCTCAGCGGGTCATGGTTGTAGCGGTTGCCTTCCTTATATTCATCGATATGAACATTTTCCAGGAAGGCCGACCCGTTGATGATCTGCACATAGCCGTCACGCAAGGTCACATGCCGGGCTCTGACTGACTTGATTTCCGTCCCCGTCAAAGCAATCCCGGCTTCATAAGTATCCTTGATGAAGTAGTCGTGCCGGGCTTGCCGGTTCTGCGCGAGGACATTTTCATCCTTGGCTTTTTGTTTCATAAAAAATCCTCCCGCTTACTTTCTAGCGGTTTGGCCGCCGGCGATTGCCTCGCTCGCTTTGCCCCAGCCGCTGGCCGCGGTTGTTGCGGCTTGGCTTGTGGCGTCTGTCACCGCTCTTGTCGCGGCCGCCGTAATTGCGCCGGCCCTTGAAGTTCCGGTCCCCGTTTCTTCTGCCCATCCCGCGGTCATTGTGGGCCCGCTTTTTGGCATCTGGATCGTAAACTTCAAAGTCCAGCTGGTGCTGCTCAACATTAGCATTGGTCAAGACAACCTTGATCGGCATCCCTACCTTATATTTCTTGTGGGTTGCCCGGCCGGTCAAAGTCATGGTCTTTTCATCGTATGAGTAGTAGTCGTCCTTCAAGTTGGAGATGTGGATCAAACCTTCCACCGTGTTCTCCAACTGAACGAACATCCCAAAGCTGGTGACTGATGAAACGACCGCGTCAAACTTGTTGCCAACTTGGTCAGCCATGTATTCGGTCATCTTCAAGTCGTTGGTTGCCCGTTCCGTGTCGATTGACCGCCGCTCTTGGGTTGAAGTCTGGTCAGCTACTTCTGGCAGTTCTTCCTTAAAGTGCTCCTTGACTTCCTCGCCTGTTCCTTCTTCCAGGTAGGCGTGGATCATCCGATGGACCATGGTGTCTGAATACCGGCGGATCGGGGAAGTGAAGTGAGTGTAGTACTTGGCCGCGATCCCGAAGTGCCCCAGCGGATCTTCTGAATAGTGGGCCTGCTTCAAGCTCCGCAGCATCATCATCTGGACAACCGCTTCTTCCGGCGTGCCCAAAGTCTTGGTAACCACCTTCTGCAAGTCCAGCGGCTTGATGTCGTTTGGATCTGCCTTGACGTTCAAGCCGAAGGCACTGCAGAATTCAAAAAATCTGCTGATCCGGTCAGCTTCCGGCGTTTCGTGCACCCGGTAAAGGAAAGGCACCTTTTTTCTGTAGTAGGCTTCCGCTACCGTTTCATTGGCCAAAAGCATGAAGGATTCGATCATCTTTTCGGCCGTCCCCCGGCTGTGCAGGACGATATCCACCGGCTTGCCCTTTTCATCCACGATGATCTTGGCTTCTGGTTCTTCAAAGTCGATGGCCCCCCGGGCATGGCGCTGGTTATACAGGGCTTCATGCAAGGCCGCCATGTCCTTAAGCATTGGCCGCACCTTGACATACTTGTCTTCCAAGTCGCTGTCCGGCACGTCGCCGCGCAAGGCCTGGTTGACCTTGTTGTAGGTCAATCGGCCGTGGGACCGCATCAAGGCCGGGTAGATATCATAAGATACCCGCTCACCTTCCGGGGTGATTTCCATGTCGCAGGACAGAACCAAACGGTCAACGCCTTCGTTCAAGGAACAGATCCCGTTGGACAGTCTGAACGGCAGCATTGGAATAACCCGGTCGACCAAGTAGGTACTGTTGCCCCGGGCAAAAGCTTCCCGGTCTAGTGGAGTTCCTTCCTTAACATAGTGGGCCACGTCAGCGATATGGACGCCCAGATGGTAGTTGCCGTTGTCCAGCTTCCACAAAACGACCGCGTCGTCAAAGTCCTTGGAGTCATCCCCGTCAATCGTGACGGCTGGCTGGTCAGTGATGTCCCGCCGGCCTGGTTCATGCTTTTCTTCTTCAGTTACGTGGTCCGGGATGGCATTAGCCTGCTCTAAGGCATCTTCTGGCCATTCAGTCCGGATGTCGTGTTCAGCCACAATGGACATGATATCCACGCCTGGGTCGTTCTTGTTACCGATAATTTCGACAACTGCCCCGGTCATCTGGTCTGGCAAGTCTTCAGTCGGGTAGGTCTTCAGAGATACCTTGACCATGTCCCCCATTTGCGGAATCAAGCCGTTTTCTGATACATAGACCCGGTACTTCTTGAACTTCTTGTTGGTTGAAATCACGTAGCCGGCAAAGTGGCTGATCTTGACTTGCAGGTCTTCTAAAGGCGTGTATTCGCCGACAATGCTGCTGGCCCCGCGCTCCAAGATTTCTTCAACCTGTCCTTCCGGCCCCTTCCCGTTCCAAGGGTTACCGCCGGCCGTGATCTTGACCTTGACCCGGTCCCCGTCTAAAGCCAGCTTGGTAGCGTCAGAGTTGATGAACACGTCATCGGCTTCTTCATCATCCAAACGGACAAAGCCAAAGCCCTTGTCGTTGGCCCGGAAGACCCCTTCAACTTCAGTATTTTCCTGGGCCAGCTGGTAGCGGCCGTTGCCATCAGTGATGATCTGCTTTTCCTGCTCCAGGTAGGCCAGGGCCTTGACCAGGTCGGTAAAGTTGCCCAAGCGGTCCCGGCGGGCCTGCCGCTCAATTTGGTCAACGCTGAATTGCTTTTGCGGGTTGTGCCGGAAGATCTCCAGCACGCCCGCCAATACAGTCTCATTTTGCGCCATTATTTTCTCCATCTGTATTTTCGTTAAAAAAAACCTCCCATCAAGCAAGTGATCGGGAGGTTAATGATTATTTAGAAGACAGGATTGCCAAAATAATCGAAAAAGCAAAGAACAATACCAGTAGAACTGACGTCACTTTTTCCATAAAGGCTTCAAAGCCCCGCTTCTTGGTCTGGCCGCTAAAGACGGCACCGCCTGACAAAGCGTTCAAGGCATCTTGCTGCTTCTGTGGTTGCATCATTGTCGCAATTATGATCAGCACTGAAACAATGATCAACAGCGTCATAATAAAGTTGTACAATGCACTGCCTCCAATTTATTCTACAATTACTTTACTATTCTATCATAGATAGACTTACTTTGTCTTAGTTTTTTTCAGTTCAGGCGCGTCAGTTTTATAAAGACTGCTTGCGTCCTTCTTGCCCAGCTGGCTCTTTAAGCTGGTCTTGCTCTTTCCGGCTTCCTCCAGCTTCTTTAAAGAGTCGGTCTTGTTGTAGTCGTAGTCACTGGTCTTGACCGGAGTAAACCAGGATGGGTGGTAGAAGCGGAGCAAGTTCCCGGTGACGACCCGGTCAGACAGGGTCAGCTGGGTCAAAACCTGGTTGGCGATCAAGCGGCAGGCCTTCTTTTCCTTGGCATTCGTAACCTTCTTGCCCGTCTTAGTGTAATAGTAGCTGCTCCCCACCTTGGTGTAGACCGGGGTAATAAAGTTCCCGTTTCGCTGGGCCACAACTTGCGGGTTCTTTTTGCTTAAAAGGTCATGACCAAATAAAATCAGGTCCTTGCTCTTGATCCCCAGCAGGTTGAGCAGGGTTGGCATCACGTCGATTTCCCCGCCATAGGTATGCTTGATGCCGCCTTTTAAGTTGCTTGAGTAGAACATGAGCGGCACTCTTTGCTGCTGCTGGTCGTCGAACTCACCGTAATTTTTCTTGCCGGTCAGCTGGGCCATGGCCTCGTTGTGGTTGTTGGAAATCCCATAGTGGTCTCCGTAGAAGACCAAGAGGGTCTTTTTGTCCAGGCCGGTCTTCTTCAGCCAGGTCATGAATTCACCGATCGCCTGGTCCAGGTAGTGGGCCGTCTGCACGTAGCCGTCAACCGTGTTGTCACCGGTCGTGGTCTTCTTGATCGACTGGTTCTGCTTGTCCAGGGTATATGGATAGTGGTTGGTGACCGTGATCATCTTCAGGTAAAAAGGCTGGGGCAGTTCAGAGATATACTTGGCCGACTGCTTGAAGAAGATCTTGTCCTTTAAACCGTAGCCCAAGTACCAGCTGTTTTGGTACTGGTAGTAGTTCAAGGATGCGAAATAATCGTAGCCAAAAGACTTGTAGGCATTGTTCCGGTTCCAGAAGGACCCCGTCCCCCCGTGCATGACGGCGCTAGTGTAGCCGCCCTTTTGCTTTAAAATGGCTGGCATGGATTCAAAAGTGTTGCTGGTCCCGTAAGTCGACATGGCTGAGCCGGACTGGACCCCGAAGAGGGAGTTTTCCAGCATCAGTTCCGCGTCAGAAGTCTTCCCCTGCCCCACCTGGTTGAAGAAGTTGTCAAAAGCCAGGGTATGCTTGGAATGGTAGATCTTGTTCAAGTTAGGCGTGACTTCCTTGCCCTTCCACTTGTAGCCGATCAAAAACTGCTGGAAGCTTTCCAGGTGGATGACGATGACGTTTTTCCCCTTGGCTGCACCCGTATAAGCTGAGTTTGGCTGAACGTAATTGGCCTTGAGGTACTTTTTGACCGAGCTCAAATCCGACACCTTGGCATTGGCCATCTGGGCATTGGTCTGGGCCGTCTTGATCCCGTCATAAAGGGCATATTCGTTGATCCCTAAATACTTGACGATGTAGTTGTTGTCAAAAGTCCGCGTGAGCAGCCCTGACCGGTCCTTTTGGGCCAAAAGGAGGTTGCCCCCCATCAAGATGAGGGCCGTCAGTTCAATCGCGACCTTCCTTTTCCAGGACTGGGCGTAGAGGTCCATTTTGAAAAATTTCCCCAATAAAAGCCCCAGCAAAATCAAGGGGTCAGCGAAGGCTAAAAAGTCACTGCCCTTGAGGATGCCGGCAATGCTTTTGCCCAAATTCTCCGAAGCACTGCCCGAATTCTGCAGCAAAGAGAAAGAGAGGAAGTTGGAGAATTCCCGGTAGTAAAGGATGTTGGCAAAAAGCCAGGTGGCCAAGAGAAAGTCCAGGACAATCATGGTCCAGTAGGACTTGCGCCCCTTCATCAGCATCCCCAGACCCAGAATCAGCATCCCCGACGGAATGGGGTTGATGAGCAAGAGGAAGTTCTGCATCGGCCCCGTCGCCCCCAGGGTAAACTTGGTCAGATAGATTAGGTAACACTTGAGCCAGTAGCCGAAGACCGCCAGGGCAAAGAAGCCGTTCTTAGAGGTCCTAAGCCAGGTCCCAAATGCCTTGATTTTCTGCATTTCTTTCACCTCGAAAAAATCAGTCCCGCAACTTAGCCGGCTTGAAGGACCAGCCAAAGATGCCGAGAATCATGCCAAAGAAGTAGGTCGCGAACCGCCACAAGAACATGGCCAAAACGACCACCCCCGGCTGGCTGATGAAGCTGGCAAAAAGGGTCTGGAAGCTGAATTCCGCCCCGCCGCTGGCCCCAGGCAAGGGGATCACGGCCATGAACATGATGATTAAGATCGTCATCAAGGTCACCTGGACATAGTCAACCGGCTGGCCCAGAGCCCGCAAGGTCAAATATGGAGCTGAGTAGTAGCAAAGAAGCTGTCCAATCGTTAGGAGCACCACGCCCCAGAGCTTTTTCTTCTCCGCCTTGAGGGCCTGGCTTTCCTGGTAGAAGCTTTCCACTTGCTCCAGGGTCGATTTCTCCCAAGCTTGGGCCCTTTCCTGGCCAAAAATCCGCCCCAAAAGCTTCATCAGCTTCTTAACCGCCTTAACCGTCCAGTCATGGGCGAACATGGCTAGCAGGAGCAGGATGATTGAGAAAACGTGGAGGGCAAAGCCCAGGAAAATAAAGATGGCCAAAGCCGCGAACTTGCCAGCCACAAAGTGAAAGCCAAAGATAAAGGCAGTCAAGTAGGCAAATAAGACCACCAGCTGGTAGCAGATGAACTTCATCATCAAAATTGAAGTTGCCCGGCCGCCGGCCATGCCCATTTCCACCATGGCTGCTAATTGCGACGGTTGCCCGCCTGTCGCCATCGGGGTGATCCCGTTGAAAAGGGCCTGAATGAGTGGAATCCGCATATAAGACCAGAAGCTCCGCTTGGCTGTCCCCGGCCTTTTGGCCAAAAGACGGAGGATCAAGGCTTCACAGACATAGGACAGGGCCATGGCTAGAAAGACTAGGGCCAGGCGCCAGGGAATGATCTCTCCGGCTGCCGCCTTTAAAGTGGCCATTGGCGTTGACCGCAGGTCAAAGTATAAAACAAGGGAGCTGATCAATAAGACGATCAGAACTCCCCACAGATTTTTCTTATTCATAGCTGATCTGCCCCAATTCCCGGCCCAGCTGGTACTGCTCTTGGTAGAAGTCCCGCCAGATTTCAGCCAGGTGGTCTTCAGAGTACTGCTGGCTGGCCTTGCGGGAAAGCTCCTGCTGGCGGGCCAGGACTTCCGGATGAGTAGCCGCGAAGCGCAGCTGCTCGTTCATTTCGGCAAAGTCCTTGCCAGACAAGTAGTAGCCATCGATGATGGCCCGGTAGAGGTCCAGGTCTCTGAGCAAGACCGGGGTCCCGCAGCTGAAGGCTTCCAGAACTGACATCGGGAAGAGCTCGTCAAAGGACGGCAAGATAAAGAGGTCGGCCATGTTCAAGTAGTCAACCAGCTTTTCCCGGTCGATGATCCCGGTAAAGGTCAGATTCTTTGGCGGGTTTTCGACCAATTTCTTGAAGTGGTCATAGCCATCCGTGATCTTGCCAAAGGAGAAGCCGCCGGCCCAGATAAACTGGTAGTCGGGATTGGCTTCCGCCAACTTGGCAAAGTCATCGACCCCTTTTCTGGCCTGGACTTGTCCGTCACCGAAGACGACGAACTTGTCCTGGGGGATGCCCAATTCCTGCCGGGTGGCGTTCTTCTTGGCCTGGGTCTGTTCATAGAACTCGCTCTTGGCCACGAAGTTCGGGATATAGCGGATCTTGTTTCTGTCCAGGCCGTATTCAGTCAGCTTGTCGATGAAGATCGGGTTGACGACCACGATCTGGTCCATCCGCTTGTAAAAGTCGATCACGTACTGATAGAAGACCTTCTTAGCCACTCCTGGCAATTTGATTGACCCTTCCAGGGTATCTGGCAAAAAGTGGACATAACCGATCTTGCGGCCTCTGGCTGGTGAGAAGCTGTTGGCAAAGTAGGTTGGATTGATGGTGTGGTAGTGGGTCAAGTCGCTTCGGCCATACTTGTTGATGGTCACGTAGAAGTCATCGACCAGGTGGGTCCTTAGAAGCCGGATCAGTTCTAGGTAGGCTGCCCCGACGCCCTGCCCGGCGACTGAGTCCGCCTGGGAAAACATGTTGATTCTAATCATTGCTATCCTCTTTTTTCACTTGATAGTTGTCAATCGCGTACTGGTAAAATTTGCAGACCTCGCTGGCAAAGTGGCTGGCTGAGATTTCCTCCAGCTTCTTTTCCAATAATTGCGGCGGAATTTCTTTCCGGCCTTGCCGCAGGAAAGCCGCGATTTCTTCCTTCATTTGCCGCAGGCTTTCAAAGGTCATGCCGTAGGCCGGATCATCAAAGACCTGGTCGGTGTAGTCGGTCTTGTAGACCACGCACTTGCGCCCGCTGCCCAAGGCTTCGATATAAGTCAGCCCCTGGGTTTCCGTGTCGCTGGCTGAAACAAAGAAGTCTGCCATCTTATAGTAGCTGCCGACCTGGTCGTGAGCAATATTGCCGGCAAAAATTACATGGTCTTCCAAAGTCAGGCGTTCAACTTGATCTTTCAAAACGTCCACGTCCGGCCCATCGCCAGCAATGACGAAGACCAGCTTAGGGAATTCCGTCAAAAGGTCCGGCATGACCCGAAGAATACGGTCAATCTTCTTTTCCGCGGCTACCCGGCCCAGGGTGATGATCACCTGAGCATCCGGGGCAATCCCCAATTTTTCCCGCAGATCAGCCTTGTCCGGGGCACTGATGGCGTCCAGGTCAACCCCGGTAGGAATCACCCGCATGGGGATTTCCACCCCGTAGCGGGTCAATAAAGCCGCTACTCGCTGGCTGGGTGCGATGACGCCGTCCATGTTCTTCAAGTAGCTTTTGGTAAACTGCTGGACATGGACCGGCCGGAGCAGGTGGCCATTTAAGACATAGTGCAGGTAGTCCTCGTACATGGTGTGGTAGGTGTGGATGGCAGGGATGCCCAATTGCTTGGCCACGTACTTGCCAATTGTGCCCATGGAAAATTCGGTCTGGGTGTGGACGATGTCCAGGTTGACTTCCTTGGCCACCTTGACTGCTTCAAACAGACCCCGGAAAGCAATTCGCCGCTCAGAGAAGCCAATGAAGGGCACGGAGCTGAAGCGGAAGATATTGGCCTCAACCGTGTCCTTGTCAACGTTGGGATCAGTAGTCGTAAAGATGAAGACATTGTGCCCCTGGGCCTCCAAAGCTTCTTTAAGGGTTTTGATCGACGTCGCCACCCCACTGTTTTGCGGGAAGTAGGTGTCTGTAAACAAACCGATATTCATGTGCGCTCATTACCTCCATACTAAAAGACATTATAGAGAATCGGCAAAAGAGGTGCAAATTTCTTAACCAAAATACAAAGAATAAAACATATTTGCAGCAGGGGAAAAGGGGAAGGGAAAAGGAGACAGATAAAACAAAAACGACTCCCAAGAGGAGTCGTTTCAAGCAATAGCGGTGATCGGGGTCGAACCGATACGTCCGTAATGGACACCAGATTTTGAGTCTGACGCGTCTGCCAATTCCGCCACACCGCCGTAATATTAAACTTGAATAGCGGTGATCGGGGTCGAACCGATACGTCCGTAATGGACACCAGATTTTGAGTCTGACGCGTCTGCCAATTCCGCCACACCGCCATGCTATTCTACTTGGCCGTTAAGCCTAAGGCGGGGATCGGAGTCGAACCGACGATTAAGGTTTTGCAGACCTCTGCCTTACCACTTGGCTACACCGCCACGATTATTCTTTTCTGCCCTTCGGCTAGGGCGGTATGTGGGAATCGAACCCACGTATGCTGGATCCACAAACCAGTGTGTTAACCACTTCACCAATACCGCCATATTTTCTTAACAGGGATAGTAGGAATTGAACCCACACCGACGGTTTTGGAGACCGTAGTTCTACCTTTAAACTATATCCCTATTATGGAGGAAAGTGGATTCGAACCACCGAACTCAGAGAGAGCGGTTTTACAGACCGCCGCGTTTAGCCACTTCGCTATTCCTCCATTTTCAATGGCGCGGGACGGAATCGAACCGCCGACACATGGAGCTTCAATCCATTGCTCTACCAACTGAGCTACCGAGCCATCAAACGGTCCATGCGGGATTTGAACCCGCGATCTCCTCCGTGACAGGGAGGCGAGATAAACCACTGCTCCAATGGACCATATTGCGGGAGCTGGATTTGAACCAACGACCTTCGGGTTATGAGCCCGACGAGCTACCAGACTGCTCCATCCCGCGATAATAAAAAGGAGGATGTGGGATTTGAACCCACGCACGAGTCGCCCCGTCTAACGGTTTTCAAAACCGTCCCCTTAAGCCACTTGGGTAATCCTCCAGATGATGGATAGAAAATATTCAATTCTTGCCTTCCGGCAATGACCCGTACGAGATTTGAACTCATGTTACCGCCGTGAAAGGGCGGTGTCTTAACCACTTGACCAACGGGCCGTCATAAGCACTCTTAAGATGATACTCGCTTAAGTTCATCTTGTCAAGCAGCTTTCTCAATCTTTTCAAAGGCCACTTGCGTCGACGCTCGCGCGTCAACAAATACTAGAATACAGAAAAATCCTGTCTTTTGCAAGCCTTTTTTAGAAAAAAAGAGCCACTTTTTTGCCTTTTCCCCTGCTCTCTTTCTTATTTCTAGACTTAGATACAAAAAAAGAGCTGCAGGGCAGCTCTTTATCAAGCGGAGTAAGAGAGATTCGAACTCTCGCGCCAGTTTCCCGACCTACACCCTTAGCAAGGGCGCCTCTTCAGCCACTTGAGTATTACTCCAATGGGCCTGGATGGACTTGAACCATCGACCTCACGCTTATCAAGCGTGCGCTCTAACCAGCTGAGCTACAGGCCCATAAGCGGGTAACGAGAATCGAACTCGCGACAACAGCTTGGAAGGCTGTGGTTTTACCACTAAACTATACCCGCAAATATTCAATTTATGGCGCGGGACGGAATCGAACCGCCGACACATGGAGCTTCAATCCATTGCTCTACCAACTGAGCTACCGAGCCAGCTTATTTAAAAGCAATTGCGGGAGCTGGATTTGAACCAACGACCTTCGGGTTATGAGCCCGACGAGCTACCAGACTGCTCCATCCCGCGCTGACAAAAAATGGACCTTGTAGGACTCGAACCTACGACAGGACGGTTATGAGCCGTCTGCTCTAACCGACTGAGCTAAAGGTCCAAGTTTACAAAATAGCGGCGGGGGGGATCGAACCCTCGACCTCCCGGGTATGAACCGGACGCTCTAGCCAGCTGAGCTACACCGCCATACTGTAACCAATATGGAAAATATTAAATTACAAATCGGGAAGACAGGATTTGAACCTGCGACCCCCTGGTCCCAAACCAGGTGCTCTACCAAACTGAGCCACTTCCCGGATCTATGCACCCAGTAGGACTTGAACCTACAACCTTCTGATTCGTAGTCAGACACTCTATCCAGTTGCGCTATGGGTGCAAGCATGCCGAAGACCGGGGTCGAACCGGTACGGTTGAAACCAACCGCAGGATTTTAAGTCCTGTGCGTCTGCCAATTCCGCCACTCCGGCATATATATAATAAAAAGCGGAAGACGGGATTCGAACCCGCGACCCCCACCATGGCAAGGTGATGTTCTACCACTGAACTACTTCCGCACAATGCCGATTATACGACTTGAACGTACGACCCCCTGTTTACAAGACAGATGCTCTACCAACTGAGCTAAATCGGCATGTTATAAAAACAATACGGGTGGCGGGACTTGAACCCGCACGTCCGAAAACACTAGAACCTAAATCTAGCGCGTCTGCCAATTCCGCCACACCCGCAGATCAGGGCCATGAGTCGTGAGGGACTTGAACCCTCGACCCTCTGATTAAAAGTCAGATGCTCTACCGACTGAGCTAACGACTCGATGGAGGATACAGGGCTCGAACCTGTGACCCTCTGCTTGTAAGGCAGATGCTCTCCCAGCTGAGCTAATCCTCCATATGACTTGTTTACGGCATAGGCCGTAAGCACAAATACTAGTATATCGTATTCAGCCAGGAATGCAAGTCTTTTTTCCTTTTTTTATTTTGAAAAAATAAGCCACAGCACAAAAAAACAGCGGAAAACCGCTGTTTTGGGAAAGATTTTAATTTCGATTACATAATGTCGATCGTCTTGTTGGCAATCAGAACAATGGACAGAACGCAGAGGATTGCAATAACGATAAAGGTGATCTTTTCGTTCTTGTTGAGCTTTCTGCCTTGTTCACGAACGCCTTGGTAGTAAACGATCAAGCCTGGGATGTAACTCAAGGAAACAACCAGGACGTATTGCCAGCCGGCCAAAATCATGCACATGAATTGGAAGAGGGCTGCCAGCAGACCGTAGGTCCATTGGCCCCATTCCTTGCGTTCACGGCTGAACTTCATTTGGTACAAGCCGACAAACAGATATGAGAACAAGATGGCACTTGAAGCCAAAGTGTAACAGAATTCGTAAGCCTTGTCAGTGAAGAGCAAGGAGAAGAGGAAGATGGTCTGCAGGATAGCAGTAGTGAACAGTGAGTTGGTTGGCGCCTTCTTGCTGTTCAGCTTGCCCCAGAACTTAGGAGCAGCACCGTCTTCAGCGATCAAAAGCATGGTTTCTGCTGGCAGCATAGTCCATGACAGCCAGGAAACGATAGTGGAAATGATCAAACCAATGTTGATGATCATAGCGCCCCAGTCGCCGACGATCATCTTCAAGTCGCTGCCCAAAGCTGGTTGTGCAGCACTGGCCAATTGAGCCCGGGTAAGTGAGCCGTATGGCAGGATTGAGATCAGCATGTAGAAGACCAAAAGCAGGACGAAACCAAGCATGGTTGCTTGTTGAGCTTCCTTCAGGCTCTTGGCACGTGAGCCCATGACTGAGGCCCCTTCAACACCGATAAATACCCAGATTAGGGTCATCAAAGTCCCCTTCATCTGTGGCCACAAACCACCAGTCGTCGTCCCCTTGGACAGGTTGTTGGCAACTCTGCCCCAGAAGTCAGCGGTAAACATCCCGCCCTTGAAGGAAACGATGCAGATGATAACAAACATGATCAATGGCACAACCTTGCAGAAAGTACCAATCGTGTTAACGAATGAGGCACTTTCAACACCGTTGTTAACCAAGAAGGTCAAGGCCCAGCAGAAGATGATGGCTACGATGATTGATGGCAGGTTTGAACCGCCCTTGAAGACCGGAATAAAGGTCCCGATCGCGCTCATCAGCATAGTAGCAAAGGCCAGGTTGCCCAGCCAGGCACTCAGCCAGTAGGCCCAGCCGGAAATGAATTCACCCAATGGGCCATAGCCGGCCCCGGCGTAAGCGAAGATACCACCCTTAAGGTCGGATCTCTTCTCAGTCAAATTGTTCAATGACAGAACAAGCATCAAGAAACCAAAGCCAACCAGCAGCCAGGACAAAATAGCGGGCCCTGGAGCGGCAGATGAAGCAATGGAACTGGTAATGCCGAAGATCCCAGTCCCAATAGAGGAACTGACGATCAAAGCGGTCAGGCCAACAAGGCCTATCCCGTTTTTGTTTACTTTCTCTTCCATGATTTTTACCTCCCAAATACTCTTTCCACCTAAAAAGGCGGAGATAGTCTAAGCCCTTGAGCGATAGACCAGCTCCGCGATTTTAGATTCAAAAACCAATTAGATGTCTTCACGGACAATTGGGCAAGACATGCAACGTGGGCCGCCACGACCTCTTGACAATTCGCTTGAGCGAACTTCGTGGACCAGAATCCCGTGTTCTCTCAGCAAAGCGTTGGAAACGTAGTTTCTGTTGTAAGTTACAACTTCACCTGGAGCGATTGCCAAAGTGTTTGAACCGTCGTTCCATTGTTCACGCGGAGCTACGATTGGGTCGCCATTGCCAGTTGGGATCAGGTCGATTTCTGACTTGCCCAAGGCCTTCTTCAGCACTTCCTTGATGTCAGTGTGGTGTTCGAAGGTAACTTCCCCGTCCTTGCCTGGGTGCAGTACCCAGTTGTCAACCTTGCCATCTTCAGTCAAGATGTCTGGGTGAACAGTGAATTGATCGTAGTTGATCATGGTGAACACCGTGTCAAGGTGCATCATTGCGTGGTTGTGCGGAATTGAGATGGCAATTACAGTGTCGTAGTCAGAGTTTGCGAACAAGCTCTTAGCGATGTCTTGAATTGCGTCAGCAGTAGTACGTTCTGAAATACCGATTGCTACTACGTGGTCGCTCAATACCAGTTCGTCACCACCTTCGATGTGACTTTCGTGGTTTCTGTCGCGCCATACCTTAACCTTGCCAGCAAAGCGAGCGTTGTACTTCAAGATGTATTCAGTGATCATTGATTCACGCTGACGAGCTGGGAAAGTCATCTTGTTGACTGACATCCCTTCGCCGATTGAAGCTTGCGGGTCACGGGTGAAGTAGGCGTTTGGAAGTGGATCCATCAAGAATGGCCATTCAGTGTTTTCTGACACTGCTGCCAAGTCAAGAGTGGTCAGTTCCAGGTCATCTCTGCGGATACCTTCGTAGATTCTGGTTACCAGTTCAGTTGGAGTCAGAGCCTTAAGGTATTCAACCAAAGCGTCGTGAGTTACGCCGGCAACAAAGCCAGCTTCTGCTACTTGTCTTTCAATGAATTCGTTTCTGACAGCTTCGTCTGCCAAGGCTTCGGCAGCCAAGTCTTCGGTGTAGATAACTTCGGCACCGTTGTCGCGCAGGGTTTGTGCGAAGAAGTCGTGTTCTTCTTGCGCGATTGGCAAGTATGGAATGTCGTCAAACAAGAGACGTTCCATTGAATCCGGCGTGATGTTTTCGATTTCGCGCCCTGGCCTGTGCAGCATAACTGTCTTCAACTTACCAATTTCTGAAGTTACATGAATAGGACTTGTCATGATCTTTACACTCCTATAATTGCTAATTTACCTAATATCCTAATGATTTGTGTGGTTATAAATCGTCAAGTCAACCTACTAACGACTTAACTAACTAGTTGTTCGTAATTTTTAAAGAGAGATTTTTACACTAAAATTTAAACCGGTCGATGAGCTAACGTGCTTATGCGTGGATAACAGTCCCCAACTGTCCAGCAAGAGCGGCGTCTAAGCCTGACAGAGAAGTAATGATGGCTTCTCTTTCCGGGTGGCCTTCAACGAATGACATGCAGGCTTGAACCTTAGGAAGCATGCTGCCGGCAGCGAATTGACCTTCGTCAATGTACTTCTTGGCTTCTTCAACAGAGATGTTTTCCAAGTTCTTTTGGTCTGGCTTGTTGAAGTTGATTGCCACGTAGTCAACGGCGGTCAAGATGATCAGCTTGTCCGCGCCAACATTGTCTGCCAACAATGCGCTGGAGCGGTCCTTGTCGATAACGGCTGGCACGCCCTTGAGCCCTTCTTCGGTCTCAACTACAGGCACCCCGCCGCCACCGCCGGCGATAACGAGTTCATCTGCTTCAATCAAGGTCTTGATGCTGTTCAATTCAACGATTCTCTTTGGAGTCGGTGAAGGGACAACCTGCCGCCAGCCGCGGCCAGCGTCTTCCTTGAAGATGTAGCCCTTGTCTTCAGCGATTGAGTCGGCTTCTTCCTTAGTGTAGAAGGCCCCAATCGGCTTAGTTGGGTTTTGGAAGGCTGAGTCAGCCGGGTCAACAACGATCTGCGTTACGATAGTCGCCACGTCCTTGGTCATGCCGCGCTTGTGGAGTTCGTTTTGCAGACTTTGCTGCAGGTGGTAGCCAATGTAGCCCTGGCTCATTGCCCCGCATTCAGGGAATGGGAAGGCCGCGCTTTGGCCATGTTCAGCAGCGTAGCTCATGCCCAGGTTGATTTGGCCAACCTGCGGGCCGTTACCGTGGCTGATAACTACTTCGTTGCCGGCGCTGATCAAACCGATCAGTGAGGAAGCTGTGTTCTTAACCAATTCCAATTGTTCGGCTGGTGACTTGCCGAGGGCGTTGCCGCCCAATGCTACAACAACTTTTGACATAAGAGCACCTCTTCTTGATTAGTCGCCCAAGGTAGCAACCATGACAGCCTTGATGGTGTGCATTCTGTTTTCAGCTTCACGGAAGACAACTGAGTGCTTGCTTTCGAAGACTTCGTCAGTTACTTCAAGTTCCTTCAAGCCAAACTTTTCGTAAACTTCGCGGCCAACTTCAGTTTCCAGGTTGTGGAAGGCTGGCAGGCAGTGTTCAAAGATAACGTTAGGGTTTTCAGTAGCCTTAAGAACGTCCATAGTGATTTGGTATGGTGAAAGCAATTCGATCCGCTTCTTCCACTTGTCGTCGGATTCACCCATTGATACCCAAACGTCGCCGTAGATTACGTCCATGCCCTTAACGCCTTCCTTGATGTCGTTTGAAACAACGATCTTGGCGCCAGTTTCCTTAGCGATTGCGTTAGCCTTTGCCAAAGTTTCTTCGCTTGGGTTCAGTTCTGGAGGAGTTACAACGTGGTATTCCATACCCATAACTGCGGCACCCAGCATCAAAGCGTTTGATACGTTGTCGTGACCGTCACCAACAAAGGCAAACTTAATGTCCTTGTATTCCTTCTTCAAAACTTCCTTAGCAGTCAAGAAGTCGGCCAAAACTTGAGTTGGGTGGTCAGCGTCAGTCAAACCGTTCCAAACTGGGACACCGGAATACTTAGCCAAAGTTTCAGCTGCTTCTTGTGAGAAGCCACGGAATTCGATACCGTCGAACATGCCGCCCAATACGCGAGCAGTGTCCTTAACTGATTCCTTGTGGCCGAAGTGTGAGCCGCTTGGCCCAAGGTAAGTTACGTGAGCGCCTTGGTCGTGAGCACCAACTTCGAATGAGCAGCGGGTTCTGGTTGAGTCCTTTTCGAAGATCAAAGCAATGTTCTTGCCCTTCAAACGAGGTTGTTCAACACCAGCGTACTTGTCCTTCTTCAGTTGTTCTGCCAGGTCAAGCAAGTATTCCATTTCACGAGTGTTGAAGTCTGCGAGAGTTAAGTAACTGCGGTTGCGTAAATTAAAAGCCATGATAGCTTCCTCCTGTTTTCTATTGTTTTGTGTTTTTCACTTGTTTACGATTATCATTATAGAAAGCGTTTTCAGACCACAACAGTAAAAAACAAAAAGATTTACCAGAAAAAAATAGAAATCAATTAATTAGTTTTTCTGAACTGTATAATCGAATTTTTTAAGTGAATAGAAGGCCGCTTATACGGCCCCTTGGGTACTTTTACCATGTTTATACACTTTTTTATTTTAAGTCTCCTTTGTGCTACAATTGGATAGTTGACTCAGTAGACTTCAACTTGCTTCAAAAACAGGGAGAAAATACAAAAATGCACTTTTATATCACAAACAAGAGCACCAGGAACTTACAACTAATTGGTGACGCCCTGGAGCGGAACTTCGAAAACATTGTCGTCGGCCGGTCAACCGATGCCCAAAGGACCTTTGACGACCTCCGCCAACTCAGAGTTGACGTATTGGTTGTCGACTATGATCTGGCACCCTTTGACGGCCTAACCCTCTTAAGGCGGCTCAAGCAGGCCAACATCCTGCCCCGGGTGATTATGACGGCCAATACCCCGTCAGAATCCTTGATCACGGCTGCCTACCAAAACGGTTGCGACTTTTTCATCCACCACCAGCTCAATTCTGAGGAAATCGCCCATATTTCCAAGATT
The DNA here is from genome assembly GCF_057197985.1 of Lactobacillus sp. WILCCON 0059. Lineage (NCBI taxonomy): Bacteria > Bacillati > Bacillota > Bacilli > Lactobacillales > Lactobacillaceae > Lactobacillus > Lactobacillus sp. WILCCON 0059. The sequence goes on from NZ_JBUBHN010000001.1 coordinate 1,973,357, forward strand.
ATCAGTACAACCTTGCAGCTCTTGAGCAATATGCGGGTGATCAGCGAACTTTCGGGCAGCTTGAACAATCCATCCGGCCGCCAGCAGACCACTCGCCGGCAGCAAATAGACCATGTGACTGACACCCTGCGCTTTTTGGGCATTGCATCTGAAAAAGGCTATGAAGACATCATGAAGATCATCCGCTTGATGGTCGACAAGGACATGAGCTTTGACCAGATCGACCTGGAAGAAAGTTTTGGCATCAGCGGCCGGGAGAAAAAGGTTATCTACCAGCGGATCCGCCGGACCCTGCACATCGGGATCGTCAATCTGGCCACCATGTGCATCGACTACCCGGACAATGAAATGCTGCTGGACTATGCCAACAACCTTTTTGAGTACCAGAACATCCACGTGGAAATGCAGCACCAAAACGGCAAGGAGCTGGAACGGGGGCAGATTTCCCTGCAGCACTTTTTTGACGGTCTGCTGCAAGAAAGCTACCGGGTCAAGCGAGGCAGCGACAATGAGCTCTGGTAAGGAGCTTTCTGCTTATAGTACAATTGGATAGTAAGGAAAAATCTTATCTCTTTTATTATAGAAAGAAAGGCTCAACATGTTAGAAAAAGTTACCGTTGACCCAAGCTTTTGGGAGCTCTTCCCTGACGCGCAAGTAAACATCATGCTCGTCAGCGGCATCGACAACCACGACACTGACGACAATCTGGCCCGCCGGCGCAAGCTGCTCAGAGAAGGCAGCGACAAGGCGGAAGACTTCCTGGGTGCCGCAGCTTTTGCCAAGAACCCAGTTGTTGCTGAATGGCGGCAAGCCTACCAGCAATTCAAAAAGAAGAAAGGCGTCCGGGCTTCCATCGAAGCTCTTTTGAAGCGGATCGACAAGGGCGAAGATTTGCGGCCGATTTCACCATTGGTTGATGTCTACAACTCAGTTTCCCTGGCTCATGGGGTGCCAATCGGCATCGAAGACCAAGACAAGCTGGCCGGCACCATGCACCTGGGTCAAGTTCATGAAGGCCTGGCCTTCCAGCCAGTCGGCGCTGACAAGGACGAACCGACCCTTGAAGGCGAAGTTGCCTGGTACGACGACCAAGGTGCCGTCTGCCGCTGCCTCAACTGGCGGGATGCCCAAAGAACCATGCTGGATGAAGATTCAACTAAGGGCGTAATCGTAATTGAATCTGTCAACGCTGACCAGGCGCAGCGGGCTAACGAAGCCATGAGCGACTTGGAAAAGCTTTTGGAAGAATTCTTCGGCATCAAGCCGGACAAGTCTGTTGTCTTAACCAAGGACGCGCCAAGCGTAGACGTTGACTAAAAAATTATCAACAAGTTTTCCACAGATCAAAAAAGTCTTACCTGTCAAAGGTAAGACTTTTCTATTGCCTATATTTCTTTAATTACATTAATTCTTTTCCTGGCTCCAGACCTTTTCTCCGCCAATCCAGGTGGAAGCCGGCTTGACCTTGGCTAAGTCAGCCGCCTTTTGGCTGAAGATGTCTCTGTCCAAGATGACAAAGTCGGCGTCCTTGCCCGGGGTCAAGGTCCCGTTGTTGACAAAGCCGCCCATCTTAGCCGCGTCTCTGGTGTATGCCAGAATGGCCCGGGCAACGGAAATACCTTCATCTTCGTTGATGAAGCCGCCTGCTGCCGTGTGCCGGGTCACTGCCGCGTAGATTCCGTAAAATGGACTGTCCGGTTCAGCCCATGGAGTACATGGAGCGTCTGAACTGAGGCTGAAGAGAATATTTTTGTCAGCCAGGCTCTTGATCCGGTAGGCCATCTTCAGCTGGTCTGCTGACAAAAACTGCCGGTAGGAATCTTCTTCGGCGAAGAAGAAGATCGGCTGGGTAGAAACCGCCAGGCCAATTTTTGCCTCCTTCAGCTCCTTGAGCATGGAGTCAGACAAAAGTGAAGCATGCTCGATTCTGACTGACGGCTGACCTTCAAGCCAAGGGTCCATATTTTGGCAAACATCAATCACCCGCTGAATAGCCGCGTCGCCCATGGCATGAACCGCGACTTGCAGCTTCTTTTCTCTGGCATAAGCGATGATTTCCCGCAGGCGGTCCTCACTGGTTAAGGCTACCCCCTTTTTGCCAGATGGGAAAGCATCCTTCATCAAGGCCGTTTCACCGGAAATGCTGCCATCCATAAAGACCTTGAGCCCGGCTACCCGCAGGCGGTCGCTCTCTTCGATCTCAAAGGGTCCGGAAATTTCATCAGCCACATAATAGATGGCCGACTTAGGCTTAAAGCCCTGCTTGTAGGCATCTTGGTACAAAGAAAGGGTGGCGTAAGGGTGAAGGCGACCCATCATTTCGCCGATGGCCACCAGGCCGTTTTCCAGGTAGTGGCTGGATGACTTGACCAGGTTGGCCACGTCGTTTTCATAAGACAAGGCAGATTTGGCCCGAATCAAAAGCTGGCTGGCCGCGACCTCCCGCATGAAGCCAGTTGGCCGGCCGGAAGCATCTTTTTCAATCTTCCCGCCCTCTGGATCTGGCGTATTTTCATCGATTCCTGCCAATTCCAGGGCCCGGGAATTGCCCACTGAAGAGTGGCAGTCAGACCGGTACAAAAAGATCGGCTGGGTGGTTGACACCTGGTCCAGGTCATTTCTGGTCGGGCTCCGGTGTTCAGCCAGCTTGCTTTCGTCAAAGCCCCAGCCTTCAATCCAGGTGTCCGGCCCCTGGCCATATTCCGGAGTGTGGCGGAGGGCTTCCTGCATCTCACTAATACTGTTGACCAAAGGCGGGGTGCAAGCTGCCCCATGCAGGGCATCGGCAATGTACTTGGGGTGGGTATGGTTGTCAATCAGACCTGGCAGGACGGTTTGACCTTGAAGATCAATGATCTCCCCCCGGCCCTTTTCCCCAATAGCCACGATCTTGCCGTCTTCAACCGTAATTGAATCGGTAAAGGCCGTCTCATTTTCCCCGGTAAAAATTTTCCCGTTTACAAAAGTTCGGCAGTTCATCTTTTTCTCCTGTTTTCCTATTAATCCTATTTTTTATTCTAGATATTAACCGCTTACAATATTATTCTACTCAGAAACAGTACAAATAACAGTAAAAATTAGACAAATAGAAAACAAAAAAAGAAAATAAAACAAAAAGAGCCAGACTTCCATCTGACTCTTGTCTCGCGCGGCAGCTTCCTATCCTCGCAGGCAGTTTCCCACCAACTACTTTCGGCGTTAAGAAGCTTAACTGCTGTGTTCGGCATGGGAACAGGTGTATCCTTCTTGCCATTGCCACCGCACTCTCTTTGAGCTTGCACGCTCAAAACTGAATATCTCTTCCAAGTCAAAACCTTCATTGCTTCGCTCTTTTGGTCAAGTCCTCGACTGATTAGTACCGGTCCGCTCCAAAGCTCACGCTTCTTCCACTCCCGGCCTATCTACCTCATCGTCTCTGAGGTGTCTTACTTTCTTGAAGAAATGGGAAATCTCATCTTGAGGGGGGCTTCGCACTTAGATGCTTTCAGCGCTTATCCCGTCCGCACATAGCTACCCAGCGATGCCTTTGGCAAGACAACTGGTACACCAGCGGTGCGTCCATCCCGGTCCTCTCGTACTAAGGACAGCTCCTCTCAAATTTCCTGCGCCCACGACGGATAGGGACCGAACTGTCTCACGACGTTCTGAACCCAGCTCGCGTGCCGCTTTAATGGGCGAACAGCCCAACCCTTGGGACCGACTTCAGCCCCAGGATGCGACGAGCCGACATCGAGGTGCCAAACCTCCCCGTCGATGTGAACTCTTGGGGGAGATAAGCCTGTTATCCCCAGGGTAGCTTTTATCCGTTGAGTGATGGCCCTTCCATGCGGTACCACCAGATCACTAAGCCCTACTTTCGTACCTGCTCGAGTTGTCTCTCTCGCAGTCAAGCTCCCTTTTACCTTTACACTCTGCGAATGATTTCCAACCATTCTGAGGGAACCTTTGGGCGCCTCCGTTACACTTTAGGAGGCGACCGCCCCAGTCAAACTGCCCGTCAAACACTGTCCTCGGCCTGGATCACAGGCCTGAGTTAGAGCATCCGTCAAGCAAGGGTAGTATCCCAACAGCGCCTCAGATAAGACTGGCGTCCTATCTTCTCCGGCTCCTACCTATCCTGTACATGCTTGACAGATACCCAATATTAAACTGCAGTAAAGCTCCATGGGGTCTTTCCGTCCTGTCGCGGGTAACCCGCATCTTCACGGGTATTATAATTTCACCGAGTCTCTCGTTGAGACAGTGCCCAAATCATTACACCTTTCGTGCAGGTCGGAACTTACCCGACAAGGAATTTCGCTACCTTAGGACCGTTATAGTTACGGCCGCCGTTTACTGGGGCTTCAATTCAAACCTTCGCTTGCGCTAAGCTCTCCTCTTAACCTTCCAGCACCGGGCAGGTGTCAGCACCTATACTTCATCTTACGATTTTGCAGATGCCTGTGTTTTTGATAAACAGTTGCTTGGGCCTTTTCACTGCGGCTGATCTTGCGACCAGCGCCCCTTCTCCCGAAGTTACGGGGCCATTTTGCCGAGTTCCTTAACGAGAGTTCTCTCGCTCACCTGAGGATACTCTCCTCGACTACCTGTGTCGGTTTGCGGTACGGGTGCACCGTCTCTGGCTAGAAGCTTTTCTCGGCAGTGTGACGTCGCAGCCTTCGCTACTATAATTTCGCTCCTCATCACGCCTTGTCCTTATGAGAGCAAGCATTTGACTCGCTCTCAGACTTGACGCTTGAACGTGGTATCCAGCACCACGCGCTGCTAGCCTCCTGCGTCCCTCCATCGCTCATAACGATTCGGTGCAGTACAGGAATCTCAACCTGTTGTCCATCGACTACGCCTCTCGGCCTCGCCTTAGGTCCCGACTTACCCTGGGCGGACGAGCCTGCCCCAGGAAACCTTAGTCTTGCGGCGGACAGGATTCTCACCTGTCTTTCGTTACTCATACCGGCATTCTCACTTCTAGAAGCTCCACATGTCCTCTCGGTCATGCTTCACCGCCGCTAGAACGCTCTCCTACCACGTGCATAATGCACATCCACAGTTTCGGTATCATGCTTAGCCCCGGTAAATTTTCGGCGCGGCGTCACTCGACTAGTGAGCTATTACGCACTCTTTGAATGATGGCTGCTTCTGAGCCAACGTCCTAGTTGTCTGCGCAACTCCACATCCTTTTCCACTTAGCATGAATTTTGGGACCTTAACTGGTGATCTGGGCTGTTTCCCTTTCGACTACGGATCTTATCACTCGCAGTCTGACTCCCGCACATAAATGTCTGGAATTCGCAGTTTATCTGAATTCAGTAACCCTTGACGGGCCCCTAGTCCAAACAGAGCTCTACCTCCAGCATCCTCTTTGCGAGGCTAGCCCTAAAGCTATTTCGGAGAGAACCAGCTATCTCCAAGTTCGTTTGGAATTTCACCGCTACCCACAACTCATCCCCGCAATTTTCAACTTACGTGGGTTCGGTCCTCCAGCGCGTTTTACCGCGCCTTCAACCTGGTCATGGGTAGGTCACTTGGTTTCGGGTCTGCGTCAGCCAACTGCTCGCCCTCTTCAGACTCGCTTTCGCTGCGGCTCCGTCTTTTCTGACTTAACCTTGCTGACTAACGCAACTCGCCGGTTCATTCTACAAAAGGCACGCCATTACCCGTTAATGGGCTTTGACTACTTGTAGGCACACGGTTTCAGGTTCTCTTTCACTCCCCTCCCGGGGTTCTTTTCACCTTTCCCTCACGGTACTGGTTCACTATCGGTCACTGGTTAGTATTTAGCCTTGCGAGATGGTCCTCGCGGATTCAAACGGGATTTCACGTGTCCCGCCCTACTCAGGATACTGATAGGCCTTCTTTGGATTTCGCTTACGGGGCTCTCACCCTCTCTGGCGCGTCTTCCCAAACGCTTCTGCTATCCTCTGAAGTGCCATGTTTCAGTCCTACAACCCCGGCAGATAAATCTGCCGGTTTGGGCTCTTTCCTGTTCGCTCGCCGCTACTTGGGAAATCGATATTTCTTTCTCTTCCTGCAGCTACTTAGATGTTTCAGTTCACTGCGTGTTCCTTTCTTGTGCTATGTATTCACACAAGAATAGCATGTCTGCACATGCTGGGTTCCCCCATTCGGAGACCTCCGGATCAAAGCCTACTTACGGCTCCCCGAAGACTTTCGCGGTTAGTCGCGTCCTTCATCGGCTTCCAGTGCCAAGGCATTCACCGTGCGCCCTTCTTCACTTGACCTTGCAAGTTTGTTCTTTCGAACTCTCTCGGTCGCTTTGCAATGTTTTCATTGATCTCAATGATTCTCGGTTTTTTCTTGGAATTAAGATATTCAGTTTTCAACGTACAAACTTGGCCTTGCGGCCAATGGAGGCAAACGGGATCGAACCGATGACCTCCTGCTTGCAAAGCAGGTGCTCTCCCAGCTGAGCTATGCCCCCGTAAATATCAACTTTTAAGATGTTACTCCATCTTGGCCGAAATGTAAAGACTTTTCTTTGCATTTCAATGGGCCTGGATGGACTTGAACCATCGACCTCACGCTTATCAAGCGTGCGCTCTAACCAGCTGAGCTACAGGCCCAAGTTCTTATTGTTGGTACTCTCAAAACTGAACAAAGTTTCTTTTGCAGTGTGCTTCCGTAACTGATGGATTTCTCTTAGCATTTCTGCTCTCCATCCATCTGTTTTCCTTAGAAAGGAGGTGATCCAGCCGCAGGTTCTCCTACGGCTACCTTGTTACGACTTCACCCCAGTCATCTGCCCTGCCTTAGGCGGCTGACTCCTAATGGTTATCCCACCGACTTTGGGCATTGCAGACTTCCATGGTGTGACGGGCGGTGTGTACAAGGCCCGGGAACGTATTCACCGCGGCGTGCTGATCCGCGATTACTAGCGATTCCAGCTTCGTGCAGGCGAGTTGCAGCCTGCAGTCCGAACTGAGAACAGCTTTAAGAGATCCGCTTGCCTTCACAGGTTCGCTTCTCGTTGTACTGCCCATTGTAGCACGTGTGTAGCCCAGGTCATAAGGGGCATGATGACTTGACGTCATCCCCACCTTCCTCCGGTTTGTCACCGGCAGTCTCTTTAGAGTGCCCAACTTAATGATGGCAACTAAAGACAAGGGTTGCGCTCGTTGCGGGACTTAACCCAACATCTCACGACACGAGCTGACGACAGCCATGCACCACCTGTCTCTGCGTCCCCGAAGGGAAAGACTTATCTCTAAGTTTGTCACAGGATGTCAAGACCTGGTAAGGTTCTTCGCGTTGCTTCGAATTAAACCACATGCTCCACCGCTTGTGCGGGCCCCCGTCAATTCCTTTGAGTTTCAACCTTGCGGTCGTACTCCCCAGGCGGAGCGCTTAATGCGTTTGCTGCGGCACTGAGAACCGGAAAGTCCCCAACACCTAGCGCTCATCGTTTACGGCATGGACTACCAGGGTATCTAATCCTGTTCGCTACCCATGCTTTCGAGCCTCAGCGTCAGTTGCAGACCAGAGAGCCGCCTTCGCCACTGGTGTTCTTCCATATATCTACGCATTCCACCGCTACACATGGAGTTCCACTCTCCTCTTCTGCACTCAAGAATGACAGTTTCCGATGCAGTTCCACGGTTGAGCCGTGGGCTTTCACATCAGACTTATCATTCCGCCTGCGCTCGCTTTACGCCCAATAAATCCGGACAACGCTTGCCACCTACGTATTACCGCGGCTGCTGGCACGTAGTTAGCCGTGACTTTCTGGTTGATTACCGTCAAATAAAGACCAGTTACTGCCTCTATCCTTCTTCACCAACAACAGAGCTTTACGATCCGAAAACCTTCTTCACTCACGCGGCGTTGCTCCATCAGACTTGCGTCCATTGTGGAAGATTCCCTACTGCTGCCTCCCGTAGGAGTTTGGGCCGTGTCTCAGTCCCAATGTGGCCGATCAGTCTCTCAACTCGGCTACGCATCATTGCCTTGGTAGGCCTTTACCCCACCAACTAGCTAATGCGCCGCGGGCTCATCCTAAAGTGACAGCTAAAGCCGCCTTTCAAACTTGAATCATGCGATTCATGTTGTTATCCGGTATTAGCACCTGTTTCCAAGTGGTATCCCAGTCTTTAGGGCAGATTGCCCACGTGTTACTCACCCATCCGCCGCTAGCGTCCAACAAATCATCCCGAAGGAATCTTTGAATTCAGCTCGCTCGACTTGCATGTATTAGGCACGCCGCCAGCGTTCGTCCTGAGCCAGGATCAAACTCTCAATTTGAAAATTGAGCCTTTTTAATCTGCTCCAGATTATTTGCTTGCGAATTGACTTCGCTTATTTGTTTGGATCAAACTTTGTTTGACCCGCACACTGCGAAACTTTGTTCAGTTTTCAAAGTACCAACTTGCGTCAAGTGACGCAACGTCTTATATCTTACTCGCTTGTCGACTTCTTGTCAACAGCTTTCTGATATTTTCTTTTTGCCTCCGCGAGACTTGCTTGTCTCACGCGGCAACAAATATTAGTATACTAGCTTTTTTTGATTCGTCAAATTTGCTTTTTCATTCGTTTTATGATTGGTGCACCCGGCGGTGTTGTTGTTACGCACCTTTCTCTTCCAGTTGCAATAAATCGGATTAGCTGTATTTTTTCTTTTTTTAACAGAAGATTGTTCTTAATTTGCTTGTTTTTCTCTGGAAAAGCCGGAAAAATTTCTGCGATTTTTTCTAAAAAACTGGGCAAAAGAAAAATGGCGACCTAAGTCACCATTTTCTTCACTCCATTATTCTCTTTTGTATTCTTTTTCTTTTTTCTTTTCTCTTTTCTTATCTTGCTCAACTTATCTCTGCAGCTTGGCTACCAGCTTGTTTGGCAAAACGAAGCTCTGGCTGCCCATGGACATTGGCCCAACTTCACCTTGGTTAAAGACGATAACCACCTGGTTCTTCTTGTTGATGTAGAACTGCTGGTTCTTCTTGATTTGGCTGAAGCCGTCCGGGTCGCCATTTTGCTTAAGGAAGTAGCTCTTGTTCTTGTCAGCCTTCATCTCCTGCTTCATCTGCTTGATGATGTTCTGGCTGATGGCCTTTTGGTAGTTGCTGCCGCTCTTGAACAAGTCGCCCAGCTTGACCCGCTTGCCGCTGGCCTTGCTGAAGACATAGTAGCGGCTGCTTTCGCCGCTGTCGGCTTGGGTTTGCACGGCCGTCAGCTTGATCACGTACCAGTAGCGGTTGTTAGTCACTTGCTTAGTCTTGACTGTCAAAGAACCATAGCCACCCTTCTTCAGAGAAGCCTTGAATTCCTTGGTCAAACTGTCAGTTTCCTTGGCAATTTCCCGGTTGACTGCCTGGCTGCTCTTCTTGGCCTCCTTGGCTGCCGGCCCGGTCACCCCGCTGACAGCAACTTTGTCAACGGAAATATCGGCTGAATGCTTGCGGCTTTCGTAGTGGTAATCGCGGAAGGTCACCTGCTTGAAGTAGTTACCCACAACTGGCAAGTTCTGCATGGCATTAGCCACCTGCGGACTCGTGTTTGGCAAAATCACGCTGAAAGCTGCCGCTGCCGCGATCCCTGCCACCAGGCGGACCCACGGCTTGCGCTTGGCGGACAAAGGAACGACCTTCTTTTGCCCCCGGCCGGCTGCTGCCTCCACGATATACTCAGTCTTGATTCCGCCCATTGCATCCATTAAGTCAGTGTTTTTCATAATAGTATCCCCTTTAAATAAACTTTTCTTCTTGCAGTTTTTTGCCCAGCTTGCGCCGCATCCGCATCAAAGCTACCTTAACGGCCGATGCCGTCATCCCGTTAGCCGCGGCAATGTCGCTGATGGCGTCCATGTAAAAATACCGCTGAACAAAAATAATTCTTTTTTCTTTTGGCAGGCCTGCCAGAAAATCATTGATGATCTCCGTCAAAGCGCTGCTCTCAATCCCTTCCAGCTCTGGCTGCTCCTGGACCGCGCCGGATGATTCTCCAATTTCATCCAGCGAGGCGGTATATTGATCCCCAGCCCGTTTCTGCCGGTTTTGGTCGCGGACCATGTTCAAGGCTCCGTTGCGCGTGACGCGCCCCAGGTAGGCCAAGAGGCTCTGCGGCCGCTTTGGCGGAATCGTGTTCCAGGCTTTCAGCCATGTATCGTTCAGGCACTCCTCAACGTCCTCCTTATCCCGCAAGATGTTGCGGGCAATCGTTGAGCAATATGCCCCATATTCACTCTGGACTGAAGTGAGCGCAGCTTCGTCTCTGGCGAAGAACTGCTCGATGATTTCAGTTTCTCTCACTGTCTTTTTCCGTCCTTTTACTTTTTGTTTTTCGAGGCCCTCATCTCCTCTACCCTAATAGACACCTAAGGGAGCTGAAAGGTTACACTTTTGCAAAAAGTTTTTTAGAAAAAATTTCCACGCAAAAAGGAACCCCTCCGCGGAGTTCCTTTATGACTAGTGCCACTTAACTTCTGGCGTGATCTTGGTCATGCCGTGCATGTATGGGCGCAAAGCTTCTGGTACGGTAACCGTGCCGTCTTCGTTTTGGTAGTTTTCCAAAATAGCGGCAACCGTCCGGCCAACAGCCAGGCCTGACCCGTTCAAAGTGTGGGTCAATTTAACCTTGCCGTCTTCGTCCCGGTAACGGATTTGTGCCCGGCGGGCCTGGAAGTCAGTACAGTTGGAGCAGGATGAGATTTCCCGGTAAGTGTCTTGGGCTGGCATCCAGACTTCCAAGTCGTAAGTCTTGGCACTGGTGAAGGATGCATCCCCGGTTGACAAGGCTACGACCCGGTACGGCAGACCCAGCTTTTGCAGCAGGTGTTCAGCGTTGTGGGTCAGGTTTTCCAGTTCCTTCCAGGATTCTTCCGGCTTAACGACCTTAACCATTTCCACCTTGCGGAATTCGTGCATCCGGATCAAGCCCCGGGTGTCGCGGCCAGCTGAACCAGCTTCACTTCTGAAGGCTGGTGACAAAGCAGTCACGTTGATTGGCAAGTTCTTGCCATCGATGATGTCGCCTCTGAAGTAGTTGACCAAAGGAACTTCAGCAGTTGGAATCAAAGTCAGGTTCCGCGGTACTTCTGGGTCGTCATTTTCAACGATGGTGTAGACGTCTTCAGTAAACTTCGGGAATTGGCCAGTACCTTGCATTGAGTCGTTGTTGACCAAGGATGGGGTGATGACTTCAGTGTAGCCTTCGCTGGTGTTTTCATCCAGGAAGAAGTTGTAAACGGCCCGTTCCAAGAGAGCGCCGGCACCCTTGTAGTAAACGAAGCGGGCTGCGGAAACCTTGCTTGCCGCGTCCCAGTCCAGGATGTTCAAGTCAGTGCCCAGGTCCCAGTGAGCCTTTGGTTCATAGTCAAACTTGGTTGGTTCGCTCCAGCGGCGGACTTCTTCGTTGTAGCTTTCGTCAGGGCCAATTGGGTCTGAGTCAGCTGGGAAGTTTGGCAAACGAAGCAGGATGTATTCTTGCTTTTCCTGCAGTTCATCAACTTCTTGGTCCAATTCCTTGATCTTGGCACCGACTTCACGCATGTTGGCGATAGCTTCGCTGGCATCTGCCTTTTCCCGCTTAGCGGCAGCAATCTTCTTTGAAACTTCGTTTCTTTCTGCCTTCAAGTTTTCAGCTTCTACCATAGCTTGCCGGCGCTTGGCGTCGATAGCTACCAGTTCATCCAATTGCTCAGGCTTGATGCCCCGAGTTGCCAACTTTTCCTTTGCCCAGTCAAGATTCTCGCGAATGACCTTAATATCCAGCATATATAACCTCCGAAAAAATAAAAAAGCCGGTCCGTCCCAGTCTTGGGACGAATCGGCGCACGGTTCGCGGTACCACCCAGTTTCGGCTCAAAGAGCCGCACTCAGTTGGGCGCTAACGGTGCCCGGCCGTGCAATGATTAATTGCCCACACTAATGAAATCTGGAAGCGACCGCCGTCCGCTCTCAGCATACGCGGACTCTCTGTCGGCAGTCTAAGGATTTCGTGTTTGTCTCTATTCTATGCTATTCGGTCCGTTTTAGCAAATAATACTTGGCCGAAAAATCCAAAAAAGGGGGAATTTTCCGGTAATCGACTTCATACATCTGCCGAAAGCCCAGTTTTTGCAATAAATGCTGAGGCCGCAAATTATCCGACCGGCAGCCGGCCCAGATTTCCTTGATCTCCGGATCTTTAAAAGCTTCCGCCAAAAGACAATTGATGCTTTCAGTCATGTAGCCCTGCCCCTGGAATTTTTTGTCCAAAAGAAAGCCCAGTTCCCGGGACTGGCCATCCCGGGGGTAGAGTTCCAGCAAGCCGATTGCCTGGCCGTTTTTTAAACAAATCATGTAACTGGCCGGTCGTCTCTGGTAAGCTAAGGCACCTTCTTCAGCTTCAAGCATGTTCCGGTAGTGGGCAAAGCCTGCCGTTTTCTGGTAGTAGGGATCCTGCCCCCAAGACAAAAGCAGGTCAGCATCCCCTAACCCGACCGGCCGCAAATATATCCGCTCGCTCTCCATCACATCAGCCTCATGATCCAGCGGGCCCCGTAGACCAGGCCCAGGCTGTAAGCAGCGATGGTCCAAGGCTTGCAGAGGACGATGATCCAGAAGTAGGTCCAAGGCTTCATTTCCGTCAGACCCGCCAAAAGGCAGAGGAGGTCATCCGGGGCAACCGGGGCCAGGATGCAGATGGCGAAGAACCAGTTGAACTTCTTTTGGTTCTTGGTCCACTTGGTATACTTCTCCAGGCTCTCTTCCGACACGATGTGCAGGATGAAGGACTTGCCATAGTAGCGGGCCAGGAAGAAGTTGATCAAGGAGCCGATGACGATCCCGATATAGTTGTAGATAAAACCAGGTCCAGCGCCGAAGAAGACAACCCCGGCCAAAAGGGAGACCCCGCCGGGGATAATCGGGATCACGACCTGGATGATCTGAATCAAAACAAAGATAAAGGGACCCAGGATCTTTTTGTCAGCCAAATAGGCGCTCATCTTGGCCTGGCTGGTAAAAATCCCCAGCTGGTACCAATAGATGCAGAGGCCAATGATCACGATGGTTGAAATAATGGTCAGCCGGTTGATCAGCTTGCGGCTTTGTTCGTAACTCATGGTCTTTTCCCCCTAAAAACAAATTCCAGGATAATTTTAGCAAAAAGCCTCCCCCCTCCACACTAGTTTGCTTCGGGCTTTAAATAAACTTATGTATGCTGCCTTCTTTTCCCTTGCGAAAAAAGACAAAAAGCAAGCAGAAGTTATTGCTTTGAGTATATAATTAAGTTAGGATAAAAAATCAGAATTCAAATCAGATCAGAAAGGAAAAATGAGATTATGGTTGTGACTGTTAACAATATCGCTTATGACCTCAAGCACGGCCTAAAGACCGACATCTATTATCCCAACGATACCGACTCACAGACAAAAATCCTCATCCTCTGGCACGGCGGCGGCTGGTTTAGGGGAAGCAAAAATGGCATCAGAGACGTGGCAATCGACCTGGCCAACGCTGGCTTCATGACCTTCGTGCCCGACTACCGGCTGGCTCCAGCTGACCATTTCCCAGCTGCCCACGAGGATGCCCTTAACTTCGCGGCCTGGCTTTTGGCATCAAACTACACCGATGAGGGCGATGAAAACAACATCGTCCAGATCGGCGCCAGCTCCGGCGGCACCCTGGCCTTGAAAGTCGCCGGCATGTACGGCTTCCCGACGGTCACCTGGTCAGCCCCTGTCGACTTCAGCAGCTGGCTGGCCGACCACCAAGAGGTCAAGCCTTCAGTCAATGGCAAGGAAGAACTGGGCTTGACCACCCAGCAGGCCATCAATGAAGCCTTTTACAAGTACTTTGTCTTGACCTACGCCGGCAGCGAGGACTCTGACCTTTTGGCCGACTTGGATGCCCAAAGCTACGACTATACCAAGTTGAGCCGCCTGCTCATGATGAACTCAGCGGCTGAACTGACCGACCTGGCCGGCGTTACTGAATTTGCCGGCCGCCTGGCTGGCCGCGGCCACCAGGTTGACTTGGAAATCATCCCCGGTCATGGCCACGCCATGGACTACGGCCGGGATTATCTCAGGGAAAGCATAACTTATCTCAACTATGCCCTCAGTCTGAAAACAGGAAGCGATTAACCATGATAAACATTGAAAAATTCATCAAAATCCGCAAGTCGCTCAAGCTGTCGCAAAATGAGCTCTGCAATGGGATCTGCACCCAGTCAACCTTGAGCAAGTTCGAAAACAACGGGCAGATTCCTTCTTTCAAGATCCTCAAGCAGCTCTGCGAGCGGATGAACATCTCCTTATCTGACATCATGCTGACCAGCACGGAAAGCGAAATTGCCCAGAAGCTTTTTTCCGCGGACTTCTGCTTCATCACTTATGACTATGACCAGGTCCGCAAGATCCTCAAGCAGGTCAATGAGAAAAAGATCCGCGACAAGCAAGACCTTCTCCACTACAACTACCTTTGCGGGCAGCTGGCTCTGGACGGGGACCACAACGAAGTCTCGGCCCTTTTCTACTTCAACAATATCCTGACAACCGACAACCTTAAGGCCGGCAACATCTACCGCCTCCTGGCCCTTAAAGGCTGCAGCCAGGTTTATGCCAGCCAGGACATAGGCAAGGCCTCTCATTACTTTGACCAGATCCTGGACCAGATCAAGAAAGTCGAAATCAAAGACAGCTTGAGAGAACTCCAGGTCATGTCCATTTTGACGGCGGCCGGCGAATTCTACGGGCAAAGCGGCCAGTACAAACATGCTGACGACCTGCTCAACTATGCCTACGAGCTGGCTTCCGAACATCATGTGGTCTACTTTTTGGCCCGGGTCCTTTACCAGCTGGCCTTAGACGACCTGGCCCAAAAGCGGTCCATAAATACCACCCTGGAACACCTGCACGACGCCCTGGCCTTCGCCCGTTTGAACAAAAACGAGGTTATCCTCAAAGAAGGCGGCAAGCTCCTCAAAGAACTCGAAGAGAAAGCATAAGAAAACGGTCAATCGCGAGATTGACCGTTTATTTTTGCCTTAAATGGTGCCGTAACCGGTCAGCGGCCGGCATGGGCAGTTGTTAAAGTCGTAAGTCTTCAAGAGTTCCAGTTCCTGGTCGCCCTTGATAAAAGCCGTTGCCCCTTCAGACAGCATCAGGTTCATGATCGGCTTCTTTTCCGGGTGGTTAGTGAAAGGTACGATGATGACCGGCTTGTTCTGCGCCCGCAAAAAGCCGATTTCAAAGGCGCAGCCGTCATCCAGTTCATCCATGTCGTAAAGGAAGAGGCCGCAATTAGCCATGGACAAGCCGTTGATGTCGTTTTGGAAAGTCTGCTGCTTCCAAAAGAGGCTCCGTTCATCCCCAAAACCAACATTCGGGTCTTCCGCCGGGTCGGTTACCTGCTGGTCAAAAGGAAAATGAACGTGCTCGACCGTCGGGTTGGCCGCCAGATATTCGCGGACCTGCTTGGCCCGGGCTTGATGGTGGTCGCGGTGAAAAGATGAACCTAAATAAATACGTGCAGTTGCCGTCATGAATCCTCCTAGTGGACGCTTAAATAATCTAACATGGTGTAAATAGCGCGCTTATTGGCACTTGGCAAAGGCTGGGCCAGAATCTCGGCTGGTGTCTGGTGTAAGTCATTGCCGCTTTCGGCATAGGCGCCGTCATTGATGACGATTTCGCGGACGTTGTCAGCCAAGGGCTCTAAGTGAAACTGCAGGCCGATCACGTTGCCATTGACCAAAAAGCCCTGGTTGGCCAAGAGGTCGCTGGAATAGAGCAAGTGGCTGCCAGCTGGCATTTCAAACATGTCCTGGTGCCAGTGCAGGGCCAGGAGCTTGTCTGGCAAATCAGCAATAGCATCACTTTGCTTGTAGACCGGAGCCCAGCCGACTTCCTTGTGGGCGGCCGGGTGCACGCTGCTGCCTAAGCAGATGGCAATTTGCTGGGCACCCAGGCAGATGCCCAAAATCGGCAGGTGCTGCTTGAGGCAGTCCTTGATCAGTTGCCGTTCTTCTTTAAGCCAGGGCAGGTCGTCGCCCGGGCTCATCGGCCCGCCCAAAACGACCAGCATGTCGGTTTCATCAGCTTTCGGAAAAATACCGAAAGTTTCCGGATGGTAAACATAGACTTTGTTGCCCCGGTCTTCGGCCCAGGCCTTGATGGCCCCCGGCCCCTCATTCGGGGTGTGCTGCAAAACGTTGATCCGCATAATCTCGTCCTTTCAATTTTTAAATATTTTACCATGCTGGCAGGATTTTTTCATTAAAGGAGAGATTTTTACCAAAAAATTGAAAAAATTGCCGTTAAAATATTCCTTCAGATAATAAAATTATTTCAGCCTTTAGCTATACCAAAAATCAGAAAGCGGTTTATACTAGAGAGAGGGATATTTGTGAATCTTACACTAGATTGGCGCTAAAGGCCGGTCTGATCAACTTTTAATTCGAAAGGATGAAGAAAACAGCTATGGCAAAATACGAATCAGTGAACCCATATACCAATGAAGTCTTCGCGAGCTACGAGAACCCGACTGACCAGCAGATTGAAGAATCTCTGGCCTTAGCCCACGCCCTCTACAAGAAGTGGCGGCATGAAGAACCGAGCAGCCGGGCAGCCATTTTGAAGGACATCGCGGCCAAGTTCCAGGAAAAGGAAGAAGAAATGGCCAAGACCATGACCCTGGAAATGGGCAAGAAGCTCAGTGAGGCCAAGGAAGAAGTTGAGATCTGCATCGGCATCCTCAACTACTACGCCGACCACGGCCCAGAACTTTTAAAGCCGGTCGACCTGCCCAACCCATACGGCCGCGCCTACTACTTAAAGCAGGCTACCGGGGTGATCATGGCCTGTGAACCATGGAACTTCCCTCTTTACCAAGTCATCCGGGTCTTTGCCCCGAACTTCGTGGTCGGCAACCCAATGCTGCTTAAGCACGCCCACAATGTGCCAACTTCTGCTGCCCTGGCCGCCAAGATCGTGAAAGCTGGCGGGGCGCCGGAAGGCAGCTTGATCAACCTCTACCTCAGCTACAGCCAACTGGACCAGGTCATCGCTGATCCGCGCGTGCAAGGGGTGGCCTTGACCGGGTCTGAAAGAGGCGGGGTGTCCGTAGCCGAAAACGCCGGCAAGAACTTGAAGAAGTCCACTATGGAACTGGGCGGCAACGATGCCTTCATCGTCTTAAGCGACGCTGACCCAGCAGTTTTGAAGGCAGCCTTGAGCGACGCCCGCAGCTACAATAATGGCCAGGTCTGCACCTCATCCAAGCGGATGATCGTTTTGGCCGACCGCTATGAAGAAGTTTTGGCAGACATGAAGGAAATCTACTCTGGCCTTAAGTGGGGCGATCCGCTAGAAGACTCCACTACCCTGCCGCCGATGAACTCCCAAGCCGCAAAAGAGAAGCTGGCCAAGCAGGTTGAAGCGGCAATTGCCGGCGGAGCCAAGGTTTACTACGAGTACCCGGAAATTGACGCCCCAGGTGCCTTCAGCCGGCCAATTATTTTGACGGACATGGCCAAGGACAACCCAATGTTTGACCAGGAAATGTTCGGGCCAGTCTGCGTGGTTTACAAGGTTAAAGACGAGGCTGAAGCCATTGCCTTAGCCAACGACTCAAGCTACGGGCTGGGTTCTTCCGTCATCTCCAGTGATATCAAGCATGCTGAAGAAGTAGCCAGCCAGATTGAAACCGGGATGACAGTCATCAACGGCCGCTGGATCACTGACGGCAGCCTGCCATTCGGCGGGGTCAAGAAGTCAGGTTACGGCCGCGAGCTCAGTCCTTTGGGCCTGGACGCCTTCGTCAACGAGCACCTGGTTATCGACTTTACTGACCAAAACAAGCAATAAACGGAATTTAATCAATCTCTTTCAATTACACTCACTTTTACTTTTTTCTTTTAATCTTTATTACATTACCTACTTTCTTTTTAGTGTTTCTTTTGTACTAATTCAAATTTTCCACTCTTTAGTTTTTGTTTTTCACGAATCTCCAAGTAGAAAAATAGCAAGAAAAGGCCGCTGGTCACTCAGACCAGCAGCCTTTTTTCTGCTAACAAAAACTATTCTTCGTTATTTTGATCTGCCTTGGCCATTGGCTGGAACATGTTGATGCCGGCCAAAACCGTAGTCAAGCAAGAGACCAGGATCAAGAGGTAGCCGGAAATGCCGATAGCCACGGCATAGCTCTTCAAGCTGGAAACAGCCTGGCTTAAGTAGCTGGTCGCGCTAGTCGTCTGGGCCAATTGGTAAAAGAGGTAGATCAAGACCAGGCTTTCAACAAGGGACAAGGCGAAGGCCCGGACCCGGGAAACCCTGGTATTCTGGCTGACGGCCAGCATGATGAAGACCGGCAAAAGCAGGAAAACCGCCAGGAAGAGGTAAAGAATCAAGGCGGGAACGATCTTGCCCGCCGTGATCTGCCTGTTGGCAACTTCAAAGAAGACGCTGGCCACGGTCAGCTTGCTGCTGGAGGTTACGAAGCCTGTCCCCAGGAAAAGGAGGACCAAGGTGATCAAGCTGGTCAAGAGAATGGAGAGCTGGATGACACCAAAATTCCGCGGCTTCTTGGTCTTCTTCTTCACCTTTTCCACTTTGGCTTCAAATTTCGGGTGGGACTCGGTAAACTCTTCATTCTTCTCCTCAATTTCGTTTTCCTTGTCGTCAAAGGCATTGAAGACCTTGGAGCCCCAATTCCGGATATACTCAGTCAAGTTCCGGTCAGCCGTGTATTCGCCCTGGGAGTCCCGGTGACCGGTCCAGATAAGCAGAGCCATGGAGACAGCAAAAGCCGTCCAGCCCAGGGGCCGGGAGAAACTCATGATGATCAAGAGGCCCACGCCAACCAGGAAGGCAATCGTGGTGTTGTCTCTCAGCCACTGGATCATCTTTTCCACGGTTGGGTTGCCGGTAAAGGCATTCTGCTCCTGCTTTTGCCGGTAGGCGGACCGGCTGAGCTTGCCGGATGGATCTTTTTCCAAAGTCCGGTCGGCTTCCTCCCTGTTTATTTCAGTTCTTTCCACATTTTCTTCCGCGGTTTCTTCAGTAAAGTAGTCGCGGCGGTATTTTTCCACATTGAATCCACAGTTTGGGCAGGTCTTTTCCTGGCCAGTCAGGGTCTGTCCACAGTTGGGACACTTTTTCATAGTAATCGTCCTTTGCTAGTGTTTCTTTTTCCACATTATAGCATTTTCCTAGCAGCGGCAAAAAAGAACCCGCCAAAGATGACGGGTTCTTAATGCATTATTTAGCTTTCATTTAAGACTTCTTACTGAAGCTGAAGCCATTCTTGCGGATCGGCCACTTTAACCATGGGAAGCCTTCGTAGGTCAGCTTGGTTGCAGCTGACAGGTTGATTGGCATCAAGAAGACCAAGATAGCCAGACCGATGATGACCCCGATGGCCACTTCGATCAAGGTTGGCACGCCTGATGGGATCAAGGCCGCGAAAGTACCACCCAGGATGACGGCGGCTGAGATGACAACCGTCCCGATAACCGTACATGCCTCCAGGATTCTTGCGCTAGGCAAGGCGTGCGGATCGCTGTCGCGGTAACGCATCATGACGAAGATGCTGTAGTCGACCCCGAGGGCGATCAACATGATGAAGGTGAAGAACGGCACATTCCAAGCCAGGGTGCTCCGGCCCATCACGCCGCTGACAACCCAGCGGGTGATTGACAGAGAACTGATGTAGGCCAAAAGCAGAGTCCCCAGGATGTAGATCGGCTGAAGCAGACTCCGGGTGACGAAGATCAAGGCAATGCCGATACCGATCAGCATGATAGCCATAGTTCTGGTAAAGTCGCCGCTGGCCGTGTTCTTGGTGTCTTCAATGGTTGAGCTTTGCCCGCCCATTTCGACATCAGCCTTGCCCAGGTCGGTCCCCTTCAGGGACTTGCGGGCCATGGCGCTCAAAGCTTGTGAGTGCTCTGCAGCACTTTCAGAACTTGGGTTGCTGTCCAGGATGATGATGATCATGGCACTCTTCTTGTCCGGGCTGAGGAAGACCTTGAGGGACTTCTGCAGGTCGGCGTTGTGCTTTAAGACATAGCTTGGCACGTAGAAGGTGTCGGAAGCCTTGGACTTGCGCAGGCCGTTCAAGTATGAGCCGGCGGAAACCAGACCATTGTTGACGGCAGTCAAGCCGCTGGTGATGGCTGGCGTCTTAGTGGCCAGCTTGCTTGCGCCACTTGAGAGTTGGCTGGTACCGGACTGCAGCTTGTCAGCCCCTTCAGCCAACTGGCTTGAACCGTTGACGCCTTGAGCCAGGCCGTTTTGCAATTGACCAGCACCGGATTTAAGTGAGCTTGCACCGCTGGTCAAGCGGCTCGCGCCGTTAGCCAGTTGAGCCGCGCCGCTGACGCCGCTGGCTAAGCCGTTAGCCAATTGGCCGGCACCGGAGTTAACCTGGCTGGCGCCAGTGTTGACTTGGCTGGCACCATTTGCAACAGAGGATGCACCAGAGTTGACCTGGTTAGCCCCGCTGACCAAAGTGCCAGTGCCGGAGTAAAGGCTTGCGGCACCAGTGTTCAGCTTGCCGGCGCCAGTGTAAAGGCTGGAAGCGCCGGAGTTAACTTGTCCGGCACCAGTGTAAAGGCTTGAAGCACCAGTGTTGACTTGGCTGATCCCGTTGTAAAGGGATGCGGCACCACTGTTTAACTTAGTAGCACCTTGTGACAAGGCCAAGGCCCCTGCCATACCCTTGCTCAAACCGCTGTAAATTGAGTTTGAACCAGTGTAAAGCTTGTGGGCGCCGGTTGCTAGGGCATCAACTGCTGACTGCATCTGGCTGATCTTGCTCAAACCAGACTTTAAGCTGCTAATCCCGCTGGCTGCCTGGGTGCTCAAAGTGCTTGAGCCAGAAGCAAGCTGAGAAACAGCCGCTTGCAGTTGCTGAACTTCAGCGCTCAAGTCAGCCGTTGAAGCAGTAGAACTGCTGCTGCTCAAACTGCCAGCTGCTGATTGAATGCTGGATGAAGCACTCTTCATGTTGGTTGCGGCAGAACCCGCAGTAGTCAAACCGCTGCCTGCAGTGCCCAAACCGCTCTTAGTAGAAGACAGGCCACTATTAAGGGTTTGGAGTTCCTTTTCAAGTTCTGCCTTCAAAGTTGGGTCTGAAACCTTGCTGATTGAGCTTGCCAGGCTGCCTGCAGCTGAGCTGGCAGTTCCCAGACCAGTACCGGCAGTGGTCAAACCGCTCTTGGCATTGGTTAAACCAGATTCAAGTGATGAAACTTGCCCTTGCAGACTTTGCAGGCCGCTGACCAGGCTAGAGATCTTTGAAGTGTCGATGTTTGGCACGCTGATTTGGCTGACCTTGCTGTTCAAGCTTTGCAAGCCGTTGTTCAGGTCGGTCAAACCAGATGACAATTGGTCAAGCTGGTCAGCGTTCAAGGAGCTGGCATTCTCTGACAGCTGGCTCTTCAACTGGTCAAGACCGGCAACCAAAGTGTTCATATTGGCCGTCAAGTCCTTGGCGCCATTGGTCAAGGTTTGAGTGCCAGTGTAAAGACTGTTTGCACCAGTCACAAGAGAGCTGGTGCCGTTCTTCAAGCTAGTGCTGCCAGTCAAAAGCTGGGCAGTACCGTTCTTCAAAGTACCAGCGCCAGTGTAAAGACTGGCAGTACCGTTCTTTAAAGTACCTGCACCAGTGTAAAGGCTGGCGGTACCGTTCTTCAAAGTGCCGGCACCGTTTCTCAAGGTTTGAGCACCAGTTGCCAGAGAACCGGTCCCGTTAGCCAGAGTCTTTGACCCACTGGCCAGGGAGCTGGTCCCGCTCTTCAGCTTCTGAGTACCAGCAGACAGGGTGTTGGCCCCGCTGGACAATTTCTTAGTGCCGGAGTAAAGGGCATCTGCCCCAACTGACAGGGTCTTGGTCCCGTTAAAGAGGGTACCTGCCCCATCGTAGAGGGCGATTGAACCGTTGTAAAGCTTAACCGTCCCCGTGTACAGGTCCTTGGCCCCGTCACTCAAAGTGCCGGTGCCTTCGTCAAGCTGGTCGGCCCCGTTAGCCAGTTTCTTGGCCCCGCTGGTCACCTGCTCGCTGCCCTTAGTCAATTTGCCGACACCCTTTTCCAATTTAGCGGTCCCGTCGGTAACTGACTTCAGCTGCTTCTTAACGTAGAGCAGCTTGATCTTTTCGTTGTATGGCTCAGTCGCGGACATAACCTTGTCCACGCCTTCAGAATTGCGCAGTTTCCGCGTCAATTCGTCGATCAGCTTCAAGTCCTTCTCATTGTCGAGCTTGTGGTCACTCTTGATGTAAAGGTATGACGGCATAGCCATCCCCTTGGAGAAGTGCTTTTGCACCAGGTTCAGCCCTTGCTTGGAAGGAACTGAATCTGAAATTTCCGCCGTGTCGTCGTAGTTCAAAACGTTGGAGTAAGTAACGAAGAACGGAGCAACGACAACTGCTACTGCTGCCAAAAAGACAATCGGCCGCTTCAAAGTAGCACTGGAAATCCCGTGCCACATCTTGCTTGGGTTTTCCCCGGCAAATTCCTTGCTTGGCCAGAACATCTTCTTGCCCAAAGTGGCCATGAAGAATGGGTTCAAGGTCAGCAAAACAACCAGCAGAACCAGAACGCCGACGGCAACGCCGGAAGCGGACCGGTAAACGGAGAAGTTAGCTAAGCCCAAAGCGGAGAAACCAATCAGGATTGAGGAGCCGGAGTAAAGAATAGTCCGGCCGGCCTTCTTGATCGAGTCCTTCGTGGCCTCAGCCACCCCCAGGCCATTGCCCAGGTCCTCCTTAAAGTGGTTGTATAGCAGGATGTTGTAGTCGGTCCCGATCCCGAACAAGACGATCACCATGAAGACTTGGGTGAAGTTGGAGAACGGGAAGTTGATTTGGTTGACCAGGTTGGTCACGATTGAGAAGGAAACCAGGAAGGAAATCCCAACCGTCAAAAGTGACACAAGCGGGACAACCGGTGACCGGAAGACGATGATCAACACGATGAAGATGAAGACCACCGTGATCAGTTCCGTCTTCTTGATCCCTTCTTGGATCGAGCTGGTAAAGTCATTGTTGAGGACGTCTGCCCCAGTAACGTAGGTTCTGACCCCACTGGTCTTGACGGCCTTGTTGATCTCGTCGTAAACCTGGGAGATGGTCCCATGGCTCTTGGAGATGTTCATCTGCATTACCCAAGTCGTTCCGTCTTTAGACTTGAGCAGCTTCTTGGTCGCGATGTTATCTTGCGGCGCCAGGTAATCCTTGATGCCGTATTTCTTCTTGTTGCTGGTCAAGCGGTCGATCGAGGCTTCAATGTTGCCTTGGTCGGTCTCGGTCAGCTTACCGGATTTCTTGTTGAAAACAACCGCGACTTCGTAAGTATTCTTTTTCTTACTGCCCCATTCGTTCTTGATTAGTTTGGCTGCTTCGCTTTCCACGCTGCTTGGCAAAGAGATCTCGCTGTGAGCTCTTGTCAGTGAGTCAACGTTTGGCAGGGCAACCAAAGAAATCACCAGAATGAGCACCCAGGCGATCAAAGCGCCAAGGTGGTTCTTCAGTAACTTCTTCAACGTCCTTTTTCCTTTCTTTGTCTTTTACAATCAGTCTACTAAGCTAGGCATTTGACTGCTGGGTGCTGGGCGAAACCAGCCGCCAGACCATTTCGTGATAGTTCTCTTCTGCTTCTTGCGGGCTTTCCGGAAAATCCCGGCTTCCCTGGTCCTTGGCAAACCTGTCTAAAAAGACATAGCCCAGGACCGCGCCAACCAAGGCGTGCTGGGAAACCACGTGTCCCGTGTCCACCTGCAGCTGCTCACCCAAGTCCAGGATCTTGACTACTTCCTGCACCAGGTCTGAATCATCTGAAAATTCATCCATATGGTAAAGCAGAGTCGCCAGGGCCTGGTCTTCCAAAAGGCGGTCGCGGACCACGTCAGCAAACTTAAACAATGCTTCGTGGCCTGACAAACCAACAAGCTGCTTGAGCAAGTCCTGGTAGAGCAGGCGGATCCGGCTGGCCGCGACCAGCGACAGAAGTTGAGAACGGTTCTTCACGTAATGATAGAGCGACTGGCTGCGAACGCCCAGAGCCTTGGCAAGATTTGGCATGGTCGTCTCGCTTAAGCCCCGGCTTTCGATCATTTCCGTGGCTTTGGCGATGACCTTGCCTAAGTCCAAAGTTCTTTTTTGAGTCATACTTTCTACCATTTCCTTTCAACTGTAGCAATTATATAACTACTGACTGAAGATTTCAATCTACAGATTGTAAATTAATCCTCTTTTTTGTTGAAAACGGTTCCTAAAAGCGCTATCATATATTCAGATAGGAGATGAAAACTAAAAATGAAAATCTGGTGGTTCGCAAACTTTTACTGGTTCAGTTTACTGATTTATCTAAATGTTTTCATGTTCAATTTTCATTACGCTGACGGCAGCAGCATCAATCCTTTCGTGGTGACCTTCCTGCTGCTGGCTATCTGCATTATGATCGGGGAATTCCAATTCGCCTGGTACATGTGGCTGGCCAAGAAAACTTATAAACCACGTAAACGCAAGAAAGCACAAAACGACTCTACTGTCTGGCTGTAGAGTCGTTTTTCATTTCTTCTGTTCTAATTATTCGTTCTGGATTTACTTTTCCATGACTTTCTTAAAGACCGTGTAGTTCTTATCACCATGAAGCCCTTTTGGGTTAGTATAAACCGCAAAGTGGATTTCCTTGAAAACTCCATCGTATTCTGGAATAACTTTTTTGTAGGCATGAGCAACAATAGTCGGGCTGTTGCTAAAAGCACCGCAACCAAATGCACCAAGGACAAGATAATCAACTTGATGTGCAGCAGCAACGTTAAGTATCTGGCGGGCACGCTGAACATGGATAGCGTATTGATCCTCTGGGCTAAGAAGACGGCCAGAATAAGTGCGCAAATTAGGAGCAGCACAAGTAATTACGTCTGCCCTAATCCAATCTTTTTCCTCCATCAACTGGGGAAGATCTTCATCAGACTTGAAATTAATGATATCCGGAGAATAAATACAGTCATCTGAATATGCAGGCTGTGGATTAATGCGGTGTAGAAGATAATATTTCTCCATCGGCTTGGCTGAAGTTAAAACAGGATATAAGGTCGAAACACGACAGAGGCTCTCTTCTTGAGCTCTTGACCCATTAACCACTCCGCCACCTGGATACTCAAATGAAGCAAAATTATGGACACAAGTTCTTTCTGTTGGATCGGATTTATTGATAGACTGAGCATCTTCAAAGCTCCTATTGCTGTTCACCACAATATCCGTGTGAACATATCTCTTTTGCAAATCAGTTGTAAATCCCGGGGCAATGATCTCAGTATTGGAAATAGAATACTCTATTGCTTTTTTTAAAATCGGACTGCTACGATAAAATCGTTGCGTGTCCTTAAATACTTCTATTAAATCCCTAATCGTTGCCATAATTTCACCCTACTTTTTTGATATAAAAACACCTCCAAAAATAAACTCTGTCATTTTGGAGGTGTCTTGAAGTAACTTCTATTTCTTCTGTTCAGTTTGGTCTGCCTTTACTTTTCCATGACTTTCTTGACGGCTTGTCCTAAGGAAGCAAAGTCATCAGTCTTGCTGGACCAGGCGCTGACCACGTAATTGTGGCCGTTATTGCTGATCAAGGCGACCTCTAAATTGCCATCAGCATACTGGTAGACAGTCCCCTTAGCCTTGCTGGCCAGCTTGGTCTTCCCTGTCATAGCAGTCAAAACCTGCTGATTGTAGCTGCCGACCAGCTTGCCTTGGTAGATGGAAACCATGATCTTGGCCAGATCACTGGCTGTCGTCTTGCCGACCACGGACTTGGAGAAGGTTCCAGTCACTTTGGTCTGGCTGGCCCCCAACTGCTTCAACACCTTATTGACCTGCTTAGTCCCGATTGTCCGCAAAAGCGCGTTAGCCGCGGTCTTGTTGCCCTTCAGCATCTGCTCGCGCAAGTAGCTTGGCCCGTAGCTGATCCCGACCGCGATCGCCGTACTTGTCCCAGCCTTGTCAGCCTTGGTAATCTTGATAGCCGTGCTGGCCCCGATCTTGCCGGACTTTTCCTGGGCATAAAGGGCGATCAAGAGATAGAGGTAAAAAATCTTCTGGGAATCCTGGCTGCTCTTGGTGTTGGCCACTTCCGCGAAATGGCTGCTCTTGCTTAAGTCATATGCCGCCACCTGGTAGCTGACGTCCTGGCCCATGGCCTTCTTGATTGCCTTGACCAGCTGCTTGTCGCTGCCCTTGCTGCTCTTGACCTGGTTGTCATATTCAATGGAATTGACATTAGGTTCCTTGTCAGTAGAAGAAACCGTCTTTTTTACGTTGCCGGACTTCTTTACCTGCACCACCGTGACCTTCCGCATTTCAGCATCTTTGTTGGTGCTGGTGTAGACGACAAAAGCCAGCAGGGAGGCGATCAAAGCCCCGACTACAATATTGTTCTTCATGTAACTCCTTGTTTCTAGCTCCTAATTTCCTTTAAAAAAGATGGTGCTTGCGCATGAGGAAGATCAGCCAGACCATCAAAAGGACGGTGATCAAGATAATGATCACCCAGTCATAGTTGGCCCCCAAAACCGGCAACTTCACGTTCATCCCGTAAAAACCGGTCAGAATAGTCGGGATGGTCAAAACGATGGACCAAACCGTTAGGAACTGCATGGTGTCGTTCAGGTTGTTGTTCATCATGTTATTGGAAGTCGATGACAAAGTCTTGGTCACCTGCCGGGAAATCTGCACCATTTCTGAAGACTGGCTGGATTCGATCAAGACGTCGTCCAGTCTTTCCTTGGCCGCTTTGGAAAAAGTCAGCCGGGAGTGCTGCAGGCTGTGCAGCATCATCTGGTCAGTCTGAATCGAGCTGGACAGGTAGACCAGACTCTTTTCAATATTGGACAGTTCCACCAGGTCCTTGTTGTCAATGTCATCGCTCAGCTTGACGTCCAGGTCGTTGCGCTCAGCATCCAGCTGGGTGATGGCCCGCTGGAAGTACTGGGAAGCATACATCAAAAAAGTCGCCAGCAGCTCCGTCACGTCTTGGGCGTGGGACAGCCGGCGCAAAACCTGGGGATCGTTGAACTCGTCAAAGACATAGCTGGTCTCGATCGTATGGAAAGAAAAAAGGTTCTTGTCCTGCAACAAGAAAGTGATTGGCCGGGAAGTGAAGTGCTTGCTGGTCGTCGTTGGCCAGACTGGCACGTCATAAACCAGCAGGTGGGTGTCGGTATACTGGTCGTAGTCGTAGTGGGGCCGTTCATGCCGGTCGGAAACGTAGGAAATGATTTCCGGGGTGAAATAAAACTCCGTCTGCAGGCGCCGGCTGTCAGCTTCATTCAAGCCATTGACGTCGTACCAGTTAAAGTCAGTTTCAATTGGAAAAATTTGTTGCTTAATCATGGCTGTCCCCACCTTCATTTTACTCATTATTCATGTTACCATTTTTTTAAAATGAAGTTGTTTAAAGTAGGTAAAATAATGATGCAAATCACAGAAAAATATCTTCCGTTCGGAAATTGGCAAACTTACTGCCGGATCGTGGGCGAGGCGACTGACCGCGCCCCGCTCCTGCTTCTCCACGGCGGGCCCGGCAGCAGTCACAACTATTTTGAAGTCCTCGACCAAGTTGCTGAAAAAAGCGGCCGGCAAGTCATCATGTATGACCAACTAGGCTGCGGCAACTCCAGCATCCCCGACGACCAGGCAGAGACGGCCTACACGGCCCAGACCTGGGTCAAGGAGCTGGAAAATGTCAGAAAGCAGCTGGGCCTTGACGAGATCCACCTCCTAGGGCAAAGCTGGGGCGGGATGCTGGCTTTGATCTACCTGTGCGACTACCAGCCTGAAGGGGTCAAAAGCCTGATCCTCTCCTCTACTTTAGCCTCCGCCAAGCTCTGGAGCCAGGAATTGCACCGCTTGATCAAGTACCTGCCAGAAAACGAGCAGGCCGCTATCAAGGAAGCTGAAGCAAGTGGCAACTATGACTCCCCGGCCTACCAGGCGGCCAATGCCCACTTCATGGATCAGCACGCCATCAAGCTTACGCCGGACATGCCGGAGCCAGTTTTGCGCAAAAAAAAGGGCGGCAGCCTGGCCTACTTGACCGGCTGGGGCCCTAATGAATATACGCCGATTGGCAACCTGCACGGCTATGAGTACACTGACCGCTTAAAGGACCTGCACTTGCCGGTCTTGATTACCAGCGGCACTGACGACTTGTGCACGCCATTGGTGGCTAAAAGCATGTACGACCACTTGCCGAACGCCCGCTGGGAGCTCTTTGCCGGCTGCGGCCACATGCCTTTTGTCCAGGAAAATGCCAAGTACCAAAAGCTTTTGTCCGACTGGTTAATCAGCCAGGACTAGACGAGAGGCTTTTTTAACAAAAAATCTGTCTGACGGTCATCGCCAAGAACGAAGACATGCTCGCTGAACCGGGTCAAACCGCGGCTGGCATAGAAGTTCTTGGCGTTTTCGTTGTGTTCCCAAACGCCCAGCCAGAGGACGGACTTGCCCCATTCTTTGCCTTTTTCTTCCGCGAACTCAAAGAGCTGCTTGCCCAGGCCCCGGTGCTGGAAGGATTTGCGCAGGTAGATCCGCTCAACTTCCAAGCCATCTGGGTCGACATCTTCGTTTTGGGCGTCGGCAACGTCCAGCTTTAAGTAGCCGGCAACTTCCCCGTCCACCTTCAAGAAGTAGAAGAAGCTGCCTGGAGTTGCCATTTCTCCCCCAAGCTTTTCTTCATTATAGTTTTCATCCAAAAACTTGGCCATGTCTTCGGCGCTGTTGTACTCGCCAAAAGTGTCGGCGAAAGTCTCCCGGCTGATGGCCACCAAGGCCGGCAGATCTTTTTCAGCGACCTGGTCAATCTTTACATCCGTCATCGCTGCTTCCTTCTCTTTTCTACTTTAGTTAAGTCCAGTCAAGACCCAGGTTCTGAGCAGCATCCCTGCCCTTTCCCAGTCTTCTTCCCGGTAGTCGTGGCCGGCGCCCCGCATCTGCAAAAGTTCGCCCTGCTTCATTTGCTTGGCCATCAATTCCAGGCTAGCCAAAGGAGCTTGGTCGTCTTCGCTGCCGGCAACAATATAGCTGCGGCCCTGGTAGCCCTTGATCTTGTCCCAGTCCTTGATAACTGGTGACATAAGGAAGATTCCCCGGACTGAGCGGCCGATTTCACTGGCGGCCACCGCGGCAGCATCTCCAGCTTCCCCATAGCCGGCGAAAACGATGTACTCACTGGCTACCCGGTCGTCGTTTCTGAGTTCGTCAAAGGCCAGGTGGTAGCCGCTGATGGCGCTGGCTGAATCTTCTGCTTCAAAAGTGAAGGTCAAGATGCCGGCGTCATTTAAGTAGCGGCTCAGCCACCGGGCCTGGTCCTTATCGCCAATCTTGGCCAAAATTACCAAGGGGGTCAGCCCTTCAATTGGGTTGACTGCTTCGCCCCAAGTCCCTTTTAACTTGCCCTTGGCGCTGATTAAGGTCATCTCTTCTTCCATAAAAAACTCCTTACGATTTCTTACTTTACATTAAAAACTTACAACATTTCTATTGTACTATTTTTGGCAAGAAATTAGGGCCGGTACTTGTAAATCGAGTTGTTGAGATTGTCCTTTACCAGCTGGTCGAAGAGTTCTTTGCCCTTGGCCGTGATTTTATCAGCAATCGCATTATTGGCTTCCGTCAAAAAGTCTACCAGGTCTGCTTGGCTTAACTTTTCAGCTTCTCTGTCAGTTTCATCAACATGCTGGATCGCCAGGCTCTGGCAGTCAGCCTGGAAGGCCCGGAGCTTTCTCTGCCAATCCTGCTGCTTGCCTTCAAGCAGGGCCTGGATGCACTTGTAGAGCCAGTAGGCGCTACCCATCGGGTCAGCCTGGCCGGTCTTGATCTGGTAGTTGGCCGGGGTGTCCTTGATGTTGGTGTAGAAAGGCACCCAAGGCGCTGCGGCGTAAAGGCCGAAGCAGAGCCACTGGATGGACTTGTAGCCTTCTGGCCGGTCGTTTCTGATCTGCATGATGGAGCATTCCTGGGATACCGTCACGGAAATTGGCCGGTAGGCATTCTTGACCGGGCTTTCTTCCTTAGTTAAGTAGTCATATTCCGTGTTTTCGTAGTGGCTGCTCAGGTAAAATTGCACGTCTTCGATGGCGATCTTCTTGGCTGGCACCCGGCAAAACGGCATGTCCAAGTCGTCGATTGCCTGATCCACTTCCGGGTTAAAGAGCTTTTGCCCATACCACATCCGGGGCGTGTTGTAGCGCAGGTCGTCTTGGTCTCTTGGGGCAAAAATCTCCCGGAAATTGAAGCTGCCAGTCTTCGACGGATTCAGGTGGTGGTCCTTGACGAACTGGCGAAGGTTAGTGGAATACATGTAATTGGCCGGATCATCAAAGTCGATTTCCCCGATGATCATCATGTTCGGGGCCACGACATAGCTGTCGTCTGGCACCCGGCGGGCAACCCACTGGTGGCCGGCCCCGGTTTCCATGTACCAGATTTCATTTTCATCGCCAAAAGCAATCCCGTTGCTTTCGCTGGACCCGTATTGTTCAACCAAGCGGCCCAGGCGCTCAACCCCTTCTCTGGCCGTCTTGATGAAAGGCAGAACCAAATAGAGCATGGAGTCTTCCCCGATCCCATTTTTGGCAAAAGGATCATGGCCTAAGACCCGGCGGTTGCTGGCTTCGCTTTCGGTTGAGCTCATGGCCACGTTGTAGCTGTTGATCCCCTGCTCGTCAAAGCGGCCGTAGTCTTCTACAGCATCGCGGACAGCGGTGAAGCCGCAGCCTTCCCCCTTTAAAGGAATTTCAACGCCGGTTCCTTTGGAAACAAAAACTTCATCATAATTTTTAGCTGGATAGTAGACAAAGCGCTTTTCGTTAAAGCCCTGGTCGTAGTCTTCATCTCTGGCCACGATCACTGACCCGTCAAGGCTGGCCTTCTTGCCCACCAGCATGGTTGTACAATTATCGCGCATTTTTCTTCCTTCTTTCTATTCGCTGACCTGCATGCTCCGGTCAATCTTCGCCCGGCCCGTCTGGTAGTCAAACTGGTAGCCTGGCTGCACATTATAGATGTAAACATTGAAATCCAGTGTCCCGTCGGTTGAAACTGCCTGCAGGTTGATCCCCCGGGCCATAAGTTCCCTGCCTTTAAAAATTGGCGTTGCCTGGTAGATGACCTTTTTCCCACTTCTTAAAGCTGACCGGACCTTGCTTTCAAAAATCGTCTGGATCTTTTGGTTGGAGAAGGCCGACTGGGTAAAAAGGTTCTTAGGGTTGTTCTGGTCACCGGACTGGTTCTTGGGGTTGTAGTTGCCGTCCTGGTCAATGCCGGCGGAAACTGAGTAGGCAATGAGGTGCCCCCGGTTGTAGATCTGGGTCCCGTTTTGCCGGTTGGAGTGCCAGCCGGTTGGCTGTACGTACTGCCTTACTCTTAAGGAGTCGTTGGCCACGTTCCGCTTTTCCAAAAAGGCGGTGTTGGAGCTGGAAGTCCGGTTCTGGCTGTCCAGGTTGGAGTAGATGACCCGGTTGACCTTCCAGGCGCTTTTCACCAGGGTGGAGTGGTTGTTGTTAACATAGCGCCAGCCCTTGCCTCCGGACTTAAAAGTCTCATTGGCTAATTTCTGGTAGTCGCTCTTGGCTAATCCCCCGTAGACGGTTTTAGCCGTTTGGGCCGAGCTGACTGCACTTGATGAAGTGCTGCTGGTACTGGAGCTAGTTAAATTTTCCTGGCCGCCCTTGGTGTAGACGCCCCAAATGATTGCCGCCGCGGCAATTAAAACCGACAGGAGGCTGGTATTTTGGCGCTTCTTGCGCCTGCGTTTTTTTGCCATTTCTTTTCCTCGCTTTTTAGACTAAACCTATTTTAGAGGATTTTTGCCGGAAACCAAAAGATTTAACCTATAATTGATAGAAAAAGAGCAAACAGCAAATATAAAAGAAAGGAAAAAATCATGGAAGAATTCAACTTAAATGATGGAAACAAGATTCCAAAGATCGGCTTTGGCACATACAAGATCAAGGGCTACCAAGGGGCCCAGGCCATCAGCCAGGCGATCGAAAACGGCTACCGGCTCCTGGACTCAGCCGCCCGCTATGAAAATGAAGGAGCCCTGGGCAAGGCGATCAGGAGCAGCTCAGTTGCCAGAAGCCAGCTTTTTGTAACTTCCAAACTGCCGGGGGCCCACCACGAATACAAGGCCGCGATCAACGAACTGGAAGAGGGCCTCTTAAGAAGCGGCTTGGACTACTTTGACCTCTACCTAATCCACTGGCCGAATCCTTTGGAAGATCATTATGTAGAAGCCTGGCAGGCCTTGATTGACGCGCAAAGATTTGGTTTGGTCCGGTCGATCGGGGTGTCGAATTTTGAACCGGGGCATATCGACCGCTTGATCAAGGAAACGGGGGTTACGCCGGCCGTCAACCAGGTGGAGCTGCATCCCTATTGGTCCAGCCGCGCCGTCCGGGCTTATGACGATGAGCATGGAATCGTTACGGAAGCCTGGAGTCCGCTCATGCGGGCCGGGGAAGTTTTCCAGGAAGATTTGATTAAAAAGCTGGCCGCCAAGTATGGCAAGAGTCCGGCTCAAGTAATTTTGCGCTGGGAAATCCAACTGGGAGTAGTGCCGATTCCAAAGGCTTCATCCAGCCAGCACCAGTTGAGCAACCTGGACATTTTTGACTTCAGTTTAACTGAGGAAGAAGTAACAGCCTTGACGGATTTGGATAAGGCAGATGGCCGCCGGCCCGACCGCGACCCTAACCAGCACCAGGAATTTTAAGAAGTGGAAATAAGCAGTTGCACTGGTCAACTGCTTATTTTGTTTTTCAACATCTGCAAGAATTCGATGCTATCTCACTTTTCCCTGCTTTGATAAGCAAAATTTGTGCTCTGATTTTTAAGATAATTAATTTTCCGCCCTTTCAGACCTTATAAAGTAACTCAGCTCTTGCACGATATAGTTATATCGCTAGAAATTCATGACTAAGCGTCTATATGCTTGCTCACATAATCGCCCATCTTGCGCGGGAACTTTATAATATCTACGTGCATTTATGACAAACAACTAATCTTCGCTATTTATGTGCTCTTTCTGTAAAGAAAGCGTTATCATATGATTGATGAATCGATTTATCAAAATTCGTTTACTGAAAAGTGGAGGTCGAATCATGAAGAAGCGCGATAAACCACATATCGTTCACCCATTTACTTTTGTCGGTAATTTTCAAGGTGACTTCAAGGCAAGTTACATTCATCAGATTACCAGTTGGAAGTGATCTACCATGACAAAAACAGAAAAAATTTTTTCAACAATCATTAAAGCAGTCAACTGCTTGATCTTCCTAGTCGAAGCAGTTCTAATCTGGCTCATGGGAGCAGAGCAGGTCACATTTCAAACTAATCTGAAAGAGCTTGAGATCGGCTGGTCATTCATCTTGATTTCAGTCGCACTCGTATTGGCAGCTGTACTTATTTGGACAAGCAAGTTCTCAATCCTCTTCTGGATCACTGAAATTGTCCTAGTTGCCGGATTCATTGCCTTGACTTCTTTACGGGTGATGAATACTGGTACAGCTTTTGACATACTCGGACCTGCAGCAATTCTCGCCATCATGCGCTATGGCAAATTCGCTAAGCCATACGTAGGACCGATTACAGTTGTCATTCTCAACTTAGTTTACATTTATCTTTCAACCATTCCTTACGACTGGTACGTCAATTACTGGTTTACGAAGTAAAACTCCAATCATCCGACAACAGCAAAACTGAGCTCACATCAATATGAGCTCAGTTTTTTCTATATTCAGCTAAAAATTTTCCTGCTACTTCTCATTCTCTTGTAGCAAGGCAAAAAGGGCGCCATAGAGGTTGGTATCGTTTCTGAACTTGGCCGCCACGATTTCCGGAGGAATTACCTGCTGGCGCAGCATTGGGTTGTCATTAAGGATTTCCCCGAACTGCCGGCGGATTTCCTCAATTAGGATTCCCTGGGCGCTGATCCCGCCGCCGATAACAACCTTTTTCCCATTGATCACGGTCTGCAGGTTCAAAATCATCACCGCTACATCCAAGCAGTATTGGCGGAAGATCTTGCCTGCCTCTTCATTGCCGGACTTGATGGCGGCAAAAGCCACCAAGCCATCATTGACGTCTTCATTGCCCAGCTCCTGGTTGACCTTTTCCACCATGCCAACGGCTGAACAGGCAAAGCCGGCGTAGGCATCCATGGTCTTGAGCCCGGCACCTTGGTTCGTGATCATCCAGCTGAGTTCCCCGGCCTGGAAGCTGCTCCCGTGCAAAAGCTTGCCGCTAACGACGATCCCGCCGCCAACGCCGGTGCCCAGAGTCAACACAGCCCCGGTGTCAACTCCCTTGAGTTCACCTAACCATTGTTCACACAAAGCCGCCGCCTTGCCATCGTTTTCCGCGCTGACTGGAACCCCGTATCTGGCCCCCAAGGTCTCTTCCAGGTTCAAGCCATCTAAAAAAGGCAAGGCCCCGCCAAAGTGAATGATCTTCTTTTCCGTGTCGATCTTCCCTGGCGCGCAGACCGCGATCCCGGCAAACTTGCCCTTATACTGGTCGCCGACTTCATACAGAGCCGCCACAAAGTCGTCCAAGTTGTCCGCGCTTGCCCGCTTGCCTTTTTCCAGCAGCTTTCCTTCGCCATCCATCAAGGCATACTTCACGTTGGTTCCGCCAATGTCAAAAACTAAGTATTGCGTCATTTTTTACCCTCACCTCTAAAAATGCATCTTTAACTATCATTATAAGCGCTTTCTGTAATCAGCACTATGCCAAAAATTGACCAAAAAAAGGCCAGCCTTGAGCTGGTCTTAGAGCAATACTTATCAACTATCTAAAAAATGCTTGATTAGTGGTGGGAAGCACCGCTAGTTGCTTCTGGTTCAGCTGGCTTCTCTTCTTCCTTGGCAGCTTCTGCTTTGGTTGAAGGACCAGTCTTAGCGTCTGGGTCAGAGTTGCGGCGGTAAGTTGCGCCAGTTGAAGCATCTGGGTCAACAACCAGCTTCTGGCCAGTTGATTCGCAGAAGTACTTCACGAATGGGTAGATGTCTTGTACCCATTCATAGATACCCATGTAGTTGCCTTCTTCGTCTTCCACTCTCTTGTAGTAGTGCAAAACGAGTTCAGTCAAGTTACCAGTTGGCACTGGCATCCATACTGAGTCATGGCCGCCTTCTTTGGTCCGCAGGGCGTGAACAACCTTCTTGGCAGTTGGGATAACGTCACGGATGTCTGGGTGAACCGCGCCCATAGTGTCGCCGACTTGAGCTGGCACACGGCCGGCCTTCATCTTGTAGTTAGGGTCTTGCGGACGGTTGTACCACAGGAACTGGTTGTTGTCGTCCACATAAGTCATTTCCCCAAAAGTGTTCCGCAGCATCCAGTTGATTTGGTTAACGGTCAAAAGACCAGCGTCCAGCTTAACGTAGTCGTCGCCTTCAGCCGCGTTAACCTTGGCAGCTGCCTTGTCCAGCCATTCCGGGTCGTTCTTGTCCAAACCGTCAACAGTGTAGCGGCTGTGGCCAGTTGCTTCAAAGTCTTCCTTCAAGTATTCTTCAGGCTTCATGTCCTGCAGCCATTTTGGTTCTGCCATAATTCAGTCTCCTTCAGTCTTGCAACAAACTGCTTTTTTCTTTTTTCTTGTTTTCTTACTTACACTCTCAATTGTATCCTGTAAGCACTTACTTTGCAAGAGCAATATATCATATTTCTTATATGTACAAAAATAGATATTTCGCTTTTACTGAATTAAAAAGCTGTTTAGCATATATTTTACTATATAAAAGCAAGCGAAATAAAAAGCCAGCTTAAGCTGGCTTTACTTTGTCCAAAACTATAATCTGGTCGAACATGGCCTTTTCCACGTCCGAAATCTTGTGGGCGACTTCGATCACCGCTACCTTTGGGTTGCCCAGCAGGGTCTCATGGATTTCCAAAGACAGGCGGGGGTCCAAAGCACTGGTGGCTTCGTCAGCCAGCAGGATCGGCCGGCCGGACAAAAGGGCCCGGGCAATTTCCACCCGCTGGATCTGCCCGCCGGAGAGATTGTTGCCGTTCTCCCCAACTGGGTAGTCCAGGCCATTTTCCTGGATCAAGTCATCCAGGCCAGCTTCATGGCAGGCCATGAGCAGCTGTTCTTCATCCACATCCCGGCCCAAAGTCACGTTGAAGCGGAGGGTGTCGTCAAACATGAACGGCTTCTGGTTGACGTAGGAGTAGAAGTTGTGGGCCTTGTACCAATCTCCTGTCACGTCCTCGCTGTTGATCAAGATTTCACCATGGCTTGGCTTGTAGATGCCCAGCATGAGGCGCAGAAGGGTAGTCTTGCCCCAGCCGGACGGAGCCATAAGGAGGATCTTTTCCCCTGGCTTGACCTTGATGTTCACGTGTTCAAAAATCTGCCGCTTGCTGTGCTTGGTCACGTAGGCCACGTCCCGGATCTCCATGCCGTCGAAGTGGTCAACCGGGTAGCTGTCATCTTTTTGCACGTAGTTGAGGGCCCGCTGGGTTCTCTGCCACATCGGCACGGTCGACTTGACCTGGTTGAATTCGTTAAACAAGGTAACGACCGGACTGATGAAGTTGATGGCTAAGTCGACCATCATGACCAAAGTCCCAACTGCCAAGCGGCCTCGCATCATCATGATCCCGCCGATCGTGCAGGGAATGATGAAGCAGAAAAGTTCAGCTGCTGAATAGATCAGTTCCAAGGCCCAGGCCTGGGTCAAGGTCATGTTCCGAAGAGCCGTTTCCATGTCCCCGGCCGCCCCCACTGCCCGCTTGACAATATTAGTGCGGACGTTGTAGAGTCGGGCTGACTGGGCCCCGTTCAAGCTGTCTGACACGTACTGGGTGTAAACGGCGTTCTTCTGAGTCCAAATCCGGGACTTCTTGGTGATGATCCGGCTGGTAACAACCTGCACGCCGGCTGGAGCCAGAGTCGCCACGATAAAGACCAGGGTCATTTCCCAGGAGTTGTAAAAAGCAAAAGCCAAAGAACCCACGAAGGTCAAGCTTTGATAAATGATATCCAGCTGGGCCGTGACCCGGTTGGTTTCGATCTGCTTTAAGTCGTTGGTCATGAAACTCAGCCCGTCCTTAGTGTCCAGGCTGTTTTGATCGATCAAGTAGCGCAAATTAGCTTCTTTTAAAGTCATGTTCACGCTTCTGATAATGTTCATTTTGGTCGTTTCATAGACGAAATTGCTGGCCATGAACAAAAGCTGGCCCCCGGCCGTTAAGGCGGCGAAGCCGATCAGGCGCTGGTAGTCACCTTTGCCGGAAGAGGCAATGTTCAGCATGATCTTGAGCATGTAGGCCACGAACAAAACATTGCAGGCCTTGATGGCAGCCAGGAAGGTGAATAGGGCGACCTGGCCTTTCCGTGCGTATTTGAGACTCATTGGATAATCCCTCTCTTTCATAAACATTATAGCAATCTTTCCTGTTTTTGCCGCCAGCATTGATATAATTAAGATAATCCTAAGAAAGTAAAATCTTGCTAAAGTCTGATTCCTGGCAAATTGCGGTATTTTTTTGAAAAAGACAAAACTAGAAAAGAGAAGACACAAAAATGAAATTAGTTGAACTGCACACCAAAGCCGACCAATTATCTGGCAGCTACTATCTGGGCTACCTGGTCTACCAAAGTGCTGACGCGGCCGCCCTCATCAGCCTGGACGACGACGCTAACGCCGGCGGGGTCTTAGTCATCAACAACCAGGACATCCTGGCCAGCGTCGACGAATCCCCCAGCCTGGCCTACTGCCAGCGCCTTATCGATGAAGGCAAGTCGACCGACCCCTTCTCCCTCATGCCCCTCAACCAGGAGCTTTTAAAAACGCCATTGACCAGTCTTGGCGCGGCCAGCGAAGCCGCCATGGAGAAGGCCCTGGTCGTCAATATCACTTTGACCAGCGGGGTCGTCTACACCGGCATTATTGTCCGCACTAGTCCTAAAGAAATCCAGCTGAAGCAGATCGGCGACGACTATGAGCTGGACCCTCTTCGCTTGATCGTGCCCCTGGCCGACATCTCCAGCCTGGAATTAAACGCTCCTTTAAACAAGCTCTGGAAAAAGTACCAGCCGGTCAAGGACCAGTTTGCCGGCAAGAATCCCTACGGCCTGGTTGAACTTTACCTGGACTGGCTGGATGACGCCCGCTTTGGCAGCTGCATCTTGGGCCGGGTTATTGACCAAAGTGACCAGTATCTCCTTTTTGAAAGCTTGAACGACTACGGGCAACTGGAATCCATCTGCTTGATCAACAGAGAAGACGTGGTGCATGAGACAGTCAATTCCGCCGCCATCGACTTCTCCAGCTTCCTGGTGGCCTATAACCAGCAAATGGAAATTTTTGACCCAGGCCACTTGGGCAAACTGGCTCAGTCCTTAGACCATGTCCCGACCGCCCGGGAAGTGATTGAAAAAGCCGGCAAGCAGTTGGTCAGCGTTGACGACTACGAATTAGCCGGGGAAAACCTGGGCTACGTAACAGCGGTAGATGAAGAAGGCTTCACCATTGAGGATCCGGAAAGCGGGCAGGAAGTCAGCCACCTTTTTGAAAATGTCTGCTCTTTGGATTTAGCCAGCACCGAGCTGGAAAAAATGCGGGAATTCCTGGCTGCCCAAAACCAGTAGGCAAATAAGTAATATAATAGATAAAGGCATATACTGAACTAGATAGTTAGGAGATTTTTTCAATGAAACAAGGAACGACGATTTTGACTTTGGACAACGGCTACCACCTTTGGACCAACACCCAAGGGACGGGTGACATCCACCTGCTCTGCCTGCACGGGGGCCCGGGCGGCAACCACGAATACTGGGAAGACACGGCTGAACAATTGAAGAAGCAGGGCTTGAACGTCCAGGTCCACATGTACGACCAGCTGGGCTCTTTGTACTCTGACCAGCCGGACTACAGCGACCCGAAGATCGCGGACAAGTACTTGACTTACGAATACTTCTTGGACGAAGTTGAAGAAGTCCGGCAAAAGCTGGGCATCGACAACTTCTACTTGATCGGACAAAGCTGGGGCGGCCTTTTGGTCCAGGAATACGCCGTTAAGTACGGTGATCACTTGAAGGGAGCCATCATCTCGTCCATGGTTGACGACATTGACGAATACGTGGCCGCGGTCAACCGCCGCCGGCAAGAAGTTCTGCCGCAGACCGAAATCGACTTCATGCACGAATGCGAAGCCAAAAACGACTATGCCAACCAGCGCTACCAAGATGACGTG
This sequence comes from Lactobacillus sp. WILCCON 0059, assembly GCF_057197985.1. Classification (NCBI taxonomy): domain Bacteria; kingdom Bacillati; phylum Bacillota; class Bacilli; order Lactobacillales; family Lactobacillaceae; genus Lactobacillus; species Lactobacillus sp. WILCCON 0059. Next base: position 2,012,564 of record NZ_JBUBHN010000001.1, read on the forward strand.
CAGATCTTGAACATCAACTTCGTTGACCGCAAGCAGCCTTCCAAGCTCTACCACCTGGGCGATTTGGGCGGCACGGCTGTCTACAACGCCTTCCAGGGCGACAACGAATTCGTCATCACCGGCAAGCTGAAGGACTGGCACTTCAGAAGCCAGCTGCCAAAGATCAAGGTGCCAACCCTGCTGACTTTTGGCGAAGTGGAAACCATGCCCCTGGAAACGGCCAGAACCATGCAGAAGCTGATTCCTAACTCCCGCCTGGTGACTACTCCTAATGGCGGCCACCACCACATGGTCGACAACCCGGATGTCTACTACAAACACCTGGCTGACTTCATCAAGGAAGTTGAAGCTGGCACTTTCCAAGGCGAATAAGCAGCGATTTGTAAAGTCCCCTAAGGGGGCTTTTTTTGTAAAAGAAATCTTAACCTTTGGTAAAAGATCCAAGTTGGAAAAGGCTTCTGCCTTTAGCTTTTGCCCTTTTTCAAGTAAAATAGGCTAAGACTAATCATAAGCATTTAGGAGGCAAAAATTTGACAATCGGTAAAGAACTACAGAAACAGCGCCGTGCCAAGCAGCTCAGCCTGGAAGCCGTTAGTCAAACCCTGCGGGTCGACCAGGCGACTCTGCAAAAGATTGAAGCCGATGATTTTCAAGGCTTAAACCCAGTCCTGGTCAGAAGCTGCATCCGGCAATACGCCAGCCTGCTGGGCCTGGACGGGGCAAAGCTCTTAGACCAGTTTACTGAACCTGCCGTTGCCGGCAAGGACATCCCTGCTGCTAATACCCAAGCCGCTAAGCCGGCCAGCCCAGTTAAAGAAAAGATCACTGAAGTCCGGGCCACTAATCCGGCTCCGGTTAAAGAGGCCAGCCCAGCTGGCAAGGCCAAGGAAATTTTGGACAAGAGCAAGGTGCCGCATGGCTTCAAGGCAATTTTTAAATTCTTTGATGCCATCAACTTAGACAAGCTCTTAAAGATCGGGATCTGGGTCATCTTGGGCCTGGCCGTGGTCGGGTCCGTAGCCGGCGGCTTCGGTGCCCTGGCTTCTAAAGCCACCAGCACTACCCGCTCATCCAGCTCTTCCCGTTCCTCGTCATCATCTTCTTCATCATCTAAGCCGGAGCAAGATAATTCCGCTAAGCCTGATGAAAACAAGCCGAGCCAGGATGACCGGCAGAGCCAACCGAGCCAAAGCCAAAGTGAAGAGAAGCAGGCAAGTTCTTCCAGCCAAGAGCAGAGCCAGGCCAGCTCTGCAAGTTCTGCCAGTTCCTCTAGTTCCGCGGCCAGCTCCTCCAGCCAAGAGCAGAGCAGCCAGGAAGCTTCCTCTAGCAGCCAGTCAAGCACTGACACGACGACTGATACAAACGAATAAAGTGCATGCAAAAAGCGCCCGAGCAATCGAGCGCTTTTCGTTTACTGTTATTTTTGACCTTAAGCCCGGCCCTTGTAAGTCCCTTCCAGGGTGTTGATGACCAGTTCGTCGCCTTCGTTGATGAAGTCTGGCACAGTGACAACCAGGCCAGTTTCCATGGTAGCTGGCTTGCCGCCGGAAGCAGCGGTTGCCCCCTTGATGCCTGGCTGGGTTTCGACAACCTTCATGTTGACAGTTGATGGCAATTGTACTGCCAAAAGTTCCCCGTCTTCAGTGAATTCCAGGATGACTTCGATGTTTGGCATTAGGTACTTGACGTCGTCACCCAGTTGGTCGCCGGAAATAGCGTATTGTTCGTAGGTTTCCGTGTCCATGAAGTTGTAGCTGTCGCCTTCAGCGTACAGGTATTGGGCGTTCTTCTTGACGACTTCGACCAGCTCGATCTTTTCACTTGGCCGCATGGTCTTGTGGATCACGCTGCCGGCCCGGACGTCACGCAGGTCCATCTGCATAACGGTGTTGCCCTTGCCTGGCTTGTGGTGGTTGGCCGCCATAACCAGCATCAGCTTGCCGCCATCGTCAAAAATCATGCCTTTTTTCAATTCGATTGCTTGCATAAAAAAATCTCCCTAATAAATTTTTTATCACCGTTCTCCATTATACCATTGACTTAAAAGCCGCGAAGGTAAATTTTGTCAATCAAGTGCCCCTCAACCTTATGCAGGATCAAGTTGGCCCGCTCCTTGGTCGGGGCGATGTACTGACGGAGGTTGACCAGGTTGACCATCTGCCAGGTTTCTTCCGCCAGGCGCAGGGCCTCGTCTTCCGGCCCGTTGGCCAGCTTGTAGTAGAAGTTGCTTGGATCGTTCTTCTTCATTTTCATGATCTTCTTGAATCGCTGCATATACCACTTTTCAATCAAGTCTTCTTCCGCATCGATATAAATTGAAAAGTCGAAAAAGTCGCTGGTTACCAGCTGCCCGCTTTCCGGCAGCTGCAGGGTGTTGATCCCTTCAATGATCAAGATATCAGGCTTTTCCACATGGCCGTAGCGGCCTGGGACGATGTCGCTTAATTCCTGGGAATACAGGGGATAAACGACGTCATTTTTCCCGCTGACCACGTCCTGGAGGAAGTCTCTGAGCATCTGCATGTTGTAGCTTTCCGGGAAACCCTTCCTGGGCATCAGCTTCCGCTTCTCCAGCTCCTGGTTGGGGTAGATGAAACCGTCAGTGGTCATCATCTGGGTCTTTAAGTCCGGGTAATACCGGGTTAAAAGCAGCTGCAAAAGGCGGGCAGTCGTGGACTTGCCCACGGCAACTGAGCCGGAAATGCCGATGATAAAAGGCAGATTTTTTCCTGGCAGGCGTAAAAAGGCCGCCTTCTTGGCCGCTGTCTCCCGCTTGGCCTGGTAGGCCAGGTGGATGTAGTTCAGCAGGGTCTGGTAGATTTCGTCGACGTCCTTGACGTCCAGCTGGTCGCCCAAAGACTTGACCTTGGCCAGCTCTTCATTGGTCACCGCCAGCTCGGTCTGGGGGGTTAAAGCTGCCCAGGCCTGCCGGCTGAATTCGGTATAGTTTCGCATCTTTTTACTTGTCCTTTTCTCATTCTTTATCTATTATAGTAGAAAAAGCAGGAGAAACTGGCAAATGCCAGCTTCATTTTTCGAAGAAATGGGTGAAACAGATGAAGAAAGTCGTGCTTTTTGGCGATTCAATTTTTAACGCGTATGACGGGCAAAAGGATACCGACCGTTTGACCAAGGCCTTGGCCAAGCGGCTGGGAGACGCTTACGAGGTTGTGAACATCTCGGTCAGCGGTGCATGCGCCCAGGACGTCCTGCCCAGAGTCGGCAGTCTGCCTGCCTGCGACATTTTGGTCGTAGAGTACGGGACCAACGATGCCGCCAGCTGGGGCTGCAGTGCCTATGACTACCAGGAAGGGCTGGAAAGCTTGATCAAGCAGGCTCAGAAGGTGACTGGGGCCAGCGATACCCTGGTTCTGGCTCCGTCCATGCCGGACTTGACAAATCCGGAAATGGCCGCGGCCTACGACTTGGAAAAGCTGGACGAGTACGTCGACATCGCGCAAAGAGACGCCGGCAAGACCAACTCCTTCTTCTTTGATCTGACCCACAAGATGGAAAAACTGAAGGACCTGCCTTCCTTCATGATTGCAGACGGCCTCCACTACAGCGAAAAAGGTATCTCCTGGCTGGCCGATGTCCTGGCTGACCAGATTAACAAGATGGCATAGGAAAAGCGCTCGATTGCTCGGGCGCTTTTTGCATGCCGCTTAAACAGAAAAAATGACCGCTCACGCGTCTGTTCTTTCATTTTTGCTTCATCTTCTTCATAATAATATCTGAAAAGGGGGAGAAAAGATGCAGGTAGAGTTTAAACAAGACGACCAGCTAAAGAAAGACCAGCTCATCATCAAGGCTAAAGAACTGACGCCGGAAATCAAGGCGGCCTTAGCCTTTTTAGAAGAAAAGCTGGCCCAGAAGATCACGGTTTACCAGGGCAATGATGAAATCATCCTGCCCCTGGCCAGCATTCTCTTTTTTGAAACCAGCGACCGGCACGTCTGGGCCCATGACCGGGAAGGCAGCTACCTGGTCAAGCAGACCTTGCGGCAGCTGGAAGCCAGCCTGCCCAGCGACTTTGACCGGGCCTCCAAGAGTGCCCTGGTCAACTGCCGGCAGATCAATACTGTCAAACGGTCGCTGACTGGCTGCGAGCTCGGCTTTACCGCTTCTTACAAGAAAGTTTTCGTTTCCCGCCGCTACTACCAAACTTTGATCAGCCATTTACATGAAATGAGGTAAAAATAATGAACAAGAATAGAAAATCCGCGGTCAAATGGGGCATGATCTTGATCGCTATCGCCATCATCTTGCTTTTAAGTCAGCTTTTTCCAGGCTACTTCGCCCTCTTTAGCTTGTTCAACCTGAGCTGGGGGCAAGTCTTCTGGATCCTTTTCTTAGCCTGGATCGCCTGGACCAGCTTCAAGAACCGGGCCCTCTTCTTTGGAATTTTTGCCAGCGGTTTAATCGTCAAAATCATCGGCCAGGCCGGCCACTTCTTTAAATGGACCGGCTACATGTACCTAGCCCTCTTCCTAATTGCCCTGGGTTTCCAGCTTTTGGCCGGTGGCAGCCAGCTGGAGATCAAGATGAATGTAAAAAGCGGCAAGAAAGACGATGAAGACAATGCCAGCTTGAGCTACAGCGAGGAGATTGGCGAAAATGGCGGAAAGGTCTCAATCGACTCCGTCTTCTCCAAATGCGTCCGCTACATCCACAGCCAAGCCCTGCGCAAATTGTCAGTCTCCGCCGTCATGAGCCCGGTAACCATCTACCTGGACCAGACCCAGCTCAAAGACGGACGCGGCAAGCTGGATTTGGACGCGGTCTTCTCCAAGGTCGACATCTACATTCCAAGAGACTGGGAGGTCCAAACCGACGCCAGCCCGGTCTTCTCCCGCTTTTCCGCCCTTAACCCCAGTGGTTTAACAGCTGATGCCCCACTCTTAAAAATCGATGCTGACTTGGTCTTCAGCCAGGTTACCATCCACCGGGTATAAAAAAACTGTTCAGTTCCTTATCTAATAAGGCTGAACAGTTTTTTCGTTTATTCTATTTCGCTCTATTCAACCTTGCCCAAGTAATCCGACTTTTGGCCAAACCACTTTTGGTTGATCTTGGTCAAAGTCCCGTCGGCCTGTAAGTCAGCCAAGGCCTGGTTGATCTTCTTCTGCAAGGTCTTGTCGCCCTTCCGCATCCCTACGGCGAACAAGTCCTCTGGCACCTCTTTGTTCAAGATGACCTGGTAAGACTTCGAGTCTGCCTCGTGCTGGATGTAGTATTCCGCATAAGTTTCATCAAGCAAAATCCCCTTGATTCTGCCGGCGTTGAGGTCCAGGAAGGCTGACGGAATAGTGTCGTAAAGGACCTTGCTCTTTGGCTTTAAAACCTTTTGGCTGCCATCCAGCCAGATCTGGGCGGTTGACCCGCTCTGGGCGCCGATCGCCTGCCCTTTCATCTGGGCAAAAGACTTGATTCCACTGGACTTCTTCACGACCAAAACCTGCCGGTTTCTGAGGTAGCTGCGGCTGAAGGCGACTTTTTTCTTCCGCTGGCTGGTTACGCTGTAGCCGTTCCAGAGGACATCAATTGTCCCGTTTCTCAGCTCCGTTTCCTTCATGGACCAGTCGATAGTCTGGAAGTCCGCCTTTAGGCCCAGCTTCTTGCACACGGCCTTGGCCAGGTCGACGTCGTAGCCGACCAGCTGCCCGTCTTTTTGCCGGAAGTCCATGGGCACAAAGGTGTCGTCTAAGCCGATCACTAAGCTGCCCCGCTTTTTAATCTTGGCCCAGGTGTCTTTTTGGTTGGCTTCTTTAGTTAAATTGCTGCAGGCTGTTGTCAAAAAGCACGACAAGACCAGGCCCAGCAGCAGGAATTTCTTAAACCACTTCATCTGCCCTTCACTATCCTTCCAGCGGCTTAACTTCCAGGACTTGGTCGGCCACCTTTTTGGCAAAGTCCATATCGTGGGTGATGATCAATTGGGTCAAACCCGATTCCTTCAAGCTCAAGATGAGGTCAGCCACCTGGTCACGCAAGGCCGGGTCCAGGGCACTGGTCGGTTCATCGTAGCAGAGCATCTTCGGCTGCATGGCCAAAGCCCGGGCGATGGCTACCCGCTGCTTTTGCCCGCCAGAAAGCTGGTAAGGGTAAAGGCAGCCCTTGTCAGCCATCTGCAGCTTCTCCAAAAGCTCCTTGGCCTTAGCTTCCGCTGTCGCCTTGTCTTCTTTTAACGCCAGCTGGGGAGCCAAAGTAATGTTTTCCAAAACTGACATGTTGGGAAAAAGGTTGAAGTCCTGGAAGACCACGCCCACGGCGCCCCGCTCTTCGCCGCTAAGGTCATACTTTTCCCCGTCCAGGCTCATGGTGCCCGCGTCAGCTGTTTCAAGACCCGCCACGATTCTGAGAAGGGTCGTCTTCCCGGCCCCGGAAGGACCAACCACCGTGAGGATTTCCCCGTCCTGCAGGCTGAAGTTCATATTTTTTAAAATCTGCCGGTTGCCAAAAGACTTGGCTAAATTTTTTACTTCAAGCATCGTTTAGTCCTCCTATCTGTAGTATGAGTAGTGCTTTTCCAGCTGCCGCAAAAGCAAAGTGCACAGGCCAATCAAAAGCAGGTAGATCAAGGCCACCAGCACCAGCGGAAGTAAAGTCACGTCACGGGCCGTAGCCAGGTTGCCGGCTCTGAGCAAGTCGCCCAAACCGATCACATAGACCAGGGAAGAGTCCTTGACCAGGTTGATCACTTCGTTGCCGATTGAGGGCAGGACGATTTTTATTACCTGGGGAATAACGATTTTTCTAAGGGTCTGCCCGTAGGTCAATTGCAGGACCTTGGCTGCTTCAAACTGGCCCCGGTCGATGGCCTGGTTGCCGCCCCGGAAGATTTCAGCGAAGTAGGCCGTGTAGTTCAAGACGAAGGCAAACAAGGCCGCCGCGTACCGCGGAAAGGTCAAGCCGACGATCGGCAGGCCGTAGAAGACGAAGATCAGCTGCAGCAAAAGCGGCGTCCCCCGCATCAGCCAGACGTAGAAGTTGAGCAGCCACTTCAAGGGAGCGAAGCGGCTGCTTAAGCCGAAGGAGACCAGGATCCCTAAAGGCAGGGAGAAGATCAATGTTTCAAAAAAGATTTGCAAGGTCATCCCCGCCCCGCTGAAAAGGGAGGGAAGTATTTCCATAACGTATTTCATTCGTTTTACCCGCTTCCTAGAAAAAAGAAAATAAAAAAGTCCTCCCGGCCCCGAAGGGCCAAGAGGACGCGTCAGCGTGATTCCACCTCGTGTTCACCGGTCCCTCGCGGCAACCGGCCTCACCAGCTTGAAAAAAACTTCAAGCTGCAGCGGTAACGGGCTGAACCGGAAGGAGCTACTAAGCCTTCACCCCTCCTGCTCACAGACGTGTGTTCAGCTAGCCCCTGCTCCCCTTTCCACCGGCGGGAAGTCTCTATCTGTCCAGGCAGGCCTACTTCTTCTGTTCATCGCGTGAAATATAACCGACTCTTGGTCTGTTTTTAGTAATATTAAACTAATATTAAAAATTCGTCAAGCTTTTGCTCTATTTTTCTGCAAAAGTTGCTTCGTCACTTGGCAAAAGCGGACTCTTTTCACCAGCGTAGACCAGGTCCAGCTTGTACATGGCCCGGGAAGCGATCGTGTAGACCAGCTGGGTCTCGTCTTCTTCATGGTAGGTCTCTTTAGAGGCATCCCACATGATTACGGCGTCAAATTCCAGCCCCTTGGCCAGGTAGGACGGCAAGACCAGGTTGCCTTCCACCAAGCGCTGGTTAGCGCTGGAGATAAGGTGAACCCCATCCAGCTGGTCAGCCAGCTTTTTGGCAGCCTCCAGGTCCTTAGTGATGATGGCGGTCGTCAGCTTCTGGGCATCGTTTTCTGCCAAAGCCTCTTTCAAAGCCGCCAAAGCACCTGCTTCATCACTTCTGCCCCAAACTTGCGGCAGCGGTCCTTGCCGGTTGAAGCTTTCGATTTTTTCACCATGGCGGAGGATCTGCTTGGTGTAGTCAGTCAACTGCTTGGTTGACCGGTAGGACTTGGTCAACTGGACCACCTTGGTCTTTTCCGGGTCAAAGAGGCCGGAGATCTGCTTTAAAAGGCTGCTGCTCTCGTCTTTAGTAAAAATCGCCTGGTTCAAGTCACCCAGCATGGTGAACTTGGCCCGGGGGAAGTTGTAACGGAGATATGCCAGCTGGAAGGCTGAGTAGTCCTGAATTTCGTCGATAAAGCAGTAGCGCATTTCCAGGTTGGTCTGGCGGGCAATGATCTGGTCGTACAGATAGAGGTAAGCAGAAGCGTCTCTGAGGTCAATTTCTTGGTCTTTGAGCTTAGCCTTGACCTCTTCAACGTGATTCAGCCATTCTTCTTCGCTGATCCCGTACTTGGCCAGGTCCGTCATCTTCGTCACGGCCCGCAAAAAGGCCAGGTACTGGCCCCGCAGGTTCAAAAAGCCGTTGTGGTTGATCCGGCGGGCAACTTTGGCCAGGTGCTGGATGACGATCTTTTTGCCCAGGAAGGCCCGTTCAGCTTTTTCTGAAGGGAATTCCTGGTCCGGCCGGTCGTACATGTCCAACATCTGCTCGTGGCTGAGCCCTTCGATTTCCCGACTGACCCAGACCTTGCGGGCTTCACTGGCGACCCGCTTGTTCAAGCGGCGGATCAGTTCCTCGCGGGTAGCGTCAATCCGGTTGCCCAGCTTGTAGTTTTCATTGAAGGAGTAGTAGAGCTCCTTGATTTCTTCCTTGCTGAAAAATGGCTTCTTTTTGGTCCGGAAATAAATATTGCGGAAGATCATGCCAGACTGGTTGAGGTGCTGGCCATAGCGGGTGGCCAGCTTGTAGAAGGCCAGCGAGTCCTTGAAGCGGCCGATGGCCGTGTCAGCCTGCCGGTCTTCGAACTGGTCAAAGAGGTTCTGCACCTTCATCTTCGGCAAGCGGCGGGCGATAAACTGCCAGTAGGTCATCTGAACCATGTTCTGCTCGCCCATTTCCGGCAGGACGTTTTCGATGTAGTCGTTAAAGAGCTGGTTGGGACTGAACATGATCACGTTCCCGCTCTTGAGGTTGCCCCGGTAGCGGTACAAAAGGAAAGCGATCCGCTGCAGGATGGCGCTGGTCTTACCCGACCCCGCTGCCCCTTGGACAAAGAGGAGGTCGCTGGTGGTGTCGCGGATGATCTTGTTTTGCTCCTTTTGGATGGTCTTGACGATGGACTTCATCTGGATGGAGGACTTTTCTGACAAAACTTCCATCAGCATCTGGTCGCCGATGGTTTCGTCAGTGTCGAACATGTTGATGATGGTCCCGTCTTCGATCATGAACTGGCGCTTTTTGCTCATGTCGACTTCAACCGGGCCTTCCGGTGAGTAGTAGGTTACCTTGCCGATCTTGCCATCGTAGTAGATTGAGGAGATCGGGGCCCGCCAGTCGTAGATCAAGAGCTCATTGTTCTCGTCCATGAAGGAGGCCAGGCCGATGTAGATGCTCTCCGGCTCTTCGCCAGCCTCTTCAAAGTCGACCCGGGCAAAGTACGGATGGACATGCAGCCGTTTTAAAGTAGCCAGTTCGCGGGCGTTGACCTGCCAGGCATTGTCGCGTTCTTTGAGCATTTGCTGCTGCTGCTGAATCGACAGGGCCGTGTCCATTGAGGTCGAGTAGTCGTCAAAGTCCAGGCGAATATCATCATAGAAGTGGGCGCTGATGTTGCGGGCTTCAGCCTTGTCTTTGCTGATGGCCTTTTGCAGCTGGTCCCCTTTTTGATCAATCTTTTGCAGGACTTGGTCCAGGTGGGCTTGTTCTGCTTTGCGGTCTAAGTTTTCTGCCATGTAATATACACCTTATAACCTTTTCTAAAAAATAACTCCAACAGCTTTTCTTTGCAAAAACTTGCCTAATATTCTAACATTTTTCAGCTTAAAACTAAAGTCAGAGCTCCTTAGGAAAAGCTTAAGCAGTTTCAGCGGCCTTTTTGCTAGGAAAAAGAGCCGGCAAATCTTATAATAATTAGCGCAAAGGAGAAAATTGATGCGACGCTTTTTTAATTTCATCAAAAACCTGCTCATCTTAGCGATCATGGCCGGAGCTATTGTCAACTATCATGAGCAAATACAGAATTTCCTGCTGGAGGCAGCCGGGGCGGCCAACACTTATCTGGAGCAAAAAGGCTTAAAGAGCAAGACTCTGGACTTAAGCGGTGGCATCGTCACTGAAAGCAATAAGAAGGTCACCAAGAACACGACCGGCTACCGCTGGCCAAAGGCGACGGCCAAGGTCTACATCGCCGTCAAGCAGACCGACCTCTACAACGCCACGGTTAATGCCATGGCGGCCTGGAACCAGACGGGAGCTTTTACCTTTAAGCAGACTAAAAACAAGAAGAACGCCCAGATCGTGGTCGTGGCCAACTCCAAGAGTAACGGGGCGGCAGGTCTGACCACCTACAAGTACCTCAGCCACACCAACCGGCTCTACTCAGCCCAGGTGGCTCTGAACACTTACTATCTGGAAAACGATTATTACAACTACACCCAAGCCAGAATCGTCAACACGGTTGAGCACGAACTAGGCCATGCGATCGGCTTAGACCACCGGACCGGGGTTACCGTCATGTACCCGACCGGGTCCATCTACACGATCCAGCCAAAGGACGTCAAGCTGGTTAAGAAGATTTACAAGAGCAAGTCATAAGGCAAGTTAGAAAAAATGAAACGGATTTATCTGGTTAGACACGGGAAGACTTTTATCAACAAGTACAACAAGATGCAGGGTTGGTGCGATACCCCCTTGACTGACGAAGGCCGTAAAGGTGCTGAAAAGGCCGCTGAAGCCTTGCAGGATTTGCCACTGGACATTGCCTTGTCCAGCAACACCTTGCGGGCCAGTGAGACCTGCGAGATCATCATGGAGAAGAACTGCAACAGGGATCTGCTCCAGCACCTGGCCTACCCTTTCTTTAGAGAGCACTTTTACGGCTACTTTGAGGGGATGGACAATGACGTGGCCTGGCGGATGGTTGGCGCGGCCCACGGCTTTTCTAACGCTGCGGATTTAGCTGAAAACGCGACTTGCGACCAGATCGCCGACTGGACCAAGGAGGCCGATCCCTACCATGATGCTGAAGACAGCAAGGAATTTTGGGCCCGCTGGCAGAAAGGTTTTGACTTGATCAAGCAATTGGACGGGGCGGAAAATATTCTCCTAGTCAGCCACGGTTTTGCCATCAAGACCCTGGCCCAGAGATTCGCGGTGGACGGAATTGACACGACTGTTCACCCGAGAAACTCATCGATTTCGACTTTAGTGATGGATGAGGCTGGCAATTTAAAGATGACCAGCTACAACAAATTGCAGCTGTAATTTTTACCAGATTTTTACAGACAAAAGGCTTGCAAGTTGGCATAGAGCTACTATAATATGAGCCGGCAAGAGAAAAAAAGCAAGATTCCAGTTTAAGGATGGAGCGCAATTAAATATATGAGAACGAAGATTTTTGGTCACCGCGGTTATCCAGCCAAGTTCCCGGAGAATTCCCTGGAGGGCTTTGACTACTGCATGCATCACGGAGCTGAGGGGATCGAATTCGATGTCCACTTAACCAAGGACGGAGTGCCGGTGATCATGCATGATGAGAACATCAAGCGGACCACCAATGGCAAGGGTCTGATCAAGGATTTCACCTTGGCGGAATTGGACCAGTTCCACCTGGCCAATGGCGAGCGGATTCCCCGTTTGAAGGACCTCTTCCAGCTGACTGAAGAATCTGGCTATGAGGGCCAGCTGAATCTGGAGATGAAGACCAATAAGTTCGATTATCCAGGCTTGCCGGAGAAGATTTTTGCCCTGGCGGACCAGTTCAAGTTCAAGGAGGAGATCATCTACTCCTCCTTCAATTTGCAGACGCTGATCCACGCGCAGAAGATCCGGCCGGAGGGAAACTACAATTTCCTGACGGACAAGCGGATTAAGGATCCGGCAGCTTTTGTCAAGGAACATGGCTTTAAGGGGATTCACCCGAAGCGTTTGCTCGACACGGACACGCCGGAGCGGATCTGGACGGTAGACAGTCCCCTGCGGGCCAAGAAGATCATTGAGTACGGTGCGGCCGGCTTTTTTACCAACAAGTTCGAAGATATGATGGACCTGCGCAAGCGGGTAGCCAACTACTAACGCGAATATATGAAGAGAGTTGCCTTAACGGGCAGCTCTTTTTTGCGTGGTATATCATAAGTTAATCGTTATATCAAGTATTGTATCCGGTTCCAGTGAGTGCTAAAATCGACTTGTCCAATATGTGTTAATGAATTAAGGAATGTGTGATTATGAAGAAAATTTCGAAAAATGTTCTGCTTGTATCATCAGTCGGTTTAGCTGGGTCTGCATTCGCGGTTACTAATACCCATCCGGTATTTGCGGCAAGCAGTACTAGCAAGAAAACTACTGTTTCCAGTGACCAAGCCAAGGTTAAAAGCGCGCAAAAGAGCGTTGACCAAACCCAAAGCAAATTAACCCAGGCACAAAACGATTTAGATACTGTCAACAAAGATATGCCTCAAAAAGAGACTGAATTGGCAGATGCTAAGAAGACGACTGAAGCCGCTGATAGTAAAGTGGCGGCTGCGAATAAAAGCAACGATGCTGCACAGTCCGTCCTCAAGCAAGCTCAGTCAGCCACTGATTCCGCAAATAGCGACTACCAAAATGCCACCAAGGACAGCACAAACAAGCAAAAGGATTTGACTGACTCACAAAATAAAGTAACTGATCTCCAAAAGCAACTCACTGATGGCAAAAAGAACAATAACAACATCAACCAAAAAGTTACTGACAAGAACAAAGAGATTAGCGACAACCAGAAAACTTTGTCTAGCTTACAACAAGAAAAGAGTAAATCTGACGCTAAGCTTTCATCAGTGCAAAACGATCTTACTGAAAAGAAACAAAAGGCTGATATCGCCTCACAAACCTTGCAGACAGCCAAAAAGGATTTGGGTTCAGCAACTAGCACCAACGAAAGCTTGACCCTGCCACAAAGCTACATTGACTATGTAACTGGCAAGTCAACTGATTGGGATACTGCCAAAAAAGACCTGCAAGATGCAGTAAGCAGCCACACTTATCCATTTACTGATGGTGATGAAAACGATACTGTTTACGACGATCCTGCTGCCTTATCCGAAACTGATCAAAAGCGTTTGGACTTCTACGTGAAGAGCTTGATCGATTCCGTCAAGTCTCAAGTTGGATCAACCAGCAAGCTGACCATTACTGACGGTTCACTTGAATTCGCCAAGCGTTACACGCAAGAGTACCAAAACAGCAACTATGTCTTCAGAAAGTACAATGCAATCAAGTCCGCTTCAAGCATCATGGGACTTGATGAGTATTCCGTTACTGGATATGACATTGCCGCCAACAGACAAGTTACCGGTCGGTCCATTTCGATTATCAATGGGTACATATATAACTCATATGAATTTGGGACAACAAAGATGAGTGAAATTGCCAAGGCGGCTTTTGACTTGGTAACACAAGAGCTGGCTAATCCAACTGATTACAACAATATCATCAACAACAATGGTTACTTCTCAGTTGCTGTAACTACCCAAGATGACAAGTTCTACGTCTGCCTTTTGACGATCAACCCGACTAACGTCCCAAGTAGTTTTAACACCAAGGAAGTTGTCAAGCCGAGTCAAGATGAACTTTCGTCTGCTGCTCAAAAAGCTCAAGCTGATTCGGATCAAGCAAACAAAGATGTAGAAAGCGCACAAAGCACTTTTGATCAAACCCAAGCTGAAAATCAAAAGCTTAGCCAACAAATCAGCGATTTGCAAAAGAAGATCAGTGACAGTCAAGGCGATGTAGCGTCCTTGAAGAAACAGCTTACTGACACGGATAAAATTCAATCTCAAATCAAGGAGACCAAGGATTCCTTGCCAGCAAAGCAGGCTGCTCTGCAAGCTACGAATGAGAAGGTTAAAGCCACCCAAAGTAAACTTAATGACTGCAAGACTGCTTTAGCAGCCGCTCAGAAAGAAGCGGCAAATGCTCAAAGCAACTTGGACAAGGTAAAGGCTGACGCAAACAACGCACAACAAAAGCTCCAAACTGCTCAAAATGCCTACGATGAAGTAAAGAAGAAGCAAGAAAAACTGACTGCATCTGTTGCATCCCTCACCAAGAAGCTGGCCTACGAAAAGAAGCAACTGGCACACGCTAAGGCGGTCTTAGCCCTTGCCCAAAGCAAGAAAGCTACTACTACTACCAAGAAAGCCGCTACTAAAAAGAAGTCTACTAAGACTGCTTCAAAGAAGGCCTCAACTGGTAAGAAGGCCACTAAGAAGTTGACCAAGAAGACTGTTAAGAAGTCCTCAAAGAAAGCAAAGTCAATCAAAAAGGCCACCAAGAAGAAAGTCACCAAGAAGGTAAAGAAGGCCAAGAAAGTTGTTGTCGCAAGCAGCAAGTTCACCAGCTTAAAAGGCAGCAAGAAGGCCTTTGTCGGCAGCTGGAAGAAGGCTAAGTCCGTTTCCGGCTACCAGGTTCGCTACAGCACGGCTTCCTCAATGAAGAAAGCCAAGACTAAGAGCACTAAGGCAACCAAGCTCAAGGTTTCCGGTTTGAATAGCAAGAAAAAGTACTACGTACAGCTCCGCTCCTACCGCAAGCTCTCCGGCAAGACCTACTACTCTGCCTGGTCAAAGGCCAAGACTGTAAAAACTCGTTAATCTAAAAATCAAACCTAACTCCAAACAAAAACAGCTATCTCACGCTTCTACATGAGACAGCTGTTTTTAGTTCTCAACAACGGCGCTCATCGATGATACTAATTCCGCGTCGTTTAAGGTAACCTTGTCCGCACCATTTTTAATCATATCCGCAACGGCATCATCATTCTTGTAAACCGTCCAGATCCCATAGTCCACGCCATACTTGCGGGCCGCGAGAATATCGTCAAGCGTCGTCGTATCCTTATTGCGGTCAGCACCAGCCTTTAAGTGGGACAGGAAAACGTAGTCATTGTCCGTCAAGTGACGGTTGTAAATCCCCATCATGGCAATTTCTTCACCGCCCGGAATCGCGTTTCTGACTTCTTCCAGTTCACCAATATTAAAGGAAATCAAGGTCGTCTGCTTCTGCATCCCTGCCTCGTTAATTTCCTTAACTACCTCTTTCAAGGCCTCCATATTGTTGATGTTCTTCAGCTCCAAAAAAGCTTCCTTGCCATACTTCTTGCAGATATCTAAGTACTGGCGCAAAGTTGGCAGATGCAGGTCATCATAAACCTGGTCCTTGTCGATTCCATCCAGCACCCCCTTGATCTTGTAGTTTTTCACTTGGTCAAAAGGTATATCGTTGATCTTTTTGCCATAGTTTGGATCATCCTGACTGATATCAGTTGTCCGCGCCAAAGTGTTATCGTGCAAAATGACCAGCTTGTTATCTGAAGTATTGGCCACATCGGTTTCAATCCCCCAGATGTCGGCTTCCTCGCCAGCTTTTTCAAAAGCCAGGGTGGTATTTTCCGGATACTTGGTGCTATAGCCGCGGTGAGCGATAAACTTAACCGGAGCTTTAGCCAAGCCAGAAGTGCTCTGCGTCTTCACATCAGCATTTTCCAGCCGGACCAGCTTGGCAATATCCCCAATTTCGCTTTCCGAAATCTCTGCCTGGTTGCTCTTTCTCACCATGATCAAGTACTTGTAGCCCGGATCCAGGATAATTCCCTGCTTTGACCAGTTGGCCTGCACGCCAACATAACTCGGCTTTTCATCATCGGTGTACTTGAGTGCCTTGATCTGGTAGTCAAAGTAATTGTCCAAAGCCAGGTACTTGCTCTGGTCCGCCTTAACATAGTCAACGGTCGTCAGTTCCTTTTTGCTTGGGTAAAAATTCCCCGCACTATCAACACCCCAGAGGCCCAGGTCCCTTTCTGGATTCGCGCTTACCGGCAGCTTGCGGTATTGGGCGTACAAGGTGACGTCTTTTAAAGCGTAACTATCGCCTAGATCATACTTTTCACCGCTGCCGTCAGCTTGCGTGTTAAAGGAGTCGAGGACGTAGCCGGGCTTACTGAAGCCTGTCTCTGGCAAGGTTGCCTTATCGCCTTCCTGCTCATGGAGAGTGATATTTTGCCCAAATCCCTGACCCGCGTCGATCTGAATCGTGTAGTTTTCCAGCTTGCGGTACTGGGCGTACAAGGTCGTATTCTTCTTAAAAGTGTAGGCCTTGCCCAGCCGGTATTTCTTCCCCTCTCCGTTTGCGGCAACGGTGTAATTTAAGAACTTATAGTCCTTTCTCTCGAAACTGGTCTTAGGCAGGGTTACCTTCTTGCCAAAGGAAAAAGTCAACACTTGCCGGCGGCCAGACCCGTCATTTGCTGCCAAAGTCAGTGTTCTTTTTGGAGAAGTCACCATAACCAGACAGGTGTAGCGCTTTTTGCCGTTTTTCGCGGTAATCTTGGCTGTCCCTGCCTTAATTGCCTTGACTCTGCCCTTGGAAGAAGCTGTGGCTACCTTCTTGTTGGAACTTTTCCAAGTTGTTTTCTTCTTGCTGTTCTTCAGATACAGGCGGGCAGTCTTTCCCTGCAGCAAGCTCAGCTTTTTCTTATTCAAAGAGACCTTTGCCTTTTTTGCTTTCTTGGCCTTCTTGCTCCTTTTCGCCTTCTTAACTTGCCGCGTGGCTTGCACCGGCTGCAGCGGTTCAAGTCCTTGCCCCAGTCCCAAAGCCAGCAAAATCGCTGAGGCCAGCAACAACTTTTTTCTATCTTTCCGTTTCTTCAAAAAATTCACTCCATTTTCTTTTCCTATAAAATCAACATCTTTATTTTAGCTTATTTCTTCATACTAAAACAGCTATCCCGTGGGATAGCTGTTTTTGGTCTTATTTATATTGTTCGCTGCTTACATACCCTTTGGAATTCAAGCGGTAAGTGTAGTGACCAACCTTTACGGTTTGATTCTTCAGCAGTTGTCCGTTGGAAGCAAAGTAGTAAGTGTGCTTGCCATCATTTACCAGACCGTTTCTGAATGACAGACCGTTGGCTTCAAAGAAGTAAGTCCCAGTCTCACTTGTTGTCTTAATGGCCGTCAGCTTGCTAGATTTAACCATGTTGCCGCTCTTGTCAAAGTAGTACCACTTGCTGGAATCATCCTTGACAAAAGTATTCTTGGCCTGCTTGCCCTGGTCGTCGTAGTAAACGTAATTCTTGCCCCTCTTGGTCAAGCTACTGCCTGTCAGCTGCTCTGGCAAGTATTGGCTGATTTCATAGCTTTGCTTGCCATCCTTCTTGCTGTAACCAACATTGTAGTAAGTCCCAGCGGCATTCTTAAGTACATAACCAGCACCGCGATCCAGGATGTTAGTCCCGTTCATGTACTTAGCTGACCATTCAGTGATCTTCACGCTCGGATCCATTGGCTTGGCAGTAGACATTTGGTTAACCTTGAAGAGTTGCGGGTACTTCTTTTGCAGAGTTGCCAGGAAGGCACCACCATACTTCTTTTGGTAAGTACCACCACCAATAGTATTGGTAATGTAAACAAACTTCTTCAAGTCAGCTGAACCCCGGTCACGAGCAAAGTCGTCACTCCGTGAAACCGTCGTTGCTTCCTTGCCAGGCAAGTTGTAGATCTGGTTTGGAACCCAGTCAGCCATAACTTGCAGGCCTTGCTTGTGCAGAGACTTCAAAGCATTGCGCAGGTCTTGGGCTGAACCGTACTTGTTGTTGCCACTTAAAGCCACGTCGTAACGGTCGTCAAAAGCATATCCGTTGTCGATCGTTGAGTCCAGGAAAGTCTTATCCTTGCTTGAAACGTATTGTGGAGCCATTTCAAATGAAGTGATCCCCAGTTCCTTAAACAAGGATGCGTTTTGCGCAATCTGAACGTTGGCAGCTTCGCTTGACTTGGTTGGATAGTAAACGAAGTTGGAGAAGCCTTCAAAGATAACGTTTGAGTCAAAGGCAGCATTTGATTCATATACTGACTTAGCGTCCTTGCTAGTGCTTGAAGCTTTAGTCCGGGCATCTTGGCCGTCCTTAGCGCCAACCGGTACCCAAACAGCTACGTAACCCTTCATGTCTGGGTTCGAGTAGCCCTTGATGGCAGTGCCGTCTTGGCCCTTCAAGTCTTGGTTGGTAAAGGTCAGATCACCCTTGTCGTCAGTCTTGGCTCTTGGAGCGTCAGCATCGCTGCTGTAGCTGTGCAGGTAGCTGTTAGTAACTGTTCCGTTGTCAAGCGCCTTGCTGCTTGGCAAGATAACTGCCCGGTATTCTTGGTTCTTGTGGGCAGCACCCATGTGCAGAACAACCTTATCCTTGTCAGACAGAGACAGGCTGGAGTTGTTGCTGATGATTACACCGATCCCTTCATTCCGGGTTTCATCAGTCCCCTTGTCATTAGCAGTAGCAGCGCCCTTGCCGTAACGAACGCTTGTCAAAACACCGTTATCGTCAACATTCATGCTTTGCCCGCCGGCAACATACTTAACCCGGGACTTCATCAAGTTGCTGATTGCTTGGTAGTAACGGGTCTTCTTAGACATGTATTGGCTGCCGTCAACATACATATCACCGTAGTAAACCCGCGGGATAGTGTCCTTGTTTGTCAAAAGTACAGCGTAAGATGCTGGCATGTTGTAAAGGTTGTAAGTCTTATCTGTTGAGTTTTGGTCCTTAACGTATAATTCCATCCCCTTTTCTTCTTCAGCTTGGGTAAACTTGCCGAAAGGCTGGCCAGTAGCAGCTTGAATTGCCTGCCGGATCTGGTCCTGAGAATTAGAGTCATGTGCCCGGATGAAGGAGTAGTTTGGCATTGCCTTGCCTTCGCCAGAGTCATTGGTCCGGTCAACCAATGAACTATTGACTAATCTCTTCAACTGATCTGCTTTTTCAGAGCTTGATGAGCTGTCTGAAACAAAGTTAAGTGCGCCATTGAAGGACTGCCGTATCTTATCGTCCATGTTCAAGCCAGGGTTGCCAAGCTTGTTAACCGCAGCGGGGATGGCAGCATTCCAGCCTTCCAAAATATTCAAGTGGGCATTGGACTTTTCATCAGAGTTCATCCCATAAGCAGCCTTGAAGTACTGACCCATGATATTAAGCAGGTCACCGTCAGTGAAGTCAACCGCGTCAACTCTGATTGAGTCGAAGTGAGCGTCATTATCATTAGCGGTAATTGCACCATAATTGAGCAGGTAGTACATCCAGTTCAATTGTTCTGCTTGAACTACCGGGTTTGAGTTGTCAATGTCGTTGGCCAAGAGGAATTCCGTCAGAATATTCTTGTCATCACCCGTCAAGTAAGCAGGATAGCGGCCCATCAGCCGGTAGCTTGACTTAGTCCATGGGGTCAAGTCGGAGTTGTCGTAACGGAAGAAGCCACCTTGCAGCTGCATCCCGTCATAGTTTTCATCTTCGCTTGCCTTAGTCCAAATGCTTTCAGTCCGCTTGAATTCAGTCATCAAGGTCTTCAGCCAAGAAGTGCTCTTTTGGCTGGAGATCTTCTTCTCCACGTTTACTTGAATCTGGTTGGCCGCATTGAACAAGTCACTGGTACTGTCACTAGTCTTAAAGTCTGAGTTGGCAGTAACAAATCCCTTCTTCTTCATAAAGTTCAAGTAGTCAACGAAGATGTCCCGGCTTGGCCAGTAGACCATCAAGAGCGGGCGCTTGTCGCTGGCAGTTGACTTGGTCCAAGTCTTACCGTTCTTCAAGATCTTCTTTGGCCGGTACCAGCTGTCTGCCGTCAAATAGCCGTCAACATTATCGATGCTGGAGCTGGTCAAGCTGTAAGCTTGGTTATTTTGGGCAAAAGTCTTGTTGGTATTAACCAAGCTGCCTTGCTTCTTGAAACTCATCTTGAATGATGTGCTGCCCAAGCCCTTAGAGTCAAAGTAGTACCACTTAGAACCGGACTTGTACATGAAGTTGGTCCGCGACTTGGCACTAGTTGCGTCGATGTAGTACTTCTTTCCCTTCAAGCTGGACAAGCCTGACTGCAGCTTGCCGCTCTTTGAGTAGTGGTAGACATACTTGCTGCCCTTGACAGTCTTGTTTCTGACCATCTTGCCGCTCTTTGAGAAGTAGTACCAAGAGCTGTTGATCTTGGTCTTGCCTCTGAAGCTGGTTACGTGGCCCTTCTTGTCAAACTTGACCTTCTTGCCCTTGATCTTGCTGGTCTTATTCTTGATCATTACCCCATTCTTCTTGAGGTAGTAAACGTAGCCGCCACTAACCAAATAGCTGCTCTTTACCATCTTGCCGTTCTTATAGTAGACCCGGCCAGCCTTGGTGGTCTGCCAGCCATTTTTCTTGGCGGCAGAAACTGACTGACCAAATGGCAGGCTGGCAAGAGTAGCCAAGACAGCCGCACCGGTCATCAACCAGGTAAATTTACCCTTCTTTGAATAATTCATTTTGTCATTTCCTTTTCTCTTTTTTCTGCTTACAAATTTATCAGCACAAAATTATTTCTTGGCAGCACCAAGCGTATTATTCGTGGTTGCCTTGTTCTTAGAAGCCGCAGTGTACTTCTCTGAAGTCAAGTATCCACTCTTGTTCAAGCTATAAGTATACTCACCGATCTTAACAGTCTTGTTTTTAACCATTCGACCGTTCTTATCGAAGTAGTAAGTATGTGATCCGTTGTTCAGCAAACCACCTCTGAAGGAAACACCGTTGCTCATGAAAAAGTAGGTATTGCCAGCAATATTGGCAAAGTTGCTGTTCTTGATCATATTTCCTAACTTGTCAAAGTAGTACCAGTTGCCTACGCTGTCTTGAACAAAAGCATTAGTCTTCTTATTACCGTTTTCATCGTAATAATTGTAGTTCTTGCCGCTTGAAAGCAGACCAAGCTTTTCCATATTCTTGCCGCTTGCCAATTGAGCAGGCAGGTATTGAGCAATCTTGCTCCCATCCTTGCTGTAGCCCACATTGTAATAGCTGCTGCTTGAACGAAGCACGTAACCAGATCCCCGGTGCAAAATGTTGGTACCGTTCATGTACTTGGCTGACCATTCAGTAATCTTGATACTTGGATCCATCGGCTTGCCGGTAGAAGCCTGTACCTTGCTGAAAAGGTCAGGGTACTTCTGCTTCAGCTCGTTCAGGAACTTACCACCATATTCCTTCTGGTACTTGCCGCCACCAATCGTGTTGGCAATGTAGACTACCTTACTCAAACTGCTGCTTGGCCAATCGTTGCCATAGTCGTCAACTCTAGTGGCAGTTACGGCTTCTTGACCTGGCAGACTGTAAACCTGGTCCGGAACCCAGTCGGCCATGACCTGCATTCCTTCCTTATGCAAAGCCTTAACCGCGTTACGCAGGTCTTCAGCTGAACCATACTTGTTGTTCTTGCTCAAAGCCAAGTCATAGCGGTCAGTAAAGGCGTAGCCGTTGTAAATGGTTGAGTCAAGGAAAGTCCGGTCAGTGCTTGAAACGTATTGCGGTGCCATTTCAAAGGAAGTAATCCCTAACTTCTTAAAGAACGATGCGTTCTTGGCGATTTGCACGTTGGTCCGCTGCTCAGTCGTCGTTGGCTGATAGATGAAGTTTGAGAAGCCTTCAAAAATCAAGTTTGAATCAAAGGCATCATTAACCCGGTAGTGAGAATCAGTAGATACCTTGCTGTCACTGGCCTTAGTCCGGGCATCTTGGTCATCCTTGGCGCCAACCGGCACCCACACAGCAAGGTAGCCATCAACGCAAGGGTTCTTAGTTCCCTTAATAGCGGTATTTTCTTCACTCTTGCCATCAACAGTCAAATTCTTGTTAGTAAATACCAAGTCACCATTTTCGTCAGTCATGGCCGTTGGTGCCTTGTCATCGTTGCCATAGCTGATAATACCCGTTGAAGCCTGACTAGTGCCATCATTCTTTGAATCGTAGCTGTTGTTGGTCAAAAGCAGTGCCCGGTACTTTTGCTTCTTGTGAGCAGCCCCCATATGAAGAACAACCTTATCATTGGCACCCAAAGTCAAATCTGACTTGTTGCTTGCGATAACGCCAATCCCTTCAGTCCGGCTTTCGTCACTCCCCTTATCACTGGTGGTCTTAACGCCCTTGCCGAAGCGAACACTTGTCAAAACGCCATTGCTGTCAACTGACATGCTCTGACCACCGCCCACGTACTTAACCCGGGCTTGCAAGAGATTAGTCATTGCATCATAGTAAATGCCCTTTTCCGCCATGTATTGGTTACCATCGAAGTATAAGTCACCATAGTAAACCCGCGGAATGGTGTCCTTGTTTGTCAAAAGCAGAGCGTATGAAGCTGGGATATTGCGCAAGTTATACTTCTTGCTAGTTGACTGTTGGTCCTTCCTATAAGCGTCTAAGCCTTTCTTCTCTTCTGCTTCAGTGAAAGTCGTATAGTCTTTCCCATTTGGATACTGACTGCTCTTAGTTACGTCCTTGATGGCCTGCTGGATGTTTTCTTGAGACATATTGTCATGGGCCCGAATAAAGGTATAGTTAGGTGTGACTTTCTCTGACCCATCTAACTTAGTCCGGTTGACCATGGAGTTTTCGGTATTGCTTCCGATGATGTCTTCCATCTTTCCACCATCATTCATGGCAGAAATAATCGAGCTCTTCCAGCGGTCATCCATAGTAATTTCAGGGTTGCCCATCCGGTTGACATAGTCTTGATCAGAATAGTCCCAGTCCTCCAAGATGTTCAAGTGGGCGTTGGACTTAGCATCCGTATCAACTCCGTAGACATCCTTGAAATAGTCACCCGCGATGTTCAAGAGGTCCGCATCAACGTTGTCGACCGCGTCAAGCCGGACAGAGTCAAAGTTGGCATCCTTGTCATTGGCAGTGATTGAGCCGTAGTTGAGCAAGTAGTGCATCCAGTTCAACTGCTCAGCTTGAACTACCGGGTTTGAGTTGTCAATATCGTTGGCCAGCAGGAATTCCTTTTGCTTGTTCGCGTCTCCCTTGATGTTCTTTGGATAACGGCCTAAGTAGCGGTAACTGGAGTTGGCCCATGGCGTCATGCTAGAATTGTCATAACGCAGGAAGCCGCCCTGGAACTGCAAACCACTGAAGTCTTCATTTTCACTGGCCTTGGTCCAGATACTTTCAGTATTCTTGAATTCAGTCATCAAAGTCTTCAACCAGGAAGTACTCTTTTGGCTGGAGATCTTCTTTTCAACGTTTATTTGGATCTGGTTGGCCGCGTTGAACAAATCCCTGGTCTTGTCACTGGTTGAGAAGTTCCGCTTAGCACTGACAAAGCCCTTCTTCTTCATAAAGTTGAGGTAGTCAACGAAGATCGGACGGCTTGGCCAGTAAACCATCAAAAGTGGCCGCTTGTCACTGGCCGTTGAAGCAGTCCAGGTCTTGCCGTTCTTCAAGATCTTCTTTGGCCGGTACCAGCTGTCCGCCGTTAAGTAGCCATTGACGTTGTCAATGCTGGATGAGCTGTAGCTGTAAGCCAAGTTGTTCTTGGCGAAAGTCTTGTTGGTGTTAACCAGGCCAGTTTCCTTGGTGAACTGCATCTTCAAAGAGTTGCTGCCCAGGCCTTTGGAGTCAAAGTAGTACCACTTAGAACCGGACTTGTACATGAAGTTGGTCCGCGGCTTAGCACTAGTTGCATCGATGTAGTACTTCTTGCCCTTCAAGCTGGACAAGCCGGACTTCAGCTTGCCGCTCTTGGAGTAATGGTAGACATACTTGCTGCCCTTGACGGTCTTGTTTCTGACCATCTTGCCGCTCTTTGTGAAGTAGTACCAAGAACTGTTGATCTTGGTCTTGCCTCTGAAGCTGGTTACGTGGCCCTTCTTGTCAAACTTGACCTTCTTGCCCTTGATCTTGCTGGTCTTATTCTTGATCATTACCCCATTCTTCTTGAGGTAGTAAACGTAGCCGCCACTAACCAAATAGCTGCTCTTTACCATCTTGCCGTTCTTATAGTAGACCCGGCCAGCCTTGGTGGTCTGCCAGCCATTTTTCTTGGCGGCAGAAACTGACTGACCAAATGGCAGGCTGGCCAAAGTGGCTAAAACAGCTGCCCCAGTCATCAACCAGGAATATCGGCTGTTCTTTCTTTTTGACATTTGATTTCCTTTCAATCAATGTTTTATAAAGAAAAGCAACTAAACCTCACTTGATTTAGTTGCTTCTCAAAAAGCACTATTGCTTATTTCTTATTTGTTTTCTTAAGAGCACCAAGTGAGTTCTTAGTAGTTGCTTGGTTCTTAGAAGCTGCAGTGTACTTCTCTGAAGTCAAGTAACCGCTCTTGTTCAAAGTATAAGTGTACTCACCACTCTTAACAGTCTTGCTCTTGACCATCCGGCCGTTCTTGTCGAAGTAGTAGGTATGTGATCCGTTGTTCAACAAGCCGCCTCTGAAGGAAACACCGTTGCTCATGAAGAAGTAAGTGCCAGCATTCTTACCGCTGCCAACATTCGCAAAGCTGCTGTTCTTGATCATGTTGCCAGACTTGTCGAAGTAGTACCAGTTGCCTACACTGTCTTGAATGAAGGAGCTAGTCTTCTTAGTGCCGTTTTCATCGTAGTAGTTGTAGTTCTTGCCGTTTGAAACAAGACCCATTCTCTCTTGATCCTTGCCACTTGCCAATTGGACTGGAAGGTATTGAGCAATCTTGCTGCCGTCCTTGCTGTAGCCAACGTTGTAGTACTTATTAGCACCACTTGAACGCAATACGTAGCCAGCACCGCGATGCAAGATGTTAGTCCCGTTCATGTACTTAGCTGACCATTCAGTGATCTTCACACTTGGATCCATTGGCTTGCCAGTAGACGTTTGCACCTTGCTGAAGAGGTCAGGGTACTTCTGCTTCAATTCAGCCAAGTACTTACCGCCGTATTCCTTCTGGTACTTGCCGCCACCAATACTGTTGGCGATGTAGACAATGCTGTTCATGTTTGGTGAGTTCCAGCTGTCGCCAACGTCGTTAACACGGGTAACAGTTACGGCTTCTTTGCCAGGCAAAGTGTATACCTGGTCCGGAACCCAGTCAGCCATGACTTGCAGGCCTTCCTTGTGCAAGGCCTTGATTGCACTGCGCAAATCTGCAGCTGAACCGTACTTGTTGTTCTTGCTCAAAGCCAAGTCATAGCGATCAGTAAAGGCATAACCGTTTTCAATGGTTGAATCAAGGAAAGTCCGGTCAGTGCTTGAAACATATTGCGGTGCCATTTCAAATGAGGTAACACCCCAGCTCTTGAAGAGGGATGCATTCTTGGCAATCTGCACGTTAGCCCGTTCGTCAGTCTTAGTTGGCTTCAAAGTAAAGTTAGAGAAGCCTTCAAAGATGATGTTAGAGTCGAAGGCGTCGTTGACCCGGTATTGTGAGCTACCTGAAACGGAGTCGCTGCTTGCCTTGGTCCGGGCATCTTGGTCATCCTTAGCGCCAACTGGTACCCATACAGCCAGATAGCCAGTCACGCAAGGGTTCTTAGTACCCTTGACAGCAGTGTTTTCTTCAGTCTTGCCATCAACAGTCAAGTTCTTGTTGGTAAATACCAAATCGCCGTTTTCGTCAGTCGTGGCAGTTGGAGCATTGCTGTCACTGGCATAGCTGATGATACCAGTTGAAGCCTGACTAGTGCCGTCGTTCTTAGAATCGTAACTGTTGTTAGTCAAAAGCAATGCCCGGTACTTTTGGTTCTTGTGGGAAGCACCCATGTGCAGGACAACCTTGTCACTGTCGCCCAAAGTCAAGCTTGGCTTGTTGCTGATGATGACACCGATACCTTCGTTCCGGCTTTCATCAGTCCCCTTGTCGCTGGCAGTCTTAACGCCCTTACCATAACGTACACTAGTCAAAACATCATTCTTGTCGACAGACATGCTTTGGCCACCAGCCACGTACTTGATCCGGGACTTCAGCAAATTGGAAATTGCATCGAAGTAGATGCTCTTTTCTGACATGTATTCACTGCCGTCGAAGTAAAGGTCACCGTAGTACACCCGCGGAATAACATCCTTATTAGTCAACAGCATAGCGTATGATGATGGGATGTTGTAAAGGTTGTACTTCTTTTCAGTAGATTGCTGGTACTTCCGGTACAGGTCCAGCCCCTTCTTTTCTTCCGCGTCGGTGAAAGTAGTGTAGTCTTTCCCGTTAGGGTATTGGCTGCTCTTAGTTACATCCTTAATAGCTTGCTGGATGTTTTCCTGGGACATACTGTCGTGAGCCCGGATGAAGGCGTAGTTAGGAATTACGCTTTCTGACCCGTCCAGCTTGGTCCGGTTGACCATTGACTTGTCAGTGTCGGTCCCAATCAAGTCAGCCATGCTGCCAGTGCCAGTCAGGTCCTTGTTCAAGACATTGTTGATGGTCGTCTTCCACTTGTCATCCATCGTAATTTGCGGATTTCCCATCTTGTTGACATAGTCTGGGTCAGTGTGGTCCCAGTCTTCCAAGATGTTCAAGTGGGCGTTGGACTTAGCATCCGTGTTCATCCCATAGACATCCTTGAAGTAGTCACCAGCGATATTTAACAAGTCTGCGTCAACATTGTCCACGGCGTCAACTCTGATTGAGTCAAAGTTGGCATCCTTGTCATTGGCAGTGATTGAACCGTAGTTGAGCAGGTAGTGCATCCAGTTCAGCTGTTCTGCTTGAACTACTGGGTTAGAGTTGTCAATGTCGTTGGCCAGCAGGAATTCCTTTTGCTTTTGGAAGTCACCCTTGATGTTCTTTGGGTAACGGCCCATCAAGCGGTAGCTGGAGTTGGCCCATGGGGTCATGCTGGAGTTGTCATAACGCAGGAAGCCACCTTGCAATTGGTTACCAGCATAGTTTTCACTTTCACTTGCCTTGGTCCAAATGCTCTCAGTGTTCTTGAACTCAGTTATCAAAGTCTTCAACCAGGAAGTGCTCTTTTGGCTGGAGATCTTTTTTTCGACGTTTACCTGAACTTGGTTGGCCGCGTTGAACAAGTCCTTGGTCTTGTCATTGGTTGAGAAGTTCCGCTTGGCACTGACAAAGCCCTTCTTCTTCATAAAGTTGAGGTAGTCAACGAAGATCGGACGGCTTGGCCAGTAGACCATCAAAAGTGGCCGCTTGTCGCTGGCCGTTGATGCAGTCCAGGTCTTGCCATTCTTCAGGATCTTCTTTGGCCGGTACCAGCTGTCTGCCGTCAAGTAGCCATCAACGTTGTCGATGCTGGATGAGCTGTAGCTGTAAGCCAAGTTGTTCTTGGCGAAAGTCTTGTTGGTGTTAACCAGGCCAGTTTCCTTGGTGAACTGCATCTTCAAAGAGTTGCTGCCCAAGCCCTTAGAGTCAAAGTAGTACCACTTTGAGCCTGACTTGTACATGAAGTTGGTCCGCGGCTTGGCACTAGTAGCGTCGATGTAGTACTTCTTGCCCTTCAAGCTGGACAAGCCGGACTTCAGCTTGCCGCTCTTGGAGTAATGGTAGACATACTTGCTGCCCTTGACAGTCTTGTTTCTGACCATCTTGCCGCTCTTTGTGAAGTAGTACCAAGAACTGTTGATCTTGGTCTTGCCTCTGAAGCTGGTTACATGGCCCTTCTTGTCGAACTTGACCTTCTTGCCCTTGATCTTGCTGGTCTTGTTCTTGATCATTACCCCGTTCTTCTTGAGGTAGTAAACATAACCGCCGCTGACAAGGTAAGTGCTCTTTACCTTCTTGCCGTTCTTGTAGTATACCCGGCCAGCCTTAGTGTTCTGCCAGCCGTTCTTTTTAGCGGCAGAAACTGACTGACCAAATGGCAGGCTGGCCAAAGTAGCCAAGACAGCTGCTCCGGTCATCAGCCATTTATAATCATGCTTTGACTTGCGCATTTTTATCCTCTTCTACAAAAAATCACAGTACATTCATTATCTACCTAATTTTAATAATTTCTTATTCGATGTGCAATACGCAACCTGGATTCACTTAAAAAGTTTTTTTAGTTCCCCAAAAAATCGTAAAAAAACTTCTAAGTTAGTTTAAAAAAGAAACTTATAAGTTTTACTATTTCTTTAAATTCTATACTTAAACTTCCCACACCAAAAAGAACTATGAAGCCTTGAAAACTCAATAGTTTAGCCAGTAAATATTCAATTAAGCTGCTAGTGATGGCGATAATGCCTCTTGCATGTACTTCGGGAGGCGGGAAATGAAAGCTTTGGTGAACCTTTCCATCTGCTCTTCTGTTGGTTGGAAGATCTCTTTCACACTCTCGAACATGGCTTCCACCAGGATCTGAAGCGAGTGATTGAAAGTGATGTCCGCAAGCTCGTCTACCATGCAATAAAAGAGCTCGCCTATTGTCCTATCGTCTTCATCGTCTCGCTTCTCAACTGACATGAACATGTAGCGCAGAAAGACGAAAGCCGTATGGGCAGTCAATGCATCATATGAGAGTCCATGGTATTCAGTGCCAAGCTTC
Source organism: Lactobacillus sp. WILCCON 0059 (assembly GCF_057197985.1). Classification (NCBI taxonomy): domain Bacteria; kingdom Bacillati; phylum Bacillota; class Bacilli; order Lactobacillales; family Lactobacillaceae; genus Lactobacillus; species Lactobacillus sp. WILCCON 0059. The sequence continues at coordinate 2,040,904 of NZ_JBUBHN010000001.1, forward strand.
AAGAAGCTCTTGCAGGTCTTGAAGAAGACCTCGATGTCCCATCTTTTGCCGTAAATTCTGATGATCTCATTTTCATCGATCGTCATGTCCGTACAAATAAGAGCGATCCAGTCTTTGCGGTTGGAGCGATTTCTCACACAGACTATTCTGGCATCAATCTGGGCACCATCTTTGGCAGGATCTCCAACCTTTACAGGGACGGACAGGAGATATCTTGAGCGACCTCTACGCTTCTTGCATGCGTTGAAGATCTGCTTGACGTTCATCCGCTTTCCTTCGAACTCGTATGTGATCTTGGAGCTTTTCTTCACCATGGCGATTACGTTCAAACCACGTTGACTGATTTGGACAATCTGATGCGGATTGGAAAACCAAGTGTCAAACATGACGTACTTGGCAGTGAGCCCTGCTTTCAAGGCTTGATCGAGCAGCTGGATAACTACATCGGTCCCCTTTGATTGGGCCATAATCCGCCTCTTGGCCGCAATTGTGCGCTTGTCGATCTTCTTGGTTGTCCCGATGACATTCTGATCGTTCTTTGAGGACAGGAGAGATGAAGCGATTGGGACGAAGGAGGATCCATCAGTCCAACCCATGGTCATCATCCGAAACCCCTTCTTGTAGGTCATCGAAACGTGGTCGAATACTTTGGCAGCCAGCTCAGTCTTCTTGTATCCAGTTCTGGAGTAGAGCGAATCGTCAAAGACGAAGCAATCCGCACGTTGGTCAGAGGTCAGATCTTTCAGATGCCCATTGACGATCCTCTCAGCTAGCAGAATAGTGAAGCGAAGCCAGTTGATATGTGGGTTCTGCATGAATCGATAGTAGGTATTTTTGGAGAAGCCAGCAGTACACTTGCCAGACTTCTGTTGCATGTACATGCTTCTGTCTCGAAACACATTACTGAAGATGTATGAAAGGATCGACCAAAGCGGGACTCCTTTGGACTTGCGGAGCCCAGATCTGCGGAGAAGCTCCATAACTTTGTAGTCCTTAAAGAACTTTTCAACAGAGCGGGCAATTTTAGGTTCGTTTTCAGTATCGAATGATGGTAAACTAGACATAGCACAAGCCTTTCGTTTGATATTGATGATGTTTTGGTCGACTTAATTATATCAAGCGAACGAAGGCCTTGTGCTTTTTTGTTGGCAAAACTATTGAATTTTCAAGGTACTAGCCCACTTTTGCAAGTGGGAAGTTTAAGTTCTATATAAATATAGAGCTTTATACTTCATCGATAAAGTGGTCAATCTGCAGGAAGTATTCCACCAATTCCCGGTGCTTTTGCCCGTCTTTTTCATAGTAGTCCTGCAGATCAGCCAAATCCATCTGCTCCATCAGCTTGGACGCCGTCTTGTCCTTGCTCCAGCTCTGATGGCGCTGCTGCATCAGGTCATACATGTGCTGCTTAACGTCCTCGTAGGGCTCAAAGATATGAGTCTTCTTGCCTTCTTTAAAGACCAGATAGTTCTCAATCTCCCGCTTAAAAGTAGCATGAATATGATCCTGCATCCCCGGATACTTGGACTTAATTCGGTGCAAGTGATGCTGGCTCTGCTTGGCTTCTGGCGTCCCTTTATCTGAATCAATCAAGATGAACCAAGGTTCATTCAGCTTGGAAAAAAGGTCAAAGTTCAGCCAGGCTAATAGACTTCCGCATCCCCCAACCGGCAAGATGAAGAGCCCTTTTTCAGCAAAAGTCGCGTCCACCAACTTTTCTTCATACATCCACTGGTTGATCTTGGTCACGAAACGAACGTCTTCCTGCCCTTCCACCAAGAGAACGCAGCGGGACTTGACGGCCCGCTGGTCTGCCGCCAGACCCAAGTTGCTTGATGCTTCCGCCAAAATCTGGTTGTCACTTAAAAGCTGCTGCTGGCCGGCAACCTTCTTGATGATCTTAGTCCCTTCCAAAGGAAGAAGACCCATCAAGTGCGGTGTGCGCGGGATCAAAATAACCTGCTTGTTCTTGGCAACTAGCTTCAACAGAGCTTGGGCCAGCAAGGCTTCATCTTCTTCTGACAAGCTGTTTGCTTCAAAGGCATAAACTACATTGTCGATGCTGGCGTTTTCGCTTTGGGCCAAAAGAAAAGACAGTATAATCCGGCTGACCTTGGCCGTCCCGGTCACCCCAACCTTTTCCCGCTGTTTGATCAGTTCAGCCAAGTCTGGATCCTGGAAGACAAACTGGGGAGCCGGCTCACCCAAGTCCCGGTAATTGGCCAAAAGCTGGGAAAGATTACGGCCCAAACGCTCATCCAAGTAGTCCTGGATCTCCTTGATTTCAGCCGCTTTGTCGCGGATGGCGCTGCGGACCACAAAATTCAAAGGACTGGATGCCTTTGACTCTTCGTCAAAAAAGACATACATCGGCATGCGAGCTAAAAGCTGCCGGTAGTGGCCCCGGTTCTGGTCGGTGACAGCCGTAAATTCTCCTCCGCCTTCCGCGAAGCTATCACTTTCTTCAAGATATTGCTTGAGGTCAAAGGACTTTCTGATGGCAAAATCATCAAAGTAGCAAGTGATCGCAATTTGCCAGTCCCCAGCCTTGAGTGCTTTCTCATTAAGGTCTTGCAATTTCAAGGGCCGCTTGGCTAAGGAGCCATTGAAGAAGATGTCCAAGGCCCGCAGAATAGTCTTCTTGCCTACTTCCCCTTCGCCCAAGAGACTGGTCAAAGGGGAAAATTTCAGTCTGAAATCGCGATAACCGCGAAAGTTATGCAGCTCAACTGCACGCAGCAACATGGTTTGCTCCTTAATCGGCTTGGTCGCCGTGTCTTTGCCGGTAGTCCTTCCGGCTCATCTTAACCTTCGGTGTCTTTTCAGTTGGGTTGGCCAGTTGCCGGCTGACCCGGTCCAGGCGGGCAGCTTCAGCTTCTCCTTTAGCTTCAGCTTCCGCGTGTTCCCGGGCCTTGCGGAGTTTTCTTGCCTGGATGTCCCGCATCCACAAGGTTGGCATGATCGCTACAGCTCCTAAGAAGGCACCAGTAGTGTTGGCGATCATGTCGTTGACGTCATAAGTCCCCAGCCCGGTCAACCGCTGGAAATGTTCAATAAACCAGGACAGGCAGAAAGCCATAAAAGTGGTGATCATAATGCTGTGCAGCCACTTGGACCAGGATGGAATAATATAGCCCAAGGGCACAAAAAGCAGCACATTCATCAAAAAGCCATAGCGGCCGCCATAGTTTGAGCTGGCAAAGACTTTTTTCAGCCCCCACTTCCAAAAGGCCGGGTCTTCCAAGACCTCAGAGCTAGCGGCCATTTGTGCCGGATGCTGCCAGTAGTAGACGGCAGCCGTCAGCATTCTTGAGGCAAACACATAGTAAATTAATGCACAGCCATAGACAATCGTCACTACCAACCGCAAAAATGAGTTGCCCGTGCGGATGGCCCAATAGCCAGCAACCACACAGGCAGCAATGACCACAAAGCGGATCAGCAAAGCCAGTTCATGATACATTCTTTTTCACTTCCCCTTACGAATTCCTTTTTACATATTTTATACCATTACCCAGCATTCCAACAAAAGTCGAGATTATTAATTTTATAGCGGTAGACCCAAGATTGTTTTTCCAAAATTCTTCTTTGTGCTATCCTTTATGTCAGTGCTTTTTAGCAATTACCACAATATGTAAAATTGGAGTATCGCTTATGGACAAAGAAAAAATCAACGAATTATGGGACAAGTATAAAGACATCATCCCTTATGTTTTCTGGGGCGTCATGACCACCCTGGTCAACATCTTCTCCTACTGGCTTTGCAATGATATTTTAAAGTGGGACATCATGCCGGCAACGATCATGGCCCAGTTCCTGTCGATCGTTTTTGCCTACTTGACCAACCGCAAGTGGGTTTTCCACAGCCAGGCTTCCAGCTTTAAGGAATACGCCAGTGAAATTGCCAGCTTCTTCGCGGCTAGAATCGGGACTGCCCTCTTGGACATGGTCATCATGTTCATCTTCGCTGAACAGATGCACTTAAACAGCATGGTCATCAAGATCCTGGCCAACGTAGTCGTCGTCATTGTAAACTATGTCGCCAGCAAGTTCTGGATCTTCAAATCTAAGGATTAATCCATTCGGATTAATTGCTAAGAAATGGTAATTTTTGGAGCTAAAAGCTTTTGCTCATGCATTTTCGTGCTAATCTTATAGGCAGTCTTATAGGCAGTTTAACGGAGAGGAAGGGCGAAAATGCGGAAAAGAAATATGATTTTAGCCTTTTTGGGATGTCTGGGGTCAATCCTCTTGATCAGCGGCTTGACTTTTCAAAATTCCGGCCAGTCAGCCCAGCTGACCTTGAAATTCGTCAGCTTGTTTGAGAAGATCCATTTTCACTTGACCGGCACGGTGATGGCTGAGTATCCGATCTACCATATGATGCGGAAACTGGCCCACACGGCTGAATACTTCCTGCTCGGCGCCAGTGCCTGCTACTTCTTCAGCCGCTGGCGGAAGCACTATGCCTGGTCAGCCCTGGCTCTGTCAGCTTGCTGGTCTCTTTTTGACCAGACCAGCAAGCTGCTGGTTCCCGGCCGGGAATTCGACCCGACTGACTTTCCTTTCGATATTGCCGGCTACCTGCTGGGGATTGGCTTGATCCTCTTGCTCCAGCGGCCATGGGCCAAGCAGGCCGTCAACTAAAGCCTTATACAATTTGCTAATTACTAAAAAGAGTGCTTTCGCGGCACTCTATTTTTACTGCAGTAAAATAAAATTTTTCTTTACCTTTCATCCCCTTAATGTTCTATAATATTTTTAGTAAATGCTGTTAACCAATATATTTTTAGAGGAAAAGAAACATGGTATCTAAAAAGTTCAACAAGAAAGCCCTTGCAGCAACTTGTCTGGCCCTTGCTTTAAGCGTTGGTGCCACCCAATTGCCACAAGCTCAAGCCGTCTTCCACGCTCCTTTCCAAGCCAAGAAGGCTTATGCTAGCGCGCGGGCAGACTATACTATCCGTACTCAGTCCGATTTGGACAACTTTTTCAAATTAAGTGCCGACACTCAAAGCAACTTCACTGGCTTCATCTTTGAAAACAAGGGGACAATCACTTTCCCAGCCAACCATCAGCTGAACATTATGCGCTACGTTGTCTTCAAGTTGTCTGACAAGTCCACCGGGACGATCAACTTCAATGGCACAACCGCCGCAATCAACCGGCACGCGAAGGGCTCTGTCCGTCCAGCTGACGGTCATGCCTACTGGCCAACCACTGCCAAGCTTGACTGGTACATCAGCGGTGACCACAAGAATCAAGTCATTGAAAACCTGGATGTCCATGGCTCAGTTGAAGTCAACTACACCAATGGCAAGGTCCAAACCGACAACCAGGGTGGCACACAAGTTATCCTGTTGCACGCCAAGAACATCAACTTCAAGAACTTGCAATTCCACCAAGCCCAGACTTTTGACCGGCACGTTTTCGATGTCTTAGGCTCAAGCAACGTTACTTGGGACAACTGTAAGTTCTACGGCTACGGCGGCAAGAACTTCACGCAAAGCACCTGGGACGCGATCTACAAGCAAGAAGCCAACTCCAGCAATGGCGTCGGCGGTCACTCCGTTTTGTCTGAAGCCATTCAATTGGACGTGGCAACTCCAGAAGGCGCCAGCTACGACTCCAATGTAAATTCAAGCAACTTCCCATCAGCTGGTTCAACTCTGCTCGATGGCGCATCAACTCAAAACGCTACTATCAAGAACTGCTACTTCGGGCCTGAAATCAATGGTACTTCTGGTGGCGCGATCGTTAACCGTGATCCAAAGAAGGCTATGCCGACGACCACCATTCCTTACGGGGCAACGGTCGGCAGCCACGGTGTTGACGATGCCCACAAGATCGCCAGCTACAAGAACATCAGCATTTACAACTCAACCTTCGAAAAGACTGCCAACGCTACCAACGTCAAGCTTTCATACTACAAGGTAATGGCTCCTATCCACCTGCGTTACACCGCAAGACAATCAACCAGTGATGTCAACTCCTTGAAGGCTTGGAACAATACCTTTAAGAACGTCATCAACCGCGGTGACAACGGTATCCCTGACACCCTGTCAGGCCAAGGCCAAGCCCTTTCCAAGACTGACATCTGGCTCTACAAGTCTTGGGCAGCCAACGCGCCTACTTATCTGGCAACGACTTCCACTACTTTCCCAAAGCTGAACTCACACGGTAGCAAGATCACTAAAGCCGTTTTGGCCAGCTCAGCCACTAAGAAAAAGACGGTTAAAAAGACTGTCAAGAAGACTAACGCGCAGGTTTACGCTCCTAAAGCTAAGAACGTCACTGTCAAAGCTGGCAGCAAGCTTTCAGCCAAGAGCGTCATCACTAACGCAAGCAAGCTGCCTGCCAAGGCCAAGTATGCTTTCTCACCAGCCCCTAACTTGAAGAAGGCCGGCACCTACACTGTCAGCGTAGTCGTAACTTACCCAGACAAGTCAAAAGACACTGTTAAGAACGTTAAGGTCAAGGTTACTGCTGTAAAGAAAGCGACTAAGAAGTCAACTAAGAAGACCGCTAAAAAGTCAACTAAGAAGACCACCAAGAAGTCAACTAAGAAGTCGACTAAAAAAACTTCTAAGAAGGCCACCAAAAAGACTACTAAGAAAAAGTAGAATCTAAAATCTTCCTTAACAAAGCCTGCTACAATGTAGCAGGCTTTTTATGTTAAACTGGTTATTTGTGGATCACTAATAAGATTTAGCAGAAATATCCGGGACAACTTTTTCTGCTAAGGCAGTTTAACAACAAGTTTTACATTCTCAAAACAGCAAAAATACCATCAATGAAAAAAATTTCTAAACATCGCACCGACCTGCTTTATCTGGCCGGACTAACGCTGGCGGTTCTCTTCGCCGTCCTTTACCAACAGCGGACGCATGCCCTCTGGCTGTGGTCTGACTGGAGCTTCCATGCCTCCAGAGTGGAGGAAATCTATCAGAACTTGAAAGTAGGCAGTCCTCTGACTTTTATCGCCACACATACTTTTCATAGTACCGGCGTAGCCTCTTTCCTTTTTTACCCTTATCTCTTTTTATACCCATGGGCTGCTTTGCGCTTTATCCTGTCTCCAGTCAATGCCTTTTACGGTTGGTATTTCCTGGTCAACCTGGCAACTGCCTGGCTGAGCTACTGCTGCATGAAGAGCTTCTCTAAAAAGGCTCTGCCCAGCCTGCTCTTTGCCTTGTTCTACACTTTTACGCCCTACCACATCTACCTGGGAACCGCGGTCTTTGGAGAATTTCTAGCAGTAACTTTCTTGCCCCTGGTCTTTCTGGGAATTTACGAAATTCTGTGGGCTGACCAGCACAAGTGGTACTTGCTGGCTATCGGCGGAGCCCTGGTAGCTTACTCTCACCTGCTAACCATCATGCTGGTGCTGGAGTTCTTCTTGGTCATCATCATTATCAAGCTGACCGGCAGCCGCAAAATCGAGAAAACGCGGCTGCTGGCCCTGCTTAAAAGCTTGCTGACCTGCATCTGCCTAATTTTGCCAGTCCTTGTTCCCTTCTTGACCGATTTTATCGGCCGCGGGATGACCAGTGCCAAGTTTGGCCTAAGCTATACAATGTCGCCAAGCCAGCTGCTCTTGCAATCCTTTGGCTTCAGCCGGGGCTGGAAACTCAGTCCTTATCTGCTCTTTTTCCTCCTTGTGGGCTGGCTGTGGGTCAAAGGCCGCTTTGACTGGACCATCTACGGTTTGGGCTGGCTCTCTTTTATACTTGCCAGCACGATCTTTCCCTGGCACCTTTTGTCAAAAACTTTTCTTGCAGAAGTACAGATTACGGCCCGCTACCTCTCTTACACCGGTCTTTTTCTGAGCCTGCTGGTTGCCAAATATCTGGCCAAAGGAATTGACCAGCTGCAGGCAGGAAAAAGGAAAGCTCTGATAGCCCTGCTGCCCCTGTTTGGCCTGCTCACCTTCTGTTCCAGCATGTATCTGCAGGTTCAAGTGATGAAGCATCCGCAAAGACTGGCCAGCGTGCGGCGTTCATCTCTGACCAAGCTGCCGCAAACTGTCATCAGCAATCAAGACTACAGCAAGATCTTTAATTACCAGGTAGTTTATGGGGAATTCGACTACTATCCGGCAGCTGCCAAAAAAGCAAGCAAGCAGATTGCCCGGCAGGTCGCCTTACTCAATGGAAAAAAGGTAAAAGTCAAAAGCCAGGCCGGCAGCAATCAGCTTACTTATACCCTCACCAGCAAAGGTGGCAAACTTGACCTGCCAGTCCTGGCCTACCAGCACACGCGGGTCAGCTTGAATGGCAAGTCTGTTTCTTACCAGGTCAGCCGGCGTGGAACCGTGCAAATCAGCCTGCCAAAGGGAAACAACCGGATCACCGTGAGCTATCAGCCAGCCAAGTTCTACTACTATGCCTTGGCCTTTTGCCTGCTCAGCTGGCTCACTCTGGCATTTTACATTTACAAAAAGCAGTCTTCTTAAGAGCATCCAGTCTGGATGCTATTTTTGCTTTAACAAACATTTTTTAAAAAGAGTCATATCATCAATGCAAAAAATGTATAATAGAGTTGTGTAAAAGTTATTGCTATTTATGAAAAGGAAAAGTGTGGAAATGAAAACTAATAAATTGCTTCTTTCTGCAGCCTTGCTGACTTGCCTGTCTCTAGGCACGCAAGCGGTTATGGCTGATACGACTGCTACAACGATCGATCAAAAGCAAACCACTGCCGCAAGCTCTACCAAGACTGCTGCTGACAGCAAACAATCCTCAGCGACATCTAGCAGTAAACAGTCTTCAGCTGCAAAGCAAACTGCTGCCAAGATCAATCTCAAGGATTACCTGGCTGCCAAGCCAACTGTCGTTCGGGCCAAGCGCTCCCTAACTCTTTACCAAAATTCTTCCTTGACGAAAAACAGCACTACTGCCGCCAAGAAAAGCTACTACTTGGTCAGCAGCTTGAAGAAAAATTCTGCCGGTATCCCTGTGCTCAAATTGCACAATGGCAAGTATCTGGCTGCTAAAAAGAGTGATCTGACAGTTGTCAAGCCTTACCAAAACCCGAAGCAGTACCACCAGATCCACTATACCCAGGTTAAGCCTTACGGGCAGGTCGGTTACATTGTCAAGCGGGGCTATGAAGGCATCAAGACCTACCTCATCATGAAACGCTTGGGCACCTACAACGGCTACAACTACTACAACACTGCTACTTGGTATGCTGTCCGCCGTTTCCAAGCCAGCCACCACTTGAAGGTAACGGGCAATGTTGACCAAAAGACCTGGACCAAGCTTGGCCTGGGCGCGAAGCTCTTCAAGCAGATCGACAGTTACACGGCTCCCCTTGGCGCCCAAGCCTGGGAAGGCCGCAAGGCTCACATTGAAGCCATGATCAAGCAAGCTTACAAGTACCTTGGCCACCCTTACCTGGTCGGCTCTTCCTCAATGACCCGCTACGGCACTGACTGTTCCGGTTTGGTCATTCAAAGTCTTTACGCCGGCGGGATCAGCCCGGTTCCAGTCAGCGCCATCGGCCATGCCCACCCAGGCAATGAATGGAACTCACGCAACCTTTGGGCTGATAAAAAGCTGAAGCGGGTTTCCTACGCCAGCCGGAAGCGGGGCGACCTGGTCTTCTACTACCAGCCAGGCACCCGGACCATCTGGCACGTGGCCATCTACCTAGGCAATAACATGGTTATCGAAAGCTGGCCGCCACGCATCATGGTGCAGCCAATCGTCAACGGGCAGCGGAACATCGTTGCCGGAATCAAGCGTCCTTTCCTGTAAACTATGAGATAAATCACAATTTATGAGAAGAATACAATTTAGATTCCTGGCTGCGGCCAGCCTGTGCCTGTGCTTCCTACAACCAACCCAGGCTTTTGCCGATACGCAAACAAATCAACAAACTACACAACAGAATAATCAACAAAATACACAACAAAATAACCAACAGAACAACCAACAGAATAATCAACAGAATAATCAACAGAATAATCAACAGAATAATCAACAGAATAATCAACAGAATAATCAACAGAATAATCAGCAAATCCCTGATGGCTGGAAAAATGACTCTGGTCACCGTTATTACTATCGCAACCAGCAGAAATTGACCGGCTGGCAAGCAATCGATGGTAAAAAGTACTACTTCGCGGCTGATGGCAGTATGACAACCGGCTGGCAAAACATTAACGGACAAAAGTACTACCTTGCCGCTGACGGCCGCATGCTCACCGGCTGGCAAAACATTAACGGCAAAAAGTACTACCTTGCCGCTGATGGTCACCTGCTCACCGGCCCACAAAAGATTGGTAAAAGTCGTTACTTGTTGAGCAAAAGCGGCCAGTTGCAAATTGGCCTGCACAAATACAGCAGCTACTGGTATCTCAGCGACAAAAACGGCCGTCTAAAAACCGGACTGCAGAAGATCAGTAAAAGCAGCTATGGCTACTTCAGTTCTTCTACTGGCCGAAAGTCATTCAAAACTGTCACCGGCAAAAAAGTCAATTATTGGATCAATAAGAAAACCGGGAAAGTCATCGGCGTCAAGATGAATGCCACTACAATCGGCCAGCGCCCTTTAGTCACGGGCTGCGAAATCGTAGCCGCGACCATGATGCTCAACTATGCTGGTAAAAAGATCAGCAAATACCAGGCTGCAGCAGCTACCCCTCGCAGCTCCAATCCAAGACTTGGCTTCATCGGCAACCCATACTCCTGGTCAGGAACCTGGATTGCTCCAAGCGGACTGGCCAGAATGGTCAGAAAGTATCTCCGCAGCTGCCAAGTCCTCAGTGGTTCAAGCTTGCCTGCTCTCAAGAATCGCCTGCTGACCAAGCGGCATCCTATTGTTGTTTGGGTCAGCTGGGTTGATGGCTTTCCTAACCACGCCCTCCTGCTAACCGGCTATAATGGTTCAAAAATCTACTACAATGACCCTTGGACCGGCCGTGCCGGCTCCATGACTGCTTCCAGCTTCTGGTACCACTACTCAACCCTGCATTGGGCAGGTGGCCACCAACGGGCATTAAGCTACTAATCAACCAGCAAAATCAAAAAACTGCCTGCTCTATCATCGTGATAGCCAGCAGGCAGTTTTTGTCTGATTAACTTTTATCTTGTTTAAGGCAATACGTACTTTACGCCTGGTATTTTTTTCAGCAGAACCGTTAAAGCAGCGCTGACAAAGTAAATAACCAGCGGATAGGCGAAGTAGCGAATGTAGATTGGCGAAGCTCCCAGATATTTTTGCAAAACTGGCAGCAAATAACAAATTACAAATGGATGAAGCAAGTATATTCCAAAAGTAATCCCGGCAAAAAGTGACAAACGATCTTTAAAACGCCAAGACTGAATTTTATCCTCGCCTTGCTTCATCCAGGTAAACAAGGCCAATACAACGCAAAACTCCGGAAAATTGGCAATATCGTAAAAATTCTTGATATATCCAAGGCTGTAATTGTAATGCGGCAAACGTGGCGTCTGGTAACTTAGTCCCAGCGTTAATCCAATTTCCAAGGCCAGCATCAGCAAGCCCAAAAGATAGATCTTTTTTCTGGTCGCTGGCGCAAAATCATGATTGGCAACATACCAGCCAGTCAAAAAATACTGCAGGTAGCCGCCACCTAGGGGCAATGCATTGATGAATGGCATTGTATAGCCGAATACGACTGCCAAAAGCGGTAAAACGCTCTTAAAAAAGGTGACTAAGCCGATACAGCCAAGAAGCAAGCGATCACTGCCGTATTTTACCAATATCGACAAAACCGGCACGCACAAATAGAAAGCAATGATATCGTAAAAAAACCAGTAAGGGCCGACAATGCTTTCCGCTAAAAAGCTTTTAAGCAGAGGCACGCTCTGCCACTTGCCAAACAAGAAGTAGGCCAGCATGCTCCAAAAAAGAAACGGAAGCACAACTTTGCTGACCCGCTTGCTGAAAAAGCTTTTCGTGTCATATCTGTCCCTGTAATTTAAGACCTTGGCACCAGACAGCATGAAAAAAACCGGGACGGCAAAAGCAAAAAGGATATTGGCCATTACTGACCATATCCCGTCGCTTGTAAACCTGTTGACTACTACTCCAAGATAAGTTGCATTGCCAGAAGTGTGGAGCACTACAACTGCCAGGCTGGAGACAATTGCCAACAAATCCATAAAATAGTATCTTTTTCTCAAACTTTCCCCCTCCGTTAGCCTTTATGATTCACGCTTTCTCTTATTAAAAACATGTTCCTTCGTCCAGTCGACGACCAAATCCCAATCACAAAAGACAAGATTGTACGCAAGCCAGAAGAAGATGCACTTAAAGAAGACTGGCGAAACTTGCTGGCTGTAGAAGCGATTGGAGAAGAATGAGAAGACCAGAGAAGGATAGATGTAGCCATAAAGCACGCCGCTGTAATCAACGCGTCTGCTCAAGCGGCTGGCCAGGGCAAATTCAAACACGGCTTGAGAGATCAGCCCCATCACTGCACTCAAAATAAAGCAGCCGACATAGCCGAAGTCATAGTAGAAGGCTGAGAAGGTCGTGCAGACATTGCCCAAGTGGTAGCGGCCAACAAACCGCATTGGCAAGTAAAGCTGGTAATTGGTATCCAAACCAAATTTCGGCCCAATCCATTTGATAAATTCCGCGAAAGTGTTCTGCCCCCACAAGAAGTTTCTTGGGTGAGGCTCATTCAAAAAGCTGTCCAAGTTCTTGATCTGGGCACCAAGATATTCAGCCAGATATTCATGCAGAGGAATTACATGCGAATTTCTGCCCATCAGATTGCCGATTGATCTAAAAGACAAAAGGACAACCGTACCAGCCAAGGCCAAAGCCAAAAACAGCTTCCAGCTGAATTTGAGCTTGTGGCCACTGTTTTTGGCATAAAGCAGACCATAGCAAACAATCAAAGCAATCATCATGTTGATCGCGCTGCCCCGGCTGCCAAAAAGCATGCTGTTTAAGAGGCCAATGATGAACATGATTGTCGGCATAATGGCCAGGCGCTTGGTTGCCAGGAAATTATTGGGAATTACATACGCAAACCAATAAGTCCCCGCCATAATCAATGTTCTGAAAAAGTAAACATAGCTTGGCAGCTTGCTGTCAGCTCCGGTAAAAGTCGACCGCTGCCGGTAAGCCGCGATCGTTTGGAACAAGTCATTGCCGCCAACCATGGCCCGCATTTCCAAAACAGTAATTACCATCGTAACTACTTCCAGCAAAAGCAGAGCGGCTAAAAGCCAACGGTTCAGAACGATTTCCTGGCAGCCGGCAGAATAGCCGAAGCTGGTGGCGGAGCCAGTAGATGCAAATGACGGCATGTCCCGGCGATTTTTTCGGCGGTTAAAGAGCCAGTGGATCAAGATGGTCCCCAGCAAAAAAGACAAAATCCCCCCTGAAATTACAATAAAAGTATTCCAGTGCAGGTAGAGCTTCCATTGCTTGACAAAGCCCAGGGCCCACAATTCAGAAAAGGCAAATCCGCCAGCAAATATTACCCCCGGAGCCAGCAGCTCTTGGTCGCTGGCATAATAGGCGCCAACAGTTAACAAACAAGTTACGATAAAAAGCAAATAGATCATTGATTAATTTTCTTTTTCTATTCAGTTCCAATTACTTATCAGGATTAGTATCCAGGTCTTCATGCGAAAGGTGGCTTTCTTCAGTCACTTCATTGGCATCGTAAAGATCCTTCTTAATCTTTGAAGAACTGATTTCTGGCGTTCTTGGCAGGTAGACCACTTTCACGCCCTCATCCTCAAGAAAGTCAAACTTTCCTTTCCAGTCATCTCCCATGACAAAAGTATCAATATGGTATTCATGCATGTCGCTCTTCTTTTGATCCCAGTCTTTTTCTGGAATTACCAGGTCAACATAGCGGATCGCTTCCAGCAGCTGCTTGCGCTCTTCATAAGAAAAGTAAGTCTTCTTGTGCTTGGAATTCCAATTGAACTCGTCCGTTGACAAGGCTACGATCAAGTAATCGCCCAAGGCCTTAGCCCGGCGCAGAAGGTTGATATGCCCGTAGTGGAGCAGGTCAAAAGTTCCGTAAGTTATCACGCGTCTCATTAGTTCGCCTCCCCTTGCAAATATTCCTTATAAGACTTATCTGGATCAAAAAGGACACCCCTGTGCATGTTGTCGGCCTTGACCATGACGTGCCAGTCCCCATACTGTTTGGTCAGCAAGGCATCGTATTCCTTGGCAATCGGCAGGCTCAGCATTTCAAACGGCACCCGCTCTGGTTGGGAAATTTCCGTCCGCGGCCAGCAGCAGCTTTCCGTGCTCAAGGTCACCATGGCAACGTTCTTGGTCTCAGTCTGATTGTACTTGACCATGTCCCGGGCGAACTTTTCGTAATAAGGGTTTCTCTTCCCGGACCGCAATTTCAAGAAGAAAAAGTGAATATACAGCACTGCCCGTCTGGCAGGCGTCAGTTTGGGGTTCGGCCGCCCCGTGCAATAGCGGTAGTATTGCTGGGCCCGGTACTTGGTATGCTTGATTTCCGCCAAAAATTCAGCTCTTTCTTCTGGATCATCTGGAACATTGTCCAGCGGGAAAATATCAATAAAAATCCCCTGGTTGAAAGGATAGCGGAACTGTCTTTCAGATTCCAAAATAGCGGTCGTTTCCGAATTGCGCAACTGAGCGTGTCCCCGCATTGAACCAGGGTCTGTTTCGTTGGTCTGGAAAAAGTATGGCTCCTTGAATTGCCCTGCCAGCTGACACAAGCGGTCAAAATCAGCCCGGTGCATCATCACGTCGACGTCATCGTCCCAGGGAATATATCCCTTGTGCCGCACGGCGCCAAGCAAAGAACCACCTGACAAATAGTATGGCAAGTCATTGGCCTGGCAGACCCGGTCCAGCTCATTGAGCAGGTCCAGTTCGACAGCCCAGATCTGTTTCATCTTCTTTGAAATCGTGTAGTCATTCCGGACCTCTTCTTTAAAGAAATCGGCTGGAATTTTCAATTGCAGATTGTTCATTTCCCTCTCCTAGGCCCGTTTGAGCATCTTCAAGAGATACTTAAACGAGTTGTCTTTCAATGCCAGCAAGATCAGCAGGTAAGTCCCCGCGCCGGCCGCAAATTGCAGCAGCAGCTTCAGCAGACTGGCCACAGGCAAGTTGTTCATCAAAAGGATGACAGCCGCCATTGCCGCCCCGGCCAGCAGCTTCTTCCAAATAACCTGAAGAATATACGAGGCTTCCAAAAAGCCGTGCGAATTGCGCAAGTAGAGAATGCTGATGGTCAGTTCCGCGATGATTGAGGCAAAAGTAGCCCCGGCACTGGCGAAACGCGGAATCAAAAGCAGGTTCAAGATGAAGTTGACCACCGCCCCAACAATGATGTAAATCGCGCTCTGCTTCCGCAGGCCGGCTGGATTGTAATACTGAGAACCCAAGCAGTTGGAAATCCCGATAATCACAATCTGCGGACTGAACAGCCTCAAGAGCAGGGCTACCTTGTCCCAACCCGGTCCGAAAAAGATCGGCACAAAAGTGTCAGAGATCCCGATCAGGCCAAAGCCAATCCCGACCCCGATAAACAAGATATAGTCGATTGAGCCGCGAATTCTTTCCTTAATTTCATCGATGCGCTTTTTGGCAAAAAGATAAGAAATTCTGGCTCCCAAAACATTGTTGACCGCCGTAAAAGTAACAGCCTTGGTCAAGTTAATGATCTTGGTTGCCTGCTCATAATAGGCATTTTCCGCGTTGCTGTGGGTAATGAAACCTATCAAGGTCTTATCCATATAAGTATAGATCGAGGTTGCGATCGTCGGAATAAAGTAGATCAGCGTTTCGTGGAAGTGCCGCTTGAGATTCTCAAATTTGACTGGTACTTTTTCGACAAACTTGTGCAGCTCCAGCCACATGGACATCGTCCCCAGCAGAGTCGTCCCTGTCATGATAAACACGTACAGATTGGTGTCTGCCGGGCTCTTGATAAAGAGCAAAATCAGTACTACCCCGGCCAGCTTGACCAAGGAGTTCTTGGTAACAGTATATTGGAACTGCTCGAGTCCGTCAAAGAACCAAGAGATATCCAGCATGGTGTTGAACAGATTCAAGGTCAAAATCAGGTAGATCACGTGGTATTTTTGATGAAAAGCCACAAAAATTGCCCAAACAAAAAGCATGATGACTGATGTGATCACACTGAGCAGTTCAATTTCCCAAAAAAGCTGGCTCCGTTTCTTCACGTCGTTGCGGTTGCGGGCAATCTCCCGCATCCCATAAGAGGCTGTCCCTAAGGCCGCGAATAACGAGAAGTAAGTCTGATTGGCCAAAGTATAGCTGTACGCCCCAACACCACTGGTGCCAATAACCCGGGACACGTAAGGCGCCGTGATGAGCGGCGTGATTATTGACAGAATTTGGTAGAGGGTACTAATAAAAATGTTCTTTTTAATGCTTGGATTGTTCATTTGCACTCTCAGTAAATTAAAAGTAGTTGCTAACTAGTATAACATGGACTCGTAGCACTTTTTCAAAAAAAGAAGCCTCCATGATCGGAAGCTCACTTTTTTCATTAAGCCAGTGCAGCCAGGATTCTCATGGTGGCCGCCAAAGCGGATTCTAACTCTGTATCTGCCGAAAAGCCGAGCCGGGCGATTTTTCCAGTATCCAGCAAAGCCTTGGTGGCCGTTGAATAGCCAGCTGCTTCTGCTTGGTCAGGCAGGTCAAAGACGACCTGGCTGCCAGCAAGCCGGGCAACCGTTTCAGCCAATTCCCGCAAAGTCGTGTCGCAGCGGCTGCCAGCCACGTTGTAAGCCTGACCGCTTTGCCCATGCTTCAAGGCAAAGAAGATGGCGGCGACAGCATCCAGGGAGTAAATGTAGGAGTACTGCTGCTTGCCCTGGCTCTTCAAAACGATGTCTTCATGGGCAATGCCCTTCTTCAAAAACTGCGACAGGGCCTTTGAATCGCTGGACAACAGCGTTGGTCCAAAAGAGCGGGACAAGCGCAAGATGACGCTGTCCAGATTTTTCTCTTTCAAGTAAGCCTGGCAAAGGGCTTCGCCAGTCCGTTTGCTTTCCGGGTAGCCTGCCCGCAGGGTATTGCAGTCCAGATAGCCCAAGTAGTCTTCCTTGAATTTCTCGGTGTCCCCCCGGTTTTCCCCGTAAACTTCCACGGAAGACAAGAAGATCACCCGTTTTACTCCATGCTCAGCCGCGTAGTTCAAAAGATTGTTCGTGCCGATCACGTTGGTCGTAATCGTGCTGATCGGGTAATTGGAATAAGCCAGAGGGTGCGTGTTGCTGGCCGCCTGCAAGAGGTAGTCAACCGGCTGATCATAGGCAATGCCTTCGTTAATGTCGCCTTCGACAAAAACAAACTCTGCCTTCTCCCAGTAGCTGCCAAAGCGGGCCCGGGCCTTAGCAGCATTGCGGCCCAAGGCTACGACCCGGCAGTTCAGCCCTTTTTTCTCGTTCAGCAGCATCAGCCAATCGATCAAAGAGCTGCCAATCATGCCGGTCGCTCCCGCTACCATGATGCTTTGATCTTGCAGCAGGTCCCAGTCTTGATAGCGGTCCGCCCAGGCCTGCAGTTCCGTCAGATATTCTTGGTTTTCAGTGATCATTTTTTACTCCAAGTGATTGGTATTCAAATATGCCTTGAAAAAGTCCAGGTTTTCCGGAGTAGTCAGCTTGATGTTCATATCCGAGCCAGCCGCGAAGTGCAGCTTCACGCCCAAGTCGACCATCATCGTATTGGTGTAAGCAGAGCCATAGATGCCGATCTTCTTTTCAAAAGCTTCATGGTACTTTTGGTCAAGCAAGTCGAAGCGGTAGGCCTGCGGCGTTGACACCCGGCGCAGGGTTTCTCTGGGAATATACTTCTCCGTTACCGTTTCGTCATTTTCATCGATGACAAAAATCTGCTCATTGTAAGGCATTGAGGTAACCGCATTGCCATACTGCTGGCACTTAACGATCACGTCAGAGATCACTTCGCTGTTCAAAAGCGGCCGGACCCCATCGTGGATCAAGATGACGTCATCATCAGCTGCCTTGCCCTCCAAGTTGTAAACCCCGTTGCGAATCGATTCCTGGCCGCTTTCCCCGCCAGTCACGATCCACTTGAGCTTGCTGATCCCGTATTGCTCAGCATAAGCTCTGGCCACGTTCTGCCAGCCATCCAGGCAGACCAGTTCGATGGCGTCGATTTGGGGATGCTTTTGAAATGATTCTAAAGTGTAAACCAAAACAGGCTTGTCATTGATGTTGATAAACTGCTTGGGAATGCTCTGTCCCATCCGCTTGCCAACTCCGCCTGCAATAATGATCGCGATATTGCTCATTGCCTTATCCTCTTACTTCATTAACGGTTTCAAAATATTTAAAGTCAAGCCATAAAAACGGTAGCCAGTCCAGCGGTTGAAGCTGATGACCTGGCCCTTGCGGCCAATCATCCCGGGTACCTGCTGGTAAACTGCCGGAGCATTCTTTTCCAGATACTGTTCAAAAGCCAGCAATTCTGGCTTGGCCTGCCGGCTGTTCATGGTGAAAAAGATCTGATACTGCTTGTTGATGATCTTCTGCAGCAAGCGCAGGTAAATTTCCCTAACGGCTGGATCGGTTGCCTGCTTGGTATAATAGCTGGCCACCTGCTCAATCACGTGAACGTGCTGGGCCCGGTTTTTGATCATGTTCTTCATATTGATGCTTTGACCGGCAGACCCGACCAGATAATCATAAACCGGGAAGTCGAGCACTTGCACGCTCTTGATGTACGGCAGCGGGTACAGCATCATTTCGTTGTCAACGTAAAAGCAGTGCTCGTCGATTTTCAAGTGGCAGTCGCGCAGGACCTGGGTCTTAAAGGTAGAGCCATGCATCACCGGATTGTAGGCATCCTTGATGTCAGCCAGAGTCTGGGCCTGGTGAAGCTTCGGGTCACTGCTTTCAAAGACGCTGCGGTAAGTCTTTTCCCCGCTGGCCTCGTCAACATTGTAAAAGCTGTTCAAGACCAGGTCAGCATCGCTCTTTTCCAAGGCAGCAACCAGCTTTTCGATCCCGGCTTTTTCAACCCAGTCGTCGGAGTCGACAATCTTGTAGTACTTACCACTAGCCACCTTCAAGCTGGCATTGATCGTTGACCCATGACCGCCGTTTTCCTTGTCGATAAAGACTACAGAAGCAGGATATTCAGCCTGGTACTTGCGGCCCAGTTCAGCCGTATTGTCTTTTGAGCCGTCATTGACAATGATGATTTCCAGCTTGTCTGAAACTTCGTTGTCAACAAGCGACTTGATGCATTTGTCTAAACAGTCAGCTGCGTTGTAAGCAGCAACACTGATGGAAAGAACTTTGTTCACTTCTATCTACCACCTATGTACATTTGATAAACTTGTTCGGCTGATTCCCGGTTGTCATAGCCAATTTTGGTCAGCTGCCCGGCTTCTGCCGCCCGGTCGGCCAGGGGCTTGGTTGCCAGAATCAGCTTGGCCCATTCTTCTGGCGCCGCGGCGATCGTCTGCCGCTGGATCATCCCTGGAAAGTCCATTTCTGAGCTGATATTTGCTGAAATCACGCAAGGCAGGCCTGTGGTCTGTGCTTCCAGCAAAGTCATTGGCAAACCTTCATATAAAGAAGGCATTACAAAGACATCCATCGCGAACAAGTAATCCGGAATTTCATCAGTAGCTGAAATCAAAATGACCTGGTCTGTCAATTTTAATTCCTTGATCTTGGCTTGAATCTCTGCCTCTTTTTCCCCACTGCCAATCAAAAGCAGCTTTGTTTTCGGCCGCTTTTTAACTGCCGCGGCCAAAATTTCCAGCAAGTAAAGCTGGTTCTTTTGATCAGTCAGCCGGCCAATATTGCCCAAAAGCAGCGTATCTTCATCAAGGCCCAGCCGCTGGCGCGCAGCGGCCCGCTTTTCTGGGTTAAAAACATAGCGTTCCCGGTCAATGCCGTTGTGGATGATTCTCACTCTGCCTTGATCACCTTGATTGAAGAGCCAATTGGCAGCTTCTTTTGAACAAGCTGCCAGGTCGGTCGCGTATTTAGCAATCAAGTGGCGCTCAAGATACGCCACGCCTGGCAATTTCTGAATGCCGTGAACTTCCCGCATCGCGTTGTGCGAGTGAATTATCACCTTTTTAACCCCGCATTGCCGCGCGACTTTTGCCACGTCATAGCGGCTGAGCAAATCAGTATCGATATGAACCACGTCATAGCGGTGCTTGGTCAGGAAATCACGCAGGACTTTTTCTCGGTTGCGGTGGCTGGTCAAGGATGAGCCCGACTGGTAGCGCAGAGGATAAATCCCGCAGCCTAAAGCCTTCACCGCGGCTTCTTTTTCGGGCACGCTCTTGTCTGGATCAAGCAAAACATAGTCAAATGCCACCCGGTCCTTTAAGGCCTTGATCCACTCATATTCCACGGAACTGACCCCGTCGTAATAGAGCATCCCCCGCACAAACAGTACATGCAGCCTGTCACTCATTGTTTTCCCCCAGATCAAATTCAAAGAGCGGGTGCTTTTCCCGCTTGTCGACCGGCGGCGGCGTCATGTAGTCTGGCCCATACAGCCGGTTCATGTAGCTTTCGATTCCGGCTGGAAGCTTGACCTTGATCCCCTCAAAAGTTCCTTCCGTAGCCTGGCACATATTCTCCCGGGTATCCATTTCCCCGAAATAGTGCTTGCGGCCGCTTGGAATCGTCACGTACTTGGAGTTGTCATTTTTGCAGCCGGAGTAAACCTTGTAAGTCCAGCGCGTTGCCGTATCCAGCGGGATGAACTTAAAGAAGCGGCCGACCTTGTATTTTTTGCCAAAAGCCGCTCTGACTTCCGGCGTGTCCTGGATTGCCAAGAGCTTTGGCAGGTAGTCGTAAACCTTCCGGCAGCTGAGCAAATAGCCTACAGCCAGGCTCCAGTAGCCCCTAAGCTTACGGGCCAAGGCATTGTCCGGGGTGTTTTCCAGGACAAAAATGTCAATGCAGATCCCGCAGTTTTCCTTGGGCTCAGCCACGTCGTTAAAGGTGCGGTAAACCGTCCCCTTCTTGATGAAGCGGCTGGCAGCTGCCCCATAGCCTGGGGTCAGTTCAGGGGCAAGCAGCTTGTAGCCTTCCCCTAACTCTTTGTCAAAAACTTCCTTGAGCTTGTTGAAGTCTTTTCTGGGCATGTTGATGTCGATGTCGTCGTCCCAAGGGATAAAGCCCTGGTGTCTGATCGTGCCCAAGACTGAGCCCCCACTGAGCGTATAGTTGAGGTCATACTTGGCGCAGACGGCCATGAAGTCCTGGAGCATCCCAAGCAGGGTTTGCTTCAGCTTTTTCAAATCTTCGCCTTCAACGTAAACTACGTGGTCGCTGCCTGCAAAAGCATTCTTCTGGGCAGCGAAACCGTCCTTGGTTCCTAATTTGCTCATGCTTAAAATTCCTTCTCGACGGCTTCCAGGGCAGCGGCAATGACCTGGTCCATGTTGTAGTACTTGTACTGGCCCAGACGCCCGCCGAAGATCACCTTGGCGTCTTCCTTGTCAGCCAGTTCCTTGTACTGGGCATACAGGGAGTTGTTCCGTTCGTTGTTGACCGGGTAGTAAGGCTCATCGCCTTGGTGCCAGTCAGCCGGATATTCCCGGGTGATGATGGTCTTGTCCGGGTCACCCTTGCCAAATTCGAAGTGCTTGTGTTCAATTACCCGGGTATAAGGCGTTTCAGCATCGGTGTAGTTGCTAACGGCGTTGCCTTGGTAGTTGCCCACGTTCTTTTCTTCAGTTTCAAAGCGGAGAGACCGGTATTCCAGTTCACCCAAGCGGTAGTCAAAGAATTCGTCGATCGGGCCAGTGTAGACGACCTTGTCAAACTTTTGCAGGTATTCGTCCTTCTTATCGAAGAAGTCAGTGTTTAGCTTGACCGTGATCTTGTCATCCTTGAGCAGGTTTTCCACCAGCTTGGTGTAGCCGCCCTTAGGGATGCCCTGGTAGTCATCGTTGAAGTAGTTGTTGTCGTAGATCAGACGGACCGGCAGGCGCTTAATGATGAAGGCCGGCAGTTCAGTTGCCTTTCTGCCCCACTGCTTTTCCGTGTAGCCCTTGATCAGTTTTTCGTAAATGTCGCGGCCGATCAGCGAGATTGCCTGCTCTTCCAGGTTCTGCGGGGTCTTGCCCGCCATTTCCGCCCGCTGCTCGTTGATCTTGTCCATGGCTTCTTGCGGCGTCCGGACGCCCCACATCTGGTTGAAGGTGTTCATGTTGAAAGGCAGGTTGTACATCTTGCCCTTGTAGTTGGCTACTGGGCTGTTGGTGTAGCGGTTGAATTCCGCGAACTGCTGGACATAGTTCCAGACTTCCTTGTTGGAGGTGTGGAAAATGTGGGCCCCGTACTGGTGAACCTGGATGCCGTCGATTTCCTTGGTGTAGATATTGCCGGCAATGTGGTCACGCTTTTCAATTACCGTCACCTTGTGGCCGCGTTTGGCAGCTTCGCGGGCAAACACAGCGCCAAAAAGACCTGCACCGACTACTAAATAATCAGCCATAATTTTCTCTCCTGTTCTTCTCTCCTAAAAGTGGGTTTGCTTCTTGCCAACGCCAAGCTTGCGCTTGATGAGGTTGATCCCCTTCTTGATCTTCTTTTCTCCGCCCAGCTGGCCCCAAGTCATTTCAGTATAGTTCTGCTTGGTCGTGTAAAGCCAGACATCCATCAACCGCTCTGAGATATAACCATAGACTCTCTGGTCTTGGACGGAATAGCCGGAAATATCGATTTGCCCCTCCAGCTTGCTCAAAACGCTGAAGATGAATTGACAGTAGTCGGCAAACTGCTCCTTCTTCATGACGAACATGTTAAACATGTGGGCGCTGCGACGCTTCATCATCATGTCAAAAGCTGGCAGATAGTCAGGATAGTCCTTGGCCAGAATCTCTCTGGTCTTGTCCAGAGGTTCTGCCGGGTGGGCGTGAACATAGTGTTCGTAGTTGCTTTCGATATAGTATTTCCGCTTGGTCGGGACAATTACGTCATATTTTTCAAGCAGCTTGGCATAGTCGGCTTCGTTCGCGACATTTTCCAAGGTAAAAGGCTTCTTCACGTAAAAATAGCGGCGATAGTGAACCAGACCCACCGCGTCAACGTCTTTTAAGTTCTTCCAAGCCCAGTAAATCCCGGTCAGCTCGTTATAATAAGGATTCTTGGCTGAAATGTTGTCTCCTTCGTCATCGCGCTGGTAATCGATTCCAGGCTTGTAGTTCTTGACCGCGCCAACCAAAACCGGCATGTAGACAGAATCGGCCGGCATTGGAAACTGCTTGTGGGCCGCGACTAATACTTTAACCTTCACTAATAAGCCCCTTCTTTTTTGAAAATGCTAAAAATCGTCTGGAAGAAGATCTTCACATCATAGGCAAAAGAGATGTTGTCAATATATTCCAGTTCAACATCGCAGCGCTCCGGATAGCTGATATTGCTGCGGCCCGTTGCCTGCCAAAGGCCCATGGCACCTGGCCTGACTGAAAGAAACTTGGCCTTGCGGTCACCATATTCTTCCAGCTCTTTCTCCACCACTGGACGTGGTCCAATGATGCTCATGTCACCTTTGAGAATATTGACGAATTGCGGCAGCTCATCAACTGACGTCCGCCGCATCCAGCGGCCGATTGGTGTGATTCTTGGATCCTCTTCAGCCAGCAGCTTGTAGTCGTTTGCTACATATTTGGCATACAAGTCAGGGTCGCTTTTCAAGATCTTCTCCGCGTCCATTTTCATGGAACGGAACTTGTACATCTTAAAGGGCTTGCCGCCCTTGCCAATTCTTTCTTGGGCAAAAAAAGCTGATCCGCCATCCTGGCCCTTGATGATTAGGGACAGAAGCAAGAAAATCGGCGAGAAAACTATCAGTGCCAGCAAGCTGCCGACAATGTCCAAGAATCTCTTTATATACTTGTAGGCGCCCAAGTCGGTCTCGTAATTGGACGATTTTGCTTCTTTACTCATTTATTACCCGTACAACTTAACAACTAAAATATTTCAGCGGTTCTACTTTGCTTATAAGAATCATTCAGTTTAAGCGTATCAGTTAAAGACACTATTAACCGCATTGTATTCAAGTATAACATTTTTGACCTGGATTGTGCATCACCAATCGTAGATCGCCGCTATAAGCAAAAAATGCTGGATGTTTGCACCCAGCATTTTCTAAATTATTCTCGATTACTGAACCGTCTTGGTTTTAAGGCCCATGGCCTTTCTGATCAAATTGCTGATTCTCTGACGCTCAGCCGTAGATACCTTCTGGTATGAGACACCGTCTTCCATAAAGCCAGTCCCGTGAGTGTAGTCAGTTACGACATTCTTCGTGGCTGGCAGGTATGAGCTGGCCAGGGAAGTCAAATCACTGAAAGTCAAGTCGGTTTGAACCTGCTTGGACAATGATGAAACAAAACTCGTATTCAGCAAGGTTTGGGCGGATTCCGCCTTCTTGACCAGAGCCTGCAGCACTTGCCGCTGCCGCTTCTGGCGGCCGTAGTCGCCTTCTGGGTCGTCATAACGCATCCGGCTGTATGCCAGAGCCTTGGCCCCGTCCATATGGGTCTTCTGGCCCTTGGTGAAGGTATAGCCTTCATAGCTGAAGCTCAAGACTGGTGAGATATCGACCCCGCCAACCTTGTTGACGATGGTCTTAAGCCCGCCCATGTTGACCAGAACGTAGGCATTGATTGGGATGTTGAAGTACTTCTTCAGCACCTTGGCCAATTCACCGGCATTGCCATAAGCGTAAG
This sequence comes from Lactobacillus sp. WILCCON 0059, assembly GCF_057197985.1. Lineage (NCBI taxonomy): Bacteria > Bacillati > Bacillota > Bacilli > Lactobacillales > Lactobacillaceae > Lactobacillus > Lactobacillus sp. WILCCON 0059. Next base: position 2,065,610 of record NZ_JBUBHN010000001.1, read on the forward strand.
CCGCGTTCAGCTTAGACGGTGAGTATTCCGGATAATCTGGCAGGTTGACTTGGATGTCGCGTTCAAAGCTGACCAAGGTAGTCTTCTTGGTCTTGGGGTTGAGGACCGCGACCATGATGGAGTCGGTCCGGCCCTTGTAGGTTCTGCCCAAGGCCCCGGTGTCAGTCCCCATCAAGAGGACTGCCAGCGGCTTCTTGTTGCTGATGACATCGTTCTTGCTCCCGTTTTCGGCACTGCTGATCCCGCCGGATCTGTAAGCAGTGTTGGCCGCGTTCTTGACTGAGCTGTATTCATACCAGGCAAAGCCAGCCAGGCCAATTACGATTACCCCAATGACAGACCAGAAGATCCGCCAAAACTTGTTGCGCTTCTTGCGCTGTTCTGTTCTTGAATTTATCTTTTTCTCATTCACAGCTTTTCACCATATGTCCAATCTTTAGAATTGATGCAATAGTTTCATTATATATAAAAACGCGGTGTCTGCACCAATTAAATCACTTTCTTCTGTTTTTCTTTAAAAATTCAGAAAATTATTGTCTAACACTTTAATTTTACCAGACCTTTCAGGTATTTAGCCCGGGTAAATAAAGAGGGAACGCAAAAAGGAGTCAAACTGGACCGTTTGACTCCTTTGTTTCTTGTTTTAATAACCCGCGCCAGTATTTTGGCCTGGCCCATTTGAGCCGCCCTGCGTGCCAGCGCCGACATTGTAATTGCTGCCAGCATTTGTGCCTGGACCAGCATTGTTGCCAGGGGCGGAGCCGGTTGTGCCGGCTGAGCTGCTTGAAGTGGTCGTGCTGCTTGAGCTGGTTGAAGTGTCGATTGAATCAGTCTTCACCTGCTTAGTCTTTAGGCCTAGGGCCTTTCTGATCAAGTTACTGATTCTCTGCCGCTCTGAAACAGAAATCTTCTGGTAAGAAACGCCATCCTGCATGTAGCCCGTCCCGTGGGTGTAGTCGGTCTTCAAGTTCTTCGTGGCGGAAACATAGTTTTTGGCCAAAGCGGTCATATCGCTGAAGGTCAAGTCAGTCTGCACCTGCTTGGACAATGATGAGATAAAGCTGGAGTTCAGCAAGGTCGTCGCGCTTTCCGCCTTCTTCAAAAGGGCAGACAAAACTTGCCGCTGCCGCTTTTGCCGACCGTAGTCACCTTGCGGGTCGTCATAGCGCATACGTGAGTATGCCAAAGCCTTGGCCCCGTTCATGTGGGTCGTTTTGCCCTTGGTAAAGGTGTAGCCTTCATAGCTGAAAGACAGCACCGGAGCAATATCGATCCCGCCGACCTTGTTGACAATGGTCTTAAGCCCGCCCATATTGATCAGAACGTAGGCATTGATTGGAATATTGTAGTACTTCTTCAAGACCTTGGCCAATTCCTTGGCATTGCCGTAAGCATAGGCCGCATTCAACTTGGAAGGCGACTTGTCCGGATAGTCAGGCAGATTGACCTGTTGGTCTCTTTCAAAGCTGACCAAAGTCGTCTTCTTGGTCTTGGGGTTGATGACCGCGACCATGATGGAGTCAGTCCGCCCCTTGTAGGTTCTGCCCAAGGCCCCGGTGTCTGTCCCCATCAAGAGGATCGCGATCGGCTTGGAGCTGCTGATAACGGAATTCTTGCTCCCATTTTCAGCACTGCTGATCCCGCCGGACTTGTAAGCTGAATCTGCCGCGTTCTTCACCGTATGGTACTCGTAGTAGGCAAAACAACCGATCCCTACCAGGAGAACGCCCAGAACGCTCCAGAAGATGCGCTTGATTTTGCCATTCTTCTTTCGCTTGCCGACTCTGGTATTTATATCCTTGTCATTTTTCAATATTTTCACCAGTATCCTATTCTTTTGAGATAAAAATCATTATCTTCATTATAGTTAAACTTGAATCAAATGGATGCTGACGACAATTTTTTTATCTTTTTTGAAGAGTATTTTCACATCTTGGTCAAAGAACGAAGTGTGGTCTTGATGTGTTTCTTCCTATTCTTTCTCTATCCAATCATGTTAGAATGTCAAAGTTGTTTGTTCTAACACTAAAGTGATTTTGTAAAGAAGAGGAATTTCCCGTGAAGAAAGCAATGCAAAAATTAACGGCCCTCCTGCTGGCCTCAGCCAGCTTCCTTGTGGCCAGCCCCGCAAAAGCCAGCAGCCTGGCTGGGCAAAACTACCGGGGCAAGAAAGTCATCACCGTCAACCGGAACCGGCCAACTTTTTCCAAAAAGGCCCTGTCGACCAAAAAAGGCGCCTGGCAAAGCTACCACAACTTGGACTCTTTAAACCGGGCCGGGGAAGCCGATGCCCTGCTGAACAAGCGGCTCATGCCGACCAAGGCCAGAGAACCCCTTTACTGGAACCCAACCGCCTGGCACAACAAGAAGATCGCCGGCGGCTGGCTCTATAACCGCAGCCACTTGATCGGCTACCAGCTGACCGGGCAAAACAACAACCCCAAGAACCTGATCACCGGCACCCGGCAATTAAACGACCCGGGCATGCTCAAGTATGAAAACCGGGTGGCCAGCTACCTTAAATCCTCTAGCCGCCACTACATCCGTTACCGGGTCAAGCCGATCTTCCGCGGCCGGGAGCTCCTGGCCCGCGGGGTTGAAATGGAAGCCCAGTCCACTGGCTCTAACGCTGTCCGCTTCCACATCTACATCTTCAACGTCCAGGACGGCGTCAAGCTCAACTATTCAAATGGTACCAGCGTGGTTACCGGCGCGGCGAAAAAGACAACTGCTAAAAAGACGGTTGTCAAAAAATCCACTTCTTCCAAAAAGAAGATCAAAACTTCTACTACTGGCCGGATCGTCGGCAACCGCCGGTCCAAGATCTACCACGTTCCAGGCCAGGCTGGCTACCACATGAATTCAGCCAACGCGGTCTATTTCCGCACCGAAACAGAAGCCAAAAGGGCCGGCTACCGGCGGGCACTTCGCTAAGGCATATTTCTTGAATTTTTGCAAGGGCCTGTGTAATATTGGCAATAGGAAAAGGCAAGAGAGATGAACCTACCTTTTCCTGTGAAGGTTTTATATCATACTCTTTTCTTATTGCATTTTTACACACATACTCTTTTATCTTATTTGTACACTTTTGGTACAACATGTTGGCATATTAGGCGATTCATTTCTAACATTTCTAACATCTTTCGCATTTTTACCGATTCCTTTCTATTCATAAATGCATCGAAGCGCCATATGCCACCCCTTTTACACATCTATTCAAAGAGGAGTCCCAACTAAGTTGGGGCCCCTCTTTTTTATTCAGTTTTCTTCTTGCCAGACTGCTTTTCAGCCTTCTTAGCCGTCTTCTTTTTCTTCTTTTCCGTCTTCTTAACCGGCAGCGGACTCTCTTCCAGCTTGTTCAAGCTGATCTGGCGGAGCAATTTCTTGAAGTGGGCCTGGGCGCCGATTTTTTCCACCTGTCCCCGGTTCCCCTTGAACCAATAGACGCCGCTGGCATCTTGAAACAGGCAGACCAAGTCAGAGCCGGCAGATGCACCAGTCAAAGTCCCCTCAGTTTCGCCCACCGCCACCTTCTTCCGGTAAAAATAGCTGGGCTTAGCTCCGCCAACTGGGAAATAGCTGGGCAAGCTGCTTAAAGTAACCCGGCCGCTGGCCGCTAGCGCCAAAACCAACAGGTCACTCACTGCCTGCCCGGTCTGATTGTCGATTTCCAGCTGGAGCTGGCTGCCTTTTTCTGCCGTCTCCCAGACATTTAATCCCGCCGCCGCGCTGGCTGCTGGCAGGTCCTGGTTGGCCTCTTTTAGTGCCCCGTTCTCCTTGGCCAGGCTGGAATTCTTCTTTTTCAAACTGGAATTATCGCTCTCCAATTTGTCCAGCCGCTTTTTAAGACTTGATGCCTCACTGCTCTTAGTCCGGCTGGCCTGGTAGAGCTGGCCGGCCAGCTTGCTGTTTCTCTGGGTCTGCTTGGCAGCTTGCGCGCTCAGCCAGACGCTGGCCCCCATGGCGGCAAAGCCCACGACCAGGGCTAAGACTGTCAGCCAGGTCAGCCAATTTTTCTCCTTCATCGTTCTATCCCCCTTATTTTTCGAATATCACCCTTTCATTATACTACCTTTTCATGAAAAGGCTTACGCTTTGCAGGGGCAAAAGAAAAAGGCGGGGACTTCCCGCCTTACTGAGCATCGCGCTCGGCGATATCGCAGCGCATCAGCTTCTCAATAATGTCAATGTATTCCCGCGGCACTTGCCGGCCTTGATAAGTGAGGCGCACATCCCGGTCGGTCAAGTCGACCACCTTACGATCAATCAGCCCTTCCTGCTCCAGTACTTCCACCGGCAGACCGGCCAAAATACTGCTTCTGGACACGCCAAAAACATTCGCTATCTTCTCAACAGCCTTCATCCGCGGTACCTTGCGGCCAACCTCCCAGTTGGAAACCGTCTGCTTGCTTACTCCCAAGGCCACGGCCAGCTCCCGCTGGCTCATTCCCCGCTGGCGGCGCAGGTCTCTCAAATACTTGCCAATCGTGTTCTTATCCATCCAAAGTCACCACCTGTCATAAGCATAGCATAAGTTATGACAAAATGAAATGTTTATGAGAGCGATTTACCTTTTTTTAGAAAAGAAAAAATAAAAAGAAGTCTGCTTGGCGCAAACTTCTTCATAAATCTCTTTACTTGGTCATTTCTGACTTCTTTTCCCGCATCATCAAGGCGTCAACGGTTTCCCGGGCGTCGGCACCGTGGTTGACTACGGCATCAACGGCAAAGACGATTGGCATTTCCACGTCGTACTTCTCAGCCAGTTCCAAGGCAGCTGGAATGGCATTGATCCCTTCAACGACCATGCCGACTTCCTTCTTGGCTTCTTCAGCGCTCTTGCCCTTGCCGATCAAGTAGCCGGCATTGTTGTTCCGGCTTTCCTTGCTGGTGGCGGTAACGATCAAGTCACCCATGCCGGCCAGACCGTCAAAGGAGTCTTCCTTGCCGCCCATCTTGAGGCCCAGGCGCTTGATTTCCGCCATCCCGCGGATGATCAAAGCGGCCCGCATGTTGTCCCCGTAGCCAAGTCCCGAGCAGATCCCGCTGGCCAAAGCAATCACGTTCTTCAAGGCCCCGCAGAGCTCAACGCCCAGGCGGTCAGAGTTGGTGTAAACCCGCATGTTCTTGTTCATGAAGACGTCCTGGACCTTTTCGGCCACGTCTTGGTCTTCACAGGCGGAGACGATGGTGGTTGGCAGGTCCTTTGCCACTTCTTCAGCGTGGGTCGGGCCAGACAGGGCAACGTAGTGGACATTGCCATGCTTGCCATCCTTGTTTACTTCGTCAGCGATGACTTCAGTCAAAGTCAAGAGAGTGTCCGGTTCGATCCCCTTAGCCACGTCAACGATGATCTGCCCATCTGGAATAAACGGGGCAGCAGTCTTGGCAGTTGAGCGGACGAAGACTGATGGTACGGCGAAAAGGATGATGTCCTTGTCTTGGCAGGCTTCTGCGATTTCCTTGGTAAATTTAATTTCGTCAGGAATAACCATACCTGGCAGGTTCTTCTGGCGACGAGTTCTTGAGAGTTCGTCGACTTCTTGCGGCAGGGCTGACCAGACGGTCACTTCATGACCAGAGTTGCTGAGCATCCGGGCCAGTGCCATGCCCCAAGTACCTGCTCCCAAAACACCGATTTTTGCCATATTATTACCTCACTTAGTTTGTTGATTCCTATTCGCGGCAGACAATCGGCCGCCGCTGATCTAACCTATTATAGCACTCAGCCGGCAACTTTCTCTTTACCCCCGGCCTAATTATTAAAAAATTAGCCTCTACCAACGCAAAAAAGACGTTTCCCAATTGAAACGCCCATTAGAGAATAGCCATATTAAAAAGTGTAAACAAAAACAGCTATGAATTTATCTCCAAGTGAAAAACTCAAGAGTTTATTAAAAGCAACCGCTTACTCTTGCATAGCCTATTGTATGATGTAAAATAGTCTTTGACAAGAGTTTTCGTGAATTTAAACATTTTTTATGCACCTTTTTTCAAAAGGCGAACAACTTTTTCCTAATTGCTTTCTCAGTTTTATAATATTTTAACAATTTGTAATAACACTCTCCGCTATAGTATACTGAACAATAGGATTATTCGTTAGCAATTTGAACAAATCCACAGCCAGTGACATTATAACTAAACCAAAAATATATTATAGTAAAAGCAAGGTGCAATTCAGCAATGTTTAAACAGCTTAGGAAAGCAAATCAAAACGACTACTTGCTCATCGCGGCCACTTTGATTTTGCTGGCCGTCTTCAATCTCAGCTTGCTCAGCTACGTCCAGGAGCAGCAGAAAGCTGCCGAGCGCGACCAGGCCCAGGCCCTGGCGGCCGGTTTCTCCCGGACCTTGAAGGGTGAGATCAAGAATGCCTTGACCCTGTCAACAACTCTAAAGGAACTGGTTTTAGCCAGCAATGGCAAAGTCCAGAATTTCTCCACCGTGGCCAAGGACCTTTTAGAAGAAAATGAAGCAGCCAGCAACCTACAGCTGGCGCCTAAGGGAAAAGTCACCGAGATCTATCCTTTAAAAGGAAACGAAGCAGGCAAGATCAACCTTTTAACCGACCCGATCCGCGGCCCTCTTTGCCGCTACGGGATTGCCCACCAGGTCACCGTGACCCAGGGGCCGATCTCCCTTAAACAGGGCGGGAAAGGCGTGGTCATGCGGACGCCGATTTTTATCAAGAAAAACGGCAAAAAGCAGTTCTGGGGCTTTGCCATCGTAGTGATGAAGATTCCTCAGACCTTCTCCTCCACCGCAGCCAACCTTAAATCAGCCGGCTACAGCTATGAATTGGAAAAGCAAGTTTCTCCCTTAAATACCAGCTACAAGCAGGTCATGCAGCAAGGCAATCTCCACGAGCCGATCAGCTACAGCTTCACCACTGCCGACAACAGCCACTGGCTCTTGAGAATCGCTCCGGCAACTGGCTGGCGCTACACTAAGTGGAACTGGTTCATGGGCTACCTCATACTCATCGACTTTGCCATCGCGGGTCTCATGCTCTGGGTGATCAACCGGCGGATCAGCGGGCGGATCCTGGAAAGAGAAGCCACGCTAGATCCTTTGACTCAAGCCTACAACCGACAGGGCTTTGACTGGAAGCTGTCGAGCCTGTCTGCTAAAAAGCAGCCAGAGACCACGGTGATCATGCTGGACATTGACGATTTCAAGTCAATCAACGATGTCTTTGGCCACCAAACCGGGGACGCGGTTTTAGTCCAGCTGACCAAGAATTTGAAAAAGTGCTTTGGGCCCAATGCCATCATTGGCAGAAACGGCGGGGATGAATTCGTCGTGGCACTTCCTGGCAAGATGTGTGACAACCAGGAAGCTATCAAGGGCCTGTCTGTTTTAAAGCAGGAAGTAGAAAGCAACGGGGAGGAAATTCCTTTCTCCGTCTCCATCGGCTACAGCGAGTTCCCAGGCCAGGCCAAGGACTATGAAGAGGCCTTGAAGTTCGCCGACGCTGCCTTATACGAAGTAAAAATTGCCGGCAAGAACAATTTTGCCAGCTACAAGTCCAGCCTGTCGGAGAAGAAGCACCGCAACCAGTTGGGCCTGGGTCTGAGAGCCTTGGCGGCCGGCGACCCGACTCCCCTTTTGGTCATGCAGATGGATACCAAAGAGGTCATCTACGTCAACAAGAGTCTGCTGGAATTGTTTGGCTGCGAACTGTCGGCTGACTTTTATGACTACTATGGCCAGTCCCTGCTCAACTTGGTTTCACCAAGCGACAGAGACAGGATCAAGGAGGAGTTTACCGACTTTGTTGAATCGGCAGCTGATGAAGAGCGTTTTAGGGACGACTGCCAGATTTTGACGGCGGACGCCCGGACCCTGCGCGTCTTCTGCGACATGAAGTATTCTGTCAACCAGCGCTATGGCGCCTTGGTTTATATCAGTTTTATCCTTAATTAACGGAGGCAGAAAAAATGGCTGAAGAACAAGAAAACAAGCTGAACATTCCCAATCTGCAAATTTTGGGTCAAGACGACAGTCCCCTTTTTCAAGGAGCAGGCAGCGATGCCAAGAAGGTTGTCTATCCCAAGCAGTTTGCCAACCACCCGGGCTTTAAGCAGGTCTTTCAGCCGGGTAAATTGACTTTCGGCTTAATGGCGCCTTTTAAGGGCTACCCGGACAGCCAGATTCCAGATGTCAGCGACCTTTTTGACTGCGCCAAGGCAGCGGAAAAAGCCGGCTTTGACGCCTTGTGGATCAGAGACGTTCCTTTTTATGACCCATACTTTGGCGACGTTGGCCAGGGACTTGATCCATTCACGACTCTGGGGGCTCTGGCCATGACCACGGACAAGATCGTATTGGGGTCTGCCGGCTTTATTTTGCCTGAGCGGAATCCGATTCACGTGGCCCAGGCGGCCGTGTCAATCGACCGGCTCAGTGACCACCGTTTCTTGTTGGGTTTAGTCAGCGGGGACCGGAAAAATGAATTTAAAGCTTTTGGCCGGGACTGGAACGAGCGCAGCGAGATCTTCAGAGAAGGCTGGGATTTGGCCAAAAAGTCCCTGACTCACCCCAACCGCCTGCACTTCAGTGGCAACTACTACAGTAAGCTGACCGGGTCTTTGAGCGTCGTGCCCCAGCTTGAAGAGGGCTACCAGATGCCAATGGTCGCGATCGGCCGCTGCCGGCAGGAATTATCCTGGCTGGCCAATGAGCCAGACGTCTGGATCTGGCATGGGGTTGGCGAAGATGAGACGGCATCGGTGGTTAAGAAGCTGAACGACTTGAATGAGGACGGCAACTGGCATCCCTTCGGCTACCAGAACTTCGTTGAACTTTTGGATGACCCGGATGCCCCATGCCAGCTCTTCAACAAGATCTACCTGCGCGGGGGAGCAAAGAGCCTGGGACAGTTCTGGCGCAAGCAGCGCGAGGAAGGCTTAAACCACGTGATCATCAACTTCAAGCCAACCAAGCGGCCAATTGCTGATTGCCTGGCTGATATGGAAAAGTACGTTTTCCCGGAAGTAAATAAGGACTAAAAAAAGGCTCTGCCATCGTGATTGATGACAGAGCCTTTAGTTTTGCTCAAATTAATTACTTAGCTGAGCTAGTTGAAGATGCTGAAGTTGACTTTGCGCTAGTCTTCTTAGCGGCCTTCTTGGTTGACTTCTTAGCAGTCTTAGCGGCCTTCTTAGTGTCCTTTGCAGCCTTCTTAGTTGACTTCTTGGTAGTCTTAGCGGCCTTCTTAGTGTCCTTAGCTGCCTTCTTGGTAGTCTTCTTAGCAGTCTTAGCTGCCTTCTTGGTAGTCTTCTTAGCTACCTTCTTTGCAGCCTTCTTGGTGGTCTTCTTAGTTGACTTCTTAGCTGCCTTCTTGGCGGCCTTCTTAGTTGACTTCTTAGCGGCCTTCTTGGCGGCCTTCTTAGTTGACTTCTTTGCTGCCTTCTTGCTTGATGATGAAGCTTCTGATGAGCTTGAAGCCTTTGATGATTCAGATGAGCTGGTCTTCTTTGATGAAGTTGATGAGCTTACTGAGCTGGTCTTCTTTGATGAAGATTCAGCAGCAGTCTTGTTGCTCTTAACTTCAGTCTTGTTTTCAGTTGCGGCCAGAACTGGGCTTACGCCAGTAGCAAGCAGTGCAGCGGCAACAGTAGCTTTACCAAGGTTCTTCATTAAACGGTTGTTCTTCATAATACGGTTCCTTTCCCTATATCGAGATCAAAATTATTTTTATTGCTTGCCCTTAATTATACTCAATTATTGAAGGATGTTAAGCTAAAAAATGAAGAAAATGAAGAAAATTAGAATTAAACTTTTATCCTAGGAATAGATAAAATTATCCAGCTTATTTTCTAGTCATGCACGTTTTTAACCTGCTTTTTCCACCTATGAACATTGTATGATTCATTTCTATATGTCTACACAAAAAATAAAAGTTATATTTTGCCTAAAAAGTATAAGAAAGTATAAACAAAAACAGCCCTGCTGCTCGGCAACAGGACTGCTAAAAAACTTATTCTCTTTATCTGCTCCGCCGGAGCAAGGCGATCAGCCAGACTACGACCAAAAGACCGAGCAAGGCCATAGCGCCGTAATAGATCAGCTTCTTCGGGGAAATGAAGAAGCCTAACTTGCCCTTCTTATCCTCCGGCAGGTTCTTTACTCTGCCCCCTCTGACCAAGAGCCGCTCGGTGTTGATCCCGTAAGGCGTGCAAGTGAGCAGGGTGCAGTAGTCCTTGCCTTTGACGATCTGCAAATACTTGACGTTGTTAGGCTTAACGACATGGATGGCGTCAACCTTGTAGGTGATCTTTTTGCCTAAAGTGGTGACCGTAAAGTAGTCCCCCTTCTTCATGGCATCCAGGTCAGTGAACAAGGTCGCGCTCGGCAGACCCCGGTGGCCCACCAGTACCGAGTGGGTCGACTTGCCCCCGATCGGCAGGCTGGTCCCCTTCAAGTGACCGATCCCGTCACCCAAGACGCTGTTTGCTGTCCCGTGGTAGATCGGCAGATGGACTCTGATTTTAGGAATGTCAACGATAGCCATCACGTCCGTGTCCGCTACTTTAAGCTGACTTGAGTAGCCCGGGACCAGGTTTGGGTGATAAAAAGTTTCTGGATCTTTGGCCAAGGCCTCGTTATAGGCTCTAGCCTTTTTAAAAAGCTGCTGGCGCTGCTTTTTGGTCGCCTTTCTTACGGAACCGGCGTAGCTGTTGACCGCATTGCCGCTGTTTTGCGTATTTACATAGTCACTTATGACCGGATACAGAAGGATGATGAAGCCGGCCAGGATCACCAAGAGCCGGATGATCAGTGATTTTTTCGACATTTTTTCAGTCACTTTCTATTCTTTCTGTACAATATTCTACTACATGCCGCTGGCCAGCAATTACATTGCGGCGATAAAAATACTTGTCAATTCTGCCCTAAAGATGATTCGGGGGTTCTAAATTGAAAATTGTCGCTTTTTTATGCTAGTATACGTCTAGAACATAGTGAGGTAAAAATAATGATCGATCCACGACTACTTGAAGAATTAGTTGCCTTTGCCGAAAGCGGGACCCTCAGCGGGGCAGCTGAAGAGCTGCACTTGACCCAGCCGACGGTGACGCGGGGGATGCAGAAGCTGGAACAAGAGATGGACGTCGCCCTTTTCAACCGATCCGGCAACAACAAAATCACTCTGAACACCACTGGCCAACTCGCCGCTAAAGAAGCCGCCCGTTTGCTCGCCATGGAGAGCAGCATGCTGGAAAAAGTCCAGAACTTCGCTAAAGGCCAAACCCGTTTCCTAGTCGGTTCAGACGCCCCTGGCCCCTTGCTGCTCAGTGAGCGGATCGAAAACAAGCTACCGGTCAAAGTTGAGCTGGACCAGAAGCTGCTTGAAGAAAACGAGCTTCTGCCGGCAGTTGAAAGCTACCGCTACCAGATGGTTTTCAGCAGCCGTGAATACCAGACCGACCTTTGTGAGTCCCGCTATATCGGTTATGAGCAGCTTTTTCTCATGTGCGACAAGGACAGCGACTTAGCCAAGAAGGGCTCAGTTACCTTCCAGGAGCTTGCCGGGGTCAGCTTTATCGTCTTGCAGGATATCGGCCCTTGGAAGCAGATCAAGGAAAAGGCCATCCCTCATCCTCACTTCATCTACCAGGATGATGTGGATTCCCTCACCGAATTAACCAAATACTCCCAGCTGCCCGTCTTCCGGTCCAACCTGTCCAACCCTGACTCCCCAGAACTTGGCAACCGGGTTCCGGTCAGAATTGCTGACCCGAAGAACCGGCTTGACTTCTACGCCGTCTACCGCAAGGACCAAAAGAAGATGGTCACCCCTCTCTTGGACCTTTTAAGCAAAAACTGGCCAGAAGATTTTCCATATTAATTTATAAGCAGCAAGCATTTTTCCTTTTTTTAGAGGTAAAATTAAGTAAACTACGAAAGAGGAGGAGACTGACATGCAATTTACCAAGCAATTTGAAGGCACTTTTGCCCAAGTCAAGGAGCAAATCGACAAGTTTGTTGCTGAAGGCGGCCACATCGACGCGGTCATCACTGACCACACCGGCGAAAAGGTTACCGAAGACCACACCTTTGGCTACAAGATGCGGGTCATCGCTATCTGCAGCGAAGAAGAAAGCTAAATAAGCGCAAAAGGCGCCATCCCCAAATCGAGGGATGACGTCTTTTTTCTCTGCAAATTATTCAACGCTTGGCAGCTTAACGTCCACGCCGTGCTTGTCAGTGACTACCGTCATGACCGTTGGGTCGTAGCCGGCTTCCTTGATGCCGTCCAGGTCAAACTCGATCAGAGTCTGCCCGGCCTTAACCAGGTCACCTTGTGCAACCTTGACGTTAAAGCCCTTGCCCTTAAGCATAACCGTGTCGATCCCGATGTGGATCAGCACTTCCGCGCCGGCCGTAGTCTTCAAGCCAATCGCGTGGCCAGTTTCAAACAAGGCTGCTACTTCACCGTCAACCGGAGCCTTAACCACGCCCTCAGTTGGCACTACCGCGAAGCCTTCGCCCATGGCACCAGTTGAAAAAACTGGGTCGTTAACGCTTGACAAGGCAATCACCTTACCAGCTACCGGAGCAGTCAAAGTTTCGCTCTTTGGCTTAGCTTCACTGCCTGGCCGCTGCTTCTTTTCAACTTTCTTGCCGGCAACCATTTCATCATTGTAGCCCCAAACCCAGGCCACGATGAAGGAAATTACCAAAGCTGCCGCGCTGGACAGAAGGAAGGCATAAAAACTGGTCAAGTCGCTTGGATTCTTCGGGTTGAAGAAGGATGAGAAACCGATCAAAGAACCAGTAAAGCCGTACATGGTCCCGTGCATCAAGCCAGTAATCAAACCACCGACTGCTGACCCGATCAAACCTGAGATGAAGACCTTCTTAAAGCGGAGGTTGATCCCGTAGATAGCTGGTTCCGTAACCCCGCAGAAGGCTGAAACAGCCGCGGAGATACCCAAAGTCTTGGTCCCCTTCTTCTTGGTCTTCAAGGCTACAGCCAAAACTGCTGCACCTTGGGAAACCATGGTAGTAGAAATAATTGCGTTCAGTGAGCTCTGGCCACTTTGGGCAATCTGCTGGGCAACCAGCGGTACAACACCCCAGTGCAGACCGAAGATAACCAGAACTTGGTAGAAGGCACCGATCAAGAGGCCGCCGATCCAACCAGATGCTGAAACAACCCAGTTGATCAAGTCCGCGATCCCGTTGGCTACGCCTTGAATCACCGGACCGGTAACCATCAAGGTCACTGCTGAAACCAGCAAGATGGTGATCAATGGCGTGAAGATCATCTGCAGGTAGTCCGGCAGGTGGTCCTTCAGCCAGTCTTCCAGTTTCTTGGCCAGCCAAGCGGCCAGGATCATTGGGAAGATTGAGTAAGTGTAGTTCAAGAATTGGAAGTTGAAGCCACCAATACTGAACATGGTCTTGTACTGTCCGCCCCAGGTAACCAGTTGCGGGTAAGTCAGGACCCCGCCGATTACCGCGGCCACGATCGGGTCGCCGTTCAACTTTTTAGCAGCGGCGAAGCCAACCAGGATTGGCAGGAAGTAGAAGGCTGAGTCCGCCATGGCACTAACCGTGATGTAAGCCGTGCTCTTCACGTTCAAAAGTGCCCCTAATTGCGGCAAAGTCAACAGGGCCAGGATCCCCTTGATGATACCGGAAGCAGCGATAACGCCAACCACCGGGCTCATGGAGCCAGTGATGAAGCCGATCAAGTTGCCAAAAGCTCTGGAAACCGGGTTCTTGCCGTCATCTTCCTTAGTTTCGGCTGCTTCGCCGCTTTCCGGCAGGCCGCCCAGTTCCGCCATCACGGCGTCGTAGACCTGGGTAACCGCGTTGCCGATAACCACTTGGTACTGGCCGGAAGCGTGCATTACGTCGATAACGCCGTCAGTTTCCTTTAATACTTCATCGTTGGCCTTGCTTTCATCCTTGAGGTAGAAACGCAGGCGCGTGATGCAGTGGATCAAGCTGTTGATGTTCTCCTTGCCGCCTACATTGGCGATGATCGTCTTCGCCAGGCCGCTGTAATCTTTCTTTGCCATATTCATTCTCCAAAAACTTAGCGGGTAACCGCTTTCTCTTAACTGTCTCCATCTTACACTTGTGCATACAAGTTGTCAACAACTTTTCTAAAATCTTTTTCCATCAGCATTGTTTCCGGTTTCTGTTTCTAATTTATCTTGTCCATACATGTTGAAAAAATCTGCCTGCCCGGCTATAATGGAGGCATAAAAGAATTTGGAGGCAACTGACATGACTGCCAAGCAAGACATGATTACCCAAGACCTGGCCGGCAAGATCCGGCACGGGATCTACCCGCCCAAGAGCTTTTTGCCCAGCGAAAACGAACTGGCCAACCTCTACGGGGCATCCCGGAACACGGTCAGAAAATCCCTGGAAGACTTAACCAGCCTGGGATTAATCCAGAAGATCAAGGGCAAGGGCTCGATCGTCCTCGACTTTTCCCGCTTGAGCTTTCCGATTTCCAGGATCACGACTTTTAACGAGCTGAACCAATCCCTGGGGCTAAAAGCTGAGACCAAGCTTTTGGAAATCAAGGAAGTAAAAGAAGTTCCCGACGACTTCAGCTGCGACAACACGGAGCCTTTTATCAAGGTCAAGCGGCTCAGAATCATTGACGGTGAGCCGGACGTTTTGGACGTGGACTACATCTCCACCAAATACGTCAAGGAAATCAGCCCATCCGTGGCGGAACATTCCTTATATGACTACTTTGAAAACGACCTGGGGCTCAAGATTTCCTACGCGGTTAAAGACGTCAGCGTGCAGACCGTGAGTGAGGAATTAGCCAAGATGCTGGAGCTGGACTCCGACCGAAAAGCCGTTTTAGTTAAGAGCATGGTCTACTTAGAGGACACCTCCCTCTTCCAGCTGACCGCCTCTTACCACAATCCCAATCGTTTCAGATTTATTGACTTTGCTCGCCGCAGCAAAATATAGGAGAAAAATATGCAAAATTTAGGTCAAAAAGTCATCTACCAGATCTACCCAAAGTCCTTCTACGACGCTAACGGCGACGGAATCGGGGATCTTCGGGGCATTATCGAGAAGATCGACTACATCAAGAAGCTGAATGTGGACATGATCTGGTTCAACCCCTTCTATGTTTCCCCGCAAAACGACAATGGCTATGACATCGCCAACTATAGGGAGATCGATCCCCTTTTTGGCACCATGGCTGACTTTGAAGAGCTGCAGGCCAAACTGGCGGACATCGGCGTGGGCGTCATGCTGGACATGGTTTTAAACCACTGCTCAACTGAACATGAATGGTTCAAGAAGGCTTTAGCCGGGGATGAAAAATACCAGAAGTTCTTCTACCTGCGGCCTGGCAAGCCTGACGGTAGCCTGCCAAACAACTGGCAATCCAAGTTTGGCGGCCCGGCCTGGTCCAAGTTCGGCGACACTGACCTCTACTACCTCCACCTCTATGACCCAACCCAGGCAGATCTGGACTGGCACAACCCGGAAGTCAGAAAGGAACTGGAAGACGTGGTCAACTTCTGGCGGGGCAAGGGCGTCCGGGGCTTCCGCTTCGACGTCATCAACGTGACGGGCAAGAGTGAGGACCTGGTTGACTCCACAGACCCAACTGAAGAAAAGACCCTCTACACCGACACGCCGGTGGTTCACGACTACTTGAAGGAACTGAACCGGACGACTTTTGGCCAAGATGAGGACTCAATCACTGTTGGGGAAATGTCTTCAACCACCATCCCTAATAGTGTCCGCTACACCAATCCTAAGGAAAAGGAACTGTCCATGGTCTTCACCTTCCACCACTTGAAGGTCGACTATAAGAACGGGGAAAAGTGGACCAAGATGCCTTTTGACTTCATGAAGCTGAAGGGCCTGCTCAGCTCCTGGCAGACAGGGATGACGGAAGGCGGCGGCTGGAACGCGGTCTTCTGGAACAACCACGACCAGCCTTGGGCCTTGAACCGCTTTGGCGACCCGGTCCACTACCGGGAAAAATCAGCGGAAATGCTGGCGGCGACGACTCACTTTTTGCGGGGGACGCCATTCATCTACCAAGGTGAAGAACTGGGGATGGTTGACCCGGACTACCAGTCAATGGACGAGTACGTGGACGTGGAATGCAAGAACGCCTACCAAGAATTGCTGGACAAGGGCATGAGCGAAGATGAGGCTTTTGCAATCATCAAGGCCAAGTCCAGAGACAACTCCCGGGTGCCGATGCACTGGGACGCCAGCAAGTACGCCGGTTTCAGCCAGGTTAAGCCATGGCTTATGCCGACCCACCAAGACGAAATCAATGTCGAAAAGGAACTGGCTGAGGGAGAAGTTTTTGCCTTTTACCAGAAGCTGATTGCATTGAGAAAGCAGGAGGACGTGATTTCCGCCGGCGGCTTCCGGGAAATTCTGCCGGATGACCAGCAAGTTTTTGCTTACGTCAGAGAACTGGACGGAGATAAGTTAGTCGTCTTCAACAACTTCTACGGAAAAGAAACCATTGTGTCCGTGCCAAGCGACCTGCGGGAGAGCGGGCAGGTTCTTTTGGACAACTATCAAAGAGAGCTCAGCCAGCTGCCAGCTGAATTGAGCCTGCGGCCATACGAAACTTTAGCCTTTAAAATTCAATAAAAATGAAAATGCCTTGCAAGATTTAGACAAAAGTCTGATGCTTACAAGGCATTTTTTGTAATATTCATCGCTTTTTCGTATTTGATCGTCCATTATAGCGAATTTTTGCTAAAATTATTTATAAGGACTTACTTTAATATTGTTCGTTTAGATTATAAGTAGAGGAAGTCCTTTTCTTATAGCCAATTGAGTGTAATTTTCTAAGCATGTATCGTTTTTCAATGATACATAAAAATTTTTACATAAATATATAGTTGTTTTAGTATAAAATCATAGAGGACTGATAATCATGAGCCATAAACACGATCCCTACTTCAACGCCAAATTAAATGGGAAAGAAAAGTTTGGCTTTCGTAAATTATCGCTTGGCCTGGCGGCAGTTGCGTTAGGAACCAGCTTTTTCGTAAGTAACGGGCAACTGGTGCACGCGGCTGACGATCAAGCGACTGAAACTGTCGTGCAGCAAAGCAGCAGTGCGAGTGACACCGGCGCGGCAGATACAAGCTCTAGTACTGCAGCTGCAGAGAATACTAGCAGTGAGACTGCTACTGCTGCCGCGGAAGAGGCTACAAATGAAGAGAGTACTAGTAACGAATCTACCGTCACAGACACGGCAACTGCAGAAAATACAAGCAGCGAATCTACTAGGGAAGAGACTGCTACTGCTGCTGAGCAAAAGCAAGCAGATGTAACAAGCAGTCAAACTGCTTCAGCAGAAACAGCAGACAAGGAGACTGCTGAACCAGCAAAAGAAAGCGCGGCAGCCGCTGAAAGCAGCATCCCGGAAAACGAGGTAAGCACTTCCCAAAATAACACTGAAGCCCAGGAAAGTAAGCAAAGCAATGTCAACTACGATATTACTGTCTACGACAGCGCGGAAAATGCCAAAGGCGCTAATCCTGCTGGCAAAATCGAAAGTTCCCCGGACAAGCCTGAGAATTTGACGCCAGGCAATCAAAACATCTATCTGCGCTTCAACATTTCTGGCTTAGCGGAGAATACCACCCCGCTTACGATTTCTTTTGACAACGCGGGCGGCTTAAGAAACAGCAGCAAGGATTTTGTCATTTCCTATAACGCGGGCACTACCACCCTGCTTGAACAGAGCAAGCCGGTTTGGAACTTAATTAATAACGGTGACGGCACCCTCACTTTAAGCCGGGCTGAAAACACCAACGCTACTAGCGCGGATTTTTACATTCCTGTCCAAGCCAACCGGGCAATCAATCCCAGCTTAAGTGACGAAGGAAAAGACAGCAGTTTAACGCCGGTGATTACTACTAGCGACGGCACAGCAGTTTCTTCAACAACTAGCGGCCCGGTTCTGTACGCCAAGATTACGCCGGCCAAGGATTTTGTCCAAAGCGATGAGATCCTCTACGGTTTTTCCATGGAAGAAAGATCTCTGACCGATGAAATGAGATATAATCCCGGCGCGAGCGATGGCGACTCCACTGATATTTCGCTTGAGCATGAATTGGACTTGCTGAAGGCCAACAGCGACGGCGATGTGAAGCAGTTTATCGACAGCGCGGTTGCCAACAACACTGTCTACCAGTGGGGATACTACTTCAACTACCCTAAGACCAGTTTGGAAAACGCGGACTTCAGATCATATTTTGACAAGATGCAGATCCCGCTTTACTCGACGCTTAAAGTTTTTGCAGTGCCTGACGATTTAGTCAGCTACACTAATAGCGCGGGGCAAACCGTCAGAATTGGCGAAGACCAGAAGTTAAGCGAGCTTCCGGAAGATATTCAAGCTCATTATATCGATGGAAAAAATATTACCGGGGACACGACCGTCTACAGTATCATCACTTCTACGCCAACTGTCACGGACCTGCAAGACTATTTAAGAGACTTGATTAAAAAGCAAACCAGAACAACAAGCAATGGCTATGATTCAAGCATCCCTACTGAGGAGAATGGTTTTACTTACGACCAGACTGATTTGACCCAGTACGCGGGCAAGGCTTACTTTTTCCAACTAGATACCCTGCCTTCTGCCGGGAGCGGAACTAGCATGCACTTTGAGGACGGCCGCGCCGGGACGTATAACGTTCCGCTAAACAGAAACGGGGATGCTGGCGGCTTCGGCAGCGGCAGCACGATCACGACCAGAGAAAGCAAGACGATCACTGAGCAGATCAAGTACGTCGATGAAGACAAGATTGGGGCAGATTCTACTGCTGAGGAAATTTTTGCCGTGGCTTTTGGCAACAATGGTGATCAATACTCGATCAGCAGCGACTATAAGTCTGGCATGGTTACCTTGACTAGAGATGTGATCACTGAGGAAGCGACCGGTGTAAAAAGCTATGGTGACTGGACTATTTCCAGCGGCTTTAGCGCGGTAAGCAACCCAGCTATCGATAACTATAAGATCGATGCAAGCAAGATCTACGAGCAGTTCATGGGCGTGGCCAGCGCTTTAGCGTCAACTAGTGCGGACAGCGTCGGCAGTGTTTCGACTGATGCAATCCTTAAGGAAGCCGATGCCATCACTGATGGTTCTGTTCTGCAAGTTGTTGTTCCATATAAGCAGAACATCTCAATTTCTCAAGAAACTAAAACTCTCAGTGAACAGATCAAGTACGTCGATGAGGACAAGATCGGGGCCGATTCTTCTGCTGTGGAAATCTTTAATGCGGCTTTTGGCAACAATGGTGACCAGTACTCTATCAGCGGCGACTACAAGTCTAGTGCTGTCACTTTGACTAGAGACGTTTATACTAATGACGTCACTGGTAAAAAGACTTACGGCGACTGGACGGTTTCCGGCGGCTTTAGCGCGGTAAGCAACCCGGACGTTGCAAACTATAAGATCGATTCAAGCAAAATCTACGAACAATTCATTGGCGCAGCCAGCGCTTTAGCATCAATCAGTGCGGAAACTGTTGGCAGTGTTTCGGCTAATGCAATCCTTAAGGAAGCCGATGCCATCACTGACGGTGCTATCCTGCAAGTTGTTGTTCCATATAAGCAGAACATCTCAATTTCTCAAGAAACTAAAACTCTCAGCGAGCAAATCAAATACGTTGATGAGGACAAGATCGGGGCAGATTCTTCTGCTGTGGAAATCTTTAATGCGGCTTTTGATGAAGGTGGTGACCAGTACTCTATCAGCGGTGATTACAAGTCTGGCATGGTTACCTTAACTAGAGACGTTTACACTAATGACGTCACTGGCGAAAAGACTTACGGCGACTGGACGGTTTCCGGCGGCTTTAGTGCGGTAAACAACCCAGCTATCGATAACTATAAGATCGATGCAAGCAAGATTTACGAGCAGTTCATGGGCGCAGTCAGCGCTTTAGCATCAACCAGTGCGGAAACTGTTGGTAGCGTTCAAGCTGAGGCACTCCTTAAGGAAGCAGACACCATCACTGACGGTGCTATCTTGCAAGTTGTCATTCCATATAAGCAGAACATCTCGGTTTCCCAGGAAACTAAGACTCTCACTGAGCAGATCAAGTACGTTGATGAAGACAAGATCGGGACTGATCCTTCCGCTGTGGAAATCTTTAATGCTGCCTTTGGCAAGGACGGTGACCAGTACTCTATCAGCGGTGACTACAAGTCTGGCATGGTTACCTTAACTAGAGACGTTTACACTAATGACGTCACTGGCGAAAAGACTTACGGCGACTGGACGGTTTCCGGCGGCTTTAGCGCGGTAAGCAACCCGGACGTTGCAAACTATAAGATCGATTCAAGCAAAATCTACGAGCAGTTCATGGATGCAGCCAGCGCTTTAGCGTCAACTAGTGCGGACAGCGTCGGCAGTGTTTCGACTGATGCAATCCTTAAGGAAGCCGATGCCATCACTGATGGTTCTGTTCTGCAAGTTGTTGTTCCATATAAGCAAAACATCTCAGTCTCACAGGAAACTAAGACTCTCACTGAGCAGATCAAGTACGTCGATGAGGACAAGATCGGGACTGATCCTTCCGCTGTGGAAATCTTTAATGCTGCCTTTGGCAAGGACGGTGACCAGTACTCTATCAGTGGTGACTACAAGTCTGGCATGGTTACCTTAACTAGAGACGTTTACACTAATGACGTCACTGGCGAAAAGACTTACGGCGACTGGACGGTTTCCGGCGGCTTTAGCGCGGTAAGCAACCCGGACGTTGCAAACTATAAGATCGATTCAAGCAAAATCTACGAGCAGTTCATGGATGCAGCCAGCGCTTTAGCGTCAACTAGTGCGGACAGCGTCGGCAGTGTTTCGACTGATGCAATCCTTAAGGAAGCCGATGCCATCACCGATGGTGCTATCTTGCAAGTTGTTGTTCCTTATAAGCAGAACATCTCTGTCTCACAAGAAACTAAAATTCTTAGCGAGCAAATTAAATACGTTGATGAGGACAAGATCGGGGCCGATTCTACTGCTGTGGAAATCTTTAATGCGGCCTTTGATGAAGGTGGTGACCGGTACTCGATCAGCGGTGATTACAAGTCTAGTGCTATCACTTTAACTAGAGACGTTTACACTAACGACGTCACTGGCGAAAAGACTTACGGCGACTGGACGGTTTCCGGCGGCTTTAGCGCGGTAAGCAACCCAGCTATCGATAACTATAAGATCGATGCAAGCAAGATTTACGAACAGTTCATGGGCGCAGTCAGCGCTTTAGCATCAACCAGTGCGGAAACTGTTGGTAGCGTTCAAGCTGAGGCACTCCTTAAGGAAGCAGACACCACCACCGATGGTGCTATCTTGCAAGTTGTCATTCCTTACACAGCAGTACCAACTACGCCAGATAAGCCGACTACACCAACTACTCCAGACGTGCCTACTACGCCAACCACGCCGGACGTACCAACTACGCCAACTACACCAGACGTACCGACTACACCTACTCAACCGGATGTGCCTACTACGCCGACTACACCAGACGTGCCTACTACACCTACTACGCCGGATGTGCCGACCACTCCAACTACGCCAGATAAGCCGACTACACCTACTCAACCGGATGTGCCGACTACACCAACTACGCCAGATGTACCGACTACGCCGGTAGTACCGAATGAGCCTACCACTCCAACGGTACCTTCGAAGCCAACCACACCTAACGAACCTACCACTCCAACGGTGCCTTCGAAGCCAACCACACCTAACGAGCCTACCACTCCAACGGTGCCTTCAAAGCCAACTACACCTAACGAGCCTACTACTCCAACGGTGCCTTCGAAGCCGGCTACTCCTAACGTGCCTGCTACCCGGCAGCTTAGTCATGGTGGTACGCCAAGTAAACATAAACATGTCACTACTAGCAAGAGTAATGAAACTACTTTGCCACAAACTGGTGAAAAGAAGTCTAACTACAATCTTGCAGCAATGATTCTGACTTTGCTTAGTACTCTTCTTTTTGCATTCACTGGCAAAAAACGCAAGAACGATTAGTTAGGTTAAAATTATCGAGATAAAAAATCGCAGTACCGATAATGGTGTGATGTGACCCCCAAAATTGGGACAATTTAGTATTACGCCGTTAAGGTTGTTAAAACATGATTCCGATATTCAATCGGGGTCATGTTTTTTCGTCCTGTCTTGATTCTTACGTTGTTGTAGTAATCGATGTATTTGTGAATAGCTTGTTCAAGCTCATTTAAGTCCTTGTATTTATGTTCTTGGCCGTAGAACATCTCCCGCTTAAGAATGCCGAAGAAGCCCTCCATTAAGCCGTCATCAAGAGAATTACCCAACCTGGACATACTCTGATCGATCCCTCTGTTAGCCAGAGCGGCTTGATATGCTTGGTGCTGATATTGCCAGCCACGGTCTGAGTGGAAAATAAGCCCGTTAAGAGCCGGGTGCTTCTCAAATGCGTCATCTAGCATAGTCATCACTTGCTTAAGGTCTGGGTGCCTAGAAATGTTGTAGGAGATGATTTCTTGGGTACAACCATCGATAATTGGAGAAAGGTAGAGCTTTTGATCTTTAAGATGGAATTCAGTCACGTCGGTAAACCAATGTCTGTCTGGAATAATTGCGTAAAAATTGCGCTTGATTAAGTCTGGCTTGATCTTGCCTTGAACGCCGTAATAGCTGCTGTATTTACGTTTCTTGCGGATTGCGATGGCGAATAAGCCCATCTTTTGCATGAGCCTCTGCACCTTCTTATGGTTGATTTCATAGCCTTCCCGGCGAAGCTGTCCGTAGATTCGCCGGTACCCATAGCGTCGGCTGTGTTCAAGAAAGATCTCTTTGATTCTATCCATCAGCTTCTGGTTACCAGAATCCTTATCAGGCTTATGGATTTGGTAGTAGTAGTTACTTCTTGAGATATGAGGCAATCCAGGGTTGGCATTGATAACGTCGATAATGTACTTAACGCTAAGCCGCAATTCTTGCCTTAATTCAGTGATTGCACGAGCTAATTTTTCTTTTCTTGGCTCTTCCGTTCTTGAATTAAGGCCTCCAATTTTTTTATGTATGCAAGCTCGACTGTAAGCCTCTTTACCTGCTCTTCCAGCTCTTTGATCCGTTGTTTGTCCTTGCTTTTGGGCATTCTTGGGTGGTCTACCTTTCTTCTTGGTAATGACAGTATACCCGTTTTCTTTGAAAGAGCGAAGCCAATTTGCAAGAATTCCTGTATTTGTAAGCCCTAAGTCTAAGGAAACCTGCCTAAGAGCTTCACCACCTAGCAGAACTCTATCAATGGCAGCAAGCTTGAAATCAGCAGTATATTTCTGTTGTGGGCGATCCAAAATGTCTTCGCCATGCTTTTGGATCAAGTCTACCAAATATTGGATTCCTCCGCGCTCCATCCCATATTTTCGGCTGAGGTAGGTGCCTCTTCTATGATCGTCTACCCATTCGTGGTAAATAGCGAGTTTGATTTCTTTAGTGTATTTAGTCATGAAAATAACCCCCGAAATTAGTGTCCTAATTTCGGGGGTCATATCATTCATTGATTGCATGAGCTAATTCTTCTTTTCTTGGCTCTTCCGTTCTTGAATTAAGGCCTCCAATTTTTTTATGTATGCAAGCTCGACTGTAAGCCTCTTTACCTGCTCTTCCAATTCTTTGATCCGCTGTTTGTCCTTGCTTTTGGGCATTCTTGGGTGGTCTACCTTTCTTCTTGGTAATGACAGTATACCCGTTTTCTTTGAAAGAGCGAAGCCAATTTGCAAGAATTCCTTGATTCGTAAGCCCTAAGTCTAAGGAAACCTGGCTAAGAGCTTCACCGCCTAGCAGAATTCTATCAATGGCAGCGAGCTTGAAATCAGCAGTATATTTCTGTTGAGGGCGATCCAAAATGGCTTCGCCATGCTTTTGGATCAAGTCTACCAAATATTGGATTCTTCCACGCTACATCCCATATTTTCGGCTGAGGTAGGTGCCTCTTCTGTGGTCGTCTACCCATTCGTGGTAGATAGCAAGTTTGATTTCTTTAGTGTATTTAGTCATGAAAATAACCCCCGAAATTAGTGTCCTAATTTCGGGGGTCATATCAATGACTGATGCAAATTGGTGTTTTTTCATATGCTAGTATCCCATCTTTTTAAAAACCAGCTTGGCAGGATAAGTCTTCTTTAAAGGCTCAGCCGCTTTTTTCGAGCTGGACGCCTTCATCGCCGTGACCGGAACTACTTTTTTGGCCTTTTGGGCGGCAGAATACGATTTCTTGACCTGCGAAACCTTTAGAGCAGACTCTGGTGAAAGAGAGCTGGTCTGCTGGCCAGGGTAAAAAGCAAAAACGCCTCCGGCCGCCAAAACAAACCCTATTATTATCAAAGTACGTTTCATTGTCATTCCCCGATTACAGCAAAATACACTAATTAATCAACGATGACGTAGGACTTGATGACCTCGCGCTTGTCCATGGCTGAGTAAGCCTGGTCAATTTCATCCAGGCTGAAACTGCCGGTAAAGACCTTGCCCGGGTTGATTTCACCCTTGAGGACGGCATCAAGAAGGACCTCCTTGTCATAAGTCGTTACCGAAGCCGGACCACCAGCCACGCTGATATTTCTGTAAAACGGACTGGTCATATCCTGAGCAGGCACGTGTGGCAGACCGACCCGGCCGACAGTTGAGCCTGGACGGCCGACAGCCATGGCGGTTGCCGTTGACTGTTCAGTGCCGACGCATTCCAGAACTGCGTCAGCCCCGAAGCCCCCGGTCAAAGCCATGATGGCCTTGACCGCTTCATCGCCGCGGACGGCCACATTGTCAGTTGCCCCGAATTCCTTGGCCAAAGCGGCCCGGTCCGGGTGGCGGCTGGTGGAAATGATCCGCTTAGCCCCCAGCATCTTGGCGGCAATAATCGCGCATTGGCCAACTGCCCCGTCGCCCATAACGACGACCGTGTCGCCTTCCTTGACGCCGGCGACTCTGGCAGCGTGGTAGCCAGTGGCCATGACGTCAGCCAAAGTCAGGAAGGACTTGAGCATCCCTTCGCTGTAGTCTTCCGGCTTGCCCGGAATTTTCACCAGGGCCCATTGCCCGTGCTGGAAACGGATGTATTCAGCCTGGTTTTCGCCGCTGAAGTTGTCCGTGTGCCCCTGGCAGGCCCCGTCAAAGCCCGCCCGGCAGGCTGGGCACTGGCCGCAGCCGTGGGTGAACGGCGCGATCACGAAGTCGCCCGGCTTGACCGTGGTGATGGCTGAACCAGTTTCCACCACGATCCCAATGGCCTCGTGGCCCGAGTTGGCGGAGTCAGCGCCGACGTGGTCGACGTCGCGGTAGTTCCACAAGTCTGACCCGCAGACACAGGCCCGGATTACTCTGATGATGACGTCATCGTCTTTTTCCAGCTTGGGCTTAGGCGCGTCAACCAAAGCCATTTTTCCTTTTTCCGCAAATACTGCTGTCTTCATGAAGACCTTGTCCTTTCTTTAAAAAATCGCTTAATCAGCCGTCTCGATTTCAACCTGGTCAAAGTCGATCTCCGGGTCGTCCAGGATGATGTCGTCTACGTGACCGACCTTGATCTTCCCGCTGACCGGGTTCTTGATGCTCATGATGTCGCCGGTGATTTCGGCATCGATATTCTGGCAGTATTCAAAGGCCAGGTCGGTCCGCCGGGTCCGGCAGTCCCGCATCTTTAGCCCGTCGATGTAGCACAGGCCCTGGTCGCTTTCGATCGTGCAGTTGATCAAGGTGATGTTCTTGGTGTTCCAGGCCAGGTACTCCCCGCTGATTCTGGAATCATAAATCGTCACGTTATCGCAGTTCCAGAAGGCATCTTTAGAAACCAGGCGGGAATTGTGGACTTCCACGTTCTTTGCCCCGTCAAAACAGTAGTTGCCGATCAAATCCAGGTGGTCAATGTAGATGTTCTCGCTGTTCATGCCAAAGTAGTCCCCGTTGACCGTCAGATTGGTCAAACGGACATTTTTACAAGTCCACAGGGTTTCTTCCGCATTGGAAAAATGCACGTGATCCAAAGTTACCCCGTCGCAGCGGCGCAGCTGCTTTGGCGCCTGGATGCTGCTGTCGGTGATCGTAATGTCGTCGGTATACCAGATCCCTGACCGGGCCATGGTTTCAAAAATCGTGTCTTTTACTTTGACATGCTTGTCGTACCAGAGAGGGTACTTCCAGGTAAACAGCACCCCGTCTAAGTCCAGGTTGCGGCCTTCCTTCAAAGGCGATTCGCCCGTGCCAAAAGTCACGTCCTTGATCACCGCGTCCCGGGTTCCAAACAGGGGGCGCTCGCCGTCATAGTAGCCATTGCTGATTTCTTTCATTTCCGGAAATCTCCTCTCATTCAATTTTCGTCACAATCTTTTTCTCTAGTATAATTCCATCTGCCTCTTATAACTAATCGATAAAAGTTATACATCGCTATTCTTCTTTGGAATAGTACTGCAGCCACGGGCAAATATCTTACATTTTAAGCATAACTGGCGGGTGGCCAATGGAAAAATGCTTTCTAAAAATGGTAGTATGTCCTCGAAGAATAGCATTCCGGGTCAAAAAACTTGCTTTTTTCTTCCGGCTTGCACTAAGCTGAACAAGAGACAGGAGGCAAACTTATGAAGACAACGATTTTTCTTTTTCACCCGGATCTGACCGCTTCCAAGGTCAACCGGGCCCTGGCCGCCGCTGCCAGCGAGGCGGGCTTTGAAGTCCGCGACCTCTACCGGCTCTACCCTGACTGGGAGATCGACGTCCAAGCCGAGCAGGCCGCCATGGAAGCCAGCGACCGGATCGTCCTGCAGTTTCCGATGTACTGGTACAGCTGCCCGCCTCTTTTGAAGAAGTGGGAAGACCTGGTTTTAGAATACGGCTGGGCTTACGGATCAACCGGGACCAAGCTGCATGGGAAGGAACTCTTGCTTGCCGTTTCCCCTGGCGCTCCGGCTGACAACTACCAGCACAGCGGCTCCGTCAACTACACGGTAAGCGAACTGCTCCGGCCCTTCCAGGCAACCAGCAACTTAATCGGCACCAAGTATTTGACGCCTTTCGTGACGGCCGGCGCATCATCAATTTCTGACCGCGACCTGGCTGAGCAGGCGCAAAAATATGTGAACTATTTAAAAAATGACAACATTCCGCTTTTAGCAGCACACGAATAGGAGAAAAAATGAACTACGATTTTGATACGATGATTGACCGCAAGGCCAGCAACTCCATCAAGTGGGAGGTCAAAGACGGCGAGCTGCCGATGACGATTGCAGACATGGACTTCAAGACCGCCCCGGAGATCATAGAAGCCATGCACGAAAAGGTGGACAGCGGGGTCTTTGGCTACGAGTACCCAACTGAAGAATACTTCAAGGCCGTCCAGTCCTGGTATGCAAAAGAGCACGCATCCAGCGCCCCAACCAGCTGGATGACCTTCATGACCGGGGTGATCCCGGCAATTACGGCCAGCGTCAACCATTTCAGCCAGACCGGCGACAAAGTCTTAATGCTGGAGCCGATCTACAACACTTTTTACAACTCAATCATCAACAGCGGCCGGCAGGTTCTGGCCAGCCAGATGACTTATGACCCGGACAAGCTTCGTTATGCCGTTGACTGGGCCGACCTTGAGGAAAAAATGGCCGATCCTTTGACCACCATGATGATCCTCTGCAATCCCCACAACCCAACTGGCCATGTCTGGAGCAAGGAGGAGCTGGAAAAGATCCTGCTTTTGGCGCAAAAGCACGGCGTCATCGTCATCAGTGACGAAATTCACGGGGACCTGGTCCTAGAAGGCGATGACTACACGCCGGTTTTCTCCCTGGATGAAAAGCTGATCAAGAACGCCATCACCCTGGTTTCGCCAAGCAAAACCTTCAACCTGGCCGGCCTGCACGCCGCTACGGCGATCGTGTCCGACCCAATCTTGCGCGAGCGCTTCGTCCGCGCCGTCAACAAATACGACGTTGCTGAACCCAACCTCCTGGCTATCCCGGCAACTATCGCGGCCTACACCAAGGGCAATGCCTGGGTCCATCAGCTCAAAGATTATGTTTTGAAGAACCGGAACTACCTGGCTGACTTTTTGAAGAAAAATCTACCCCAGATCAAGCTGGCTTCTGAGAATTCAACCTACCTGGTCTGGGTCGACGTCAGCTCCGTCACTGACGACAGCGCTGAATTTGCCCAGCAGCTGCGGGAAAAGACGGGCTTGATCGTCAACCCTGGCACCGTTTATGGGGGCAACGGCAATAAGTTCATCAGAATCAGCCTGGCCTGCCCGCTCGCCCAAGTCAAGGACGCGGCAAGCCGCCTGCAGAAGTTCTTTACTGAATAATCCTGAAAAAAGCGCTCAAACGAGCGCTTTTTTCATGCAGTTTAAAAGAATCTTTTCCTTTTTTTGCTAAAGTAGGTCAAAAGAAAGGAGCTCAGAGATGCGAATCGAATACCTGCAACAGTTTATCACCCTCTCTCAAGTCAAAAATTACCAAAAGGCGGCCGACGCCCTCTACATTTCCCAGTCTACTTTGACCAAGCACATCCAAAGTCTGGAAAAGGACCTGGGCTGCCAATTGGTCCGGCGCAAGGGGCGGAACTTTGAACTAACCGAAGCCGGCCTCCTGGTCGTCCGCTATGGGCACGGAATCTTGGACGCCAACCAGTGGCTCTTGACTGCCCTCAAGGAAAATCAAGCCAACGAAAAGATCGAGATCAACATCGGCTCAACTGCCGTCATGATCGAGTACGGCCTCTTACGCCTCATCAAACAAGCCATGATTGCCATGCCGCGCCTTAGATGCAATGTCCAGGAGCTGGCCGCGGAAGAGATCAACACCCGCTTTGACCAGGACAAGGTCGACCTGGTCTTCGTCAGAGAAACCGCCCCGGCTAAAAAATCTCCCGCCAGCTGCAACATTTTAAAAGAAGATCTGGTCGCCATGTGCCCAGCCGCTTCGCCTTTAGCCAGCCAAGATCAAATCAGTCTAGCCGAACTCGAAGACGAACCCCTCTTGTCCACACCCATGACCAGCCCGGAATACCGCTTGCTTAGCCAGTGGTTTGCCAACTATTATGAAAATCATGACCAAACGGATCTGAACAAGTACCCTAACGTAGTTTTTACCGCCAACCGGATTGAAAACCTGGTCTCCATGGTCCAAGCTGACGCTGGCACCGCCATTTTGCCCAGAAAGCAGGCCGAATACTACCAGGCCAAGGACACGGTCATCATCCCCCTTAAAGAAGATCTGCCCCTCTACCTCAATCTAGTGGTAAACCCTCATCTCTTAGACGACCAGCAGCGCCCGCCCAAACACATCCGCCGCTTCATTGAAATCGTCCTGGGTAAATGATTACCTTTTGGAATAAGTCCCAGCTTAAAGCGAATTGATAAAAGCGTTTTCTCCTCCTAGAATTCTAAGTAAGAAATCTGAAGGAGGAAGATAAAACATGACAGAAGCAAGCAAAAAATTACTTTTTGACCCGGAAAAATACACGGTCAAGCAGACAGAGGACGGCTTTGCATACTGCAGCTGGGAAGGATTGGACTACGTGGCTAAGCCTGCAGATCCAATTCAGAAAGTGAATGTATTCGCTCCCGCCGCCTACGCTAAAGGCGAAAAGTGCGCTGCCTACAGCAGAGAAACCGCCCCGATCTTTATGCCCAACACGGTTGGCGGCTATATGCCAGGTCCCCGCGACTACCCGGGCAACAAGAATTTTCCATCCAACTCCAAAACCATCGTGGCTGCTTTAAAGCGCGGCTATGTCGTAATTTCAGCTGGTCTGCGCGGGCGGACTTTGGCAAGCGGCAAGGCACCAGCCTTTATCGTCGACATGAAGGCAGCAGTTCGCTGGGTTAAGTACAACTCTGGCCGCCTGCCAGGCAACGCCCAAAGAATCATCACCAACGGGACCAGTGCCGGCGGGGCGACCAGTGCCTTGACGGGTGCTAGCGGCAACAGCAGCTTTTTTGCCAAATATCTGGCAGAAATCGGAGCAGCACCTGGGACTGACGATATCTTTGCCGTTTCCGCCTACTGCCCGATCCACAACTTGGAACACGCCGACGCCGCTTATGAATGGGAATTCTGCGGGATCAACGACTGGCACCGGACCAAGATTGACGGCTTCAAGGATGGGGAACCGAACTTTGTCCCAATCTCCGGTGAATTGACTGAGGAAGAAAAGGCCCTCTCCCCGCAATTAAAAGACCAGTTCATTGCCTACCTCAACTCCTTAGAGCTGAAGGATCCGGAAACTGGCACCCTTCTTTCCCTAAACCCAGACGGCAGCGGCTCTTTCCGTGACTTAATCGTCAAATACTTGAAGGCTTCTGCCCAAAAGGCATTGGCTGACAAGCCGGAATTAGCGGAAGCTGACTACTTGACGGTTGAAGACGGCAAGGTTACCGGCCTTGACTGGGACAAGTACCTCCACTTCATCACCAGAATGAAGGCTGTTCCTGCCTTTGATGACTTGGATGCTCAAAGTCCGGAAACCGACCTCTTCAGTGAGATTGGCGGCCAGCCCCGGCACTTTACCCAGTTCTCTCAAGAACACAGCCATGTAGACACAACTTTGGCGCCGGCAGATTTGATCGCCGCGGTCAACCCGATTACCCACCTGCTCAGCGGCAAGACAGACACGCCAAAGTACTGGCGGATCCGGCACGGAGCCAGCGACCGGGACACTTCCTTTGCTATTCCGGTAATCCTGGCCACCCTCTTGGCCAACCAGGACAAGGAAGTCGACTTTGCCCTGCCATGGGGGATCCCGCACAGCGGCGACTATGACTTAGATGATCTTTTCGCCTGGATCGACCAGATTATGCAGAAAGAAGGCTAGGGTCATGGAGAACACAATGAGTAAGAGCAAAAAGCAAGTCAATTCCGGCAGCTTGATGTTCAAGACCGCGATCCTGTCTTCCACCCTGCTTTTAACTGGGGTGGGCCTGGGCTCAGTCTTCCTGCCGAGCTTAAAGGCCAGCTATCCAGGCATCTCAGACGTCATGCTCAAGTCCTTCGTCTCCCTGCCTAACGCCACCCAGCTTTTAGCCCTGGTTTTGGTTGGCCTTTTGACCAGCAAATTTGGCAAAAAGAACCTGCTTATGTTCGGGGCCCTGCTCTTCGTGGCCAGCGGGATCGTGCCCATGTTTGTCAGCAGCTTCACCGTCATCTTGATTGCCCGCCTCTTCTTGGGTTTCAGCGTGGGCCTGGTTCAGCCAATCGGTACCAGCCTTTTGGCCGACTACTACACCGACCAGGAAAGAAACAAGCTGATGGGCTTCCAAAGTGCCTTTTCCGGCCTGGCCAACACCTTGATGACCTTTATCGTTGGCCTCTTCATCCAAACCAGCTGGCGGACCGGCTTTAGTGTCTACTTGATCGGTTTGATCATTTTCTTCCTGACCTGGATCTACCTGCCAAAAGACCAAAAAGTTCAAGCTCCAGCAGATATGCCAGCTAAAGGTAAGACCAAGCTCAACTTGAATGTCATCTGGTGGATGCTGGCCATGTTCCTCTTTAATATGGCCTATAGTTCCGGAATCCTGGAATTCAGCCTAACAGTCGTGGAAACTCATTCCGGGACCGCGACTGACGCCGCCAATGTTACAGCCGGCGTTGCCATCATTTCCTTGGTAGCTGGCCTTTTCTTTGGCAAGTACATGCAGCTGGCCAAGAAATATGCCGGGATTTTAGCTATCGCCTTGATTGGGGCCGGCAACTTCATCATGGGCCTGGGCGACGGGATGGGTGCCTTTATCACCGGTGACTGCATGGTTGCCCTGGCCTTCGGCCTCTTTATGCCATACGTTATGGCCGCCGTCAACCGCAATTCCACCAAGGAAAACTCAGCTGGCTTGACTGGCCTGGCCCTGTCAGCCGGTTCCGTGGCCAACTTCGTGTCGACCTATTTCTATGCTGCTTTTGGGAAGATTTTTGACAACACTAGCTCCCAGTTTGGCTTTATCTTCGGCGGCATCTGCTGCGTCCTCTTGGTTATCGAAATGAGTTTTATGCTCAAGAAGAAGATGCTGGACTAAAATCCGATTATTCTCCCTAATCTCTTATCAATAGCTTTTTATCACTAATTATCCTCAGAACTCAATCATTCAGAAATACCGCTAAGCAGATATCTTTAGCGGTATTTCTTTTTCTCTGACAAAAAATAAGCAGTTTTATCAATAGAGATCTTTTTAGCAGTTGAAAAGAAAAATCTATTGACAATAAGCCAAGTTCCTTTAAAATTAAGACTATGAAATAAAGATTACAGAAATATTAAATTACTTTTTGTCTGATATGGGAGGAACAAATCATGAAAGAGGTCAAGCGAATTATGGTCGCCGCTGCCGCAGCCGTCATGGCGCTCACGGCAGCTGGCTGCAGCTCATCATCGTCATCATCATCCAGCAAGTCTTCTTCCAAGGTCTACAAGATCGGCATCTGTCAGCTGGTCCAGCACGAAGCCTTGGACGCGGCTACTAAGGGCTTCAAGGATGAAGTCACCAAGGAACTGGGTAAGAGCCATGTCAAGTTCGACACGCAAAACGCTCAAGGTGACTCCTCAACGGCCACCACGATCTGCAACAACTTCGCTTCTGAAAATGAAGACTTGATTTTGGCCAACGCGACGGCATCCCTGCAGGCAGCCAGCGCGGCTACTAAGTCAATTCCAATCTTGGGAACGGCGGTTACCAACTACCAAGTGGCCTTGAACCTGAAGAAGTTCAACGGTACGGTTGGCGGCAACATTTCCGGGACTTCCGACCTTGCTCCTTTGGACAAGCAGGAAAAAATGATCAAGGACTTTGTTCCTAAGGCTAAGAAGCTGGGCATCCTCTACTGCTCAGCTGAGCCAAACTCCAAATACCAGGCTGATGAAGTGGCCAAGTACGCCAAGAAGGACGGCTTAAAGGTCACTAAGTACACTTTTTCCGACACCAACGACGTCAACTCTGTTACCCAGCAGGCAGCTAGTGCCAGCGACGTCATCTACATCCCAACCGACAACACTGCCGCATCCTGTGCAAAGACCATCAACAACGTGGCTCTGAAGGCCAAGGTGCCGATCATCGCCGGTGAAGAAGGGATCATGAGCAAGTGCGGGGTTGCCACCCTGTCTATCGACTACTACGGCCTGGGCAAGCAAACTGGCAAGATGGCCGTGCAAATCCTCAAGGGCGAAAAGAAGGTCGGTCAAATGCCGGTTCAATACTACAAGAACCCAGTTAAGGAATACAACCCAACCATCTGCAAGAAGCTGGGCATCAAGGTTCCAGCCGGCTACAAGGCTTACAAGAACTAGTTTTTAGTTTCATTTTGTAAAAAGCTGCTTGAGACTGGAGGACATTATGGCAGGATACTTATCATCATTGAGCTTCCTCGACTTGGCTGGCCGTTTGCCAGCGTCAGTCGCGCAAGGGCTCTTCTGGGGCATTATGGCCCTGGGCGTTTACATTACTTTCCGGATCTTGGACATCGCGGACTTGACGGTTGACGGGACCTTCGCTACAGGCGGGGCAGTCTCAGCCGTCTTGATCATGAAGGGCGTCAACCCCTGGCTGACGGTTCTGGTAGCCCTCTTAGCAGGTCTATTGGCCGGCGCGGTAACGGGCTGGCTGCACACCCTCTTTGGGATTCCGGCAATCCTGGCCGGGATTTTGACCCAGTATGCCCTCTACTCCATCAACTTAGCCATCATGGACTTCAAGGCCAACACGGCCATCAGCTCTTTGACCCCTGGCCTGGTTATCTCTGGTTTGACGGTCAACGAATCTATCTTGGTCTGCGGTTTGATCGTCATCGCTTTGGTCGCTTTGATGTACTGGTTCTTCGGGACTGAGCTTGGGTCATCCCTTAGAGCGACCGGTTGCAATCCGGAAATGAGCAAGGCACAAGGCATTAACATCAACCGGATGAAGGTTTTAGGTCTGGCCATCTCCAACGGCTTAGTTGCCGTGGCCGGTGCCCTGTCCTCCCAGTACTCTGGTTTTGCTGACGTCAACGCCGGCCGTGGGTCAATCGTTATCGGCCTGGCTGCTGTCATCATCGGTGAAGTTTTAGGCGAAGCAATTTTGGGCAAGAAGCTCAACTTTGCCGGCCACTTGATTTTCGTCGTAGTCGGGGCGATCATCTACTACGTGGTTTACACTTTGGTTCTGTGGCTGAAGATGAACCCGAACATGATGAAGCTGTTCACGGCTATCATCGTTGCCCTCTTCTTGGCGGTGCCATACCTGAGAAGCCGGGCCAAGAACTCCTTTGCCAAGGCGGGCAAGAATGCTAGAAAAGGGGCTTAAAAATGCTAGAACTGACCAACATTACCAAGACTTTTAACCCCGGGACGATTAATGAAAAGCATGCCTTGAACGGGGTCAACTTGAAGCTGGAAGACGGCGACTTCGTGACGGTTATCGGGGGCAACGGGGCCGGCAAGTCAACCACCTTGAACGCCATCGCGGGCGTTTGGCCGGTTGACACGGGCTCTATCGTTATCGATGGCCAAGACGTAACTGGCCTACCGGACTTTAAACGGGCGCCTTTGATCGGCCGGGTCTTCCAAGATCCAATGACCGGGACGGCGGCAACCATGCAGATTGATGAAAACTTGGCCTTAGCTGCCCGGCGGGGCAAGCGCAGAGGGCTTAAGTGGGAAGTTACCGCTAAAGAACGGGAAGAATACAAGGAAAAGCTGAAGGTGCTCAACCTGGGCCTGGAAGACCGGTTGACTGCTAAAGTAGGCCTTTTGTCCGGCGGGCAAAGACAGGCTTTGACCTTGCTGATGGCAACTCTGGTCAAGCCAAAGGTTCTACTCTTGGATGAACACACGGCGGCGCTTGACCCGAAGACGGCGGAAAAGGTCTTAAACGCGACCGACCGGATCGTCAAGGAAGGCAAACTGACCACGATTATGGTGACTCACAACATGAGGGATGCCATTGCCCACGGCAACCGCTTGATTATGATGAACGATGGCAAAGTCGTTTTGGACATCAAGGGCGAAGAAAAGAAGAAACTGACAGTGGAGAAATTGCTCCACCAGTTCGAAGTCGTGTCCGGCGAGGAATTCGCCAGCGACAAGGCAATTTTAGGTTAGAAAAGAAGAAAACTGGCGATTTCCAAAGCAAGGAAGTCGTCAGTTTTTTCGTTTATTCGAAAAGCTGCCGGTATTCGCCGTAACCTGCTTCTTCCAGCTGGTCGTAAGGGATGAACTTGAGGGCAGCAGAGTTGATGCAGTAGCGCAGACCGCCCTTGTCCAAAGGGCCGTCAGTGAAGACGTGGCCCAGGTGGGAGTCAGCCTGGCGGCTGCGGACTTCGGTTCTTTCCATGCCAAAGGACTGGTCCCGGTGCTGGGTAAGTTTAGCGAGGGGCTTGGTAAAGGCTGGCCAACCACAGCCGGAATCGTACTTGTCCAAAGAGGAAAAGAGGGCTTCCCCGCTGACTACGTCGACGTAGATTCCTTTTTCAAAAAAGTCGTCATACTCACCGGTGTAAGGCGGTTCAGTCGCCGCGTTTTGGGTCACGGCATACTGCATTGGCGTCAGCCGGTCTTTCAAATCTGCTTTTTCGTTCATCTTGATCACCTCATCTATTTAGATAAGGCTATTGTAGCTTGGATGGATTCGCGAGGCCTTGATCTGGATCAAGAAATTAATTAAGAGATTCCTTATTTTTGGCCTGTACCTCTGTAAAAGGCTTAATTGCTGACAAGTCACGGCTAAGCTTCTTCTTTGCATCCCGCAGATCAATATCACTCTGCAGATTAAGGAAGTAAGCATCTGACACGCCGAAGAACTTGGCTAATCTGAGTGAAGTGTCAGCAGTGATTTTCCGTCTGTCATGCAAGATATCCTGGATTCTAGACGTTGGAACATTAATGTACTGTGCCAGCTTGTAAGCACTAAGGTCTAACGGCTGCATGAATTCTTCATTGAGAATTTCACCAACTGTAGGCGTCTTGATATGTTCAGTCATTTCGGTCACCTCTAAGCTCTAGTGATAGTCCACTATTTCGACATTTTCAGCATCTCCGTCTTCGAAATTGAAGCAAATCCGGTATTGCGAATTAATTCGGATGCTGTATTGTCCTTCTCTATTTCCTTGCAACTTTTCCAACCTGTTTGCAGGTGGCATCAGCAAGTCATTTAATGATTGTGCCGCATCGATCATAATCAATTTCATCAAAGCTTTTCTTTGAATTTCTTTCGGAATACGCTTTGAAAAAATTTGATTGAAGACTTTCTCAGTCTCTTTATCTGCTATGCTAGTAATCATGATTTTATT
Organism: Lactobacillus sp. WILCCON 0059; assembly: GCF_057197985.1. NCBI lineage: Bacteria > Bacillati > Bacillota > Bacilli > Lactobacillales > Lactobacillaceae > Lactobacillus > Lactobacillus sp. WILCCON 0059. Next base: position 2,101,889 of record NZ_JBUBHN010000001.1, read on the forward strand.
ATGCCCATTTTACGTGTACATGCCAAACAGATGCACTGCCGACAACTTAGTTATTCTAAAAAAACAGTCATGTCATGGTCTCTCAACTTCAGCGCAGACTTTTTAAGACTCTCTTGTCCAGCAGTTAAGATCCGTAGCATTTCTTCAACGAAGAAAGTCAGCTCTGCCCTGTTTTCTGCTCTATCAGCTTCTTGGAAAATACGATAATAGCTAGGCAGTTGAGCATGAATTGCCGTAGAAACAGAAAAGCCAGTAAAACGATCATACTTATTAGACAGATAGGCAGACAAAAGATACCGGCCCATCCGGCCATTGCCGTCCAAGAAGGGATGCATGTTCTCAAAGAAGAAGTGAGTTATAAGAGCTTTGAAAATTGCTGGCAGATCGGCTTTGTTCATAAAGGTGATCAAGCTGCTTAAGGCCTCAGAGATAGCAAGTTCAGATGCCGGCGGAACATGGACAATTTTGGTAGCTGAGCCAATTACGATGGTGCCATAGGGCAGTTCATCCCGGAAAAGCTGGCCGTTTGGCTGCTTGTCTGCTGAAATTTCACCTCTAAGAAGTTCGTCGTAGATATCACGGAAATCCTGCAAACAATTGATTTTTGGAAAGCTACCCCGGTACATGCGAACCATTGACCCAAGCCGCTTCCCCTGCTCTTCTGGATGATCACCGATACTTTTGATGATTGCGCTAAGTTCGGCTACATCGGTTTCGACGCCTTCTATACTGTTGGTGTTAATGATTTCGTCAAGAAGGAGGTCATCCAGAAAGTGACTGACAGCTGCCTCGGGCAAATCTTGACTTACTTGAACGAGCTCCCAAGAGTTGCGGTTAAACTTGTTGAACAGCCTAACCATCTCAGCCGTGTAGATGAAGAAGAGCTGGTACTGCGCGGTCTGCCGGCCATCCTTTTTGTAGTCAAGCAAGGGATGCATCTGAGTCACAACTGCTGAAACATTGTTTAAACGCCACAGATATTCCGTTTCAACGGAGAAATCTGTGTCATACTCATGCTGGTATTTTGTAATCTCCAAAGGCTGATACAGCTTCATCTTCCTGCCTCCTTCTTTCCCTTAAAGCAGCAAGCTTTAGCTCTTACTACCTAATCTAAATTTATAAAGAAGTATACGCCTCTCTTTTCCCGTCTCATAATTCCAAGGTCACAACATTTTCGTATAATCCTTGTTGCCGCATCAGGCCTAATATTAAAAAAGATGGCCAATGCGTCTCTATTGAATGAATAATCTGATTTATATTTCATATAAAAATCAGCTAGTTTCTCTAATGTTCGAGCTTGAAAGGGACCTTGTCTATTCTTTTGCTTGCCAATTTTTTCAATTGCGTCAATTATATTGTCTACTGCAGGCGGGTCTAATCTGATCGGTAAATCTTCTGCTTTTATCTCATACTCTAAAAAGCTCTTTTCAATATTTTGTGCTCCAAGTTTATTCGCTAACGCACTTTTTTCAACGATTTGACCGCTAAGTTTATTCGCTAACGCACTTTTTTCGACGGTTTGGCCGACAAGTTTATTCGCTAACGCACTCTTCTCGGCGGTTTGGCCGTCAAGTTTATTCGCTAACGCACTCTTCTCGGCGGTTTGGCCGTCAAGTTTATTCGCTAACGCACTTTTCTCGACGGTTTGGCCGCTAACTTTATTCGTTAACGTACTTTTCTCGGCGGTTTGGCCGCTAACTTTATTCGTTAACGCACTCTTCTCGACGGTTTGGCCGACAAGTTTATTCGCTAACGCTACTTTATCATCGATTTTGCCGACAACTTCCTTCGTTAGCGAATCTTTCTCAGCCATTTGCCCCTTAGATTTGTTCGCTAACGTGGATTTCTCATCGGCTTGGCCGACAACTTCCTTCGTTAGCGAACCTTTCTCAGCCATTTGCCCTTTAGATTTGTTCGCTAACGTAGATTTCTCATCGGTTCGGCCGACAACTTTCTTCGTTAGCGAACCTTTCTCAACCGTTTGGCCCTTAGATTTGTTCGCTAACGTGACTTTCTCATCGGTTTGTGGCCCAACTTCCTTCGTTAGCGAACCTTTCTCAGCCATTTGCTCCTTAGATTTGTTCGCTAACATGGTTTTCTCATCGGCTTGGCCGACAACTTTCTTCGTTAGCGAACTTTTCTCAACCGTTTGACCCTTAGATTTGTTCGCTAACGTGGATTTCTTATCGGTTTGGCCGACAACTTTCTTCGTTAGCGAACTTTTCTCAACCGTTTGACCCTTAGATTTGTTCGCTAACGTGACTTTTCCAGTATACTGTGGCGGGATTTTTTGTACTCTCTTAGTGCCCGTAAAGCTTCTGTTGGGCATAGTAACAAGGAAGATGTTTTCATCAGAATAGAAAGTCGGCTCTTTGCTATAGTTCTTGTACGAATTCAGTATGCGCTGAATACCGCTACCTCTACGATCCATAAAACCCAGCCGCCCAAAGATATCTGAAATCTTTTCATTTCTTCTCATTGAGGGAATATGTTCTTTATTCATATTCTGTATACGACTGCCGCTCATCATTCCACCAGGGGACATTATCTCCATGCGGTCATCAAAGATATCCACATGAATTTCAGTTCCTAAAATCTGATAGTTCCGGTGGATTAAAGCGTTCACGAGAACTTCTCTAACTGCTTTGAATGGATAATCGCTTTTCTCTTCTCTTACCATTCCCCTAATCGTCCACCTATTTTTAGAATTAGTGCGGATGAAATCCTCAGCATTTGACAGCAGCGTTATTAAACTCGCATCTCTATACTCTTTATCATCCAGAGCATCCCGAATTCAAAAACATATCCATTAATATTCAAGTGAACACTAATGAACATATTCTTGTCCTCTAGCTTCAGCTAGAGGATTTTTTTAGGCTTTTTCACAGGGAAATGCCTTGTGCGCTCAGTTGTATGTACCTCCACTAAAGTTTCCCTTAGCTTCTGATACTTTTATCATACGCACAGTCAAAGAGTTCGCCATATTTTGCTTAACAAAGCCCGAAGACTCAGTCTCACAAAACGGGCAGGAATATATCCTAAGTTTCCCTAGTGCCGAGGCTCTAGGGCAGCGCCCAGTCCATGACTTGAAGCAGGGACGAACCCACGCTTGTGACGCTTTGATTGATAGACTATGCCATCACCAACTGTTTGTTTGCGTAACGGTCTTCAAGAATCAACTTAACATTCTTGTATGGCATATATTTCGTTATTTCTTTGTCATCCGCTCTTTGCAAAATATTTACCGCTGCTGCTGTATTTGCGTTCATTTCTCCACAGTTTGGGCAGACGGCTGTTTCATGATGTGCACCTTTTCTTTCACTGAAATGCGCACCACATCTTGGACAGAACTGAGACGTATATGCTGGATTAACGTCAATGGTTTGAATTCCCAGACTGCCACATAAATACCCGATACGTTTATCAAGTCTTCCTTTAGTCCATGACGATAACTTTCGTCTCACTTTTGCTTCATAGCGGTTTGACGTTTTAGGCAACTTTTCCTTAGCAAAAGTCAGATCTTCCTTGACAAGAACATCTGGATCTTCTGCCACAAGCATCTGTCTAATGCTTGTGTTTATCACCCGCTCCATATTGCGTTGCTTTCTTTCGTGTTGGCGGTGGTAGAGCTTGTTGCCAAGATGGTGTTCTTCAAGACGAGCAATTTGGCGCTCAAGACTTTCAATGCGGTGTTTGATACGTTTCTTTGTCTTAGCTGAATAATCCTTGGCTAACTTTTCTTGCAAAGCAGACTTTTCTTCTCTTAATTCCTTAGCTGACTGTATGTACTCATTACGATTTGTATTGCGGTTATCGATCCGCTCAACTTCAGCACCTACCAGCTTGCTGAAATCTGCTCCATATTCTTGATCACTGCTGCATGAGATGAGAGTTGCCAATCCCTTGTCCATACCCAGTTTCTTCCGTGGCTTGCGGATCTCATGAGCAACAGCTTTAATAGCACGATGAACTTCCAGCCGCTTCTTGTCTCGATCAAGAATGAGCTGGATGTCGCCACGTTTCTTCTTGTTGGCATAGCAGTATGGCCCTGTCAGCTTAAACTGCTTTTTCTTTCTGCATTTTGCCGTCATGATTTCTAGGTAGCTTGAGCCGTCTTTTTCAACAACTCTCCACATCATTTCGTCACAGAGCATGCATCGTGCAGCGGTTGAATGAGGGTAGGGCTTATGTTTTCTGGTGAGTCGTCTGATATATCCAAAGCAGTGACGAAGCTGCTCCTCGGATAAAGCGGCTCTTAGTGCAGGATACTGGCTCATTTCTTCATTTGGCTGTGCTTCATTCTCACGTCTCTGCAGAATGAGTTGCCAGTAATATGGAGAAGTGAAGATATAATTGAGATACTGGCGCTCAGCATTAGACAATGCATCGTTAGCTTGAACCATCCTTTTCAGTTTCAAGCCAAGATTTGACCACATGGAGTTGAGATTCATGCACACGTCTTTAACCGCTTCTGTTACATGCCGGCCTTGAATTCCAAATTGCTCGCTCAGAAGCTTTTGCTTTGAGAGTCTGACGGTTCTTGAATCGGGAGATTTCAATCCTTGAGCTTTGTTCTCCTTGTAGGCCTTTTTCCAGTCTTTGACCGCTTTGCGGGCTTTCTTGATTTCACCGTCATGCTCGCGGATTTTATCTCGAGGGCCATACCAGTTAGCAACATCTATCATGTGGTTGATACCGCACAACTGTGAATAAAGGAAGTCTTTGCACTTGCCGTAAGCAGTGAACAGCTCATCCAATTCTTTTAGTTCGTCACCATTTAACTTTACGGTGTAGGCTCTAACTGTCTTAGTTTGAGTTCTTCTCACTTTTCTGGTCATTTTAGGAAACGACTTTCTTTTTACGATCTTATGTTCGCGTCTAGCCGTATTATACCACAGAAGATCGTCCAAATACATTGATAACATGACCTAGAATATAAAAGACTACAAATAAGCATTAGTAGTCTTTAATTGCTATTTTTGACTATATATTTTTACAGCTGTTGACTTCCCATCAACCGAACCTTTTTCTACCCCCTTCCACCTAGTACAAACAACCACTGATTGCCGCAAATATCCTTGATCGCACATTAGCAGTCCGGCATTTGTAACCCTGCCACTTGAATCGACAAGCCCCATCGATTCAAGATCTTTTGTCATGTCAAAGTCATCACCGGTCATCTTTTTAAAGGTCGCCGCTAAGAGCGTAAAACTGACGTCAGACAATTTATAAGAGCTTGGTAAAGCGTCATAGGTCCTGTTTTGTCCTCTTAAAATCAAAGCATTAAGCTCTACATCCGAAGCTTTCTCAGATCTGTCGCCTCTTCTGACAAAGGCTTGCCGGCTTTGGCTATTTACGTAGCGGTAAGGATAATCCGGACCCGCCTCTACTTTAAGATCTATGCAAACCACCCCCTTTGGCAAACCTCCAATTTGTGTAAGCGTGAATAACGGATTAGGCGATACCATAGAGACAATTTTTTCTGAGATCTTTGACGAAGCCTCTTGCGGGTTTTCCAGTCCCACAAATTTATGATCATCAGTCACGCCAAAAACAATATGTCCACCATCCGTATTGGCAAAAGCAACGACCGTCTTCAGCCAGCTTTTAGCTTTGACAAGCTCTACTTTTTCTTTAAAATCGAGACGACTTGCCTCGACTTCTTCTATGTTCTGAATGTCTGTGTAATCCATAGTCCCTATCCTCCTACCATCTGCCCCCATTCTATTCCTGCCAAGCCAGATTTTCTTGGAACATGTATTCGGTAGAGGATTCCCGTCACTACAGCATTCTTACACAGCAAACTATTTGTAAACCAGCCACCGCTAGCGCCTTTCTAGGAGAAGTTCTTGCCACAAAAATTTTTGGCCGATTTTTGGGCAAACGAAAACCCCCTTGGAAATTGAGAGCATATTCCAAGAGGGCGTTTATATCTTTTTGCAGCACCACGCTTGACACATGGTGTGCACGGCGCTATCTACCTTATTACCTATAATATCATATTTTGCTTGTTTAGTCCTACGCCGCGCTCTATTTGCTGCCACTTGGATGATTACCATGAGTATGCAAAAAAGCACCGGATTTCACATCCAGTGCTTTAAAAAATTGCTTAGTCTAAGGAAGCCTTTTGCTAAAAAACGCTACTTTCTTTTAAGAGATCGATTACTTCAATCACGGTTGCCGACGGCCTCTTGCTGTACACGATGCCGAAAGGCACGGTACAATTCCAAGCCACCTTCTTTGCCTTCAAGAAGGGATGCGCGGTTTGCCAGTCCTCCGCGGAACAAAGCAGCCAGTCATTAGAAACGCATTGATTCAGTACGTTCATGTCAAAGCCGGAAATCTCCTGCAGGTCAATTTTCGGATTCTGCTTTAAGAAGTCCCTGGCCTGGTCAAAGCACTGGAATTTCCCCTTGGCTGGCAGAGCAATCTTCTGGTTATCCAAATCTCTTAAAGTAAGCTCATCCTTTTTAGCCAGGGGGTTATTGACAGGGACTGACAGTCTTAACGGGGTGATGTCCAGCCGCAAAGCCTGGATATCGTACTCGCTTAAGAGCTTCTCATCATAAACTGAAGAAACCAAGTCAAAGTCTTTACCGATTCCCGCCAAAAATTCATTAAAGTTGCCCAAGGAGCAGGAACAGGGGATGAACTGAAACCGAAGCTGGGGAAGTCTTTTCCCAACTTCAACCCACAAATTGGTGGTCGCTGTTCCTGTCGCGAGCGGTCCAGCACCGATCTTGATCGACATCTTCTTTCCCGTCGCGTTTCTGGCACGGTCGATCGACTGGTCGTAAGCCGATAACAGCCTGACGGCATCCTTATAGAACGATTTGCCTGCTTCCGTCAACGTAACACCATTATGATTACGGTCAAACAACTTTATTTTTATAGAATCTTCCAAATGGTTAACTTGCTTAATGACTGCCGGGGCTGAAAGATACAATTCATTGGCTGCCTTATTAAAGCTTTGGTTGTCAGCCACCGCAATAAATGTTTTCAGTTGATCGTTCATTTTTTGCTACCTACTTGCAACTTCTGGTTATTAGCTACTAACATTTTAATACTTCTGTCTGATAAGGGAAAAAATTAAGATTTATGTGTAGAGAAAAAATTGAACACAGAGTATAGGAGACAAAACAATGACAAAAAGCAAATTTAACCCCGGCACTTACACTGGCAAGGGCAAAGGTATTGGCGACCTAAGCGTCTCACTAACCGTCAACGAAAGCGAGATAACCAAGGCAAGCCTTGACTTGAAAAACGAAAGCAGAAACGTGGGCCAAAGCGCTGATGAAGAACTCGCTAAGCAGATCATCGACAAGCAATCCGCTGATATCGACGGTGTAACCGGCGCCAGCCTGACCACCAAAGGCGTTAAAGCAGCAGTGAAAGATGCCTTGAGACAAGCCGAAGGCAAGGCAAAGTCAACCAGCCTCGCCTTAACTGAAGGCAGCTATATCGGCTATGGATCCGGGCACGGCGGGCAATTAGCCGTTAAGCTTGACGTTTTTGACCACCGCATCGGCGATCTCAAAATTATCTCCAGCCATGAAACGCCAAATGTTGGCGATGAGGCCGTAAAGCTGATTCCCAAGGAAATCGTCAGCCAGCAGACCTTGAACGTTGACGCGGTTTCCGGCGCTACCCTCACTTCAAAGGCAATTATTTCCGCCAGCGAGGATGCAGTGGAAAAAGCCGGCGGTAACTTAGCTGCCTGGACCAGCAAGGCCTACCACCGTCCACTGACCATCAACCATGAAGATTTAACCGCCGACGTCGTTATTGCCGGAGCCGGCTTAAGTGGCTTAATGACTGGTGCCTTCGCTGCCACTAAGGGTCTGGACGTCGTTGTCGTGGCCAAAGGCGAGCAAGTTGGCGGCTCTTCAAGATACGCGGGAGCCGTTTACGCCTTAGCAAACTCCAAGCTCGCTAAAAAGCAAGGCATTGACAACAGTATCGATAGCATCATGACTTATGTTGACAACGTTAACGCCGATGCCCAAAAGGCGCACGACAGAGAGTTCATGAAGAAGCTGATGACTGAATCCGGCAAGACTTTTGACCAACTGGTCAGCATGACCAATACCAAGGGAACATTCATTGGTCAAGGGCCGATCGTTTACGGCAATTTCGCCAACGGGGCCAGAGTCGATGAACTTCTCAGTGACATCATCAAAAAGCATGGTGGCAAGATCATCCTCAACAGCCGGGTTACCCAAATTTTGACAGATGGCGACAAGGCAACCGGCATCAAGGTCGAAAGCAAAGACGGCTCTGACTTTACGATTACTGCTGGCTCCGTCGTTATGGCTACTGGCGGCGCGTCATATGCTCCAGACCTGCTTAAAAAGAACACGCCTGCGGTAGCCAGCGTGCATGTCTTCAACCAGGCCAGCCGGGAAAACACTGCTGACGGCTACCAGCTGCTTCAAGAAATCGGGGCCGCCTTCTCCGACAACGATGTTTACAAAAATGGTAATCTTGACTTCAACCCGCAATTATACATTACCTGGAACAACGTTCCCGACTATTCAACCGGCATGATCATTGACAGTCAGGCCAAGCGCTTTACCAATGAAGCACCTTATGACAGCTTGAAAGTCACCTCAAGAATGTACCGCCACGGCAGTGACAGATACTATTTGCTTTACGATGACGAAAACCTGCCGGAAATTCTGCGCCAGGGAATCCATAAGCTGGATGAAAATGCCAAGCTTTACGTAACGGCTGCTTCTGTTGCTGAATTGGCTGAAAAGCTGAGCCTGGACGAAAAGCAGCTTGAGCGGACCTTTGCCAGCTACAAGCAGGCTGCCGCAGATGGCAATGATGAATTCGGCAAGCCGCAATCCAAGATCAGACCCTTGAATGAAAAGCAGCTCTACGCCTTCTACGTAATGCCTGGTTCCTGGGGCACGATCGGCGGGGTGAAGATCAACCATGATACCTTTGCAGTAAAGAAAGCAGATGGTTCTGACTTCCGCGACCTCTACGCGGTAGGTGAAATGTCAACCAGTGACTTGTTCACCGAATACTACATGGGTGGCTTCTCCTATGCCTGCTACTCCACTGAAGGCCGACTTTTAGCAGAAGAATTATACGAAAAACTTTAAGCAGCTTGAATTAGTGCTGAATGATTGCTTAGCTGAGCAGTCATTCGGCACTTTTTTTCTAGCAAAAAAGCACCGGACAATCGTCCAGTGCTTGCAAAAATTGCTTAGTCAAAGAAGCCGTCAGCCTTCAAGGCTTCCAAGTAGCGGTGCACGGCGTCTGGCCAAGTTGGCAGCGGCTTGAAGCCGTTCTTTTCCAGCTTGCTCTTGTCCAAACGTGAGTTGAACGGCCGTACAGCCTTGGAGAGGCCGTATTCTTCCGTGGTAACCGGGGTTACCTTGGTCTTGTAGCCAGCCTGGCGGTAGATTTCCTTGGTGAAATCGTACCAGCTGATATAACCGGTCTTGGTGCCGTTTTCATCATAGCCGCTGGCAGTTTCCGGCAATTCCGCGTTGGTTGCGTGGTAGTAGCCATACTTGTCGGTTTCGATCATGTCGACCAAAAGACGGGCCAAGTCCAAAGTGTAAGTTGGCGTACCGATTTGGTCGCTGACCACCTTGACTTCATCATGAGTCTTACCCACATTAAGCATGGTCTTGATGAAGTTCTTCCCGTTCAAGCCGAAGACCCAGGCGATGCGGACAATGAAGTACTTGTCCAAAGTTTCAGATACGGCAAGTTCCCCGCCCAGCTTGGTTTCCCCGTAAACGTTCATTGGCTTGTAGCCCTTGAAATCCGGGTCCCATGGCGTAGTGCCCTGGCCATCGAAAACGTAGTCAGTGGAGATGTAAACCATTGGCACGTCTAATTCCTTGGCTACGTTGGCGATGTTTTGGGTACCTTCAGTGTTAACCTTGCGGACAGCTTCAACCTTGTCGTCATCTTCAGCCAGATCAACCGCAGTCCAGGCAGCGCAGTGAACGATCACGTCCGGATTTACTTCCTTGATGGCCTTCTTTACGCCTTCTGCATCAGTAATGTCCAGGGAAACGTAAGGTGCAGTAGTAACAGCTGAGCCGTCAGCGATCCCGCTGTATTCTGGAACCAAGTCGCTGCCTACGCCTTCGTAGCCGCGCTTAGCCAATTCGTTCATCACGTCGTGGCCCAGTTGACCGTTGACGCCAGTTACGAAAACCTTCATGCTTTTTCCTCCCAATTAAAACTTGAAAGTGTCCTTAAGCCCTTGCCACTTTTGGTCCTTGTCGGACAAAGTCAGCTTAGTGCCGTCTTCCAAAGCGTAGCCGCTGGCGTCAGCTGAGCCTGGGTATTCGCCAACAACTTGTGGCCATTCAATCCCGATTTCAGGGTCGTTCCAAGCCATGCCGCCTTCATCGTTTGGGTGCCAGAAGTCGTTAACCTTGTAGCAGAATTCAGCTACATCGCTCAAAACCAGGAAGCCGTGGGCAAAACCTTCTGGAATCAAGAATTGCTTCTTGTTTTCAGCGGTCAGTTCAACCCCGTACCACTTGCCGTAGGTCTTGGAGTCGCTGCGCAGGTCAACGGCCACGTCAAAAACGTCACCGCGAACAGCGCGAACCAGCTTGCATTGTGGGAAGTGCTTTTGGAAGTGGAGGCCGCGCAAAACGCCCTTAGTTGATGAAGATTGGTTGTCTTGGACAAAGTTAATGTCAAAGCCAGCTTCCTTCATATCATTTTCGTTGTAGGTTTCCATGAAGTAGCCGCGGTCGTCCCCGTGAACTGCTGGCGTAATGACTGCCAAGCCTTCGATGCCGCCGACGTTCTTTTCAACTTTAATTTGACCCATTTTGATATCTTCTTTCTTTTTTTAAAAAATCCAAAAATTAGTACTTGAGCTTGCCTTCAGCAACAGCCTTTAAGTGCTTGCCGTAAGGGCTCTTGCCATAATGCTTGGCTGCTTCTAAAAGCTTTTCATTATCGATCCAGCCGTGCACGTAGGCAATTTCTTCAGGGGCGGAGATGCTTACGCCGGTCCGCTCTTCCACCATCTTGACAAAGTTGGAAGCATCAACCAGGCTCTGCATGGTCCCGGTGTCCAGCCAAGCGTAGCCCCGGCCCAGCAGCTGGACGTCAAGGGTGCCGGCGTTCAGGTACATTTCGTTTAAAGTGGTGATTTCCACTTCACCCCGGGCACTTGGCTTAACCTGGGCAGCTTTTTCACTCACGCCAGCTGGATAGAAGTAAAGGCCCGTAACGGCGTAATTGCTCTTTGGATGTTCTGGTTTTTCTTCGATGGAAATGGCCTTGCCGTTTTCGTCAAAGTCGACCACGCCGAAGCGTTCTGGATCGTTGACATAGTAGCCAAAGACGGTTGCCTTGCCAGCTTCGGCATCTTGGGCAGCTTTTTCCAAAAGGTCAGTAAAGCCGTTGCCGTAAAAAATGTTGTCGCCCAAAACCATGGCACATGGCTCACCGTTGATGAAATCCTCGCCCAAAGTAAAGGCTTGAGCCAGGCCGTCTGGACTTGGCTGAACCTTGTAAGAGAGCTTGACGCCGAATTGTGACCCGTCGCCCAAAAGTTCCTTAAAGCGCGGAGTGTCAGCTGGCGTGGAGATGACCAAGATGTCCTTGATCCCGGCCAGCATCAAAGTTGACAACGGGTAGTAGATCATTGGCTTGTCGTAAACAGGCAAAAGCTGCTTACTGGTAACCAGGGTTAATGGATACAGACGAGTGCCTGAACCACCTGCTAAGATAATTCCCTTCATTTTTCTAATTCCTTAGTCCTTGTCTAAAACTTCTTTTTTACCATACATTTCTTGGTAGTAGTTTTGGTAGTCGCCGGAAATGATGTTTTCCCACCATTCCTTGTTGTCCAGGTACCATTGGATGGTCTTCTTGATACCGTCCTTGAACATGGTTTCTGGTAGCCAGCCCAGTTCTTCGTGAATCTTGGTTGGGTCGATGGCATAGCGTTGGTCGTGGCCCTTACGATCAGTAACGTGTTCGATCAAGGAGTATGGCTTGCCCAAGTAATCGCAGATCAGCTTAACGATGTCGATGTTGTGCATTTCGTTGTGACCACCGATGTTGTAGACTTCACCAACCGTCCCCTTTTCCAAAATAAGGTCGATGGCCTTGCAGTGGTCTTCAACGTAAAGCCAGTCGCGGACGTTTTGGCCTTCGCCGTAAACTGGCAAAGGCTTGTCGTCCAGGGCTCTTTGGATCATCAATGGGATCAGCTTTTCCGGGAATTGGTAAGGGCCGTAGTTGTTTGAGCAACGGGAAATAGTTACAGGCAGGCCGTAGGTTCTGCCGTAAGCCCCAACCAAAAGGTCAGCGCTGGCCTTTGATGATGAGTATGGGCTGGAAGTGTGCAGCGGAGTGTCTTCGTGGAAGAAGAGGTCTGGCCGGTCCAGCGGCAGGTCGCCGTAAACTTCGTCAGTTGATACTTGGTGGTAACGCTTGATCCCGTACTTGCGGCAGGCGTCCATCAAGACAGAAGTACCGATGATGTTGGTTTGCAGGAAGATTTCCGGGTTTTCGATTGACCGGTCAACGTGGCTTTCTGCGGCGAAGTTAACGACAACGTCCGGGTGTTCTTCTTCAAAAAGCTTGTAGACGCCTTCGCGGTCGCAGATGTCCAGCTTGACGAAGCGGAAGTTTGGCTTGTCCATGACATCCTTCAGGGTTGACAGGTTGCCCGCGTAAGTCAGCTTGTCCAGGCAGATGATCTTGTAGTCTGGGTGCTTCTTCATCATGTAGAAGACAAAGTTGGAACCGATAAAGCCGGCACCGCCGGTAACGATAATTTTCATGAAATGAACCTCCAAGTTCAAACTAAGCAATTTTTTCTCTTAACTGACTCAAAGTATAAAACATGACGTTACGTAAGCTTCAATAGGCAAAAATAAAATAACTGCCGTTTTTTAAAAACTGGCAGTTATTTGCGGCAGATAAATGCTCCGGCGTCTTTAGTGATGTGGAAGCCTCCAGCGACCTCGTCTTCAACAAATTGCTTGAATTCCTGGTAGCGGTCCAAGAGAAGGGCATTTTGGTTGCCGTGGCAGGACAAGATATAAGAAATAACGGGTTCTGCTTCACCCAATTCGATGGCATCCTCATAGCGCTGGCAGGTCACATGGTCAAAAAACGGGGCCAGGATGGCGCCGCCGTTGTCTAAGCCAAAGCGGTCGTAGAGGTTGACTGAAGACAAGACGATTTGGGAGTTGAACTCCTGGACCAGGTCAGTGATTTCGTGCATGTGGCGCTTGCTGTAAGTTGACGCGCAGAAGCGGCCCCCTTTTTTCAAAACCCGGCGGACTTCTTTAAGGACCTGGGGGATGTCGTCGCAGTAAAAAAGCATGTGGTTGGCGACAACCAGGTCAAACTCTTCGTCGGCAAAGGGCAAGTGGGCAGCATCACAACGGTCATAGGAAAAGCGGCTGTCTTCGCCGATTTCCTTTTTGGCATCGGCCAGCATCCCTTCTGAAATGTCGGTCAAAATAACCTGGCAGTCCTCTGGCAGGCGGTCGTGGCTGGTAGCCCAGAGTTCACCATTCCCGCAGCCGATCTCTAAGATTTTTAAACCAGGAGTCAAGTCCAGCTGGCGGAAAAGCCAGGGGAACCAGCCCTCCTTGTTCATGGAGTAATCCCGGTGCAGGCGGATCCGGGCAGAGATGTTGGTGGCGTTCTGGTACTGGGTCTTGAGGCTCTGGGTCATGGTTGACCGGTGGAGCAGTTCCAACATCCGGCTCCAGTCAACGGGCTTGCCAGCTTCCAAGGTTTGGGTGGTTGAGTCGATGGCGGCTTCAACGGCGGTCATTTCTTCAATCCGCTCTTCCACCAGGCGCCGCTGAATTTGGAGAGAATCCAGGAGGCGGCGCCGGTCGCTGGCTCCCAGGGTCAAGCCGCGAATTTCCCCTAAGGAAAAGCCCAGGTATTTTAACAAGAGGATCTGCTGGAGCTTGGCGAAGTCAGCGTCGCTGTAGCGTCTGGCCCCGCCCTTGCTTCTGGCTGAAGGCTTGAGGAGGTTCTGCTGGTCATAGTAGCGGATCGTTCTGACGGACACGTGGGCCCGCTTGGCAAATTCACCGGATGTGTAGTAGTCGGTCATGGCGGCTCCTTTCTGCCTTAGATTATAACCGATTTTTTCCAAGCAAAAATACCCTTGAGCTCGCGCCGGAGTTCAAGGGTAAATTTTTGGCTTAAAAATTCTACTTTAACAATGCCTGCAGGCCGCTAGCTAAAAGACCACCGGCGATTGGCCCTAAGACAGGAACCCAGGCGTAAGCCCAGTTAGCCCCGCCCTTGTTTGGCACTGGCAAAATCGCGTAAGCCAGACGAGGTGAGAAGTCCCGGGCCGGGTTCAAGGCAAAGCCAGTCGTTGAACCCAAAGCCTGGCCAACAACCATGATTAAGAAACCAACAATTAATGGCTTCAAGCCTTGGGTGAAGTTGCCCAGGTTGAGCAAGGTGAAGATGAAGACAAAAGTCGCGATCGTTTCACTCAAGAAGTTGAAAACAGGATTGTTGATGGCTGGGCCAGTCGCGAAAATCCCCACGCTGTTGCCTTCGTCAGCCTTGGTCGCCTTGAAGTGCGGGTAGTAGTGCAGGATTACCAGAGCTGCCCCGACAAAGGCGCCCAGGAATTGCCCCAGCAAGTACGGCATAACTTGGCTCCATGGTAAGAAGCCAAAGGCCGCGAAGCCAATAGTTACCGCTGGGTTGAGGTGACCTTGTGAGCCAAATTGGCCAGCCACGTAAACGCCGAAGGTTACCGCCATCCCCCAGGCCAGGGTGACGAACAGCCAGCCCTGCCCCTTAGCGTAAGCCTTATTCAAGCTGATCCCGGCCCCGCAGCCGACACCCAGCACGATCAAAATCATCGTTCCTAAGAACTCTCCTAAAAATCCATTCATTTGTACTTTTCCTTTTCTAGTTCAGTCTAATATCCACATTATATTGTAAGCGCTACCGTTTCACAAGTTTCTTTGTCTAATTTGTACAAAAACTCCTCCTTTCTTACTCCCGTCTACTTCCGCGCTTAAACTCCAGTAAGACCCGGTTGCCAAGCAGATATAAAATCACAAAGTAACCGGGGATGGCCCAGAGGGCAGCCCAAAAGACTGTCGCTCCTGGCCCTAGGCCCTTAGCTAAAGCAGCTTGGCAAACCAAGTAAACATAGAGGCAGCCGAGCAGGCTGCTGGCCAGCTTTTTTCCGCTGGGCAAGAGGCGGGCCGACTTTTTCGCCAAAAAGTAACAAGCCAGGCAAGTCACCAGGTCGGCAAGCAAGGTTGCTAAAGCCGCCCCTGCCTCCTTAAAGGCCGGGATCAGCAGGAAGTTCAAGCAAATATTGACTACAGAAGCGATACTGATTGCAAGCAAAGCCGCCTTCTCCTGCCGGGCCGGAACTAAAACCGCCGCCATATAAAACCAGGACAAAAGAGAGAAGACCAAGGCCAGGCCCAGAAGTTTCATGGCCCCCGCGGCCGGCGCGAAATCTAAGTCCGCGGTTAAAATGACAACCTCCTCGCCTAAGGCAAACAAGGCGCAAGCAGCCGGCAAGGCCAGCGTCACTAGCAAATCCGCGATCTGCCGGGCCAATTTTTGAAAAAGGCCTCCGCCCTTTTGCCCATATAAGCAAGCCAAACGCGGCACGGTAACAACGATGACGGCACCTAACAATTGCTTAAGCAGGGCCGTGACTTTGCTGGCCACCGAGTAAAGGCCCACATAATAGTCGCTGGTCATCACTCCCAGCTGGGTTACATCCGCGCTTACATAAAGCAGGTTGACCAGAGCGTTGGCGAATAAGACGAAGATGGGCAGGAGGTGCTTTTGCCAAGAAAAACGCCAGGTCAAAGACCAGCTGCAGTACCTACGCAATCTGATAAAGCTGACCAAGTTGGCCCCGGCGCTGGCAATGACCGTAGTCCAAGCATATAGCAAAAGGTCGCTCTCGTCCTTGACATATGTCAAGAGCAAAAACAAAGACAAGATTTGAAAGCAGATATTGCGCAAGGCCAGGTAGCCATATTCCTCGTGAACCGCATAGAGCCACTCGCAGCCCAGGGTGGTAAAAATAATGCTAGTACTCAAGGTCCAAATCAGCGGTCCATATTCCCTTAGCTTGCTGGAAAAAAGCAGACAGGCCGCCAGACCCAAGTAAGCCAGTAAGGTCGAGGCCAGGTTGATGACCAGGACTTCCGAAGCAAAGCGGGACAGCTCTTCCGGGTCATCCCGCTTTTTTGCCCCTTCCCTAACCCCATAGGCGTAGATTCCCAGGCCCGCCACTAGCGCCGCCCAGCTGACAACCGTAGCCGCGAAGTCATATTGACCCAGTTGGTCAACCCGCAAGATCCTGGCCAAATAGGGGTAAGTCACCAGGGCGCAAACTAGGCGGGTCCCCGTCTGCAGGCCGCTGGCCAGGGCATTGCGGGACAGCGATTTCTCAACTTTTTCCATCTGTCACCTTCTTTCTATTCTCTCTATTCTCTTTTCCTCTATCTTTCTTGTTGTTTTTGCAAAAAATCACTGGTCAAGCCCAAAGCTATTGCCAGAAAGACTCCCGAGGCGCTGGTAAAAATCGGGTTGCCCGCCGAACTGATCAGGAAAAAGGCAATGAGGCCCAGAGCCCCGGCCCGCGGCTGACCCGGCGGAGCTTTTTTCAAACAATAGCCCAGCTGGACAACTAGCCAGTACACATATAGGAAGGCCCCAAAAAGGCCGAATTGGGCCAAAAGCATGGGCCAGAAGTTGTCGTTCATGGCAAAGCCCGTTTCCTGGGCCAAAGCGTAGTCGTGGTGGAAGCCAAAGCGGACATAAAGGGGGGAGTAGTGCTTAAAGGCCTGGTCTGACCCGTAAGTCGCGAAGCCACTGCCTAAAGGAAAATAGTCCCGCAGGACGATCAGGGAATGCCTAAGCAATTTCGACCTGACCGTTTCGCTGAAGAAGTACTCCTTAACCTGGGGATAGCCCAGGCAAAAAGCCACAAAAGCCGCACTGACGCCTTTTTTCCAGCTTAGCCGGACCCCTTTTTTCTCAAAATGCAGGCCCAGAAGCAAAATCCCGCTGGATCCGATTCCCCCGGCCCGCAAGGTCATGACTACAGTTGCCAGGTACAAAAGGAGCCAGGCCTTGCTCTGCCTAAGTCCGCGCTCATTTTTCTTCTTTTCCCCAATTCCTTCCCCCAGCATAATCAGCACTAAGGAGACCAGCAGGACCTCATTTAAGGCCGCCGGGTTCTCATAGATGAACTTATAGGACCGGATCCCGTAGCGGAGGTCGTAGCTAAAGCCAACGTCAACCGCCAGATTGACGATGCCGCCGAGAAAAGCCAGCAGAATAAAGCATTTACTGGCCAAAAGCAGGTTGCGCACAAGCGTCCTTTTTTCCCAGGGGCGCAAGCAACAGCTGACATAAAAGAGGACCAGGGGCAGCTTGACCAATTTAAAGGCATCGACCAAGACTGGTGTCCCGCCAATTAGCCCCGACATCCCGTTTGAGATTAACCCCAGGCTTTCCACAAGGATCAGGGCAAAGCAAATTTTTAACAATAGTCCCTCTTTTTCCTGGCCCAGCCGCTTACTTATTAGTGCCCAGGCGATCCCGATCAGGCAAAAAACGGCCAAAATTTCATCCTGGCTGTCGGCCAAAGGCATTGGACAGACTTGATTCAAGCAGGCAAAACAGACCATCTGCCCGCTTAAGTAAAGGGTGACCAGGTTCTGCCGGCGCAGGCGGACTACCATACTAGCGCTTAAGGACGTACTTGTGGTAGCGCCGACTCCAGATGAAGGTCCAATAAGCCAGCTTCACCCGGGCTTCCCCAATTAGATTAAAGCCGTTATAGCGCTTGATCTCCCCCATGGTCACGTTAAAACCCGGTTCTTTAGCGTAGAAGCCATCCTTGCCGATAAAGTAGGAATCGCTTTGGTAAAAATTCTGCCGCATCCGCCTTTTGGGAAAATGCAGGTAGGCCAGCTCTTCATAGTTCATTTTCCCGCCAGCGTAGTAGGCCCGGTAGACCCGGCCTTTTTCATAAAAGAAGACCTGGCGGGCACTGTTCAGCTTTTTCTTCTCCCGCCCCCGCAAGTATGACGTCGTCCGCCTCATCTGCTCACGCCAGGAATAGATATCAGCGAAGTCCCGCTTTAAACAGCACTTGGCGCCCAGTCTGGCAAACTTTTTCTGGATTCCTTCCACCTCGTCAAAGACGCAGGGCAGGTCCGTCTGGAAAACCTGCCGAAAGTTCTGACCCCCCTTGGCCACGAAGCGGAGGTTGTTGGTCAAAGTATTGCGAAAGACCGTCAGATGGCCATGCTGGTAGACCTTGTCGTATTTTTCCAGTAATTTCTCCGGCAAAAATTTCTCCAAGTCCCCCATGACCTGGTCCAAATCGCAGTGGCCCCAATAGCGGTAGTCCTTGAGCCAGTCGGACAGGAGCCAGCCAAAGGCCGGCCGGTAGTCACAGATTTTGTAAGGCGCATGCAGCCGGATCTGAAAGCCCAGCTTCTTTTGAAACTTTGCCCGTAAATCCGCCAAAGTCAGGTACTTGATCTTGAGATTGGCCGGGGGATTCTTGACCAGCTGGTCGGTGGCCAAAATAAAGTCAGTCGCCGGATTCTCCTTAACTGATCTGAAGAATAAATCCGCGTAGGCCGGGAAAGGACCGAAGTAGCAGATCACTAACGCCAGTTTCTTCTCTTTAGCCATTTTTGCCTCCTTTCGCCACGACTTGGGCAAAATAAGTCCCCTTTTGCAAAAACATCCCCGGCGGGAACTTGTAAGACAGCTTGTGGATACTAGTTTGCTCCTTAATCGCCTGCCAAAAATCCGGCTCATACTGGTCAAATAAGCGCTGGCCTAACAGGTGGGGGGCCCCGCTGTCCACAGGGATTACCTCCGCAAATTCTTCCGGGCAGGCCTCAGCCGCCAGCTGGAAAAAGATGTGGAAAATGTAATAGTCAAGCAACTTGTCATGCCTTCTCCAGTAAGCATAGAGCAGGTCCCGGGTGATCAAAAGCAGCCTGTTTCTTTTCGGGGCAACCAAGAGCCAGTTGGACATGGGGATGGCTTGCCCGTCCCTGCCCGGCTTGACGATCTGGTAGGCAAAGAGGCGGTTTTTAAACAGAAAATCCGGCAAATCCCCGCTGTAAAAAACGGTCGCGTCCGTCCAGATGCCCCCGTAATTGATCAAGAGCTCCAGCCGGATCAAATCGGCTAAATGCGCGCCATCTATAATTCCGCGCTTAATTTTCGCCTGGATTTCCCGCGGAAAAGTCACATAGTCCTGGTAGTTGTCTTCCGTAATCAAGGTCAGCTTCCCTTTTCCCGCGTAAGCCGCCAAAGCTGATTTATAGCAGTTTCTGACGACTTGCGGGGCCGTGGCCAAGCCTTGCAGCCAGCAGAACCAGACATAGGGCTGGTCATTTTCAGATTTACTTTTATCCTTCTCTTTTTCCCCAGCATCTTTGTGCAGCTTAACCAAATGGTCAAGCTCCTTCCGGTACCGCCTGGCCAGCTTCTCCTTGACCCGGTACTGGGCGCTGAGGCGGAGGATCTCCAGGGCCTTTTCTTTCGTTCCAAGCAGAAGCAGCTGCCCTGCCGCCAGGGGCAGGTTGCCGGCCGCGGCGTACTGGCGGACCAGGTCCCAGCCTCCTTGCTGTTTAATGAGCTTGCGCAGGTCGCGTGTTTTCATTGGTCATCTCCTTCGCGTGAAATTTTGTAAGCAATAAATTAGCACACAAGTGCAGGATTGTACAAGACCATTTCCCGTTCTTCCGGATTCCGTGCTTATTTTTTACTGACTTTGTGAAAAAATCCCCCGCCTTTTTGCGGCTGTCGCCTAATAGGAAAAAATCTTCTTTTCAGAAATTTCCAGCAACTTTTTGCACGAGGAGGAAAGAATTTCTTAAGTTTTCCAGACTTGACGGGCCATATTTTGGCCTGCTAAATTATTTGACTACAAAGCAAAAAACGAATTTTGAAGGAGACAGACATGCGAAAACTCACAATTAGCGAGATACAAGCGGTCGAACTGGACAATCTCCAGATAATTGACCGGATTTGCCAAGAGCAGGACCTGACCTACTACCTGGCCTACGGGACCCTCTTAGGCGCCATCCGCCACCAGGACTTTATCCCCTGGGACGATGACACCGACATCTGGATGCCCCGGCGGGATTACGAGGCCTTCATCGCTTACTGCGAAAAAGACCTTCCTGCTCCCTACCGGATCGCGACCCGGGAAAACAGCCCGGGCTATCCCTATGGCCTGGCCCGCTTTAGCAACCAGGACTACGAGTTCGTTTCCACCAAGCCCGCCGAGCAGTTTTCTGCCGGCATCTTCACCGACATCTACCCCTTGGACGAAAACGGCTCTTCCTACCCGGTGGCCCGCCAGCTCTACCGCCGCTGCAAGCTGGTCAACATGGCCTACTACGCCTACGCGGCGACCTGGCCGCAGAACTTTTTGACCAAAAGTGCCCACCAAATTTACAAAAAGGCGGTTGACCGGATCTGGGGTGAAGGCTTTGCCCAGGCCGTTGATGAAAAAATCCAGCGGATCATTTTTGCCAAAACGAAAGAGGGCCGGCAGAAGGTCGGCGTCCCCGCCTGGCCGGATGGCGGGGTCCACATGCTGGAGAAAAAACACTTCGGGGAGGGCAAGTACGCCCCTTTTGCCGGATCCAGCTTCCGCGTTCCGGCTGATCCTGCTCCCATCTTGCGGGAATACTACGGGGACTATGAAAAATTGCCCCCGGCTAAGGACCGCTATCCCCACCACGACTACAAGATCTATCCCAAATAGTCTTTTAACCATAAGCAGAATTTTTAGTGCGATTAAAAGATGTCATTTTATCTTATCCATCAGCCATGCTAAGCTGTTAGGACAAGATATATCACGAGTTTTTTAGAAAAAGAAGGTGACCACATGTCCTACTTAAGTCAGCAGGCAGTCACGGCGCTTGCCGTCTTTTTCCAAGCTGACCCTGATGAACTGAATTTCGTGCCTTTACACAAGGGCATGACCAACCACTCCTTCCGCCTGGATTATGGCGGAAAAAGCTACCACTTCCGCCAGCCCAGGCCTGGCCGGCAAATTATCGACCGGACCCGGGAAGCCGCGGTCTACCAGGCCATCGCCCCCTACAATTTCTGCGACTCCCCCCTGTACCTGGACCCGGAAACCGGCTATAAGCTCAGCCCCTTTTTACCCCAGGCCCGGCCCTGTAACCCGAAAAAAGAAGCTGACCTAGTCCGCTGGACGCAAAAAGTCAAGCGCCTGCACCAGGCCAAGATCGCAGTTCCACATAGCTTCGACCTTTTTGCCCAGATCAAGCATTATGAACAAATTAGGGGGCCGCGCCCCTCCCTTTTCCCAGACTACCGGGAAATTAAAAGGCAAATTTTTAGCTTAAAACCCTACTTAGACACAGTGCCAAAGGAAAGCTGCCTGACCCACCTGGATCCGGTGGCCGATAACTGCCTTTTTTACCAAGAAGGCGGACAAAGCAAGCTGCAATTAACCGACTGGGAGTACGCGGGGATGCAGGACCCGCACGTGGACCTGGCCATGTTTGCCATCTACGCCGGCTATGAAAGAGCGGAACTTGATCACTTGCTAGATTTGTATTTTGGCCAAAAGTGCCCGGAAAATATCAAGAGCAAGATCTACTGCTATATGGCCATCTGCGGCCTGCTCTGGTCCAACTGGTGCGAGGCCTTCCAGCCTAAGCAGGCCCTGGCTCCTTACGGCCGGCGGCAGTACCGCTATGCCAAGGAGTATGCGGCAATAGCTTTAAAAAGAAAGGGGGTGGCCTGATGACGCGCGCCGACAACGCGGTAATCTTGGCCGGCGGGACCGGGGCCCGTTTTGCTCCCCTGTCTTATGAAAAGCCCAAGGGGCTGATCGAGGTCAAAGGGGAAGTCCTGCTTGAGCGGCAAATCCGCCAGCTGCAAGCGGCCGGAGTTAACGACATCTACATCGTTACCGGCTACAAGAAGGAGCAGCTTTTTTACTTAAAGGGCAAGTACGGAGTGAAATTAATCGACAATCCTGCCTATGCCCGGCAAAACAGCGCGGCCAGTCTCTGGCTGGCCCGGGGCGTGATCAGAAACAGCTTCATCTGCTCAGCAGACAACTACTTTTTAGCCAATCCCTTTCGGCTGGGCCTGGAAAAAGCTGGCAGCTACTATGCCGGTCAGTACAGCCAAGGAGAAACTGATGAATGGGGCATCGCGACTGACCGGGAGGGCTATATTGACCGCGTGACCAAGTCAGCGAAAAATTCCTGGTACATGCTGGGCCATGCCTTTTGGCGGGAAGACTTTTCCCGGTGCTTTTTTCAAATCATGGAGAAAAAGGTGGACGCGGCCAGCGGCAAGTATTGGGAGGAAATTTTTGCCGAAAACTTAGACCTGCTCAAGATGCGGCTGGCCAGGTTCCCGGCCGGCTATATCAAGGAATTCGACAGCCTGGAAGACTTGCGCCAGTTCGACAAGTCCTACCAAGAGGATTCCCGGTCCTATATCTTGAAAAAATGCGCCAAAATTCTAGCTACCAAAGAAAGCGAATTAGACCGGATCAAGCCCATCAAGGGCCGGGGCAACGAGGCGATTGGCTTTCACTTCCGCCATGACGGGCGCCTGTATTGCTACCTCTACCAGCTGGGCCGGGTCATCCGCTGCCAGCGGCTGGGGCATCCCTATTAAATAGGAAGGAAGGCGATCATGTTAGCGGGAATTTTAGCTGGCATTACTTGGGCCATCGAAACCCTGCTCTTAGGCGGGGCGGTAGCTCTGCCGGTTTTCAGCCGGGATTTAGAGGCCGCCTTTTTAGCCCCTTTCGTCTGCGCCTTTTTCCATGACAGCCTCTCTTGCTTCTGGCTGTGGGGGCAGAGATTAGCGTCCGGGGAAAGGTCTGCCTGGAAGAATTGGCAGAAAGGAGCCGGCTGGATTGTGTTAGCCGCGGCGGTTGGCGGCCCGGTCGGGATGACGGGCTATGTTTTAGCGGTCAAATTCATGGGGCCAGCTTTAGGGGCCGTAGCCTGCGCCCTTTTTCCAGCGGTTGGAGCCCTCCTGGCCCAGCTGCTATTGGGAGAAAGGCTCCCCCTCTCCCGCTGGGTCTGCCTTTTGGCGAGTTTAGCCGGAGTATATGGCTTGACTACTAGCGGGCAAGTGACTGAAGACAATATAGTCTTGGGCCTGGCCAGCGCTATTATGTGCGCCGGCGGCTGGGGCTTGGAGGCAGTGATTTTGGCCAAGTGCTTTAAGGGCGGGATCAAGACCGGGCAGGCCTTGCAGATTAGGCAGACTACGGCAGCCGTAATTTCGGGGATGCTGTTGCTTACGGCCTTACAGGCAGGAGACTTTGTGGGCGAGCTAATGGCCAAGGGGCCGGGGAAGCTGGGCCTGCTGCTCTTAGGCGCCAGCGCTATGGCTACGGCCTCTTACTTCTGTTACTACAGGGCTATTAAGCAAGTTGGGCCAAGCAAGGCGATGGCTTTGAACGTGACCTACGCGGCCTGGGCCTTTCTCTTTACGGTTCTGGCGGGCGGCCGGGATTTGGTCAACTGGCAGACTATCTTTTTCGCCGGCCTGGTCTTTGCCGGCAGCATCTTGACGGCGGCGGACTGGCGGGCATTGTTTAAGCGAGGTGATGACTGATGGAAAAAATCGACTACCGGAAAGTAAAGGGGCGGCTGGTCTACCGGACGGCCAGCCGCTTGCTGGATTTGGGCTTGAGCAGCTTAGGCCTTGCCCTCTTCTCTCCCCTGCTTTTATATTTGGCGGTAAAGATCAAATTAGAAGACGGCGGGCCGGTTTTATATTCGCAAACCCGCCTGGGTCAAGACGGGCAGGCTTTTAAAATCTGGAAGTTCCGCTCCATGATCGAGGGGGCGGACCAACTGAAAAAAGATTTACTGGAGAAAAATGAGATTGCGGGTGCCATGTTTAAGATCAAAGACGACCCAAGAGTGACCAAAATCGGGAAGATGATGCGGCGGCATAGCTTGGATGAACTGCCGCAGCTGGTCAATGTGCTTAAAGGCGAGATGGCCTTGATCGGTCCCCGGCCGCCACTGCCGGAAGAGGCCAGGCAGTACAGCGCATATGACTGGCAAAGGCTCTTGGTCAAGCCGGGATGCTCGGGCCTGTGGCAGGTGGAGTGCCGGAACGAGGGTGATTTTGACCAGATGGTGCAATTAGATATCAAGTACATCAACCAGCGGTCTCTGTGGCTGGATTTGCGGTTGATTTTTAAAACCCTTGGCCTGCTCTTTAAGCCAACGGGGATGTGAGGAGGGATTTTTCTGAAAGAGAGACATGTATTTATTATCGGTTCTAAGGGCCTGGGCTCTTATGGCGGCTATGAGACCTTCGTCAAGCAGCTCCTCAACCAGCACGCGGATCATGAAAAGATCCAGTACCATGTGGCCTGCAAGGAAAACGGGGATGGCGCCATGGAAGGCAGCCGCATCCGCTTTAAGTACCGGGGCGCGAATTGCTATAAGATCCGGGTACCGGAAAAGCTGGGTCCGGCGCAGGCGATCTATTATGACCTGGCGGCCTTAGACTATGGGATCGATTATTGCAAGCAGCATGAGATTGAGGGGCCGATTTTTTACATCCTAGCCTGCCGGATCGGGCCTTTTATAAAGAAGTACGTGAAGCAGATCCACCGCTTAGGCGGGCAGGTCTTCATCAACCCGGACGGGCATGAATGGCGGCGGGGCAAGTGGCCCTGGCTAATTCGCAGGTACTGGCAAGTGTCGGAAAGATTGATGGTGAAAAACTGCGACCAGGTGATCTGTGACTCGATTGAAATTGAGCGCTATATTTTGAGAACTTACGGCAAGTACCGGCCAGAGACCGCCTTTATCGCTTACGGCAGTCAGCTGGCGGCTAGTCCCTTAGGCGATAGCAACCAGATTTTTAAGAACTGGCTGAAGGAGAAAAAATTGCGCGCCCGGCAGTACCACTTGATTGTGGGCAGGTTCGTGCCGGAGAATAATTTTGAGACGATGATCAAGGAATTTATGGCCAGCAAGAGCCGGAAAGATTTGGCCATTATCACCACGGCTAACGAGCGTTTTTTGGCAAAACTAGAAGAGAAATTGCACTTCAAGCAAGACCCGCGGATCAAGTTCGTGGGCACGGTTTACGACCAGGATTTGCTTAGAAAAATCCGGGAAAATGCCTACGCCTACCTGCACGGGCACTCAGTTGGCGGAACCAATCCGTCCCTTCTGGAGAGCCTTAGCAGCACCAAGCTAAACCTGCTCTATGACGTTGGCTTCAACCAGGAAGTTGCCAGAAAAGCTGGTCTTTACTGGAATAAGGAGCCGGGAAGTTTGCGGCGGTTAATCGAGAAGGTTGAAGGCTTCAGCCAGCAGGCGGTTGAAGACTTTGGCCAGGCGGCCCGGGGGCGGGTCGCGCATGCCTACAGCTGGCCCACGATTGCCGAGGAATACGAGGAATTGTGGCTGAAATGAAGAAGGCCCGCATCCATGATTGGGTGCGGGTCTTTGGGTATAAAAAAAGAGCGCCTATTAAGCGCTCCAACCGGTTCGGTACAAGTAATCAGCTGGTACCATTTCTTGCACATCAGATGTGAACTCCGGTTCATTATCTTAGTACCCACATTATACTATTTAAATGTGCTACAATCAAGATGCACGTCGAGATCGTCAATCTCAAAATTATGATGTGTGGACGGGGGTGTTTCCCCTATGAACCTTTGGTTCATTATCTTAATCGTGGTACCTCCGAAGTACCTGAAAAAACTGCTTAAGCACTTGTTTAGGTAGCAACCCGGCCTCCGCTCGCGGGGGCTTTTTATTTTGGCCCACTTGCGTACTCAAGTTTCATATTATAGCACACAAAAAGACCCCCCTTGAAACAGAGAGAGCACGTTTCAAGGGGGGCGCGGAAAGAACATTTATTTCTCACTAGTGTGATTAGAGAGTGTAAAATGCAAGGCACTATTAACCCGGTCAGCGATTACATCGTAGTCGAGCGGGTGATAGCTGAAGAGGTTGTCAATCATCGTATAGGTCAAGCCAATGCTGAAAAACGTCACGAAGTTGCTGGCCCTATGGTTGTCGGTCATGCCTTCTTCTTTGATGATCTTTCGTAGCAGCACTGCGATATGCTGCGAAATCTCACCAATCACGTCGATTTCTTTTTGACTTGAATACACGCTTTTGTAAAAATCCCTGTTCAGCTCAGCACTATAGAAGACTTGCGCAATAATTTCCTCCCAATCCAGCCTGTCGATGTTGCTTTCGACATCAGCTTTCATCATTGCCTGGATTGTATAACCGAGCAAATCGTATTTATCTTGGAAGTTATCGTAAAAAGTCTGCCTCCTAATACCGCTCTTCTTCATCAAGTGAACTACACTGACGTGGTTAAAGCCAGTTTCAGCAACTTGAGCCCTAAACACGAGTGCAATGCGCGACTTAAGATCTTAGGACATCGGATCACGCTTTCTTAAGGCTGATTGTCGCCAAAAACTGTTGTCTCATTTTTAAACCATGACCGCTAGCTACTACAACGTGCAAACAGACCGTCCGGTACTCACGCCAAGCCGGACAGAAAAGAACATATCATATTTTGTGTTTTAGGAGAACCCTTAATTACTCCAGCCTGTATTATATATTGCCTATCGTTAATAGCAACCAGCGGCTACCATCAATAATATGCCCGAAAGCGGATTAAATCAACGGACAATTTGTAAGCGCTTGTCCAAAAATGAAAAAATTGCGGAGCGGGTGGATGAAAAACACTGCGGCATCCCTTATTAGGAAGAAACCTATATCCCCAGGCACTTTGCCAGTGCCCATCACCTTGTCCATTTCCGCACACAACAAATACCCCCTTGAAACTAAAGAGAGCACGTTTCAAGGGGCGGCAATTAAATAACAGCGTTTATTCTATCCAAGGCTGGCGATGTAGTCCTTGGCGTTCATGGCCGCGTGACGGCCGGAGTTGACATTGTGAGCGCAGGCCGAACCACCCAAGGTGATGGTGTAGACGTTGCGGTACTGCATGGTTGAATCCATGCCAGCCACGTACAAGCCTGGGATCGTGTTAAAGTCAGAATCAATAGCCTCAAACTTCCGGTTAGAGCCAATCCCGCCAACGCCAATCAAGTTAGATGGATCCAATCTGGCAATGTAGTACGGTCCTTTTTCCATTGGAATCAAATTGTCACTGTCCTTGGCGAATTCTTCATCCTTGCCTTGGCGGGCAAACTTGTTGTAGTCGTTCAAGGTCTTGGTCAAGACATCCTTTGGCAGGTCAAAGTGCTTAGCCAAGTCGTCAATGCTGTCCTCCTTGTACAAGGAGTCACCTTCGTTAGTTTCAACAGCTTCAGCCAGGATCTTGTCAGCATCAGGGATGCCAGCAGTAATCCGGTCATAAATATACTGATTGAAGACTTCATAGGCATTCTTGACTGACTGCATGGCCATTCTTTGGTAAAGCAGGTTGTACTTTTTGGCATTTTCGTTGACGAAACGACGGCCATCTTGATCAACGAAAACCGTCGGGCCACCAGACGGCAGGCTCATGAAGCCATTGATTGGATCGATGTACAGGTGCACGCCTTCATGCGGCAAAGCCATGATGTAGTTCATCATGAATTCAGGTGATTCAACCAGCATGTCTTTAGCCCCAGCAGCCATGGCCATCTTGTAACCATCACCAGTATTGGATGGCATTGAACAGTAGTGCAGGTTCTTAGTTGACCAGCCTTGCTTTTCGATCAGTTCAGCTGAGTGGCCCACCCCGCCGGTACAGAGCAAAGTTGCCTTAGCATTGATCTTGACGATCCCATCTGGTGACTTGGCATAGACACCTTTGACTACGCCAACCTCTTGGATGATGCTGATGGCACTGGTTGAGGTCATAAAGCTGACGCCCAGTTCATCACAGCGCTTCTTCATATATGGCACGTAGCCTTCAGAGGCAAAGCCCCCCTTCCACCAGTGGAAAGTCGGGAACATGCAAGTACCATGGTAGTCATCAACATGGGTTAGTTGAACGCCTTGCTTCAAGAGCCATTCGATATTATCTGCAGAGTTGTTGACCAGGTCAACCCAGAAGGCACCGTTGGCCCGGTATTGACCCAGTTCCATTTCCTTAGCGATGATGTCTTCTTTTTCAGCATGGATACCAGCTTCCTGTTGCATCTTAGTGTTGATGCCAAAAATTCCTTCGACGCCGCCACCATTGCCAGCTACGAAACCATTCTTCTCAATAACCAGGGTTTCCAGCCCTTCTTCTCTGGCTTGAACAGCACTAGCCAAGCCAGCGATCCCTGCACCGACAATCAGGTATTCAACTGAAATTTCCTTGTCAATCTGACTCGGTGCCTTGCGCCAGTCAGCGTAGTCATCAGCTTGGCTGACCGTGGCTTCTTCCGTGCTGATTTCAGCAGCTGGAGTAAATTCAGCTTGAGCGTAGTCGGCTGGGTCACCACCAGCTTCCTTAATGGCTTCTGAAACAGCCTCAATCAAGCCGTTAGTTGAAATAGTTGCACCAGTGATGGCATCAATTTCCAAGCTCTGCTTGTCCACGATTTGCGCGGCCCCTTTGGCAAAAACTGCCTCTTCAAGAGCACTCTTGTAGTCTCTTTCCGGCTTTACCTTGGCAATCTTGCCTTCTGCAATTTCAACTGTCAGTGGCATGGTTGCCCCCTCCAGTTCATGAGCGGTTACGGCATATTTTCCATCCTTTAATGAAGTCATGCTTTTTCTCCTCAAAACTCTGTTACCGTTTTCAAGATTAGTATACCAAGTTTGGTTATTGAAGGTATAATCATAATTGTGATTGATAATCGGAATGACTTATTAGTGAGGAGAAAAAATGTATCTGGAGCACTTAACAACTTTCGTCAATTTGGCAGAAACGCTCAACTTTTCCAAAACGGCAGTCAACTTAAACATCTCTCAGTCTTCAGTTTCTCAAGCGATTGCCTCGATTGAAAAGCAGCTGGGCGTTACATTGTTTTACCGCAGCCGCAAAGCTGTCAGTCTGACACCAGCGGGACAAGAATTTTACGACCGGGTCAAGCCCTGGTTGAACGAGTACAACAAGGCCGTGCAGCATGTACAGCAGGTGCAAAACACGCAAAAGATGAACCTGACGATTGGCTACAGCGGGACGCCGTATGAACATACTGTGGTGCCAGAACTAGTTAGGGCTTTTTGCCAAGAGCATCCCCAGATCAACGTTTTCCTGGAGAATTATGCCCACCAGGAGCTGAAGGACCACTTGACCCATGGAAATTGTGACGTGATCTTCACCATGCCAGACATCATTGCGGGAATGGACAACTTGGTTTACCACAGCCTGCTTATTGGCTACTATTGCTTGATCGTACCTAGCGAAGTCAAGCTTGGTCCTCCGCCAGTTTCTTTGGAAGAGCTGAGCAAGAACAGGCTGATCTTCCTGGACCACCGCTGGTGCCCGCCCACGCAAGACCAACTGCAAAAAGAGATCTGCAGAAACAACCATTCTCTGGACCTGGCCTATGTCAACAATATCGCGACCGCGCGGGCCATGGTTAAGGCCCGGCTTGGCTGGGGAATCTGGGCCAACTTTGTGTCCGACCCTAATGACCTCGACCTTAAGAAGCTGCCCCTTTCCACCAAGATCGTGCCCGACTATGGTGTTGCCATCTTGAAGCAAGGCAGCCCGCAAGCCGCCAGACAGTTCGTCAGCTGGCTGGAGAAAACGGGATTGCCAGGGTGAGATGTGGGACCAGTATCTTTATATACGAAAAAGGGATGCAGTCCGTTGTTGGACTGCATCCCTTATTATCGTCATGGCAGCTTCTTTAGCTTGACAGCTAATTTTCCATCATTCTTAATCCGTGAACTTGTAATATAACCTACATTGCGTAAGCGTTCCGACAATGCTACATTTTCTTTAGTGTTATCTAATTTTACCTCTTTCAAAGAATTATACTTTTCATAAAATTCATGGTAAGTACCAGGCAATTTTGAAAAGCATTGGCGAAAATCGTCTCTATCTAAAAGATCTATATTTCTTTGCATCCAAGGTACTCTCTTAATATCACTTAAGTTTTCCAAAATGGCGAAGAACCACTGTTTATTGACATCAAAAATCTTATCAGCCAAATTCGTTGCCACTTCTTGATCTACCATTTTTTGTGGTGAGTTGTTGTCAACAATTCTATTTATAAGCTCGGAAGAAATAGTTGGACTTGCCAATAGATTAATTGCCAGACCATCGATATCTGAGATATCCAACTTATCAAGTGCTTCTAGCTGATGTTTCAAAATATAAGCTGTAGCTAACTCATCACTTACAGATTTTACTTGGTCATAATATTCCTGTGTAAACTTAAAGAAATCTTGGTCAATTAATACTCTTAAATTCTGCTCCGGAATATCTGAGATAGTACCGCTAAATTTCCATCCCTTGAAACATGGAGCTAAGCTACTAAATGTATCATTATCCCAAGTAGCATTAATAAACAAATCATCTACAAAATCTTGGGTACATACAAGTCTATCACTAGCAATTATACTATCGAAGTTATTTTGTATAAATTGGAGCAACTCGGGTGAAAATTTAAAGGAAGACCAATACTCACCCACTGTCGACCATGTAGCTTTAACTCTACTATTCTTTAATACCAGATTCCAGATATGTTGATCCGGTTCATCTAAGGTGAATTCTGATAAACTAGCCCCTACAAACTCTTCATGTTGCAACAGTCTATCTTGATAGTCTTCATTTTCTTTAAGGCGGTCAAGCAAATCTCTAATTGCTTCTATGCTCTCAGAGATATTGTCATCTGCAAGAACTACTTCATCCATGAAAATCGAAAGATTATCTTTCTCATAAATATATTCCAAGATCTGCATCTGGAGATTATCATCACGATCAAGTTTCAAGAGGTTGGTATACGCATGTTTATTGAAGCTTTTCTGTAAGTTTGGATTAAGTCTTCCCAAAATCTCATCGAGCATCTTCTTGTTAATCTTGTAATATCTCTTAGCAGTAATATGGTTAATCATACTTTTTGGAATATCTGATAAATTTTCCTTGGAAAACTTTACAGAAAGAGCATTATCTAAAATTTCAGTCATACGAGACACAGGAATATCCTTAAACCTTTGAAGACTATTTTCAGTGTAAGACAGATATTTAGAAATCGACTTGCTTGCATTCATTTCTTTGATATCGGATGTATCTGCAAACTTGAAAATCAGATCAAGATAGCAATCGACCGTATCAGGTGACAAGTCTATTCTATCTTGAATATAGTTAAACATATTGTGCCAAGCATGCGATAATATTCTAATAAACTTGCATCTATTTTTCTTAGCTTGATCAGTTTCCAACGCTAAGTAATTCGAGATAAATAACCAACTGTCTTCTGTTTCGTCTTTCAGCAGTTTAATAAAAGCTTCAAGCTTCTGATCAGTGCTAGAATATTCACGTAACATATAATCCATTAAGTCATTATTATAAATTTCCTTCTGACTGAAATCTATCACTCTCAATCTATCTGCGACATTTGCAACCTTCGTAAGTTTATATGATTGTGGCAGCTTCTTTCTATTTTTGACTGCTAAGATAAAGTTTTGATCTTCTCTAGAAATACTGTTACCTTTAAAGTAATTAATGTAACTAGCATACTGCTCATCAATATAGCCTCGTCGTAGTAAGAAGACTAATAGATCATTTTCTTTTACTTCATCTGGCAAATAGTCATCCAATGGATAATTTTCTATAAGCTCTGCCAGTGTCACCAAATCTAGTTCGGTCATTCTCCGCTTCAAATTTTGCAACTGTGACTGGAGATCTTTTACCTTAGATTCCTTTGCACTAGTTGCAAGTTCTATTCTAGATTCATACTTATTATACAGTTCATCTATATTGCAATCGATTCTACGCTCTATACTACCGCCTAAAGAAATATAGTCAATTTTATTAATTCCTTTTTCTTTTAAATCACTTAGCGTTTGTTTTCCACTTAGTATATCCTTCGAATAAAAATCTGGCCGAGAATATCCATACCCATGATAAAAGCTTGTTGTAACGCCTTGATAATTTGCAGCTTCTAGCAAGAAGGCGGTCATTAACTCCCTATGACTCTCCAATACTTCATTCTCAATACTTTCTATTTTACTTTCTAACGAAGGGATTTGTTCTTTAAGGTCTCTCTTAATTGTTTGAAGATATGCCTCCTTTCCATTGAACACATCTTTGACAATCCCCTGCTCAAGTTCTAATTCTGCAAACTCTTTAGGATAAAGATTTTTAAAAATAATGAGAGCAAGTAGCTTTTCTTCATATAGATCCAGGCCTTGCTTTTTAATAATTATTGGCTCATAAACCTCAAATTCATTCCAAATATTGACCAAGACCCTAATATTTGGAATATATGGACTTACATCAAAAATAAAATCTTGTGTGATCTGAGGCTCTAGCTTACTGTGCTTTACCTTGTCTAGCAAAATTTCACCCGCATTGGTAGCATTCATTATAGGTATAACAGGAATGATGTAATCAAAAAATTTTGTTCTCTCTTCCTCATTTCGAAACATATCATCACCAAGAGCATATACGAAAACTAAAGGCTCTTTAATTGCATCATCTCTATTTAGAAGCGAATTCAATTCTCGCAAATGCGAAAAGATATCAATGTTCCCCCATCGATCTAAATCTTCAAAAAATACAATACGATAATTTGTTGTTTCAAAAAAGTAGGCTAACTCATCCATGTTCTTATCAAAGAATGACTCTGAAGTTTGTCGGTCTACTTCTGCCACTTTACCTATGTTTATCTTGCTTAAAGATAGTCGTGATAATATATGTTCAGCTACATTAACGAGAATAAATAACAGCATTAGGAATATAGCAACAGTAATAATCCAAATAATATAATTTGGGGTACCAAATTCATGAATACGTTTTAAAGCTTGATCAAAAAGAGATCCATTTTTAGACAACAGTTCATAATTAAAGACATACATTCCAATCAGAAGCGAAATAGCTAAAACAATGAAAACGTACAAAATCTTTCTAATAGACGGGCTATGAAGTTTTCGGTACCTACTCAGTGGTATCTTACTTGGTTTAACTTTGTAAAAAATTTGCTTTAAAATTCCTCGTTGAATCTCTTCCTCAGTTAAATGTGTATCGTCATCATCAGAATCTTGCTTCGAACAAAAAGACGCTAATGATATATTCAAACTTAACTTCTCAACGCTAGGATGACTCTTCAAATATGATGCTATAATGCTTGATTTTCCCGATCCATACGGCCCTGTTAGAGCAATATTGTGCAATCTATCACACTTTTTTAAAACTTCATCTAAAAGCTCTATGTACTCATTATCTGCTTCTAGATTATCAATTGGTGCCAGATCATCGAGTTTCTTTTTATCATTATGTATCTTGTTATAATAATAGATTAGCTTACTGTAATATCCCACGTATCTTCTCCTTCAAAGTTACTATATTAAAAAGCCAACGATGTGAAACCTCATAAAACGTTCTATAGCTATTGTACTTCAGCGACCTAACTCAATACACAATAATCTATACATAAAAACGCGGCCCCTTCATTTTGTGAAGAGATCCGCGTTTTGTTGTCGAAGTTCTTGAGGAGTAATACTATCCTTCGTTTTTCTTGTTAATCAAAGGAAGAATTGGCTGCTTTTCATTTTGAGGTGTGATTTGAACGTAAACGTCTACGCCCTTGTCAATCAGCCGCTTAAAGCACTCGTCTTCTTCCGGACTGGTCGAAATAAATTGGAAAAGTGGGCTCCGGCCATCTTTGCCGGCCATACCGCCCAGGTCCAAACTGTCGATCTTGATGCCATGGTCAACCAGGTATTCAACAGTTTCCGGTCCTTTAACCAAGATCAAGGTTGGCTCTTCCAAAGGCTGGCTTAAAAATTTTACGCCATCTTCCTTATTGAAGACGCCAATCCCCTTGTCTTCTGGAACGGCTTGTTCAAACACCGAGATCATGAAATCATTGGCAGCAGTTGCGTCATCGATGATCAAAATATCTTCAGCACCAGTTTCCTTAAGCCATTTAGTCATAACTTGACCGTGAATCAACCGGTCATCAATTCTGGTCAATACTAAGTTTTCCATACTGACTCCTTCCTTCACTTTAGCAATCTTCTGCGTCTAGTCTGGGGCATTTCTTCCAGCTCAATTCCCCAGTTATCTTGATTCAGTGCGATCTGCACTGCTTCATCCGCCGTTGCTGGCATCCCCGTCAATACTGAAAGTAGCATTGGCACATTTACCCCAGCAACAACCTTAAAGTCTAGCTTTTGCTTAGTCATCATGGCCATATTGTAAGGCGTTCCACCCTTTAGATCAATCAAGAGCAAAATCTCGCCTTTTTTTTGCTTGCTTTCGATTAAATTCTGAAGTTCCTGCTGATATTGCTCTGGATCTTCACCTGGGCGAAATGACAATGCTGCCAAGTTTTCAGCTGGTCCTGTAATCATTTCAGCCGTCTGCTTCAGCCCAAGGCAAAAGTCACCATGACTTGCCAAAATAATTTCTACCATATGTGCACCTCTTAGGAAGCCAGACCAAGGATTCCCGCGTAAGAGCAGATAATGCCCAATACGAAGATACCAATAATAATCCAGGTTGCGTTGACTTTCTTTCTAAGCAAGTACCAAACCAGCATTGTGATCCCTAAAGGTAACAAGCATGGTGCCAGTTGATTTAGCAAAGCTTGAACCTTAACAGTACTCTGCCCTACATGCCATATGATTGGACACTTCACGGCGACTTTAGTCGAGGCCATTGTCCCGACAACCATCAAACCAACGATACTAAACGCCTTAGTAACCTTGTCTAAGATACCAGTCTTCAAAATATCAAGGACAGACTTGCGGCCAGTCTTGTAGCCATACATAAAGAGCCAGTAGCCGATTGCATAGATGATAACCAGGAAGACTACAGTAAAGAAGATTGGCCCAAAGTAATTCTTTTCCAAAGCCATTGAGCAACCAATACTTGCCAAGATTGGGAACAAGATCCCTTGTTGAACCGTGTCACCAATACCTGCGGCTGGTCCCATCAAACCAGTACGAACACCGTTAATGTCCTCAGCACTAATTGCGGCACCATTAGCCCGGGCTTCTTCCATTGACAGAGCGACACCGTGGATAACTGGCCCGATCATGTGTGGCTCAGTGTTGAAGAAGACCATGTATTTCTTCAGTTCTTCAGCTTGACGCTTTTCATCGTTTGGATACAGCTTACGGATTGGTTCGATCATCATGTTGGTCAAACCTAAAGCCTGCATACGTTCGTAGTTGTAGCAAACCTCGTCACTTTGTTCCCAAAGCCAAGTCTTGACTAAGTCCTTGTGAGTCAGCTTGTTCTTATATTCAATAGTTGGTTCTGCAGCCTTAAGATCAGCAGCATTCTGCGGAGCAGCCGGCGTTACTTCGGCTACCTTCCCAGTTCTGTTTTCCAAAGTAAGACGGCGAACCTTCTTCTTAGGAGCAGCAGTTTCAACAGCTTGCCCTTTCTTCGAGTCGTTAAGGAAGATCAAGTAAGCCAGCAAACCAGCAAAGATAGCAATGGCCATTGTCTGCAAGTTCAAGTATGCCGTAAGGAAGAAACCAATAAAGAAGTATGGCATCAAAGATTTCTTGCCCAGGTAATTCAGCAGCATTGCAATACCCATGGCTGGCATAATCGCACCGACAACTTCAAGCGCGGTCGTCAAGTCCTTAGGAATTGCCTTCAGCAAGCTCTTTGCCCAGTCTTGACCAAACATGACCATACAAAATGCCGGAATCCCGTAGAGTACAGCTGCTGTAAAGAAGCTTGGAACGTAGTTCCAGAAACGAATTGCTTTTACATTTCCCTTTTCCAATGCCGCATCGGCCCGGTGTACCCAGAATGAGTTAATCGTTTCGTAAGCATTGACCATCAACAAGCCGATCAGTGAGAAAGGAACCGCAAAAGTAACTGCCAACTTCGGATTAGCCCCTGACAGAATAGTCAAAGCTGTACCGAAAATACCAGCAACCATCGTGTTTGATGGCATTACACCACCGGTATTGATCCAACCCAAGTAAACCAGCTGAATTTGTGCACCTGCCAACATACCAAGCATTGGATGGCCCATAAAGATACCGACTAAAAGCCCCGTCGTCAGTGGATAAGTCATCGTTCTGGTTACTGGAGCAAAGAACCACCACTGAGAGATAATCGCCAGGAGAGCGACTAATAGTGCTGATAAGAACATCTTTCAACCTCCGACAGTTTACAAAATTGAAAAGCCAAGCTTTTGAACATCCGCGTTAAAGCCGCGAACCGTTTCCAAGCTTCTTTGTTCTGGGCTTTCACCGATCAACGGGAACTTGTCGATCGTTGACTGCGTACAAGTAATAATGTCGCAACCATCACGGTCAGCAACAAATACGTTGAACACCTCACGGCAACTTGCCCAGAGAAGCAGGTTCTTACCACCGTTTGAATGACAGATTTCGGCGCATTCCTTCATGATTGGTTCTGGGTCAATACCGATATCAGCCAAGCGTCCGGCAAAGACAGAGATGATGTTGACGCTGCCCGGCTTAAGCGCGTTTACGGTCTCTTTAACTTGTTCAACAGTGAAGATTGCTGTAACATTTACTTGAATCCCCTCTTCAGATAATTCATGAATAAGAGGGATTGAGCTTTCACCCTTAGTGTTGGTGATTGGAATCTTAACGAAAACGTTGTCACCAAGTGAGCTGAGCTTTTCGGCTTCTTTCTTCATCGTTGGAAAGTCATCAGCAAACACTTCAAAAGAGATCGGCAGGCCAGTTACCTTGTCCAAAACTTCTTGGGCAAATTCTACATAATTGGTGATACCAGCCTTCTTCATCAACGACGGATTAGTCGTAAAGCCTTTGATCAAGCCAGTTTCCTTAGCCTTGACCATATCAGAGATCACGGCACCGTCAGCATAGAGTTGAACATGTAAATCTTCAAGTTTCATTGTCTTACTCCTTTGTTCAAAACTTGTTTGCTTAAGTCTTTTATCTTTAGCACATCACGGACTAGGCAAACGTTTCCATTTCTTCAAGGAGTATTGTACAATAGAATTAACTAAAAAGTAAAGCGGTTTCTCAAAATGAATATTTCAATTAAAGACATTGCCAAAAAAACTGGCTATGCCGTATCAACTGTATCACGGGTTCTTAATGGTAAAGGACACTTTTCCAAGGAAGCCGAAATAAAAATTAAGCAAGCAGCAAAAGAGATGGGCTATCAGCAAAATCCCCTGGCATTAGGGATGAAGACGGGAAGCCTTAGTATGATTGCGATTATCGTTCCTGATATTATGAACGCCTACTATGCTCAACTAGTAGAAACATGCGAACGGATTCTCTTTAAAGCTGGTTATTTGACCATCGTCTGCTCTTCTGACAGAAATCCTGACACTGAAAAAAGATATGTAGAAAAGTTACAACACGGTCTGGTAAGT
Organism: Lactobacillus sp. WILCCON 0059; assembly: GCF_057197985.1. NCBI lineage: Bacteria > Bacillati > Bacillota > Bacilli > Lactobacillales > Lactobacillaceae > Lactobacillus > Lactobacillus sp. WILCCON 0059. The sequence goes on from NZ_JBUBHN010000001.1 coordinate 2,139,378, forward strand.
GGTTTAATTATTATTTCTAGTCTGGAAGCCAAAGATAAATTTCCTAACTACGATTTGCCAACCGTTTATATTGACCGTTTTCCAAAGCTTAAAGATGGAATCGTTTGCGTAGCTAGTGACAATTATCAAGGCGGTGCTTTAGCAGCCAATCACTTAATTGATACCGGCACTTATCCCATTATGATCACTACTGCCGGTGACCATTTCTCAACAAATCAAAAAAGAATCCTCGGCTTTAGCGATACTTGCCAAAGCCGGGGACTCGAACCAAATGTGATCAAAATGTCAGCTACTTCCGAAGAATTCGATCTAGAAGCTGAGCGAGAACATTTTACTGCTAAAATTTCTGAGTTGTTAAGCCAACATGAACGAATTGGCATTTTCTGCATCAATGATAACCTGGCTGCCTTTCTTTATCAAGAAGCCCTAATGGCCGGCTACAAAGTTCCAGAGCAGATTGCGATCGTCGGTTTTGACGGATCAGCAAAATCAAAAGAACTTGGCATCACAACCATCCGCCAAGATATCGATACAATTTGCGATGTTTGCTGCAGTAACCTGCTTTCTATGATCAACAAATCAAAGGTGTATGATGCGTCCCAAACCATCCCAGTGCGCTTGATCAAGCGCAAGACAACATAAAAAACAAAAAAGTCACCGGGCGCTACATAGGTTTTGCAAGCACTGGTGACTAAAAAGGGATGTAAATAAGAAAACGGACCTGAGCCGTTCTACTAAAACTATTGTAAGCTAAGTTCCTAATAGAAACAAGATTGGATTTAGCAGTGTTAAATGCCTATCTTCTTATCTTCATTAACAAATATTTCGCTTGACTTACGATGGGTGCCCTAAGCAATAATACCATAAGAGAATACGTGACTACCCCGAGGGCCACTTCAACCAGCATCCACAGCCAGCTGGCCTTCATGTGCGTGTTCAGCCAGAAGACCGGGACAAACATCACGATCCCTGAGAGCAGGTATTTCCAGCTGCCCGCAAATATCTTTCTAATGTCCAGTGACTTTCTGACCACGAAAAGCTGGTAAGCCGTAACAGAGATTTCTGACAAAACCGTTGACCACATGGCCCCATTCAGACCCCAAAGGTGGATCAGTGGGAAGTTCATGATAATGTTGACCACGGCCCCAATCGTTACAGAAGTCGTAAAGTCCTTGACCCGGTTGACTGGCAGCAGGTACTGGGTACCGATCACGTTGGACCAGCCGATCATCAAAATAACGATTGATTCAATCAGCATGGCCGGGCCAACCGGGGCGTACTTGGAGCTGTAGTAAAGCGGCGCCAAAGTCAGTGATACCCCGGCAATCCCAAACATCATCGGGTAGGCCAGAGCCGATACGAAGTCAAAGGACTTGTACAGCATCTTGTGGACCTTTTCCATGTCGTGCTGGGCAAAGGCATTGGCCACGTGCGGCAGCATGACTGTCCCAGTCGCTGTGACAAAAGCCAGAATCAATTTGACCAAGTTGTCGGAGTACTGGTAAAAGCCAGATGCCTTTTCGTTGACCATCAAGCCCAGCATGGTCCGGTTCAGCTGGACATATAGCTGGGTAGCGATCTGCGGCACGAACATGGTAACCGTTGGCACAAAGTGCCGCCAAGGGTTCAGCTTTGTGCCGCGGGCTACATGACCATAGTTGTTAACGGCATGCGGCCACAAAGTCAAGTTTCCAAGTAGGGTTGACAAAGCCAGAACGGCGATATACAAAGCCACATCTTTTGGACTCTTGATGAAAATGAAGATAGCAATCATCGAGACAATCTTCACAAAGGTGTTACGTAAAACCGTTCGTTTGAAATCTTCCAGCCCTTGGTAGAGCCAGGAAATGTCAAAGGCAACCGCGATCAAGTTAATTGACTGGGCCCACATGTAGGTCTTGTTGCCGGAATAAAAGGCCATGAAGACCACAAAGGACAGGTAGGCAACAACCGTCATCACAGTCTTAACGATCTGGATTTCCCAGAAGGTCGCCGCCATCTTTTGCTTGTTGTCTCTGACGTAGGCAATTTCCCGGTTTCCGTAGTAGCCGATCCCGATGTTGGCCAGCAGCATGAAGTACTGGATGATGGAGTTGGTAAAGGCGTTAGCCCCAACCCCTTCCGGGCTCAGCACCCGGCTGACATAGTAGGAAGTGATCAGCGGGACGATGATGGCTAAAACCTGGTAGCCGACATTGTAAAGGTAATTCTTAACAACACGCACGATTACTTACCGAATTCCTCACTAACAGCTTCCAAAGCAGCCGCGATGACCTGGTCCATGTTGTAGTACTTGTACTGGCCCAAGCGGCCGCCGAAGATAACCTTGGCATCTTCCTTGTCAGCCATTTCCTTGTACTGAGCGTACAAGTCGTTGTTTCTGTCGTTGTTGACCGGGTAGTAAGGCTCGTCACCCTTGTGCCAGTCAGCTGGGTATTCCCGGGTAATGATGGTCTTGTCCGGGTCACCCTTGCCAAATTCAAAGTGCTTGTGTTCAATCACCCGGGTGTATGGCGTTTCGGCGTCGGTGTAGTTGATCACCGCGTTGCCTTGGTAGTTGCCGATGTTCTTTTCTTCAGTTTCAAAACGGAGAGACCGGTATTCCAGTTCACCCAAGCGATAGTCAAAGAATTCATCGATCGGACCAGTGTAGACGACCTTGTCGAACTTTTGCAGGTACTCGTCCTTCTTGGCGAAAAAGTCAGTGTCCAGTTCAACATTGATCTTGTCATCCTTGAGCATATTTTCCACCAGCTTGGTGTAGCCGCCCTTAGGAATCCCCTGATAGTCGTCGTTGAAGTAGTTGTTGTCGTAAATCAAACGAACTGGCACCCGCTTGATGATGAAGGCCGGCAGTTCAGTTGCCTTTCTCCCCCACTGCTTTTCCGTGTAGCCCTTGATCAGCTTTTCGTAAATGTCCCGGCCGATCAAAGAAATAGCCTGTTCTTCCAGGTTTTGCGGCGTCTTGCCCGCCATTTCAGACCGCTGCTCGTTGATCTTGTCCATGGCTTCTTGCGGCGTCCGGACGCCCCACATTTGGGTAAAGGTGTTCATGTTGAAAGGCAGGTTGTACATCTTGCCCTTGTAGTTGGCTACCGGGCTGTTGGTGTAGCGGTTGAATTCCGCAAACTGCTGGACATATTCCCAGACTTCCTTGTTTGAAGTGTGGAAAATGTGGGCCCCGTACTGGTGAACCTGGATGCCGTCGATTTCCTTAGTGTAGATATTGCCGGCGATGTGGTCACGCTTTTCGATCACCGTAACTTCGTGGCCCCGCTTGGCTGCTTCGCGCGCGAAGACAGCACCGAAAAGACCTGCACCAACTACTAAATACTTGCTCATACTTTTGCTCCTAAACACATAGTATATTAAGATAAACTAAATAGAACTAGTTTGTCTATAACTAGATAAATTCCTAGAATGATCAGTCATTTGATAGTCACCTAATCCCATCCAAACAAGCACAAAGAGCACTAGGTATGTAAATGGAAAATATGTAGTAAATAATAAATATACAAAATAGATTCCAAAAAGAATTTTCATACTATCATGCTTCCTTTTACTTGAAATAATTCCTTTTATGCAGGGGAAAAGATACATAGTGGCTACATATAATCCGCCTTCCGCTAAAATGACCATGATAGTATTACTTAGTCCTCTATTATCAAGTCTCCATCCTTGCATATACTTCCTTATTTCTGTAGAATTTCCTAAACCAGATCCAAAAAGAATATGCTCTTTCCAAGCTTTATAGCAAACAACATAGTCGTCTTTTCTAACAGATACAGATAATGTATTTTGTGCTTTTAATTCAATTGCATGATTAACATATATTGCCAATCCCACTAAAGTGATAACGACTACTAAATATTTAATGATATCATTCTTTTTATGCTTACCAATAGAACTATATAAGTAATATGCACCCAAAAAGATATATCCTGTAAGAGAAATTGTTGATAAAATTGCTATAACCAAAATATTTTTTTGTATTTTATATAATTTGGTATTTTTTTCAATTTCTAAGAAACATAAAGCAACCGAAAAATTTAGTGATGCCATAGTCCCTTCAGTAAATATTGCTGAATTTCTAACTAATTGTGGTTCGTAATATAAGCCATAATAACTTGGAATAGATCTATAATTTCCTGTATCAGCACCCCAAGTTGACAATACATCTTTATTCGGTGCAAGTAGATGTAGCTGAGTTCCGAATACCCAAAAAAACACGGTAATCAATGCAATCAGCACCATTATATTTTTGTACTTTTTAAAAACCCCCGGAACTTTCTCATAACTGCTCAGTCCTAAAAATATCGTAAACAATACCACTAGCATCATTTCCGATATTATCATTGGCGATTGCTGCGTATACTGACTAAAAAGTAGATAAAAAATAAAATATAGAACTAGCCCAAGTGCAGTTGCGGAAATTTTTTTGGATATCTTTTTTTTCTGAATTACTAATATTATAATATCAATTAATAAAGTGATAATAGCCATTGCGATTCCGTACTTGCGCAAGTTGAGCAAGTCGACTTCAGAGTACCATTCGGAATTCGCATTATATATAAGCAAAAAAGCAATTATATACTCAGAAGCTCCTAAAATCACACTATCTATTTTGTATTTATTCATAGAACGAATTCCTTAAATATAGTATAATCAAGTTCTATATCGTTTTATCTATCAGCATTGTCTTTTTCTACAGATGCCATCCAACTGATTAAACTCATATAAGATTGCTCCATATTTTTTGTTGGGGACCAACCTAACGAACATAGTTTCTTGTTATCAAGCCACATATGTGTATCTGGCGCATATCCCATATTTTCCTTCGGGATATTAATTACTACTTTTTCTCCATTTTGACCAAATTTTTCGATTACCATTTCGGCCATTTGGCGAATCGTCATGTGGTTTTCAACATTAGAAACATTATAAGCTTGACCAGATTCACCTTCTAGCAATAACAAAATCAGTGCCTTAATTGCGTCTGCCGTATAAACATAGTTTCCCTCAGAATTACCTTCTGTATGTAAGACAATGTCTTCGCCCTTCATAACACTGCGAGCAAATTGAGCAAAAACTCTATTTTCGTTTGGCAGGACACCTGCACCAAAAGTTTGCGCCAAACGTGCAATCTTTATATTCAAACCATATTCACTGCTGAAAGAAGTACACAACAACTCACATAATCTCTTGCTTTCAGGATAGCAAGACCTAACAGAAGAAAGATCTACATATCCTAATTCTTTTTCATCAATTTTTTCTTTTTTATCTACTCGGCCATATACTTCCATCGATGAAACATAAACGATAGATTTAGTACCATGTTCTACAGCAAATCGTAATACTTCTTCAGTTCCATTTACAGCAGTTCTAATAGTTCCAACAGGATCTTCAATCATTATTTTTGATTGTGTTACAGCCGCTGCATGAATAATGTAATCTATATTTTCCTCTAACGTTAATTCGTTTTTCCCTAAATTTGCTTTGACAAACTTAAGGTGAGAATTACTCAAGTATTCGCGATAAATATTATCTGCTTTCTGTTGGTTACGTATAAGTGCGTAAATACTTAGGTTCAAATCCATTTTTTCATTGGCATACATGAAAAATTTTACTAATAGCGAGCCAATCAAACCTGTTGCACCTGTGATTAATATGCTTTTATTTTTAAAAGTATATATATCAACCTCACTATCCAAAATGGATTCAAAATCTTTTAATAGAACATTATTAATCAAAACTAGTCTTCCAATCCATAAATTTGAGCATTTTCTCTAGCATCTAATAAAGCACGCATCGTATAAAAATCATCTGGTGTGGTGATCTTGATATTTTCTTGTGGCCCTTCTACAAGAAAAAGCTTTTTTCCATAATATGTAAGCATTGAGCAACTATCAATAAAGTCTTTTTTATCTTCAGAGATTGCTTTTTCATGCGCCGCTAAAATATCTTTTAGGAAGAAGCTTTGCGGTGCTCGAGCCAGACGCGCTTGAGAACGATTCGGTACACTTTCAATAGCTTCTTTCTCATCTACAAGCAATATTGTTTCTTTCGCTTTAACGCATGTAATTGCTGATCCATTCTTTTTTACGCTATCGATATTATCTTTTATTGTTCTTTGAGTGATCAGTGGACGGACCCCATCATGTATTAAGACAATGTCTTTATCAACATTCCCAATTTCCGAAGCCGCCCTTAATCCATTATATATAGACTCTTGACCAGTCTTCCCTCCTGGAACAATGCGCTGGACTTTGTTGAGATTATATTTTTTTACTAGTTTTCCCATATAACCAATATAATTTGCCACACACGAAATGATAATAGCATCAATCTCTGGACTATCTTGAAACAATTCTAGTGTATGAACAATTATTGGCTTGTCATGCAATTTCAGAAATTGTTTAGGAACATCTTTCGAATGCATTCTTTTACCAACGCCACCAGCAAAAACTACTGCAGTTCGCATTGCTACTCTCCTTTAATCAATCCTCTGCTTTTTTAATTGCTTGAATCGTATAATATCCAGACCGAAGTTTTTTCGATAAATCAATTGCATTTTTTTTCATTTGAACATACTGTTCCTCTGAGATATTATCTAAGATCTCCTTGATATTGACAAGTGAATCCACGGCAACCCCAACGTTGTTTTTTAAGACAAAATCTGCTAAAGCTGCTCCTTTCCAAATAACAACAGGTATGCCCGATGCTAAATACAATGATGTCTTGTGTGGATTATTGATTCGTAAATACTCGCCATATGTTCCGGAGCAAGTATCTAAGGAATCACCATCCCAAATAAGACCATAGCTTCCCTTTAAAACAAATGGGAGTTCACTAGGAGGAAATGAACCATGATAATCCATATTTGGAAAATTAGCTTCATATCCGACACCGTATAAATTATACTGTGGTGTTTTGGGCCCTTTATAGAGATATCCAACTTTATGCTTAGGTAGTGCACCTGCAACAATTAACGTATCTCCATAGCTGATATTTTTAGGATACTCGTCTTTTTCAATCAAATAATCAAAAATCTCTAACGAAACCAATTTATTAGTCGAAATTCCCATATCGACCATTTTTTGTTTCATAGTTTCATTATGTACGATAGCTTTATCTACAATATCAAATACCCCACGCTCTTCGAAGAAAAGCCTTATTTTTCTCTTTAGTGTTAAAATTCTAAACATATCAAGATCATGAACAACAAAAATTATTTTGACATGTTTTCTTTTTAATTTCTTTAAAACTGCTCGTAATTTTAAAGTGTGGCTAACTAATGGAAATTGAATAACAATTTCATCATTTTCCTTAAGCTGTTCAACCGCTTGCTGCCATTTAATGCCTGCACGATAACTATTGCTAACCTTGGAAAGAAAGCCATCACTACTTTTAGGGATATCAACACTTAATCTAATAAATCCCTTGTCTAGTAAGATTTTTTCTACATCATCTCTTGCTTTTGAACCGGCTGTTCTATCAGTAAACTTCTCACTAGCTATATATTTCACTACAATCCTAACCTTCCAAATTCTGCATCACAGATAGCATTGCCACTATTCCGAAAGCAAACATGATAAATGTATAAACAACAACAAACAAATTAGAAGTTCTTGTCAAAATAGAAATCAAAAAAAGCAGACCTGCTAACCCGTTGATAGATGTTAAATTTAATCCTATCTTTTTAACAAAACCAAAATTAGCTTTATCTTTCAGACCTGTTACTTTTGATTTTCCATATACAGATTCTTTCTTTTGGGTAGCCAATCTTGGAAAGAGCATGCATAACGCCGCAAAGGATCCCATTTCAACATACTGTGCACCAGTAAATGGCAAAACTACTAATGAATTTTCACCAGCCGCTGTGATCCCTGCACCTATGAAAAATACTGCCATTGCCGCATAACCTGCAACAGCATCCCACAAATCACCAGATCTACTTACTGAATCAGTATATCTTGCAATATTTCCATCTATACCATCTGCAATATTCCAAATCCAAAAGAACAAGTATCCTAGTAATGCACCTTTCATTCCAGAAATAAATGCAAAACATGCTAGAGAAATTAAGCATGAGTAAAAAGATACAATAGTAACTTGGTTTGCTGTAGTCTTCGTCTTCAAAAATAAAATTGTTAATAAATCACAAATCGGTCTCCATATATAGAAACTGACAACATCAATTTTAACAGACTTTCTTTTATGTTCTGGTAAAGTTTTTTTATGCAACTCTTTAATAGTCATCTCATATTGTTCCATTCTATTATTAGGCCTAGCACTTTATTTCTTCATACATCTGGATTGTTTCGTTCGCAACCCGTCTAACATCATATTTTTGTTCTACAATCATCCTTCCGTTTTCTACTAAAGTACTTTTTAACTTTGAATCGTAGTATATCTGTTCAATAGCAGTTGCAACATTTACAGGGTTATTCGGTTTCACTAATAAGCCGTTGACTCCATCTTTTATTATATATGGTATCGCATCTACTTCAGTTGCTACTATCGGTATTTTGCTATACATATATTCTGGTAATACCAATCCAAAACCTTCCCAACGTGATAACAGCGTCGCAACATCGAATACATCTAAGTAACTAGTAGAATTATCGACCCACCCAGTTATTAAAAAGTCCTTTTCTAACCCCTCGGACTTAATTAACTTCTCCATCCTTGGTCTTAATTCTCCATCGCCCACTAATACAAAAAAAGCGTTTGGAATTTTCCTTTTAATTAAAGCAGCTGATTTGATAAAAATATCTGGAGACTTCTGATCCGTCAACCGACCAACTTGTCCAACAACAAAACTCGAATTAGGAATATTTAATTTCTCTCTTGTAATTTTTTCTTTATTAAATTCGCTAAAATCAATCCCGTTATTAATGACACAAAGCTTCTTTTTATTACAGATTTTATTATTCAGAGCTGAACTTTTTTCGGCCTCAGATATACAGATGATTTTTTTTGTAAAAGGTGATTGTATCCTTTCAATTATTCGATACAATTCTTTTTTCTTCTTAGATTGTCGCATGTTAAATGCCCAGCCATGGGGGTTATAGATGACTGGAACACTACTAAATAAACATGCCAATCTCGCTAACGCCCCTGCTTTACTTGAGTGAGCGTAAACAATATCTGGCTGAAATTTCTTTACAACTCTTCTTATAGAAGCAACAGCTTGAATATCTTTTTTAGGAGCAATATCATGCGCCATATTGATTTTAATTATCTTTTTCGCATATGGCTTAAAATTGTCTTCATCAAAATTCTGTGAACACAGCAAGATATTTTCAATATCTTGCTCAGTGTACTTGAACAAACCATGAAGATATCTTTCAACACCACCTGCAGCTTCAGCTATATGTAACACACAAATTGCCATACTTACTCATTCCCATCTTTAATACATTTCATTGGACGATAGATATCACCAATCGCTCTAAATATAGTCTACGATCAGAGGAAATACTACTGCAATGAATGTATTTACTATTTTTTATAAAAAGCAACTACGCTTCGGTCAGTTTCCAGCCGAAAATTTGCACATTCTAGTTTGAATACTAGCCACTGGCTATCGTAGTAATATGTTCCTTCGTTAGGCAGTGGTGAACGAGACTCAACCAACGACTTAATATATTATCTCCGTTTCTATCAGTTAACAAATCAAATGTACTTTGATTACTTGCGTTGTTATATTTCTTTTGCTGGAATGCCTACAACTCTTGTTCCTGGCTTAACATCTTTTAACACAACAGCATTGGCACCAATGACTGCACCATCTCCTACTTTGATTTCGCCGAGGAGAATCGCACCAGTACCAATAAATACATTATTGCCTATTTTTGGGGCCGTGCGTTGGGTTACCCCTCCCTTGTATGAATCCCGAATCATGACATTTGGGAATATTTGATAATTTTCACCAATTGTGGCATTGGAATTGACTACGCAACCTACCCCTCTATGCAAAAACTTGTACCCTTTCCTATTTTTGCCTTAGCAGAAATTGCATTACTCCCTATTATGTAATTAAAGAATTCGAAAAGTCTGGCAAGAATTCTTAAATGATGCTCATACAAAAAGTGAGATAATTTCCAAAAAGCAGTCATCTTACAGCTCCTTTCCTTACTCTTCATACATCCCGTTCGGATGGAAAATAACACCGATTGTCTTGAAAATGATCCACAGATCAAAGAAGACGCCACTCCGGTTGATGTACTCAATGTCGAGCTGCACCATATCCGCAAAATCAGCCGCATTCCGGCTAGTTGCTTGCCAAAGTCCACTGCATCCCGGCTTAACCAGCAATCTCTGCTTGTCATAGTCAGTATACTGTTCAACCTCATTTGGCAGCGGCGGCCGGGGCCCAACCAGTGACATATTCCCAATCAGCACATTCCAAAGCTGAGGCAATTCATCCAAGCTATGTGCTCTGATGAACTTACCAATCTTAGTGATCCGCGGGTCATCATGCATCTTAAACATGGCCCCTTCGACTTCATTTTGCTCCAACAGATCCTTCTTCAGCTTCTCAGCATTGACCACCATGGACCGAAACTTGTAAATCCGAAATGGTTTCTCATCTTTGCCAATTCGGATCTGTGAGTAAAAGACTGGTCCGCCGTCTTCGCCATGAATCTTGATCGCCAGCCACAGAAAAAGCGGCGACAACAGAATCAAAGCAACCGCAGAAGCCAGAAAGTCAAAGAGACGCTTGATCCCATGGTAGAGAGGACGGCCCTTGACTTTGGACTGCTTAACATATGCTGGACTACTGCTATATCCCATATCCATTTTTTCCTCTCCTTCATCCAAATTTCTACTTTAAAACAGTCCTAAGAATTTCTTCCGCTTCTTAGGCAATGGCTGCCAATTTAGGTAAACTGGATCGCCATTGATTACCGCTTGCGCATTGTCCAAGTACTTCTGCTTCTTTTCTTCACCAAATTCTTTCGCCAACTTGTCTAGCGCCTCACCCAATTGGTATTGCCGTCTTGGCAAGTCATGAGCATCGCTGGCAAAGAAGGCGCATTGTCCAGCCTTGATAAACTCCCGGCTGCAGTCTTCAATTTCTTTGCCAAACAAGCCGGTATATGAGCTGGCAGTGATCTGTACCAAAGCTCCCATTTCCAAGAATTCCTGCAATTTCTGCGGATTTGCCAGAATTTCTTTATTCCGTTCTGGGTGAACTATGATTGGCGTAATTCCTCTTCTGGTCAGTTCGTACACCATATTCTTGGTGTAATGTGGCACTTCATTGCTTGGCAATTCCAAGAGCATATAATGGCCATCTTCATCGCAAAAGAGGATGTCATCATTATCAAGGGCTTCAGTTAAGCCACCTGACAATCTGACCTCTTGTCCTGGAAAGACCGTCAGCGGAATACCCGCTTGGTCAATCCGGTCTTGAAACTCTTCCGTCAACTTGATCACATCTTGTTTATGGTTGGTGTAGCGGCCATTCAATGTGTGTGGAGTACACAAGGCGTGGGTTACGCCATCAGCAACCGCGGCTCTAGCGAGATTGAGCGAAACCTCCCAAGATTTCGAACCATCGTCGATTCCTGGCAAGATGTGACAGTGTAAATCAACTACCGGCATGAGCTACTTCTTTCTGCCGAAGAGGCCCTTCTTCTCCTCTTCTTCACCGTAGCCATAACCGTATCCATAACCATATCCATAGCCGGCATCCCCATCGGCATCAACATCGTTCATAACATAACCCAAGATTGGTGAGTTAGTCAGCTTAAGCAACTCAACTGCCCGCTTAACCGCTGACTTCTGTGACTTAGCCTGCCGCACAACCAAGATCGTCCCATCCAGAGAACTGGTCAGTTGCTGGGTTTCAGCCGCGTCCAAAATTGGCGCTAAGTCGATTACAACCATGTCGTATTCTTGCTTCAGGTCTTCAATCAAATCCAACATGTGCTTGGAAGACAGAAGTTCTGAAGGGTTCGGCGGGATCGGACCTGCCGTCAAAATTGACAGGTTCTCTACGCCGCTTTCCCGAATCACACTGTTTGCGTCCATTTCCTTTGCCCGGCTAGTCAACAGAGTCGTCAAGCCGTTGCTATTGGATACATTGAAAGTGGAGTGCAAGGTTGGCCGACGCAAGTCCGCGTCGATCAAGATCGTCTTCTTGCCAGCTTGTGCCATGGTAATGGCTACATTAGCGCTGACCGTTGACTTGCCGGCGCTGGCCATGGCTGAAGTAAAGGCAATCGTCTTTACTTCCTTGTCAACGTTCATGAAGTTGATGTTGGTCCGGATATTTCTGAACTGTTCAGAAATAACGCTTTGCGGGTTAGCCAGGGTAATCAGCTTGGCCCCGTTCTTCATCGTTTCGTTGTCTAAATGCTTCTTTCTACCGAATGCCATGCTAACCCTCCTAAACCCGTCTTCTTGAACTGCCGCGCTTTTCAGCCGTGTTAGCCGTAAAGGTCCAGTCCTTCGGCATCGTGATGCTTGAAATCTCACCCAAGTTAGTCAAGCCAAGTTCGTTAGTCATGAATGAATCTTCCCGAACAGTCGTGTCTGACAAGTCCTTGATGATGATGATCAACAAGCTGATTACCAAACCGGCCAAAACGCCAACCACAGTAATCATCTTTACCTTTGGGTATGACTTAGTCCCCTTAGAAGCTTCCGCAACAATAGTCACGTTGTTAACGTCCATGATCTTTGGAATTTGTTCTTTGAATTCCTTGGCAACCGCATTGGCAATTGCTTGTGCCTTGGCTGGAGTTTCAGCCGTAGCTGACAAGGTGAAGACCTGAGAAGAAGTCGTAGTGGTTACTGAAACAGCACTAGCCAATTCACTAGCTGAGACTGAGTAGCTCTTGCTTTCCCGCTTGTAAACCGCTGGCTTAGCCTTAACCGCCTTCTTAACCAGGGTTCTAGTCCCATCATCATTGGTCTTGTAGACGGCCTTCTTGGCTGGAGTAGCCTTCTTAACCAGGGTTACTGGGTTAGCCAGGTACTTGGATGCACCCTTTAAAATGACGTTACTAGTGATAATGTCCTTGTAAGTGGTAACGGCATTAACGTCAGCTTGTTGGTTGGCATAAGCTTGATTAGCATCCGTTGACTTACGATTGACCAGGAGCTGAGTGCTGGCTGTGTACTTTGGCACCAGAACATATTCTGAAACCCCATAAGCGATCAAGCCCAGGCCGATCATCCAAATCAAGATGCTGACGATGTGCTTCTTGATCAAGATGAAAAGCCTGCGCAGGTCAATGGTTACTTCTTCATTATTCTGTTGTTCAGCGCTCACTAGTTGTCCTCCTTATAAACGTTGACATTCTTAATTCCTAAAGTCTGCCGGATGTTGTTGGAAATCCGCTGTCTTTCCTTAGTCGACATGATTTCAACTTCCATGTTGCCAAATCTTTGATTGTTGACGCTGCTGCTCGTCCCTTGAGCGTAGTCTGACTTAACATTGTCAGTCGCGCCTTGGTAATTCATGGCCAACTTGATCATGTCGTTCAGACTCAAGTCAGTCTGCAGGCTGTCACCCAATGACTGCATGAATGAGCTGTTCAAGATAGTCTTATATGACACGCTCTTCTTAATTGCAGCCATCATCACCAGACGCTCACGCTCCTGGCGGCCGTAGTCCTGCCGCGGGTCACCGTGGCGGAGCTGGACAAAGGCTAGGGCCTTCTTGCCGGAAATGTGGTATGCTTGCCCTTTCTTAAAGGAGTAGCCCATATTGTCAAAGGTCAATGGAGAGATGACATCCACCCCACCCATCTTAGTGATGATCCTCATGGTGCTTTCCCAGTTGACCAGCACATAACCATCAATTGGCACGCTGTAGTACTTGTCCAAAGTCTTGATCGTCTCGCTGACCCCGCCCAAAGAGTAGGCGCTGTTCAGCTTGATCGGTGAAACCTCCGGGTAGTCCGGCAGGTTGACCTTGGAGTCCCGGGCAATCGTGGTTACCCGCGTCTGTTTCTTGCTTGGGTTGACCGTAATAAACATCATCAGGTCAGTCAAACCGTGATATTTCTTCACGCTCCGGCCTTCAGCCCCGGTGTCAGTCCCCAAAATCAAGAGGTTGACTGGCTTCTTGGCATCCAAGATCTTGTCTAAGCTAGACCGGTTCTTGTTTGACTTGGTGTTCTTCGAGACCGGCGTGTACATCGTCGTCGCTGCATCCCTAGCATTCTTATAAGCATAACCAGCTACTAATAATATTGCAAGTAGCAGCACTCCAACAATCCCCGCGATCCAGCGGCCGATATGGCGCTTGCGGCGGCGGTGATGGTGATGATGGTGGTGATGATGATGAACATGCTGTTGATCAGGTTCCGTCATAATACTCTTTTCTTACTCTCCTTACATTCCATACCCATTTTTTATCTCTATCTTTTCAAGAAATTAATTATTCTTGTAGGATAAGCTTCGCTACTAAGCCAAGCACAATCCATGATATTGTCCTATTATACATCACATCTCATTCACAAAAAAGGTCTAAACCGTTTCCAATCTATTTCCATGAATCAAATTTTCTTAACATTTATCTTGTTGATCAGTCTCTGCCTAAATTTAGGCAAATTCAGCGATTTTTCTCGTCAGCTTCTTTACAATAGATAGTAAATAGATGGACAAATTCTAAGTCTTGCAATATAGAAAGGAAGCTATAGATGATCGACAATCAAAATCATACAGTCAAGGCCTATTTGGCCGGAGTCAACCTTGACGATCCCAACTTTGACTACTCCATGACCGAACTGGCCAATTTAGCAGAGGCCAATAATTTCACCGTCGTTGGCTCTAGCCAGCAGAAGGCGGAAAACATCGTCGCCTCCAGCTACCTGGGCAAGGGCAAGGTGACGGAAATCAAAGACCTGGCCCAGGGACTCGGGGCCTCCGTCCTCATCGTCAACGATGAACTTACCCCAGTCCAAATCCGCAACCTGGAGCACATGACCAAACTCCGCGTCATCGACCGGACCGAACTAATCTTGGAAATTTTCTCTTCCCGGGCCCGGACCAAGCAGGCCAAACTGCAGGTCCAATTGGTGCGCCTGCAGTATGAACTGCCCCGCCTCCACCCTTCTGAAAACAGCCTTGACCAGCAGCGCGGCAGCGGCGGTTCCACCGGCGGGGGCTTCGCCAACCGCGGGGCCGGGGAATCCAAACTGGAAATGAACCGGAGAACCATCGGCAAGCAGATCTCCGCTATCAAGCATGAATTAAAGGAAATCTCGGGCCAGGAAGAGATCAAGGCCGCCCGCCGCAACCAAAGCCACCTGCCTAAGGTTGCCCTGGTCGGCTACACCAACGCCGGCAAGTCCACCACCATGAATGGCCTGCTCAAGGCCTTCGGGGCTGGCAATGAAGACAAGCAGGTCATGGCCAAGGACATGCTCTTTGCAACCTTGGACACGTCGGTGCGCCGGATCGACCTGGACGGCTTCTCCTTTATCTTGTCCGACACAGTCGGCTTTGTCTCCAAGCTCCCCCACAAGCTGGTCGACTCCTTCAAAGCGACCCTGCAGGAAGCCAAGGACGCTGACCTCTTGATCAATGTCGTTGACGCCGCTGACCCGAACATGAACCAGATGATCAAGACTACCCTGGAAGTCTTAGACGAAATCGGGGTCAAGGACCTGCCAATGATCACCGCCTACAACAAGGCTGACCTGACTGACCGGAACTACCCGCAGATTGAAGGAAATGACCTTCTCTACAGCGCGGTTGACCCAGCTTCAATCCAGGCCCTGGCCAAGCTGATCACGACCCGCCTTTTCAGCAATTACCAGATCACTGACCTCCGCCTGCCGCTGACAGCCGGCAAGGACCTGGCCTACCTGCACCAGTACTCCCGGGTATTAAAGGAAGACTACCAAGCTGACGGAATCGAAGTTTCTGCCCGCCTGTCACCCCAAGACCGGGCTCGTTTTTCCGCTTACCAAATTTAGACCACGTAAAAAGCCAGACTCTATCTCTAGAGCCTGGCTTTCCTATTACTATAGGACTCTTCTTGCCCGACTAGGCCAGAAGTAGGTGGACAGGCTCGCTTGTACGACCCCTTGCTGGTCTCCAGCAGCGGTAACATACTTCCCGTCCCCCACGTAAATAGCTACATTATATGGCTTGCTCTTGGAACCCCAAAAGAGCAGGTCCCCTTCCGCAAAGCCAGAACTTGGATCTACCGCGATCCCCTTCTTGACCTGGCTCTTAGTGCTAGAACCTGTGTTGACGCCAGCTGCCTGCTTGTAGACGTAAGCAACCAAACTGGCATTGTCAAAGGCATTCGGGCCCTTGGAACCCTTGACATAAGCCTTGCCAACCTGCTGCTTGGCTAAGGTTACGACCGCCTTAGCCCGGGCCTTAGACCCCATCGGGGCAGACCAAGAAGCTGCCAGACTGGCAGCACTGCGGGCCTTCTTGACCGTCTTTTTCTTGGTTTTGGCCTTGGTCTTCTTGACCTTCTTTGCCTTCACGGCCTTCTTGGCAGACTTGACCTGGTTAAAGTACTTGGCCATGACCCATTCCTTCTTGCCAATCCGGTACCACAGATTGCCCATGGAGTCAGTTGCCGTCTGGTAGACAAAGTGGCTGCTGCCCTTCTTTAAATGAGTCGCAACATGCCGTCCCTTCTGGTAGTTGGTCCAGACGGTGACGTATTGCTTACTGATAACTTTGATCCGCTTGCTGGCGGCCTGGGCCGGCTGCTTGACCGGCTTGACCCCTGTCGCTGAGATCCCTAAGAAAGTCAGCGCTGCAGCAGAAAATTTGATCATATTAGACTTCTTCATGCTCATTTCCTCCCTTACACCGCTAACTCTATTTTAACACGGAAACTAGAGAATCCGCCGGGCCGTTGATGGCCAGAAGTAACTGCTGATGGTTGCCAAGATGACCCCTTGCTGCTCATCAGCGGCGGAAACATATTGACCATTGCCCACGTAAATTGCAACGTGATATGGCGCTGCCACATCCCCCCAGAAGAGGAGGTCGCCTGGCTGCAGGCTGGCCGTTGACACCGGCACAGCCACGCCTTCATTAACCTGGGTATAGGTAGTCCGGGAAACGGTCTGCCCGATCGCGGTCTTGTAGACCCATTGGACTAAGCCGGAGCAGTCAAAGCTGGTCGGGCCAGTCGCACCCCAGACATAAGCCTTGCCGACTTGCGCCTTGGCTAAGGCTACCACGGCATTTTGCCGCCAAGATGAACCAACGGGTGCTTGAGAAGAAGCAGCTTGCGTCAATTGATTGGTGTTTAAGACCGGGTTGGAAGGAGTCTTGGATGCAGTCTGCTTGGTCGTCGTCAAGACAACCGTGTACTTGCTGGCAATCCACTTTTTATTTCCAACCTTCAGCCAGACCTTGTGCTTCTTGTCAGTAGCTGAGGCCTTGACCTGCTTGACCGTACCCTTCTTAAGGTACTTGTGGGTCTTCTTGCCCTTCTTGTAGTTGGTCCAAACCGGAGCCTTCTTGACTACCTGGACCTTGGAAAGGTGACCCTTAACTTGCGCGTTAGCTGGCTGGCCGCCTAGGCCCAGTCCCCCGAAAAAGAGCGCCGCCGCGCCCATGAATTTAATCCATCTTGCATTACCCATATTTTTTCCTCCAGCGGAAGCAAAATTTATACCTAATATTAATAATAAGCGCTTGCCCCCCTGGCCCGCAAGCCCCCTGATGATTACAAAATGATTACAAAAACGGGGAAGGCGCTGTCACCCTCCCCGCTGGAAATATGCAAGTGTTGAATAATCGCTGTAGCTTGTCCTAGTGGAACAAAAAAACCGTCGTAATGACGGCTAAATGAAATTGAAATAATATTTTACTTGGCCGTCACCGGCTCAATTCTGAGTGTTACCGCACAAAATCATTCTACGCAGTTTGGAAGAAAATAGCAAGCAAAGTTGCTAGTTAATACTAGCCTTTTGCCAAACACACGTGCTATAATATTCCCGATTGAGCATAACGGTGGCGGCCTCTACGGAGGGAGTGATGCCCTTGATCTTTTCATCGGCTCCTTCCTATCATTACGGAAAGGAGCCACCGGTAATGGTTTATGCGATCGAAATCGTAAACGAGCTTACCGTGTTTCTGTTAGGCCTTGGCTGTCTATTTGAAGCCGGTGCTTTTGCGTCAGCGAAAGCTTGCAAGTTTATTGATAGCCTACGAGGACTGCGTGGAAAGTTTCACCGGAAGAAGCGCCGGAAGAACAAGAAGCGTAAGAATCAAAAAAGCCGTCGTAACGACGACTAATTTCTTAATTTAACTAAATTGAAAATTGGCCGTCACCGGCTCGATCAATGAAAGGATGGGTGTTCCCGCACTCGTCCTTTTTCTATTGCCTATTTTACGCAGTTTAGCGGAAAAATGCAAGCAAAGTTGCCGGCAAACAAAAAAACGTCGTAACGACGGCTAATTCAAACGTGTAAACTTTTAAATTGGCCGTCACCGGCTCAATCAACGAAAGGATGGGTGTTCCCGCACTCGTCCTTTTTCTATTGCCTATTTTACGCAGTTTAGTGGAAAAATGCAAGCAAAGTTGCTGGCAATCAAAAAAGCCGTCGTATCGACGACTAATCAAAAGATTTAAATAATTTTAAAATTGGCCGTCACCGGCTCAAGTTCATTCTACTTAGACTGAAGGAAAATAGCAAGATAAGAACACGGCTTAAATTACTCTCCGCGCGCTGGATGGGTAGAAAGCACTGGAGCGGTTCGTGCTTACCTTGGACTTGATCACCCCAACCGTCGGGCTGGAGGCGTGGACGAACTTGCCCCCGCCCACGTAAATCCCGACGTGGCTTGGAGCTGACTTGGAACCAAAGAAGAGCAAGTCACCCTTAGCCAACTTCTTGGTTGATACCGCCTTGCCGTAGTAGAGCTGGCTGACTGAGTAGTGCGGCAATGACAAGCCAGTTGCCTTCTTGTACACGTACATAGTCAAGCCTGAGCAGTCAAAACTGTAAGGGCCAGTTGCCCCCCAGACGTAAGCCTTGCCGACTTGCGCGTTTGCCAATGCAACTACCTTCTTTTGCTTAGCCGTCTTAGCCGCGGCTGCCTTGATTGAAGCGTACTTGCTAGTAGACACCGTGTTGGTGCCCAGAATCCACTTGTTGCTCTTGATCCGGTACCAGGTCCGCCCCTTGTACTGGGCTTGACCCGTGGCCGTAAACTTGTAGCCGGACTTAACCTGGCCAACATTCTTCTTGCCGGTCCCGTAAGTATTCCAAGTGTTGACCTTGTTGCCCTTATTGTAAGCAACCATGGTCTTCTTCACGATCGTAATATTGCTGTCCTGGCTGTCACTTGCCGCGTAAGCCGGCTGCGCCCCGCCCAGCCAAGCTGCCAATAACAAAAGCACTAAACTGAATTTCCGTTTCATCTTTCTTTTTCCGCTCCTAAATTGAATTCGCTTTTTCTAGTTTAAGCAAGTTGTGTTACAGAAAGGTTACAGAAAAAATACAGTTGTTTTTTAATCGCCAGGCAAAAGAAAAAGGACGCCAGCTGGCGTCCCATATAAAGGATATTTCTCAATTAAATCAAGCGCTTGGCAGTTGATGGCCAGAAGTAGTAGCTCAGGCTCTGCTTGATCACGCCCTGGCTTGGAGTAGCCGCGTGAACAAACTTGCCGCCGCCCACGTAAATCCCGACGTGGTATGGGGAAGACTTGGAACCCCAGAAAAGCAGGTCCCCCTTCTTCAAAGTTGCAGTAGAAACAGCAACCGTCTTGCCTTGGTGCACTTGGGTGTAAGTGGTCCGGGTAATGTACTTGCCCAGAGCGTGGCTGTAAACATAGCTGGTCAAGCCGGAGCAGTCAAAGCTGTAAGGACCAGTTGCGCCCCAAACGTAAGGCTTGCCCACTTGCGCCTTGGCCAAGGCAACAACCTTGTTTTCCTTAGCCTTCTTGCTCTTGGACAACTTCTTAGCCGCCGCAGCCTTCTTAGCTGCCTTGGCAGCGGCCTTCTTGGCAGCAGCTGCCTTCTTTGCCCAGGCTTCAGGACTCAAAGTGTAAGAAGCCAGAACCCATTCGTTGTCAGCGATCTTGTACCAGGTTTGCTTCTTGTACTTGACTTCGCCGATTACCGTCAAAGTGGTCCCGTGCTTGAAGCTGATGCCAGTATCATTGGCCGCGCCGGTCTTGACCTTGTAATTCTTCCAGGCCTTAACGCTGTAGCCGGCCACGTAGTTGATCACGACTTGCTTGTTGACAGCCTTAACAGTGGCTGCCTGGGCTGCCGGAGCTTGGGCAGTAGCTGCTACAGGAGCAACCAGGGCCAGGGCCATTAAAACTTTGACTAATAAACTCTTGAACTTCAAAACTTTGATATCCTTTTCTATTCCGATTTTTTACGCAAGTTCTATAATAGGTTACCAATGTTACAGGAATGTTACAAAAAGAATACTAGACTGTTAAAATTAAGTCCAATTTAAAAAGGCCAGCGATTTTTGCCTCGCCGACCTTCTTTTTTATCGTTGTTATCGTAATTTTAGCAGGTAATGGTAATTTAGATGACCCGCTTGGCCGTTGATGGCCAGAAGTAGGAGCTCAGGTACTGCTTGCGGACCCCTTGGCTTGGAGTAGCCGCGTGCACGTACTGGCCGCCGCCCACGTAAATCCCAACGTGGTATGGAGATGACTTGGAGCCCCAGAAGAGCAGGTCGCCCTTCTTCAGCTTGGCAGTTGAAACCTTGATGGTCTTGCCCTTCTTTACCTGGGTGTAGGTGGTCCGGCTGATGGACTTCTTGATCGCCTTCTTGAAAACGTACTGGGTCAAGCCTGAGCAGTCAAAGCTGTAAGGGCCGGTAGCGCCGTATACGTAGCGCTTGCCAACTTGCTTCTTGGCCAAGGAGACGACCTTGTTCCGCTTGGTCGTCACACTGGCTGCCTGGGCTTGGTGGCTGTTTGCTTGGATTGCGACAGGAACAACCAGGGCCAGGGCTAAGGTTAATTTTGCTAAGATCTGCTTAAACTGCTTCATTACGTTGTAACTCTCTTTCTCTTTTCTCGATGCTTATATCATAGCCGATGAGTGTTACAGGAAATTTACAGACCGTTTGCAGTTTCTTTAATAAGCCTTTGCAGTTTTTTAACATCCGGCAATTTTTCCGTAAAAAAAGGCCCTGGCCAAGAGCCAGAACCTTAATTTATTAAGCCCGCAGCTTCTCAGAAGCAGCTGAGGAGCTTTCAGGCGCGGCCACGACTTCATTGCGGGCATCAACTGCCCCCTCAGTGGCCATGTTGTGGAAATTGTTAAAGGACAAGGAGATCATGTCTTCCAGGGCTGGTTCAGTAAAGGAGCCCATGTGCGGAGTCAAAAGCACCCGCGGGTAAAGGTCCATCAAGGACTGAACTTCTGAGTCCGGCACGTCGCTTTCAGAGGCGAAGTTGTGGCCCATGATCTTCTTTTCATTGGAAACCACGTCAGCGCCGTAGCCAGACAGGTGGTTGCTGGAGACAGCAGCGGCAATAGCGGCTTCATCAGCCAGTTCGCCCCGGGCCGTGTTGACCAAAACCGCCCCTTCCTTCATCTTAGCGACGAATTCGGCGTTCATCAGCTTGTCGTTCTTGCCTGGGAAGTATGGCACGTGAACAGAAACGATGTCACAAGTTGCCAGCAGTTCGTCTTCTGTGACAAAAGTGCAATACTGCTTAGCAAAGTCGGATGGGAATGGGTCATAGGCATAAACTTCAGCGCCCAGAGCCTGCCACATCTTGCCTTCTACCGCCCCGATCTTGCCGGCCCCGTAGATGCCAACCTTCAAACGGTTGAATTCCGTAGCGAAGTAGTCCGGGTGCATCCCAAAGTCCTGTTCATGGACATGATGGGCAGCTTCACCAACGTGTCTTGACAGGGTCAAGCCCAGGGTAAAGGCCAGGTTGGCTACCGCATATGGGGAATAGTTTGGCACACGGGCAACGGAGATCCCCAGGTCTTTAGCAGCTTCCAAATCAAAGTGGTCCACGCCGACTGACCGGGTGAAGACCCAGGAGATCCCGTAGTCCTTGAACTGCTGCAGGTTGGTCCGGTCACAGAGGCAGTTGCCCCGGACCAGAACAGCGTCGCAGTCAGCAGCTTGCGTGACATTTTCCCGGTTCAAGTATTCAGGAATGAGCTTCAAGTCGTAGTCGTACTTGTTCAGTTTTTCAAAATAACTTCTTTCAAGCGGCCTAACGCCGTAACATGCAATTCTCATCTTGAATACCTTCTTTTCTAGGACTTCACTTTACTTGTTTCAATAATTGCCCCTATTTTATTTAATTCATTTCTCATTTACAAGCCCTTAGCTTAACTTCTTAACTATTTAATTTTCTCCCGCCTCCTTAAGGCAGGTAAGGGCTGACAGACTTTGCTTTCCGTAAATTCTTCCCTTAAAAGTCCAACTTTTCTTTTTAATCTAGCAGAAAAAAGGCAAAGAAAAACGCCCCTGAGGCGGGTGCCTCAAGGACGCTGATTTGATCATTTTGAAGTTTGCTAATTAGATGATCCGCTTGGCAGTTGATGGCCAGAAGTAGGAGCTCAGGTATTGCTTACGCACGCCCTGGCTTGGAGTAGCGGCGTGAACGTATTGGCCGTTGCCGATGTAAATCCCTACGTGGTATGGGGAGCTCTTGGAACCCCAGAAGAGCAGGTCGCCCTTTTGCAGGCTGGCAGTTGAAACGGCAACCGTCTTGCCTTGGCGAACCTGGGTGTAGGTGGTCCGGGTGATGTACTTGCCGATAGCATGGCTGTAAACGTAACTAGTCAAGCCGGAGCAGTCAAAGGAGTTAGGACCGGTTGCCCCGTAAACGTAGCTCTTGCCGACTTCCTTCTTGGCCAGGGATACGACCTTGTTGCGCTTGGTGGTCTTAGAAGCAGCTTGCACGGTGCTGTTTTGAGTATTTACAGTGTTGACTACAGCGAAACCGGCGAAGGCCAGGGATACGGCTGCTAAAACTTTGGCTAATGACTTCTTGAACTTCAAAATGATTTACTTCCTTTTCTTAACTTGATGTTTAACATCTTACAGGAGAAATATTTCAATTCTGTTTCAAAAAGGTCACGCCTTTTTTACAGTTTATGAGAAAAAGCTTAATCTTGTAACTTTTTGACCAAGGAAGCCAAGCTGGCATAGGTCGCTTCCAGGTCGTCGTTGACCAGGACATGGGCGCGATTTTCCAGGTCTGCCGGCAGTTCGTTAAGTTCGCTGCCGGCCAGCCGCTTCTTGATCTGGTCACTTGAATCGCCTCTGTCAGCCATTCTTTTAGCCAAAGTATCCAGGCTGCAGGTCACATAAAGGAAGTAAACCTGGTCACCTAAGGCCTTTATGTAGGACCTGGCCCCCTCGATGTCCACGATCAAGCTGACCAGGTCGCTTTTTGCCCAGGCTCTTTCCAGCCCTTCTTTACTGGACCCGTACTGGTAGTCCCCGTATTTGACATGTTCAAAAAAGTGCAGCTTGGCAAAAGAGGCATCGTCTTCAAAGTAGTAAGCTGACTCGCTTTCCCCAGGCCGCCTTGGCCGGGTGGTGTGGGTAATCACCCGGGGGATCTGGTAGCGGTCAGCCAGGTATTCAGATATGGTTGTCTTGCCAGCCCCGCTGGGACCGGCGATCAAGATAATTTTTTTAACCAAAAAGAGAGTCTCCTAACTTGAATTTTTTCGCTCTATACTATATCATAGCCTAGTTGAAATTTTAACCGTTTGAGAATTAAGGAGATTGCCATGAAGAAAGCCGATGTTGAATTAGGTGCCGTCGTTAACGCCAAGTCAGAAGAAGAACTGAAGAAGCAGTTCCAAGGCACGGTGGAAAAGATCTATGAAAACTCCGCCCTCCTGGCCATCACTTCCTTTGACGACGTTGACGCTACTGCCGTCAGCGACCTCAACTACAAGCTGGTCGTCAACTTCAAGAACATGAAGCCGGCCCGGTCAGCCAAGAAGGCCAAGGCCCTCTCCACCAACAACATTACCATCGAAAAGGTGGCCCCGACCATGAAGGCTGACGACAAGGATAAGGACAAAAAGGAAAAGAAGGCTCCGGCCAAGAAGAGCAAGTAAGAGAACTCCGCGGTTATCCCGCGGAGTTTTTTGTTAAGATAGTAGAGAAAGCGAGTTGACAACATGAAAGAAAAAACTAAAAGCCTGCTCTACTGGTTCATCCTCCTCCAGCCCTTCCTGGATTTGGACTTCTTCTACCGGGGGAAATTGGCCACCATCCTGCCCTTCACTATCCCGACCATCATCCGGATCGCCGGAGTAGTCGTCCTGGTTGGCCTCCTTGTCTGGGGGCAAAAGAAATTGCCCCCGGCCTGGCTCTGGGCCTACCTGGCTATTTTAGTCCTCTACGGGATCTTCCACCTCTGGCACATGCAGAACTTTAAGAGCCTCAGCCCGAACGACTATGGCTACTCGAATTTCGGGGAGATTTTTTACCTCTTCAGAATGCTCCTGCCCCTGGCCTTGATCTGGGTGACTAAAAACTTGGAAATCAGCCAGGACTTCTTGTTAAAAGCCTTCGCCTGGGTCAGCGGCCTCTTCACCGGCACCATCGTCTTGAGCAACCTCTTCGTGGTCTCTTTGAAGTCCTACGAAACCGGGGTGATCTCCGGCAACATCTTCACCTGGTTCATGGGGCCGCTTTACGGCTACTCCCACAGCGCCTCCAAGGGTTTCTTCTACTTTACCAATACCTTGAGCGCCATCCTCTTGATGCTGGCCCCGGTCGTCTTCTACCTGCTGCTTGAGCGCTTCTCCTGGAAAACCGCCCTTTTGGCCCTCAGCCAGACTTTGGCCATGCTGGAAGTCGGCACCAAGGTAGCTCTCTACGGCTTAGCCGGGACCCTGGCCGTCAGCTTGATCGCCTGGCTGGTCCATCTGCTTTTCTTAAAAAACGTCAAGTTTTCAAAAGGCGGCCTGGTCACCCTCTTGGCCTTAGCCGGGATCACCGGGGTCTGCTGGCAGGTCTCCCCGGCTGTCCAGCGCTACAAGTACGAGATCTACTGGGCAAACAGCCACGACTCCAAGATCGACAAGGAAAACGCGATCTTAAAGGCGGGCCTGGCCAAGTACAAGAATGACCCGGACAAGCTGAAGGAGTTTGAGCAGGACTTTTTGGCCAAATATTACCAGAAGTACGCCTTAAACAAACGCTTCATCACTAAGTCCTACCCATATAAGTACGACCCGCAGTTCTGGATCGACTTGCTTAAAGAGCCGGCCAGCGTCCGTTTAGCCAACCGCAAGGTCGAAGAAGCCATGCTTAAGCAGGTGGTCAAGTACGACAACGATCCTTTGGACAAGTGGCTGGGGATCGGTTATATGCGGCAGACCAACATCTTCAACCTGGAGCGGGACTTTACGGCCCAGTACTACTCCTTGGGGATCATTGGCGCCTTCCTTTACCTAATCGCCTATCCTGCCATCATTCTTTACGGGGCTTTTGCGTGGCTGAAGGAAAAAGCCTGCCGGACCTTCTATTTAACCAGCCTCTTGCTCGCCAGCGCGCTACTGCTGGGGGCCAGCTACATGTCCGGCAATGTCCTGGACTTCCCGACCTCTAACCTGCTGCTCGCCTTCCTCGACGGCGGTCTTCTGGCTTACATCAAAGAAGAAAAAGGCCGAAGCACAGGACTCCGGATAGTCAGATTTAAGAAAAAGTAATAGCAAACCAAAATAAAAAATCGTCTTCTAACTTAGAAGGCGATTTTTGCTTTGTTTTCAATTCTTACTTGCTTTCCTTGTCAATAAAGGAACTGTCCGGGACCCGGATCAGGTAGAAGCGCTTGGCTTGGCGGCCAGCGTGCAGGCCGATCCCGTTAACCGCGGTATTCTTGTACTTGGCCGTATAGATGGCCACGTAAGCCTGCTGGTAGCGGGAATCTTCCTTTTTCAGCTCTTTACGGCTGAAAGGCAGAGCCGCCGCCGTTACATTGATCGGGTCCTTGCTATAAGATACCGTCGCCAGGTGGCTGGGCACGGTGTACTTTTTACCCTTAACGTAAAAAATGTACTGCTGGTTCAAATCCCGGTTCTTAGTGGACTTGACCTTGACATAGTAGCTCTGGCTGGCGCTAGGCTGCAGGACCAGGGGCTGGTAGGTCACGGATGAAGTAATCCGGGAAGTATCCGTCAAGTTCGGGTCGTCAAAAAGGCTGATGGCCAAGAGCCAGCCGGCCAAAAGGCAGAAGCTGACGACTTCCAGCAGACTGATCAGGGAGTTGCCCCATTCAAACTTGTGCTGGCGCTGGATAATCATCTTCAGCCGCCGGCGCCGGATATTTTGCACGATAAAGACCAGGTAAACGATGGCTCCCACCCAGAGGGCCACCCCCAGTACGTTCCAGCTCCACATAATTATGCCTCTTCCTTAGTCTCGGCCTTGGCTTCTTTGGCCGCTTCCTTGGCGGCTGCTTCGCCTTCCTTGACCTGCTTGATCTTCTCGCTCATGGCGTCAGCCAGGCGGTCAGCTGCCCCTTCAACGTCAGCCACTAATTCGTCGCCATCCATGAAGAGGTCGATTCTGAAGTGGGAAGCGTTCAGGTATTCACTGGCCGTTTCAAAGTAAACCTTGACTGGCTGGGCTTCTTCTTCGTCAAAGAAGTTGATCAGCTTCTTGTAGTTGGCCAAAGGCAGGTTGATGATGTTGGTTTCCAGGGCAAAAGTGATTGGGTTCTTCCCTTCCAAAACCAGCTGAACCTGCATCAAGCGGTCCTTCTTCAAGGCCGTGGCCACTTCCTGGACCATGGTCAAGGCGTGTTCTCTGAGCTTCTTTTTGCTCCGGGAGACTTCGGAATACTTGATGGTCTCCATGTCAGACAGGTAGGTCTGTTCTTCGATTGCTTTAGTTAAGTCTTTCAGGTTGATCTGCATTTTTTCTCTCACCGTCCATTTATGTCTGTATCTACATTAACTAAAAAAGTCCCCGGGTGCAAGCGAAAAAAAGAGCCGGCCAGGGGGCCGGTTCTCATTAGGATTAATAGGAAATGTAGGTTGTCACCAGCACTCGACTGATTTATAACCTCCGGGGCGGCGAAAACATGGGGAAAACACCGCCGCTCCGGGAAATAGAGCCTGCCGCGCGGCAAGTTCTCTATTACTCTGCTATTTTACCATATCCACCCTCAAGAAGCTCTAATCACATGCGATCTCAGTGAAAAAAACTTCGGCTATAGCTGAATTATTAGCCAGCTATTCTGGCCAGAAGAGATCGTTCAAGGTTTTGCCAAGAGCCTGGCAGATAGCTATGCAAAGGTTGACGGTCGGATTGTAGTTGCCTTTCTCAATAGCACTTATGGTCTGCCGGGAGACCCCGACGATATCGGCAAGTTGCTGCTGGGAGAGGTCTTTTTCTGCCCGGGCCGCTTTAAGGCGCAGATTTTTCACGGCTAATCCTCCTCCCGGCGGTCGATCACGGCCTTGATCAAGAGACTGCCCACGATTGCCAGGTAGGCAGCTAAGATCATCGGACCAACTGCCGCGTCAGTTGCCGCCCCATTCTTAAAGTA
Source organism: Lactobacillus sp. WILCCON 0059 (assembly GCF_057197985.1). Taxonomy (NCBI): domain Bacteria; kingdom Bacillati; phylum Bacillota; class Bacilli; order Lactobacillales; family Lactobacillaceae; genus Lactobacillus; species Lactobacillus sp. WILCCON 0059. The sequence continues at coordinate 2,166,853 of NZ_JBUBHN010000001.1, forward strand.
GACGATTCTGCCGCTCATCAGATCGTCAATCTGGATCATGAGCTGGGAAAGGAAGATAAGGGTCCAGGCAACCGCCAGGCTCAAGCGGCCCTTAACTGGGAAGGCATCCTGGAAGATGCAGTAGCAAGTCAGAACCGTGCCGCCCAGCATGATGGTCGCCAGGCTGGATGCAAAAGGCGTGGCCAGGGGCCGGTCAAAATTGATGCAGGCCAGGCTGTAAAGGATGTTGGCGACGAGCACTGTCCAGAAGGCGTATTTGTAGCCCCGCCCCCGGAGCAGAAGCTGGCGTTCGTCCAGCCGCTGGCGATTCTGCTGGTCTTTAATGGCAAAGTAGACAGCTAAACAGATAGTCAAAGCACAGATTAAGAAGAGTGTCATGATTTTTCCTTTCATAAGTCCCGATGTCAAATATACTTTACATTGAGTATCAACTATCTTAGCTAAAATGTCAACTATATTTGACATTATTTTTTGAACAAAGTGGAGAAAAGTGTTACACTTAAGTCGTCAGCAAATGATAGCGATTATATTTTTATCTATAGAAAGGTGATTGTCATGTTTGATTTCAAGGACTACGGACCGGATCCATGTGCTTTGGACTTAAAGCAGGCGGCCTTAGAGAATGAGAAGTATCGTGAAACTTTGTGGACGGGGGACCACTTCCAGGTAACCTTGATGTGCATCCCTGCTGGTGGCGGCGACATCGGGCTGGAGATCCACCACGACAACGACCAGTTCATCTATCTGGTCAGTGGGACTGGCCGGGTGCAGCTGGGCAAGGAGAAAGACAACTTGACCGTGGACAAGATTGTTCACGCTGGTGAAGCTGTCTTCATTCCAGACAACACTTGGCACAATGTCACCAATGCCGGTGACGAGCCGATGAAGTGCTTCAGCTTGTACGCTCCGGTAAAGCACGCGCATGGCACGACCGAATCGACCAAGGCCGACGCGATCGCCCAAGAAGGGCCACTGGAAGGGTCTAACGAATAATTTTTAAGCACGTGAATCTTTCACGTGCTTTTTTGTTGGAATATGCTGATTTTTTTAATAAGGAGACTATAATTTGAAGTAGAAAATGGTTGTCGGGTATTTTTTATTAGGAGGAAGAAAATGAAGGCAATTAAACAGCTCTACCATGAGCACAAGATCATCACGCTGATTCTGACCTCGCCAATCTGGCTCTTTGTCCTCTTCTCCGTCTTGTTTACGGCCAACGAGATCTACAAGTCAACCCAAGAAGGCGTGGTAACTGAAGTTCTGAACAAAACCCTGCCCAAGCACGGCTATAGCGACATCTACTATTTAAACCAGGTCAAGGCCGACAGCCATTTCGGCATGGGGACCACTTATGTCAGCAGCTTCTCAACCAAGCGGACAGTTAAAAAGAACCAGGCCCTCTTCGCCAAATCCGGCAAGAAGATAGACAAGGGCGATGCCGACCTCCCCTACTACAAGGAAGTCACTGTCCGCCGGAGCGGGATAGGCTGGAAGGTCACTGTTTCTGACTCGATTGGACAAGAGGAAAGCAGTTATAGCGTAAAATGACAGCAAATAACAAAATGGAGCAAGGTTGGCCCTGCTCCATTTTTCGTCTGCTCATCTATTTAAATTGTTCCCAGTAAGCATCATCTGCTTTAACTATTGGGTCCTCCGGCAAAAGTCCCTGCCGGATCAACTTGTCCCTGGCAAACGCGTAGTCCAGGGATTCCTTTTGTTCTTTTTCTGAATCCATAAGGCATCCCTCCCCTGCTGCTATCCTACTTCATTTTTTACCCAAAACCAACAAAAAAGCCGCCAGAAGCGTACTTGCTTCTAGCGGCTTTCTTACTCAAGGCACTTGCCAAACGGCAAATGTGACTCCTTCTCGTTCACATCAAGGGTGTGTCAGCATCGACGCTTCCCGCGTCTGGCCAAAGGCCTGATGCCCTCTATCTCAAAAATACGCACCTTTGCGTTTTCCTCGACTCGTCGATATTCGATTATACGCTCTTTCCCAATCCTTGTAAAGCTACTTGCCCAGCTTCTCCCGCAGCTTGAGCCGCTTGATGTACTTGTTCCAGGCTTCTTGAAACAGGGTCGACAGCAAGAAGCCCAAAGCGATTGACACTGTCACGATAGCCACCCGCATCATCATCTGCTGGGCAGCGATATACTTGCCGTCAATTAGCCGCCTGACCACCATGTAAGCCGGCGCCCCCGGCACCAGCGGCACCAGGCCCGGGACACTGAACAAGGTGACGGGACACTTTTTCCACTTGGCCAAAACAACAGCGACCAAGCCCACGGCAAAAGCGCCCAGAGTGTTGGAAATCATCCGCCCGCCAGAGGCCTCCGTCACCAGCCAGTAGACCATCCAGCCCGCGCAGCCGCAGATCCCGCTCCAGTGAATCACCCGGTGGGGAATATTCACCGTCAAGGCAAAGCCCACCGTGGCAATATATGAAAAGACCAAGTTGATCAAGACGTCCCAGATGTTGAAACTAACCTGCATCCCCAGCATGACTATGCTCCTAAAAATCTAATCATGATCCCGACGCCGCCGCCCAGGGCAATCGCCGTCATCGCCGCCTCACACATGCGCACGATCCCTGACACCCAGTCGCCCATGAAGAGGTCTCTCAAGGCGTTGGTCAAGGCCAGCCCTGGCACCAGAGTCATCAAGGCCCCGATCAAAATATTGTTCACGTTGCAGGCCGGGAAAATCCGGCTGATGATAATGGTGAGCAGGCCCATCTCCATGGCCGCGATCAGTTCGGCCAAAAAGCGGACCTTGGTGTGGCCCTTAAGCCAGGAGTCCATCAAATAGCCGCTGGCCCCGATCAGGCCGGCAACCGGGAAGTCGACCCAGTCATAGACGTCCAAAAAGAGGACCATCAAGGTGGCACTCAAGATCCCGGCCCCGATGACCTGCAGCCATAAAGGAAAGGTCGGGGTCTGCTCCTCGACTTCTCTCAGCTTCTCTTCCAGCTCCTCCAGGTCAATCCGCTTGTCAGCGAATTCCCGGGAGAACTCATTGACCCGGTCAACCAGTTCCAGGTTGATGGCCCGCTTCTTCACGGTTTCCAGTTCCGTCACCGTGCTGCATTCCCCATCATCCAGGCTGACGAAGAGGCCGGTTGGCATGGCAAAAACGTTGACCTCCTTGATGCCGGCGTTGATGGCGATCCTGCGCATGGTGTCCTCCACCCGGTACATTTCGCTACCGCCGGCCAGCATGAGGCGGCCAGCCTTCAAACAAGTATGAACGACTCTTTTCATGTACGCGTCTGTGCTCATTTTTTTCACCGCGAGCCTGCCTAAAGGCAGCTAAATCAATTATTCATGGCTTCAATATCGACGACCTTGTCGACCCAGTCACCTCTGAAGAAGTCCCGTTCGTGACTGACGACAATGACCCCGCCTGGGAAGTTGACGATGGCCTTTCTCAGGCTGTCCTTAGTTTCATTGTCCAGGTGGTTGGTCGGTTCGTCAAGGAAAAGCAGGTTGGCCGGCTCAAACTGCATCTTAGCCAGCTTCACCTTTTCCTGCTCGCCCCCGGACAGTTCCTTCAAAGGACTCATGACCAACTGGGCCGTCAGCCCCATCCGGGCTAAAGCCTGGCGGAGTTCCTTGGGCTTCTTCTGGTCAAATTCACTCTCTAAGTACTGCAGAGGAGTCATATTCTGGTTGGGCCAAGTCAAATCCTGCTTAAAGTAGGCCAGCTTAGCCGTGGCCGACAGGTCAAAGCCCCCGTAGATAGGCGGAATCTGCCCCAAGAGGGTCTTAAGCAAAGTGGTCTTGCCGATCCCGTTAAAACCGGTGATGGCCACCTTTTCCCCATTGCCTACGGAGAAGTTGAAGGCTTCCTTAACCAAAGCCTGGTCATAGCCGATCACCAGGTCCTGCGTTTGCAAAAGCAAGTTGGAGGCTGTTTCAACGTATGGGAAGTCAAATTTAGCCTTCTTGCCGTTTTGCGGAGGCGTCAAAATTTCCATCCTGTCCAGCTGCTTTTGCCGGGACCGGGCGCTTTTGGCCCGGGTGCCGGCCTTGTTTTTTCTGATATAGGCTTCAGTCTTGGCAATCTGCCGCTGCTGGTTGGCATAGGCCTTCAGGTAGGTCTGCCGGTTGGCTTCCTTTTGCCGCATGGCCTGCTTTAAGGTCCCGGTATAGCGGGTAATGGTCCCGAAGTCGATGTCGATAATACAGTTGGTGATCCGGCCCAAAAAGTCATAGTCGTGGCTGACGACGATAAAAGCACCGGTAAAATCATTCAGGTAGTCGACCAGCCAGTCGATGTGGCCGACGTCTAAGTAGTTGGTTGGTTCGTCCAGGACCAAGACCTGGGGCTGCTCTAAGAGGAGCTTGGCCAGGATCAGCTTGGACCGCTGGCCCCCGGAAAGCTTGGAGACGTCCCGGTCAAAGCCCAGTTCGGCCAGGCCCAAGCCACTGGCCACCCGGTCGATTTCAGTGTCCAGGTCGTAGAAGTTGTTTTCTTCCAGGTAGGTCTGCAAACGGCCTGCTTTGGTCAACAGGGCCTCATCGCCGCTTTCGCTGTAGTCGATGTAGAGCTGGTTCAACCGGGCTTCATCTTGGTAGAGCTGGTCAAAGGCAGTTTTTAAAAAGTCCCGCATGGTCAGGCCGGGCGTCAGTTTGGCGTACTGGTCCAGGTAGCCGACGGAGAGCTTGTTTTGCCACTTGACGCTCCCTTCATCGGGGAGGATTTCCCCGGTCAGGATTTTGATCAAGGTGGACTTGCCGACCCCATTTTGGCCGGTGACCCCCATGTGGTCTTCCTTGTTTAAAACAAAATTGGCGTCTTCATAGAGGGTCTTTTCCGCAAAGCCCTGGGTCAAGCCGCTGACGGTCAGTAAACTCAAAATTTTTTCCTTTCTTACAGGTGGAAGTCTTCCGCCTGCTTGCGCTCACGGTCGTACTTCTGCAAGGTCTTGAGGATCCGCGGCCAAAGATAGCGCGGAGCGGTCAAGTGCAGGTGGTCGTCAGCCACCCGGAAGTAGCTGGGACTGAGCTTGGTCAAGCCGGAGAGGAATTCCTCATCCAGGTGGTACTTGTCAGAGATCCGCTGGATTTCGGCAATGGCGTATTCGGTGTAAGACGAGCTCACGAAGACCAGGATGGCGCCGATGATGCCCCAGACCAGGGACTGGGTATTGGTCAAGGCGAAAGAGTGCCGGCAGATGTAGAACATGGCGATGAAAGTCATTACGCCGGCGATTCCGCCATAGATGTATGGATAGTAGCGTTTTTTCACGAAAATCCCTCCTAATTCTATCAACTATCTTAACGTATTTTGCCCCCTGGTTAGTAGGAAAATTATTGCTGAAAAGGAAAAAATAAGAGGGATCCAGAATCCCTGGACCCTCTTATTCAACCACAATCTTTACCTTGTCATGCTTTTGGGCAGCTTGGGCAAACATTTCAATGAGCCGGTCACAAAGCTGCCGGGACTGGTCAAAGCGGAATTTCTTCTTGCGATAATTCAGCAAGTCATTGTAATACTCTTCCGCGTCCACGTAGCAGTCAGGCTCTTCTGCCCAAGGGCCTTGCTCAAAGAAATAGTCACGGCTCATTTTTCCCCATTCTGACTTAGGAATTTTAGGATATTCAAAAAGGTCTTCCACAAATCCCTCCCAAACCCGCAGTTTAGTTCTGCCATAGGAAAAATCAACTTCGGGTTCATCTTGTAAGTCTCCATTATAAAAAGTCTCATCAACTTTGGTCTGGCCAGTGTCCATTTTTGAGCAGCTCCTTATCACTATTTCTCTTGAAAAAGCTGGCGGACCTTCCGGCTGTTTCTTACCGAAAAATATTGGACGTCGCCAGTGATGAAGGTCAGCTTTTTCTCCTTCAAATCCACTTCTTTAACGTTGGCGGGGTTGATGACGCAGGATTCGCTGACCTGCACCAGGGCCGGGTACTTCTCTGGCAGTTCCTTCAGCTTGCCGATGAATTCCGCCCAGCCGGTCGTCTTGACCAGGCGAAGCTTGTGGGGAACCGACGTCGTCTCCACGTAAACCACATCTCCCATGCTCATGTTTCTGACGTCATGGCCGAATCTGTAGCTGAAGGTGTTTTTCTGGATATAGCGGTACTTGGCGATCGCGTCCACCGCCTGCTCCAGGGAATAAGTGACATCCCGGCGCAAATCGTCCACGTTGCCGTTTTTGACGATAAAATTGCTGGCCCCCAGCCGTCTTTGGAAGGTCAGGAAAGCCATGTCCTGGTGACTGGTCACAAAAATCAGCTGGGCCTTGGGGTCCTGCTTCTTGATGATCTCGCCCAAGTCCAGGCCGTTTTGCTCGTCCAGCTTCTTGCCGATTTCAATATCCAAAAAATATATGCCGGACGCGAGCGGCTTTTTGGTCAAAAAATCCAGGGCCTCATCGTAGCTGCCTGCCGCCTTGACGACAGCAAAGTCCAGCTCTTCTTCATCGCTTAAAATAATCTGCGCCCGCTTGATGCAGTCCTTGACCAAATCGATCTGGTCTGGCTCATCGTCGCAGATAAAAACTGGATACTTTATTTTTCTCCCTCCTTCAGAACCATCAGACTAAATGTAAAAGTGTTGCCTGTCGTATCTATATCAACGATCATTTGCCCGGCATACTTGTTCACGATCTCCAAGGCGTTGCTTAAGCCCAGGCCGGCATGCTGGTCCTTACTCGTGTAGCCTGGCTCAAAAATCCGCGGAGATGGGATATCGGCGGTCTTGTTTTTGATGACAAATTCGAAATCGCCGTTTTCTTGGTAGAACATAGCTTCAATCCGGCCGCCTTTTAGGCCGTTGCTGGCCTCAATAGCATTGTCAAAAGAAATCCCGATGACCCGGACCAGGTCCATTTTTTCCATTTCAGAGACCAAAGGCAGGTGGTCGATGTCCTTCTGGCAGCTGAAGCGGTAGGGAATCCCTTGATCGTAGATTTTCGACAATTTGGTAATCACGATGCTTTTAAGCAAATCGTCATGGATATGGTTGACATCTTGAAACTTGGCCAAGGCATGCTCATCAAAGTTTTCCCTTGAGTACTCATTCAGCTTCTCCAAAAGCTGCTGGGAGTCGTTTTGGGCCGCTGCCAGCTTGAGGCTGCTCAGAATATTGCGGTAGTCGTGCTTGAAGCGGCGGAGGCGGTCCTCATCCTGCTCCAAAGAAGCCGCGTAGCTCTTCAGCTGCTGGTTGGACTCATAGAGCTGGCGGTTCTGCGCTTGCAGGTGCCGCTCTTCTGCTTCGTTTAAAAGGGCGGTCTGATTTTTGATACTGAGACTAAAGCTGAGCACGGCATAGATGCCTTGAACGGCCAAGATGCCCAAGAGGATCGCCAGGCCAACCGACATCTTCTTCACCTGCATCCCGACGACGTAGGCAAAAATTGTCGAGACATACAGGTAGGACAGCAGAAACAAGCAGTTCGTCTGATAGCGGACGTCGCTGATATATTTGCGGATTTTTGGCAAAAGCGGCCAAGCGAGCAAAAAGCCAGCCAGCAGGAGACCAAGATCAATCCACAAGCTGGCCGCAAGAGTTTCCGGAAAAGACCAGCTGATGATATTTACTATGATGTCTTCTAGCAAACCAATAATACCAATAATTAAGGCCGCGCTTACTGCCTGCTTGACCTTTTTGCCTTTGATCTGGGTTAAAACCAAGAGGGTCAGCTCAAAGATTTTTAATTGCAGGTCAATGAAATAGGACGGAACCGACTCAATTGTGATCCCGTCAATCACACCAATGAGCCAGATGCCAAAAAACATGGTCCAAGCTCGGCGGCTAACTAGCCGCTGGTCAAGCAGCCGCAAAAAGCAGGCAATATCAATCATAGGCGCCAGCATCATGGTGCCGGCATCAAGCAGATACAATAAAATCATCTATCCATCCTGTTTTCGCTTCGTTCCCTTTTCAGTCCTCATGATACAACAAAAAGCGCAACTGAGTTGCGCCTTTATGCCTTAATATTAACCAAAAATTGCCTTAATTCTGTTCCAGCAAATGAGTGAAATCTTGTAAGTACTACCTCGCTTATGACTCTTTCTCTTAATAAAGCTAACCGTTGGATCTAAGCCTTGTAAGCCTAAAATATCCTGATTACTGTTTTGCATCTTCTTTCACCTCTTTTCTAATCCGCAAACAAGAACCTTTCATTCCCAATGACTGGCAGCCACTTGCCCCAATTGTGGTCCCTGGCGCCCAGCAAGATGGCCAAAAGTCCAACGGCACCGGTGGCCAGGTCCAGGGAATTTTTCAAGCCATAGACTCCAGGAAGCAGAATCCTGTCTTCATCAAAGACCAAGTAGTTGGCCAAGTGCTGCAGTTTTTCTTCCAAAAAGCCCTCATAACCCAGACTTTCTGCCGCGATGTCGCCCAGCATAAGTCCCGCGAAGCCGTCAAAGAGGCCATTCATGTAGGCTAATTTGACCCGGTTAGTCGCGATCAAGCCCTTGATCATCCTGCTGTCGCCTTTAACCTTGACCCCGTCTTTCGCGAAGTCCAGCAGGACCAGGAGCAAGCCACAGGAACCCGAATTAAGATAGGGCAGATAGCTTTCCTCGCCATTGACTTCCCCTTTTAAAAAAGTTCCGCCTTTTATTTGACTGACTTCCTGCTCTAAAAAAGTACTCAGCCTTTCTTCTGCAGCTTTTAGCAAGTTATTCTGGTCCAGGTACTTGCCAGCTTTTTCAAGATAAAGAAGCATCCCTAATTTTCCAGTAAGCAAGCCAGCTTCCTCCCAAGCATCATAGCCAGCTAATAGCTCTTGGGCAATTTTTACCAGCTCCTGCTTTCTAGCCTCATCTGGTTCAAGCAGCTGCAGGGACAATTTGGCCAGACCTATCCCCGCCAGGCCGCTCTCTAGCGACAAGTCTTTCATCTGATCAACTTCAATTCCATCGATCAGCTTTTTGCCTAATTCCTGGTCAACTTCTGAATACAAGACTGCCCCCATCCCGGCCGCGCCGGTAAAGAGGCCATGATCCATTTCACTTGCCTGGCAAATTGCCTTTTGATTTTTCAAGCACCACTTTTTAAAAGGCTCCCGGTCTTCCGGCAAAGCGGACAAGACAAGGCCCAGGCCCAGCGCTCCATTTTCAATATTCAGCATCCCTGCCGGCTCAATAAACTGGGCAATATCGCCCTTGATCAAACGCTGACTTGTCCAATCGATATTCGCGTCGATCCCTCTCTTGATGCCCGCAATCAACTGGTCCAGAGACTTCTGCTCTACCGCTGGCAACTTTGGCAAAGTTAGGTCAGCTTTTTCAAAACACTCTCTTTTGAATTTCCGCAAAAAATCTCCCGCTGCCGGGTCCAGATTTTCCTGCCTAACTGCTTCGCTTACTTCCGGCTTTTTGGCCAAATGACTGACGTCGATGACCGGCAAAAGGGTGTATTCAATCATTTTGTATAAAGATAACCAATCCTGCTGGCCCATGGTTTTGGCCTGCAGGTCGCTGAAACCTGGCGTGGACAAGCCTGGTTCATAAGTCTGATCAAGTGGCCCTGCCTGTTCAAAATCAATCAATACCGGTCCCTTTTTGCCCAAAAGAACATTGCCTGGCTGCAAGTCACCAATGGCTATCCCTCGCTGGTGGATGTCCTCTACCGCCGCAAACAGCTGCTTGGCCAGCTTTTTTACCATTTTCAGATAGCGGCCATGATCTTGCTGGAAAGGATACTTTTCCTTGATCAGCTGGTCCAAGTTTTCTGCTGGCAGATAGTCCTCGACCAGATAATAATGAATCCAAACCTGGAAAGAATCCCGCAGCTTAATGACATATGGGGAGTCTTGCAGCTGCCTTAAGAGCTCTGCTTCATGCTTGATCCGGCTGAAGCCATCCCGCAGGTTCGCGTCGATCCCGGCTCCCTGCCGGCCTTCCTTGATCAAGTACTTCTGCCCGGATTTTTGCCCCAGGTAAATCCCGCCGGCATTGCTAAAAAGCAAGGCTGACGAAATATTGTACTGACTCAAGCGGGAAAAATCGCCGCGGCCTGCCCTTTTTTCAGCTGGAAAAGGATCTGACACAAAATCTGGCTGCTGGTAATAAGGCAGACGCTGGTCTGGCACTAACTGACCTTGCTCGTCCCTTATGCAATAGTTGCCTGCCTCATCGCGGAGCTCCTTAAAGGCTCCATAGCGGTAATAGACATTGCTTCTTTTATACCGCTTGTCAGACAGGATATAGGGCCCTAAATCATACTCACTCGTTAAAGCCGCCAAGTCAGCCGCGGCCTGCTTGAACTGCTCCGTATCCTTTGGATAAGCCGTGATAAACTTGCCCGACTCAGTCCGGTCAGCGTTTTTGGAGTTTTTGACGATCCATTCGCCCCGGCTGACCGTGAACTTGAAGCTGATTTTTTGCTTAAAAAGATAGTCAGCTGCTGCCCTTAAAAGCTCTCCTTCGTCCTTGTATCCGGCTGACAAGTGGATCTTCCACCCCTGCGCCGGCAGCTCGCCAGGCGCCAACATATAGGTCCAGTGGCGGTCACTCCAGGTCTGCCAAGCTGCTGGCTTAGTTACTTGACAAGGCTGCATTTTAGGCGCCGCGTCTTCAAAAAAGCTGCTCTTTTCAGCCAAGAGAAAGGGCACATAGTCCTCGATCGCGTACTTCATTTTTACTTGAACAAGTTGTCAAAAAAGCCGTAGAAGCTGCCATAAATGGTGTGAAAGCAAATCAAGCTGCGGCGGACGTCACCATTTTTATCCTTCTTTGCCTTCTTCAGCTGCAAATTCAAAACTTCTTCAATCAGGTTTTCCATTTTTCCCTGCCTCCTTTTGCCTATTAGTTTAGTGCCTTCCCTCTTATTTTTTTCAAGAAGTCATTATCGGGCAAAAAAGGCTCATAAGCGCAAAAAAATACCCCTAGCTGAGCTAGAGGCATGATTTGCTGTCTTTTTTCCACTTCCTACCAAGAATCACTGCTTCTTGGCGTAATTGAGTTGGCTTCATAAATCGTGTAGTTGGTGATGGTCTCATTGCTGGAGAAGTCGACCCCGTTGTAAGTCTCGTTCAGACTGTTCTGCCGGGTTTCCTGGTTGGTCAAGGTCTGCGTCGGCAGCCCCAGGCTCTTTCTCAGCTTGTTGGACCACTTCTGCAGTTCTTCAGTTGACGCGATCTGGAAGCTGGTCCCGGAAATCGTCGCGTCGTGGCCCTGGATGTAGCCGCTGGAGATGTTGCTTGCCGCGCTTCTGTAGTTGATGGCCAGGCTGGTCATGTCGCCAAAAGTCAAGTTAGTCTTGACGTACTTGGCAAAAACCTTGAGCAGCTTCTGGTAGTTGGCTAAACCGTTGACGGACAGGCCCTTCTTGACCACGGCCTGGATGATCTGCCGCTGGCGCATTTGCCGGCCGTAGTCCCCCCGGGGGTCGTCATAGCGCATCCGAGCATAAGCGATGGCGTGGCGGCCGTCCAGGTGCTGCTTGCCCTTATGGAAGTCACACCAGTCATAGCTGAAGCTGAAAGGCACGTTGACGTCGACCCCACCTAAAGCGTTGACCAGGCTCTTCAAGGCCTTCATGTTAACTTCCACATAATAGTTGATCGGCACGTTGAGCATGGCCGAAACCGTCTTGACTGACCCGCTGCTGCCGCCAAACTGATAGGCGGAATTGACCTTGAACATGTAATAGCTCTGGCTGCTCGTTTCACCCAGAATCTCCGTCAAGGTGTCCCGGGGAATCGAGGTCATGGTCGCCTTCTTGGTCGTCGGGTTGACGGTCACCAGGATGATGGTGTCTGAATTCCCTTGATCATGCCGCCCTTCCAGCCCCTGGTCGACCCCTAAAACCAAAATCGAGATCGGCTTCTTGGCCGCGATCCGGGCGCTAGTCGCGGTATTGCCGTTATTGCCGTTCATGCTCACCAGGGCTGAATGCAGGGAGAAGTAGGCATGCGCCCCCCAAGTCGCCGCGATCATAACGACAAAGGTCACTAAGAGACCGATAATCGTTGGCACGGGGCGGCGGGATTTTTTCAAAAGGCCGGCCTGGACGAGCGTCACATTGCGAAATATTTTCTGTTGTCTTCTACTGTGTTGCTCTTCCATGGATTGACCCCTTTAGTAATTTGCTATTGTTTATTTTCTCATTAAAAAGCCGTTTAATAAACCAGACGGGGGAATATTTAGACTATCTTATTTTTTTGGCAAAAAGCCGCTTTGAGAGTAGAATATCAAGTATCGTAAAATAGAACGTAAAGTAATGTGAAAAAGAAGAGGTACTTGTATGGAAATCCCTTATCGCAGCGAGGTTCCCAAAGAGCAGACCTGGGACTTGACCCGGGTCTTCAAGACTGAGGCGGACTGGGAGTCCGCCTTTAAGGCAGTCAAGCAGGAAGTCAAGGCCCTGCCGGACCTGGAAGACGGCTTCACGGAAAGCGCGTCTGTCCTCTATGACCGCTTGACCCAGATTTTCGCCGTTGACCGCCGCTTGTCCAAGATCTACGTCTATGCCAGCATGGCCAGCGACGTCGACACCAGCAACCAAAAGAACTTGGCCCTCAATTCCCGCGGCCAGAGCCTGGCTGCTGAATACCAGGCCGCTGTTGCCTTCATCCAGCCGGCTGTTTTAGCCTTGGGGAAAGAGGCCCTGGACGCCTTTTTCAAGGAAGAGCCAAGGCTGGAAAACTACCGGCACTACTTGGAACAGATCGTCAAGCAGGAAGAACACGTTTTGCCAGCTGAAGAGGAGAAGCTGGTATCGGCGGCCGGGGATGCCCTGTCAGCTTCAGCCAACACCTTCAATGTCTTGACCAACTCTGACCTGCAATTCCCTTACATTGAAGATGAAGACGGGGAAGCAGTGGAACTGACGGAAGCCAACTACGACATCTTGATCCAGTCCCAAAACCGGGAAGTCAGAGAGGATGCCTTTGACGCCCTTTACGCTGGCTATGGCCAGTTTGCGTCAACTTTTGCCTCCACCTTGGCCGGCAATGTCAAGGCCCACAACTTTGACGCCCAGACCCACCACTACCAGGACGCCTTGGCCGCGGCTCTGTCTGAAAACAACATCCCTGTCGAAGTCTACAACCAGCTTTTGACCAGCGTTCACAAGCACCTGGACCTTCTGCACCGCTATGTCAACTTAAGAGAAGAGATCCTGGACCTTAAAGGCGACCTGCAAATGTGGGACATGTACGTGCCAATCACGGGCAAGCCAAGCCTCAGCTATACTTTCGATGAAGCCAAGGCCCAGGCAAGAGAGGCCCTGCAGGTTCTGGGTGAGGACTATGTCAAGCACGTCGACTACCTCTTCAACAACCGCTGCATCGACTACGTAGCCAACATGCACAAGCAAAGCGGAGCCTACTCCGGCGGGGCTTATGACACCGACGCCTATGAGCTCTTGAACTGGCAGGGAGACCTGGATTCCCTCTACACCCTGGTCCATGAAACCGGCCACTCCGTCCACAGCATGTACACCCGGGAAAACCAGCCATACGTGTACGGGGACTATCCGATTTTTGTCGCGGAAATCGCCTCAACGACCAATGAAAACCTGCTGACCAACTACTTCCTGGACCGGGTGACGGATCCAAAGACCCGGGCTTTCCTGCTCAACTACTACTTGAGCTCCTTTAAGGGAACGATCTACCGGCAGACCCAGTTCGCGGAATTCGAGAAGTTCATCCACGAAAGCGACCAGGCGGGTGAAGCCTTGACGGCTGACTACCTGTGCGGCTTCTACGACCGGCTCAACCAGCAGTACTACGGCCCGGCGATCAGCCTGGGCAGCGACATCGACCTGGAATGGGCCCGGATCCCCCACTTCTATTACAACTTCTACGTCTACCAGTACGCGACCGGCTTTGCCGCGGCGACTGCCCTGGCTAACAAGATTACTTACGGCAGCCAGGAAGACAAGGAGAAGTACCTGGACTTCCTCAAGTCCGGCTCCAGCGACTACCCGATCAACATCATGCAAAAGGCCGGCGTCGACATGACCAAGTCCGACTACCTGGAAGATGCCTTCAAGGTCTTCGAAGAAAGACTGGACGAATTTACTGACTTGATCAAAAAATTATAGAAAGCAAAACGAAGCTGCTCAAAGAGAGCAACTTCGTTTTTTGCTGTTAAATTTGATACATGTTCAATCTTAGTGGTGTGAAGCACCAGTAGCCGCGTCTGGTTCAGCCTTGATTTGGTTAGCCGCGGTAACTGGGTATGGCTTGCGCACCCGCGGGTCAGTGCTGGATGGCTTGGTGTCGCCAGCGTACTGGAAGTCAGTCAAGCGGGCGTGCTTAACGTCTTCAATCGTCTTGCAGCCAGTCAGTTGCATGTCGATCTTCAATTCATCGTTCAATTCGTTGATGACTGAAGCAACCCCGTGCGGGCCACCCAAAGCCAGGCCGTAAAGGTAAGGACGGCCAATGCCGACCAGGTCAGCACCCAAAGCCAAAGCCTTGAAGACATGGGAACCCCGGCGAACGCCACCGTCGAAGATAACCGGGCAGCGGCCGTTGACTGCTTCAACGACTTCTGGCAATACGTCGATAGTTGCCGGAGCACCATCGATTTCCCGGCCACCGTGGTTAGTCACGTAAACGCCGTCCGCGCCGGCAGTCAAAGCAACTTCAACGTCTTCAGCACAGTTGACCCCCTTGACGATAACTGGCAAGCCGGACATTTCCTTAATCCGCTTGATGTCGTCCGGGCCGATGTTCTGGGCGCTGGAAGCGTACATTTGCGCAACGGTTTGCCCTTCACCCTTGGCACCTTGGAAACGGGTGAAGAAGTCAAGCGGTACCGGGAAGGCAAAGTTGGTCCGCAGGTTGGCTTCCCGGTAGCCTGATACCAAAGCGTCAACCGTCAAAAGGATGGCCTTGTAGCCGGCCGCGTTGATGGCGTCAAAGACCATCTTGTTGAAGTCCCAGTTCTTTGACAGGTAAAGCTGGAACATCCGCGGAGCATCTGGCGCGGCAGCGGCGATTTCTTCAACCGGCTTGTTGCCGTAAGTGCTGGAAGTGAACATGGCCCCGGCCAAAGCAGCACCCTTTTGGGTCGCTACTTCAGCATCAGCGTGGGAGATCCCATGACAAGCAATTGGTGAGATCATGATCGGCGTCTTCAGCTTCATGCCCAAAAATTCAGTTTCAGTTGACGGGTTGTCCATCCCAGTCAAGGCCCGGGGAACGATTTGGTAGTGGTTGAAGGCAGTAGTGTTGTTTCTCCAAGTCCATTCGTATTCTGAACCTGAAGCCACGTAGTAGTAAGCCCCTTCCGGCATTACTTCCTTGGCTCTTTCTTCAAGCTCATCGACGTTAACGAATTTTAAGTCTTCATCTGCTTCGCTTTGCGGGAAGCCCTTGATGTAATGTGTCATGGAAATCTCCTCAATCATTTAAAAATTACTATCAATTACTGTTTACTTACAAGATTTATCATAGCATTAATCGCTTACTTTTGGGCCAATCTTTTACTTTTTAGGATCAGCTTAAAAAATTAAAAGTGCAATTGCCCCGTGGCCAAGCCGACCACGTACAGGAAGACGCAGATGATGGCGGTGTAGATCCCGCACCACTTGAAGGCCTGCTTCAAAATCGTGCCTTCACTGCCTTCCTGGCCGATAGCCGTAGACGCAACCGTGATGGACTGCGGGGAAATCATCTTCCCGGCAGTGGCCCCGACCATGTTGTTGGCCACGACCCAAGTCTGGTTCACGCCCAGGCTTTGGGCTGCTGAGGCTTGCAATTTGGCGAAAAGGATGTTTGAACTGGTGTCTGACCCGGTCACGAAAGTACCTAAAGCACCAATGATTGGCGCGATCAATGGGTAAACCGGACCCATGATCTTGACCAGAACGACCGCGATGGCGCTAGTCATGCCGGCGTAGCCCATGACCTTAGCCAGGGCCACGATAGCGGAAATAGTTACCGCCGTCTTGCCGATTCCTTTAATCAGGTCCCAGAGGATGCCAAAAGTTTCCTTAACGCTCAAGCCCTGGATCAAGGCCCCGATAAAGGTGGCAACCAAGATCAAAGTCCCTGGTGAAGACAGCCAGTTGAGGCTGAACTGACCAGCATTTTTGCCAGTGTAAACCTGGAATTTGACAGTCGCGGAGTTGAGCAGGCTGTTAACGGCTGGGAACAGGGAGGAAGCGGCCAAAACGAAGACGAAAACCAGAATGAATGGCGCGCAGGCCTGGAGCAGTTCGCCAGCTGAGTGCTTGGCGATTTTTTCAGTTGAAGCCGCGTATTCCGGAGCATCCTTGTGCTTTTTGGCTAAAAAGGCCGTGACTAGGATGCAGATGATGGAACCAGCGATGGCTGGCAGTTCCGCCCCAACGTACTTGGCAACCAGGATCTGCGGCAAGGCAAAGGCCAGACCGGACATGAAGGTAATGAAGCCTACCCCCTTGATGGCCTTGGCGCCCCCGCCAACCAGGCCGACCAGGATGTAAGGGATGACCAGGATCAAGACGCTCAGCTGCAGAGAAACCACGAAGGCCGTGTTCATCACGTCCAGGCCGGCAGTCTGGGCCAAGGTAATGACTGGCAGGCCGACCGCCCCGAAGGCAGTTGGCGTGGTGTTAGCCACCAGGCAGATAACGGAAGCTTCAATCGGGTCGATCCCGAAGGTCATCAAGATGCTGGCCGGGATGGCAACAGCAGTCCCGAAGCCGGCGATGGCTTCTAGGAAGCCCCCGAAGCCCCAGGCGATCAAGAGGACCAGGACCCGCTTGTCGGTCGTCAGACCACAGAGCATGTCCTGGATTTTTTGCATGGCGCCGGATTTAAAAGTTACCTTGGAGGTGAACATGGCGGCCACGATGATGTAGACAATCGGGAACAGGCCGCCCAGGATCCCTTCCAAAGTCCCGGTCAAAGTATCAACGACTGGCAGCTGGAAGGCCGTAATGGCCAGAATGATTGCCAGGATAAGAGAAATAACGGCTGCCTTGGCCGCAGGCATCTTCAAGGCTGTCAGAGAGACGATCAGCCAGACGATCGGGATCAAGGCAAAAATGAATTTAACCCACATTCATGTAGCTCCTTCTATAAGTATTTTCCACAAAGATTATTGTACATGAAAGCGCTTAAAAATTCATGTGAATATTGATTTAAAGCCTTGATATATCAACGTCCGTGCTTGAATTTATTTCACAATGTTTCCGCTTGCTAAAAGAGGGATCCAAAAAAGCCCCGCCATTGCGGGGCTCTATATATTTTTTCACAAACTTGCTTGTTAACAAAGTTCTCTTGCTTGATCGCGAAAAAAGATTTAAAAAAATTTGCTATTTAGCGTTGGGAGTGCCTAATTTTTCCAAAACGTAGTCACCGTCGCTGTCCTGGCTGATAATCCCGTTTTGGTAAGTGTCAGTCACGCTGGTGTCATCCTTGTCGCCGGTGTAAGAGAGGTTGTGGGTTACCGTGTAGTTGACATAAGTCTTGCCGCTGCCAGCCGGGCTGGTGGACAGGACACTGACGACTTCGTTGTACTCAGAGACTGAATCAGAGTCATCCCAGTTGTCGTGCAGCTTCTTGATGCTGAGGTAGCCAGTATTGCTGCTGCCGTTGACCCAATCTTCGCTGTCATTGTCGTCCCAGATCTTCTGAAGGAGGTCTTCAGCGTCTTCGGTGCTTGCCAGGCCTGGCCAGGATGGAGTCAAGACCCAGCTGCCGTTGACGGCCTTGATTTGGTCGCTGCTTTGACTGTCGTCATCGCTAAAGTCATAGTCGTCATCGTCGTTGGCATTTTCCTGGTCAGCTGGGGCCGTCACGTACTGGTCAAAGTCGTGGATCGTGTCTGACTGGCCGATGCCGGACTTTTTCACGTAGAGGCTCATCCCTGACGTAATCTCATAGTCCTTGAAGCTGGCCTGGCCCTTGTCGTCCAGGTCGGCTACCTTCTTGTCATTGATGTAGACTTCCCCATTAGGCACGCTGCTGACCGTGAAGCTACCAGTCAAGATGTTCAAGCTGACTTGGTGATTGCTAAACAAATCCAGCTTGACCGGACTAGGCGAAATGGTCTTTCCGCTCAAGTTGGCTGAAACTGAGAAGGTGTAACGGCCGGCGATTACCGGATCCAGCTTCTTTTGGTAGTAGTCACCAGACGCGGTCAGCTTGCCCACGTTTTTCCCGTTCATCTTGATCACGGAATTCTCGTGGTTGGTCACAACAGTTGGCGAGTAGGTCTTAACCATAAGCTTGTATTTCGGGAAAAGGAAAAAGTAGTGGCCGTCTTCGCCTAAGGAAACGGTGTCCTTGAAGATATCGTCAAAGTCATCTTCCCTCTTCCACTCGCTGCCCAGGTTGTTGGCCTTGGTCTGGTTGGCCTTGTAGTATTCCTGCAGAGGCTGCACGCTCTCCTTGGTCAGCTGAAAGCTGCTGTCGTCGGTCTTAACGTAAGGTGACAGGTCTTTCTTTGGGTCCTTCATCCGGGTCACGATTTCGTCGATTTGCTTGTCCTTGGCATAGTGGGCCTTGCCAAAGCTGTAGCCGGCCAAGAGGACCAACAAAACAGCCGCGGTGATCAAGATTGGTTTCTTCCACTTCTTGGCCTTTTTGAGATCGGCCCGCTTTTTGACTGTTTTAGCTGGCTTAACAGGTTGGACTTGCTGAACCTGTTGAACTGGTTGAACCTGCTGGACTGGCTGAGCTGGCTGAGTTGGCTTAATTAATTTAGCCCCGCATTTGGCGCAGAAAGTGGCATCGGCCTGGTTTTTGGCGCCGCATTTAGCACAGTAGATCATTTTTACATCCTCCTCTTTGATAAAAAGCCTGTATGCTTAACTGGCAAAAAATACTCTCAAGGCAAGTATAGCATATAAAAAAGCAATTTTAGCCAAAAGAAAAAGGAGCAAAAAAGCTCCTTAAATTCTATATTTGCTTATGCCCGCTTCTTTCTGGCGTGGGTGAAGTAAACCAGCAGATAAGCCGTTACCTCAATTAATGAAATGAAAAAGGTCACTGGCCAGTTGGTGACGTAGCCCAGGCACAGTCCGGTCCAGACCCCCAAAAGGGCCAGGCCGACCGACCAGGCCAACATGCTGGGAATCGACTTGCCCAAATAGCGGGCCGTTGAGGATGGCATGGTCAAAAGGACAAAGACCAGCATGGACCCGACCACCTGGGATCCGATTGAAACCGCCATGGCCAGAGCCACCAGGAAGACCACCCCGACAAAGCCGGTGTTGATGTGGTGGGCCGCTGCCCCGATATGGTCAAAAGAATCATAATTCAGGGGCTTCTGGATGACAAAAATGATCAGCAAGACGACCACTGACAGGCCAACCAGCTGGTAGACGCTGGATCTGGACACCCCGATAATTGACCCAAACAAAATGTTGGTCGCATAGCTGCTGGCCGAGCTGGACAGGGACAAAAAGAGGATCCCCAGGCCGATAAAGAAGGCTGAAATCGCGGAAATCGACGACTCCTTCTGCTCAGTCCGCATGGACAACTCCCCGACCCCGATCGAGCCCAGGAGGGCAAAAATCAGCATCCCCGTCAAAGGCTTCAATCCCATCAAAACGGCAAAAGCCGCCCCGGCAAAGCCGATTTCCGACAGGGTGTGGGCCAGGAAACTGAAATTGCGGGCCACGACATAGACGCCCACCACCCCGCAGGTAATCGCGATGAAGGTGGCCGCCCAAAAGGCATTGCGCATGAATTCGTAGGCAAACATCAGTTGAAACTCTCCTTAAAATCTTCCATCTTCCCCTGGCTGACCGTCCCGTCGCTTAAGTAAAGATAGTCCTTCATATAGCGCTTGGCCAAAGGAATATCGTGGGTGACGAACAGGACCGTCATCTTGTGCTCATGGTTGAGGTGGGCGATCAAGTTCATCAACTCTTCCTTGGCCTTGGGGTCCAGGCTGGCCGTGGCTTCATCCAAAATAATGAAGTTTGGCTGGTCCAAGAGAGCCTGGGCCAGGTAGGCCCGCTGCTTCTGCCCGCCGGAAGCCTCCCCCATTCTGGTATTCGCCAGGCCCTTTAAGTGGGTCTCCTGCAAAATATGGTTGACCTGGTCCTTAACCTTCTGGCTCTTCCAAAAAGGCGTGTTCAGCTCGATAAAAGACTTGATCGACAAGGGATAGTCCGGGTCGATATTGCGGAACTGGGGCACATAGCCCACCTTCACGTCGTCAGCCAGCTCAAAATAGCCATGGGTCGGGCTCAGCATCCCCATCAGTATCCTGACCAGGGTGGTCTTCCCGGCCCCGTTAGGGCCTAACAGAGCCGTCATGGACCCGGTCTCCAGGCTGAAATTAAGCTTTTTAAAAATCTCCTGGTCGTCGAACTTCATGCTCAAGTCCACGACCCGCAAAGCTTTACTCATTTACTTACCTCTAGTTTCTCTATTGCTTCTTCAGCAAGTCCAGCATCTTGTCCTGGACGGCACTTTCATCGCTTGAGCCGATGATCCCGTTAGCCGCCCGCTTGGCTTCCGGCAAAGCAGTAGCTGTCGCGTAGCTCTGGCCTACATATTGCAGCATGGCCACGTCGTTGCCCCCGTCGCCGAAAGCGACCATTTCGTCAGCCGGGATATTGTAGCGCTGGCCCAAAAGCTTGAGACCCACCGCCTTGTTCATGCCCAGCTTGCTGATGTCAACGGCTGAGTCGCTGCCGGCCACCATGTCCAAGTTCGGGAATTCCCGCTTGAGCTGCTGGGCAAAGGCTGATGACTCCCCTTCCTCGGTCGCCACAGTAAACTTGAAGATCCGGTCCTTGACGCTTTCGTAGTCATCCACCACTTTCAGTTCCTGGTAAAAAAGGTGGAGGTAGTTGCAAAATTCTTCCCCATAACTCTTCAAGGTGTAGGCGCTATTCACCCCGGCCAAGACAGTCGGGTGGTCCTGGCCGTACTTTTCCTTGATCTGGCGGATCGTAGCCAGTTCATCGCTGTTTAAGTCCACGATGTTGAGGATTTCCCGGCCTTTGAGGACATAAGCCCCGTTTTCAGCCACAAAATAGAGCTGGCTGAGGTATTCTTTCGGGAAACGGGTCACCAGGTTTTCATACTGGTTGCCGCTGGCGATGACGAACTTGACCCCCTTTTCCTTGGCCAGGTCCATGATTTGCGCGAACTTGTCCAGGTCGTAGGTTTTCTTGGAAGTCAGCCAAGTTCCATCCATGTCGGTTGCAAGCAATTTAATCATTTTTTCTTCCTTTCTAACTGCTTTTTCGCTAAAAGATCTTTAACGTTATAGAATACCAAAATTTCGCCCTCCTTGCAAAATTAGGGGCTCACGGGGGGCGGTGCGGGAGTTTGGCTGTGGCTACGGTAAAAACGGGGATGAGTTTTGCGAGATTTGGACGTGGCTACGGTAAAAGCGGGGACAGTTTTGCGGGATTTGGACGTGGCTACGGTAAAAACGGGGACAGTTTTGCGGGATTTGGACGTGGCTACGGTAAAAACGGGGATAGTTTTGCGGGATTTGGACGTGGCTACGGTAAAAGCGGGGATGAGTTTGCGGGATTTGGATGTGGCTACGGTAAAAACGGGGATGAGTTTGCGGGATTTGGACGTGGCTACGGTAAAAACGGGGATGAGTTTGCGGGATTTGGACGTGGCTGCGGTAAAAACGGGGATGAGTTTGCGGGATTTGGACGTGGCTACGGTAAAAACGGGGATAGTTTTGCAGGATTTGGACGTGGCTGCGGTAAAAATGGGGATAGTTTTGTGTAATTTGGATGTGGCTACGGTAAAAACGGGGATAGTTTTGCGAAATTTGGCCCTGGCTACGGTAAAAATGGGGATAGTTTTGCGGGATTTGGACGTGGCTGCGGTAAAAACGGGGATAGTTTTGTGTAATTTGGACGTGGCTGCGGTAAAAACGGGGATAGTTCATCGCTTCGAGCCCCGCTTTTTACTGAGCCACAGCCTTTTTCAAAAATTTTAGCCCCGCTTTTTACTGGGCCACGACCTTTTCCAATAATTTTAGCCCCGCTTTTTACTGAACCACGGCCTTTTTCAATAATTTTAGCCCCGCTTTTTACTGTACCACGGCCTTTTTCAATAATTTGAGCCCCGCTTTTTACTGAGCCACGGTCTTTTTCAATAATTTTAGCCCCGCTTTTTACTGAGCCACGGTCTTTTTCAATAATTTTAGCCCCGCTTTTTACTGAGCCACGGCCTTTTTCAATAATTTTAACCCCAGTTTTTACTGAGCCACATGAACCTAAAAAAATAGAACACCTACTTCAAACAATCTCCGAAATTCTTTTCTAAAATTTCCTCAGCTTTCACTTGCTCGGTTAGAGATAAATGCGAATTAGCAGAAATATTGGTTGAATATTTGTGCCATTCTCTTAAGGTCAACAGTTCCTCCGGCGAAAACTTATCAAAAGTGAAAGTTATCCCAACAATTTTATTCGCTTTGCCGCTCTTGACCACTTCGTAGCTCAAATTGCCAAAAAATGGTATCAGTTGAAGTACAGCGGGCTTAATCTTATTCCTCATTACCTCATAATTCGAATAGCTATCCGGCACCGCCAGAATTTCCCGAATCTGCTCAAAGGACACCTGGTAGCAGCCGGCTGCTGAAGCTTGCAGCAGCTTGCGGAACAAAGTCTTGGCGTTGTTTAGGCTGATTCGGCGCAGCAATTGATAATTCCAGCAGGTGAAGTCCTTCGTGCAGCCGTTAAACAGGAACGAGTACTTCTTGCTAACGCTGACCGTCAATTTCTTGTCTTCATACTTAGCCTTTTGAAAAAGCTTGCTCTGTTGCATGAACTCAGCCAATTCGCTTAACTGCTGATCAAGCCGCAAAAAATCACGCCCACCATAGCCAGCCCCAGTCCGCAACTCACTTCGGGTCAGCTGGAGCGTGCCGCACCCGAAACCATAAAGCCGGCCCACGATCAGCCACAACATATTCTGCTGCTTTCCGGTCAAGCCTGTGAGCGGATAATCATTTAACCGCCCATGATACGTCACGTTCTGCGCAAGCGGAATTCCAAGCCTGACAGCCTGGCTGATCTGTCTGGCTTTATCCAGATGCGCCTGCGTCAACTTAAAACGGACATTGGCTGGATAGGTCCGCCGATCAGGCAGGCGCTGGC
This sequence comes from Lactobacillus sp. WILCCON 0059, assembly GCF_057197985.1. Classification (NCBI taxonomy): domain Bacteria; kingdom Bacillati; phylum Bacillota; class Bacilli; order Lactobacillales; family Lactobacillaceae; genus Lactobacillus; species Lactobacillus sp. WILCCON 0059. The sequence goes on from NZ_JBUBHN010000001.1 coordinate 2,189,849, forward strand.
TTTGAATCGCCTGCTCAATTGCCTGGATCTGCTGCTGATTCAGCGAGGCGAACCCGTCATTGCTCAAAAACAGATTCAAGACCGACAGCTTGACCACCTGCGAACCAGCCCGCTGCAGATCCTCCTGGTTCTTCAGCTTGAAGTCATCATTCCCCAGCCGGTTGATCACCACCACAATCGTCTTAATAAAATTGGGACTGATCCCTATTGGCTGCAGGACTTGCGCCAGCGCCTCCTTGTGGTAGCTAATCTGATCATAAATGCCCCGGCCCAGCCGGTTAAAGTCGAAAAGCTTCCCCACAATTTTGCGCACCTTGACTTCAATACAATAAATGCCGGTACTGGTAATCACCAAATTATCAATTTGGTTATCGCCAACTGGCCGATTTCTATCATATTTGCAGGGCAGAATCACATTATGAAAAACTGCCGCCGCGACGGACTTGACCGCCTGATCGACTAGCCACTCACCCGCCGCGCCCGCTAATAGATTTTCCGCATTCACCAACTGCTCTTGCGTCAAAGTCGCTGCCTGGTCCGCCCCCAGCTGGTTATAGCTGACCAGCAAGCCGTTCAGCTCGCGCACCCCAGCCAAATTCTGATCAGACAGCTGCCGGGTGTGGTCATAGTCCGGATTGATCAGCTGCTCAGCTGCCTGGGCCGATTGCACGACGGCGTCATTTTCAACTTCTTCACTGGCCAGGTACCAATTTGTCCACATTCGTTCCATAAGATCGCTCCTTTGCTTAGTCTCTCTACTGACTATTACACGAAAGAAGCGATTTTTACCTAAAATAAAACGAAAACGGTCTTCTGAGACTGCAAGTCACAAGAAGGCCGCTATCGCATCGATCCATAAATTATTACGGACGATCTTCGCTTTAATTAAGAATGATCAATTGTATAGCTATGACGTAGCCAAACATAACCAAAGACTTTTGTCATAAAAATTGATCCAATAGATATTATAACAGCCTCTTTTTCGAAATTACAGAAGGTGGCTGTATTTACCATGCCCTAAATCAGATATTTGACTTGATTCTCCAGGAGCCATTTCCCGATTAGGCCCTTATTTCAAAATAAAATTGCCTAAAATCGTTGATAACACTTGACTTAGAGTAGAAAATTAGTTCTTTTGGTCAATTGGTTTCTTCCAGAAGCCCAAGATCAAAGCAGCAACGATTGAGCCGATAGCTACGGCGCCCAGGTAGCCAAGCCAGTTGGTTGACAGAGCGATAACCCAGAAACCACCGTGAGGTGCAGGCACGCCGACATGCCACAGACCTACCAGGGCCCCACCGACAGCACTGCCGATGATTGATGAAACGATAACGTGCAGCGGGTCAGCACTGGCGAATGGGATGGCCCCTTCAGTGATGAAGGAGAAGCCCAGGATCCAGTTGGAAACGCCGGCCCGGCGTTCGTCTTCAGTAAACTTGTCCTTGAAGAAAGTAGTAGCGATCGCAGTCGCGAATGGGGCTACCATACCACCGACCATAACAGCAGCCATCAAGATAGCTGAAGTCTTGGAAGTCGGGTCGTTGGCGAAGGCACCTGAAGCGAAGACGTAAGCGGCCTTGTTGAAAGGACCACCCATGTCGATACTCATCATGCCGGCCAAGACAGTGGTCAAGAGAACCAGGTTGCCAGTGCCCATGCCGTTCAAGAAGTTGGTAATAACCGCGTTCAAGGCACCGAAAATTGGGTTGACGATGTAGTACATAATCAAGGCAACCAGGAGCAGGCCGAAGATTGGGTAGAGAAGCATTGGCTTCATACCTTCAACGCTCTTTGGCAGCTTAGCGAAGAGCTTCTTGAGGCCCAGGATCAAGTAACCGGCGATGAAACCGATGGCAATCCCGCCCAAAAAGCCGGCTGGTGAAGCGGCCTTGGCGTTAACGTTAACAGCGTAAGAACCACCCAAGGATGAGTTGGTGATTGAGGCCATGAAGCCACCGACGAAACCTGGCATCAAGGCTGGCAGGTCACCGATTGATTCAGCGATGTAGCCGGCCAGAACTGGAACCATGAAGGCGAAGGCCAGGTTACCAGCACTGTTCAAGAAGATGAAGGCCGGGCTCTTGGCACCACCCATGTATTGTTCAACCAAGAAGGAGATGGCCATCAAGATACCACCGCCGATAACGAACGGAAGCATGTGGGAAATCCCGCTCATCAAGTGCCGGTAGATGGTTGACCATACGCCGCCGTTGCTTGCTGAAGTGCTTTCGTTTGCTTCACCGGCTTCAGCGTGGTAAACGCTGCCCTTGCCGGACAGGATGTCGTCAACCAGTTGGTCCGGCTTATTGATCCCGTCAACAACTGGGTGCTTAACCAGTTCCTTGCCGTCAAAGCGGGCCATCTTGACCTGCTTGTCGGAAGCAATGATAACACCCTTAGCCCGCTTGATTTCGTCAGCAGTCAGTTCGTGCTTAACGCCTTCTGAACCGTTGGTTTCAATCCGGACTTCAACGCCGCGCTTTTCACCGGCCTTGATCAAGGCTTCTTCAGCCATGTAAGTGTGGGCGATCCCGTTGATGCAGGCAGTAACGCCAACGATCAATGGCTTTTCGTCTTCACTTTCAGCCTTCTTGGCTTCTGCTTCCTTCTTAGCGGCCAGCTTGGCTTCACGTTCAGCGTCTTCCTTGTCCTTGTCAGCTTCTGCCTGGCTGAAGAGGTCGATAACTTCGTCAGGAGTCTTGGCTGCCTTCAGCTTTTCAACCAGGTCAGGGTTGATCAAAAGGCTGCTCAGCTTAGCCAGGGCTTGCAAGTGGGTGTTGTCAGCACCAGCTGGGGCAGTGATCATGAAGAAGAGGTGGACTGGCTGCTGGTCTAATGAGTCGAAGTCCACGCCCTTTTCGCTCTTGGCAAAAAGCACCCGAGCCTTGTTGATGTATTCGTTTCTGGCGTGAGGCATGGCAATCCCGCCACCGATCCCGGTAGTAGATTCCTTTTCCCGGGCCCAGATGGATTCAACGAACTTTTCCTTGTTGTTGACGATGCCCGTAGCTACTTCCAAGTCGGCCATTTCATTGATGGCGTCGTCCTTGGTGGTGGCCTTTAAGTCCATAATCATGGACTCTGGGCTCAAAATATCTTTAATCCGCATCTTTATTTCCTCAGTTACTAAAAATACTCTGTTACTTTTTATTCCCTTTATTCAACGACGTCGATCTTGATTTGCGGCAAAACGGCGTCGATTTGGCTCTTGACCGCGATGTCTTCAGTGAAGGCCGTAGCCCCGCCGCAGGCACTGCCGACCCGGAGGCCTTCAGCAGCGTCGTGCTTTTCAAACCAAGTGCCGACGAAACCGGCAATCATGGAGTCCCCGGCACCAACGGAGTTGACCGCCGTACCCTTGGCCGCGTTAGCGTGGTAGACGTGGTCAGCAGTTACCAGGTAAGCACCTTCGCCAGCCATGGAGATCATGACGTTTTGGGCACCCATCTTCTGCAGCTTCTTGGCTGCTTCCAGCATGTCGGCAGTTGATGAGAAGCTAGTGTCAAAGAGGTCAGCCAGTTCGTGGTGGTTTGGCTTGATGACCAATGGGTTGAACTTCAAAGTCCGAAGCAAAGCTTCACCAGTCGTGTCAACAACGAATTCCGCTCCCTTTTCCCGAATCAAAGGCAAAAGGCTTTCGTAGAAGTCAGTTGGCAGGCTTGGTGCCAGGCTGCCGCTCAAAACAACGACATCACCTGCTTCCAGGTCGTCCAGGCGGGACTTGAAGGCTGCGACTTCCTGGTCGGTAATGTTCGGACCAGCCGCGTTGATTTCAGTTTCCACCTGGGCGTGGATCTTAACGTTCACCCGGGTGTCGTCGCTGATTCTTACGAAGTCGCTGTTGATCTTCTTGACGTTCAATTGGCGGATCAGTTCTTCGCCGGTAAAGCCGCCGACAAAGCCCCAGGCGGTGTTGTCCACGCCTAATTGGTTAAGAATCTGGGAAACGTTGATCCCCTTGCCCCCAGCCAGGAACTGGGTGTCGCTTGACCGGTTGGTCTCCCCGTCCTTGACTTCTGGCAGTTGCAGAACATAGTCCAAAGCTGGGTTGACAGTCACGGTGTAAATCATTATTCAGCCTCCTCAAGTTGAATATTTACTGGCAATTTCTCCCGGTCACCTGCTTCCAGACGGCTGATAATGGTCACCTGGTCGGTCTTGGCGAATTCGGCAAAAGTTACCGCGTTAAATTTGCTGCGGTCGATTAAAACGAAAGCCTGCTGACTTTGCTGGATAGCTGTCCTCTTCACGGCAGCTTCCTCAGTGTCCGGCGTGGTCAAAAAGCCGGCCGGGCTCAAGGCGTTGGCCCCGATGAAAGCCGCGTTGAAGTTCAGTTCCTGCAGGCGGGAGACAGTGGTCGCGCCAATGGCCGCGTGGGTCTGACGCTTGACGTGCCCGCCTAAAAGGCAGCAGTCAATTCCCGCGTCAGTCAGGGCCAGGGCTGTTTCCAGCCCGTTGGTTACCACATGCAGGCCGCTGATCTCTTTTAAGAAGGGAACCATTTCATAAATGGTCGTCCCCGCGTCCAAAAAGAGATAGTCGTGCGGGTGCACCTTCTTGGCGGCCAGCCTGGCAATGGCCAGCTTGTCTTCCTTGTTCAGATTGAAGCGGATCTGCTGAGCCACGTCCTGGCCAAAGGCCTGCAGGCTCTGTGCTCCGCCGTGGACCCGTTTAAGCAGGCCCCGGTCTTCCATTTCACTCAGATCGCGTCTGATCGTCGACTCAGATGTCGAGGTCAAGCGGCAAAGTTCCGTTACGCGGCAAATCTGATGTTCGTCTACATAATGGGCAATCATTTGTTGCCGTTCTTCCGTCAGCATCTTTATCTCACCTCGATATATATTGTAAAGGCTTTCTCGGTCAAAAGCAATCATTTTCCGTCAAAAATGAGCGCTTTTTCTAAAAATTTGACTGTTTTTGACTGAACACAAAAAAGCCAAGCAAAAAAGACCAGGGCTTCCTGGTCTTTTATTTAATCATATAGATATTTCTGGCAGGCCTGGCGGGGATCTTGCCCGTTTCTGATCGCCAGAGCCAGTTCGATCGTCACGTCAGCGATGATCGACTGGGGGTCGATCACCTGGTAAGGGTGGTCCGGCGCCTGCTCCTGGGCTAAGGAAAGTTCCGTGCAGCCCAGCAGGATCACGTCGCAGCCATAGTCGTCGTGCATCTTGCGGAGGATCTCATGGTAGAGCTCCTTGTCGACGATCCCCTTCTCCTTGATGTCCCGGTAGATCAGTTCCGTCACCATCGGCTGGATCTCGGGACCGCCGAATTCGACTTCCCGGCCGATCCGGTGGATCTCGTCTTCATAAAGGTGGTCGTAAATTGACCCTTCAGTCGCGATCAAGCCGATCTTCGGGCTGTCCGGGTACTGGTCAGCATACTTGTGCACGGCAATCCGCATCATGTGCAGGAAGGGAATGTCGGTCAAGGCCGCCAGGTCGTCGTAAAAGTAGTGGGCCGTGTTGCAGGGCATGACCATGAAGTCCGGCCCCAGCTTGGCCTGGCCTAAAACATCTTCTTTAAGCGCATTGAAAAAATTCGGCTGGCTGTGGTCCTTGATGTAGGCCGTCCGGTCTGGCACCTGGGCATCGTTGACCAGGATGTAGTTCAAGTAGTCCTGGTCCTTGCTGATCTTGACCCGGTGGTTGATCAAGCGGACATAGCTTTCGGTCGCGATGGTCCCCATCCCGCCGATAATGCTGAAGAAATGCTTCAAATAATATCAATCCTTACTTTTCTAATTCCTGGACCACCTGCCGGGCGATAACAATGTCGCCGGCATATGGGGTGTCTACCCCGCGGACCTTCTGGAAGGCGTCAGCCCCCTTGCCGCAGAGCAGGACCACGTCGTCTGGGCCAGCTTCGGAAATAGCTTCCTTGATGGCCTTTTCCCGGTCCAGTTCGATAACCGTTTCACACTTGGAGTGGTCGATCCCGGCATCGATTTCCTCACAGATGTCCTGGGCACTTTCAAAGCCAGGGTCGTCCGTAGTTAGGTAGGCCTTGTCAGCTTCAGCCGTCAAGCTTTCGCTGAAGCCCAGCCGGCGGGAAATCCCCTTGTCCCCAGGCGCGCCGACAACGACGATGACCCGCGGGTTGGTGAATTCCCGGCGCATGAAGCGCATCAAAGCCAGCATGGAGGCCTTGTTGTGGGCATAGTCCACCACGATCAAACCGTGCTTTTGGGTAGTGACGGTTTCCATCCGGCCTGGGATGGTCACGTGCCGGATACCTTTAGCGCAGTCTTCGTAGCTCATCCCGGCTAAACCAGCCCCGATGATAGCACCGGTAGCGTTGGTTTCGTTGAAGTCCCCGATCATCTGCAGGGTGTATTCACCAGAGATCGGCAGCTTGCGGGCCTTGCTTGAAGCTGTGGTCAAGGTGAACTTGGTTTCAGCCAGGTCAGTTTCCACAGACTTGTAGCGGAAGTCGATCGGCTTCTTCAGATCCGGGTTTTCAAAGCCGTCCCGGGCAAACAGGTAGATGCTGTCCGGGTTGGTCGTGGTCGTTGCTGCCGCGTAGACATCGGCGAAGCGGTCAGTTTCCGCGTTGATGATGCACTTGCGGGAGTTGACCAAAAGCTGCAGCTTGCAGTGAAGGTAGTCCTCAAAGTCCGGGTGCTCGTTGACCCCGATATGGTCCGGGCTGATGTTCAAGAAGAAGCCCAGGTCGTAAGTCAGGCCAAAGACCCGGCTCTTCTTGTAGGCTTGGGATGACACTTCCATAACCATGTGGGTCATGCCGTTGTCCACTGCCCGCCGCATGTCTCTGAACAAGTCCAGTGATTCCGGCGTGGTCAAGCTGGACTTAAAGGTGTCTTCCGGAGCTGGCCCGAGGATGTTGTTGACTGAGGACAAAAGAGCGGTCCGGCCGCCGTTGAGCTGGTCCAGCATCCCCTTTAAGAAGTAGGCGGAAGTGGTCTTGCCCTTGGTCCCGGTAAAGCCGACCAGGAAGAGGTCGTCTTGCGGGAAGCGGTAGAAGGCAGCTGACAAAAGAGCCATCGCCTTGGACACGTTGCGGACGATCAAGGCATGCATCCCCGTGCCTTCCGGGTATGGCTGCTCAGCCACGTAGGCAATTGCCCCGTTTTCCTTGGCCATGGTCAGGTAGGTTGGCCGAAAGCCCGCCCCCTTGCAGAAGAAGAGGCTGTTGTTCTGGACGTCGCGTGAGTCATAAGAAACAGCCTCCATCCGGCTCTGGACAGTGTCCTGGACGGCACTGGACTTGAGCAGGTGGTGTTCTTTCAAGATTAAAATACAGGTGTTTAATGAGATGCTCATTTTTACTCCTCACTGTCAATTAAGATTCAGTTCAAATTATACCACAGGTCTATGAGCGAAGTTATTGGCCTGGGGATCCCGGGGCAAGAGAATGATAAAACTGGTCCAATCCTTGTTTGATTCACAGCGGATCGTTCCCCCGTGCAATTCAACGACCCCCTGGACGATGGACAGGCCTAAGCCCGTACCGCCGGTCTTGGTGTTGCGCGAGCTTTCCACCCGGTAGAAGCGGTCAAAAATCTTCTTCAATTTATCCTTGGGAATCGGTTCCCCGTTGTTCTCCACCCGCAGCTCAACCTGCTCATGGTTGATCAGGTTGGCCACCAGGTTGATCCGGCTGGCCCCAGCCGCGTACTTCAAGGCATTGGAGATCAAGTTGTTGTAGACCCGGACCAGCTTTTCCACGTCGGCGTTGACGATCAAGTCGTCCGGCCGGGCTTTAACGTTAAAGGCAATGCCCTTCTTTTCAGCTTCCAGTTCAAAGCCGGCCGCCACCTGCTCCATCATGCCCTTGATATTGATTGGGGTCACGTTCAGCTTGGTCTTTGTCGACTTCAAGGTGGTGTACTCAAAAAGGTCATTGGCCAGGGACTTCATCTGCTCAGCCTTGTCATAGGCGATATTGATGTACTTGAGCATGTCCTCCTGGCTGGTCACTGCCCCGTTCTTAAGCAGGCCCAGGTAGCCGATGATGCTGGTTAAAGGAGTCCGGATGTCGTGGGAAACATTGGTGATCAATTCGTCTTTTGACTGTTCGATCGCCTTTTCTTCATTGATCGCCCCCACAGTTGAGTCAACCAGGGAGTTGATGGAGTCGATCACCTTCTGCATGTCAGTATTGACGCTAAAGGAAATCCGGTGGTCAAAGTGACCGTTGGCGATATAGTGCAATTCAGAAATGATGTGCCGCAACTGCATCTGGTGGTAGCGGCGGATCAAGCGCCAGTATAAGACGACGACGTCGGCGATTCCCATCATGATGATCCCGATTCTTTCCCAGGACCAGATATGGTAGCCTGGCCCGATCGTCATTGTTCTTTTCAAAAAATAGATGCCGTTGACCAAGCTCTTGTCCTGCAGGACCGCCAAATGGTAAAGGATGATGACGGACATGTTCAAGAGCAGCATGATGATGATTGTCACCACGCCTTCCGCGAAAAGCTCGCTCTTTTCAGCCGCGGTCAGCTTGACCCGGGGCCGCTTGCCCTGGACGACTTGCTGTTCTTTTTTATCTTGCTTAGGCTTCAACCTTGTAACCTACACCCCATACAGTCTTGATGACTTCCTCGCCATCGGTGGCCTTCTGGATCTTGTCCCGCAAGTGGGAAACATGAACCATGACCGTCTTGGCGCTAACGATGGACTCTTGCTGCCAGACCCGCTCGAAGATCTCATCAGCTGAGAAGACCCGGTTGGGGTGGCTGGCCAAAAGGTAGAGAATGCCGAATTCCAGGGCCGTCAGCTGAATTTCCTTGCCTTCGACCGTCTTGACCTCATGGGAGTCCTTGTTGATGATCAAGGGACCAACTTCCAGAACGTCAGGTTCTTCTTCCTTGACCTGCTTCTGGCTGCGGCGCAAAAGGGACCGGACCCGGGCCATTACTTCCAGGGGATTGAACGGCTTGGACACGTAGTCATCAGCCCCGGTGATGAGCCCCTGGATCTTGTCCATGTCGCCGGTCTTGGCGCTGACGATGATGATCGGAATATCGGAATCTTTGCGGACTTCCTTGACCACATCGATCCCTGACATGTTCGGCATCATCACATCCAGAATCATCAAGGCAATATCCGGCGTGGTCGAGAGCTTGGTCAGGGCTTCCTTGCCATTATATGCGGCAATTGGCTCATAGCCTTCATTCTTCAAATAAATGCTTAAGAGTTCCACGATTTCGTGGTCATCGTCGACAACGAGAATTTTCATCTGCTAAACCTCTTCTATTCCAAACTTATCTAACCTATATTGTAACCTTTATTTTAACCAATATACCAAAAAGAGCGTACTTTGACGTACGCTCAAACTTGGATTTTAGCAAAAAATAAGATTCGCCCTTATTGGATTTCTTTTTTGCCGGTGTAGAGCTCGTAGTAGTAGCCCTGCTTGGCCAGAAGCTGGTCGTGGTTGCCGGCTTCCAGGACCCGGCCGTGGTCCAGCACCATGATCAAGTCGGAGTTGACGATGGTGGACAAACGGTGGGCGATAACAAAGCTGGTCCGGCCAGCCAAAAGGTTGTCCATCCCGGCTTGCACCAGGCGCTCAGTCCGGGTGTCGATGGAACTGGTGGCTTCGTCCAGGATCATGACCGGCTTGTCAGCGATCATGGCCCGGGCAATGGAGAGCAGCTGCAGCTGCCCTTGGGAAAGGTCGCCGCCGCCCCCGTCAATGACCGTTTCATAGCCGTCATCCAGGTCATGAATGAATTCGTCGGCCCGGGCCAGGCGGGCTGCCTGGTAGACGTCGTCATCCGAGGCGTCAGGCCGGCCGAAGCGGATGTTTTCCATAACGTTGCCGGTAAACATGTGGGTTTCCTGCAAAACGATGGAGACGGACTTGCGGAGGTCATCTTTTTTGATATCCATGATATCGATGCCGTCGTAAGTGATCGTGCCGGAATTGATTTCATAGAAGCGGTTGATCATGCTGGAGATGGTGGTCTTCCCGGCCCCGGTTTCCCCGACCAAGGCCACCTTCATGCCTGGCTTGGCATCAAGGGAGATGTCATGCAGGATCTGCTTGCCTGGCACGTAGCCGAAGTTGACGTGGTCAAAGACGATGTGCCCCTTGACTGGGACGTACTTAAAGCCGTTTTCAGTTGGGACCTTCCACTGCCAGGCATTCTTGACGCCTGGCTTTTCTTCAATAGTGACCTGGCCATCGTCGACTTCAACTTTTTCATCCAGAACCTGGAAAATCCGCCGGGCCCCGGCAATGGCTAAAACGATAGCGTTCAGCTGCTGGGAAATCTGTGCGATTGGCATGATGAAGGCCTTGGACAGCTGCATGAAGGAAGCCAGTGCCCCCAAGGTCAGCGGAATATTGCCGGCTAAGATAGCCGCCCCGCCGATCAAGGCAATCAAAACGTAGAGCAGGTTGCCGATGTTGCCCATGATCGGGAACAAGATGGTAGCATAGGTGTTGGCCTTGCCTGAGGCAACCCGCAGCTGTTCGTTGTATTTGTCAAAGTCCGCCTTGGCTTCTGGCTCATGGGAGAAGACCTTGATGACCTTTAAGCCGTTGAGCATTTCTTCGTTGTAGCCGTTGACCAGCCCCACAGTCTTTTGCTGCTGGTCAAAGTAGTAGCTGGACTTCTTGGTCAGGTAGCGGACAACTCCCAAAGACAGGAGGACCACTGCCAAAGAAACCAGGGTCAATTGCCAGCTGAGGTAGAACATCCCCGCCAAAACAAAGACCACGGAAAAGACCGAGTTGGCGAACATCGGCAGGGCTTGAGAAATCATCTGCATCAAGGTGTCGATGTCGTTGGTGTAGCGGGACATGATGTCGCCGTATTCGTTTTGGTCGAAAAAGGCGATCGGCAGCCGCTGCATGTGGCTAAACATTTCATTTCTGATCTGCTTTTGCACCTGCTGGGACAAAACCATCATCAGCAAGGTGAAAAGGTAGTTGGCCACCAGCCCGATGGCGTAAATGCCGGCCATGAGCAAAACTGCATGAGCCAGAGGGCCGAAGTCCGGGCTCTTTTGCTTAAGCATGGGCGTAATATAGCGGTCGATAACCTGTTCAATGAACAAGGAGCCGACGACAGAAGCTGCCGCGCTGATGATCACGGAGACCAGGGAAATGATCAAAGATGCCGGACTAACCCGGTAGACGTACTTCAGCAGGCGGTTCAAGGTCTGCATTTGTGATGGTTGCTGAGCTTGTTTTTTAGTCATCGATTATCACCTACTTGCTGTTTTCTTCCTGGAACTTGGCGATGGATGAGTACAAGTCGTTGCGCTTGATCAATTCATCGTGAGTTCCGACGTCTTCGATCTGCCCGTAGTTCATGACCACGATCCGGTCAGCATCCTTGATGGACACGATCCGCTGGGAAATGATGATCTTGGTCGTTTCCGGCAGGTCCCGCTTCAAGGCTTCCCGGATTTCCCGCTCGGTCTTAGTGTCAACGGCACTGGTAGAGTCATCCAAGATCAAGATCTTTGGCTTCTTCAAAAGAGCCCGGGCAATGGTGATCCGCTGCTTTTGCCCCCCGGAAACGTTGTTGCCGCCTTGTTCGACCATGGTGTCGTAGCCATCTGGCATTTCCCGGATAAAGCCGTCAGCGTGGGCAATCTTGGCTGCTTGGACGATTTCCTCGTCACTGGCGTTTTCATTGCCCCACTTGAGGTTGTCCTTGATAGTGCCGGAGAAAAGGACGTTCTTTTGCAAAACGACCGCCACGTTGTCACGCAAAGTCTTGAGGTCGTAAGAGCGCACGTTGTGGCCGCCGACTCTGACTGCCCCGCCGGTCACGTCGTAAAGACGGGGAATCATGGAGATCAAGGTTGACTTGGAGGATCCGGTTTCCCCGATGATCCCCAGGGTTTCCCCGGACTTGATCCGCAGGTCGATGTCCTTTAAGGCGTAGTGGGCGTCTTCCTTGTCGTACTTGAAGTCAACGTGGTCAAAAACGATTTCCCCGTTGGTAACGCTGGTCAAAGGCGACTTGGCCGGGTTGACGATGGTCGGCTTAGCCGTCAAAACGTCAGCTACCCGGTGCCCGCTTGACTGGGCCATCATCAGCTGGGTGAAGATCATGGACAGGATCATCAAAGACATCAAGATGGACATGGTGTAAGAGAACATGGAAACCAGCTGGCCAGTTGCCAGTTCGTGGCCCACGATCAGTTTTGCCCCAAACCAGGACAGGGCCAGCATGACGGCATCGATCATTAAAGTCATGACCGGGCCGTTGAAGGCCATGATGAACATGGCCCGGCTGAAGAGCTTGTAGATCTTGCTAGTGGACTTTTCAAAGTTCTCAATCTGCTCTTCTTCATGGACGTAGGTCTTGACTTCCCGGACCCCGCGGATGTTTTCCCGGACCTTCCGGTTCAGTTCATCATAAGCCCGGAAGATTCTCGGGAAGTACGGCCGGGCATTCTTGATGATCAAGATCATGGCAAAAGCCAAAACAGGAACGGCCACAAGGAAGACCAGGGTCAATTTCCAGCTGATCGTCGCTGCCATGACAAGCGAAATGATCATCATAAACGGTGCCCGGACGGCCATTCTGATGCTCATCTGGTAAGCCTGCTGGATGTTGTTGGTGTCGGTCGTCAGCCGGGTCACCAGACTGGCGCTGGAGAACTTGTCAATGTTTTCAAATGAGAAGTCCTGCATGTGGTAGAACATGTCCTGGCGGAGGTTGGCGGTAAAGCCGGCTGCCGCGTGGGCTGAAAAGTAGCTGGCACTGGCCCCCAGAACCAGGGAGACCAGGGTCAGCAGGATGGTAAACAAACCCATCTTGCGCACATAGTCCATGTCACCCTTGTTGATCCCGTTGTCAATCAAGAGTCCCATGATATACGGGATATACATTTCAATGAAGACCTCGCCAATAACGCACAAAGGAGACAAGAGCGTCTCTTTTTTGTACTGGCGGACGGACTTCAATAAAGTCTTAAGCATTGATGACCTCCTTTTTCATTGCTTTTTATAAAAAATCGTCAAACAAAAACAAATAGATGCTCAGCATCTATTTGTTCTTTAATTATCAGCTATTTATTTTACACCCATTGAGAATAAAAAGCACGCTATTGATTTACTTTTTCTTCATGGTCAGCTTATCCGGGCTGAGAGAGGTCCCTTCAATCCCGTAGTGGCGGCGAAGCAGCCAGCGGATCCCGTAAGCAACAGCGGCCACCAGGATGTCAGCCCAGCCTGGCAGAACCGGGTTGATGACGGACAAGGCCGGAATTGAGAGGACAAAGACGATCAGCATGATGATCAAAAGTGACCCCAGAAGGCCCCAGATCACCTTGCCCCAGGCCGGCTTGCCGGTCTTCGGGTCAGGCTGCATCCAGGAGTTGTATTTGGTGAAGTACCAGCCCATGGCCAGACCCATCACGATCAAGGTCACGATCCCGGAACCAGAGGATGTGGACTTGCTGTTGTCCGTGAACAATTGCAAGACCCCAAACAAAACCGTCAGCATAGCCGTGTAGAAGAGGGCACCGTCCAGGGCAACCAGCTTGTCTGGCACCTTTTCCGGCTTAACGACCGGGTGCAGGATCTGGCTGGCCTTCAGCTTTGGCGCCGCGCCAAACAAAACGTTGGCCGGCTGCCCCTTGATCTGGGCGTCGTAGATTTCCGGCAAAAGGCTGTCGATCTTGCCGTCAGCGTCGCCTTCGCTCAAGCCCCCGGCAACCAGTTCCTTCTTCAAGCGGTAGATGTAGTCCTTGTTCTTGTTGGACAATTTCCCCCGGAGTTCTTCCGGGTTCTCCTGCTTGATGCTTTCCGTCTTGGCTTCTGCCTGCCCCTGCTTTTGCAGCTTGGCTTGAGAAGCGTTCTTAACTTGCTTTTCTTCGCTCACTTCTGTCTCCTGTCTTATACGTTAAATCTGAATTCGATGATGTCGCCGTCCTGGACTTCGTAGTCCTTGCCTTCCAGGCGGACTCTGCCAGCTTCCTTGATCTTCTGCATGCTTTCGTACTTGTCCAGGTCTTCGAAGGAAACGACTTCGGCCCGGATGAAGCCCCGTTCAAAGTCGGAGTGGATGACCCCGGCGACTTGCGGCGCCTTCATGCCCTGGTGGAAGGTCCAGGCCCGGGTTTCCTTGCCCCCGGCCGTAAAGAAGGTTCTAAGACCCAGCAGGTGGTAGGCAGCCCGGATCAAACGGTCCAAACCGGATTCTTCCACCCCTTCAGCTGCCAGCATTTCTGCCTTTTCTTCATCGTCCAGGCCGGCGATTTCTTCTTCGATGGCCGCGGAGATGCCCAGGCAGCCAGCGCCTTCCTTGTCGGCGTGGGCCTTGACGATTTGGTAGTACTTGTCGCTTTCCGGATCAGCCATGGATTCTTCAGCGATGTTGGCCACGTAAATGACTGGCTTGGAAGTCAAGAGGAAGAGGCCCTTGACGATCTTGGCTTCGTCGTCATTGAACTTGATGGACCGGACCGGGTCGCCGGCTTCCAGAACTGGCTTGATCTTTTGCAGGACATTGTATTCAGCCATGGCTTCCTTGTCCTTTTGCTGGGCCATCTTCTGCACCTTGCCGATCCGGCGGTCAACTGAGTCCAGGTCAGCGTAGATCAGTTCCAGGTTGATGGTGTCGATGTCTTCTTCCGGGTCAACCTTGCCGGAGACGGAAGTGATGTTTTCATCGTCAAAAGCCCGGACCACGTGCACGATGGCGTCGGTTTGGCGGATGTTTTCCAGGAACTTGTTGCCCAGGCCTTCACCCTTGGAAGCCCCCTTGACCAAGCCGGCGATGTCGGTGAATTCAAAAGTCGTGTGGACGACCTTCTTGGCCGGGATCAGTTCCTGGATTCTGGCCAGGCGCTTGTCCGGCACTTCAACCATCCCCACGTTTGGTTCAATAGTCGCGAATGGGTAGTTGGCCATTTCCGCGCCCGCCTTGGTAATTGCGTTAAACAGAGTTGACTTGCCGACGTTTGGCAAACCGACGATACCAGCAGTTAAAGCCATATTTTGTAATTCCTCTTTCTTGTTTTTTCTTGCTTGCGTGTTTAATTCTTGGCCTTTTGGCCAGATTAGTCAATGCCTAGCCGAAATTTGGCCGGGCGATGTCTTCCTTTGGCACGTAAAAATCGCTCTTCAGGTTGACGGGATCATTGCTCTTGGCTAAGAGCTTCTTGACCTTCTTGTTGAAGTCAGCCCGCGGCATCATGACCACATGCCCGCAGCCCATGCATTTGAGGCGGATGTCGGCGCCCAGGCGCAGGACCTCCCAGTTGTTGGTCTGGCAAGCGTGGGGCTTCTTCATTTCAACCGTGTCCGCCAAGTCAAAAGTAAAATTTTTAGTCATCGAGATTCACACCTAACAAATCCAGAATCCGGTTCAATTCATCCGGGGAAGCAAAGTCAATTGACAAGTGCCCCTTCCCCGTCTTGTTTTCAGTAATGCTTACCGGCGAGCCGAACTTGGCCGCCAATTGGCTTTCGCTGGCCCGGACAAAGGCCGACTTGCCGGCATTCTTTTTCTTCTGCTTCTGCCCGCGCTCGTTCATCTTGGCCACCAGCGCCTCAACCTTGCGGACCGGCATCCCTTCCTTGACCACCCGCTTGGCCAGTTCATCGATTCTGTCCTTGTCCTTCAAGCCCAGGAGGGTTCTGGCCTGGCCCATGGACAATTCCCCTCTTTGCAAAAGGCCCTTGGTCTTCTGCGGCAGGGTAAGCAGGCGGAGGTAGTTGGTGATGTAAGGACGGGACTTGCCCATCTTCTTGGAAACCTCTTCCTGGGTCAGGCCCAGGTTCTTTTGCAGCATTTCATAAGCCTGGGCTTCTTCCAAAGGAGTCAGGTCTTCCCGCTGCAGATTTTCCAGGATGGCCACTTCCATCATCTGGCTTTCGTCAAACTGGCGGATGATGGCCGGGATGGTAGCCTGGCCGGCTAATTCGGAAGCCCGGCAGCGGCGCTCACCGGCGATGATTTCGTAGCCGCCGACTGACCGGCGGACGATGATCGGCTGCAGAACCCCGTTTTCCTTGATGGATTCGGCCAGTTCGGCCAGCTTCTTTTCGTCGAAGTTCTTCCGCGGCTGGTAAGGGTTGGGCCGGACTTCTGCCAGAGGCAGGTCTTCGATTTCCTCGGCCGGCTTTACCTGGGGCTCTTCTTCAAAAAGCGCCCCCAAGCCCCGGCCCAGGCCGCCCTTCTTCTTTTCCTGTTTCTTATTTCTTGAGTCTCTTGCCATGAGCCTTCAGCACCTCTTTTGCTAAGTCATCATAAACCTTGGCCCCGCGCGAACTTGGCGCGTATTCCGTGATTGCCTCCCCATAGCTTGGCGCTTCGGCCAGCTTGGTAATGCGCGGGATGATCGTCTTGTAGACCCGGTCGCCGAAATATTCCTTGACCTGCTGGACCACGTCAGCCCCCAGGTTGGTCCGGGCATCCAGCATGGTCAAAAGGACCCCTTCCACGCCCAGGTCCTTGTTGAAGTGCTTCTGGACTAAGCGGATGGTGTTGAGCAGCTGGCTCAGCCCTTCCATAGCGTAGTATTCGCTTTGGACCGGAATCAAAATCGACTGGCTGGCCGTAAAGGCGTTGATGGACAATTGCCCCAAAGAAGGAGGACAGTCGATAAAGACGAAGTCATACTTGTCGCCCAAGTCTTCAATGGCCCCCTTCAAGCGGGTTTCCCGGGCCATCATGCTGATCAGCTCAGTTTCGGCCCCGGCCAAATTGATCGTGGCCGGCACGATGTCCAGCTTCTTGCTGCTGGTCGGCTTGATGGCTGAGGCAATCGGGATTTCATCGATTAAGACATTATAGATGTCGTACTCGATGGTTGACTTCTCAATCCCCAAGCCTGAGGTGGCATTGCCCTGCGGGTCAATGTCGACAATCAATACCTTGTAGCCTCTCTTAGCAATGGAGGCGGCCAAATTGATGGTCGTCGTGGTTTTGCCAACGCCGCCCTTCTGGTTGGCGACTGCAATGACGCTGCCCATGCTAGTCCTCCTTTTTCTTTCTCTGATTCTTCATCACAATGGTGATCTGGTATTCATCCGGGCTCTTGGCCTCGGTGATTTTGACTTTCACGCCGGATTCCTTGGCCAGTTTGACCGCCTGCTTGATCGTGTTGATCTGCAGCTGCATGTCCCGATCATAGCGGACCACCGGCTTCTTTTTAACAACCGGCTTAGGATTGGCCAGCTTAACCGCCCGCTCTTCCGTCTCTTTCACGCTGAGGCCCTGCTCGGTGACCTCCTTGGCCAATTTCACCTGGTCTTCCTCGCTTAAGCCCAAGATGGCCCGGCCGTGGCGGGCGCTAAGGTCGCCTTTGGCCAAAAGTTCTTGCACGGGTTCGGCCAGCTTGAGCAGGCGGAGCTTATTGGCCACGTAAGACTGGGACTTGCCTATGTCCTGGGCCAGCTGGGTCTGGGTCAAGTCGTTGAGCTCCATCAATTGCTCATAAGCCTGGGCCTCATCGATTGGGTTCAGGTTTTCCCTTTGCAGGTTTTCAATCAAGGCCAAAGAAGCGGTCTGCTGGTCATCGAGATTGTTCACGATGGCCGGGATCTTTTCCCAGCCCAGGCTCTTAGCCGCCCGGAAGCGGCGCTCGCCGGCGATGATTTCGTAGCCGCCCTGGTCCTGGCGGACAATGATCGGCTGCAAGAGCCCTTCTTCTTGCAAGGTCTGGGCCAATTGCTGGATGGAATCGTCGCTAAAAGTCCTTCTTGGCTGGTAGCGGTTCGGATGGATTTCCGCTAAAGGCAGGTCCTGGACCTGCTTGTTTTGGGGAATTTCATTTCGATGGAAAAAACCAAAAGCCATTTGGGAACCTCCAAAAAACTACAAGGGTTTCCGGTTCGGCGTGCCTGCCTGGCGCGGGTACTTGCCCGGAGTTGCCTTGACCTTGTCAATCAGGACGAGGGTCCTTTCTTCATCGCTGCCCGGCAAGGTGAAGACCCGGCTGAAGACAGCTTCGCCGCCCAGTTTCTTCAGGGCATTCTTGGCGTCTTCCAGCTCTTCGTCAGCCCGCGGGCCCTTTAAAGCCAGGAACTTGCCGCCGACTTTGGCCAGGGGTAGGCAGTATTCGCTTAAAACGCTCATTCTGGCCACGGCCCGGGCGGTTACCAGGTCAAACTTTTCCCGGTAGTCCGGGTTCTGCCCTACATCTTCGGCTCGGCCGTGCACCAAGTTCACGCCTTCGATGCCAAGTTTCTCCAGCAAGTCGGACAAGAAGTTCAGCCGCTTGCCTAAAGAGTCAACGATGGTGACTTCCAGGTCCGGGCGGAGAATCTTGATCGGCAGTGACGGAAAGCCGGCCCCGGCCCCGACATCGCAGAGCTTGGCCCCTTCGCTAAAGACCTCTGGCCAGAGCAAAAGCGGGGTCACGCTGTCGTAGAAGTGCTTGAGGTAGACCTCGTCTTCGTCCGTGATCCGGGTAAGGTTGACATGTTCGTTGACCCGGACCAATTCCTTAAAATATGTTTTAAATTGTTGCTCTTGGACAGGAGACAACTTAAAATTAGATTTTGACAATGTTTCTGCAAAAAGTTCAGGATTCATTCTTTCACCTGTGAAACTGTGTTTCACACCCTTAAATGTAACGCAAAAAGCAATCTTGCGCAAAAAAATGTTACACAAACTATCTTAACAATTATGGATTATTTTTGCTTGAAGGTCAAAAATAATCCTTGGAAAATTACAGCTAAAAACAAAGGATAAAAAGATGCTCTTAGTTATTTTCGTCATTCTCTATATCGCCTGGCAGACCTACAAGGGCTACCACGTAGGTTTCTCCAAGCGGATCGTCAACCTGATCTTCGCCGGTCTGGTCTTCATGCTGGCCATTATGCTGCAAAACCCAATCGGCAATCTGATCTACACCCAGTTCGTCCAAGGACAGGCGGGGGACTCCAGCATGGTCTTGCAGGCCTGCCGCTTCGGGGCCTTCTTCGCCCTCTTCTTCATCCTCAAGCAGGTCGCCAAGATCTTCAAGGCCTGGCTGCCAGATCAAGAGACCAAGACTGGTTTCACGGCCACTTTGGACCACATCGCCGGGGCCATCGTTTCTTTCGTGGCCTCCTACTTCTTCATGTATGTGGTCCTGTCCATCCTCAACTCAGTCGGCGTCAGTCAGCTGAGCCAGATGATCAGCGATTCCCAGCTGCTCAGTTTCATCGTCAACGACACGCCAGGTCTGTCAACCGGGGTCTTCAAGACTCTCTTCAGCGTCAGCCGAACTACTGCCTAAAAAAAGCAGCTTCACCAGAAGGTGAGGCTGCTTTTCGTTTTCTTTTAGTAATCCAGGCCGACTTTTTCTACCCGTTCATCGTTATAAACGTAAACGGCGCCTAAGCGGCGGCGGTTGACCCAGCCAGCAATTGGCTGACCGGCAAAGAAGCAGCGCTTGCACTCAATTTCCGCGTCAACGGAATTCTTGGTGAAGGTCGTCACCCCGGCAATGTTGGTTTCCACCGGGTAGCCGGTCCGGGAGTCGATCAAGTGGTGGTACTTGTGGCCATCCACTTCCAAGAAGCGCTCATAAGTCCCGCTGGTGACCACGGAGCATTCCGGGATCATCATGGCCGTGATGTTTTCTCCCCGCGGCTTCAATGGATCCTGGACGCCTACCGTCCACATCCCGTTGGCCCGCTTTGGACAAGGGTTGACGAAGAGGACGTTGCCGCCTAAGTTGATGATGCCGGCTTCGACCCCGTAGGCCCGCCAGAGGTCCCGGATCCGGTCGGCCGTCCAGCCCTTGGCGATCCCGCCCAAGTCCAGCTCCATGCCTTCCTGCTTCAAAAAGACCGTGTGGTCATCGTCGTTTAATTCGACTTGCCAAGGATCGATCAGCTTCATTTTCTCTTTGATTTCCGCGTCACTTGGCACGCGGGCGTCCTTAAAGCCGATGGACCAGAGCTTGACGAGCGGGCCAATCAAGGCGTTAAAGCCGAAGTTTTCCCGGCTGGTCTCAACGGCCAGCTTAATCAAGCCGTAAACGCTGCTGGAGACCTGGACAGGCTCCTTGCCTGCTTGATCATTGACCCTGGTGACTTCTGAAAGGCCGTAGCGGGGGTCATCCGGTTTGCGGTTGACCGTCAGCAGGTCTTCAAAGTGGTCGATCAAGGCCTTGGTCTGGTCCAGGATCTTTTCCGGGTCTTCCCTTGCCCCGTAGATCTGCAGGCTGATGTGGGTCCCCATGGCCCTGTGTTGGGCCATGACTTGGTCAGTTGATATGTATTTGATGATTTCCATTTTTAAAAATCCTTACTCTTCTAGATACTTGGCCCGGAGCTGGTCCCGGAGGGCCGAGCTGACGCCCAATTGCCGGGTCAAAAAGGCTTCCATGCCGCCGTACTCCTGGTTGATGGTGATCAAGGCGCTGTCTAAGTACTCATTGTTCACCGTGCCCAGTGACCGGAGGTTGGCCCGCTGAACCAGGCTTTCCCCGTTTTCCCGGGCTTCCTTGTCCCTTTTGGCCCGGTAGCCGTTAAGGCAGGGAGCGGATAAAAGATAGTCCTGGCGGATGGTTTCCTGGTCAACCCCTAAGACTGTCAGCAAAAAGACGGTCGCCAGGCCCGTCCTGTCCTTGCCTTCTGAGCAGTGGTAGATGGTCCCGCCTTCTGCTTCAGCAAGATAAGCCAGCACTTGGCCAAAGGCCGCCTGGGCGTGCTTTTCCGTCACCATCAGCCGGTAGCTCTCCACCATGTGACGGAAGCCCGCCAAGGGGTCTAAGCTATACTGCTTGGCTAATTCCGCCAGGCTGGCCGCTGCCTTGGTCTGGTCCCGGCTGTTGACGGGAATATTGACGTTCTGGATGCCGGCCAGCTGCTTGTCCGGCCGCTTGCGGCACTCTTGGGGAGAACGGAGGTCGATGATGGTTTTGACCCCGCGGGCCCGCAAATAGTCAGCATCCTCCTCGCTGATCGCCGCGACCATCCCGGTCCGCAGCAAAAGTCCGGCCTTGATCCTCCTGCCGGCAAAGCCGGTATAGCCGCCAAGGTCCCGCGGATTGCGGACCGTTTTCAAGGGTAAAAGCTCCATTGCCATCTTTTTCTCCTCCTTCACTTTCTCCCTACAATTTTAAACCAAAACAAGGCGGAAGCGCCAAGCCACCGCCTTGTTTTTAGATTTTTGCTTTTTCGTCCTTACTTCTTAGCTTGTTCTACGAAAGCAAAGAAGGCTTCCATGACCTTGTCCAGTTGGGCGATTGAAGCTTCGTCAACCAGGTCGCCGCTTTCCTTGTCAAAGCTGCTGTAAGCCCGGCCGATCAGCAATTCGTTGCCTGGCAAAACGTTGGCCGTCATGTCTGGTGACAGCAGGATTTCCCGAGCATCTTCCTGGGCGCGGGAAGCGCCTTGGCCGCCCAAGGACACGCCGACAACGCAAACTGGCTTGTAGGCCATGACCTTGCTGCCAGCGTGGCTGCCCAGCCATTCCAAAGCACTCTTCAAAGCGGCTGGGATACCGTGGTCGTATTCTGGAGTAGCGATGATCAAGCCGTCAGCCTGGTCAACCTTTTCCCGCCAAGCAGAAACTCTGGCGTCAGCTTGCCCTTCCTTGTAGAAGGCTGGCAGGTCGCCAATTTCAGCGACTTCGATTTCCGCCTTATCGCCAAAGCGCTTGGCGATGAACTGGCAGAGCAGACGGTTGAAAGAAAAATCGGCATTAGTTCCGACAATAGCTAATAATTTCATTTGGCAATCCCCCCACTTACTTCGTGATTTGTGCGTACCAGGCGTCGACTTCGTCAAAGAAGTGTTCCAGGAAGTCAACGGTGCCGGAAATCTTCAAATCGCCATTTTCGTCAAAGGCAGAAGCTGCCCCGCCCATCATGAATTCGTCGTCGTTGAAGACAACTGGGTGCAGGCCTGGGGAAGCCAAAATCGTCTTCAGCTTGGTCTGTGACCGGGCAGCCCCTTGGGCCAGCGGTGAAGTTGACACAACAACAACCGGCTTGCCATTAAACGGGTGGGAGTTGGTTGACAGCCATTCCAGGGCACTCTTCAGAGCACTGGTTACTGAGTGCTGTTGTTCCGGTGACCCGATCAAAACCAGGTCAGCGGCGGCAACTTGCTCACTCAATTTGGCCACGTCGGCCGGGTCTTCCTGGCCTTCCTTAAACATCGGCAACCCCTTCACGGTCGCGAATTCAAAATCATACTTATCAGCGAAGTGCTTGGCAATGAACTTCAGCAGCATTTCGTTGTAAGACTTGTCAGCGTTAGATCCGTTAAGAGCTAAAACTTTCATAAAAACCACCTTTCAGATTTTCCATTACTCCCCTTATTATACCCAAATTAAAGGGATTTCAGCAGGCTTTTTGTGAAAAAATTACAAGGATAGAAAGAGCCAATCGATAGAAGGATTTTTTTAATGGATTAGCGGTCAAAAAAGGGTCTCCAGCTGCCGCCTGATAATCCGGACAAAGTTGTCCTGGTCGTAGTCAATCAAGCCATCGACCAGCATTACAGCCAGGCCGTTGGTGATGATCCAGTTGAGGGCAATCACGCGCTTCTCCAAGTCAGAGTCAAAATCGCGCTGGTACTGCTCATGCAGCTTGCTGCGGCCCAAATCCATCAAGATGTCGCGGATCAAGTCATCGCCGAATTCACCATTGACGAAAATCGTTGAGAACAGGTTCCGGTGGTCGCGGGCAAACTGCAAATAGGACAAGTCGACATCATATAAGGGCTCATCAATAAATTTCTTCTGCAGGATTTCATCGCGCAAGGTGTAGGAGACGCGCTTAAGCACTTCCTTGCGCAGGCCATCCATGTTCTTGAATTCCAAATAGATCGGCTGGGTTGAAAAGTGGCCAGTTTGGGCAATGCTGCGGGCGGTCAGGTTCTCGATCCCGTTGGTCAAGGCCTTCTTGTAGGCGATGTCCAATATTCGCTCGCGATTAATTTCTTTCCTTCTGGCCATCATTTACTCCACCTAATTTCATCATATTCTGCTAACACTTTTAATACTTCATTCCTAACAAAAAACGGTTTTTACACTGGACTTTATTAGACTAAGCTAATGAATCAAGACTACCCAGCCTATAAAAAACGTTTATTCGTACCAATTTATATATTAGCACAATATTTAGGGGCAGGCGTATTTTTAGGGAAAAGTTAAGAAGATGAGGCGGCTTGTCTGCCGGGGAAGGCAAAATAAGGTAAAATTTAAACAAAAGCAAATGGAGAAAAGAGGACAATTTATGACTACACACGGACGTTCATCCTGTACTTCAATCTTGATCGGGAAAAAGGCCAGCCTTGACGGCAGCGTGATTATCGGCCGCAACGAGGACTCACGGACGGCCTGGCCTAAGCACCTGGCCTTCCACCAGCGGCAAGAAGGAGCCCAGACTTTCAAGTCACATGATAACAAGTTCACAATTGACTTGCCGGAGGAAGCCTTTGCATATTCATCCACGCCAGAATGGACGAAAAAGTACGGGCTTTTTGAAGAAGACGGAATCAATGAATTCCATGTGGCGATGAGTGCTACGGAAAGTGCTTATGCCAACGAACGGGTTCTGGCCATCGACCCCTTTGATACCGAAAAGGGCCTTTTGGAAGAAGCCATGGTAACCATCGTTTTGCCTTACGTCAAGACGGCGCAAGAAGGGGTCAAGCGCTTGGGCGAGATCGTGGAAAAGTACGGGGCTGCTGAATCAAACGGGATTCTGTTTGCGGACAGAGACGAGGCCTGGTACTTGGAAATCGGGTCAGGCCACCACTGGGTTGCCCAGAGAATTCCGGATGACTCCTACACGGTAGTGGCCAACCAGCTGTCAATTCAGGAGATCGACTTTAACGATCCAGCCAACTTCCTTTATTCAGCCGGTCTGCAGGAGTTCGTTTATGACCACCAGCTTTGGCCACGGGAAGCCAAGTTCAATTGGCGGGAGATTTTTGGCACGAGAAGCGAGAGCGACCTGCACTACAACACCCCGCGGGTTTGGTACGGGCAGAAGCTGCTGACCCCATCAGTTAAGCAAGAGCCGCAATCTTTTGACTTACCATTTATTCAAAAGGCGGACCGGCCGCTGAGTATCCAGGACGCCCAGGCGGTGCTGGCCAGCCACTACAGCGACACGGATTACGACTTGACCAACCCAAAGAACGAGGGCCAGGCGACCTTCCGGCCGATTGGGGTGGCAACGACCCAGGAATCCCACCTCTTGCAGCTTAAGGGCGAGGACATGTACCACTGGCTGGCCATGGGGGTTACGGCGCAGAGCGTCTACATTCCCTTCTTCCCGCAGGGGACCAAGGTGCCTTACATGTGGGGCAACGGCAAGGTCGACTACAGCCCGAACTCTGCCTACTGGATCTTCAAGTTGGCCGGAGTCTTGGTTGACCGGGACTGGGGCAAGTACGGCAAGGAACTGGCTAATGCCCAGACTGAAGCCAAGGAAAAGGTCCTGCGCTTGCGGTATGAATACGACCAGAAGCTGCATGCTGACCCAAGCCAGGCCACAGCGATCGCGGATGAGGCCAATGCCAAGATGGCCAAGACGGTGACGGATATTTACAACAAGCTGATCAGCAGCTTGATTACCCAGCAGACGGGCGATTCCCCGCTCAGCTTCCAGATGGATCCGAACTTGTAAAAAAGCATATTAAAACAGGCGTGAAAGTGCACCATTGCAGCGTTCACGCCTGTTTTGCCGTTCTAGCTTCTATTTCCTATTTCTGTAGATTGAAATGATATTTGACGTACTTGCCTTTTTTCGGGTTAACGAGCAGGTAGAGATATTGCTCATTGCCGTTTTTCGAGGCTTTAACCTGGACCTTGTTTACGCCGGATCGCAGGTGGCTAGTTGCTTGCCCATTGATTTTTAAAGAGTCGATCATGGTCGTTCCCTCTTTCAGTCCTTGATAAAGGTAGAAATCATTTCTGGACAGCTTCTGCCCGGTCTTGGCCTTGACGTAGATAGTTGCCAGGTAGCTATCGCCTTCAGTCTTGCCCTGCCCGCTTTTGACAGCCAGATTTTGGCTGATCTCGCTATAGGCAGTCTGACTGACTTCAATTTGAGAGACCTGCAAGTTCCGATAGACTTGGTCGATATGCTTTTTGCTTAGAAAAAGGCCCAGCAGGCACAAGAGCAAGATTGCAGAGAACCAGATTCCTTTATGCTTCAGCTTCATGGTTTTGCTCCAATTCTTTGACAATCTTGCCTTCGCTGTAGACGAAGATGTGGTCGGCGACCCGGTTAAGGAAGTCTTTGTCGTGACTGGAGACGAGGATGGTCTTGTCCTGGTCCTTCAATTCCAGCAGGAGCCGGGCCAAAAAATCCTGCCCGTCTTCATCGAGGGCATTGGTTGGCTCATCGAAAAGGAGGATCTGCTTGTCGCCTAGGAGGGCGGCGGCGATCAAAAGCCGCTGCCGCATGCCCAGAGAATACTCTTTCAGTTTCAAGGGATTGGCTGGATCCAGGCCTACCCGCTGCAAGATTGCTTCCGCCCGGCTGCTTCGGTCATCATTTAGGACTTTGAGCAGGTTAAGGTTTTCCAGGCCGGTTTTGTCTTCTAACAGGCCGTATTCAGAAATCGCGAAGCCGGTGTCTGGGGCAAAGATGACGTCCTGGCGGATTTTTTTGCCCAAAACTTTGACAGTCCCGGAGTTTGGCAGGATAAAGCCGAGGATGGTTTTGAAGGTCACGGACTTGCCTGACCCGTTGGGGCCTCTGAAGCCATAGATTTTGCCAGCATCAATGCTGAAGGAAACGTCATCAAGGGCAAGTTTGTTTTTAAAGCGCTTGGTGACATGGTCAACTTCTATAATTTTCGTCATTTTTTACTCCAAAGAAAAATCGATATTATCGTTAGGCATATTGAACCATCTGGTAAAAAGCCCGGCTACCCAAACAACAATAAAGCAGAAAGCCATAAATCAGATAAATCAGCGGGTCAAACACAAAGAATGTATTATCGATCAGATTTACCAAGCCGTGAGCCAAGAAGAGGGACCAGCCCAGCTTAGCTATGCAAAGGGTATCCAGTAAGAGCAAAACTTCAACTGCAGCCCCTGCCTTTAGTTTATCGATCAAGAAGACCAGAGTGTTTAAAGAGAGAATCAAGACAAAGACACCCAAGAAGTGGGCCAGCAATATGATTATTTCTGAATCAACCTGCGGAGCTATTGGTGCTTTCGTCACGAAAGCAGAAATCAAGCTGCCGATCAATAAACTGATGATGAGCAAAAACATTTCAAAAAGGGTATAGATCAGCAAGTACTGGCGCAGCCGTTTTCTTAAAGCTAAATAGAAAAATTCAACGCTTTGAGGGCGGCTGAAGAAAAGCAGGCTGCTGACTATCAGCAAAGGGGCGATGAAGTAGAGCTGATTGTGGAGGTTGGTAACAGTTAGGCGGACATTGCTCAAGGCCGGCGTGCCAGGGGCAACGATCTTGTTATGCATCAAAAACAAAGCAGTATAAACCAAAACCCAAATTATCACAAACGAGATGCTTTTTATCGCCAGCCAGGCCCCGCTCTTTTGCCGCAAATAGTTAACTAAAGGCATGGCGTCTTACCCCGTAGAAATAGATTAAGCTGAACAAAAGCGCCCCTAAGAGGAGTTCTGACAGGGCTGCCGTCAACGAAGGAATATAAAGCGGGCAAACCGGTATGACAAAGAGGTTTGGCGAAAGAAAAGCTTTATCTGTCGCGACGGAAAAAACATTGAAGATCAATGTGACTAAGAGAGCAGCAGCTACATCAGCAAAATAGTTGCTAATAAAGCACGTCACAGCCAAAGAGATGGTAGCCGGCCAAGCCCCCGGCAAGTCCTGCCAGGAATAGGTAAAAAGCCACGTGCAGCAAGGGATTTGAATAGTACAAACCAGCAAGATAGGTTAAATCTGACGTAACACCCGCGCTCATATTCAGAAGAGGATCTGGCTTCATATTAGGCAAGGTGCAGTAAAACAAGACAAAATCCAAAAGCAGTGGCAAAGATACTGTCAAAAAGCCTGCCAAGAAACTGATCCCCAAGTGGGAAAAGCTGTACTTTACAACCCCTTGTTCCTTCACCGCATGCTTGATAAAGCCACTTTTTAGGTCTTGATAGAAAAGCTGGTTGGCTGTCAAGCAGGCTAACAACGGCAACAAAGTATAATAAAAAGTTGTCATAGCACCAACATCATAGCCAATCCACCGTGTATACGGTGTAAAAAATGCAACGTTTCCATCTAGTTGTGGCTTAATTACGTAATAGTCAGAAATAAAATGAAAAAGCACAATTATCGTGCCTATCGCTATCCCTACATACACTTTCGGCGACTTTAGTCGCTCTCTAATATACACAATCAACCTCCTCCATATTGAGCAATTAATAGTCAATGAAAATTATAATTCAGTCACTTTTTGTTTACAAGTTAAGTTTTTATTTAGATAGCAATTACCTTTTTCTTATACCCAACAGTAAGATAACCAGATACAAGCACTAAACAAAACAGGCGTGAACCCGCATCCCTGCAGCGTTCACGCCTTTTTTCATCTAAATTAATGGTAGCTGATCGTCTGGACCGCTCTTTTGGCATTGATCTTCCTAAAGAAAACCGGTGCCGAGACACCTTTGAGGATCTGGTCGTTGGTATAAGTCACGATCACCGTGTCATCATAGCCAAGCCCGCGGAGCAGCTTGCGGTTCATGGTCGCCAATAGCTGCCCCTTTTTAACTTCCTGGCCGGCTTCAACTAAAATGTCGCAGCCGCCCCCGCCCAGCTCTACCGTGTTCAAGCCCAGGTGGATCAAGAGATCCAGCCCTTCCTTGGTCCGGATGCCGATCTCATGGTTGGTCGGAAACAAGGAAGTAACCGTGCCGTTCAAGGGAGCGTAGATCAAGTCGCTGGACGGCTGAACCGCGAATCCCTCGCCCAGTCCCTTGCTGGCAAAAATCTCATCGTTGACGTCCTCGAGCGGGAACAGCCTGCCCTGGACCGGAGCCAGAACCTTGCTCAGCCGGGCCCTGCTCTTTAGCAAATCAAAAATTCTAAACATAAATCAACCTCAAAATGATATTCAGACTAAAATATGTAAGCGCAATCATCACTGTCTAGTTTATCATTTTGATGGTAGATTTACTACATGTTCCCGCTAACAATTGCCATTTTCCAAAGTCAATTCTCCGCCAAAGGCTTCCAAGCGGCCAACTTCAGCCAGGTTGATCTGGCCAGCAAAAGTCTCGTACTTGCCAGACGGGTATTGCTCAAAGCTTAAGGCATCCCCTTCCTTGCTCTGCAAGACGCCATATTCTGCTTCTTCCTCATCCTTCATAACAAAGGATACGACTTGCCCGGCAGCTAATTGCCAGAAGTCCAGCATTTGCTTGATGTTTGCTGCTTTGCCTTGAACTTCAAATGGATCTTCTAATCCTCTTTCCTTAAGCTGGCGCCGGCAGCGGCTGATATCTTGCAAATACAATGACTTATCAATTACTCTGTCAACTGCCGTCTTCTTAACCAGCAGCAATGAGTCATCCCGGCCAATTTCGTCAACAGTCAAATACAAGCTGAAGTCGTCATCAGCACACAAGAGCCGGCCAACCGCGAATGAAGCTGGATCTTCTTTCAGATGAACTTCACGCAAATCATCTACAGTTGTACCTTCAGTATCCCGCGTCTTAGGATTGTCCAGCAGCCATTCACCGGAGAAAGCGGCTAACCGCCGGAGTTGACTGACAGCAACTTTTCCTGCAAATGGCTGGTATTTGCCAGAAGGATATGCCGCAAAATTAACATGACCGGCAGAAATTTCATCGATATATCCCCATTGCTGGTAATCTTCGCCTTCCAGGCCAAAATACACAACCTGCCCGGGCAATAAGTCCATAAAGCTTTCAACTGACTTGATCATGCTAGCTTTGTCTTCCAGCTTGAAAGGATCTGCCAGGCCTTTTTGCGTCAGCAGCTTCCGCCGGCGCTGGATCTCTGCCAAATAATCCGATTGATCCAGCAGCCGCGTGACCGCTGACTTTCTGATCAAGAGCAGCGAATCATCCCGGCCCAGCTCATCCAAAGTCAAGTAGAGCTGCCAGTCGTTTTCTTCAAACAAGAGGCGACCAACTTCAAAACTGTCTTCGGCAGCGTCTGTGTAGATTTCGTATAATTTTTCCATCCCTAACGACCTCACATTTCTTACTCGTTTTCTTATTTAAGCATACTCTTTTTCCAGATTTTTTCTGCCAAAAATTCAAATCCGGTCGTTTTTCCTCGTATCCGGTCAAAAAAGGCCCCGCCTGAGCGGAGCCTTTTTGATCTTATTTTCTTTGCGTCAGCTGCCCGTCCATCATGTCATAGATGTGATCAGCATATTTTTCCAGCCGCGGGTCGTGGGTGACCAAAATGATCGCCTTCCCGTGGTCCTTGGCCAGCTTCTTAAACAAGCGGCCGACTTCTTCCACCCGTTCACTGTCCAGTGATGCCGTTGGCTCATCAGCCAGCAGAATCTTCGGGTTGGCGTACATGGCCCGGGCGATTGCCACCCGCTGCTTCTGCCCACCTGACAAGTTTTCCGGATACTTCTTGACCAGGCCCTCAATCCCCAGGTCAGCCAAAAGATCCTTTAATTCTTCCTGGCTCAAGTTGCCGGTCTTCTTCACCTTGTCTACCAGCTGAAACTGTTCCTTAACCGTCAAGTAAGGCACCAGGTTGTAGGCCTGCAAAACAAAGCCCAATTTGTTCAAACGCAGGCGGCTGCGGTCCTTCTCCTTCAACTGGCTGATATCCTGGCCGTCGATTTTCACCTGCCCGCTCGTTGCACTTTGCAAGGCGCCCATAATCGTCAGCAGGGTGCTCTTCCCGGCCCCGCTTGGTCCCATCAACAGAACCACGTTGCCAGTGTCCGCGCTGAAGTCGACCCCCTTGAGGGCAACCGTCGCTGCATCCCCCTGCCCGTAAACTTTTTTCACGTTCTTGATTTCAATCGCTGCCATTTTATCCTCCAATTGCCTGTACCGGGTCAATCTTCAAAATCGTTCTGACTGGGTTTAATCCGCCCAATAGACCCATCAAAAGCATCCCGCCGATCGCGAATACAAAAATCTCTGGCGTAAAGGCCATCGGAGCAGATGCCGGCATCGCGGCCGCCGTGCCCCAGATTGCCAAAAGGGCCAAGACCAAAGCGCTAGTTACCAAAAGCAGACTCTGGCTGACCGTAGCCCAGATCAAAGTCTTGGCCGGCACGCCTTGTGCCCGCAATACCGCGTAGTTCGGCAGCTTCTGGATGGTCAAAATGTACAAGAAGACGGCTACGATGACCAGGGAAATGATGAACATGAAAGCAATCATCAATTCAAAAGTCAAGTTCTGTTCGGAGTAGCCCGGCAGTTTTTGCGTAAATTCCTTAACCCCGTAAGTCTTGAAATTCTTCCCCTTAACGGACAATTTCCGCTGGGAAATGATCCCGGAAGCTTCAATCCCCGGTGCCACGTTCTTCAATTCTTTCCATGCCGGCAAAAAGCCATACATGATCGGCTCAATATTGATCTTGGCATCCTTGACGAAGCCGACGATCTTGTACTTGTGATCTGACCCGTTCAAGGTCACCTTGTCGCCCAGCTTGTAGCCCTTGTCCTTAAAGCGGCTGTCAGCTGTAACTTCGTACTTGCTCTTAGCCAGGCGGCCAGCGATCAAGTCCTGGTCCTTGTAGATGAACTCACCCTTCTTGACCCCCATGTACTGGGCGTTGATCCCGCTTTGTCCCTTCTTCTTGGCCACTACCTGCAATTCGCCGACCACGGCTTCCTTGTCAGTCAAGTCGATCTTTTTCAAGTCGTCCTTGGTCAAAATAGAGCTGTTCATGGACAGGTTGGCGTTCTTGTTCAAGACCACGCTCTTGGTCTGCCAGCTTTCCAAAGCCACCGTGTTTTCCCGGGCCAGGCCGTATGCCAGGCCCCAGGTTGCCAAAATCATGTACGCGATCAGAAAAATCATGAAGACGATCAAGCCGTACCGCTTCTTTTCATGCTTGATCTCTTTTAGTGCTAAAAACATTTTTTCTGCTTTCTTCCTTTCTTATATCCTCTTTTACCCTATTCGTGGCCGCTAAAGAGCTTCTCTAAAGCCTCGCGCTCCCGGTCTAAGTAAAAATCAGCGTTATCCGGGTCCAGCAAGGCTTCCTTGATCGCCTCATGCGACAGGGCCATCGCAGCCCAGGCACAAGCCGGCATTTGCTTGGGCCTGCTGCTTGGCAAAAGCGCCTCGTTAGCCGCGTAGTGCAGGCGGATCAAGTCATAGTACTGGCTGCCAGTGGCCTTGGTCACAAAGTCCTTGGTCATCTGGTAGAGCTCGTCTGCCCCCATCCGGCCGGTCAGACCCGTGTGCAGGTCCCGCATGGCCAGCTTGAACAGGTATTGGTAAGCATCCATCAGATCCTCAAAGTACTTGTAAAAGGCCCCCCGGGCAATGCCGGCTTCCTTGACGATCCGCGCCACCTGGGCGCTGGCCAAAGTATGGGCGCTGAATTCTTTGAGCAGGGCGGCTGTAACCCGATCCTGCTTGTCTTTGCTTAAATTCTCAAAAGTTGCCTTGACCATTTTTTACCTCCGTGACACCATGTCACCTTTAACTGTTTTCTAGTATAAGACCAAAGTGACATCGTGTCAACATAAAAAGTGACGCGATGTCATTTTTCTTGCACAAAAAAGGGCTGCCGGAGCAGCCCTTCCCTGTGATAATTAATTTGTGAAGCTTAAAAATTAAAATGTTGTTTTGCTATTGTTTTTATGTACTTATTGCTAGGTACTTGATCTTTTCGGTTTTTGGTTAATTCTTGATTTGCTTAGTTGATTAGTTCTTGATTAGTTCTTGATTAGTTTTTGATTCGGATTTTTAAAGGTTGCCGCGCGGAGGGAGCCGTGCTTTAGTCTAACGGGAAGATCTTGTCTGGGTTAAGGATACCCTTAGGATCGAACAGAGCCTTGACCTTTCTGAGCAAGTTGGTGTAATCCTTGCCATAGAAGTCTTCGTAGTAGTTCTGACGGGCGTAGCCGACCCCGTGTTCACCGGACATGTTGCCGTCCACTGACTTGGCGGTCTTGTAGAGTTCGGAGATAACGGTGTCGCCCTTCTTGGCGAATTCTTCGTCAGTCATGTCGTCTGAGCAAAGGTAGATGTGCAGGTTACCGTCACCGGCGTGGCCGAAGTTAGGAATCCGCATGTTTTCTTCTTTTTCCAGTTCTTCGATCCGGTGCAGAACCAGCGGAATCTTGCTGATCGGCACTGAAACGTCGACTTCGTCCATCTTTGGAGTTGACTTCTGGATGGCCAAAAGCAGCTTTTCCCGGGCGTCCCAGATGGTCTTGGCTTCTTCAGATTCAGCGTTCAAGACAGTTTCCTTCAAAGCGTGGAATGGCTTGACCGCTTCCAAAGCTTGAGCCAGTTGCGCTTCAGCGTCGCTGGCCGTGAAGGAGTCGATGCCCAGGATGATGAAGCCGTCGCCTTCCTTGATTGGGAAAGTAGCGTCGTAGTACTTTTCCCACAGGTTCAAGACCTTGCGGCCCATGTATTCAACAGTGGTTGGCACAACGCCGGAAGCCAGGATGGCTGGCACTGATTCGATGGCATCGTCCAAAGTTGGGAAAGGAATGATGGCGTTCAAAGCGTGCTTTGGTCTTGGGTAAAGACGCAGAACAGCTTCAGTGATGACGCCCAAAGTCCCTTCTGAGCCGATGATCAAGTCCTTCAGTGAGTAGCCTGATGAGGACTTGACTGACTTAGAGCCGAACTTGTAGACCTTGCCGTCAGTCAAGGCAACCTTGACTTCCCGGATGTGTTCACGGGTTACCCCGTACTTGATGGCCTTCAAGCCGCCGGCGTTGGTGCTGATGTTGCCGGCTACAGTAGCCCAGTGCATGGCTGGTGCTGGCATGTAGGTAAATGGCTTGTCTGCCAAAAATTCTTCCAGCTGGTTCAGACGGATGCCTGGTTGAACAGTGATGGTCAAGTTGGCTGGGTCATAGTCAATGACCTTGTTCATCTTAACCATGTCCAGGGAGATCCCGCCATGCACAGTCAAGTTGGCCCCCATCAAGCCAGTTGAGTTGCCCCGTGGAGTCAAGGCAATTTCGTGGTCGCTGGCGTACTTCAAGACGCTGGCTACTTCTTCAGCCGTAACCGGTTGAATTACCAGGTCAGGCATGGCCCGGACAGTCTTGAATTGGTCGTGATCCCAGTGTTCAGTTACTTCAGTAATAAAACGTTCTGGGTCGGCAATCATTGGCCGCAAGTTTTCAATGTCTTCAGCAGTTAACTTATGATATTCCATTCTAGCTCACCTTACAGTTTTCTTTTTTGTGTTTCAATCTCTGTTTCTATTAAATCACATTTGAAAGCGTTGTCAATTTTATGAATTCTTGCACAAAAGAAAAAAGGCCGGTCAGCAAGCGCTTCCTAGCCTTTTAAAAGTGTAAAAAATTTTTCTTTTTTCGTACTTTGTGAAAAATCGTCATGCCTTTTTACGAAAAACAAGCTGGTCTTCCCCGCTTTGGTCTGGGGCAAAGGCATAGCCAAAGCCCGTGAAGTCCGGCAGGTCAGACAGGTCCCGGCCCCCTTCAGCCAGCCAGCGGACCAGACGGCCCCGGGCCATCTTGGCATGAGTTGCCTGGGTCCGCCATTTGCCGTTTTTCTCTTCCTGAAAGACAACTTCAAGCAAGCGGTCGCCATCTTTAAGATAGGGAGCCAACAGGCGGCTGTATTCCTTAGAAGCCAGATTGAGGACGACTGAATCATCTTGGTAGAGCTCTTGGTAGACTTTTTCTCCCCAGAATTCATAAAGGCTCTTATACTTGAAGTTAGGCAGGGGGCTCTTCATTTCCAAGCGGTAAGGCACGATCCCGTCAAAAGGCCGCAGGCTGCCGTAAAGGCCGGACAGAACGCGCAGATGCTGGTCCAGGTAGTCCAGTCCGGCCTGGTCTAAGACATCAGCGGCCAGGTACTGGTACTGCAGGCCGCTGTAGGCAAACAGAGCTGGAACTTGCCCTTGATTCAAGTCAGCGGCCAGCATCTGCCGGGCTTCTTCAGTGATTTTGGCATTGGCCCGCCAGACTTTTTCCAAGTCAGCTTGGTTTAAAGAATTCAAATAGGACCAAAGCTCCTGGGCTTGATCAAGAAAGACGGGTTTGGTCTGCGGCAAAAAGCCGCCATCCGTCTGCATTTTTTTAGCGGGGGAAATTATGATCTTCATTTTTTACATCCTTACAATAATTTAGTAAAATAAAACATGTGTTTAACAATAAGGAGGAGCAAGCAATGATCAACCCTGATTTTGCGATTATCTTAAATTTTAACCCAAGTGGGGAAAATGTAAACGCGGATGCTCTGGTCCGCCGGGCAAGAGACATCGGTGCCCGCGCCGTCAGCGGCCCGGAAGAATTACAGGCAGCCTGCGAAAAGTACACCATCGCCTACCTGCCAGAGCAAAGCGGCAGACACTACAAGGCAGATGAAGTCGTGGACGCCCTGGTAGCTGCAAGAAAGAACGGCCAGGCACTGGTGATTGACGTGGATGCCGCAGACGAAGCTGACCAGACTACTTTAGAGGCCTTAAACAGCTGGATGCACAAGTTTGGCCACGCGGTTAATGAAGGGCAAGCCAGCGAATTATCAGCTGATGCGGAAGAGGCTTTCGTCTTGACCAACCGGCACGCGCCATATCAAGTCTACCTTTTCTTAAAGGCCCCTTATCCTGCAGAGGTCAAGGTGACTGGCTTGACTGAAGAGCCAAACCGGATTGAATGGATTGACGGCCGGGAAGAATGTGCTTTTGTTTTTGAAGCAGGCGTCTTGACAGTTCAGCTAAAGAAGCAGGAAAGTCCTTTTGCCTGGCAGCTGGTCCGGATTCAGGGCCACCGGCCAGAGGATGATATCGCAGAGACAAAATTTTAAATTCATATTAAAAAATTCCTCCGTACATTTTAATCGCTAAGCGATTCGTGTTATACTGAACACAATCTTTTGAATGAACAGATTGGAGTTATTAATGACTTCTCGCAAAGACTACCGGAAGAAAAACACTCAAGGCAGCAAATACCTGATTATCGCGGGCGTGGCGGTTATCGCCTTAGCCTGCGCGGGCATTTGGGGACACAATGCCTACCAGCAGCACCAGGCAACGGTTCTGGCGGAGAACAAGAAGCAGGTGGCATACAACAAGAAGCACTTCAACGCCAACGTCACCATTTATGGCGTCAAGGTAGGCAAGCTGACGGTTGACCAAGCGGTCAAGAAGATCCAGGCCAAGGCCGTCAACAAGCTGGTCTACAAGGATGGTAAGATCAGTGCTGTCAGAGACAGCAAGCTGACCACCATCAGCAAGGAAAAGGTCCAGAAGTACTTTGACAAGCAGTACACCCAACTGCCGACCAACAAGAGCTACACTTACGAAAACACGGCTCTGAAGAAGGGCAAGAGCAAGCTGAAGGATATTACCTCGGCCAGCGTGGACTACTCTGTAGCTGGGAAGACTTTTACCCTGGCGGCCAAGACTTATTTGACCCAAGTCAGCTACTACAACGGCGCTGTTCACTATGACGACACCAGCAAGCTGACGAGCAAGCTTAACGCCATGGACAAGGAAGTCAAGACTTTGGGCAAGAGCTACAAGTTCAAGACTCCTGCCGGGTCAACCATCACCGTTACCAACCAGAGCTACGGCTGGGGGATCTGGACGGCCAGCGCTAAGAAGGCGGTTCTGGCAGCTTATGAGAGCGGCAAGAAGACCATTGACGGGAAGAACCACATCTATGGCGAAGGCTACACCACGCAAGGTTTGGGCTATGGCAAGAGCAACAACGGGCTGGGCAACAGCTATGTGGTTGTATCAATCGCCAGCCAGGACATGTGGGTGGTTGTCAACGGCAAGGTGGTCGTAACTGTATCTGACGTGGTTACGGGGACGGCCAACAAGGGCGACAACGCTACGCCTACTGGGGTTTGGTACATCATGTACAAGCAACAGGACGCTACTTTGAAGGGGCAGAACGACGACGGGTCGAACTACGCTTCCAAGGTCAGCTACTGGATGCCATTTACTTTGAGCGGCTGCGGGTTGCACGACGCGTCATGGCGGACCGACTGGTCAAGCACGGCCTACCTGGAAGGCGGGTCACACGGCTGCGTCAACATCCGGCCTAGTGAAATCAAGTCCGTTTGGAACGCGGTTACGGTTCACATGCCTGTGATCGTTTACTAAAACGTAAATTACATATGAAAAAGGATCTATCTTCTCTTTGGAAGCTAGATCCTTTTTTTGGTGTGTTATTCGTGTAATGCTTGTTAGAAAACTATTTACTGTAAGATGAGGTACTTGATAGTTCTACATCATTATAACCCGGAGCATAAATAGTCTTAGTGACTGATTCACCTGGTTGTAAGCCATCAGCATCGTCCGGTTCCACCAAAGTATCAATTACATTAGTGACTTTTCCATCTTTATGAATAATTGCATAGGCTTTTGGATAATAAATTTTCTTGGAGCCAATATTCGTCGCTTTAATGTCAAAGTTCTCGCTATCTTTTTTAATCAGTTCAAGCTTTAAATCATCATTCGCTGATTTTTGATCGGTACCACAAGCATAAACATTATAATTGACATGATCATAGTAGTATGGTTTTGGATCATAAAATACGCTCCAAAATACAACAGTTTGATTAGGCGCAACTGGACCTTCACTTTCACCAAATACGCCACAAAGATCTTTACCATGTCCGTCAACTACTTCCCTACTTGCTCTGAAGTTCATCGTTTTATCGGAAGTATTTGTAACCTTCAACAGCAGATATACACTATTGGGTGAAAGCCGTCCTCTAGTAGCTTCAACTTTAGAAGTGTCTTTTCCAACAATCCATTTTATCTTAATAGGCTTAGTATTTTCTACTGAGCCATCTGGATAACAAACACGGATAGAAAACAGATTTGTGTTCTTATCATCAGGATCATCGCCTTGATAATCATCGTAAAATTCTGTTCCTTCAGGAAGCTTATCTATGTTTGTTACATAATTTCTTGCGTCAAAGGGATCTCCATCATAGTATTCTCCATCTTTGACTGTTGCTTCGTAAATATCAGCATCAGTTGCAGGCTTAACTGTGACAGTAATTGAATTTGTAGAGTTCTTAGAACCATCTGGGTAATAAACAATAATGTCTGTGGTATATGATCCTGCCTTCTGATAATCGGGCTCTTTACTAAATTTGAATGTCACTCCCTCTGGAAGAGAGTACAAATTAGTTATCAAATCACTACTGGAAACTTGTTTACCGAAGTCTGTTTCATAGTCTTTGGCTAAAGGAGTATATAAATCAGCCATTGTTTTAACAGGTTCTGGCTTGTCGGCTGGTTGTTCTGTCGACGGCTTCGTAGAAGGTTGGTCAGTTGACGGCTTGTTGGCTGGTTGTTCTGTCGATGGCTTCGTAGAAGGTTGATCAGTTGATGGCTTGTTGGCTGGCTGATCCGTCGACGGCTTCGTAGAAGGTTGGTCAGTTGATGGCTTGTTGGCTGGCTGATCTGTCGACGGCTTCGTAGAAGGTTGATTAGTTGATGGCTTTGTTGACGGTTGATTAACCTTTGCATTTGTCGTTGACTTTGATGTTGGTTTCTTAACCGTCTTCTTCGGTTTTGAAGTGCTCTTCTTTACTGACTTCTTTGACTTTGAAGTAGTCTTCTTTACCGGCTTCTTCTTTGACTTTGAAGTAGTCTTCTTTACCGGCTTCTTCGATTTTAAAGTAGCCTTCTTTACCGGCTTCTTCTTCGACTTTGAAGTTGCCTTCTTTACCGACTTCTTCTTTGGCTTTGAAGTAGTCTTCTTTACTGTCTTCTTCTTCGACTTTGAAGTTGCCTTCTTTATCGACTTCTTCTTAGATTTTGAACTAGATTTCTTTGTCTTTTTTTTCTTCTTAGCAGTCTTCTTTTGAGCCGCTGCAACTTCAGCTGGCTGTACTGAACTAGGCACCGTTTCAACAGCACTACCTAATAAAACTAACGCTACTATAAGCGTCAGAATACGACTAAGTTTCATTTTCATATTCCTAATCCTCAATTACATTCCACAAAATACTCGTGGCACTAGTATAAGAATGGAGATATGTTCCAACTAGAACCACGCGTACATTATTTTCTATTTATCAGCTAATTCCTTCAGTTTTTGGACAGGTTCGCTCTCCTTGAGCTTTCTCTTGCCCTTCTCCATGAGGATCCCTGCTTGCACGCCCTTCAAGAATGGGGCTGACCGCTTCAAAGCCTGGCCACCAGCGTAGCCTAAAGCCAGCAAAAGGGCGATTCTCTTAGCATGTTTCATCTTCATTTTGCTCACCTTATTTCTCACACATCTCTGACCATTTCTTACCATCTATATTATAGCGCTTTCTCAGCGGCAAAAATAACAACTTAGGCGAATTCAGTCACGTCTTTTACATCATAACGGACAGTATCTGGAACGACTTCACTTGGATCTGGCTTACCAATGGAGATGGCCATCACTGGAATGTATTGTTCTGGGTCCAGGCCAAATTCTGCGGCTGCCTTGCTTGCATCATAGCCAGCCATTGGATTGGTTTCGTAGCCATGTTCACGGGCAACCAGCATCAGTTGCATGGAGACAAGTGAGGCATCAACCATTGCGTCTGCCACCAGCATCTGCCGGTCAGCTTTCTCGTAAAGCGGAAGGAAGGTGTTAACCGCGGCGTCACGGGCTTCCGGGGTGACCTTCTTGGCTTCAACCATGCCGTTCCACAAATCACGGTACTTCAGATATGACTTGGTGTTGCCGAAGACCATGATCGTGGCTGGAGCAGTGTCAACCTGCTGGTAGTTGAACGGCATCAAGAAATCGTGAAGCTTTTCTTTGCCTTCTGGCGTGTCAACGATAACAAAGTGCCAGGACTGCAGGTTGCAGGCACTTGGGGCAGAGATGGACTCATTAATGATTTCCAGCAATTCGTCACGGGAAATCTTAACGCTAGAATCATAGTGTCGGATAGACTTTCTGTTTTGCATGATGTCTTTAAAATCGTTGTTCATTGTGTTTACCTCAAAGAATGGAAGATTGTATTTACACTTACATTGTAACCGATTGCAGTCAGATTGAATACATACAAAAACTGTTTCCAGCTCATGCTAGAAACAGTCATTTTATTTTCAATTAATGCTTAACCAAGTTTGCAACTTCGCTACCGCTGACGTTAAACAAAATATCAGGCTGTAAGCGTTCAGTAGGTTCAACACTCGGATAATCTACGCCTGCAAACGTCTTAAGCACGGCCATCAAAATATGCTTCATCCCCTCTGGCGGAATCGCCATACCGATTTGGCGACGAACGCTTTCTTTCCCGCCAACAAATACATAATCATCTGGGAAAGTCTGTAAACGCGCACGCTCTCTATTTGTTAGAGCGCGATTTTCACTCCAGTGATACATATGAGTGCCACCACCGCCAGAACCAGTTACCGTATAAGACGGTTTATTGAAGGTCAAACGCTTATAAATGTTGGAGAGTTTTGCCCCTTTAACATGCAAACGCAATTCTTCTGGAATAGACAACGACCATGCATTGCCGCCTTCGGGGATATAATTAAGCATATCAACAGTACGTTTGTTGTGATGTGTCATTTCATTGTTTGGTGCATCAGCTGGAATTGGTGGATTAGTCAATGCTTCACCCGCCGTCTTGTAGTCAGATGGATTTGGCGTAGTCGGTGCAGGGACATGGAACTTGATTCCCTTTTCTGCTAAATCGTTTCTGATCCCAACAATAATGATACGGTGTCGCATCTGAGGAACACCATACTGTTCAAACTTGTAAAAGTTTGGTGTCAGAGTGTAACCAGCTTCTTGCAATGCCTTTAAAATTTGAATGAAGGCTTCACCCTGGTTTGCCGAAGTCAGCCCACCAACGTTTTCAGCCACAAAAACTTTAGGCTGATATCTCTTCAAAACGTGTACGCCATAGCTATAAAGTGGACCATAAGTCCCTTCAAGACCTTTATGCTTCCCCACCACTGAGTAGTCATTACATGGAAAACCGAAAATTAAAGCATCAATGTTTCCAAGCTTCTCATCGTCATCTAGATTAAACTTGCGAACATCTTCACAGTAGACAGTCTTTGCATCTGGATCATTAAGAATGTTCAGCTTATAGGTTTCAACAGTGTCGGGATCATATTCATTAGCCCAAGCGTGGGTAAATCCCCATTCTACGCCGTTCTTGTCTACGAAATGGCTTTGCTTGGCAGCATATGCAC
The DNA here is from genome assembly GCF_057197985.1 of Lactobacillus sp. WILCCON 0059. Lineage (NCBI taxonomy): Bacteria > Bacillati > Bacillota > Bacilli > Lactobacillales > Lactobacillaceae > Lactobacillus > Lactobacillus sp. WILCCON 0059. The sequence continues at coordinate 2,230,011 of NZ_JBUBHN010000001.1, forward strand.
CGCCACCTGGGCCAGCAAAAAGTTCTGCAGTCCTAAAAATCATATTTGAGCTCCTCAGTAATCAGTTTTCTTGCTACAAAAATCATATCTACCAAAACATGCGTTTTGGCATATGACTATGCTAACATTTTACCTTTTTTGAACGCAGCTGGCAATAATAATGTACCGTACCTCTATTTTCGCTGTAATACAGCCAAATAATACGCGCACCACATAATTCTGACAAACTATTTTTTAGCTGATAGAATTTAATTAAACAAGAAACTAATAGGAATATAGTTTCGATTTCTTAGAAATGAGGTATAAATGATGTCAATTTTGTATACTGATGTTCGTCCGTTGATAATACCGAGTGGCAAGAAGGTAATATCAGAACAATTTGAAGAATCTCTTGCACAATCTGATAAGCTTGAGATTGCAGTAGGTTATGTTTCTGTAAAAGGGCTCCAAAAAGTCGATGAACTTGTAGAAAAATATAATATTAAAGACGTTAAGCTGATTTGCGGAATGTATTCCGTTGATGGAATGCCCAGCAGCATTCGCAATGAAATAATTCGTCTTCACAAAAAGTGGCAAGCCAGTGGAATTGGTGACTTATACATTGTCAGAAGTATGGAATATCACGGCAAGCTGTACATCTTCTGGAAAGATGGCAAACCGTTTCTCAGTATTCTAGGATCTGCAAACTTAGGTGCCTTAAATCCAACCGGCCGTACCTTACGTCAATATGAACTCTCCAAAACAAATGAAGACATCGCAGAGAATCAAGAGCTATCTGAGTTTATTGCCAATTTGCTAGAGAAATGTTGTATCACTGTAGAGAAAATTGATGAGATCAAGACTGTTCACGAAAGAAACGACTTATTGACTAATATCGAAGATGTATCTGAATTAACTGAATCATCAGTTCAACACTTCAACGAGAAAGAGAACGATATTTCGTTTCACATCCCAATCAAGGCTCCAAAGTATGCAAATCGCTTCAGTACGGATAGAAAAGACTTCGCAAGTTCAAATATCAATGTGTGCTACGGAAACGGCAGAAAAGGCAAGAACGGTAAAGTTACTCCACGAAACTGGTTCGAAACCCAAATTACTGTTAGCGTAAATATTACCCGTGAACCTGATTACCCAAAGGACAAGCCGTTTTTCTTGGTAACTGATGATGGATACATGTTTGAAGCACATACCACTGCTCAAAATAACAAACAGTTGACGGCATACGGCAATGACCGTATCTTTGGGAGATGGATCAAAGGTCGCTTAGTTGCATCTGGATTACTAACGCCTTTTGACAATAAAGATGACGATCCAGATCGACTTGGTATGGTAACTGAGGAGATGCTCAAACAATCTCACATGACGACACTCGAATTGCACAAGACCAATGAGAAAAGACTTGGCAAAGTCTTCAAACGAAATGAAAATAACCGCCTGGATAAGAAACACTGGATAGAAGAGCCGTTAGATGTTTGGACGATCCACTTTTGTGATTAGCTTAAGGAAGTAATTGATGGGCTACTTAGATAACTATATAGATAAAATCAAAAATGAAGGAAAGACTGGCTTTGCTGATTCGATTGAAAAGACCGCAAAGCAAGTAGGAGAAAAACGACTGTCACAATTTGACTATGCGTCACATCAAATGGGACTCCTATTTGGCAACATTCAATCTGGGAAGACTGGACATGTTTTTGGCGTAATGTGTGAAGCCGTTGACCTCGGATTTCCCTTCTTTCTGTTTCTGACTACTGACAATACTACTCTTCAAGAGCAAACCTATGACCGTGCAAAGAACGACCTGACGGATTTCGTAGTATGCAACGAAAATGAAGAACAAAAATTTAGGAACCACGGTGATAAACCCGTAGTAGTTGTTGTTAAAAAGAATTACCGAGTTCTTAAAGCATGGGCAAATAGATTCAGAAATACAAACATGCTTTTAGGGAATCCGCTATTTATCATTGACGATGAAGCAGACGCAGCATCTTTGAACACCAAGGTCAACCAAGACAAAGTGTCATCTATCAATAAATATCTCCAAGATATTATTGATACAGCTCAAAGTAGCATCTACTTGCAAATGACTGGTACTCCTCAATCCTTGTTATTGCAATCAAGCATCTCCGGCTGGCACCCCCTTTTCGTAGACTACTTCGAACCAGGAGATGCTTATCTTGGCGGCAACTTCTTCTTTCCGAAAGACAAAACACCAGATTTTGTGCGCTTCATTAACAGCGAATCTACTTCAAACTTAGCTCGTGATGTAGTCATTCGACATTTAGTTGTAACGGCACAACTCTTCCTAACAGGTCATGAAGTGTCTAATTGCTTAATTCATACAAGCCGCTTGCAGTCAGAACACAACAGAACGGCAAGGGAAATCAGCAATGTACTTGACGAGCTTTCTGAATCATCCGATGATCCTAAGCTAAAGGATGAGATGAAGAAGGAATATGACACGCTTGCTCCTGTAAAAGATCCAAAGCAGTCTTTTGAAGATATCTATCAGCTCGTTCAAAAAATCTTGAGCAAGAAGGAATTCAATATTGTTAAATTAAACGGTTCAAGCGCTGATACAAGTGAAGACTATGAACGCGGGTGTAATTTCGTAGTTGGTGGTACCAATCTTGGTCGTGGCGTAACGTTTAGTCAGCTACATACTTTCTATTACGCACGCACGAGCAAACACCCACAAGCAGACACAATGTGGCAACACAACAGAATGTTTGGGTATGATCGCGATAAGGGGCTTATCAGTCTCTTTATTACTCATGAGCTGTACAACCTGTTCTCTGAAATCAATGAGACAAACAACGCAATCGTTGAGCAAGCCCGCAAAGGAGAAAAAATTACTATCAGCTATCCTGACGGATTAAATCCAACACGTGAAAATGTGTTAGACAAATCTTTGCTTAACATTCTTCCAGGTAACAGTAACCACTTCCCATCAAATCCTCACAACAATACTTTTGATGAGATTTCCAAAATGGTGGAAAAGTTTGATGGAACTGAAGCACCTCAAGCAGTTCCTCTTCAGCTGATTATCAAGATTTTAGACAAATTTGAAGATGACAACTTCAATTTTGCTGGATACAAGAGCATGATTCAATCTGAAATGCACAAAACTCCACTTGCTACAGGCATGCTTATGGTACGACGAGACCGTAACATTACCTATGGCATGCGGGCCTTACTGTCACCAAATGACTGGGCTGCTACAAATGCATTTACCGACAAGTTTGTCTTAACGCTCTATCAAGTAAATGGCGACAATCCCGAATTGAATTGGCCTGAAGGTAAGAAGCTCTGGGTGCCAAACATCAAACTTCCTGGCACTAGCAACATTTATATGATTGACTAGTTTCTCAAGAATGGGGCAGGTATAGCCTATGGCGTATGAATTTAAGACCAACCCTAGGACCAGCAAACGAATGTCAAAGGTTCATTCTACCGAAGGCAAGGACGAAGTTATTATTCGCAAAATTCTTTGGAAGAATGGCATTCATTATCGAAAGAACTATAAAGATCTTCCGGGAAAGCCAGACATTGCACTTACCAAATATAAAGTCGCAGTATTTATCGATGGCGAATTCTGGCATGGCTATGATTGGGAAAACTACAAAAAGCATATAAAGAGCAATCGTGACTACTGGATTCCTAAAATTGAGCGCAACATGAAACGGGACCAAGAAGTCAATGCAAAGCTCAAAGAAATGGGATGGACCGTATTGCGGTTTTGGTCCAAACAAGTGCTCAAAAATCCAGAATACTACGCAGAATTGATCATGTTGTACACTCGCAGTGATGAATGAATTATTGTTCAAGATGATCAAAAAATCTCTTCTTTCTCCTAACATATAGTTGTATCATAATCAGTGAACATAGTTTTCACGCAATTATGAGGTAAAAGAGAATGAAGAAATTCCAAAAAGCATTAGCGATTTTAGTCGCTATGCTAGGACTGATTGCCGTTATCAGTTTCAATAACCAAGCCGTTTCTGCTGCAAAATACGGTCGAGGAAAACAGATCGTTGTACCTAAGAACCTACGAGGCAAATGGTATAGTTATGATGTTGGCCGTGATGGAAAAAAGCCAGTTGTCTTTACCAAATATACCTATTCTGGTAGCTTGGGTACTAATATGCGCATTTATGCTCGTAAAGGCTACCCTAACTACCACTATGGTGATAAGCTCACAAAGAAACAAAAAAATGAGAACAGAGCCATCGAAAAAGCATCTAAGCATTGGGTCGCAGGTGAGTGGGCAAAACGTGGCCTTATCATCAAAAACCATACTAACGGAACTTACTTATGCTTGTCAGGCTGGTATGGACTTGGCGAAAATTTTCCATCATTTAGACACATCACTCGGAAAATTAATGGCAAGAAGGTTAATATTTTAGTGTTTACCAACGTCTATACTTGGGCAAACTACTATCCTACTAAGGCCTTAGCTAAGCAATACAAAAATAAATCTACTCCTGATTACAAACACCTTTCATTCAAATAGAAGCTAAAAGACTACAGCTCCTTTACGAGAACTGTAGTCTTTTTCCATGTCCAACTTGCTATCCTTGGAATATAACGTCGTTGTGGTATTCGATAAATTCTACTGAAGGAATAAATTTCTCTGGAAGAGCTATTTGACGATGATCGTAACTCTTCAACCACTCGCGAGTATTGTTATCCATGTCAGTTTTTGCGAGATTATCAGAAATTATCACATGAAGTCCTTTGTCAATAGTAATCAGTCCGCAGTCAAAGGCCTTATCATGCAATGAATTTAAGCATAAGCCATTTCTGGGATTAGTTTTCTCAGTTGCGGCATCACTTACGCTCCATGGTTTAATGTGACTGGCTACAAGCAATTCTGAGTTGTTAATGCCGGTTATGCAACACTTGTTATGATAAGAGCTAAGAACAACTCTCCGAAAAGCATCCTGGCCAACTCTGGTCTTTACTTCCCGTACTTTGTCCCTTCCCTCTGGCATGTTGACTGGTTCTTGATTGTAGTACTTTGGTTCGTGTATTTCCCCAGTTGAAAGACTTTCTTTGATCAACTGGACTTGATAAGCAAGTTCTTCAAGATTTGATTCATACTTCCTATACACAATCTCATCCATCTTGCTGCCGTTTTTTAAACCGCCAACATTCCTTTTTTGTAACTCTGGGTCAAAACGGGCAAGATTACACATTTTCATCCCCACTGAGCCTGGCGTTCTTCCAAGCAGCTGTGCAAGCTTAATAACTTTTGGATTCCTGCCAGTTATCTGACCAAATGGTATCTCACAATATAAAGCATACGCCAGCGTTGTCTCTTCTTCCGTCCAGCGTTTTCCCCTATTATTAGGCATAACTAAACCCCTAGCTTTTTTGCCAAAATAGATTTATCGCTTTCAGGATAACACAAAAAAAGACAAGTTTGTCAAAACAATACATACAAAAACTGTTTCCAGCTCTCACCGGAAACAGTTTTTCTATGCTCTATTTAATTACTTTTGCAAAGCAGCAGCAACCGCGGCGTTGACGTCAGCTTGTTCACTGGCAATCAAGTCTACCCGAGTAGCGATGACCTTCCGGTCCATCTTGATTTCCCGGTTCAGCAGCATGTCGCTTTCCTTGTCAGTAAAGAAGGCGTTGTATTCGTCGTAACGTTCCTGAGTCTTGAAGACGCGGGAGATGACAGTGATGAAGGTAGCGAATTCCATGTCGCCGCCGACCGTCTTTTCCATCCATGCCCATTCGTCTCTGATCCAGTTCCAAGCCAGCTGTTCACCTGCCGGGTTGGACAAGACGCCGTTAAACCAGCCGCGCAGGTCCTGCGGCTTAACGATTTCAGCATTTTCGAACCAGGAAACAATCTTCTTCAGTTCGCCTTCGTCCTTGCTCTTCACGATTGCGGCTTCCAGGTCCATCTTGAATGATGGGTCGCTGGTTGCTTGGTACAAACCAATCAGCTTGTCAGTCAATTCGCTTGACCCGTAGTTTTCAACTTCGTTGATCAAAACGTAAGCCCGGATGTCTGCGGACAATTCTGCCAGCTTATCAGCGTATTCCACGTAGATTTCGTGGGCTTGCTTTTCTGAATCAGCGTTGCGGCCGTAAAGACTTGCGGACAAAACGTATGGCCGGGTCTGGATGTCTTCATCGCTTTCCCCTGCCTTAGGCAGCCAGCCCAAACGGGCAACTTGGTCCTTGGACAAGTCGTTGTACAAAGCCCGCAGGTTCTTGTCAGCTTCGCTGCCGGCTGGGGCAAATTGCCGCAGCTTAGCAGCAGTCGTGTACAAGGCGTCGTTAACAATGTGGCTTTCTGAGTTCTTGAAGAGTTCCAGAACTGGTACCACGTCAGCATATGAAGCCTGCTTGCCTTCTGCCAAAAGCCGCAGGTCTTGCAGCAATTGCAATTGGGAAACTGGGCCCAAGTCCTTGGCTTCCTTCATGATGTCGTCCATCAAAGTCTGGTCGTACTTCACGATGAAGTGAGAGTTGTTGCCCACGTTCAAGCGCAGAGCGTGACCGGCTTCTGCACGAAGAGCTTGGTAGTCGCCCAGGTCAAGTTCAACATCGGACATGATCTTTGGTGCCTTGAAGTTGGCGTTAAGCGGAATTTCCCACTTGCGGCCGACCTCCTTGCCTTCGCCGATGAAGAATTGCTTCTGAGTCAGCTTCAAGTGGCCGTCCTCAACAAAAGCATTCACCACTGGGTAGCCTGGCTGGTCCAGCCAAGTGTGCATGATTTCCCCAATGTTCAAGTCAGTAGCCGTTGACAAGGCATCCCAGAGGTCGTCACCTGCCGCGTTGCCAAACTTGTGCTCGTCAAAGTAGCGCTTAAGGCCCTTTCTCAAAGCTTCGTCGCCCAAAAGTGACCGGACCATGACCAGCATTCTTGAACCCTTGGCGTAAACGATCGCCCCGTCAAAGAGCGCGTCGATTTCAGCCGGGTCGTTGACTTCCACGTGCACTGACTGTACCCCGTCGGTCGCATCCCGGGTCAAGGCAGCCGCTGCTTCAGAAGTCTGGAACATTTCCCAGATGTGCCAGTTAGGTTCCAGGTGGTCAACTGACAGGTATTCCATCATGTTGGCGAAACTTTCGTTCAGCCAGAGGTTGTCCCACCATTCCATGGTTACCAGGTCGCCGAACCATTGGTGGGCCAGTTCGTGGGTCACCACAGTCGCAACCAGCTTCTTCATTTCCAAAGTGGTGTTGTCTGGGTCCAAAAGCAGGTAGGCTTCCCGGTAGGTTACCAGACCCCAGTTTTCCATGGCGCCGGCTGAGAAGTCAGGCAGGGCCAGCTGCAGTGATTGCGGCAACGGATATGGAGTTTGGTAAAAGTCTTCGTAAAATTCAATTGCCCGCTTGGCAATGTCCAATGAGAAGGTCAGTTCCTTTTCAGTGTGGGCTTGAGTTGAGTAAACCCCGATCAAAACCCCGCTCTTGGTGTGGGTGGTCAATGACCGCATTTCACCAAAGGCAAAAGCAACCAGGTAGCTGGACATGCGGACAGTTTCCTTAAAGTAGTGAACGCCGTTTTCTACCCGGTCTTCCGGCATGTTGGCCAAAACAGTTTCGCCTTCGTGTTCGTCGAACTTAAGGGCCAGGGAGAAGGTTGCCTTAGCTTCTGGTTCGTCGACACATGGGAAGGCTTCCCGGGCAAAAGTAGTTTCAAACTGGGTCCCGATCAGTTCCTTCTTGACGCCGTCAACTTGGTAGTAGGACGGGTAGATCCCCATCATGGTGTCAGTCAATGGAGCTGAGTAGTCGATCGCAATGACCGCTTCCCCGGTCTTGCCGGCTTCGATCTTGATGCCTTCAAAGTCGTCGCCGAAGGTGAACGGCACTTCCTTGCCGTCAACCGTGACCTTGCTGATGGTCATGTACTTTTGGTGGACCAAGACAGTTTCTTCCTGGATTTCACCATGGATGGTGGAAGTCCCTGAGAAAGATCTTGCTGCCCGGTCAACGTCGATGTACAGATCGTAGTGATCTGGATGGAATGTTTCGTAAAAGCGCTTAACAGCCATTGTTTCCTCCTATAATCCGCGGCAGATTTTCCCGCGATATTTTGTATTCACACTTCTCTATTCTAGCAAAAAAGCCGAAATAAAGCCGCTTTAATGCAAAATATCTGGATTTTGCCCTAACAATTAATTCCATTTTTGAAATAATAGTTTGAAGTAAATTCCACTTTATGTCATTCTCTTGACAATTGTTACTAATGTTACTTATTCGTTCAACTAATTTAAAGCGCTTAAAATGATAATTTTGGCCCTCTTTTCTGCTTTTTTATGACATTTTTGCCAAAAAATTGTTCATTTTACCGGATTGTTAACGAGCTGTGGTCGTTTTGTAACGTTCCTGTAATATTCCTTTAGTAGCATAGACTTAGTTTTTAAGAGAAGCAAGTGAGGAGTTTCTACCATATGAAGTTCAAACGTAATTTCAAGAAAGTTTTATCAGCAACTGCTTTTGCAGCTGCCCTCGTGGTTGCTCCCGCCGCTAACGTTTCAGCGGCAACCAATGACGCAAATTCTACCCAACAGTCAGCAACTGCAACTAGTCAAGACAAGCAAGCCAGCCAAGACCAGGCCGCAAGCCAGTCTAGCGCTGCCAATCAAAGCTCAGCTACTGCTGCTTCAGCAAGCTCAACCAGCTCAAGCACTTCTACTTCTACTAACACGGTAAAGAAGACCACTAAGAAGGCCAAGAAGACCACTAAGAAGGCCAAGAAGACTACTAAGAAGAGCAAGAAGAAGGCTGTTAAGAAGACCAAGAAGACTTCAAAGAAGAAGTCTACCAAGAAGGTTGCTAAGAAGACTACTAAGAAGAAGGCAACTAAGAAAGCTAAGAAGGCTGCCAAGAAGACCACTAAGTCTGCTACCGCAGCTGTAACTGCCAGCGCTGACCAAAGCCAAGCCTCTGACCAAAGTTCAGCTTCAAGCCAAAGCTCAACTGACCAGCAAGACGACGCGGCTAAGAAGGCTGCTGAAGCTGCTGCCAAGAAGGCCGCTGCTGCCGCTAAGAAGGCTGCCAAGAAAGCTGCTGCTGCTAAAAAGGCTGCTGCTAAGAAAGCCGCCGCTAAGAGAAAGGCCGCTGCCAAGAAGAAAGCTGCCGCAAAGAAGAAGGCTGCTAAGAAGTCAGCTGAAAAGGCAGCCAAGTACTGGATCGCTATGCGGGAATCAGGCGGTTCCTACACTGCCAGAAACGGCAACTGTTACGGCCGCTACCAACTCTTGATCTCCTACCTGGGCGGCAACCTGTCCAAGGCAAATCAAGAACGGACTGCTGACCGCTACGTATACGGCCGTTACGGCTCATGGGTCAACGCCAAGAGATTCTGGCTGGCTCACAACTGGTACTAAAATCAGACAATGACGAAGGAGGAATCGCTTGATTCCCCCTTCTTTTTTGCTCTTTTTTAGCTTTTTGTCTTTTTCAAAAAGTGATACCTTTTTACTTATTTTACAAAAGTGACCTTTTGCTTTACAATATTTAAATAGTCTTTGAAATGTCTAAAATTGGGAGGAAATCATGCAGCTCAGCAACGACCAGCTTGCAAACATCGCACACGACTACTACATCAGCAAACTCAACATCGCCGAAATTTCCGCCAAGTACAACCTGTCCCGCTACCTTATTGACAAAGCTTTGAACGACGCGGAAAAGACCGGCATCGTCCAGATCAATATCAAGGAAGGAGCCAAGCGGAATCCCGGCCTGGAAAAGACCTTTCGCCAACAGTTTGGCCTCAAGGAAGCCTTTATCTTAAAGAAGCTGGAGACCAAGAACCAGGACAGCGAAAAGATCGTCAGCTTCGCGGCTGAACAGATCCAGAGCTACATGCAGTCCAGCAAAAACGTCGGCATCACCTGGGGGACGACCATGCTCGACATCATCAACTCCTTTACGGATGTCAAAAATGATGACCTGACTTTCGTCCAGCTGGTTGGCTATCCCCTCCAGGGCAGCGGGCGCAAGAATCCGCTGGAAAGCGTCGCTGCTGCCCAATGCGGGGGCCACTTCCGCGCCCTGCCAGCTCCCCTTTACTCCTCCAATCCCGATCTGGTCAACTTGATCAAGAAGGAGCCTTTTTACGAGAAGCTGGATGAGCTCTATGACAATATGGACCTCCTGGTGGCCAGCCTGGGCACCTTGCAGGCTTTTGAAGAAGAAAGCTTCCTGCATGAAAAATACGAAAGCCTCCTCTTTAAGAACATCCACCAAAAGAACATTTCCGGCATGATCTTCGGCCGGCCATACGACCATGATGGCCACTTCTTCAGCTCAATTACTGACAAGATCATCGGCATTTCCGACCAGCAGATCGTCAAGACCCCCGTCCGCTTCGTCGTGGTCAACGACCGCTTCAAGTCTGAAGCCCTCCTGGGCGCCCTCAAGTCCGGCATCATCACCCACCTGGTCACCAGCGAAAGCATCGCTGACCGGGTCCTGCAGCTGCAAGAAGAAGGCAGCCGGTAAAAAATTAATTATTTCCACTGCTTAGCAGGCAAAAGGACCAGCTCCGAAAAAGAGCCGGTCCTTTTTTCAACCGGTATAATCTAGCTGTCCCCTATTTTGCATGTAAAAGTCTTTCTCATTTTCTAATAATTTCCTGCCCAGTTGCTTCTTAATAAAGCAGCTTAGCTTTTCGTATAGGGTTGTAATTTAATGGCAAAAGGCTTATGATTTCTTTTGGTAAGCGCTAACAAGCGCTGCTGTGTGATTGATAGGATTATGTTTGATAGGGGGAAATATCATGCGTAAGTTTATTTTGGCTGCTGGTGCCCTGGGCCTGGCAGCTGCTTTTACCGCCTCGCCTGTCAAGGCCTGCACGACTGTAGTAGTTGGCAAGAAGGCCACGACCGACGGATCAACCCTGGTCGCCCGCAATGAAGACGTGGGCGCCTGGTCCAAGCACTTCTATGTTCACCAGGCAACCAGCAATGGCCCGACCACTTATGTTTCTGAAGACAACGGCTTCAAGACCAGCCTGCCAAAGACGGCCCTGCGCTATACCAGCACGCCAGACGGCGAGCAGGAAAATGGCCAGTGGATTTTTGGCGAGAGCGGGATCAACAGCGAAAACGTGGCCATGAGTGCTACGGAATCAGCTACGACCAACAAGAAGGGGCTGAAAGCTGACAAACTGGTCAAGAACGGGATCTCCGAAGCCTCCATGCTGGACGTGGTCCTGCCTTACATCCACTCTGCTAAGGAAGGCGTCCAGCGCCTGGGCCAGATCGTTGAAAAGCAAGGCAGCGCCGAAAACAACGGGGTCATCTTCAGCGACAAGAATGAAATCTGGTACATGGAAATTGGCTCCGGCCACACCTGGGCAGCCGTCAGAGTTCCAGACAACAAGTACGCGGTCATCCCTAACCAAATGGTGATTGGCAAGCTCAACCTCAAGGACTCTAAGAACTACATGGCTTCAAGCAACCTGGTCAAGAAGGTCAAGGCCTGGTCCAAGAACAAGAAGATCAAGCTGGCCGGCTATGCAAAAGGCACGGTCAACTACGCCAAGGCTTTTGGTACCAACGACAAGACCGATGCCGTCTACAACCGGCCGAGAATGTGGGACGGGCAGAGAATCTTGACCCCAAGCAAGAAGCAGTCAATTACCAAGAAGTCCTACACCCTCTTCCTTAAGCCGGACAAGAAGGTCAGCCCAGGCAAGGTTGGCCAGGTACTTTCCTCCCACTTTACGGGAACCAAGTACTCCAGCTACGGCAAGTGGAAGGGCGGTTACCGGCCGATCAACGTGCCAACTGACGTGGAATCCCATATCCTGCAGATCAGAAACAATGTACCTAAGGAATACGCTGCTATCCAGTGGCTGGCCATGGCCTCCCCGGCGACCAGCGTCTACCTGCCTTTCTACACCAACATCAGCGACACGCCAAGCCAGTACAAGGTTGATGGCGACTACCAAGACCCGACTAATACCAAGTCTGCCTACTGGACTTACAAGACCACGGCCATGGTGGTTGAAGCTTACAAGCACAAGAAGTTTATCGACAGCGCAACTGGCAAGAAGACGGACCTGATCTACAAGGACGTTAATCCAACCAAGAAGGCCGTAACTAAACAGCTGGCGGCCAACCTGGCCCAAAGCGACAAGACAGCCAAGACTTTGTCCGGTGACAAGCTGACGGCCTACTTGACTGAACAGAACCAGAAGAACGCTGACTACGCGCAAGGCAAGTGGCAGACCATGAACAAGAGCCTGATCGTCCACTCCAACAAGCTGGCGCCAATGACCAAGTCCAGGCTCACTTTCAACAAGTAATTTTATTGCCGTAATCTCCATAGTAACTGTAAACAAGAAGCATTTTAACAAGTAAAAATAGCAACATCGATATTTTAAACCGCACGAAAAAGGCAGCTCCATTCTGGAGCTGCCTTTTCACTTACAAACTTTTACTTTACTTACAAGTACTTTTCAAACTTGCTTTTAAACTTTTACCACAGGCCGATCAGCTTCATCCACAAGCCGCCGATGCCGCCGTAGACTACCAGGTAGAAGAGACCCAAAACGAAGCACATCTTCCACCAGTCAGTCTGCTTGACATAGCCTGGGGCAAAGAGGGCGGTTGCCGGCCCACATGAGTAGTGGGTGGTTGACTGGAAGATCGCCCCAGTCATCCCCAGCATGATAGCCGCGAACATTACCGGTACGCCGGCACTCTTGGCAATCAAGAGCAGCGGAGCGTACATGGCAACAACGTGAGCCGTGCCGGAGGCAAAGAGGTAGTGGCTGTAGAAGTAAACCAGAACCAGGATAGCCATGACCAGAACTGGTGACATACCGCCGATAACAGACTTGATTGAAGCCTGCAGCCACGGAATCACGCCACCCTTAAGGCTCAGTTGGTTGGCCATAAAGATCAGGATTGAGAACCAAACGACAACGTTCCAGGCACCAGTTTCGCTCAGCATGTCCTTGGTAGTCAAAACCCCGGTTACCAGCAGAAGCGCGGTTGCCAGGAAGGCTACCCAGGTAGCGTCCAGGCCGATGAAGCTGGACAGCATCCACAAGACAAGAGCCAGGATGAAGACAGCCATCATAACCTTTTCAGAGGCCTTCATGGCGCCCATTTCCTTCAATTGGCCGTCAGCCCATTCCTTAGCGTTAGGAGTTTCCTTGATCTTAGGCGGGTACATCTTGTAGATGATGATTGGCACTAAGATGAAGGAGATCAAGGCTGGCACGATAGCTGCTGCTACCCAGCCGAACCAGGAAATCTTGACCCCGTTAGCTGCTGCCAGACCAACCGCGGCCACGTTAGGAGCTGAGGCGGTCATGAAGAGGCTGGATGAGATCGTGTTGGCGTGGAATTCGTTGAAGACCAGGTAAGAACCGATCTTGTCTTCCGTACCATCAGAAACCTTGGAACCGAAGGTGTCGGACAAGGATTCAATGATTGGCAGGACGATCCCACCAGACCGGGCAGTGTTACTTGGGGTGGCTGGTGAAACGACCAGGTCGATCATGGACAAGGAGTAAGCCAGACCCAAAGTCTTTTTACCGAAGGCCCGGACAAAGATCAAGGCGATCCGCCGGCCCAAGCCAGTCTTGGTAAAGCCCCGGGCAATCATGTAGGCCATGGCGATGGTCCATGGAGTTGAGTCAGCGAAGGCTGACAGGGCTGGCTTCATTTGGACCAGGCCCAGGCCAATGATGATGACGTAGGCGATGATAGATACCCCGGCGATTGGCAGAGGCTTGGTGATGCAGGCAATGATCGTCGCAAGGAAGATGGCGAACATGTGCCAGCCGGCAACGGTGATGGTTGCCGGACGCAAAGGAGTGAGCAGGAAGAGCCCAATCCCGATGATCAAAGGCCAGATGAAGCCTTTGTAATTAACTTTTGCTAACATTTTTTCTCCCGCTTTTTGAAAAAGACTATTCTTCTGGCTTAGTCCGGTCGATGTTGGTCATAGCCATGTAGTCCATCCATTCATCGTATTGTTCTTCGGTCACCTTGCCGCTCTTGAGGGCAGCTTCCTTCAAGGTAGTGCCTTCGCGTTGAGCAGTTTGCGCGATTACGGCAGCTTCGTGGTAGCCGATCTTTGGTGACAGAGCAGTAACAGTCATCAAGGAGTTTTCCAGCAGGTCGTCCATTCTTTGTTCGTTGACAGTCAAACCGTGGATCATCTTGTCAGCGAAGCCAGTGATAGTGCCGGCCAGGATTTCAGCTGATTCCAGGAAGGCAGCAATCATGACAGTCTTGAAGACGTTCATTTCGAAGTTGCCTTGGCTGGCAGCGAAGTTGATGGTTACGTCGTTGCCCAATACGCGGGCTACAGCCATGGTTACGGCTTCAGCTTGGGTTGGGTTAACCTTGCCTGGCATGATTGATGAGCCCGGTTCGTTGGCAGGAATGTTCAGTTCACCGTAGCCGGCACGTGGGCCAGAAGCCAGGAAGCGGATGTCTTGGGCAATCTTGAACATGTCGTTGGCCAAAGTCTTGAAGGCGCCGTGCATTACGCTCAAAGCTGAGTGGTGAGCCAGGCCCCAGAACTTGTTGGTGTCAACCTTGAATTCGTGGCCGTAAACTTCTGACAGCTTGCCAGCGATTGCTTCAGTCATGCCTGGTGCTGCGTTTAAGCCAGTACCTACGGCAGTACCACCGATAGCCAATTCGTAAAGGCTTGGCTTCAATTCTTGGATGTAGGCCAGGTCATGCTTCAAGGCTGAGATGTAGCCGGAAACTTCTTGGCCGAAAGTCAAAGGAGTAGCGTCTTGCAGGTGGGTGCGGCCAACCTTGACAGTCTTCCAGTACTTGTCTTGCTTTACCTTAAGTTCGTCAATCAAGTGTTGAATAGCTGGTTCCAGCTTGTCGACAGCTTCAACGGCAACGATGTTCATTGCAGTTGGGTAAGTGTCGTTTGAGCTTTGGCCACGGTTGACGTCATCGTTTGGCAGGATGTTCAAGCCTGGGTGAAGCTTGTTGGCCAGGTTGGCAACAACTTCGTTGACGTTCATGTTGGTTTGAGTACCTGAACCAGTTTGCAATACGTGAAGTGGGAAGTCCTTGCGCAAGTCTTCGTCGCTGAGAGCCAGCAATTGGTCGATAGCTTCTTCGATTGCTTGTCCCTTTTCAGCTGGTTCATCGCCAACTTCAACGTTTGATTCAGCAGCAGCCTTCTTCAAGTGCAGGAAAGCACGGATGATAGCCAATGGCATCAATTCGCCGGATGGGAAGTTGTTGCGGCTTCTTTCAGTTTGCGGGCCCCAGAGAGCTTCCTTAGGAATCTTAACTTCACCGATCGTGTCTGATTCAATACGGTATTCTTGTTCTGCCATCTTACAAATCTCCTTACAATAAACTTTTACAAAAATCTTGCTTAACTACTTGCATTATATAACGGCTTTTTTGAATTTTGTTAAAAATGACACAACTTTTTGTTGTTTTTTAAAGAATTTCAAGGACTGTCTATTTTTTGAAATTTGAACAATTTTTTGGCAAAATTCTTAAAATGCAAAAGTTTTCAAGCTGAAGTAAGCGGTTGCTAGAAGTATTTCGCAATTTAATTTGACGTAGGGAAAATTTTTTGGCCTATTTTTTACAGGGAGTTAATGAAAAATGTAACTTGTGAAATGTTCATTTGCTAAAAGTGATTTAGACAGTTCCTTCTTATAATAATACGCTTTCATTGCTCTTAAGAAGAATGCGCAAAATGAGCATAGCGGAAAAAGCAGATTTTTTCAGTCATACATCCCCCGGTACAAAAACAAAAATACAAGGGAAAAAAGAGCTCCAGAAGTTGCTAAACGCTTCTAGAGCTCTTTGTTTATGGACTGATTTTTAGGAAATCAGGACTTACTTTTCTTGCTTTCTTTTCTTAAAGCTAAGGCCAAAGAGAGAAACTCCGGCCAGCAGAGACAGGATACCTGCCAAGATGCCAGGCTTAGCTTCCTTCTCACCGGTTTGCGGGAGCTGAGCTGCAGCCGCGGCTGGAGTCTTTGCGGCAGAAGCAGACTTAGCAACAGGTTGGGCAGCTGGTACCTTAGCAGCTGACTTAGTCACAGGAGCTGGAGTCTTAACAGCAGACTTAGTTGCTGGCTCTTCATCCGCGTTCACTACAGTTACAACGTCACTGTCGTCGGTATCTTCATCTGTATCAGCTGGTTCTTCAGTATCAGTTGGTTCAGTAGATGGTTCTTCGGACGGCTCGGTAGTCGGTTCTGTCGTTGGCTCAGTAGACGGTTCTGTACTTGGCTGAGTCGGGTCTTCTGTTGGCTTAGTCGGTTCCGTTGGAGTTGTTGGTTCCGTCGGCTTAGTCGGTTCCGTTGGACTCGTTGGCTTCGTCGGTTCAGTCGGCTCAGTCGGAGTCGTTGGCTCTGTCGGCTTGCTTGGCTCCGTTGGACTCGTCGGTTCAGTCGGCTTTGTCGGCTCTGTTGGGGTCGTCGGTTCTGTCGGAGTTGTCGGTTCCGTCGGCTGAGTTGGTTCGGTTGGAGTCGTCGGTTCGGTTGGCTTAGTCGGCTCCGTTGGGGTCGTTGGCTTCGTTGGAGTCGTCGGTTCCGTTGGAGTTGTTGGTTCCGTCGGCTGTGTTGCTTCCAAAGCAGCCAGGCGGGCCTTTGCCAGGTTCAAAGCGTGCAGAGTTGCGGCCACTCTTGCCTTGGCTTTCGTCAACGTTTCCTTCTTATCCGCCAAATCAGCTTCTGCCGCGGTCAAAGCAGCTTGCGCGCTTGCCGCATTAGCCTTAGCGTCTTCAACTGCCTGGTCTTCCTTTTCCGTGGAAGTTGACAGCTTGGCACTTTCTTCTGCCTTAAGAGCAAGTTCACTGACTTGAGCATCAGCATTTGCCTTTGCCTCTGCAGCCGCAGTTTCTGCAGTCTCTGCTTGAACCTTTGCTGCCTGCAGGTCAGCCAGCTTTTGCTTAGCAGTTGCCAATTCAGATTCAGCCTTCTGACTGGCCGCATTAGCAGTGGCCACTTTTGCCGTAGCATCTTCTACCGCGGCATTTGCGTCAGCTGCAGCTTTTTCTGCATCCCCGACTGCCGTTTCAGCCGCGGCAACACTAGCTTGCGCGCTTTGCAGATTCTTTGCGCTCTCTTCAGCCTCTGCCTTAGCAGCCTCCAGCTTGGCGGTTAAATCCGTTACCTTGCTTTCTGCTGCCTGCAAAGCCTCTGCCGTGTTCTTTACTGCTGCTTCTGCCGTACTTGCCGCTTCAGTCTTTTCCTTTAAAGCTGCCTGCTTTTCCGTCAAAGCGGTCTGGGCGCTGGTCAATGCCGTTTGTGCAGCTGCCGTTTCTGCCTTGGCCGCGTTCAAAGCAGTCTCTGCCTTAGTAGCCAGATCTTGCGCCTTGGTCAAAGCCTCCGTCTTAGCTGCCGTCGTTTCCTGGGCAGCAGCGTAGGCTTCTTGTGCCTTCTTTACAGCTTTATCTGCCGCGGCCACTTTATCTTTTGCCGCCTGCAGATTACTATTAGCCGTCTCTAGATTGCTAGTCGCGGTAGCTAGATAATTCTTTTCTGGTTCCAGGTAAATGTACTGGTATTGATCCCGCGCGCCTTCTTTTTTAGACAGATCAGTTATTGCGTCAATCACCTTCTGCCGGTCCCCTGTCCCCAATGCCGGAACTTCATATTCGGTTGAATGGTCATTAGTGAAGCTGACTGAGTTAAAGTGGATCTGCAGGTAGTGATCGATCGACACGCCCAAGTATTCCGTTCTGGTTGGGTTGGCAAAAAGGAACGCCTTCATGTGCCCCCAATTTGACCCGGAGTCGTCAACCAGGCACCCCAAGATTGACTCATAGATCGCCTGCTTAAGCTTGTTCATACTGATCGTGCCAGTGTAGGCCTGCATATTTGTAGTTGCGTTTCTGACTGCCGTGTATTCAGCAAGATTCTTGGTCTTTTCATCTTGCGTGTAATTCAGCCAGACAAAACCGTTGGTCGCATTCTCTGATTCGCTGTTGCTATAGATGCCGCGGCTGCTGTAGTCCATTGCTACTCTGTTTAATGCCAGCACGTCGTGGCCTCTAGTCCCCAGCAGCCAGTGGTCGGCATCATATTCTTTTGCTACGTCACTGGAATATTGCACTGAATTCTGGCTGACCTTGTAAGCCTGGCGGCCATTGGCCTCGCGCAGCGGATTGATCAGGGAAGCCGCGTACAAAGTCAGTTCCTTAGCGTCATCCGCGTTCATCACCTGACCGTCGACAAATTCCACCTTCCGGCCTTCATCAGCGGCCGCGGAAATATAGCGGTTGTTGTAGGTGAAGCCTGGCAGGCCCTTTTGCCCAACTTCGTACAGCTTCTGGGCCGCTGCCGCCTTGCTGTTTTCGTCAGCAGCATAGTATTCCTTAGCCGCCTCTAAAAAGCCGTCTGGCAAAACAATCTTGTTGACGTCACCTTCTGCCGTCTTAGTGGCTTGAAGATTGGCTTCCGCGTCAGTTACAGCCTTTTGATAAGTATTCTCAAAAGTATTCTGCCGCTCTTCTGTCAAATTCTTGTGGTAGTTATAAGCTGCTTGCGCGGTCTTGGCCTTCTTCTCTAAATCCAGAACATCGCCACTGTATAAAACTTCAGTTGCCACTTCAGTGTCTACGGCAGACTTGGCCTTGGCTTCGTCATTGACGGCCGCGGTCTGCTCTGCCTCTGCCGCAGTCTTGGCGGTTTGGGCATCATCGTAAGCCTTTTGAGCTGCTTCTTGGTTGGCTGTCTTTTGGTCAGCATTGGCCTTGGCTGAATCGTAGACAGTTTGAGCTTGATCAGCTGCTTTTTGGGCCTCTTCTTCTGCTGCCTTGGCCGTTTCCTGGGCCTTTACCGCATCATCATTGGCCTTTTGAGATGTACTTGCTTCTTCGCTCGCGTTTTGCAAATCTTGTTCGTTCTTCGCTACAGCAGTATTTGTTGAGTTTGCTTGGTCAGTCGCCTTAGCTAAGCCGTCTTGCGCGTTTTTAAGATTAGCAGCAGCCTTGTCTTTAACCGCGGACTTTTGCACCGCCTGGCTTTTGGCCGATTCTTGAGCTTGAGTGGCGGAAGCTGCCTGTTCTTTAGCTTGCTTTGCTGCCTCTTCCTTTTGGCTGACCTCTTTTGCCTGCTCGCTGGCCGCTTGGCTGGCAGCAGCTGAATTATTCCGCGCGTCCTGGAGGGCTTGCCCTGCCTTAGTTTGCGCTTCTTTTGCCTGGTCTAAATTGGCTTGATCAGCAGCTTGAGTGGCCTTGTTTGCCTCTGCAGTTTTAGCAGCTTCTGCTTGCACGTCTTGAGCCGCGGTCAAATCTGCCTGGGCAGCTTCATTGGCCTTTTGCGCCTCATTGACGGCACTTTCCTGGTCAGCAACCGCGCTTTGCGCTTGGTCTGCTGCCTGTTGAGCCTGCGTATTTTCTGCTTCAGCCGTCTTAACATTCTCTTGCGCCGTCTTCAAGTCATCCTGGCTGGAACTAGCCTGCACGTCATTAGTGGCCGCGCTGACTGGCTGCGGTAAGTTTACCGCCCCTAGGCTGACTGCCCCAATACCAGCAGCCGCAACTGCCGCCATCTGCTTGATCCGGGTCTCGCTTCTCGCTTTCATGTTTTTTCCCCTTTTCGCTCTTAAATAGTAAAATCACATATATATTTAATTATAAAGGATGGAGATATCCCCGGAAAAGCGGGAAGCATCGGAAAAATAAAGATTCTTTTATCTATTAGAAAGACAAAAATATCATCAAAATGCAATAAAGCTGCTAAACTATTTTCGCCCAAAGGATCTGTAATTAGCTTATAATTTAAGTTAAACCGTCTGAAAAAAGAGCCTTTACAGGCCAACTTGTGCTAGGCTTGTGATTGCGAAAGGAAGTTTTTTATCATGGCAAGAATGTCGCGCAGACAGTACCAAGAAAGACAAGAACAAACCGCGCAAAAGCAGACGCGGCAGACAAGCTTTAATTCCGTTCCCCGACTGGACACTGACGGGGCTTCAAGAAGCGAGCAGAAGGTCCGGCTCAACTTCTGGCAGATCTTCGCTGACCGCCCTTACGTCACGGTCATCATGATCAGCCTGGCCATCTTCTGCATCCTGGCCAAGTGGTGGATCGGCCTGGCCATCATCATCGTCTTGACCATCGCCGGCATCTTCGTGATCGGCCGCTCCCATCACCCTAACCGGGTTCTCAGTCTGGAATTCAAGCTCAAGGCCTCCCGCAAGCTGAGCATGATTAAGGCCCTGCAGCTTCTGGGTTCAACCATCATGTTCCTGGCCGCCTACATGCGGCAGATCGTCAGCGTTGACTTCACCAGCGCCGGGACAACCGACAGTTTGACCGTCGTACAGAACATGCTCTCCAGTCAGGGGACTTTCGGCCAGCAAGGGTCCTATTTTTTGAACCTCTTCAACCAGCTGACCGGGGGCTCTTTATGGGGGACTTACCGCTACGCCACCAACAGCTCGCAGATGATGAACTCCACTGCCGGCACCATGATCATCCTCTGGATCTTCCTCTTGATGATCGCCCCAGCCTTCTGCGTTTTGTCCCAGTTCTTCAGAGAGCCTTACTCCCGGCACGTGATGACGGTGGCCTCCTTGATCTCCACCATCTCCTTTGCCTTGACGCCAACTCTGATGAACCGTTGGGTCATCTCATACGCCGTGGAAAATCAGATGAGCCAGGCAGCAGCGGAAAAGGCTGTCCAGGTCGGCAGCATGGTCTACCCGGCCATCATCTCCGCCGTCTTTGTCCTCGTCCTGGCTATCTACCGGGAGATCAAACGAGATGAATTTGAATAGCAATGAAAAAAGCTTCAGTATTGCTTTACTGAAGCTTTTTTGCTTGATTCTAAATCTCCATTTTCCTACCCCAGCAATTTCTGGTACAAGGCGTAAGTCCGGGCATCGTAGGCCACCATGATTACCCGCATTTCGTAATCCTTGTGTTCTCTCAGCCACTTGCGGACCTCACCGAAGGCCACCTTGCTGGCCGCGTCCAGCGGATAGCCGTAGACCCCGGTTGAAATCGCGGAAAAAGCGACCGAGTGCAGGCCGTTTTCCTTGGCCACCCGCAGGCTGTTTCTGTAGCAGGCCGCCAAAAGCAGAGGATCGCTATGCGAACCCGAGTAAACCGGCCCTACCGTATGGATGATGTACTTGGCCGGCAGGTTAAAGCCTGGCGTGATCTTGGCCTCACCCGTCTCGCAGCTGCCCAGGGCCCGGCAGGCCTCATTCAATTTTTGTCCCGCTGCCCGGTGGATGGCCCCGTCGACGCCGCCACCGCCCCGCAGTTCCCGGTTAGCCGCGTTGACGATCGCGTCCACCTTCAAAGTCGTGATATCTCCTTGCCAGATTTCCAAATTCATTAGTCCTCTTCGCCCTCCTCTAAGTACATTTCCCGGAACTTTTCCAGATCAGCCTGCTTGAAGCCCAGTTTTCTGGTAAAAAATTTGTCAAAACTGCCCCAGCCCTGCCGGATAGTCTCCGTGATTCCTTTAACCGCCGGTCCTTCACCCCGGGTCACGTTCATCTTCGCGATCACCTGCGACAGCTTCTCATTAGTCGGATGCTGCTTCTCAATGGAAAAATCGTACAGCTCATCCGTCAGCAAATAGTCCTCCGCGATCGTCTTGTCGTCCACGCCCAGGGCCATCAAGATCAAAATACTGATGATCCCCGTCCGGTCCTTCCCAGCCGCGCAGTGGTAGACCAGGGCCTGGTCCTTTGGCAATTTCAGCAGCTCCTCAAAGACCCGCTTGATCCCCTCTTCTGAGTGCTCATTCAACAAAACCTGCTGGTAGATCTTGGGCAGGTAGTCGTCAAATTCCGGCAGATGGTGGAAAAAGCGCAAGAAAGGATGGGCCTGGTTGAAGCGGTCACCTTCAGCGTAAAGGCCAATATTCACAAAACGGACCCCCGGCCAGGTCTGGTCCGGATACCCTTTTTGCTCCCGGCTGGACCGCAGGTCGCAGTCCACCGTAATGTGCAGGTTGGCCAGAATCACCCGGTCCTTGGTCGACAGCTCGTTTAAAGCCGCCGACCGGTAGATCTTCCGCCACTTGACCCGGCGGCCGTCCAAGCCTTGATAGCCGCCCAGGTCACGGAAGTTGACCGGCATGTCCAGCTCAATCACCCTTTGCATCTCCATCCTGCATCCCTCTTTTCCAAAAAACGCGAAAATTTCTTCTCCCTTCCATTTTAGTTTTCCCGTAATTTTTTGGCAAAAAAACCGCCCCAGCCAAAGGCGGAGCGGTAAAAAATTCTATTCCAAAAACTTGTCCCTAAGCCGGTCCAAGTCTCCTTGGCCAAAGCCCAGGCTGGCAAAGTAGCGGTCAAAGCCGCCCCAGGTCTGCCGGATCGTTTCCGTAATCCCGTAAAAAGCCGTCTGGCTGACCTGGGTCTGGTTCATCTTGGCAATCTGCTTGCCCAAGCGGTCATTTTCATCCGCCTCATCCCAGTCTCGGCTGTATTCCCGGCTGAGCAGGTAGTCCCGCAGGATCTCCCGGTCATCCAGGCCTAAGGCCATCAAGACGATCACCGATACCATCCCGGTCCGGTCCTTGCCCATGGAGCAGTGGTAGAGCAAGGCATCGTCATCTTCCAGAGCCAGCATCTCCTTAAAAATCTCCCGCATCACCAGGCCCGTTCTGGGAGCGACAAGATTCTGCTGGTAGATCATGGCCAGGTAGGACAATTTGGGCAGCTTGCTGGAATACTTCTCCCAGGCCGCCTCAGCTTCTTCCTCTTCATCCCCGCTCTCGCTGTAAAAGTGGGCGTCGATCAGTTTTGCCCCTGGCCAGAGCTTGTCAGGGAAGTTGTCCTGCTCATGCCGGGAGCGCAGATCGCAGTCCACCACAATCTTCCGCCGGGCCAGTTCAGCTTGGTCAGCCTTGGTCAAGTAGCTCAAGGAACCCGACCGGTAGAGCCGGCCCCACTTGACAGTCCGGCCGTCCTGGCTCTTGTAGCCGCCCAAATCCCGGCAGTTGTAGCCGGCTTCCAATTTTACGATCCGCTTTGGCATTTTTATCCCTTCATCCTGTCAAAAACTAAAAATCTTTCCCGTGGGCAAAGACCCGGGTGGCCAGAACCGCCCGCTGCCAACCCGCATAGAGCCGATCTCTTTCCTCTGCTTCCATCTTCGGTTCAAAGGCGGCCCCGGTCTTGGCAATCTCCTTCAAGCTGCTTACATCTTCCCAGTAGCCGACGGCTAAACCAGCCAAAAAGGCTGCCCCCAGGCCAGTGGTTTCCAAATCCGCTGCCCGCTCAATCTTCTTGCCTAAAAGGTCAGCCTGGAACTGGAGGAGGTAGTTGTTGTTTGAAGCCCCGCCGTCGACTCTGAGAACTGGAATTTCAATCCCCGAGTCCTTCTGCATGGTATCGACCACATCCCTGGTCTGGTAGGCCAATGATTGCAGGGTCGCCTTGATCAAGTCCTTGTCACTACTGCCTCTGGTCAGGCCAAAAATCGCCCCCCGGGCTTCACTGTCCCAGTATGGTGCCCCCAAACCGGTAAAGGCAGGAACCACGTAGACTTCATTGGCATCTTTTGATTCCAGGGCTGCCTGCTCAGATTCTGGGGCTGAGTTCAGCAGCTTGACTGAATCTCTCAGCCACTGAATGGCTGACCCGGCCACGAAGACGGACCCTTCCAAAGCATAGTTTACTTGCTCGCCCAGCTTGTAGCCAATCGTCGTCAGCAAATTGTTCTTGGATTCGATCGGTTCCTCCCCCGTGTTCATCACGATGAAGGACCCGGTCCCGTAGGTGTTCTTGACCATCCCCGGCTTGAGGGCCAATTGGCCAAACAAGGCAGCCTGCTGGTCCCCGGCCATCCCGGCAATCGGCACTCTGCCCCCGAAGAACTGGTAAGGGTCGGTTTCCCCGTAAACTTCAGAATTTGATTTAACTTCCGGCAGCATGACCCGCGGAATCTTCAGCAAATCCAAGATCTCCTGGTCCCAGGTCAAGTCATGAATGTTAAAGAGCATGGTCCGGCTGGCATTGGTGCAGTCAGTTACATGGACCCGCCCCCGGGTCAGTTTCCAGACCAGCCAGGTGTCGATCGTGCCAAAAAGGAGCTCCCCTTTTTCTGCCCGCTCCTGGGCTCCTTCCACATGGTCTAAAATCCAGCGGATCTTCGTGGCGGAAAAGTAAGGGTCGATCACCAGTCCCGTCTTTTGCCGGATCATATCGCTATAGCCGTCTTTAACCAGCTTCTCCGCGATCTCGCTGGTCTGCCGGGACTGCCAGACGATAGCCGGGTAGATTGGCCGGCCAGTCTCCTTGTCCCAGACCACCGTGGTTTCTCTTTGGTTGGTGATCCCGATGGCCGCCAGCTGATCCGGCCGGATGCTTGAATTGATCAAGGCCGTTGAAGTCGTGATCTGGACCGCGTTCCAGATTTCTTCAGCCTGGTGCTCTACCCAGCCGGGCTTGGGGAAGTACTGGGTGAATTCCCGGGCCACGCTGGCCACCTGCTGGCCGGCATGGTTGAAGATGATTGCCCTGGTTGAGGTCGTCCCCTCGTCGATTGCCAAAATGTATTGTTCGCTCATGTTTTCTTCCTTTTAAACTTATCATTTTTTGCTTTACTTACTGCTTTTTCGCCGTCTTTTTGCGAAAACGCTTACCATTTAAGTCTAAGCCAGTTTGTGAAAAATGCAAGCTAAAAGGACCTGTCTTTAGATTATTATTTTTCTCCCTTTTAGTTTATAATCAGTGTAATTGATTACGATAAGGAAGAATTTGACTATGGCTGATAATTTGATTCGCATTGCCTACCTCTACGAAGACTTGATGAACACCTACGGGGACTCTGGTGACGTCAAGATCCTCCGCTACTTTTTGCATAAAAAAGGCTACCAGACCCAAATCGACAACATTTCCCTGGGCAGCCAGTTCAACGCGGCTGACTATGACTTTGTCTTCTTCGGCGGCGGCCAGGACTATGAACAAAGCATTGTGGCCAAGGACCTGCAACGCTTCAAGGAAACCCTAAACGACTACATCCAGGCCGGCAACCCCATGCTGGCCATCTGCGGGGGCTACGAACTGATGGGGACCTACTACAACACCATTTCCGGAACCAAGATCAAGGGCCTGGGGATCCTGCCCCTGCACACGGAATTTGACCCGGAGAAGCGGATGATCGGCGACACCAAGTACGAAACTGAATGGGGCCCGACCATCGGCTTTGAAAACCACTCCGGCCAGACCTTCCTGGACGACCGGGAAATGCTCAAGCCTTTCGCCAAGGTGGTTGAAGGCTACGGCAACAACCATGAGGAAAAGGAAGACGGGGTCCGCTACAAGAACTTCATCGGCTCTTGGTCCCACGGCCCGATGCTTAAGAATGAGAATGTCGCCAGCGCCCTGGTGGACATGATTTTAGACCGGCATGCTGCCCGCGTGGCCCAATAAGACAGCTTTTTGACCAGCTTTTTTAGGAGCTGGTCTTTTTTTCGCGATTTTTTAAAAAAATTTACTATTTCACACTTGTGCTATACCACAGATGTGGTATAATAATTGTCGTAGGGAAGTGAGAACGATGAAGATCGATATTATTCGATACCTCGACGACAAGCACCTGACCATTTACCGGGTGGCGAAAGAGTCGGGCTATGGCTACACTACCCTTCACAAGTCATTTAACAAGCAGCAATCAAATGCGACGTCAATCAACTTGCGCGATCTCGACGCGATCGCCCGGGCCCAGCACGTGGCGATGTGGCAGGTTCTGCGTGAGCTGGAGAATGATTATCTCAGCGATGACGATGATGACTAAACTAAATACGAAGGTTGGTTTAACCGCTGAGCAAGTCCTATTGTGTTGATTTCGATTGATGCAGAAGGGCTTTTTAGTTAGCCTAAAACCAGCACCTTATTTTACTCAGAAAGAGGTAAAATCATGGCTTACGACAACTTTAACGATATGGATGATCTTTTTAGAGACTTAATGAACGGCATGGGCGGCTTCAATTCCGAAAACCGCCGCTACTTGATCAACGGCCGGCAGGTAACTCCGGAAGAATTCGCTGAATACCAAAAGACCGGGCAACTCCCAGGGCAAGGACAAGCTAAGAATGTCCAGGGCAAGCAAAAGAAGGCCAACGGCATTTTGGAAAAATTAGGCCGGAACTTGACCGCTGAAGCCCGGGAAGGCAAGCTCGACCCGGTCATCGGCCGGAACAAGGAAATCCAGGAAACGGCGGAAATCCTCTCCCGCCGGACCAAGAACAACCCAGTTCTGGTCGGGGACGCCGGGGTCGGCAAGACCGCGGTCGTTGAAGGCTTAGCCCAGGCGATTGTCCATGGGGACGTGCCAGAAGCAATCAAGAACAAGGAAATTATTTCCATCGACATCTCCAGCCTGGAAGCCGGGACTCAGTACCGGGGCTCCTTTGAGCAGAACATCCAGGACCTGGTCAAGGAGGTCAAGGACAGAGGCAATGTCATCCTCTTCTTTGACGAAATCCACCAGATCCTCGGCGCCGGCGGCATGGGCGACGGCAATGGCTCCAAGGGGATGAGCGACATCTTGAAGCCGGCCTTGTCCAGAGGTGAAATCACCGTAATCGGGGCCACCACCCAAGACGAATACCGGAACACCATCATGAAGGACGCCGCTTTGGCCCGCCGTTTCAATGAAGTAACGGTCAACGCACCAAGTCCGGCTGACACCTTCAAGATCTTGATGGGGATCCGGTCCCTCTATGAAAAGCACCACAATGTGGAACTGCCAGACGACGTCTTGAAGGCCGCCATCGACTACTCAGTCCAGTACATTCCGCAGCGGTCCCTGCCTGACAAGGCCATCGACCTTTTGGACATGACCGCCGCTCACCTGGCTGCCCAGCACCCGGTGACCGATGCCAAGACCATCGAAAAGCAGATCAAGGAAGAAAAGCAGGCCCAGGAAAAGGCCGCTGAAAAGGAAGACTACGAAGCCGCCTTGGAACACAAGACCAAGGCTGAAAAGCTGGAAAAGCAGCTGAGTGAAAACCACGAAGAAAGAAAGACCGTGGCTACTCCAGCTGACGTGGCCGCTGCCGTTGAACGCTTGACCGGGATTCCGGTTTCCAAGATGGGCGCCAGCGACATCGAACGCCTGAAGGGGCTCAGCAGCCGCTTAAAGGGCAAGGTCATCGGCCAGGACGAAGCCGTTGAAGCTGTAGCCAAGGCTATCCGCCGCAACCGGGCCGGCTTTGACGACGGCAACCGGCCAATTGGCTCCTTCCTCTTCGTCGGCCCGACCGGGGTCGGCAAGACGGAACTGGCCAAGCAGCTGGCCTTGGACATGTTTGGCTCTAAGGATGCCATCATCCGCCTGGACATGTCTGAATACTCCGACCGGACGGCCGTTTCCAAGCTGATCGGGACCACCGCCGGCTACGTGGGCTACGATGACAACTCCAACACCTTGACTGAAAAAGTTCGCCGCAACCCTTACTCAATCATCCTTTTGGACGAAATTGAAAAGGCTGACCCGCAGGTCATCACTCTGCTCTTGCAAGTGCTTGATGACGGCCGCTTAACTGACGGGCAAGGCAATACGGTCAACTTCAAGAACACCATCATTATCGCTACCTCTAACGCCGGCTTTGGCAATGAAAAGCTGATGGGCAACGCTAAGAAGGACGAAAAGCTGATGGACCGGCTGGCTCCTTACTTCAGACCGGAATTCCTCAACCGCTTCAACGCGGTCATCGAATTCAGCCACCTGACCAAGGAAGACTTAAAGGAAATCGTCAACTTGATGCTGGCTGACGTAAACAAGACTCTGGCCAAGAAGGGCATCAGCTTGACTGTCAGTGAAAGCGCCAAGGACTACTTGATTGAACAAGGCTACGACGAAGCTATGGGCGCACGGCCACTGAGAAGAGTCATCGAGCAGGAAATCCGTGACAAAGTCACCGACTACTACCTGGACCACTTGGATGTCAAGAAGCTGAAGGCTGACATGGTCGACGGGGCTCTTGAAATCAGTGAAGACAAGTAATTCATTTCTTTAACCAATTTGCATAATCATAAAAAAGGCAGTCTTTTGACTGCCTTTTTTGCTTTTGTTCAGATCTTTGTATTATAATCAATAGGTAATATAAGAACGCTTACGGAAGGTTGCTATATGCCAGATAATTTGTACGATTTTAGTGAAGACGCGCGGGAAACTTACGAACGCTCTCCTTTTCCCATCCTAATCTACCAACTGATTGGCGGGCAATACAAAGTCATTCTCTTATCAGATGGCTACTGCCAGATGGTCCAGTCAGACCGGGAATCAATGCTGGACTATCTCAACCAACGCAGCTTCAACCGGATCCACCCGGATGACCGGAACCGGCTGCTGGCCTATTCTAGAAAAATGGGCCAGCAAGCCAGCGGACAGATGACCTACCGCTTGTCGATCGGCGGTCATTATCACCAGCTTTTAGCTTATTGCAAATCACAAATAACTAAAACTGGTCAAAAGCTCTTGGTCGTCCATTATTTTGATCTGACGACAGGCGGCAGTGACTTAATCGACAGCCTGGATCCCTATCTCAAAGCTCCTAAAAAGCATGACTTGATCGACGGGCTGACCGGCCTGGCCAATATGACCAACTTCAACGAAAGCGGCGGCCATTACCTGCGCGAGATCATCAAGGACCGCGGCCAGGCAGCCGTGGTTATTCTGGACGTCAACAACATGCACGTCTACAACAACCGCTTTGGCTACCTCAAGGGTGACGCCTTCCTTTGCCAATTGGCCACGCTGCTGAAAAAGGAATTCCCGGATGCCCACCTGGCCCGCTACTTCCAAGACCAGTTTGTCATCATTACTGACTCCAGCCAGATTGACAACCAGCTGGTCAAGCTGAATCTGAAGGTCAAGGCACTTTCTGAAGGCCACCTGGCCACTATTCACTGCGGGATCTACCTGGCAGATGAAGACAAGGAGCTGGCCCTGGCCGCCGTTGACAAGGCCCGCTTTGCCCTGTTTGCCTCCCGCAATTCAAACCGGGTCTGCAACTACTACACGGCCAAGGTCCAGGAAAAAGTAAATAAGCGCGACTACATCCTGGGCCACTTTACTGAAGCCCTGCAGAAGGGCTGGATCAACTCTGACGTGCAGCCAGTCATCAACTTGATGAATCACAAGATCGCGGCCTTTGAACTCCTTGCCCGGTGGAAGGATCCGGTTTACGGGATCATGTATCCAGAAGACTTTCTGCCGGTGCTGGAAGAAAGCCAGCTCTCCCACCTGCTGGACCTGCATGTTTTGGAAGAAGCCTGCAAAATCTACGCCTGTCGCCGGAAACAAGATCTGCAGATCGTCCCCCTCGTGATCAATTTGTCCACCGATGACCTGGAAAACGAGCTTTTCCTTAAAGAAGTCAACCGGCTGATGCAGAAATACCAGCTGCCCCACAGCCAGCTGATCTTTGACCTGGCCGTTTCCAGCTCCTGCAAGCCGGAAACGATCAAGCAGCTTTTAGCCGCTTTGGAAGACAATCACTACGCCTGTGCCTTTGACTGCGCCAGCAGCAGCTACCCGACCACGAACTTTTTGACCCACTACTCTTTTGAGTTCATGAAGTTTGACCTGCTTTCGCTGAACCCGGTCCGCTCCAAGGAAGCCGCGGTTCTGTCCAACCTGGTCAGCGCCTGCAAGCAGCTGGGAATCCGGCCGATTTTTAAAAATGTGGAAAACAAGCTCCAGCTGGACTTCCTCAAGTCCATCGGCGCGGTCTTGGTCCAAGGCAACTGCCTCTTCCCAGCCACGCCTTTCAAGGACAGCTTGAAGCTGCTCGGGCAAAAGGGATATTCAGCTCAAGGCCATGAGGAGCAGACCTTCTATCAAGAGATAAACCAAATCGACTTGCTAGATCCAGCCTACCGCTTCTTTGACCATAAGAAGCCTGGCCTGGGCAGCTCCGTTCCCGTGGCCGTCTACTTGATTGATGGCAACCAGGTCCGCCTGGCCTATCTCAACCCGCCCGCCCAGGACTGGGTGGCCAAGGTCAATGGGACGGAAAAAGACTATGTCAATGAACTGGAGCTGGGTCAAGACAGCAATAGCCTTCGCTTCTGGGACGCGGTCAAAAGCTGCACGGAAATCGGCGACAGCTCTTCTTACGTCTTAACGGGGCCACACTTCCACTACCGGATTCTCCTGCAGTTGGTGGCGGAAAACGGCATGACCAAGGCCTTCCTCTCAACCATGGATGGGCAGCCAGTCCGTAATCCAGTCTTTTTGGACAAGGACAAAGGAAAAATCAAGACGGACAACCTTTGGGACGCTATCACCCAACAGATCAAGCTCGGCCTTTTCTGGAAGGACAAAGAGCGCAATTTCATGGGGGCCAACCAGCACTTTTTAAACTACTATGGCTTGTCCTTGCCTGAAGTAATCGGCCATAATGATAATGAGCTGGGCCTCAACATCCACCCGGAAAACTTCCAGGAAAGCGAAGAGCAGCTTTTGCGTGACGGGGTCCCAATCAGAGAACTGGGCAAGACCCTGGCCCGGGGAAGGGTCAGGGAAATCCTGGTCTTTAAAGCGCCTGTTTATGACAAGGGACAGATCGTCGGCCTGCTTGGCTTCTTTACGGACGTGACCAACACCAGCAAGCGGATCAACCAGCTGGAACATGAAGCCGCCAGAGACGACTTGACCAGCTTGAAAAACCGGCACAATTTTGCCCGCGACTTCAACTACCTTACCGGCAAGCCGATCCTGGTCATGATGCTGGACGTCGACCACTTCAAGAAGTTCAACGACAATTTTGGCCACCGCTATGGCGACGAGGTCTTGAAGAAACTCAGCCAGCTTTTGCTCAAGATCTACGGAATCGGCCACTGCTACCGGTATGGGGGCGATGAATTCTTGATTCTGCGCGACTTTACCGATATTGACACGGTTAAAGAGCAAGACCGGCAGCTGCGGATCGAACTGGAGCATGTGCAGATCCTGGACCTCTACATGAACATCACCGTCTCTGCCGGCTATACCTACGGGATCGCCCACAACAGCGATGAAATCAAGAGCATGATCCGCCTGGCCGACCACAACCTTTACCAGGTTAAGAAAAACGGCCGCAAGGGCAGCTGCGGCAGTCCATACAAGCCTGCTTATTATTAACAAAAAGAAACAGCGTGTAAGCTTAATTTGCTTTCACGCTGTATTTTTATCTGTTGTTTTTTTGCAAGGAAATACTTTATTTTAGTCGGCTAATTCGACTGCCCGGCTGCTGGCCTTGCTTTTGTACAGGTGGATACCCAGGCCCAGCAGGTAGCCGGCAATGCCAAAAGTCAGCCAGCCCAGCCCGAGTGAGAAGAAGGGCAGGTAGTGGCCGGCAAAGGCCAGGGCGGCCTTGGCAAAAGCAGTAGTGGAAATTACGCTTGGGGCCGCGTTCAAGCCGTCAAAGAGGGCCGGGATGATGGTGAAGTAAACCGCAAACTTGTAAACTGCCGGATCATTGTTGAAAAGCTTGCTGGTCAAGCCGCAGAAAATCAAGGCGATGGCCAGCGGGTAGAGGAACATCAAAACCGGAGTTGACCAGGCGATGATGGTGGTCAGGCCAACATTGGCAATGGCAAATGAGAGCAGGCAGTTGAAGGTCAGGAAAGTCCGGTAGGAAATTTTTGGAAAACGCTTATGGAAGTCCTGGGCGAAGGCAACTACCAGGCCGATGGCCGTGGACATGCAGGTGATGGTGGCTAAAGTAGCCAGGAGGGCTTCCCCGAAAGTGCCCAGGTAGTGGCGGGCGATTTGGGCAAAAGCAATCCCGCCGTTTTCAGACAATTTGAAGTAGTGCAGGCTGCTGGCGCCCAGGGCAATCAAGATAAGGTAGATGATGGCGATGCCAGCAAAGCCGATGGCACCAGTCTTGGCCAGGGCCAGGGAAGTTTCCTTGCCTTCCTTGAGCTTGAAGCCCTTGATGGCCGTAACGACCGTAATCCCAAAAGCCAAAGCAGCTAAAGCGTCCAAGGTGTTGTAGCCCTGCAGGAAGCCGTTGGTCAAAGGAGCAGTAAGGTAGTCGGCACTTGCCTGGGTGCTGCTGGCAGCCCCCATTGGCTTAAAGATGGCGATCAAAAAGATGATGAAAAGCAGGGCCAGGAAGGCTGGGTTAAGGATTTTGCCAACCCGGTCGGTGATCTTCCCTTCGCTCAAAGAGCAGTAGTAAACGATGCCGAAGAAGATGGCTGAGTAGATCAAAAGAGCCCAAGGCTGCATCCCCTTTGAGAAGTGGTCAGAAAACATGGAGAAAGGCACAGTTGCCGTCCGCGGAGTCGCGAAGAGCGGCCCCAGGGTCAGGTGAACCAAGATCAAAAAGGCCAGGGCGAACTTTTTCCCCAGCGGCCGGGCTAAACCGAAGATCCCATCAGCCCGGGTAACGGCCAGGGCCAATAAGGCGGCCAGGGGGATCAAGGTCCCGGAAATGATGAAGCCGATGGCGGCGGGAAGCCAGTTTTTGCCGGCCATTTGCCCCAGGTGAACCGGGAAGATCAGGTTCCCGGCCCCGAAAAACATGCCAAAAATCAAAGAGGCGATGATCAAATACTGTTTGCTAGTTAACTTTTTCATGATGAATCTCCTTGCAATCACTAATGATATCCGGAGATCAGCGCTAATCTCGAGTTGCTAAAAAACGAGTAAAAAAAAGTCCTTGCAGAAACGATTGTTTCTACAAGGACGCTTGCGCGTGTTACCACCTTTGCTTCACCGCTTTGTCGCCAAAACGGCCTTACCCCGTGCTGGCCCGTCGGCCAAGACGTTGTCGCTGTAAAGGGCGAACCCATTTGACACTTCGCAAAGACGTCGCGCCAACCACTCAGAGCCTACTTTCGCCTTGGACCCGTCTGCCGCTTTCCCAGCTGACCGCGGCTCTCTGTGAGACTTATGTCCAGGGCTACTCTGCTCTTTTCAGTGTTTCAACTCGTTTTTTAACTTGTTTATAATCTAATACTTTTCTCAGCTAAATGCAAGCTTTTTGTCCAAAAAATTTTAAATCAGCCGCAAAAGGGCCACGCTGGCCACCCCGGTGACCACGATCCACATCAAGCTCTTGGTGAAATAGGCCACGACAAGTGTCGGCAGAGTCGCGGTCAGATACTGCCAGTCGACCTTGGGCAAATGCCCCTGCCTGGCCGTAAAAAGGCTGCCGAACCACAAGGTGGTCATGATGACGATCGGCACGAACTGCAGGAATTCCACCATCCACTTGGGCAGGCAGAATTTTTTCAAAATCAAGAAAGGCAGGATTCGCAAGAGAGTTACCCCGCCCCCGCAGACCAGAAAAGTTATCAGTAATTTACTCGAAAAAGACATGCTTGATCACCATCCCCACTAAACAACCGACTACCGTCACCACAATCGTGGCCACGCTGGCCGGCAGGAAGATCAGACCTAAGTAGGTCAGAACCATCGTTACCCCGATCATGACCAGCTGCAGCTCAATCTTGACCGACTGGTCGGTGATCAGCTGCAGATAGAGCAGCCCCAGGAACATGGCGACCACCGCGTAGTCCAGGCCCAGGGCCTTGGTATCGGTGATCACGCTGCCGATCAAAGCCCCAAATAGGCTGGACAGGCACCAGGCGGCATAAGCCACGATATTGGCCGCGTTCAGCCATTCGTAATTCAGCTTACCCTTAGTGTAGTTGAGCTTGGTGATTGCCAAAGCAAAAGTTTCATCAGTTACCAGGCTGCCCAGCCAGAGATTTTTGACCAGTTTCTCGTCCTTGAATTTCGGTGCCAAAGTCATGGTCATCAAAAGCATCCGGGCACTCATCAAATTGGTGGCCGCGAAGATTGAAAACAGGCTGCTGCCGGCTGGAAGCATGCTGACCAGGGCGAACTCGCCCGAAGCCGTGTACACCAGCAAGGACATGACAAAAGTCTCCAAGGGACTAAAGCCGTTGGTATGCGCGATAATGCCAAAAGCGGTCCCGATCCCCACGTAGCCGAGCACGGTCGGCAGGGTATCCTTGACCCCGGTTTTGGCGTCTAATACATTGTTCAATTGTTTTTCCCCCATGTTAATGATCAAATCATTGCTTTGATTTTAACACAGTTTCCCTTGAGCTGACGGGCTTTTTCGGCAATATGCATAAAAAGTTCTAAAGATTTCTTTGCAATTTGCCCCGGCAGGGACTGGGCACGACCTGCAGGCAGGTGGCCAAGATGATCAATAGCCCGCCAATCATCTTCATGATGCCGAAGTCGCTGCCTAAAAGAGAAACCGATAAAATCGTCGCTACTAGTGGTTCAAAGGCTTCCAGCATGCTGGCCAGGCCGGCTGAGATGTACATGACGCTGGACAAATAGAGCGAGTAAGCGAAAACCGTACCGGCAATCACGATGTAGATCACCAGGCTCCACTCCTTAACCGTAACGCCCTTGGCCGGCATGAGGGCCAAAGACGGGCTGAGGATAATCCCGCCCAGCAGCATCCCCCAGGCCAGAATGGTGATGGTCCCGTACTTTTTGAAAAGCTTGGCCGGCATGGCAATCGCTAGCGCCTGGGTCAAGGCACTGAAGAAGCCCCAGACCAGGGTCTTGGGGGTAACGGCCAAATGAGATAAATTGCCATTGGTCACCAAAATCACCGTCCCAACCACTGCCAGCAAGACCGCGATCAAATCGATTCTCCGGGGCATTTGCCGGGTCTTAGCCGCCATAAAGCAGATGATCAAGACCGGGGCCAGGAAGACCAGGACGGTGGCTGTCGGCGCGTTTGAGGCCGCCACCGTATAGAAGTAGGTGAACTGGGCCCCGGTAATGCCCAATATGGAGAACACGGCCGCGTAAACCAGGTCGCGGGGATTTTTGAAAATGGCAAAAGTCCCCTTCCCCTTGTGAACCAAGGAGATGAGCAAGAGGCTTGCCCCAGCCAGCCAGGACCGGACGTCAACCAGCCAGAAGGTATTGATGTTGGGGTTTTGGTAGAGCATTTCCGCCGCGGTCCCCGAGGTTCCCCACAAGGAAGCACCAATAACTGCCAACAGGATTCCCAAATGCTTGTCTTTCATCTTCTTCACCGTCATCGTTTCACGTGTAACATTCCATTTCTGTCTGAAAAAGACAGATCCTTTTACATTATGACAGCTTTATGAGATTTTTGTTAGTCTCTTTCTAAAAAAGGCAAAAGAAAAAGCAGCGAAAACGCTGCTTGAGTTTATTTCTGCTACTTCTTCTCTTCTTCTGCCCTATCGATTAAGTACTTGAAGAGGCGGTTCATGATGGCTGCTTCCGGGGCCGGGTTAGCGTGCATTTCTTCCGGGTGCCACTGAACGGCGATGATTTTGCCGTCAGTGCTTTCCAAGGCTTCCGGCACCCCGTCGCTGGCGCTGGCTGATTCAGTCAAGTCCGGGGCCACTTCCTTGATCAGCTGGTGGTGGAAGGAATTGGTCATGAGGCTGCTTTCGCCCATGATTTTTTCCAGGGTGGTTCCGCTCTTGATCTTGACCACATGGGTGCCCACGTCTGGCCGGGTGGCCTGCATGTGCTTTAAAGTATAGCCTGGCCGCAAGGACAGGTCCTGCCACATGCTGCCGCCGTGGGCCACGTTGATGATCTGAGCGCCCCGGCAGATGCCCAGGACTGGCTTGCCGGTCTCTTCTGCCCGCTTTAACAGGGCCATATCGAAGGCATCCCGGTCCGGCCAGGTTTCCCCGCTCTTTTGGTCAACTTCTTCACCGTACAGGTGAGGGTCAACGTCATGGCCGCCGGACAGAATCAAACCGTCAACCAGATCCAGCTGCTGAAAGGCCATCTCGCTCCCGCCAGCGGTAAATGGAATTACCAGGGGAATCCCGCCGTTCTTGAGGACTGAGTCCACGTAGGCGGCATTGACATAGGTCCGGGGCTCGCCCATGAAGGGACCAGCCTGGATCGTGACTTCTGAACCAGAGATTCCGATAACTGCTTTTGCCATTTTTTATTCTCCCATGTCTACAAACTTCTCCACCGCCAAGGCGATACCGTCCTGGTTGTTGCTGGCCGTGACGTAGTCAGCCGCGGCCTTGATCTCGTCGATCGCGTTGCCCATGGCCACCTTAAAGACCCCAGGCAGCTGGAAACCGGAGAGGTCGTTGTTGTTGTCGCCAAAAATCATGGCTTCTTCCGGCTTGATGTTCAAAAGGTCCAGCAAGCTAGTCAGTGCCTTGCCCTTGGAGGTACCAGGTGTGTTGAATTCCAGGCACTGGCCGCCGGAAGCAGAGATTTCGAACTCCCGCTCAATTTCTGGACTGAAGCTGGCCTTGAACTTCTTCATCTTGCTTGGCAGGGAAACGAACTCACCCTTGATGAATTCGTAGTGCTTGCCAGGTTCAAGCCGCTTGACCCCCATGTTCCGGGCCCGGGCGGTAAAGCCAACGATGAAGGTGCTGGCGCCGGGCGCCACGTAAAAGTCCTCCGTGTCCATGAAGTAAGGGCCAAAAATCCCCTTTTGCTTCAAGCTAAGCAGGTGCTTGACGTTTTCGTCAGTCAAGGGGCTGGCGCTCAAGACTTCCCCGTCCATCCGCTGGACCAGGCCGCCGTTGTAGCAAATAGCAAAGTTGTCTGCCGGGTCCAGCTTGAAGGGTTCAAAGACCTTCAAGACGCCAGGCAGGGGCCGGCCGGACAGGGGCACCACGTAAATTCCCTTTTCCCGGGCCTTTTTCAAGGTCGCCAGGGTCTTAGGGCTGACCTTCTTTCTGGAAGTCAGCAGAGTCCCGTCCAGGTCCACCGCGATCAATTTAATCTTCATGCATGTTTCCTTTCATCTTTGCTACTATTTTACGGCAAAAAGCGGCTGCCTCCTAGTCACTTGCACTAGTTGACTTGTGCTTGGTGTTTTGGCTGTTGCTTGGGCCCGGCTTAGTCTGCTGCTTGAGCAGGTACTGCTGGATCATCTTCACCACCTGCTTGTTCTGCGGCAAGCTGGAGTGCTGGGCTTCAGCCCCGGTGACGGTCATCATGGTGTAGCCTTTGACCTGGTTTTGGAAGATGTACTTGCCGGCTTCCACGCTGCTTTCCGGCACGATCCCGTCAGATTCGTAGTTTTCCCCGCCAGACAGGGAGTAGACGATCAGATTTTTCGGCAGGCGCTTGCGGTACTTGATAAAGTCCGTCAGCATTTGCGTCTTGTACTTGGTACTCTTTTCACTGAAGTTGTATGGCGAGCCCAGGGTCATCAAACGCTTGATGGTAATTTCGTCTGAATAGTCGCTATAGTAGTGTTCCAGCCAGTAGGTCCAGATGAGGCCCCCGTTTGAGTGGCCAAAAGCCTTGAAGTTGTTAAACTTGTAAGTCTTGGCAATCTCGTAAAAGGCATCGTCCAGCCAGCCGGCCTGCTTCTTGATGTTGCTGTAGCCGTCATGGTTGTTTTGGAAGCCGACCACGATAAAGGGTTCATTGTCCCCTTTTTTAATTGAGCCAGAGTAAGTCAAGGTCCCGTCTTCACTAATTTCGACCTTGAGCAGGCTGTGCTTGTAAGGAGTGTTCTCGTTAAGCAGGTCAACCAGTTCGTTGAAACGGTTGACGGTGGCACTTGAGCCGGGAACCATGATTAAAGGCGACAGCTGGGACCTTTGCCGTTCAGCGTGTTCCTTGTTGGTCTTTTTCATCCAGGAATAGCCTGGAATGGCCAATAAAATGATGATCGTCAAGGCAATGACGATCAGTTTCCAGTTGCGGCTCTTAAACATGACGGTCATCCTCCATTTCATAGTCCTTCAGCAGGGCCTTGGTCCGGTTGTCCAGTTTAACGGCTGGAATCATCAAGACGACGTCCAGACAGAAGAGGAAGATGCTGAAAATCAAGGTTGGCCAGTTGCCGTTAGTAGCAAAAAATGGCACCAAGGGCCCCGGCGTCCCGGTCAAAATCGGGTAAACCGGCGTTGGCACGATGTGCAAGGAAATTGCCAAAGCCGCGATCAGCACGTTTACGACTGGCACGAAGACCAGTTGAATGACGTAGATCGGGTTGAGGATTACCGGCAAACCGACCAGAAAGCCCCGGGGAGAGCTGAACAAAAGCGGCCAGAGGTTCATCTTGGCTACAGTTTCCGGTTCTTTGCGTCTTCCCCAGATCAAGATGGCTACGGCTAAAGCCAGAATGGCCCCGCAGCCGCCCATGACCCCATAAGTCGAGATCAAGGATCCGCCCAGATATGGGTACGGGATCTTCCAGATTGAGCCACGCCGCATGACATAAGTCAAGTTGGCGGTTGCCGCGGCGGAATTTTCAACATTGCTGAGGCGGAGAATCGGCTCTTCGATGCCCAGCCAGCTGAGGAAGGAGGCCAGAGCAGTCGATGGTACGGTCATAAGCAGGTTGTTGGAATTTTCAACGGTTGAAGTCATGGCACTCAAGCTGAAGTTAGCCTTAACCTTGCTGATGACGGCATAGAGGATCCCACCGACAATGACGCCGCCAATTACAGTGACCAGAGTCGGCTTCAAGGCCTTGATCGCCCGGTCCTGAACTAATTTGGTGTGTTCATAGTTGACAGACTCATAATCGGCTCCCAGCCAGTGAAAGACCTGCCCTACCCCATAACCCAGCAAGAGGGCAAAGAAGGCGTACTGGAAGCCTAAATAGCCCCCAGAGAGCAAGGAAATCCGCCCAGTCAGGCCCAGCTGAAAGAGGTAGACCATGACTAAGAGACTAGTTGTCGCACTGATCCCGGCCATCGTGGCATCTTTACGGTAAATTTTGGCCGTAAAAGATGCTGAGAAATAAACCGTGAACAGGCAAAAAAGGCCGAAGATAACTTCAACCACGGACTGCGACAGGCTGGTCCCGATGTCCCAGAAACGGTCGCTCATGATTTTGTCAAAATCAAATAAATTGTAGATAAAACTTTCCGGCGCAAAAACGCTGTCCTGCAAAACCTGGAAAAAGGCCCCGACCGTCGCGATCGGCATTAGAACAGCAAAAGTCCGCTGAGCCACTCTGAAAAAGGAGCGGCGGCGCAGCCAAATGCACCACTTAGCTAATTTGTCCATTTACTCTTCCCCCCACAAAAACTACTTTAATTATACAAATTCAAATCACGAATGAGCAAATTTTTCTTTGCTATTTTCACAACAAAAACCGGACCAATTCCTGGCCCGGTTGTAAGCACCCAATAGCGCGGTATCTATCAACCCCCGGGCAATAGTCATATACTGTTCTTAACAATTGAATACGGAGGAACACGATATTATGACTGAACATCCAATCGTACCGCTCGAGCTGCCGAAGGGCAAACCCAGACCTAGGAATAAGCTTCCAAAGAACAGGCTCGTTCTCAATCTGAAGTCCAATGGAGTTGAGCTGTCATTTTACAGTGATGCCACTAACGAGCTTATGCTCGAAGTCGTGGGCAGGTTCTTGAGCCATGATTAATCTGGCTGAATTAGGTCGAGTGTTCATTGTTTGCGGTAAGACCGACATGCGCCGGGGAATCGATTCGCTTGCTTACATAGTTAAGAAGAGCTTCCATCTCGATCCCTTCTCTGGAAGTGTCTTTCTCTTCTGCGGCAGCCGAAGAGATCGCTTCAAAGCACTTTATTGGGACGGCCAGGGATTCTGGCTGCTCTATAAACGCTTTGAGAACGGGAAGCTGGCCTGGCCAAACAATGAAGACGAAGTTCGAGAGTTGTCTGATGAACAAGTCATGCGCTTGATGCAAGGCTTTACCATTGATCCTAAAATTAATACCGCAAGAGCTCGTGAATTCTATTGATTTCACGAGCTTTTCTGGTATTCTTATGATTATGAATCAAGGAGGGACAGCGATCATGACCGAAAAAGAAACTTTAGCTTTAATTGAAACGCTTAAAGCTAATATCGAAGCGCTCAAAGCAAATAACGAAGAATTGCTCAAGCAGGTTGCCCTTCTTACTGAACAAGTTGCTTATTTGACTAATAAGCTTTATGGCAAGTCCTCCGAGAAGAGAGCTGTCAACCCAGATCAGCTGAGCCTTTTTGAGGAAGACAACGCCTCTCAAGATGACGAGGACTTACCCTCGCGTTACCGAAACTATTACCTATAAGAGACGCAAGCAAGTCGGCAGAAAGAAAGATATCTTAGATTCTCTGCCGGGCGAGGAAGTTCATCATCGTTTGGATGATCTTACCTGTCCAGACTGCCAGCACGAACTGAAAGAGATCGGCAGCTTCTGTGCTAGACAAGAGCTGCTGTACATTCCAGCCCAAGTTAAGAGAATCGATCACATCCAACACTCTTACAAGTGCCAGCACTGCAGTGATGAGGCACCGGCTGACAAGATTATCAAAGCTCCTGTACCCAAGGCACCGTTAACCAACAGTCTTGGCTCAGCTTCTTTGATCGCTGATACGATCTATCAGAAGTATGTTCTCAAGGTTCCTGCCTACCGACAGGAGAAAGACTTGCGGCGCATGGGCCTTCCGCTTGATCACAAGACGGTTTCGAATTGGCATATCAAAGTCTGCGAGTACTACCTCTCCAGCCTTTACGAGCTCTTGAGAAAAGAGCTGCTAAAGCTGGATGTCATTCACGCAGATGAGACGCCATATCGAGTCTTAGACAGCGAAAGAGCTAAAGACTACGTCTGGACCTTCTTATCAGGCAAGCATGCCGAGAAGCCGATTGTCCTGTATCACCATGGATCACGAAAAGGTGCCGAAGCGTGGGATTTCCTCACAGGCTTCAGCGGATACCTTCATTGTGATCAATATCCTGGCTATTTACGATTAAGCCAACAGGATGTGACTCTTGTAGGCTGTATGGCTCATGCAAGACGCAAATTCCATGATTCCTTGCCTAAAGACAAGGCTAGAGAATCAGACGCAACTTCAGTGGCTAATCAAGGGATCCACTACTGTAATCAAATGTTTAGCCTGGAGCACGCTTGGGAAGATCTTTCCGCTGAAGAGAGATACGAGAAGCGTCAGTCTGAATTAAAGCCTCTGCTAGAGAAGTTTTCCGACTGGTGCTCCAAGAAATCAATCTCCGTGTTGCCTTCCGGCAAGCTGGGGACGGCCTTCCAGTATTGCATAAAGCACATGGACAAGTTCATGAACGTTCTAAAAGATGGTCGCCTTGAACTGTCCAACAACAGAGCAGAACGAGCAGTCAAAGAGATCGTCATGGGACGCAAGAACTGGCTCTTTTCACAGAGCAGTTCCGGCGCCAAGTCCATGGCTATCATTATGAGCATACTCGAAACTGCCAAGCAAAATGGCTTGGATCAATTCAAATATATCAACTATCTTCTAGACAAGCTGCCCAATGAGCTGTCGTTATTAGACAATCAACGTCTGGAAGCCTATTTACCATGGGCTGAGAATGTTCAGCTCCACTGCAAGTAAAGTCCCATAAACTGATTAATCCCATCTTAGCATTGCTAGGATGGGATTTTAATATACTCTGCTATTGGGTGCTTACGCCCGGTTTAAAAAAGTAACAAAAGAAATGTATTTATTCAACACTGTTAGCTGTCTCAGTTGCCAATGTGGGGTTAACCAGCATTACCAAACCGATGATGAGTGTCAGTAAGCCGAATTCAAAAACATATCCATTAATATTCAAGTGAACACTAATGAACATATTCTTGTCCTCTGGCTGAAGCTAGAGGATTTTTTTAGGCTTTTTCACAGGGAAATGCCTTGTGCGCTCAGTTGTATGTACCTCCACTAAAGTTTCCCTTAGCTTCTGATACTTTTATCATACGCACAGTCAAAGAGTTCGCCATATTTTGCTTAACAAAGCCCGAAGACTCAGTCTCACAAAACGGGCAGGAATATATCCTAAGTTTCCCTAGTGCCGAGGCTCTAGGGCAGCGCCCAGTCCATGACTTGAAGCAGGGACGAACCCACGCTTGTGACGCTTTGATTGATAGACTATGCCATCACCAACTGTTTGTTTGCGTAACGGTCTTCAAGAATCAACTTAACATTCTTGTATGGCATATATTTCGTTATTTCTTTGTCATCCGCTCTTTGCAAAATATTTACCGCTGCTGCTGTATTTGCGTTCATTTCTCCACAGTTTGGGCAGACGGCTGTTTCATGATGTGCACCTTTTCTTTCACTGAAATGCGCACCACATCTTGGACAGAACTGAGACGTATATGCTGGATTAACGTCAATGGTTTGAATTCCCAGACCAATACATAAATATTCGATACGCTTATCCAGTCTTCCTTTAGTCCATGACGATAACTTCCGTCTCACTTTTGCTTCATAGCGGTTTGATGCTTTAGGCAACTTTTCCTTAGCAAAAGTCAGATCTTCCTTGACAAGAACATCTGGATCTTCTGCCACAAGCATCTGTCTAATGCTTGTGTTTATCACCCGCTCCATGTTGCGTTGCTTTCTTTCATGTTGGCGGTGGTAAAGTTTGCTGCCAAGATGGTGTTCTTCAAGACGAGCAATTTGGCGCTCAAGACTTCCAATGCGGTGTCTGATACGTTTCTTTGTCTTAGCTGAATAATCCTTGGCTAACTTTTCCTGCAAAGCGGACTTTTCTTCTCTTAATTCCTTGGCTGACTGGATGTATTCATTGCGATTTGTATTGCGGTCATTGCACCGCTCAACTTCAGCGCCTACCAGCTTGCTGAAATCTGCTCCATATTCTTGACCACTGCTACATGAAATGAGTGTTGCCAATCCTTTGTCCATACCCAGTTTCTTCCGTGGCTTGCGGATCTCATGAGCAACAGCTTTAATAGCACGATGAACTTCCAGCCGCTTCTTGTCTCGATCAAGAATGAGCTGGATATCGCCGCGTTTCTTCTTATTGGCATAGCAGTATGGTCCTGTCAGCTTAAACTGCTTTTTCTTTCTGCATTTTGCCGTCATGATTTCTAGGTAGCTTGAGCCATCTTTTTCAACAACTCTCCACATCATTTCGTCACAGAGCATGCATCGTGCTGCTGTTGAATGAGGGTAGGGTTTATGTTTTCTGGTGAGACGTCTGATATATCCAAAGCAGTGCCGAAGCTGCTTCTCGGATAAAGCGACTCTTAGTGCAGGATACTGGCTCATTTCTTCATTTGGCTGTGCTTCATTCTCACGTCTCTGTAGAATGAGCTGCCAGTAATACGGAGAAGTGAAGACGTAATTGAGATAATGGCGCTCAGCATTAGACAATGCATCGTTAGCTTGAACCATCCTTTTCAGTTTCAAGCCAAGATTTGACCACATGGAGTTGAGATTCATGCACACATCTTTAACCGCTTCTGTTACATGCCGGCCTTGAATTCCAAATTGCTCGCTTAGAAGCTTTTGCTTTGAGAGTCTGACCGTTCTTGAATCGGGAAACTTCAATCCTTGAGCTTTATTCTTCTTATAGGCCATTTTCCAATCTTTGACCGCTTTGCGGGCTTTCTTGATTTCACCGTCATGCTCGCGGATTTTATCTCGAGGGCCATACCAGTTAGCAACATCAGTCATGTGGTTGATGCCGCACAACTGTGAATAAAGGAAGTCTCTACATTTGCCGTAAGCAGTGAACAGCTCATCCAATTCTTTTAGTTCGTCACCATTTAACTTTACGGTATAAGCTCTGACTGTCTTAGTTTGGATTCTTCTCTTTTTTCTGGTCATTTTTAGAAACGACTTTCTTTTTACGATCTTACGTTCGCGTCTAACCGTATTATATCACAGAAATTCGTCCAAATACATTGATAACATGACCTAGAATAGAAAAGACTACAAATAAGCATTAGTAGTCTTTAATTGCTATTTTTGACTATATATTTTTACAGCTGCTGACTACCCATGGTAACTGCCTACTTTCAAACAAAAAGAGCCAGACTTCCGTCTGACTCTTGTCTCGCGCGGCAGCTTCCTATCCTCGCAGGCAGTTTCCCACCAACTACTTTCGGCGTTAAGAAGCTTAACTGCTGTGTTCGGCATGGGAACAGGTGTATCCTTCTTGCCATTGCCACCGCACTCTCTTTGAGCTTGCACGCTCAAAACTGAATATCTCTTCCTAGTCAAAACCTTCATTGCTTCGCTCTTTTGGTCAAGTCCTCGACTGATTAGTACCGGTCCGCTCCAAAGCTCACGCTTCTTCCACTCCCGGCCTATCTACCTCATCGTCTCTGAGGTGTCTTACTTTCTTGAAGAAATGGGAAATCTCATCTTGAGGGGGGCTTCGCACTTAGATGCTTTCAGCGCTTATCCCGTCCGCACATAGCTACCCAGCGATGCCTTTGGCAAGACAACTGGTACACCAGCGGTGCGTCCATCCCGGTCCTCTCGTACTAAGGACAGCTCCTCTCAAATTTCCTGCGCCCACGACGGATAGGGACCGAACTGTCTCACGACGTTCTGAACCCAGCTCGCGTGCCGCTTTAATGGGCGAACAGCCCAACCCTTGGGACCGACTTCAGCCCCAGGATGCGACGAGCCGACATCGAGGTGCCAAACCTCCCCGTCGATGTGAACTCTTGGGGGAGATAAGCCTGTTATCCCCAGGGTAGCTTTTATCCGTTGAGTGATGGCCCTTCCATGCGGTACCACCAGATCACTAAGCCCTACTTTCGTACCTGCTCGAGTTGTCTCTCTCGCAGTCAAGCTCCCTTTTACCTTTACACTCTGCGAATGATTTCCAACCATTCTGAG
The DNA here is from genome assembly GCF_057197985.1 of Lactobacillus sp. WILCCON 0059. Taxonomy (NCBI): domain Bacteria; kingdom Bacillati; phylum Bacillota; class Bacilli; order Lactobacillales; family Lactobacillaceae; genus Lactobacillus; species Lactobacillus sp. WILCCON 0059. Next base: position 2,274,502 of record NZ_JBUBHN010000001.1, read on the forward strand.
GGAACCTTTGGGCGCCTCCGTTACACTTTAGGAGGCGACCGCCCCAGTCAAACTGCCCGTCAAACACTGTCCTCGGCCTGGATTACAGACCTGAGTTAGAGCATCCGTCAAGCAAGGGTAGTATCCCAACAGCGCCTCAGATAAGACTGGCGTCCTATCTTCTCCGGCTCCTACCTATCCTGTACATGCTTGACAGATACCCAATATTAAACTGCAGTAAAGCTCCATGGGGTCTTTCCGTCCTGTCGCGGGTAACCCGCATCTTCACGGGTATTATAATTTCACCGAGTCTCTCGTTGAGACAGTGCCCAAATCATTACACCTTTCGTGCAGGTCGGAACTTACCCGACAAGGAATTTCGCTACCTTAGGACCGTTATAGTTACGGCCGCCGTTTACTGGGGCTTCAATTCAAACCTTCGCTTGCGCTAAGCTCTCCTCTTAACCTTCCAGCACCGGGCAGGTGTCAGCACCTATACTTCATCTTACGATTTTGCAGATGCCTGTGTTTTTGATAAACAGTTGCTTGGGCCTTTTCACTGCGGCTGATCTTGCGACCAGCGCCCCTTCTCCCGAAGTTACGGGGCCATTTTGCCGAGTTCCTTAACGAGAGTTCTCTCGCTCACCTGAGGATACTCTCCTCGACTACCTGTGTCGGTTTGCGGTACGGGTGCACCGTCTCTGGCTAGAAGCTTTTCTCGGCAGTGTGACGTCGCAGCCTTCGCTACTTTAATTTCGCTCCTCATCACGCCTTGTCCTTATGAGAGCAAGCATTTGACTCGCTCTCAGACTTGACGCTTGAACGTGGTATCCAGCACCACGCGCTGCTAGCCTCCTGCGTCCCTCCATCGCTCATAACGATTCGGTGCAGTACAGGAATCTCAACCTGTTGTCCATCGACTACGCCTCTCGGCCTCGCCTTAGGTCCCGACTTACCCTGGGCGGACGAGCCTGCCCCAGGAAACCTTAGTCTTGCGGCGGACAGGATTCTCACCTGTCTTTCGTTACTCATACCGGCATTCTCACTTCTAGAAGCTCCACATGTCCTCTCGATCATGCTTCACCGCCGCTAGAACGCTCTCCTACCACGTGCTTGCGCACATCCACAGTTTCGGTATCATGCTTAGCCCCGGTAAATTTTCGGCGCGGCGTCACTCGACTAGTGAGCTATTACGCACTCTTTGAATGATGGCTGCTTCTGAGCCAACGTCCTAGTTGTCTGCGCAACTCCACATCCTTTTCCACTTAGCATGAATTTTGGGACCTTAACTGGTGATCTGGGCTGTTTCCCTTTCGACTACGGATCTTATCACTCGCAGTCTGACTCCCGCACATAAATGTCTGGAATTCGCAGTTTATCTGAATTCAGTAACCCTTGACGGGCCCCTAGTCCAAACAGAGCTCTACCTCCAGCATCCTCTTTGCGAGGCTAGCCCTAAAGCTATTTCGGAGAGAACCAGCTATCTCCAAGTTCGTTTGGAATTTCACCGCTACCCACAACTCATCCCCGCAATTTTCAACTTACGTGGGTTCGGTCCTCCAGCGCGTTTTACCGCGCCTTCAACCTGGTCATGGGTAGGTCACTTGGTTTCGGGTCTGCGTCAGCCAACTGCTCGCCCTCTTCAGACTCGCTTTCGCTGCGGCTCCGTCTTTTCTGACTTAACCTTGCTGACTAACGCAACTCGCCGGTTCATTCTACAAAAGGCACGCCATTACCCGTTAATGGGCTTTGACTACTTGTAGGCACACGGTTTCAGGTTCTCTTTCACTCCCCTCCCGGGGTTCTTTTCACCTTTCCCTCACGGTACTGGTTCACTATCGGTCACTGGTTAGTATTTAGCCTTGCGAGATGGTCCTCGCGGATTCAAACGGGATTTCACGTGTCCCGCCCTACTCAGGATACTGATAGGCCTTCTTTGGATTTCGCTTACGGGGCTCTCACCCTCTCTGGCGCGTCTTCCCAAACGCTTCTGCTATCCTCTGAAGTGCCATGTTTCAGTCCTACAACCCCGGCAGATAAATCTGCCGGTTTGGGCTCTTTCCTGTTCGCTCGCCGCTACTTGGGAAATCGATATTTCTTTCTCTTCCTGCAGCTACTTAGATGTTTCAGTTCACTGCGTGTTCCTTTCTTGTGCTATGTATTCACACAAGAATAGCATGTCTGCACATGCTGGGTTCCCCCATTCGGAGACCTCCGGATCAAAGCCTACTTACGGCTCCCCGAAGACTTTCGCGGTTAGTCGCGTCCTTCATCGGCTTCCAGTGCCAAGGCATTCACCGTGCGCCCTTCTTCACTTGACCTTGCAAGTTTGTTCTTTCGAACTCTCTCGGTCGCTTTGCAATGTTTTCATTGATCTCAATGATTCTCGGTTTTTTCTTGGAATTAAGATATTCAGTTTTCAACGTACAAACTTGGCCTTGCGGCCAATGGAGGCAAACGGGATCGAACCGATGACCTCCTGCTTGCAAAGCAGGTGCTCTCCCAGCTGAGCTATGCCCCCGTAAATATCAACTTTTAAGATGTTACTCCATCTTGGCCGAAATGTAAAGACTTTTCTTTGCATTTCAATGGGCCTGGATGGACTTGAACCATCGACCTCACGCTTATCAAGCGTGCGCTCTAACCAGCTGAGCTACAGGCCCAAGTTCTTATTGTTGGTACTCTCAAAACTGAACAAAGTTTCTTTTGCAGTGTGCTTCCGTAACTGATGGATTTCTCTTAGCATTTCTGCTCTCCATCCATCTGTTTTCCTTAGAAAGGAGGTGATCCAGCCGCAGGTTCTCCTACGGCTACCTTGTTACGACTTCACCCCAGTCATCTGCCCTGCCTTAGGCGGCTGACTCCTAATGGTTATCCCACCGACTTTGGGCATTGCAGACTTCCATGGTGTGACGGGCGGTGTGTACAAGGCCCGGGAACGTATTCACCGCGGCGTGCTGATCCGCGATTACTAGCGATTCCAGCTTCGTGCAGGCGAGTTGCAGCCTGCAGTCCGAACTGAGAACAGCTTTAAGAGATCCGCTTGCCTTCACAGGTTCGCTTCTCGTTGTACTGCCCATTGTAGCACGTGTGTAGCCCAGGTCATAAGGGGCATGATGACTTGACGTCATCCCCACCTTCCTCCGGTTTGTCACCGGCAGTCTCTCTAGAGTGCCCAACTTAATGATGGCAACTAAAGACAAGGGTTGCGCTCGTTGCGGGACTTAACCCAACATCTCACGACACGAGCTGACGACAGCCATGCACCACCTGTCTCTGCGTCCCCGAAGGGAAAGACTTATCTCTAAGTTTTGCACAGGATGTCAAGACCTGGTAAGGTTCTTCGCGTTGCTTCGAATTAAACCACATGCTCCACCGCTTGTGCGGGCCCCCGTCAATTCCTTTGAGTTTCAACCTTGCGGTCGTACTCCCCAGGCGGAGCGCTTAATGCGTTTGCTGCGGCACTGAGAACCGGAAAGTCCCCAACACCTAGCGCTCATCGTTTACGGCATGGACTACCAGGGTATCTAATCCTGTTCGCTACCCATGCTTTCGAGCCTCAGCGTCAGTTGCAGACCAGAGAGCCGCCTTCGCCACTGGTGTTCTTCCATATATCTACGCATTCCACCGCTACACATGGAGTTCCACTCTCCTCTTCTGCACTCAAGAATGACAGTTTCCGATGCAGTTCCACGGTTGAGCCGTGGGCTTTCACATCAGACTTATCATTCCGCCTGCGCTCGCTTTACGCCCAATAAATCCGGACAACGCTTGCCACCTACGTATTACCGCGGCTGCTGGCACGTAGTTAGCCGTGACTTTCTGGTTGATTACCGTCAAATAAAGACCAGTTACTGCCTCTATCCTTCTTCACCAACAACAGAGCTTTACGATCCGAAAACCTTCTTCACTCACGCGGCGTTGCTCCATCAGACTTGCGTCCATTGTGGAAGATTCCCTACTGCTGCCTCCCGTAGGAGTTTGGGCCGTGTCTCAGTCCCAATGTGGCCGATCAGTCTCTCAACTCGGCTACGCATCATTGCCTTGGTAGGCCTTTACCCCACCAACTAGCTAATGCGCCGCGGGCTCATCCTAAAGTGACAGCTAAAAGCCGCCTTTCAAACTTGAATCATGCGATTCATGTTGTTATCCGGTATTAGCACCTGTTTCCAAGTGGTATCCCAGTCTTTAGGGCAGATTGCCCACGTGTTACTCACCCATCCGCCGCTAGCGTCCAACAAATCATCCCGAAGGAATCTTTGAATTCAGCTCGCTCGACTTGCATGTATTAGGCACGCCGCCAGCGTTCGTCCTGAGCCAGGATCAAACTCTCAATTTGAAAATTGAGCTCTTTTTAATCTGCTCCAGATTATTTGCTTGCGAATTGACTTCGCTTATTTGCTTGGATCAAACAATGTTTGACCCGCACACTGCGAAACTTTGTTCAGTTTTCAAAGTACCAACTTGCGTCAAGTGACGCAACGTTTTATATCTTACTCGCTTGTTTGATTCTTGTCAACAAGCTTTTGATATTTATTTTTTGTCTTGCTTCAAGCACTTGGCTCGTTTCAAGACAAATAATACTTTACCTTCTTTTTATCCTTTCGTCAAATCGGCTAGTTTATTCGGTTTATTATGTGAACACACGGCTTCGTTGTCATTTTTGTTTTTTCTTTCTTTTTGCTTTTGTTTAATTTTATCTTGGTTATACCAGCAAAAGCTGCTTCTTAGTTCGCTTTTAGGTCATTTTTACCAGAAAACTTTTTCAAAAAAATGTTATTTCCTGGTAAAAAAGAAAAACCGCGGATTAAATCCACGGTTCTTAGTTCTTGCTCTTATTTTAATCTGCTTTCTTCTTAAAGCCATTTTCCAGATAGCTGATCCGGCGGTCAAGCTGCTGCTTCAATTTGTCTAAGTCAACCTTCCTGCCGGCCTTGTAATCCGCTGCTCCTTCAGTAATACAGCTGATCATCGTTAAAAGCAGGGCGTGCAGGAGGAACTTCAAATCCCCTTGGTCCTGCAGATTGACTTTTTCCGCCATCTTCTCCAGTTCTTCCTCGCTGAGACAGTCAAGCGGGTCCATAGGATGATTTCCTGCCTGCGGATGCGGCAGATGCTGCTGGTAGAGCAAGTCAATCCGCCGGTAGAAAAACATCTTGTTTTCCCCGTAAAAAATTTCCTTAAGCCACAAAGGCAGGACTTCCCGGGCCATTTTTATCGGGTCATAATCATAATCCTTCAGCTGCTGGTGGCTTTCCGCCAGCATTTTCCGCTGAATCTGGTCACCCAGGTAAAAGTACACGTCTTCCTTGTCGTCAAAATACTGGTAAAAGCTCCCCCGGGGAATCCCCGCCGCCTTGATCAAGCGGTTGATTGAAGCTTCATCGAAGCTGTGGGTGAAAAATTCCTCCCGGGCCGCTGCCATAATCCGGTCCTGCTTTTCCTTAGGCAGGTTGAAAAAAGTCTGGCTGGGCATTTTTTACTCCTTCCGCAAAGCTTCAACGGGATCCAGCTTGGAAGCGTGGTTGGCTGGCAGGATCCCGGCGATCATGCTGATGACGATGCTGATGATCAAACCAGTCAAGGCGTATTGCGGAGTCAAGCTGACCACGGCCGCCTTAAAGGCTGACTGGGTGAAGCTGTTGATCCCTTGGGCCAAAAGCCAGGTCAAAGCAATGCCGACAATCCCGGAAGCCAGGCCCAGCAAAAAGGCTTCGCTGGAGAAGATCCGCCGGATGTCCTTGCGCCGGGCACCCAGGGCCTTCATGACCCCGATTTCCTGGGTCCGTTCGACTACAGAGATGTTCAAGACAACCAGAATCATGATAGCTGAAACCAGCAAAGAAACTGCCGCGATAGCCGTCAGAACATAAGTCAAAACGCTCAAGATGCTGTCAAACATTTCCGTCATCTGCTCCTGCATTGAGCCGGCAAAGCCCTTGTCCTTGGCTGCCTGCTTGATGGAAGAAGTGTACTGCTTGTCAGTTGCCGTCAAGTAGACCACGTTTGGCTTCAAGGTCAAGCCATTGTCTTTGAAAATCTTCTTCAGATCACTGTAAGGCAAAAGCAGGGTGCTGACCTGGCCGGAGCCGGAAGCTTCATAGATCCCGACTACCTTGACCGTCTTGGTGATGGTCTTGGTCCCGATCTGCAAAGTCGCCTTGACCTTCTTGCCTAAAATCTTCTTGCTCAAGTTGTCGGCGCTGCCGCTGTCGATCATGACTTCGTTCTTTCCAGCCTTAGGCAGGCGGCCCTTCTTGATCTCTGACTTGGCGATCCCGTCATTGACCGTCTTGAGGTAGATCATGCTGGCCGTCTTCTTGCCATATTTCAGCTGGTTAGTCCCCAAGGAAATCGCGCTGTAGCCCTTCTGCAGCTTTTTGACATGAGAAATCTTCTCCAGCTTCTTCAAATCCTTCTTGCTAAAAGCCGAAGCGCTGCTGGTCCCGGACAAAGAGGCCATATTATTTTGCTGCTGCTTGGCCAAAGCTGCCTTGTCCCCTGTCTGCTGGGCCTGCATCCCCTGCTGGCGCATCTTCTGGCTGGAAGTCTTCTGGATTTCCGCCACCAAAGGGTTAGAGTAGGTGTTCATCTGCCCGCTGACGTAAGAGGTAACCCCTTTGCCCAGGCTGAGCATGAGAATCACGGACATGATCCCAATCCCCATCCCGGTTGAAACCAGGGCGTTGCGGCCGAACTTGGCCTTCATGTTCTTAAAAGCCAAAGAGATCGCCTTAAAGAGGCTCATCTGCTGGATCTTGACTTCAGTTCTCTGCTCCAGGTGGTGGTCAAGTGGCTTTTGCTCCTGGTCACTGACGATCTGCCCCTGGTCGATCCGCAGAACCCGGCTGCAGTGGCTGGCCACCTTGTCTGAGTGGGTCACCATCAAGACCAGCTTGCCCGAAGCCGCGATGTCTCTGATCATGTTTAAGATCACGTCAGTCGTGTCCGCGTCCAGCGCCCCAGTCGGTTCATCAGCGATGATCACGTCCGGGTCATTGGCCAAAGCCCGGGCAATGGCCACCCGCTGCTTCTGCCCGCCGGACAGTTGGTCTGGCTTCTTGTGCATGTGATCCTTCAAGCCCACCTGGGTTAAAAGTTCTTCTGCCCGGTCGCGCCGCGTTTTTTCATCCGCGTTGGACAGGGTCATGGCGATTGACACGTTGTCGATCAAGTCCAGGTGAGGGATCAAGTTAAAGTTTTGAAAAATAAAACCGATTGATTTCTTATGGTAGTTGACCATTTCCTTCTGGGAAAAATCCCGCAGGTTCTTCCCTTCGTATAAAATGGCCCCTTCAAAGTCAGAGTCCAGGCCCCCGATCGTGTTCATCAAGGTTGACTTGCCTGACCCTGATTCCCCGACGATGGCGACCATTTCCCCGGCGTCAAATTTCGCATTGACCCCGCGCAGGGCCTCGTACTGGCCCCCGCCCGGCATCTTGTAGTACTTTTTGACGTCTTTTAATTCAAGAACAGTCATCTATCCGTCTCCTTATGCAAAAATATGACAACTTGTCATATGACATGTTGTCATAATAATCCCTCTCCCAGCTTCTGTCAAGCAAAAACAAAAAACATGACCCCGTATTTCGGTTAAAATGATGGTAGAATGACTTAATTCCAGTAAAAACAGAAGGGGACAAGCATGACTGAACTTTTTCCTAAAGAACTGGCTGAGCTGACAGCTTTAAAAAATGACATGGCCAAATACCGGCCCTTGAGCAAAGAACAAGTTGACCTGCTGAACCAAGACATCCGCTTGGAACACGTCTGGACCTCAAACGCTCTTGAAGGCAGCACGCTTACCAGGTATGAGACCGACTCCATCATCAATGCCGGCATTACCATCCATGGCAAATCTTTGACCGAAACCCTTGAAGCCGTAAATTTGAGCCAAGCCTACGACTACATGATCGACTTGGCTACGCAAAAGGAACCCTTGACCCAGGCCGTAGTCAGAGACTTGAACCGGCTAGCTACTTTGGAAAAAGATAAAGCCATGGCTGACCTGATCGACTGGGCCCGAACCGCGATAAAAGCAGAGCATCCCGTCCAGTACGCGGCTGACCTGCACCGGAAATTTGTCAGCATTCATCCCTTCTCAGATGGCAATGGCCGGACCGCCCGCCTTTTGATGAACTTTGCTTTGACAGAGAGCGGCTACCCGGTAATCAACATCCAGCCCGACGCTAATTCCCGGGAGCAGTACATGCTAGCCTTAAGCGACTACCAGGAAAACGGCAACGAAGCCCCCTTCACCAAACTGGTAATTGACTACACCAGGGAAACTTTGGAGAAGCGGATCAAAATTCTCCGCGCCAACGAAATCGCCATCAAGGAAGCCGAAAACGACACCAACCTGCCTAGAAAAAATTAATCTGACCAAATCAAAAAACATGACCCCGGCAAGTTCCGAAGTCATGTTTTTTAACGTTCTTTAGCAGCTGGCGCCGTTTTGAATCTGTTCAGCGGTAAGTTCACTTGGCACGTAAACGTTGACGCCGACCGCGCTGTCGATCAGGCCGCTGCCGTCGCTCAAGGACAGCATCCCGTACTGTTCGCCAACGCTCAAGCTGTCATCTAAGAAGCCCATTTCCGCCTGGCCCGTGTACAGGTCCAAACCCAAAGCGTTGTCGATCTTGATTTGGTAGTCCGGGTCAGCCTGGTCCAAAGCGACGAACTGGAAGTTGGCCCCGATCGTGCAAGTCCCGCCTTGCAGCGAGTACTTGTTTGACCCGTCATTCAAGGCCAGGAGCAAGACTGTCTTGTCTCCCCGCTTCTTTTGCAAAAATTCCCCAGCTTCCGGGCTAAAAGTCATTTTAACCATATTTGTTACCTCCCCATCGAACTCACTTATTTTTTGATAGTTTAAGTATAGCAAGTTTTTTCTCAGCAAAAATTGATCCAGGTCAATTTTCTTTGCCAAAAAGGCGGGAAAATGCTTAAGAATGTTATAATTTGCCTAAAAGCAGTGAGGAGGTAAGCCACATGACTAAAGTCAAATTCAACCTGGACGACGACCTGGCCATCCTGCTTGAATCCTACCAGGAGGAAAGCGGGACAGACAAGGACGCCATCATCAACCAGGCCATCAAGAATCTGCTGGTCAAAAAGCTGGGTAAAAAACGGATCGCCCAGCTGCTCAAGGACAGCGAAAACGGCAGCGACTACCAGCTGGAACAGTTCTTCAGCCGCTACGACTGGCTTGAATAGCAAACAAAAAAGCCCAATTCCACCAACATTGGAATCAGGCTCACACAGTGCGTGCCAAAGCAAACCACATATTAAGGGCTGCTTTCGCTACCGGAGAAAACAGCCTAAGCATTTGACACAAGATAGATTATATACTCAAACTGGCTTTCGGACAATCTTTTCAGCCCGAAAGCTTATTTTTTTAGTTTTGCCAGGACGTCTTTGTTAGTTAAAGCCACCGTCGGCAGCTTTTTCTTTTTCCGCCAGGCCTGGGTCAAGTAGTAGTCGTTGATCGCGTACTCAGGTTCCGTGTACTTCTGCTCCATAAACGGCTTGACAGCCTGGTCAACGGCCAGCCAGCCGTTCCAGCCCAGGTGGATGGTGTCTTCCATGAAGTACTTCTTCTTGCCGTCCTTGGACAGGTCGTAGATGTTGTCAAAGCCCTGACTGATCAGCTGGTGCTTGATCTTAGTCGTGGCCGTGTTGTACATCTTCTGTGACAAGCCAGTGTACTTCTGCCACTTGGCGTTAACCGGCGGAATAATGAAGAGGACCTGGGTCTTGTCCTTGGCGAACTGGTTTAAAAGCAGCTCGAAGTCGGAGTATTCCGGAGATTCAACATAGTTGAACTTCTTCTGGCTCCCCTTCAGTTTCTTGAGCAGCTTGGCGTTCAGGCGCTTTTTGTAAAAACCGGTCCGGATGCCAAAAGGATTGCCCTTGGTATTCTTCTTGGCTTCCTTCTCTGAGGCCTTCTTCAAGCCCGCGTAAGAGTAAGTATCCGGCAACTTCTTCCCCTGCTGCTCGATCTTTGGCAAGCGGTCGCGCAATTGCAGGGAAGTGAAAAAGCTGTCTTCATTGGAATACATCCGCCGCCGCCAGCGGAGGTAGTAGCGCTCATTCTTAGAGATCCCTACCCCAGCCGCGATTTCCAAAAGGGCGTGGTTGATCACGTGCTCGCTCTTCACGCTCGGCATCTGCAACAGACGGCGGGCCGCGTAGCGGTCAGCTTCCGTGTCCTTGGCGTTCAAAATAAAGTCGCTGGCGTGCAGAGGCGAGTAGTAAAGACCGAAGGCGTCCGGGTTCTGCCCCTGGGCAGTAAACCACTGCGGCGAAATAATCACCACGGCTTTCTTGCTTGGCGCGTCCTGCATCCCCAAGTACTGGGCCAGAGACTGGCTGCCCGCTCCCCCAAGCAGGAAAGGCGTGTAGGAGCGCTTGTACTTGGTGGCCAGGACAGTCGGGTGCATGTTGTCAAAACGCGACAATTCACTTGACCCATAGAAAGGCACGTAGCCCTGCTTATAGGCCTTCTGCCGCATGGCCTTGCCCTTGAAGACCGTCGTGGTCTGCGAAGCGGCTGCCTGGAAGAGGCTGCCCGCTGAAAAGGTCCGCTCCCAAGGCAGGGAGAAGATCCCGATCAGCAAGAGTGCCGCGCAGATGACTGGCCCAAAGATCAGCCAAAGTTTTGTCTTATTCTTCATCTTGCAGTTTCTTCACCTGTTCAACCAGCTTGTTTGGGGTGTTCCAGTCGTCGCGGTTGAATTCAGAAACCGGAACGGTGATGTCGAAGGTTTCCTGCAGAGTCAAGAGCATCTGCACAGTGGACATGGAGTCCATGATCCCGCTCTCGTAGAGTTCTTGGTCCATGTTGTCTGAGAAGTCTTCACCAGTTGCTTCAGCTAAAATGTCAACGATTTGCTTTTGAATATCCATGATTTTCCTCTTTCTTTTTCAATCTATTTCTCTAGATCTGTTTCTTTTTCTGTTTTGTTTTCTGTTGATTTTTTAAAAAATTACTTGCCCAGCGGCACATTGAACCACAGGTTGTTCAAAAAGCCTGAGAAGATCAAGAAGCTGAGGCAGACCACGTGGAAGGTCACGAAAATCGCCACTGCTTCAGTGAACTTGTTGTGCTTGACCAGCTTGTGCTTCTTCTTGAAGCGGAGCCAGATGTCATTGATGATGATGGCCAGGGCGTGGTAAAGACCGTAGACGATGTAGTACCAGGTCAGACCATGCCAGACCGCCATCACCATGAAGTTGACCAGGTAGGCCACCTGGGAAAGCCGGTTCCGGTTCTTGATCAAGCGCTTCTTCATCGCGAAGAAGGTGAAGCGCATGAAGATGAAGTCTCTGAACCAGAAGGACAGAGTCATGTGCCAGCGGTTCCAGAATTCCTTGATGTTGTGGGCCGCGAAAGGCTTGTTGAAGTTCATCGGCGTGTGGATGCCCATAAAGTAGGAAATCGACACGGCGAAGAGGGAGTAGCCCGCGAAGTCAAAGAACAGGTACATTGAGTAGCAGTACATGACCCCTAAGAGCCACCAGGACAGGTGCAGGGGATGCATCCGCCCGGCTAGGATGGCCTGCTGCTCAAGGTATGGCAGGCAGTAGGTCCCGAAGAACCAGCCCAAAAGGAACTTGTACAAGAAGCCCTGGAAGAGGTATCTGACCGCGTAGGACAGATCCTTGATGTAGTCTTCCCGGCTCGGCGCCTTGTCATAGTCCTTGACGAAGCGGCGGTAGCGGTCGATCGGGCCGCTGGAGATGGTCGGGAAGAACAGGAGGAAGCGGGCGTACATTACCGGATCCACCTGCTTAATCGTCCCGTCGCGCAGCTCCATGACCACCTGGACCGTCTTAAAGGTCAGATAGGAAATCCCTAAGAAGCCGAGGTCAATCCCCTGCTTGTGAGGAACAACCGGCCAGATTTTGACCGCCGCCAAAGGCAGGATGGCCAGGATCACGGCCAGGCAGAAGACCCAGGTCTTGTTGGCCTTCCCCGTCTTCTGCCTGTAGTGCTGGTAGGCAAAAGTCACCAGGAACTGGTAGACGATGTAGCAGATCAAGGTTACCCCCTGCTGCCACTTGTCCGCGTCGAAGATGAGGAAGATGAAAGCCAAAGACACCAGAGCTTCGTACCACTTGTAGCGCTTGCCGAAGTAAAGGCCGATGATCAGAGGCAAAAGCGCGACCAGCAGGTAGACAAAGTACTGCGGGTTTTCATATGGTTGCAGATTTATCACGCCTGGTTAACCTCCTTGATGACCGCCTTGATGTCGACCTTCCCGTTCTGGGAGATCGGCAGGGCCTCTTGGTAAAGGTAGCGCTGCGGGATCATGTACGGCATTACGTCCTTGGTCAGGCCGTCTCTGATCTGCTTGGTGATTTCCCCTTCATCGTACTTGCGGCTGACCCCGTCGTTTAATTCGATCACGGCCACCAATTGCTTGATCGTGTGGTCAGGCTTGTAGATCGGGGCGGCAACCGCGTGGCGGACCAAAGGGTTCTGGTTCATGTAGAAGTTGATTTCTTCCAGTTCGATCCGGTAGCCGTTGAACTTGATCTGGAAACCGATCCGGCCCTTGTAGAAGAGCAGGTTCCCATCAAAGTAGCCCACGTCCCCGGTCCGGTAGTGCTGCACGCCGTTTTCCTGGTAGAAGGCTTCTTCAGTCTTTTCCGGGTTGTTGATGTAGGCCTTGGAGACTGACGGACCGGCAATGATCATTTCCCCGCTCTTGCCGTCATCACCCTGTTTGAGGTCAATAGTGATTTCCGTGTCTTCCTTGACGTAGCCGATTGGCAGGCGGTCGTATTTTTCCAGAATTTCCGGGGTGATCTCCACTTGGGTGACCGCCACGGTGGCTTCAGTTGGCCCGTAGGTGTTAAAAATCCGGCTGTCCGGGAACCGCTTCTTGAGCATTTCAACTTCCTTGCGGGGCAGTTCTTCCCCGCAGAAGAGGAAGTGGCTGAGGCCGGCGTGGTGGCTGGAAGCAAAAGTCCGGTCCAGGAAGCACATTTGAGCAAAGGACGGAGTTGATACCCAGACGTTTACGTCGGTTTCCGGCAGGGCTTTGAAGAGCTGGGCAAAGTTTTCCGTCACTTCGTGCGGCAAAACGACCAGTTCCCCGCCACTCAACAGGGCCGGGTAGATGCTCATGACTGACAGGTCAAAGGAGTAAGGGGCCTGGGCCAAGAAGCGCGGATGCTCTGGCAGGTCAAAGTCCTTCAGTTCCCAGTCAACGAAGCTGACCAGGTTGTCGTGGCTGATCTGAACCCCCTTGGGCTTACCGGTCGTCCCGGAAGTACAAATGATGTAGAAGTTTTCGTCGCCCTTGACGTAGTCTGCTTCGTCAGCTTGCCCTTCTTCTGGAACGTCGTCTGGCGTCAGCAGGGTCAAGTCGCCCAAGTCAACTTCTGGCAATTCGCTGATGGCGATCAAGACCGGGGAAGCAGAGACTTCTCTGACCAGGTCGATTCTTTCAGCGTTTGAATAGTCAGCGATTGGCACGTAGCAGTGCCCGCTCTTTACACAACCTAAAAAGCAAGCCAGCATGTCAAAAGTCTGCCCGCCCCAAATCATGACGGGTACCTTGGCCGCTGCCTTTTCCTTTAACAAGGCGGCCCAGGCGTTAGCCCGCTTGAGCAAGTCAGCGTAGGTGTTCTTTTGACCCAGGTAGTCGTAAACTACCCGGTCTGGTTCTCTTTGCGCGATCTCATCGATCGTCTTGACAATATTTCTCATTTCCATTTCCACTCAACTTTCCTAAAATTCATTGTAAATAAAGCCGGTTGAACCCAAGCCACAATATTCATACAGATAAACCAAGCCTAATAAAATGAGGCTGTAAAGCAAGGTTCGCAGAATAAAGGACCGGATGATCTTCCCCCGGCTGGCTGGTGTCTTGTTTTCCATCAAGCTCATCTCCTCTTCTTTTTCACCAGGTCTGCTATCCCAACAGAATGAAACAACACAACTCACTTACGTGATTACAGTAAACTGTAACACATTATTCATATTTCGTTCACAGTCTTCTGACATTTTACCATTTCTTAAAGTATTAAAAAATACAAAAAGCAACATTTTCCCGTTATTTTTTTGCAAAAAGCTATTTAAGCCCGGCCTTGCGCTCCTGGCTGTAGCAAAACAACAGCGGAATCGAAGGCAGAAAGCCAACGAAGAACATGGCAATCAAGCTCATCCGCAAGACGTAGCTTGGCGAATGCCACTTGTCCAGCTTGGCGGTCGCCAGCACGTAAGCCGCGTACAAAACGACCAGGGCCAGGCCCCACAAGAAGCTGGCGTAGTGGGTGACCTGGTAGAGGTAGAGCAGGCCGCTTGCCGGAAGCAAGCAGGACCAGCCGGAAATCCGCACGTCGATGATGATTTTTTTGGCAAGTTTACTATCCATGTATAATATTGTCTCCTTTATTTGTATTTGCTGTCTGTTAATTATTGTCCAGCAGGGCGTCGATATTGACCGACAAGGTCCGGTCCATGACCGTGATATCCTGGCGGGCGTACTTGCTGGATGCCGATTCAAAAAGGCAGAGCAGCTGGCCCTTGTAGACCGTGATCTGCTCTAAGTATGGCGGCATCCTGACCACCTGCTCGGCGTTTGACTCGTCCAGGTTGTTCACGGCCGTGATCGGGAAGATGTAGAGCTTGGAATCCTTGCGGCCATATGACTGGCTGAGGAAGATCTTATCCCCGTAGATGGCCAGGCCCTGGATCTGCTTGTTCATGCTGGCCGTCCCGTCCGGGTCAGACCAGGAAACGGACTCGTTGATGCTGGAAATCTCGCTGGTGGTGATGGTGTTTTTGTACTGGCCGGACCGGGCAAGCTTGTAGCTGGCAACCTTGCCGTGGCCATTTTCATTGAAGTAGCCGACAAAGAGCTGGTCATCGTAATAAGTCAGAGCTGAAGCCTTGGCGATTGAGTTGATCGGAATCTCATGGTCATAAACAAGTTGATCGCTGGTCTTGGCGCTGGCCACGTATTCAATCAATTTGGCCAAGGAAAAAGACATCAAGGCCGACTGCCCGTCCTTTGACCCGGTCAGCCAGATCTGCATCCCTTTAGGGTCGTAGGCAATCCCGCCCAAGTGCTGGCGGCCGGGCAAGCGGACCGTTTTCAAAAACTTCCCCGTCTTTTTGTCCAAAACATAAATGACCGAGGCATGCCGGTGCTGGCCGTCATAGGCCGTGATCAGCAGATACTTGTAGACCACGGCGATCCCCTGGGGAGTCATGGCGTTAGTCGCGCTGATCTTTTTAGTCTGGTAGTCATAACTCCGCGTCGAGATCAAACCTGGAATGACCACGTCCTGGCCCACCGTCGTCCTTTTCGGGGTCTGGTAGGCGGCCTGGTAGACAAAGCTGTAATTGTCCCTAATCGCCTTTCGGTAGGCCCTCAGCTTGTGCCAGGCCGGACTGGTGCTGGTCCCGTCCTTAGCCTTGGTCACCTTGGGTCGGGCCGCCAGCATGGCCTGCTTCATCTGCCACTTGCTGTAAGTCGGGTAGGCCCAGTAGTAGCCCCAGGCCGCCAGACCAGCCAGCAGGATAAGGTTAAAAATCAGCAGGCGCAGCTTCCGGCGGAAGTGATGCTTCTTCCGGCTGACTAGTTTTTTTCCGCTTTTTCTGTCTTTTTTACCCATTGGCCCTCCTTTCAGCCTCTTTTCTGCAAGTTTTTCCACTAAAAAAGAAAATTCCCCTCTATCTTAACAAGCCTGGCCAGGGGCGAAGCAATTTTTTTGGCTTTTTTTGAACTTTTTTGCCAAACGTCATACTTTGTTCACATTTCCAGTATAATATAATAGCTGTAACAAGCGAGAGCTTGTTACTACACTCAACTTTTTGTTTTTCATTCATACTCCTCCAAAGTAAATGAAAAATATCGACTGACTCCATAGTCGATTCATATCTATCCCTTTCGGCTCACGTGCGTTGCGTGAGCTTTTTTGTTGCCTTGACAGGCCTTTTTCGTTCTTTATAGATCCGCAAGCAATTCTTTACTCTTTGTTAAGGAATTCCAAACCCTTTATTGAGAATTACCCTGTATGATAAACAATGTAACGAGCTGGTAGAACTCGTTACAAATACTCCCACTTTTTTATTTCATTCATTCTTACTCCTCCAAAGTAGATGAAAACCAATTAGGCCTGCGCGAGCAGGCCTTTTTCTTTTTTCTTTTCCCAAATAGTCTTATACTTAAATTATGTCAAAACGTTTTTTAGCATAGAAAAAATATAAGGAATTAGGTTGATGATTTCAGCAGCTATTCAACGCGTTATCGCGGAAAAGTCCGGTTCCTTTTTGATTCCGGCCAGCAAGATTGCCATCGTTGAAGAAGACAATCCCCTTTACCATGCCTTCTTGATCTTAACCAAGGTCAAGTACGCCAAAATTCCCGTCTTGAACAAGAAAGGCCAGATCACCGGCCTTTTGAGCCTGGCCATGATCACCGACAAGATGCTGGACCTGGATGGCATTTCTGTCAAGGCCTTAAACAAGTACAAGGTCAAGGACGTCATGGAAACCGACTTCGTTTCCGTCAACTTTACGGAAAAAGACATGGAGACCCAGCTTCACCTGCTGGTTGACAACAACTTCCTCCCTGTCGTCGACGACCAGGGAGTCTTTCAAGGGATGATCACCCGGCGGGAATGGTTTAAGGCCTTCAACTACCTGGCCCATACTTTTGACGACCACTATGTCACGATTGACAAAAAGCAGGTCCTCAAGCTTGAAGCAGAAAATTAACAATACAATCATAAGCATTTCCAGTGTAAGACATCCAATTTGTGTTAAAATATATCTAATAAGATATATTGTCTTTTAAGATAAAAAAGTGTGTGTGTTCACACTCCTTACTTTTAATGGGAGGAATAAATCATGAAACGCCAATGGAAATTCATTGTCGTCCTGGTTCTCGGGGCGATTGGGCTGATCACTGACAATGTCCTGCACATTCCAGGAATCGCGGAAGTTCTGTTCGACATTGCTGGTGCCTACGTCAGCTTCTCCTTAGCCAAGGAAATGTTTAATGACTTGAAAGAAGGACACTGGGGCATCGACGTCCTGGCCCTGATCGCGGTCATTTCCATGATGATTACCCGGGACTACTGGGCTGAATGGATGATCCTGGTCATGTCTACTGGTGGCGAAAGCCTGGAAGACTACGCGACCGGCCAAGCCGACCGTGAACTGCGGGCCCTTTTGGACAAGAACCCGCGGGTAGCTGGCAAATTGGTTGACGGCAAGGTGGTTGAAGTAAAGGTTGACGACCTGCAGATCGGCGACCATGTTTTGATCAAGCCGGGCCAGCAGGTGCCAGTTGATGGGACTATCATCGAAGGCAGCTCTGCTTTTGACCAGTCATCCTTAACTGGTGAATCAGTGCCAGTTGACAAAACGGTCGGCGATGACCTGATGTCCGGCTCACTTAATGGTGAAACTGCCGTAACCATGGAAGTCAAGAAACTGGCCAAGGACTCTGAATACCAGTCTATCGTACAACTGGTTAAGTCCTCCGCCGCCCAGCCGGCCAAATTCGTCAAGATGGCCGACCGCTACGCCGTGCCGTTTACCATCATTTCCTTAGCTATCGGGATCATTGCCTGGGTTGCGGCCGGCGACTTCACCCGTTTCGCGGAAGTCATGGTCGTTGCTTCCCCATGTCCGCTCTTGATCGCCGCTCCAGTTGCTCTGGTAGCGGGGATGAGCTCCATGTCCAAGCACCACATCATCGTCAAGTCCGGTCCAACCTTGGAACAACTTGCCAAGGCCAAGACTTTTGCCTTCGATAAGACTGGTACTTTGACCCAGAACCAATTGGTCATCCAAGACGTTCTGCCGGAAAATGGCTTTGACAAGGAAACCATCCAAAGCTACGCGGCCAGCCTGGAACAGCAGTCCGGCCACATTATCGCCAACTCCCTGGTTCAAGGGACTGACAAGTCCATGATCCAAGCCGTAAGCAACCTGCAGGAATCAACCGGTAACGGGGTCAGCGGGACCGTTGACGGCAAGACCGTCATGGTCGGCAAGCTTTCCTACGTAGCGCCAGACGCTAACGTAAACAAGGCCAAGACTACTGCTGTCTACGTTTCTGTTGACGGCAAGTATGCCGGCTGCATCACCTTCAAGGACCAGTTGCGGCCAGAAACTCCGCAAACTTTGGCCCGCCTGCGCAAGCAAGGCGCAAAGCACATCATGATGCTGACCGGGGACAACAAGGATGTTGCCCAAGCGATTGCTGACGTGGCCGGCGTCGATGATGTCCGGGCCAGCCTTTTGCCAGCACAAAAGATTGAAGCAATCAAGAACGTGGCGCCTGAAAACCGCCCAGTCGTCATGACCGGGGACGGGATCAACGACGCGCCAAGCTTGACGGCTGCTGATGTCGGCATTGCCATGGGGGCCAAGGGTGCCACCGCGGCCAGCGAAAGCGCCGACGCGGTCATCATGGTCAACGATTTGAGCAAGATCAATGATGCCGTGGCCATTTCCAAGCACACCATGAAAGTGGCCGAAGTCGACGTCATCACTGCCATCGTAGTCGTTATCCTTTTGGAATTGGTGGCCTTCACGGGTCTTATCCCAGCCTTCTGGGGCGCTGTTTTGCAGGAAGTGGTCGACATGATCGCCATCTGCTTAGCCCTTTTGGCCAAGACCGAACCGAAGAATCCAAAACAGACCGGTTTGTAAAATTTGTCTTTTTTCCAATTTCTTGCTAAAGTATTATTAGTTAACATAACACTTTCAGAGGTTGGAGTTTCAAAACTTTCAAGAATTTGCTTCTTTGGGTCAAGAAGCTTTTTCTTGGGAGTTTTTTTGCTTGCCAGCCCTTTTTTGAAACGGAGGTCAATATGGAATTTATTGGACAACTGATACTGGTCTTGCTGATGACGACCCTGCTGGGGCAAGTCTTTGCCCGCTTCAACTGGCCCCCGGTCATTGGGCAGCTCTTATCGGGGATCCTGCTGGGACCGGCTCTTTTGGGCTGGATCCACCCTAATGAAACGATGTCGCTTTTTTCCGACATCGGGGTCATCATGCTGATGTTTTTAGCCGGGATGGAAAGCGACCTGGACCTCTTGAAGAAGTACTTTAAGATCAGCTTCACGGTGGCCACGGTCGGGGTTATCCTCCCTATCCTTTTCATTGGCGGAGCCTCCATGCTCTTCGGGATGCAGTTCCTGGAAGCCCTCTTCATCGGGATCGTCTTCGCGGCCACCAGCGTCTCCATTTCAGTAGAAGTCCTGCGTGACACCGGGAAACTCCAGACCAAGGCCGGAACGGCGATTTTGGGGGCAGCGGTGGTCGATGACATCCTGGCGGTGATCGTCCTCAGCCTCTTCACCACCTTCAGCCATGAAGGCGGCAAGTCGGGTTTGACCGACAACTTCTTCTTGAACCTGCTTTTTGAAGCCCTCTACTTTGTCTTCGTCTGGCTGGTCTACAAGTTCATCGCGCCGAAGTTTATGCAGCTGGCGGAAAAAATCAACGTCAACTACTCCGTGGTCATCGCCTCTTTGATTCTGTCTTTGGGCATGGCCTACATTGCTGAATTAGTCGGCTTGAGCGCCGTAGTCGGGGCCTTCTTCGGCGGCCTGGCCATCCGGCAGACCAAGCAGGAAGCTGAAGTCAACTCCTCAGTTTCCGCGATCGGCTACTCAGTCTTCATTCCAACCTTCTTCGTCAACATTGGCCTGTCGATGACTTTTGCCTCCATCGGCAAGGACTTCCTCTTCATCGTAGTTATGACCATTCTGGGCGTTCTGTCCAAGTACTGGGCCGGCAAGTACTCTTCAGAAGCCTTTGGCCTTAAGCCCCTGGAAGGCAGCATCGTCGGGGCTGGGATGGTCTCCCGGGGGGAAGTAGCCTTGATCGTGGCTCAGATCGGGATTGCCCACCACCTTTTTCCAAAGGACATCTACTCCAGCTTGATTCTGGTCATCATTTTGACGACGGTTATCTCCCCAATCATGCTCAACCACTACATCAAAAAAGAAGAAGCGTAAAACTAAAAAGCAGCGAAGCTTTGCTTCGTTGCTTTTTATGTATATAGATAGTTTTCTCTTTATCTTTATAGTTATCTTTTCTCTTTTTGCCTAGCCTAAAAGACTGAGCATGTTCCACATGATGTGGGTGGCCATGGAGTAGCGCAGGTCCTTGGTGGTCATGTAGACCCAGGCCAGGACTGACCCCATCATCCAGTAAACCAGGAGATATGGTGACCAGAAAGGATTGTGGGCAAAGGCAAAGAAGAAACCGGAAACCAGGATCCCAGCCCACTTGGCAACCTTGCCGGCATGGTTGAAGAGGAGGTTGAAGAACATCCCTCTGAAGATGATTTCCTCCATAACCGGGGCAACCAGGACCACCATGATATTGTAGGTCGGGCCCGCCGTCTGCTGGAGGTCGTCCAGGTTCTGCTGGTTGACGGAGACCCCGCCGCCGATCAGGTTCATCAAGAGGATGTAGAGCAGCTGCATCAAGAAGAAGCCCCCGACTGAGGTGGCCAGCTTCCGCCAATCCCAGTGGAAGTCCTGGCTGAAGCCCCATTCGTTCTTGTCATCCAGCTGCCCCTTATAGAGCCAGAAGCTGAACCAGAAGACCAGGACGGTGGAGAGGGCCAGGATGAAGGCCTCAGCCGATCCGAAGCCAAAGATGTCCGGGTAGAAGTAAAACTCCTGCAGGGTCGTGTACAGCGCGAACACGATTGCGATTTCGATCAGGTAAAAGAGATAATGCCCAATTTTTTTCACGTTTGTCACCTTGTTGTCTCAAAAAAATTCTTATCCTCTATTATAATAAAGTTTGACCAATTTTCTAAATGATATGGACGAGGACCTAAAAAATGCCATCTAGATTAAATACCCTGCTCTTTCTGTTCAGCCAGAACCGGGCTTTCAGCTACTTCACCATTTTGGTGGCGATCGCCGCGGTAACCTTTATTTTCTCCTGGCTGAGCGACCCGCGCCGCCTGATCAACGGGGTCTTTTTCACCTTTTTCATCGCTTCGCTGGGGGCCTGGTTCACCTTCCTGGTCTATGCCACCAATCTGCCCAGCTTCCGCAAGGTCTACCTCTGGGTCCTGGCGATCCTGGCAGTAACCGTGGCCGTCATCGTCTCCTTCTCCTGGATCCTGCTTTTATGGAACTCCTACGTGGTCTTGAAGCATGAGAGCCACACCCTGCCCAACCTGCTGACCTTGATCCTGGCGGTAGCCATGCTGGGCCTCTGGATCTTCATTTTCATCGGCCACTTCACCCGCAGCACGCCGACCGGCCTACGCCTCATCCTGGACATTTTCCCGACGATCGCGGTTTACTTGGCGGCCGTCATGTACAACTTCCTGGTCAACCTCCTGCTCTACCAGATAGTCCCCCGCCGCTACCACCAGAACTACCTGATCGTTTTGGGAGCGGGCCTGATCCATGGGGACCAGATTTCCAACATCCAGGCGGCCAGAATCAACCGGGCCATCCAGTTTGCCTACCACCAGCAGGAAAAGGGCCAGCCCTTGCCCAAGTTCATCATGTCCGGCGGCCAGGGCCCGAATGAAAAAATCTCTGAAGCGGCAGCCATGGCCGCTTACGCCATCAAGCGGGGAGTCCCAAAGGAACTGATCCTGCTGGAAGACCAGTCCAGAAATACCGAGCAGAACATGGAATTCTCCCAGATCGTGGCCTACAACGACTATGGCAATGACAACTTCAAGGCCTGCTTCTTTACCAGCAACTACCACGTCTTCCGGGCAGCAATTTTTGCCAAGCAGGCGGGGCTGGACGCCAATGGGATTGGCTCTTACACCCGCCCTTACTACCTGCCCAACGCGGTTTTGCGGGAATTTGCCGGGATGTTCGTCATGAACCGTCTCCGCCACTTCACCGTGATGGCCCTGATCGTGGCCAGCTACATTGCCTTGGCAATTTGCAAACTGCTAAATGTCTTTTAACTTTTTAAAATTACCTGGGAAAATCCAGGTAATTTTTTATTTTTTCTAGTATGCCCTTCCAGCTTAGAGCCATATATCTTGAGGGCATTTTGGCAAAAACAGGAATCCCGTCAAATCAACACTTTATCTAGTAGGTGGACTTTTGACACAACTACCAAATATTGATAAGATCGTAATCGTGTTAAATTTAAGGGGGATTTTATCGTGAAGAAAATCAAATTCAAGCAAGTTTTGGCCACTGGTACTGTTTTGGCAGCGGGGATTGCTTTGACAGCCTGCTCAGGGGCAAAGCAAAACGGCGGCGGCTCCAACAAGAAGAGCTCAGCCAGCGTGGCCTTGATCACTGACATTGCCGGGGTTGACGACCACTCCTTCAACCAGTCCGGCTGGGAAGGGATGGTGGCTTACGGCAAGTCCCAGGGCTTAAAGCGGGGGACCAACGGCTACCAATACTTTGAATCAAGTTCAGCTTCTGACTTTACGCCAAACATCAACCAGGCGGTTGCGGCCGGCTACAAGACTATTTTTGGCGTTGGTTACTCACTTAAGGGCGCGATTGCTTCAGCAGCCAAGAAGCACACTGACAAGAACTTCGTCATTATCGACGATGTGATCAAGGGGCAAAAGAACGTGGCTTCCGCCAACTTCAAGTCCCAGGATGCTTCCTACATGGCCGGGGTAGTTGCGGCCCGGACCACCAAGACCAACGTGGTTGGCTTCATTGGCGGGGTTCACGGGGACATCGTCGACTTGTTTGATGCTGGTTTTGCCAAGGGCGTGCAAGACACGGCCAAGAAGATGGGCAAGAAGATCACGGTTTTGAACCAATACGTCGGCTCATTTACGGCTGCTGACAAGGAAAAGTCAATTGCCAAGGCTATGTTTGCCAAGAAGGCGGACGTGATCTTCCACGCTTCAGGTTCAGCCGGCCAAGGCTTGTTCAGTGAAGCCAAGTCAGTCAACGAAGGCCTGGCTGCCAACTCCAGCAAGAAGGTCTGGGTCATCGGGGTCGACTCTGACCAGTCCAGCCTGGGCAAGTACAAGTCCAAGGACGGCAAGAAGTCCAACCTCTGCCTGACCAGCGTGATGACTGGGGTCAACGTGGCGGTCAAGGACATCGCGACCAAGGCAGCCAAGGGCAAGTTCCCGGGCGGCAAACAGCTGGTTTACGGCTTGAAGCACAACGGTGTCTACCTGACCCGGGGCTACGTGGCTGACTCAGTTTGGAAGCAGGCACAAACTGCCCGCAGCCAGATTCTGGCCGGCAAGGTTTCCGTACCAAGCCACCCAAGCAAGTAAGCAAATAAAAATCTCTGAGCGAGTAGCTCAGAGATTTTTTTGCGTATTAGGCGTTTTTTTCGCGGCTGGACTGGAGCAATACCAGGCAGAAGATGACGAGGAGGATGATGGCGCCAGCTGAGAAGTAGAGGGCCACGCTGCTCTTTACCCGGCCTTCAAAGAAGCTAAGGGCCAGGGCCATGATCAAGGTCAAAAAGATGCCCACGAAGCGGAGCAAGGCCGTGCTCCGTCCCTGGTAGGCGGCGGGAGTTTTCATGATCCGGCTGGTTTCCAGGTAGGTGTAGACGGGGATGCCGGTACCAAAAATGCTGCCAAGCAGGAGGCCGAAAACAAAGGGAGACAGCTGGCGGCCTGCCCCGCCGCTTAGGTAGGTTGCCCCTGCAGAAAGGACGATCAAGGCAAGGACAGAGAGCTTTTTGTGGCCAGCAGGCAGGCTGACCACGGCCCGGTTGAGGCCAGCACCGACAGCCACGGCTAAGATGATGCCCAGGCCAATCACCAGGATTGACTTGAACTTGGGATCATAGCGGCCGATTTTTAAAATTACCAGGCTCATGACCAGTTGGTTCCGGCAGGTAAAAAGGACTTCGGCGGCAAAGATCAAGGCAATGCCTTTTTTTAAAGACGATGCTGACTGATTCCCGGATGTCGCGGGCCAAGATGGAAAAGCTGAAGGAGGGTTGGGCATCAGCCACAACCTGGTCAGCCGGCACCCGCAGCCAGATTAAAAGGGCCAGCAGGTAAAGGGCGGCGCAGAGGTAGAGATAGTTGGGCAAAGCCACGAAGCTGAGGGTCACGAAAACCAGCAGATAACCGACAATTGAGGCGATAGAGTTCAGCGAGCTGATCCCCTGCTGCACCAAAGGAATGGCCTCCCGGTTCTCCTTGCGGACGATATAGACGGTTCTGGCGGCGTTGTCGAACTCGCTGATAACGGAAATGACAATGTCGACGACAATCAAGACGCCGATGAAGGCCGCCTTGTCCAGGTCAAAAATCAGCGGCGGAAGCAGGCAGGCTATTCCAGAAAGCAAGGTGGTGAAAAAAAGGATCCGCCAGGCACCATGCTGGTCAACGAAGCTGCCGATAGCCAGGGCAAAGGCCACGCTTACGGCAACGCTGATGTTGTTGACCAAGCTGTTGACCGCGGGGCTGGAAACATACTCCTGGACTATGAAGGACAGGGCTACGCTATAGATGCTGGCGGCCAGCATGATCATTCCTTGCGAGGAATTGAAGGGCAGGGTTGGAATTTCTTTTTTCATTGTTCACTCACCTTGCTTTAACTTTTCATTCTTTACTGAAAATATACTCTTTTTTATGCTAATGGTATCTTTTTTGGAAATGGACATAAAAAGTGCTGAGCCTTCGCTCAGCACTTTTACATTAATCAATTTTTCCCGGCTTTAACAGCCCAAGAGACCAGGAGCAGGCCAGCGAGAAACATTGCTTCTGGCAGCAGCATGCTGGATAAGTCAAAAGCAGCATCCCGCAAAAAGTAGAAGGCCAGCAAGGCGCTGATGATCAAGACGGCCGCGAAATCGCGCCAATCTTCGCTGGTGAAAGCTTGCCGGTCCTTTTTAACAAATATCATGACCAAGCCGGCAAGGCCCAGCAGCAAATAGAGAGCCGCGATCACAAAAAGTACCAGCGCCGTTTCGAACTCTTTTCTGACCAGCATCCCTTCAACCAGGAGTAGACTCCCGCTTGCCAGAAAAATCACCGCCAATTTCCGCCAGCTAAAAGTCACCGGCAACTGCTTAAAGCCGCTCAGCAGCATCCCGCAGCCGATCAACAAATTTACCCAAAACAAGCTATTCATTTCTTTCCTCCCTTTTACATCCGAACTATCCTTTCGGCCTAATCAGAATTATAGTTTCAGCGCAAAAAAGAGGGGCAAGAAATTCAAATCCAGTCATTTAACCGTCATAATCGGTCAATTCTGCTTCAGCTCCCGCAGCTGGCGGCCACAGCTCCGCGCGTATTTCAGCTTCTCCCCGTCAAATAAAGTGATAGTCCTGGCGCGCAGGTCTATCTCAGCTATATTTTTAGGATTGATCAAGCAAGATTGGGAGATTTTTAGCAAAAAATCACATTCCTGGTCAAGCTGCTTAAGGTTGCCGACAAACTCCGCCCGCAGATTTTTCGCGACTAGCTGCAGCTTATGTGGAAATGGCGTCGTCGCGACGTAGTAGACGTCATCAGTGTTGACATTTCTAAGCTGCCGGCCGACTTTATAGGTAAAAGTCTGCTTTTTGACCAAATTCAGCCGCGTAAGCCTCTCCAGTGCCAGGCGCAAAGTTGCCACAACCCTCTCCTGCAGACTATCCAAATCAGCATTTTTTACGATATAGTCCAGCGTACCAATTCTTCGCTGAAAAGTCTGCAAGGCCAGCTCCGAATGCGTGGTTACAAAAACAATCTGTCCCTGTGGGTCAAGACGCAAGAGCGCTTCAGCCAAGTCCAAGCCGTCCATTTCTGACTTGGCAAATTCAATATCCAAGAAATAGATTCCCCGCTGAACCTGCCGGTCAGCAGCGTAAGCCAAAGCTTCTTGCGGAGATCCCATTGCTGAAACAGAAACGCTTTGTCCGTAATCCTCCGCTAAAAATTCTCCCGCCAGCTTGACCGTCTTTGCCAAAGACCGAGCCTGCAACAGGTCGTCATCACATACCAGAATTTCAGTCATCTTTCCCCCTAATCACGCGATAGTCAGCGCAAAAATGAACTTGTCTCCTTCAATTCGATACTCAACAAACAAATTCGCGTATTTCTTCTGCAGCTCCTGCACATTGCTCAGCCCCAAACCCGCGTGTCCCCGCTTGCTGGTAAAGTTTGCCTGGCTGAAAACCGGTAAATCTTCCTTTTGCTGGTCACGCAGCTTGTTCTTTATGGTAAATTCCAGAGAATTTTCCTGATCCCGGTAAAACATGATCTCAACAACAGGAACCTGTCCACCAGCTTTGTATAAAATGCTTTCCTCAATGGCATTGTCAAAAGCAATCCCAACGATTCTGATCAAGTCATATACGTCAATTCCAGCTGGGACTTCGATCATCTGCCGAGCTTCGAAAACATAGCGGATTTGCTGGCGGCGGAGTTCCTGCAGCTTGGCAATCACCAAGCTCTGCAGCTGCAGGTCAGCAATCCGGTCAACGTCCTTGAACTGCCACAGTTCTTCTCTTTCCAAAATGTCATCAGAGTACTTTTTCAAGCTGTCCAAGGCAGCTGAAGCCTGGTCATTCTTTAAAGAAAGCTCCAAGCTGCGCAGCATGTTTTGATAGTCATGCTTAAAGCGCCGCAATTCTTCCTCGCTCTTTCTGACACTCTGCAGATAGCTGCGCAAGTTCTCTCTTTCCTGGTCAGCCAGCTGCCGTTCATAGTCCCGCTGATTGGCCAATAACACCAGCAGGGTCAAGCAGCCCTGCAAAAGCAGCAAGATCAAAAGGCTGGCCTCTGACCAGCCAAACAGCCACAAGCTGAAATCCCAAGCTAAAAGACTAGACAGCAGATATATTTTCAGCAGATAATCCGGCTGCTTATGCCTTTTTTCATTCAGCCGCCGCCAGCCTTCTGCCGCTAATGCCAAAACCGCGTAAGCCAGAATAAGCAGCAAAGAGCTCCTTCCAGCTTTGAGAAACGCTTGTAAAAGCAGCAGGTTCCCCAAAGCCACGCTCAAGCCATAAAACAGAAGCATTTGCCAGTTTTGCCGATGGTAAAAGTAAAAAGCCGACAGCAGCAAAACAATGTTTGCCAGATACAAGGCGACCTGCTGGTCTGCCTCTTTCGCCAGAATAAATTCAAAAGTCAAGACACCCAAGCCCGCGGCCGTCAGCAGGTCTTCTATTTTCCAACTCACATGCATTAATCTAGCCAAACTTGTCAGCTCAAACAAAGCTGAAACAGCTGCTAAAGCAATCAATACCAGCTCTTCCATTTTCACCCTTTCCTCCTCCAACAACTAATATCCGCCATCCTACTCTATTATTCTTCTTCGTTCAAGCTCTGGTAGCCGTAATTTGCCAGCTGCTGGTCAGTATCGATCACCGACATCCCCCTAACCAAACAGTAGATCAAGACCGCGTCCCGTTTTACGTTGGCATAAAGCGCACCATTATCGCTCAAAGACAGCAGTCGGTTGGTTTCAGCCAGAGACAATTTCAAGCTGAGGGCCAGGGACAAAACCTTATTCCTTGATGGCAGGCGCCGCCCCTTCAAAATCTGATAGCCATAGCTGCGTTCGATCATGGCCTCATTGAAGAGTTCGCTTTTCTTGACCCCCTTGTCTTCGATCAGCTTGTTCAAATAACCGGCAAAATTGTAATCAACCACTTGATCTAGTACATTAGAAATATGATCTGCTTTCAAAGCAGCGAGTAATTTTTCAGTTTCCATTTTTACCCCCATTGTTACCATTATGGCAGAAAGATTTTATATAAGATGAAGCAAGGAAAAATAAGTGATTACGTTAATCCTGTTCCCATTAAAATAACGGACGACAAGGCAATTTTCAAAGTTGAAAAGCTGAACCCGACGCCTTATATCGAGCGGGTCCTTCCTTTAGAGTACGCTCCCTTATATGAACAGCTGGCTGAGCTGGACACCGCGATTCCCAAGATTGTCTGCCTGGAAAAAAGCGACCGCCTGACCGTCATCGAAGAATACATCGACTCTCCCCGTCTCGACCAGTACTTAGAGACCCACAAGCTCACTTCTGCCCAGATCCACGACTTGATCTGCCAGCTGCTGGACGTCCTCGCGGTCCTGCACCAGCAGACGCCGCCGATCATTCACCGGGACATCAAGCCGGAGAATATTTTTTATGATGGCAAAAAGCTGATCCTGGCTGACTTCGATATCGCCCGGAACATGCAGAAAGATGCCGACCGCGACACCCGCGTCCTAGGGTCACTAGGCTACGCGGCCCCAGAACAATTCGGCTTCAGCCAAAGCGGGCCAGCCAGCGATTTCTATGCGGTCGGGGTCTTGATGAACGTTCTGTATACCGGCTGCCTGCCCAGCGTTCAGCTTTATCAAGGGCCTGAACGGGAAATCATTGAAAAAGCCACCCATATCAACAGCCAGAAACGCTACCAAAGCGCCCAGGAATTTAAGGACGCGATTATTGGCTTAGGTCGGTCCAGCTGGCTTTTGCCAGGCTTCCGCGGCCATCAGCCCGCCCGCATGCTTACAGCTGCTTGCGGCTACTTATTGATGCTGTTTAGTTCCTTTAATATGGACGCCAAGAGCGACTCAGCGGCTGACCGTTTCCTGCTCCGCCTGTCCTTTTTCATGGTTCTTTTCTTGATCGTCCTGTTTGCCTGCAACTACCGCAATATCAAGAGCATGTGCCTTTTCCATTCATCCAAGTCCAAATTTACCCGGGCCTGCGGGATCATCATCAGCTACCTGCTTGTGGCCACGGTTTTGACCACGGCTTTAGCCGCCTTATCGGTAGCGATTTCATCTTTTGGCCATTAGTGGGCTGCCTGCCCACCAATCCTTCTCTTTAAAAGTCTACACTTAAACTGGATGCTGACCCATGCAAGATGGAGACTTTTTTAGCTGAGAATTCTGCTTGAGCCGCTTTAGGCAAAAATGGAATGTGTGCTAGCAGACTTTCAGCTTTCAGCATCAATTAAGTCACTTGGTTAAGGAGAGGATAAGATGAAAGTAGTTGGAATTCTGTTAATCATTTTAGGCGTTATTGGTATTGCCATCGGGCTGATGATGTTCGGTGATATTGGCGTAGCATGTATTGTCGGCGCTCTTGCCGCCCTGTTGTCGGGATTCGGCTTCTTAAGCGTTAACAACAAGCTGAATAGTTCTGAGTCTTAGAGCCGGGGGGATCTTGCCATGAAGTCCAATAAAAAGCCATTTTACAAGCAATGGTGGGCTGTGACCATCGCCTTCATTTTCGTATTTTTTGTCGGCTACATCTTCGGCTCTGCCGCTTCTTCGAGTGACGACTCCAGTGACGAAGCCTCTGTAGCCAGTTCATCAAAGAGTTCTTCTAAGAGCACTACTGACGACAAGTCTTCTGGGAAAAATAATGCTAAGAAAACTCTGACTGTCAGCTATAAAAATTACGAAATTTCTTCGGAAAAGACCTTTAAGCCGAACTATACGAATAACAGCTGGGCCGGCGGCAGCGTATCTGTCGACAGCATTACTTTGTACAAGACAGCCAAGGCCTACAATTATGATAGTGCCAACGATGGCAAATTTACTATTCAAGGTTTCATGCAGATTCATTACGTAATTAACTTAAACTTCCCACACCAAAAAGAACTATGAAGCCTTGAAAACTCAATAGTTTAGCCAGTAAATATTCAATTAAGCTGCTAGTGATGGCGATAATGCCTCTTGCATGTACTTCGGGAGGCGGGAAATGAAAGCTTTGGTGAACCTTTCCATCTGCTCTTCTGTTGGTTGGAAGATCTCTTTCACACTCTCGAACATGGCTTCCACCAGGATCTGAAGCG
This sequence comes from Lactobacillus sp. WILCCON 0059, assembly GCF_057197985.1. Taxonomy (NCBI): domain Bacteria; kingdom Bacillati; phylum Bacillota; class Bacilli; order Lactobacillales; family Lactobacillaceae; genus Lactobacillus; species Lactobacillus sp. WILCCON 0059. The sequence goes on from NZ_JBUBHN010000001.1 coordinate 2,304,203, forward strand.
AGTGATTGAAAGTGATGTCCGCAAGCTCGTCTACCATGCAATAAAAGAGCTCGCCTATTGTCCTATCGTCTTCATCGTCTCGCTTCTCAACTGACATGAACATGTAGCGCAGAAAGACGAAAGCCGTATGGGCAGTCAATGCATCATATGAGAGTCCATGGTATTCAGTGCCAAGCTTCAAGAAGCTCTTGCAGGTCTTGAAGAAGACCTCGATGTCCCATCTTTTGCCGTAAATTCTGATGATCTCATTTTCATCGATCGTCATGTCCGTACAAATAAGAGCGATCCAGTCTTTGCGGTTGGAGCGATTTCTCACACAGACTATTCTGGCATCAATCTGGGCACCATCTTTGGCAGGATCTCCAACCTTTACAGGGACGGACAGGAGATATCTTGAGCGACCTCTACGCTTCTTGCATGCGTTGAAGATCTGCTTGACGTTCATCCGCTTTCCTTCGAACTCGTATGTGATCTTGGAGCTTTTCTTCACCATGGCGATTACGTTCAAACCACGTTGACTGATTTGGACAATCTGATGCGGATTGGAAAACCAAGTGTCAAACATGACGTACTTGGCAGTGAGCCCTGCTTTCAAGGCTTGATCGAGCAGCTGGATAACTACATCGGTCCCCTTTGATTGGGCCATAATCCGCCTCTTGGCCGCAATTGTGCGCTTGTCGATCTTCTTGGTTGTCCCGATGACATTCTGATCGTTCTTTGAGGACAGGAGAGATGAAGCGATTGGGACGAAGGAGGATCCATCAGTCCAACCCATGGTCATCATCCGAAACCCCTTCTTGTAGGTCATCGAAACGTGGTCGAATACTTTGGCAGCCAGCTCAGTCTTCTTGTATCCAGTTCTGGAGTAGAGCGAATCGTCAAAGACGAAGCAATCCGCACGTTGGTCAGAGGTCAGATCTTTCAGATGCCCATTGACGATCCTCTCAGCTAGCAGAATAGTGAAGCGAAGCCAGTTGATATGTGGGTTCTGCATGAATCGATAGTAGGTATTTTTGGAGAAGCCAGCAGTACACTTGCCAGACTTCTGTTGCATGTACATGCTTCTGTCTCGAAACACATTACTGAAGATGTATGAAAGGATCGACCAAAGCGGGACTCCTTTGGACTTGCGGAGCCCAGATCTGCGGAGAAGCTCCATAACTTTGTAGTCCTTAAAGAACTTTTCAACAGAGCGGGCAATTTTAGGTTCGTTTTCAGTATCGAATGATGGTAAACTAGACATAGCACAAGCCTTTCGTTTGATATTGATGATGTTTTGGTCGACTTAATTATATCAAGCGAACGAAGGCCTTGTGCTTTTTTGTTGGCAAAACTATTGAATTTTCAAGGTACTAGCCCACTTTTGCAAGTGGGAAGTTTAAGTAATTAAGACCAAAGCTGATGTTTCAGTTTACCCGACTCAAGGAACATATATCTACTCCAATGGTGAACAGCACGGAGCAGATTCCACTGAAAGTTGGGATGGCGATATTTCAAAGAACGTAACAAAGCAAGGAACAGTAACTGTCCCAGTCGAAAAGATTTCAAACGTCAACAGTGTCCGCGTGAAATTTGACGCGAGTGGCCAAGACTTTAGTGATGATTCTTTAGACCACGATTTTGATTTCACTATCACTTTGTCCTAACAGACAGCTTGATCTTTAAGAAATTTGGTTGGCGAAGCAAAGACTTCCGCCAAAAAGTTGCAGCTGCAGTACAAGACCTCAATTTGGAACGACAATACGGTTAAATTCAAGCTCAAATAAACCGCGAAAGCGAAGCCTGCGAGAGCCAGGTTTCGCTTTTTTGTTAACCGCTATCAAAAAGCAGTTCGGAATTTCGTTTATGTTGTTGCTTTTTTCTGTTTTTACACTATAATAAACTAAGATAAAAATAAACATCTTTCGCGATTGTCACACAAACATTCGTGTTGTAACGGAGGAAATCACGTGTCTGTTTCTAAATTTAAAAAGTTAGCAACCATCGCTACTGCTGCTGTTTCAGTTTCAGTTCTGCTGACTGCCTGCCAAGGCAAGAAGTCATCATCTTCAACTGGTACTAAGACCACCAAGCACAGCATCGCGCTTATCACTGACAACAACGCCATTGACGACCACTCCTTCAACGAAGCTGCCTGGAATGGTTTCAAGGCCTTCGGTAAGAAGCACGGTCTGAAGCAAGGCAAGGGTGGCTACCAATACTTTGAATCTTCATCAGCCGCCGACTTTACTCCTAACGCCAACGAAGCTGCCAGCTCCGGCTTTGAAACCATCTTCGGTGTCGGCTACCAACTGACCAGCGCCATCAAGTCCGCTGCCAAGAAGAACCCTAAGAAGAACTTCGTGATCATCGACGACGTGATCAGCGGCCAAAAGAACGTTGCTTCAGTTACCTTCGAAAGCAACCAAGCATCATACCTTGCTGGTGTCGCTGCTGCTTACACTACCAAGACCAACCACGTAGGTTACATCGGTGGTGCCAAGTCAGCTACCCTGGAACTGTTCGAAGCCGGCTTTAAGCAAGGTGTTGAAGCAGGTGCCAAGGCTTTGGGCAAGAAGATCAAGGTTGACGATCAATACATCGGTAACTTCACTTCAACTGACAAGGCCAAGTCAATCGCTCAATCAATGTACGCCAGCGGCGCGGACATCATCTACCACGCAGCCGGCAACGCTGGTAACGGGGTCTTCACTGAAGCCAAGGACATCAACAAGAACCGCAAGGCTTCCAAGAAGGTTTGGGTCATCGGTGTTGACGTTGACCAATCAAACCTGGGTAGCTACACTTCCAAGGACGGCAAGAAGAGCAACTTCGTTCTGACTTCAGTTCTGAAGGGCCTGGACGTTGCTGTTGAACGTCTTGCTGAAAAGGCATACCAAGGCAAGTTCCCAGGCGGCAAGCACTTTGTCTACACTCTTGAAGGCAATGGTGTTTCTGTAACCAAGGGCAACATCGACTCCAAGACTTGGAGCAAGGTTCAAGCAGCCCGCAAGCAAATCTTGAACGGCAAGGTTAAGGTTGCTGAAAGCGTAAGCGACTTGAAGTAATCTCAAACAGCAGATTTTTTAAAGGTACTCATCATTCGATGAGTGCCTTTTTTCTTCGCCCTTGCGTTATAATTATATTAAGAAAGCGCTTTTATAAAAGAGGTGACAACCATGCTCAAACAGCTACGTAACACACTGTTTGCCTTAACTTTTTCGCTAGGCTTTTCTGCTTTAATTGCAAACACTGTGCAGGCCGCATACGATACGCCCTACCTAAAAGGCCAAGTCGTACTGCAGTTAAACTGTAACAGCTATGTCTATGACCGTTATGGCAACCGGATGCCTTGGTTTAACGGGCTTTATGGTCCCCTCGGCTATCTAAAGAAGGGCAGTTACGTCTACACAACCAGAAAAAAGGTTGAACGGACAGACAAAGACGTCCGCTATTATTTCCTCCATAGTACAAAATATCATACCTATGAAATTGACAAAAAATACTGGCTGCCTTATAAGAAAATCAATGGCCACTACTTTTACTACATTGGCCATGGAGCCTATATTAAAGCCAGAAACGTTTCAGAGATCAACAACCATTCTCAATATTCAAATGGCGAAAAAGCCATGATTGATGAAACTACATACGCATTTAAATTTAACAGCAAAACCAAGAAAATCACTAATCTTAAAAAGAAATATAAATACGGTGATTACGTCATGGTCGATGGCCTTAGGCAATTCACTGACAGTGATGGATTTCCTTTCTGGGATGCCGACCAGCCATACTATGCACGTTTAAAAGGCACCGGTCATGGCTATACAGGAACGTATATCCTTTTGGGCAATTTACGAAAAAAAGATAGCGATATATTTTTTTGGGACATCGAAGAAGATAACCATCCTAACTATCGAATCAACATACTCGATATCAATTGGCAAGAAAGCAAGTATAAAAAAGCTGAGAAAGCTAAGACTCAAAAGAGTAAGCAAGACGACTGATCTATACTAATAAGTCACCTTATCGTGACTTATTCTGTTTTCTCGAACACTTGTTGCCTTAACTAAACTTTTGTGCTAAAATTACATTGTACCCGGCAGAAGCCAGTGTACAAATTTATGATAGGAGGACTAATTTTTATGGTTAAATTTAAAGAAACCACGAGCATTTCGCTCAAGAAGACAGTAGAGCTGAATCCACACCATCATTCAGCCGTTCAAAAAGCTAATGTTGGTTCAACTTACATTTATTGCCTTCAGTTGAGAAACAAGCAAGAAGACACCTACGTCGTACGCGGTAAAACTGGTGATATGACTGAGACCATCTTACACTTGAGTGATGTCGCTGCAGGCCACACGCAAACTTGGGAAGTCAACAGCTGTAAAAATATATAGTCAAAAATAGCAATTAAAGACTACTAATGCTTATTTGTAGTCTTTTATATTCTAGGTCATGTTATCAATGTATTTGGACGAGCTGTTGTGATATAATACGGCTAGACGCGAACGTAAGATCGTAAAAAGAAAGTCGTTTCCAAAAATGACCAGAAAAAAGAGAAGAAACCAAACTAAGACAGTCAGAGCTTATACTGTAAAGTTAACTGGTGACGAACTAAAAGAATTGGATGAGCTGTTCACTGCTTACGGCAAATGCAGAAAGAAAAAGCAGTTTAAGCTGACAGGACCATACTGCTATGCCAATAAGAAGAAACGCGGCGATATCCAGCTCATTCTTGATCGAGACAAGAAGCGGCTGGAAGTTCATCGTGCTATTAAAGCTGTTGCTCATGAGATCCGCAAGCCACGGAAGAAACTGGGTATGGACAAGGGATTGGCAACTCTCATCTCATGCAGCAGTGATCAAGAATATGGAGCAGATTTCAGCAAGCTGGTAGGTGCTGAAGTTGAGCGGATCAATAACCGCAATACAAATCGTAATGAGTACATACAGTCAGCTAAGGAATTAAGAGAAGAAAAGTCTGCTTTGCAAGAAAAGTTAGCCAAGGATTATTCAGCTAAGACAAAGAAACGTATCAAACACCGCATTGGAAGTCTTGAGCGCCAAATTGCTCGTCTTGAAGAACACCATCTTGGCAACAAGCTCTACCACCGCCAACACGAAAGAAAGCAACGCAATATGGAGCGGGTGATAAACACAAGCATTAGACAGATGCTTGTGGCAGAAGATCCAGATGTTCTTGTCAAGGAAGATCTGACTTTTGCTAAGGAAAAGTTGCCTAAAGCATCAAACCGCTATGAAGCAAAAGTGAGACGGAAGTTATCGTCATGGACTAAAGGAAGACTGGATAAACGTATCGAGTATTTATGCGGCAGTCTGGGAATTCAAACCATTGACGTTAATCCAGCATATACGTCTCAGTTCTGTCCAAGATGTGGTGCACATTTCAGTGAAAGAAAAGGCGCACATCATGAAATGGCTGTCTGTCCAAATTGTGGAGAAATGAACGCAAATACAGCCGCAGCGGTAAATATTTTGCAAAGAGTGGATGACAAAGAAATAACGAAATACATGCCATACAAGAATGTTAAGTTGATTCTTGAAGACCGTTACGCAAACAAACAGTTAGTGATGGCATAGTCCATCAATCAAAGCGTCACAAGCGTGGGTTCGTCCCTGCTTCAAGTCATGGACTGGGCGCTGCCCTAGAGCCTCGGCACTAGGGAAACTTAGGATATATTCCTGCCCGTTTTGTGAGACTGAGCTTTCGGGTTCTGTTAAGCAAAATATGGCGAACTCTTTGACTGTGCGTATGATAAAAGTATCAGAAGCTAAGGGAAACTTTAGTGGAGGTACATACAACTGAGCGCACAAGGCATTTCCCCGTGAAAAAGCCTAAAAAATCCTCTAGCTTCAGCTAGAGGACAAGAATATGTTCATTAGTGTTCACTTGAATATTAATGGATATGTTTTTGAATTCGGAATATGCTGGTATGGCGAACAAGTGGTTCATTGGTGTCAAGAAAACAAATACCCGTAAGAACAAATGGGATAAGCAAATCGCCCGTGTCGATATCAAGGCGCAAAAAGGAAGTCACAGCAGTCATTCAGACTTTCCCCGCTTAGCTTACCTCAACCGTGCGGGCAGTCATCCATATCCCGGAAAGGATTTTGTCAGAGCAGAAGCTGCCGTATCACCAAACCATCAAAAGTTTCTCTTAGCAACCATCGATTCTTCTGGCAACGGCTACTTCACAATCTACTCTCTGAGTACAATTAACAAGGCTTTGGACCAAGTTGCCTCACTTAGCGATGGCAATAACTACGTTAATATGGGTAACATCGCCTATCTTGAGTCGTTCTATTACCCTAACTTAAGCAGCTTAATCAATTCCTACCAAGGCTTTGATATGGATGATTACGGCAACATCTATATCTCTAGTCAATTGGCTCCAAAATATAAAGACAAAAAATGGACAACCCACCACAAGCAGATCATCAAGATCCCAACCAACAAGCGGTCCTTTGCAGACCAGTGGATCAGCGTCAACTTGAGTGATTGGGGCAAGATCGACCACAAGGGCTATCATTCTGAAGTCGAAGGCTTGCAAGTCATCGGTGAAGATCATGTTTATCTCACCGTTGCCTATCACGCATTAGATTCAAACGGCGATCCTTGCACTGCGTACAACAATCTCTACGAAATTTCCTGGTAAAAATTAATTAACTAACTTTCCTGATTCGTTAATTTTGCCAAGAACACAAAGGCACTCATCATTCGATGGGCGCCTTTTTCTTAACGGTTATAACTTGCAACAAAAAAGGCAGCCTCGCGGCTGCCCTAGATTAGCTAACTTTCCTGATTCTCTAATCTGCTACTAATTGTATCACAACTATCTTAAACTTCCCAGTCCAGGAACTGGTCTATACAAAGTTACTACTTTGTTCGTGAATCAACCGTTTTCCTAGCCACTAAAAAATTTTTTCTCCAAATTTGTCCAAAAAAGCGAATATTCGCCTATCTATTCTCTTGCTTTTTTCCAAACTAAATGCTATCTTTAATACATAATCGTTCGTCTATGAAAAAGAAAAGAAGAAAAAGAAAGAAGTAATTTCGCTATGCGCTTTAATTACAAGAAATTGGTTGCCGCTGGGGCAGCCACTCTGTCAGTTGCTGCTGTATTGACTGCCTGCTCCGGCAAGAAGTCCAACACCTCCGTCAACAAGGACACCAAGCACGGTATCGCCTTGATCACTGACGGTAACGGTGTCGACGATCACTCCTTCAACCAAGCTGCCTGGTCTGGTTTCAAGGACTACGGCAAGGAACACGGCCTCAAGCAAGGCAAGGGCGGTTACCAGTACTTTGAATCATCATCTGCTGCTGACTTCACCCCTAACCTGACTCAAGCTGCTCAAGCCGGCTACCAAACCATTTTCGGCGTTGGCTACATGCTGACTGACTCAGTTAAAGCCGCATCCAAGAAGTACCCTAAGAAGAACTTCGTCATCATCGACTCTGTCGTAACTGGCCGCAAGAACGTTGCTTCCGTCGGCTTCAAGAGCAACGAAGCTTCCTACCTTGGCGGTCTGGCTGCTGCCTACACCACCAAGAGCAACAAGGTCGGCTTCATCGGCGGGGCCAAGTCCAGCGTCCTGGAACTCTTCGAAGCCGGCTTCAAGCAAGGTGTCAAGGATGGTGCCAAGGCCTTAGGCAAGAAGATCACCGTTTACGACCAATACATCGGTAACTTCACCTCAACCGACAAGGCCAAGTCAATCGCCCAGTCAATGTACACTGACGGCGCTGACATCATCTACCAAGCTGCCGGCAACGCCGGTAACGGTGTCTTCACCGAAGCCAAGACCCGCAACAAGGCAACTACGGCTGCCAAGAAGGTCTGGGTCATCGGTGTCGACGTTGACCAGTCAAACCTGGGCAACTACACTTCAAAAGACGGCAAGAAGGCCAACTTCACGCTGACCTCCGTATTAAAGGGGCTGCGTTTCGCATGCAAGGACATCGCTGACAAAGCCTACAAGGGCAAATTCCCTGGCGGTAAGGTAATTTCCTACGGCTTAGCTCACGATGGCGTCTCTGTCACTAAGGGGAACCTTGATGCCAAGACCTGGAAGGCAGTTCAAGCTGCCCGCAAGCAGATCCTGGCTGGCAAAATTAAAGTTGCAACTACTCCAAGTAAGTAGCACAATATATAGTAGTCAATCTGAAACACTCCGCATATTTACGGAGTGTTTTTTGTAAAAGTAATACAGAAAGTTTTGTCATATGGAAAAAGAGATCAAAAACATCATTGAGATGCGCCATATCGTGAAAGACTTTAACGGTTTTAAAGCCAACAACGATATCAACCTCACGCTCCGCAAGGGCGAAATCCTGGCGCTTCTTGGCGAAAACGGCGCCGGCAAGTCTACTTTAATGAGTATTCTTTCCGGCCTGCTCGAACCAACCTCTGGCGAAATCTACGTGCGGGGCGAGAAAGTCAACATCTCCGGCCCAAACGTCGCTACCAGCCTGGGGATCGGGATGGTGCACCAGCACTTTATGCTGGCCCAGGCCTTCACTGTCCTGGAAAACATCATCTTAGGCCACGAAACGACCAAGGGCCTGGCCCTGGACTTCAAGACCGCCAGAGAAAAGATCCTGGCCCTGTCCAAGCAATACGGCCTGGCCATCGACCCTGACGCTAAGATTTCCGACATCACCGTCGCTCAGCAGCAAAGAGTTGAAATCCTGAAGGTCCTTTACCGCGGAGCCGACATCTTGATCTTCGACGAACCAACTGCCGTTTTGACGCCGCAGGAAATCACTGAATTCATCAAGATCATGAAGAACCTGGCCAAGGAAGGCAAGTCCATCATCTTGATCACCCACAAGCTGAAGGAAATCAAGGAAAGTGCCGACCGGGTCACTGTCATCCGGGCTGGTAAGTCCATCCAAACCGTCAACGTCGCTGACGCGGATGACGAACAATTGGCCGAAATGATGGTTGGCCACCATGTTAACTTTAAGCTGGACAAGGCTCCCCTCAATCTGGGCAAAAATATCCTGGAAGTCAAGGACCTGCACGTCAACGAAGACCGGGGGACCGAAGCAGTCAAGGGTCTCTCCTTCACTATCCGCAGCGGGGAAATCCTTGGTCTGGCCGGGATCGACGGCAACGGCCAGGACGAACTGGTCGAAGCCATCACTGGCCTGCGCCATGTTGAAGGCGGCCAGGTCGTCATCAACGGCCAGGACCTGACCAACAAGCCAGTCCGCCAAATTACTGAAGCCGGCGTCGGCCACATCCCTGCCGACCGGCAAAAGTACGGCTTGATCCTGCAACTGCCTTTGTCTGAAAACATGGCCATCCAGACCTACTACAAGGAGCCTTACTCCAAGCACGGGATCATGAACGAAAAGGCCATCCGGGAACACGCCCGGGAACTGATCAAGAAGTTCGACGTCCGCACGACCAGCGAACAATTGCCGGCCAGCGACCTGTCCGGTGGTAACCAGCAAAAGGCCATCATCGCCCGGGAACTTGACCGGGACGCTGACTTGATCATTGCCTTCCAGCCAACCCGGGGCCTGGACGTCGGGGCCATCGAATACATCCACAGCCAGCTGCTGAAGCAAAGAGACGCCGGCAAGGCCGTTCTCCTTGTTTCCTACGAACTTGACGAAATCCTGCAGCTGTCTGACCGGATCGTCGTCCTGCACGACGGGGCCGAATCAGGTGAAGTCAAGCCTGATGAGACTAGTGAAACTGAACTCGGTTTGCTTATGACCGGGAAGAATACCAAGAAGGAGGCTGCCGCTAATGATTAAGGTGAGCCCTAAAGCCAAGCGGCTTTTAGTGCCGATCGTTTCTGTTATTGCCGGCTTTTTAGTCGGGGCCATCATCATGCTGGCCTGGAGCTATGACCCATTCCAGGCCTACAGCTCAATGTTTGAAAGTGCCCTGGGCTCAGCCAACGGGATCGGGGAAACCATCCGTAACGCCACCCCGTTGATCTTTATCGCCATCGGCTTCCAGATCTCTTCAGCCGCTGGCTTCTTCAACATCGGCCTGCCGGGCCAGGCACAAGCTGGCTGGCTGACCGCCATCTGGATCGGCCTGGCCTTCAAGAGCCTGCCGGTCTACATCCTCTTGCCATTTGAAATCATCGCCGGGATCATTGCCGGTGCCTTGGTTGCCGGGATTGCCGGCTGGCTGCGGGCCTACTTCGGGACCAACGAAGTTATCTCAACCATCATGCTTAACTACACCGTCCTCTACCTCTGCCAATACCTGCACCAGGACGTCATGAACAAGAGCCTCCGTGTTGACACCGACACTACCAAGACCATCGGGGCCAACGGCAGCCTGCGGATTCCGTGGCTGAGCGAAATGTTCGGCGACTCCCGGATCAGCGGCGGTATCTTCCTGGCCATCATTGCCCTGGTCATCTTCTGGTTCTTGATGAAGAAGACCACGGTCGGCTTTGAAATCAAGGCGGTTGGTTTGAACCCATTCGCCAGCCGTTACGCCGGCATGAGCGACAAGAAGAACATCATCATCTCCATGCTCCTGTCAGGGGCCTTCTGTGGCCTGGGCGGTGTTGTACAAGGTCTGGGTACTTACCAGAACTACTTCACCCAAACAACTACCTTGGACATCGGCTGGGACGGCATGTCCGTTGCCCTTTTGGGCGGCATGAGCGCCATCGGCATCCTGCTGGCTTCCCTGCTCTTCTCCATCTTGAAGATCGGTGGTCTGGGGATGCAGACTGCAGCCGGGATTCCATTTGAAATCGTTTCTATCGTCATCGCTGCCATTATCTTCTTCGTAGCCATCAGCTGGGCTGTCGGCCTCCTTTTCAAGGAAAAGAAGTCTGACAAGACCGCGACCTATATTGCCACGGCGGAAACCGCCAGCCGGCAAGCCGCTAGTGACCAGCAAAAAGGAGGGGAAGCATAATGAACTTCGTGACTGTTTTAGCCTTAATCGTTTCATCAACTTTAGTTTATTCAGCTCCCTTGATTTTCACCGCTTTGGGCGGGACCTTCAGTGAAAACTCAGGGATCGTCAACGTTGGTTTGGAAGGGATCATGACGATGGGGGCCTTCACCTCCATCGTCTTCAACTTGAGCTTCGCTTCAACCTTCGGCGCCGCTACTCCATGGCTGGGTGCCCTCTTGGGCGGGGTTGTCGGGATCATCTTCTCCCTGCTGCACGCCGTTGCCACGATCAACTGGCGGGCTGACCACGTTATTTCCGGGACGGTCTTGAATTTGATGGCGCCGCCATTGGCCGTCTTCTTGGTCAAGGCCATCTACAACAAGGGGCAGACCGAAAACATCAACCAAAACTTCGGCTACTTCTCCTTCCCTGGCCTGGCCAACATCCCGGTTATCGGGCCGGTCTTCTTCAAGAACACTTCAGCTCCAGCCTGGGTGGCCATCGTCTTGTCCATCTTCCTTTACTGGGTACTGTACAAGACCCGCTTTGGCCTGCGCCTGCGGTCCAGCGGTGAAAACCCGCAAGCTGCCGACACTTTGGGGATCAACGTCTACAAGATGCGTTACGCCGGCGTCTTGATCTCCGGTTTCCTCGGCGGGATCGGCGGGGCCGTCTTCGCTGAAGCAATTGCCGGGAACTTCTCAGTTTCCACTATTGCCGGGCAAGGTTTCATGGCCCTGGCTGCCATGATCTTCGGCCGCTACAACCCAATCGGCGCTATGCTGTCCTCCCTCTTCTTTGGCTTCGCTCAAAGCTTGAGTATCATCGGGGACCAGATTCCAGGCATTTCCAGCCTGCCATCCGTTTACCTGCAGATCGCGCCTTACGTCTTGACGATCATCGTTCTGGTGGTCTTCTTCGGCAAGACTGTCGGGCCAGCTGCCGACGGGCAAAACTACATCAAGTCGAAATAATGAAAACAGGGCTTTGGCCCTGTTTTTTACTGACATTTTTTCGGAAAAAATGTTAAAGTAAATTAATGACAAGTTTTTAGAACAAGCTTTGTGGAGCTTAGTTCGCTAGAATTTAATACTGAGTAGCAACTCCGTTTCTAGCCGAATTCAAAGACCCTTTTCCGGTCGCGAATTCGCGGAAGCGGAGTTTTTTATTGGAGGTAATAATTTAATGGAAGCTCATGAAAAAGTTGCCCCTTCCGTGATCTGGTCGATCATCGGGACCGCGGGCGTGGCCTGCAGCGGGGTTTTGGTCGAAACGTCAATGAACGTGACCTTCCCAACCCTGATGAAGGTCTTCAACCAGTCCTTGAACAACGTGCAGTGGATTACCACTGCCTACCTGCTGGCCGTTACCTTGACGATTGTCCTGGCTGCCTACCTGCAGCGCAGCTTCAAGTTCAAGAGCCTGGTCATCGCCGCGGGCACGGCCTCTGTCATCGGCGGGGTGATCTGCATGCTGTCCAATACCTTGTCGGTCATGCTGCTGGGCCGGGTCATTCAAGGGATCGGGACGGGGATTTCCATGCCCCTGCTCTTCTCAATCATCATGCTGGAGGTTCCCCGGGCCAAGCAAGGCTCTTTCGTCGGGACAGCAGGCATGATCGTTGCCCTGGCCCCGTCACTTGGGCCAACCTACGGGGGGATCTGCCTGTCAGCTCTTAACTGGCGGTTCAACTTTATCTTTACCCTGCCGATCACCATCATCTTCTGCATTATCGCGGCCTGCTTCATGAGCGACAACGAGGCTCACCGGAATCATTTCAACTTCAGCGAATACCTCTTGATCGTCCTGGCCCTGGTTGCCTTGACCCTAGCCGTCAACAACCTCAGCTCCGGCTTTGCCAGTCCGCTGGTTTGGGGCGGGCTTTTGGTCACGGTCATTTCCTTTGTCATCTTCTTCAAGCTGGCCAAGCAGGAAGGCAAGGCCCACATCATTAATATTGCCGTTTTGAAAAATATCAGCTTTAACCTGGGCCTGCTGATCTACACTTTCCTGCAGTTCATCCAGATCAGCCTGACCTTTGTCATCCCTAACCTGGCGCAATTGGGTCTGAAGACCAGTGCCTTGACCAGCGGGATGCTCCTGCTCCTGGGCAGCCTCTTGTCCGCCTTCTTCGGGCCGGTAATGGGCCGGCTCTTGGACAGCCAGGGCTTCAAGAAGCTCTTCTTAATCGGCAGCATCCTGGCCATGGCCGGCATTCTGCTCTACATCATTTTTGCCCAAAAGCTCTCCATTGCCTTGATCGTGATCTTCCACGTCATGTTCATGACCGGCTTCAGCATGATGTACAACAACTCTATGACCATCGGCCTGCAGCAGCTGGAAGTCATGCACATCGCCGACGGCAACGCCCTCTTCAACATGCTGCAGCAGTATTCTGGCTCAATTGGGACCGCGGCCATGTCCGTGATCATTGCCATCGCCGGCAGTCCTTACCAGGGCCAGAGCAAGCAGGTAGTGATGGGGTCACAAGCCGCCTTCATCGTCCTCTTCGTCTTCACCCTCTTGATTTTTGCCTGCGTCTTGAGCTTGATCAAGCGCGACAAGCAAGGTCTGGTCAAAAACTAAAGCAAACGAAAAGCCTTACTCCGCACGCGGGAGCAAGGCTTTTTTCAGATCTTAAAAAGCAAAGTTGCCAGCAGGCGCAAAAGCGCGAAGGCCGCGAAGACCCAGATGCCGTCTTTGATCCCGCCTAAGTAGCGGCGCTGGTAAAGAGTCATCCCAGCAGCTGCGGCAAAGAGCAGGATAAGGGATACGGCCGCCAGCCAGCTGCCCGGCCAGTAGATCAAGTGGATCACAAACAGGCAGGCCAGGTAAGGCCAGGACCACTTGAGCCGCAACAGGGTAAACTGCTTCCGGCTCAAGTGCCGGGTCAGCAAGAGCGGCTCAATCCCGGCCAGATCCAGCCGCGGCAGCATGACGCTGACCCAGTCAAAGAAGAGCAAGTCTCCTGACAAGATCTGGTCTCTGACGGCATAGGTGTAATAGCCTGTGTTCGCCAGATCCAGGCTGCTCCCCTTCAGTTCAACGAAATGCTTTCTGGCCAGAACCAGAATCGCTGCCGTCAAAACAGCGTAAATAAAATAAGCGATATTCTTTTTATTTTTCATGCAGTTACACTCTTTTCTTTCCCAACATTCTTACAAACTGCATGATAGTGCTCTCTTTAGCCGCTGTCAACCACCATCCGTTTATTTATCAGCTTTCTGCGGGAATTTTGCTTCCTGTATGCAAAAAACTAAATGCTTTCCAAAGGCTGCTTATGTTTGGGTGGCAGGTAGTCCCGGTCCAAGGCCGCCAGTTCTTCAGCCGTCAAGACCAGGTCATCAGCGGCCAGGTTGGCCCGCATGTGGGCAACTGAGCCAGCCTTGGGGATGGATAAGACCTGCCCGGTCCGCATGGTCCAGGCCAGCAATACCTGGTGGACAGACACGCCCCGTTTGTCCGCGATCTGCTTTAAGCTGGGTTTAACCGGGATGGATTGCCCGTCGCCGGAGTTAAAAGGCGAGTAGCCGATAAAGGCGATGCCGTGCTGCTTTTGCCAAGGCAGGAGGTCATATTCAACGCCCCGCTTGTCGATATTATAGAGATCTTCATTGGCAAAAACTGCCCCTTCCCCAGCGATATCTACCAGCTCTTGCATGTCAGCCGTATCGAAGTTGGAGACGCCCCAGTGGCGGATCAGGCCAGCTTTTTGCAAATCCTGCAGGCCCTTGACGGTTTCTGCCAAAGGATAGTCGCTCTTCCAGTGCAAAAGATACAGGTCCAGATAGTCTGTCCCCAGCCGCTTCAAGCTGGCGGCCAGGCTTTTTTTCTGCTCTTGGGGGCTGGCGTGCCAGGGGTAGAACTTGGAGATGAGGAAGAGCTGGCTCCGGTCCAGGTCCTTAATAGCTGCACCGACCAGGCTTTCGGCCCGCCCTTCCCCGTACATTTCAGCGGTGTCGATGACGTTGACGCCGGATGACAAGCCATACCTTATGGCCGCGATTTCCTCCTCCCGCTTGCCGGCATTTTCTCCTATGTTCCAGGTGCCCAGGCCCAGCTGGCTCAGTTTTTCTCCTTTGACGGTCATGTATTTCATGCTCTTGCCTCCATTTTTCCTATTTTTCTGCTTTGCTGTGTCGTTTCTTTTTTCTATTTCTTTTTCCCTCTAAGCATAGTACAAGGGCGGCCATTTTTGGAAAAAAGCACTTGGATTTTAGCAAGATTTATTGGTCTATACCTTGACAAAAAATCTCCGCGGAACTAAAATGGACTATACCAATATGAGTGAGTAAAAAATCAAGGAGTCGTGATCAAGATGAAAGTTATTGTTGCGGAAAACGCCAGTGAATTAGGCAAGCAGGCCTTTGACCTTTTGGCAAAGGCAGTTGGCGAAGGGGCCAAGACCTTGGGCTTGGCAACCGGGTCTTCACCGGTTGAGCTCTACCAAGAGATGGTGGCCAGCCAGCTCGACTTCAGTCAAATGACCAGCGTCAACTTGGATGAATACGTTGGCCTCAGCCCGGAAAACCCGCAGAGCTACCACTACTTTATGAACCAGCATCTCTTCCAGTACAAGCCATTCAAGCGCTCTTACCTGCCAGACGGCCAGGCAAAGGACATCCAGGCAGAGTGCGGCCGCTACAACCAGATTTTGGCGGAAAACCCGGTAGACTTGCAGGTCTTAGGGATCGGGCAGAACGGACACATCGCCTTCAACGAACCAGGCACGCCCTTTGACAGCGTTACTCATGAAGTGGCTTTGACGGAAAGCACTATCAAGGCCAACGCCCGCTTCTTCGACAGCATTGATGAAGTGCCAAAGAGCGCCATCTGCATGGGGATTGCCAATATCATGGCGGCTAAGGAGATCATCCTTTTGGCCAAGGGAGAAAGCAAGGCTAAGGCTATTCAGGCTATGGTTGAAGGGCCGGTAACTCCGGATGTCCCAGCCAGCGTCCTGCAAAAGCACCCGAACGTGACCGTGATTGCCGACCAGGCAGCCGCCAGCTTGCTTAAATAAGAAGTAAAACAGGAGCGTAATTAATTTACTTCGTAATTACAAAATACTAAAATGTAATTACGAGGTGATGGTAATGCAACATTCAATTGGGACGTCTAAACTGTTTAAATCCGGAAATTCGTATGGTTTTAGAGTGACAAAGCACGACAAGGAATTACTGTCTGCCAACGCTGGAGATGTTTTTGATAAAGAAATATCTCCCGATGGTCAAACAATTACTTTTAAAAAGAGGAAAAAGGTTAGTCCTGAAACACTTGCTTTAATTGATAAACTGTTTGACGAAAATCGCGAATTGATGGAGCGGCTGAAAGACGAATGAAATACTTAAGCGCTGAAGAGATAGTAGCGGTTAATAAACGAGTTCTAGAAAGACTAGGGCAGAAAGCAACAGACTTGCAATACCCTCAAGGTTTGTCTGTCGTAGTTGAGCAACCTCAGATGGTTGTTTTTGGCACAGAACTTTACCCGACTATTTGGCTGAAAGCTGCCTACATCATGCAAAAAATAACCAAGAAATATATTTTTGAAGATGGAAATAAACGCACGGCGTATATTAGTACGCTCTTATTTCTCCACAGAAATGGCTACCAATTAAGATTAACTACAGATGAAGCTGAAGCTCTGATCTTACAAATAACATTGTCAGACGATACTGAAGACGAAATGAAGAAAATTGCAACAGTTCTGGAAAGAAACAGCCTGGCTATTATTGATTGATCCGTTTTAAAGACTGTAAGCGAAAAGAAATGATGATATAATGGATAAGAGATATAGTTAACTTGCATAGCATTGGGAGTGATGAAAATGCCTTGGTTTACAATCATGACGGTCATCGTAGTCATTTTAGCAGTCTTTGGCCTAATTGCTTTGGCCAAGTATCTGATCAACTACTCTAAAAAAGGCCGCTAAACAGCATACGCAAAAGGATCTGCCTCAACAGAAGGCAGATATGACCCCCGAAATTAGGACACTAATTTCGGGGGTTATTTTCATGACTAAATACACTAAAGAAATCAAACTTGCTATCTACCACGAATGGGTAGACGACCACAGAAGAGGCACCTACCTCAGCCGAAAATATGGGATGTAGCGTGGAAGAATCCAATATTTGGTAGACTTGATCCAAAAGCATGGCGAAGCCATTTTGGATCGCCCTCAACAGAAATATACTGCTGATTTCAAGCTCGCTGCCATTGATAGAATTCTGCTAGGCGGTGAAGCTCTTAGCCAGGTTTCCTTAGACTTAGGGCTTACGAATCAAGGAATTCTTGCAAATTGGCTTCGCTCTTTCAAAGAAAACGGGTATACTGTCATTACCAAGAAGAAAGGTAGACCACCCAAGAATGCCCAAAAGCAAGGACAAACAGCGGATCAAAGAATTGGAAGAGCAGGTAAAGAGGCTTACAGTCGAGCTTGCATACATAAAAAAATTGGAGGCCTTAATTCAAGAACGGAAGAGCCAAGAAAAGAAGAATTAGCTCATGCAATCAATGAATTAAGGCAAGAATTGCGGCTTAGCGTTAAGTACATTATCGACGTTATCAATGCCAACCCTGGATTGCCTCATATCTCAAGAAGTAACTACTACTACCAAACCCATAAGCTTGATAAGGATTCTGGTAATCAGAAACTGATGGATAAAATCAAAGAGATCTTTCTTGAACACAGACAGCGCTATGGGTACCGGCGAATCTACGGACAGCTTCGCCGGGAAGACTATGAGGTCAACCATAAGAAGGTGCAGAGGCTCATGCAAAAGATGGGCTTGTTCGCCATCTCAATCCGCAAGAAACGCAAATACAGCAGCTATTACGGCGTTCAAGGCAAAATCAAGCCGCTCTGGCTAACAGAGGGATTGATCAGAGTATGTCCAGGTTGGGTAATTCTCTTGATGACGGCTTAATGGAAGGCTTCTTCGGCATTCTTAAGCGGGAGCAAGAACATAAATACACGGACTTAAATGAGCTTGAGCAAGCTATTCACAAATACATCGATTACTACAACAACGTGAGAATCAAGACAGGACGAAAAAACATGACCCCGATTGAATATCGGAATCATGTTTTAACAGCCTTAACGGCGTAATACTAAATTGTCCCAATTTTGGGGGTCACATCAATTTCTCGGAATTGTCTTTTGTTTTTTCTTTCTTTTCGTTTGGACCATTTTCGTTTTACCTCCTTTCCTAATAATTCATCCACTGGCCTTAGTGTTACTTGTTCGAAAAGTAATATAGATCACTGACTGTCTTTGGATTATTTCTATGATTTTAAGTTCTTCTACATTCTCGTACCTCTGAGAATTATTATATCACGCCCCACCGAACCGAATACGAACAAAAGGTAAAGAATTGATTTATTCTGTCAAAAGCAACAGTATGGACTAATTTGACTCAAAATCCTCCATCATATGAAAAAATCTTTTTGGACAAAAAGCTTGCTAAGGCACTATATCTTGCAATAAACTATTAGAGCAACGTAGATCTAGTATAGTATGAATAGAAAGAGTGTGATCACCGTTATTGTCTTAAGTGGCCCAATTGGAGCCGGCAAATCCAGTTTAACCAGTATCCTCGCCAAGCACCTTGGCTCAACAGCATATTATGAAGAGGTCAACAACAATCCGGTTCTGCCTTTGTACTACAAAGACATGAAGCGGTACACCTTCCTCTTGAACACCTACTTCCTGAACAAGCGGCTGGCTGAAATCAACGCTGCCGCCGGCAACCACAACGACGTTTTAGACCGGTCCATCTATGAAGACCTGCTCTTCTTCAACATGAACGTCGACAGCGGTGTGGCCGACCCGACTGAATACCAAATCTACCACGATTTGATGGACAACATGATGGAAGACGTGCCAGGCAATCCGCGCAAGAAGCCGGAGCTCCTGATCTACATCCACGTCTCCCTTGACACCATGCTCAAGCGGATCGGCAAGCGGGGCCGGGAGTTCGAACAGCTCGACTCCGACCCGGGCTTGAAGGAATACTACCAGAACCTCCTACGCTACTACGAGCCCTGGTATGAACAATATGACGTTTCACCAAAGATGATGATCGATGGTGACAAGTACGACTTTGTCGAAAACATCGATGACCAGGATCTGGTTCTGGACATCATCGACAACAAGCTGCGCGAAATCGGTAATTTATAGTTAGTTGTTAGAAGGAACGTGATGACCGTTATTGTATTAAGTGGGCCCGTTGGAGCCGGTAAATCCAGCCTAACCGCAATTCTTTCCAAATATCTGGGGACCAAGCCTTTCTACGAAAGCGTTGATGACAACCCTGTCCTCCCGCTTTTCTACAAGGACCCCCTCAAGTACACCTACCTGCTGCAGCTCTTCTTCTTGAACACGCGCTTCCACAGCATTAAAAAAGCCCTCAGCGACGACAACAACGTCCTGGACCGGTCCATCTATGAAGATTCTCTTTTCTTCCATATGAATGCGGACATCGGCCGGGCCAATGACCTGGAAGTCCAGACCTACGATGAGCTGCTGGAAAGCATGATGAAGGAACTGGAGCGGATGCCTAAGCGCCATCCTGACCTCCTGGTTCACATCAATGTTTCCTATGAAACAATGATCAGCCGGATCCAGAAGCGGGGCCGGTCCTACGAGCAGCTCAGCTTCGACCCGACCCTGGAAGACTACTACAAGCGGATGCTCCGCTACTATGAGAAGTGGTATGATGACTACGACTACTCACCAAAGATGATGATCGACGGCGACCACTACGACTTCATGGCCAGCGAAAGCGACCGGACCGAAGTCCTGGACCAGATCACCCAGAAGCTCAAGCAGGTCGGCAAGCTGCCAAAGAACTGGCATGCTGGTGAGATTGCCACTGAATCAATTGAATTTTCTTCTTAAAAAGCTCCCCAAGCGGGGGCTTTTTTATTTAGGTCAAATTCCTTGTTTAGTTATTTTTTGGCCACTCAGAATGAATTATCTTAATTATTTTTGGGTTCTCACTTTAAAAAGGAAATTGGTACCGGTTGCTTTCGGCCGAAGATGAGCTGAATAAAATGAACCGTTTCTTAAAAACGTGATACAATATTGACAATCTGTTTTTTTAGCGGAAGAAATCATTTATGAAAAAGGGTGAAAAGATAATATGCATTTAAAGAAACTTCGCAAACTTCTCCTGCTGCCAGTCAGCCTGCTCATCGCCGCGCTGTTTTTAACGGCGCCAAAGGCCCAGGCTGCCAGCAAGAAGACTTACATCATCGGTACCGACCAAACTTTCAAGCCCTTTGAAATCCAAGACAAGGATGGTACCTACAATGGCAAGAACCCCGGGATCGACATCGAAATCCTCCGGGAAATCGCCAAGCACGAAAAGTTCAAGTACGAGCTGAAGATCATGTCCTTCAACGCCGACGTCCAGGCCCTGCAGTCTGGCCAGATCGACGGGATGATCGCCGGCATGAGCGTGACCAGCGAAAGAAAGAAGACCATCGACTTCAGCAACTCCTACTACACTGACGGGGTCTGCCTGGCCGTGGCCAAGGACAGCAAGATCACCAGCATGAAGGACCTCAAGGGCAAGACGGTCAACGTCAAGACCGGGACCACTTCTGCCATCTATGCCAAGTCCGTCCAAAAGAAGTACGGCTTCAAGCTGAAGTACTATACCAACTCCAACACTTCCTGGGCTGACGTCAAGGCCGGCAACGCTGACGCCTGCTTCGACGATGGTCCGTCCCTTCGCTACGGAATCGCCAACGGGACTGGCCTGCGCATCGTCGGCAAGCAAGTGGCCAACGCTCCTCTGGCTTTTGCCGTTAAGAAAGGCAAGAACCAGGAACTCCTCAAGATGTTCAACGACGGTCTGGCCTGGCTGAAGAAGACTGGCCGCTTAAAGAAGATCGTTAACAAGTACACCAGCAAGAAGGCTGTTAAGAGCCAAGTCGTAACTGATACTTCAATTTTTGGCTTGATCAAGGACAACGCCGGCGCTCTTCTGCAGGGTCTGTGGATGACCATCGAACTGGCCATCGTCGGCATCCTGGCCGCCCTGGTCTTCGGTTTGATCCTCGGGATCATGGGGATTGCTGAGCACAAGTTCTGGCACGGCCTGGCCAACGTAATCATCTACATCTTCCGTGGTATTCCAATGATGGTTCTGGCCTTCTTTATCTACATCGGCATGCCGACCCTGCTGGGCCACAAGCTGCCCCTCTTTACTGCCGGCATCTTGACCTTGATGCTGGACGAAGGGGCCTACATCGGGGCTATCGTCCGCGGGGGCTTCGAATCAGTTGACGTGGGCCAGTGGGAAGCCGCCCGGTCCCTGGGTCTGCCTTACTACAAGGCCCTTTGGAAGGTTGTTGCCCCGCAAGGCTTCAAGCTGATGATTCCATCTTTGGTCAACCAGTTCATCATCACCCTTAAGGACACTTCCATCCTTTCCGCCATCGGGGTCATGGACCTGACGCAAACTGGTACCACCTTGATTGCCCAGAACTTCCAGGGCTTCAAGATGTGGCTGATCATCGCCGTAATGTACCTGATCATCATCACCCTGCTTACTTGGCTGTCCAACTACATTCAAAAGAAGATGCAACATTAGTTAAAAGGAGGCTTTTTCCATGGAAGAAAAATACAAGGTTCAGGTAACTGACCTGCACAAGAGCTACGATGGCGTTCACGAAGTCATCAAGGGCGCCAACTTGAACGTCCTGCCCAGCGAAGTAGTCTGCATCATCGGTCCTTCCGGCTCCGGGAAGAGCACCTTCCTGCGCTGCATCAACAAGCTGGAAGAATTCCAAAAGGGCCACATCCTTGTCGACGGGGCCGACCTGGCTGACCCCAAGGCCGACATCAACAAGATCCGGGAAAACATCGGCATGGTCTTCCAGCACTTCAACCTCTTCCCGAACATGACCGTTTTGGAAAACATCACCCTGGCTCCGGTTGAACTGGGCAAGGAAGACAAGGAAACGGCCATCAAGGAAGCCCACAAGTACCTGCAGATGGTCAACATGGACGACAAGGCCGACGTCAAGCCGACCACCCTGTCCGGCGGCCAGCAGCAGCGGGTAGCCATCGCCCGGGCCCTGGCCATGAAGCCGGACGTCATGCTTTTTGACGAACCGACCAGTGCCCTGGACCCGGAAATGGTCGGCGACGTTTTGAACGTCATGAAGAAACTGGCCCAGGAAGGGATGACCATGATCGTCGTTACCCACGAAATGGGCTTTGCCAAGCAGGTGGCCGACAAGGTTGCCTTCTTCTACGGCGGCGTGATCAAGGAACTGGGAACGCCGGAAGAAATCTTCGACCACCCAAAGGAAGAAGAAACCAAGAACTTCTTGAACAAGGTTTTGAATATCTAAGCTGAGTTTAGATTTTTTAAAAACAAGTGGAAAATTAAAAGGAAAGCGCTTGAGTTGCCATACCCAAGCGCTTTTTAGCCCCTTTATTCAGCGGAAGCATACTTTATAATCACTGATAAAATTATGATTCGTATTTACATCTAAGTTATTCCGTGATAAGGTAGAAATATCCCCCTCTGTTGAGGGAAATTCCGAACAATATCTATTGGAGGATCAAATGGAATTTATTAACAAGTATTTCGAGCTCGATAAGCTCGGTTCAAACCCTAAGCGGGAGTTCATCGCTGGTCTGACAACCTTCTTCGCGATGTGCTACATCCTTTTCGTCAACCCTAGCGTCTTGGGCGCCAGCGGGATGGACAAGGGCGCGGTCTTCACGGCAACTGCCCTGGCCAGCGCGCTTGGCTGTTTGATCATGGGTATTTTTGCCAACTACCCGATCGCTACTGCCCCGTCTTTGGGTCTTAACGCCTTCTTCGCCTACACTGTCTGCATCGGCATGAAGGTGAAGTGGCAGACTGCCCTGGCTGCTGTTTTCGTGGCCTCAATCATCTTCATTTTGATTACTGTCTTCAAGCTGCGGGAACTGATCGTTGACAGCATCCCTAACGACTTGAAATTTGCCATCTCCGCCGGGATCGGGATCTTCATCGCCTTCCTGGGCCTGCAAAACGGCAAGCTGGTCGTCAACAGTGCTTCTACTCTGGTAACTATCGGTTCCTTCAAGGACCCGGCTGCCTGGGTAACCATCTTCGGTTTGCTGGTCACCATCTTCTTGATGATCCGGCGGGTTCCAGGCGCGATCTTCATCGGGATCGTCCTGTCATCCATCTTCAGCATTATCGTTGGCCAAAGCAAGATGCCAACTTCTGTCGTTTCCCTGGCGCCAAGCTTGAAGCCAAGCTTCGGCCAAGCCATCTTCCACCTGGGCGACATCAACACGGTGCAGATGTGGACGGTCGTTTTGACCTTCCTCTTGGTGGCCTTCTTTGACACCACCGGTACCTTGATCGGTCTGGCTCACCAGGCTGGCCTGGTTGACAAGGACGGCAAGATGCCAAGAATCGGCAAGGCCATGGCGGCTGACTCAACGGCCATGATGGCTGGTTCCATCATCGGTACTTCACCGGTTGGCGCCTACGTTGAATCTTCATCCGGGATCGCTGCCGGCGGCCGGTCAGGTCTGACTGCCGTTTGGGTTGGTATCTTCTTCCTTTTGTCCATGTTCTTCAGCCCGCTCTTGAGCGTGGTAACGACTACGGTTACTGCTCCAGCCTTGATCATCGTCGGCGTTTTGATGGCGGCCAACCTGGCCAAGATCTCCTGGGACAAGCTGGAAATCGCTGTTCCAGCCTTCTTGATCGTGATCGGCATGGGCTTGACCTACTCCATCGCTGACGGGATGGCCCTGGGTCTGATCGTTTACCCGATCTCCATGACTGCTGCCAAGCGGACCAAGGAAGTCAGCCCAATGATGTGGATCCTGGCTGTAGTCTTCGTGATCTACTTCTTGATCTTGAACGTCTAAACGATAACAATAACAATTTTTGCCAAGCTAAAAAGCCTCGACTGCTGTCGAGGCTTTTTCTTATGCATTTTCAGCTTTACTCTTTGGCTTCCTGCAGGCTGGCCATCTTGTCATAGACCAGACCCCGCTGGTTTTCGTCGATTTCCAAGACTAAAAGGTCGCCGGCTAGCAGCTGGGTATTCCCGTCGGGGATAATGTCCTTTTGCCCCCGGTGGATGACTCTGACCAGGGTCCGGTCCGGCCAGGCGATTTCCTTAACCTGGTGGTCAGCCAGTTGGCTGCCTTCATAAA
This sequence comes from Lactobacillus sp. WILCCON 0059, assembly GCF_057197985.1. Classification (NCBI taxonomy): domain Bacteria; kingdom Bacillati; phylum Bacillota; class Bacilli; order Lactobacillales; family Lactobacillaceae; genus Lactobacillus; species Lactobacillus sp. WILCCON 0059. The sequence continues at coordinate 2,328,275 of NZ_JBUBHN010000001.1, forward strand.
TAGAAACGGTCAGCTGGTCTGCTTCACCGACATAGTCGTTGTCTTCTTTGGTCTGCATCCGGCCGGCCAGGCTTTCATAGATCGGCACCCCGCCCAGCAGTTCGTTGACGACATAAGCAGCAACTGAAACCACGGCCAAAGGCATGAGGTGCAGCAGTGACCCGACCATTTCCGCGATCAGCATGATGGCGGTAAAAGGCGAGCGGACGATGGCTGAAAAAAGCCCAGCCATGGAAAAAATGATCAAGTTGACGACTAATTTTTGGTCCAAAAGGCCCAGGTCAACCATGAACTGGCCATAAACTGCCCCTAAGAGGGCCCCCATGGTCAAGATCGGCAGGAAGATCCCGCCCGGCAGGCCAGAATCGTAAGACACGATGGAAAAACTGATCCGCAAGAGGAAGATCAAGACCAGGACATTTACGGCATGAATTTGGTTCAAGCTCAAAATCAAGTTGTTGCCCCCGCCGACATAGCCCGGGAAGTAGTACATGACCGGCACTAAGATAAGGGCCGGGATGATCCCGTGCAGCCAGCGCGGAAGGACGGTGATTTTTTGATAGACATGGCTGAAATTGAGCAGGCCCCACTGGTAGAAGCGGCCGATCAAGCCCAAAAAAGCCCCCAATAAGAGCAGCTGCCAGTACTGAAGGATGGGGAAACTGTGCTTGTAGTCGATCGCTAAGACTGGAGTCTGGCCAAAGACATTGGAAACCACGAAGTTGGCCATGATAGCTCCGGCTAAAGCGTTCAGCCAGACCCGGGGAGAAAAGTTGTGAAAGACTTCTTCAACGATGAACATGGCCCCGCCCAAAGGCGCGCCGAAGGCCGCGGACAAGCCGCTGGCCGCCCCGGTTGCCAGGAGGACCCGGGAGTCGCTTTTCGAGGCCTTGAAGCCCTGGGCTACCCCCTGGCCGACCGTTGAGCCCAATTGGATTGATGGACCTTCCCGGCCTAAAAAGAGGCCAGACCCGATCGACAGAACCCCGCCGATGAACTTCCGCCAAAGGATCGGCCACCAGGCCAGTTGCAGCTTGCCCTGCAGCTGGAGTTCTACTTCAGGGATCCCGGACCCGCCGGCATGGGGCTGCTGCTTGACTAAGAAGCCGGCTACAATCACGCTGACCAGAACGCCCCCAGCTAAGAGCCACAAGAGGGTTGGGTTAGCGTGCGCTGCCTGGTAGCCCTTTTGCCACATGGCCAGGGTTTGCCCGATCAGCCAGCGGAAGCTGCCGACAACGATGCCAGCCACCAGGCCCACGACCAGGGCTTCAAATAATAAGCGCAGGTTGGATTTGCGCGTTTGTCTGTCTTCACTCTCCATATATTGTTTGCCCACCTTTTTTTGCATATAAAAACAGCATAAACCTTTTAGGCGGACATGTAAAATCCACTTTCACCTGCTTTCCAAAGGCCGCAGCTGGTCTTCGACATAGGCCCGGTACTTCGGTAGCTGCTTGAGCAATTCTTCATGCCGGCCAGCTGCTTGAACTTGGCCTTGATCTAAGAAGTAGATTTTATCGGCATTGGCGATCGTCGACAGACGGTGGGCGATGATGATGACAATCTTTTCTTGGGCAATCCGGTCAACGGCCTGACTGACCTTGGCTTCTGACTCGGGGTCCAGGTTAGCCGTGGCTTCATCCAGGATCAGGCAAGGGGCATCCCGCAAGTAGGCCCGGGCAAGCTGCAGGCGCTGGCTTTGCCCCAAGGACAGCTTCCAGCCGCCCTCTCCTGTCCGGGTGTCCAAGTCCAGTTCCGGCCAAAGGTTGGCAACTTGCAGGGCCTGGATCATGTCCGACCGGCTGACGGATTTTTCCAAGCCAAAGAGCAAATTGTCGGCGACTGTACCGGCAAAAATATTGTTGTCCTGGGCAACCACGCTGAAGAGGTCCCGCCAGGCAGGCAAGCTGCAGCTTTTAGCTTCCAGGTCACCCAGCAGGATCTGCCCTTGATAGCCAGCTTCTAAGCGGGTCAAAAGGTTGATCAAGGTCGTCTTGCCGGCCCCAGATGGGCCAACTAAAGCTGTTTTCGCCCCTTCTTTAAAGTCCAGGGATAAGTCCCGTAAAACCGGGCTCTGGCTGCCTGGATAGGCAAAAGTCAGGTCGCGGACCTTGAGGTCAGCGGCTTTCTTAGGCAGCTCTTGGCCGGGATCAGCTTCATCCGCCTGGGCCAGGATTTCACTGATGGCTTTAAGGGAGCCCCGGGCTTCAGCGTAGCTCATGTAAAAGTTGCCCAAATTATTGATCGGGGAAATAATGCCGAACATGTACATGATAAATGAGCTCAGCATCCCCAAAGACAGGCTGCCATTAGCCAGGCGCTGGCTGCCGTAGAGCAGGATTAGGAGAAAGCCGGCCAGGGTCAAGACCGTCTGCAGGGGTCCAGTCACGCTGAAAACCGCGTCAGTTTTCCGGGACAGGGCAAACAAGTCCTGCAGGTCGCCGCGGAATTTTTGCAAAACGCCGGCTTGGGCATTGGTCAGTTTGATCAGCTTGATATTGGCCAGGTTTTCATCCAAATCAGCAGATACCCGGCTGAGCTTGGCCTGGTTTTGGTAGGCGAAGTGCTCATTGATTTTTCCTAAAGGAAAGGCGCTGCTGGCAATCAAGGCAAAAGTCAAAATGATCACCAAAGTCATTTTAACGTCCAGGCTGAACAAGATTCCCAGGCTGGCAACAACCGTCAAAAGGCTGACCAAGGCTGAAGGCAGAACGCTAACGGTAAAGTCCTTAACCACTGAGCTGTCGTTTAGGACGTGGCTGAGCAGGGAGCCGCGACTGTTTTCTTTATAGTAGTTCCAGGGCAGGCGGAGGAGTTTTTCCTGCAAAAGCAGGCGCAGATCTCTGATCCGCTCGTCTCCGGCCAGGCTGAGCAGGTACTGGCTGCCGGCTTCCAAGAGGCTGGAAATGAGCAGGCAGAAGCCGATCTGGCCCAGGCTGTTTGTCCAGGAAAGCATTTTTCCGCGATCGATCACTTGCTTTAGCAAGAGAGGAATTTTCAAGGACAGGGCCGTGGCCAGGCAGCTCAAGAGGATCGCCAGGACTTGCCGGCGGTCAAGGGAAAACAGGCGGATTTTTCCAGCTTTAATCATTGCTGTGGAAGCAGATGAAGCTGTATCTATGCTGTCTTCTGCGGTGCCGCTTGGCGCTTTTGCCGTCACGTTCCAGGATTTTTTCCATTTCCAAAATAAAATTGAACATTGTTTTTGCTCCTCATCTAATCAACTTACAAGGCAATTGTAGGCCAAGGAGCTGGCCGTAAACGAAAGCCGTCAAATTTGCCGCTTTTCGCGTCATTTTCGTCAGAAAACGGGCAAAAGAAAAAGAGCGAAGCTCACGGATGGAGTCTCGCTCTCTAGAGTTATATTCGCTTTTAGTAGTTGGTTACGGTTGCCTGGCCAACGCCGATGATCTTGAATTGGGCAGCTTGGCTGCTCTTCTTGCCAGCAACTGAGGCAACGACCTTGAAGTTCCCCTTCTTGCCCTTCAGTGACTTGGCTGAGAAGAAGACCTTTTGCTTGTCCTTGGTCAGCTTAGCCTTCTTGACCAGCTTGTTCTTGTAGTAGAAGTTCAAAGTAGTCTTCTTTTTGGCATCGGTCGTGAAGGTCAGCCCCTTCTTGGTCCGGTCAGCCTTGAGCAGGGTTGGCTTAGCGGCAGCGTAGCTGTCCTTGGCCAAAACGTAGGCCTTGGTTACGGCAGCCCCCTTGGCGTTCAAGCCAGTAAGAGTGAAGTCCTTGTAGCCGGTGAACTTGACGGTCGTCTTGAATTGGCCCTTCTTGCTTACCTTGACTGGCTTGAGTGCCTTGGCATTGTAGCTGACAGCCACCTTGCTTGCGCCCTTTGCCTTACCAGTGATCGTCAATGACTTGGTCTTGGCGCTATAGCTGGTCTTAACAGCAGTTACGGCTGGCGTGGTTGCCGCGTTTACATGACTGCCTTGGCCCAGGGTAAATGCCGGCAAAGCCAAGGCTACAACAGCAGCAGAAGTCAACAGTTTTCTCGTTTTCATGATTCCTCCTAAAAATCTGCTAACAGTTATTTTCTTTTTTGATTATAGCACTATAAGAAGTAAGCGGTTGAAATCTTTACTTATCCGAGAAAAAGTTTATTTTGTCAGCGTTTACCATTACGATGCAATCAAAAATATCGCCCTCTACTTAATATAAAAAGCAGCCCAGAACTAACGCAAGCGCTTCCCGAAAACGATATAATATTGGTAGAACAGTGTGTGTAATTTCGGAGGTTTTATCATGAAAAAGAAAGCTATGGTTATCGCCTCTGCCTTCTTAGGCCTGCTGACCCTGGCTGCCTCCCCGCAGCCGGCAAGCGCGGCCAAGAAGAAAGGCACCATCAAGGTTACCAGCATGACTACAGTTAGGGACAAGAAGGGCAACAGTCTGGAAAAATACCGCGGAAAGAGCGCCAGCCTGCTTTTTGACGAGAAAGCCAAAACCGTCAACTACTACGGCATTCACTATGTCAAAGAAACTCACAAGAGAGTAAGAGCTTACTACTACATTGGCCATGGCGGCTATGTCCCGGCAGACTCTGTCATTTTGATCAACGGCAAGCCGGCAATTGCTTTAAACAGCAACAGCTACGTCTACAATTCAAAGCTGAAGCGGACCGGCAAGAAGTACAAGGTCTACCAGCCTTTGATCTACGCTGGAAAAGTTAAGTACAGCAGTAAAGAAGGCAAGAAGGACAAGTGGTCCTACTATAGCGGCAATACAAAGAAGCCATATGCAATACCTAAGGTTTATAAGAAAAAGTACCTTAAAATCGGGAAAAACCGCTATATCAAAGCCGTTAACGTTTTCTCTATAAAAAGAGAAAAGTTGACCGTCAAGGGACCTATCACAGCTACGGTTAAAAAGAACATGTACTCCTTTGACTCCCGCTTATATGAAACCAACCATCTCTACAAGAAAGGGCAAAAGGTTAAGCTGGACAAGTGTATTAGTGCCGGCAGTGCCGATAATACCCTTTTCTACTATCGCGTTGCCAAGACCCATGAATACCTTCTTTGGGGTGATACGGATTATTGGGCTGAAACATACGAAGATAGTACCTTCTTCGATGACAGCAACCTAAAAATCAAGCAGCACATGGATGCTGGCGACTTTTTGCCAGGCAAGACCGAATATGCTGTAGCCAAAGACAGAAAAGCTAAGAAACTGCAAACATACGATATGACCGGGACCGCCATCAAAGGCAAGAAGATTTTAAACTTATTTGTTCACGTGGATGGGCAAGCTTACCTGCTCAACCCGCAGACTAAGAAGATTGAGCTCTTCTACCACCTGCAAGACCAGCACCTGATCGGCGAGTTCTTCTGGTTTGAAACTCAAGCAGATGACGAAGATTTCAAGGCAACTGATCAATACAATGGCTTCTTAAAGGCCAGCGAATTTAAGAAAGCAAAGCTGCCGACCATCATTTCCAAGAAGGCGGCCAAGACAAGCGACCAGCCGGCCAGCGCAAGCCAGCTGGCAGCCTTGAAGAAGGAAATCGCCAAGGCTGAAGCCGTCCAGAAGAAGACGGTCTACAAGCTGTCATCTTCCTACCGCCGTGACTACCTGGACTACGCGCTCAGCAACGCGCAAAAGGCTCTTTCCGGCAATAAGGGTGAGGTAACTTTTGCCAAATGGCTCTTGGCCAACTCTGAGACTTACCTCAACGGGAAAAAGGCCCCAGTCACCAACATTAACAAGCTCAACAAGGCTGAGTACGAACGCGTGTGGAGAATCGTCTCGGATGCAACGCCAAATGGCTACATCCCGGCCGTTTACTACAAGCGGGCAGATGGCACTTGGCACAGAAGATACAGTTACACTTGGAACAACAAAACCTGCAAATTCGTTTATGTCAACAAGACGACCAAAGAAAAGAAATTCTTGAAGATCAGCGACTTCGCGAAGAACAGCAAATAATAGTTTACAGATGAAAAGCAGTCAACTTTTTGAAAGCTGACTGCTTTTTTACTCGCTCATTTTTTAGTTACAGCACTGCCCGACGGCAAGCCAACTTATACATCCCCATACAGTAGGCAGCTAACACTATCGTCATCAGAGCTGTCAGCCACAACAAAGGACGGTCCCCCAGCTCTGGCAAGAAATCAGTAGGTGATATGCTTGGCATATCATCAATCGGCAAAACAGTATCCAATTCCATTAAGATCAGCTCTAAAACCAAGGCTGTACTCAATGACGCAAAACGATTTCTGATCCAAACCGAGTTGACCAAGACAAATACCGAAAACAAACCACCCCAGACGGAAGCTAGCAATATATTAAGACATGCGTGAACCAATGGATGACTATAGTACAGAGAAACCAGCATAGTGTTGAAGTTGACAACCTCAATATTGCTATTAAGCAAATTGTCCGGCTTAAAATTAGGAAGAATCAACAGATACCCCAGCAGGTTAAAAAGCATAGGAATCATGATGGTCACAAAACCAGTCACAAATGCCATAGCCGCATATTGCATAATCAAACGAGCTACAGGAACCTGCAGTTTAAACTTGTTGAATAGACCACTGTCCAAGTCCTCTTTTAACATGTTTCCTGCCGGAATACTGGCTAAGAAGGGCAAGAGGATAAAGAAAATTGTCGTTGCGGATGAGTCAGTATTAATTGATAACCAGCGAGTGTAAGGCGAGTCGATATTCGCCATGCCAGTGTAGCAGTTGACGATTATCTGCCCCAAACTTACTGCCATTCCAACAGCAATCGCCGCGACAAACCAGTGCTTATTTAATCTTGACCATAATAAACTCATTCTGTCTTCCCTCATTCCAAAAGCAGTGAATACTTCTTATACCCATTGCCGTCCCCGACCAAAAAGCTGAATCTGGCTGGGAAGTTTTCTGTATCGTACCAGTCTCTCAGATTGGTAAATGTCAGTGTCAATGGCTGAGGTATCTTGTTTGTTAAATTCCAAATAGATATTTTATGCCCTCTCCCATCAATCGCTATGTTATTTGATGGATTGCTGAGGCTGTATGGCATATTGAAATACATGTTGTTAACCGCGGCGATTATTCCATGCTTGCCATCCGCGTAATAGCCACGGTCCTTCAGATCAACCTTTACAGTCAAATAGACGTTATCTTTCCCTTTGACCATCTTGGCGGATAGAATCTTAAAGTCAATTCCTGGAGCATGAACCTCCTGCCCTTTCTTAACCAAAATTTCCTTGTCTACCCCGCGGCAAACAGGATTAGCGTTTACTTGCCAATAGCGCAGGCCTGCCAGTACGCACAAGACGATGGCTGCCGCCAGCCATACTTTACGCTTCATGAACCACACCTTCTTCAACTTTAAAGCGCTTGGTTGCCACTTGCTCAACAAAATCCCGGTCATGTGAGGCGATGACAAAAGTGCATCCCTTGCTTTGCCGCAACTTGATCAAATCCACCAACTTATCAATACTGTCGCTGTCCAAAGCGTTGGTCGGTTCATCTAAGACAATCAGCGGATATGTGCCCAAGAAGGCTTCGGCAATGCCCAGCTTTTGCTTCATCCCTAAAGAAAACTTCTTGACCTTTTCATTAGGAAAGCGGCTTAAGTCAAAGTATTTCAGCAGTTCTGCAATTTCAGTTGCAGAAATATGCTCATCTAGCTTGGCTAAAAGCTCCATATTCTGCGTTGCCGTGAAGTCTGTAATCAAGCTGGGATTTTCAATCAGAATCCCGGCCTTGACCGGATAAGCATCTTGCGGCTTGACTTGCTTGCCAGCTAACAAGACTTCTCCATCAACCTTCATCAAGCCCAAAATCGTCTTTAAAATCAAGGTCTTCCCCGATCCGTTGATCCCTTCAAAAACTGCGATCTGGCCAGCTTCAATCTCGCAGTTGACTTGACTGAGCAGCTGCCGGCCTGAGATGACCTTGTTTACATTCTTTAACTCAATAAACATTCTTCCTCCTTTAGCCCCAGCCATGCTTGCTGTCAACTAACACGTACAGCAAAGCTCAAATTGGGGTCCACACAAACATGATTATAGTTTCAAGTTGTGGTTTACCAATCCTTTCTAAAGATCTCTAACCGTACGATAAATACTAAGATCAAAATCAAGACCAGTAACATTGGGAACATAACTAATAGCAAAAAATATGTATTTGGAATCAGGAAATCATAGAATAAAGATAGATGGCGATTAACGTTTAAACCAAAAGAAATACCATTCAAAATAAAGCCAGATAAAAACGCCCAAGTTTGATTACTTACCAGCAAGAAAAAGCTAGTAATCAGTAGCGTCGCCAAGCAAGACAAGGCCAGATACAAATAGCGAATCAGTATTTCACCTGCTATTGCTTCTAAAGTTGGCCCCCAGCCATTGAGACACATGCCCATTAGACAGCCGACTCCCCATGGCACAAGAGTCACGAGCAAAGCCATCGCCAAATGGTACTCTAGCTGCTTCCAAATTATCCGCCTGCTCCCAGTAACATAAATATCCTGCAACCGAATTCGAAAAGCGCACAGTAAAAGCAACATCTGAGCAGGGACTAGCAAGCTGAAAACAAGAAAGCGTGAGAATATAGTCAATTCCAGCCACTGACTTTGTGGAGCATTTCTCGCTCCAATCGCATTGCTGCATCCCCCAAATAAAATTAAAATGGCTGCTAGGAAATACCACTTACGTATAGCATTGTCCTGCAGCCATTGTTGCCTAATAATATACATATATACGGCTCCTCCCTTATATTTTTCTTCCCCTTTAATCGCTTTCAGTATAGTTCCACATATAATCCCTGTCAACATAAATTTCAACAAAGAATTCAAGCAAAAGTCATTGACACATGCTCTAGCATCATGGTAGACGCGGCTTTAAGGCTGTTTTTATTCAGTCATATATTTATCTTACTTTTTTGAAAAAAAGAACAATCATTTTAAAAAAGATAATTTTCTTTCCGCCAGCATTTTTTCATCAATGATTGCTTTGCTCGCTTATTTTTCCTTTAAGCCCGATATTTTGCCAGAATCAAGCGTAGCCACTTTGGTCAAGCTGCCCCTGTACTGATAAAGGCTGCCCTCATCTGAAAGACCGGCATTGTATTTTAGAAAGGCATAGTAGTCATCGCCAAGCTTAAACAGGCTCAGCATCGCGATAGCGTGCTTGCTTCTCTTGGCGATCAGCTTAGTTAGCTTGACCCAGTTTTCATCAGAAGAGACCTGTTTGTTGTTCCTCAGCGCTTTCTCGTTTACCGTTAAGTAAATATTGTTTTTCTTGTCCGTATGCTCCACAAAAACTTGTGGATCTACTTCAATCGGCTTAACAAACTGCTTGTTTTGGCTGGAACTGCTTTTTTCGACCTTCCCGTTGTCATAGATGGTCGCGAAGCTAGTTCCAGAGCCATCGTCAGCCGTTATTCTAGCTTCCAAAATCGCGCTAGCGCTGTTGTCGACGTGCTTTAACAGCAACAATGTCCCAAGCAGCAGAACGACAATTAAGCCAGAAATAGCCAGTAGCCATTTGTGAGATCGAATAAACTCCATAACATGCTCCCCCTATATCTTTTTAACCGCTTTCAGTATATTTCTGACAGATTTATTTGTCAACTATATATTTAACAGCTATTTTATGAAAAGAACAGTATAAAATAGCCATGGCCAGTTTTTTATTCTAATTATGTAATAGCTTTCCTTAATCCATATCCCCAGCATCTTGCTTCACTAGCTATGCAAACAAAAAGAGTGAAACTTTCCAACGAAGTTTCACTCTTTTTCATCAATACCGTTTGTTATTTTTCCTCATACCATTCGGTATGGTAAACGCCCTCGCGGTCGTTTCTGTAGTAAGTGTGCGCACCGAAGTAGTCTCTTTGCGCCTGAATCATGTTGGCCGGCAGGCTTGGGTTGAAGATTGATTCCAGGTAGTTCAGAGCCGCGCTGAAGCTTGGAGTCGGCACGCCAGCTTCCGCTGCCAGCTTAACGACTGCTCTTAAGGCTGGCAGGTTCTTTTCCATCACGCCCGCAAAGTATGGGTCTTGGAAAAGGTTGTCCAGTTGCTTGCCATCAGCGTAAGCATCTTCAATATGATACAAGGTCTTGGCGTGGATGATGCATCCCGCTTCCCAGTTCTGCGCGATTGCCGGGTAGTTCAATTCCCAGTCGTAAGCCTTAGCGGCCATGGTCAATTGCTGGAAGCCTTGAGCGTAAGCCACGATCTGTGCCAGGTACATTGCCTTGCCCAAGTTGTCGATCAAGTCGCTGGCAACTTCGCCCTTGTAAACGACTTCCTTGCCTTCACGGGTCGTTGCCTTGGACATAAACCGGGCCAAAACGGCTTCAGCTACCACCGTAATTGGAGCGCCCAGCTTGATGGCATCTTCCAGCATCCAGTTGCCAGTCCCCTTGTAGGAAGCAACGTTCAAGATGTGGTCGATCACGTCGTCGTCAGTCAAGTCATCCTTTTGCCGCAAAACTTGTGAAGCAATTTCAATCAAGTAGGCGTTCAAGTCCCCCTTGTTCCATTCGGCAAAAATATCTGCCATTTCCTTGTTGGACTTGTGGGCTACCTTGCGCATGATGTCGTAGACTTCAGAGATTTCCTGCATGATCGCGTATTCCATCCCGTTGTGGACCATCTTGACGTAGTGGCCCGCCCCTTCTGGCCCAATGTAGGACACGCAGGCACGGCCGTCTTCAGTCTTGGCGGCCATCGCGGTTAGGATTGGCGCAGCTTCTTCATAAGCTTCCTTGTCCCCGCCTGGCATCAAGGCCGGGCCGTTCAAGGCACCTTCTTCACCGCCGGACACGCCCATGCCGATAAAGTGCAGGCCGTGCTTCTTTAATTCGTGGTAGCGGCGGTTGGTGTCGTGGAAGTTGGAGTTCCCGCCGTCAATAATGATGTCGCCCTTGTCCAAAAGCGGGATCAGCTTCTGAATGGTTTGGTCAACCGGGTCACCAGCCATGATCTGCACCAGAATCTTGCGGGGCTTTTCCAAAGAATCAACGAATTCTTCCCAAGTGTAGCAAGGCTTCAGCTTGTCGTCCTCGTACTTGGCCAAAGCATCGACTTCCGGCTTGTCGATGGAGAAGCCGGAGACTGAAAAGCCATGATTTCTAACATTGAGGGCTAAGTTCTTGCCCATGACCGATAAACCGATCACACCAAATTGTTGCATTTATTTACCTCCTAGTATGTCTGCCTCTTTTATTATACTTGCAAGCAAGAAAAAAGCGAAACCAAAAGGTTTCGCTTTCTTCTTTATTTATATTTCTCTTAGTGAGAAGCACCTGAAGTAGTGTCTGGTGCGTTTTCAGGAACTGAAGCACTTGAAGTTGCTTGAACTTGCAAAGCGTCAGCCTTGTCTTCTGAGTGGCCGGAAGCACCTGAAGCCGCGTCGATTTCCAAACCAAACTTTTCAGCAAAGTATGAGAATGGGTGCAGAGCTTCTGCGTGGTAGTACTTCACGAATTCTGGGTCGTCCAGAGTGTTAAGTTCAGTTGAGTAAGCCATGTGCTTAGTGTACTTAACGTCGATGAAGGCTGGGCCGTCCATCTTCTTCCATTCTTCTACAGCTGCTTGGAATTCAGCCTTGTCGTGAACAGTGAAGGCCTTCATGTTCATACCTTCAGCAACCTTTGCCCAGTCGTTGTCTGGCAGGATAACACCTGACAGAGGTTGGTTTGATTCGTCACGTTGTTCTGCTTCGATGTAGCCCAAAGTTTCGTTAGTGAAGACAACAGTCAATACGTGCATGTTGTAGCGAGCCAAAGTCAGCAGTTCTTCACTCATCATAGCGAAGCCACCGTCACCGGCCAAGTGCCATACTTCACGGTCTGGGTAAGCAGTTGCGGCTGCAACAGCAGCTGGAGCGCCGTAGCCCATAGTTGCGTGCAAACCGGAAGTAGTCCAGCGTTGCTTGCCGTTCATGTTCAACAGACGTACGTGGTCCATGTTGACGTTACCAACGTCAATAGCGAAGACAGCGTTGTCTGCGGCTTCCTTGTTGATGACGTCCCAGATTGGTTCTTGGCGTACGCGGCCTTCGTCCTTCAAGTGGTCGTCAGCAAATGAAGCAGTCCATGCGTCCCATTCTTCACGGTCAGCCAAAGCAGCCTTGTAAAGTGGTGATTCTTCACGGGCTTCACCAGCGTCGATCAAAGCACGCAAGCTCTTCTTGGCGTCTGCCAGGATTGATACGTCAACTGAGTGACGCTTGCCTTGCTTTTCTGGGTCAACGTCGATTTGGATAACCTTGGCGTTCTTAGGGAACCACAATACTGAGAATGGTGAGTTGTTACCAACCCAAACAACCAGGTCAGTGTGGCCTTGAACTTCGTTAGGAGCCTTAGCGCCGATACGGCCGATCGTGCCAAGGTATGGCTTGAAGCTGTCTTCAACGATACCCTTGCCCAGGTATGAGGACATCATTGGCATCTTGAACTTGTCAGAGAATTCCTTCAATTCGTCAGCAGCGCCTGAAGCACCCAAACCGAAGTAAACAACTGGGTTCTTAGCTTCCTTGATCAACTTAGTTGCGGCTTCAATTGATTCAGCAGTTGGAGCAGCGTAGTTGTCAGCAACGTGGTTGCTTGCGGAAACGCGGTAGTTGTCTTCGATTTCTTGCCAACCGAAGTCCTTAGGAATTACCAAAACAGCTGGACCCTTCTTTGCGTATGCTTGACGGATAGCAGTGTCCATCAAAACTGGCAAAGCTTCCTTGGTCTTGGCTTGGTGTACCCAAACGGCAACGTCACGGAACCATGGCATTTCGTCAAAGGCTTGGAAGAAGTTGATGTCTTGACGAGGAGTTGGAACGTTGGCTACCAGGGCAACCATTGGGGTCTTGTCGTACTTAGCGTCGTACAAGCCGTTCATCAAGTGGATGGCACCAGGGCCGGCTGAACCCATGCAGACACCAAGCTTGCCAGTAAGCTTGTATTCTGCTGAGGCAGCCAAGGCACCGGCTTCTTCGTGACGAACTTCGATGAACTTGATCTTGTCTTGCATTTCGTAGATCGCGTTCATGGTTGAGTCAAAAGAACCACCTGGGAAACCGTAAAGGTGGTCAATGCCCCACTTGTACATAACATCTAAAACGGCGTTTGCGCCCTTAATTTTTGCCATAAGTGAATCTCCTTAAAAATTATTACTTACAGCCCTTTATTAAACCACATTTTTTCACTTTTGCAAGTGCTATCAAAACCTACTATAGCAAGGATTAGCCGCTTTTTAAGCTAGTTAATTCACAAACTTGCTTTTTCCGGATAAAAAGTTTGTGCTATCTTCCCTTTCTTTTTTGTGAAAAAGTAGCTAACTTACGGAGAATATTTTTAGGTAAAGTTTTTATTAATTTTTAAAAAAGTATAAAGGCAGTCGATTATTTCAAGTAAAAAAGCGGTCAAGCCCCTAGGGACTTGACCGCTTGACTACATGAACGTGATAAAATAATTCATTCCGCAAAAAGCAATAATAATGATCACTGCTCCGGCGATGCCGATGTTCCGCGCTGTCCGCCGGTAACCAGCTCTAGCAGCGATGGTCATGATTACGGCTGCAGCGACAATGAAGTTAACAATTATTGTAAAGAACTTAAACTTCCCACTTTTGCAAGTGGGAAGTTTAAGTAACAATGTATTTTTTAGAAGTAGGCGTCATGGAGGATAATCCTCCGTAGCTAATTAATAGATATACTACAGAGATCATACCAGAATTTAGCAACATTTTAAAAATATCAGTATGACGCTACACTAGTTTATAACCTGACTGCCCACTCCTGTATTCCAGTATTTATATAATGATATTGACACGTTCCTGCTCGCGTATTATTATACATATTATAAATAAGTTGTGTTATGAGGTAAAACTATGAAACTAAAAAATATCCTGATTTCTTGTCTAATTGTTCTCGTTCTTGCAACTGCTACTTCTGAAAGTATAACTAGTACTACAGAAATAGCCTTAGCTAAGAGTGAAAAAATTGAGCAGTACAGTTTTTCGAAAAAAGAGGAAAATGTATGCTAAATAAAATGGGTATGGGTGAACTTAAAAATCTAGCAAAAGTAATATTTAAACCTTTAACAGTTAAGTATTTAAAATCACACGCCTGGAAAAAGGCCTCTTCTATAATGGTACGCACAATAACTAAATATGCATCTAAGAAAGTAGCAAGCTTTGCCGTTAAGCGTCTTGCAAAACTTGCTATGCCTGGAATTGGTTGGGGATCTGTAGCTCTTTGGGGCGCCGAATGTGGTTGGGATGAATTTCATTAAAAAGTTAGTCAGTTGGCTTGGTGGATTAGTCTTGATCATTATATTTGGTCTAGTCTTAATCACCCTCTACAATGCCTATTACTGCTTCGGTCCCATGATTTTTGGTGAGCACCTCGCTAGTGCCAGCAGCCAATTCTGGTTTGCAGAGTTGCTGCTTGGCGGTGGCTACACCGTAGTCGTTTTGCTTATCGCTATCGGAACTAAGCTCACTAGAAAGAACAAAAACAATTGAGAATTACTCTCATTTTTTATCCACTCAAAAAAGCCATATGCATCCCCCCACAGCAAAAAAAGGCGAACCCCACCGGGTTCGCCTTTTAACTTACTTCTGAACCTTGGCGTATTTTCCGTTTTGCACGTAGACGCTCAAGATGGCCAAATCGGCCGGGTTGACCCCGGAGATTCTTTCCGCCTGGGCCAGGGTTTCCGGCCGGATCTTGGCGAACTTCTCCCGGGCTTCCGTAGCCAGGCCCTCGATCTGGTCATAGTCGATGTCCTTCGGGATCTTCTTGGCTTCCTGCCGGCGCAGGCGGGCCACTTGAATCTCCTGCTTCTTGATGTAGCCGGCATACTTGATGTCGATTTCCACCTGTTCCTTGACATAGCGGTCCCCGGCCAGTTTCTGCCCGGTCAGGCGCTCAACGTCTTCAACCGTCACCTTTGGCCGTCTGAGGAAGACATCTGCCTTGACCCCGCCGTTTAAGCCAGTTTCGCCTAAACCAGCCAGGTATTCGTTGACGGCAATGGTCGGGTGGACGGTGATCTCGCCCAGCCGGTCCAGGTCTTCCTGGATCAGTTCCTTCTTGGCCAAAAATTCAGCATAGCGATCATCGTCAATCAAGCCCAGGTCATGCCCCTTTTCCGTCAAGCGGAGGTCGGCATTGTCGTGACGGAGGAGCAGGCGGTATTCAGCCCGGCTGGTCAAGAGCCGGTAAGGTTCTTCCGTCCCCTTGGTTACCAGGTCATCGATCAAAACCCCGATGTAGGCTTCATCGCGCCCCAGGGTAAAGGCTGGCTTGCCTTCCGCGCTCAAGGCCGCGTTAATCCCGGCAATCAAGCCCTGGCCAGCGGCTTCTTCATAGCCGGAAGTCCCGTTCATCTGCCCGGCCGTATACAGGTGCTTGATCCGCTTGGTTTCTAAAGTGTGGGTCAACTGCCATGGGTCGACCACGTCGTATTCAATGGCGTAGCCCGGCCGCATCATTTCAACCTTTTCCAGGCCGGCGACCGTGTGCAGCATTTCCAGCTGGATTTCTTCCGGCATGGAGGTTGAAAAGTCCCCGACATAGATTTCTTCCGTCTTCCGCCCTTCCGGTTCCAGGAAGATCTGGTGCCGGTCCTTGTCAGCGAAACGGACGACCTTGGTTTCAATTGACGGGCAGTAGCGCGGCCCTACCCCGACGATGTCACCGGAGAACATCGGTGACCGGTCCAGGTTTTCATTGATGATTTCATGGGTCTTCGGGTTGGTGTAGGTCATCCAGCAGGAAGTCTGGTCAGTCAGGTAGTCTTCATCCTTGCTGGTAAAGGAGAAGTGGCGGGGTTCCTTGTCACCCGGCTCTTCTTCGGTCTTGGAGTAGTCGATGGTGTGCTTGTTGACCCGCGGCGGCGTCCCGGTCTTAAAGCGGCGCAGCTTGAAGCCCAGTCTCTCCAGGCTTTCTGACAGCTTGATGGCTGGAATCGTGTTGTTGGGGCCGGATGAGTAGTTCAGTTCCCCGATAAAAATCCGCCCTCTGGCCGCGGTCCCTGTCGTCAAGACCACGCTCTTGGCCCGGTAGCGGGCCCCGGTGTTGGTCACCACGCCCCGGCATTCCCCGTCTTCAACGATCAAGTCGTCAACGACCGCCTGGCGCAGGGTCAAATTAGGGGTGTTTTCGATGGTCCGCTTCATCTCTTCGTGGTAGTCCCACTTGTCAGCTTGGGCTCTTAATGCCCGGACAGCCGGCCCCTTGCCCGTGTTCAGCATCCGCATCTGGATGTAGGTCTTGTCGATGTTTTTGCCCATCTCCCCGCCTAAAGCGTCGATTTCTCTGACCACGGTCCCCTTGGCCGGGCCGCCGACTGACGGGTTGCAGGGCATAAAGGCCACCATGTCCAGGCCGATGGTCAAAAGCAGGGTCTTCTCCCCCATCCGGGCACTGGCCAGGGCTGCTTCGCAGCCCGCGTGGCCGGCGCCGACCACGATTACGTCATATTCGTTTGAAACATAAGTCTTCATCTTTTTCGTCTTCCTTGCCTTCCTCGCTATTTCCCTAAGCAGAACTGACTGAAGAGGTCATTGATCAATTCATCTGGCGCGCTATCTCCGGTGATTTCGCCCAGGCTTTCCCAGGCTCCGGTAAAGTCGATCTGGACCAGGTCGACCGGCATCCCGTCTTCAATCCCGCTGGCCACGTCGGCCAATTGCTGCTTGGCCTTGGCCAAAAGGCCCGCCTGCCGCTGGTTGGTCACCAGAACCTGGTCGTTGGAGTTTTCGATCCCCTTGAAGAACAGCTTCTTGATCAAGGCTTCCAATTCGTCCAGGTTTTCCTTCATCATGATCGAGGTGCTGATCACTTCACTGCCGCTTTCTTCAGCGATCTCAGACGCGGCCAGCTTCTGACCCAGGTCCGTTTTATTCAGCACGATGATCCGCTTTTTGCCATTTGTCAGATCCAAAAGCTGCCGGTCTTCTTCCGTTAATTCCTGGCTGCCGTCCAGCAAAAGCAGGATCAGGTCCGCCTGGGCAATGGCCTTCTTCGACCGCTCAACCCCGATTTTTTCCACCTGGTCCTCGGTATGGTGAATCCCGGCCGTGTCGATCAACTCCAGCGGCACCCCCTTGACGGACACGAACTCTTCCAGGGTGTCCCGGGTGGTTCCGGCCACATCCGTCACGATCGCCTTGTCGCTTTGGGTCAAGTAGTTCAAAAGAGAGGACTTGCCCACGTTAGGCCGGCCGACAATCGCCGTCTTCAAGCCGTTTCTGAGAATCTGCCCCTCCTGGGCCGTTTCCAAGAGGCGATCAATCTTGCCGCTAACATCTTCCGCGCAAGCCAGCATCTTTTGCGCCGTCACTTCTTCTTCATCGTATTCCGGGTAGTCGATATTGACCTCGACATTGGCCAAAACGTCCAGGATTTCCTGGCGCAGGGCCCGGATTTCCGTCAAGAGGCCGCCGGAGAGCTGCTTGACCGCCACCTGCCGGGCCTTGTCAGTCTTGGCCCGGATGATGTCCATCACGCTTTCAGCCTGGGTCAGGTCGATCCGGCCATTGACGAAGGCCCGCTTGGTAAATTCGCCCGGGTCAGCCATTCTGGCCCCATTGGCCAAGAGCAGCTGCAGGATGTCGTTAGTGACCACGATCCCCCCGTGGCAGTTGATTTCCACGATGTCTTCCTTGGTAAAAGTCTTCGGCGCCAGCATGACGGAGGCCATGACCTCGTCAATCACCTGCCCAGTCGCCGGATCCACGATGTGGCCGTAGTTGATCGTGTGGCTGGGAACTTTTTCCAAGTCCTTGCCCTTAAACAAGCGGTTGACAATGGCGACCGCATCTTCCCCGGAGACGCGGACGATGGAGATCCCGCCTTCTCCCAGCGGCGTTGAGATCGCCGCGATCGTATCAAATTCAGTTAAACGTTGAACCATCTCGTTACCTCGTTTTTTTCCAATAAAAAAAGCGCAATTTCCACCATGAAAAATGATGGATAAAGCACTTTCACTACTTTATCTAAAAAACTTTAGATGAATATTCAATTATTTCCGCTTGATCCGCTTGTAAGCCCGCCGCATCTTGCGCTGGCGCTCGCGTTCAGCTTCTTCCTTGGCTTCCTGTTCCCTGCGGTACTTGAATGGGTTCTGCAGGACCAGGGTCTGGCCAACCTGGAAGAGGTTGGAGATCACCCAGTAAAGGGAGATCGCGGACTGGAAGACGATGGCCCCGATCCCGACCATGATCGCCATGGCATAGCTCATGACCTTGGTCATCGTGGTCTGGGAAGACTTAGGCACCGACAGAGTCGCGATATATGAGGACAGGAAGGTAAATACCGCTGCCAAAACCGGCAGGATGTAGTATGGGTCTGGCTTGCCCAGGTCCATCCACAAGAATTTACCGTTCTGCAGCTCTGGCGTCCGCCAGATGGCCTGGTACAGGGCCCACATAACCGGCAGTTGGATGACCATCGGCAGGCAGCCGGCGTAAGGATTGACGCCCGCTTCCTTGTAAAGCTTCTGCGTTTCTTCATTCAGCTTGTTCCGGGTCTCCAGGTCCTTGCTGGAGTACTTCTCTTGCAGGGCCTTCAGTTCCGGCTGGATCTCCTGCATCTTTCTGGTGCTGTTGATCTGCACCGCGTTCAAAGGCAGGAGGATCACCCGGATGATAACCGTAAAGATGATGATGGCCCAGCCGTAGCTGCCCCCGCAGACTTTGGCAATCCAAAGCACGAACTGGGAGAGGTAGTAAACTACCCAGGCATCCCACCAGTTGCTGGAATTATGGGAGATCGGCGTTGGCTTCTTGGTGGTCTGCGAAGCGCAGCCGCTCAGAACAAGGGCAAAAACCGTCACCAGTGCCAGAGCGGCCAGAAGGCGCTTGGTACTCTTCTTCGATAAAATGTCCTTCACTATTTTTCCTCTTTATTTGGCTCTTCTTCAATGACGTGGGCCAGGTTCAGCGCGTGAAGCAGGTTTTCCCGCGTCTTTTCCCAATCAAAATCGCGAGCGTAGGGTCTGGCAATCACCAAGAAGTCCAGGTCCGGCTTAATCCGATCCCGGTTCTCGGTCAGCACCGCCCTGATGTAGCGCTTGAGACGGTTGCGCACGACGGCCGTGTGACCGACCTTCTTGCCGACAGAGATGCCGACGCGAAAATGCTTATTCTGCTTTCTAGGCAGGACATAGATCACAAAAGCCCGGTTGGCAACTGATTCGCCATTTTCAAAGACGGTCTGAAAATCCTGTTCAGATTTAACTCGATATGACTTTCTCAAAGCTCTTTACACTCTTGCAAATTAAAAAAACCACTGGGATTCAGTGGCTTAAGCAGATAATACTTTTCTACCCTTTGCACGGCGTCTAGCCAATACCTTACGGCCGTTGCTTGTAGCCATACGCTTCATGAAGCCGTGAACGCGTGAACGGTGACGCTTCTTAGGTTGGTAAGTTCTCTTAGTTGACATATATTTGCACCTCCATTTTTTAGTGCTACGTGCACAATTTCTTATCTAGAATAGCACGGAAATCAAAAAAAACCAAGCTTTTTCTTGCAAACTTGCCCGATTTTTTCCTTAGACTGCCTGAAGCTAATCCCCCGCCTGTGGACAGAAAGCAGACCGCGAAAAAATTTTTTCCCGGCAATCAACAGGCTTTTTTGCAGACTTATCCACAGTCCACACCCTGTCAAAAACTTTTTCAACACCCTGTGGATATGTCCGGTCAAAACCAGGCTCTCCTTTTGCCGTTCTAAGAAAAGTTGTCCACAAGACTTATCCACTTTTGGCCGATTTTGATAAAATTATCGGCAGAGTTCACAGTCATCTTTTTATTTCTTGTCCACAACCTGTGGATTCTGGATTTCTTTCTTCCACCTGTGGAAAACCTGGTCAGTAAATGCTAAAATAATTTTGCTAAAAAATTTTTTGGAGGGAATGTTTT